>NZ_CP054020.1 GCF_013282625.1 Thiomicrorhabdus xiamenensis
AAAACAGGTCGGCGAAAATCGCACAACCGCCTCCCGACCCGCTTAACGAATCTTAACCACTTTAAGGCCGCTCAATCACCTCCGTGTTTTTGAGCGTTCTGCACTTGTAAGGAACCTAACATTGTCTTCACTTTGGGCTCAGAGTCTTAAAATTCTTGAAGATGATCTTAACGATCAACAATTTCATACCTGGATTTTGCCGCTACGGGCAATCGAAGAGGCTGACACAATTCGCCTGATCGCGCCTTCCAGCTTTATTCTGGATTGGGTAAATAAGCGCCTGATGGAAAATGTTCGCCAGGCAGTCAGTCGCGTTGCTCCGATCAACACCCCGCAGGTGGTGATCGAAATGGGCGATTACGCAATGAACGATATCGAAGACGACGATCAACCAACCGTTCCTCAACCGCTGAAAAACAAAACCGAGAAAAGCAAACCGGCGCCGGTCAAAAAAGAAGGCGGGAAATCGAAAATTCAGCATAACCTGAACACGAACTTTACCTTCGACACCTTCGTACAGGGTAAAGCCAACCAGCTGGCCGCCGCTGCGGCGCGTCAGGTTGCGGAAAATCCGGGCGGCAGCTATAACCCGTTCTTTATCTATGGCGGCGTCGGACTTGGTAAAACCCACTTGATGCACGCCATCGGTAATCAGCTTCTGGCCGACAATCCGGATGCCCGCGTCGTTTACCTGCACTCCGAGCGTTTCGTTCAGGACATGGTTAACGCTTTGCGTCACAATAAAATTGACGACTTCAAACGCTTCTACCGCTCTCTGGACGCTCTGCTGATCGATGATATTCAGTTCTTTGCCAATAAAGAGCAGTCTCAGGAAGAGTTTTTCCATACGTTCAACACCTTGCTGGAAGGCAATAAGCAGGTTATTCTGACTTCTGACCGCTTCCCGAAAGAGGTGGAAGGGCTTGAAGACCGTCTGAAGTCCCGTTTCGGCTGGGGTCTGACGATTGCCGTCGAACCGCCGGAATTTGAAATGCGTGTCGCAATCCTGCTGCGCAAGGCATCTGAATACAATATTACCCTGAGCGAAGAAGTCGCTTTCTTTATTGCCAAGCGCCTGCGCGGTAATGTTCGTGATCTGGAAGGCGCGCTTAAGCGTGTAGATGCCTACGCTCAGTTCAGTAACAGCCGTGCCATTACCGTCGAGACGGTTAAAGAAGCGCTGAAAGATCTGCTGGCACTGCAGCAGAAGATGGTCACCCTCGATAATATCCAGAAAACGGTCGCCGACTTTTACAAAATCCGCGTCGCGGATCTGCACTCCAAACGCCGTTCGCGCAATGTTGCCCGTCCGCGTCAGATCGCCATGGCGATCGCCAAGGAGTTGACCAACCACAGCTTACCGGAAATCGGCGACGCCTTCGGCGGCCGTGACCATACCACCGTTTTGCATGCAGTGCGTAAAGTGAAAGAGCTGCGCGAAACCGAACACCAACTGGACGATGACTACAACAGTTTAGTTCGTATAATTACCAATTAGTTCTGACAAGGAATGAGAAAGGCATTGGCATGAAAATCACCATTACCCGTGAAAACCTTCTAAAAGTTCTGCAAACGGTCGGCAGCGTTGTTGAAAAACGGCATACCATGCCGATCCTAAGCAACTTGCTGTTTCAGGTAAATAATAATGTGCTGACGGTAACGGCTTCCGACTCCGAAATCGAGACCCGTGCCCAGACCGAGCTGGAATCCTGCGATCTGGAGCATTTCGCGATCACACTGCCGGCTTTGAAACTAATCAATATCGTACGTTCCCTGCCGGACGGCCTGACGATCGTTCTGGACTTCGACGAAACCCGATGCAATCTGTCTGCCGGTCGTTCACGTTTTAAACTGTCCACTCTGCCGGCGGAAAACTTCCCCGTGATCGACCTGACGCAAAGCGACCTGAGCTTTTCCCTGTCGCAAAATCAGCTTAAGCAGCTTATTACTCACTCAAGCTTTGCCATGGCAAGTCAGGATGTCCGCTTCTATCTGAACGGTATGTTGTTTGATATCAGTAATCAGACCTTGCGCGTAGTCGCCACCGACGGTCACCGTTTATCGACCTGTTCTACCGAACTGGCGATTCAAGGCCTTCCGGCAACTCAGGCTATCCTGCCGCGCAAAGGGGTTCTGGAAATCTCCAAATTGATTACCGACGAAGACACCTTGATCCAGGTTTCACTGGCGAAAAACTACCTGACCATGGAAATGGACTCGACGGTTTTCACCTGTAAACTGGTCGACGGTCGTTTCCCGGATTACCGTCGCGTTATTCCGCAAGACAACGATCAGATCGTACAGACCGACCGCGAGCTGCTACGCAGCCTGCTGCAACGTGCATCGATTCTATCGAACGACAAGTTCAAAGGGATCCGTCTTAACCTGAGCCAGAATTTGCTGGCAGTTAACGCTTCCAACAACGAGCAGGACGAGTCGCATGAAGATATGGCGATCGACTATGCCGGTGCGGAAATGGAAATCGGTTTTAATGTCAGCTACCTGCTGGATGTGTTGAATTCGATGCACGAAGACTGCGTCAACCTGCAGTTCAAAGACGCCAATAGCAGCTGTCTGATTTCGGCCAATACCGGCAGCTGCAGTTGTCAGCATGTCATTATGCCGATGCGCCTGTAGTGTGCCGACAGAGTGCATCCAAAAGGGGGCTTATGCCCCCTTTTTTATTTGCGCTTGCCCGCATCATTACTGATTGACCCGACGGCTATCCTCACCCAAAGATTTACTATAAAATGATGTTCGTTTTTAAATCTCAATATGCAGTGGTTCAACTATGAGCAATGCACAACTTGTTAGACTGGCAACCCTTGCTTCGGTATCCGTCGCGATCACTCTGCTGATTGTTAAGTTCTATGCCTGGGTACAGACCGATTCGGTCAGTATTCTTGCTTCGTTGCTTGATTCTGCATTCGATATTATCGCTTCGCTGATGATTATGCTCGCTGTCTACATCGCGCAAATACCGGCCGATAGAGAACATCGTTTCGGTCACGGCAAAGCAGAGCCACTGGCGGCTCTGGCGCAAAGTGTTTTTATCGCCGGCTCCGCGCTCTATCTTATTCTATACTCGATAGAACGAATCTGGACCAACGCCGAAGTCGAAAAAGTCAGTATCGGTCTGAGCGTGATGTTGCTCTCACTGTTTTTGACCGTCACACTGGTCTCTTTCCAAAAATACGTCATTCGTAAAACGCACTCGACCGCCATTGCAGCCGATGCTCTACATTATCTTTCCGATATTCTGGCGACTCTGCTGGTTATCGTCAGTCTGATTTTCAGCCACCTGAACTGGGTTGACCCGATTCTGGCCATTGTGATCGCAGTTTGGATTTTGCACAGCGCCTACCAGATTGCCAAGGACGCCATCAACCAACTTCTGGACAGAGAACTCCCGGAAGAGATGCGACAACAAATTGCCGACATCATTTTGCAGACACCGGAAGTCCTCGGATTAAACGACCTGCGAACCTATCAGTCGGGACCGAACCGTTTTGTACAATTCGACCTCGAACTCGACGACCACCTGACATTGCAGGAGGCGCATCATATTGCCGAAGAGGTCACGGATCGATTGCATAAGAATTTTGAAAACCTTGATGTCGTAGTTCATCAGGAGCCTGTCAGCCTGAAAAACGACCACGACCACCACACCTGGGGCAAAGAATAAACACCCATGACCCAGCTTAATCGCCTGCAGCTGCAACATTTTCGCAATGCGGCGCATATCCACTGCCAGCTCAGCCCGGGGCTGAATTTGTTTGTCGGCGACAATGCCGCAGGCAAGACTTCCCTCATTGAAGCGATCTGGCTGCTGGCAACCGGGCGTTCTTTTCGAACCCGGCAAGCCCAACACCTGATTCAGCACAGTCAAACTGAGACAACCATTTTTGCCGAAGTGTGCAGCAGTCTGCACCCGGAAAGGATCAACCGAATCGGAATGCAACGCCAAAACGGTGCTATGAGCCTGCGTCTGAATGGGGAGAGCGTCCGCTCGCAAAGCGAAATTGCCCAGCAGATCCCGGTTCAGCTACTGACGCCGGAGAGCCATCGTTTACTTGAAGAGGGGCCGAAAGCGCGCCGCCAATTTATGGATTGGGGCTGTTTTTATCAGTTTCCGGAATTTATTCAATACTGGCGCCAACACAAACGGATTCTCAAGCAGCGTAATCACGCCTTGAAGAAACGCCTTCCGGCGGATCAGGTACAGCTCTGGGATCAACATCTGGTCGCCACCTCCGAGCATATTGACCAAATGCGTCGCAACTATCTTCAGGCGCTGACGCCTTATCTTGAAGAATTCTGCCTTGCTCTGATGCCAGAACTGAGCGAAAGCGTGCATTGCCATTACCGTTCCGGCTGGCCGAAAGCGACCGAAGACCTGTTACAACTGATGCAGCAGAATTTTGCCAAAGATCTTCAGCTGGGCCATACCCAGTACGGCTCACACCGTGCCGATATCCGTTTTAAATTCGGTACACAGGAAGCAATGCAGATCCTATCCCGCGGCCAACAGAAACTCTTTGTCTGCGCCCTGATGCTGGCGCAAGCCAAACTGCACCAGCAAGTCGCTGAAGAGCCGGTGATTATGTTGATCGACGACCTGCCGGCGGAGTTGGATGAATTTCACCGTCTTAAACTGCTACAGTTACTGCGCGAGCTCGGCATTCAACACCTGGTCACCAGCACCGCACTCGGACTGATTCCGGTTTTGGATAAAAACACCAGCAAAGCGTGGAAAATAGATCAGGGGGCACTCAACGAACTGGAGATATAAGCAATGAATAATACATTTTTATCTCCTACCAATCAGGGTATACTCTTTAGTCATTCCACAGGATTCAAACGACGTAATTTACGCCTGAATCCGCACAAGTGTCCAAACAACCATCATTCAAAAGAGGCCCTGCATGGAAGAGTTACAGCCAACTCCGGAAAACCCCGTTTCCACAACCATTCCAAGTATTATCTACGTCCTTTATCTGCTCAATATTGTCATCCCTTTTACCGGATTGGTCGCGGTCATTATGGCCTACGTCAATAAAGGCGAAAGTAATTTCCTGCAAAGCCATTATCAGTTTCAGATCAGAACTTTCTGGATCGGTTTGCTGTACGGCGTTATAGCGGTTCTCTTAACGACAGTACTTATCGGTTGGGTGCTGTTATTGTTGTTTGTGATCTGGCTGATTGTGCGCTGCGCCATCGGACTGAAACACCTTGGCAAACAGCAGGAAGTTCCCAACCCGACCAGTTGGGGCTTTGGCAGCTAAATTTATCGATTAGCCGCAGCCAAACAGGGGTTTGTCGCGACAAACAAACCCCCAAACCCCTACCCTCTTTCCAGCCACCTGTAACCCGTTGATTTAAAACCCTTTTACCACTCCTTTTCAGCAGGAATTTTGTTGCTACCTTCACCCCTAAAATGTGCTAAAATCAGTGGATAATTTTTGCACTGAAAATAATAATAAAGACGTTGGATTCTATGACTCAAGAAACGCAATACGACTCTTCCTCGATTAAGGTACTCAAAGGGCTTGACGCCGTTCGTAAACGCCCCGGAATGTATATCGGCGACACCGATGACGGAACCGGTCTGCACCACATGGTTTTCGAGGTCGTCGATAACGGTATCGATGAGGCTCTGGCAGGACATTGCGACAAGGTCGTCGTAACCATTCACACTGACGGTTCGGTATCGATCAGCGATAACGGACGCGGGATTCCAGTCGGTCTGCACCCTGAAGAAGGGGTTTCCGCCGCCGAAGTCATTATGACCGTACTGCACGCCGGTGGTAAGTTCGACGATAACTCCTATAAGGTTTCCGGCGGTCTGCACGGGGTTGGTGTTTCGGTTGTAAACGCCCTTTCCGAAAAGCTCTATCTGACCATCAAGCGTGAAGGCAAAGTCTGGAAACAGTCTTATACCCACGGTGTACCGGATGCGCCTTTAGAAGCGGTCGAAGATACCGACGAAACCGGAACGGAAATCCGTTTCCTGCCAAGCAAACTGACGTTCACCAATGTCACCGACTTCGACTTCGACTATCTGCTTAAGCGTCTGCGCGAACTCTCTTTCCTGAACTCCGGCGTTCATATTGAGCTGCTGGATAAGCGTGACGATCGCCATGAAATCTTTGAATTCGAGGGTGGAATTAAGGCGTTTGTTGATTATCTGAACACTAATAAGACCGCAATTCACGAAAAAGTGTTCTATTTTTCGACGGTTAAGGACGACATTACCGTCGAGGTCGCCATGCAATGGTCGGAAGCCTATAAAGAATCCATCTACTGCTTTACCAACAATATTCCGCAGCGTGACGGGGGAACTCACCTTTCCGGTTTCCGCGCCTCTCTGACCCGAACGCTGAACAGCTATGCCGAATCCGAAGGCTTGGCGAAAAAGTATAAGATCAACGTCTCCGGCGATGATGCCCGTGAAGGTTTAGCGGCCGTCATCTCGGTTAAGGTTCCGGATCCTAAATTCTCCTCGCAGACCAAAGACAAACTGGTTTCTTCGGAAGTCAAAGGGGCGGTGGAATCGGCAATGAACGAAAAGTTTGCCGAGTTCCTGCTGGAAAACCCGAAAGATGCCCAATCGGTATTCGCTAAGATCGTCGATGCCGCGCGCGCGCGCGAAGCGGCGCGCAAGGCACGCGAAATGACCCGCCGTAAAGGGGCTCTGGACATTGCCGGACTCCCTGGAAAACTAGCCGACTGTCAGGAAAAAGACCCAGCGCTTTCTGAATTGTATCTGGTGGAGGGTGACTCCGCGGGCGGCTCCGCCAAACAGGGCCGCGACCGCCGTACTCAGGCGATCCTACCGCTGAAAGGTAAGATTCTTAATGTCGAAAAAGCGCGTTTTGACAAAATGCTCTCCTCGGCGGAAGTCGGAACCCTGATCACCGCACTGGGTTGCGGTATCGGCGAAGAAGAATTCAACATCGAGAAACTGCGTTATCACCGCATTATTATCATGACCGATGCCGATGTCGACGGATCGCACATCCGTACCCTGTTGCTGACCTTCTTCTATCGTCAGTACCCTGATCTGGTCGAAAAAGGCTATATCTACATTGCCCAGCCGCCTCTATACAAAGTGAAGAAAGGTAAACAGGAAAACTACCTGAAAGACGATCTGGAGTTGGAAGCCTATCTGCTGCAAAACGCCATTGACGGTGCTCAGCTGAATGTCTCCAAAAACTCGCCGGCTGTGACCGGTGTCGGTCTGGAAAGCCTGGCCAAGGAATACTTTAAAACAACGCATGTTATCAACCGTTTGAGCCGTCGTTACAACAGTACCCTGCTGGAAATGATGATTGACCAGCCGGAAATCGATGGCGCCATGCTGAACGATTTCGATGCGCTTAACGCATGGGTCAATCAGGTCTTGCCGCAGCTGAAAGCCAACGGCGAAATCAATAAGGTTGACTACCAACTGGCCGTTGAGCCGGCCAGCGACATCAGCGGTTCGGCACAGTTCCAGATCCGTCTGACGCAGCGTGAGCACGGTACACCGAGCACTCAGGTTTACGACAGTGATTTCTTTGCTTCCAAGGATTATCAGCAGCTGGTTGCACTCGGTAAACAGCTGCAAGGACTGCTAAGCAACGATGCCTTTATTCAGCGCGGAGAAAAAACGCAGAACGTCAGTAGCTTCAAGGAAGCAATCGAATGGCTGTTAAGCGAAGCCAAACGCGGACAGAACATTCAGCGCTATAAAGGTTTGGGTGAAATGAACCCGGAACAGCTTTGGGAAACGACGATGAATCCGGAAGCGCGCCGCCTGATGCAGGTCACGATTCGTGATGCCATGATGGCCGATCAGATCTTCACAACCCTGATGGGGGATGAGGTGGAACCACGTCGTGATTTCATCGAATCCAACGCATTACAGGTCGAAAATCTGGATGTTTAATGGAGTTTCATTAAACCTTAATAAGCCAGCTAAACCATTAAAAATAGAATTATTTTTTTGAAAATACGAGGCATTTAGTTTCTAATATCCGCCATTAGTCTAAAGCTATAAGAAATTAAAAAGTGAAAAAGCCTCGTTTCCAAACCTGATTTTGGAAATGATTTTGATAAATTAGGAGACATTTATGTCAGTAGAACATCCAATTGTTACGGTTACTGGATCATCTGGTGCCGGTACTTCTTTCGTTAAACGCGCTGTAGAAAAAATCTTTGACCGCGAAAACCTAAACGTAGCTATCGTTGAAGGTGACAGCTACCACAAGTACAACCGCGCAGAAATGAAAGAGAAAGTTGCCGAGTCTAAAGCGAACGGTGGTCCTGTTCTAACTCACTTCTCTGAAAAAGCTAACGAATTCGCTGAGCTAGAAGCACTTTTCAAAGAGTACAAAGAAAGCGCAACCGGTAAACGTCGTTACTACATCCACTCTGACGAAGAAGCGGCTGAGCACAACGCTCGTCTAGGCACTAACTTCTCTTCTGGTGAGTTCACTCCTTGGGAGCCGATTCCTGAAGGAACGGATGTTCTATTCTACGAAGGTCTTCACGGTATGGTTAAGCGTAAAGACCACGGTCCTGAAGAAGGTATGCACGATGTAGCGCAGTATGTTGATCTTGGTATCGGTGTTGCTCCATCTATCAACATCGAGTGGATGCAGAAAATCTACCGTGATACTTCTGAGCGTCCATATTCTGTTCAGCAGGTTCGTGACGTCATTCTAGAGCGTATGCCGGACTACATCGAGACGATCGTACCTCAGTTCCACCGTACACACATCAACTTCCACCGTGTACCGCTGATCGATACATCTGATCCGTTCTCAACTATGTCTCCAGATGCGCCTATGGGTCCAGCTCCTGAAGATTCATTGATCATCTGCCACGTTCGTCATCAAGACATCGATCTTGAAGCGATCAAGGCACAGATTCCAGATGCTTTCCTGCAAAACGATGAAACTTTGGTTTGTAACGGTAAGTATATGGTAGACGCTATGGACCTGATGATGACTCCGATCATCCAGAACCTGATCGCCAAAAAACGTGCAGCACTTGCTGCAATGGGTCAATAATTAAGTCATCGACTTAACTTTACCCAATAAAAAGCCCGCTTAAGCGGGCTTTTTGCTTTTCGGAACACACGTAACAAATCGCGAACGATTTTCGATTCCTTAACGGCTTCCAAACCATAAAGCCTGATAAAATAGTTCGAACAGTAAACAAACAGCTCTGCCTGCCCCATCAAAAGCCGAATTGACAAGCGTTTCGGGATGCGAAATATTGACTTACTCCGAACTTTTGATAGCCTTAGGCACTTATTAAATATTTTAATCTGGGTGCGACTTGCATGAATCTTCTGGCGTTCAACCTTCCTATTGTTGTCCTGCTGCCTTTTATCGCAGCGGCAGCCGCGGCTTATTCCGCGAAATTTAACCGTCTTGCCGCCGCCTGGGTAAGTGGAATCGCCACTATCATCAGTTTAGCTCTGCTTATACCGGCAGCGGCAGCCGTTTTTGGCGGCGAAACCATCATCCAGAGCTGGAACTGGCTGCACCAAGCCGGATTGCAGTTCGCTTTCCGTTTAGACGGGCTGGCGATGCTGTTCTCGTTCCTGATTCTGATTATCGGGCTGCTGGTGATTATTTATGCCCGCTGGTATCTGGCCGCCAAAGACAGTATGGGGCGTTTCTTTGCCTACCTGATGATGTTTATGGGCTCGATGCTGGGTATCGTCATGTCAGAAAACCTGATCCAGCTGGTGGTCTTCTGGGAGCTGACTTCCATTACCTCCTTCCTGCTGATCAGTTACTGGCAGCACCGTAAAGACGCGCGTGAAGGTGCACGTATGGCTCTGGCCATTACCGGTGCCGGCGGTCTCGCTTTGCTCGGTGGCGTTATTCTGCTTGGGCATATCGTCGGCAGCTATCAGCTAAGCGATGTTCTCGCCAGTGGCGACCTGATCCGCAATCATGAACTCTATCTACCCACTCTGATTCTGATTCTGCTTGCAGTCTTTACCAAATCGGCCCAGTTCCCGTTTCATTTCTGGCTGCCGCATGCCATGGCAGCACCGACACCGGTATCAGCGTACCTGCACTCGGCCACCATGGTTAAGGCAGGGATTTTCCTGCTGGCCCGCTTCTTCCCGGCTCTGTCCGGAACCGATGCGTGGATGTGGCTGGTCGGCGGCGCCGGTATGGCGACGCTGCTGATCGGTGCCTATACCGCTCTCTTCAAACATGATTTGAAAGGACTGCTTGCCTACTCGACCATCAGTCATCTGGGGCTGATTACCCTGCTGTTCGGCTTCAGTAGCCAGTTTGCGACGGTGGCGGCGATCTTCCACATTATCAACCATGCGACCTTCAAAGCATCGCTGTTTATGGTGGCGGGGATTATCGACCATGAAACCGGCAGCCGCGATATGCGCAAACTCAACGGCCTGCTGAAATATATGCCGCATACCGCCGCCCTGGCGATTATCGCTTCGCTGGCCATGGCTGGTGTACCGCTATTGAACGGCTTCCTCAGTAAAGAGATGTTCTTTGCCGAAGCGGTTTCTTTCTCGCAGGGGAACAGCTTCGCGTGGATCATTCCGGTACTGGTGACCATCGCAGGCGTTTTCTCGGTCGCTTACTCGCTGCGCTTTGTGCATGACGTCTTCTTCAATGGCGAACCGATTGACCTGCCTCGTACACCGCATGAACCGCCTCGCTTTATGAAAATCCCGGTCGATCTGCTGGTAATCGTCTGTCTCGCGGTCGGGATTCTGCCGATGTATACGGTCGCACCGATCCTCGATATCGCGGTAACCGCAAGTTTGCAATCTACGCCTCCGGAATACAGTCTGGCGCTCTGGCACGGGGTTAACCTGCCGCTGATTATGAGCGCTATCGCTCTCGGTGTCGGTGCGCTGGTGTATTTCCGCCGCAAACCATTAATCGCCAACTATGAGCGCCATGAGCACATTAACGCCAAACAGTATTTCCAGAAGATTCTGGCGGCGGTAATCCGCTTCTCGGAATGGCTCAGCGCCCGTTTTGACAAAGGTTCACTGCAAAATGCCGCCGCCTGGACGCTGTTTGCGACTCTGGTGATTTCCGCTTCCGGATTTATCAGTTTTAACAGTCCACTTCTGGGAGACAGAACCCTATTGCCGATGGAACCGGTCAGTATCATTGCCGCAGCAGTCATTATCGTCGCCAGTATCTTAACGCTGGCCTGGCACCGCCAGCGACTGCAGAGTCTGATTGTCATCGGCGTTGTCGGCCTGATTACCTCGCTGGTATTTGTGAAATTTTCCGCCCCCGATCTGGCGCTTACCCAGCTGTCGGTTGAAGTGGTTACCATTGTCCTGTTACTGCTGGCTCTGTACTTCCTGCCGCAAACCACACCGAAAGAAACCGGTATGTCTCGTCTTGGCCGAGACGCTCTGCTGGCGATCGCTTCCGGTATCGGCGTCTTTCTGTTTACCCTGATGGTTCTCAGTCGAGACTTCAGCAGTATTTCCGAATACTTCCTGGCCAATAGCGTACCGGGCGGTGGCGGAACCAATGTGGTCAACGTCATTCTGGTCGATTTCCGTGGTTTCGATACTCTGGGTGAAATTATCGTACTGGCACTGGCCGGTCTGGGGATTTACGCCATGCTGCAAGGACTGAACATTAACCCGCACAGCCGCTTCAGACTTAATGCCGACGCCCACCCGGTCATACTGCAGACATTCAGCCGCCTGATGCTGCCTCTGATGCTGCTGGTTGCGGTCTTTATCTTCCTGCGCGGACATAACCTCCCCGGCGGTGGTTTTATCGCCGGTCTGATTGCTTCGGTAGCACTGATCGTCGTCTATCTCTCCAACGGCATTGAATGGACGCAATCAAGGCTTCGTGTCGATATGCATATGGTCATCGGCTTCGGTCTGCTGATCGCCACCACGACAGGGCTTGCGGCAATGCTGGTCGGTTATCCGTTCCTGACTTCCGCTTTCAGTCATATCCACTGGCCGGTGGTTGGTGATTTCGAACTCGCCAGCGCCATAGCCTTTGATCTGGGGGTCTTCCTGGTCGTAGTCGGTTCAAGCGTCATCAGTCTGGTTCAACTGGGACAATTGAGCCATAAACCTGAAAATCCGGAGGGTGTGTAATGGAAATTCTGCTGGCATTAAGCATCTCAGTCATGACCGCTGCGGGAGTTTTTCTCACCTTGCGGGCGCGTACCTTTCCTGTGGTTCTCGGATTAACCCTTCTGGCTTATGCGGTTAACCTGTTCCTGTTTTCAATGGGTCGCCTGCAGATCGGCCTGCCTTCGGTGATTGACCCGCAACAGGGCGGTTATACGGATCCATTGCCTCAGGCACTGGTTCTGACCGCAATTGTCATCGCTTTCGGTATGACCGCTTTCCTGATTGTTCTCGCTTTGAAAGCGCGTGCAGAGCTCGGTAACGATCATGTCGACGGACTGCATCTGGCCGCGGACGAAGTTGACGAAAGCGCGGAAAAACCTAAAACCAGACACAGTTCAAACCGAAAAAAATTCACTAAACGAGACAAAAGAAGATGACCCACACTCCTTTTCTGCCACTCATTCTGCCTCTGATTGCGGGGATTCTGATACTGCTGGCAAAACCGGGCGGCATCAAACTTCAGAGAACACTGGCGATAACGGCCACGACTATTCTGGTCGCCGCCAGCCTGTATGTGATGCAGAGTGCATTACAGAACCCTCCGCAGATCTATGCTTTAGGGAACTGGAAAGCACCTTTCGGGATCGTTCTGGTACTGGATCAGTTATCCGCTTTTATGGTCTTGATTACCTCACTTCTGGCCGCTGCGGCACTATGGTTCGCGATTCGCCAGAATACGGATAAAGAAGGTGCGCACTTCCATGTGCTGTTCCAAATCCAGCTGTTCGGGATTAACGGTGCCTTCCTGACCGGCGATTTGTTCAACCTGTTCGTTTTCTTTGAAGTCTTACTGTTAGCCTCCTACGGGCTACTGCTGCACGGAGGCGGTCGTCTGAAAACGCGTGCCGGTCTGCATTATGTCGCCATCAACCTGATCGGATCGACCCTGTTTCTGTTTGCGGTCGGCGCACTGTACGGCATTCTCGGAACCTTGAATATGGCCGATCTGGCACAGAAAATTGCCCTGCTTCCGGCCAGCGAACAGGGTGTAGTCGCAACAGCCGGTTTAATGCTGTTTGTCGTTTTTGGCGTTAAAGCCGCCATGTTCCCACTTTATCTCTGGTTGCCGCAGGCCTATGCCAACACTTCCGCCCCCGTCGCAGCACTGTTCGCCATTATGACCAAAGTCGGTATTTATGCGATTTTACGTGTCCACGGACTGCTGTTCGGCGATACCGCAGGAGATCTGGCCGGATTGCATATTGATTGGCTGCTCTGGCTGGGATTGGTGAGCATGGCTTTCGCAGCCTTCGGCGTGATCGCTGCCAAAAACCTGCGCCAGCAGGTCGCTTATTTGGTTCTGGCCTCGGTCGCAACCTTATTGGTCGCTATCGGCATTAACACCGAACAGGCGCTATCCGCAGCCCTGTTTTATTTGATCCACTCCACCTTTATCGCCGGCGGCCTGTTCCTTCTGGCCGACTATATCCGTCAGGGACGCGGCCATGTCGAAGACGCTTTTGTCCGAGCCCATGCCATGCCGAGCGCTATTCTAATCGGATCGGTGTTTATCTTTGCCGCGCTGGCAATCAGCGGTATGCCGCCGCTTTCCGGTTTTTTAGGTAAATTTCTGATACTTCAATCAGCGCTTGATCATCCGGCCTTCTGGTGGATTCTCGGCGTGGTTCTAACCTCCAGCCTGCTGATTATTATCGCGCTGGCGCGTAGCGGTTCGCTGCTGTTCTACAATATCCTGCCTCAGGAAGAGAGCCATGCGCCCGATAACACCCAGCAAAACAACACCGGCAAGATCAATATGCAAGGCTGCGGTTCGATTATCGGCCTGCTTTCAGTCGGCGCGATTCTGGTACTGTTTGCTCAGCCGATTTACAATGTCACCGATTCGATCGCTCAGCAGCTTAATCAGCCGCAGATATATCTGCAAAATGTACTGCAATTTACGCCGGTGGAGAATACACATAAGGAGCTAGTGGAATGAATAAGACCCGATCAAGCTGGCTGCCACATCCGTTCTTGAGTCTCAGTTTATGGCTGATATGGTTGTTGTTAAATAACACCCTTTCTGCCGGACATATGCTTCTCGGTGCGATTCTCGCACTGGTGATTCCTCTTCTGACACGTGGTTTCTGGCCGGAAACACTGTGTCTGAGCAAGCCTAAGACTCTGTTTAAATTCATACTGGTGGTATTGTGGGACATACTGGTCGCAAACCTGATCGTGGCACGTCTGATTGTCGGCAAACGTGATCATTTGCAACCGTCTTTCCTAGCCATCCCTCTTGAACTGGACAGCCCCTTGGCGATCGGAATCCTCGCCAACACCATTTCACTGACTCCGGGAACCGTCAGCTGCGACCTCAGTACAGATCGTAAAACGCTTCTGGTACACGCACTGGACGCCAAAGAGCCTCAGGCTATCATTGACGAAATTAAAGAGCGCTACGAGCGCCCACTGAAAGAGGTGTTTGAATCATGCTCGAAATAAGTCTGAAAATCGCTCTGCTGCTGGTATCCATCGCCCTGATAATGAGTTTTTTCCGTTTATACGCCGGGCCAAGCGCACCGGATCGGATTCTGGCTCTGGATACCTTATACGTCAACACCATCGGCCTGCTGGTCATCGCCGGTATTCTGCTGGACAGCGCTTTGTTTTTCGAAGCAGCGCTGTTGATTGCGGTGATGGGCTTTGTCGGTACGGTTGCGCTCAGTAAATATCTGCTGCGCGGCGATATTATGGAATAACGAGGAATAATTATGCCTTTCGCCTTTGAGCTAATTTTATCCGCTCTGGTTCTTGCCGGCGCCGTATTGACTTTAATCGGCTCTCTTGGACTGGTTAAGCTGCCGGATTTCTATATGCGTCTGCATGGGCCGACCAAAGCGACCACCCTTGGCGGCGGCGCAATCCTGTTGGTCTCGGTTCTGTATTTCAGCCAGAAAAGCGGCGACATCAGTCTGCATGAGATTCTGATCACCCTGTTTCTGTTTATTACCGCCCCGGTCGGTGCACACTTAATGGCCAAGGCCGCCCTGCACCTGAAAACCAAAAAAGTAAAACGCACCGGTGACTATCGCGGTGAATAATGCAGTTTCCCTTATCGCATACAACAAAAAAGCCCGCAATATGCGGGCTTTTCAGCATTTAAGGCAAGCTATGATCGTTTAAAAACGATAGGTTGCACCCAAACGCAGAATCGGCAACAGATCGTAATCCTTCACCTCATCCTGAAGGTTTTGCTCTTCATCGCGGATAACATTGTTATTATCGTCAGCAAGATCATAGGTGACCAGGCCGCCATTCGTGCTTACCGTCCCGTAACCGTCCAGTCTTACACCGGCCGAACCGGTAAAGACCGCACCGGCTTCAAATAAAAAGCCCCAACCCTGCTCAGGACTGTGCCCCCAACCCAGACTCAACGTCGGCGCGCTATCCCAGTCTAATTTACCGTTCAGACCCGCAGTAGCCGATTCAACCGTATAAGTTGTTCCGTTAACATCAAAACTGTCGCCATTGTTATAGGAAGCAGACGGTTTTATTTTGAAATCACTCAATCCGTAACCGGCCGATACGAAAAAACCGTTCTGAAAAGGATGGATATCCACTGCCAGTCGGTTGATGGCTCCGTCACTCTCGACGTTATAATCGATATCACTGTCCTGAATATCTTCATCGATCGACCAGCCTGTCGACAAGGTTCCGCGCAGGGTCAGATAGCCGTTAAGTGGATAGCTGACTTCCAGCGTCGGGCCGGAAATAATATCGATACCGATCCCGACTGCGACTGGAGACAGAGTTGTCGCACTGTCCTGTGCCAGAACAGCCTGGGAACTGATCGCTGTGAAGCTTAAAGCGACACCACCAATAAGCAATTTTTTCATTACGTATCCTTGTACTTAGATTCAATCGAATAGGAAAAAACGGAAGTATAGAAAATAGTAAAAGCGTTAAATTAAATTTTTTTGAAACCGCACGCTCTTAGTGGGAGAAACTGTCGATCTTGCGACGGTCGCGTTTGGTCGGACGACCGGCACCTTTTTCTCGGTAGCCAAGCAAAGCCATATCCGCACTCGGCTTACGCTGATTTAAAATTTCGCTGTCGATCCGGTAAAGCGTCTGCGCATGTTCTGCATTGCCCCGTTTATCGCTGAGCGCCAATACTGTAATTTCTACCTGACGGTGAGGCTGAGTAATTTTCATTTTATCCCCGACATGCACCGTTTTGCTCGGTTTCGGTTTATGGCCGTTTAACTCGATTTTTCCACCTTTAACAGCCTCTGAGGCCACGCCACGGGTTTTGAAAAAGCGCGCCGCCCACAACCACTTATCAACGCGTAATGTATCCATATTGACCTTTTATTCCGTATTTATTGTCAGTTTAAACAAGCATACAAAATTTATCCAAAAAACCTGTTGCCTCTTTTAAATGACAGACAAGCCATAAAAACAAAAAAGCCCCTATTCGGGGCTTTTCGGAGGATTTTACAATTAAACCCAATCTCGCGGAGAGAGGTAGTCGTAGATACGCGCTTCTTCGCTGCCCGCTTCCGGTTGATAAGCATATTTCCATGTCACTTCCGGTGGCATGGACATCAGAATCGACTCGGTACGTCCACCGGTCTGCAGTCCGAAAATGGTACCGCGGTCGAACGCCAGGTTGAATTCGGCATAACGCCCGCGACGATAAAGCTGGAAATCTTTCTGACGTTCACCGTATTCGGTATCTTTGCGTTTAGCGACAATCGGACGATATGCCTTGATATAACTGTCGCCCACGGCGCGCAGGAACGCAAAACAACGCTCAAAATCCCATCCGAATGTTTCTTCATTCAAGTCGTCGAAAAACAGACCACCGACTCCACGGGTTTCATCGCGGTGTTTCAGGTAAAAGTAGTCATCGCACCACTGTTTATATTTCGGATAAACCTCTTCACCGAAAGGATCGCAGGCGTCTTTGGCCACCTGATGCCAGTGGACGCAGTCTTCGTCGAAAGGGTAATAAGGCGTCAGATCGTAACCGCCGCCAAACCACCACACCGGTTCTTCTCCCTCTTTTTCTGCAACAAACAGACGGATATTGGCGTGCGAAGTCGGAACATAAGGGTTGCGCGGGTGGATAACCAAAGAGACGCCCAGCGCCTGAAAAGAACGACCGGCCAGCTCAGGACGATGAGCGGTCGCCGAAGCGGGCAGGGTTTTGCCGTGAACATGCGAAAAGTTTACGCCGCCTTTCTCAATCACGTCGCCACCTTCCATAACCCGGGTACGACCGCCACCGGTCAGTCCCATTACGCCTTCTTCACCTTCACGCTGCCACTCGTCGATAATGAACTCCATGGAGCCATCCTCTTCGGCTAATTGCGCGCAGATGTCCGCCTGTAGATTGAGTAGATACGCTTTAACTGCTGCAATATCAACTTCCTGACCAGCCATGTTCTGTTCCTTTCGTTTAATTCTTATCGATAAAGGCCATATTCTATCAATCGCAATTTAGAATGACTTAATAATTTGTCATAAGGTTGCTTATTGCCGTTTCGGCCCTTCGGCAGTATGCTTTTAATTCATAACCGAAAACAATACAAAGCAGGTTGATCATGTTGTACAAACACTCAATGCTACTCTTAGCGCTCGGTATCACTTTCAGCACGCCATCTCATGCCGGCAGCGACTGGTGGAATAAAGGAATTGAGTATATTAAAGACGCTCAGGCAGCTTCCAAAGTGCCGGAACCGAGCGAAACCGCGGAAAAAGGATCAACTTCAACAACAACGGCAAGTTTCACATCCACCGAATTGGAAAAAGCTTTCCGTCAGGCACTCAATATCGGCGCTGAAAATGTCGTGTCTCAGTTGGGAGTGACCGACGGTTTTAACCTCGATCCGAAAATCCATATCAATCTGCCGAGCAGTCTGCAAAATGTAGACCGGATTCTCAGCCGCTTCGGCTACGGCAACCTGACCAAAGAACTGGAACTCAAACTGAACCGTGCTGCAGAAGAAGCGACTCCTCAGGCAAAAGCCCTGTTTATTGAAAGCATCAAGCAGATGACGTTTAATGATGTAGAGAAAATTTACAACGGCGGGCAGGACTCGGCAACACAATATCTGAAAAGCAAAACCGAAGATAAAATCCGTGAAAAAATGGCGCCTATCGTGGCCGGTAAGCTGCAGGAAGTCGGGGCCATTCAACTTTACGATAAAATGATGGCGCAATATATGAGTTACCCTCTGGTACCGAATATCAGCGCCAACCTTCAGGAACATGTTTTGGATAAAAGCGTTGACGGCATCTTTTATTATCTGGCCGAAGAAGAGAAAGCGATTCGCCAGGATCCCGTAAAACAGACAACCGAACTATTGAAAAAAGTCTTCCAGCAATGAATTTAAAACTCAGCAAACCCTTACTTTTCAGCCTGGCGATCTTTGTCGGCGCCGGCCAACTGTCCGGATGCGGGACGACGACCACCAAAAAAGGCGAAGTTGGCGTCGAACGCAAACAGATTCTTCTGGTCTCCGAAGAGCAGATGGTCGCCAGCAGTGAAAAAGCCTACAGCAATGTGATCGGCGAGGCGGAAAAAGAACGCAAACTCAACACCAACGCCAAGCTGACGCAACGCGTCCGTTTAATAGCCAACCGCCTGATACCGCAGACGGCTGTATTCAGAGCGGATGCGCCGCGATGGAACTGGGAAGTGAATGTACTGGAGTCGGATCAGCTGAATGCCTGGTGCATGCCGGGCGGCAAGATCGCTTTCTATACCGGTATTATCGAAAAACTGAATCTGACCGATGCCGAAATCGCCGCCATTATGGGCCATGAAATGGCGCATGCCCTGCGCGAACATGGTCGCGAACGCGCTTCGCAACAGGTTTTGCAGAATACCGGATTGAATATTCTCGGTGCCGCAACCGGAATGGGACAGGTCGGAATGGATTTAACCGCTCTGGCTATGCAGGTAACACTGACTTTGCCTAACAGCCGGACGCATGAAACCGAATCGGACCGTATCGGTGTGGAACTGGCCGCCAGAGGCGGTTATGACCCTTACGCGGCAATAACGCTGTGGCAGAAAATGGATAAAGCGACGCAAGGCGGGAAAACACCGGAACTGTTGAGTACCCACCCTTCGCACAGCACGCGAATTCAGGATTTACAGAAATACGCCAAGAAAGTCTATCCACTGTACCTTTCGGCGAAAAAACGTTACCGCTAGAGCGGACTGTCAGCGCAGTCTGCGGCCACTGACAGCTTCAAAGATCTGCGTCGGCTGTGAAAGCTCCCCTAAAGCGCCGTCCAGACAGTCAACGTGGCCGGAAAAAATCTGATCAATCTCCTGACAGGAACGCGCCGGTTCGCCACCGCTGAGATTAGCGCTGGTTGAAATCAACGGCCCGGCAAATTCATTGCACAGTGCCCCTACCAGAGGGTGTGAGGAGACTCTGACCGCCACTGAATCACGCCCACCGGTAATCCATTCCGGCAATTCATTTTTAACCGGCAGCACCCAGGTTACCGGGCCCGGCCAGCTTGCTTCCACCCGTGCTTGCCAAGGCTCATTCTGAAGCTTTACCAAAGGCAAAATCTGCTCGATTTCGGAAGCAATCAGAATAACCCCCTTCTCCAGAGGGCGTTGCTTCACGTGAAGCAGTTTCTCAACCGCCTGCGGATTAAAAGGATCGCACCCCAAACCGAACACCGCCTCGGTCGGATAAGCGATCACCTCGCCGGCCTTTAGCTTCGAAACCGCCTGCTCTAGGGTTAATTTCTGCATAGTGCTTTATGCGTCGCGATGCAGTTTAAGCACCGCCTTAAAGACATCCGGATCTTTAATCTGAGTCATCTCACCTTCTCGAGGCATATGCTTGTCTTTCAGGCGCGAAAGGAAGAAGCGTAACGCCGCCAGACGCAATGCCGCAGGCCAGGCCGCTTCTTCGGCATCGGTCAACGGACGCTGCGAACGATAGGCGTTCAGCATGGCGGTAACTTTTACTTCGTCAAAGCGAATCGCTTCGGCTGTATCGGCATTGATACGGCACCAGTCGTTTACCATTACCGCCAAATCGTATAGGAAAGGCGCATTACACGCATAATACAGATCAATAATGCCGGACAGTTCATTTCCGGAAAACAGCGCATTATCGCAGAAGAGATCGGCATGAATCACGCCCTGCGGCAAATGCGCCCAGTCGATCGCCTTTTGAAAGACCAACTCTTCCTCGATCAAACATTTTTCATCTTTCGGCAGAAAATCGTTAATCAGGTTGATCGTCGACTGCATCCAGTCCAGGCCGCGATCATTCGGACGAAAATCACTGAAGTCTTTGCCTGCGAGATGGAAGCGCGCCAGATTTTCACCCATTACTGCACATTGT
The DNA here is from genome assembly GCF_013282625.1 of Thiomicrorhabdus xiamenensis. Lineage (NCBI taxonomy): Bacteria > Pseudomonadati > Pseudomonadota > Gammaproteobacteria > Thiotrichales > Piscirickettsiaceae > Thiomicrorhabdus > Thiomicrorhabdus xiamenensis. Next base: position 20,497 of record NZ_CP054020.1, read on the forward strand.
GCTTCATTCGGAATCTCTACGCCGCCGCCTTTCAGGCGCTCGACCAATGCGGCCGGTTTACCTAACAACTCTTTCAAATAACCGTTGGAAATCGATTTAACCGGATGGGCTGTCGGAATTTCATGTTCGGCCATAAAAGCCATAATATTCAGAAAATACGGTAATTCGTCAAAACTGTGATGTTCGAAAATGGTCAAAACGAACTGCTGGCGCTGTCCGTCTTTCACGGTATTGACAAAATAATTGGTATTTTCAATCCCCGCACTGATGCCCTCAAAAGACGCCAGTTCACCGACTTCGTAATCCTGTAAAAATTCGACTAAATCGTCCTGTTCCACAACGGTATAGACAGACATAGAGTAATATCTCGTAATTCGCTAAAATGATTCGGCAAATTTTACCATAACGAGTATTTCAATGACTGCTTCCAATGATTTCCCGGTTAATCCGAATAGCCCTTTTATTTTAGTGGATGGTTCTTCGTACCTTTTTCGTGCTTTCCATGCCATGCCGCCCCTCTCCAATTCGAAAGGTCAGGCAACCGGAGCTATTTTCGGCGTTATCAATATGCTGGGAAAACTTCTGGTGCAATACCAGCCGGAAAAAATGGCCGTCATTTTCGATGCCAAAGGCCCGACCTTCCGACATGAGATGTACAAAGAGTATAAATCCCATCGTCCGCCGATGCCGGACGAATTGCGTTCTCAGATCGAGCCGATTCACGAAATCGTCAAAGCGCTCGGATTACCTCTGCTGGTGATCGACGGCGTCGAAGCGGATGACGTTATGGGGACTTTGGCGCGCCAGGCGACCGAAGCCAAACATGATACCCTGATCTCGACCGGAGACAAAGATCTGGCGCAACTGGTCAACGAGCATATCACCCTTATCAACACCATGAACGATACGCTTATGACACCGGAAAGCGTACAGGAAAAATTCGGCGTCCGTGCCGATCAGATCATCGATTATCTGGCTCTGGTCGGCGACAGTGCCGACAATATTCCGGGCATTCCGAAATGCGGTCCGAAAACCGCCGTTAAATGGCTCAATTCCTTCGGCAATATCGATAATCTGATTGCCAATGCGCCAATGATTTCAGGAAAGATCGGCGAAAATCTACGCAATAACCTCGAACAACTCGAACTTTCGCGACAGTTAACCACCATTAAACTCGATTGCGAACTTCCGATAGGGCTTGCGGATATTAATCGCCACGCTCCGGATATGGACAAACTCAAAGAACTGTTTGCCGAATATGAACTTCGCACCTGGCTCGGTCAGGTCGTTAAAGGCGAGATGCCGTTTACTCAGAATAACGGCGCTAAAGCGCATAGCCAGACTCTACAGAAGAAATCGGCGCAGCCACAAACAGAGCAGCAACCAACAACGAACAGCACAGTCTCGGCAGAGCCCTACCAAACCGTCTTTAGCGAAGAAGAATTCACGCAATGGCTAGAATGGATTCAGGAAGCCGATCTGTTCGCCATCGATACCGAAACTACCTCTTTGAATCAGATGCGTGCCGAAGTCGTCGGTATCTGTCTGGCGGTTCAACGCAAAGAGAAAATCCACGCCTGTTATATCCCTCTGGCACATGATTACAAAGGTGCCCCTGAGCAAATTAGTCGAGAAAAAGCATTAAATGCTTTGAAACCTATTCTTGAAGACGAGAAAATCGCTAAAGTTGGTCAAAACTTAAAATACGACTGGCATGTTCTGAAAAATCATTCTATTGAAATGCGCGGTATGCGTTTCGATACCATGCTTGAGTCCTACACCTTAAACAGTGTTGCTACCCGTCACAATATGGATGATCTGGCGCTTAAATACCTAAGCCGCCGTACGATCCATTTTGAAGAACTGGCCGGTAAAGGTAAAAAACAGCTCACTTTCAATCAGATCGAAATCGATAAGGCTGCGGAATACGCCGCCGAAGATGCCGAAATCACGCTACAACTGCATCAGGCTTTATGGCCGCAACTGCAGCAGGAAGCGGACTTGCAGAAGGTTTTCAGCGAAATTGAAATGCCGCTAATGCCAGTATTGGCCAAGATCGAATATAACGGCGTACTGGTCGATACCGATATGCTTGCCAAACAGAGCCAGGAATTGTCGGAAAAACTCGATGACCTTGAACAGAAAGCGCACCTGCTTGCCGGCGAGAAATTCAATCTGAATTCCTCCAAACAGCTGCAAACCATCCTGTTCGAAAATCAGGAGTTGCCAATTATCAAAAAAACCCCGAAAGGCGCCCCTTCTACAGCGGAGCCGGTATTGGTCGAACTGGCCGAACAGGGGCATGAAATGCCGAATCTGATTTTGGAATACCGCAGTCTGGCAAAATTGAAATCGACCTATACCGATTCTCTGCCGAAACAGATCAACCCGGATACAGGACGAATCCATACCTCCTATCAGCAGGCAGTCGCCTCTACCGGCCGCCTCTCATCCACCGAGCCGAACTTGCAGAATATTCCGGTTCGCAGTGCCGAAGGCCGCCGTATCCGTCAAGCCTTTATCGCCAGACCGGGCTACAAGCTAATGGCTGCCGACTACTCGCAGATCGAACTGAGAATTATGGCCCACCTTTCCGGTGACCAGGGGCTTCTTGATGCCTTTGCCCACGGCAAGGACATTCACCGAGCGACTGCAGCAGAAATTTTCGGCGTCTCGCTTGAAGAAGTGACTAACGAACAGCGCCGCAGCGCTAAGGCTGTCAATTTCGGTCTGATTTACGGCATGTCAGCTTTTGGTCTTGCCAAACAACTGAATGTCGCACGCAATATCGCCCAAGATTACATTAATCTGTACTTTGCACGTTATCCGGGCGTATTGCATTACATGGAAAAAACCAAAGAAAACGCCAAACAGCACGGTTTTGTCGAAACACTGGCCGGACGCCGTCTGTATCTTCCGGACATCAACTCCCGTAACGGACAGCTACGCCAATATGCGGAACGTACCGCCATTAATGCACCGATGCAGGGAACCGCGGCGGATATCATCAAAACCGCGATGATTCAGATCGATCAATGGTTGGATAGCTGCGATCTGGATATTCAGATGATTATGCAGGTGCACGATGAACTGGTATTCGAAGTCGCCGAAAAAGACCTTGAAAAAGCGCAACAGCAGATCATAAGCATGATGGAATCGGCTATGACGCTGGAAGTTCCTCTGGTCGTCGAAGCCGGGGTCGGCGATAATTGGGATCAAGCCCATTGATGAGGCTGATAAAAAGAAAAAATATAATCAAAGATTATAATTACAGACTTTTATCGCAACAAAAAAAGATTTAAATCTATGGCAGTGAAGTTTCACTTTATTAATGCCATAAATTAAAAATATAATACGTTGTTATAAATTTCGATATTCTTTGTTAAAAAAAGAAAAATATTCCGTACTGATTTTTTGGGGTTACATTATGTTCGTTCGCAGATTTCTCACACCGGCTGTACTTATCAGCTCTATCTTCAGCGGTAGCGCTTTTGCCGGTGATAATGACATCAACAGCATATCTCTGACCTCACAAAAAGAGTTTTCCAACTTTGCGGAAAGCGTGACGAATGTTTTTGCCTATAAAACCATGCTGCCGGGCGAACCGCTTGGCGTCCTGGGTTTTGATATCGGGATCGGTGCAATTTCTTCGGAATCGCAGTTCAAATTGAATTCCCAGTCGCCGGATAACAACCACCGCGTTAATATCCTCAGCGTACACGCGCAAAAAGGTCTTCCGGGCGGCTTTGACCTCGGACTGCAATACAATATGCTGACCGACAGCGACGCTTCGACCATTAGCGGTGAATTGCGCTATGCGATCGTTGAGGGCGGAACTTTGCACCCTAGCCTGTCGGTAGGCGGACAATACACTAAGGCCTCCGGTATGGATGCTCTGGATTACCAATCTTTCGGTGTCGATCTGGGCGTCTCTAAAGGATTCGCAAACTTTACGCCTTACGCCAATATCGGAATGGTTTCTTCGATTGTCGATCCGACGCTAAATACCGACTTGAAAGAAGAAAAACCGACGCTGGTTAAAGTCTCGGCCGGTTTGAACATCAACCTATTCGCTTTCGACGTTCTGGTCGGTTACGATCAGGTCGGTGATAACAATAACTTTATCCTGAAAGCCGGTTACCGCTTCTAAACTTAAATTATGCACAATAAAAAAGCCGACTTAATGTCGGCTTTTTTTATCAATTTATAAACTTCCTGCAAACTTACTCTTTGGAAACTTCTTCCGGTAACCGATACTCTTTAAATATCTCTTTTCCTATATCAACAATAATCTTATCTCTCTGCGCCAATGTCAGGCGGGTTTGCGTCAGATAAACAGCGATAATCAAAGGCTTCTGCCTATCCCTCCAGATCACCGCTGTAATAGCTCTTGAACCGTTTCCTCCGGCACCGGAGCGATCGGCAATCGAAATATCCGCCGGCAAAATCGAACGCAAAAGGGAGTCGGAAACTCTGTTTTTTAGCATCCAGTTCTTTAGCTTCGCCCTCGAAGCCTTTTCAAGCACACGACCATACAGAAGCCTTCTTAAGGTGCCGACAATTGCGACAGGCGTAGTGGTATCCCTTAAATCACCTTCAAGCGCTTGATTCAGTTCCGGTTCGATTCGATCAAGCCGGGTGGAACGATCGCCATTCTGGCGTAAAAAAGCGGTAACCTCCTGAGGCCCGCCAATAGACTTCAGAACCAGGTTTATCGCAGTATTATCGCTATACACCATAGAAGCCCTACATAGCTTTTCCAAAGTGAGTTTTTTACCGGTATATTGTTCGGTCACCGGGGACCAGGCAAGCAGGTTTGAAGCTTTGACTCTATGCTCCTGTTGCAGATCAACCTTGCCTTTATCCGAATCAAACAGCAGTTTGGCACAGGCAAGCGTTTTAAAAGTACTCATTAAAGGAAAAGGCTCTGAACCGCGATAATCCCATAACTGCTGCGTTGCCGTATCTAATACAGCAACGCCGATTCTACCGCCGCTTTCCTGTTCCAGAAGCTTAATCCGCTCATGCAGAGAAGAGTTCGCGCAGCCAGTGGTCGATAAAAAGGTCAAAAAGACCGCAAAAAACCACTTTGCCACTCTATTCTCCAAGAACGATAACTATCTAGCTTTGATTTTCTTTTGGCTTTTTGACCGGACGTTCATATTCCATCCATTCGTCCAGCTTATTCCAGACTTCAACCAGGCCTTCACGTTTAAGAGAGGAGAAAAGCTGAGCCGTCGCATGCGGATATTCTTCCTTAAGCAGCTTTTTCAACTTAAGCAGATTTGCTTTGGCCGGCCCTTTCTTCAGCTTGTCGGATTTGGTCAAAAGGATATGTACCGGAAGCTCTAAATGCTGAGTCCAATCAAGCATTGTGATATCGATGTCGGTCGGCGGCATGCGCGAGTCCATTAAAAGCACAACACCTTTAAGTTGCGGGCGCTTTTCGATGTATTCGCTTAATCCCGCTTCCCAGGCACGCTTGACCTTAACATTGACCTTGGCAAAACCGTAGCCCGGCAAATCGACCAAAGCACGCTCCTCATCCAGAACAAAGAAATTAATCAACTGGGTACGACCCGGCGTTTTACTGGTGCGAGCCAGACTTTTTTGCGAAGTGATAACATTCAGCGCGCTGGATTTACCGGCGTTGGAACGTCCGGCAAAAGCCACTTCGTATTTCAAATCTTCCGGACAAAGGTCCAGAGTCGGCACACTCTTTAAATATTGGGCTTTCTGATATAGGGGATGCTGCATGGTTAGAGAACTTTAAGACTTTATCAATTGTTTACAAAATTATATACTCTATCCTATTTTGAATTGAATCTATCCATCAGAAAACTGATGTTTACACGATAAAAATGCATGATTAACCCACAAAAACAGTAGGTTATTTTTTAACGCAACAAAGTTAATCAAAATTGAACTTTTAATATTGCGAAAAAGCATTGAATCGAAGCATAGGCGTAAAAGCTTATAACGTAGTTTTGTAGATGGGTTAAGGGCAAACACCGAAACATGAACAGCAAAAATCAAACTGGCGCAAAAGTTATTAAGAAGCCAAGCATATTAATGAATTTTCTGGGTTCGATGAACCTGGCGGTAACACTGTTGGTCATGCTTTCGATCGCTTCGGTGATCGGAACCGTTTTACAGCAGAACCAGGCTTTTCAGGACTATATTATTAAGTTCGGACCTTTCTGGACCGAAGTTTTCAACAGTCTTGGACTGTTCCATGTTTATGGTGCCGCCTGGTTTATTCTGGTGCTGGTTTTTCTGCTGCTCTCAACCTCTGTCTGCGTGGTTCGCAACGGTCCCGGATTCATTAAGGATATGAAGCAGTTCAGCGAAAAACTTTCGCCGACCGCTTTAAAACACCAACCGAATCAAACCACGCTGGAAACCGACATCAGCGCCGAAGACCAGCAGAAAATCGCCTCCGTCGTTCTGCAGAAACACGGTTATAAAACCAAGATTCATCAGCGTGATGACGGCTCTGTCACCATTGCCGGCTTGAAAGGAAAATGGAACCGTCTGGGTTATATCTTTACCCACGTTTCGATCATTATTATCTGCTTCGGCGGACTTCTCGACAGCAACCTGCTGCTTAAATACCGCGAACTGACCGGCGACCTGCTTCCTGAAACCCGTACCGTAAGTCTGGATCAGGTTAATCAAAAATCCTGGGTCGGCACGGAAAACCTCTCTTTCCGTGGTACCGTTAATATTGCCGAAAACCAGAAATCCGACGTGCTTTTCCTACCTTATGAAAACGGTTATCTGGTTCAAAAACTGCCGTTTACCATCGTAAACAAGGATTTCCGTATCCAGTATTACGATACCGGTATGCCAAAAAATTACGAAAGTGATCTGGAACTCTATATTCCGGGTCAGGAAGAGCCGATCCGCCAGACAATCGAAGTGAATAAGCCGCTGTATTATGAAAACTACGCGATTTATCAATCTTCGTTCGGAGACGGCGGTACCGAACTGAAAATTAACGTTTACCCTTTGCTGTCGCCGATGGTTAATCCACTGGCGCTGGAAACGGCCGTCAACAAGGTCGAACCTCTAAAAACGCCGGTCGGCCGATTCCGTGTGGAATTCAACGATTTCCGCAACTTCAATATGGTGCCTCTGAGCGAAGAAGAACAGGAAAAAACCGGGCATAAATTCCATAATAACGGCCCTACCGTCACCTTTAAGGTACGTAACGAACAAGGTAAAGCGTGGGAATACGAAAATTACGTGATTCCTAACGAACAGGAAGGCCGCTGGTTCTTTATGACCGGTGTGCGCAACTCCCCGGCCGAACCTTACCGCTATCTGTTTATTCCGGCGGACGCTAAACGTTCGAAAAAACGTTTCTTCAATTACTTAGCGATTCTTAATGACCCGCAAAAAGTCCGTCGCATTTTCCAGCAGCAGTATCCTATGGCGGAAGGCATGGATCAGCGTACTTATCAGCTGCAAATGCGCCTGATCGAGCAGTTGATGACTTTGTTCCGCCAGACAGGTTTTGCCGGAATTTCCGATTTTGTTAAAAAGAGCGTACCGGAAGCTGAACAGGCAAAAGTTTCCGACTACTATTTCACACAAACAACCTTTGCTTTGCAGAGCGCTTATCTTGAGCTTCTGAAAGAAGAAGGCGTGATTAAATCGCATCAGGAAGATATTCCGGATTTCGATAAAACCTGGTTTGAAGATGCGTTAACCGTTGTTTCCAGTCTGTCGAAATATGGGCCACCGATGTACTTTGATATCACCAGTTTCAGAGAGATTCAGGCGACCGGTCTTCAGATCACCAAATCTCCCGGTAAGGATGTGGTTTACTTCGGAAGCGCCCTGCTGACAATCGGTGTCTTCTTTATGTTCTACGTTCGTCAGAGACGACTGTGGATCAATATCAAACCGGAAAACGAGCGACTTGAACTGACTCTGGCAGGTAAAGACAATAAAAACCTGCCGGAAGCAAAAACCGAATTTGACAAAATTGTCGAACAAATTCAAAACATTAGTAAACAAGCATAAGTAGGTAACGAATATGCAGACTCAAACGATTATGGACTCGCTCCAAGAAGAAGAAAAAAGACCTTACGGAATTAAAGACTTCATCTGGATTGCCTTTGTTATTCTAGGCAGCGTCTACTCCTATATGCAGTACGGCAGCCTGATGGATGTGTATGAAGTAGGAATTCTGGCCGGAACGGCCGTTGCAATGATCTGGCTGGGGCGCTTCTGGCCGAGTCTGATGCAGATGACCTACTGGGTGGCCGGTATGACACTGGTCGCGCTGTGGAGTTACCACAATCACGGCAATGTTATTACCGCGAATGAACAGGCGTTTTTCCTGAAGTTCCTGGTTTCCAGCCAGTCTGCGATTATGTGGATGAGCGCCCTGTTTGTCCTCGCCACCGCGACCTATTTTTTCGCGCTGGTCAATAAGTCGCAATTTACCGCAAAAACCGCTACCACACTGGTCTGGTCCGGTGTGGTTTTCGGTCTGGTCGGCATGATGGTACGTTGGCGTGAATCCTACATTATTAATGTCGATTACGGCCATATCCCGGTCAGTAGTCTGTACGAAGTCTTTATTCTGTTTATCGTACTGACCGGTCTGATCTATCTGTACTACGAGCAGAAATACAAAACCCGTGCTCTGGGTGGTTTTGTCATGTTAGTTATCAGTTCTGCCGTGGCTTTCCTGCTTTGGTACCACTTCGATCGCGGTGCGCATGAAATCCAACCACTGGTGCCAGCCTTGAAGAGTTACTGGATGAAGATCCATGTTCCGGCTAACTTTATCGGTTACGGCGCTTTCTCAATTGCCGCTATGATCGGGATCGCTTACCTGCTTACCAACCGCTCTCTGCAGAAGAACCCGAACAGCTCCTTTGCCGCCAAGATGCCGTCTCTGGAAATGATGGACGACCTGATGTACAAAGTCATCTCGCTTGGTTTCGCTTTCTTCACGATCGCCACGATTCTGGGCGCCATGTGGGCGGCGGAAGCTTGGGGTGGCTACTGGTCATGGGACCCTAAAGAGACCTGGGCACTGATCGTCTGGCTAAACTACGCAGCCTGGCTGCATATTCGTATGAGTAAAGGCTGGCGCGGAACACCGATGGCCTGGTGGGCATTTATCGGTTTGCTGATTACCACCTTCGCTTTCCTCGGTGTAAACATGTTCCTGTCCGGTCTGCATTCTTACGGTGAGCTATAAGGAGATTGGCATGAATCGTCGTCTATTCCTGCAATCAATCGGCCTGAGCGGCCTGGCGCTACTGGCGCCGAACTCCTGGGCACAAACGGAATTAATGACCGGTGTTCACTACAAGGTATTGAAAAAACCGCAGCCAATTGCGCCGGCCAAAAAGAAAGTCGTCGAAGTATTCGGTTACGGTTGCCCGCACTGCTACCATCTGGAAGACAGTCTGAACGAATGGCTTAAAAATAAGCCGGAAGATGTCGAGTTTGAGCGCATGCCGGTGGTATTCAACAACCCGAACTGGATTTTTATGGCGCGAGTCTTCTACACGGCGCAGGAGCTGGGTATTCTGGAACAGTCTCATGAGGCCTTTTTCCATGCCATTCACCGCGACCGTAAGCCGCTGTTCAGTGTTGACGCTCTGGCCGATTTCTATACCCAGTTCGGTGTTGAAAAACAGAAGTTTATCGATACCTACACCGGCTTCAGCGTCGATCAGAAAATTCGCCAGGCCGGAAAACTGACTCGGGATTATGAAGTCGAAGGCGTTCCGGCTCTGATCGTCAACGGTAAATATCTGACCGATGTACCGATGGCCGGCAGCCGTAAAGAGTTATGGCAAGTTGTCGACCAACTGGTCGAAATGTAAATTTACGCAAGCCCCTTCAACGAAGAACCTTATTAAAGAGACTAAAACTTACGCAGATTTTTAGTCTCTTTTTTTGTACTCCTTTACCGATATCCGTGACAAATCAAGAAAACTTCAGGAATATCGCATCCGCCCTAGTCATTTACATTTGAAAACCTGATAATAAAACCTCAATTTCACTGCAACTCGAAATTAATCGAATTAAGCCCTGCGGGCCCGAACCACCTTTCTGGAAGCCATAATGAAAGCCGCTAAACTGTTTGTCGAATGTTTGGAAAATGAAGAAGTCGAATATATTTTCGGAATTCCCGGAGAAGAAAACCTGGATCTGATGGACAGTCTTCTCGACTCCGAAATCGAATTCATTACCACCCGACATGAACAGGGTGCAGCATTTATGGCCGATGTATACGGACGTCTGACCGGAAAGCCCGGAGTCTGTCTGTCAACGCTCGGACCAGGAGCCACCAACCTGGTAACCGGTGTCGCCGACGCCAATATGGATAACGCCCCCTTGGTTGCCATTGCCGGACAGGCGGCTACGACCCGTATGCATAAGGAATCGCACCAGGTAGTCGATCTGGTGAGCATGTTTAAACCGATTACCAAATACGCGACTCAGGTTTTGGAGCCGGAAACCATTCCGGAAGTTGTCCGTAAAGCCTTTAAACTGGCGCAGGCGGAAAAACCGGGGGCGACCTTTATCGACCTTCCGGAAAATATCACCGAAATGGAAACCTCCGAGCGCCCTCTGCCGTTTTCGGAAAACCGCCTGACATTTGCCGACCGAGAACTGCTGGCCAAAGCGGCCGATCTGGTCAAACAGGCAAAATGCCCCCTGATTTTGGTCGGTAACGGCGCGGTACGCGGACAAGCCACCGACGACATCCTGCACTTCGTAGAACGCCATAAGATCCCCGTGGTAAACACTTTCATGGCCAAGGGAGCCATCCCCTTCTATAACCCGATGGCGGTCGGTACCGCCGGCCTGCAGAAAGGCGATTATGAGAACGGCGGATTTGCCAAAGCCGACCTGATTATCTGCGTCGGCTTCGATATGGTCGAATACCACCCGCACCTATGGAACCCAAATCGCTCTCATACCATTATCCATATCGATACCAAAAAGGCTGAGGTCGATAACAGCTATATTCCGGCGGTCGAACTGATTGGAAATGTCGGTGCCAACCTGAAAGCGCTCGGTAATGCGATCAGCGAACCGATCACCGACACCGAAATCAATTTTTCCCTGCGCGAAGCGATGATTGATGAGATGAACCGCTGCTCGCGTAGCGACGCCTGGCCGATGCTGCCACAGAAGATTATCTGGGATCTGCGTACAGCCATGAATTCGGAAGATATCGCCATCAGCGATGTCGGCGCCCATAAAATGTGGATGGCACGTATGTTCCGCTGCGATTTGCCAAATACCTGTATTATTTCCAACGGCTTTGCCGGCATGGGAATCGCCGTTCCTGGCGCAATTGCCGCCAAACTGGCTTACCCGAACCGTGCGGTTGTCGCCGTAACCGGCGATGCCGGTTTTATGATGAATTCACAGGAAATCGAAACCGCGCTACGCTGCCAAACCCCGATCGTTATACTGATCTGGAACGACAGCCAGTATGGCTTGATCGAATGGAAACAGCAGAGACGTTACGGTCGTTCGGCCTATATCGATTTCAAAAACCCGAACTTTGTGGATTATGCAAAATCCTTCGGTGCCGAAGGCGTTCGAATCAATTCCGCCGAAGAGTTACTGCCGAGTCTGAAAAAAGCGCTTAAAACGCCGACAGTGACCGTAATTGACTGTCCGGTAGATTACTCGGAGAATGACCGCTTAACGACCCTGTTGGGTAATGTCCTATCTGAAATCGAAGACTAAAAAATAATAGACTGTCAGGTATTTAAAATTGACGGCAAAGGATAATCTTATGCTCTATGTGAAAAAAGACGCTTCGGGAAATATTACCGATATTGAATTTCATCCAAAAGAAGGGTTTGAGGAGATTAGCCTTAACGACCCGCAGGTCAGTCATTTCATCGCCCAATCCGAGAACTCTCAGGAGCTGATCCAGGAACTTCTGGAAACCCTTGATCTTAAAATGATTCGTTCCATCGAGGATATTATTCAGATTTTGATCGATCGCGATGTAATGCTGATTACCGACTTGCCGGAACCGGTACAGAATATCATGCTGTTCAAAAAGAAATTGCGTCACATGAATCAGAATAATTCACCGGTCTTCGAAGACGAGGACATGATCAAGCTGTAATTCGCCGGTTGGTCAAAAACCGACGCCGATACAGTCATATCACAGTTAAAGGGGACGGCTCTTGATCCAACCTTAAGAGTTTAAACTTTAAGGTAACCAGCGGCTAACCTCTTCAACCGGTTTGCGTTTAGCATTTTGAGTGTTACAGTCCCCTTTCAGGTAACCCATATAGAGCGCACCGATCAATTCCACGTTGTCTCTGGACTCTCCCAACATACGATAAGTGACATCCGACTGTAAAATCGGTCCTGTACTCCACTGTACGCCAATCCCCTGCTGCCAGGCGATCAGCTGCAGATTCTGAATCGCACAGGCGCAGGCCGCGTAATCTTCTTTTCGCCGTACTTCGTCTTCATCCAAAACCTGCCCGACCAGAACGATTCGCGGAAACTTGTGAAATTTTTCAATCGCCGCCTGATAAATCGATTGATGCGCTTCGCTTTGCGGCTGTGCACGCTTGTCCGCTCGTAGCTGCGCATAGACCTCGGCTAATTCTGACTGGCTCTGAGCGCCTAAAACCCAAAAACGCCACGGCTGGGTTAACTTATGATTTGGTGCCCAGATAGCGGCATTTAAACAACGATAAACGGCATCGTCCAGTAACGGCATGGTTTCTTTCGGGTTAAACAGATAACAAGTTCTGCGCGAAGCGATCAAATTCTGTAACTCTTCGGTATCCATACTCATTCCATCTCCTCCAATCCGTTTTAATCTTCTCTAAAAAATTTCTAGCAATTAATGACCGCCCATTCTAATGAATTCGGCCAAAAGTAACAGAAGCAGGCGAATTTTTTACCAGCGGAAATGCAAAAATCCGTCTTTCAAAGTATCATGGCAGGCGAAAACTCACAATTTAGCAACCAACCCTCTGGATAAAATGTGTCTTTTTGTGGATAAATATGAATTTTTTTCAAATTCAAAATTTTATCCCCAATTCACCCACTTTTACTCACAAGGGTTATGAAAAAGGCTTTACACAGCTTAATCACCGGTTAAACCCATGATTAAAAAGCTTTTTTTGTTTTTATCTACAGATATCTTCTTCATAAGAGTAAAGATAATAAGGAATATATATTCAAATCTATCTTTTAATAACACTCTTGGTTTATTCACAAGTTTCCGTCTAGATAGGCTCATATAGGATAAAAATCGGACTTATGACATTAAGCGAATTGAAATACATTATTGCTGTCGCCAAAGAAAAGCATTTTCGTAAAGCATCGGAAACCTGTTTTGTCAGTCAGCCTACTTTAAGCGTCGCTGTTAAGAAGCTTGAAGAAGAATTAGGCGTTACACTTTTTGAAAGACGCAAACAGGATGTCATAGTCACGCCGGTAGGAAAAAAGATTATCAGTCTGGCTGAAGAGATCATCGAACGTACTCAGGATATCAAGACAATTGCTCAGGAATCGCACGGAGATCTTTCAACACAGTTGAAAATCGGGGCAATCTATACAGTGGCACCCTATTTATTGCCTCAGTTCATTCCTGAATTCAGCAAGCAGTTTCCAAGCGTACCTTTGATGATTGAAGAGAACTATACGCACGTATTGGCAGATAAACTTCAATCCGGAGACTTAGACATTGCGATTCTGTCATTGCCGTTTCAGGAACCGAATATTGAAACCATGCCGCTGTATCGTGAACCCTTTAAAGTCGTGGTTCCAAATTCACACCCATTAGCTGAAAAAGAAGGCAAAATCGCAATTCATCAGATTAAAAACGAAACCGTACTGCTGCTTGGTGCTGGTCACTGTTTCAGAGATCAGGTCGTTGAAACCTACCCTAATCTGATGCATATGAATTATCAAAGCGATCGTTTACAGAAAACTTTCGAAGGCAGTTCTCTGGAAACAATCCGCTATATGGTTGCTTCAGGAGCCGGAATTTCCATTTTTCCTTGTACCTCTTTATCCGAAAGAGATGAAAACCTATTTCAGATTCGTGAATTGGCGCATAAAGACCAAGCCAGTCGTGTTGTCGCTCTAGCCTGGCGTAAAACATTTCCGCGTACTCAGGTTTTGGAAGTTTTTAGAAAAATTATTAAAAACATCAGTCTTCCCTGTACCACACCAATTGAATAAAAAAGTATTTTGAATTATGAAAAAAACCATACTTTTTGCATTAATCGCGTTTATTTTCACCTCTAAAGTCTATGCGGATCAAAACCCGTCGCCCGAGGTTTCTGTAACATCCGAACAGCAGCAAGGAACACAGTCCGAAGCTGTGGCGATCAGTTCGTTGGATCCATATGAATCCTTCAACCGCTCCATGTTCGATTTCAATATGGCTTTTCACGATGCTATAGGACGCCCGTTAGCTAATGCCTATAGAGAGATCCCTCAACCAGCGCGTACAGGGGTAGAAAACTTTTTAAATAACCTCAAGGAGCCTCTATCGGCTTTAAATAGCTTTTTACAAGGCAATATAGAGGATGGTCTTGGTGGAATTATGCGTTTTGCCCTCAATAGTACCCTGGGTTTATTCGGGATTCTGGATATTGCGACCGAGGCAGGATTGCCTTCAAAGAATGAGGATTTCGGACAAACGCTTTATGTCTGGGGTGTTTGGGATAATGCCAATTATCTGGTCCTTCCTTTACTGGGACCGACGACGACGAGAAACCTGTTCGGTGATGTGACCGAGAGCGTTACCGATCCGACTCAGGTATATGATGCCGCCGATTTAGAGACTGAAGAAAGAATGGTGATCTTTGCCACTTCCGGTTTCGTCGAATACACCAAAATCGCCCCGCTGCTGGATGATCTGCAAAATCAACCGGATCCATATTATTTTTCCAGAGAGAGTTATATTCAGTACCGTATCGGGCAGATTTATAACGGTAAACCGCCTACACCGGATCTGGACGATTTTGATATCGATTAGAACAATTTCTGTTTAAGCGATCGGAATCATGGCATCACTGACCACTTTTCTCAGGACAAAACTGGTGTGGACGCCGCTGACGCCGGGAATTTGCGTTAATTGGTTGAGCAGAAGTTCCTGATAGGCGTCCAGATCTCTGACCAGCACTTTTAATTGATAGTCGGCGGTCTGGCCGGTTAACAGTAAACATTCGACCACGTTCGGCAGTCTGACGATCGCATCCTCAAACTGCTGAAATCGTTCCGGAGTGTGTTTATCCATCGAAATATGCACCAGCGCCATCAGATCCAAATCCAGTTTTTTACGATCCAGCAGGGTGCGGTATCCCTGAATCACACCCGATTCTTCCAATGCCTTAAAACGGCGCAGGCAGGCTGACGGAGAAAGTCCGATCTGGTCGGCAATTTCCTGGTTGCTCAGACGACCGTTCTTTTGCAGCGCATTTAGAATCTGCTTATCGTATTGATCAAGTTTCATCACGCTTTCCCTGTTTTTAAGAATATTATTCTAATTATAGTTTTAAATTGAAATTTAATTGCATAATTAATTATTTTGTTTGCATAGGTTGCAATAAAAATGCGCGATCTTGGCAGTAAAATATCCTCAACATTAAAAATTAATGAGAATATTGTCATGTCGATCAACGCCGCAATGCAGCCAGAAAAATACCGCCGTAACCCGACTCCGAATTTAGCGGATCGTCAGTGGCCGAATAATCAGCTTGAGAAAGCACCTATCTGGGTCAGTGTCGATTTGCGCGATGGAAATCAGGCTCTGGCCAACCCGATGACGGTGGATCAGAAACTGAAATTGTGGCACGAGTTGGTCGACATCGGTTTTAAAACCATTGAAATCGGTTTTCCATCGGCTTCCCAGCCGGAGTTCGACTTTACCCGTCGTTTAATCGAAGAGAACCGGATTCCTGACGATGTAACGGTTCAGGTTCTGGTTCAGGCTCGCGAACATTTGATCGAGCGCACCTATGAAGCTCTGGAAGGCGTCAAGAAGGCTGTGATTCATGTGTACAACACAACTTCGGTAGTGCAGCGCGAAAACGTTTTCGAGAAATCGAAAGATGAAATTAAAGCTATGGCAGTGCAGGGGGCGAAATGGGTGCAGGAATATGCGCAAAAAGCGTCCATAGCGCATCCAGAGTCGGAATGGGTCTTCCAATACTCGCCGGAGAGTTTTTCGCAGACCGAAACAGATTATGCGGTAGAGGTGTGCAAGGCGGTAATGGATGTCTGGCAGCCAACGGTCGATAATAAATGCATTTTGAACCTTCCGGCGACGGTTGAAAGCAACTCGCCGAACCGTTTTGCCGATCAGGTCGAGTATTTTATTCGCAATTTGCCGAACCGCGAAGCAGCGATTATTTCCATTCATACTCATAACGATCGCGGCTGTGCGGTTGCGGCCGCCGAACTGTCGCTTTTAGCGGGTGCGGATCGCATCGAAGGAACACTTTTAGGAAACGGCGAACGTACCGGGAATATGGATATTGTCACGCTGGCAATGAATCTGTACTCGGAAGGAATCGATCCTGAGTTGGATTTCACCAGTCCGAAAAAATGGATCGAAGTGGTTGAGGAAGTTACCCAGATTACCACGCATCCGCGCCATCCTTGGGTGGGCGATGTGGTTTATACCGCTTATTCGGGAAGTCATCAGGATGCGATCCGTAAATGTCTGCTAAAACAGAAAAACGGCCAGCCATGGAACGTCGCTTATCTGCCGATTGACCCGAAAGATATCGGTCGTGACTATGAAGCGATTATCCGCGTCAACTCGCAATCCGGTAAAGCCGGTTCCGCTTTTGTATTGGCGCAGGAGTATGGATTGAATTTGCCGAAATGGGTACAGTTGGATTTTGCACCGGTCGCACAGAAACTGGCTGAAGAAAAGGGCGGTGTAGTCAGTCATATCGATTTGTTCGAGGCATTTAAAGCGCATTATGCCTTAGGCGAAAATAATGATCAGTTGGAAAACTACAAGGTGGATCGCAATGGGGAGTCCGAGACGGTTCAGCTGGAAATTTCCGGTGAAATCTGGGCAGGACAGGGTCAGGGAACCCTAAGCGCTCTGTGTGATGCTTATCAGAAGAAAACCGGCGCCAGTATCGATGTGATCGACTATTCCGAGCATGCCATGCACCAAAATGCCATGCCGGACGGTAAGGATGCTCAGGCGATCGCTTATGTTTATCTGGATACGCCACAAGGAAAAACCGTAGGCATTGCCATGGCTCAGGATACGGTGTCGGCAATGATTCTAGCGGCTCTGAGCGGACTTCAGCGTTAACGCTATCTTTATTTGATCGGTAATTCAACTGACCGGTAGCCGAATAACGGATACCGGTTTTTTTTGTTGAAAAGAAAAGGGAGTGTGCCGGATCTGTTTTTGGCACAGGATGGAGTTGCCAGTGTGGTTGGCATTATTTCATTGGGCTAAAAAGAATAAGCCGCCAATAGATGGATTCTACTGGCGGTTTTTTTATTGGTGAAAAGTGTCACGGTTTTTGCTGAATTTCCTTTTATAAACAAAATTTAAACGTTTTAGTCTGATAATCGCTTTTAAATAAAGACTCCAATTGCACCAAATTGGTGAAATTTCGAGTTAAATCTCTTTGAAATAAAGATTTATTGAATTAATCAATTAAAAATCCTTTATTTTTTTATGTTTTTTAGGCAATTTAGATAATGGCTTTAGCGTATTTTTAGGTTGGCATTTAGGAGGCTTCTATGGCACAGCAGGCGGATATCGCTTTAATTGGATTAGCGGTTATGGGTCAGAACCTGGTTTTGAATATGACCGATCACGGTTTTAAAGTCGCGGTCTATAACCGTTCGCGCCAGAAGACGGACGAATTTCTGGCGGCTGAGCCGGATAATGCCAACCTGATTGGTTGTTTTTCAATTGAAGAACTGGTGAATTCTCTGAGTTCGCCGCGCAAGATAATGCTGATGGTCAAGGCCGGGGAAGTGGTTGATCTGTTTATCGAACAGCTTCTACCGTATCTGGAAGCGGGTGATATCGTTATTGATGGTGGTAACTCCCTGTATACCGATTCGCAAAGACGCACGGAATCCTTGGCAGAAAAGGGCATTCAGTTTATCGGAACCGGGGTTTCCGGCGGTGAAGAGGGGGCTCGTCACGGTCCGTCGATTATGCCGGGCGGCAATCCATCCGCATGGCCTTCGGTCAAACCGATTTTTCAGGCCATTTCTGCCAAAGCGGACGGCGCTCCATGTTGTGACTGGGTAGGCGATGGCGGTGCCGGGCATTATGTCAAAATGGTGCACAACGGTATTGAATACGGTGATATGCAGTTGATCGCCGAATCCTATCATTTGATGCGTTACGGACTGGGACTGAGTGCCGACGAATGTCAGCAGGTTTTTGCCGAATGGAATCAAGGCGTTCTGGACAGCTACCTGATTGAAATTACCGCCGAAATCCTGAAATTCAAGGATCAGGACGGCGAACCGCTGGTTGATAAAATTCTCGATGCTGCCGGTCAGAAAGGAACCGGTAAATGGACCGGTATCAGTTCTTTGGAGTTGGGTATTCCGGTTACCTTGATTACCGAATCGGTGTATGCGCGCTGCCTTTCCGCGCTTAAAGAGGAACGAATCAAGGCGGAAGCGAATTTTGGCGCATCGGCCGAGCCACCAATCCTGAATGAGTCAGAGAAATCGGAGATGCTGCAGGCGATCCATGATGCCTTATACGCTTCGAAAATCGTCTCTTATGCGCAAGGTTATATGCTGATGCGCGAAGCCGCTAAAGAATTTGGCTGGGAGCTGAATTACGGTGGTATCGCTTTGATGTGGCGCGGCGGCTGTATTATCCGCAGTACTTTCCTTGGAGAGATTAAAAAAGCTTACGAAAACGACCCGGAATTAAGTAATTTATTGCTGGCGGATTTCTTCAGTTCGGCACTTAAAAACAGTGCTGATAACTGGCGCAAAGCGGTGATTTTTGCCATTCAGCAGCAGGTTCCGACCCCGGCTTTGAGTTCCGCTCTGGCATTTTTTGACGGTTACAAGACGGCTAAACTGCCGGCCAATCTTCTCCAGGCGCAACGGGATTATTTCGGAGCCCACACTTATGAACGAGTCGACGCGGCGCGCGGCGAGTTTTTCCATACCGACTGGATCCAGTCCGGCGGTCGAATCAGTTCGACGACCTACGAGGTGTAACTATGCCTGAAGCTTGTACTTATGTGGTTTTCGGTGCGACCGGAAACCTTTCCATGACCAAATTAATGCCGGCGTTTTATCACCTTGAAAAGCACAACCGTTTAACCGATGAAGTGAAGATTCTTGCAATCGGCCGTCGCGACTGGGATCGCGACGAATGGATCGAAACCGTCAAGGAAGCGGTTATGCCCAAAGCGCGTGGCGGGATAACCGACGAGGTCTGCGATCGCTTCTGCAGCCGCCTGGACTATTTCAAAATGGATATTCTCAATGCGCAGGATTATTTGAAACTGAAAGAACATATCGAAGCCAATAACTGGCCGAATAATATGGCTTTTTACCTCTCCTTGGGGCCTGATCAGTTTGCCCCGGCCGTCGAGCATCTCGGAGAAGCCAAATTGCTCAGAGAAGATTCAGGCTGGCGTCGTGTCGTATTGGAAAAACCGTTCGGCTACGATGCCGAAAGCGCCAAGCAGTTGCAGAAACGGCTCAATAAATATCTTGATGAAGAACAAACCTATCGTATCGATCACTATCTCGGTAAAGGAATGGTACAGAATCTGATGGTATTCCGCTTTGCCAACCTGATGATGGAACCTTTATGGAACCGTAATTACATCGATCATATTCAAATTACCCACGCCGAGGACAAGCCGGTCGGAACCCGCGCCGGATACTACGATACCAGCGGTGCCATGCGCGATATGATTCAATCGCATCTGCTACAGCTTCTGGCGTTGGTGGCAATGGAACCGCCTGCATCGATGGAAGCCGAAGCTCTGCGTAATGAGAAAGTTAAGCTGTTGCAGTCGGTCAGACCGATTCTCAAGAAAAATGTCCATAATCAGGCTTATCGGGCGCAGTATGCGGAAGGGTCGGTGAATGGTGAGCAGGTTCCTGCTTATCTGCAAGAACCCGGAGTGGATAAAAACAGTGTTACCGAAACTTATGCCGCTTTGAAACTGTATATCGATAACTGGCGCTGGGCCGGTGTGCCTTTTTACATTCAGACCGGTAAGAATATGCCGAAAAACCGTACCATTGTCGCGATTCGTTTCAAACATCCGCCGAAACAGTTTTTCCGTGATTCCCAGGTCAAGAAAATGGAGCCGAACTGGATTGTTTTCGGCATTCAGCCGGAAGAGTCGATTCGTATCGAATTGACCGCTAAACAGCCCGGTCTGGAAATCATGACCGAGCAAACCAGTCTGGATGCGACTTTGAAAGGGGATGTGGATACTTCCTATGATGCCTACGAAGAATTGTTATTGGATGTCATTAAAGGCGACCGCTCGCTGTTTTTGCGTTATGACGAGGTGAAAGCAGCCTGGACAGTAGTTGATCCGATTCTTCAGGCTTGGAGCTCAGAAACTGCTTATATCGATACTTATCCTTCCGGAAGTTGGGGACCGGAGGGGGCTAAAAAGCTATTTGATCACCCGGAACAGTGTTGGCGTTATCACTATACGCCTGAATGCGCTTAACAGGATCTGAAGCAGGGGGATCGATGGCAAATACGGAAATAGAGTTTATTCAAAGCCCCGAGCAATGGCAGTTATATCAGGAAGCCGACGAACTGGTCGAAGTTGCGACCAGATATATTCTGGATTGTGCTGAGAAGGCCATAGAAGCTCGTGGCGCTTTTAATCTGGTTCTGGCGGGGGGAACAACTCCCTTGGCTATTTATGAGCGCCTACTCCAGTTTAGTGAACAGCAGGCGCAGTTTTCTAAATGGTATCTCTATTTAGGAGACGAAAGGGTGTTGCCAATCGATGATCCGCAGAGAAACAGTGTTGCAATATGTACCCATTGGCTGGATAAATCACCGATACCGCCCGCTCAGGTCTTTATGATGCCTACGGAGTTAGGGCTTGAAGAGTCGGCCAGGGTTTATCAGGATATGATCGACGGCGTTGAATTTGATCTGGTTCTGCTCGGGATGGGAGAAGACGGGCATACAGCCAGTCTGTTTCCGGAACATCATCTGCAAGAGCATAAAGGACTGATCTGTGAATACGACTCCCCTAAGCCGCCGTCCAAACGCTTAAGTCTCTCTTATTCGCGTCTGGCTTCGGCGGTTTGTGTCTTGAAATTGATTACCGGTGCGGCGAAATACGATGTCACTCAGATGTGGTATCAGAGCCTGAAAATGGGAAGAGTTCCTGATCTGCCGATTGCCAAAATATTCGGCCGTAAAGAGACTTTAGTGATGCTGGACCAAAGTGCTTTTAGCATGGGAGAGTAATGAGACGGTAAAGTATTCATTCATTAAACTTCGATGCTTCTACTATGGAAAGCTTTTATAAATAAGAAAACCGGCAAATGAAGTGATTTCATTTAGCCGGTTTTTTATTGAAAAATAAATCGGGAATTATTTTTCCAGGTAAGCGTTTTTGGTATCGATTTTATAAGTCCAGGTATCGACCGGGTTGTTTACTTTCCAACCGGCTTTCATACGCCACTGTTTGTGTTCACCTTTCTTAACTTTACCGCCTTCGAAGCCGTCAGTCATAATGTAAACGTTTTTGTAACCGTATTGGTCAAGCATTTTCGCTGCAGGTTGCGCACGAGTAGCGCCTGAACGGCACATAACGACAAAAGGTGTATTCTTGTCTGCGCCAAGATCAAAAAGTTTTTCTTCAAATTCTGAGATGAATTTTTCATTGATAATTGATTTGTAACGCGGTTTTTTAGTATCTACTTCGTTATATTTAAACAATACCGACGGAATCATAATCTGCGCCATTGGAGTATAACCGACAAACTGCCACTCAGCCGGAGTACGAACGTCAACCAGAATCACGCTATCGTCTTCTTTCATCCATTTGTAGGTATTTTCGGCCGTGATATAAAGACCTTGAGGTGTGTGGCGTTCCGCTTTTGCTGGTGCTTCAGTTGCCCATTTGCTCGCTTCCACAGCAAAAGATGCAGAAGAGAAAGCGAAGGTCGCAGCCAGTGTGCTGGCAAGAAGTAGTGTCTTTTTCATTAAGTAATCTCCATTGATTTAGTTTATATTTCTAAGAAACATGGTAAACAATTTTACATAAGAATTTGCTTAATATTTACTGTTGTCAATATAAAGTTTTTATGAAATGAAAAGAATAATGTATTAACTGCAATTTAAAGTCATAACTATCTATGCTAAATAAATTTCAAACAAAATCAGGTAATAAAGCAATTTTGAGTTTTTTAATTGTTTTTATTTTTCTAGTGGTCTCTTTTAATGCTTTTTCTGCGAATGAGATGGTTGCTGTTGAGCTGCAGAACGGAGTCGAACTTGATTGGTTTCAGATGACGATGGGGCTGGCAGGTGGGCTGGCTCTTTTTCTATACGGCATGGATTTGATGGTTCGCTCCTTGATGATGGTCGCCGGTGACAAGATGAAAGGGCTCCTGGCTAAGCTGACAACCAATCGCGTGATGGGCGCACTGACCGGTGCGGGAATTACCGCTGTCATTCAATCGTCTTCGATTACCACCGTTTTGACGGTTGGTTTTGTTTCCGCCGGTTTAATGACTTTGACGCAGGCGGCCGGAGTCATTATGGGGGCGAATCTCGGGACGACCGTTACCGCTCAGATTGTTGCTTTCAAAGTGACCAATTTTGCATTGCTGATGATCGCTGTTGGTTTTTTAATGAATTTTGCCGGGAAACTCAATAAGACCCGAGCTTTGGGACAACTGATTCTCGGATTGGGTCTGATCTTTTTCGGCATGAATCTGATGAGTCAGGGAATGGCTCCGCTGCGTTCTTACCAGCCATTTCTGGATTTGATGCTGGAGATGCAAAATCCGTTTCTGGCGATTTTGGTCGGTGCGTTTTTTACCGCTTTGATTCAGTCGTCATCGGCTACCATCGGGATTATTATTGTCATGGCCAGCAACGGCTTTCTGACCCTGCCGGCCGGTATCGCTTTGGCGATGGGGGCGCACATAGGTACCACCATTACCGCATTGCTGGCCAGTATCGGAAAATCCCGAGATGCGCTCAGAACGGCCTTGGTGCATACCTTGTTTAATGTTTTAGTGACGCTTATATGGTTGCCTCTGATTCCCGATTTGGCGCAATGGGCGGTGTGGATGTCGTCGCATGACCCTGGCGTTAACGGTTCCATGGCGGTTCTGGCACAAAATGTACCGCGCGAGATCGCGAATGCCAACACCTTGATGGTGGCCATCGCTTTAATTGTTTTGCTGCCTTTTGCGCCGGTTTTTGTCTGGGCGGTCAACCGACTGGTTCCCAAGATAGAAGAAGAAAAGGTTTCGATGGACCTTAAGCCGGATCATCTGGATGAAAGTTTTATTTCCACTCCGAGTGTTGCGATTCAGGCGGTTACTCTGGAGATCCAGTCCTATCAGAAGCAACAGTCGTTGTTCTATAAACGCATGGTTGCACTGATTTCCGATCCGGATATCAATAAACTCAGTAAAGAGATGGTAAATCTGCAGAAATTCAAAAGTTATCAGCAGCAGATTTTAAGTTATCTGGCGCGAACCGCCCAAGGGCCTCTGAGTGACTCGGAACATACTACTTATACCGAATTGATGCTGATCGTACACGGTTTTGAATCAATGCGAACCGCGATGGAGGATCATATCGTTAAGGTAATCGATCGCATGATTTCCGAAGATATCAAACCCAGTGACACCATGCTGAATCTGGTAGGGCAGCTGACGAACGAAGTAGCCAAATCAATCGATAAGTCCTTGAACAGTCTGCTGGAAAACGATCCCGATTCGGCGATTGAAGTCATGGGGGCTGAATCGAAAATTGAACACTTGATTCAGGAAGCGCTCGATCACCAGTTAAAACGTTTTCAGCGTACTGAAAAACGTCTGAGTATTTTCCGTTTTGAAATGGAAATTATTGAAGGTTTCAAACAGTTATATAGCCTATCGAAACGTCTGGCGCGGGCCGAATTGGGTAAAGCCAATGCGGCAACCAAAGCAGCGCACGGAGAGCAGAAATCGTAACCTTCAAAGCGCAAAAAAGTGCTGCCATTGGATAAACAGTTGTCGGCTGTAAGACGAATAATCGGATGAAAGATCGCTTTCCAGACCGATGAATTCACTGCCTCTGCGGCCGATGGGCTCCTGCCAGTTAGTTATGATTAAATCGTTATCGCTGAGCGAAACCTGTAAATTCAAGCTGAGCAGGTGGCTGCCGTCCTGCAGGTTACTGATTAAGGTCGGGTTCAGATTCCATAATGGATTCAGTTCAATTGTCGCCCCCAAAGCGCTATAAAGGCGGTTACTGACAAAGGTTTTACCGCTCGACTGCAGCAATTGTAATTGCGCCGGGAGTTGTTCGATTTTCGGACGGTTTACGGTTGAGCCGTAGCCGTTGTAATAGAGTTCAGCAAAAGCGATCGTCTGCTTGGTGAGTAATTCAAATGAATTCTGCCAGTTTCCCAGGGCACTGTAATAATAACGGTTATGTTCGTTGTCGTAGCTGCATAAGACGTCCACATTCCAGAGTCCGTTATCGCGATTTACCGTTACCTCCCATCCAAACAGCTGTTCACGGGCATCTTTGGCAAGAATCCACTGATAATCGGCATTTTGTCCGAAGTGATACAGTTTGAAACCATAGCTGGAAGCGTCATAGCTCAGTTCTTCCGTTGCCAGTTCTCTACGCGGCAGAATAAACCAGTTGAGTTCGTCACCGTTATTCAGATAACGCTGTCCGCTGAGCATATCCAGGCCTGGTTTGTAACTTTTATCGATTTGGTTCGGCGCAAAAGGGTTGATTCGATCGAGCGGATTGAATACCTGACCGTTCCCCCAACTCATGACCTGTCGGCCGAATTTAATGCTGTAGTTAGCCGCGTTGTAGGTCGCATTTAAACGATCGAGACGCTGATAACTGAACAGGCGGCCGGAATCTTTAATCATGTCAGTCAGATTAAAAAGCTGCGCTCGATCCGGTTGATCGTAATAAGGTGAGAGTGTATTTGCTATTGTGTTGAGGTAGGAATCGGAGCCGCTTAATTGATAGTCGAGTGCAAAAGTCCATTGATCTTTGAACCATTGCTGTTTTAAACGGCTATCAAAACTTCCGCCCAATTGGTCTAACCCGTCTGGATCATTTTGTAAATTTTGTTCGCTATCCTGCCAAAAAACGGCGCCCTTAAAGTGTCCTTCAAGCGCTTTTGACGGTAGGGGGAATGCACTGACCAGGGTGAGGAGCAAAAAACTTCTTAAAACTGCCGATTTTAAGGATTTTGCCGAAAGCGGTCTGTTTTCAGTTTTGAATGGAGTCATCATGGATGATTTTACCGTCAGCCAGTTCAATTCTGCGCTCCGCCGCCTCGATCACCTGAGGATCATGACTGGAAATAATAAAAGTCATACCAAGATCGCGATTCAGTTCGTGCATTAACTCTAATAGTTGTTCGGAGTTTTTTGAATCCAAATTGGCTGTCGGCTCGTCGGCGAGCACAATTTTCGGCTCGGCGACAATTGCCCGGGCGATCGCGACTCTCTGTTGCTGGCCACCTGAAAGTTCCGACGGGCGCCGGTTCAACATTTCTCCCAGCCCCACTTTTTGCAGAATGGCCTGGCTTTTCGACAGGGCTATTTTGCTGTCCACACCCTGCATCTGCATAATAAAAGCGACATTCTCCAATGCGGTAAAGACCGGAATCAGATTGTAAGACTGGAAGATAAAACCGATTTTATGCAAGCGCACATCGGTCAAGGTATCGTCGCTGTAATGACTTAGGGGATGTTTGTCGAGAAATACCTCGCCGCTGCATGGACGGTCCAGTCCACCGATCATATTCAGCAGGGTGGTTTTTCCGGAACCGGAAGCGCCGTAGAGGCAGATGAATTCGCCGGAAAACACTTGCAGGTCGAGTTGATCGACCGCTTTAATGACGCTGTCTCCGTCGGCAAATGTTTTGCACACCTGCTGACATTCAATGACCGGAGCATAATGCATAATGTAAATCCTTTAATGATTATCCAGAGTGTGCTGGCTGGCTTTGAGCCTTGGAATTCGGGTCGCGCGCCAGATCGGAATCATACCGAACAGGAAAAGTCCGAAAAACAGCTGAGCCGTGTTCGTTAACCATAATTCGTAGTCATAGCCTAAAAACAGTTGGTGGCTGATGCCGAGCCATGCCGTACCTTCGGAAAGAAAACTCAAATCAATGCCGTCGCTCAGGGAAGCGACCAGTGCGACCAGGAGCGTCCAACTGATGGCAATACTGATCAGCAGTACCGTGAGGTGCTCCAAAAGCAGCAAACGCCGCAAGTCACGGGGCTTGAGTCCGAGGATAAACAGGCGCTGCAGTTCGTTTCTCCGCTCATACAGCGACATATACAGTGTATTGAGCATGGCAAACAGCATCATTATGCCGATCATCAGCAACCAGACCCAGTTGAAGTTGTACATCATCTCGATGGAAGCGAAAGCGAAGGGTTGAAGTTCGCGCCAGTTGAGAACTTTCTGCTCCTTGAAAAGCGGGGTGATCCGGCGTAACTTTTCCGAAGAGAAAT
This sequence comes from Thiomicrorhabdus xiamenensis, assembly GCF_013282625.1. Lineage (NCBI taxonomy): Bacteria > Pseudomonadati > Pseudomonadota > Gammaproteobacteria > Thiotrichales > Piscirickettsiaceae > Thiomicrorhabdus > Thiomicrorhabdus xiamenensis. Next base: position 47,221 of record NZ_CP054020.1, read on the forward strand.
TGGCGTTTTTCACCATTTCCAGAGAGAGCGTTTGCGGACTTTTTACGGCGATTTCACTGATCTCATGCGGCAGCTTAAGCCATTTTTGTGCGCTGGCCAAAGGCATGAAAACCATGCTTTTTTCAATATTCGGATCACTGTGTCGGTAGCTGGCGGTAATGCGCAAACCAATTTCCGCCAGCTTGCCGTCCTTGCCCTGAGTCATCAATACCAGCTTGCGTCCTACCGCAGTTTTTAATCGGTTCAGCAAGGCTTCACCGACAATAATCTGATAGGGTTGTGAGCCCTTATCGAATTTGTCGATCAGTTCGGGATGTGAATGGGTAAAACGGCCAATAAACGAGAGCTGCTGCTCGTTCTGTAAATTGACCGCCATAAAATCCACTCCGGTAGTGTCGTATTCGCTCTTGAGAACGCCGGGAAGGTGAATTCTCTGCGCCCAGTACAGACCACTCTGCTCGAGTGCCTGCTGCTGCTCAGGAGAAAATTCAAAACGGTGTTCGATATCGCGGTTCTGTTGATAGCCGGGGGCATTGATCTGCCACTGTGCGCCAAGGTTATTCAGGGTGTTATCGAGCATAGAGTTGCTCCACGACAGCATTAACGAGTTAAAGAACAGTGTGGTTGCCAGGCCGAGAACCGTGACGGTAATCAGTATTGCAGTCCGCTTCGGATAGCGCCACAGATTGCGCCAGGCAAAAATCATAATCGGCCATTGCTGTTTCATCCCGAGCCTCACAGTTGTCTTCCGGTCAGAGGACGAATGCCGGAGAGTTTAAATCGAATCACCACGCTCATTGCCATCCAGGCCATTAGAAATACCGCCGGTACAAATCCCATGCTCAGAGCACTCAACTCCGGGTAGAGTGTGCCGCTGATGCCGAACTGGGCGTACATCTCTTCCATTCCGGGCAGATTAATACCGACTTGAATAAAGTAGGCACTGATCGCGACGCCGCCGAGCCAGCCGAGCAACAGGCCGAGCAGAATAAGAAACAGGGTTTCCAGCGCCAACATGCGGCTGATCTGATTCGGTTGCATGCCCAGCGCGTGCAGCAAAGCGAATTCGTTGTGGCGTTCCAGAAGACTCATATAAAGCGTGTTGACGACTATCAGAATAACAATCAGCAACAGAGCACTGTACCAGAGAAAAGCGCTGGCAATATCCATCTGAATGGCTTGATAAAGGGCGGGTTGGAGGTCTTTCCAGTCGCGCCAGAGGAGGATTTGCGGATAGTTTGTCTGTTGCAGTTGTGCAAAAAGCGATTTGGCGAACAGATCCATCTGCGGCAGTTTGTCACTTTTCATGACCAGCTGCTGAGCTTGATTTGGGTAAGCAAACAGCGTTTGGAAATCGTTCAGGCGGATCTGCGCCAGTTGTTGATTCAGCTCGGGAATATTCAGGTCGAAGGTTCCAACCAGTGTAAAGAGTTCAACGGCCAAACTGCCGTACGCATCTTGACCTAAAAGCTGAAGTTGATCGCCGATTTTTAACTCCAGATAATCGGCCAATTGTTTACCGAGAACGATCGGCATCTTAACCGACTGATCGGCGAAATAATCGCCGCGGGTAACCTTTTGACTCAAGCTGGACAGCAATTTTTCCTTATCCACCTGCACCCCGATAATCTGTACCGCGCGGTTGCGGCTGTCCGGCAAATTGCTGAGAATGGCAAATGTCTGCGCTCGATAGCCATAAGCGGCGAGCATTTTCTGTTGATCCAGAATTTGTGACCATTTTTCGGGAATTTTAAAGCCGTGTTCCAGGTTTGGCTGTTCTTTGAAATCCGGGTTCTGTACCTGGGCAAAACCGCTGAGTAGACTCAGGTTCTGTTCTTTCATGGTTTCATAGGTACCGAATTGGAAGCTGAGCATAAAGACCAGAAGCAGGGTAGTTATGGCGATGGCGCTGACCGTGAGCCAGCTACGGGTTTTATGCCGCCACAAATTACGCCAGGCCAGTTGTTTTATATTGCTCCGCTTCATGGCTTTTCATCCAGGTCGCTGGCCCGTTCAATGCGCCAAGGGCGCGGCGATTTTAGACTGCTCAGGCTAAAAAGGTTTTTTGGAAGCTGGAGATCGAACCAGATATTGTCGGTGTGTACTTCGGTCCATTCTTCGGTTTTGCTTAAGGTCTGCATGCGCATTACGGTCGGATAGGCACCCAGTATGCTGCTGCGAATCTCAAGGGTGTTCAGTTCCCGAACCGGTTGCATCGCCTGATCGAAGAATGTTTCTTTAAGCAGTACACCGTCTTCGCGAATCAACAGTTCTTCTTTACCCCAGACGACCGGAGCGTTTTCTTTCGGGATTAATTCCAGTCGGTAGACGGGTAGAGGGGAGCCGAATGAATCCGTTTGTTGAGCGGTAATGGTGGCGTGGTAGTAACGTAAAATCTGATCGCTTTTCGCCAAATCGTTATAGGAGAAGTCCGAGCCCATCCAGGATTGGCTGAGCATGGAATTCGGCAGTTTGGTCACCCGTTGAAGTTTCGGGGTAAAGAGCCACATGTCTTCGCCAAGCTTGAGCGTGGCATTCCCCGAGTCTTTCGGCGGATAGGTAAAACGCATTAGTGAATTATCCAGTCCTTCGGTCCAGCCTTCGATGCGCATTTTCCGTTCCCATTGCGGGCGGTGAATAATCATTGTGACCTGACTGTAAGAGTTTTTACCGCGCCAACGTTCCAGAGCGTCGGTGATTAATTGGTCGGCATTCGGCAGGGCTTTTGGCGCGCTCTCTTCGACCTGAACTTGTGGTGAATTCTGCGCATGGAGCGGGGTGGCGATAAGCGCTAAAATAAAAGCGGTAAGAATAGAACCTTGCATGGCGACCTCAATATTGGCTTGTGGTTTGACTGCCGTAAATTTCTACTATAACGGTTCCAGTCGTTTTTCACGTGAAACAGATCAATTTTTATGCACAAGTTTGTAGAAAACGCCGGTCACGATTACTGAAAAGAGAGGAATAAATATGTGCGGTGGGGTCGAATTTCACTGGGGCGAGGATAAGCAAAAAGTTTATTTTCCCTATCCAAATGCTAAATTGCCGGTGATTCGCCGCGACGGCGGTATTGAATTGGTCACCTGGGGGCGACGCAATGAGGAGAATGACTCCGAAGCCTTGCCGTTTCCGGTGAATGGTTGGGTTCGCGAGGACAGTTACGCACGCGGTGACTCCATGTGGAACCGCTATCGCAGTAAACCGGTCAGAATTGCGGTTGACGCTTTTATGGAGAAAGACGATAAAGGTAATTCGCACTGGTTTAGCATGCCGGAAGGACAGTGTCTGCAAGGTTTATTGCTGATCGTCGATGGCAGATGGCGGGTATATGTGATGACTACCACGCCGCCGGAAAATGCGATTCCGAAAATCGAAACCGATAATCATGATCTGTTTGGTGCGCTTGAAACCGAGCCGGTACAAATTCATCAGCGCTGGCCGATGCATACTTCGATTGGGTGATTCAACTCGGTTTAAACCCGTTTAGGATTATTCGCCCTGTAAGGTAATCACCAGTCTTCGGCTGCCGCCGTAGTTACGATGTTCGCACAGATAGATTCCTTGCCAGATGCCTAGATTCAGACGGCCTTTGGTAATTGGGATATTCAGGCTGAAACCGAGTAGAGCGCCTTTCAAATGCGCCGGCATATCATCCGGTCCTTCGTCGGTATGGGTAAAGTAAGGTTCGTTTTCCGGAACGGCCTGGTTGAAAAAGCTTTCGAAGTCGCTTCTTACCGACGGGTCGGCGTTTTCGTTAATCGTCAGGCTGGCCGAAGTGTGCTGAATAAAGACATTCATCATACCGACTTTGAACTCTTTGAGTTCCGGGAGTTGTCGGAGAATTTCGTCGGTTATCAGATGAAACCCGCGCGATTTGGGTTGTAGGTCAATGATACTTTGTCGCCACATTTTGCACTCCTTGGACGGTGGTTTGATTCGGTTTCACGTGAAACACGATACCGATTTTCGGCCATCCTATCACGTTTTGCACGAGCGATTTTTGCCTGCAACCCAGGCAAAGGCTAGAATGGTCGGGTTTTCGATAAATAAAGAGTCAACAGTGGAAAAAGATTTATCTCAGCGCTGGCAGCAGGAGTGGCAGAAAAATCCCAAGAGAAACCTCTGTGTCTGTTACGACGTGCCTAAAGAAGAAGTCATGCAGGCGATTGAAAAGGGTGCCGGCTCTCTTGAGGAAGTCAGTTCTCAGACATACGCCTGTCAGGGAGCCGGGTGCTGCGAGCGACAGGTGGAGCGCCTTCTGGCATTTTATCGTGCGCATCAGCAGTCTGCTGAAGACGAAGAGTCGAATTAACGACTGACGGCGACTTGGAATTTTCGATTTTGCCTCTATTAAAAACCTTATTCCTGAGCTGATACGCATTCACTGAATTTTGAACAGAATTAACACAAGAGAAGATTAAATGAGTAACCCGTTTTTTGATTTGGACGCCTTTCCGAGATTTGACCTATATTCAGTCGAGCATATTCGACCTGCCGTCGAGCAGGTAATTGAAGAGAATCGGGCGGAAATCGAACGCTTGGTTAATTTGCAGGAGACCCCAACCTGGGAGAATTTTATTGAACCTCTCGAAGCCATCGATAACCGTTTTGAACGTGTTTGGGGGCCGGTAGGGCACCTGGATGCGGTGAAGAATTCGGATGAATGGCATCAGGCGTACAGTGACTGTTTGGGATTGGTGACGGCTTATAATACCGGCGTCGGACAGCATGCCGGGTTATATGACAAGTTTAATCAACTGGCGCAAAGCGAAGAGTTTAAAGAGTATTCTTTGGCGCAGAAAAAAGTGATCGAAAACGCTTTGCGTAATTTCCGTCTCAGCGGGATTGCTTTGCAACCGGAAGAGCAGACGCTTTTTAAAGAATATTCGGAAAAACTGTCGCAGTTGAGCAGTCAGTTTGGGAATAACGTTCTTAAAGCGACGCAGAGCTGGTCGAAAATTATTACCGACGAACAGGATTTATCCGGATTGCCCGAGTCGGCGATGGGGCTTCTGGCGCAATTGGCACAACAGAAAGGCGAGGCCGAGGGCCGCTGGTGCGTTACGCTGGATTTTCCGTCCTACCTGGCGGTTATGACTCATGCAGACAACCGCGAATTGCGCGAAGAAGTCTATCGCGCTTTCAGCACCCGTGCATCCGATCAGGGCGAGCACAGTCAGTATGACAACAGTGAAATTATCGAAGAGATCCGTGCCTTGCGTCACAAAAAAGCCCAGCTGCTTGGCTTTGACAACTATGCGGAACTGTCGCTGGCGACCAAAATGGCGGAAAGCAGCGAGCAGGTTTTAGGTTTTTTGCGCGATCTGGCGCAGAAATCCAAACCACAGGCGCAAAAAGAGTTGGCAGCGCTTGAAGCCTATGCAGCGGAAAATCTGGGGCTGCAAAAACTCGAGCCTTGGGATGTCAGCTACGTTTCCGAAAAATACAAAAATGCGACCCTGTCGCTTTCGCAGGAAAAGCTGCGTCCTTATTTCCCTGTGGAAACGGTACTTGAAGGTCTGTTTACCATTACCGAACGACTATTTGGTGTTCGCTTGAAGGAAAAACAGGGTGTGCCGGTATGGCATCAGGACGTGCGTTTCTTCGAGCTTGAAGATGAGGCGCAGAAGGTGGTCGGACATTTCTATCTGGATCTGTATGCGCGTGAAAACAAACGCGGCGGCGCCTGGATGGATTCAGCGATTACCCGCTGGCAGCACTCGGGCGGAAACCTGCAGACGCCGGTCGCCTATCTGGTGTGTAACTTTACCCCGCCGGTCGGCGATAAGCCGGCTTGTCTGACGCATGACGAGGTTACGACGCTGTTCCACGAATTCGGGCATGGTATTCACCATCTGCTGACCAAGATGATTCATCTGGATGTTTCCGGTATCAGCGGTGTGCCTTGGGATGCCGTGGAGTTACCGTCGCAGTTTATGGAAAACTTCTGTTGGGAGCGTGAAAGTCTTGATCTGATGTCGGGTCATCTCGAAACCGGTGAAAAGTTGCCGGAGAGCCTGTTTGTCTCTTTGAAAGAGAGTCGCGGCTTCCAGTCGGCGATGATGATGTTGCGTCAGATCGAGTTTGCCTTGAGCGATTTCGAGTTGCACGCTTTCTATCAGCCGGATGAAGTGGAGGCTTTAAGTGAATTGAGTGCGCGTATCCGTCAGGAAGTTGCGGTTATTATGCCGCCGGAATATAACCGTTTCATGCATAGTTTCAGCCATATTTTTGCCGGAGGTTATGCCGCCGGTTATTTCAGCTATAAGTGGGCTGAAGTGCTTTCTTCGGATGCGTTTAGTCTGTTTGAGGAAAAAGGGATTCTTGATCAGGAAACCGGGGCTAAATTCCGCAATACCATTCTGGCGGCGGGCGGTTCGATTGATCCGATGGAATTGTTTAAATCTTTCCGCGGTCGTGAACCGGAAATCGATGCGCTTTTAAGACATAGCGGTATCGCTGCTTGATTTGCCGTTTTTAAAAAAGATCCGTATCCGAAAACGGGTACGGATCAAGGCAGTCTCAATAGAAACTAGCTAACTTCCGATAAAGGAAAAAGTGAAGTGAGTTGTGGTGTTGGATTAGAAAACAACACTGATCTGTGCAGACACCCGGTCGTCGATTGAGTCCAGGATATCGTGTACCGGTGATGCATCCGACAGATCCGGTGCATCAATCGAACGCATTTCATAGTTGATTCTCAGAGCGGTTTTTTTATTCACAAAATACTGCGCGCCGAGTGTAGTGGTTGTGAATTCGCGATGATTGGCATCGGTTTCGGTACCGCTGTCCAGAAAGTCGTATCGCAGATTCAATTCCAGATTCGGAATGATGCGATAGCCAAGATCGACATAATATCCCTTAGCTTTTTCGTCCGGTTGAACACTGAACGTCGCGCCGTCGTCTGGCGTACCGGCTCCTGTCGTGCCTCCGTAAATCATACCGTCGGCGGTGATGTATTCGGCTGCCAGACGGTACTTACCGTCGAAATAAGTACTCCCCAGTCCAGAACGTTTGCGGTCCACTTCGCCAACGTCATCCAATGTTCTTTTACCATCCTGCATCCAGGCGAACAGTTTGACGCCCTGTCGGCGTGGGCCTTTACTTTCGGCAAAGATTTTTTCCGCCGCAACATACAGGTAATAGTCCTGATTATTGTCATTATCGGTCATCGAGATACCGTTTCCGTTGCCCAGCATGGCTGCGTAGCTGTATTCCCAATCGTCATAACGGAAAGCATCGAAAATCTGTACCCCAGTATCGCGGAAAGCGCCGACGGGTGCATTACGTCCGGTGTTTCCCGTGGCATTATCAAACGAACGCTCCAAAAGTAATCGATCGGTGACATTGGTGAAGTTGATGTAGTTAAAGACCCCTATCGCCTGCAAGCCTTCTTCGGCGCCCGGCGTTTTGAACAGACCGGCGCGGATACGGGCTCCCGGTAGATGATTCAGGGTAATACTGGCATCGGTAAGCTGGCCTCGGGAAGCATCACCGCCGGTGGTAATGCCGTTATTACCGAATTCGGCCAGTAAAAAGTAGTTCACTTTGGAATCCAGTGGCAGGTTGTTTCCGCGCACCCCGATACGCGCTCTGCGGACATTGAATCCCTGTGCGGATTCCAGTTGTGGTGCCATCTGGTTAAAAGCGGCTTCCTCTCCGGCAAAAGGTCCGGCTTTGAGTTTGGTGTTGTCGGTTGCTTGATACTCCGCCTGAATAAAGCCCCAGAGTTTTGCTCTCGGCGCCTGATGTTCGGCTTCTGTCCCCTGTAGCATCAGCCAGTTGGCCGCTTGAGCCGGCTGGCTTAGCGCGATTCCCCCCAAAGCGATAAGCAGTGCGTTTTTTAGAATTTGATTTTTAATAGGCATAGGAATCCCTTTCCTTCTATTTAAGGATTTTTTAAATTAGTTGTTAGTTAACGGTTTCGGGAAGAATTAAGGGCGCAGGTAAAGGTAACCTTTGCTTTGAAGATAGGCGAGTTCGGCAACGCCGCTGGGAACAATATGCGAGGTTTCTACATCATACAGATCGCGTGCGACATCCACTTGACGCCCTTTGACCGTATTGGCACAGACATTAAAGTCGACGCCGAGCATTTTTAACTGGTCGATTTTCTGGATCATGCTTTGATTGGCGTTAGCGGTCTTGAACTTAGGAAGATTTTTAAGCGCTTCCGGTTTGATGAGCATGGACAACCCGTTACCGTGCATGACCACTTTGATATCGAGATTCTCTGCTCCGACGGCATTGATATGGTTTTGAATATTTCGCAGAGTTGATGACTGTTTTTTAGCGTCGTCGTAATTGACGTGGTAGACCACCTTTTGTGTGCCGTATTTGCTGACGGTTTCCGCTGCGGAAGCTGTTGCAGTCGATACAGCGAGGATGGATAAAAACAGCATCAGGATTTGCAGAATAGGGTTCTTCTTCATAGTCGTTATTCCTCTAAGTAAGCTTGTTTTATTAATTTTATTTTTAAGGTTTTAAAATCTGCCATCCGGCAGCGTTCAGTTGCAGGATACGTCCGGCTCCGGCAGGAACTTTTTGTACGCCGTCGATGATTTCCGGTTTCTGGCCGAGAATTTTTGCGAAATTCTGCAAGGTATTCGAGCAGGCACTGAAACGAACTCCCGCATTGATCATGGATTTGATACGCGCGGAATTGGCATTGTCTTTAAGCATCAGACGGACGCCCGGGCCAAAGGCAACAACTTCGATATCCAGATTCGATGGACCGTAATACCGTTGCAGGTTGGCGGCGACATTCAATACCAGAACCTGTTTTTTCGGATCGGCGTCGCTGATTTGCAGTACGACTTTATGTTCGGCAAATGTATCCGGTAGAGGTGCCTCTTCCTGTGCAGCCATGGCTGTGGTCGAAAGCAGGGTGAATAGAAAAGCCAGACTACTTTGGATAAATAAGCGGTAGACGGCGAATGTGTGTGCCTTGATCGGCAGAGGTTTTCTCATGGTCGGTTAGCTCCTTTTTTGAGTTTCCTGTTGGTTAAACGAATGGGAGCAGGAGTTTATTCCAACTTTTTAGACCAGTAATTTTTATTTATCGAGCAGTATTTTTTATTTTATAAATCGTTAATATTTTTATGAAAATTCGCGTAAGCGCCGAATAAAATTTTTGTTGCATTCGTTTTTGTTCTTCCATTACTATCGAAAAACTCACAATTTTGGAAAGCGGATTCACAAAAATGAAATTAGGCAGCAAAGTCGCAAATTTGTTTTGCGCCGCGCGAGACCGCAGAGAGTTTAACGAGGCTTTAAAGAAGCAATATTCAAGTCTTTACCGACTGGCCTACGCCTGGTGCCACCACCCGTCGGTTGCACAGGATCTGGTTCAGGAAACTATGCTGAAAGCGCTTGAAAAACGTGAAGATCTAAACAGTTTGCAGCATTTAAAAGCATGGCTTGCCAAGATCATGCGAAATCAGTTTCTAGACGATATGCGTTTTAAGAAACGCTGGGAGTGGGTCGAAGAGTCGGAAATCGATGTTCATCATTGCCACGAATGCAGCGAAAGCGAGTTGATCAAGAAACAGCGGCACGAGATGCTTTATCGGGCGGTTGCGAGATTGCCTTACGATCAGAGGGAAGCGATTGTACTGGCGGATTTGCAGGGGTTCAGTTATCAGGAAATTGCCGATATTACCGCAACGCCGATCGGCACCGTAATGAGCCGGATTTCACGTGGACGTCAGAGGCTCAAAGAGCTGTTACAGAAACAAGACCTTCACACTAAAGTCGTCGCTTTTAGAGGACACTAGAAATGCACAATAAAATTGAAGATTATCAGCTTCAGGCTTATGTCGATGATCAGCTGTCAACGGAAGAGCGACTTGAAGTCGAACGCTGTATTGAAGCGGATGCTCAGCTTATTGAGAGAGTTGCCGAGTTACGCGCGCTCAAGTCAAGTATCAGACAGGCTTATGGAGATATTTCGGTACCGGAGCCTGTTTTTTCGTTGCCGGCAGCTAAAAAGCCTTTTTGGAATGTACCCAAGGCCGCGGCGGCTGCATTGGTTATGGGGGTTCTGTTAGGTGGTAACGTCGGGTTTTTACAGCATTCGACCGATCTGCAGACTATGCAGGCATCTGCGCTTAACGAAAACGTCGTGACGGATAAATTCATTATCCATATCGATTCGGATGATTTGAGTAAGCAAGTGGCCGCTCTGCATAAAATTAAAAGTTTGTATGCGGAAAAGGGGCCGTCGCTTAAAGTGGATGTGATTACCAATTCCGATGGTGTTCGCTTGTTCGATATTAATAGCCCCAATAACGCTGAATTAAGCGCGCTTCTGGAGCAATACAGCGGCATAGCGCTGTACGCCTGTCAAAGAGCCCTGCAAAGAGCGAGCCTGAAAGGCGAGCCGATCCATCTGATTGATAAGGTCAAACATAATAAACCGGCTGTGGATGAGATGGCTGAACGACTGAATTCCGGCTGGAGCTACATCAAAATATGAGGTTATGAGACCATGCTAGAAGCATTATGGTCTCAGATAAACAAAACCGTTTGCCTGCAGTTTGGCCAATTCGGCCACGCCGCTGGGCACAATGTCTTTCTTTTCCACATCATATAGGTCGTTATTGACGTCGATATGATAGCCCTCGACCGTGTTACGGCAGATATTGAACTTTACGCCGTTAAGTTTCAGTTGGTCGATTTTTTGTTGCATTGTCAGTGTCGCGTTTCCGGCTTTGAAATTATGCAAGTGGTGCAGGGCTTCCGGTTTCAGAAGCAGAGAAAGGCCATCACCATCTAATATGACGCGAAGGTCAATGTTGTCTTCACCGACTTCGTTGAGATGATATTGGATATTTCTTAAGGCTGAGGTCTGCTTTTCATAGTTGTCGTAATTGATATGGTAGACAACTTTGTGACTGTCTTGCCTTTTGGCATAGTCTCCGACGGAGATATTCGGTAAAGCAAAGGTGACGCCTAAAAACAGAGTGAGCAGGGCTAGATTGGTTATTTTCATAGCGTTTTTTTCAATCAACTTACTTAAGTATGTGTACAAAATAAGAGTCGATGGAATTACTCATTTTAGTTTTATTGGCTTCGATTTCGGCATTATTTGATGAGAAGTTCTTTGGAAATCTCAGCCGATAGCAAAATTTTTAGATCAAAGTCTTTTCGATTACATCCATCTGAGAACAAGATACTTTTTGCTCTTTATCGAAATGAGATGAAAAATCAATTCCATTTTAACTCTTGGGTAGATCATTATATTTATTTATGACTTTTTATAAAGTCTATTTTGGTAAAAAGGTAAAAATTTTTTAATTTTTGCTACAACTTTTTCACGCAATCGAGCTTTAAGCAAAAGGTAAACCAAGTTTACTTTTTAGTGAGCCGCGCTGATTGTAAAGCCCTTTTGTTATGGGAATATGAAGCTTTTAAGACAGATGGGCAATGAAATTTCCAATCGCAATGCTTAGAGATACTTATTAGTTTGGTGCATTTAATTTTCATTTTGACTCGGTTATAAACACTAACCATGAATAGAATTTGTTAGCATAAATACCTACTTTAATTAGTCGGTAAAAGAGTGAGATCGACGGTTTATGAGTGATTCTCCATTTAAGTTGCATAAAAACGCCAATGAAAAAGAGGGAGGAGCTTTGTATCGGCGTCAATTGCTGAAATTAGCTTCAATCCTTCCTGTAACCGGTGTGATCGGTCCGGTTTATGCGCGTAACTCTGTCTCTAAGCACTCGGATGTCGGCGCCGAGAGCCCTCTGCAAGACCCGTGGTTGAGTCTTGATGCCGTGCAAAATCACCTTTTTCCGGCATCCGAGAGCGGTTTGAGCGCTAAACAGTTTAAAGCTTTGGACTATCTGCAAAGCAAATTCGAAAGACCTTTGGCCGATCATGAGGAGCAACAGTTCTTATTTCAAGGTGTGGGGTGGTTAAACGACCTGTCGATCAGTGATTATCGTCGACGTTTTGCTGCTTTGGACTACGCCGAAAAAGAAGCGCTATTGCAGAAAATCGTCAAAAGCCGTGCCGGAGAGAACTGGCTGTCGTTAATCATTGATAATCTGATAGAAGCGCTGGTCACGGATCCGGTATACAGCGGTAATCCTGACGGAGCCGGCTGGAAATCGGTCGGGCAGATTCCAGGATTTCCGCGTCCGCAGGCTCAGGATCGCTATTATGAGCTCGGTTACCAAAAGCGTCAGCGGCTCTATCGCCAGAATGACGAAAAACGTCTGACTAAAGGATAGAGTTAATGAGTGCACATACCCCTGAATTTGATGTCTGTGTGATCGGTAGCGGTGCCGGCGGCGGTCCAGTGGCTTTTCGGTTGGCTCAGGCCGGTTATCAGGTTTTAGTCTTGGAAAAAGGGCCGTGGCTTAAGGAAGAACATTTTTTCAAAGATGAATTGAGCTGCTGCCGACATTCTATTTTTACCCCCGATCTGGCTGACGAGCAACATGTTCTGGAAACCCGCAACGAATACGGAAACTGGTATTCCGAAGCGACTTCGCAGTCGGGATGGAATTTCTGGAACGGTAATATGGTCGGCGGTTCGAGTAATCTGATGAGTGGTTTTTTCTATCGTCTCAAACCGCAGGATTTCCGTCTTAAATCGGAGTTTGGCGCAATTGAAGGAGCCAATATAGAAGACTGGCCGATCTCTTACGACGATCTTGAACCTTATTATACGTTGGTGGAGAGTGAGGTTGGCGTATCCGGTCATGCAGTTGCGCATGCGTTTGCTGAGCCGCGTTCGACGAAAGACTTTCCCCAGAAACCGACGGCTGAACATCCGATCGTCAAGCGGATCGAGAGTGCCTGTGATGCGCTCGGTTATCAGCCGTTGCCGACGCCGCGGGCGATTCTTTCCTCGCCGGATAAGGGGCGCCGAAGCTGTGAATACTCCGGTTTTTGCGGCAGTTACGGCTGTGCTTCGGGCGCTAAGGGTAGTTCGCGTGCCGCGTTACTGGATCGTGCCGTCGAGAGCGGTAAATGCCATATCTGGGATAACTGCAAAGTGAATCGACTGATTTCCGGAGCCGACGGTAAAGTGGTCGAAGCGGAGTTTGTGAATGCCGAAGAGCAGGTACAGAGAGTGTCGGCAAAGATTTTCGTGGTTGCTTGTCAGGCCGTGGAAACCAGTCGATTGCTGCTTGCTTCCGTTGGCCCGAAACACCTCAAAGGGCTCGGTAATAATCACGATCAGGTCGGTAAGAATCTGCTGTTTTCCGCCGGTGGTGCCGGAAGCGGGGATCTGCCGTATGCCGATTTGGACCCTGAAAGCGTTAAAGCGCTGCAAACGCGTGGTCCGTTTGTTAACCGGAATCTTCAGGAGTGGTATGTCATCGACGACGAAGCCTTGGGCGGGCGCGTTAAAGGCGGGACGATCGATTTTCTGCTGCGCCACCCTAACGCCTTGCCACAGGCGCTGCCGCAGAAATGGGACGACGACGGTAATCTGTTGTGGGGTGAGACGCTGCAAAAACGCATAAAATCGGCGATTAGCGGCCAGCAGACTCTGAACTTCGAGGTTTTTAACGATTGGCTGCCGACTGATAACTGTTTTGTTTCGCTGGACACTTCAGTGAAAGATCGTTGGAATCAGCCGGTGGCGAAAGTGCGACTCGGTTACCACGAACATGACCTGAAAATCGGAAACTATCTGGCTGACAAGGCGGCCGGCGTTTTGCAGCAGATGGGGGCGAAAAACATCAACTGGTCGGTCAGCGGATCGCCTCCTGCCAATCTGATGGCCGGTGGCTGCCGTTTCGGCACCGATATCGAAACTTCGGTACTGGACCCAGATTGCCGCATGCACGACTGCGAAAACCTGTATGTGACCGATGGCAGCTTTATGCCGACCGGCGGCAGCGTGACCTATACCTGGACCATCTACGCCAACGCATTCCGCGTTGCCGACAAGATTATCGCCGCGCTTTAAGGTGTCTTAATGTAAATCCGAAAATAAAAAAGGGCTTTTCAGCCCCTTTTTTATTAATGATGCTTTGTCAATTAACGAAGGATATGCAGGAAGTGCATATGCTTGTGGTAGTGGTCAATCACATCATTAATAATCGCCAATTTCGACCAGCCCATGACATCATAATCCTGGCCGCCTTCGCTCAGGTGAATCTCGGCGCGATAGTAGCCCGCTTGATACATATCTCCTGGCTAGAAGTTAGATGTTTTCCAGCCGAAAGGAACCTGGTTTTTTCCGATGATGACCTTATGGCTGTCGTTCAAATCCAGGCCGATTCAGGCTTCGTGCAGGGATATTTCGTCGCCTGTGGCATTATTATCAACATCGGTAAAGCTGCCCGGTCCGATGCGCAGTTCGGCCGAGTAGGACCAGATACCATGACCCGGTTCTGTATTGCCGTCCATATAAAAAATGACCGCTTCATTGCCGAATTCACCGTTTTTGGTGTAGGCATCGGTCGGCAGGTTATCGTTTTCTTCGGCGAAGTTGTACCAGGCTCCCAGAGTAAAGGTGTGGTCGGCTTGTGCCGAAAGCGGTGTTAAGGCAGTCGTCAAAACTAAGCTACCTATAAAGGCTCCGTAGCGCGCGTTATGTTTGAAAATTTTCTGCTGAGTAAAAGTGCAAAGATTTTTGCTTTGTTTTGAAAAGAGATGAGGCTTCAAAGATTGAAGTTTCATATGCATAAAAAGGCTCCTTTGACCTGATTTATCATGTCCAGGATGAGAAGAGAGGACTGTCGTCGCGGATTAGGTTGCTTTTTTATGCTAACAACTTGAATTTAAGGCTGCAAACCGGGAGCGGACCTTATGGGGCTTTGTGACAGCAGGAGTCCGGTTAATTGATGCATTTAATGTCAATTAACCTTTGAAAGCTTCCGGTGAGTTGAGATAGTCGATTTCGGCTGGCGAGTTTTGCCGGCCAAGGGCTTTATTGCGGTGCGGGAAGCGACCGAATTTGCGCACGATTTCGCGGTGATGTCGGGCAAAACGGGTGTTGTTTTCCAAGCCGGCGTTTTCGAAAAGACGCACCGATTCATTCTGGTCTTCAAGATTTTCACTGTGCATTAGAGGCATATACAGAAATGCTCGTTGTTCGAGCGGCAGCTCAAGATCAAAAGCGTTTGCCACGGCCAGTTTACAGACGGCTACGGCCTGTTGCTCAGTCGAAAAGCTTTTGGCTTCGCCGCGGAACATATTCAGCGGAAACTGATCCAACACGATACACAGCGCCAAACACCCTTCGGCACTCTGCTTCCAGTGCTCCAATTCATTGTCGGCGGCCTGTTGCCATAAAGATTCGAATCTCCGACGAATTTCCATATCGATTTCCGGGGTGGAATTAAACCAGTGCTCCGATATCGGCGGGGTGTACCAGAATTGCAGAATTTCAGACGGGGTTGTCACACAAAGACTCCAAACAAAAAGGGTTGCATAAAATCTTACCTGAATAAGCGGTTTTCTGGTGTTTTTTGGCTGTGTTCCTGTTGTGGCGTTAAAAGGGGAAATCCATATCGCTTGCATCGCCTAGGGTCGTTGAATAATGCCTAAATCATTTTCAACTAATTGAATTTAAAAGATATTAGTGTTTTGTAATGCTTGTTGCCTCCGGTGAAATTTACGCTATAAATAAGCAAAGTCTTTCAATAAATACATGTGGTATCTGGAGGGATTATGGCTCGTAAGTTTTTATCAATTTCCTGGATCTATCTATTGGCGGGGCTGCTTTTAGGAATCTATATGGCAGCCTCTAAAGATCATGGTCAGCTTCCGACCCACGCGCATATTATGCTGGTCGGTTTTTTGTTGAATTTTGCCTATGGTTTAACCTACAAACTTTGTCTGGCAGATGGGATACAAGCCGGTAAGCTGGCTCAAGGCCAGTTCATTTTGCATCAAATCGGTGCTCTGGTTATGGTAGCGGGGCTTTTCCTGCTGTATGGCGGCAGCGCTCCTGAAGCGACTCTTGGGCCGATTCTGGGGGTTTCTTCTATTCTTGTCTTACTGTCTGCTGTGATTATGGCGTATCAATATTTCAAGCATGGGCAGCGTTAATGAAATTGAGCGAATCAAAAAAGCCGACGTGATGTCGGCTTTTTATCAGCTGGCCAGCTAGATAACGTTTATTCACATGCCTGTTGTTCTGACTGAGTTCAGGCGTTTCACGTGAAAAGTTATTGCGGCTGGTAAGTTCTTTCCGGGGGCGGGAATCCGCAACTGGTTCCATCGGTAACCTGTATTTTATCTTCCCAAGGCAGTTTGTATTTGCCCTGAGCCAGATCGGTCATATAGGTATAGGGGCAATCCATTGCACCGCCCTTGACCGCAACATAGCCGCGATGTCCGAATTGATAAATGTTGTTTTCAACGCCCCAGGTATTGCGAGCTTCGTCAACGAGATCCGGACGCACTTCTGCGGTAATGATTTCGTCGGCAAGTCCGTTTCCTTCAGCAATGGGAACACCGTCAAAGTTTATGATCGACCCTTCGCCCATCGAATTAAAGGTTCCATCACTTCCTGCCAGGCAGACATTGGCAGTTACCATAAGATTACAGAAGGCGTTGGCCTGGTTGGTGATTTTCCAGCTGTGGCGAATAGGGGCGGTATAGCCCGCGGTACGCAACATAATATTGGCGCCTTTGTAAGCGCACTCTCTAGCCATTTCCGGGAACATTCCGTCGTGACAGATAATCAATGCCAGTTTGGAACCGCGAGGGCCGTCGCAGACTGGAATACCCATGTCGCCAGGTTCCCATGGCTCAACCGGAACCCAGGGGTGAAGTTTGCGATAGAAAAGTTGAATTTCCCCCTGATCATCAATGATGATCCCGGTGTTGTAGGGGTTGCCGTTCGGGTTGAATTCCATAATCGAAAAGCAGCCCCAGATTTGATTCTCTTTGCACACGGCCTGAAAAGCTTGCACTTCGGGGCCGTCACGATGGCACATTATCTCCGGGTTGGTATCCATGGACAGGCCATGCAGGCAGTATTCGGGAAAAACGACCAGATCCATGGTCGGCATTTGCCGCCGCGCCTTACGGACCAGATCGCATACCTTCTGGGTTTCACTTGCTAGATCTTCCGGGGTTTTGACGTTTGGAAGCTGTTTTTGGACCATCCCGATGACGACGCCGTTAGGGGATTTATTAAGTCCTCCGAGTCCACTCATAGAGTCTTCTCCTTATAAATAATTTGGATTTTGCTGTGAGGAATGAAAAGGGCGATCGAATGATCGCCCTTGTAGTGGCTTAGCTGGCAAGCAGCTCTTTCAGTGCGTCATCAATGAAAGTGACGTCGACAGGGTTTAAGCCAGGCCCACCGGCGAAATGCCCCCAAACAGATGGAATTGGACGGAATTCCGCATTCGGCATATTGCTGACTTCGTATTCGTTGTCTTCTGGAGGGAAATACAGGTCGGTTGCGCCCGGCATAACAATCGCTTTAGCCGTGATGGAACCCAGTGCTTTTTCAAAGTCGCCGTTGTAGATCGGGTTGGCACTGATATCACCGTTCTGCCAAGTCCACAGCATTGCTAGAAGGTTATTGGCGTCACGCTCAAGGAAGAAGCCTTCCCAGAATGCTACCAAGAAGTCTTCAAGTGATGAATAACCCAGTTCTCTGAATAGTTCCTGGCGATAGAACGGCTGAGAAAAGCCCCAGCCGGCATACACGCGGGCCATTGCTCGTAGACCTTTTGTTGGTGGCTTTTCATACCAGCCGTGTTCAAAAGCAACGTCTGCAGTCAGAGCGGCTTTGACACTTTCCAGGAAAACGAAGTTATGCACCGAGGTTTTCGCCGATCCGCAGAACGGAGCGATACGTTCAACCATATCCGGATATTGCGCACCCCATTGATACGTTTGCTGTGCGCCCATAGACCAGCCGACAACCAAGGCAATTTTTTCGATACCGAACACTTCTGTGACAAGGCGGTGTTGCGCCGATACATTGTCATAAAGTGTGGTACCCGGAAAACGCGCCTGATCATATGGTGCAGGGGTGTTGCTTGGAGAGGAAGAAAGTCCATTCCCCAGCATGTTCGGGATAATAATGAAATATTTTTCCGGATCCAGAGCCATGCCTTCACCGACTAGCCATTCATTATCGTAATGCTGACCGGAATACCAGGTTGGGTAGACAATCACATTGTCTTTGGCTTCGTTTAATGTTCCGAACGTTTTGTAAGCCAGTTTTGCGTCTCGAATAGTGGCTCCGCCTTGTGTAACGAAATCACCCAGTTCAAAAATTTGATAATCTTTCACGTTATTAAAATCTCCAAAATTAAATCTAAATTACTTGGCTTCGGCTGATTTGCTGCTTGACATGATTACCCAGTAAGCCAAACCACCGATGATGAATGAAGAAACCGCTGTTGACAGTCCAGGGAAAGACTTTTCAACAATGAAAGCAGCAACAGAACCGATAGCCCAAGCGATAAAGGCTTTCGGACGCCAGTCGGTGTCGATTTCAGAGTCTTTTCTCATCAGGTACTGGTCAATCAAGATAATTGCACCGATTGGTGGAACAAGAATTCCTAGCAGGCTTAGCCATTCGATGAAGAACGCCCAAACGTTGGTTGCGGCAATAACGATACCGATCGCACCTAGAATGACGGCTAGAAGACGCATGTGGCTTCCTACGATGCGCGACCAACCGGTTGCAGCGTTATATAGGCAGTGAGAACAAACGGAACCTAGGTTAAGCAGTAAGAATACAAAAGCGACTACAGCCAACCAGCCGATGTTTTGCGAGATCATGTAACCAAACATGTTGTCGGCACCGAAAGGATTTGCATCCGGAACAGCAAGAGCGGCGGTCATGATTCCACCGACAAGCATCGCGATCATGTTTGCAAACGGGAATGCGCTGAATGTCGCAACCAGAGAGCTTTTAGAATCTTTTGCCCAGCGGTTGAAGTCACCGGTTACGGTTCCGGCATCGATGAATAGTGCGATTACCATGGTTAAACCGATACCGAAGGCCATTGGAACTTCAGGGTTGTTACCCGGATAGGCAGCGATTTCTGCCCAAGTTGTGGTGCTGGCAGCATCGAAAGCAACCCATAAGCCCAGGATCACGAAAAGCGGGGCAGAGATCATACCGATCCAGTGCAAGCCGCGAACACCGAGGAAGGTGATAGCGATATATAGGATACCGGCGATAATCGCCATCATCGTATAGTTGATATCAAAGGCGCTATTGATCAAAGCACCGGTAATCCCGGTTTGCACCGCGAACCAGCCCAGTAACAGGGTGGCTAAGAGTCCGGAGGCTAAAACGTAGCCTTTACGCCCGAAAACGACACTGGCGATCAGTGCAAAGTTGTACCCTTTTTTGGTTCCAAGAAGTCCTAATCCGCCAACGTAGGCGAACATTAATACGTTACCGATGATCATTGCCCATAAGGCATCGATGAATCCCATCCCCATTACCAGCAGAGAGCCGGTCATGGCGCCGGTGATGATCATCGGGAAGCCGATCCATACCATACTGACCGAAAACATGCTTCTTCTGGCATTTGCCGGCACGGCACAGTGTTCATACTCTTCACCGAGTACGTGATCGACTTCTTCTTCGAGGTGTTCTATTTTTGCTTCGTATTCATCTATTTTTGATGGAACACTCTGCTTCGTATTCTCCAATCCTGACATGGTTGGCTGCTCCTTGTAAATTTGCGTTATTACATTGAAAGTGAAACTAAAGTTAAGGAAAGTTGTTAAAAAAATGGCCAATGTTTAACTTTGTTCAAAGTTAAGAGTTTCTTTGACTCAGAAAAACTTAATAAACTTTATTGATTAAGAATAATTTTGGCCTAAATACTTTTTAATTAATTAAAACAATGTGTTACGCGTAAACATGCATTTTTATAAAAGTTTAAATTGTTTTTTTGGTGCTAAATTTCCATTTTGTTTATATAAGTTGGTGCATTTGGATAGGTAATAAAATATTGATTTTTAAGGGAAATTTTAAGTAAATGTTGTTAAATGTATGTTTTTGGTAGATAGAATGAATCAGTTTGTATGTTTTTGTTTGTTTGCTTTTTTGGAGAAAAATAAATTCCGTAAACCTAAATTCAGGGTTTGAATTCATTAAGTGAATGGATAGGGTTCTAGAAGAGTTTAAAGTGTATGCGGGCTGATACAAAAAACCCCCGAATAGACATTCCTATTCGGGGGTTTTTCTTATAAAAGTGTTCGATTAATTAACTTGGCTTTTTGCGAAGAATGCTTTTATTTTCGCTTAAACCGGCAATCAATTTAAAGAACATAGGAACAAACAGCGGAGCTAAGAGGGTCGCTGCGATCATGCCGCCGACCAGTCCTGTTCCGACCGATACACGAGCCGCCGCACCTGCACCTTCCGAAAGCATGAGCGGGATGGCTGCAATGGTAAAGGCCAGCGAGGTCATAACAATCGGACGGAAACGGGTTTTTGCCGCCAGCTCGGCCGCTTCACTCAGTGACATGCCTGCACGGCGTTTCTGCATGGCAACCTCAACGATCAGAATCGCGTTTTTCGCCGACAGACCGATCAGCGTCAGAAGACCGAGTTCGAAGTAAATATCGTTGCTCAGTCCGCTGAACATGACCATCAGCGAAGCCCCCAGTACCGCAAAGGGCACTGCAGTAATTACCGCCAGCGGGATTGACCAGCGTTCATACTGAGCTGCCAGAATCAGGAATACAAACAGCAACCCGAAAAGGAAAGCTTGCGATCCGGAATCCGAAGAGGCTTTCTGTTGATAAGCTTCGCCGACCCAACCAAGCTGGAAACCATCCGGCAAGACTTCCGCAGCCACTTCCTCAAAAGCGGCCAGAGCCTGTCCGGACGAGTAACCTGGTGCCGGATCGCCCATCATTTTAGCTGATGCGAACAGGTTGAAGCGATCCACGGTATCGGCACCGGTTTTCCGTTCGACCGTTACCAATGCGCTTAACGGAATCATATTGCCGTCTTGCGAACGGACAAAGACCTGTGACAGTTTATCCGGCGTGTCGCGATAGTCGGCTTCAGCCTGCAGGTTCACTTTGAAGGTGCGTCCGAACAGAGTGAAGTCGTTGACGTACAAACTTCCGAATGTCGCCTGCATTGCCGCAAAAATCTCGTAAGCCGACACATTCAACAGCTGTGCTTTTTCACGATCTACCAGTGCTTCATATTGTGGTACACGGGTATTGAATGTGGTGCGAACCTGCTGCAGTTCAGGGCGTTGAGACGCCTTGGCCACCAATTCCTGCGCGACTTTATTCAAGGCTTCGGAACCGGTTCCGTTACGGTTTTGCAGGTAGGCTTCAAAGCCACCGGTCATACTCATCCCCATAATGGTTGGCATACCGATCGGGATACTGAAGGCATTCGGGATGGCATTCAGTTGACCAAACAGCTGGCCGACAATCGCGTTGGACGGCAAGCCTTGTTCCAGACGTTGATCCCAGTGTTCGAGTTTTACGAAAGAGACACCGGAGTCGGTACGGTTAGTAAAGGTTTGCAGGTCAAAACCGGCAAAGCTGACCGAGTGCTTGACCCCCGGGTGAGCCAGTAAGGTTTCGCTGACCTGATCACGTACGTCTTCCATCTGTGCCAGCGACGAAGCTGGAGGCAGGTAGCTCAGAACAAACAGGGTTCCCTTATCCTCTTGCGGTACCAGGCTTTTCGGCAGGCTTTGCAAAGTGTCGTAAGTGACATAAACCAGCCCGCCGAACAGCAGGATGCTGACCAAGCTGTAGCGCATAACGGTGCGAACACCGGCACTGAAACCTTTGGTCAAGCCTTCAAACCCACGGTTAAAGCCGCGGAACAGGAAGTTTGCCTGCTGATGTCCTTCTTTGAGCATATTCGCGCACAGTGCCGGAGTCAGCGTCAGAGCGACAATACCGGAAATGGTTACCGAAATAACAATGGTGATGGCGAACTGTTTATACATTTCGCCGCTCAGACCTTCGATAAAGGCCACCGGAATAAAGACCGCACCGAGAACCAGAACGATGGCGATAATCGGTCCGGTAATTTCGTTCATTGCCTGAATGGTCGCTTCTCTTGGTCCTTTATGTTCCGTGCGCATAATCCGTTCGACGTTTTCGACCACGATAATGGCATCGTCGACCACGATCCCGATGGCCAGAATCATGCCGAACAGTGTCAGCTGGTTGATCGAAAAGTCGAGCAGATACATACCGACGAAAGTACCGACAATCGATACCGGAATCGCCAGGACAGGAATCAAGGTGGCACGCCAGTTCTGTAGGAAAAGGAAGACCACCAGTACCACCAGAATCAGCGCTTCAACAAGTGTATACAGAACCTTATCGATCGAAATCTTAACGAATTCGTTGGTGTCATACGGAATGGAGTAGTCCAGCCCCTGTGGGAAACGCTCGGCTAATTCGGCCATTACAGCGTCAACTCTCTCGCCGGTTTCCAGAGCGTTGGCACCAGGTTGCAGGAAAACGCCCATCGGAACGGTCGGTTTGCCGTCAAAAGTGGCGTTGAAGTTGTACGCCTGAGCGCCGAGTTCGACACGGGCTACGTCTTTCAGACGCAATAGGGCGCCGTTCGGTTCTGAACGCAGAATAATGTTTTCGAACTCTTCCGGATTATTCAGGCGTCCTGCCGTGGTAACCGTATAGGTAAAGGCCTGTCCGGTTTCGTTCGGTTCGGCACCGAATTTCCCGGCGGCAAACTGAGAGTTCTGCTGACGGATAGCCGCTTGGACATCGGCCGGCGTCAGGTCAAACTTCTTCAATTTGTTCGGGTTGAGCCAGATGCGCATTGAGTAGTCTTTGGAACCGAACTGGCGAACTTCGCCGACGCCCGGAATACGCGCTAATTCGTCAACTACGTTAATCAGACCGTAGTTAGCGATAAAGACCGTATCAAGACTTTCGTCACCCGAATACAGGGAGATGACTTTCAAAATACTCGGGGAGCGTTTATTGACCTTAACTCCCAGTTGCTGGACTTCGGCCGGCAGTTTGTTCAAAGCGCCTTGCACTTTGTTATTGACGTTGATGTTCGCCTGATCGATATCGGTACCGATCTGGAAGGTCACGGTCAGAGTCAGAACCCCGGAGGATGAGGATACACTGTTGATATACAGCATATTATCAACCCCGTTAATCGCCTGCTCCAGAGGCGCGGCGACGGTTTCAGCCAGAGTTTCGGCACTGGCGCCCGGATAGGTTGCCTGCACCTGAACCTGAGGCGGCACAATTTGCGGATACTCCGAGATCGGCAGGGATTTCATCCCCATGTAACCGGCGATAACGATTATCAGCGAAAATACTGATGCGAAAACCGGCCGATCGATAAAGAATTTCGACAGCATTATTTACCTCCCGCGTTCTTATCGGCGGATTGTGGCGGCAGAACGGTGACTGGAGTTTTAGGGCGCAACTTGATCAGGTTCCCGGTAATGACTTCATCACCGGCCTTAAGACCGCCCTTAACCAGCCAGCGTCCCTGATAAAGACCGGCAAGCTGAATCGGCAGCATTTGTGCCATGCCGTCTTTTGCCACATAAACAAACGCCTGAGCGCCGACTTGCATTACCGAGGATTCCGGAATACTCGGCATGTTTTGCCATTCTCCAAGAGTTGCTTCGAGGCGAACGAACTGACCGGGAAGAAGTCGGTTGTCCTGATTGGCAAAGGTTGCTCGAACCGGTTGACTGGCGGTCGCTGCATCCAATTGCGTATCGATAAAATCAACCTGACTTTCTTGAATCGTGGAACCACTGGCGCTGATTAACGCGACTTTCGGCGTGTCGAAAGGCTTGACCAAACCGGCATCCACTTGTTCCAAAAATGTCTGACGATCATTATCGGAAATCGAGAAATGCGCATAAACCGGATCGGTTTGAGTAATGCTGTTCAGTAAGCTGACACCGGCTTCCGGATTGATCAGATCGCCGACATCCATCTGACGTTGCCCGATGACACCGCTGATTTCCGCTTCGATTGTCGTGTCGTCCAGTTCGATCTGAGCACTGTGCAGTTTGGCTTGCGCTGCATCACGATCCGCCAGGGCAACCTGCCATGCGGTATAGGCGTCATCGACATCCTGAATACTGACAGACTGTTTCTCGCGCAGCTTTTTGACACGGTCATAATTGATCTTGCTTTGCGTTACCTGAACCTTGGCGCTTTGCAGAAGCGCTGCTGCCTGTTCTTTTGCCGCCACATAGCGACGGTCATCAATTTGATACAGCTTGTCGCCGGCTTTGACCAGCTGGCCTTCCTGATAGAACTGCTTTTCGATAATACCTGTGACACGGGCATGTACTTCAACCGATTTACTGGCTGCCAGCTGTGCAGGGTAGTTCGCCTTGTATGGGAAATTCTGCAGGCTGACTTTTTCAACCTGAACCGGCATAGGCGGTCTTTCCTGTTTGCCTGCAGCATTGCCGTCGGCAGCAATGACTTTATTGCTGTGTACAAGACCCAGCATTAAAAAGGAGCAGATTACCAAAGGTAAAAACGATTTGCGGTGTGATGTTGCGAGAGAGTATTTCATATAGAGCCAGCCTTAAAGAGTGATTAAGTCTTTAATTATTAAACGAAAAGAATATTTTATACATAAAAGTGTAATTGTCACTACATTTATTTTAAAAAAATCGTATGATTCTTTTATCAATGCCGCTTTAAAAGCATTTTCGGGGATTATGTATATAATATGTGGTGTAAAAATTTGAGCTGTTTAAGGGAATCTATGACGCAAAATCCTGCCAATCAATCCACTGATAAAGAAACTGTTGCACAGGCTAAACCGGAAGTTTCGACCAATAAACGAGGTCTGGAGCGCCGAAGAAAATTGCTTGAGGTGGCGGAAAAACATTTCTTTTCATTTGGTTATGCGGGTACCAGCGTCAATGAGATCGTCAAGGAAGCCGGAGGTTCCCTGAATACGCTCTATCGCTATTTCGGCAATAAACTCGGGCTTTTCGAAGCGGTCTTCCGGCTGAAAACCGATGAGCTGTTTACGCCTTTTGCCCATATGGATTTCTGGCAGGACGATATCGAAACCAACCTTTTTCGGTTTGGTGAATGTCTGCAAAGAGTGACTTCAACCCCGGATGGAATTGCTGTTTATCGCTTGGTCGTGACCGAAAATAACTTTGAGCAGAGCGAGATACAGCGTATTTTTTATCAACTCGGTCCGCAGACGGGGATTCGAATCCTTGGCGATTATCTGCAGCGCATGAAAGACAAGGGAAAACTCGAGCTCGAAGATCCTTATCTGGCGGCTTCTCAGTTTATCGAAATGATTAAAGGGCCTTTCCTTTATCCGCGACTGTTCGGTGAAACGATTGAAGAGCAACAGCTGCATCAGGCGCTTAAACAGGCGATTCATATTTTTCTCAATGGCTGCCTGCAAAAATAGCCGTCGTTTCACGTGAAAAGAAACCGAGGAAAGGGTACCCTTTCCTCGGCAAGACTTACTTACGAACCCCTTCGATATCCAGAGTCAGAAAGACCTCGGTTGAGGCCGGTCCTAAATCATAGGTAATTCCGTAATCGGCCATTTTGAAGCTGGTTGTACCGCTGAAACCGGAGCGGTAGCCGCCCCATGGATCTTTTCCTTCACCGATTTTATGAGCGTCGATGGTTAGAGGTTTGGTCACGCCGTTCAGGGTGAAATCGCCGGTAATCGTCAATTTATCGCCTTTGGCCTGGACATTGGTACTGACGAACTTTGCCTGCGGGTATTTACTGACATTCAGGAAATCCTTGCTGCGCAGGTGTTTGTCGCGCTCCGCATGGTTGCTGTTCAGGCTGGTGGTGTCAATGGTGACCTGTACCTTACTCTGACCCGGTTTACTGCTGTCGTAGCTGTAATTGCCGGAAAATTTTTCGAAACGCCCGTTCAGCCAGCTGTAGCCGAGATGTTTAATCTTGAACTGAATTGCGGCGTGCATGCCTTGAGTGTCGATCTGGTATTCGGCAGCCTGAGCACTGTGTACCGGCGCCGCCAGTAGAGCCGGGGTTAAAAGCAGTGCGCCTAAAGTCGCTTTAATCTTCATAATATGTCTCCTTTGCTGATTGTCAGCATACGTTTTAAAGTTTTGTCTTGGTTGATGAAATGGTGTTTCAATGCAGCTGCCAGGTGCAGTAGCACCAGAGCGATCAATGTCCATGCGATAATCTCATGGACTTCACCGGCAATATCCGCCTGTTGCTCGAATTGCCAAGGTAAAGCGGGTATCGAGAAGAGCCCGAAGACACTGATCGCTTCTCCTTCTGCACTGGATATGAAATAACCGCTAAGACCGAGTAGAATCACCAACAGATAGAATGTCAGGTGAGCGCTTTCGGCCAGAAAATTCTGCATTGGGCTTTTGCCCAGTGCGGCCGGTTTCGGATTGCTCCAACGCCATAGCAGGCGCAGCAGCATTAAACCGACGACAAGTACGCCGATACTCTTATGCAGGCTCGGAGCTTCGTGGTACCAGTTGTGGTAATAGCCGAGATCGACCATCCAGGTTCCCAGCCAAAATAGCCCGAGCAGAGCTGCTGCCAGTAGCCAATGTAAAGTGATCGCTACCAGCCCGTAGCCTTTTGTATCGTTGCGCCATTGCATTGCATTTCTCCATAATGGGGAACGGATAACTCTGTTCCTTGATCCATGTTTAATAATTTAAATTTTTTCCAATCAATAGAGAATATGCTGATAATAAAAAGACTTTTTCCATTTAAGTGGTAATGACTGAGATAAATTACTGAGGGTAACTATGCAACCGGATGTTTTTGAGGGAATGAGTGTTTTTGTGAGTGTCGTTGAGGCGGGCAGTTTCAGTTCTGCAGCGCAGAACCTCGGCGTGTCGGTCTCATTTGTCAGCAAACAGGTAAACCGCCTGGAAGAGCGGTTGAATGCCCGACTTCTGCAGCGTTCGACCCGTAGTTTGAGTCTCACCGAAGTTGGCCAGATGTATTACACCAAAGCGCGCGATATTGTGCGTTCCGCGCAGGAGATGGAAAACAATATTCACTCCTTGCAGCAAAATCCGGTCGGTACCATCAAGGTCAGTGTGCCCTTGAGTTTCGGACATTTACACCTGCAGTCTGTGATCACCGACTATATGCGTCTGTACCCCCAGGTGGAATTGCAGGTTGATTTCAGCAGCCGTCTGGTTGATTTGGCTGGAGAGGGGTTTGATGTCGCTCTGCGTTTGGGCGAATCGAAAGATTCCAGTCTGATCAGTCGTAAAGTCACGGAATTTAATTTAGTCACCTGCGCAACTCCGGCGTTCTGGCAGAAGTATCCGCAAATTACCCATCCCAGCCAGCTTCGGCAGCTACCGGCAATCAAATACCACTATCAGCAGGCCCCCTTGATGATGGAGTATTTTGTCAACGGCCAGAGTCTGCATATTGATGTCCCGGCCAAGGCGCAGACCAATCACTTGCCTCAGCAACTGGAGCTGATACTGGCCGGAATCGGCTTCGGCCGCCTGCCGACTTTCATTGCCGACGATTATTTGAACAGCGGTCGTTTACAGGCCGTATTGCAATCCTATGAAATGCCGGTTCAGGGGATTTATATCGTCTATCCGCACCGGCATCATCTCTCTGCAAAAGTAAGAGCTTTTGTGGATCTGGTTTGCGATGCCTTCAAGAAAGAGATTGGAAAGTAGGCCGGTAAATAATTTTGAGTTTTGCCGCTTGAGTCATTAAGCTTGCAGACATCCCGCAGTGTAAAGGACAAGTCTATGTGGCCGGTGTTCCGTTTCCCCGCTTTCAGGGCATTTTTCGGCATTCAGTTTCTCGGTGCCTTTAACGACAACCTCTATAAAAACGCTCTGGTGATCCTGATTACCTTTAAATTAAGCCAGTCCGAAGAGCAGACCGGTCTTCTGGTGACGCTGGCTGCCGGACTTTTTATTCTGCCGTTTCTGCTTTTTTCCCCTTTGGCGGGGCAGCTTGCCGATGCCTACGATAAACGCTGGCTGATCCGTAAAATCAATCTTGCCGAAGTTGGTGTGATGCTGCTCGGTGCTATCTCTCTTATTCAACAGTCGATCGAACTGCTGCTGTTTACACTGTTTCTGATGGGAACCCAGTCGGCTTTTTTCGGCCCGATCAAATACGCGTTTCTGCCGGAGATTCTGCCGGAAAAACAGCTCATCAAAGGGAATGCGCTTTTTAGCGGTTCGACCTTTGTCGCTATTTTGCTGGGAACGATTCTCGGCGGTCTGGGGGTAATGCCGGATGACGGCGTTTACCTTATGGGAGCGGCGGTGATTGTCGTCGCTTCATTAGGTTATCTGGCCAGTTTCGCCGTCGGAGAAGTTCGGCCGCATCCGGGCTACCCCGAAAAAATCCGTTTTTGGGGTAACACCCGGTCCATTTTTCAGCAGGCGCTCCGCCATAGGGAAGCCTTTTTTGCGGTGCTGGGCATCTCCTGGTTCTGGTTTTTCGGTGCGGTGATTCTGAGTCAGATTCCGACTCTGGTGAAATACGGCCTGCAGGCCGATGATCAGGTTGTGGTCTGGTTTCTGACTCTTTTTTCGATTGGCATCGCTCTCGGATCGGCAGGCATAGCACAGCTTTTCAAAGGGCAGGTTCATCTGCGCTGGCATCCGCTTCTACTGATTTTGATGAGTACCAGCCTGCTGATGGCGGTCTGGCTGATTCATCTGCATACGCCGGTCGGCGGAAATTTCGCTCTGACAACGCTGAGCGAGTTTCTTTCCAGTACTTACGGCTTGGCATTAAGTGTCAGTTTTGCGTTGATGGCCTTCTTTGGCGGTGCTTATATTGTGCCTCTGTACACCCTGATGCAGTGCAAGACACCTGCCGAGCAACGGGGGCAGATGATAGCCGTCAATAACCTGATCAATTCAGCGCTGATGGTGCTGTCGTCACTGCTGCTTATGTTCGGATTCGGAGTGGGTCTTTCATTACTTGCCATGCTGGTTATTTTGGCGGTTGCGAACATTTTGGTAATCGTATTGTTTAAAATGGGTGCAAATTAGCAAATTTTGTGTACTTTTTTAACTTTTTTCTTTTAGGGTGTCATGTAAATGAAGTGGTTGTTCAAATCTTTGGCAAAGCTGATTTTTAAACTGTTGTATCGGGTTGAAGTCAGAGGCTTGGAACACTACCGGGCGGTTAAGCAGGAAAAACAGCCGCTGCTGATTATTGCGAATCACGTATCCCTGCTGGACGGTCCGCTTCTGGATCTTTTTGTACCGGGCGAAACCACGTTCATGGTCGACAAAAGCCACACCAACAAATGGCATGAACGCTGGATTCTGGCGATGAGTCACTATTTCAGTGTCGATATGCACAGTCCGTATGCGGCCAAGCATATGATCGAAGAGCTGCGAACCGGTAAGCAGTGCATGATTTTTCCGGAAGGACGGATTACCACCACCGGCGCCATGATGAAAATTTATGACGGAACCGGGATGGTTGCGGCCAAAAGCGGTGCGATACTGCTGCCGATTCACATTGATGGTGCGGTTCTGAGTCGTTTTTCTTATCTGGATGGTAGTCGCTTCGGTTTTATAAAACGTTTCTGGTTTCCGAAAATCACCCTGACGATTTCTCCGGCTCAGCAACTCTCCGTTCCTAAGGGCGTCAAAGGGCATGACCGTCACCGGCTGCTAACCGAGCAGGTGGCCAAGATCATGCGCGACAGTGCCTATCTGGGCGCCATTCAGAAAAAATCCCTGTTTACTGCTTTATTGCAGGCCAAGTCGAAATTCCGTGCCGGTGATATCTGTGTCGAGGATATTAACCATCAGGAACTGACGCTGAAAAAGATTGTGCTTGCGGCCAAAGTTTTGGGCAAGGCTTTGCACAAAGAACTTAAGGATGAGAAGCGTGTCGGTTTAATGCTGCCGAATGTCAGCGGTATGCCGGCCAGCTTTTTTGCGTTGCAGGCCTACGGTTATGTTCCGGCGATGATTAACTTTACCGCCGGAAAAAACGTGATTCGCTCCGCCTGCCAAACAGCGGAATTGAAAACCATTATTACCTCGCAGCGTTTTATCGATGCGTTCGGATTGCAGGAACTGGTCGAAGAACTGTCGTCGGACGTGCGTTTTATTGTTCTCGAAGAGGTTCGGGAAAGCATCGGCACTCTTGATAAGCTCGGGGGCATGCTGGCGTCGGCGAAATCTCTGCCGGGCAATCGCCTTGATCCCGAGTCGGAAGCGGTGGTGCTGTTCACATCCGGCTCAGAAGGTGCGCCCAAAGGGGTGGTGCTGTCGCATAACAATATTGTCAGCAATATCGAGCAGATCAGCGCCATGCTGAACCTGATGCCGAACGAGCAGCTGTTCAATGCGCTGCCTACCTTTCACTGTTTCGGTCTGACCGCCGGGATGCTGTGGCCGATTTTGAAAGGGGCAAGAGTTTTCTTCTATCCGTCGCCGGTTCATTACCATCAGGTTCCGGAACTGGTGTATCAGAAAAATGCCCGCCTGATTTTCGGAACCGATACCTTCTTTACGGGCTATGCGCGCAAGGCGAATCCGTATGATTTTTACAGCATGCGTGCTCTGGTAGCCGGTGCCGAACGTCTGCGTCCGGAAACCCGTCAGGTCTATGCGGAGAAATTCCATCAGCCGATCTATGAGGGTTACGGCGTTACCGAAACCACTCCGGTTTTGAGTGTTAATATTCCCACCAGCTTCAAACATGGTTCGGTGGGAATGTTTGTGCCGATGATCGAGCATCGTCTTGAGCCGATTCCGGGGATTAAAGAGGGTGGTCGCCTGTTTGTCAAAGGGCCGAATGTGATGCTCGGTTATCTGATGCCGGATAAACCGGGTGTGCTTCAGCCTCCAAGCGGAGGCTGGCATGATACCGGCGATATCGTTGATATCGATCAGGACGGTTTTGTGTGGATTAAAGGGCGCGCCAAGCGTTTCGCCAAGATCGGCGGGGAAATGGTTTCCTTAACGGCGGTGGAAGCCTATATCAATCAGGCCAGCCCGGAAAGCCATCATGCGGTCGTTGCGATCGAGGATAAACGCAAGGGCGAACAATTGGTTCTGGTGACCGACGATCATACCTTAAGTCGTAAAACGGTGATTGATGCTGCCAGAGCGAATCAAGTGTCCGAATTGATGATTCCGAAAACCGTGGTACTGGTTGAACAGGTTCCGGTTCTCGGTACCGGTAAGGTTGACTATCCTGCGGTTCAGCAGCTGGTTGAGCAGCAGTCAAAAGTCTGATTGCATCACTGTTGCGGCCTGGAGCCGGCGGATATCCAGTTTTTGTCGAATATCCACCGTTTGCTGCATAACAGAGCATAAAGCCGTAAAAAGCTTTAACTTCGCTGCCTATGGAAGCTTTTACAGCTTTTTCTCGACCAGAATAATGCCTTTATCCTCGGTACAAGGACTGAGCTGGAAACCGAATTGCTCGGCCAGAGCCAGCATCCCTTGATTCTGTTTCAACACTTCGCCATTGAGTTTATCCAACCCTTTTCGGCGAGCATCTTCAATCAGGCATTCCAGTAATTGTGTACCGATCCCTTGGTGCTGGTAACCGTCATGCACGACCAAGGCGAATTCAGCAGTTTTACCGTCGGGGTTAATACTGTAGCGAGTTACCCCAAGCTCTTTAGGATGGCCGTCCTCTTCGCAATAGGCGATAAAGGCCATTTCCTGGTCATAGTCAATCTGGGTAAAACGTACCAGCATCTCCTGACTTAGCGATTTCACACTTTGCATAAAGCGCAGGAATTTGGTCTTTTCCGAAAGGTGATCGACAAATTCGCTCTCCATCTGAGCGTCTTCGGCACGAATCGGACGGATACAGAATTCCATGCCGGATGAGGTCGTACTGTGCTTTTCCAGATGCAGAGGGTAAGGATGGATTGCCATATGGGCATAAGGCACCATGCTTTTCGATGCGCGTTCGACACGGATACGTGCATCAACCGCGAGAACCTGCTGATGGTTGGCTAAAATCGGGTTCAGGTCGAGTTCGGCCACTTCCGGCAGCTCGCTGACCATTGTTGACAGGTTAGTCAGAATTTCGACCAGCTTATCGACCTGTACCGCGGGCAGATTGCGGTAATTTCCGAGCATTTTGCTGACCTTGGTTGAGGCGATCATCCGTTTGGCGATAAATTCGTTGATCGGCGGCAGGGCACTGCTGCTGTCTTTGAGAATTTCCACCATGGTTCCACCGGAACCGAAAGAGATAGCCGGGCCGAAAACCGGATCGCGGCTGACGCCGATAATCAATTCACGCGCGAAAGGCATATTGAGCATGGACTCGACGCTGACGCTACGAATGTCTTCGTTTGGGAAGTGTTCTTTAACCGAAGCGACCAGGCGGTCATAGGCATGATGCAGTTCGGCAGGCGTTTGAATATTGAGTTCAACACCGCCGCTGTCCGATTTATGGGTGATTTTGTCCGAATTCACTTTTAGAGCGACCGGGAAGCCGATGTTTTCCGCTGCGACCAGCGCTTCGGTAGCGGAGTTGGCAATCATCGCCTGGGTAACAGGGATATGGAAAGCTTTTAGAAGCGCCTTGGTTTCCAGCGTATTAAGCAGCGTACGACCTTCCCGCAGAGCGTTGTGAATAATCTGTCTGGCACCGTCGATATCGCAATGACTGGTTTCGTTCGGTTCCGGAATCTGTTTTAACAGGGTCTGGTTGTGATGATATTCGGTAATGAAGTGCATCGCTTCGACGGCAGCTTCCGGTGTCCGGAAGGTTGGGATATGAGCTTTATAGAACGCTTCCCGTGCCGGTCCAACCAGATTTTCACCCAACCACGCCGTCAGAAGCGGCTTTTTATGGTTGGAGGTTTTCTGCATTTCGATCAGGCTGTGGGCAATTGCCACCGGGTCAGTCATCGCTTGCGGGGTCAGCAGGACCAGTACGGCGTCAATTTCCGGGTCGTCCATGCAGATCTCGATCGCTTTGCGATAACGTTCCGGCGTCGCGTCTCCCAGAATATCGACAGGGTTGTTATGCGACCAGTGTGCCGGCAGTATTTCGTTTAGGGCTTTGAGCGTCGTTTCACTCACCTTCGGCATCTGAATGCCCAGCTCCGCAGCCAGATCCGTAGCCATAACACCCGGACCGCCGCCGTTGGTGACGATCATTAAACGATTCTGTTTAATGGTTAAATCGTAGGTCAGTGTTTTCGCCGCCGAGAATAGCTGACTGATGGTCTTCGCGCGCACCACACCGGTACGTTCGATCGCCGCATTGAAGATATCGTCCGATCCGACCAGAGCGCCGGTGTGTGAGATAGCCGCTTGAGTTCCGGCTGGCATGCGACCGGATTTGAGCAGAATAACCGGCTTGACGCGCGCGGCTTTGCGCAGGCCGCTCAGGAAGCGGCGGGCATTGGTAATCCCTTCGATATACAACAGAATACTGTGGGTCTGGGCGTCGCTGGCGAGATAATCGAGGATTTCGCCGAAATCCAGATCGGCGGCGTCACCGGTGGATGCGACCAGCGAGAAGCCGATTTCATTGGTTTCCGCCCAGTCCAGTACACCGGTACAGAGTGCACCGCTTTGCGAGACCAGTGCCAGTTTTCCGCTTTGAGCCTGATTCTTGCTGAAGGTGGCGTTAAGACCGATTTTAGGACGGATAATACCGAGACAGTTAGGGCCGAGCAGGCGAATACCGAGTTGGCGTGCGGTTTTGAGCAAAGTCTTCTGCAACAGTTTGCCTTCTTCGCTTTCAAAGCCGGCGGAAAGGACGATGGCAAAGGGGATATTGGCTTGGCCGCAGGCTTTGATAATCGGCATAATCGTATGTGCCGGCGTAGCGATTACGGCCAGATCGATTGATTCTCCGACATCTTCCAGAGACGCGAAGCATGCTTGACCTTGGACTTCCTTGTGCTTAGGATTGATAGCATAGATTTTTCCTTGAAAGCCGGCAGTCAGTAAATTGTTAAAGGCGGTACCGCCCACTGAGTCCTCTCTGTCACTGGCACCGAAGACAGCCACCGACTTGGGATTAAAAAGCTGAGTTAGGTAATGTGGTTGCATCGACCTGATTCCTTCAATAAGAATAAGTAAACTCTCTTAGGTTATACATGTTTCTCTATATTAGCCACTCTGAATGTAAAAAACATGACAATGGATATGGTCATCCGGAAAATTCGCAAAGAATCGGTGCTATAGAAGATCAGTTAATTTCCCAGCGTCTGATGGATTATCTACTGGTCGAGGACGCCAGAAAGGCGGATAAAGAGGATATTCTGCGGGTGCATACTGAGCATTACTGGGACGTGATGCAAAAAAACCTCCCGCAGGAAGGTCGGGTGCAGATTGATGAAGATACCGCTTTGGTCCCGGATTCTATTTCTGCGGCACTGCATGCCTGCGGTGCGGTATTGGACGGCATTGACGCCTTAATGGCAAACCGCGCCAGCGGTGTCTTTTGCAATGTCCGTCCGCCGGGCCACCATGCCGAAGTTCATCAGCCGATGGGCTTTTGTCTGTTCAACAATATTGCGGTCGGGGCTGCTTATGCGTTTGAAAAGTACGGCTTGGAGAGAATTTCCGTTCTCGACTTCGACGTTCATCATGGTAATGGAACAGAAACCTATGCCGAAACGGAACCCAGATTGCAGCTGATCTCCAGTTATCAGAAAGGTATTTTCCCTTTTACCAAAGACGAAAGCGTATACGAGAATATCGTCAAGATTCCGCTCGAATCGGGGACGGGGGGACAGGCGTTTATCGAAGCCTGGGAAGATAAGGCATGGCCAGCTCTGAAAGCGTTTCAACCGCAATTGATTCTGGTTTCAGCCGGTTTCGACGCGCATAGAGGTGATCCCTTAGCTCAGCTGAATCTGATTGAATCGGATTTTGCTTTGTGGGCCGAATCGCTACACCGGGTTCTTCCGGATATCGGAAATCCCAAAGTCTTGTCCGTCCTCGAAGGCGGTTATAACTTGCAGGCGCTCGCCTTGAGCGCGGCTATTTATATCAAGGCGATGTCCGGTTTTTAACGTTTCCGTTTAGCGCTTCTGGCTGGTTTGCGGATAGAGCGTCTGTAACTGGGTGTTTCTTGTCGAGCTCTGTGTGCTGGCGGTTTTAGGTTTGATCTGACCCAATAGCGCGCAGATTTCGGCCTTTAATTTTTCCGTATCGATTGCTTCTGATTGTGGAGCAAACAGCTGTTTTTCAAACAGATGGATTTTCTGCTGCAGAGATTCGGCATCCAGTTTGATGAGTTCGCTCGTTCGGGTTATGTGCAGTTGTTTTTGCAAATGCTGGCGAAGGTGACGATAGAAGGTTTTGTCGTCCGCCTGACACCACTGTCGAAAATTCAAGTCAGGCCGATGGTCGTCATGCGCAATTTCTGTTTGCTGTTCAGCCGATTTTTGTTTTCTGGCAAGCCACCACAAAAGCAGTGTTATCAACCAGGCAATAGCAAATAAAGCAGTCAAAAGCGGCCAAATTGACCATTCAAGTCGGTTTTTGCTTTGATTCTCCGTTAAGTTGTTGCCAGAGTTGTTTACATCCGCAGGGTTTTTCTGTGATGAAATTTGCTGATAATCCGGTTGATTCTCTGTCGGTAAGACCGAAAAGACCTTCCCTTCCAGTGTCACTGTTTCAAAGTGTTGCGTTTCGGTATTGAACCACTTGAGTCGGTAGCTTGGAATACGGATCTCGCCGGGGGCGGTCGGTACGATATTCTGTGTAACTTTGATGCGGCTGACCAGTCCGGAATCGAGCTTGTCTTCTTCGCTTTGCGGTGGCTGGCTATAGACTTTATAAGTGGCTCCGTCCGGCGTTTCGATAGGCGGCAGCTGGCTTGCCTTAAGCCCGAATGCCTGCAGAGTGATAACGCGACTCAGGCTGTCGCCGACGCGGATTTCTTGCGGTGTTTGCTGCCAGTTCTGTTGAATCAGCATGGATTTTGCCGGCAGCCATGGTTGTTGCTTCGAATAAGGCTGTCCGCCATCGGCTGCGGGAAGGATTTGCACAGTGATGTTGTTGGCCCGCTCGTCGATCGCTTTCTGGCGGCCTTCGACTCTGGCGATTCCGCTGACTTGGGTCCCGGCAATGGTCAGCTCTCCACTCTGTTGCGGAAACAGAGCGTACAGCCATTCGTGCACCGTATAGGTATTGCCGTCAATTATGGTGTTGTAGATCGACTCGTCTTTAAGTACTTCATTTAGTGTGTTGCCAAAGTCAATCGGGCGGATGTTTCCGGTTCCCGGTAGCAGTTTGCCACGGTAATAGAAACGCAGTTTATACAAGAATTGTTGCTGGACATATCCCGTTTGATGGTCGATTTCCGCACGTAAAAAGAAATTCTTTTCTGCGCTGCTGTCGCTGTGCTGGCTTTTTTGCACGAAAAGTTTCAGAGGTTCGCTGTGGATCTTGCCGAGTTTCAGGGATGGTACCAGCAACTCGCCACTTTTTTTAGGCAGCAAGCGCAGATGCCAGCGTGTTTTGGCATTCTGCTGGCCGTTTATGAATTCGTAAAAGTTACTTCTCTGGCGGGAGAGCACCTGAAAGTCCTGATCCAGAGCGGAGTAGTCCAGATTATTACCAAGGGTCTGAAAATCCGCTTCGACCCACAAGGAAATAATATCGCCCTGTTCGATCTGTTGGCGCTCGGTTTTTACGCTGAGGGTATCAGCGTATGCCGTCAGAGTGAGTCCGGTTAGGAAAACGGCTATAAGAAAACCCAGTAAATGTCTGATAGGGGAACTTACCATTTTTTCTCCATTTGCTTCTCTTCAGGCGGACGTCGCTGGTACTGGTATTCGAATTTGCGTTTTAAGAACAGGCCAGGTTGATCCGGAATTTGCTGTAACCAGGCTTCGGTTGCCTGCTGTTCTTCCCAGTTCTGTTTTTCGCTTGGCGTGCCTTTTGTGGATTCGTCAATTAAGCGCGACGATCCGGCTGTTTGAGAAGGTTGCTGGTCTTCCGCAGATTGCTGTTCTTCTGCGGCTGTTGCATTGGGTGATTTTTGCTCACCGTTTTCCTGTGCATTTTCGCTTTGCCCGTTGTTACCGTCGGCATCGGAGGAGGTCTGATCGGCGTTTTGTCCGCCAGAGTTGCGATTGTTATCTTGTTGTGAAGATTCTTGATCTTGGTTGTTTTCGGCTTTACTGGTATCGTTTTGCTCCGATCCTGTCTGTTTTTGTTCTTTTTGGGTTTGTGTTCCTTGATTCTGACGGTTCTGCTTTTCAGACGGAGTTTCTTGCTCAGGAGCGTTTTGTGAGTTGGCGTTCTGTTGCTCTTGCTGATCCTTCGCTTGGTTTTGTTGCTGCTGTTGCTGTTCTTGTAACAGGCGGTTGATCAGTTGCAGATTTTCTTTGGCGTCCTGCATATTGGGGTCTGTTTTCAAAGCCTGCTGATACGCTTTTTGCGCGCCTTTCAGGTCACCGCTTTTAGCCAGGGCATTGCCCAGGTTATATCTGCCGCGGGCGCTCTCATCCTGTTCGAAAAATTTGGCCGCTTCCTTATAACGTCCTAAACGGTACAGGCTTGCCGCGCGCCATTGTTTATCTTCGAAAAGGGCTTCCGCGGACTCGAAATTATTACGGTTGAAGGCTTTATAAGCTTGTTGGTTATGCGACTGAAACATATTGGCCAGATCGTCCAGTTGACTTTCTGCATAGGCCGGGTCGGGCATGCTGAGAGAGAAGGTCAATATTAGCGGAGCCAAGGCAAAAAGCAGGCCGCGACGGAACAGAAAAGCGATCAGCGGAACGAGCAGCAGTAAAATAGCGGCGCCTTCATCCAAAGGATGCACCACCTCTTTGTTATTTTCCTTATCTGCGGCGGCAGCCTGAAGCCGACTGGGCAGGAGCCAGTCGAGATCATTTTGCTCTACCTTCAGTGACTGAATCGGAGCTTGCAGTTTCTGGCTCAAATTGGCAAAACGTTGCACAGGAACGGAGGCTAATACAACTTGTCCCTGGTCGTCTTTGAGCAGTCCGTAGTTCGGCAGGTTTATCGCCGCGCCCTGAGCGGTTCCTACGGTCATGATGCGCAAAGAGTAGCGGTTTTGCGCGAACCATTTTTCGATCGCTATAGCCTGATCCGGTTCGATATCATCGGTTATCCAGATAAGATGTCCTTGGGTGATATGCGCTCCTTCGAGCAAGGCTTTGGCCTGCTCCAGACCGCTTAGCGGGTCAGAACCGTACTGTGGCATAATCAGCGGGTTCAATGGCGGAATCAGGCTAAGCAGTGTCTGGTTATCTTCGGAAATCGGGCTGATGGTATGGGCGCTACCGGCATATACAACCATACCGACCGGCATTTCCGGGTGTTGAGTCAGCAGGTCGGTGAGTTTATATTTGACCCGGTTCAGGCGTGTCGGCGTTAAATCGTCGGCAAGCATCGACAGGGACAGGTCAAGCACAATCACGGTGCCCTGTTGTGATTTCTGTGCGGGAATATCAACCGATTTCAGACTCGGCCCCGCCAGAATGACGCTCATAAGCAACCAGACAAGGCCTAGGGCGATGAGCCAGAGTTTATGAAAAATACCGCTTTCGTTGTGCGGCTGAGAAAGCAGAAGCTGGCGGAATTTAGGAGCAATCACTTGATGCCAGGCTCCCTGTTTGGCTTTGACCTGCCAGGCGCGCCAAAGCAGCCAGGCAACCGGCAGTAGCATCAGAAACCACCATGGACGCAGAAAGTTAACCTCAAAACCGAGCATTTAGCCTCCTAACCTGCGCAGGTGTAGCCATGCCAGCAGCAGACTTAACAGCATTGCCGCGCCGAGCGGCCAGAAGTACAGCTCGCTACGCAACCGATAGCTGAAAACTTCATGCTGAACCGATTCAAGCTGGTTGATGTACTGATAGATCTGTTGCAACTGTTCGGTGTCGTTGGCGCGAAAAAACTGCCCGCCGGTCATCTCGGCGATTTTGCTCAGGGTGGTGACATCCATATCGGTTTTACTCGGGATCAGGCCGTTGAAACCGCTGCGTTCCTTGCCGACGCCGACGGTATAGATCTTAAGGTGCATTTTCTGAGCTTGTTCGGCGGCTTTGAGGGGATCGATTCCGCTGGTATTGGAGCCGTCGGTCAATAGAATCAGCACGGCATCGGTTTGTTTGGTTTTCCGTAGGTGTTTCAACGTCAGGCCAATAGCGTCTCCGATGGCAGTATTATTACCGGCCATACCGATCTGGCTTTCATCCAGCAGCGTTTTAACCGTGTTCAGATCATAGGTCAGGGGACTTTGCAAAAAAGCCTGTGAGCCGAAGACGATCAGCCCCATGCGGTCGCCCTGTCGTTGGGCGATAAAGTTGGCAACCACCGATTTGACGGCAATCAGGCGGTTGACGTTATCGCCGCCGAGATACATATCCGCTTTCTGCATGGAACCGGACAGATCCACCGCCAGCATCATCTCTTTACCGCTCTGCTGGAAAGGCGTCGGGGTTAAAAACCAGACCGGGCGGGCGGCTGCGGTTACCAGCAGAAACCATAGTAAGGCGTAGCCGAAGGGGACGCGGAACTTAGGGTGCTGCGGTTCAATCAGATTTTCGCTCGGCAGGCTGTGACCGACGCGGGCAACGATTTCCGGCGCAAAGAGGGTGCTCTGATTTTGTGCTACCGGCCTTAAAAGGATACGAATTATCCAGGGCAACGGAAGAAGAGCAAACATCCATGGCCAGATAAATTCGAAGTTTGCCAGAAGACTCGACCAGTTCATTGATGGTGTCCTTTTATCCAGCGTGTGGCATAGTCGTGCCATTGTTCGAGCAATTGACGGCTGTTTTCGTTTTCAGGTGCATAGGCCGCCTGCTGGATCTGTTCAATCTGCGGAGGTTGGGCAATATAACCGGCATTCTCCTTCAAGAAATCAATCCATTGTTGCTGATGCAATGCCGCGACTCTACGCCGACCATAGGCGGTAATGGCGACCTGCTTCAGCAGCGCATTGATGTGCATGATTTTCTGGTTGCTGCTCTGTTCGCTGTGCATGATGGATTGCAGAGTATCCTGTGCCTGACGTCGATAAACATTACGGCGTTTCAGATCGGTAAAGTACCAGATGACACCGATGATAATCGAGGTAATCGACAGAAGCAGAATCCACCAGGCAAAAGCCAGGGGCCACCAGCCGATCGGATCGGGTAGGTGAATGTCGTGCAGTTGCTGTAATACTTCGGGGTTCATCTTTGCCTCAGTGAATCAAATGCGTTTGCAGAGCCGCTTTGACCGGGTGATCCTGATTGCTGATCTCAACCAGCGGGATGCGCAGACCGTAAAAAGCGTGCTGAACGTTATTCCATTGCTGCTGATACAGTTCGCGGTAGTTTTCGCGTGTTTGTTTTCGGAAACTGTCCAGCCGCATGGTTTGTCCCTGAAATCCTTGAATATTCAGCCAGCCGAGTTCAGGAATTTCCCGGTCGAGCGGATCGAAAATATGTACCGCGACAATTTCGGCATGGCGGCGCAGCTGTTTCAATGGAGTCAGTAGGTTTTCGTCAAATTGCAGCATATCGCCAATCAGAAACACTTTTGAGCCCGGTTTGAGGTTTTTTTGAAGCAATTGTAACGCCTGTTGCCAATAATGATGGCTGCCGACGCCCGGTTTTTGATTCTGTTGTTGTAACTGGATGGCTTGTTGCAGAAAACTAAGCAGGTTCTGCTGCGGCTTTTTCGGGGCGTTCCAGATTTGTTGCCGGTGATTGAAACAGACGCCGCCGACCCGCTCGTGCTGTTGCAGTGAGACCCAGCCGAGAATGGCGGCAATATTCAGTACCTGATCGGTTTTAAGTCGAACCTGTGATCCGAAAAAGAGCGCGGGCGTTTGTTCGGCAAGAATTAACGTCGGCCGTTCGTGTTCTTCGACAAAAATTTTGGTATGTGTTTTCTGGGTTCTTGCCATGACTCGCCAGTCGATATGGCGGATATCGTCCCCCGGTTGATACTGGCGAACTTCACTGAAAGTCATGCCGCGTCCCTTGCGAACCGCATGGTGGTCGCCGTGGCTGCTGGCAAGCAGTTTTTGCTGCTGAACAAGCTTTTTTTGTTTCACGTGAAATCGCCAGGACAGCAGATCATCGAGTCGGGTGTAAATAGAGTCCTGAACTTCGTTCATGTATATGTACCTAAGCTACAGGAACCAGTTCGAGTATTTTATCTGTGATGTCGTCGGCATTCAGGTTTTGCGCCTGAGCCTCAAAGTTCAACAGCAGGCGATGACGGAAGACATCATGGATAACCGCTTGCACATTATCCGGACTGACAAATTCCTGTCCGTTTAACCAGGCATGCGCTCGGGCGCATCTGGAAAGGGCGATCGTAGCTCTGGGACTGACCCCGACGTCGATCCAGTCGGCCAGCTCCTGGCTGTACTGTTCGGCTTGGCGTGTCGCGATGACCAGTTGCACTATATAGTCTTTGATGCTGTCTGCAACATGCAGATTGAGCACTTCACGACGTGCCTGAAATAGCTGCTCCTGAGTCATTAGCGCATTTTCGAGCTTCTCTTCCGTACGCGCTTCGCTCTCGACCAGTTCAAGGATTTTCAATTCCGAATCGGCATCGGGGTAATCGACATTCAGATGCAGCATAAAGCGATCCAGCTGCGCTTCCGGTAGCGGGTAAGTTCCTTCCTGTTCCAGTGGATTCTGCGTTGCCATAACCATAAACAAAGCGGCCATCGGCAAGGAGCGTTTGCCGACGCTGACCTGTCCTTCAGCCATGGCTTCCAGTAGCGCGGCTTGAACTTTCGCCGGGGCGCGGTTGATTTCGTCAGCCAGAAGCAAATTATGGAAAATCGGCCCGCTTTGAAATTCGAAAACCCCTGTTTCCGGGCGGTAGATTTCAGTTCCGGTAATATCGGACGGAAGAAGATCCGGTGTGAATTGAATGCGGTGGAAACTCCCTTCAATCAGCTCGGCCAGCGTTTTGATCGCTTTGGTTTTGGCCAGTCCCGGAGGCCCTTCAACCAGAATGTGTCCGTCGGCCAAGAGCGCGATCAGCATACGTTCGGTCAGTTTCGGCTGGCCGATAATCTGTTGGTTAATCTGCTTTTGCAGGCGTTGGAATCCGTTTAAGAGCTGTAAATCGATGCTAGACACAGGCTATCCGTTTATTAAATTTTTTTGGCTATTATACGCAATGGCTACCGGAGCTAAAGCCTTGTGATCTGTTAAAAAGCGTAATCGTCATTCTTTCGAATCGCTTTTGTCTTCGCGGGCAAACAGGGTATAAAAGTTATTTATAAGCACAATTAATTTACCTTGATAATGTCTTTTAATTGGGTTAAAAATTCTCGCGCTTAATTCATAAAGGAGCCTTGTCATGAAAAAGCTATTAACCGCTCTGTTTACTGCAGCGGCAATTACAACTGCCTCATGGGCACCAACTGCAATGGCGGCTGACGTTAAGGAAGTTACTCAGCAGCAACACGGACTGACGTTGAATGCCAATTTACTTATGGCTGACGGCAAAGGGTTCTCCGACGAGATGGTGTTATTAACCCATGGAACTCTGACGCATAAAGAGCGTTCGACTTACGCGGCGCTTCAGAAAAATCTGGCTGCACAGGGCGTTAGCTCCTTGTCCATCAACCTTTCTCTAGGCTTGGATAATCGTCATGGAGAGTATGATTGCGCTGTTCCGCATACTCATAAACATACGGATGCTCTACAAGAGATCGGTTACTGGATGGATTGGTTGAAGCAGCAGGGCACGGAAAAAGTGGTTCTTATGGGGCACTCGCGCGGCGGTAACCAAACGGCCTGGTACGCGGCTGAGCACGACAGCGATATGATTGATAAGGTTATTTTGATTGCTCCGGCAACCGGTGCACAGCAATCGGCGGATGAGTATGCGCAGAAAGCAGGTACCTCTTTGCAGCCGATTCTGGACAAAGCGCAAAAGCTGGTTGCAGAAGGCAAGGGTGATCAGATGTTGGATAAGACCTATTTTATCTATTGTAAAGACGCTCAGGTGACGGCTGCCGCCTTTGCCGATTACTACACGGTGAAGCCGCAGTTCGATACGCCGACTCTGTTACAGAATCCGCATAAACCGACTCTGGTTGTGATGGGTAGCGATGATGATGTGGTTCCCGACCTGCCGCAGGCGATTCAACCTTTGGTTGAGGCCGGTAAAGTTTCTTCGGTAACGGTTGAAGACGCCGGTCACTTCTTTATGGATTTCGCCAATGAAGATCTGGCGACCGCAGCCGCGGAATTCATTGCCGAATAGTTTTCTATAAAGCAAGATAGTCGGAAGAGTGCGGCGCCTGCTTCAGCGGTGCGTCGTAGTTTTCCGGCTCATCGCTGAACACTCTGACATTCCAATCTGCCGCCAGACCATCTTCGGCCAGACAATACTTCTCGAAAAAATTCACGATCTCTTTTCTCTGGCAGTGTGCCTCAAAGGCCACCATATCCTGCCATATCTCGTTAAAAACAATCGGAAAACCGCTGCCTTCGGCAAACGGGCTGCTAATCTGACGGGTGACTCGGTACTGCAGACAGCCATCTTCTCTTAAGGTATTCGGTTCAAGCGACTGCAGGATTTCAAACAGTGCTTCAGATTGTCCGGGTTTCGGTTGAAATTCTGCGATGCAGTAGACTTTTTTAGACATGCAAAAACCCCTGATAGGTGGATGATAATCGAGGTCAACAATCTATCATTTATGGGGAAGAAAGTCCTTTTTAATTGCAGCCCGGTTGGACGCAATTAAAAAGGCAAACAAGGACGGGAAGAAATCAATTTGCTTTATTTTTTTGGGGGAGAGTTATTTGATTTCGGTTTTAGGGTCGATTTCAATCAGGTCATTAAAAGCATGCCATGAAGCGTAACCTAAAAGCGGCATGACGATCAGCATAGCGATCCCGAAAGTGACGATACCTATCGTAATCAGCGAGCCGATAATCAGAGCCCAAAGCGCCATAACGCCTTTGTTTTCCATTACGACTTCAAAACTCAGGATCATTGCCTGGACGACACCGATATTGCTGTCGCGAAGCAGTAGTGGGATCGTGACGACGCTAAGAGCAAAGACCAATGCTGCAACAAACACTCCGGCGACTAAAAAGTAGGTCATAAAGGTTTGTCCTGCATCGGAAGTCAGGAAGCCCATAACACCTGCATCCGGATCGACAATCAGCAGACTGTTCGATTTCACTACGGCTGCGATTAGAGGAACCACACGACTCCAGATCGCGATAATGACCCCTAGTGCCAGAGCGAAAAGCGCGAACTCTGAGATATTATGACGCCAGGCAAACATCGACGCCGCCAGATTAGGTTTTTCGCCATCTTGCAATTGTCTGGAGATAGCATAGAGACCGGTTGCAAGAAACGGCGATAACATCACGAAGAAGGTTGCGACCTGGAACATCATGATCGGCTGATCCCGGAAACTGGCGTAAACCAGCAGCACGGACAGAGTCATGACAGCACCATAAAACAGCGAAGCAGCCGGAGCGTGTGCCATGTCCATCCAGCCTTTTTTCAGCCAGTGGCCAATGTCACCGTAACGGCAATCTTTCGAAACGATATGTTCGCCTTTTTCCGTGATGTGCTCATGAATTCCATGATGGTGTATTGTTTGTGGCATAGTTCCCTCCATTTCGATCTCTATCGAAATTTATTAATTTGCATTTGAATGCAGACAGGCTCAACTTGATTTGCCGTTGAGTGTTGGTGTGCGGGATAGCCCGATTGGCCGGGGTGTTTGTGGTTAAGAAGTTCTTTGTAAAAGCTCGAAATAAATCCCGCTCGCGCTTTTTTAAAGAAAGACAATCTAATAATGAACCTTATCTTGCCTTAACTCTATTTAACACTTTTTAAACATTTTTAATAAAATCAAATATTTAAATTAAATCTTACGGTTTTTTTATATTAGAAATTAATGAATTGTACGTATGGCCCTTAAGG
This sequence comes from Thiomicrorhabdus xiamenensis, assembly GCF_013282625.1. NCBI lineage: Bacteria > Pseudomonadati > Pseudomonadota > Gammaproteobacteria > Thiotrichales > Piscirickettsiaceae > Thiomicrorhabdus > Thiomicrorhabdus xiamenensis. The sequence goes on from NZ_CP054020.1 coordinate 92,022, forward strand.
AGCGCTTGCCGATGTGCTCTCGTAAACGCAGGCTTTGTCTTACAATAAGGTTTTTATCAGATCCGCGAGCATCGCTCGATTTTTGTGACAGGACATCATCCCTTGAGCCAGAGTAAAACCACCTTGAAAGATAGAAATTTCGATAAATTGGTCGATAAATTCGAGAAAAAAGTCTATGACACCGTCAAGGGTGAATGGCGCCTGAAACTGTTAAAAGAGGATCTGGCGGACTTGCGCGACCAACCTGGCATGACGTTTTGGGACGCGGGCTGCGGTTTCGCGCAGATCAGTCAGTGGTTAGCTGAAGCGGGGCATCAGCCGGTTCTATGCGATCTTTCGCATCAGATGCTGCTGCGTGCGCAAAATAACTTTTCTGCGGCCGGTTTAAGTGCGGAGTTTATCGAAGGTCCGGCACAGGAGGTGGCCAAGCAGCTTGAAGCCAAAGACCTGGTACTGTTTCATGCGGTTCTGGAGTGGTTGGCCGAACCGAAAACGACTTTGCAGAGTGTAGCGGACAGGGTTAAACCCGGCGGCTACTTTTCCCTGCTGTTTTATAACCGCAACTCGGTGGTGATTCGCAATACGTTGCGCGGCGGCTGGCGACTGCCTTATCTGATGAATGATGAATATATCGGAAAGGGTAAAAAGCTGACGCCGCCTAATCCGCAGATTCCCGAAGAGGTTTGTCGCTGGCTGGAAGAGTGGGGCTTTGAAATCGAAGTGCATACCGGAATTCGCGTTTTCCACGATTACATGACGCATGAAGTGCTTGCCGAAAGCGATCTCGATGATCTGCTGGCATTGGAGTACCGCTATTGCCGCGAACCGACCTACCGCAATATGGCGCGCTATATTCACCTGCTGGCGAAGCGCGTCGATTAGGCTTTATCGACTTTCGTGTTGGTGCCGATTGGATCATCGACGGCTTACTTGGACAGAGTGGCAAGTTTCAAACATATTTGATGAGCCTTATGCGCGTGATAATATGGAAATTCTGGAAACCTAACTGGCTCGTCCCGGAGATTCCGAATGTCCAAAAAGATTGCAATTATTCAGGGTCATCCCGACCCGAGCGAAAGTCATCTGAATTTTTCTCTGGCAGAGGCGTACAAGGCCGGCGCGGAAGCGGCCGGTCATGAGGTCAAGGTGATTACCGTCGCCAAATTGAGTTTCGCTCTGCTGACCAGCGAGGAAGAGTTCGACAAGCATCCTCCGGTAACCGATATTCAAGGGGCGCAGGACGTCATTAAATGGGCCGAGCATATTGTAATCTTTTATCCGCTCTGGCTTGGAACCATGCCGGCCATTCTGAAAGGTTTTTGGGAACAGGTTTTGCGCCCGGGCTATGCGCTTTCGACGGGCGATAGAAATCAATGGCCGAAAAAACTCCTGTCCGGTCGGAGCGCGCGAATTGTGGTCACGATGGGGATGCCCGCTTTTGTCTACCGCTGGTTTTATCGTGCGCACAGCCTGAAGAATCTGGAGCGTAATATTCTCAGTTTTTCCGGTTTTGCACCCATTCGCTCGACTCTGATCGGCGCTGTACAGAATCTAAGCGAGCGCCAGAGAAAAGTCTGGCTGGATAAGGTCTATCGGCTCGGTCAGAAAGGCCAGTAGCCGGATTGCTCTATACGGTATGCGAAAACCCTTGACCGATCCGCGGATTCTGGTCGAAGTCGAGGAAAAACTCTTATAATATCCGCCAATTTCGTTGAATAGCTGTTTTAACCTCTTATGAAAACCTCCTCTCTGCTGCGTACTTTAATCCGTCCACTGTTTCGCTTCTTGCTTCGCCGCCCGAAGTTTCTGCTTCTGGTACCGATCGCTTTTGGTGTCTGGTATGCCTATGAAACTCAAGTCGCGCGCCCGAATATGGCCTATATGGGGGTCCCGAAAGTCGAAATGGCTCTGCCGGGAAGCGGTTTCTCGCATATTCTGCGCTACGACGGTTTTATGCTCGAGTATTCGGAGGGGTTGAAAAACCCTTTGTGGGTGACCTATAAGGTGACCGAGCAGAAATATAAATCCGGCAAACGTCCGAGCCGTTTCAGCAGAGAGTGGTTGACGCTTTCACGTGTCACTCATGAAGATTACACCGGTTCGGGGTACGACCGCGGGCATATGGCACCGAATTATGTGATTGCCAGCCGTTACGGGCGTTCGGCACAGCAAGATACTTTTACCATGACCAATATTACGCCGCAGGCGCCGAAATTGAATCAGAAATCCTGGCAGCGTCTGGAAGAAGTCATCGCGAATGACTTTTCCGAGAAATACGGTGATTTCTGGGTAGTGACGGGACCGATCTTCGCAGATCAGCCTAAGCGGATACAAAAATCGAATGTCGCGATTCCGGATGCGTTTTACAAGATTCTGATTCGTCCGGGTACGAATGAACAGCCGGCGAATGCGTTGGCGTTTATTTTTCCGCAGAATGCCAAGCCGAACGCCAGTTTAATGCGCTTTGTTGTCTCGGTTGACGAAGTTGAAGACCGTACCGGCATCGATTTCTTTGCCGATTTGGATGACGGCTTTGAAAACCTGCTTGAATCGAGTAAAACACCGGATGCCTGGAATTTGCGGGCGGTTGCGAATCGTCCGTCGCGTTACTAGGGCCTGAATTCGATAGGATATGAGATGAAACTACCCAGTCAGAAAGATACGATTTACAGTCAGCAGCACGAAGCGGTCGGCGCATTCCAGTTTGATGAGTCGGTGGTGGCAGTTTTTCCGGATATGATTCAACGATCGGTTCCGGGGTATCAGACGATTCTGACCGGTATCGGCGAACTGACCAAAATCCATGCCCAGCCGAATACCCGTCTTTACGATCTCGGTTGTTCGCTCGGAGCGGCGACTCTGACCATGCGTCGCGCTCTGGATGAAAATTCCGGCTGTTCGATCGTTGCGCTGGATACCTCTACGGCGATGGTCGAGCGCGCTCAGGAGTATTTACTCGCTTTTCATTCAGAGGTACCGGTCGAACTGCATTGCGCCGATATGTGTGATTTCGATATTCAGAATGCATCGGTAGTGGTGATTAACTTCACCTTGCAGTTTATCGATCCGCAGGAGCGTTTGACCTTGCTCGAACGTATCTATCAGGGGTTGGTTCCCGGGGGGATTCTGATTCTGTCGGAAAAGATTCATTTTGAAGATCCGGCCCTGCAAAAGAGCATCGAACATCTGCATCTCCAGTTCAAGCGTGCCAACGGTTATTCGGAATTGGAAATCAGTCAGAAGCGCTCTTCGCTGGAAAACGTGTTGATTTCCGATAGCGAAGCGACACATTTGGATCGTTTGCAGCAGGCGGGATTCGAATCGGCAGGCATTTGGTTCCAGGCGTATAACTTCGCTTCATTTCTGGCGATCAAGGCAAAATAAGCGCCGTTCAAAGTTCTAGTGTTCGGCAATGACCTGATTTTTGCCGCTGTTTTTGGCGATATACAGAGCCTGATCGGCGCGGCGAATCAGGTCGCCGAGCACATCTCTGTGCATTTCCAGCTGGCTGACGCCGATACTGACGGTAAATTCGATTTTCTGGTTATCCCGAGTAATGACATGCGACGCGGCCACCGCATGGCGCAGCTTTTCACAGACCTCTTCGGCCGTTTCAAGCGAACTTTGCGTTAAAACACCGGCGAACTCCTCACCACCGTAACGGCAGAAAAGATCCGTTTCGCGCAAAAAACCGGCGCAGAGCGTGGCGACTCTTTTTATCACCAAATCGCCGACATCGTGTCCGTAGGTGTCGTTAATCTTTTTAAAGTCGTCGATATCCATAATAAACAGACTCAGTGGGATGGAATAACGCTGCGCGCGTGCTATATCCCTGCCGGCCTCTTTCATAAAGTGACGGCGATTGCCGATGCCGGTCAGATAGTCGGTGATAACGAGTTTATTGATTTTCTCCTGCAGGCGTTTTTCTCTGGTAACGTCGAAATTGACACCAATCATGCGCTCGGGTTCACCTTGGGCGTTGTGGATGATTTTGCCGTAAGCATGCAGGTGGCGGATTTCACCGTTTGGCCAGATGATACGAAACTCGCGATTGTATTTTTTGCCGTTGATGATTGACTCTTTCACCGCCTTGTCGGCCTTTTCCAAGTCAGCCGGATATACGGTTTTGCTCCAGGATTCATAGCCGTTGGTAAAGGTCTCGGGGTCAACTTTGTACAGCTGGAACATTCGTTCATCCCAGTGCAGCTCTTGAGTTTTAATATTGAGATCCCAGACACCGATTTGTGCCGAGTCAACCGCGACTTCGAAGCGTTGGCTCAGACTGCTCAGATCTTCCAGCGCCTGCATCTGTTGAGTGATGTCATGGTGCACGCCAAGCATTCGAGTCGGACGATTATTCTCATCTCTGATTGCCATGCCGCGGCAGCGAACCCAGACGGTGTGGCCATCCGCATGCCGGTAGCGTAAAACCTGGTCATAGGGAGTATCCGGGGTTTGCAGGTGTTCATTCAGCTGTTCTTCGGCACGTTTTAGATCTTCGGGAAAAATGAGCGCTTGCCATTCCGATATCGAATGCCGTTTTTCCTTTGGGTCATATCCCAGGGTCTGCCAGAATTGGGGATTCATCCACTCGTTTTCCGGGTGCTCCATATCCCAGTACCACATACCGTCGCTGGCACCTTTCTGAATAAACTCGAAAATGGTCGAGTCTGTCTGCACGAGCCTATAGAGCTCTTTTTTAAGGTAATTTTCTGACATCGGTTGCAGGTGTGATTGAAAGTCGAACTTAGTTTCATCATACCCATAATTTTGTCGGGCGTGCACTCTTAGTTATAGCTAAAAACCGAAAACTGAAAGCTTTCTTAGTCGGAATTAATTAAATGCGAGAGGGCAGACGAAGCCTTATAATTGCCGCCATCGATTCATTTATTGGAGTTTTCACGTGAAGCAGCATTACGATACTTTCTGGTCGCATCTAGGTGACTCGCGCTTTGAAATTTGGAAAGAGGTGTTACCGCCCTTAATCGAAGAAGCGTTGAATCCGGAAGGTAACGGCAATTTGCCGCGCTGGCTGGATGCTCTGCAAAAAATTAAAGGCTACCCGCAGGCAGACGATTACGATCTCAATGTCGATGCTGTTTCTGTTACCAATAAGACGCCGTTAAGCGGCGAAGAGAAAGCGGAACTTGAGCGGACACTGCGCGCTTTTCATCCGTGGCGCAAAGGGCCTTTTTCGATCCACGATATTTTTATCGACACCGAATGGCATTCGGATTGGAAATGGCAGCGAGTGCGTCCGCATCTGGCACCGCTGGAAGATCGTCGAGTGCTCGATATCGGTTGCGGTAGCGGTTACCATCTTTGGCGTATGCTTGGTGAGAAACCGAAGCTGGCGGTCGGAGTTGATCCGAGTCTGCTGTTTATGAATCAGTTTCTGGTATTGAAGCACTTTATCGGCGAGCAGGAGCCCGGCTTTTTCCTGCCGTTGACGCTTGAGCAGTTGCCGGTGTCGCAGAAGGGCGGCGCTTTTGATACGGTTTTTTCAATGGGGGTGTTGTACCACCGCCGTTCACCGATCGACCATATTCTTGAGTTGAAAAACCAGATGCGGCCGGGAGGCGAACTGGTTTTGGAAACGCTAGTGGTTCCGGAATCTTTCGGTCAGCTGCTGGTGCCGGAAGACCGTTATGCGCAAATGCGTAATGTGTGGTTTCTGCCATCGGTTCCCGAGCTGGAAATCTGGTTACGCCGCTGCGGCTTTAAGAATGTCCGTTGTGTTGATCTGGATCAGACTTCGACCAAGGAACAGCGTACGACGGATTGGATGGAATGGAACTCTCTGGAGAGTTTTCTTGACCCGCAGGATCCGAATAAAACCATCGAAGGTTATCCGGCGCCTTTGCGAGCCGTAATGGTGTGCAATAAGCCGCAATGATAGGATCTACAGGTTGCACTATGCGCTCGGTAAACCGGGAGGCTTAGAAGCGCAGCTGCGTACCGGCTTGGAAGACAAAAGCCCGTTGCGGGTAGCGGCTTAAAAAACGCGCGATAACTTTCGGGCCGGTACAGTGCGAAAGGCCGATATTGGGTACATCCTGTAGGATTTCTTCTGTTGCCAGCAACCGTTCTTCGGTCGCTTTCGCCAGATGCGTTCCGCCCATTACTGCGTGAATCTTATCGTCAGGGAACTGTCTCTTAATCAGATTCAGCGTGTTGATCACCCCTGCGTGGCAACAGCCTAGGAGAACGATCAACCCAAGGTCGCTTTTCACCACCAGACTCATATCGTCTTTGATCGGGTCCTTGATTAAGCTTTTGCCGTCCTCGGCATAAATTTTTAGACGCTCGTCGCCGTGATCTTCAAGAGGGTTTTCTTTTGGCACTTCGCCGGTGGTGAAAATCCCCGGCGCAACTTCGATTGGTTTGTCTGAAAGCTGCCAGAAGGGCTCTTTGTGGTATTCGACAGGTGCGGAAACCGGTTTGAGCTTGCCGTCGGGCGTTTCGCTGAAGCGTTCGCGGAACATATCCAAGTGGGCGTGAACTGGACGCGTGCCGATTTTATCAAACAGTATTCTCAGCCCGCCGGTGTGATCATAATGCCCGTGACTGAGCACAATCTGGTCGATTTTCTGCGGATCGATTTGCATTTCCTGCAGGTTATGCAACAGAACCGTGCCGGATTGCCCGGTATCGAAAAGCACCGTAGCGTGCGGTGTTTCAATCAGCACTGACATACCGTGCTCGCCCCATAAACGGGAGCTGAGCTTAACGGAGTTTTCGACCAGACAGGTAATGGTAATCATGGGGCAATCCATCGCTTTTCCAATGAAATAGAGCGTTATTGCAACCGATTGCTTCTATTTAAGCAAATACGAAAAACTGATCGATCCGGATACAGCCGGGTGATAAAGTCCGATTTGCGCTCATTTGTAAGGCATTAATTTCGCTTCGCCCGCCTGACGAATCATATGTCGGGTAATCGCCGGTCCGATCAGTTCAAAGATCACCGTTACCCCGAGAATTACCGCCAGTAGATGCCGTTCGTGTTCCGGAAAGTGCTGCGCTGCCAGCAAAGTCATCCCGATTGGCACCCCGGCATGCGGCAGCATCGCCAGTCCCATCCAGTGGTAGTTCGGGTTTTTACAGCCCGCCCAGGTCGCGCCGATCCATGAACCTGAAAGACGGCCGACTATTCTCAGGACAAGATAGGCCAGTCCGATCAAGCCCGCCTGCCACAAGGATTGCAGATGCAGTGAAGAGCCCGCTAAAAGGAAAAACAAAATTAGTAAGGGCCACTGAATCGCCTCAAGCTCTTCAAATGGCCGCTCCTGATGATTCTGACTGAAATTCGCTACGATTGTGCCCATCACCATGGCCGAAAGAATATAGGATACTTCCAGGTAGAGCGCGGCTCCCGCACACAGCAGAACGATGCCCAAAGCTTCTGCCTGAGTCGCTTTTCCCGGATAGATATGACTGCTGATAAAGGCCATCGGAAAGCCGAGAAGCAGACCGAGCAGAACAGCGCCGAAGATTTCCCATAAACCGTCATGCAAACTGTTGTAAGCGTCGCCGTTGCCGGTCGAAATCGCCGCCGCAACCAGGAGAAGACTGAATAACAGCATGCCCCAGGCATCGTCAATGGCGACAATTCCCAGCAACGTATCCGTATAACTGCCTTTGGCATTCAGTTCGCTGACGACATCCACTACAGGAGCCGGAGCGGTTGCCGGGGCGATTCCTGCCAGAATCAGGGCAATTTCTATCGGAACACCCAAAAGATACAGGCCGGAAAACATCAGCAGTGCGGTCATAAACATGACGGAGAGCGAGATGCCTAAAATGGGTCTGCCCATGGTTGTCAGTTTCTGTTTTGTCAGGTTTTTCCCGAGCTCAAAACCGATAATCGACAGGGCGATATTGGTCAGAATCGGAAACCAGTCCTGAATAAAGGGCGGTAACCAGTTCAAAACCGAAGGTCCGATTATAAATCCGGTCAGGATTAGTAGCGTCACCCTTGGTAAAGGCGTATGCCGTCCTAGCAGGTCGGCAATCAGGCCGATAATAAACAGCCCGCCGAAAGTTAACAGAATCAGCGCGATTGAATCGTTTCCCTGATGCAATGCCTTCCTCCCCGCGTACCATGGCAATTTTTGCTCAGTTTACTGCAAGCCAAAACACCTGTGTGAACAAGTTGTGAATAGCTTGGATTATTTTTACAGACGATCGAATAAGAACGTTCTGCATAATAAAAAGGTGATTTTTTATTGGTAATTTTTAGTATTACTGGTATAAAAATACTCATTTGCATCAAAAATAGGTGTCAAATAAAGGTATGAATAAGTCGGATCGTTGTCAGGCGATAAAAGTTCAGTTACGAAACCGCAGGCGTCCGACGCCAATAGAATGGCTTGCGATGCAGTATGAATGTTCAGAAAAGACGATTCGCAGGGATATTGAATACCTCAATGACAGGCAACAACTTCCCTGTTATATCCATCAGAATCAGGTCTATCTTGATGAACAGCGCATGCAACAACTGGAATTAGACGGTTACTGGCTTTCCGCCGACGAGTTGCAAGCGTTATTCGCCCTGAATATTACCATTGAACAACTTTCGCAAGGTGCACTTGCACAGCAACTTGAACCAATTAAAAACCGTCTTAAAAAACTGTTTATGGATAGCGGTTCAGCCAATGAATTGGTACGAAAAATCAAAATTGTCGAGATTGGGCAAAGAAACATTTCCACCAAAATATTCAACCAGATTGTTGATGCGCTCACGCAGTGTGAACAGTTGGAAATTCAATATTGGAAACGTAATGTCGATCAAACTGGACGCCGAGTCGTTTCCCCTCAACAGCTGGTTCGATATAAAGATAATTGGTATCTCGATGCTTTCTGTCATCGAAGTAATGATATTCGCAGTTTTTCAATTGATGCAATTAGAGAGTGTCGAAGCCTTTATCAGAAAGCGCACTGCATTGATAGCGACACCTTAAAAAATCACTTTTCGGACAGTTATGGCATTTTTGGTGGTGAGGCAAAATGCTCGGCGGTTTTACACTTCAATGAATACATCAGCCGCTGGATACAAAACGAAACCTGGCATCCCGAGCAGATTATTGAAAAACAAACTGACGGCAGCTTGATTATGCATTTGCCTTACCAGCACGATATCGAACTAATCCAGGACATTCTCAAATATGGCGCGAACGTTAAAGTCATCGCACCTCCGGAATTACAAGAAAAGGTTAGGCAACAACTCCTACAGGCAAGCGAGCTTTATCTAGAAGAATAGATAGATGAATTCCAGGGACAAGGATTGTCCTTCATGGTTGCTAGAATGAGATTTATTTTGTTCAGAATTTGGAAGTTATGGAACAACTGACTGATTTAAAAGCGATTTTGCATTCCAAGCGAGCAAATATTTATTATTTGGAAAAATGTCGTGTTATGCAAAAAGACGGTCGCGTACTGTATTTAACAGAAGATCAAGCCGAGAAGCGCTATTGGAATATACCGATTGCCAATACCACGGTGATTTTATTGGGAACTGGTACTTCGATCACTCAGGCGGCTGTCCGGATGCTAAGTTCAGCGGGCGTTTTAATCGGTTTTTGTGGTGGCGGAGGAACCCCTTTGCTTTCAGCAACCGAGGTTGAATGGCTGTCACCGCAAAGTGAATATCGACCGACCGAGTATCTTCAAGGTTGGATGCAGTTTTGGTTTGACGACGACAAAAGGTTAGAGGTTGCAAAGTATTTTCAACAACGTCGTTTGGCCTTTATGCAAAAGGTTTGGTCATCGGATCGGGATCTTCAAGCAGAAGGTTTTTATCCCGATGATATGGCAATGGAAAAGGCGATTGATCAATTCCATTCCAAAATAGACTCCGCTCTAAATGTTACTGAGTTGCTGACCGGCGAAGCGCGATTTACCAAACAGCTCTACGCTTATGCGGCGCAAAAAACCAAACATAAAGAATTTATTCGCAATTCGGATGCCGAAGATTTGGCTAATGAATTTTTGAATCATGGTAATTATCTCGCTTACGGCTTAGCGGCAACGACGCTCTGGGTTTTGGGTATTCCCCACGGTTTTGCGGTGATGCACGGAAAAACGCGCCGTGGTGCTTTGGTGTTTGATGTGGCTGACTTAATCAAAGACACGCTTATTTTGCCGTGGGCGTTTATCTCTGCCAGAGAACAAGCGACCGAACAGGAATTTCGGCAGCAGTGTTTGCAGAGCTTCACGAAGCATAAGGCATTGGACTTTATGTTCGACACAGTTAAGCAGATGAGTTTGGAGGGAGTCCATCTATGATGGTGACGTTTGTCTCTCAATGCGAGAAAAAAGCGCTCAATAAAACGCGCCGTGTTCTAGACAGTTTTGCTGACCGAATTGGTGATCGAACTTGGCAGACGATTATTACCGAAGAAGGCTTGCAAGCGGTTAAAAAGCTTTTAAGGCAGAGTGCTACTAAAAATACCGCCGTTGCCTGCCATTGGATGCGCAGTCGTATCCGTTCGGAGCTGATTTGGATTATCGGTAACCGCAATAAGTTTAATGAACAAGGTATCGTTCCGGTTAACTCGACACGTCAAAACATTATTAATACCCAGCGGGAAAATGATTGGCATTTACTGCCTTTAATTAAATCGCTGGTTGCCGTTGCAGCCTTGTTTCACGATTGGGGTAAAGCATCGGAATGGTTTCAATCGAAACTCACCACCAAATCTAATCAAGTGATTGGTGATCCTTTACGACATGAATGGATTTCCGTTTTGTTTCTTAATGCCTTCGTAAATGGCGAAAGTGATGAGTTATGGTTAGCAAGATTAGCCAATGGTGAGTTTGATAAAGAGATATTAATCAAACGCGTTGTTGAAAATACTGCTGCGCCTTTGCATCAGTTACCGCCTGCGGCCTTATCGGTTGCATGGCTGATCTTAACGCATCATCGTATGCCGCAGGTGAAGAAATATTATGGCACTGAATTGGATGATTTTGGGACGCTGTTTAAAGTTCTCAAGGCGAATTGGCAGTATCAAAATAAATTTGATGACGACGAGTATCGGCAGAATGAACCGCGCTGTTTTGACTATCCGCGAGGTCTGCCGAGTGACTCAAATCTATGGTTAAAACCTGCCAAGAAATGGGCTTCGAAATTGAGTGCCCAAATTGAACATTTACACTCGATTATCAAAACTGACACTTGGCGTTGGGTTATGCAACAAGCTCGTATGAGCCTCATGCTGGGTGATCATGCCTACTCTTCTCAAGTTTCAGATTCTAAATTTCAACCTCAGCTTAAACTTTATGCAAATACCAAAAAAGAGGGTAAGAAGCGTAAATTGGACCAAAGTTTGGAGGAGCATCTTTTAGGTGTAATGAAAGCGGCATTGCACCGTGTGCATCATTTTCCGATGTTCGAAGCGCTTTCGAATGAATTGGGTTATGTACAAGATAACCGGGTTTTGAAAAAGAAAAGTCCGGCGGCATTTCGTTGGCAGGACAAAGCGGTTGAAAAGCTCACTCAGTGGCGTACAGAGCAAAGCCGATTCAAATCATTTGAGGTTGCACAATACGGTTTTTTTGCGGTCAACATGGCCAGTACCGGAAAGGGAAAAACTTTTGCTAATGCTAAAATTATGCGAGCGCTCTCTTATGATCAAAAAAGTCTCCGTTATATATTGGCGCTTGGTTTGAGAACGCTGACTTTGCAGACTGGCGACGAATATCGCCAACGCATTGGATTGCAAGATGACGAGTTGGCCGTATTAATTGGTTCTCGTGCCGTTCAGGTGCTGCACCAACAGGCGCAAAATCAAACTTCTGAAGCCGAAACGTTCTCCGGTTCTGAGTCCGGAGAGTCGCTATTTGATGATGAAATTATTTATGACAGTCCGATTCCGGACGGGATTCTACAAACGGTTCTGACCAATGCTAAACAGCAAGCTATGCTTTATGCACCAGTATTGGTTTGTACCATAGACCATATTATGGGAGCGACCGAAACCGCACGCGGCGGGCGCTATATTTTGCCAAGTTTGCGATTGATGTCTTCGGATTTGGTCATCGATGAAATTGACGATTTTACTGGTAAGGACTTAATTGCTATTGGACGTCTAGTTCATTTAGCAGGAATGTCCGGCAGAAAAGTGATGATTTCTTCGGCAACCATACCACCGGATTTAGCCAAGGGGTTATTTAATGCCTATCAGGCTGGCTGGCAAGTCTTTGCGCAAGCTCGGCAAAAAAGTCAAAAGGTCGGCTGTGCTTGGATCGATGAGTTTGCGAGTCAAGTGGAAACTTTGCCGGACTCCAATGAGAGCCTTGCAACTTATGGAGAGTTGCATCAAAAGTTTACCCAAAAACGCTTAGCGAAATTAAACCAGCAGCCTGCGAAGCGTAAAGTAAACTTGGTTAAGTGTTCTTTAGAGCAATTTCACGAACAGGTCAAAACGAGTGGCCTCAGTGCCGAAACGTTCTATTTTCAGCAGATTCAAAACGAAATTTTGCGCAAGCATCAACAGCATTCGCAAGTTGAGGAAAAAAGCCAGAAGCGCATTAGTTTTGGTGTAGTCAGAGTTGCCAATATCAATCCCTGTATCTCGCTAAGTCGCTATTTATTACAGAGCGATATCGAAGATACCGAAATCCGTGTCATGGCCTATCACTCACGCCAACTTCTGTTGATGCGTAATGCACAAGAAAAGCATTTAGATGAGCTGTTAAAGCGTGATCCGGATCATCCGCAGACAATTTTTAAGAATTCCATCATCCAAAATCATATCCAAAATAGCACTGCCAAAAATGTGATTTTTGTTTTGGTCGCCACGCCTGTAGAAGAAGTAGGTCGCGATCACGATCTAGATTGGGCGGTAATCGAACCTTCCTCCATTCGTTCAATAGTACAAATGGCAGGGCGTGTATTACGGCATCGTTCAATTGAGAACCTTGAACATCCAAATATTGGAATTCTGCAATACAACCTGAAAGGTTTTCAGCAGGCATTGAAAAATCCGGACAATCCTTGGCCGGTCTTTAACCATCCCGGATATGAAAATGCAGAACATCTTTTGCATAGTCATGATCTGACTGAGTTAATTGATTTTAAGCAGTTAGAGCAGAATTTAGATGCAAGTTTAAGGATAACTAAAAACGAAAATTTACAGCCTAAAAACAATCTGGCGGATTTGGAGCACGTGGTGACTGAGCAATGCTTATTAGAGAAAAAAGCTGGCCCGGAATCCTTAAAAGGTTGGTTGCAGGGCTATTGGTGGTTGACGGCGATTCCGCAGTCTTATGTGCGCTTTCGTGAAGGCGTCCAACAAGTTGAGCTGTATTTAATGCCGGATAGCAATAAAGAATGGGTGTTTAAGCAGAGAAACGATGCATCTGAATTAGTCGAAATTGAAAAGCGTTATGGCATAAGACACGAGCAACAGTTGAGCGACAAAGAGAATAACAGCCTTTGGTTGTATCGGGATTACCAACAGCTGCTAAAAGACTCGCCGGAACACTATATGCCCTTGGCAGCAGCCATTTTTGGTGAGATTTCATTGGATGAATATCTACTGGATTCAGAGCTAATTTATAACCCGCAACTAGGATTGGAAAAAAAATAAAAGCTACTCAATAAAGGTAGCTATTAACAGGCTGCCTAGGCGGCAGAGAAGGGTATTTTATTTAATCTATTTTCTTAGCTGCTTATACAGCAGAGACAAAAATGATACCAAAATTTAGCAAAACTCGCTTAAGTCAAAAAAAAACATATTTAATTTAATTTATTCTATGGTTGATTTTATTGGTTGGTGTGACTATTATTACAAGCAAGCCATCGCTTCGCTTGCCAAATAAGCAGCCAGACACCTGCTATATCAAGGTCTTGTAAGCCTCTTTTGGACGACGCAAAGGATAGGTATCAAAAACAGTCGTGGCATGTGAAGGGCTGAGTGATGGCCCTTTTATTTATACATTAGGAGGCAGATTGAATGCTTGATCCTGCAATACAAGAGTTCTTAGCCGAGCGTAAAGAAGGTTGGCTAAAGAAAAAGATTAAACCGAGTTTGAGTGAAGCTGAACAGGCTGAGTTTGAGCAAGAAGCAAATCAACTGTTTTCATTAGCGGAATGGCTGCCGAATGCGGCCAAGCGCGCCAAACAGTTAAATCTGGTTTCGCATCCGTCTAAGTTCTCTCATCCGGGCGCAAAAACTTCATCGGTGATTGCACAGGCTCGACCTGAAAATGATGGTTTTTTGCGATTTGGCAATGTAGAAAAAGTCGAAATGGATGTGCTTGGGAATGCTGCGGCCATTGACGTTTATAAATTTCTCTCGTTGAAATTGCAAGATGATCAAACGGTTCTGGAGCATTTAGAGCAACAGAGCAAAACCATTCAGCAGCAGTTCGCCATCTCAAGCGAATCTTTTGAGTCTCTGCATCAAGGATTTATGGAGATTAAATCGGATGGCTTTAGTCGAGTTTCTACCAGCGGCAGTGTGAAACAGGTCTATTTTCCTGTTGAGGAAGAAGAAAATGGCTATCACTTGTTATCCATTTTGACCTCCTCCGGCATGATGTATGAATTAAAGAAGCGTATTAACTACATTCGTTTTTCGGATGCGGCGAAACAGGCCAGAGAAGACCGTAAAGGTGGCGAATACAATGTCGATGGTGTTCGTGAGATCTATGATTTAACCGCGATCGGTTTTGGTGGTACCAAACCGCAGAATATCAGCATTCTTAATAATGCCAATGGTGGTGTGGCTTACCTTTTGAAGTCAGTACCGCCAGATCTTTCTCGACGCAATGTCCGTTTACCCAAAAAAGATTTCTTTAATCAAACACTGTGGACAAAAGAATTCGAGTGGATTTTTTCCGCGTTAAATAGTGTCTTAATTGAGGATGCACGTAATAACATCGATATTCGTTTAAAGCGTGATGAACTCTTTGCTCACGCCGTTGAGAATACATCGAGAATCTTATGGAAAGTTCGAACGATTGAGGCGGGGTGGTCAAATTCCGATACCTACGATTCATTGCCGCAATGGCAAAAGCATTGGCTGGATGCTGCTTATGAATGCAAACGCGCTGAAAATGACGATTATATTGACCAAGCCGTTACAGCCTTCAGCCGTTGGTTTATTACCGCTTTTGAAGCTTATCTGAAAGTGGAAAAAGTGATGTTTGACGATGTTGATATTCGTCACTTTATTGGACAAGCCGATTTGTTTGATTCCGCAATGCAATTGCAAATTAAGGAGGCATTTCGTTAATGGCTCAACATCTTTTATTGATTCCCCGAGTAAAAATTCACAATGCCAATGCGCTGTCCAGCAGCTACACCATCGGCTTTCCTGCAATGACTGCTTGGATGGGGGCGGTGCATTTTCTGGAAAGGCAGTTGGCAAATACCGACTTTTCCGATATTCGTTTTTCGGCTATGGCGGTTTCCTGCCACTCGATTGATCTGCAAACCTATAAAGAATCCGGCGGTTATGTGAATTCGATCATCGGTACCGGAAATCCGTTAGATAAAAGCGGTAATCGTCCTTCGTTTATTGAAGAGGCACGCTGTCATCTAGAAGCTTCATTGGTAATCGAGTGTGAAAATTTCGGATTTACTGACCGTGAAGAATTTACTGCTTTGATTGACCAATTAGTAAAGGGGAAATGGAAATTGGCAGGGGGCGATATTTTATCTGCCCGTGCTAGTCTGCTATTTGAAGTCCATTCTAAGGAAACGTTTATCCCTTTACGAAATCGGCTCATGCCGGGTCACTGTTTAGTAGAAAGGCGTGATCTGATGATTGAGGCGATGAAAGAAGGGAAGGACGCTTTAGATGCACTTTTGGAGAGCCAGTTACTGCATTCTGAATGCGAAAAAACCGAGGAAGGAATTGTCACCTGGCATAAGCAGAAACGTAAGCAACCAGGTTGGATTGTGCCAATCTCAACCGGTTATCAAGGACTCAGTGATTTAGGGGTTGCTCAACATCAACGTGATCAATCCACGCCGCATCGTTTCGCGGAAAATATTGTGACGCTAGGCGAATTCAAAATGCCGTTTCGTTTTCAAAGTTGGGACGAAATGCGTTGGGAATATCATACAGATTTACAAAAAGACCTCTACTTATGTCAGCAGGCATCCGCACAAAATAATTGATATTGGAGAATACACATGGCAAAGAAAATTACGGCATCCGTTTTAGCTTTTGAAAAGAAACTTGTTCCATCTGACGCTTTTATGTATGGCACAAATTGGGCACAAAAAAATGACTCTAAAATTAAACATCCCTTAGCGCTTAAAGAAAAATCGGTAAGAGGAACCATTTCGAATCGTTTAAAAAAGGCTTTGCAATCTGATCCGGCAAAACTGGATGCTGAGGTGGAGAAGGCAAACCTGCAGCGAGTGGATAGTTGCTCCTTGAATACCGAGCAAGATACCTTGGCTCTAACGTTTACGTTAAAAATTCTAAGTGGTGTTGAGCAGCCGTCAGCCTGTAATAGTGAAGAATTTCTGCAAACCTATCAACAGGCGGCAAAAGACTATATTGATGAATTCGGTTTTAAAGAACTGGCTCGTCGTTATGCAACCAATTTGGCAAATGCCCGCTTTTTATGGCGTAACCGAATCGGAGCAGAGCAGATCGAAGTGCAAGTTAAGGTGCTTAACCAGGGATCGGACGCACAATGGACGTTTAATGCTTTAGATTTTAGTACTCGAAGTTTTGATTCTGAGGACAGACAAGTCGAAGAACTGGCGACACAAATTGCCCAAGCTCTAGCCGGTGAAACGGATTTTTTGCTACTAGAAGTCAATACATTTGCATTAGTCGGTATGGCACAGGATGTTTATCCAAGTGAGGAGTTGGTATTAGATAAATCGAGCGCTAAGGGCCAAAAGAGCAAGATTCTTTATGCCGTTGATGGGCAGGCAGCAATGCATTCACAAAAAATCGGTAATGCTCTGCGCTGTGTCGATACTTGGTATCCGGATTATGAAGAGGTCAATACCGGGCCGATTGCCGTTGAACCTTATGGTGCGGTGACTAATTTAGGTAAAGCCTATAGAGCGCCGAAACAAAAAGCGGACTTCTTTACCTTATTTGACCGTTTTGCTTTAGGTGAAGAGTTAGACAATGCAGATGAGCAACACTATGTCATGGCAGTATTGGTTCGAGGTGGTGTTTTCGGTGAAAGCGGAAAGGACTAATCCATGAAATATTATCAAGAGATTACGTTATTGCCAACGCCGGAAATATCGCAATATTTTTTGTGGCAAAAGATTTATCAGCCTCTGCATATGCTGATGGTTGAGACAAAATCAAAACCTAAAGACCGTTGGGTGAGTGTTTCTTTTCCCAAATATTCAAAGAAAGCATTGGGGGATAAGTTAAGGGTTTTTGCTTTGAGTGAGCAGGCTCTGGAAGAATTTGCACTTAAAAAGACATTGCGAAAGTTCGAAGACTACGTTCATATTACGGGGATTCGTCCTGTTCCGGCTTCGATAGAAGCCAAAACGCTTTTCAAGCGAGTACAGCCGAAGCAAAACAATCTTAGTTATGCCAGACGTTACGCTAAATATCGTCAGATGGATATTGAAGAAGCTTTTGCGCAGCTAAATCAGAAACCCTCTAAAAGCTTGCCATTTATTAATTTAAAGAGTCTCAGTACTAAGCAAAATTTGCGTTTGATTCTTCGGCAAGAAAAAGTGCCTTTAGACGAAGACAGGGAATTGATCTTTAATGCTTATGGCTTAAATAACCCTGTACCGGATTTTTAACCCAAGTTTTTAACCGCTCTTTAAAAATTTGGAAAATCAATGGTTTACGATTTTGGCAGAATTTTTTGGCAAAACCAGAAAAAAGTCGTAAGTCACTATTTTTATTCATTTTCTTTAAAATAATGAATAGCTCGCTGCCGCCAAGGCAGCTAAGAAATTGCTATCGGCTTCAACATAACCGGCGAAATCGCTCGCTGCCGCCAAGGCAGCTAAGAAAATTCAAAGCGGCACCTATATCCAGGCGCAATGGCTCGCTGCCGCCAAGGCAGCTAAGAAAAGCTCCATAATCGCGCCTTGCAACATTTCCACGCTCGCTGCCGCCAAGGCAGCTAAGAAAAAGCAAAGCCGCATCGCTAAACATAAGCGGCAGCTCGCTGCCGCCAAGGCAGCTAAGAAATGAAACGTCGTCACCTGTCGAAATTGTTTCCTGCTCGCTGCCGCCAAGGCAGCTAAGAAAAAGCGGATTGATGGGCCAGTTACCGTTTGCCCGCTCGCTGCCGCCAAGGCAGCTAAGAAAGTTTAAAGTTCGTAGCGCGGCCATTCGCAATGGCTCGCTGCCGCCAAGGCAGCTAAGAAAAGCAATGGTTATGAACGCCTTGGCGAAATTAGGCTCGCTGCCGCCAAGGCAGCTAAGAAAAAACGGAAACCCTCGTTACGTGGTGGCTTATCGCTCGCTGCCGCCAAGGCAGCTAAGAAATGATCTGTGGCGACCAGACATTTCCCTATGCTGCTCGCTGCCGCCAAGGCAGCTAAGAAATCTACCGGACTGAATCAAGCCAGTTTTTCAGCGCTCGCTGCCGCCAAGGCAGCTAAGAAATAGCTTTTTAGCCGCCATAATGCGGCAATGCCCGCTCGCTGCCGCCAAGGCAGCTAAGAAATCTCGGCTCTCTCTGAAAGCTTTTTTCATATCGCTCGCTGCCGCCAAGGCAGCTAAGAAATAAACTTATCTTCCATCGCTTCACCTGACACGGCTCGCTGCCGCCAAGGCAGCTAAGAAATTGGATCTGGATTCGGCCATTCAGTTAAAGAGGCTCGCTGCCGCCAAGGCAGCTAAGAAAAAAGAGCAATCCATACGCATCAGGCTTGGCCCGCTCGCTGCCGCCAAGGCAGCTAAGAAAACATTATTTGCTTGTCCGCCGCCACCGCCAAGGCTCGCTGCCGCCAAGGCAGCTAAGAAAAAAAAAATGCCTGCGATTGTTGATAAAGAAAGCTCGCTGCCGCCAAGGCAGCTAAGAAAGAACTGAAGCGCAAGGAGTCGCGCGCGCATTTGCTCGCTGCCGCCAAGGCAGCTAAGAAATGAACTCATTGCAACTTGATATAGGCGCTTGCGCTCGCTGCCGCCAAGGCAGCTAAGAAAAGCATTACATCTTTTTCGATGTAGTCGATGATGCTCGCTGCCGCCAAGGCAGCTAAGAAAAGCGCAAAGGTGATCTTGGTATTGCGGATCTCGCTCGCTGCCGCCAAGGCAGCTAAGAAATGTTGCGTAGCTTGTTGCATAGGCAACGCATGGCTCGCTGCCGCCAAGGCAGCTAAGAAAGTTAAATACCCGCTAAGTTTTTGCTGATCGGGTGCTCGCTGCCGCCAAGGCAGCTAAGAAAGTACAC
Source organism: Thiomicrorhabdus xiamenensis (assembly GCF_013282625.1). NCBI lineage: Bacteria > Pseudomonadati > Pseudomonadota > Gammaproteobacteria > Thiotrichales > Piscirickettsiaceae > Thiomicrorhabdus > Thiomicrorhabdus xiamenensis. Next base: position 111,381 of record NZ_CP054020.1, read on the forward strand.
GTTGACGGATGAAAAATCCGCTATGCGCTCGCTGCCGCCAAGGCAGCTAAGAAAATGTCCTCTTCGTCGTTATCCAGCAGCGCGTGGCTCGCTGCCGCCAAGGCAGCTAAGAAATCATGCTGGATCTTCTTAGCCCATGCGTATGAGCTCGCTGCCGCCAAGGCAGCTAAGAAATCCAAATAACGACTTTTGTTCAATTGATCCCCGCTCGCTGCCGCCAAGGCAGCTAAGAAATTTGCTTGCCTGCTGTTGTCCGTAAGCAGGATGCTCGCTGCCGCCAAGGCAGCTAAGAAAAAGTAAGCACGGTTCTCGGCAAATAAATAAAAGCTCGCTGCCGCCAAGGCAGCTAAGAAATATTAGCGGAAGCTCTTTTTGCAGGTGTGTTTGCTCGCTGCCGCCAAGGCAGCTAAGAAAGTTCAGTATTTGCGCCAGGTATGCGGCATTCTGCTCGCTGCCGCCAAGGCAGCTAAGAAAAACTAAATAACCGCCGGCGGCGCTTGGCTTATGCTCGCTGCCGCCAAGGCAGCTAAGAAACGAAAGCGAAGCCAACAGGGATCTCTGATCGAGCTCGCTGCCGCCAAGGCAGCTAAGAAAAAAAAAATCACCCTCAAACGAAAGGCCATGAAGCTCGCTGCCGCCAAGGCAGCTAAGAAAAGCCTGCAAGACAAAGGATTAATCGAATCAACGCTCGCTGCCGCCAAGGCAGCTAAGAAAGAAACGGCCACCGGTACCGGTAACAAAGAAACCGCTCGCTGCCGCCAAGGCAGCTAAGAAATGTCCTTCGCCGATCCAGTGATACACCGATGTGCTCGCTGCCGCCAAGGCAGCTAAGAAAAACAGGTGTACGGCGGGGTGGTCGGTACCGTTGCTCGCTGCCGCCAAGGCAGCTAAGAAAAAGTCCATACCATTAAGCAGGCCAAGCAGCTTGCTCGCTGCCGCCAAGGCAGCTAAGAAAAAATACCACCAGGCTGGCAAACCGGCGTTCGAGCTCGCTGCCGCCAAGGCAGCTAAGAAAAAAACAATATCTACCTCGCTAACCGAAACGGTGCTCGCTGCCGCCAAGGCAGCTAAGAAAAACCTCGGCCTAAGTTCATGGCTTCCTCAATTGCTCGCTGCCGCCAAGGCAGCTAAGAAAGGAACCCTCGCCCCCAGGTGTGTTAAGACGGAGCTCGCTGCCGCCAAGGCAGCTAAGAAAGATGGGGTGATTATCGCAGGGCATGGCCGCCTGCTCGCTGCCGCCAAGGCAGCTAAGAAAACAAAACGCCGGAACTCTACAACGTCATGATCGCTCGCTGCCGCCAAGGCAGCTAAGAAATCGCGCATTTTCGACAGCCAATCATTACCAACGCTCGCTGCCGCCAAGGCAGCTAAGAAACAAGACGAACACAAGCCCCAAGAACCCTGTCTGCTCGCTGCCGCCAAGGCAGCTAAGAAAGTAGGAACCCAGGTCTTTTTCGGCCTGTATCCGCTCGCTGCCGCCAAGGCAGCTAAGAAACGATATATCTTCTAATGATGATAAATCGCTCAGCTCGCTGCCGCCAAGGCAGCTAAGAAACACCATATAAAAGCGGTCTGGTAACATATCTAGCTCGCTGCCGCCAAGGCAGCTAAGAAATGCAGCGAATTCGCTTCGACATTGATAAATGAGCTCGCTGCCGCCAAGGCAGCTAAGAAAATTCGTCGATGACGGTGGATAGCCAGACGGATGCTCGCTGCCGCCAAGGCAGCTAAGAAACTCAATATAGACCTTTGACCCCTTGTTAAGATGCTCGCTGCCGCCAAGGCAGCTAAGAAAAACCTTTAATTTCCCGTCAACGTATTTTTTAGGCTCGCTGCCGCCAAGGCAGCTAAGAAACGCCAGAGAACCCCGACCTGGTTGATTTTTTGGCTCGCTGCCGCCAAGGCAGCTAAGAAAAATGCTAGATGCTCTGATCACAAGCCCGAATAGCTCGCTGCCGCCAAGGCAGCTAAGAAAAGCAGACGGAATCGCTCGTTTAACACGAGTACGCTCGCTGCCGCCAAGGCAGCTAAGAAAATGAACAGCGCTTGATGGTTGATCTATCGCCTGCTCGCTGCCGCCAAGGCAGCTAAGAAAATGCAACCGGCATATTCGCACGACACCAGCCCGCTCGCTGCCGCCAAGGCAGCTAAGAAAACGCCGATGTTGGATGCGCTAATCGCAAGCCCGCTCGCTGCCGCCAAGGCAGCTAAGAAAAGACGAAAGTTTTCCATGTGGATCATGTAAGAGCTCGCTGCCGCCAAGGCAGCTAAGAAATTTGAGAAAATCGGTGTGACCAAAGAAATGCTGCTCGCTGCCGCCAAGGCAGCTAAGAAATTTGAGAAAATCGGTGTGACCAAAGAAATGCTGCTCGCTGCCGCCAAGGCAGCTAAGAAACTTTAAATGCGGAATAACTTCGCGCACTTTGTGCTCGCTGCCGCCAAGGCAGCTAAGAAAGGCGCTTCTTATACGCTCGATTGGGTAGTTGAGCTCGCTGCCGCCAAGGCAGCTAAGAAAATTTAGAGCAATGGTTACGACCACCCCAAACAGCTCGCTGCCGCCAAGGCAGCTAAGAAAAGGGAACGGTTGTTGCGCTTGTGTACGAGATAGCTCGCTGCCGCCAAGGCAGCTAAGAAATGCAACGGCAGTCAATGCCCCGGAATTGTCCAGCTCGCTGCCGCCAAGGCAGCTAAGAAAGATCAGGTTATTCACCATTACACGCCTTTGCGGCTCGCTGCCGCCAAGGCAGCTAAGAAAAATTTTCCAAACGGTGCGAACTACTACTCGCCGCTCGCTGCCGCCAAGGCAGCTAAGAAATCAAATCATCATGTACAAACCGTTTTTGAGCAGCTCGCTGCCGCCAAGGCAGCTAAGAAATCTCGTTTTAATCAGCGCATTAAGCTGATGCAGCTCGCTGCCGCCAAGGCAGCTAAGAAAGGAAGCGTGGCGGCCAAACCTTTTTTGTTATTGCTCGCTGCCGCCAAGGCAGCTAAGAAAATTGTCAGTGGTAATCACTTCTGATTTCTTAAGCTCGCTGCCGCCAAGGCAGCTAAGAAATTTTCTCACAATGATTCCATGCACCGGAGTCCGCTCGCTGCCGCCAAGGCAGCTAAGAAAAGTATGCCACCTATTGAAATAGCAGACGGTCAGCTCGCTGCCGCCAAGGCAGCTAAGAAAATTTTCTTAATCCACGCCGGACGACTTGAAGCGCTCGCTGCCGCCAAGGCAGCTAAGAAAAGATTTAAGCGCGAGAGTTGAAGTTGCTTTAAGCTCGCTGCCGCCAAGGCAGCTAAGAAATTTGAAAGCCGTGCCGTACTTCGCTCAATAACGCTCGCTGCCGCCAAGGCAGCTAAGAAATCTGGTGCTTGCTTCCCCCAGTAGGTCGTTAGGCTCGCTGCCGCCAAGGCAGCTAAGAAATTATAACCAGATGACTGCTTCTCAAGCATTATGCTCGCTGCCGCCAAGGCAGCTAAGAAAAAAATAAGGCGGTAGGGCTGCTTATTTATTTTGCTCGCTGCCGCCAAGGCAGCTAAGAAATTGCGGAAAAGGAACTTCCAAGCTAGGCCAACGCTCGCTGCCGCCAAGGCAGCTAAGAAAGAGATCAATACGGGCAACGCCAATAAATATTTGCTCGCTGCCGCCAAGGCAGCTAAGAAAGCGTTAGGACGGACTGTTAAAGATGTATTAAGGCTCGCTGCCGCCAAGGCAGCTAAGAAAATGATTTACGTCAGCGAAAACGTTGTGAAACCGCTCGCTGCCGCCAAGGCAGCTAAGAAAAAAGCAGGTGCATGTGTCCGGGTTTACCCCTTGCTCGCTGCCGCCAAGGCAGCTAAGAAAGAAAACCTGAAAGCCAATACGACCGAGGCGACGCTCGCTGCCGCCAAGGCAGCTAAGAAAGGAATGTCTTTCGCCCCGACGGCAAAAAGTGCGCTCGCTGCCGCCAAGGCAGCTAAGAAATTGCGTTGATGCGTAAGATTTTGCCGCATCAAGCTCGCTGCCGCCAAGGCAGCTAAGAAATAAGTCAAACACTAAATACAACATTTAGTTAATGCTCGCTGCCGCCAAGGCAGCTAAGAAATATTATGGATAATCTTTTTCTCGATACTTTTTGCTCGCTGCCGCCAAGGCAGCTAAGAAAATACGGAAATCAGCCAACTGGAACCACGGCAACCTCGCTGCCGCCAAGGCAGCTAAGAAAAAAAAACCGACTGGGTGCAGATCGGGGTTTTGCTCGCTGCCGCCAAGGCAGCTAAGAAAATCGCCTGGCCAAACTGCAACATGGCATTATCCGCTCGCTGCCGCCAAGGTAGCTAAGAAATCCGGCTGCTGCGCCACCGGTGGCGGAATAATGCTCGCTGCCGCCAAGGCAGATTAGGAAGTGAAGTAGAAATCCCAGAGTTTTACTTTAGGGGGTAATATCATGTTTTAGTCTATTTTCCTGCAGCCGTTTGGATCAGGGTTTTCATGACGTTATTCAGTTTGTCGAGATTCGGGCAGTCGCTGATTTGATGTCTTTCGGCGAGATAGGTCAGGTCGTTGAAGCTCAACCAGACAACTCCGTTTTCGTCTTCCCAAGCGAGGGCTTTCAAAGGGAGGTCCAAGCCGATTACTTGCGTGCATTCCATTAACGGGGTTCCGCCTTGCGGGCTGCCGAAAATAAGCAGTTCAGTGGGACGCAATTCGGAACCAATTTTTTGGGCTCCGGCCGAATGGTTGATGCGGGCAAAGATATTCATCTTTTTTTTGTGAACTTCTCTTTCCAGATTATCTATGGATTCGGTGACTGAAAAAGCACTGCGGAGAGTGATTACGCCGTTTGCCTGTTGTGTCTCGGTTTTGGTTGTCATGTTTTTTCCTGATCGTTGATGGTGCGGTTTAAGCTGTTTTCCCGGCAGAGAATGAGCATATTTCACGCCATGCCGTAAATCGTTTTTTAAAAGATTTGCTTAGAAAATTCCAGGATTTTTTTGTAATTTGCAGTTGTGTATTGGTCTTGTCGTTTGCACTGTTTATGTACGTCGCTTGTGTTTTTTATGGGCAAGATAGGATTGCGCTTAGTTCTTGTTATATGGCGGTCTGAGGTGGTTTTCCGTTATGATTCCAGAATCACTTAAAAATGGAGAAAATCGATGATTCATCCGGATTCCCGTGCAAAGGCACATCATATTTTATTGGAGAGTGAGGAGGCTGCATTGGCGTTGATTCCGCAAATTCAGTCGCTGGAAGATTTCGAGCGTCTGGCGCGTGAGTATTCAACTTGTCCGTCGGCTAAGATTGGCGGCGATATCGGTCTGGTTAAGCCGGAGGTGATCGTTGCGGAACTGGCCGAGCAGATTTTTAGCGATTTGCCGTTGAATCAGGTGCTTGGTCCTTTTAAAACGGTACATGGTTATCATCTTGTCTGGATTAAACGACGCCATTTAGCCGGTTAGATTACACCGCGCCGATTGGCTTTCAGGCTTTTTAACGTATCAATGCCTTTCTAAAAGTTAAGTGCTATGATGGTAAAGATCAGTAAACAAAATAGACACTAATGCGGGTGAGATTATGAAAATGCTTCTAAAAATGTTTACCGTTGCTGCGGTTATGGGGCTGGCATCGCAAACCGTTTATGCCAAACCAGAGCATGCCGAAAATTCCGGCAAACACGATAAGGTACATAAGCAGGATAAAAAAGATAAGCGTGACAGCGATTACCGCTATGATCGCGATGGTGACCGCTACGCCGATTCGTCGCTTCCGCCTGGCTTGCAGAAACGTGCTCAGAACACTGGCAAGCCTCTTCCTCCGGGTTGGCAAAAGAAACTGCGTCGCGGAGATATCATGGATCGCGATATTTACCGTCACGGTAAAGTGATCGAGCCAGTCGATGTTCGAGGTATTGTTACCGTTAGCATTGACGGCAAGATGGTGCGTCTATATCAGGCAACACGCGAAATCATCGATATTCTGAATTAACCTTTTTGCTCCTTTTGGCCTGAGGGTTTGGGCTCGATTGTCGAATTTGAGCGGTAATCCGGTGTGGGGGCGGTTAAATCGCACGGTCGCCAGAAATGATTGGGTATTTCATGAGGAGCGAGAGGATGGTTCGCAGTAAAAACACGGCCAAAGGCGTGTTGATCGAGCATGACAAGATCCTGTTTATCCGCAAGGAATATTCTGACGGACGTCGAATCTATACTTTGCCGGGCGGGACTCAGGAACCGGGAGAAGCTTTGCAAGATACCGTCGTTCGCGAGGTATGGGAAGAAGTCGGTGCCAGAGTTCGGGTCAAGGGTCTGGCTAAAGTCTACGAACATCAGCGTCCATCAAAGTCCGATCCGCAAACCCTAAAGCATAAGGTTGAGTTCGCTTTTGTATGCGAATTGACCGAACCTTATACGCCGCACAATGGTTCTCATCCTGACCCCAGTCAGGTTGACGTCGAATGGCTGACTTTAGGTGAGTTGGCGGATAAAACGCTCGATCCTCGTCCTTTAGCCGATTTGCTGCAAGATATTTCCAAGCATGTCGGACCTCTGTACCGGAATTTATTGGATTAACCGTGTACCGATGACGGTGTTTTCAAAAGAAGAATGAAAGGGAAGAAGCGATGACGTTGAATTCAGAGAGAGTGTCGGTTTGGCTGCAATGGTCAAGTTTTCTGCTGTTTCTGGCGGTGGCTCTCGGCGCTTTTGGCGCGCACGGTTTGCAGGAGCATTTTTCCGTAAAGCAGTTGGATGTTTGGCATAAAGCGGTTAACTATCAGGTTATTCACGCTTTCGCTCTGCTGGCGATAGCGGTTCTTGTACACCTATTTTCCGAACAGAGCGCTTTCTGGACGAAAGCCGGTTGGAGTTTTCTGACCGGTATTTTTCTGTTCAGCGGCAGTCTGTATTTATGGGCTTTAAGTGGTTTGAAGTTTTTGGTGTTTTTGACGCCGATCGGCGGTATGGCTTTTTTGCTGGGATGGCTGTTGCTGTTTTTAGGCGCAAGAGACATTCGCCGCTCCACGTGAAACACTTACCTTGAGATAAAAAAGTTAAAAAAACACGGCGGCAAGCGGTTCCGGATACTCTGCTATGAGCCGTTTAAAGGTAAACTGGATCAGTTTAGCGTCGTGTTTGCCAATGCGCATTTTTGGGGAGAATGCATGCCAGTTGACCATCCTGCCATAGAGAAAAGAGAGCGCATAAAGGGCTCTTTGTCTTACAGCGCCAAAAACAGTTCTTTCACGGACGAATTGCAGCGGTTGCATCAGTTTTTACTGGAAGACCATCCGTTTATAGAGCGCATCGGTATCATTGATTACGATGCAGATACCGATGAATTGATCACGTTCTTTGATAGCAATACCCGGGAAAGACCGATCAACCATTATCGTTTTAAACTTTCCGAGTCGGAATCCCTGAAAGAAATTGCCGAGCAGAATTGCGGTCGTCTGATTCAGGATTTGGACGAATTGGCGATGATTCAGCGCACCCATACGCAAAAAATCCGTGAGGCCGGTTTTCGTTCCAGCTATACCTTACCGATGAAGTATCAGGAGACTCTGTACGGATTTATCTTTTTCAACTCCTATTCGAAGAATGTATTCAGCGAAAGGGTGACTTACCGTCTAGAGTTTCTGGCGGATATGATTACCCTGATGGTGGCCAATGACCGTAATATGCATCAGCTGTTGCTGGCGACCTTGAAATCGACGCTGGCCTTTTCGGGCTGTCATGACTCGGAAACGCGTGCGCATCAGGATCGGGTGGCGCACTATTCGCGATTAATCGGTATGCAGATTGCCGACCGCTATCAGCTGGATGACGAGTTTATCGAGCAGCTGTTTCTGTTTGCGCCACTGCACGATGTCGGCAAAATCAGTATTCCGGACGGTATTCTGATGAAGCCGGGGCGTTTGACCGACGAAGAATTCGAAATTATGAAAACTCATGCCGATAAAGGTGCGGATCTTATTCGCGAGATGATGAGTTACTTTGATATGCATGAGTTGCGCCAAGTGAAAATGCTGGAGAATATCGTCCGTTTTCATCATGAATCCTTTGATGGCAATGGTTATCCGGTAGGGCTTGCGGGACAGGACATTCCGATTGAAGCACGGATTGTCGCAGTCGCGGATGTGTTTGATGCCTTGACCAGTCAGCGCCGTTATAAGGAAGCCTGGGATAATGAAACGGCCTTTGCGGAGTTGAACAAGCTGGCCGGATGCCATCTCGATCCGGACTGTGTTGTTGCGCTGCACGCCTGTAAAAGAGAAGTGCAGGAGTTGCAGCAAATCTTTAAATAGTTGGGTTTTGGGTTGTCAGGCACGCGTCTTTTGGATGATTTTAAGCACAGCCAAAGTCAATACGCCGATGATCAGTCCGACCAGCAATTCTCCGAGTAAAACCGGCAAGCCTTCAAGGAAGTGGTGCAGGCCGGTCAGATTATGGACAAAGATTCCACCTCCTACCAGCAGCATTGCCAAGGTTCCCACAACCGCCAGAATTCGAATGATTTTCGGCAAGGCGGCGATCAATCCTCTGCCGGTTTTCTGCATTAAACCGCGCTTTATTCCGCGCTCGTTTGCGGATTTTTCCAGCAGGTGCAGACCGGCATCGTCCATGCGCACCATCAAAGCTACCAGACCATAGACACCTACCGTTGCCAGCAGGGCGATAAAAGTGACTGCGCCGATTTGAGCCGGTAACGAGGCATCGGCTACGGCGCTCAGAGCGATAATGATAATTTCGATCGAGAGAATGAAGTCGGTAGTAATTGCCGAGCGGATTTTGCGTTTTTCCAGAGCGAGAAGTTCGTTTTTATCGACGGCCGTTTGGGCTGCGGGCGCTTGCGTGGCTCTATGGAACAGGAACTCATAGATTTTTTCTGCACCTTCGTAACTTAGGTAGATTCCTCCGAGCAACAGAATCGGAACAATCAGTTGCGGTAAAAAGGCGCTCAGCAGAAAAGCTACAGGCAGGATCAACAGTTTATTGAGAAAAGAGCCCTTGGTAATCGCCCATAGAACGGGCAACTCACGACTGGCGTGAAAACCGGACGCACGTTGTGCTCCAACCGCCAGATCGTCACCCAGAACACCGACGGTTTTCTTGGTGGCGACTTTCGACAAGGTGGCAACATCGTCAAATAAAGTGGCGATATCGTCTAAAATTAGCAAAATACCACTGGCCATGCGGCGGCCCTCCCGGCAGAGTTGTTTTCCGCATTTTAACGCTTGTCGTTCAGGCTGCGCCAGATTAAAACAAGATGAATACACACAAAAGCCCGTTCCGGCTCGTTGGAATGCGGCAAAAATAGAGAGAGTTATGAAACCGCATACATCCAGTGAACGATTAAGCCCAAAGCAGCGCCTTCGAATTCAGACACGGCACAGGGTTTCTATCGAGCGTTTCGGCTATCAGCCCCAAGCGCTGTATTGGAGTAGTCGGGAAATTCAACAGATCCGTTTCGATATTCTGTCTCGGGTGTTTGCGCAGCAAGCACCGCGCGGTGAAGAGAGCGCCTTTTCGGTACTCGATGTCGGCTGTGGTTTTGCGGACTTGCGCAATTATCTATGGGATAAGGGATTGGATATTGATTATGTCGGTATCGATTTGTCCGAGGATATGGTGCAGAGCGCCCGTTTTCAATATCCGGATATTCAGGTTCAGCAGGGGGATCTGTTTGATCAGGGCTTTGCGGCTGAGCAATTCGAATTTGTTTTGCTGTCCGGAGCACTGAACGAAGTGGTGGAGGCGGATCAGGAAGGGCAGGGCCGCTATGCCAAGGCGATAATTTCCGAAATGTACCGAATCTGCAGCAAGGGTGTGGCGTTCAATCTTCTGGATGCGCGCAACGAATGGATTGCAAGTCGCCCGGATCTGCAGAGTTTCGTGCCGCAGGAGATCGTCAATTATTGCCAAACGTTCGCTGACCGGGTTGCTTGGGAAGACGGCTATCTTGATAACGATTTTACGGTTTTTTTGTATAAGGACGCCGAAACCGTCGATGCCTGACGCGTCAAAATGGTCGATCCAATGGATATGGCGCGAGGGGTTTGCTGCGAGATGATTTTTCATTCAACGCGGCCGCGAATGTCGGCTTTTCGGTGCGGAGACTGAACTTTCCGGAGCGGGGGTGCGCTTACCGAAAGTTGATCTATTCGCCATTTTGATGGACACTTGAAAGAAATGGCTCTTCGAACCGTCAGGCAAAGCGGCCTTAGAAACGCCATTTTCCGCTTAAATAAATACAACAAACGCAGAGGGGGAGGCGTTTTAAAGTAACCGTCTGAAAGGGGGTAATCTCATGGAAGGTGCAACCGTTATTAATATTAAATGCCAGTTGAAAGCAAAACAGCTGCTGGAGTGTTTCGACCGGAATCTCAAGCGCTTGCAGGAGCAAGGTGTCGATGCGAGCGGTAATGAGTCGGAGGCGGATACGATTGATCTGCTTTCCGAATGGCTTGAAGAAGCGATTGAAAACGGTGCCAGAGTAGAGGATCTTCAGGATCGGGCCGTCCATCTGGCTGAATTTGCTTTTTCACGAGGTTACAGCCGCCAGGAAGTAGAAGAGTTGCTGACAATGCGCCCCAACCCTAAAGGTGACCGACCCTGGTAGCCGATTTGTCCGGCTAATTCCTTCAAAGCCGAGTCTTGATTGACGGTTTCCGCTATTTGCCTTAGGAGCCTGTATGAAAGTTACTCTGGATCTCGATAAATTACTCAGCGACGGAAAGATTTCCGAAGAGGAGTTTACCCGCCTGAAAGTCCTGTCGGCTGAATCCACTTCTTTATTGGCATTTAACATTCTGATCGGCTTTGGAGTAATTGCCGTCAGCGGAGCGACCCTGGCGCTGGTTCCAGCAGCGACCACGGCGATTGGAATCGGCGCCTTTGTTCTGATTGCCGGCTTGGGACTCTTAAACAGCAATCTGTCACAATGGCGTTTGTTGGCCAATATCTGTGTTCTGACCGGTTCTCTTATGATGGGCGGCGGGATTATCGCCGAGTACCGAGGTGCTCTGGAAGCGATTTTAGTCGTTAGCGCTGTCTTTGCTGCTGCGGCAGTTTTGGCTAAAAGTTCGTTGCTGACGGTTTTGGCGGTTTTGATGCTCTCCGCAAGCATAGGCGCCAGAACCGGTTATTTTCATGCCAGCTATTTTCTGGTGATTCAAGAGCCATTGATGACGATTGTGTTGTTCTCTTTGTTGGCTACAGGACTGTATTTTCTATCGCAAAAGCTTTCCTCAGACTTCCAGCGATTGGCGATCGTTGCTTCCAGAACTTCGGTGTTTTTAGTGAATTTCGGTTTCTGGGTCGGTTCCCTGTGGGGCGAGCGTTCAGCGAGTAGGGAAATTATAGTTTCCGACACCGTTCTTGCAGTCGCCTGGGCGTTGGCGCTTCTGGCGGCGGCCGTATGGGCCTGGAAAAACAATTCGCGTTGGATGCTCAATACTACGGCGGTTTTCGCCGGGATTCATTTTTATACCCAGTGGTTTGAGCATCTGGACGTCACGCCGGGAAGCGTCTTGCTTGCCGGATTGGTTACTTTGGGCGCTGGACTGTGGCTGAGGACTCTGAAAAAGAGCGAGCCCTCTTAAGCAGACTGAATTTTTTATGCAGTTTCCAATAATCGTTTAAGTTTCCGGCCGCCGGTGATTTCGAAGCCCTCCCGCTGGTAAAAGGCCAGGGTTTGATCAAACTCAGGAAGCGAAGGTGTTGTCACCTCTAAGCGCTTCCAGCCCTGTGTGCATCCATAGTCGACAACCTTCTGTATGAGCATTTTGCCTACGCCTTTGCGGCGATATTCCGGTTTGACATAAAATTCGGCCAGTGTGCCGAAATGGCCTTCGGCATAGAGTGCGTAGCTCGGGTAAAGGCTGGCGAAGCCGATGAATTGCCGATCGATTTTGGCTGCAATGACTCGGTAGTGCCCTTCGGCAATAAACTCGCGCAAGCGTTGTACGGTTTCGTGTTCGTCAAAGCAAAAAGCCGCCTGACCGGTTTTTTGCATGATTTCCTGCAAAAGCTCACCGGTAAGCGCGGCGATTTCTTTCGCGTCGTCCTTGCCTACTTGCAGAAATTGAATTTGATTCATATTGAACCGTCCTTGCTCCAAATTAGCGCCTGTTCAACCTCTGGCTGGTGCAACTTCAGCGGGTTTTTCCCTCTGAAAATGAACACAACTATGCGCCATTGCGGCTATTTGTATGACAGCACAGCGCTTTTAGAAGGGTTGGCACGTTTTCTGGTAAGGCTGTGCAAAACAATAATCAGAGGTTTTTAGCTCATCCTAGTTTGTGGCGGGATGGGCTTTTTTTGTATCCGAAATTAGCGTGTCTGTTCCCAGTCAGGATAGCCATCGGCCATTCGGCTGGCGTCAAAATCATGCTGCCTGAGGTTTTCCACCGCTTCGTACGACCATAGGCAATAAGGCCCGCGGCAATACACGATGATCGGCTTGTCCCGGGAGAGATCTTCGATCTGGTCGCCGAGTTCCTCGATGGGAATATTGATGGCACCGTCTATATGTCCGGCCTGATACTCATCTTCCGGTCTTACATCAAGCAGAGTGATGCTTTCGGCCTGTAATGCCTTTTTGATCTCTCCAGGGTTAAAGGGCGTTAGCGGTGCCCGAGGCTGAAGTTTTTCATTAAGAATCGTGGAGACTTCGGCCATTTGCCTCTCGGCAATATTTCGCATCGTCTGTACCAGCGTCACGATATCCGGGTCGCTGAGGCGGTAAATACGCTGCTTTCCCTGAGTTTCGCAAACGACCAGACCGCTCTGTTTAAGGTGTTGTAAATGCTTGGAGACATTCGCAAGGCTTAAATTGAGTTTTTGACTCAAGGTTTCCACTTGAGTGGGAGCCTGCGCCAGAATGTCGAGTATAAGCAGGCGATTGGCATGACCCATGGATTTGCCGATCTGCGCCAATTGTTCAAATAAACATCGTTTTAGATTATCGGTTGTCATTCTGCTTTAAGGTCATTGGTCATGAAATAGTAAATCCCGGGGAAGCCGGGTTTCCTGTGAAAAGAAAGCAATAAGCGGCTCTCCACAATATAGCGACCGAAGCATGTCTTGTCGACCCTGCTTTTGCCTCAATCTGGAAAGGGGAATTTGACAATCCAGAAATCTGCCACTAACATTCAACCAGTTAGTTGAATGAGGGCAGTTAAATGCAAGATTCTGCGTTAACCGGGCGTTACTTTGAGAACGGAATTCGCTGTAACCTGCCGCAGTTTTTGCATCAGTTACTACAGGTCTTTCTGGTCGGATCTATGATCGGACTGACGCGCACGGTGCTTCCGGGACTGTCTTCTACAGAATTCGGTTTGGCCGAGCAGCAGTTTATATTGCTTACCGCGTTTGTCGTGGTGTTCGGTTTTATCAAGGCGGTGATGAACTTGCTGGCGGGGCGGATGTCCGAGCGTTTCGGGCGGAAAAATATACTGATTCTCGGGTGGATAGCGGCATTGCCGATTCCGGTTTTGTTCTATTTCGCCGATAACTGGTATTGGATTTTAGCGGCCACTCTGTTTCTGGGGTTAAATCAGGGGTTAAGTTGGTCGATGGCGCTTAACAGTAAACTGGATTTGGCTAAGCCCACTCAGAGGGGGCTGGTTAACGGTTTAAATGAATTTTCCGGTTATGCTGCCGTTGGCTTGGCCGGATTGCTTGCCGCAGCGGCGGTTGAATGGCTGGGGGCGCATTTGGCGTTGGGTATTTTATCGGCGCTCACTCTGTTTGCCGGTTTATATCTGGCGGTTTTTCACATTGTCGAAACCAGGCCTTGGGCTGAAGGCAATGGCGTCAGTCAATCGACTTCCCGACGACAAAGCCGGCCTCTAAACACGTTGTTTGCCTACGCCACTCTGCGATACTCTCCGCTTGTTGCGCTGAACCAGGCGGGCATGGTTGAGAAGTTTGTCGATGCGTTGGTTTGGGTGCTTCTGCCGGTTTATTTGCTCAGTCGGGAGTTGTCGCTGATTCAAGCCAGCGCTATTATTTCAGTTTACGGCGTCGTTTGGGGAGCCTCCCAGTTAGTAACAGGTCCTTTATCGGATAGAATAGGTCGTAAGCCTCTCATTGTGGCTGGAATGTGGCTATGTGCGCTGGGCGTCTGGGCGATTATTCACAGCCATGACAGCGGGTGGTGGACGCTGGAAGCCGCTCTGATTGGTCTTGGGATGGCAATGCTTTATCCGACTCTGGGTGCAGCCGTGGCCGATCATGCAGACGCTCAGGAAAGAGCAACGATTTTAGGCGTTTACCGGTTCTGGCGCGATTTCGGTTATGCAATCGGCGCCTTGATTATGGGACTGGCAGCTCAGTTTACCGGACGCTTGGAAAGCGCTTTTGAACTGGTTGCGGTCGCGATGGTAATTTCGGGTCTTTGGGTTTGGCTTAAAGTCCCTCGTAAACAGATTCATTAAGTGGCAGGTAAACCTATGTCGAGTCAATTAGAATTTCAGGCATTGAAAGAACATTTGCAGACTGTGATTGTCGGGCAAGAAGCGCTTCTCGATAAAATGATGGTCGCACTTCTGACCGGCGGGCATGTCCTGCTGGAGGGGCCGCCAGGGCTGGCTAAAACGACCGCGGTTAAGGCGCTGGCACAGGGCGTTCATGCCGCTTTCCAGCGTATCCAGTTTACTCCTGACCTGATGCCGGGCGATGTGATCGGCTCGGAAATTCTGGATAAAGAGAGCGGTGCTTTACGCTTTGTTCCGGGGCCGATTTTCCACGATATTATTCTGGCCGACGAGATTAACCGTGCGCCGCCGAAAGTGCAGTCGGCGCTGTTGGAGGCGATGGCGGAAAAACAGGTAACGGCCGGCGGTAAGACGCGCGCCTTGCCGGAGACGTTTTTGGTTCTGGCCACTCAGAACCCGCTTGAGCAGAACGGAACCTACCCTTTACCTGAGGCGCAGCTCGACCGTTTTATGTTGCACCTGTTATTGGATTACCCAGATCAGGAAGATGAACTGGAAATTCTGCGTCGCGACCGCAAACGCCACTTCGGCGAAGATCAGGATAACTACCAGAGCGCCTTAACACCGCAACAGGTGATGCAGGCGCGTCATCAGGTTTCGGAACAATATGTTTCCGAGCCTGTCGAAGCGTATATGGTGGCGTTGGTGACCGCCACCCGCCGTCTTGGAGAGCTGGATCCCGAGATGGAGGAAGTGTTGAAAATCGGTGCCTCGCCGCGTGCTTCTCTGGCTTTGTTACATGCCAGCTGTGCCTGGGCATGGCTGGATGGTCGGGATTTCGTCACGCCGGACGATGTGCAGCAGATGCTGCCGGATGTTCTGCGGCACCGAATTATCCTAAGCTTTGGTGCCTATGCCAGTGGCTGGAGCGCGGATAAAATCATCCAGCGTTTGATCGAATTGGTCGCCATCCCGGAAACGGATTGACTGTCAGCATGAAACCGTTGGATTCACAGTCGTTTAAGGCGTTGTTAAATCAGCTGGATGCCTGGAATATGCAGCCGGACTGGGGGCAAAAGCTCTCGTCGCAGTCCTTGCAGGGGCCGCAGAACAGTCGCATGCATGGCAGCGGAAGTGAATTCGCGGAAAGCCGTCCCTATGCGCATGGGGACGAGATCCGCCATCTTGATTGGCGTTTGATGGCGCGCAGCGGCGAAGCCTTTAGCCGTCGCTTTGAAGAACAGCGCCAGGCGGAATGGGTGATCGCTGTCGATATGCGTGAACCGATGTGGTTCGGAACCCGTCGTCAATTCAAGGTTTCTCAGGCATTGAATCTGGTCGCAATGATCGCTTGGCAGGCGCAAAGACATAATGTCAGTCTGCAGCTCTGGGCTTTCGGTGATCGTTTACTGCGCATTCCTCTGACACAGTTAAGCGGCCAGAGCCTGGTGCTTTCCTGTCTGCAGTCATTGAATCATTCGAAGTCCGAGTGGCTTGCCGCAGGCCAACGTCCGGTGAGCCTGTCCAAAGCGATGAATGAACTCTTTACGCATACCGATGCCGGAGCGAGTGTCTTTATTGTCAGCGATCTGCATGACTTTACCGAAAATGCCGAGTTCGCCAAGCAGCTAATCGCCTGGCGACAGCGTTTGACGCTGAATTTTCTATGGTTGTATGATCCGGCGGAAGTCGCTTTACCGGCCGTTCCCGGATTGCAGTTGCTCGGTTCTATGGGTAAGGCGCTTCGTCTCGATCGCTTGTTGGAACGCAAAGCTTATCAGCACTGGGCGCAGTCGCACTATGCCCGGATCGAGGAAGCCTTGATAAAAAACGGCGCCCGTTTTGCGGCGGCTTCCAGCGAAACGCCCCTGCAACAGTTGGCAAGGGTTTATCTGCAGTTAACCGCCCATAATCAAGGCGTTTTGGCGGCCCAACAGTCGACACTTTCCGAACGAGGGACGACGAATGGCTGAACTTATCGATATCGAAGCGCCTTTTCTTCCCGTGCCGGCGCTTGCGGAAAGCGCATCGACATTTTGGTGGTGGATACTGCCGGCATTAATGATGTTTGGCCTGATCTGGCTGCTGAGAAGTCGCAGTTTCCGACACTGGCGTCGTTTACTTGCCTGGAGAAGCGAAGACGGTGTCTGGGTTCTGTTTTATCTGCTGCAGCCTTTAAAACGGAATAATTCCCTGTTGAACCCTTCTTTGCGGGAGCGACTGCAAATGGTGCTGCAACAATTGGGCACTTTAGGGAGTCAGTCGCAGACTTTGACCCCGGCACAGAAAGTGGAACTGGATCGCTTGGGCGGGGTTGCCAGACGCCTTTACTGGCGTTGCCTCTGGTCGACTTATTTCGGGCGTCAGAAAGTGCGTTTAAAGCACGGGCTAAGACATTTTTCGCTAAAAGCCCGTTCGGAGAGACAGGATGGCTGATTGGTTGGAATTGACACAGAACTGGTGGCAATCGTGGCATTTTGCTGCGCCCCAACTACTCTGGTTGGGCGCTTTTCTGCCTGTCTGGTGGTTATGGCGCGGGTTGGTCAGCAAACGCGATCTGCAAGATGATCTCGGGGATTGGCGTGATTGGCACTTTTCGAGAATTATCAGCGCCAAACATAGCCTTTTAGCGCAGATGCAGGCAAATTCACTGCCTGCGGAAGTGGCAAAAGAAGGCGAGAAACAGTTAAAAACCTGGCAGGCGTTGCTTCTGTTTACACTGCGCTTTGCTTTATTGTTGAGTCTGTTATTCGTTTTGGCTCAGCCGCAAAAAGCGTTACCGCCTGAACCTTTGGTGCAGCAGAAAACGGTGCGCGATCTGTTGTTTGTGGTTGAGGCCTCGGCATCCTTTTTATTGAACGATTATCAGCAAGATGGCAAGCCCCAGACGCGAATGCAGGCGGTTCAGCAGGTTTTGGATCAGTTTATTGAACAACTCCCCGGTAACCGTTTCGCGATTACCGTTTATGCGCAAAGTGCATTTAACCTGCTGCCTTTGAGTGCGGATCAGCAGGCCGCACGTCTTTATCTGCAACGTCTGAGACCCTATCTGGCCGGGCGCACCGACGAGGCTATGGCGGAAGCTTTGGGGCTGGCGCTCAAGCAGACCCAGTCCGCCAATCTGGCTTTGGAGCAAATGCCTGAGCGTAAACGGGTGTTGATTCTGATTAGCGATGGCGATAACCAGCCGAGCCGTCTGCCGGTCGAGCAGGCGCTTGATTACGCGCAGTTGCTGCAGGTTCCGATTTATACCATTGGTGTGGGTGCGACGGATGAACGGGCTGACAAACGCGAGTTCAGCGGCTTGCTGTATCAGCCTTTGAAGGCGGATCTGCTACGAACCATCGCCGCACAGAGCGGAGGCCAGTTTTACCAGATTGGCAGTGGCCTGGATCTGCGGGAAGTTCTGCACAAGATTGATCAGGCGGAAGGTGTACCGTGGCAGGCGCCTCCGAAGAAACGGGCTTTTATGCCTTTGTATCCGCAGTTTCTTTGGCTGAGTTTATTGCTCTTTGTCGCCTACCTTTCGGTTCTGGTTCTGACGAGATCGGCATCGCATGACGAGGAGGGGGCAAGATGATCGGGCTGGAGTGGTTAAGTTGGCGTCAGCCGGCGTTTTTACTCGCGCTTTTTATGCCGTTGTTGCTTTTGCTTTGGCGTCGTTTCAAGGAGCAGAGCTCGCAACAATCCTATGCGGATAAACATCTCTGGCCGAACCTCAAGGTCTCTGGCCCAATGCGTCGAGGATACCGTCGCTTTGCGCTCTTTTCGCCATTGACGCTGTTGATTCTGGCGTGGAGCAGTCTGGTGATTGCCATGGCGGGTCCGAAAATCTATCAGCAAAGCACCGACAGTCAATCCTTGCAGGGGGTTGATATTATGCTGGTTCTGGATTTATCGCGGTCAATGCTGGCATCGGAACCGGGGCAGCCGAGCCGGTTCGAAAATGCCCGTCGTTTGGCTCAGAGTTTCAGTAAAAAACTGCAGCCACAGGATCGCGTCGGCTTACTGGCATTTTCCGGAAGTGCGCATCTGGTGAGCCCTCTGGCGTTTGACAAGTCGCTGATTGTCGAGGATCTGGAATTGCTTTATCCCGGTTTGGTTCCGTTGGACGGCTCATGGCTGGAACCGGCGATTATCCGCGGATTACAGCATTTAGAGCATAATCAGATCGGTTCGTCGCTGAGCGAAAAAATTCAAAACCGTGCTCGTGCTCTGGTGGTTTTCAGTGATGGAGCCGAACCTTTCCTGAAACCGGTCGAACTGTCGCAGGACCTTAAAGCGCTACCGCTGCAAGATTGGCTTCAGGAGGATTTGAACCATTTGTGGCTGTTAGGATTCGGTTCTTTGCAGCCGCAAGCCGTACCGGATGCCGGACATCCTTCCGGCGTGCTGCACCATTTCGGTCTTCCGGTGAATTCGGCTTTGCAGGAGGGCAGTCTTCGTCAATGGACGGAAAAAGCGAAACATGCAGATTACTGGCGCAGTGACGGGAGCCTGACTCCTTTGCTCGAGCACCTGGATGAATTGCGCGAATCTTCCCGAGAGCAGTCTGTTCAGGCACAGCAGTGGTTATGGTTGGATGTCGGGCCTTGGTTTGTCGGCGTGGCGCTTGTTTTGCTGGCGATGGTTTTTATGCCGCAGAGCCTCTGGATCGGTTTCTTTGTGATCGCGATTGCTCTGTTAAGTACACAGGTATTTGCCTCCGAAGAAGAGCGGGACGCTTTCCAGCTCTATCAGCAACAGGAATTTGTACAATCCCAGCAGGCGTATGCTGCTTTGGCCGCGGAACGCGCGCAACAGCCGAACGAGTTTTCGGCTTGGTTCGGTGCCGGCGCGGCCGCTTATAAGGCGCAGGATTATGCCGCTGCCGTGCGTTATTTTCGACAAGCCGCCTGGTTAGCCGACAATGACGATCTGCGCGCCAAAGCATTGTTTAATCTCGGCAACAGTTACTATCTGGCCTTTCTCCCGACACCGGCTGTGGAAGCGTTCGAACAAGCTTTGTTGTATCGCTCTCCCTATGCCGAAGCCGAGCATAATCTGGTGTTGGCCAAGCAGCGCCGCGAAGAGGAGTTGACCATGCGTCGCAAAAAACAGGACGGAGACGATGCTGAAGGCGAATCCAGCGGAAGAGGCGAACAGCAGGATGGAGCCTTTTATGGCGGACAGAAGCCAAACAGTTCTCAGTCCGATGAAGAGGGGTTTGGGGCCGATGGTGACGCGATGGGCGGCGAGCGGAATGGCGATAAACCGCCGCTTCCCGAACAGGGCGATTACGCTCTCTATCAGCTTGAAAGCGGCAGTAAGGATTTTGTGGCCGGCTCCGCCGGACGCGCAGAATCAGCTGCCGTGCAGATACAACGTCAGGAGAGCCGTTTGAAAAATGCCCGTCAGTTTGCCGCGGAAGTAGCGGCATTGGAAACTCAGCAGCGCCGCCTGCTCAAACGGCTGTTTGAAGCAGAAGCCGGTTTTCATGCCGAACAGGATGAGACTCATGCTATTCCGGGAATTCAGCCATGGTAAGAGTGTATTTCTTTTTGCTTTCTGTGTTGCTGACGCTTCCTGCTCAAGCGGTTTCGATTGAACTGCAGAAGGCACAGGTACCTTTCGGTGAGGCGGTTGTCGTCAGAATAAAGACGCAGGAAAACGAGGTGTTGCAGCACTATTTGCAGAATCTGCCGCGCGAAGCATGGGCCAGAGATTTTGTTATTGAGTTGCACACGAACAGCCAAAACCGAGCAGCTTACTATCTGTATGCCTATGAGCCTGGGTCATACCGGCTTGCGCAAGGTGGAATCTTTCAGGGGGCGGATGTGCAGGTGCTGCCGAATTCTTTGATTGATGTCCAGTGGTTACCGGTTGCATCCGGAGTGGTGTATCAGAAACAGGCGTGGCCGTGGGAGGTTAAGGTCAAGCTGAACGATCCAAGCTTACGGGTTCAGCTTCAGGGATTTATAGGCAGTGATCTGCAGTCTAATCCCAAGGACTTAAAGGTTGATTTGCAGGGGCAGAGTCTGCTTGCCGGTGATTTGCATGGAACCTTACGAAGTTGGTATCAATATGAGCTGCCGCAGGAAGGCTTGTCTCAGGGGGCAACTCGCGCTTATTCCCCCGCCTTGCAAGTGGATCACGGTAAACGTCATCCATGGAAGTTTTTTGCACGTCCGCTCGAAATGCAATGGAAGCCCTTGCCCGGGTTTTTACCGCCTCAGGTTATGATCGGGGCAATCCATTTTCAACCGCAGCCATTGCCTTTATGGGCGAAACAGGGCGATCTGCTGTACTGGCAGTGGGCATTGGACGGTGTGCAGATGGGGCGACAGGCGTTAAATCTCGCACTATTACAGATGTTGGCTGCGCAGCCGAGAAACGGGCAGCTTGAGTGGTTTGCACCGGAAATTACCTATCAGGATAAGGATCCTGGCAAGGTTGTGATCAGAGTTCCGATTCGATTACGGGCGGCGGGAAATATTGTTCTGCCTCAATGGACTTGGCGTTATTTCGATACCGAAAGCGGCAAGTTGCAGGTAGTGACGCCGCAAAGGGGTTCGCTATGGAGTTTTGCGTCCTGGCAACTCTATCTTACAGCCACCGTTGCCTTAGGATTTGTCATTGGGTTGCTGGCGGTTGTAACCTTAGTTATTCATTTCTACCGGATGAAACGGACCGTTTTGCGCAAGGTTGCCGAACTTGAATCTACTGGACAGAGTCAGGCATTGTGGCGGCAAACCGAACGGTGGCTTGCCTGTGATTCTATTCGTTCATGGGGGCAGTGGCAGCAGTCAACCGGAGTAGACCTTGAAGTGGTTGAGGCTTTGCAGCGCGGGTTGTATGCAAACGCCGGCAAAGGCAAACAACCTTTGCCGCTGGATGCGCTTTGCAAAGAACTGCACAAGCTGAACTGGACGCGCAGAATTCTGCGCGCTTATTTGAAAGACATGCTACAGCCACTGGTTAAGCAGGTTTACAGAAGCTGATGACTGCGTGTTTCAGCTGAAGTTTTTAATCAATTTATGGTATTTACGCCAAGCGATAAACGCGGCATAGGCGACAAATCCGATAATCACCGCATAGCCGCTGTAGGCAAGCCCGCTGGAAAAGGTATTTTCACGGAATATGCTGGGAATAATCAGCAAAATACCGATAAAAATGCCGATCGAAGCGGTTTTCCAAGCAACCTTAAGGATGCTTTTTAAAAGAAGTTGTTTGTGTTGCTTGGAGCCCAGTTCCATATCAGCCTCGTTAAATATTTTGGTTGACCCAGTTTGTAAAATTGCCCAAATCCATCGCCCCCGAGATGCGGGTAACTTCCTGACCGCTTTTGAAAATTGCCAGTGTCGGGATGGAGCGGATTCCGTATTGCATGGCAGTCTGCTGTTCGGTTTCGGTATTAATCTTGATAAAACGCGCTTTGGGTTCCAGATTAGCCGCGGCTTGGGCGAATACTGGAGCAAAGCCTTGGCATGGACCGCACCAAGGTGCCCAGAAATCGACGATCAACGGTTGATCGGTTTTTTGCAGAGCACGGGTAAATTGCGCGCCATTCATTTCAAGCGGTTTTCCGGTAAACAGCGCCTGTTTGCACTTCCCGCATTTTGCACTGTTTTGCAGTTTCTCGTCGGCGACACGGTTCAAGCCGCCGCAGTGAGGACACATAATAATCATATCGAGTCTCCAGAATACAAAGTTCGTCCCCTTTATATAGGGTCATTGAGGCTCTTTGCAAGTGGGCTTGGACGGATATTGTACCCAGTCCGGTTTCGGACTTTCGTGTTTACTGGCCGCATAGCCCTTGTCGACAAAACCATGCAGAGTCAGATCATGGCTGTGGATTAATTCGACAAGCTTGGGGTCGTCACTAGTCAAAACGGCTTCAACCCCGCCTTTAATCATATGGTATTCCATATTGATCTGGTCTTTGTATTCAAACAGCGCGGCAAACAGAGGGTCCCAGGAACGAATTGCACGGCCTTTGGAGAATCGTTTTTCCATACCGACAACATGCTTCTGTAAAACTTTGGCTAAATGCGGGTTTTCCGAAGTGGTTTGCGCCTTAATCCCGTTTTCCAGTTTGACGGTCTGACGTTGCAGTTGTTGATGTTCTTCCAGCAGTTCTTTGAAAAGCGCCTGATCTTTAAGGTGCTCGGCATCGGTTCCACGGCCGAACTGGTATTGATGTTGGGTTTCGTTCATAGGATCCTCTTGTTTTAGAGAATGATTAGTGATTTGCAAAGTATAGCGGTAAAGAAGGGATAAAAAAAAGCGCGGTATTTGGCCTTACCGCGCTTTTACTGAGGAGCAATCAAACCTACAAATTAGGGGAGAGTAAGTTTGAAAAAGACTACAAAACTAGCCAACTTAAATAGGAATCTCTGTTTAAGTTGAGATCAGTTTACTGGGATTTCCTAGAGCAAGCAATCCACAAAACTTGAAGAAGTATTGAGGAAGTATTAAAACTTATAAGTATATAAACAATTTCTATCAAACTATAAAAGTGCGCAGCAAATATGTAGTTTTCTGATTGCTTGTTTGCAGTACTACCGATAATTACACCTAATCCTTACCAATTAAGTCAAGTAAAGTTCTCGATTGTTTTATTGTGCTTGCGGCACTTAACGGACTCCTTTATCGAGCGTTTATTTAAAGGAGTAACCGAGTGACTAGGGCAGTTATATAACGGGGTCGGTGTTAAAGACAGGTAAGTTGAGCGTTTTTTAAGCACTGTCAGGCAGTCACGTTGGCTGCACTTTTTCATCAGCAGTAAATCGACGGTAAATTCGTTTGTGATTTTTTGCTGTTTTTACAGTGCGTTAAGTTATCTGTTTTTCAATTAAATAATTTATATTGCCTATTATTTAAAAAATTTAATGCTATATAAAAAATAAAATCGTAAAAAACTGTTTTTACTTAAGTTATTGATATTTATGAATATAACTGAGAAAAACGGCCTGTTTTCAGGAAATTGTGTAAATTTTTTTTACTTATTGTCCTTAAGGACAGTAGAGACAATTTACGTCAGTGAGTAAGATAGGTTCCAATCTCGAGAAGAAAGGCTTCTAACCTTCTAAATTATTGACTACGAAGCGAAAAATAAACAGCCACTTCTGAGTGAGTTTAAATAAAAAATAATTGGAGTTTTACTCATGGCAACAGAACTACTACTTAATAACCCGATTGGCCAAATGCTGTACGGCGATATTGGAAATTTCGATAATACAGATGATAGCCCTCGTATGAATACAGCGCTTTTCGAAGGTGTTAACCTTCTGAATAGCATTGCGGGTACAGGCTACACTGGAGCGACTGCAACAGACAACTCTACAAATGTAATGGACTTCTTCGAATTGATGCGAGGAATTCCTATGTTTGATATGGCGATGTATCTGAATAATCAGTTCATGCCGACTGCAGATGTATTAATCAAATTGGAAGGGATTCTGAACTCACTTCCTATCGTCAGCACGCATGTTCTTCCAATGCTTGCTCCTGAACGTACTCAAGATGAATTTGGTGGCGACGCACTTGGCGCAACAATCGGTGTACTGAAGTCTTTCCCGACTTTGGAAGGTCCTGTTGACATGGTTCTGCAAAATCTTCAGGCTGACCCGCTATTGGCGGATCAGGTAGACGTACTGACTACCTTCCTGCACGACTTCTCATTCGCAGGTAACCTGATCGGTGGAACGGTACCTGCTGGAAGCCCGCTAAGCTCACATGGCGAAAATGGTGGAGATACTTTTGGCCTAGTGGTTGACTTTGCTTCATCCGTTCCAGTTGTTGGCGATGTAGTCTCGACAATTATTCCTGATGTCTTCCCGAATGCAATGGGCGGTGATGTACAGGCGCTTGCTGGTGTTCTTCACTCTACAATTCCTGGCTATATCGTTGTGGACGCGCTAATCGGCGAAGAAGGATTTATTTCCGGTCTTATGCATGGCGAAGTGAATACAGATGCGCTTCTAGGCTTGACTGATGTATTGGTCGATGCAGCTCCAGAACTAGGTGGTCTGCTAGGTGGAACCGGTTTGATCTCCGGTGGTGCTTCTGCAGACGCTTCTGGTGAAAGTTCAGCAGGTTTGAACCTTCTTGGTGCTCTGGACCTATCTTCAAACTCTGCTTTGAACTTGGGTTCTCTGACTTCCATGCTTGATTTTGCTTAATTTTTAAGCAGCGTTCCCGGCCCTAATACTTGGGCTGGGACGTTTCAATCGCCTTAACCATTCTTTTTGCTATGGGTCTTGATTCGTCAAGCAGGGTCTATAGCAAAAAACACAAAAATAATAACGATAAAATCATTGTTGGAGAACGAAATGGCTATTCAAATCGGGGTTGTTAAGTCTATTGCTGGGGTAGCGAAGGCAATCGATCCAAAAACCGGAACAGAAAGAATATTAACCGTCGGTAGCCCTGTTTATCAGGGAGAGGTATTGCAAACCGCAGATGCGTCCCAGCTTATGGTCGATATGAAGAACGGCGAGTTGATTACTCTGGGTCGTTTAACTTCCCTGACATTGGATTCCGACGTGACCAATGATTCCGGTTCCGACGCCGAGACCGAGATGGCCGCCAGACTTGAAGCGCTGGAAAATGCGATTGCCGACGGGAATCTTGAAGGCATTAACCTGGATGAGCTTGAAGAAGTCGCCGCCGGTGACGAACCGGGTAGTGCCAACGATGGTGGTGTTGTGATCACACGTTTGGGGCTGGAAGGTAATGTTACATCCGGGTTTGATACCAATGGTTTGCCGACAGCAATTTCAAGCGCTGCCGAAAGAGCGGCTTTAGCCGATCAGCCGACTCCAACAGAGCCGCCAACAGAGCCGCCAACAGAACCACCAACAGAACCACCAACAGAGCCACCAGGAACGGATCATGCGCCAAAAGCGTTTATCGTGGATGATGGCGAGACGCTATTGGGGTTGATTGGTGCGAATTATCAGAGCGGGAACTCTGCGGAAACCGGTTTTGCCATCGGTGATATTCTGACTAATGAAACGGTCATCAGCTCATCACTATTCGGCGGTTCTGGTAATACGCCAATTGAGTTAGGTGCTCTGGATCTGATTAATTATCAACCGGATAAGATTTTCTATGTTCAGGATGAAGATGATGATATCCAGAAGATGGAAATGACCATTGATAATGGCGTAGGTGAAGACCTTCTGGGGCTTGGCTACATTATTGGTCGCGAAGAGTTTGTTGCGCCGGATGAAAATGATCCTGAGTATCAGGACTATAACTACGAAGTCAGCGACGATGGCCAGAAAGTTACGGTTACCCGCAAAGATGGCCAGCCGATGTCCGATGAAGAAGCCAATCATGCAATGGGTGGTGTGCAGCGCGAGGATACCAGTACCCTGGGTCAGCTATTGAACTCGGGTGTTATTATCGGCTCTCAATACACGCTCTATGTTGAAGACAGCAAGGGCTTGAATGATACGGCTACCTCTTCGCAGTTCCTGGATATCAGTTTGCTGCAGAACGGTACCAATGATGGTCTTTCCGATCTGTTGGATGTACCTTTGTTGAATGTTCTGGATCCGGTGACTAATAACCTGGATAACGCACTGGGCGATATTGATAATGGACTGATGGATGCCGTTCAGGGTGTTGTTTCTACTGTTGATAATGCAACGGATCCTTTGGCCAATGTTTTGGCTCCGGTCGGCGACCTGCTGAACGGAGTTGGTGGCGTGGTCGTTGGTTTGACCGATACTCTCGGTAATGAAACGCCTTTAGGTGATCCGACCTTGGGACAAGAAGTGGCTGGTCTACTCGATACGGTAACGGCTCCGATTACTGATCTGAAAGGACCGGATTTAAGTCAGGGAAATATTGCGACGACCCTGCTAGGTCCTGAGGGAACAGTAGATCAGGTCGTTGCGGCGCTGACGGACATTCTTGATGCTCTTCTAGGGACTCAGCTGAGCGCAATTGACTATGGCGAAGATAACCTAACAACCGATCTTCAAGAATTGCTAACCGGTGATGAAGATCTGTTTGGTACGCTTGTCGGGCTACTTGGCGGCGCACCTGAAGACGGAACTGCCGGTTCAGCCGACCAACTGATTGACGGGCTAACCGATGTTGTCGATCAGCTTTTGGGTACCAATACAGATCTGACAGATGATGCTATCAACCGAATTACAACCGATCTTCAAGAATTGCTGACCGGTGATGAGGACTTGATGGGCACGCTTGCTGGTCTTCTTGGTGGCTACCCGGATCAAGGAACCGCCGGATCGGTTGATCATCTGGTCGATGGTGTAACGGACGTTGTTGATCAGCTTTTGGGAACTGACACCACTTCAACGGACGACGGCCTGAATCTGGTTACAACTGATGTTCAGGAGTTGTTGACCGGTGAAGACGATTTGACTCAGACGGTGACTGACCTGTTGGGCGGTACGCCGGAAGACGGTACAGCCGGATCGGTAGATCAGTTGGTTGGCGGCGTAACGGACGTTGTTGATCAGCTTTTGGGAACCGATACGGGTTCAACGGACGACGGCCTGAATCTGGTTACAACTGATGTTCAACAGCTGTTGACCGGTGAAGATGATCTGACTCAGACGGTAACAGACCTGCTGGGCGGCACGCCGGAAGACGGTACTGCCGGATCGGTAGACCATTTGGTTGGCGGCGTAACAGACGTAGTCGACCAGCTTCTGGGAACCGATACGGGTTCAACGGACGACGGCCTGAATCTGGTTACGACTGATGTTCAGCAGTTGTTGACCGGCGAAGAGGATTTGATTTCTTCGGTTGATGATCTGCTTGGAGGCCATGCCGCCGACGATACGGCCGGTTCAGTCGATCAGCTGGTTGATGGCGTAACAGACGTAGTCGATCAGTTGCTTGGTACGGATACGGAGCAGGTTGATGATCTGTTGAACGAAGTTACAACTCTGGTCAGTGACCTGTTGGGTGGAAATGTTTCTCTTGATGCGGACGCAGGTGCGTCTACTTCCGGTAATGGCGGCTTGCTAAGCCTGAATTTACTGAGCATTAATGACAATGATTTTAATAACGGCTAAGGTTTAGTCGTTTACAAAGATCCCTTGTTGCCCGCTTTAGTTTACTGAAGCGGGTTTTTTTGTTTTTGAACCCTGCCGTTTAAGCGTGGCGGATCTGGATCATCTGGGCGACTTTGTATAGCCAGGCACTGAAGAGAGGCATGCGATTCTGTTGAGCACTGATGACTTCGTTGAGTGAATATTCGCTCAGGGGTTGGCCTAAGACTGCGCAGGCACTTTTAACGAGGTAGTAGAGCTCTTCGGCAGAAAACTTTTTATGAATATCGATGTAGCTGAATTTCGCGATGATGGCCGCTTGCAGTGCCAAAGGCCATTCTTTTTCCTGAATTTTGAAGCGTTTTAACAGTTCAGCATCGCTTTGGCGGTTTTCCCATAGCTCAAGCATCTCTGCCAGAGAGTAAGTGGTGAACAGATGGTCAACCAGATCTCTGGAGTTTGCCGGCAGAGTGTTTCTTAAACTGAACTCGTAGTTTTCGTTGTATAGACTCATTTACGTTCTCTATCGATTCTCAGAATTGAGCAAAGCGAGTAGAATAAGGGTAATTTCGAGCATAGCAGGTTTCTGTTATCGCTTACAACTTAATTTATTTTTGTGAAAGAGTCTTTTATGTCACAGCACCCACTAGCTCAATATCTTGCTCAGGTTCCCGATTTCCCAAAGCCAGGAATACTTTTCAGCGATATCTCGCCTTTATTGAAAACGCACTTCAACGAAACCATTGATGCCATAAGTGATCTTTTTTCCGCAGAGGAATGGGCAAACATTGATTGCATTGCCGGTATTGAGTCGCGGGGCTTTATTTTCGCTTCCGCTCTCGCCTACAAACATAACAAGGGATTTATTAAAGTTCGTAAACCGGGCAAGCTTCCGAATGTTCATGCTTCGGTTGAGTATGATTTGGAGTACGGTACGGATAAATTGGAAATGCAGAAAGGCGACGGTAGTAATCTGATTCTTCTGGATGATTTGATTGCAACGGGCGGATCTATGGGCGCTGCGGCCGAATTATGCGAAAAGGTGGGTTATAAGGTTGTCGGATTGGCCTGTTTGATTGATTTAAAGGCGCTAAACAGTTTTGTTTATAAAGAGATGAGCGTGCGTTCGGTTATGCAGTTTGACGATTAAACGATCATAGTTTGTTTCCGTCTTTAGCAAAAACCCGGAGATTTTATTCTCCGGGTTTTGTTTTTTAGAGCACAGACGGTTTTTAGATCGTTTCCAGATACGTTTTGGCGCGTCCAACCGCTTCCAAAACCTGTTTCGGCGCAGTCCCGCCAAAGTGATCTCGTGCAGCGACCGAACCTTCCAGCGTCAGAACCTCATACACATCCTCGCTGATTTTGTCGCAGAATCCTTGCAGGGTTTCCAACGACATTTCGGACAGATCCTGACCGGTTTTAATCCCGTGAGCGACAGCAAGCCCAACGACTTCATGCGAATCGCGGAATGCCAGTCCTTTGCCGACCAGATAATCTGCCAGATCGGTAGCGGTTGAGAAGCCGCGTTTCGCCGCTTCGTAGGTCATCTCTTTTTTAACGATCATTGCCGGAACCATATCGGCAAAAGCGCGCAGACTGCCTTTAACGGTATCGACCGTATCGAACAAAGGTTCCTTGTCTTCCTGATTGTCTTTGTTGTAAGCCAGAGGTTGCGATTTCATCAGTGTCAGCAGGCTGATCAGATGACCATAAACGCGACCGGTTTTTCCGCGAACCAGTTCCGGTACATCCGGGTTTTTCTTCTGCGGCATAATTGAAGAACCGGTACAAAAACGATCCGGAAGATCAATGAACTGGAATTGCGCCGAAGACCAAAGCACCAGTTCTTCCGAGAAGCGTGACATGTGCATCAGCAGTGTCGCGGCAAAATGGGTGAATTCAATGGCAAAATCACGGTCGGAAACGCCGTCCAGAGAGTTTTCGCTGATACGTTCGAAACCAAGCAGCTCCGCCGTATAATGGCGATCGATCGGGTAGGTTGTCCCAGCAAGTGCCGCTGAACCTAGAGGCATGGTGTTAACGCGCTTGCGACAATCCTGAAGGCGCTCGATATCGCGTTTGATCATTTCAAACCAGGCCAACATATGATGTCCGAAAGTAACCGGCTGAGCGGTTTGCAGGTGGGTAAAGCCAGGCATAATGGTGTGAGCTTCACGTTCAGCCAGCATAATCAAACCTTCCTGCAGACGTTTAAGTTCCGGCAGAATTTCGTCAATTTCATCACGCAGATAGAGACGAATATCGGTTGCGACCTGATCGTTGCGCGAGCGCCCAGTATGCAGTTTCTTACCGGTAATACCGATAAGATTGGTCAAACGGGCCTCGATATTCATGTGAATGTCTTCCTGCTTGATCGACCAGTTAAAGTCACCAGCTTCGATCTCCTGCTGTACCTGACCCAGACCGTCGATGATATCCTGCAGTTCCTTATCGTCCAGAATTCCGACTTTGTTGAGCATTCTGGCATGTGCCATTGAGCCCTGAATATCCTGCTTATACATGCGTTTGTCGAACATGATTGAAGCGGTGAAAGCTTCAACAAAGGCGTCGGTTGATTCGCTAAAGCGTGCGCTGGAGAGTTTTTCTTGATTGTGTTGATTGCTCATAAATGTGCTCAAATTTTTTAAATGAAATTGATTGCTCTTCGCGGCGAGTGGTGACTGCTACATTGAACCTTTCTGTTTTTCCAGAAGTTCCGGAGTCGCCGGTATGCGTTTGTTAAGTCCCATGTTTTTATAGGCTTCGTTAATCCGGCTATGAATCAGGCTGGCGAACAGCGTGATTTCCGAAATACCGACAATGCGTTCCGCGACCTCCTTTCCGTTACCGTCGAAAAACGCGATCGTTGGCGTCAGGTCGGCGTTCAGTTGATAGGCCCACTTGCTTTTGATCATCGGTTTACCGTTCCAGTCGGGTATCGGATCTTTTTCATCAAGACCGACATGGCGCAGATAAACCACTTTTCCTTGATACATGCCGTTGAAAATCATCGGGTTCAGGACTTTTTCTTTTAGAACCTGACAGTATTCGCACCATTCGGCACTGAACAGCAGCAGAATCGGCAACTGCCGGGTCTGAGCCTGCTGTCCGAGAGTCTGCAGATTCTGCAGTTCCGGCAGTCCGTCTGTCTGGGCATAAACAGGCTTGCCGCCGAGGCTGAACGCGAAGCCGGCAACAAATAACAGTAAGCGTTTGGAAACAATGGAAAACATAGCGTTTTTCTGCCTTATGGTTTTGTAAATGCCTAGCCCAAGCGTTTTTCAAGTCTGTGTAATTGTTGTACTATGTAACCCTTTATTTTAGCGAAAACGCTTAAGGGTTTTTCAGTAAAATGGCAAAACTTTAAGTGGTCGTTTTTAAAAAGATGGCACCTGCCGGAAGCCATGCATAGCTTAGGTATCCGGCAAAGATGATATTTTTACTGGTTAGATTGGAAGAGAAATGAGAGAGACACTGCGGATCGCAACACGTAAAAGCCCACTGGCAATGTGGCAGGCCGAATTTGTTAAGGCAGAACTGGAAAAAGCGTACCCGGAGCTGAAAGTCGAACTGCTTCCAATGACTACCAAGGGCGACAAGATCCTGAATGTGCCTCTGGCTAAAATCGGCGGAAAAGGACTTTTCACTAAAGAGCTTGAAGATCGCATGATGGACGGCGATGCGGATATTGCTGTGCATTCGATGAAAGACGTTCCAATGGAATTGCCGGAAGGGTTTGCTTTGGGAGCGATTCTTGAGCGCCACAGCCCGACCGATGCCTTTGTTTCCAATAAATACGCCGCTTTCGAGGAGCTGCCGCAAGGAGCGATTCTCGGAACTTCCAGTCTGCGCCGCAAGGCTCAATTGATGGCCATCCGTCCGGATCTGGATGTTCGCGATCTGCGCGGTAACGTCGGAACGCGTCTTGGCAAACTGGATGCCGGTGAATACGATGCCATCGTTCTGGCGACGTCAGGACTGCAGCGTCTGGAGCTGGACGAGCGTATCCGCCATGAAATCGCGCCGGAAGTCTGTTTGCCAGCGGTTACTCAGGGAACGCTTGGGATCGAATATTTCGCCAAGGATGAAGATGTCAAAGAGATTATTTCGGTGCTTAACCATGAGCCGACTGAAATTCGAACCATTGCCGAACGTGCGATGAACCATCGTCTTGAAGGCGGCTGTCAGGTTCCGATCGGCGTTTTCGCCGAACTGCTTGACGGCGATCGCATTCGAATTCGCGGTCTGGTGGCGAGTCTGGACGGATCTACCGTTATTCAGGATCAGGTCGAAGGCGCGCAATCCGATGCGCATGCTTTGGGAACCCAGTTGGGTGAAATGCTTCTGGATCAGGGGGCGAAAGAAATTCTGCAAGAGGTTTATGCATCGGATCTGCATAAGGGCTGATCGTGATGCTTCGGCTTGCGGATTTGACGCTGTTGAATACCCGTCCGTCGCATCAGGCGACGGAACTTGCGGATCTGTTGCAACGGCATTCGGTCGCGGTGATTCCTTGTCCGACCATGGCGATCGAGTGGCTGCAGGACTTCTCCGTATCGGCGGAACTGGCGGATTACGATCTGGTGATTTTTACCAGTGTCAATGCGATACAGGGATGGCATCAAGCGATCAGTAAAAGCCTGTCCGCACAGGCTACCGCTCCGACTAAAGTACTGGCCATAGGCCGGGCGACCGCCGAAGCCGGTAGAAAACTGGGTTTGCCGATTCAGACTCTGTCCGAGGAACGTTTTGACAGCGAAACTCTGCTGGCGCATCCGAGTATGCAGCAGCTTCAGGGACAAAAGGTTTTGCTTGTCAAAGGCGAAGGCGGTCGCGATCTTTTGCCGACAACCCTTGCTGCCCGTCAGGCGCAGATCTTCAGTTTACCTGTTTATCGCCGCACCGCACTTCCTTTCTGTGAGCAGCAATGGTTGCGTTTCAAGGAAAGCGACCATCCTGTATTATTAATCAGCAGTTATGAAAGTTTTCGCAATCTGCTTCAGGAAGCGGCTGTGGTGTCCCCGCAATATCTCGCTTTCGATAGCTCTGCGTGGGATTTTCTGGAGCTAGCAGTGGTTTTCAGTCAACGGATTGCCGACAATTTACGTCAAAACGGTTGGAACCGGCCGATTGAAGTTTTGCAGACACAGAGTAACCGTGGTGTTTTAGACGCTTTACAAAGCTATATTGAAAAGTCGGCCTTGTGATCTTTTTATGTTGATAACAATCTGAAAGGGACGGCCAAACGGTCTTGACGAGATTTTTGTATGTTTCTCGATCGGGGCTCCTTGTGCACTCAACTTTTTCGCCCTACGGGCATGATCTGGAGCTTTAAGTTATGTCAGATACACAGAATAATAAATCCGACAGTGAAATTATCGAGGCGGAAGTCATTTCTGAATCCGACGCTACCCGGGGTGCCGAGCGCAAAGAGAAGGGGACGGGGCAGTATCGTTCGACAAAGCATGCAGAAAAGCCTCCTGAAGGGCTGATCAGCCGCATTAAGCATCTCCTGTTGCATTTTGCGTTCGCTATCGCGGTGATTCTGGCGTTAATTTTCCTTTATAGCGAGCAGAGCTGGTTATCTAGCCGTTTTGCCACTGTGGATGGTGATTTACAGACGTTGGATCAGAAAATTAGACAGGCGCAGGTGATTGCCGCGGATGCGGAAAAAGCGCGGCAAGAGCAGTTGCAGAGCATTGAGACACTCAGTAAACAAATATCGCAGATCAAAGCTTCCATTGAGGAAAATACGGCGGTTACCCCGGACAGCCTGGCTAAGTTGAGACAGCAACTGGAAGCACAGTTTGAGCAAAAACTTTCCGCTCTTCCTAAGGCTTCGACGGATTCGGTGGATAAGCCGGCGGCGATTGAAGAGGGTCGAATAGAGGCGTTGGAAGTCAAACTGGCGGCATTGCAGTCCGAACAGATCGCGCTTGAGGATAAGCAGGCGCAACCGGCGAGCATGGATAAAAAGGTTGAGCCACTGTCGCTTGACGAACTTAAGACCTGGGCGATCAAAATTAATACTCAATGGTTGTTGCAGGTTCCACAAGAGCAGATCGAGCAGCAATTGCTGGCTTTCAAGCAAGCTTTGCAAGTGATGCCGGTGGCTACCAGCAACTCGTTGTCTTTGCTGTTGGAACAGGATTTGATGCAGCTTAAAGAGCAGCAAGTTGCAGCACAGCAGCAAAAACCGTCGGTAGCTCCTTTACGACAGTTGATTGAGCAGATGCCTGTTCCGAAGACGGATTTTCAAGGTGAGTCCGGCCAATTGCCTGCCGAGCAAAGTGCCTGGGGGGCTTTATTGGAGAAGTTTTCAGGATTGATCAAAATCCAGAAGCGGGAAAGCGAGCAGGTTAGCCATGTTGAGGCTTTGATGCTGCACGAAGTCATTCAGCAGCGCCTGTTGATGGAGATTGATCGGCTGGATTATGCATTGCAGATCGGTTCCGAACCCATGCTTAAACGTTCGATAGAACGTTTGCAGACCGTTGTTGCAGGACAAGCTCCGCAGATTGCCGAAGAGTTCAAGGCGGCACTGGTGCCTGTCAAATCGTTGCGAGGGTGGCAACGTCAGCCGCTGTTGATTACCCAAATCGCTGCAGTGAACCAATAGGAGGCGGTATGAAACTGGTTGTAACCTGGATTCTGGCGCTTTTACTGGCCTCCGCTTTAGCGACGCTCATGCTTTATGACAACGGTATCGTGTCCATGGCATGGGGCGAATGGATCATTGAAACCAGCCTGAGCTTTTTCGTTGCGGCAGTCGTGGTGTTTTTTATTTCCGCTTATGTCCTGATCCGTTTGCTTTTTATCCTCTGGAACCTTCCTAAGTTCTGGCGGAATCATCGTCAAATCCGCCGTATCAGTAAGGCGCAGGACGCCATGACTGAAGGGATGATCGCGCTGGAGTACGGAGAGTGGCATAAGGCGGAAAAGGCTTTAATTCGTAGTGCCCGACAGAGTGAAACGGGATTGGTAAATTATCTCAGTGCGGCGAAAATGGCTCAGAATCAAGGGGCCGATAAGCGTCGTGATCGCTATTTGCAACAGGCGCGGGATGCTTATCCTGAAGAATATATGCTGATCGGTCTGGTTGAGGCGCGTCTGCTGCTGGAAAAAGCGCCGTGGGAAGCACTCGCACTGCTACAGGCATTGCATGAGCAGGAACCGAAACATCAGACGGTATTGCAGGAGTATGCTCAGGTCTTGATACAGCTGCATCAATGGGGTGAACTGGAATCCCTGATGCCTGAGATCAAGCGGAGCAAGGCCTATGTTCGGGAAGAGCTCTGGTCTTTGCAGCGCAAGCTTTGGGCCGGAAAACTCAGTGTGACTAACGATATCGACGAGCTGGATGCGCTTTGGCATCAGTTGAGTTCGAAAGAGCAGCTGGAGCCGGAGATTTTATCCGAATATATCGAACAGCGAATCGGCTTTTCCGAAGAGGTCGGGCTGGAAAAGCTGATCGAAAAGGCGCTTTCCAAGCAGTGGGATAACCGTCTGGTCTATCAGTACGGGAGAATCTCGCTGGGGCCGGCATTCGATCGGCTGAAAAAGGCGGAGAAATGGCTTAAGAGTCAGCCTGACAATGCGATTCTTTTGTTAACTTTGGGGCGTTTGGCATGTTGCAGTCAGATGTGGGCGATGGGAAAAAGTTATCTGAAGCAGAGCCTTAAAATCGAGCCGCAAATCGAGACATTTCATGCTTTGGCCCGCTGCTATGAGGCAGAAGGTCAGGAGTCACAAGCCGCTTTGGTTTATAAGGAAGCGATCGAACAGTTGCAGGAAAAAAATCAGGTGTTGACCTATAAAGAAGACACCGAAAAGAGAGATTAAGGCGGCAGAGACTCGTAACCAGCCGTTTTAAGCTCG
Organism: Thiomicrorhabdus xiamenensis; assembly: GCF_013282625.1. NCBI lineage: Bacteria > Pseudomonadati > Pseudomonadota > Gammaproteobacteria > Thiotrichales > Piscirickettsiaceae > Thiomicrorhabdus > Thiomicrorhabdus xiamenensis. The sequence continues at coordinate 146,686 of NZ_CP054020.1, forward strand.
TCTTAGGCGCTTTGCTTTATACGAAGTGAAATCATGTACGATGTTGTCGAAAAATTCGCCGAATGCCTCGGGGGGCTTGTCCAGATGGCAGCCGACACGGTCTATGCGCAGGCGGTTACAGCAGTTTCGAGCGCTCAGTTTCAGTCTGAGTTGGCGCTCCCAATGAGGACTCCAGTCATCCACGATCAGCTCAACCTGTTGGATCGCGCTCAGGGGCGGAACGTGACAGATAAAGGCGACGCCCGCAGCGCTGATATCGACGATTGTGCCGTCAAGTTGTTTGCCGTCCAATATCAGCTTGCACGGTATGCAGACCGGATATCTTTGACAGTTCCTTCTTTCTCGCATTCAAAAAAACATTTTCGTTAATAGTAATGCTCTATTTTCAATGCTTTTTATCTTTTGTAAAGGTGCATTATGATTTTGGTGCCTTAAAGTTAGGCAGTTTCAGACGATTTTTTTGATAAAAACGCGTTAAATACGATCTGCCAGAACTATGCCGATGCCCAATTTTCTTGAGAAGTACTGCATGTCAATCAGACTGTCACCAAAGCCGTTAAAGTATTGCACGTAGCCTTTTAAACGACGGTTGATCGGGTAGGTGTACTCCAGTTGAACCGAGCCGTAACGATTGGCGTCATAGCGATTACGCAAAGTCATGGCGAAGGTATTCTTATTCCACTTGTAGGCGGCTTCGAGTTCATAATCGCCGAGATACTTCTGATAGTTAAAGCTGTTGTCGAATTCGTCCTGTTCGTCGAAGCGGCGCCAGGTTTTAAAACTCAGGAAGCTGTTTTTGTGTTGCAGGAAGCCCTGCAGAAAAATCCGGTTCCAGCCGCGTGACAGAATGCTGGTCTGGCCATTTGACTGGTGATTGACCCCCGAGCATCAGCTTGTGCAGATTGAATTCAAACGGAAAGTCGAAGTCGGCGTCCCATTCGACCCAGACTTCCGGCTCATGATTGGTCTCGCGGAAGGGAATCGAATCCTTATCATCGAAAAACTGCCAGAAAGAACGGTTGGTATAAGCGGCATAAAAATCGAACGATTTGTCGAACAGCACAAGATCCTTATACAACGGAAATTTGAAGCTGAGCTGAAACTGGACTTCTTCGTCGTGGTAAGCCAGTGTTTTTCCGGCCTGTTCTTCAAACGGCGCTTCATTTACGCCGTTGGCATAGTGCGACAGCAGAGCATAGTTAAGCCTGTGCGGGGTCAGAACGAACGGATTCTGTTCCGTGACCTCTTCGTTCAATTTTCGGCTGGAGAGTGGTTTGGGTTGATCAACCTGACGGCAACGGTTGCGGATGTCGCCCAGTGTGGTCGTGTCGTCTTCGCTAAGCAGTGCTTTCTGCAGACAGCTGGTGTAGTCGAGATAAGAGACACTGTCCTGAACCGGCTCTTGTGCATAGCTGTTCAGAGTGAGGCACAGCAGTCCCAGAGGTAAAATGCGTGTTACCCCGGTCCAGTTCTGAGCGGATCGGGATTTCAGGTTGAGGGTGAAAACTCGCATAGCACTATTTCTCGATGTATTTCCTGACTTTATAGATTCTGCGGTAGTTGTGCTCCGCGTTCAGGCGACAAAGTTATCCGGCGAGAGTCCTGCTTCGATAAAGTCCGCTTTGGCGGTCTGCTGCATTGCCCACGGACCGCAGAGATAAACTTGATATTTCTCGAGGTGCGGATGATCCTGGAGAACCTGTTTATGTACCAGCCCCTTGGCACCGTTCCAGTTCTCGACTTCGTCGGAAATGACCGGGATGTATTCGATGTTCGGGTGTTTCTGGCTCAGGTCGATCATCTGCTGGTGCATATACAGATCGTCCTTGCAGCGCGCACCCCAATAGAAATCAATCGGCATGCCAGCCTGCTGTCTGATCAGCTCTTCCAACAACGCCTTCATCGGAGCAAACCCGGTGCCGCCGGCGACAAAGATAACCGGCTTATGATTGTCTGCTACTTTCATCTGTTCTTTCGGGCCCTGCATTAAAAGCTGAGCGCCGGTTTGCAGAGCGAAGAGACGTTGCATCCACTCGCCGTTGTCATGGTCACGGATATGGCATTCAATCAAGCCGTCTTCACGCGGTGCGGCAGCGATGGAAAAAGGTTTGAGGTCCGCTGAATCAAAGCCAAGCATAATGTATTGACCGGCATGGTATTGAATCGGCTGCTGCGGCTTCAGAAGGAGGCTTACGATGGTTGGAGCCAGGGTTTCTTTATGAACCAAAGTAACGAGTTTGTCTGACATTTAAATTCTCTAGGATTATGGGTTTTAACGGCTTCGGGCGTACTTAAAATTTGAATTCGGTCCATACCGGAGCGTGATCGGACGGTTTTTCCATTCCGCGGATGTCATAGCCGATATCGCTGGAAACGGCTTTAGCATTCAAAGGTGCCGTTGCCAGAACCGTATCAATACGCAGGCCGCGTTTCGGTTCGCGGTCAAAGCCCTTGGAGCGATAGTCAAACCAGCTGAAACGGTCGTTGACTTCCGGATGGAGAGTGCGGAAGGTGTCGATCAGTCCCCAGTTGGTCAATTCGGCCCACATTTCACGCTCTTCCGGGAGGAAGCTGGTTTTTCCGTCGCGCAGCCAGCGTTTGCGGTTCTGCTCGCCGATACCGATATCCAGATCGGTCGGCGAAATATTGAAGTCGCCGATAACGGAGATATTCTGATCCGGACGACACTCCGAGTTCAAGTATGTCATCAGATCAGCATAGAATTTCTGTTTTGCCGGAAATTTCACCGGGTGTTCACGATTTTCCCCTTGCGGGAAATAACCGTTGATGACGCGGACTTCGTTGCCGTCCGGCATGACGAAATCGCCAATGATCATACGTTTCTGAGCATCGTCGTCATCGGTTTTCCAGCCTTTCTGAAGCGCTTTTAATTCAATGCCTTTGCGGTACAGGAGGGCAACCCCGTAGTGGGTTTTCTGGCCCATGAATTCGGCGTTGAAGCCCATCGCTTCGATTTCCTTAAGCGGGAATTCATGATCCTGAACTTTCGTCTCTTGTAGACCGATAATATCCGGCGCAATTTCTTGGTTTAAGGCTTCGAGCTGGTGTAAACGCAGGCGTACGCTATTGGTATTGAAAGAGACAATTTTCATAAATTTTCCAATGATTTAGCAGGTTAATCAGGGTATAAAATTTAGTTCAAGATTATAACGGATAATTCCAGCTTCTTTGGGGAAACTCCATTCCGTCCGTCTGTGTGTGAGTAAAAATCCGTAAAAACCTGTCGGGCATTTATGTAATTTTCGGATAAATTGAGTATGATTAATGCACAATTGAATTTATGTATATCAAGAGGAAACCGTGATGAGTAAAGGGTTAATGGACTATGTTCAATCGGCAATGGGCAACATCAAAACCGCAGATGTGGCTGAAGCGAAAGAATTGATTGCCGCTGGTTATAAAATTTTGGATGTGCGTGAGCCGGGTGAATATCTAACGGCCGCTATTCCGGGAGCCATCAATATTCCTCGCGGCGTACTGGAACCGGCTGCCGACTTGAATTACCCGGGCGCCAATCCGGCTTTGCGTGATGCCCGCGATGCCGACTGGTTGGTTGTTTGTAAATCCGGCGGTCGTGCGGCATTGGCCACTCAGACTCTGCAAGAGATGGGCTTCGATAATGTCGTGAATATGATCGGCGGCATGGATGCCTGGACCGAGTCCGGTGGTGATACAGAAATTCCGTCAGGGGAAAATTCGACGGTAGTTCTTAAAGAGCCTTGCATCTAACCGCGCAGGAAGTTGCACCGTTCAAGCCCCTGCTTGCGTCTGCGCGTTCGGGGGCTTTTTGCTATGGGGGCTTTGGGATGCAAAACGGCTGCTTTCTGATAAGATAAAAATTTGTCGTCATTTCATTTACTTAAGAGAGAATTAAAACTATGAGCCATGTCTATCGCCTGGTGATTTCTTGTCCCGACCAGGTCGGGATTGTTGCTTCCGTTGCCCAGTATATCGCCGATCAGGGCGGGACTATCGTGGAGGCAAACCATCATACGGACGCCGCCAATAACTGGTTTTTTATGCGTCACGAGATTTTGGCTTCGTCTCTGAAAGGTGGGCTGGAAGCTTTTGAAGAGGGCTTCAGAAAAGTCGCCGAGCAATTTGAGATGGAATGGTTTATTTCCGATTCAAATCGCCCGAAAAAGATCGCCCTTTTTGCTTCCAAGGAGTCACACTGTCTGGCCGACCTTCTGCATCGCTGGCATGAAAAAGAGCTGCCGGGCGAGGTGGTTTGCGTTATTGCCAATCACGATGATCTGCGTTCCATGGCCGAGTGGTATCAGGTTCCTTTTCACCATGTTGCCGTGACGCCGGATACCAAACCGAAGGCATTTGCCGAAACCGAACGTCTGGTTGCTGAATATGATGCGGAAGTCATTGTGCTGGCTCGTTACATGCAGATCCTGCCGCCTAAAATGTGTAAGGACTATACGGGGCAGGTGATTAATATTCACCATTCTTTCCTGCCTTCTTTTGTCGGTGCCCGACCTTATCATCAGGCAAGTGAGCGCGGTGTAAAACTGATCGGCGCTACCTGCCACTACGTAACCGAAGTGTTGGATGCCGGCCCGATTATCGAGCAGGATGTCATTCGCATCAGTCATGCGCACAGCATCGACGACATGAAACGTCTGGGACGCGATGTTGAAAAGACGGTTCTGGCGCGTGGTTTGCGTTACCACCTTGAAGACCGGGTTCTGATTCACGGCAATAAGACCGTGGTTTTCGATAACTAAGGATTTTCCTTGGCTCAGGCGCTTTGCCGCGCCTGAGATCTATTTATCCGCTTCCTGTTCCATAATCTTCGTTAAAGCCTTTCTGAACGCCTGTTCTGCCTGTTTTTTTCCATTCAAATGATGCTTTTCAGCCAGTTGCGTCCAGTCCAGTCGCTTCAATAATTTGTCGTTCAGAATTTCCCCTTGCGACACTTCCAGTTTTGCCAGCGAATCCGTTTGCTGCAGAATGAATTGATGAATGAAAACACTGCAGGTGGTGAAGGGACGCTTGCCTTGAAGGTACAGAGAGACGATAGTGCGAGTGTGCGTAAAATCTTGAAGCCGTTCGTCTGGCGTGGCCTCTAGAAGCAGTTTCAGCTGGGTGAATTCCAATTCTTTTAGCTCATCGGCTAACAAAAAAGGAAGTTGCTGATAGAATTCGCGGCGGACGCTTTCCAGCGGCAGTGCTGTATCGGTTAGCGGCTGGTACACCACAAGGTTGTAACTGCCGCTGGCTTTGTCGCGTTTACAACCGAGATGTAGTGGTCGCATTTTCTGTTTAAGCCAGAAGTGGATCAGGTCATTATCAGCGCCAAAACTGCTGCTTAAAAAGTCGATCTGCTGTGATCTTGCAGCATCTTGCCAGGCTTGAATCAGTAGCGAGCCGATCCCGAAATTCTGCCATTGCGGTTCGACGGCGATGCGCATCAGCCGCCATGAACGCATTCCCAAAGCGTCGCCAAAAGCGTACTGGCGATTAAGAAGCTGCGGAACCAGATGCCCGTGCAGGCTTTGAGCGTTTTCAATATTGCCTTCCTGCTGGCTGAGAAGGATGCCGACGGTCTGCTCATGGTAGTATGCCGCCCAAAGACGGTTGGGCGCATCCAAAAGTTGCTGCAGGTCGTTCGGGCTGGTCTGGTAATGGGCTTTAACCAGTAGGCCGAAGATCTGCGGCAGTTTGTCGATGAGTTCGCTTTTGCTGATCGGCTTGATGACGATCTGTTGTTGCAATTGTTGTTTGGGCTGTGTGCGCGGCGGGAAGGATAACTGATCCGCACTCTGTAAAAGCAACGCCTGATTGATCGCTCTTTCCAAAGGGTCGTTACTGTTCCAGCGTAAGGGTTCGAGCAGATGCAGGCGTGTCCAGTCGGGGGTCAGTTTGTGCAGCGTTTTGGTGAAGCGCAGTTCGAATCCGCGACCGGACCCTTCGTAACCGTGCAACGTTGTGGAAAATACTGTTCGATGGTATTTCTGTAACAGCGCGGCGAGGAGCGGGGTCGGAATTTGCGCGGCTTCATCGATCAGTAGCAGGTCACACTCCACCTGATTAAGATGCAAATAGTCGGGGGCATAAAACTTGAGCTGTTTAGATTGATTGCCGTACTCGAATTCGATCCGATCTTTGTGAATTTGCAGTTTGGCGAATTCGGGAACAGTCTGCCGTGTCAGCCACTGCTGCGCATGGGCGAAAGCTGTTTGCGTCTGCTCCGGAGTGGCGGCGCTGATGGCAATCCGTTGTTTGCCCTTGATTAACGCCTGAACGGCCGCCAGACCGAGCGAAGCACTTTTCCCGCGCCCGCGGTCGGCGCTCAGCACCAGCGGGCGCTTGCGGTGGCCGAAAGCCACTTTCAATATCATTTGAATCGCCTGATGTTGCTCCTGGGTGGCTGCGCCATCGGTGTAATTTTCCCGTAAGGTTGGAATCAGTCTGCGTCCGGATTCCAGTGCCGCAACCAGAAGGGCGCTGTTTTCCTGTTGGCGGATCCAGATAACGTCACTTTGCCAGCTGGCGACTAATTGGCGGTAAAACCACGGTTCCTGTTCCCGGTAACAGAGCGGCGAATTTAAAAACCGTTTATTTTCCGGATTGGGGATTTCCGGCCAATCGGGTGGGGTAACGAGAATCAAAAAACCACTGGCGCGGATCATCCCGGAGACGATACCGAGGGTATCGGCCCGCAGCCCTTGCTCCAGCGAGATAAGTGCATGGGAAAATTCCTGTCCTAACCAGTGCTTGAGCTGGTTTTGTACGACTTCTTGCCGGTTATTCCGTTCGGAAAACGCCCCGACCGCCAGAGTTCTTGCATCGCTGCAGAGTGCATCAATAAGCGCTTGAGCCCAATCGGTATCGCCCTGCAGTATGCACAGTGCGCGGTGGCCTCTCTGTTGCAGAGTCTGTTGCTGTTGTCGAAGGTAAGATAATGGCTGGTCGAGATGCATCATGTTTCGGCAATGAAATCCAGAGAGGCGGAGTTGATGCAGTAGCGCAACCCGGTCGGTTCAGGGCCGTCGGTGAAAACATGTCCTAAATGGCTGTCGCACTTGGCACAGCGCACTTCGGTTCGCAGCATGCCATGAGAGCTATCACGCACTTCTTTGATAACGCCTGCGGAAATCGGTTGCCAATAGCTGGGCCAGCCCGAACCGGAGTCGTATTTGTGTTCTGATGAAAACAATGCCGTGCCGCAACAGGCGCAGACATAGGTTCCTTTTTCTTTATGCTGCCAGTATTTTCCGGTAAAAGCGCGCTCGGTACCGCCGCAGCGGCAGACTTCATACTGTTCGGGCGTTAGCTTCCGTTGCCACTCTTCGGGAGCTAAATCTTCAGGCTGTTTGTTCATGTCACCACTCCTGTTGCTTAGGCTGTTCACTCTATCCATTATAATGGGCACAGTTTTGATTAAGAAAATACAACCATGAAAAAAATTGCTTTGCAGCCGGCGGAATTGTTTTGGCAGGACAAGGTTCCTTTCGCCAGTGAATTCGATGACAGCTACTTTTCCCAGCAGGACGGGCTGAATGAAACCCGTTATAACTTTCTGCAACATAACTTTCTGGCGCAACGTTTTGCGGAATTGCTCCTTGATCCACAGAAGAACGTGTTTCGCATTGCCGAAAGCGGTTTTGGCTCCGGATTGAATTTTCTGGCTGCGATACAGCTTTGGCAGCAGGTCTGGCAGGGGAATACGCCGGCGGGTGAGTTGCATTTTATCTCCTTTGAAAAGTTTCCGATGCGCCTGCAGGATCTGAGTCGAGTGCATCAGGCGTTTCCGGAAGTTGCCGAGCAGGCGCTCTTGCTACAGGCGATTTATCCGCCGTTGTTGCCCGGATGGCATGATCTTTACCTCCCAGAATGGAATATCCGTTTAAGTCTGTGGTTTGGCGATATTCAGGAGGGGTTTAAAGAGTGCGATTCGAGTCCGATGGGCGCCGTCGATGCCTGGTTTTTGGATGGTTTTGCACCGTCGAAGAATCCGCAGATGTGGCAGGCTTCGCTTTTTCAGAATATGGCGCGATTGAGTCATGCCGAGACAACGTTTGCGACTTTTACCGCCGCCGGTATCGTGCGTCGCGGGCTGCAGGCCGCCGGTTTTGAAGTCAAGAAAGACAAGGGTTTCGGCCGCAAACGCGAAATGTGTTACGGGAAAATGGCGCATAAGCGATCGGTCAGCAGCAAAGCCCCGTGGTTTGAGCGACCGGAGCAGCAGAATCTGCCGCAAGTAAAGACCGCGATTGTCGTCGGTGCCGGTCTGGCCGGTGCTACGGCCGCTTACGCTTTGGCCGAAAAGGGCGTTCATGTGACGATTCTGGAGAAGGAAGAGGAGGTCGCTACTCAGGCATCGGGCAATCTCGCCGGTACCTTGCATCCGCTGATTACAGCAGACTGGAATCAGCGTTCGCGCTGGTATTGGGCCGGATATCAAAGCGCTATGCGCTGGCTGAAGCCCTGGTTGTTTGAAGGAAAGGTGCAGGGAGACTTGAAAGGACTGATTCAGCTGGCGACAGACGATAAGCTGCATGCTCACTGGTTGCAGTCTAAGGAACGAGTCGGGGTGCCTCAGGAGATCGCCAGATGGGTCAACGAGCGAGAGGCCGCGGAACTTGTCGGAATGGATCGGGTCAGTCCGGGAATCCTGTATGCCGACAGCGGTTGGATCTATCCGAGATCGGTTGTTGAAACCTGTCTGACACACCCGAATATCACTCTCGAGTTAAATCAGCAGGTTGATGAATGGCATTATCAGCAAGGGCTATGGCAAGTCTCTGCCGGGTCTCAAATTTATCAGGCCGATGCGCTGGTGTTTGCCACCGCCAGTCTGGATCAGACGCTGAATTCGGCTCTTAAGGCACCGTTGCGTCCGGTTAAGGGACAGGTAACGCATCTGCAGGACAGCGATTTGCGAAAGCCGCTGCAAATGGCGGTGACTCATGGCGGTTACTCTTCTCCAACGGCGAGTGGACACTGGGTCAGCGGTGCGACCTTTGAAGCTCCGGATATGGGTACGGAGCTTTCACTTGCCGGACATCGGCATAATTTGCAGGCGGCTGAAGTGGCTTTGCCGGATTGGCTACAGGTGACGGCTGATGCGTTTGCAAACCAACAGAGCGGTCGGATCGCTTTTCGGCCGACGACACCGGATCATCTACCGATCGTCGGGCCTGTGGCCGATTGGGATTTTATGCAGCAGGCGTATCTGACGCAGTCGCATACCAAAGCGTTATTCCAGTATCCGCGACAAGCATATTTGCCGCATCTGTATATTTCCAACGGACATGGTGCCCGCGGAATGATTTCGGTCTTTTTGGCGGCCGAGATGATTTGCGCCGAAGTTTTCGGGCAGGCTTTGCCGTTGGCTCAGTCTCTGTATTATGCCTCGCATCCGGCGCGTTTCCAGATTCGCGAATGGCGTTCCGGAAAGCGGCAAAAGTAGATGATTCCTATCGGGATCATTGGCTGTTATGATAGATTTTTGGAAAATCCCGGGCCGTTTCGGGCTTTTCGGTTCATGAGCAAAGGAAGCGTAGAATGAGAATTTTTGGCTTTATCAGTATTATTGTCTGGCTGTTGATTTTTATCGCATTGGCAATTATGTTTGACTGGTTCGGTAGCCGTGATCTGGCTAAGAGTGCCGTGCAGGGTTCAGAAGAGGTCATCGAGTATTTGGAAAAAACCGGAGATTCCACCATGTCGGTAATCGACTCGGTTTCCGATGAAGCCAAAGACGTCAAAGAGGACGTTCATAAGGCGACCGAATAAGGTTTTACTCGGGTCTGTCCTGGTTCAGACCTGTCAGAAAATGGTTCAGCCCGCCTGTACGTTCAGCTTCGTGCAGCGATGGGCGGTAATGCGGCTGAGCTTGACTGGCACCGGCCAGTGCCTGATGCAGGTACTGTTTGCTTTTTTGAACTGCATCAAGCAGTGTTTCGCCGCGAGCCAGAAAGGTTGCGATAGCCGATGAGAGAGTGCAGCCGGTCCCGTGGCTGTGTTGCACCTGCAGACGCGGTTTGCAGAAAGAATGAATTTCAGGTTCCGATTGCAACTTCTCAAAGAGAGAGTCGCACGCCATACTCCCGGTCTGATGACCGCCCTTCAGAAGAAGATTTTGTATTCCCATCTCGGCAAAGGCCCGAGCCGGAACGGTTTCGTTATCCTTCAAGATGTTCTGCAGCGAACCGTTGAAACCTGCCTGCTGCAAGAGTAATTGTGCTTCCGGATGATTCGGGGTGACTAAAGTCACTTGCGGCAAAAGCTTCTCTGTCAGGTGTTGAATGGCTTCCTGTTGCAGTAAAACCGCGCCGCTGGAACTGACCAGAACCGGATCGAGCACGACCGGAACCCGCAGGTCTTGAAGCAGTTCGGAGACGGTTTCAATTTTGCTCGCCTCCGCCAGCATGCCGATCTTAACCGCGTCAATCTGATAATCCGCAAGCAGACTGTCCAGCTGCGCCTTGAAGGCGTCTACAGATACTGGATAAACGCCTTGCACACCTTGCGAATTTTGCGCCGTCAGAGCGGTGGCAACCGACAAGGCATAACCGCCCAGCGCATGAATGCTTTTGCAGTCGGCCTGAATGCCTGCTCCTCCGCTGGGATCCGAGCCGGCAATGGTTAATACGGTTGGCAAAGACATAGGATCTTAATCACTTTATAATAAGGCGCATTTAGCACCGGGATTCGAGGGCTTTGTCCGCACAAAATCGGATCGACGAAACTGGAATTCATGCACAGCTAACGGGCGGTTATTATGCCATAGCTGGCATTCTGCGATGGGAGGTAAGTTCGCGTGCCGACAATAGGCTTGATCATAATTGGGGATGAGGTGCTTTCCGGCAAACGTCAGGATCGGCATCTGGCGCAGGCGAATGAATTGCTTCGTCCACGCGGTCTGGCGCTGAGTTGGGTGCAGATCCTCGGTGACGAGCCTAAACGTTTGCAGCAGACGCTGAGTCGCAGTTTTGCCAGCGGGGATATTGTTTTCTGTTTCGGTGGCATAGGCGCGACACCGGACGACCGCACGCGGCAATGTGCCGCGAAGGCTTTGGGGTTGTCGTTGGAGCGTCATCCGCAGGCGGTAGCCGAGATCGAAGCGCAGTTTGGCGAACAAGCTTATCCACAGAGAATTCGTATGGCGGAATACCCTGCGGGTGCGGAGATTATCCCGAACGCCTATAACCGTGTTCCGGGGTTTTCCATCAGACAGCATCATTTTATGCCCGGGTTTCCGGTGATGGCCAAACCGATGATGGAGTGGGTTTTGGATAACCACTATCAAGCGCTGTTCGGAGAGTGTAACGTAGAACATGCCGTGTTGATTACGGACGGACAGGAGTCGGAATGGATCGAGTTTATGGAGCAATTCGAACGGCGATTTCCGGCTTTGCGCCTGTTCAGTTTGCCGAAAATTGATGAGGAAGGTCGGCGATTTATTGAGCTGGGCGTAGAAGGCAAGGAAGATCAAGCCGAGCGCGGCATGACCGAGATTAAAGTGGAGATCGAGCGCCGGAATATGCAGTGGGAGCCTTTGTACTGATGAGCCTGCAACAAGATTGGGATGTTATTATTCTCGGTGCCGGTGCGGCAGGGCTGATGTGCTCTGCGACAGCAGGTTATCAGGGGTTGTCGGTATTGGTTATCGATCATGCTCCCAAGGCGGCGGCGAAAATCCGCATTTCCGGAGGAGGTAAGTGTAACTTCACTAATCTGGATGTCACGCCCAAGAATTACATCTGCCGAAATCCGCATTTTGTCAAAAGTGCGTTGTCTCGTTATCCGAGCAGCGCTTTTATCGAATTGGTCGATCGTCACGGGCTGGAGTACGAAGAGCGTGAACTGGGCAAATTGTTCTGCGCCCATCGTGCTTCGGATCTGATTCAGATTCTGCGCACAGAGTGCGATTGGGCGGGGGCGCAGTTTTCGCTGAAAAATGCCGTCGAAAGGGTGACTTATCGAGATCAGCGTTATCAAGTGCTCACATCTCAAGGTCGGTTTTCGGCAAAACAACTGGTTGTTGCAACCGGCGCACGTTCTTTTCCAAAGCTTAAAGCCAGCGGTTTCGGTTATGAATTGGCGGAACAGTTCGGTTTACGGGTCTTGCCGCAGAGGCCCGGATTGGTGCCGTTGAATTTTTCCGGAAAATGGCAGCAGCGTTGTGCAGAATTGTCGGGAATTTCGCTGGATGTGGCGATCAGTGCCGGTTCGATGCGTTTTGCAGAGGCGATGCTGTTTACCCATCAGGGGATAAGCGGGCCGGCGGTTCTGCAGGCTTCGAATTATTGGCAGGAAGGGGAGGCGATCGCGGTCGAGCTCTTGCCGACGGTGGACGTTCTGGCCGAACTGAAGAAACTCCGCCAGGGCGCCGGCAGTCTTGCCAAGTGGCTGCACGGATTCTGGCCAAAACGTTTTGTTAACTTCTGGTTGGCGCTGTACCCTTTGCAGAGCGAGCCGGCGAATTGCAACGATGCGCAATTGGAGGCTTATGCCCGTCTTCTGACGCATTGGGAACTGTATCCGTCACAGACCGGCGGATATGAGAAAGCCGAAGTCACTTTGGGTGGGGTCGATACGGATGAAGTCTCGTCGAAAACGTTCGAGGCGAAAAAGCAGCCGGGATTGTATTTTATTGGCGAAGTGCTGGATGTAACCGGGCAATTGGGCGGTTTTAACTTTCAATGGGCCTGGGCGTCTGCGGTCGCCTGCGGAATCGCTTTGGGCGAAAACCGGTAGCGAAAAGATTTAATGAAAATTTGGATGTCACAATGAATTTATTAGGGTTTGATGAAAAAAATCGCGACTCTTTTTCGAATATCGTCAAAACACTGGTGAATCGCCACCAGACCGATCCGAAAGAGATGTTTATGCATGCACTGGAAAGTGAGGCGGAACCGGAGATGAACTATTGGATGACCAAAGTTCTGGTTCAGGAATATTTTGTTTCGCCGCAAATGGAAGTCGGTAAGGATGCGACCGGCGAGCCGGTTAAAGCCTTGCAGGCGGCCTGTCTCCTGCAGAATGTCGGTGTCGTCGCTGCGCTGTTGGAACTTGGTGGGGTTAAAGGGGATGTCACCGAAAAAGAGTTTCAGTTGGCCGCCCGTATTGCCTCGCAGCACGAAGATCAGGCGGTATTGGGCTTGCTGATGAAATATGCTCAGGAGAAGGATCTGTTGGAGCCGTTTATGCGCAAATTGCAGGGCTCTACCTTGCAGTAACCCGAAAAAGAAGCGGACTTGATCCGCTTTTTTTATATCCGGAGGTTTTAAGGCTAAACATCTTTGCTTAGCCGTGCTAATGTATTGGTCACAGACTTTTTGCGGCCGGTTTTTTAATAGGTAAAAACTATCTATTTATAAGAAAGATTCAATTTTACTAATATATAGAATTTCTATAAACTAGCCACAAGTCACAAAAAAATCTAATGACTTAAATTTTTCTAAGCTCAACCAAGTAATGAGGAGAATTCCTAAATGGCTCTACCAAATCGTGAAGGTCAAAGCGTACCTAATGTCACTTTCCCGACCCGTCAGAACAACCAGTGGGTAAATGTTACGACTGACGAAATTTTTAAAGGTAAAACAGTTGTGGTTTTCTCGCTTCCAGGCGCGTTTACACCAACCTGTTCATCTACTCACCTGCCACGTTATAACGAGTTGGCTCCGGTTTTCTTCGAAAACGGTGTTGATGAAATCGTTTGTATGTCGGTTAACGATACGTTTGTTATGAATGAATGGGCTGCGGATCAGGAAGCTGATAACGTTCGCCTGATTCCTGACGGTAACGGTGAATTCTCCGAAGGCATGGGAATGCTGGTCAATAAAGAAGATCTTGGTTTCGGTATGCGTTCATGGCGTTATTCAATGCTGGTTAAAGACGGTGTTATCGAGAAGATGTTCATCGAGCCGGAAGTTCCTGGTGACCCATTCGAAGTTTCTGATGCAGACACTATGTTGAGCTACATCAATCCGAATGCGAAGCACCCAAGCGTTGCAACGGTCTTCAGTAAAGACGGTTGTCCTTTCTGCGCGAAAGCGAAATCAATGCTTGAAGATGCCAATATCCACTATGAAGAGATCAAGGTTTCTCATTCAGGTGTGACTTCTCGTACTTTGCGTGCGGTAGCCAATGCAGGAACGGTTCCACAAATCTTTATCGACGGCGAATACGTTGGTGGTTCCGAAGAGTTGGAAGCTTATCTAGCGAAGAAATAAGCTTCAACTCCTGTTGAAACACAACCGTTGAGGGCGCAATGGTCATGCTGCATGGTATCGGCATGACCGGCGCCCTTTCTTTTACTGCGTAGTAAAACCTCTGCTGAAGATCAGAGGCAAGGATGAATTTTATAATGGCATATGATTACGATTTAATTGCGATTGGTGCCGGAAGCGGCGGTCTATCCGTTGTGGAACGCGCTGCCGAGTACGGGAAAAAGTGTGCGGTGGTTGAGGCCAAAAAGCTTGGTGGTACCTGCGTTAATATCGGCTGCGTTCCTAAAAAAGTCATGTGGTTTGGTGCACACATCGCCGAAGCTTTGCGCGATGCTCCGGATTACGGTTTTCACGTGAAACAGGACGGTTTCGACTGGGGCAAGCTGGTTGAGCAGCGTGAGCAGTACATCACGAATATCAATACCTGGTATGGAGGCTATATGGCCGATAAAGGTGTGGATGTTCTGCATGGCTGGGGTTCCTTTGTGGATGAGCATACGGTTGAAGTCGATGGGAAAACCTATACGGCGGAAACGATTGTGATTGCTCCGGGTGGTCAGCCGACGATTCCTCAGGAGACCGAAAACGGTGATCTGGGTATTACTTCAGACGGTTTCTTTGCATTGAAAGAACAACCGAAAAAAGTGGCGGTTATCGGTAGCGGCTATATTGCCGTTGAATTGGCGGGTGTTTTTCAGGCGCTGGGAACCGAAACCACTCTGGTCAGCCGTAAGGATCTGGTTTTGCGTGGATTTGACGATATGATTCGTGAAACCCTGACCGATGCCATGATTACCAGCGGCATTAAAAAAGAGTATCACTTTGCGGTTGAAAAACTGCACAAAGAAGCCGACGGTACGCTTACGGTATTCAGTACCGATGGGCAGCAGATCGGTGGTTTTGATCAGGTTGTCTGGGCCGTAGGTCGCGAAACATTGATTGAACCGCTTCAGTTGCAGAATGCCGGTCTGTCTGCAAACGGTAAAGGCTTTATTGAGGTTGATGAGCGTCATAAGACTTCGGTCGATAATATTTATGCGATCGGCGATGTCACCGGGCAGCCGCAGCTGACGCCTGTTGCAATTCGTGCCGGACGTTACCTTGCGGAGCGTTTGTATAATAACAAACCGGAATTGATCCTTGATTTGCACGCAGTGCCAACGGTGATTTTCTCGCATCCTCCGGTCGGTACGGTTGGATTGGCTGAGCATGATGCACGTCGCGAATACGGGCATGACAATGTGAAGGTGTATACCTCAATCTTTACTCCGATGCGTTACGCTTTTACCGAGCATCAGATCAAAACGGCTTTGAAACTGGTGGTTGTCGGTGAAGAAGAACGTGTGGTCGGAATTCATATTGTCGGCGACGGCGCGGACGAGATGCTGCAAGGATTTGCGGTGGCGGTTCAGATGAATGCTACTAAAGCGGATCTGGATGCGACGATTGCTATTCACCCGTCCAGTGCGGAAGAATTGGTCACAATGCGTTAATCTTTTTCATTTTTCTGAAAAAAGATATCCAAAAAGCCGACGGCTTAAGTGCCGTCGGCTTTTTTATTTTTAGGCATAGTGATAAATGGGATTGTAGGCATAATGCTCTGTAGCAATAAATAGAATAGGCGTAATATAAATAATAACCATTCTTTTTAGGAGAAGGTTATGCAAACTGTTCTGATTCCCGATTTAAGATACGCCTTTCTTTCCATATTCTTCTTTGCCTTGAATTTAGGTTTTTCCTCCAGTTTAGCAGAGGATTCTTCCCTCTTAGCTAAAGTATATGGTAGCGAGCTTTTACCTGAGACTGCAGTAGAGGATCGTGACCCATCTATCCGACATCAGCTTTTCTTGATTAAGAATTTTATTGTTGAAGAGTTTCTTAAGAGAGAGGGAATTTATCCAACAGCAAATGAAGTTCGGAGGATTGAGGAAAAAGTAGGCATCCGTTCCGAAGAGCGGCAAAAAAAGAGCATGCAATATTTACAGCAGAAATTGGCTGAAAGTGAGCTGTCTAAAGAGGAATGGATCGCACAAAAACATAAAGAGCTTGCTGAGACACAACAGGCGATAGACAAACTGCTTGCCGTCGATTCGGTTAAAAAACGCAAAATTGTTACGCGATATTTAGAGACACTGAAAAATTCGCAAATCAGAGAAAAGCCGACTCCCTGGAAAGAAATTCCCGATTATGTTTTGGAATCTATGCAAGACGGTTTTGAGCGCAACTGTATTCCTCCTGCAAAGTCAGTAAACGACGCCGTATCGATAGAAAGTGGAGAGATAGACGAGAATGGTAATGAAGTTCGCTATTTGAATCATTCTGTGGACAGTTCTGAGTGGAAGGAAGATAAAAGCTGCCCTGCACTGAGAGAGCATTTGAAACTGGCGCGAGAGCATCCGCAAGCTTTTATCCAGCAGGAATATCAGCGACAGCTCATCTCCTGGGAAAAACACAACGCGCGTATTCAGAACCAGAGAGATCCTGCCAGTATTTTGGCCCGACATTTTCATAATGAGCTTCAACCGTTACGTTTCAAAGTTAATGGTCTGGAAAGGCAGATTGCGCTTGCTGATGAGTTATATGCCAAACAACAGAGTCGTAAAGAATTCCATGCCGAGCGTTTAGCTGAATTGCAGAGCGGAGATGATAAAAGCCAGAAATTCAATAAAGGGGTTTCTGTTCTGCTTATGAAGCATTTTCGTTTTCATAGAGCTGTACATAATCTATATGGCGGGAGGATTACTGAAGATGGTTTGCCTGTGCATGCTCTTTTAAGTTATTACCAGAGTTTGCTGCAGACGAAGCAATTGCAGGTTTTCAATCAAGAGTTGCGGGAGGCTTTCAATGCTTATTTAGATGAGCTGGAAGATAAAAAGCAGGAAATTGAAAAAAAATGTGCGAATCAGCCTAATGAGGACAGAGTGCGTGGTTGTTCAACCAAGGCTGAGATCGGCTTCAAATCAATGGACAGATTCATTAAGCGCTTGCAATAAACGTTACAGCCTGCCGAAAGAGCTTCGACAGGACCGAAAGAATTTAACTTGTTAATCTCTCTAAGGGGTTAAGCGAGGATAAAACCTAAGCGATCTTTGAGTGAACTGCCCGGTTGTTTTTGTGAGTAGGTCTGCAACAGCATTTTAAGGCCGTCAAAGCAGTATTTGAGCTGCCCGCCGATGGAGAAGTTCTGTGGGTTCTCTTCACGGCAGTGTTTTACCGTTAATTTAACGTGAACCGGTTTCGCCAGTGGGTCGTTTTTGGGTTTGATGAGTAACTCGACTTCATCATCCGGTGCCAGCGGATACGGAATATTCAGACGCAACCCGGTATCGGAAAAGTCGGTAATTGTGCTGTAACTCATCGTATTTTTATCCACCACAACGGTCGGGATGCACGCTTCGGTTCGTTTGGCGACCCGTCGATTCAAAACGGCTTCTTCGAGTTTGCTTTGTGCTGTCTGGCTGTCCATTTTGGACCTCCTTTGTTTTAAGGAGTTGAAATGTCAGGAGTTTTGACTGATAACTCGATAATAAGGTTATTTCAAAAACAAGGGAAGAGTCAAAGAAATTTATACTTTTTGAAGCGAATTTCTTTCATCCTATGGCGCAGATTAAAAGTACACAGTTTGACATAGAGCTCCGAACGCTCCGAGGGAAATGTGTCTAAGGCTCTTTGACAACCTAAGCGACTGTTAATTTCGAGATTAATCATTACAATCCTACCTGAGAGAAAATGGATGATAGGAAATGAGATGAGTATTCGAAAATATAAAGGGATTGCCCCAAAAATCGCATCAACTGCCTGGGTCGATGAAAGTGCGGTTGTGATCGGTAGATGCGTTCTGGCGGAAGATGTCAGTATTTGGCCGAATGCCACCTTGCGCGGCGATGTGAATGATATTGAGATCGGAGCGCGCTCCAATATTCAGGACGGTGTTGTGGTTCACACTACCCATGAAAGCGATATTTCCAAAGGGTCGAAGTGTATTGTCGGCCAGGATGTGACTATCGGTCATAACGCCGTTTTGCACGGCTGCATTATTGAAGACGAATGTTTGATCGGTATGGGCGCAGTGGTCTTGGATAACGCTGTGGTGCAAAAGCACGTTCTGGTTGCCGCCAATGCACTGGTGCCTCCGGGGAAGGTGCTTGAGAGCGGTTATCTGTATGTCGGTTCACCGGTCAAGCAGGCGCGTCCGCTGACAGAAAAAGAGCTCGCTTTCTTCAAGTATTCGGCGGAGCATTATGTGAAGCTGAAAAATGATTATCAGCAGGATGAAGATTAATCGTGCTTTTAGTCGCAAACTCCCTGCCAAAAGTTGCTTGAAACACCAACTGAAATGGCCGAGAGCCTGAGAAAAGTCTTTTTCAGGCCCGATTTAAGAAGTTGGCGTTTACGAGTTTGCCATCATTTCGCGAACGGTGGCAATGACTGGAGCCGTTTCCGGTCGGACGCCGCGCCACAGATAAAACGCTTCGGCCGCCTGACCGACCAGCATGCCAAGCCCATCCATAACTTCGCACGCCGGCTGATGCTTTTTAGCCCATTGCATAAAGATGGTCGGCTCCGCGCCATACATCATGTCATATACCAGGCTGTCCGGCGTTAAGACTTTTTCGGAAACCGGAGGCAGTTTATTGTCCAGGCTGGCCGAGGTTCCATTGATGATAATGTCATAGCCTTCGCTGCATGGAATATCTTCCCAGCCGCTGGCACTGATAGGGATTTCGGTCGTAAAGCGATTGCCGAGCACTTCCGCGCGTTTGGCCGTGCGATTGGCGATATGAACGCTGGCGGGATTTTTAGCCAACAGCGGTTCCATAATGCCCTGAACCGCACCGCCGGCGCCCAGAATCAGCACCTTTTGGCCCGAAAAAGGGCGTTGCCCGTTTTGTTCAATATCGTTCACCAAGCCGATGCCGTCGGTATTGTCGCCATGAGTCTTGCCTTCGTCGTCAAACAGAAATGTATTGACGGCATGCGCGCTCTGCGCACGGCTGGACAGGGTGTCGGCATACTCGAAAGCGTCCAGCTTGAACGGGACGGTAATATTGATGCCTTTATAACCGCGCTGTTTCAAGTCGGCCATGCTCCACTCGAAAGTGGTCTCTTCATTGTCGATTAGAATGGCTTCATAGCTGATGTCCTGATCGGTTTGTTCGGCAAACAGGCGGTGAATCAGCGGCGATTTGGAGTGGGCGATAGGGTAGCCGACTACGGCATATTTATCTGTCATGGCGTCTTTCTGTTTGAGTTGATGTTGCGGGTTATTTTACGTGGGCAGGGAACTATGGCAAATATTTAAAAGCGATAATTAAGCCCGACGTTAACCACAGGAAGAATATCGTATTTGGACGCGTCTTTATCGAAACTCTTGATCTGTTGTTCTTTTTCTTCGTTGACCTCCACGATGTTGTTGACATTTTCACCGTTGACTTCGCCGCTGGTGACTAAGTAGAGCTCCGGTTCGCCGAAAAAGAGCGCACCAAACTCCATTTTCAGATTCAGATTCTTGGTCAGATCGAAAAACCATCCGAGCGAAAAGCGCGGGCCACTCTCTTTCCAGCGAATTTTTCCGTCAAGCGTGATGTCTTGGGTTGCCGTGGCGCTTAAACTGATCAGGTTGATTCCCAGAAGCTCCATGCCGCCGAAAGAGTAAGAGCTTCCCTCCGGAATTTGCGAATCGCCCTGAATCTTGAAATTATTTCTGACATAGCCGAAAGAGAGGAAAAATCCCCTTTTGAAGGGAAAGTAATCCAGCATCAGCGATGTCATGCCGCCATTGGTGTAGTAGCGGTAGTCGTAATCCAGATAACGGTCATATTTTTTGTATTTGACGCCCTGGGCATGCGCCAGTCGGAGATTAATGTGCGGGTTGATTTCAATACTGCCTTCGAATGTCATGCCTTCGAGAACGCCAAATCCGATTCCGACATTAAGCGGTGTTTCGCTTGGTGTATACCCGAAAATGGCATCGAGTTGCTCATTTGCCTGGCATTTGTGGATGTTCAGTAGCAGGAGACCGAAGAGGACAATAAGGCTGTGCAGATAAGGCATGGATATAAGGGTATTGAAAATTTACTTATCAAAGTGCTTATTATTCCATGTAGAAAAAAGATAGGGAAAAGAAAAGTTTGTTAGGTCGAAAAATAAAAAAAGGCCTTACGTTTTAAGGCCTTTTTGTTGTGCTCGATTATTGATCCTGAAGCCACATTGCAGCCAGTTTGGCGTAATAGGTCAGAATGCCGTCGGCACCGGCGCGTTTACAGCTAAGCAACGTCTCCAGAACTACCGGTTGTTCTTCGATCCAGCCTTTTTCGGCAGCCGCTTTAAGCATCGCATATTCACCGCTGACGTGATAGACGTAGGTCGGCGCCTTAAAGTTTTCCTTCACGTCGCGAACGATGTCCAGATAGGGGATGCCCGGCTTAACCATTACCATGTCGGCACCTTCGTTCAGGTCTAGAGCGACTTCATGCAAGGCTTCGTTGCGGTTGGCGGGATCCATCTGGTAGGTATATTTATTGCCTTTGCCAAGGTTGCCCGCGGAACCGACCGCGTCGCGGAAAGGTCCGTAGTAGCTGGACGCGTATTTAGCCGAGTAGGCCATAATGCGGGTATTGATGTAACCGTGGTCTTCCAGTAGTTCGCGGATTTCGACAATGCGTCCATCCATCATGTCCGATGGAGCAACGACGTCGGCACCGGCTTCGGCGTGTGAAAGCGCTTGTTGCATCAGAACATCAATGGTGTCGTCATTCAGAACATAACCATCGTCATCGATAATGCCGTCCTGTCCGTGGGTGGTAAAAGGATCCAGAGCGACATCGGTCATAACGCCCAGTTCCGGAACCGCTTCCTTAATCGCGCGAACCGCACGCTGTGCCAAGCCTTCAGGATTGTAAGCCTCAGCTGCATCCAGCGATTTTGCTTCGGCAGGCGTTACCGGAAAGATCGCGATCATCGGAATTCCCAGGGCGTGGATTTCTTTGGCTTCCTCGACCAGCAGGTCAATGCTTAAACGTTCAATGCCCGGCATGGATTTAACCGGCTCGCGGCTATTATGTCCCTCGATAACGAACATCGGATAGATCAGATCGTTAGGGGTTAAGACATTTTCTCGCATCAGGCGACGCGAAAAATCATCCTTACGCATGCGGCGCATACGGGTGATCGGGAATTGGCGATTAAGCATAGGGCCTCTCAGAATCGGTTTATAGGGTTTGCTGGCTTCGACAGGAATAGTTTTCGAAGCTTTGTCGAATTAGTTTAGGAATAATACTCGGCTCATTTTTAAATTTAAAGCGTCAGAATCGACCGCAAGAGTAAATTCATTATTTTTTAGCGATTATCAGCTTTATAATCGACCGTTCATGTGTATTTTTGTATGGAGATAAGTGAAAAATGGAACCGATGCAGTTTACTTTCTTTAGTCGGACTCTGGCGCAGCGCTATATGGATTTCTGTCAGCAGAACAATGTGCAGGCGGAAATGGAAGAGGAAACTTCGCCGTCCGGGGACGATGCGGTTTTCAATGTGACAGCCAGTACGGATGATGAAAGTCTTATGGAGGTGCTTGAAGCGCACTACGACGAACTGTTTTTCGGGGATCAGGCCGCTGAAGTTGAAGGAAACGATGGTATGGGCGCTTTGGCCGATGCCTGTGGTGTGCAAGTCAAATTGCAGTCCGGTCTGTATACGACCGTCGCGATTCATCCGGAAATCATGAATAAGATTCTATCGGTTTTGTCGATTGATGAATTACAGCAGTTTTTAGCGCAAGTGGCTGAAGACATTGAAAATCCAAAAACCGGGCCAATCTGTTCTCGATCTGATCTACCCACAATATGATGTGTTTTTGTCAGATAGATTTCATGACATAGATTTGATCCATCGCTGCCATAAAAAAATTATATAAGAGAGTCCTAATTTTTCTCGGTGTTTGCACTTGCAGTCGCTGTGGATAAATTTTATGATTAGCGACCAGCAATAACTGTATAGCCAAAATGGTCGCTCGTTTAGGCTAAAAAATAATATTTAACTCTTGAATCTGGGGTAGTACTGTACGCAAGCAGTAAAACCTTCAAGGAGCAATAAATGACAGATAAAATCGTAGAAAAGGTTGCGGTTCAAACAGAAGAGAGCCGTAATCAAGGACGTCGTGCCTTTCTAAAAGGTTCGGCGGCCGTAGCTGGTGGTGTGATGTTCACTAAAGCAGCTAGCGCAGCAGACGGTGCAGGATTCGATCCTAAAAAAGCTGTAGCACCTTACGCGGGTAAAGAAGAAATTACTGAAGTACTACAAGATGGTGCGGCACGTAAATCTCTAGGTTTCGGTGTTCGTAAGTATCCTTACGGTATGCCTTCTCCTTTCGAGAAAGAAGTTCAGCGTCGTACTCTTGAGTGGTTGACTCCTGACTCTATGGCGTCTATCACAATGACTCCGCTGCAAAGCCTGCACGGTATCATCACTCCAAACGGTCTACACTTCGAACGTTTCCACGGTGGTGTTCCTACAATCAACCCTGATGAGCACCGTCTGGTAATCCACGGTCTTGTTGAGCGTCCATTGATCTTCACTATGGATGATCTAAAACGCTTCCCATCAGTTTCACGTATCCACTTCGTTGAGTGTCCTGCTAACGGTGCAATGGAATGGAAAGGTGTTCAGTTGAACTCTGTTCAGTGGACTCACGGTATGATGTCTTGTGTTGAATACACTGGTGTACGTCTATCTGACCTATTGAAAGAAGCGGGTATCAAGCCAGAAGGTAAGTGGATTATTCCTGAAGGTGCGGATGCAGCGGGTCTAACTCGTTCTATTCCTATCGATCTAGCGATGGATGACTGTTTCGTAGCTTACGCTCAGAACGGTGAAGCGCTACGTCGTGAGCAAGGTTACCCAATCCGTCTGGTTGTTCCAGGTTGTGAAGCGAACATGTGGGTTAAATACCTACGTCGTATCCAGGTTCACGATGTACCTGCACAGCACCGTGAAGAAACTTCTAAGTACACTGAGCTTATGCCTGATGGTACTGCACAGCGTTTCTCTTGGTACATGGAGCCTAACTCTGTTATCACTTACCCATCTCCAGACTTCAAAATGCAAGGTCCTGGTAAGTACTATGTACGTGGTCTGGCTTGGTCTGGTCGTGGTAAAGTTGCTCACGTTGATGTTTCTTTCGACGGTGGTAAAAACTGGAAAGAAGCACACTTTACTTCACCGGTTCTAGATAAAGCTTGGACTCGTTTCGAAGTTGAATGGGATTGGGATGGTTCAGAAGCATTCCTAATGAGCCGTGTAACTGACGAAACCGGCTACGTTCAACCGCCTATGCCGCAAATGCGTGCACTTGAAGGTACGAACAACGTTTACCACCGTACTGCGATGGTTACTTGGCGCGTACACGCTTGGGAAAACGGCAAAAACGGAGGCATGATTGAAAATGTTCAGTACTAAGAAAACTCTAGTTGCAGCATCAGTTGCAACCCTATTTGCCGGTTCTGCAATGGCGATGTCTGGTAACTCAGACAGCAACTCTGCTTCTGGTGAAAAAATCGACGGTAAATATGCTGCAAACTACGAACAGATCATTCGTGATGCAGACGGTAAATACCTGGATGCTAAAGTTATCGAAGCTATCCTGGGTAAAGACGCTACTTACGGTCGTGACGGTCTTGAATCTAAACTAGATCCAGCTAACCCTTACTCTTTCGAAGTAGATGATAGCATCGATGGTGGTAACCACGGTAACGCGCAATGTAAGATCCCTGCGGCATTCGTAGAAGTTCACGACAGCGCGAAAGCTAACTACTACAACGATTCTGACTTCGAAGCTCGTGGTTTCGGTACGCCTATCGCTGAATCAGCGCTAGAAAAGTGGAACATCGTTGTTGACGGTGATGGTAAAGGTCTTCCTGATCCTTCAGTTGGTATGACTGTTGAAGAAGGTGCGAAAGTTTACGTTCAGTACTGCGGTATGTGTCACGGTGAATTCGGTGAAGGTGCTAAAGGTTACCTACCTCTAGCGGTAGAAGAGAACCTAGTTACTTCATCTTTCTTCGATCCAGCACCAATGAAAACTGTTGGTAACTACTGGCCGTACGCTGTAACGTTCTTCGATTACATCCGTCGTACAATGCCTTTCTGGACTCCAAACGCTCCGTTCATCGGTGATGCGGGTTACATGGGTATTACTGGTTACATCATGCAAGCGAACTACATTCCGGTTGATGCGGAAGGTACTGAGCTAGAAGATGATACTTTCTACAACTCAGAAATCCTGATGAAACAGAACAAGTTCATGAAAAACCAGGGTAACTTCTTCTGTGACCACCGTCCTGTAATCCATAACACTCGTTGTATGGAAAACTGTGCGGATGAGCAAGTTGGTGATGGTAAAGGTGATATTCACAACTATCGTCAAGCGCGTCGTCTACCAGACGGAACTCCTCAGTATAACGTTCCACAACGTATGCATGAAGATCCGCCAGGTGTCGGTCACGCAGGTATGTAATTTAAAACTTCGTGTTTTAAATACCTAGCTTGAAAAGCCCGCTTTATGCGGGCTTTTTTGTGTACTTACCAACCCCTGCGCACCGCTTTCTTTTCTGGCTGCTCAAGCCGTTTTTTCTTATTTATTCAGCACAATCTCCGGTGATCTTTCCATCTATCGCTATTTCTTTTGGGGAATAACGCTTTGAGAATAATTTATCACAATATAAGTTTTTTCTAATAAACTGCATTTTTCATAAAAAGAATTTGGTGTAGAATGCGTTATTCCCAGACAGCAATAACGTTGCTGTTTGTTTCAGCGGGTGAATAAGAGCTAATAATACTATTATGGGTAAATCATTAATCGATCCATTTAACCGTACAATCGAGTATGTACGCGTCTCTGTGACCGATCTGTGTAACTATCGCTGCGGCTACTGTATGCCGGAGCAGGGCGTGCACCCTGATGGGCATCATAAAGAGTATCTTTCATACGAAGAATTGGCTCGGATAATCAAAGCTTTTGTTAATTTGGGCGTCAGTAAAGTTCGTCTGACGGGCGGTGAGCCTTTGGTTCGAAAACGCCTGTATGAGCTGGTGGAGATGATTCAGCCATACGACGGCCTGGAAGACATTGCGCTGTCGACAAATGCGCACCATCTGGGCCGTGAAGCCGAAGCACTGGTTAAAGCCGGGGTCAATCGCTGTAATATCTCGATCGACTCTCTGCGCCCGCAGCGGTTTAATAAAATTACCCGCGGCGGCGATCTGGAGAAAGTTCTTGCCGGAGTCGACAAGGCATTGGAAGTTGGCATGAAGCCGGTTAAATTCAATATGGTCGTTATGAAAGGAACCAATGACGACGAAATTGAAGCGATGGTCGATTACGGGATCGAAAAAGGGGTTGAAATCCGCTTTATCGAAACCATGCCGATCGGACCGGCCGGCGTCAGTATGATGGATCAGCACTATGCAGCCGAGAAAATTCTTAAACGTGTCAAAGCGCATGTCGGTGCCGATCTGATTCCGTCAACCGATCGTTCCGATGCCGGCCCGGCCAGAAATTTCAAAATTGCCGGAACCAACGCACGAATCGGCGTGATCTCAGCGGTTTCGCAGCATTTCTGCGAGAGCTGCAACCGGGTTCGCTTGACGGCCCGCGGCGTGCTTGCTTTGTGTCTCGGTCAGGAAGATTCTGTTGACCTGCGTACTCCTTTGCGCGAAGGAATCAGTGACGCAGAGCTTGAGCAGCTAATTATTAAGGCGATTGCCAAAAAACCGGAACGTCATTTCTTCAATGAAAACGTTCACAACATTGAATTCAGACAAATGGTGCAATTGGGCGGTTAAGGCCCGATTTGATTGAGTAGAGGATCAAAGCATGTTGAATGTTCTATATTTTGCCAGTTTCCGCGAAATTCTAGGTCAGGCTCAGGAACAGTTGCCTGCCGATTATCAGACGGTTGATTGCCTGTTAAAGGATCTGGCTGCGCGAGGTGAAACCTGGCAGCAGGCTTTATTGCATAATCAGAATTTGCAAATCGCCGTTAATCACGATGTTGCCAACCGTCAGACCGCAATCAAGGCGGGTGATGAAGTAGCTTTTTTCCCGCCGGTAACGGGAGGCTGATCCGTGACGCACAACCCTGAACCGATGTTTCCGCATATCTGCATTCAGGAAGAGGATTTCGACCTGAGCACCGAAGCGGCGAAGCTGCGTGAAGGCCATAAGGATATTGGCGCGGTAGTGACTTTTGTCGGAACCGTTCGCGATATTAACGAAGGCGACGAAGTCTCGATTTTAGAGCTGGAACACTATCCGGGCATGACTGAAAAGGCTTTGGAGAAAATCCGTCTGGAAGCGCATGATCGATGGCATCTAGAAGCGAGTCATATTATCCACCGCATTGGCAAGATGTACCCTTGCGACCAGATTGTTATGGTCGCCGTTGCCAGTCGTCACAGGGAAAACGCGTTTCACGCGGCGCATTTTATTATGGACTACCTGAAAACCAATGCGCCTTTCTGGAAAAAAGAAACGCTCCCGGACGGAGCCGAGCGCTGGGTCGATGCACGGGTTTCCGATAAAGAAGCGGAATCCCGTTGGGCTAAATAAAAAGGCTGTGCACGCTACTGCGAAAACTTAACGCTTTGTTGCAAGCCTGCTTAAAGTGCTTATTTACTCTTTGTAGCGTGAGTACACCGACTTGTGTCTCGATTTAAGTCTTCTCATAACGCCCGCAAATTTTTTTGGCTTTATGTTGAATGAATGCTTGAATTGCTCGCCAGTCTTACGCCTCGACTGTAAACCATCCCTCCACATTATTTGAAATGTATTTTTAATCACTTTTGATTTTGAACCGAATTGCTTTAAGAGAAAACCATGAAAACCTTTGATGAAGCCTTATATGCCCTGCTATCCGATGTGCAGGTGACCACTGAATCCGAAACTATTAATGTCGGCGAAGGTCTGCAGCGCATTCTTGCCGAAGATATTGTCTCCAGCGTTAATGTGCCGCCGCATGACAACAGTCAGATGGATGGTTATGCGCTTCACAGTTTTGATCTGGAGCATGGAAACCTTTTCCCTGTCAGTCAGCGCATTGCAGCCGGAGAGGTTGGCGCCGAGTTACAGCACGGAACCGTGGCACGAATCTTTACCGGTGCGCCGATTCCGTCAGGCGCCAATATGGTTGTGATGCAGGAAGATACTGAAGAGGTTGACGGGCAGATTCAGATTAATATCAAGGCGCAGCCTGGCGCCAATGTACGCAAGAAAGGCGAAGACATTCAGCAAGGGCAGGTGATTTTACAGGCGGGAACCCGTCTTCGACCACAGGAACTGGGATTGATCAGCTCGATCGGTATCGGCGAGATCAAGGTGTTTAAACCGCTTAAAGTTGCGACCTTTACCACCGGTGACGAACTGCTGGAACCGGGCAGTGAGCCGCAGGAAGGCAAAATTTACAATGCCAACCGCTATACCTTACAGGGGTTGATTCCACAGTTGGGCTTTGAACTGATTGATCTTGGGCATGTCGCGGATACGCTGGAAGGCACCATAGAGGCGATGAAGAAAGCGGCGGATATTGCAGATGTTGTGATGACGACTGGCGGAGTATCGGTTGGTGAAGAAGATCACATCAAACCGGCACTCGAGAGCCTGGGTGAATTGAATATGTGGAAGGTGAAGATGAAGCCGGGTAAACCGATCGCTTACGGTAAGATCGGTGTCGATAAAGGGCAAGTACCGTTTATCGGTTTGCCGGGGAATCCGGTTTCCGCCTTTGCAACTTTTAAGTTGTTTGCCCGTCCTTATCTGATGAAAATGCAGGGTGCAGAGCAGATCAAAACCAATCCGATCTGGTTGCAGGCCGATTTTGATTGGCCGAAAGCCAATTTCCGTCGAGATTTCTTACGTGCGCGAATGACCAATAAACGTCAGCAAACGGTCGCTGAAATCTACCCGCATCAAGGCTCCGGAGTTTTGATGTCCACTTCCTGGGCGGAAGGCTTTGTCGTTATTCCGGAAGACAGCACGATCAAGAAAGGCGACACGGTGGCCTTCTATCCGTTTAGCGCCTTTGTCTGACGCTTCCCGAAAGCAGTAGATATCGTTGTTTACCGCTTGTCTTCAGGTATAAAAAAAGCCGCAGTGATGGCGTCGTCACTGCGGCTTTTTTATCCAATCTGTTTAAATCAGGCTAAAAGGCCGATTTAAGTCATTAGATTACAGAGATTTTTTACAGAAGTAGAAGTCTACACACTCGTACTCGCCAGATTCCATACGGGCTTTTGCTTCTTCAACCGTCGCCGCTGGTGGAACGATTACTTTTTCGCCCTTGCGCCAGTTTTCCGGTGTTGCACAAGCGTTCGCGTCAGAAGTCTGCATTGCTTCAAGAAGACGAACGAATTCGTCGATCTGACGGCCGTTGCTCATTGGATAGTAAACCATTGCGCGCAGAACCCCTTCAGGGTCGATAATGAAAGTAGCACGTACCGCTGAGGTATCCGCTGCACCTGGGTGAACCATTCCGTAAGCCTGAGCAACTTTCATGTCCAGATCGGCGATAATCGGGAACTGGATATCGATGCCGAATTTCTCTTTGATGTTCAGAACCCAAGCGTTATGCGAGTGATGCGAGTCGATTGAAAGGCCAAGAAGTTCACAGTTCAATGCATCAAACTGATCTTTACGTTCCTGGAAGGCCATGAATTCCGTCGTACAAACCGGAGTGAAATCCGCCGGATGCGAGAAAAGAACCAGCCATTTCCCTTTATAGTCTTCAAGCGTTTTGCGGCCGTGAGTCGTTACGGCATCAAATGCAGGTGCGGCTTCATTCAAACGTGGTAATCCAAAAGTTGTGTTTTCCATATCAATGTCCTATATAAGTTTTATTTATCTATTTATCGAATCCGTGAATAAGTTTAGCGAAGTGATTTTAATAAATCTAATTTAATGTTTTTAATTTAACGATAGAAATAAACTAATGCCCTCCTGTTTATTGTGTCCAGTATCTGAGAAGGTTGTGATACAACTCGGTCAATTGCAGAACGTCATCGTGTTGCTGTGAATCGTTCAGCTGGCGGCGCAGACTTTGAATGCTCTGATCCAGTTGATAGAGCATGCTACGGGCTTTGCTGTCCTGAATCAGGCTCTGTATCCACATGAAACTGGCGATCCGCTGTCCCTCGGTGACCGGAAGTACCTGATGCAGCGCCCCGGAGTCGTACAGCACCATGTCGCCGGCTTTGAGTTTGATTTCCTGCACACCCATACCGGTATCGATCTGCAGTTCGCCGCCCACATAACTGTCGGGATCGTTTAGAAACAGGGTGGCGGAAAGATCTGCACGTAACTTTTCTCCGCTGTATGGATGATTCAGAATGGCATTGTCGACATGAGCGCCGTAAAAACCGCCATTCTGATACAGGTTGAATTTCGGTGGGTAGAAGTAATTGGGCAGGGCGGCACTGACAAATGACTCGGTTTTCAGAAGACGTTTTTCTACCTGTCGACTCAGTGCTCGGGCTAGTTCTGAAGCATCGTCAAGTTGCAGATTCTGCTTAACCTGCCGTGCCAGAGAGCCGGCCGTCGCCGCTCCGTCAGTCCATTCGCCCTGTTCCAGCTGGCGGCGGATTTGCAGGCACTCTTGTTCGCTGAAAACGGAGTGAATAATTTTAAACATCGTTGTTGTCTCCTAAATTAATCATTCGAATGTCCTGTAAATTGGAACAGCCGCACAGCGCCATGGTTAACTGTAATTCTTCGGTCAGAAGCTTAAGCAGATGCGCGACACCGAGCGCACCGGCGACACCGAGTGCATAAGCCTGTAATCGCCCGACTAAAACGGCATCCGCACCTGAAGCTAAAGCTTTGAAGATATCCTGGCCGCTGCGAATTCCGCTGTCCAATAACAGTGTCATTTCAGGGCCGACCGATTGGCGTATCGTCGGTAAGGCTTCCAGGCTCGAGATGGCGCTATCCAAGGCGCGGCCGCCGTGATTGGAGACAATCAGAGCGTCAGCCCCCATTGTTTGCAGCTTTTGTGCCTGTTTCGGGTCTAATACCCCTTTAACCCATACTTTCAGGCCAAGTTGGCGGCTGTAATCCATCAGGTTTTGCAGTGTTTTCCAGTTAAGCGCCTGAGCCATAATGCCCTGAAAAATATAGCTTTCATCAGGTTTGATTTTCGGAGTAGGCAGATCGTCGTACGGACGCAGATTGATCGGTTTTTCCGGTGGCAATTTGAATCCCAAATGGCGGGCTTGTAACGAAACTTGTTGCACCGGTGCATCGACGGTAATCACAACGGCCTGATAACCGGCCTGATGCGCACGATGAATCAGGTCGAACGAGTCTTGCTGGCGTGGCTGAGCATAGAGTTGAAAGGCTTTCCAACCGTTCGCCGCATCGGCAACGTCTTCCAGCGAGTAGCCGGAAAGTGTGCTTAATACCATGCCTTGCTCAAGCGCTTCTGCGGCTTGGGCGCAGGCGCGTTCGCCATCTGCATGCAGCAGCGTTTGATGGGCGACCGGCGCTAATATAATCGGAGCGGAAAAGCGTTGCTCCTGATAGTGCCAGTGACTGTTTCCGTCGGCAACATTTTCAAGGCTGTTGGGCGTTAAAGTCATTTCGTTAAAAGCGTCCAGGTTGCGTTTAAGACTGTGCTCCTGCCCGCTTCCGCCGCTGAGATAGGCGAAAAGCGCATCGTCAATTTTTGTCTGCGCAAGCACTTCAAAATCTTGCGCACACAGAACGTGACTTTGTAGTTGTGCATAATCTTCAAACAAGTTGGCCTCCAAAGTAGAAATCTCAGCAAACATCGTAGCGAATTTGCCGAGAGAGGGTTAACACAGGCTGAGCATTTTCAGCCTGTTTACCGATGGGTTTTAAAGGGGGTTAAAACTCATAGTTAAGCGTCAATTGAATACTGCGTCCATCGCCTTTATAGGCAAAAGCACCGCTGCGGTAGGCCGCAAGATAGTAGTCTTCATCAAACAGGTTGTTGATATTTAACTGCATATCCAAATCTTTATTGACGCGATAGCTGGCAAAGGTGTCGAAAACCGTATAGCTTGGAATTTCGATGCTTTCCGAAGCGGCCGCATCCGGCTGGCCTGCATACATTTCGCTTGAGTAAGTCATCGAGCCACCCAGTGCTAATTTCGGCGTCAGCTGGTAGCGCAACAGAACATTTGCCTGGTTGTCTGCGAAGTTACTCAACGGCTTGCCGATATTATCCGCATACATGGATTCGGTGATTTCCGACTCCATCGAGGTTAGGGAGATCTGTCCGCTCAGTTTGTCGGTCAGGTTGCCTGACAGCCCCAGTTCGATTCCGCGGACCCGGTTCTCACCGGTATTCGGCGTACCGGCATTGCTGTAATCGGCTCCGCGTTCCGGTTCCATAACATTGCTTTTGGTAATCTGGAACAAGGCAGCGGTTGCCAGTAGTTTCTTGTTGTTAAGTTCCCATTTGGTTCCCAGTTCATAGCTTTTTACTGTCTCCGGTTCAATGCTGTCGGCATCGATAAAGCCGCCGTAGCCGCCATTGGTCGCCACATCCGACTCACCGCCGTTAACATTCGCCGCAGTACTGTATGAAGCATACACATTTCCGTTATCGGCGACTTTATAGACAAAGCCGACATGGCCGTTCCAGAGTCCGTCCGAATAGTCATAGTGTTCAGTCGTTGTGGTCAGATCCAAGTCGAACTTGTCGTAGCGAAGTCCACCGTGCAATGCCAGTTTGTCCGTTACATCGACGGTGTCCATCAAGCCTACCGAGGTGGTTTTCATGCGCCACAGCGAGTAGAAGCTTTCATCGCCGATCTGTTTCGCCAGCAGACTGTTGTAGTTGTCGACCATTTGCCCGTTTTCGTCCTTGAAGCAATAGCCGTCGGTAATGCCGCCGCGGCCATCAACACGACAGTTGGGCGATCCAGCGTTATTGACATTAATGTCATTGCGCTGAACTTCGTGATCCGAGTGTTCGAAGCTGACGACAAATTGATGTTTCTTCCCGCCCAGCTCGGTGTCGATGTAAGTATTCAGTGTATTGGCGAAGTAATCGACATCCTGGCTGGCCGCTTTGGGCTTGGCGGTAGCGGTGTCGTAGGTGTATTCGTCCGCCTGACCTTCATTGGCGATGGCTGTACCGTATTGCGCACCGGTTACGACATAAGAATTCGTGGTTGTTCCGATACGGGTCGAGTTTTCGATACGAACGTTCTCTGTCGCCTGATAGCCCAATTTCAAGGTTGTAGTGTCGATGATCGATTCGAAGTAGTCGTTATCCTGCGTAATAGCCGGAAATTCATCGTCGACTTTTCCGGTAGTGCGGTTGATATAGGAACCAAGATCCGGTTTGTCTTCGGCATTCAGGTGGTAATGGTCAAGGGTAACGTCCAGCTTGTCGGTCGGTGCCCAGAAAATCGAACCGGCGATCCCTTTTCGGTCTCTGTCGGCAGGCGCGCGATCCGGTACTTCTTCGTAGGCATCAAGAATGTTTAGACGCAGTGCCATATCGTCGGTCAGTACGATATTGGAATCCAGCGTATAGCGGTGATATTCATCGCTACCGAAGCCTCCGGAGAGTTTGTTGAAGCTCCGGCCCAGATTGGCCTGCTTGGTGATTGAGTTGACTGCACCACCAGTCGATCCTCGACCGGCGAAAGTGGAGCTAGGACCCTTGGTAATCTCGATCTGTTCAGTGGCAAAGCTTTCACGAGTGGTCATGCCCGGATCGCGCATACCGTCGACAAAGACATCTGAGCGCGCTTCGTGACCGCGAATAATGTAGCGGTCGCCGAACATGTTTCCGCCTTCACCGGTTCCGACAGTGATTCCAGGTTGGGTTTGCAGAATTTCTTTAAGGTCGGTTTTACCGGATTCTTTGAGTTGAGTCTGGGTAATAACCTGGATGGTTTGCGGTGTTTCCGCCAGTGGTTTGACGCGACGGCGGTCGCCGGATTCATTGACTTTGTAAGGGGCGCCTTTTTCGGCATAGGGGTTGTCGTCGACTTTTAGTCCTTCGACTTCGACAATCTCTAGGGTTGAGCCGCCTTCACCTTCTGCCCAGACTGGCGCAGCAGAAAGGCTGACAGCCATTCCGAGGGTAATGGCTTGAGTGGTCGCGCGGCTTAAAGGTTTTTTTTGCAGTCGGTTTAAGCTCTGGTTCGCTTTTAGTTTTGTTCCGTCCTGACAAGGGTTGAGACGGTTGGAAAGTTTTGTAGACATGTTTTTACTCCTCATTCTACCGTTGCGCACGAATCTGAAAGGCGTGCGCTTCCTTTTGCAAAACCCAATCGGTCCGAGAAATTCGGACGTTTAGCCGGCATTGATTGGGATATGTAAGCCCGTAAGTTAATTGATAATAATTCGCATTATATTTACATTTGATCAATATTCAAGAAAATAATAATAATTCGCATTAAGTTTAAGTTTTGTGTGAAAAGACGAGGTATGGAATTTTTAAGTGAGGTTGGATTTTTTAAGATCAGAGCGATGGTTTAGAATAGCGTGATCGAAATTCTGTTATCTAAAGGAAAGACTATGTCGAATGCAGTAAGCGGCGAACTGACTCATCTGGATGAAAAGGGTCAGGCAAGAATGGTGGATGTCAGTGCCAAAGCGCATACCGAGCGGGAAGCGCGTGCTATGGCCGTGATTAATATGCTGCCGGAGACTTTGCAGATGATTGCCGAAGGAAAGCATAAGAAAGGCGATGTACTGGCGACGGCACGCATTGCCGGAATCATGGCGGCCAAGCGTACTCCGGATATTATTCCTATGTGTCATCCTCTGCTGTTGACATCTGTTAAGGTTGAATTGACGCCGAACTTCGAAAACAGTTCGGTCGAGATCGTTGCCATCTGTAAGCTGGTCGGGCAGACCGGTGTTGAAATGGAAGCGCTTACGGCGGCTTCGGCAGCGGCTTTAACCCTGTATGACATGTGCAAAGCGGTCGACAAGGGAATGGTTATCGACCAGGTTCAATTACTGGAGAAGAAGGGCGGTAAATCCGGTCACTGGGTGCGCAGCGGCGCGACTGCCTAGGCGTTGTTCCGAGTCAGGTTTCTTCCCAGTGCAGTTCTGAAGAGATATTGCCTAATGACGGGTGCATTTTCTGCGGTTTGTCGAGGTAATATCCCTGTCCCATATCCACGCCCAATTCGCGGCAGGTTTCCAGAATTGCCTCGCTCTCGATGAATTCGGCAATGGTGCGTTTACCGAGCCCTTTGGCCACGGTTACCATACTTTCAACAAACAGACGGTTTTCCATGGAAGTGTCCAGATTCTGGATAAAGGTGCCATCTATCTTTAAAACATCCACTTTCAAATGTTTCAGGTAGGCAAATGAGGCAAAACCGGTTCCGAAATCGTCCAGACAGACAGTACAGCCGATGTCGTGCAGCGCATCGATAAACTGGCTGGCGTCCTGGATATCGGCGACGGTTTCCGTTTCGGTGAGTTCAAACAGCAGTCGCTGCGGCTTGACCTGATAAAAGGCAATCATTTTGGCGATATAGTCGGGTAGCGAGACATCATCGAATGAGCGTCCGGAAAGGTTGATCGCGATATCCGGAATGTTCGGATTCTGTGCCAGCATTTCGATACTGCGATGAATGACATAGCGGTCGATTTCGACGATCTGCCCATTTTTTTCTGCGATCGGGATAAATTCGTTCGGATGGACGAGTTTGTTCTCTTCGTCACGGATTCTGACCAGCGCCTCCAAGTGGCCAAGCTTCTGATCGTGGATATGATAGACGCCCTGAAAGTGCAGTTCGATCTTATGCTGATTCAAGGCCTTGTTTATCGATTCAGCCCACGACAGTCGAGCCATTTCACGGTCGAGCCGGCTACTGCGCGGATTGTAGACGGTATAGGTGTTTTTCCCTCTGTCTTTCGCTTCATACATCGCGATATCGGCATGGGACGGCAGCATTTCCGGATCTGCGCTCGGATGCGGATAGAAGGAGATGCCGATACTGGTCGTAATCCTTAACTGCTGGGAGCCGAATTGATGCGTAGTATTGGCCAGAGCGTTGATAATGCGTTCGGCGAGAAATTCGGCCTCTTGCTGATCGGAGACAATCGACAGCAGGGCGAATTCATCGCCGCCAAGGCGGAATAACCATTCCTCCTTGCGGATATGGGTACGCATGGTATTGGCGACCAGAATCAAGGTTTCATCGCCGCGCGCATGGCCGAAGGTATCGTTAATCAGCTTGAATTCGTCCAAGTCGAAAAACAGCAGGGCCAGAAGCTGGTTGCGGCGTTTAGCAAAAGAGGCCATGCGAAAAATCTGTTGTTTGAAGCCGTGTCGATTATTCAGGCCGGTAAGCGGGTCGTAAGTGGCCAGTGTCGTCAATTCCTCTTCCAGTTCTTTCCGCTGGGTAATGTCTTCGAACACCCAGAGGTTGCCACCACCGGTTTGCTTTTCTTCAACATCCATCTGCGTCTGCAGAATGACTCGGCCATCGGAAAGCTGGCATTCGTAACGCCGTTCGCCGACCTGGCGGGCATCAATTTTCTGCTCGGATAACACCTTCAGAGGTGAGCGTTTGAGAACATTTTCCAGTGGCTGGTGGTAGATGGAGATGGAAGGATTCAGTCGCCAGATGTCAAAGAAGGTCTGGTTGTGGTATTCGATCAGGTCGTCGGAGTTTTCGAACAGAATTCCGACATTCATGGTGTTGAGCAGGGACTCCATTCGGCTCTGTTCAAGTTCAAGAAGGTGTGTTCGACGCTGGATGGACTCGCGTAATTCGTCAAAACTTTGCCCCAGTCGGCCGATTTCATCGTGCCCCAGAAATGGAATCGGGCTTTGATAATCGCCGTTTAACATTTTCTGACTGGCGTGGGTCAGCTTGCGCAATCCTTTGGTTAAAAAGCCCATTAACAGGGTTGTCAGAATGATGGTCAGAAGAATGGCCAGCGTCGTCAGAAAAACCATCTCCTGACGAAGCTCCTGTTTAAGT
Source organism: Thiomicrorhabdus xiamenensis (assembly GCF_013282625.1). Taxonomy (NCBI): domain Bacteria; kingdom Pseudomonadati; phylum Pseudomonadota; class Gammaproteobacteria; order Thiotrichales; family Piscirickettsiaceae; genus Thiomicrorhabdus; species Thiomicrorhabdus xiamenensis. Next base: position 182,883 of record NZ_CP054020.1, read on the forward strand.
TTTCCGTACTGCTGCAAACTTAAGCTGTAGACCAAATGGCCGACCAATTCGTCTGCAAGGCGTAACTCGATTTGTGCAAATTGAGTACCATTGTGCGGTTCCTGGGTGTCTTTTCCCGGGTTGTCTACGTGGGCAATACGGCGATTGTCGATATTGAGTACTTCAATGTGATCCAGACCGGGATGGTCTTTTATCAGCTGGTTCATGCGTTCAACCAGACTGGCATAATCCTGATTGAACAGCAACGGGGCTAAAGCCGAGTTAAGAAATTCGCTGAACTGCTCTCTAACGTTTTTCTGCTCTTTATTCGAGAAACTGGTGATTGAATCGTTGATATTTAAAATCAGCAGAAACAGCAACAGGCTCAAAACCGCGGCGATGCTGATATTGATGCGGTTGGCGAGGGAGACGAACCATTTCATGGGGTTACCTCAAGCAGACCGACACCTTTGAGAAAACCGTCCAGTTGCGGCATATCCTGAGGGGTTTCCCGTCGAGTGCCTGTCAGTCCGGTGTTGGCAAAATAGGTTTTGCCTGCTTCGGTATTCGGAAAGTTCAGAAAAGCTTCCCTTAAGCGCCGAATGCGTTCCTGCCCGAGTTTGGGATTGACCATGACGGCAAATCCCGGAATCAGTTCGGATTTGAACAGCAGACGCAGCGACTTTTTGCCTTTCGGGTTGAAGTCCTCCCAAGCCGGTTTGCCAAAAGCGCCAAGAGGCTGAATTTTATTAATCACGGCAAGCATGGCGTTATGGTGCGAATTGGTTTCTATGACCGTGATGTCTTTTCCCGGTGTCAAGCCGGCATTTTGCAATGCTTGACGGCTCAAATAGTTCACTATGGCGCTTTTCGGCGGCATGATAATTTGCTGCCCTTTAAAGTCTTTTAACTGCTTTCCGGCGTTTTCTTCACGTGTTGTGATTACGGCATAGGACGAGTTGGCGGTAAAGCCGAGCCAGTAGTAACCGCTGGCCAGTTCAGCCAGACGTCCCATATGCGGAGCGCCCATGATGATGTCGTATTTCTGTTGCAAAATGCCTTGGTTGTACGATTTGAAGTCTTTGGCGCTGATCAGGTAGACCGGCTCTTTCAGAGCTTGCTCGAAATAGCGTTTAATCGGCTGATGCACTTTTGCAATATAGCTGGGGTTGGCATAGGGGAATACGGCAAAGCTGATATGCGAGGAAGCATAGGCGCCAGCGCATAAAGTGGCGAGAAAAATTGCGCTAATAAACTGAAATAGGGGGGTAAGCTGTATCACGAATAGGCCAGATTTACTCGTAAAATGGATTTCAAAACAGTCCAGATTCTACCTTAGTTTTCGTACTGAAATAAACTAAGTTGCCTAAAAAATACCTGCTCTTACGATGGGATAACTCTTGGCGAATCAGCCGAGAAAGCGCTTCAGGTTAAGGCTTTAATATAAGATTGTGTTTATATTGTCCGATTGTTAGCGATCATTTGAGGCATGGCCTGAGATCGGAAAGGCTTCTTGAACGCGGTACTGTCTCCCTTCGGATGTCCGGTATATTTCATCAGTTCAAGCAAAGAATGGAGTTGGAATTATGGGTGTTTTTTTACGCTTTATGCAGATAACGGTCGTGTATTTCAGCGTATTTTCCGGTTTCTGTTATGCGCAGGAGACGGTTAAGGTTCCGGAGCGGGATGTGATTACGGGTTATGTACTGACATCGAGCGAGAAAGAGGTCAGTAAACAGCTGAAAAAAGTATTCAATGTAACGATGCAAGTCAGGGTGGAAACGGTTTTGAAAACCAGCAGGCGTGTGCAAGCGAATCAAATCATCGATGTGATCTACAGCGAACAATATCCGGATAATAAGGTGGGAAAACCGTTTTCAAAAAGAAAAATTAAAGCGGGCGATCATTACCGTTTTTATTTGCAGAAGCGTTCAGAGAGTCATTATTTCATCTGCAATAAAATAGAGGAGATAGAGGGTAAAGAGGATTAAAGAAAAACGGCCCAAGCCGGAAATGAATCCGACTTGGGCCGTTCAGGCGATTGCCATCAAGAAATGGCGGGCAAACTTAATTGCGCTGTTTCTTGTGGCTTCTGCCGTTGTCCGGTGCTCTTCGGCTTAGACGCTTACGTCCGGCACCTTGTGTTTTGACTTCGGAAATTTGTAACTGCTGACCGCATACCCAGGCTTTTTTCAGGTCGTTTAAAGCTTCACGCGGCATTTTTTCCGGCAAATCAACCATAGAGTAACTGTCTTCAATGGTCAGCTGACGGATAAACTCACTGTCCAGACCGGCTTCATTGGCGATACAGCCGACAATGTTACCCGGGCGGACACCGTGGGTACGACCGACTTCCAGACGGTAGCGCGCCATTCCTTCATCTGGCGAAGAGGATTGACGACGACGCTGGCGACGTTCTCCACCGTCACGATCACGATCGCCTCGGCCGCGACGGTTATCGCGATCAAAGTCACGATCACGGTCGCGTTTGGATACTTCTCGCACCGGCTTGTCTTCGATAAAGAAAGGAACGTCTCCCTGCATTAGACGAGCCAGTGCCGCGGCCACTTCGACAGCCGGAACATTCTGTTCGTTTTCTACCTGTTCGATCAGGTCTTGATAGAAGCCTAATTCATCCATTTGCAGCGCTTCGACAATACGGTTTTTGAAACGTTCGATACGGCTGTCGTTAATCATCTGCGCCGAAGGCAGGTGCATTTCGGCAACTTTCTGTTTGGTGGTGCGTTCGATCGACGCCAGTAGACGGCGCTCGCGTGGAGTAACGAACAGAATGGCCGTTCCGGAACGACCGGCACGGCCGGTACGACCGATACGGTGTACGTAAGATTCGTTGTCTTGCGGAATATCGTAGTTAACAACGTGACTGATACGCGGTACGTCAAGACCACGGGCAACAACGTCGGTCGCAACCAGGATGTCCAGTTTGCCGTCTTTTAGCTGGTCAACGATACGCTCACGTTGATTCTGTGCGATGTCACCGTTTAGAGCCGCCGCGGCATAACCGCGTGCTTCCAGTTTTTCGGCCAGTTCAACAGTCGCGTTTTTGGTGCGGACGAAGATGATCAGGCCGTCGATGTCGGCGGAATCGGCTTCCAGAATTCGGGTTAAGGCATCCAGTTTATGACCGCCGCTGACCATCAGGTATTTCTGGGTAATGGTGGTTGCAGTCGCAGTTTTCTGCTTGATAATCACTTCGGTCGGATTATTCAGGTAGTTGCTTGCGATACGGTGAATTTCTTTCGGCATGGTTGCCGAGAAAAGTGCAATCTGACGGCTGTTTGGCGTGTGTTCAAGTACCCATTCAACATCGTCGATAAAGCCCATGCGCAGCATTTCGTCGGCTTCGTCGAGAACCAGAAGTTTCAGCTCGTCAAGTTTCAGCGTGCCTTTGCGCATATGATCCATAACACGACCCGGGGTACCGACAACGACATGCACGCCGCGCTTCAAAGCGCGGATCTGCGAACCGTAGTCGGAGCCACCGTAGATCGGCAGCACGTGAAAGCCTTTCATATGGTGGGCGAAGCTCTGGAAGGCTTCGGAAACCTGAATGGCCAGTTCGCGAGTCGGCGCAAGTACGAGAATTTGCGGGTTCTTTTGACGGATGTCTGCATTGCTCAGTGCAGGCAAGGCAAAGGCTGCGGTTTTACCGGTACCGGTCTGTGCCATTCCCAGAATATCGCCACCTTGCAATAACGCAGGGATCGCTTGGGCCTGGATCGGGCTCGGCGTTTCGTAACCGATCTCGCTGATCGCGGAAAGAATTTCTGGTTTTAGACCGAGGTCTTTAAAAGTGATTTCACTCATCGGGAGTCCTTATCTCTATGGATATGACTTTGCCCGGAATATACAAGGATGGCGGTCAAATAATGGACAGCGCAAAGACTCAGTAGGGTTGCAGGTATTGTCGGCAACGCTGAATGAGGTACTATTCTGGGGCAAATCTGTGTTCATTAAAACGAGCACCTTTGCATCAAAACAGCATCGCATCATAACGAGGCCAGTGGCGTGGCAAACGGCTCTTGGTAGGCATTAATTTCAGTAGTCGACCGGCAAATCAAAACGGGTCGGGGATGTCAGGCTTAAAGATATTTAATAGCCGTATTAATGCGGGGGGCGAATTCTACTAAATCCTTGTGATAATTGCAAATTTTAGATATTGCTTCGGGAGAATAAAGGATTTATTTGGCCTGGAAAAGTCGGTGTTTTCGGCTGAAGAAATCGGAATGGGGTTTTTTACGACCTGTTTAAAGGGCGTTTTTGCCTTCATCTTTACCTTGTCTTTACCTTAAGTTGGTCGAAATAGGTCGTTCAATAGACTTCAATCGATCTATTTCCCGGCCTTTCTATACAATTTGTGCAGATTTGCAGGAAGAAAGGCGCAAAAGCAGCATGTAGCGAATTCTATTTATTGAAATCGATTAAAGGGAAAGTGTATGAAATCTTTATGATTTTGATCAGCTTTAATGCTGATTTTTTAGTAGCAATGCAAAATATAATGCTATAGACTAAAGCTGAATTTATTTTTATTTAAGGGTTGGGTGTTTTTGCAGTTAATGCGATAAGGCGCAAAACCATTAGGTTGAGTTTTGATTTCTTAAGGGGATTTTGTAATGACTAAACTAGCTAAAATGACTTTGGCATCAGTTTTTTCCGCGGCTCTAATGCTTCCTGCGGTTTCTAACGCTGCGCCTGCTGGTGCAGCTGCTTCTGGCGCGGCTGCTTCTGGCGGCGCGGCTGCTGCTGGTGGTGGTGCTGCCGTTGCTACAGCCGGTGGTGTAGGGATTACTGCCGGTATGGTTGTTACTGCGGTTGCAGTTGGTGCGGTTGCTTTTGCTGCTACTGACGACAATGCTACTGGTACTACGGGTACTAACTAAAAGTAGCGGTTTTAAATGTAACCGTTTCTTTTGAAAAGCCGCTTATGCGGCTTTTTTTATGCATTGAGCAGGCCAAAGATTTGGTGCTGTTGGTAACCTCGGGTCTTTGACTGACGTTATAATTGCTGAAAGCCGTTAAAACGGGCAATCAATCCGCACTTCTGATATTTTATGAAAAGAATTTATTTACTGATCCTCTTAGGCGTTTTTGTTTCCGGTTGCAGTTCAACTTCCGATAAGAATTCCTCTTCATTTTTTTCTTCCTCGGCAAAACTCTTAACCAATCTGGTCTCGACGCCGGTCGTGACTAAAGCTCAGGCGGATAAACTGCCTTATGCTTCGATCTACGCTTCATTTAGCGGCGGTGCTTATGGGATGATGGTGCTCGGCTATTACCAGGAGCCTGTGCGCAAGTGGTACAGTGCGGATCGTTATGCTCTGGCGTTTAATGGTAATCAGATTCAGCAGATCTACACGCCAAAAGGCGTTCAGGTCGAAGCCAACGCAGTCCAGTTCTATGCGGGTGAGCCGTTTAAGGATGTCAGCGCTGAACGTAACATGCCGGTTATTTATAAAGTTAATTTCCCGGAACAGAACCGTTACGGCCTGCTTGCCGAAGGTGAGTTACGTATTGCCGGTGAAGAGGTTCGCACTCTGTGGGGCGAGCCAGTCCGGTTACAGCGGCTTGAAGAGACGCTTTCGATTAAGGGGTTGAATAAAAGCTGGGTCAATATTTACTGGCGTGATCCCAAAACGGGTTTTATCTGGGAGTCGGAACAGTATTGGGGGGGGGGCCCGAGGGTTAAATTTCAGGTCTTGAAGCCGTGGATGGAGGTACTTTATCCATGAGGATTAAAATGATCGTTCGCTTTATCTTGCCGTTGTTCTTTGGGTTGTCAATCAATGCGGTTTGGGCTCAGGAGGTTGATATTTCCTTTTCGGGTTGTGTGTCCAAAGATGGCACCATGCGCTTTGAGCAACCGCCTAGATTGTCTCAAGTGCTGCAAGTGGCCGCTATTCAGGACTGTGTTTATTTTGCCGGCGCTTCCTGGGGCAGCGAAGTGGCTAAGGCGGCACAGTTCAAGCAGAAACAGGCGTTATTGGCCAAGATTGATCTGGTGTTAAATGCCAATCAGGATCAAGCTTTGCAGAGTTATCTGCAAGCACTGCGTCAGTTAATTGATTCGCAGGAAGTTACAGGGCGGATTTTTGCCAGTTTGACTCCGCTCGAAGTGGAAACGGCCGCGCGGGCCAACCGAAAAGTTATGAGTCGGGCCTACTTTCACTTTCCAAAGCAACCGCAAGCGATGCTTTTCATCGGTTTTAAATACCCTTCAACACCCTATGCTTCCGACTGGGATTTGAATCGGTATGTCGAGAAAAACCCGCCTTTGGCATTTACTCAAAAAGGCTGGGTCATCGTTGTACAGCCCGACGGTGCAATCGAGCGCCGTAAAGTGGGGCTTTGGACGCATGAACAATTTTATGCCGCACCCGGCGCCTGGATTTTGGCTCCGGTCAAAGATGCCTATCTGCCGGATTCGGCACAGGATTTTAACCAGCAATTAGCCCGATGGTTGGCTACACAAACGATACGTTAGGAGCAAAAGAAGTGTTTCGTAAGCATCCATTAGTGGCTTCAATTTTACTGGGATTCGCGGCTTTACCGTCTGCACAGGCGGAGCCTTTATCTTACTCACAGACAAACTCCGGCGAAGTCGGTCTGGTTGAAATGCCGACTTCAAGAATGTATCCGGAAGGCGCTTTCGGCGTTCATCTTTCCTATGCGGATCTCTATTCAAGGGTGGCGGTAATTGCTCAACCGTTACCGTGGTTCCAGTTCCTGTTTAAGTATACGGATATTTCCAACCGCCTTTACGGAGAGGCAATAGCCGATTCGCAGAGTTATAAAGATAAATCGACCGATATTAAAGTCCGTCTGTTTGAAGAAACCTATTATCTGCCTGAAGTGGCGGTCGGGATTCGTGATGTCGGCGGGACGGGGTTGTTTTCCGGTGAATATGTCGTTTTGAGCAAGCAGATCAAAAATCTGGATCTCAGCTTCGGTATGGGGTGGGGCTATCTCGGGCAGCAAGGGCATCTGGATAATCCGCTAAGCCTTTTTGGGGATTCGTTTGATTACCGTGATGCCGGGGAGGCAGGTGATCAGGGCGGAAACATCTCTTATTCCAACTTCTTTTCCGGTGAAAAGGTCGCGCTGTTTGCCGGTGCCGAATACTATTTCGAATCCATGCCTCTGCGCTTGAAAATCGAATATGACGCGAATGATTATCAGAATGAACCGCTGGGTAATGTGCTGGAACAGAAATCGCCGATCAACGTGGGGGTCGTGTATTCTCCGCTAAAGGGAATTGATCTCCAGCTCGGTATGGTTCGAGGGAATGAAGTCTACGCGGGGGTAACTTTCCGCACCAACCTTAAAACGGCGGATAACCCCAAACTTCTTGACCCGAAACCGGTTCCTGTGCAGGAAACCGCTCGCCCGGACCAAGCGGACTGGCCGACAATTGATCAGCAGCTTAGAGCGAATGCCGGTATAGATGTCGAGCGGATCGAACAACAGGATCAGGAACTTTATATCTACGGCAATCAAAAACAGTACCCTCTGGCCAAGGGGGTCGGGCGAGCAGCTCGCCTGCTGGATAACCAGACGCCGGATCAGATAGAGCAATTCCATTTTGTCGATCTGCAATTTGGTTTGCCTGTCTCTCAACTAAATCTACAACGCGAAAGTTTCCATGCCGCAGCAAATTTGGAAGCGGAAGAAAGCGTGATTACCGAGACAACGTCATTCAGTAATCCGAAAGCCGTTAATGACGAGCAGCTGGTTTATCAAAGCAGCTCCATCGGGCAGTTTAATTATGATGTCAGTCCGTATTTCTCCGGAAGTTTCGGTGGGCCGGACGCTTTTCTGCTGTACCAGTTGGGGCTTAAGGCGAATGCCGATTATCGGCTGACCGAAGGCTTGTTGTGGAGCGGATCCCTGAAACTGGGGTTATTGGACAATTATGATAATTTTGAATATCAGGCAGATTCGCTTCTTCCGCGCGTGCGAACCAGTATTCGAGATTATCTGAAGACCTCCGTCTTGCGTATGGATAATATGCAGCTGTCCCATTTCGAACGCTTGGCTCCGAACTGGTATGCCAGCTTGTATGGCGGTTATCTGGAATGGATGTACGGCGGGATCGGCGGCGAACTTTTATACCGTCCTTTAGGCAAAAGATGGGCGCTTGGTCTGGATGCCAACCGGGTTAAACAGCGAGACTTTGATCAAGGATTAGGTTTTCGCGATTATGAGGTCACTACCGGACACTTAACTGCATACTATCAGAGTCAGATCGGAATTCAGGCGAAAGTCAGTGCCGGACAATATCTGGCGGGAGACCGCGGCGTCACGATTGATTTGAGCCGACAGTTTAAAAACGGTGCCAGTATCGGTGTCTGGGCAACCAAAACCGACGTTTCAGCAGAAGAGTTCGGGGAAGGAAGCTTTGATAAAGGGTTCTACTTCCAGCTGCCTTTGAATCTGTTTAGTTTCAAGTCAACCAATGAAGTTGCTGAACTGAACTGGCGTTTCCTGACGCGTGACGGCGGGCAGATGTTGAATCGTAGATATGAGCTTTATGAGTTGACGCGTTCCCGTGATCAGCAGTGGATATTGAACAACTTCGATCAGATTCTTGACTAGGTAGGCTTGTGGCTTGTCTAGTTCAGAATTCGAGCGGTAAGCTTGCCATTCCGACTATCTCGATCCACTGGGATCTTGAAGAGTCTGTTTGTTGGGTAATTACCGCTTGCTGAGCCAAGAGTGACCTGTCGAGTGCCTAGTACGCCATCGGCGTCTGTGGAAACCTGCACGGTTGCTACGCGGTCATCGGCCCGCGCGAAATTGGCAACAGCGATATGATAAACACCGGTTTGAATCTTTTCCGGGTTACAGGATGCATAATAATGTTCCGGAACGAAGTAAAGCGTTGGATCACTTGTGTTGAAAATTGTGATTTACGTCGAGTTATCGGTTATCCGGACAATAAAAAACCAGCATAAAGCTGGTTTTTTACTTTCAAATAATTGATAAAGTTATTCGCTGTAGACCACGCTTGGCAGCCAAGTAACGATTTCCGGCCAGATGGCAATGACTACCAGGACACTGAGCTGTATGCCGATAAACGGTACAGCACCTCTATAGAGATCGGCAGTTTTCAATTCCGGGGGCGCGACTCCGCGCAGATAGAACAGCGCGAAACCGAACGGCGGTGTTAGAAAAGCCGTTTGCAGGTTTATGGCGATCATAATACCCAGCCAGATCGGATCCACGCCCATCATCAGAAGAATCGGCGCGACCACTGGAACCACGACGTAGGTGATCTCAATAAAGTCGAGGAAGAAGCCCAGAACAAACATCAGTGCCATAACGATTAACATGGCGGTAAAGATGCCGCCTGGCAGATCTGAAAGCAGATCGTGCATCAGGTCGTCACCTCCCAGGCCACGGAAAACCAGCGAGAAGAAGGCCGCTCCAATAAAGATCAGGAAGATCATACTGGTTACTTTTAAAGTATCCTGCATCACATTCTGCAGAATTTTGAGGCTGAGCTGGCGGTTGAATAAGGCCAACAGCATTGCGCCAAGAGCACCTAATGAGGCCGCTTCGGTTGGCGTGGCAAATCCGCCGAGTATGGATCCCAGAACCAATAGAATCAGTAACAGAGGCGGTAGAAGGCTTTTCAGTACACGTTTTCCCAGCCCCGGAGTGACGGGGGTGCCGATATGGTTCGGAACTTTATCCGGATGGCGCACGGCCTGGAAGAAAAGATAAGCCATATAAAGCACGACCAACAGCATGCCTGGCAGAAGTGCTCCGATAAACAGGTCGCCTACCGATAATGTTTCCGGTGAGAATATGCCCTGATTAAGTTGGGCTTGCTGGTAGGAGGAGGAGAGCACATCGCCGAGCAGAATCAGAACGATCGACGGCGGAATAATCTGTCCGAGCGTCCCTGAGGCGCAGATGGTTCCGCTGGCCAATTTTGGGCAGTAGCCTTGCTTGAGCATGGTCGGCAGGGCCAGCAGCCCCATGGTGACGACCGTTGCACCGACAATACCGGTACTTGCCGCCAGTAGCATTCCGACCAATATGACCGCCAGACCAAGCCCGCCTTTAACGCCGCGCATGACTTCGTCCATTGTGTGAAGCAGGTCTTCGGCAAGTTTAGACTTCTCAAGCATAATTCCCATAAATACGAATAAAGGAACGGCTATCAGCGTCTGGTTGTTCATAATCGCAAAGATTCGATTTGGGATACTTTGCAAGAAAGCCATATCGAAAGCGCCGAAAGCGTTGGCCGCCAGAGCGAAAAGTAAGGAAGCGCCGGCCAGGGTTAAAGCAACCGGGAATCCAAGCAGAAGGGCGATGAAAATCACCGCAAACAGTAACAGGGAAAGCCATTCCATTACAGTTTTCCTCCCTGCAGTTTTTGCTCTTCGCTACCATCAGAAGCAGAGCTCTTGAGTTGTAACCAACTCTTACCGATCACAGCAATGGCCTGTAAAAGCAGAAGCGAGGCCATAACCAGAATCAAGGTTTTAAGCAGGTAGACATAACCAAGTCCGCCCCCTTCCGGAGAGGATTCCGATATTGCCCAGCTAGCGGAGACATAATCCCAGCTGCTCCAGAGGATAAACAGTGTAATCGGCAAGGTAAAGAGTATCGAGCCAAGCAGATTGACCCACTGTTTACGTTGCGGGCTGTAGCGGCTGTAGAATACATCTACCCGGACGTGTTCGTCATGCAGGTAGGTATAACTGATGCCGAGCATAAAAAGGATGGCATGGTTATAAGTAATGGTTTCCTGCAAGGCGATGGAACCGGTTTCGAAACCGTAGCGGAGAATAACAACCAGAGAAGTAATAATTACGAGGCTTAAAACGCCCCAAGCGAAAATACGTCCGATAATATCCTGAAACGGATAGTGGAAACGCAGGTAGGTCTGTACGAGTTTATCCATAAAAATTCATTAGAATTGAGCAGTCATTGCTGCCTATTTTAGCGATTTTTATGCATCTCTGGGGGTTTGTCTTAAAAATGCTTCGCGTGCGGGTAGAGTGGCGGTCTACCCGGTGTAGCGGAGTAGACCTTTAGGGAGGGTTTTTGAAGGTTACAGGTTAAAAATAATGTCGTAGATAACCCGTGTCTTGCGATGCATTAACAGGATATCGCTACCGATGCGGATTCGGATCATATCGTTTGGCGGCGGCGGAAGGTGACGCTCTAAATCCCGAGGCAAACGCTGATAGCGCACATTATGCGGAAGCGGCTTATGCAAGTTGTAAGGACGTTTGTAATGTCCCGGAGGAATCGGTTTCTGGCGCTTTTTGTTGCGTTGATTTGGGTGATAGTAACGATAAAACTCTTCCCGTTCGCGACTGCTGAAGCGGTAGTTGTAGTCGTAATACTGCCGATCATGATATTTTTTGTAATGCGGGTACGCCTGCGGAGGGGATTCGATCACGGCTCTATGCTGAACCACGCAGCCGTTAAGCAGTAACGCGGCACCGAAAGTCGCCAGTACTAATGGGCGAAAACTCTTTTTCTGCTTTGTTGTAGTCATGGGTACTCCTCTAACGGAAAGGCCCTTATAGCGAAGTTAAGACTGGCTTAAGGGGCCGAGCGATATCCAAAACGCTTTTCTTTAAATTTATCACTTCTATTGCGGTCGGTTGCAGGTTTTTTTGTATATTTATCGTTTGAATCATCGGTCTTTTTCACTTCAGGCGCTCGGTTGACAGGTATTCTAGGCGTTTGGGCATAGTTTTCCCGGCGGCTGTGTTGAGCTTGTTTTTTATTCTCTTTCACTTTCTGGCTGAAAGAGCGGAAAGGCTTGCCCTGTTTGTTGGATTGATATTGCGTTTTTTTCACCTTGGGTGGAGAGGGAATCAATATTTTGGGTGAGTGGATCGGTTTTGTTTCATAGGGTTTCGATTGGTATTTTCTCGCTGCTTCTGTGCGCTTTTTCTCATGCGGATGATGTTTATGGCGATATTCTTTTGAATAGCCTGGCGGGTAAGAGGAGTAATTCGGATACGAATAATAGTAGTTAACCGGTTGCGTTGAATAGTAATAGGGCGCGTACTCAACGTGGCTCTGTTTGGCTGGATGATGAACCACGGTACAGCCGCTTAACAGAAATGCTGCGCTCATTGCCATGATGGATATAAAGCGAAATAACGATTTACCGCTTAAGAATGGCGTTGTTTGTGGAATTGATCTCGGCATACGACGTCTCCTGAGAGTGATATGGGCGTTTATGTAGCTGCGCTTGTAGATCGTCTTATGATTATTGTATTGGTATTCGGATCTTTCATCATTAAGAGTGAAGTTGCCGATAATGTATTTAACAGTTAATCATCTTTCGTCGCAAAGAGATTGACAAAAGGCTTCAGAAATCTTTAATAAGCCATGAAGTAGGTTCCTTGACGAGGATTGCATATACCCGGTATTTCTTGACTCTCCTCTTGAGCCGAAAACGCATTACAATAGTCCCGTTCATGGGCATAATTTTATAGACGGTGTTGGGGAGGAAATTTGCAGTCGAATACTTCAGGGCAAGATGAAGCCGATACTTCGACCAATAAGGCGGTCTTGAAAGTCGCTGTATCAGGCCCCTTTCTAACACCGCTTGACTACCTTGATTGCGATAATTTAACTGAAACACCCGAAATGTGGCCGAGGCTAATCGGCCGACGGGTAGAAATTCCTTTTCGTAACCGTTCGCTCATTGCCATTGTGGTTGCCGTTGCGCCGGCGGACTATGCGCTCGAAAAAATCAAAACCATTCTCCGGTGGATCGATGAGGAGCCGATTCTGCATCCTCAGGATCTGACTTTCCTGCAGTGGGTCAGCGACTATTATCATGCGCCTATGGGCGAAGTGATTAACACTGCCCTGCCAAAACGTATCCGTGGCGGTGAAGAGGCAAGTATTCATGGGCACGATGTCTGGACAATTACCGCACTCGGTCGCGAGCAGCTGCAAAATTTACCTGCCAAAGCCAAGGCAAAACGGGCTTTGGCCGAGCAATTTCTGACCTGCGAAACCCCGCTTAACCGGGAAATCTGTAAAGCGCAAACCGCGAGTTGGCGAAAGTTTGTTAACGAATGGCTCGATCTCGGCTGGGTAAGTCAGACTAGCGGGCCCTGCTGGCAAGAAGCGGTGGCAGTTCCTGGTCCACAGCATGCGCTCAATAGCGAACAGCAGTCGGCGGTGGATCAGGTGGTCAGCCATGTTCGATCCGGAGACGGCTTTGCCAGCTTCCTGCTCCAGGGAATTACCGGCAGCGGCAAAACCGAAGTTTATCTGGCGATGGTTGAGCATGTGCTCGAGATGGGGAGGCAGGTATTGATTCTGGTTCCGGAAATCGGTTTGACGCCGCAAATGATTCAGCGTTTTTCGGCCCATCTTCAACGCCCGATTGCATTGATGCATTCGGCGATGAACGATACTCAAAGACATTGCGCTTGGCATTCGGTGCGCAGCGGGGAGGTCTCCGTTCTGATGGGAACCCGGTCCGCGGTGTTTGCCCCCTTTAAGGATCTGGGGCTCTGTATTATCGACGAAGAACACGACACTTCCTATAAGCAGCAAGATGGCGTGCGCTATTCGGCACGGGATATTTTGGTTCGCCGAGCCCATCAGCTACAGGTGCCGATTGTATTAGGTTCAGCGACACCTTCATTGGAAAGCTTGTTTAATGTTGATCAGCAAAGATATCGTTTGTTGACCCTGAACCGTCGAGCCGGAACGGCCAAGCCGCCTAAGATTCGCTTGATCGATATTCGGGGAGAGAAAATTCAGGAGGGAGTCGGCGCTAAGCTGAAAGCCGCGATGCAGAAACATCTGCAAGCCGGACAACAGGTGCTGCTTTTTTTGAATCGCCGAGGTTTTGCTCCGGTTCTAATGTGCCATGAATGCGGTTGGCAGGCGCAGTGTCCGAGTTGCGATGCCAATATGACCCTGCATCAGGGAAGCTACCATCAATACTTGCTCTGCCATCATTGCGGTGAGCAGATGAATCTTCCCGAATCCTGTCCGCAGTGCGGTAGTGAAGAGTTGCATACCGTCGGTCAGGGAACCGAGCGGCTGGAAGAGACTATTGTCGAGTGGTTTCCCGAGAAAACAGTATTGCGAATCGATCGCGACAGTACCCGTTTGAAAGGAAAGATGGAGGAGTTGACCCAGCAGGCACAAAAAGGCGAGGCGGATATTCTGATCGGAACCCAGATGCTGGCGAAAGGCCATCACTTCCCGAAAGTGACGCTAGTCGGTCTTTTGGATATTGATCAGGGACTTTTCAGCTGCGATTATCGGGCAACAGAGCGGATGGCGCAGTTGTTGTTGCAGGTGGCCGGTCGTGCTGGGCGGGCCGAAGACGAAGGTGAAGTGTTGGTACAGACGCACCATCCTCAGCATCCGTTGCTGCTCAAACTGATCAATGAAGGTTACGGGGCTTTTGCCGAAGCCGCGCTAGCCGAACGTAAAGAGGCGCATCTTCCGCCATGGCGCTTTCAGTGTCTGGTTCGATGTGAGGCTCACAATGCGCAAGATGCATTGGACTTCCTAAACTCGCTCAAGGCCGGCCTGGAGTTGCAGTGGCAGACCTTGCAACAGGAGTCGGCTGATACGGTGCTCGAATTATGGGGGCCGGTCAGTGCGCCTATGATGCGACGACAGGGAAGATATCGTTACCAGCTCATGCTGGCCAGCGATTCGCGACCGAAATTACATCAGCTGTTGACTCTGATGCTGCCGCATATTTATCAAAGCCCTCTGGCGCGTAAAGTGCGCTGGAATTTGGATATTGATCCTCAGGATATGTATTGAGGGCTAGGGCGCTTTTCGTGTTTGACGCGAAAACTCGTCCAGGCTGATCTCTACCAGGCCGCTGCGATCACGATCCGGTCCTTTGAAGCGTTCCTGTGCCGCCCAGGCATGACCGTGAACGACCTCGTAGGTCGCCGGAATTTTGCCGTCATGGCGCAAGGTTTCGTAGGCGTTGAGCATTGCCTGAAAGCGTTCCTTGCCCATTAAACCGCGGTTGCGGTTAAGACTGGCGTTGGTTGCACCTATCGCCTTAAGGTCTTTCATGACGCCGATCGGCTTGTCATAGGTCAAGGTGAAATGCTCGACATCCATGACCGGCTGGCCGAATCCGGTGCGGATTAAAGCGTCGCCGATATCGTGCATATCAATGAAATGGTTGACGTGTTCGCGTTGCGCATCCGCCATGTTCCAAGCTTGACGCAGTTCCTTAAGGGTGTCCGGGCCGAAAGTCGTGAACATCAATAAGCCGTCCTGGCGCAAGACGCGACGAAATTCAGCAAAGACAGCATCAAGATCGTCACACCATTGAAGCATAAGATTACTGGTCAGCATATCCAGGCTGTTATCGGCAAACGGCAGGGCAAACGCATCGGCGTTGAGCATGACTGCACCACACTTATTTGCGAAATTTTGCGGCAAAAGTCGATTAACTGCGCCCAACTTTGGCATTTTCGGCTTGATTAGACGAGATCTTGCTTGTTGAAGCATTGCTTCGGAGAGGTCCACGGCAAACAGTTCGGCATCCGGATAGCGTTGCATCAGCTTGACGGTCAGTAGTCCGGTACCCGCCCCGATGTCGGCGATCCTCTGTGCTTGCACCGTCGTCAGTTCCAGACGTTCGTCAATGCGTTCAGCGACGGTTTTTTGCAGGATGGCGGCATCGTCGTAGCTGGGCGCAGCGTGACTGAAATGCTGCTTGAGATGCTGGCGGTTTACCTTCAGCAGATGATCGTTGTGTTCTGGACTGTTGTTCATGAATTATTCTAAAGTCAAAAATGAGATGATGGCTTGCGCAGTATCTTGCGGATGCGAAACAAACGGCGTATGTGCCGCGCCGCTCAGAATGCGTACCTGAGCCTGAGGCTGTATTGTACTGAATTCGCTGATAAATTCCTGCGGAATCAACGGATCATGCTCACCGAGCAGCCAGAGCATTGGCTGTTTTATCTCTCCGGCCTGAGGTCGAAAATCGAAGTACTTCAGCAGGCGCAGGCCTTGGGTCAGTCCACCGAGCGACGGTATTTTATACTCGTTCATACGTTTGACGAATTGACGGATCTGCTGGCGCGGTACATCGCTCCCCTGCATCTGCAAGGTCCAGAAACTCTTGAGTGTTGCCAGGGAGTCGGCTTGTATGGAGTGCATGAAATCGCCCATCAGTTTCGGGGAGACAGCCCATCGCCAGTCATCGCCCTGAGTAAAGCGTGGAGTCGAAGCAAGGCAGATCAGCTTTTCAATGCGTTGTGGTTCCTGAATGGCAATCTGTTGAGCCAGGAGGCCGCCAAGAGACCAGCCGAGAAGATGGGTTTTCTTCGGCAGCGCCTGCAGAATTTCGCTGGCCCATGACGCCGCCAGTTGTTGGTCGTTTGCCTGATCGGCCACTTTAGGGCTGTTGCCAAAGCCCGGAAGTTCAATTAAATGCACCCGGAAATGCGCAGCCAGATAGTTTTCCGCCCATTCCTGCCAGATCGCATTTTGTGCGCCCCATCCATGAATCAGACTCAGGTTCTCTCCCTGTCCGAACGATGTAACCTGTAGCATTTTTCGACTTTTCCTGTTTGCAGTTTTATAGGGTGAACGCGACAGTTCGCCGCGCTTGATTGCTAAATGCCCAGATCGACTTTCGGTGCGGCCTTTTCGGGATCGATTTTCGGCTGGCACAGAACCAGCTGATTGGTGCTAACGCCCTGTTTAATCAGGTAACGCTTGATGACCGACTGTCGCAGTTTAGCCAGTGCCAGCAGTCGCTCGTCGCGGATAACAATCTCGCTGTCCTGCTGTTTTTGGCGTTCGGCCTGATTGGCTCGCGTCATTTCGATCAACGCGGCACGATCGTTTTCACTGGCGCCGCCGCACAGTTTGATTTGCACGTTGCCGCGGGATTTTAGCAAAGTCGCGACTTTTTGCAGATATTGTTGCATTTCTTCACTCAGGCTGGCACGGGTCTCAAGGAATGTAACCGGCTGCAGTCTGACGGCGGAGACCTGGTCAAGCGCTAGTTCACCGACCAAAGCGATGGCTCCGAAAGGTTGCAGTGCGAGCAGAAGATAGGTTCGGGTCGCTTTACCCAGTGCACCATTCAGTGCTTTGGAAACAATACTGCTGATACTGAAATTCGGGTTTTCCAGATCGCCGTTGATCGGCAGATCCAATTTTATATTGCCGCTTTTATCCTGTAACAGGTCCAGCCCTATCTCCAGAGGAACATTGAAATTTTTATTAAACTCGTCGGTTTTTGCCTGATCTGCGCTACTGAGTTTGAATTTATAGAGTTTGATTTTATTGTTGATGTCGAGCTTGTTCTGTTTGATCAGACTGTCGATTGTTGCAGACAGCTGCCCGCTATCAATTTTGTAACCGATCGCTTCTTCGATTAACGGCGAAAAGTCATTCAGCGACAGGCCGTCGATTTTTGTTTGCGCATCAAGATTGATTTGTGAGGTTGAAGGACTGATTTTGCCGGAGGATTCTATGCGGCTGAATTCATCTACTGCGGCGATCAGTCGGAAATCACTGAGATTCTGTGGTTTTTGGCTGTCAAATGCGCTGACCTCAAGCACTTCGATGTTGATGTCTTTGTGGATTGGTTTCTGCTCGCTTTGCAGTTCGATTTTGATTGCGTTGTTACCTGTGAACTGCAGCGAGTTGAATGCGAGTTGTGCGCTCGCTTGTGGTGTCGTTTTTTCTGTTGTCGGTTCTGCTGATTTGGCAGGTTGCTCTGCTTCGATCCCCAAGGCCTTCTTAAGCGCTGAAATCTGTACAATCTGCTTCTCTTTATCCAAAGTTAATTGCGTCAAAGTGTCCTTAATCGCGATATTGCCCAGTTTGGCCTCAATCGAAGGGGTGGTTTGGATTTTTGCCCGATCCAGAGTCAAACGACCAATTCGGTTCAGCGGTACTTTTTGCGCATTTTGGTAGCCTTGCAATTGGATGTTGCGGATATCCAGATTTTGCAGCGAAAACTGCTCAAGAGAAGTGAGCGTTAATTGTTTTAAGTCCAGATTCTGAATGCTGACCGCCGGTTTGCGAGGCATGAGACGGGTGTCGCCGAAGTGAATTCGTTCGGCGTTGAGTTTGATTTTTCCACTTAGCTGTATAGTAGGGTTTGCTTCACTTGATGTTTGGTCAAGCAGGGTATTGCCTTGCCAATTGAGGCGTTCTATCGCGCTGGTTTGCTTTCCTAGATTCAGTTTCAGGGCTTGGATGGTCCCTTTCCCCTGATAATCAACAAGCGTTTTTTGGGCGTTCATTTCAAGGTTAAGAGTGAAATCGCTATCCAGATTATGTGCAATTTCCAAGGCTTCCGATGTTGCTGATTGCGGGATTTGTGTCTGGGAACCGGAGAGTTTAAATCTACCGTTTAGCGTTACATGCTGCGGTGCCGCCTGCTCCGGTGCGTTGCTTTTGCTCAATTGATAGTCGATATCGCCTTGATAGATTGCTTCGGCGGCTTGTTGAAGTAGACCGGCTTGTTGAAGCGACAGGTCGGAGACTTGGACGTTCCCCTTTTGCTGGAGCTGCAAAGCGTCTGGGGAGTTGTTTAGTTTGAGGTTCAAGTCTGCATTCAAACTGTTGTTTATTTGAGCTTGTTCGGAATCAACGGCTAAGTTCACAGCCTTGAGCTTTCCTTTGACATCCAGTTTTTGCTGGCTATCTGTAGCAATTAGTCCGATTTTTCCATTCCAGTCGATTTGTGGAGTTTGCACGCGGTTGCTGTTCTGTTCAAGATCCAGCTGGCGGAGTTTAATGCTGCCGTTTTGTTGCAATGTCTGGCCTGCTTCGTTTAGCTCCGCCTTAAGGTTCAGCGTCGCTTGCAGCTGATTGCGTACCTTTAGTTCGTTTACCTTTTCACGTGAAACATTGAACTCGCTCTGCTGGATGGCGAGGTTGTCCAGATTAAGGGAGCCGGTAGTGGACAGCTCCAGATTATCGGCAATAAGTACCTCTTGCTGTCCTTTGAAGTCGAAAAGCGGTAACGATACAGACAGTTTCTGGGCGCTTTTATCGGTAAATTCATGGGCTTGACCGAGTTTAAGTTTTTCACCTTTTAATCGGCCGTCGAGTCGCAGTTTCATGCTGTCCATAAACCATTCGATATCGCCGTTATAGGCCAGTTTCGGATAGTTGATGTCCGTTGCTGTCGTTTGCTGTTCTGCTTTTGCGGTCTGTTTGATTGTCAGATCGGTTAGCGTAACTTGCCCTGATTGACGAATTTTGGTGTTGTGGTTTAACTGGCCTGCAAGGTGAATGTCCGCACTAAGGTTGCTGCCTGCTTGCAGGTTTCCATCGGCGGATTCCTGTTTGAAGCTGAGTGCATTCCCCTCGATTTTACCGTCTATCTTGACGCCTTGGATGTCTCCGTGGAAATAGTGGGCATCGCCTTTCCAATGCAGATTTTCGCCGGCGATATTTTGATCTTCAATCTGAAGTTCGGCCTGCTGCATGGTGATTTCACTGTACTGATAGAGGGTTAATCCATTCTGACGCTGTTCCAGCGTAAAAGTCAGTTCGCCGTCCAGTTGTCCAGAGGCGGTAAAAGGCAACCAGTTTTGGATGTCGGCTAAGTTTAACTCTTGTACTTTGAATGTTCCAACCAGTTTAGGAACTTCACTGAATAGGTGGAGTTGCAGATTGGCGTTGATTTTATGCTGATTCAGAGCGCTATTGAGTTTCAGGCGAGCGAAGTCCTTATCCCATGAGTAAAGTTCATCAAGTGTCAAAGAACGGATTTGGTAGAGTTGTTTTTTCTCTTGTTGAATCAGATTTAACTGGAAATTGCTGACAGTTAAACGGTCGACACCGAAATCGATTGCCACTGCTGTCTCTTGCTGATCGTCCGAACTGCTTTGCGGTAAGGGGATGCCGGCGATTTGATAACTCTGTTGATCCCCGTCTTGAATAATTTCGACTGGCAGCTGGGTTCCGATCAACTTGATTTCGGCAAACTGCAGGCGCTTTTCAAACAGTTTACTTAGGCGTAAATCTGCCTCAAATGCTTTGATTTTTGTAATTTCAGTTTGGTTTTGCAGCTTAATGTTATAAACAGCAATTTTGCCGTTAAAAAGATTGATGTCGACATTGCCGATATCGACTTGTTGTCCTGTTTGTTTTTCCAAGGCATAGATCGCCCCGTATTGCACAGCGATAGGCAGGGTGGGAATAAACAGGGCCAGAAAGATGAGCAGTCCGCTTATCCAGGGATGGGTTTTAAAAACAGCAAAGAGTTCGCGCATAAAAAAGCTTTGAGACGATACCTGAGAAACCTTTATCTTCTGGCTTTCTGCGATAAAGGTCAAGCACCGTCGGCTAAATCGATAAAGAGTGCGTCTCCTTGAGACGCACTGCGAGAGAAGACGTTTATCGGCGCTGGGATTTTCCTGTATGGAAGTACGCTTTTGTCAGTTGCACAACGATTGGAGACAGCACCAGCAGGGCGATTAGGTTCGGAATTGCCATTAGGGCATTAAGAAGATCCGCCAAAATCAGTACGGTATTGAAGTAATCCGACAGGGCTGCACCGGCAAAGATAGCAATAACCCAGAGTATGCGGTACGGCGTAATGATTCGCGTGTTGCTTAAATATTCGGCGCAACGCTCGCCATAGTAACTCCAGCCAAGCAGGGTAGTGAAAGCAAAAACCGCCAAGCTGACGGCGACCAGCATTGCGCCTAAATCGGAACCGATGCCTTGAGTGTAAGCCATGGAGGTTAGGACGGAACCGGTTTCACCACTGGTCCAGACGCCAGTGACCATAATGACCAGCGCGGTCATGGTACAGATAATAATGGTATCGATAAAGGTTCCAAGCATGGCGATATGCCCCTGGCGTACCGGGTTATCGGTTTGTGCTGCGGCGTGTGCGATCGGTGCGGAGCCGAGTCCGGCTTCATTCGAGAATACGCCGCGTGCAATACCGAACTGGATTGCCAGAATGATGCTGGCTCCGGCGAAGCCACCGGCTGCAGCCGTTCCGGTGAAAGCATTGCCGATAATAGTGCTTACAGCTGTAGGAAGGGCGTCCCAGTGCAGTGCCAGAATCCAGAGTGAAACACCGACATACAACGCGGCCATTAAAGGAACCAGTGCCGTGGCGACGTGTGCGATTCGCTTGACGCCGCCGAAAATAACCAGACCGATCAACGCCATCAGGGCGAGACCGGTGTATTGATTGTCGATTGAAAAAGCGCTCTGCATAGCACCGGCAACGGCGTTTGCCTGAACCATGTTACCGATGCCGAAGGCGGCGATGGTTCCGAAAAGTGCAAAAGCGAAAGCTAAAGGTTTCCACTTATCGCCCATACCGTTTTTAATGTAATACATAGGCCCGCCGACATAACGTCCGTCTTCGTCGGTTTCTCGGTAGTGCACGGCGAGAACCGCTTCGGAATACTTCGTCGCCATACCGATCAGAGCGGTAACCCACATCCAGAAAATAGCGCCCGGCCCACCGATAAACAGTGCCGCAGCAACCCCGGCGATATTTCCCGTGCCGACTGTAGCAGCCAGCGCGGTAAAGAGTGCGCTCATCGGCGGGATATCTCCGGCTTTATCCGAATGCCGCCCGCGCCACAGCATTTTGAATGCCTTGCCGAGATTGCGTAAAGGCAAAAAACCGAGTCTGAATGAAAGGAAAATTCCTGTGCCTAAAAGCAGGGTCAGCATGACCGGGCCCCAAGCCCATCCGCTGGCGGTGGACAGCAGTTGGTTAATCGTCTGCATAGAGATGCTCCGCGAATATGAGAGTCGTTATAAAATTTATTTTCCAGTCACCGTAGCGACAAAGCATTTACTTGTCCAGTTTTATTCTGGAGGTGTTTTGATCGATGCCACATAGGCGGCAATGGTTTCGTCTATAAAGCGCAGCTTGCCTTGCACGATGTCCGAGACCTTAAATGGATAGGGGTCGGAGACCCCCATGCTTCGATTGAGTGCGTTCATTACCTGCGTCACTCTATGCCATTCCGAGAACCAGTGATCGAAGTTATGTTCCTGAGGATCGTAAACGCTTAGTCCGTAACTCTGAGCCGTCTGCAAAGTATCGACTATATGCAGATAATGGGCCCAGGTCTCAGCCCAGTCCTCATGCGGATGGCTGCTGGCATAGGGAGTGATGTAACGGCCGCGCCAATGGTTTTGTTTACCTTGCTGGTAATAGCGTTCCAGAGCTTCATTGTAATCTTCACGTTCATCGCCGAAGACTTCGCGGAATTTTGCCTTCTGATCGTCGGTTGCAAACAGTTTACCCCAGAAGTAGTGGCCGATTTCATGACGGAAGTGGCCCAGCAGGGTTCGGTAGCGTTCCTGCATCTGCTCTTTCATGGTGTGCAGGAAGCCTTCGTCGGCCTCGGCTGCATTGAGCGTGATCAGTCCGTCAGAATGCCCGGTCAAAACATGTTCGAGGTCGATATTCGGGTTACTGCGCTTATCTTCGAGAAAATCGAATTGCAGATTTGCGATCTGTTCCGGACGACGTGCATTGATCAGCCTGAGGGCGATAAGGGTCTGAAACAGCTGACGCTTGCAGCGTTCCAGACGAAACCAGCGGTTGAGGTTTTTCTCATGGCTCAGATCGGGAATCGTGCGGGTTGTTCGGCAGGCAATGCATTGGCAGTTGCTGTCGGTATTCGACAGCAGCCAGTTACAGCCGACATCGGCGGAGCGATGTTCGCAGACCGAGAAGTCAAGCGATTGCTTTTTATCGCCGGTATGCGCGATAAAGCGGTTTTGGACAAGTTCGCCGCTCCACATGGTTCCTATCTGAGGATCATAGGCAAGATCGCGCCCACAGCTTTTGCAGACGTGATCGTAAAAGAACACTTCCTCTCCGCATACGCAATAGAATCGTTTCATACGGGGTCAGGCGACTTGTTTGGGATTGAACCAGGTGCTGTATAGAAGTCGGTTGATTTGCGACAGCTCTTTTTGTATCCAGTCAAGGTGATTATGGAGTTCATTGCTTCCTATGATTAATTTCTGTTCGGCGCTGATTTTCTGTTGCAGGGATTTTAGCGCATTCTGCATCGGTTCTGGGTTTGGAAGTTTGCGCATAAACCAGCACATTTCGTTAAGACAGTAACTAATGGAACGGGCAAACTCTTCGTCCTGAGTCAGGAACTGCAATACTTCCTGACCGGATATTTCGGTTTGATACTGCTGGCGGTACATAAAATAGGCATTGATCGAGCGCAGCAGATTCGCCCACAGTATGGCATCAAAATAAGACTCATCATCCTTTTCAAAGTGTTCCTGGGCAACAAAAAGTCCTCCCTCATCGATCAATCGGGTTGTCATATCGGCACGTTCGATGAGCATTCCGAGTTTCAGAAAGCGATAGGTTTCGTTATGACTCATGGTGCCTTCAAGCATGCCGGTATATGCCTGACAGGCACGAATGATTTTCGACAGCAGTTCGTTGCGTTTGGTGCGGGTGGCGAAATCCTCCTGATGGTTTTTAACCATGACGTACAGCTCATTGATGTGAATCCAGGCTTCGCGCGGCAGAATATCGCGGGTGGTACGGATATTTTCTCTGGCCCACCAGAGCGATGAGATCAGCGATGCCGGGTTGTTACGATCGCTCAGGAGCATCTTCATGCAATTCTGTTCGCTACGGCTGTCGTAATGCAGGGCAAAATAATCTTCATTGCTGGTGATCTGAACCAGGCCATACCAGCTGAGCTTAACCGACTTGGGTAGATCAAGCATCAGTTGTGAGTGAACTTTGGCCAGACGAGCGGTGTTTTCGACACGTTCGATATATCGGGCCAGCCAGTATACGCGTTCGGCGACTTTTGAAAGCATTAGTTTTCCTCCTCTGTCACGACGATCCAGGTGTCTTTGGAACCGCCTCCCTGAGATGAATTGACCACCAGAGATCCTTTTTTCAATGCGACTCGTGTCAGGCCGCCGGCCGTCACATACGTTTTTTCGCCCAGCAGAATAAACGGTCGCAGATCGACATGTCGCGGCTCGAGGCTTTGGTCGCATACGGTTGGTACGGTGGAGATATTCAACGTCGGTTGGGCGATATAGTTTCTCGGGTTTTCCCGAATCAGTTGGCGGAAAGTCTCGATCTCTTCCATGCTGGCTTTAGGGCCAATCAGCAGGCCGTAACCGCCCGATTCGTTGGCCGGTTTGACAACTAATTTATCCAGGTGCTCGAGAACATAGTTGCGTTCCTCTTCCCGGCTGCAAAGGTAGGTGGGAACATTTTCAATCAGAGGCTCTTCGTTGAGGTAAAAGCGAATCATGTCCGGTACATAGGCATAGACTACCTTATCGTCAGCGACGCCGCAGCCAGGTGCATTGGCAATCGCGACCTTGCCGGCTTTCCATGCGCGCATCAGGCCGGGAACGCCCAGAGAGGAGTCTTCGCGAAAAACTTCCGGATCCAGAAAAGCGTCATCGATACGGCGGTAAATGACATCGACACGCTTAAGACCCTCGATATTGCGCATATACACGCAATTATCTTCAAGAACCACCAGGTCTGAGCCTTCGACCAGTTCGGCACCCATTTCATGCGCCAGATAGGCGTGTTCGTAGTAGGCTGAATTGAAGATTCCCGGCGTAAGCACGACCACTTCCGGATTATCGGTTTTGTAAGGGCATAGGGAACGCAGCATCGACAGCAGTTGCATCGGGTATTGATCGACCGGAAGAATATTCATATCGTTGAAAACTTCGGGCATGACCTGTTTCATCACTGCGCGGTTTTCAAGCATATAAGAGACTCCGGACGGAACGCGTAGATTGTCTTCCAGAACGTAGATTTTGCCGGTGACATCTCGCACCAGATCGGACCCGCAGATGGATGCCCAGGAATTGTGTTTCAGTTTCATTCCGCAACATTCCGGTCGAAAGTCTTTTGAAGAGGTGATGATTTCTTCGGGCATAATACCGGCCTGGAAGATCTGACGTTCGTTATAGACGTCTTCGATAAAACGGTTCAGCGCTTTCAGGCGCTGTTTAAGGCCGTCGCTGATCTGTTTCCATTCTTGGCTGCACAAGGTTCTTGGAAACACGTCGAAAGGCCACAGGCGGTCGATATTCCCTTTATCGCTGTATACGGTAAAGGAGATGCCCATATTGGCGATTGCGACTTCAGCGCTGCTCTGCATCTCTTGAAGCGAGTTGAAAGGCGTATTTTCGAATTGTTTGAGTAGCGGTTTGGCTGCTGTACGGGGCGTGTTGTTTTCAGCCACAGCTTCATCAAAGTAATCGCCGGCCGGGTAGTCTTTGAGGTATTCGAGCATAATCAGAGCCTCATCTATGGTTTTTTATACAGGTTTAAACCAATAGATGTGCAAATAACAAAAAACACTTATAAAACAGTGTCTTATGTTTATTTTAAGCAGTTTTTTATAAGCGTCTTGTCGCTGCTTTGAGATTTGCGCCCTGAAAAGGTGCTGTTTTGTGGTTGCCTTGGTGCATTTTTCTGTAAAGAGCCATCACAGAGCCTCTTGCAACTTTTGAATGCAGGTTTGGCGCATTTTCTGCAGGCTGTTCTGCAACCGTTGTGCGTCGTTTCGAGTCCAATCTTCGACGGAGAAGAATTTGCCGTTTTCTGCCTTGAACTGGCAGACGTTCTGCCACAAGGTACTGCTCATTGATAGAGTCGCGTTTCCATCCAGAAACTGACTCAGAGGCAGAACTTTGGCCGATAGAGTGTAGGTAATGCGGAAATGATCAAGCTTAAGCGGAAAGCGTGAATAGTTCGCTTGCGCCCGCAGGTCAACAAACCAAACCAGTGTTTCCGGTGCAAACTCTTTTTCTCTCAATATCGACCAGTCTTTTTTGCGGATCACGGTGCCATCTTCGAGTGCCGGAACTTCCTGCTTTATTGCGTCGATGGTGCGCAGGTTTTCTTGTTCAGTGTGGTAAGCCTGTCGAAGTTTTAATGTAGCTGGATCCATTTTAAAGTCGGATAACTGAGTATCCAGGTTGATCGGTTGTGCATAGTAAACAATCAAGTGATCCGAGTCGCTCAGGAAATCGTCCAGCTGTGCTTGGCGACTTGGATTATTACTGCAGGAACTGACGAGTAAACTGCCGATAAGCAGTATCAGGGGGATGACTGTTTGGGAACGCATGCTGCACCTGTCTGGCTGTTTTAGAATTGATTTTATATAAAAAAAACCATTTAGCCTACAGCCGTTAAGGGAATTAAACTTTTGCAGAGGACTCTTGACGATGGATTTCATCCAATGCTTGAAGAAGGGCATCAACCTCTTCGACAGTATGTGAGGCACTGAAAGTAATCCGCAGACGAGCCTGGTTTTGCGGGACCGTCGGCGGACGAATGGCCGCGACCCAGAAGCCTTTTTGCTTTAATTCTTCCGACCATCTCATAGCTGTTTCACTGGCACCGAGCATGACTGGCTGAATCGCTGTCGGCGACGACCACAGTTTCAGGCCGATTTGCTGTGCACCTTGACGGAACTGTTGAATCAACTCTTGCAGGTGGCGACGCTCTTTGTCGGCGCTCTTGACCAGTCGCAATGCCTGACGTACCGCAACGGCGTTAAGCTGAGGGCTGGCCGTCGTGTAAATGTACGGGCGTGCGAACTGAATCAGTGCTTCAATGGCGGTTTCGCTACCGGCGACAAAGGCGCCGCTACAGCCGAACGCTTTACCCAGAGTACCTATCTGCAGAGTGTTGCAATCGGTCTCGAGATTAAAATGGTTAAGTGTTCCTTTGCCTTCCTGGCCAAGAGCGCCAAAACCGTGGGCATCGTCGATAATCAGCCATGCGTGATATTTTCGAGCCAGTTCCTGAATCTCCGGCAGCGGTGCCAGATCGCCATCCATGCTGAAAACCCCGTCGGTGACAATTACGGCTTGCTGCTCTTTGGCCTGTGCTTGTTGTAGGCGTTTTTCCAATGCAGTCATGTCGCCATGCGGGTAACGCTTGAATTCGGCCTCCGAATGCAGGGCGCCGTCGACCAGTGAGGCGTGATTGAGTTTGTCGCCAAGGATCACATCGCCTTTTTGAGCGAAAGTCTCCAGCACAGCCAGATTAGCCATAAAACCGGTCGAGAACAGCAGGACGCGTTCGACGCCAAGCCAGTCGGCTAGCTCGTCTTCCAGAAGATGGTGTTCAAGATGGTGCCCTGTGACCAGATGCGCGGCCCCGGAACCGTAGCTGATGTCGTCGTTCTGCAGAGCGGCGATCAGGCGTTGCTTGATTTGCGGGTGATTGGCCAGTCCAAGATAATCGTTGGAGCAGAAGTTGATGCAACAAAGACCGTTGATTTGCATCTGCGGTTGTTGCGGGCCGAAGGCGAGGGGTCTTTGGCGATAGAGGTGTTCGCTACGGCGTGTTTTCAGTCTGTCGGAAAAACGCTGTTGAATTGTTTCTATCGCCATGGCGGAATCAGGCGGATTTTTCGTCGGATTTGATTGCCGAGCGATCAGCCTGCATATTGATACCGAGTTTGGCAAACAGAACCGTGTCGTGATCCGATTCAGGGTTGTCGGTGGTCAATAGCTTGTCACCGTAGAAAATCGAATTGGCTCCACCAAGGAAACACAAAGCCTGTGCTTCGTCGGTCAGTTCCATTCGTCCAGCAGACAGGCGCACGTAAGAGTGTGGCATCAGAATACGTGCTGTCGCGATGACGCGGATAAATTCGAAAGAATCGGTTTTGCCGCGCATATGCTCCAGAGGCGTGCCTTCAACCGGAACCAGCAGATTGATCGGTACCGAACTCGGGTGATGGTGCATATTGGCAAAGGTTCTCAACAGCTCGGCCCGGTCTTTATGGGCTTCGCCCATGCCGATAATCCCGCCGGAACACACATTGATCCCCGCTTTTTGCACCTTGTCGATGGTGTCCAGACGATCCTGGAAAGTACGGGTGGTAATGACCTTCGGATAGTAGGCTTCGGAGGTGTCCAGATTGTGGTTGTAGTAGTCCAGACCGGCGTCCTTGAGCTGCTGAACCTGATCTTCGTCGAGCATTCCAAGCGTCAGGCAAGTCTCCATGCCCAGCCCCTTGACCATTTTGACCATGTCGAGAACGATCGGGAAATCTTTCTTGTTCGGATTACGCCAAGCGGCACCCATACATAGACGGGTTGCGCCTTTTTCTTTGGCTGCCAGCGCTTTGTCGACGACTTCCTGAACGGCCATCATTTTCTCTTTTTCAAGACCGGTGTCGTAACGGGAGCTTTGCGAGCAGTAAGAACAGTCTTCGGCACAGCCGCCGGATTTAATGTTGACCAGTGTGCTGGTTTGCACCTCATTCGCGTTGAAGTTGGCGCGATGAACAGTCTGGGCCTGAAACATCAGATCGTTGAAAGGCTGATCCATAATGGCTCGAATCTCTTCCAGCGTCCAATCGTGACGAACCTGACCGATTTTTTGTTCCAGAGCGGCGTCTAACATAATCCAAATTCCGTGCTTATAACTGTTTAAATATTCGATAGTCGGAGTATTATAGCTTAATAATATGTAAGCAGTATTGAGTCTTGATACAGATATGCACTGGTTAGAAGCCTGGCTGATCCCGCCGAGATCGGTTCTGAGCAACGCCGTGGGAGACGGCTTGGATTTATCCGCAGAGGAACGCAGCCGGCTTCCCAGAGTCCATTCGATCTGTCCCGTTTGTGCCGGAATTTCTGCTGACGGCCAGATTTGCGGACAATGCCTGCGGTCACCTCCGGCATTTGATCTAACGCAAGTTGCCTTCTTTTATCGTCCACCTATCGTCGAATTGATCCATGATTTGAAATATCATCGGCAGACGGCAAATGCCCGTCTGCTTGCCGAGCTGTACCTTGAAGAGATCGAGGCGAAATTATTGAACTCGCGTATCGAAGCGATTGTACCGGTACCGGTTCACCCTCTGCGGCGCCGTGAAAGAGGCTATAATCAGGCGGAGCTTTTGGCTCGTATCGTGGCCGGGCGTTTGGGTTTGCCAGTTGTTCGCAATGCGGTGCGCAGAGTCAAAAACACGCCGTCGCAGACGCATCTTGATGTTGTTGAACGCAAGCGTAATCTGCGCCGGGCATTTGAAGTGGATACGCAGAAATTAAACGGCCTGAAGCGCTTGGCCATAATGGACGATGTGATGACCACAGGGGCCACTATTCAA
The DNA here is from genome assembly GCF_013282625.1 of Thiomicrorhabdus xiamenensis. NCBI lineage: Bacteria > Pseudomonadati > Pseudomonadota > Gammaproteobacteria > Thiotrichales > Piscirickettsiaceae > Thiomicrorhabdus > Thiomicrorhabdus xiamenensis. The sequence goes on from NZ_CP054020.1 coordinate 211,985, forward strand.
TCTTTGGCTGAGCAACTTAAACAGCAGAGTGACGCCGAGTTTATTGCGGCTTGGGTCATTGCAAAAACCGAATAATCATAATTTCAGGCTGGGAGTAGTCAATGCACAGTCACCATCATTCCGTCGGTAGCAAGTCTTTTGGCGGGCAGCACAACCATGTTGCAGAGCACAGCGGCCATAGCCAGAAAAAAATCATGATTGCGGCGATTATTACCGCCAGTTATATGCTGGTGGAGATTATCGGCGGTTTATGGGTCAATTCCATTGCTCTGGTCGCTGATGGGGTACACATGCTTACCGATGCCATGGCGTTGGCCATTGCCTGGTGGGGTTTTCACATCGCGCGACGTCCAGCCAATGAGCGCATGACCTTTGGCTATCAGCGTTTTCAGATTCTGACCGCTTTCGTCAACGGTTTTACATTGCTGTTGATTGTCGGCGGGATCATTTTCATGGCGATTGAACGCTTTATTCAGCCGCAGGAGATTATGGGCAAAGAAATGTTCGTGATCGCGGTAATCGGGTTGCTGAATAATCTACTGGTGTTCTGGATTCTGCATTCCGGGGATCAGCATAATATGAATATGCGTGGGGCGACGCTGCACTTTCTGGGCGATACTCTGGGATCGGTTGCGGTCATTCTGGGGGCGATTCTGATCTACTACACCGGCTGGACGCCGATCGATCCGATTCTCTCCATTTTAATGGCGACCATTATCGGTGTCGGCGCTTATCGACTGACGCGCGAGTCTGCGCATATTCTGCTTGAGGGCGTTCCCGCCGGCTATGAGATTGCCGCAATCAAGCAAGACCTCGAAGCGCGTTTTGATTACCTCAGAGAGGTGTATCACATTCATATCTGGGCGATTGCCGAGGATCAGGTGATGATGACCCTGCATGCCCGAACCGACATGTCGCATATCAATGAACAGACGTTGGCTGACATCAAAGACTACCTGCACCACGAACATAAAATTCATCATGTAACGGTACAGCTGGAAAACGGTGTTTCTGCCGAAGCGAAGGATTAACGTTTCAGCGCCTTGAGCCACTTCCACAGGTTGAAAAGGCTGGAAAGCGAGGCGGCGACATAAGTCATAGCGCAGGCAAAAAGAATTTTCTTGGCGCTTCTGTGATCTTTCTTGCCCAGATATTGCCCTTCCTTCAACAACGGCAGGGCGCGGGCAAAACTGGCGTCAAACTCTACCGGCAAAGTACTCAGATGGATAATGACCGGAACCCCCATGGCGATAAAGCCGGCACCGAAAGTAATCAATCCGACCATCGGCGTATGCATTAACGGAATCAGAACCGGTGTCGCCATCAGTGCAAAACCGGCAAATTTCTGCATGATCGCGGCCCTCTCCACCAGGGCCGTTCTTTGTTTTAGCGGCTGATAATCGTCACGGTCTTGCAGGGCGTGACCGATTTCATGGGCGACGGTGGTAATCGCGGTCAAGGAGTTGGAGTGTGCGTTGGCGGAAGAGATGCGCACTGTTTTAGCGATCGGATCATAGTGATCGCCCTGGTCGGTTTCTTCAATCTGAATGTCCAGATGAAACTTGTCCCGCAAGTGTTCGGCAAATTGCAGGCCCGTACCGGGGATGTCCGGGTGCGGTGTACGATGCTTGTTGAGAATGTATTTGGTCCAGATATTCGGCAGAGTGGTAATGGCAAACAGCAGAATAAAAGCGATAATCAAAAAGCCCATTGCTTCCTCTAACAGCGTTCTCTTGCGTTAATTCAAGCCCATTGTAAAAGAAAACAGGGCTCTTAGCGGTATTTATCCAAAAGCAGGTAAGAGGCGTAGTGCATGGGGTTCTGATAAAAGTCCGTGCGGTCGATTTTTATGTCGATAAAGTCACAGCCCAGTTTGACGCTCCCGCCCGGAATCGCGTCATCCTTAAACACATAATATGATTGCGGATAGAGGCGGAGTTGGTGTGAAGGCTCCCAGCCGTCACTGGTTTTAAATTTCTTCACTTGCCTTTCTAGATTGGAAAGGCCGAGGTCCATCCGTTGCCGTTTTTTCCAAGCCTTCAGCGCATCCCATAGAAAGCTCAAATCGGAAAGCGTAGCCTCGCCTTCAAGTCCCTGTGACGTCTCAGGGTCGGTCAAAGCACGTGGTATCTGTTGTCGTCGGCTTAAAGCCAATAACTCGGTTGCTAATTCCTGTGCATACTCGGGTGATTTTGCCAGATGGGGCGTAGCGTCAAGATTGGTTTGTTGTGAACGCCATATTTCGGCCGTCAGCAGTGCTTTTAAAAGCAAGGCGTTCCAGCCGGTTATGGCTTTGCTGTCAATCGGCATGTCAGGTTTGGGGCGTTTCTGTAGCAGTCGGTTTCTGATGGCCTCCCAGTTGTGGGAGGTTGGCTTAATCAGATAACCGGATGCAAAGGGCTCCGGAAATGCAAACCATTCCGTTTGCACCTGTCGCAAAGCGTTTTCGGGAAGAATTGCGGCAAGCTGTCTTTTGCTGAAGAGGTATCCACCGCCTTCGTGCCCTTTGGAGTCGATTGCCGACTGGCTGCCAAGGTAGAGTTTGAGCCGCGGCGAATACAGCGTTTCGCGTAGATAGCGCAGGGTCGCTTCAGCCGTGGCGGCAAATCCGTGATTTGGCCAGCGTAAATCCGCAAGCAGGTAGAGTTGCAGCAGTTGAGCATTGTCGTACAGCATCTTTTCAAAATGCGGTATTTGCCATTCCGGATCGATTGTATAGCGGAAAAACCCGCCGTACAGGTGGTCGAAAAGGTGTTCGCCAGCCATTTTCTGTAAGCTCAAAAGGAGCCAGTCTTCGATTGGTTCAGGAAGTGATTTCTCTTGGATAAGTGCCAGCAGCAAGGGGCTTTTAGGGAATTTATTGCTACCGTTTAAGCCTCCGCTGAATTCGTCCATACGTTCGCGAAGCTGTTGATAAAGTGCCTTCTGGAATCGAAGCGGATTCCACTCTGTAACAGTTTGATTTCTATCGGGAATGGCGGATTTTGCCAGTTTATGGATTTTATCCGGATATTCTTTCCACAACTTATCCACAGTCGTGAGTAACTTTTGCAGTTTTGCATTCGGCAGATAGGTAAAGGCGGTAATGGGAAGGCCGTCGGGCGTAAGAATCAGATGTTGCGGCCAGCCCGCCGAGCCGTGGTATTTTCTGGCAAACTCAAGCATCTGGCTATCGAGCTGCGGATTCAGTTCCCGATCTACCTTAATGCTGATGAATCTGTCGTTCAGCAGTTGAGCACTAGACGGGTTTTGATAAACCTCTTGTTGCATGACATGACACCAGTGGCAGGAGAAATAACCGCTGGAGAGCAGGATGAGTTTATTGTTGCGCTGGGCAAGTTGCAGGGCGTTTTTCTGCCACAGCATCCAGTTTACTGGATCATTGGCGTGCATGGCCAGATAGAGGCTGGGGTGCTGTGCAAGCGGAGAAGCGGCTTGTTGAGCCGGGCAAGGCGGCAAAAATAGCAGAGCGCTAAATGCAAAAACGCCCGCAGTGATGGAGCGGGCGTTCTTGAATGGCGACTTAAGGCTTTTTACTATCCGTTGTATCCGACGGTTCGTTTTTCGACTGATCGCCTGTCTCACTTGCTGACTCCTGCGGCTCTTTGTCCTGAGCATCTGGTTTCGGCGAGTTTGCGTTTTCCGGTTTATCGGAATCCTGTTTTTTCTTGGTACGCTCATCATACTCGCGTTCCAACTTCTGCATTTCGGAGTCGATGCGATCGAACTCGTCATCCCAGTCGAGATCATCATCAACCTGATCGGCATAGCGGTCATCGAACTCAATTTCCGGCTCGTCAGATGCTTTCTTTGCCGTTGCAGTGTTCACGGAATTGGAGCTCTGTTCCGAAGCTGATTTTTTCGCCTGGGCGGCATTATAGTCGTCTTCGTTGTGGTAGAACTCCTCGTCTTCCTCTTCTTCGCTATTTTGCACACGTTTCTTAACGACATAAGCACCGACCAGCAAGCCGAGTTCGAAAAGAAGCCACATAGGAACGGCCAGAAGTGTTTGCGAAATGATGTCCGGTGGCGTCAGAAGCATGCCGATAACGAATGCGCCGACAATAATGTACGGTCTGGCGTGACTGAGTTTGTCCGCTCTGACCATACCGGTCAATATCAACAGAACCGTTACGACCGGAACTTCAAAAGCCATTCCGAAGGCGAAGAACATCTTGATGACAAAATCCAGGTAGGCTGCGATGTCTGTTGCTACGGTGACCCCTTCAGGTGCCGTGGTCGATAAGAAGCCAAATACCAGCGGGAAAACAACATAGAAAGCGAAGGCGCCGCCGGCATAGAACAGGAATGAGCTGAAAAACAGAATCGGTGCAACCAACTGCTTTTCATGGCTGTAAAGTGCCGGTGCAATAAAGCGCCATAGCTGGTAAAGCAGGAAGGGCATCGCCAGATAGATTGCCAGGACGAAGCTTAACTTGAACGGCGTCAGGAAAGGTGAGGCAACCGCTGTCGCGATCATGCTGGTATCTTGCGGTAGATAGCGCGTCAGCGGATCTGCGATGTAGGTATAAATCTCATTCGCAAAAGGAAACAGACACAGGAAAAAGACCAGAATCGCAAGAATACCGCGAGTCAGACTGGTTTTCAGATCCAGCAGATGCTGAACCAGTGTCATCTCTTTATCATTAGGTGGTAGCGCCGATTCGCTCATAGATGTGTTTAACTTTTGCTAGAGTCAGAAGCCACTGGCGTGGTCGTATTTTCACTACTGGCGGTTGAAGTTACCGGTGACGAAGATGCTGGTGCGCTGGAAGTCGGCTTTGCCGCTTCTTTCGCAGCCTGAGGACGGCTTTCGGTGTTCTGTGCGTCGCTGTTTGACTGCGCGGTCACATTGTTATCTTCGCTTTTTGCACCCGGAACTTGTGGCTGTGACGGTGCACGGTTGAAAGAGCTTCCATTGTCGTTACTGCCGCCGAAAGGGCGTTCGAACTCATCCAAATTGAAGTCATCCATTTTGGATTGTTCGATACCGACATTCAGGCTTTCTTGAAGGTCGTTATGCAGACTGTCGAGTTTCTCTTTTTCCGCTTCCAGGTTGACCGACTGTTTAAAGTCGTTAATGGTTTCCTGAACATGATTTTCCTGTTTGACCGATTCGATGAAACGACGGGTCTTGCCCATAAAACTTCCCAGTTTTCGGGCAACTTCAGGCATACGCTCTGGACCGATGACGATCAGAGCGATGATCATAATCATAAGAAGTTCAAGAAAGCCAATATCAAACATGGTTGGTTACACCTAGCCTATTCCACCTGTTGCAAACTGCGTACGGCCAACGATTTCGTTGGCGCCAACAGCTTAAGCTTTGTCTTTTTTGTCTTCAGCTTTCTTTTCTTCGGCTGATACGGTAAAGACGTTTTCACCGTCTTTCTGTTCCAGCTTATCAGCGTCAGCCTTTTCGTCTTTTTTAGCTTCTTCGTCTTTCATAGCGGACTTGAAGCCTTTGATCGCGCCGCCAAGGTCGCTGCCGACGTTGCGAAGACGCTTAGCACCGAATAAAACTAAAACGATGGCAAGGATAATAAGTAGCTGCCAAATGCTGATTCCCATGGTATTAACTCCGGTTGTTATCTGCTTTGCTGTGCTCGGTTCGAATTAAGCACAAGCCCAAAATATCAGTAGCCGCTAATAATATCAAATTCACCAATTTAATTGCACAAAAATAATTTATTGGTGGCAATTGAATGCTTGCAGCTAAGAAACTGTTTTTAAGTGCTTTTTCTTAGTGTGTAACCTATTGTGCGCTTAGTTACCCATTAAGTGTATATGAATATGGAAGACTTCCTGTCCGCCGGAAGCACCGGTATTGATTTGTGTTTTGAATCCGTCCAGCCCTTGCGCATTGGCCAGCTGCGGTAAAAGCAGCATCATGTGTCCCATCAGATCCCGGTCTTCCGGTTTGAGGTCGAACAAGGTATCAATCGGTTTTTTGGGGATAATCAGCAGATGAACCCGTGCTTTGGGGTTAATATCGTGGATCACGATACATTTGTCGTCTTCGTAGACGATATCGGCGGGGATTTCCCGGTCGATGATTTTGCTGAAAATCGATTTTTCCTGATTCATGGAGGGATCCTTCCTGTAAATCTAAACAGTGCCTGAAACTGCCTGTTAGGCGTCTCGGCTCGCTTTTTCGTCGTGGCCGGATAAGCCGAAGCGACGTTGTAATTCTTTCGTAATAGCCTCTGAAGAGATATCTTTATGTGCTAAGAGAACTAGGCTATGAAACCACAAATCGGTTACCTCGTAAATGAGGTGTTCTTTATCTTGTTCGCTCTGACTGTTGTCGTGATCTTTCGCGGCCATAGCGACTTCAAGCGACTCTTCAGCGATCTTTTTGAGGATCTTTTCGGTGCCTTTGGCGTACAGGCTGGCGACATAGGATTTGTCTGCCGCTTCATCCTTGCGCGCCGCAAGCACTTCATCCAATTGCTGTAATATTGTTTTCTGACTCATGGCTGTTCCATTTTGATTGAAGCATTCAGGTTCGGGGGAATGAACGTGCCTGGTTTCGGTGTTCAGAGACGTTCTTTCCTCCAGTAAGGCTGTTTACAAGCGAACTTCAATTCCTTGCGCTTGCATAGCTTCTTTGGCTTCCTGTACGGTGAATTCGCCGAAGTGGAAAATACTGGCTGCCAATACCGCTTCGGCACCGCCTTGTTTAACGCCGTCAACCAAGTGTTGTAGATTGCCGACACCGCCGGATGCGATAACCGGAATTTTGACTCGTGAAGTGATTTCCTGCATCAGTTCCAGATCAAATCCGCTTTTGGTGCCGTCTTTATCCATCGAGGTAACCAGCAGTTCGCCGGCTCCGTAGGCTTCCATGCGCTCGGCCCATTCCAGCGCATCAATTCCGGTCTCTTTGCGGCCGCCGTGGGTGAAGATTTCCCAGCGGTCGGCTTCGCCTTGCAGGCTGACTTTTTTAGCGTCGATAGCCAGAACAATGCACTGTGATCCGAAAGCGTCGCAAGCCTCTTTAACAAACTCGGGGTTGTAGATGGCCGCCGAATTGATTGCCACCTTGTCGGCTCCGGCATTCAGCATAGTGCGGATGTCTTCGATTTTGCGAATGCCTCCGCCCACCGTCAGCGGAATAAAAACCTGGCTGGCAACTTCTTCAACCATATGGACTGTGGTCTCGCGGCCGTGAGCCGTCGCGGTAATGTCAAGGAAGGTGATTTCGTCGGCGCCCTGTTCGTCATAACGCTTGGCAACTTCAACAGGATCTCCGGCGTCGCGAATATCGACAAACTGCACCCCTTTTACGACTCGGCCGTCATCCACGTCCAGGCAGGGAATAATGCGTTTAGCTAAACTCATATCGGTTTGTCCTACTTTGGCGCCAGTTCATCGGATAGAGATTGGCCTTCCTGGAAATTCAAGGAGCCTTCGTAGATGGCGCGCCCGGTAATTGCACCGGTAACGCCGTCCGCTTCGATGGTTGCAAGGTTGCGGATGTCGTCCAGATTGGTAATTCCGCCTGAAGCGATAATTGGAATATTGACCGCTTGCGCCAACGCTTGAGTCGCTTCGATATTGACGCCCTGCATCATGCCGTCGCGGCCGATGTCGGTATAGATAATGGCTTCCACACCGTCGTTTTCGAATTGTTTGGCGAGGGCTTTCACTTCGTAGTCTGTCACTTCGGCCCAGCCGTTGATAGCGACCATGCCGTCTTTGGCGTCCAGTCCGACCATGATGTGGCCCGGGAAGGCTTTACACGCTTCAGCAACAAATTCCGGGTTGTGTACCGCTTTGGTTCCGATGATGCAGTAGCTGACACCTGCTTTAAGATAGGCTTCAATGGTTTCAAGGTCGCGAATACCGCCGCCGATCTGAATCGGCAGATCCGGGTAAGCTTCGCGAACCTGATAAACCGCCGAATCGTTGACCGGTTTGCCGTCAAAAGCGCCGTTCAGGTCGACCATATGCAGGCGGCGTGCGCCTTGTGAAACCCAGCGCTCAGCCATGGCGACAATATCGCCCGAGAATACGGTTGCGTCTTCCATAACACCTTGGCGCAAACGTACGCACTGGCCGTCTTTTAAATCAATTGCAGGAATTAATAACATGCTTTTACCTTAATTCTTTGTCGTTTGGTGGTGACGGTGGCTTTTTAGTGCCCATCCCACTCAAGGAAATTTTTAAACAGTTGCAGACCGTGCTCGGCGCTTTTTTCCGGGTGGGCCTGGATGGCAAAGATATTGTGCGCACTCAATACCGACGGAAAGGTCTGTCCATGCGTTGTTTCACCAATAATGGTGCTTTTGTCTTCAGGAGAAACATAGAAGCTATGTACAAAATAGAAACGACTGTCCTGAGGGATGGCATGCCACAGAGGGTGGTCTTGAGTCTGGTGAATCTGATTCCAGCCCATATGCGGCATTTTTAATTCAGGGTGACCGCTTAAATCAAACTGTGTAACGTCGCCTTTAATGATATCCAGACAATCAACGCCATTGTTTTCAGCGCTGTGTGACATTAGAACCTGCAAGCCCATGCAGATTCCCAGAAAAGGCTTTTCCTGAGCGGCTTGTTTGACTGGTTCGACCATGCCGGTATCGGTCAGAGCTTGCATACAGGCCTTGGCGGCACCTTGTCCCGGGAAAATTACCGAGTCGGCATCTGCAATAACTTGAGGATCCTGGGTGACAACGATTTTAGTGCGAGCGTCGGCCATATGCTCGGCGGCTTTCGACACCGAGCGCAAGTTTCCCATGCCGTAATCGACCACGGCAACTAACTTTTGATCCATTAAAGACTTCCTTTGGTTGACGGCATTTTCCCGGCCATGCGTTCATCCGCACTCAGTGCCATGCGCAGTGCACGACCGAAGGCTTTGAAAATGGTTTCCGCCTGGTGGTGTGCGTTAATGCCGCGGATATTGTCGATATGCAGAGAAGCGCCGCAGTGGTTGACAAAGCCCTGAAAGAATTCCATGACCAACTGGGTTTCAAAGGTACCGATCTGTTCACGGGTGAAATCGCAGTGGAACTCCAAGCCCGGGCGGCCGGACAGGTCAATTACCACGCGGGAAAGCGCTTCATCCAGCGGGACATAAGCGTGACCGTAGCGGGTGATGCCTTTTTTATCGCCCACGGCTTTGGCGATGGCCTGACCAAGGGTGATGCCTACGTCTTCAACCGTATGGTGATCATCGATATGCAAGTCGCCGTTGGCTTTGATGTCTATGTCGATCATGCCGTGGCGGGCGATCTGATCAAGCATATGCTCGAAAAAAGGTACACCAGTATCTAATTTGGCTTCACCTTGCCCGTCCAGGTTTACGCTGATTTCGATTTGGGTTTCTAAAGTGTCTCGCTTTATGGTTGCCGTTCGCATGCGCTTCTTTTCCTGAAAATATCAAAACACCATATGATACCGCAAAACCTTGAAATTTAATAAATACGCTGTTGATAGGGCAATTTTTTAAGCCGGCATGTCGTTTTTTAGGTAAAACCCTTTATTTTGTAATGGTATTTTTCGGGCGTTGTTTGGGGTGATGAAATTTCTGATAGGTTTGCTTGGTTGAATCCAGGTCAGATGCCATCAGATCGGTTTTTGAACACCTGGTGTTGTTGGTTTTTTCCGCGTGTGTAGGGTTTATTAGAATTTTTTAATATGCACTTATAAAATATTTTGAATGGGCAATAAAGGGCGGGGTTTGGGATAATTCGGAGGTTTTTTGGAGGTGTCTAAATCAAATTTTCTATAAGTTATTGAAATATAGTTGATTTTGTTTGAATTGCTTGGATTGCAATTGATACGGGTTAATTTTCAATAGTCTTAAACTGGTAACAGGCGCTCTTTGAACGTTATAATTCCGAGCTACGGGGAGTCTGTGCCTTTTTTAAGGTACAGGTAGTTTGATTTAGGCAAAACTTTGACTTATTTAGGGGAATCCGACTAATGGATACTACAGCTAAGCCACAATACGATAATGGCGTAGTCAAGTATTTAACGGTTGGCGCAATAGTCTTTTTGGTGTTGGGTACTTTCTTGGGTACCTTTGCAGCATCACAGCTTGCGTGGCCAGCGTTAAACTTTGACATCGCAGAAATCACTTTTGCTCGTTTGCGTGTAATGCATACGAACACGGTTATCTTTGCATTTGGTGGTATGACCTTGATGGCTACCGCATTCTATACAGTTCAGCGCACCAACGGTGTCAAGCTATGGAGTAACTCTATGGCCTGGTGGACTGCAATTCTTTTCACAATCGGTCTTCTGGCGACGGTTGTTACCATCTCTCTTGGGATGACAACCGGTAAAGAGTACCACGAGCAAGAGTGGCCTCTGGCAATTGCGATCGCTGTTGTCTGGACCATGTACACTTTCAACTTCGTAATGACCATCGCGTCACGTAACAAAGAGACGCACTCTCACGTATACGTTTCGAACTGGTTCTTCCTAGGTATGATGATTGCGATCACTTACCTTTACGTTGTAAATGGTCTGGCAATTCCTGTTTCGTTGTTCCGTTCTTACTCAATGTTTGCCGGTGTTCAAGATGCGATGATTCAGTGGTGGTGGGGTCACAATGCGGTAGGTTTCTTCCTGACTGCCGGTTTCCTTGCGATCATGTATTACTTCGTGCCTAAGCAGGCGCAGCGTCCTATCTACTCGTACCGTCTGTCAGTTATCCACTTCTGGGCTCTGATGTTCGGTTATGTATGGTTGGGTGCTCACCACTTGCAATACACGGCGCTTCCAGACTGGACGGGTTCTCTTGGTGCGGTAATCTCACTAGCGATGATCATTCCTTCATGGGGTGGTGCGCTTAACGGTATGCTGACTCTGTCAGGTGCCTGGGACCGTCTGCGTACAGACTATATTCTGCGCTTCTTGATTATCTCTTTGGCGTTCTACGCGATGTCGACTTTCGAAGGCCCTGTAATGGCGGCTAAGACGGTTAACGCGCTATCTCACTACACTGACTGGACGGTTGGCCACGTTCACTCTGGTGCTCTGGGTTGGGTTGCGATGGTATCGATCGGTGCTCTATACCACATGGTAATGAAGCTATGGAAAACCGAGATGTACTCTATGCAGTTGATCAACTTCCACTTCTGGTTGGCAACAATCGGTACGGTGTTCTACATCGTTGCGATGTGGGTATCCGGTATCATGCAGGGTCTAATGTGGCGTGCTTATGACGAGTACGGTACTTTGGCTTACACCTTTGCGGAATCGGTTGCAGCTATGCACCCATACTATGCAATGCGTGCTTTCGGTGGTCTATTGTTCTTCACCGGTGCGGCGGTCATGCTTTATAACGTAGTAATGACTATCCGTATGGCTAACGCTCGTGCGTCCAAGCCAGTTGAAGCAACTGCATAATTATTAGGCATCCTGTGCGTCGGTTCGGCCGACGCCCTGATTGGAATCAATGAGTTGAGGAGCACAAACTCATGTCAAATCATGACGACAAACCAAAAAATATCCAGGATGGTCTAGAGCGTAATATTTTCGCCCTATTCCTGGCGACTGCACTGGCAGTATCAATTGCGGGTATTGTTGAAATCGTACCTCTGTTCTATCTTAAATCTGCTGTAGATTACACAGAACAGACCGATAAATACGGTAACGCGAAAAATGAAAAGTTCCCTGAACTAGTTTGGGAACGTACCTTTACCGAAGATGAGAACGGTAAAATCGTAGCTGACAAGGCGCTATACAAGTTCGATAAGAACGGTAAGCCGATGTTGGCAGATTGGAAAGCAGGCGACGGTGTACGTCCTTACACGCCGCTTGAGCTAGCCGGTCGCGATCTTTATCTTCGTGAAGGTTGTTATATTTGTCACTCTCAAATGATTCGTCCGTTCCGTGATGAGCGCGAACGTTACGGTCACTTCTCTCTGGCGACAGAATCTATGTACGATCACCCTATGCAATGGGGTTCAAAGCGTACTGGTCCTGATCTGGCCCGTCTAGGTGGTAAATACTCTGATGAATGGCACGTAATGCACTTGTTGCGTCCACAGGATCTAGTTCCTGAATCAGTTATGCCTGCCTATCCATGGCTTGCGGATCGTATGGTTTCTGAAGATTTCTTCGGCACGGAACGTGATATGAAGAAACGTCTGGAAGTTATGCGTACTCTAGGGGTTCCGTACTCTGACTGGGAAATTGAAAACGCGAACAAAGCGATCGAAGGTTATACCGAGATGGATGCGATGGTTGCGTACCTGCAGGTGTTGGGAACGATGGTTAAGCTGGACGACAGTAAAGTTTACCGTCAATAATGAGTCGTATGGAACATTACTTCAGCACAGACTGGTCAGCATTGACTACCCAAGACTGGGCTGGACTGATCATCACGGTTTTAGTGTTTATCGGTATGTTGATTACCTTTGCTCTGGCTCTGCGCCCATCCAAGCGTAAAGAGCTGGAGGAGCAAAAACACAAAATCCTTGAAGATGATTGAATCATTCTGAGGAGAATAAAAAATGGCAAATCATAACCCTTGGCCAGACGAAGGCAATACTGGTCACATTTGGGATGAGGACCTGCGTGAGTTAGATAACCCACCGCCGCTGTGGTGGATGCTGTCTTTCTATGCCGGTTTCATCATGATTATCTTCTACACCTTGTATTATCCGGTTATTCCTTTGACCGATAAAACAGGTGAGTTCACTAAAGGTATGGCAGGATGGACTGCCATCGAAGAGTACAACGAAGACTTCAAAGTACTGAAAGACTGGCGTGTTGCTAAATTCGCCGATAAGGAAGAGCAGCTGGCTGCGATGTCTGTTGCCGATATCCTTAAAGATGATGAACTGCGTCAGTACGCGGTAGCAACTTCAAAAGTACTTTTCGGTGATTACTGTGCGGCTTGTCACGGTGCCGGTGGTGCGGGTAACCCTAACTTCCCTGTTTTGGCTGATGATGATTGGCTATGGGGTGGTCAGGTAGCGCAAATCGAAGCGTCGATTAAAAACGGTCGTATCGGTAACATGCCTGCTCGCGGCATGATGGGTAACCTGTCTGACGAAGAGATCGATAACGTAACCGATTATGTTATCGCGCTTTCCGAAGGTAAGGGTAGCGACCCTCAATTTGCAGCCGGTAAAGCGGTATATGCGAAAGGTATGTGTCTTGCGTGTCACGGTCCTGCTGGTAAGCCTTTGGCTCCAGCCGGTGCAGCTAACCTGACTGACCAGGTATGGCGTTTCAGCTCTGATCGCGATGCGATCCGTAACGTAATCGCTAACGGTGTAAATGTTAAGAAAAACGGCGAATACATCGAAGGTACTCGTCAAGCGATTATGCCGGCTTTCAAAGAGCGTCTTCCAAACGCGGATGTTAACGTTAAACGTCTTGCGGTTTATATCCACCAGCTAGGTGGTGGTCAATAAGGCGATCTGTAAGAAAGGAGAGTTCTGGCTCTCCTTTTTGCTTTCTTAAGCTCTACTTTAGTGACAAAGGAGTTCATCATGGGTGATTTAAATAATGACTGGGTACTTTGGGGTTCTATCGGCGCCTTGGTACTTTCAATTGTTGCATTAATTGGTTTTGCCTGGAAAGCCGCTCGCGGTATGGAAGGCATGGAAAAGGATGAAGATAAAGATTAATTAATCTTGATTCTTGATTTATACATCCTTAAAAGCCGGGGGAACCCGGCTTTTTTATTCCTATCTCAAATCAAAAAATGCTTATATTCCAAGATAAAGATAATCAGTTTTGAGATAATTTTGATTCGTTAAAATCATGATCTACTTGAATATTTAGCAGTATTAGCAAGGAAAAGCTATGTCAGAAAAGCAGTCAGAGACGGCCACTAAAAGCGGTACCGATCACTCGGTACTGGGTGGTGTCGAAACCAGTAATAAAAATCTGGAAAACATCGGGGTAGAATTGTTGCCGGTGCATACGGAAGGGACTGTGCACGCGAAACGCATTCCGGGAACTTTCCGTAAGATAAAATGGATTCTGGCCTCATTCTGGTTGATTCTGTTTGTTGGTCCTTACCTGCGCTGGGATGGACATCAGGCTATTCTGTGGGATCTGGCGAATCGCCAGTTTCACTTTTTCGGCCTGACCATTCTGCCTCAGGATATTTGGATTCTGGCCATGATTCTGCTCTTTTTTGCGTTACTGCTAGCGGCTTCAACGGCTGTTGCCGGGCGTCTCTGGTGCGGGTATTTCTGTTTCCATACGGTTTGGACGGATGTCTTTACCTGGCTGGAAGAGAAATTTGAAGGCCAGCCGAACAAGCGTCAAAAGCTGGATCAAGCGCCGATGAGCCTGGAAAAGCTCAAGGTTAAGATTCCGAAGCACCTTATCTGGCTATTGATCGGTTTCGCAACTTCTTTCAGTTTTGTTGCTTATTTTACCGATGCGATTGACCTTTGGGCACGTCTGTTTGCTTTTGAATGGGGTAGTGTCGAGACGACCATCGTCGTCGTTCTTGGATTGTCGACCTATTTTTTTGCCGGCTTTCTGCGTGAGCAAACCTGTATCGGTTTTTGCCCTTATGCACGTATTCAGGGTGCCATGATCGATACGCAAACTGTCGTGCCGACTTATGACCAGGATCGTGGTGAGCCTCGTGGGCGTATGCGCCGTGTCAAACCGGGTGAAGAAGCCCCTGATTTAGGTGACTGTATCGATTGTAACCTGTGTGTTGCGGTCTGCCCGACCGGTGTTGATATTCGTTTGGGGCAGCAGTTCGGCTGTATTACCTGCGGTCTGTGTATCGACGCCTGTGATTCGGTCATGGATAAGATCAAAAAGCCGCGTGGGCTGATTCGCTATGCATCCTTGCAAGAGTTTACCGGCAAGAAGTTGCCGGCTATCTGGAAACGTCCGCGTGTAATCGTCTATTCCGCGATTATGACGTTTGCCGCTGGTGCGATCCTGTACGGTTTGGCCACTATGTCGCCGATTGACGTCAAAGCGTTGCACGAACGCTCGCCTCTGTTTGTTCAGATGAGTAACGGCTCGATTCAGAACAAGTGGACGCTTAAAGTCGTCAATAAAGGCGCCGAAGTGATGCAGGCCAAAATTACCATCGGCTCCGAATTCCAGAATATGGAATATGACGTCAGTCCTGCAGTATTGAGCGTGCAGCCGGGAACAGTTGGTTCGGCGACGCTGCTGGTACGTATTCCACGCCGTGATTTGACCGAGGCGAATACGCCGATCGATATCATGGTCGAAGACGTTAATAACCCGCAGATCAAAACCACTTACAACAGTGTTTTCATCGGTCCAAAACCCCGTTAAGTTTCAATAGCTTTCAAGGCTTTTTGTCAGGATTGCTTTGAGAAACACCGTTATAATAAGCCCTTTACCTTTTTAAGGTAGAGGGCTTTTTTTCTTTGGGGCTTATTTGATTGAAATTTAGGAGATGACCATGCCAGAAGCCAAAAAAGACCAGCGTGACTGGAGCAATGTATGGAAGAATCCGTTCGTCATTGCCTGGCTGGTGATTCTGACGATTGTATTAGCGGTTAACTTCTTTATGGTCAGTATGGCGATTGTGACCAATCCAGGTCTGGTTGTGGACGACTTTTACGAGCAGGGCAAGAATATGGATAAAATCCTTGCCGAACAGAAGCGTATGGAAAAGTTGGGTTGGCAATTGAATATTGATCTGCCGATCCTTTCCGAAGCCAAATCGCAAACGGTGACTCTGAACGTGCTTGATAACGAGAATAAGCCGATGGATGTCGACAGTGCGATTCTGTACTACTATCGTCCTTCCGACCGTAACCTGGATGGCGAAGCGCCTTTGTCGGCGACCACAGAGACCGGCGTTTATCAGGTTGAGTTCAGTCTTCCTCTTAAAGGAAAGTGGGATGTGATTATGGAGGTCAAAAAGGGTGAAAATACCTTTAATGTCGGGCGCTCCATTATGGTTCAGGATCCGGAATAAAGAGTAAGTATCTATGGCGCAAAGCTGCTTTCACTGCGGACAGGCGATTCCGGAAGGTGACCTGATTCTCAAACCGATCGAAAACGAAGAGCGGGAATTCTGCTGTCACGGATGTGCTTCGGTGTGCGAAGTGATTTACGAATCCGGTATGCAGAGTTTTTACCAACGCACTCCGGACGGTGAGCTTTTGTCCCCGCCGCCGGCGCCTAACAAAGATATCGACTTCTACGATTACGACGAAGTACAGGAACAGTATGTCGATAATCTTGGCGAGCGTCGGGAAATCACCCTGATGTCCGAAGCAATTCACTGCGCCGCCTGCGTCTGGCTGATTGAGCATACTCTGGCCAATGTGGACGGGATTATGATGGCCCGCGTCAACTTTACCAACAAGCAGATTAAGCTGCGTTGGGACAACTCTCAGATCAAACTTTCCGACATTATCAAAAAGCTGAACAGTATTGGCTATGACGCCACGCCTTATGACGCTTCGGCCAGCGAAGCGGCTTACCGTAAAGCCAACCGCGATCTTCTGTACCGCCTGGGTTTTGCCGGTTTTGCCATGATGAATGTGATGTGGTTTTCGGTTGCGCTTTATACCGGCGCCAGCGAAGATCTGGAGTATCGCAATTATTTCCATTGGCTCGAGCTTGTGATCGCGACAGTGACGCTGGCTTATTCCGGTCAGCCGTTCTTCAAAGGGGCTTATACCGCGCTTAAAGGGCGTACGGTCGGAATGGATGTCTCCATTAGCCTCGGGATGATGACGACCTATCTGTACTCCTGCTGGGTAACCATGCATCCGGAAAATGTCGGTGAAGTGTATTTCGATACGTTGATCGATTTCATGTTCCTGCTGCTGATTGGTCGCTACCTTGAAGCGATTTCGAAAAACAAAGCGGTTGACGCCTCAAGGCGTCTGATGGAATTGCAGCCGAAAGTGGCGCGTAAGCTGGACGACGGCGAAGAACAGATTGTTCCGGTGCGTACTTTGACACGCGGTATGCAGATACTGGTCAAGCCAGGCGAGCAGTTTCCGGCCGACGGCCTGGTGGTTAGCGGCGAAAGTCTGGTCAATGAATCCATGCTCAGCGGTGAGTCGCGTGAAATCAGCAAGCGACACGGCAGCAAAGTGGCTGCGGGGACTCTGAATATTGATGGCACCTTAACGGTAGAAGTGGAATCGATATTGCAGAATACCCAACTCGGACGAATCGTGCATATGGTTGAAGAGGCGCAGGGTTCGAAAGCGCCGATTCAATGCACTGCCGATAAGATTATGCCGTGGTTTGTCACCGTGACTTTAAGTCTGGCGGTGTTCAGTTTCGTCTATTGGCTGTTCAACGCCGAAATCGAGTTTGCGATCATGACCGCCACAGCAGTACTGATTATTACCTGTCCATGCGCCTTCGGGCTGGCGACGCCTATGGCGATTGCGGTTGCTTCGGGTGTCTCCGCCCGCCACGGTATTTTGATTAAAAACGGAACCGTGCTTGAGACTTTGCGGGATATGGATCACTTTGTATTCGATAAAACCGGAACGCTTACCAAAGGTAAGATGAAGCTGACAGCTACCGAGTGGCTCGATGATTCGATTAAACAGAAAACGGTCTATCATGCCGTGGCCGCGATTGAGAACCGCTCCGAACACAGTCTTGGTAAAGCGCTGTTTGAATCGATCTGTGTGCAGCAGAATCTACCCGCCCGGGAATTGCCGCAAGTGGATGAATTCAAGACGATCTCAGGAAAAGGGGTCTATGGCTGCATCGACGGTGTCAAATGGCATATAGGGACGGCCAGATGGCTTGAAGAGCTGTCAATTGAACTGCCGTTAAGCTTGCTTGATAGAACCAGAAGACATGCAGAGATGGCGCAGACGGCGGTATGGATTGCATGCGATGATGTTGTGCAGGCGGTTTTCTATCTGGAAGATGAAATTCGCGAAGATGCCGCTGAGCTGATTCAGTTACTGAAAGCGCGCGGTAAGGAAGTGACTTTGCTGAGCGGTGACCTGAACGTGGTTGCCGAACGGGTTGCTGAACAGCTTGGCGGTCTGAATGTGATTGCCGAAGTTCTGCCTGAAGATAAGAATGCCCAGATTCAAAAACTTCAGCGGCAGGGACAGCGGGTTGCAATGGTCGGTGATGGAATTAACGATGCTCCGGCACTGGTCCGCGCCGACGTCGGGATTGCTCTTGGCTCCGGTACCGATGTATCAATGGAAAGTGCCGATATCGTCTTGATGAACAATCATTTGCTGGCCGTCGAAACCGCGGTCGCACTTTCTGACCGTACCCTGAAAACCATTAAACAAAACATTGCCAGTTCCATCACCTATAACCTGATTATGGTGCCTTTGGCGATGAGTGGTGCCCTGACACCGCTGATCGCAGCGATTACGATGCCTTTGAGCAGTTTGGTGGTTATTGGAAATGCCGCCAGAATCCGCAGCTTTTTCGGTGACAAGGCGATGCGTCAGAGACAGAAAACGGCCAGAAAAAAGGTCGAAGTGATAGGAGCTTAAAGTGGATGTAATTTACGGCTTAATTCCGATGATGTTGTTCTTCGGTTTTCTGGTTGTGGTGGTCTTTATCTGGATGGCCAAAAAAGGCTATTTTGACGATATGGACGGCCAAGCGAACCGAATCCTGATGGATGACGACGACTTTCAACCGACTGCTAAGCAGGAGAAGGGGGATGAGAGTGAAGCTTCTCCTGCGGAACAGGGAACAGAAACGGAACAGAGCAAGGGTACGCCTGCGGATAAGTAAGCCGCAGCTCTTAGTGCCTAAATAAAATCGATCTGTTCCTTGATCGCCTTTTCAGCCCAATACTTCCCAGCAGGAATCAGCTCGTTGCCCCGGTGAAAGTCGTGTGATTCACAGATGTTGACCGGAATTTCGATCAGGATATCCGGTGGCGTTCCGGCAATTTGATAGCGTGTCAGGGTATCCTGCATGGTATTGAACATGCCCATCATAATATCGGTTAGCGATAGATCGGTCGGATCTCTTTTGTCGCTATCCGTCTCCTTCTCCAAATGAAAAAGTTCCTGTAAATTCTGCAGAAACTGGCTGATAGCGGAATTTGACGGCGACTCTTGTTTTTCTTCTTTATCCGGTCTCGGTGCTTTGCCGAAAGGTTCCTTGATCGCGCGTCCGGACAGACTGACGGCAACTGTAATCTGGTTGTTTTCAACGGATTGCGGCGGGATCGGCAGAGGATTGAGGATACCTCCATCCACCAATACCATATTATTCTTGACCAGCGGCGTGAAAACCCCCGGAACCGAGATGGATGCGCGAATGGCGTCAACCAGATCGCCGCGGTTAATCCAGACCTCTTTCTGGCCAAGGATGTCGGTCGAGACGGCGCTGAAAGGGATGGGCATCGACTCGATTTTCAGATCACCGACCCAGTCACGCAGCTTCTCCATGATTTTATCGCCTTTCACAAACCCCTTACGGCTCTCCAGAGTCAAATCGAGAAACCGCAGTACATCCAAACGGTTGATGCGGGTTACCCATTTCTCGTACTCGTCCAGTTTGCCGGCCGCATAGATTCCGCCAATCAAAGCCCCCATCGAACAACCGGTAATCTGAGTGATATTAAATCCCTGATTCTGCAGGTAATGGATGACGCCGATGTGGGCCAACCCTCTGGCTCCGCCTGATCCGAGGATCAAATGAATGTCTTTGTTATTGATGTGCATGCATTTTCCTTTCTGGGAGGCTCTCATGGGCCCTTAAAGCCGAATTAGCTGGCAGGCCTTAGTATTTCTGTTTTTCGGGAATAACGCCGCGCACTCCGCCTTTAGGATCGTCGGTATCTCCGCTATAGCGAGGGATAAGGTGGATGTGGGCATGAGGAACGCTTTGCCCGGCCACTTCGCCGCAGTTGACACCGATATTGAAACCGTCCGGCTGGTAGCGCTCAAGCAGATAGGTTTTGGCCTGCTCAACCAGTTCCAGTGCATCAATCTGCTCGCTGCGCGTCATATCGAACCAGGTTTCGGCATGACGTTTAGGAATAATCAAGGTATGCCCTTCGGTCACCGGATAGATATCGAATCGAGCATAACAGCTGGCGTTTTGCAGATAGCCGTCAATTTGGCAGAAAGGGCAGGTCTCCATAGTTTCATCCTGTTAATAAGTTGCTTGCTATGGAGACGATTGTAGGGGATGTCGAAGAGGGTTGGAAGCTTTAGCGCGCGGCGACGTCCGTATATTGCAAAGCTTCAGGGCCTTCTGGATCGAGAATCATCTCCAAGCCAAGTTTATCGAAGAAAAGATGTTCCAGTCCATCCGACTGGATTTCACGGCGATCCGGGTCGCCGAAGCGCATTTGAATTGCTCTTTCGGTCAGGTTTTTACGCGGCAGCAAAGTGATGCTGGAAACCGGCAGCGTCATGAATTTCAATTTATCGGCGTTATACAGTTCAACTTCGCGCCCGCCGGAGCTACTCATAATGATTTTTTTGCCGTTATCGAAAGCCTGCTGCATGACTTCCTTGGAGGCATTGATTTTGAGGGCTAGCGCGGCTTTGATTGAACCGATATAGATAACCGGAAAATAGGCTTCGACCGATTTACTGCTTTCGTCGATTTCGGAAAACAGTTTGATTTCGACATCTTTGCCATACAGTGCGATGGCGTCATTGACATTTGATTCGCCGACGATAAGTCCAAGTGTATGCAATTTCCCCTGAGAATCGAAATGTGCATTCCATGGAAGACGTTGATCGTCGATCGCTTCCCGTTCCGGCTGGAGTACCAGCATCAGAGCGAAGATAATGATTGAAGCTCCGAAGACCAGCCAGAACATCGGTAGAGGACGTTTCTGTTTCATGTCGCTCATTACTGTTTCTCTTCGGTATTGTTTTCGTTCATTTGTTTGGCGCCTGGATGATGGATTTCATCCGATCCTTCGCCCAGCTCTTCGTTGGCATTTTCACCGCGCGGTGCAAACTTCTCGATCTTCGGATCGATAATGCCCTTGCCGGCGTCGTAGACGGAGATACCAGTCTGCAGGAAGTTATATAACACGGTAAAGAAGACCACAATCGCACCGAAGAACAGACTGATCTTTTCGACGATCGAGGTCGAGCTGCCTTCTGCCGAGAAATCGTTCATCATCAGGCCGCCGCCGACAAGATTGCCGAGTACCACCCCGATGCCGATAACCAGTGTGGCTACGGCGTAAGAGATCAGCAAATTGCGACCACGACGCCAGGCCAGCGTCCAGTTGGCGGCGACAAACCAGCTGTCGCCCTGTGAAAGCGCTTGCTGACTGCGTTTAAACAAGTAAAAAATCACCAGTCCGGAAATAATCGGCACCAGCAGAAACGGAAGCGGACTGCCGCCGCCGATTTCCAGAGCCACCTGCGAGATTGCCAGGTGGGTAATAATCACGTTGATATTAAAGATGTGATGCGGAATCTTTGCGGAGTGTTTTTCTTGATCGGTTACTTGATAGTGCATGCTTCACTTCTCATATTGCAGTTCAAAAATTGTAGAGAGGTATTGTGCCGCAAATGACTTAAAAACTCTGCAAAAATTGCTTCAAATGCCGGAATACGTTTTGCATTTCCGTTTCAATCTGCTGATACATCCGGTTGAAATCGTCGGTGACGACACCTTCCTTGGCTTTGCTTTCAAGTTCGGCACACAGCGCCGGCAGCTTGGTCGCGCCGATATTGGCGGAACTGCCTTTGAGCGTATGGCTGTGCAGTTGCACGCCAGCCGCGTCCTTGATTTCAATCGACAGCTTAACCTGCCCGAGAATTTCCGGGCTGGTGGTCAGAAAGGCGTCGATAATCTCTTTGAGGTCATCACCGATAACCTCTTTTAACATATGTAAATTCGCTTCATCTACAGACATAACGTTTCCCCTAAAACGAATAAGTAACGGCTATTGGTGCGATTGCAGCCATTTGAAAAAATCGTCGGCCGGCATCGGCTTTCCGAATTTGAATCCCTGAAATACGTGGCAACCCTTGGATCGGAGTTGCGTGACTTGCTCGTCGTTTTCAATGCCTTCCGCAATCACTTCCAGATCCAGTGCGTGGCCCATGGCGATAATGGCTTTGGCTATTGCCCGGCCCGCGTTGCTGTCCAGATTCATGACGAACGAGCGATCGATTTTTATGGTGTCGATCGGAAAACTCTGCAGATAAGCCAGCGACGAGTAGCCGGTACCGAAGTCGTCGATCGAGATTGAGACGCCCATCGCTTTAAGCCCGTTGAGCTGATGCTTGGTGTGATTGGCATCATTCATCGCCAGACTTTCGGTGATTTCCAGATCAATCAGATGGCTTGGCAGTTTGGTCTCGCTGAGAATGCTTTGCATCGTACGCATCAGATCGTTATGTGTAAACTGCCGGCTGGAAAGGTTGATCCCGATGCGCAACGAATAGCCCTGCTGATACCATTCGCAAGTCTGCATAATGGCTTGACGCATGACATAATCGCCAATCTCGTTGATCAAACCGATCGTTTCCGCCAATGGGACGAAAACCGCCGGCGAGATTAATCCCATTTTCGGGTGATGCCAGCGAACCAGAGCTTCGGAGCCACAGGGTTTCAAGGTCTGGGCATCAACCTGTGGCTGGTAATAGACTTCGATTTCGCGGTTTTTCAGCGCATTACGCAAGTCGTTTTCCAGCTGGATCGCCTCTTTAACCGACTCGTTCATATGGTTCTGATAGAAAAGGTACTGGTTCCCACCGAGGTTTTTGGCATTCGCACGGGCGACGTTGGCGTTGTTCATTAACTCTTCCGCACTTTGTCCGTCTTCCGGATAGGAAGCAATTCCGGTACTGAAACTTAAAAAGACTTCCTGAGTGTCGATGACAAACGGGCTATTAAGGTTCTTCTCCAAACGGTTGATCAGATGGTTGAGTTCATTGAGATTCTGCAGATTAGAAATCAGAATGCAGAACTCGTCATTACCAAGGCGTGCGACATAGTCCTCTTCGCGGATAATGCGTTTAAGGCGCTGCGCCAGAGAAATGAGCAGTTGGTCGCCGTACTCTTGGCCAAGATGGCCGTTCAGGTGTTTGAAGCGGTCGATATCGAACAGAATGACGGCGCAATTTTTTTGCCGGCTCTCTTCAAGATAGCATTTCAGTGTCCGGGTCGCGTGATGCCGGTTGGGCAGTCCGGTTAAACTGTCGTGGTTGTTCTGGTATTCGATCTGGGTTTCGGCGCGGTGCAGGCGGCTGATATCCTGAGCGGAACCGTTGATTCTGATCAGATGTCCGTCGGCGGAAAACTCGCCCTGGCCAAGGAATTCGACATGCCGGATCGATCCGTCGTGCGAAACAATCCGGAAGCTGACTTGAATGGCGCTGTGCCCAAGCGTCAAATCGCTTAAGGCCTGATTAATCAGCGATTTATCCTGCGGTTTGACATGGTTGAGAAACTGCTCCAGAGTGATTTTTCCCTTGGCCGGAACGTCAAAGAGGGCAAAGGCGGAGGCTGAACCGGTTACTCTGTCCAGAAGCGCATCCCATTCCCAGTAGCCGAGTTTGGCCAATTTCTGGGCAAAATTGAGTTGTGCTTGCTGATTGCGCAGTTTCGCTTCGATGGTTGCCGTACGCAGGGCATATTTGACCCTTTGGACAAATATCCCCCAGTTGATCGGTTTGGTGATGAAATCCGTTGCACCGGCCTCGAAAGCGCCGTCAATTGATTCGATATCGTCCAAAGAGGTCAGCATTAAGATCGGAATGGCCCGTTCCTGCTCATATTCACGGATGGCGCGCGTGGTGGCAAAACCGTCCAGACGCGGCATCATGACATCCATCAGAACCAGATCCGGGTGGTGTTCCATGTAGGCGCTTAAACCTTCACGGCCATTTTTCGTTTCGATAATGCGGTAGCCGGAACGGGAAAGAACCTTGGAAAGGGTCATTCTCGTGACTTGATCATCTTCGATAATCAGAATCGTAGCAAGCGACGCTTCAGACATTAAAGTTACCTGAGTCCATGCCTTGCGGGCAGAGTGGGAATCTGTACGGAAAGCTTCGGCCAACTTGTTGTTTAGGCGCCGGAGATACCGCATCTAGTGCTTGGTTTCAGTGTATAGCTTGGGTTTGCAAATGCAAGCGTTCGCAACGCTCGGTAACCACTATTTAAATGCCCGGGTGATTCAGGTCATCTTTTTAGAATTATTTAATCCGATTTTTTTTGCGAGACCTTTCTCGTTACCACTTCCTGAGGTGTTGATTAAACCTGCAGCCAGAAAGTGACCGGACCGTCATTGCACAGAGAAACCTGCATATCCGTGCCGAATTCGCCGGTTTGCACCGGGTTGTATTTCTGGCGGGCTTTAGCGACAAATTCGTCAAACCACACGGTTGCCTGTGCCGGAGGCGCGCTGCTGGAAAAGCTCGGGCGCAGACCGCTTCGGGTATCGGCGGCCAGTGTAAATTGGGGGACCAGTAACAGGCCGCCTCCGACCTGTTGAACGTTCAGGTTCATTTTGTCGTTTTCGTCGGCGAACAGGCGATAGTGCAGCAGTTTATGCAGCATTTTGTTGATCTTTTCACTGTTGTCGTCCGGTTCGAATCCGGTCAGTACGACCAGTCCCGGCCCGATGGCGCCGATTTCATCGCCGTCGACTTCGACCCGGCCGTAGGTGACGCGCTGGATCAGGCAGATCATGAAGCCTCCAGCTGTTCGGCAAAAGCGTCCGTTGCCTTGACCAGACTGAGGCTGATCTCCTCCTCCATAGCACTGTGTCCGGAGTGGCTGCAGATAATTAAATCGGCCTCTGGAAGCTGTTCGGCAAGCTCGAATGCCTGATTGACCGGGCAGACCATGTCGTAGCGGCCGTGCACAATGGTAATCGGCAGATGGGCGATGCGATCGGCATGCTTGAGAATCTGGTTGTCTTCAATAAAGGCCTGATGACGGAAATAGTGGCATTCGATACGGGCCATTGCCAGTGCATGGAAGGGGTCGCCAAAGTGGTTGACGACGTCGGGATCGGTTTGCAGATTGCTGGTTCGCCCTTCCCAGACCGACCAGGCTTCGGCGGCGCGCATGCGGGCAATTTCGTTGTCACTGGTCAGCAGTTCGTAATAGGATTCGATCATATTGCCGCGTTTCTCTTCATCCACCGGGGCGATAAAGTCTTTCCAGTATTCCGGATAGAAACGATCAGCACCCTGCTGATAGAACCAGTTAACGTCTTCGTCGCGGCACAGAAAGATTCCGCGCAAAATCAGGCCGAGGGTCCGCTCCGGATAACTCTGGGCATACAGCAGCGATAAGGTGGAGCCCCATGAACCGCCGAACAGAAGCCACTGGTCGATTTTGAGATGACGGCGGATTTTTTCGATGTCCTCGATGAGGTGTGCGGTGGTGTTATTGGTCAGACAGGCGTGGGGGCGGGACTGGCCGCAGCCGCGCTGATCGAAGAGTACGATGCGATAGGCGTTCGGATCGAAGAATTGTCGGTGAACAGGTCCGTAGCCTCCACCCGGACCGCCGTGAACGAACAGAACCGGAATGCCTTCAGGATTGCCGCACTCCTCGATATGCAGGGAATGCGTGCTGTCGACCTGCAGACTGTGTTGCACATAAGGTTCGATCGGGGGGTAGAGGTGGCTGTAGTTCACGATATCTTCTCCTTGTTAGGCTTTTTAGTTTACCCAAAAGAATAAGCCAAGGAGAAGAGTTGCAGGCAATAAAAAACCGCACCGGGAAAGTTCCCGGCGCGGTTTTTACAAAAGACCTGAATTAAGCGTTCGGCTTAACTTAGTCTTTAGAGGCACGCGAAGCGCGCTTACGCTCGTTTTCGGTTAGGAATTTCTTACGAATACGAATGCTTTCTGGAGTAACTTCAACCAGTTCGTCGTCATCGATGAATTCCAACGCTTGTTCTAGCGAGAAGCGAATTGGCGGAACCAAGGTTAGCGCTTCATCCGTACCGGAGGCACGAACGTTAGTCAGCTGCTTACCTTTCAGTGCGTTAACCGTCAGGTCATTGGCACGGCTGTGCAGACCGATGATCATCCCTTCGTAAACTTCTTCACCGTGACCGATATATAGACGACCACGATCCTGAAGGTTGTATAGTGCGTAAGAAAGTGCTTTACCTTTATCGTTCGAGATAAGGACACCGTTGTTACGCTCACCAACGTTACCGGCAAACTTAGGCCCGTAGTGTGAGAAGCTTGAGAAGATTAGACCGTTACCTTGAGTCGCCGTCATGAACTCGGTACGGAAACCGATTAGACCACGTGAAGGAATAACAAAGTCAACACGTACACGACCGTGACCGTCTGGAACCATGTCGTTCATTTCCGCTTTACGCAGACCCAGTTTCTCCATGATCGTACCTTGAGATTCTTCCGGTACATCAACGGTCAGGTTTTCGTAAGGCTCCTGGATTTCACCATCAATTTCACGGAAGATAACTTCCGGACGCGAGATACCCATTTCGAAGCCTTCGCGACGCATGGTTTCGATAAGGACCGAAAGGTGAAGCTCACCACGCCCGGAAACACGGAATTTGTTTGCATCTTCAGTGTCTTCAACACGCAACGCAACGTTCGTCAGGAGTTCTTTGTCCAGACGCTCGCGGATTTGACGGGAAGTCAGTAGCTTACCTTCCTGACCGACAAACGGAGAGTCGTTAACCTGGAAAGTCATGCTGACTGTCGGCTCATCAACTGTCAGAGCCGGTAGCGCTTCAACGCTTTCCGGATCGCACAGGGTATCTGAGATATTTAGCGGATCGAAACCTGAGAAGGCGATGATGTCACCGGCATGTGCCTGTTCAACATTGATACGCTCAAGTCCGTGGTAACCGAAGATTTCGCTGAATTTACCTTTACGGGTTGCGCCTTTGGCGTCAACAATCGTAACCTGCATCCCGACTTTGGCGGTTCCGCGTTTGATACGACCGGTACCGATAACCCCTTTATAGGTGTCGTAATCCAGAGAGATACACTGCAACTGGAAAGGTCCGTCAAGGTCCACTTCAGGAGCCGGTACTTTTTCGACAATAGTTTCGAATACGGCAGTCATGTCGCCGTCGCGAACGTCTTCATCATAACCCGCGAAACCGTTCAGACCGGAAGCGTACAGTACTTCGAAGTCCATCTGTTCGTCGGTTGCGCCAAGGCGGTCGAACAGGTCGAATGTCTGATCCAGTACCCAGTCAGGACGTGCGCCCGGACGGTCGATTTTGTTGATGACAACGATTGGTTTCAGACCCTGCTGAAGTGCTTTTTCGGTTACGAAACGGGTTTGCGGCATAGGCCCTTCAACCGAATCGACCAAAAGCAATACCGAGTCAACCATCGACAGGATACGCTCTACCTCACCACCGAAGTCGGCGTGACCCGGAGTGTCCACGATATTGATACGGAAGTCGTTCCAGTTGATCGCAGTGTTTTTGGAAAGGATCGTGATTCCGCGCTCTTTCTCCAAATCGTTGGAGTCCATGACACGCTCGCCCATGTCTTTGCGTTCGTCCAGCGTTCCAGACTGTTTTAAAAGTTGGTCAACCAGTGTGGTTTTACCGTGGTCAACGTGGGCAATAATGGCGATATTGCGGATATTTTGCGTTGTCATCTAAAAGGTTCTCTTCACTTTGTAATGATTTAGCGCCAACCGGAATGACGGTTTGTTCGGTGGGTCAGGGCTAAGAATTTGAAAAACAAGGTATTATAGGGAATTTGCCGCCAATTAGCGACTCCCATAAAAGAAACTTGGTGGTTTTTTTATTGCATCATAAAGATTTTGAACTGAAAAGCGGCGTCAAATGGCCGGAAAAAGGCCTTGTCCGGAGCAGACAAGGCGAGAAAATGGTTTTTTTATTTAAGTGCCGCTTTGTAACTGCCGTTGTTGGCGATAAAAGATTGCAGGATTCCATACGCAAATGTGCCTAGTAACAGTCCGATAAGACTGAAAACCGCACCGATTTTCCCTTCGGCAATCATCGCCGGAATCGTACCTGGGCAGGCCGCGGTCATGGCCCAGCCGACGCCGAACAGAAATGCGCCGGCAATCAGTCCCTGTTGATAAGGTTTTTTAACAAAATCGACTTCCGTGCCGGTGGCAATGGCATTGATGTGCAGTTTTTTCATAATGAATACACCGACAATGGCGATAACCACCGCCGTGCCGATGACTTTCATCAGCTGGAAATCTTCAAACAGAAACATTTTGGCGTGAAAATCGAAAGTCGTCGCTCCGGCGCGGCTCATCAGAAACCCGAAAAGCACGCCCATCAATAAACCAAGAATGTTAATCCGGTAGGCGTGGATAAAGTTCATCAGGGTCAGGCTGCCTCCCTGAAGAAGGGGCAGGTGGTGCTGTCCTCGTTTCATAACGTAAATTCCTCGCTAATTATTCGCTTAATGGCTGGCTCAGGTGCCGAAGAGCAGACGTGTCGTCAGAAAAGCGCTCATAAAGAAAACCGCTCCGGCCAGAAGGCTTGGCGGATTCAGCATTGCACCGCCGACCAGGGCGTGTCCGGTTGTGCAGGCGCCGGCAAGACGGGCGCCGAAGCCTAGCAGCATGCCGCCGAATATCAGCCAGATCGCTTTGGCTGCATCCGACTGCGGCAAAATCGTTTCATACATCCCCATATCAAAACTGATGTGCCAAGGGGTGTCGGAAGTCAGGGCGGCGATCAGACCGCCGATCGGGATTCCAATCAGAAACCACAGCTTGATGTTGTTTTTGGTTTCGTATTCGCCTTCGTGATAGTAGCGTACTTTTTTACACAGCAGACCGCAGACGTTGCCGTAACCGGTCGAGCAGCCGGCCGGCTTGCCGATTAACCAGAAGTGTAAAACCACAAATAAGCCGATAGCCAAACCGGCGATCCAGCCGGACCAGACCGTTACTTCCATTGAAGTGTCCTCTAAAATCGTTAAGTATTGCTTTAACTGTCATTTTAGGGATTGTGCCGAACCAGTCAAAACAGCAAATTTACTGGGCGGATAAAAGGGTTCTATTTAGGATAAGAAAAACTTGGGATTCGAGGGAGTAGCCCCGGATGAATCGGGGCCGAAAGAGCCGATTATTGTGTGTTGAAAGCTTATGCTGCCGAGAATTTCAGATAGCGATGGCGTTTCAGAAGCTTGGCAAAGTAGTAGATTGTCACAATCTGCATGCCGATAATCGGCAGCCATAGCAGGTAGTAAATCGGGCTGCTGAATTCGACAAAACCGGTAAAGATCAAACCGACATTCAGCCACATGACTAACTGGACTTCCATCGCAAAGCCGGGGCAGATTAAGGCAAAGGCGCTACTGTCCAACTTGCCTTCCTCCAGCATTTCAAAATAGCGCTTACGTTTCATAACACTGATTGCAAACAGCCCGACAAAGAAAGAGAAACCGATACCGATGGTGGTGACCAGAAGATGGTAACCGGCATCGCGCGCATAATCCAAGGCGTGAATCGAGCCGACATCCGCACGGATCAGGCCGACCACGATCATGCCGGTAATCACGACCGGGAGCAGTAAGGTAACGGTTCCTGGGGCATTGATCCCTTCCTGAAAGATCGACTTGAACCCGAGAATCAATTTGATTAACCCCAGAAGAATCGTCAGGGTAATGACGATATAGGCCATGCTCATGCCGTACAGCGCGATTGCTTCAACTTTGGAAAAGCTAAGGGCGCCAAGGCTGACACCGATCATGCCGAAAGCAAAGATGGCGATCAGCTGAGCCAGATTCGAGTTGTCGACAAAGTCCAGGTTACCGTCGACCAGACGCATCCAATAGACTGAAAATATTTTCAGCGCCATCACCAGAATGACGGTGAAATAGATGCCGGCGGCGACGAACAGGAAGTCAATCATCTGGCTGGTCATACCGAACAGGGTGATTTCGGAGAAAAGGCCCGGAATAAACATGGCACCAAGAATAAAGAAGACATTCATGCTCATGGCCAGCGTTAACGGGATCGCCATTAACTGAACCTCTTTATTGGAGTTTTTCAGTTCCTCGTAGGCTGGGGTTCGGCGGAATTGATTGAAGCCTTTAAACCAACGGGTCAGTAACACAAAGTGAAGGATCGCCGATAGCGAGGCACCGAGCATATACAGCTGAATCAGCAGTTGTTTCGGTGAAGTGCCGCCGACATAGTCCGCCATTAGCACATCGTAGCTGATAAAGACATCACCCGGATGGGCTGTCATAAAGTTAACGATAAAAAAGAACGAAGCCGTCATTCCTCCGGCCCCCAGTGCAGCCAGAATGTGCAAAATCTGGAATTGAGGTTTTGCGTAAGTCATTAATTTGATCCCTTGATTTGTGTTTTTTGCTAGAGGTTGTTTTTATTTTGGGAAAAGAATAATTAATTGCTTATATAAAAACAACCTTTGAGTGTATAAATCTAGTTAATTATTTGCAAAATTGATTCGAGTATGGAGATTTAGTGGGAATTAATGGGTGAGTAAAGTATGTTTACGGTCGGATTTTTGGGCGGAATGAAAACGGTTTTTGAAAAAATTCGCGCTTAGAGGGCGGCAAGAATCAGATTTTGCCGACTGAAATCGTCCATCCGTTGCAGCGGAATGGCGGCGGCGAAAACCGGGAAGTCCAATTGGCGCAGGTACGCGATGCGATGACGGCCCTGACGGATGCGCAAAAAGCCGTTGCTCAGCATCTTTTCAAAGCAGACGGCCGGTACTTTGTCGTCTGCTTGAAGTTGTTGATGCCAGCGTTCGATTTTTTGTCGATGCATGTTAATTTCGGCCACGTAATCGGCGCGATTCTGGCAGCACGCGTGCGGAAAATCCGTCAGATCTTGCGGCACATAATTGCAGCGGTCTTGTTGCCAGTAGCGATCCCAGCTTTTCAGGTCAATCAGAACCGTCCGGTAGTCGATACCGGGAAGCGTGTCGGCGGATGCGGTAAAGCAGATACAGCGCTCGGAGGCCTTGTCACAGTGCCGCCAAATGCAGTTGTCATGTTGATTCTGACGCTGTTCGCAAAGAGAGCTAGAGACTGGAGGGGGTGCCATCGGATAAATCGCCTAAGGATGCGTTAATTCGGCAAAGTGTCGAGCCATTTCCGGTAAGGAACCGGTCTTGCGTACAGGTAGCCCTGGATAATCGGCTCGCCGAGCTGATTAAGAATCACCTCCTGTTCAGAGGTTTCAACGCCTTCGACCACCACCTCGAGATTAAAGCTCTGCGCGATTTCGAAGACCGATTTGACCAGCGACTGGTCTTCTTCGTTATCGGTTAGCTTCTGAACAAATGAGCGGTCGACCTTAACCTCGTCCACCGGCAGGCGTTTCAGATAGCTCAAAGAGGAGTAGCCGGTGCCGAAATCGTCGATCGAGAAGCGGACGCCGCGCGTTTTCAGTTCCTGCATCTTGTCGATGATGGTATCGAAGTCGTCGAGGAAAATATTTTCGGTCAGCTCAAGAGTAATCTGTCGCGGGTCGACCCCGGTGGAGGCAAATATTATGAGCATGTGTTCAAGAAAGTTAGGGTGCGAAAAGTGCTGCCCCGAGATGTTTACCGAAATATGCAGCTGTCTTCCGATCTTGCGCTGTTGAACCAACAGTTTGCAGGCCTCGGTCAACATCCATTTGTCGACCTCGATAATTAAATTACTCTCTTCGGCCAAAGCGATGAATATTTCCGGCGAAATCCAGCCGCGTTTGGGGTGTTGCCAGCGAATCAGCGCTTCGGCTCTCGGCAGAGGTTCATGCGGGTGAATTTGCGATTGCAGGTAGAGTTCCAGGTCGTTGTTTTCAATCGCGACTTCCAGATCCTTTTGCAGTTCAAAGGCATCGGTTATCTGTTGATAGAACTCCGAACGATAAATCACGCTCTGATTATTGCCCAGATCTTTGGAGTTACGTAAAGCGATCATGGCATTGCGAATCAGATCATGAGCCTGGTCATGACCCTTTCGGCCGGTCGGGAAGGACACTATGCCCTGATTACAGGTGATCGATACGATTTCGTTGTCGATTTTAAAAGGCGCGCTCAGCAGGTTTTTGACCTTATCGGCGATCGCCTGTTGAAAATGAAGTTCCTTGCCCGTCTCAATATGCGTCGGAGCGATCAGGATGAAGAATTCGTCGGCGCTGCCGCGGTAGAGTTGTTTGCCGCCTTCGGACAACACATTCAAGCGCTTGGCAAACTCGACCAGAATCTTATCGCCGAAGTCGTATCCCAAAGCGTTGTTGAAAACCTGAAAACGGTTGATATCGAGTTTAACCAGAACGCCTTTCAAATGTTCTTTATAGGCCTGATTCAATTGGCTGTCGAGGTTTTTCAGCAGCATTTGCATGTTCGGAAGTTCGGTTAGCGTATCAAAGTAAGCCAGTTGAAAGATTTGCGCCTCTTCCTTCTGGCTCAGCTCCAGGGTGCGTTTGAATTTCAATACCGCATGCCCCAAAAGACGCAGTTCGCCTTTGGTCTGTTTAACCATGCGGTTGACCTGATCAAGCTTCGGAATTTCCCGTTTGTAGGCCGCCAGATCACGCAGCGAGGCCATAATGATTTGCAGATAGTTGGACAGGCGGGAAGCGGAAACCACCGCAATCAAAAACGCGATCAGAAAACCGATCACGCCGATGTAGTAGATCGAGTGCAGCGAGTTTTCGATACGCTTCTGCGTCTCGTCGAATGTCTGGTTGGTGTAATTGGACAGCTGTTTGGCGAGTTTGTTGGATTTATCGACAAATTTGAAATACTCGACCTGTGCGGCATTGATATAACGACTTGAGGTTTCCGGGTCGATGACGACAATGTCGGACGCCATCAGTGAAAAGTTTTTAAAGTTGACGAAGTTTTCCTGCCAGGGGTTCAGAAGCGATTTGTCGGTCAAGAGCGCGTTCAGGCGCGTTTTGACCCGCGCCAACTGTTTCTCTGTGGCATCAAGCTGATCGACCATCTTGGAGTGGATCCGGTAGGCCGCAGCATGCGTCAGTTTATCCTGATTGGTTGCCAGCAGCAGTTCGTTAAGTCGCTTGTATTGAACCCCGACGCTGTCGATAAATCCGATGGTTTCACTGAACTCTTCAACCGTCTGCTTGGCAACGGTACTGTTTTCCGATTGCGCCTGAGTGAACTCATTCAGAATGTAGATGTTCAGAAACGCCACGACCGCCAGCACGATAAGTGCCGGTAATAGAAACATCAACAGGGCCGAAAAGCGCAGGCGAACCATCTGTCTTCAGAAGCTCCTTATTTGCCGAGAAGTTTCGGCCAGTCTCCGGGACGGATACTGCCTAAATATTCAAACTGATTATCGCCTTTCGGGAGGAAGATGACCAATGTCGCTTCTTCGGGGAAATACCCCATCAGATCCATCATATTCGGCGCGTGAGCGACCAGAAAGCGGTTTGTCCCGGGGGAGACCGGCGTTGAAATCAGGCTGCGGGTTTTGGCGATAACCGGTTTTTTCTCTTCACTGGTCATACTGCCGGTGTACATCAGTCCCGGTTCCAGAATGTAATGCTGGAACGCGTTTTTCGCCGAGTTTTTCGCCCGGCACATCGGGCTGGCAAAGACATCGCCGACCGGAATTTGTGCCTGTCGAACATAGTTTCCGACCCGGGTCGTGACCTCAATTCCGTTCTGGTTTAAAACTCGCTGGGTATTACAGTCGTTCAAATCCACTGCGGGTACACGGTCGGGGCGGCTGTTGTCGGTATTACCGTGACGCATATACAGAACATAACCGCCATGCTGCAGTTTTTTCAGCAGTTGAGGCGAAGCGATAACCTCATTGAAGTTATCGTTGGTTTTGGCGCTGTGCGCCTGCAGCGAATAACCGAGGGAAAACAGGAGAAAAAACAGCCAGAAAAAGTGACGAAATGTTTTTGGAACGGAAGACATGGCGAGCTCGATTTTGAATCTAGGAGGATTGAATTAAAGTTAAATGACGGGGCCGTTTTCGTCAAGCTGTGCAGGTGCGAATAATTGTTTGTACTCAACTCTTAAAGCAGCATGAAAACGGCATAGGCGGCAAGGTCGCATTATCGTGTTTCACCTTCTTGCAAGGGGGCTGAAGGGGCGACAATGGCATGCTGGCTTAAGGTCTGCAGATCCCGCCAGGCCCGACCGAAAGGTGAATCGATGAAAACGGCCGCCATACCGGCACGAGCCTTTAACAAGTCCGCGGCGCGGATGCCGGCCTGTACGATTTGCTGGCAATTTTTCTGTACCTGACGGATTAGCGTTTCCGGCGGTGAAATTCCCTGCTCCAGATTTCCCCAGACGCTTTCGGCCAGTTGATAAAGACGATTGCGGCTTGTGTCGATCAGGCGTTGCGCTTCGCCAATTCGGTATTGAATATCGCTATCTTCGCTTAGCGGAGTTGTCGAACCGGGAACGGTCTTGTGGCGGATCAGTTCCTCAAACGCTTCGCAGGCATGTTGTGCAATGCCTACGGCAACGCTGGCAAAAGACAGGCTGGCCAAGGTTTCCAGGGGGCAGCGAAAAATCGCGTCGTCGGAGATCGGCGCTTTCTCCAGCGAGAAAGTAAAGGCGTTCGGAACTGCGGCGGCGTTGATACTGAAATCATTACTGCCGGTCGCCTGCATTCCGAACACCTGCCAGGTGTCGTGAATCACGACCTGCTCCGCCGGTACGGCAATCGAAATAATCTCCTTGTCCCCGCCATCGATTTTGCAGTTGGCCGTAAACCAGGTGGCATGGTAGGCGCCGCTGGCATAGGGCCAGCGCCCGTTGACGTCGAAGCCGCTTGCTGTCGTTTTGGCTTGGCCCGCGGGCATGCCTGATCCGGCAATCACGGCCCGCTCCGGTAGAAAAACCTCTCTTGCAGCGCCTTCTTCGAGGAAGCCGGAAAACAGTCCGCCGCCGGCTCCGATCATCACGAGCCAGCCGGTGGCTCCGTCGGCGGATGCGACCAGTTCGAATACGCGCAATGCACTTGGTAAATCGGTTGTTTCGCCATTGTATTTGTCGGCGATAAACAGACGGAACAGGCGCTGTTCGAATAAGACCGTCAGCAGTTCGTCGGTTAAATGCCCTTGCTGTTCCGATTCCCGAGCCGCCTGTCGAATCGCCGGAAGGATGGATTTTACGTTTTGCAGCAGGGATTCGGAGTTTGGGTGTTTACGCATAGGCTTTGCAAGGTCCGGCTGTTTCAAAAAATTCAGTGCTCGCTGTTCGCTTTGGATGCACTGTGGTTATTGTGCCCTAATCTGTCCATTAGAGCGTACATTACGCCGGAAACGACAAAGGTTACGTGCAGGCCGATCATCCATGCCAGATGTTTATCGGAAAATTCCTCAACGTTCATAAACGCTTTTAGAAGCTCGATCCCCGAGATGGCGACAATCGATGCGATGACTTTGATTTTCAGATCCGAGAAACCGATATGTCCCATCCATTCCGGGCGGTCTTCGTGGTTTTCCAGATCCATTTTAGAGACGAAGTTCTCATAGCCGCTGAAAATAATGATGATCAGCAGGTTCATGATCAAGGCGACATCGACCAGTGTCAGTACGCCGATAATGATATTGCCGCTGGAAGCACTGCCGAGACTCAAAGCCAGATCCAGCAGCTCTTTGCCGAATTTGAAAAGCAGAATGATCATGGCGATTACCAGACCCAGATAAACCGGCGCCATCAGCCAGCGGCTGGCAAACAGTAAGCCTTCGAAAAAAGTTTCTACCCGTTTCATACCCTTCTTTCCATAAAAAAAGTTTGGGGTATTTTAGCGGATTTAATGAGGGGCTTGAGAAAATCTGAATGGCGGATCGCCGGCGATTCAGGCGCGGATCAGAAGGCCGGTAATTCGTTTAACGAGCGGGGAGACCAGTAAAACCGTCGGGAAAGCCACGATAAAGGCGGTCCACCAGGCGTGAAACCAGATACCTAGAAAGTTTTCCGGAATACCGATATTGATAATGCTGACAACGGCGGACATCAGAAACGACATCAACAGGGCCATAAAAAAGCCGAAAACAATGTGCTGGTATTTTGGAGAAAACATAAATGCTCCGTGGAAATTCTTAAACGGGTTCTTAATACAATCGGTTCTTTGATAGAATCTTAAAAGCGTAGTGATCACTACACTTTGTTATTTTGTCCGATTTGCACGGCCGATTCAAGTGCCTGCTGTTTTCATCCCTTGAGAGAGTATGGAATATCAGAATGCGCCGTTAAATGAGGTTTTGAGGTTAAAGATGCGAAATATTAAGTTTCCTTTTCTGGAACATATCGGAGCGGAATTGACGGCGTTTGAGTCCGGTAGCGCCGAAGTCGAGTTGCACGTTAAACCCTATCATCTACAGCATATGGGGTTTGTTCATGGCGGGGTGATTTCCACCTTGATGGATAATACCGGCTGGTATGCGGCGGTTTCCAATCTTGAGGAAGGCTGTACGGCGGTCACGATGGAAATTAAGGTTAATTATCTGAAGCCTGCATCCGGTAAGCATTTGCTGGCCAGTGCCACGGTCAAACGCAAAGGGCAGAAAGTCTCTTTTGTGACCATTGAGCTGCTTGATGGAGACCAGCTGGTGGCTTATGCGACGGGAACTTATGCAATTCTGTCGGAGACTGGAGCCTGATTCCATAATTCGTCAGGCACCTGGATTCATGGGCGTTTCAGGGGGCCTGTAGCCGACCGATCTCTTTTCCGAAATCCTCGACCCGCTCCCAGTCGGTAAATTCAAACGAGGCCGTTGTGTCGGTCGGGCCGTGTGTGAGTTTCATAATCAAGCGGATCATCATACGGTCAAGAAAAGCGTAGTTTGGATAGTCGATTCTTCCTGCAAAAACTTCCGCTTTGGTCGGCTTCCAATCGGTCTGCTTAAAAAGCTTTTTGAAATAAGGATTGCTCTCCGGGCGGTTTTTTTCCGTTTTCCGCGCGACAACATTGACCGAGAAAAAAGCGCTCGCTTTACGGCTCAAAAGTTCCAGATTCTGTTCGATAAAATGCAAGACGGCGGGGCGATAGTTTCCGTAGCGGATGCTCGCTCCAAGAACCAGTTTGTCAAAAGGCTCAAGATCCATATGCATCGCCTGATCGAGAGAGACGAGGCTTACCTGGTTGTCGTCGTCCGCTATGGTTTTCTGCAAATGCTCGCAGATTTTTTTGGTATGGCCGTCCACAGTGGAATACACAATAAGGGTATGTGACATCGTATTGGCTCCGCTAAATTCTGTTGAGACAGCCGTTTCGCGACGGAAAGGCGATCGGCTTATTTGGAAAACTTTTCGTTACGGTTGCGCCACAGCTTAGCCACTTCTTTATCCGTGCCGACAAAAGCGACAAGCAGGCAGATCAGACCAATACCGCCGAACAGGACAACGGGCAGTATTCCCCCCAGTTCGTTGATCATCAGAGAGAAATACAGGGTAATGCCGGCAATTCCGAAAAACAGCACGCCCATAATTTTCAGGACGGTACGATGAGATGGGCTGTATTCGTACTCTCCGGTGGAGTTTTCCAGCGGACGCAGAATGGGAGCGGCAAGTTTGCGCAGGATTTGTTTCATGGTAGCAAAGACTTTATAGGTTGATGTGTTCCTAGATTAGCTTTGTTGTGCGGATTAATAAAGTCTAATTTCCACTCATGTGGTTTCAACAGGGCTTGCTTCAAGCAGTTTGCCCGATCACTTGTATCGGTCATCAGGTCTCTTGTGTCGCTTTCTCAAGCAGTGCCAACTGATTCAGAAAAAGCGTGAAATAACGGTGCTCGTATCCGTGGTCGAGAAGATCTTTGCGGGTCAGGTAATATTTGTGGTCGTCAATATGCGCTTTATTAACCATCCGCACGGCCGCCAGCGTATCCAGAACCGGTTTTCCGTAGACCGACGGGGTTGTTGCGATGACCAATTGTTTGGCAACCCGTTTAAGTTCCCGAAGACCGTTCTGCCAGTCGTCCAAATGCTCCAGAACCGCGAGACAGACCACAAGGTCAAAACTGTTATCGGCATACGGCAGGCGGGTGTTTAAATCGCAGTAGGCACAACTTCCGTCGACATCGCAGGTGGTCATTTCAAAGCCCATTTCGCTGAGCAGTCTGTGGGCGTCACCGTAACCGCCGCCGACATTCAGGCAGGTTTTGCCGCGGGTACTGTGATCCAGACGACTGTCGATCGTATGTTTGAGTTGCCGGTAGCGTAATTTGCGCGTTGCGAAATCAAGTAAAGCCATTAGGGATTATTGTTCTCTGTTGAAAGTTTGCTCAGGTCGGTATGTGAAACTGCATTATGCCTTGAAGCGTTTGTAATGCAATGTACATCCGGCGCTGAGATGTTTTTCCTGGCGCTGGACGGCCGGCTATTTGGGCGCTTGCTTGATTTTACGCAGCTTATAACGGGGCGAGTGTTCGTACAGATCGTCCCAACCTTCATCGGTTCTCGGGTCCTCGTCACGCGGGTACGGCGTTTCGTCTTTGACCCACTCGTAACCGAACAGACGGAAAATAGCATTAAGAAATGACATGGGTCGACTCTCTGTAGTTGGCGCCATCGTTTTATCATACTGGAACTTTGCGCGAAAGGCCTTTCGGTTCTGGCAGGCCGATCGATGACGCGCTTTTTAAAAGGTTGCGAGGCCATCTTAACGCATGGCAAACAATTCCTGATGGAAGTCTTCGCTTGGCAGACCGTGGTCGATGAAATCCCGATGCAGGTGCTCGCCGAAACCGCTTGGACCGCAGAACCAGATACTGCTCAGCAGCCATTCCGGTACCGTTTCGCGAATTTGTTCCGGCGTCAGGCGTCCGTCTTTCGGTGTCACGATCAGGTGTAAACGGATGTTAGCGGCTTCGGCATCGGCGCGCAATTTGTCGATCGCCTGTTGGTCGTATTCCGAGGTGACATGAAACAGGTCGACTTTCTGGTTTCCGGGATGCTTGGCCAAATGTTTCATTCTGGCGATAAAAGGCGTGATTCCGATTCCGGCGCCGATCCAGATCTGCCGAGGCTGATGGTCCTTAAAGTGGAAGCAGCCGTATGGCCCTTCAACCGTGACCGGCATGCCGACGTGCAGGCGCGAGTGCAGTTTGTGCGTCCAATCGCCCAACTCTTTAACGATAAAGGTCAAACAGGGTTTCTTCGGATCCCAGGCGGAAGCGATGGTATAGGGATGCGCGCCTTCCGAGGTGTTTGAGGTGACAAATGCAAACTGTCCGGGCTCGTGGCCAGGCCAGGTCTGATCTACGCGGATGCTTCCTTCGATTGCGCGTACCCCCGGGTAGGACGAGATCGACTGGATCGTTCCGCGAACTTGTCTGCTGTGACCGACGCGACCGAGCAGAACCAGTATGGCGGACACGGTTCCCGCCAGCAGCAGCGCGGCCATTACCCAGCCGACCGGCTGGCGCCAATAGTCGAAGTCCATCAGCACGACACTGTGGAAGGCGAGGACCAGATAGACGGCGGCCAGCCATTTGTGTGTTTTCTTGAACCAGTGATACGGAAACCATTTGAGCAGTGCCAGAATCATCAGGACGGCGGCAATATAAAATGCCCATTCTCCAAGGCTCTCGGCGAGTCCGCGCTGGTCGCGGAACCATTGCTCTAGGGCTGGCAGTTGCTCCTGGCTTCTTGGTCCGCGCTCAGGGCGTTCCAGCCAGCCCCAGCCGACCATCCATTTAGTGCCCAGAGCCCACCACCAGTGCAGAACGGCAAAAACCAGAGCGGTGATCCCCAGCCACTTATGCAGACGGTACATCTTGTCCAAACCGTTCAGGCGCGCTTCAAACCAGACCGGACGCAGTGCCAGGATCATCGCCACACTCATGACGCCGATGGCGATTACGCCGGAGTACTGCACGAAGACGCCGCGAAAAGCGAAATAGCTCATCGGCTCGGGCAGAAGAGAATCCGCGAGTAGCCAGAGGCCGCTCAATGACAGGAAAATCAATCCAAAAGCAATTTTAATCGGTTTCAACGCGGAACCCTCCCAATCGGATAAGCACGATTTAATTACAGCATGCCCGGTTTTTCGTGGTACCAGGGCAAATTATCTGCACGATAGTATGTACGTAAAAAGTGCAAACTTTGTGTAATTAGGCGGAACTGTGTAAATAATATCAGGAATTTGTCGCCATGCACCGGTTAACGCTCAACCCGCATACGGAGTGGCGTGCCATCGACGACCATGCCGCAATATTCTGCCGTTGTCGGTCGCGTTTGGGTTTATGATGTGCGCCTGTTTTTAAAGCTGATATTTCAAAGGGTACTCCGTGGCGCTGAAACCGACCGTTTATAAATTCAAAATCTCGCTGTCCGATCTGAACCGTTCGCACTATGATGCGATCAGTCTGACGGTGGCCAAACACCCTTCGGAGAATGACGAGCGCATGATGACGCGTTTGCTGGCGTACTGCCTTAATGCGCAGGAAGGATTGGATTTCGGTGCCGGTTTGAGCGAGGTTGATGATCCGGCGATTTCTCTGACCACTCTGGATGATCAGCTGGCACTATGGATCGATGTCGGCGAACCGGCGGTCGATAGAATCAAAAAGGCCAGTCGCAAAGCGCAAAAGGTCAGAGTCTATAGTTTCAACAGCAAATCCGATGTCTGGTGGGAGCAGGGGCAGGCACAGTTCAGCCGTCTGGAGGTCGATGTTTACCGCTTCAACTGGAATGAAATTCAGGCCTTTGCCGCCATGTTGGAACGCACCATGGATTTTTCGGTCACCATTAGCGGCAACTCCGCTTATATCGCGGCGGCGAAAGGGGAGTGCGAAGTGCATTGGGAAGCCTTGCTAGAGAAAGAATGAATTTCATTTTACTCAGACCCCGGAGATTAAACTTGCTAAGCTAAGATTGCGTTCGAGTAGCGATCAAGCAAGAGGATTGAATCGATGAAGCAGGCTGCACTGAACTACCATCGAGAGGCTAAGCCAGGTAAGTTGTCGGTGGAAATTACAAAACCGGCAGATACCCAGCAGGATTTGAGTCTTGCCTACAGTCCGGGGGTTGCGGAACCCGTCAAAGAGATCATGGCGGATAGTCAACTCGCTTATGACTACACCATCAAAGGCAATCTGGTGGCGGTGGTTACCAATGGGACGGCAACTTTAGGGCTGGGCAATACCGGCGCTTTGGCTTCCAAGCCGGTCATGGAGGGTAAAGCCTTGCTCTTCAAACGTTTTGCCAATATCGACAGCTTTGATATTGAAATCGATGAAACCGATGTCGATAAGTTTGTTGAAATCGTCACTAAAATTGCGCCGACTTTTGGCGGTATTAATCTGGAAGACATTGCCGCACCTGCCTGTTTTGAAATCGAACAGAAATTGATTGAAGCGCTGGATATACCGGTTTTTCACGACGATCAGCACGGCACCGCGATTATCTGCGTTGCCGCGCTGCTAAATGCTTTACAAATTCAAAATAAAGCTTTAGCGGATGCCAAAATCGTGTGTGTCGGCGCCGGGGCGGCGGGGATCGCGATTCTGAACCTGCTTTTGGAGAGTGGCGCTCAACACGACAATATTCTGCTCTTGGATTCCAAGGGCGTAGTCCACTCCGGGCGCGATGACCTGAATGTTTATAAACAAGCTTTTGCGGTTGAAACCGATAAGCGCACTCTAACGGATGCGATGCAAGCCGCGGATGTTTTCCTAGGGTTGTCGGTTGCGAATCTGTTGACCGCAGAAATGTTGTTGTCCATGGCCGCCAGGCCGGTGGTACTCGCGATGGCAAATCCGGACCCAGAAGTTTTGCCGGAAGCGGCACTGGCTATTCGTGACGATATTATTATCGGCACAGGTCGCAGCGACTACCCGAATCAGGTTAACAATGTGCTCGGCTTTCCATATATTTTTCGCGCTGCTTTGGATTGTCGCGCCAAAGAGATCAATTCTGAAATGAAACTGGCTTGCGTGGAAGCCCTGAGAAATCTGGCAAAAGAACCGGTTTCTCAACAAGTGTTAGATGCCTATGGTTTGCGGGAACTGAGCTTCGGCAAAGATTATATTTTGCCAAAACCTACCGATTCACGGCTTCTGCAACAACTTCCTCCTGCTATTATCCAGGCCGCAAAAGCAAGTGGTGTTGCGAGGGAGGTATTGGGAACCACAACGGAACGGTTTTATTCAGCGGAGTCCGAATAAAAGGTAGCGCGCACAAAGTATAATTTATGCCGTCTTGCAAGGTTCTATTGAGCGAGAACCTGTTGCATCATGAATTCAAAAGTATCTTTGTCGGTCGGTTTTTTTAAGTAACCACTCATTCCTGCTTCAAAGCAGGCGTCTTTCGTCTCTTGAGAATCGTTGCCGCTCAAGGCAACGATGGGGGTCTGGACGTTCATGGCCTTAATTTCTCTCGCGCACTCGAAACCGTCCATTTCCGGCATAACCAAATCCATCAGGATGACATCGAATGCAAAGAGTTTTAACGTGGCCAGCGCTTTTTGAGCACTGGATGCGGTAACGACTTCATGCCCCAGTCTGGTGAGCATGTGCGCTTGAATCTGTTGGAAGATCTCGTTGTCTTCAACCAATAAAATTTTTAAAGATCGCAATTTAGGAATTTTCTTTTTTGGTTAATGAATATTTCGACGCATCCAGCACCTGAGTATCCCCTAGATCAAAATAGGCCATTTCATTACGCAGGGTCTCGGCCTGATGTCGCAAGTTTTCCGCAGAAGCGCTGGTCTCTTCAACCAAAGCGGCATTCTGTTGAGTGGCACTGTCGATCTGACTGATCGCCTGGTGAACCTGTTGCACGCCTTCTGCCTGTTCCTGCGCGGCCTGTGCGATTTGCGAAACCATATTGGTCACCTGTTCGATCGACTGGTTGATGTCGTTCAGCATTTCGCCCGATTCGGAAGCCAGTGTCGAGCCCTGACTGACGCGGCCAACGGTTTCATCGATCAGTGTTTTGATCTCCTTAGCCGCTTCGGCAGATTTTTGCGCCAAATTGCGGACTTCCGAGGCAACGACCGCAAAACCGCGCCCATGTTCGCCTGCTCTGGCCGCTTCTACTGCGGCATTCAACGCCAGCAGGTTGGTCTGGAAGGCGATGCTGTCGATCAGGGTTACAATATCGGCAATCTTATGGCTGGATTCTTCGATGGCCGTCATCGCCTGAATCGTCTGCTGCATAACGCCGACACCTTGTCCGACTTTGCTCTGAACGTCGATAGATACTCTGTTGGCTTCCTGTGCGTTGGTACTGCTGCTCTGCACCTGTGAGTTCATTTGCTCCATGGTGGCGGAAGTTTCTTCCAGAGCGGACGCCTGCTGTTGGACTCTTCCGCTCAGAGCCAGAGAGCCCTGCGCGACTTCGCGCGCCGCGGTATCCACGGAGATGGAAACCTCAGAGGTCATGCCGACCACTTCTTTAATTTTGTGCGAAGAGAAGTTGATGGCATTTTTCAGATCATGAACCTGGCCTTTAAAGACACCGGCCGGCAACTCTTTGGTTAAATCGCCCTGTGCCTGAGCCGTCATGACATCGCTGATCGAACTCATGACGCCGCCGAGGGTGGTCATGGTGCTGTTGATGGTATTGCCCAGTTCCTCCAGGTCGCCTGGGAAGACATCGACCCGGTAGTTGAAATCACCTTCTTCAATGTGACGCAGAACGCGGGTAATGTCGTTGATGTTTTTAATCTGATTGGTCTTATCCAGCCATTCGACCACATAACCGACTTTCTGGTTCTGACGGATAATCGGCACTACGGTAAGTTCCAGAATCAGATCCGAAACGGTCAGATTTCCGCTCCACGGCTCCATAAGCGCCTGCACCATTTTGCGCTGATGCGCAGGGTCTTTGTGGAAGACGTCCATATTGGAACCGACGACCTTATCCGCTCTGAAGTTCGGCAGCGCTTTTTGCAGGCTTTGTTCGTTGCGTTTGAACATCTCGGCCAGTGACTGGTTGATGCTCTTAATATTAAATTCCGCATCGGCCACCATTAGATTGGTACTGGCGCTGTTCATCGCCGTGGTCAATACGGCGGCGTTTTTGGCGGCATCGTAACTTTTTGCTTCCGATTCGGCGACGCGAGTGCGCAGCATATTGATCAGAAAGCCCAGTTCGGTTTTGTCGGCCACGGCTTCCTGAAGGTTGCCGTTGGCGACCTGTTCAATACCGTTTTTTACCCCTTTAGACAGGCTGCCACTTTTTAAAATCGACCCAACCGTTGCAATCAATGCAACCATGCCCAGAGCAGCCAGCCCCCAGGTTAAGGTGGAGGACTGCGCTTGCAGAGCCAACCCGATAATCGCGATCAGAGCGACAGCAAGGCTGATAAATGGCAGGGTGAACTGTTTGGCTTTCGGTTCCTGTTTGGTCCATGGAAAGCTGGCTTTGCCGGCTTTAATATCCGCATACAGTTTGGTGGCGTATTGTTTCTGCTGATCTGTGGCCGGGTATCTTACCGAGAGATAGCCGGTGATCTTGCCCCCTTCCATAATGGGGGTGGCATTCGCCATGACCCAGTAATAATCGCCGTTTTTGCGCTTGTTCTTGACCAGGCCTTGCCACGGTCTGCCGGCTTGCAGTGTTTTCCAGAAATCGACAAAGGCTTCTTTAGGCATGTCCGGATGGCGCAGAATATTGTGCGGTTTGC
Organism: Thiomicrorhabdus xiamenensis; assembly: GCF_013282625.1. Lineage (NCBI taxonomy): Bacteria > Pseudomonadati > Pseudomonadota > Gammaproteobacteria > Thiotrichales > Piscirickettsiaceae > Thiomicrorhabdus > Thiomicrorhabdus xiamenensis. Next base: position 256,404 of record NZ_CP054020.1, read on the forward strand.
CGGTAAGTTCGACATCGCTGTAACCGGAGGCTTCTCTGAAACCTTCGTTGTAATCGACAATATTACCTACCAGATCCGACGTCGATAGAATGACTAGATCGTCCGCCAAAAAATATTCGTTGCCTGAACTCATGACATTATGTCTCCAAAAAGGTGCTTTTCTCTATATCGGCGCAAAGACAAGTTTTGTTAGCAAGTTTTGCACGAGAGAGTGCATTGACGTTAGTAAGAGAAAAATAGCATAAAAACCGCTCTTCACTGGAATTTGTTGGGACAAATTTGACCATTTTTGAAGGCATCTCTCAGTTATGAGAGGAGACCATGACGGTTTTGAGTCTGTGCAGTGAGCATGGTCTATAAGCGTTTTCTGATCTCGTTCGAGAGCGCCCGGTTAAGTTTGTCACCGATACAGGTTGGATGCCATGAGAATCGGTGCTGGTTGCAGGAAAGGGGGGACGCCCGAGCGTATGTTAAGAATAGTCAATTCAAAAAACGTGCGCGCGTTTTACGTCCTTTCAGTTTGCCATGGTTCAGTTGATTCAGAGCTTGCTGACTGACGTTCTTGCTGACCGCAACATAGGAACGCATCGCTGTGACTTTTATTTTGCCGACCTGATCTCCGGCAATGCCGCCGTCTCCGGTCAGCGCGCCTAAAATATCGCCCGGGCGGATTTTACTTTTCTTGCCGCCGTCAATTTGCAGGGTCACCATCGGGGCTTTGATCGGGCGTTGCATCAGTACGGAATCGTCGGGGAGCGCTTCGGTTTCAATCTCAAACCCTAAGGCTTCTTCCAGCAGTGCCACTTTGTAATTTTGCTTGTCGCTGATCAGCGAGCAGGCAAAACCGCTTTTACCGGCACGGCCGGTGCGCCCGATACGGTGAATATGCACTTCCGGATCGTGCGCCAGATGATAGTTGATGACTACTTCGACCGAATCGATATCCAGACCGCGCGCTGCGACATCGGTGGCGACCAGTACGGTTGCACTTTGATTGGCAAACTGAATCAGGGTCTGGTCGCGTTCGCGCTGCTCCAGATCGCCATGTAGCGCCACGGCGCTGAATCCTTGCGTCTTAAGGTCGTCGGTCAAATCCTGCACTTCGCGTTTGGTATTGCAGAACACCACTGCAGAAGTGGTCTGATGCGCCAGCAAAACCAGTTTGACCGCTTTTTGACGTTCGGCCTCATTGGCAACCTGATAAAAGTGCTGGCGAATGGCGTTGTCATTGTGTACAGATTCAACTTTAACGTGCTGCGGATTCTGCAGAATATGCGCGGCGAGTTGTTGAATCGAATCCGGAAAGGTCGCGCTGAAGAGCAGACTTTGGCGTTCGTCCGGCGTTTGTTCGATAATGGTGGTCAATGACTCTTCAAAGCCCATCTCCAGCATGCGGTCGGCTTCGTCCAGCACCAGTACATTCAGATCATCCAAAAACAGCGTACCGCGTTTTACGTGATCTTCCACACGTCCCGGTGTGCCGACCACAATATGCGCGCCGTATTCCAGTGAAGCCGCTTGCGGTTTAAAAGGCGTACCGCCGCACAGGGTCAGCAGTTTGACGTTTTCGATCTGACTGGCGAGTTTGCGGATTTCGGTCGCCACCTGTTCCGCCAGTTCTCGGGTCGGGCATAATACCAACGCCTGCGTTGAAAACCACTTCGGTTCCAGCTTTTGCAGTAAGCCCAAACCGAAAGCAACGGTCTTTCCCGAACCGGTTTTGGCTTGCGCAATCAGGTCGTCGCCATTCAAAATAAACGGCACGCTCTGCGCCTGAATCGGCGTCATGGCGGTGAAGTTCAGGTTTTGCAATGCGCCAAGCAATTCAGGGCGTAGGGCAAGTTCAGAAAAAGAGTCGGAAGAATGTGTCAAAGGCGGGCCTGCTATTTTCAACGGCAATACTAAAAAACCGGTTAAGGTGGAAATCGTGGAAATCAAAAGAATATTGTACGTTAAGGCGTGAATCCGAGTGCGGTTGATTTAACCAAGCCGATTCAATTGAGACAACTCAAAGAGGGTTTTGTGGGATGATGTGCAGCTTGTTGGATGATAATGTAAAAAAGGTTAATCCATGGCGCTCAAACCGACCGTATATAAATTTAAAGTTTCTCTGTCAGATATGAATCGCTCGCATTATGATGCTTTGAATTTAACGGTGGCCAAACATCCGTCGGAAAACGACGAGCGCATGATGACGCGCTTACTGGCTTATTGCCTGAATGCTCAGGAGGATTTAAGTTTTGGCGCCGGGCTAAACGATGTGGATGCCCCTTCGATTAGCTTAACCACCTTGGATGACCAGATTGCGCTGTGGGTGGATGTGGGCGAACCTGCGTTTGAGCGCATTAAAAAGGCGAAGCGTAAAGCCAGTCAGGTCAAGGTGTACAGCTTTAACAGCAAGTCCGATGTGTGGTGGGAGCAAGGCCGCTCGCAATTTAGTCAGCTACCGGTCGATGTCTATCGTTTTAACTGGGATGAAATTCAAACTTTGGCTGGGATGCTAGAGCGTACAATGGATTTCTCAGTCACCATCAGCGGTAACTCGGCCTATATTGCAACGGCAAAAGGCGAATGTGAAGTCGCTTGGGAAACCTTGCAGGAACAAGCGTAACCATAAGGTTAAAGGATTCACTCAATGACAAAACAGTCGAATACGCCAAACTTGGAACAAACCTCTACCCAACGCAATAATCCATTGCATGGTCTTACCTTAAAAACGATTGTCAGTGAGCTGGTCGAATATTACGGCTGGGATGGTTTAGCAGAGAAAGCACCGATGAACTGTTTCAAAAATAACCCAAGCCTCAACTCTAGCTTGAAGTTCTTGCGTAAAACCCCTTGGGCAAGAGATAAAATCGAACAACTCTATCTATTCACACAACGAGAAATCGCCCGTCAGAAAAAAGCGAGAGACGATCGTTAGCTCTCTAGCAGTTTGTTCTAACAGTGCTTATCTAGACAGTTAACTCCATAAAAACCCGGTTCACGTGAAGCCAGCTTAGTACGCTAAAACTCCCCTTGTAATAAATTGTGCAAAAGTTCTTGGAGTAGCGAACGATCTAGGTGCCCCTTGAGGGTAAGAAACGCTACAGTTTCTCGTCTCTCCGCTTCGCTTCAGCCGAGTTCTCCGTTTGAGTGAAGCGAGTTCAGCGCACAAGTTTTAGAACTTGCCAATTTAAGGCAGAGCGAAAAAGTAAAGAAAGCTTCGTAATTAGGCTAGTAATTTAATTTTACTTTGCCCCCAATTGTTCGATTATTATGCACTCCCACGCGAGAGCGCGGGAATAAAGTATAATAATAATTATTATTAAGTCTTAACGAGGGAAAGTGCTGATTTTTACTGAATGAAGTGCATTTTTACTTTAAAAATAGATTTTTATCTGTATTGTTGTTTGTTGCTTTCCCTATTAACGAGGTTCGAGATGATTAAATATATCACTTTGATTTTTGCTGTATTTTTCTCTTCAGTTGCAAGTTGTTCACAAGTTTTTATTTTCAATGATGAAAAAGAACTTTCTAAGTTCGTAGATTTGCAAATCATGCTAAATGACATAAGAAATAAGCAAATTGCTGAGGGAAAAATTGAAGGAAAAAAATATCGTACTTTGAAGAAGGGGAAGAAATTGGTTTTTAAAGCCAAAGTTGATAACTTTATCACCAGAGGTTTTACTCAAAAAGTAACGTCTTTTTCCTATCAAGTAGGTTCTCGATCGAAAGCAGATTTAAAGCTACAGAAAAGAGTTCCTCAAAAAAGAAACCTGATTATAGATTTAGAAGAAGAATCAAGTCCTAATTTATTTGCTAGATTACAAAAGAACCGAAAATTTATAACAGTCGAATGTGATGGTGGATTCCTAAAAAGAAATAGGGATATTGATGATCCGATGCCCTCACTTAATGGCCCAGTTAGAGAATATAATAAGCCGGGTTATAGAGAGCCAGTGTTGTTCAAGAGCTGTAAAATTATTAATGGATGATTTTATAAAATGGATCGAATAGAGTTTATGAAATTCAGTAAATAACTAGGGCAGAGGGATCAATGGGATCAGGCTCGATTGATTTACTTGTTTCTAATTCAGTTTGATTAACGAGCTTTCAATATTATGCTTAAAACTGTCATTTAAAGCATACCAATCTTGAACATCTACTCTAAATGGTAAATCAGAAAATTCAAAAGCATCTTTGAGCTTGTAGAGTTTTTCGATAGGAAGTTTTTCGTCGGCTCTGACGAGTAAATCTAAATCAGAATAAGGTCTGGCTTGATCTTTTGTTCTGGAGCCATAGGCAAAAACAGCATGGGGTTCATCGATAATACTGTTAACGATACGAAGAACTTCCAGAGATTGCTGCTCGGTGAGTTGAAGCATCTTTAACCTTTGGCTTTCAATGCATTGAGTAGCTTGCTTGCTTCTGGCAAAAATTGCACTGCGACTTTAAACACTTCATCAGCTGTATTTTCATTGTAGGTATGGCTGGTTTCATTACGAGCGCGGTGAAATAGCATCCAGTTTTCTACCGAGTCAATCAGTTGGTACTCGGCGGCTAAACGAAACAACTCTTGGCGTGATACACCATCGACTTGGCTTTTACCCAAGTTCTCACCCAGCCAGCGTTTAATGAACTTCCAGCTGAGTTCATAAGTGAATTCAAAATGTTGAACTACGCCTGAAACTAAAGTGCGGAGCAGAGGTGAGGAGTCGGTAGATTTGAATTCATCAACGACTTTTAGGCTTTCATCAAGTCTAGAAATCGCTTTTTCTAATGCTGTGAAATCAAGTTTATTATCCATCTGCTCACCTCAATTATTCAGAGTGACAATACACGATGCCTGTCTACTGCGCAAAGTCTTCAGGATCATACCCCAGATTCGGTGCCAGCCATTTCTCGGCTTCTTCTACGCTCCAGCCTTTGCGGTGGGCGTAGTCTTCAACTTGGTCACGACCGACCGAGCCGATACCGAAGTATTTTGAGTCAGGATGCGAGAAGTAGACACCGGAAACCGCCGCAGTCGGCGTCATGGCGTAGCTTGACGTCAGTTCCAGACCGATTTCGGTATCCGGTTTAAGCAGTTCCCAGATGGTGCCTTTTTCGGTGTGTTCCGGACAGGCCGGATAACCCGGAGCAGGGCGGATACCCTGGTATTTCTCACGAATCAGAGCTTCATTATCCAAGTTTTCATCCGGCGCATAACCCCATTCTGTTTTACGCACCATTTCATGCAGGGTTTCGGCAAAGGCTTCGGCAAAACGATCGGCGAGTGCTTTCAGCATAATCGCTTCATAGTCGTTGTGCTCGGCTTCAAATTCGGCCGCTTTTTCATCACAGCCGATCCCGCCGGAAACCGCGAATAGACCGACGTAATCAGCGATTCCGGTTTCTTTCGGCGCAATATAATCGGATAGACATTGGTTGTAACCGCCGCGTTTTTTCTCAGCCTGTTGACGTAGGTTGTGCAGAACGGTCAGCACTTCGGTGCGCGACTCGTCGGTATAGACTTCAATGTCGTCGCCAATCGTATTCGCCGGATAGAAGCCGTACACCGCTTTGGCGGTCAGCCATTTCTCGGCAATGATTTTTTCCAACATCGCCTGCGCATCGGCATACACCTTGCGCGCTTCTTCACCAACCACCTTGTCATCCAGAATGCGTGGGAACAGACCGTGCAGTTCCCAAGATTGGAAGAACGGCGACCAGTCGAAACGTTCCAGCAGTTTTTCCAGCGGGTAATCCTCAATGACACGGGAACCCAGGAAACTTGGTTTCACCGGCTGATAACCGTTCCAGTCGATCTCAATACGGTTTTCACGCGCCTTGTTGATCGGTACGCGTTTGACCTGCTTGGCGCGCGCTTTACGCTCTTCACGCACGGTTTCGTATTCTTCTCGAATCTTCGCGGCAAAGTCGGCTTTCAGATCGTTGGAAATCAGGCTTTGCGCGACACCCACCGCACGAGAGGCATCCTTAACATACACAACAGGATGGTCGTATTGCGGCTCGATTTTCACTGCGGTATGCGCTTTGGAAGTGGTTGCACCACCGATCAGCAGCGGCAAGTCCATATTGCGCTCTTTCATTAGTTTGGCGACATTGACCATCTCCTCCAGAGATGGGGTAATCAGACCGGAAAGCCCGATGACATTCGCGCCTTCGGCCACTGCGGTGTCGAGAATTTTCTCGGCAGGCACCATCACGCCAAGGTCGATGACCTCGAAGTTATTACATTGCAGAACCACGCCGACGATGTTTTTACCGATGTCGTGTACGTCGCCCTTAACGGTTGCCATGACGATTTTCCCGTTTGCCTGGCCTTCGGTTTTCGCCGCCAGCAGATAAGGGTCAAGATAGGCCACCGCGCGTTTCATAACACGCGCCGATTTCACTACCTGTGGGAGGAACATTTTTCCGGAACCGAACAGGTCGCCGACCACGTTCATACCGTCCATTAGCGGGCCTTCGATCACTTGCAGGCCGGAGCCCAGTTTTTGATAGGCTTCTTCGGTGTCCGCTTCGATAAAGTCGGTAATCCCCTTGACCAGTGCGTGTTCCAGGCGTTTTTCGACCGAGGCTTCACGCCAGGCGGTGTCTTGTACTTTACCGGCAGCGGAACCATCGCCACGGAACTCTTCAGCGACTTCCAGCAGGCGCTCACCGGCTTCCGGGTCTTTGTTGAGGATCACGTCTTCAACGGCCAGGCGCAGTTTTTCCGGCAGGTCGTCGTAAATCGCCATCTGACCGGCGTTAACGATCCCCATGTCCATGCCTTCTTTGATCGCGTAGTACAGGAACACCGAGTGAATCGCTTCACGCACCGGATTGTTACCACGGAACGAGAAGGAAACGTTGGACACCCCGCCGGAAATCTTGGCATGCGGCAGGTTGGCTTTAATCCAGGTGACCGCATTAATAAAGTCCAGACCGTAGTTGTTGTGCTCTTCGATACCGGTCGCGACCGCGAAGATATTCGGGTCGAAAATAATGTCTTGCGGCAGGAAACCGACTTTTTCAGTCAGTACTTCGTAAGAACGTTTACAGATTTCGATTTTGCGTTCTAGCGTATCTGCCTGACCGTCTTCGTCGAAGGCCATTACGATGGTTGCCGCGCCGTACTGTTTTACCTTGCGAGCGTGTTCGATAAAGGCTTCTTCACCCTCTTTGAGCGAGATGGAGTTAACCACACCTTTACCCTGAATGCATTTCAGACCGGCTTCGATGACTTCCCATTTCGAGGAGTCGATCATAATCGGTACGCGTGAAGCTTCCGGCTCGGAGGCCAGAAGATTCAGGAATTTAACCATGCACGCTTTGGCGTCCAGCATCCCTTCGTCCATATTGACGTCGATAATCTGTGCGCCGTCTTCCACCTGTTTCACCGCGATCTCGATCGCTTCTTCGTAGTTTTCTTCGATAATCAGGCGTTTGAATTTAGCGGAACCAGTGACGTTATTACGCTCACCGACGTTCACAAACAGAGAGTCTTCGTCAATGTTCAGTGGTTCCAGACCGGACAAACGGCAGGCAGGGTGGGTTTCCGGTAAGCTACGCGCCGGATGTTTTTGCGCGGCTTCCGCCATGGCCTGTACGTGCTCCGGCGTGGTTCCGCAGCAACCACCGATAATATTGATCCAGCCGTGTTCCGCCCAGTGGGCGATTTCCGCCGCCATCTGTTCCGGGGTTTCGTCGTATTCACCAAATTCGTTCGGCAGACCGGCGTTCGGGTGAATCGACACATAGGTTTCGCAGACGCGGCTCAGCTCCTGAACGTAAGGGCGCAGCTCTTCAGGCCCCAAGGCACAGTTCAGACCGACCGACAGAGGTTCGGCGTGCGCCACGGCGTTATAGAAAGCTTCGGTGGTTTGACCGGAAAGGGTTCTTCCACTTGCGTCCGTAATCGTTCCCGAAAGCATAATCGGCACTTCATAACCGATTTCGTTTTCCACTTCTTTAACCGCAAAGATTGCCGCTTTGGCGTTAAGGGTATCGAAAATCGTTTCAATCAGAATGGTGTCCACGCCACCTTCAAGCAAAGCATGTGTGGCCTGTTTGTAGGCCGTAACCAGTTCGTCGAAAGAGGTGTTACGGAAGCCCGGATCGTTGACGTCCGGCGAAATCGACGCGGTGCGGTTTGTTGGCCCCAAAACACCTGCGACAAAGCGCGGTTTACCATCTTCGCTTTCGGCAATGTCACAGGCTTCGCGCGCTACCTTGGCGCAAGCAAGGTTGAGTTCGCTGACATATTCCTGCATGTCATAGTCAGCTTGGGCAATGGTGGTGGCGTTAAAGGAGTTGGTCTCGATAATATCGACACCTTTGCGCAGAAAGTCCAAATGAATATCGCGAATCACGTCCGGTTTGGTCATCGCCAGAATATCGTTGTTGCCTTTGATATCCATGTGATAGTCGGCAAAGCGCTCGCCACGGAAATCCTCTTCGCTCAGGTTTAAACCCTGAATCATTGTCCCCATGGCACCGTCAAGGACGACGACTCGCTCGGCCAGCAAGGATTTCAAAATGGATAAACGTTGTGCGCGTGAACTCATGAAACTTTCCCGTAAATTATGCGGTTAGAGAGATAAAATTAAGCCGGTTATTTTACCCGATTTTGAAATTTTCGTCTGTAATCATTCTCATTGCACTTTGATCGGCTCAGGAGCACTCGAAAGGATTGAGGCTTCTCTGCGGTTTTCTTTGGGTAGTACGCTTTTCTATTTGGTTTTTGAGCACTTTGATAGCCGGTTGCGTCCGGTTTCTTTTGCGGTGTAAAGAGCATTATCTGCCTGCATAATGGCGTGTTCTAGCGAGTTGCCATGTGTACAAAGACCAAGACTGATGGTGACCGGCAAGCCGACGCTAGCTTTCGATTCTGTTTCAATCTGCTGTCGAAGGGCTTCACAGTTACCGGCTAATTCATCATGCGAATTGAGTTCACCAAAGACGCAAAATTCTTCTCCACCAAAGCGTGCCACTAAATTATAAGAGAAGTGCGTCTGCAAGCTTTGGGCAACATAAACAATGACTTCATCACCTTTTTGATGACCATAGGTATCGTTCACTTTTTTGAAGTGATCGATATCGATCATTAAGGTAAAAAATGGTTTTTGGGCTGTTTTCCATTGTTTGAACAGAGTTTCGCCGCGCTCAAAAAAGTGACGCCGATTAAAAAGGTTTGTGAGGGAGTCTCTGCGAGAGATGTATTCGATTTCCCGATAGGACTCGCTCAGTTCAATATTCTGTTTCAGTCGTACGTAAAACTCTTCAGGAGTGAAAGAGGTGTTAAAGAAGTCATTGACACCATATTTCATCATTTTGAGCGCCAGCTCGATATGTTCCACTGGCTCACAGGCCATCATAGGTAGCTGGTTTGAGTTGTATTGCTGGCGTATGTCATTAATCAGATTGAACAGTTCGTTTGGATCTATATGGCTTGAATCTTCTAGGAGAATCATATCCGGCTTCTGTGTTTTTAAGTGTTTTCGGATTCTTGAAGGTTGTTCAAAGGAGGTCACCTGATAGCGCTGCAGATACAGCATATTAATCAGTCTTTGAGAAAAGCGGGATTGATTGGTGCTTAATAGCCAGATTTGACGTCGAGGGTTTTTGTGCAGATTGAGCATGGTATCAACTGCATAGTTGATTGCTGCCGGATTGTCTTTCAGGACAAAATCGGCGACTTTTCTGTATATGTGATCGTTGCGTTTTTTTTCATTAAAAGAGGCGCTGAAAACGACGGTTGTAATGTGCTCTTTCAGCAGAAGCTTTAGAACCTCGCCTTTGGGCGCGTCAGGAAGATTCAGATCGCACAGCGCGACCTCGACGGGAGCACCGCTTTCAAGAAATGAGTGGACTTCGGAAAGAGTGTGGCAGATTTTTATCGGTAAAGAGCTACGGGCTTTTAGTTCCTGCTTAAGCAGGTTGGCGATTGATTTCTGGTCATCAACGATTAAAAAAGTCGGCTGAGTCATTATTCTCTATGGTGATATGCTCTGGTTTCGGTTAATTATCATACCCTTATATTTACTTAAATATACTTAATTTCAGGCAGGAATTACTGAGTTTCCGAGAAAAGAATTTTCTGATGCTCTTACAGGTATGCAGAGCAGGAGTTGCTATAATAGTTGTTTTGTTTGCCATCAAGCCGGGGGCGTCTGCGCCGGGCGTAATTAGATTGAATTGACTATGTTGTGCCAAGTTTTTCCTGAATCCTACCAACAGCAGCTTGCTGACAAGGTAGAACGTTTGCAGTCTTTACTGCCGCAGACTCCGAATCTGCAGGTGTTTGAATCGCCGTCGGCGCATTACCGCGCGCGCGCCGAATTTCGTGTCTGGCATGAAGAAGACGATACCTTTTATATCATGTTCGATCAGGAAACCAAGCAGAAAGTCCGCATTGACGAATGTCCGATGGCGATCGAGCCGATTGCTAATCTGATGGCGCCGTTGATGGAGGCGATTAAAAGCGAACCGGTATTGCGCAAGAAACTGTTTCAGGTCGATTTTCTGGCCACGCTGAGCGGCGAAATGCTGGTCACTTTGATCTATCGCCGTCAGATTGAGGGCGATGAGGAATGGTTGCAGGCGGCGGATAATCTTCGCAAGCAGCTGCCGATCACGCATATTATCGGGCGCGCCCGTAAGCAGAAAATTCTGCTGGATGCCGATTTTGTTACCGAGACGCTGGAAGTGGACGGCAAGCCTTATCACTACCAGCAGATCGAAAACAGCTTTACCCAGCCGAATCCTTATGTCGCGCAGCATATGCTGCATTGGGCACGTTCGGTTTCCGGGCAGTCGGATGGTGATCTGATCGAACTGTACTGCGGTAACGGCAACTTCTCGATCGCTTTGGCCGATCGTTACCGTAAGGTGCTGGCGACGGAAATTTCCAAAACTTCGGTCGCCTCGGCGCAGGTGAATATTGCGGCTAATCAGGTCGAAAACCTGCAGATTATCAAGATGGCGGCCGAAGAGGTTACCGAAGCTTTCGGCGGACGCGAGTTCAATCGTCTCAAAGGAATCGATCTGCAATCCTATGATTTCAGCACGATCTTTGTCGATCCGCCGCGCTCCGGTCTGGATGACCTGACCCGCAAGATGGTCTGCGACTATGAGCGGATTATCTATATTTCCTGCAACCCGAAAACTCTGGCCAGAGATTTGGAAGTTCTGACGCAGACGCATGAGATTCAGCAGACGGCGTTGTTCGATCAGTTTCCTTACACGCATCATATTGAAAGCGGCGTTTTTCTGACCCGTCGTTCCTGATCCCGCACCGTTCAAGCTTTTGGCTTTGGCTGACGATCATACTTTCGTCATATTTTGCGGGTTGGGCTTGTGTAAAATGGGGCCAGTTTTTTTCGTATATTAGCGATTAGTAATTTTTAGGAGAATCCTATGGTATTTGCCTGGATTGGCGCACTGTTTATCGGGATTACGCTGGGGCTTCTGGGCTCAGGCGGATCGATCTTAACCGTTCCGGTTCTGACCTATGTGGTCGGTCAGGAGACGAAAGTGGCGATAGCCGGATCATTGATGATTGTCGGTATTATCAGTGTCTTTTCGGCAATACCCTATGCTCGACAACAGCTGGTTCAGTGGAAAACCGTGGTTCTCTTCGGGGTTCCGGGAATGGCCGGTGCCGTAGCCGGTGCCTGGAGTGCGCATTTCGTTTCGGATGCGATTCAGATGCTGATTTTCACCGTTCTTTTGTTGATTGCGGCTTATTTCATGTACAAGCCGATGAAGCTTCAGGACGGGGAACATGAACCGCGCGCTTTTTATAAGATCGCTATCGACGGTTTCATCGTCGGGAGTGTTACCGGTCTGGTCGGTGTCGGCGGCGGCTTCCTGATTATCCCGGCGCTGGTGCTTCTGGGCGGTCTGTCGATGCGTCTGGCGGTCGGAACCAGTCTGGTGATTATTGCGGTGAAGTCGTTTGCCGGTTTTGTCGAATATCTGTCGGTGCTCAAAGCGCTGGATCTGACTTTGGACTGGAGTATTATCGGAATTTTCTCGGCGATCGGTATTTTCGGTGGCTGGCTGGGGCACAAGATCAGTTCCAGAATCGATCAGGAAGCGCTTAAGAAAGGCTTCGCAATCTTTATGCTACTGATGGGGCTGTTTATTCTTTATAAGAACATTCCGGCACTGCTCGCCTAAGCTGAACAGCTTTCTTTCATATACAAAAACGGCGCTTATTAAGCGCCGTTTTTTATTGTCCGCAGTGCAACGCTGATTAACCGCCTACTGCTGTCCGTGCCCGAGTTCTTCAGGCGTTTCCTTTAATTCAGGTTTGCGCTGTTCTGCCTGTTTAAGGTCTTGAATATAGGCGCGAATAGCTGCTGCGAGCGCCGGGTTCTCTTTGGCATAGTTTTCGAATCCGGCTGTATACGGATCATTATAGGAACCGCTTTCCTGAGAGGCCGAGGCCAGACTCGGCAGGTTTAAACCGGTTGTGACTGCCAGAGCGGCAAACATTAAAGGCAAGTTTTTTCGCATATACACCTCCAAATCATTTTTGTGAGTTAATGAGCTGAAACGCAAGTGTCATTGCGAACAATAATCTAAGGACGGTATTGGTTTTTTTAAAGGGCGTCGATACTGGAAAGTGTCTAATTTCCATCTATTCAGTCGGGCATACGACCATTAACAAACTGTCATTTAAGTTTCATATTGACTTCTATTGCGGCCGCTACCATTCCCCCGATTAAAAATACTTACAGATATAACGGGTTTATTCTCGGGGGCATGCGAAGTGAAAAATTTATCGATTGTGAAACGACTGTGGCTCAATTTGTCGATTGCGGTAGTGATTACTTTTGCAATCGCCTGGGGCGGTTTAAGCGGTTTGTGGAAAGCGCAGGCTTCTTCCAACAGCATTCTGCAGCAGGAAACGCAGAAGATCGCGCCGATCGAAAATTTTCATGACGGTTTCCGCGCGCTGGTGGACGAAATGATGCGCTTGCTGCTGACCCGCTCTGACGAAGGGCAGGTGAAATTTGCCCAGGCTTTGGATGCCCAGCAGAATCTGCTGCTTGAGTTTTTCGCGATGCTGGGTGTCGAGGTCGAAGATAACGGCAATGGCTATTTGCAAACGGCTGCGGATCAGGGCGAAATTCAAACGCCAGAGACGGCAGAACAGGTCGAAGATCTGCTGGCGATCAACCGCGTTCTGATCAATCTGCAGAAAGCGACACAGAGTTATCTGTTTCTGAAAAAAGATATCGAAAACACCTATCAATACGGTATCGAAAGCAGCTCGGAGTCAATTGAAGAGAAACTGAATGTTTTGCTGGTCAGTGAAGCAGTGACTGAAGAACCGGCTCTGCAGCAGAATATCTCAAGTTTGCAGGAGAAGTTGCGGATTTCCAAACGTCTGGCGGCGCAACTGATGGTTTCCGGCGATTTTGCTTTTCTTGACCAGTTCGAAGAAAAGGGGTTGGGCGAAAGTGCGAAACAGGATCTCGCTTCGCTTAACGAGGGGTTGAGCGGTAACTTCCTGGTGCAGGAAACATTCGAAGGCGTGAATGATTCGCGCGACGGCTTTATCGAAAGCATGCATGATATCCGCGACGGTCTGCGCACGGCTAGGGAGAATGACCGAACCATCTCAAAACTGGTCTATTCGGCGCAAGAACATTTTGACCGGCTGTTGAATTTCTACAAACAGCAGCGGGTTGATGCCTTGCAGGAAGTTGAAATCCTTTCTGCCGAGCGTATCGAGCAGATGGTCTGGGTTGCCCTCGGCGGTCTCCTGACTATGGTGCTGGTCAATATGCTGTTTATCCGTTCGATTACCCGACCTTTGAATCGCATGAAGCGACAGGTTAACCATATTACCCGCCGAATGGACTTTGACGCCTGGCAGACAGCGCAAGGCCGTAATGAACTGACCGATATGGAACAGTCGATCGAGGCGCTGTTAAAAAGCTTTTCCGGGGCCATGCAGGAGGTGATTGTCAGCAGCCAGTCGCTTGCACACGGCGATCTGGATATTTCGCTCTCTGAAAATTATCAGGGAGATCTGAAAAAAATGGCTGATCATTTCAATGCCAGTATCGGGCAGGTAAAGCAGACCTTGAATGGGCTCGAAGAGGTCAGTCAGTCTCTGGCCAACGGAAACTTAAACCATCAGATTGCGTTGAAAGATTACACAGGCCAGTATCACTCGGTTATGAGCGGTTTGCAGAAAGCGATTTTCGAACAGAAGCAGGCGATTGACGAAGTGCGGCGTATTTCTCTGGCGATGGAGCGGGGGGATTTTTCTCTGCGCATCGAACATCAGATGCCGGGCGATCTCGGCTATCTGAAAAGCCATTTGAACGATGCGCTGCATAATCTGGAACAGGCGATTTTCAATAAGGTTGCGGCTTTGCAGGCGTTCAGTGAAGGGGATTTCTCCTACGAGATTCCGGGACAGTATCAGGGCAAACTGCGCGAACTTAAAGAGCATATGGTTTCCATGGCGGAAAAAGTCAGTCAGATGCTGGATGAAATTAAAGTGTCGTCGCATCTGGCCGAAGTCGGCGTTCGCGAAATCAGCGACGGTAATCAGGAATTGAATCAGCGGGTCGAAAGTCAGTCCGATCTGATTCAGAAAACATCCCAGCGCATGGGGGCGATGGTGACCTTTCTGGAGGGCAGTTTTGCCCAGTCTTCCGAGGTGGCCGAAGCGACGGCGAATGTCAAACAGCAGACCTCTTCCGGCGTTAATACCGTCGAAGAGATGGTCGATGCCATGCAGCAGATCGAACTGGCGAGTCAGGAGATTGCTGGCATGACCGATACCATCGACAGCATCTCTTTCCAGACAAACCTGCTCGCGCTGAATGCCGCGGTCGAAGCCGCCAGAGCCGGAGAGATGGGGCGCGGTTTTGCCGTGGTCGCCCAGGAGGTGCGTAATTTGGCGCAGCGTTCAGCGGAAGCCTCGCAGCAGATCCGCCAGGTAACCGAGCAGACGTTGCAAAGGGTGGAACGCGGCTTAAAACTGTCCGAGCAGACGCGTTCGGTATTCAGTAACAATGTCGACCATATTGAGAAGATCGCCGAGCAGGCCGTGCAGATGAAGTCATCGATCAAAGATCAGAATCATTCGATTATCGAAGTCAATGAAGCGTTGCAGAAGATTGAAAATGTCACTTTTGCCAATGCCGAACTGGTGAAGCAGGTGACCTCGACCTCGACGGAAATCATTGAACAGGTTTCCAGCGTGCAGAATAAGATGCAGAGTTTCTCATTAAGAGAGATGGCATTGAAGCGACCGCCTCAGCTGTCTAATAGCGCTGTTCAATAGGGTGGGCGAATAAGAGACTAAGCTTTCAAGCTTTTTAAGGTGGTTGCAAATATCTGTTGCGCCAGATAGTCGGTCTGATGGTGTTTGGGCTGCGAGCCGGGAAGGAAATCGCGCATATTTCCGATCTGGAAATGGAACAGTGTCATTCCGAGAAGAGTGGTGATGGTAAAGTGCAGATCGCTGTCCGGATTAATTTGTCGAAGAATTTTTTCCAGCTGTTTACAGCTTTCAGCCATTACGGTTTCCGCAAGAAACTGCAACTTTTGAGGATCGTTTTGTAACAGCTCGCGGAGAATTAACTGGCGGAAAAAGGTGTCTTCGGCCATTTTATAGGCGCTCAGACGAATCACTTCTTTAAGTTTCTCTTCGGCGCTCTGTTCGCCGACCAATACTGCAATCAGTTGTTCGTTGTGCTGATCGAAAACCGATTTCAAAGTGGCCTGATAAAGGCTCTGTTTGTCTTTGAAATGGTTGTATAGCGAAGGGGCTTTAATTCCGCAGGCTTTGGCAATATCCCGCATTGAGACGGCCTCGAATCCTTTTTCGGAGAAAAGTTCCGCGGAATGCGCCAGTATACGGTCATAAGTCTGCATCAATTAAAGCCCTTTGTTTCGAATTTATTCTTATGGGTAAATCTTACTCGAAACTTTGTCCTAAGTCGCCCCCGGTGAGCTCTTTATAGACGTGAACCGCATTGTGCTGATGCGTTTGCTGGTACACCGGACGGTCTTTATAGGCAGACTGGTCGATTGAAGCCATATCTTCTTCCTTGCCACCTGCGGCAATCTTCTGCTTGACGGCATTGCGCAGAAACTCAAGATAGCCCAGAGTGTCTTCGCTGATTTTCGCCATATCGGTCGGAGCGCCGTGTCCCGGAACGACAATGACATCTTCCGGCATAGCGGCTTTCATCGCTTTGAAAGTGTCAACCCAGTGTCCGGTATGGGTGTAGGAGAACAGGGCCAGAGAACGCTTGTTATAGGCAACGTCACCGGTATACAGCAGATTACGGCTTGGGATATAGGCGAGTGTCGATCCCGGAGTATGTCCTGGTCCGAAATTAAGAAGCTCGACCGTTTCGCCGCCGCCGACATCGATTACCAGCTTGTCGTCAAATTCGGTGAACTTGTCACTGACATTGCGCGCCGAGTGGGTGATGTCCTCGCCGACGCGTCGCGCCCAGCTGGCTTTGATCTCTTTAAAGCCGTTGTTGAAGTCCTGATTGGCGCGGCTGTGCGAATAAAGGTTTTTGACGCCGATGTTCACCCAGTAGCTGGCACCCAGATAGGCGTGGCCCTGAGAGTTTTCTACCGCGATCCATTTCACCGGTTTATCGGTGTGTTGTTTGATCTGCTGGTGGAAACTGTATGCAACGGCGGGGTTTGGTCCGGCATTGAAAACGAAAACGCCGTCTTCAAACTCGACCCATGACAGGTTGTTGTTCAAACCGAAGTTTTCCGGTGTGTGCCAGATCAGACTGCCGACCACGGTATAGGCTCCATCGGTCACTTTCTGAGGTGCAGGGAGTGTCAGTTTCTTTCCGATATAACCGGCTTTGCGTTCCGCACTCTGCACATCTTTCATGTAAGCTTCGAGACTTCCGCTTAAAGCGCCGTTTTCTTTGGCGTAGGCGGCAAATCCCTGTACAAAAGGATCATCGGAAGAAGCCTGAACCTGAAAGCTGATGCCGCAGGTCAAGGTTGCCAGTATAGCGGTGGTAATAGGGCGAAAAAGCATAAGCGCTCCTTGGTGGGTTTTGAGTCGAAATTAAATCTAACTAACGTTTGTTAGGTAGATGATTCTAACAACTCTTGTCGCCATTAGCGCTTAAAAAAATTTATAACGAATAAGTTGTTTTTGGGGGTGTTTGTGAAACGCTCTTTTTAAAAACGACACGTCTGTAAATGCAGGTTGCCGCCTTCGACACCGTCTTCCAGTATCAGAAATTCAATGCTGCCTTTGCCACGGCGTTTGAATTGTATGCCTTCCGGTTTGCCTTGTGGGCTGTCGATTTCGCACAACAGACGCAAGCCTTGTGTATCGCGATCGGTTCCGCTCAGTTGATTGCTTTCATCCCAGTAATAGACGGCATAGGAGAGTGCCTGATCGCCAACCGCTCCGGCGAGGATCAGTTGCCCCTGATGGCTCCCGTCGGCATCTTTAACCGGACTCATGCCGCGCAGACCGCGGCCGTCCAGATTGAGCCACAGCCATTTGGTTTTTTTAACGGCGAAATGGCTGTCTGATTGCAGTTTCAGGCGCAGAACCGGTACCCAGTTGCCGCGTAATACCGGGCCGCGAAAGCCGACCAGAAGACGGCCTTTGGCATCGACGGTCAGCGCTTCAAGATCGATTCCGTTCTCTTTACTGGGAATAGAGATAAAAGGCGCGACGATTTTCTGCTCGGCCAGGATCTCCTGTAGCGAAAGGCTTTGTATTTCCGTTATGTCTGCATTTTGATTCAGCGTCAGTCGGAATAGCCGTTGCCGTTCTTCTTCAGGGCTGGTTTGCGCCAGCCGTTTCAGGTTTTGTTTTTGGTTTTTGTCGGCCTTTAATTTTTTGCGCTTGGCGCTGTGCGATCCGAGCGCGTACAGGAAAGGCGCCTGGTAAGCGAGTGCCTCCAGATCCAGTTCGACCGAATCCTTATCCAGAGAAGGCGTTTGTTGCAGCTGCCAATCGGCGCCATGTCGTTTCAATATCGCCAGACGACTGCCTTCGTCGGTGACCAGCGCCAGATAGTCGTCGAATTCGACTATTCCACTCAGGTTATCGGCGTCGATTGGCAGCGCTGGAAGGGCTGCGGCGCGACTTGTGACCGCGAACAGGCTGAATAAAAGCACTGCGCAGGCATAGAAAAAAAGCGATAAGGTCTTTGGCATGAAGCATTCCCGGCTAAGAATTTAGATTTGGCGAGTGTCGATTATTGTAAAATAGGCGCTAAATTTTTACAGCAAGCAAATAACAGAGCCATGAGCGAAGCGGAATCGACAACTCAACCGAAATTGACCAAGAAAGAGCGTACCAAGGACTGGATTATCCCACCAAAATCGATAATGAAACTGGTCGGGCGAGCCATGGCGCAGTACAAGATGCTGCGTGACGGCGATCGGGTGCTTCTGGGGCTTTCCGGTGGAAAGGATTCTCTGGCCCTGCTGGTTATTCTCAAGCATCTGCAACGGCATGCGCCGGTCAAATTCGAGCTGGCGGCCTGCACCATAGATCCGGAAATTCCCGGCTTTGATCCTTCGCCGTTGAAGGAATGGGTTGCTAAGCTGGGTGTTCCCTATTTCTACGAGTCGGAAGATTTGGTCGCTCTTGCCGATGCGCATATGAAAGGCGATTCTTTCTGCAGCTTCTGCGCGCGTCAGAAACGCGGCAAGCTTTATACCGTGTGCCGTCGCGAAGGCTACAACGTATTGGCGTTGGCGCAGCATCTCGACGATCTGGCGGAAAGCTTTATCATGTCGGCGTTTAATGCCGGTCAACTGCGTACCATGAAAGCGCATTATCTGAACGACGAAGGCGATATCCGTATTATCCGACCTCTGGTCAGAGTACGTGAAAATCAGACGCGTGATTTTGCCGAGGCGGCCAATCTGCCGGTCATTCCGGATAACTGTCCGGCCTGTTATGCCAAGCCGCAGGCTCGCGCCGAAACCAAAGCGCTTCTGCTGGAACAGGAAAAGAAGAACAAACATCTGTATGCCAATCTCTGGACCGCTATGCAACCGCTGATCGCCGACGACAATCACGAAGGCACAGCACAGCTGAAATAGCCGAATATCGAGACAGTAATGAATTCTAAGCCGAAAAAACGCTCTTTATTAAAGCGCTCAGTCCACCGGGTAGCAAGTTGGATTGTGGTTGCACTGATCCAAATTCTGTCGATGTTGCCGCTGTCGGCAGTCCGCCTGTTAGGGAAAGGAATGGGCACACTCTTTTACTGGTTGCCGAGCCATGCACGTTTTCTGGCTCAGTGTAATCTGCGCGCCGTTTATCCGCAGCGCTCCGAACAGGAGCACAAAAAACTGCTCAAAGCGACTCTGCAGCACAACGCTCAGTCGATACTGGAGCTTGGTGCCATGTGGCGCTGGCCGAAAGAGAAAGTTGAAAACTCGGTCAGAGAGGTGAAGGGGCAGGAGCTTTTGGATGCCGCCTATGCAAAAGGAAAGGGCGTTCTGTTGCTTGGTCCGCACATCGGTAACTGGGAGGTTGCCGGAAGTTACATTTCCATGAATTATCCTTCAACGATTATGTACCGTCCGCCGAATCTGCAGGGGTTGGAAAAGAGTATGCGTGCAGCAAGAACGCGTTTCGGCGCGACTCTGGTGCCGACCGATCTGCGCGGCATTCGTCAGATTATCAAAGCCTTGAAAGAGAATCAGTTGTCGGCGATATTGCCGGATCAGGACGCCGGGAAAAACGGCGTGCATGCCCCTTTTATGGGGGTGCCGGCACGTACGATGACGCTGGTCAGCAAGTTATTGCAGAAAAGCGAAGCGGAGTGTCTGTATCTGATCGCGCTGCGTCATCCGCAGGGCGGTTTTGTTTTGCATATCCTGCCGGCGGACCGTCAGGCATTGGCGGCCGAGGATCCGCTTGCTGCCGCCAGTGCGTTGAATCAGGGGATTGAAACCTGTATCCGTCTGGCACCGGAACAATATCTCTGGACCTATCGCCGCTTCCGCGGCCAGCCGGAAGGCGCTCCGAATATCTATCGCAAGCGCTAATTCGGGTTGCCGTTTTCTAGGCGTCTTGCTCTTTTGAGCCGATTTTGACGTAATTCCCCTTCACTTCAAGAATAATCACTTCCGTACCGTTCTGCGGATCCACCGGAGGAGTTTGCGGATCAATCAGCCAGTAGGTTCCACGATAGAAAACCGAATAGTCGCCGTTTTTGTCCTGATGCAATCGGCCGTAGCCATGGGCGTTTTCAGGGGCAAAACTGTCCGCTTCATTCGGGTGCTGGCTTTTTTTCAGGTATGGGTTCAGAAGCCAAGTGAAAAGCGCGCCGAGTGCGGTAATAATCACCAGCTGCAGTCGCCAGTCGAGCGGCTGATAAAGGCTGTAGATCCCCATCAGGATAAACGCCAGCGCGACCCAGAAAAGCACGAAAGTCCCGACGATCAGCACTTCGCCGAGCATCATAAGAATACCGACGATAATCAGAATCGATGGGGTCAGGGAAGAGTCGATCATCCATTCGAACATCTGGGCTCTCCTATTTGTCCTGTTTGAGCAGATGCTGGATCAGGCTCATGGAACCGAGCAGTTCGCTGGTTTCCACCGGGATGACAATTTTATTGCTGGAATCGGATTCGGCCAATCCGGAAAAGGCTTTAACCCGATCCTTGGCCAAGAGATATTCCGCTGCCTGCGGATTTTCCTGCATCGCCTGATTGACGGCTTCGATCGCCAGTTGCTGACCGATACCAAGCTGTTCCTGCTGGTAACGCTCGGCATCGGCCGTTCTCTCAAGCGCCTCGGCTTCAAGAAACGCCTTCTGCTTCAAGGCTTCGGCTTCGGCAATGACTGCATTTTTTTCCGCCTGCGCTTTGGTTTCGATGGCGCGTCTTTCACGCGTCGCCTGCAGTTGCAGTTCCATCGCTTTCTGTACTTCTTCCGGCACCGAGATATCGCTGACCTCGACTCGGGTGACTTTCAGGCCCCATTCGTTGCTGGCATTATTCAGCGCCTGCATCAGGGAGGCATTCAGGTCGTCGCGCGAACTCAGGGTTTCGTCCAGCTCCAGCGAACCGATCTCGGAACGCAGGGTGGTCTGGCACAGCTGGCTGATCATCTGTTTAACGTCCAGCGCCGAGTAGGTGGCCGACTGGGCATCGGTAATGCGGATAAAGACGATACCGTCAATGAAGATCGAGACGTTGTCTTTGGTGATGACCCTTTGCGAAGGGATATCGATGGTCTGTTCCTGCATGTTGTATTTGACGCGGACATCATCGATAAAGGGAATAATAAAGTTCAGTCCACCCTCCAGGGTGCTGTTGTATTTTCCGAGCCGTTCGATAACCCAGTTTTCGGCTTGCGGAACAACTTTGACTCCGCGCATCAGAATAAACAGTACCGCGATAAAAAGAATAATGACCAATGCGTTGTCGGTCAGTTGAATATCCATATCAATAACGCCTCCATAAGATGGCAAAAGTTTTATGCAATCTTTTTGCCGACGAACCAACTATAACGCTGCTTAGGGTTCAGGTCGAGCGAATTTTCCGATGCAAGCCAGCCTTCGCCATAGACTTCACAGCGCAAGCCGGAGAAAAGTTTCGGCAGTTCGCCGCTGCTAAGATAGAAGTCGGCATTGCCCGGTCCGTTTTCCTGCTTCGGGCCGAGAAAACTCTGGTAGAAGAGCAGTCCATTCGGTTTCAGGGCCTGCATAATCTGTTTGGCGATTGAACGGTCGAGATAGCGACTGACGACAATGGCGTCGTACTTTTGATAAGGCAGCAGCATCTGCTCCAGATCGGTAATTAACGGTGTAATCGGCAGGTGATTCAGGCTGGCGTAATTATTGAGCACCGTCAGGGCATTATCGGAGATATCCCAGGCATCGGTTTTCAAGCCGCAGCGTGCCAGAAAGCGGGCGTTACCGCCCAGACCGCAGGCCAGTTCGAGTGCTTTGCCGGAAAAAGGCAACAGTTTGCTGTGCTGCTGCAGCACATAGCACGGATTGGCTGGAGTCTTAAGGTTGGCGTCGGCATAACGCTGCTCCCATTTCTGTTGCACGCTGCTCATTGTTTATCCTTTATTTACGCCAGAAAGCGGCCGTAAAGAGTACCAGTAGAGTAAAGATTTCCAGACGGCCCAGCAACATGGCAAACGTCAGCACCCATTTCACCGGATCGCTGAGACTCTGGTAATTTGCCGAGACTGCGCCGAGCCCGGGGCCTAGGTTGTTCATCATCGCCGCCACCGAAGAGAAGGCAGTGACCTGATCGACGCCGAGCGCCATGACTACCAGCATAATGATGGTGAAAGTAAAGACATAAACCGCGAGGAAGCCCCAGACCGCCATCATGACCTTTTCCGGAATACTCTTATTTCCGAGTTTAACCGGCATGATTGCATTCGGGTGCAGTAATCCCTGAATTTCGCGGATCACCTGTTTGCTCAACAGCAGGAAGCGGATGACTTTCATGCCCCCGGCAGTCGAGCCGGCGCTGCCGCCGATAAAACTGACAAAAATCAGCAGAACCGGCAGAAATCCGGGCCATGCGGAGAAATCGGCATTGGCGAAACCGGTGGTCGTGGCCAGAGAGACGCTCTGAAACAGGCCGTAGCGAATGGATTCTTCCCATGTCGGATAGACGTTATGCAGATAAAGGAACAGACTGACTAGAACGGTCACCAGAATCAGCAGTGTGGCGTAAAGTTTGAACTCCGGGTCGCTGAGGTAGACGTTGGTATTCAGGTTGCGGAAGGCGCTGAAATGCAGGGCGAAATTAATTCCTGCCAGAAACATAAAGAAAATTGCGACCAGCTCGATTTCAAAGCTGTCAAAGTGCCCGATACTGGCATCATGAGTTGAGAAACCGCCGATAGCAACGGTCGAGAAGCTGTGGCTGAAGGCGTCGAACCAGTCCATGCCGGCCATCCAGTAAGCAATCGCACAGGTCAGAGTCAAACCTAGATAGATATACCATAGCGCTTTGGCCGTCTCGGAAATACGTGGGGCGATTTTTGAATCCTTGACCGGTCCCGGTGTTTCCGCTCGATACAACTGCATGCCACCAACGCCGAGCATCGGCAGAACGGCGACCGCCAGTACGATAATCCCCATGCCGCCAAGCCATTGCAGCTGTTGCCGATACCAGAGTATCGATTGCGGCATATTGTCCAAGCCGGTCAGAACGGTCGCCCCGGTCGTAGTCAGGCCGGAAAAGGACTCGAAAATTGCGTCAGTGAGGCTCAGAGAGACCTCTTGTTCGATGTACAGCGGCAGAGCACCGACGACCCCTAATACCACCCAGAACATTACCACGACGAAAAAGCCGTCGCGGATCTTCAGGTCGTGTTTGTAATCGCGTACCGGAAGCCAGAGAAGTAGACCAAACAAGAGGACGCCGCCCATGACCGATGCGAATTCGATCAGCGCGCCGTCATTGTAGATGGCGGCGATAATGACGGGCGGTACCAGCGTTAAACTGAAAATCATCAGTAACAGGCCGATGACCTTGAGTATGATTTTGGAGTGCATCTGAGGTTAGCTCCAGCTGAACCAGCTCGGTTTGCTGGTTGCGAACAGTTCGGCAACCGCAGAGGTGCTGTTCGGGTCGGTCAGGAAGAGTACGACGTGATCCTCCGCTTCGATCTCGAGATCGCGGTGGGCGATAATGACCTGATCGTTGCGGATAATGGCGCCGACGGTAATGTCGCTCGGCCAAGGAATTTCGGCAATGGTTTTACCGATGATTTCCGAGGTGTTTTCGCTACCGTGCGCGACTACTTCCATCGCTTCGGCCGCGCCTCGTCGCAGAGTGACGGCCTTGACAGTGTCTCCCTGACGAGTGTGGTGCAGCAGGTTACTGGTTGTGATCCGGTCGGCGGAAATCGCGACATCGATACCGTTGAGCTGGATCAGCTCAACATACGACTGATTGTTGACCAGTGCGATCACTCGACGCACACCGAGCTTTTTGGCCAGCATACCGGAAATGATATTGGCTTCGTCGCTGTTGGTAACGGCGACAAACAGGTCGATTTCATCAATATTCTCTTCCAGCAGGAGATCTTTATCGGAGATGTCGCCGTGGATAATAACGGTGTTGTTCAGTTTTTCCGCGACCTCTCTGGCCTGATTCATGTTGTGGTCGACCAGTTTGACCTGATGGGTCTTTTCCAGCGCCTGCGCCAGATGGAAACCGACATTTCCTCCGCCGGCAATCATAATGTTACGAGAAGGCTTCTCTTTACGCTGACGCAGTTCGGTAATGATCGCCGGGACATGCTGTGGTTCGGCAAGGAAGAAGACTTCGTCCCCGGTACGAATTACGGTGTCGCCGGTCGGCATAACGATTTCGTCCTTACGGTAGATCGCGACAATGCGGGTCTTAATGTGATTCGGCAGATGGTTTCTCAGCGTATTGATTTTCTTATTAACCAGCAATCCGTCTTCATGGGCCGGCATGGCGACCAGGCGCAACTTACCGTCATGGAAGTCGATTACCTGCAGCGAACCGGGATAGGCGATAAGCTGGAGAATGTAGTTGGTAACCAGGTTTTCCGGGCTGATAAGCAGGTCGATATCAATCGCTTTCTCGTTTTCAGCGCGGTTGAAAAGTTCCGGGTGCTCAAGATAGGAACGCCCGCGGACGCGGGCGATTTTGGTCGGGACTCGAAACATGAGTTGAGCCAGATGGCAGGCAACAATGTTGGTTTCGTCGTTCTGGGTCGCAGCGATCAGCATATCGGCGTCTTCCAGGCCAGCCTGCATCAGAATGTCCGGGTGAGAGGCGTGTCCGAATACGGTTCGAATATCAAGACGGTCTTGCAGACGTTGCAGGTGAAGTCGGTCGATATCCACTACGGTAACGTCATTGTTTTCGTTTGCCAGAACTTCGGCCAGCGAGGAACCAACCTGGCCGGCGCCTAAAATTACAATATTCATTTAACTATTGTCTCAATATTCCCTTCGGACGGTTTCAAACCGGATTTTTCGGGTCGATTCCGAGGTTTTTCAGTTTCCGGTACAGGTTGGTGCGGTCGATACCGGATCGTTTGGCGGTTTCGGATACATTTCCGCCGGTTTCGCGTAAAAGTTGTGATAGATAAGCGGCTTCAAGGCGGTCTTTAGCTTCTTTCAAGTTAACGCTGGTATCGATCGCCGCCGTCTGGGCACTTTCGTTATGCGATTCGCTGAGATACTTGCGGACTTCTTCGTCGGAAATTTCGCCGTTGCCGAGAATCAGTATACGCTGCACCAGATTCTGCAACTCTTTAAGATTCCCAGGCCAAGCGTACTGACGCAGAATATTTTGCGCCGGAACGCTGAAATGACGGTATTCCAGAGCATCGTGGGTCACATAATGATTGATGAAAAAGTCCAAAAGTTCCGGGATGTCTTCCGTATGCTGGCGTAGCGCAGGAATTGCGATCGGCATGACTTTCAGACGCTGATAAAGGTCATCGCGGAAGTTTTTGTGTTCCACTTCAAGTTCCAGATCCCCGCGGCTCAAGGCAATCACGCGGATATCAAGATCGATGGTTTCATTGCCGACCTGAACTTGTTTATGGTTAATCAGGTCGGTAAGAATGTTTTGTGCGTCAATACTCAGTTGTTCGATATTGGCCACTACCAGTGTGCCCTGATCGGCCTGACGTAATTGCTGGATCAGGGCGGATTCCTGCATCTGCTCCAGATAGCGGTTGAAGTCATAGGCCGAGAGCTCGACAATGGCGGCGTCTTTGCGGTTGCTGGTTTTGTGCAGCGCGCGCGCCAGATGGTGCTTGCCGCTACCGGATTCGCCTTCGATCAGGACCGGCATGGTGAATTTGGACAGGCGTTCGATGGTTTCGCGCAGACTGACCATCGCCTTGCTTTTGCCGATCGGCAGAAATTGTTCCGGCAGCTTCTGTTTGAGTTGACGGTTTTCCTGATTCAGGCGGATATTTTCCATCGCCCGTTCCGCGGTGACGATCAATTTGGCCAGCGAAAGCGGTTTTTCCAGAAAATCATAGGCCCCGAGACGGGTTGCCTCGATCGCCGTTTCAATGGTGCCGTGGCCGGACATCATGATCACTTTGGTGTGTTCCAGAAGCGCTTCTTCCTGCATCTCCTTGAGCAGCGAAATACCGTCCACATCCGGCATCCAGACGTCAAGAAACATAATGTCAGGCAGGCTCTGACGCCAAGCCTGTTTCGCTTGTATGCCATTGGCGGCCGTGGCGACTTGATAACCTTCCTCGGCAAAGATTTCTTGCATTAAATTGCGGATATCTTTTTCATCATCAACGATCAGCAGTTTGCCAGGTTTCATGTTCTCTCGCTAGCTAAAACAGGTAGGGTGATTATAAAGCAGGTTCCCTCGGCGGGTGAAGCCTTAACGCGGATTTGCCCATGATGTTCATCAACTATCTTGCGGACAATCGCCAGCCCCAACCCAGTTCCTTTCGGTTTGTCGGTAGCGTAGGGTTCGAAAATCCAGTTCTGAGCCTCCTTGGGAATGCCGGGGCCGTTGTCGCAGACCATAATCTGCAGTACATCTTCATCGATCTGTTCGGCGGAGATTTCGACGCTTGGCTGCGGCAGGTCTTCGGTTGCTTCCAGCGCATTTTTGATCAGGTTGTGGAACAGTTGGCGCAGGCGGGCTTTATCGGCCATTACCAGCGGACAGTTGTTGTTCAGGTGCGAGGTTACTTGCCATTTTGCATTCGGATTCTGATACATCTCGGTGATGCCTTGGATCAGAGAGCACAGTTCGGTTTTTTGCAGCTCGACCTCCGGTGTATTCGCATAGTCGCTGAAAGCCTGCACCAATGTCTGCATGGTGCTGACCTGCTCGATAATGGTTTGCGTCAGGCGCTCCAGCAGTTCGCGGTCCTCGCCCTGCAGACGACGGCCGAGTTTGAAGTTCAGACGCTCTGCGGAGAGCTGGATCGGTGTCAGAGGGTTTTTGATTTCGTGTGCCAGTCGGCGTGCAACATCGCTCCAGGCGGCATGCAGCTGTGCCTGTACCAGATCGGTAATGTCGTCGATAACGATAATGTACCCCGCGACCTGCTTCTCCAACGACGGTAAAGGCGAGCCGTGCAGCATGAGAATTTTCTGTCCTTCGCTGCTCTGGAATTCGAACTGCAATGCCCATGTCAGGTTGGGTTGATTTTGATGGTCGTCAAAGTGTTGTACGATCTTGTCGAACAGCAGTTGCAGGCTTTGCTGATGCATGGCTTCGTCGTCCTGCAGGGTTTCCAGATTTTTTGCCTTGGCCAGAAACGGCAGGCTCTGTTCGAGAAGGTGTTCGCTTTTTATGCCGAGTATACGCTCGGCGGCACTGTTAAGGGTTCGGATCTGTTTCTGCGTATCGAGCGTGATGACGCCGCTGGAAAGGTTCTGAATAATGGCTTGCAGATAGAGTTTCTGGACTTCGGCTTGCTGGTGGCTGAGTTTGATATCGTTTCGAGCTTGGGCAATGCGCGCGATCATATCGTTAAACGAGTTGATCAAATCGCCGAATTCATCCTGCTGTTTGACCGGCATGCGAATGGTATAGTCGCCGCGCGATACCGCCTTGGTTCCGCGAGCCAGAACCCGGATCGGACTGGTGAAGTTCTGTACCGCGCGAATGGTAAATAGCACCGCCGTAACCAGTGTCAGCAGCACCACCATCGACAGGATCAGCGTAAAGCTGAAAGTCAGAGGTCCTTTGAGATAGGAAAGTTCGCGGTACTGCTCGGTCGCCAGTGCAACCGAATCGGACAGTTCGGTGATGTTGGTCGGCAGAGGGAAAATCGCTTGCAGGGCGTATTGTGCATTCAGGCTGTTGGTGATCGGGATGAATACGCGTACAAACTGTTCTTTCTGAGTGGCTCCCGGCTGACTTTCGATTGCGGCGTAAGGGGTTTCCTTGCGAACCTGCTGGAAAAGGTTATCGCCGGGCGTATTCGGCAGGATCTGGGTGTTGTCCTGCGAACTGAAAGCGATCAGTTGCTGGTTGGTCTGGTACAGAGCGACTTCCTGGGCGTTGATCAGGTTACGGATGCTGTCCACTGCCGCGATCGGATTGAATTCCAGTGCAATCTGTTGCTGCGAGACGACAGACTGTGTCAGTTTGAGGCTGTCGCGGGTTTTATTGTCGAGGGTTATGCTGGCCAGACTGGAAGCCTTCTCCAAGGCGTCTTCGGTGGTCACATCGAACCACTGGCTGATCCCTTGTTGGATGAAGTTCAGTGAGAAAGCAAAGATGGTGATAGCCGGAATCCCCATTAACAGCGTCGCCAGAAGCGTCAGGCGGATGGTGACTTTGATGCCGGGAATTTTCTGTTTCAGCTGTCGGTAGAGTTTCCATAGAGTGCGGAAAAAGAGCACCAGTAACACACCGACACCAAGCCAGGTGATGAATAGCAGAACCGAATAGACTTCAGCGAACTGTGAAGCGTTTTGCAGAATCTGACTCATTACGGCCAGCATAACCATCAGAACGCTGAACAGCAGACTGACCCAGCCAAATTGTTTGATAAACCTTCCTAGAGAGCCCATGAATCGTCCTTTCGCTTATTGCCAGCTTAGCGGGGTGGTCAGGTTGACCTCGAACCAGCCGCTGTCCAGTCGCCAAGTTGGATCAAGGAGAGCTTCCAGTAGCAGCGGTGCAGGCAGAGTCCAGTAATCGAGGAAAATACGCATTCGCAGTCGATATTTCTGCGTCGGGTGCAGTTCTTTAAGGTGTGCTATTTCAAAGGCTTCCAATGTTCCCATGGTTTCCAGTGCGCGGTCGATGGTGGCGAAGCGTTGTAGTTTGTCATTACGGTTGTTGAACAGGACGTACTGGCGGTTAATGCCGTAACTGGTCAGTTCGGTCAGGTAGCGAACATGTTTGCGGGTTCGCTGATAGGGGAAGCCAAGAAAAGAGCTGCTTTCGGTCAATAGAATTTCGGTTTTAAACTTAATCGGAATGCCGTGATTGATCGCCGAGATTTGTTTGCTTCCAATGCTGAAACGGCTTTGCGAATCGATTTTCAGCTGGTTGCTTTCACGGTAATCAACGACTTTCAGAATGGTGATGCCAGGCGGACTGTCGCCGTCGGTAGCGCTTTTTTCGGTCAGGATTTCATCGAGGTCGATGCTAAGAACCTCTTTGTCCTGCGGTTCTTCTTGCAGATCGGCGCTTTCCGCAGTCTGTTCATTGAGCAGCAGGTTGAAGGGTTCAAGGCGAAGTTTGTTCGGGAACTCGGCATGACTGACGCTGGTGGTCGACAAAAGTATCCATGCAACGGAAAAAGAGATAAGTCGTATGAGAATCGTTTTCCGCATGGGTTTCATAGCATCCGAGATCGCGAATTAGGCGGTTTAAGCACTCTGGGCCTTTTCCAGCAGGCAGTAGTAAAAACCGTCCATGCCGTGGTTGCCCGGTAGAATCTGTCGGCCGGTAGTACTGCCGTGCCAACCCCATTCTACTGCTAAAGGAACGAGTTTTGCATCCGTCGTACGCTCCAGAAACGCCTGTATCTGCTGACTGTTTTCCTGCGGTAAAACCGAACAGGTCGCGTAAAGCATGCGGCCGCCCGGTTTTAAAGTGGGCCAAAGGGCATCGAGAATACGGCTTTGAATCTGAACCAGTTCTTCGATATCTTCCGGCACGCGATGCCATTTTATGTCCGGATGACGGCGGATAATGCCGGTTGCCGAACAAGGGGCATCAAGCAGGATCTTGTCGAAGGGTCGTCCGTCCCACCAGGTTTCAGGTTCGGCGGCATCACCGACGGTGTAGTCGCACTGCAGATCCAGTCGGTACAGGTTCTCCGCCAGGCGGTCCAGACGCTCGGGCTCTTTTTCCAGTGCGAAAAGGTCGATATCGCCGTCGCTGTATTCCAGCAGGTGACTGGTTTTACCGCCCGGGGCGGCACAGGCGTCGAGAATATGCTCTCCGGCCTTTGGCTGGAGAAGTTGCGCGGCCTGTTGGGCGGCCGCATCCTGTACGCTGAATCCGCCTTCATCATAGGTCGGCAAACGGGTAATGTCGGTGCTTTGTTGCAGAATCAGCCCCTGTTCACAATCGGGGTGCAGTTCCGTAGCAAAACCAGCGTCAGAAAGCAGTTGCTGAAGCTGGTCACGGTTTTGAAATTTACGGTTGTTGCGTAGCGTCAGAGGCGCAATCTGGTTGTTGGCTTCGAGGATCTGCTGCCAGTTGTCCGGATAAGCTTTGCGTAGCGCTTTAAAAAACCATTGCGGGTGGGCATATTTCTGCGCAGGCTTGAGATCAACTTCGGCGCAGATCGACGCCTGTTCGCGCATGAAATTGCGCAAAACGCCGTTGATCAGGCCTTTTGCCCAGGGTTTCTTGAGTTTTGCCGTAACATTGACAGTTTCCGATACCGCTGCATGTTTCGCGGTATCGGTGTAGAGAATTTGAAACAGGCCGAGAAGAATCAGCTGGTTGACGTCTTCGTCTTTGGCTTTGAGTTTTTTCTTAAGAAGCTGCGAACGGATCGCCATCAAACGGAATTGCCAGCGCAAGGTGCCCAGCACCAGATTCTGTACAAAAGCGCGTTCGCGGCGGTCGGAAAACTGCGCCAGCCCTTCGGGAAGCACCTGGCTCAGGGAGCGCCCCTGTTCAATTACGCTGAGACACATCTTCAGCGCAACGAAACGTGTGTGGCTGCCGCTGTTTTCGTTCGACTGGCTCATTGCAGTTTCTGCCCCTGAAGTTGTCTGGATTGTGCGAAGTCATAGGCCGGCATGGCTTTCTTGCCGGCTGCCTGAAGGGTCTGCAGACAGAGAATCCCATTTCCGGTTTGGATCCAGATTCCGGCTTTATTGACCAGTTGCACGGTTCCGGCCGGTGCCGTCTTGTCGAAGGCTTCGTTGTTCAGCTCGTCTGCTTGAGGCAGTCTGGCCTGCCAGATGCGCAAAGGCTTACCTTCGAAGTCGCAGAAAGCCACCGGCCAGGGGTTAAAGGCCTGAATCAGGCGTTGCAGAGAGTCCGCTTCCTGTGACCAGTCAATCTGCGCTTCGGCTTTGGACAGCTTTTCCGCATAGGTAACTTGCGATTCGTCCTGCTTTTGCGCCTCGTCTTGCAACTCCTGCAGATCATTCAGCGTAGCGATAAGCGCTTCGGCACCCATTGTCATCAGGCGGTCATGCAGGCTTTGTGCGCTGTCTTCAGGCTGGATGGCGGTTTCGGTTTTATACAGCATGTCGCCGGTATCCAGTCCGACATCCATCTGCATAATCGTTACGCCGGTCTTCTCGTCGCCGGCTTGAATGGCGCGCTGAATCGGTGCGGCGCCGCGCCAGCGTGGCAGAAGGGATGCGTGAATGTTGAGGCAGCCGTATTTCGGCATTTCCAATACCGCCTGCGGCAGAATCAGACCATAGGCGACGACAATCATGACGTCGGCGTTAAGTGCAGCGACTTCCGCCTGAGCGTCCGGGTCTTTCAACGTCAGCGGCTGATAGACAGGAATGTTGTGTTGCAGAGCAAGCTGTTTAACCGGGCTGGCGGTTAATTTTCGCCCACGTCCGGCAGGACGGTCCGGCTGAGTGTAAACCGCAATAACCTGGTGTTCGGAGTCCAGAAGCGCCTGCAGGGGCGCAACGGAAAAATCCGGCGTACCGGCAAAAATGACTCTTAATGGCTGGCTCATTTAGCTTCCTTGATGTTGCAGCTTGCGGTATTTCTGCATGGCACGGGTGCGCTTAAGATTGGACAGATGGTCGATAAACATGACGCCGTTCAAATGATCGATTTCGTGTTGCAGGCAGACTGCCAGCAGCTCGTTCGCTTCGATTTCCACCGTTTTGCCGTCGCGGTTCATACCGCGGACAATGACGTCGCTCGGGCGAGTGACTTTTGCATAGACGCCAGGCAGCGACAGGCAGCCTTCTTCCCAAGTGATGCTGCCGGCTTCCTGGACGATTTCCGGATTGATCAATGCGATCGGCTGATCCTTGGTTTCGGAGACGTCAACCACGATAATGCGTTCCTGTACCGCGATTTGCGGAGCCGCAAGGCCGATTCCCGGTGCGTCGTACATGGTGTAGAACATCTCTTCGATCAGTTTGTCGATCTGATCGGTCATCTCGCTGACCGGTTTGCACACCTCGCGCAGGCCTTCATCCGGGTAGAGGACAATATCAAGCTTTTCCAATTGCTGTTCCACCTGTTCTTCCATAGCGTCGCTCATTCATTAAAGTCATAGTAAGTTGTATATAGTGGTATATACTTATGGGTTTAAAAATAATCCGTGCATTATAACTGACTATGCCCAAGATGTCTGAATTACCCGCTCTGCTCCGCTTGCATCAGGCCCAGCCCAAGCTGAGTCAGTTGCAGGCGCTGCTGGATCGCTTCGGCTCTTTTAGCGAAGCGCTGCAGGCGGGTGAAACAAGCTTGCGGGAAACTGCCGGTCTGACGCCCTGGCAACAGCAGCAGATTTCGGCGCAGGAGATCGGCAGCAGAGTGGATGAAGCGCTTGACTGGCAACAGGATCGGAATGGCGCTTATTGGCAACAATGGCTCAGTTACTGGGATGAGGATTACCCGCAGCTTCTCAAAGAGATCAGCGATGCGCCGCCGATTTTGGCGGTGCGCGGCGACCTTGCTCTACTGAATGATCCGCAGATTGCGGTGGTCGGCAGTCGTAACGCTTCCAAAACAGGCATGGACAATGCCTATGACTTCTCTCGTTTCCTTTCGCAGCAGGGTTTGTGTATTACTTCCGGTATGGCCGCAGGAATTGATACGGCTGCGCACAAGGGTGGTCTTCAGGGGCAGGGCAAGACGGTCGCAGTGCTAGGAACCGGGCTGGACCGGGTCTATCCGGCCAGTAACCAGCAGCTGGCTCGCGATATTGCTGCCGAAGGCGTAATGGTCTCGGAGTTTCCGCTGGGAACCAAACCTTTGGCGCAGAATTTTCCGAAAAGAAACCGTATTATCAGCGGTTTGAGCGTCGGAACGCTGGTGGTCGAAGCGAGCTTGAAAAGCGGTTCTTTGATCACCGCCCGTACCGCATTGGAACAGGGACGGGAGGTTTTCGCCATTCCCGGATCGATTCATAATCCGCAGGCAAAAGGCTGTCACCAGTTGATTAAGCAGGGGGCCAAGCTGGTTGAATCGGGAGAAGACGTGTTTGCCGAGCTTGGCTCCATTCTGCAACTTGCTTTGCAACCGGAGGCGTTCTCCGCACAGACCGAAAACCCGGAAGGTTCCACAGCGGAATCCTCCAAATTACTGTCATTGATTGAGTTCGAGCCTATTTCGCTAGACGAATTGCTGGTTTTAAGCAAAATGCCGCTTTCATCCCTGCAGAGCGAGTTGATGGCTTTGGAGTTGCAAGGGAAAATCGAAAAACTCTCGGCAGGTCGCTGGCAGAGAATTCGTTGAAGAAACTGCTCCTGTATCCCCCTTCTCTTTTTCGAGTCGGAACCGAAATTCCAGTTCGCTAAATGTCTGCTTTGCCGGAATGGGCAAAATTTATCTGTTCGGCTATATAAATAAAATGTCGTTTTAAATTCATTGCAAAACGCCCTAAAATTTTGCACCCTAGAAAAAAGATGAAATTATTGAACCCCGTTAATTGTAATAAAGCCGCGTTTTATTGAATACGGGGTTTGTTTTTAGAGAATTGGGAATATATGACAAATTTGGTGATCGTGGAGTCGCCTGCTAAGGCTAAAACCATCGAAAAATATCTGGGTAAAGATTTCGTGGTGCGTTCCAGTTACGGGCATATCCGGGATATTCAGAAAAAAGGGATGGGAATCGATTTGGCGAACGGATTTACGCCGAATTATGAAATTTCCGCCGATAAGAAGAAAAACGTTACCGAGCTGAAAAAACTCGCCAAACAGTCTGACTCGGTCTGGCTGGCAACGGATGAGGACCGCGAGGGGGAGGCGATCGCCTGGCACCTTGCGGAGGCTCTGAATCTGGATGTCACCACAACCAAGCGTATTGTGTTTCATGAAATTACCAAACCGGCAATAGAGCATGCCGTGGCGCATCCGCGTACGGTTGATATGGATCTGGTCGATGCGCAGCAGGCGCGTCGTATCCTGGATCGTATCGTTGGTTTTGAACTGTCGCCGATTCTTTGGAAAAAAATTCGTACCGGGCTTTCCGCCGGGCGTGTACAGTCGGTTGCGGTGCGATTGATTGTCGAGCGCGAGCAGGAAATCGAAGCTTTTGAAGCCAGTTTCAGCTTTAAGGTTCAGGGCGAGTTGCAACTGCTGGACGAGAACGGTCAGGTAAGCGGTACCGTTGAAGTCAAACGCAACGCGTCTTTTGAAACCGAAGAGGAAGCTCAGGCATACCTTCTCGCCGTGGCTCAAGCCAATCTGACGGTTATGTCTCTCGACGAAAAGCCGGCCAAACGCAGCCCGAAAGCGCCTTTTACCACCTCGACGCTGCAGCAGGAAGCCTCCTCCAAACTCGGTTTTTCGGTCAAGCAGACCATGATGATCGCCCAGAGACTGTACGAGTCCGGGAAGATCACCTATATGCGTACCGACTCGGTGAACCTGTCGGAAACTGCAATTGATCAGGCCAAGCAGACGATTACCACCAACTATGGTGCCGAGTACAGCCATAGTCGCCGCTATAAAACCAAACAGGCGGACGCTCAGGAAGCGCACGAAGCAATTCGTCCGACCGATTTTGCCGTTAGCGAAGTGACCGGCGAACGTAACGAACAACGCCTGTATCAACTGATCTGGCGCCGTGCAATCGCTTCGCAGATGGCGGATGCCAAACTGCAGCGTACTACGGTCGAGATCGGAATCAGTAATCTGGACGCTGAAAAACTGGTGGCCAAAGGCGAAGTGGTGACTTTCGATGGTTTTCTGAAAGTGTATGATTTCGGCGGAAAAGGCGATGAAGGTCTGTTGCCTCCGATGACGATCGGTCAGGCATTGCAGTTAGGGACTTTGGGTGCCCGTCAGAGTTTTGCCCGACCTCCGGCCCGTTATAACGAAGCCAGTCTGGTTCGAACGCTGGAAGAGATGGGGATTGGTCGACCTTCAACCTATGCGCCGACCATTGATACCATTCAGCAGCGCGGCTATGTCGTCAAGGAAGACCGTGAAGGAACGCCGCGCGACTACCGTCAGCTGACTTTAACCGCGGACGGTTTGCAGGCGGAAACCCTGAATGAGATGGCCGGTTCCGAAAAGAGTAAACTGTTCCCGACCGATATCGCTGGCATAGTAACTAATTTCCTGACCAAGCATTTCGGTGAAATTCTGGATTACCAGTTTACTGCCAAGGTCGAGGAAAAGTTCGATATCATCGCGCACGGCGAAATGCAGTGGCAGGCAATGCTGGATGATTTCTACAAGCGTTTCCACCCTAAAGTCGAAGCCGCAGAAGATGTTTCACGTGAAGAGGCGGGGCAAGCGCGTCTGTTGGGCGAACACCCGGAAAGCGGCAAGCCGATGTTTGTCAAAATCGGCCGCTTCGGCCCTTATGTCCAGGTCGGGGACGGCGAAAACGATGAGAAACCGCAGTTTGCCAGCCTAATGCCGGGACAGAAGATGGATACCTTGAAACTTGAGGAAGCTCTGGAACTGTTCAAGCTACCACGCGAAGTGGGTGAAATGCCGGAGAGCTACAGTGCGACCGCTGTCGACGGTTCCGTTTTCTCGGTCGAAGCCGGACAAAAACTGATTGCCAAGCAAGGGCCTTTCGGACCTTATCTGGAATACGGCAGCAAGAAGTACGCCCCGATTAAAGGTTACGATCCTTTAAGTATCACTCTGGATGAAGCGGTAGTGCTGGTTGAGGCCAAGATACAGGCTGAAGCGGAAAAAATCGTTAAAACTTTCCCGGAAAATCCGGATGTTAAGATCCTCAAAGGACGTTGGGGGCCTTATATTACCGATTTGACGACCAAGAAAAACGCCAAGATCGCTAAAGACGAGGATGCTCTGGCTCTGACGCTTGAAGAGTGTGTTAAACGTCTGGACGAGGCGCCGGAACCGAAACGTCGCGGCAGAAAAGCAGCAGCGAAGAAGACTCCGGCCAAAAAAGCTCCGGCCAAGAAAGCCGCCGCGAAAAAAGCACCAGCCAAAAAGACGACGGCCAAGAAAACAACCGCGAAAAAGGCGCCAGCCAAGAAGACCGCGGCGAAAAAGACGGCCGTTAAAGAGTAATCGCTCGGGCGCCTATTGAGGTGTTTACGTTCGTTTACGATTCATATCTTTAAAATGTCGGCGAAGCGTTTTGTTTTGCCGACGCAATTTCCCGTAATTTTATCCTGAAAATCAGTTAAGATAACTGGCTTGATTTTTCGCCGGCGTTTTACGCGTTTGACTCGCGGATAAAAGGCTTTAAAGCGCGCCGATCCCCCATATTTTCAGACCAACCCATATTTGAAAGAGAGCAGCAAATGAAGCAGCAACTTGCGCAAATTTTGACCGATGTGGTGCAACAACTTAAAGATCAAGGTGTGATTCCGGCCGATGCCGCACCGCGAATTCATGTTGAAAACACACGCGACAAGGCGCATGGTGACTTTGCGACCAATCTGGCGATGATGATGACCAAAATGGCAGGAATGCCGCCGCGTGATCTGGCGCAGAAGATTGTGGATTTGCTGTCGGATCATCCGGTTATCGAAAAGGTCGAGATCGCCGGACCTGGTTTCATTAACTTTTTTGTCCAGGATACGGCTAAGTTTGACGTTCTTGCACAGGTTTTCGAGCAGGGGGATGCGTTCGGGCGCTGTAATGTCGGTCAGGGCAAATCGGTGTTGGTGGAATTTGTTTCCGCAAACCCGACCGGGCCATTGCATGTCGGTCACGGTCGTGGCGCCGCTTATGGCGCGAGTGTTGCCAATCTTCTGGATGCGGCCGGGTTCGATGTCTGTCGCGAGTACTATGTAAACGACGCCGGACGCCAGATGGATATTCTGGCCACTTCTGTCTGGTTGCGCTATCTGCAGGATCAAGGCGAGGAGTTGACCTTCCCGAGTAACGGTTATAAGGGTGATTATATTCTGGATGTGGCCGCCGAGGTTCGCAGCCAATTTGGCAACCGTCTGCATAAACCGGCATTTGAGGTTTTTGCCAATGTCACGCCGGACGAAGGTATGGAAGACGGCGATAAAGAAAAGCACATCGATGCGCTTATCGAACGCGCCAAAAACCTCCTGGGCAGTCAGTATTATGACGTTTTCCAGATTGCCGTTGATGCCATTCTCGGCGATATCCGCGATGACCTTGAAGGCTTTAAGGTGCGCTTCGATAACTGGTTCTCTGAGCGCTCACTGATGGATACCGGTGTGATTGATGCGGCTTTGGAGAAATTACAGAAAGCCGGCAAAATCTACGAGCAAAGAGGGGCGCTATGGTTCCGCTCCACTGAGTACGGTGATGAAAAAGATCGTGTTGTGGTGCGTGAAAACGGTTTGAAGACCTATTTTGCTTCCGATATCGCTTATCATTTCAATAAGCTTGAGCGTGGTTTTGACCTTTTGATCGATATCTGGGGTTCGGATCACCACGGCTATATCCCGCGCGTACGTGCTGCGATGCAAGCGATGGAAACCAATCCGGATGCGCTGGAAGTACTTCTGGTGCAGTTTGCCGTTCTGTACAGAAGCGGCGAAAAAGTGGCTATGTCGACCCGAAGCGGGCAATTCGTCACCTTGCGCGAACTGCGTGACGAAGTCGGTTCGGATGCGGCGCGCTTCTTCTATGTGCAGCGCAAATCGGAACAGCATATGGATTTCGACCTGGATCTGGCAAAGTCGCAGTCTAACGATAATCCGGTTTACTATATTCAATATGCGCATGCGCGTATTTGCCGGGTGCTTGAACAAGCAAGCGAGAAAGGTTATAGCTTTGATCTGCAGCAAGGCATGCAGAACCTTGAGCTACTGACCGAAGAGCATGAAACCTATTTGGCGACGGAACTGGCGAAATATCCGGAAATCATCGCACGCTCGGCCGTGGTTTACGAACCGCATCAGATTGCTTACTATCTGAAAGACCTGGCTAACGGTTTGCATACTTACTATAACGCCAGTCAGTTTATCGTTGATGACGACAATCTGCGACATGCCCGCTTGACGCTGATCAGTGCGGTTCGTCAGGTTCTGCGTAACGGTTTGGCGCTGCTGGATGTCTCCGCTCCCGAATCGATGTAATTACCCATAGGGATTTTTCTGAATGGCTCGAGATTATCGCCCGCGGCATTCTTCCGAAACGCTGCCGCCACCGATGTTGGAATCCAGTTCGGCCCGACACAAACGTCAGGAAGAGCAGAGAACGAGCCGTAATGCCTGGTTGGTCATGCTGCTGGTGATCGGTGCGATGGTCGGGGGCTATTGGGTTATTAACCATTTCGCCAATTCCGGTTTGAAATCGGGCAGTCAGCAAATGAAGCAGGCGGTTGCCGAAGTGGATTCGATTGATGAGAACGAGTCGGTAGTGATTCTGAGTGATCCGCAACCGGAAACGCTTGAAGAACGAATCGAATTACCTGAACAAAGCGCATCGCTGCAGGAGCCAGAAGAGTCGGTATCCGAGGCTCCTCGGGAGATCCATGCACAGGCGCTGGAAGTGCCTTCCGATGAACAGATCTATGGCGAGCCGAAAAAGAACTTCTACAGTGAACTGAAGGATCTGGAAGTGATTCCGGACGATACGACTCCGGAACCGGTCGCGCTTGAAAAACCGAAATATATCCTCGCCGGCAGTTTTTTCAGCGAATCCGCTGCTCTAAGAGCGCAGAGAAGACTTGCTCAATATGAGCAGAAGCTTAAAATCCGTACCACGGTGCGTAAAGACGGGAAGCATATCTATGCCCTCTACACCGAGCCTTATTACGATCGTCTTGAGTTGAATAAGCGCAAGAACCAGCTGCGCAAGCTGGGGGCAAGTGTTATGGAGTTGGAATACAAGTCTGCAAGCCGGGAATAAAAAAGCCGGCAAGGGAACCGGCTCAGATCGCAACTCTCGACTTTTACAGACTGATTTCACAGACGACGCGATTGCGTCCATCTTTTTTGGCTTTGTACAGCGATTTGTCGGCGCGGTTGAAGAAGCTTTCCGCATCGTCAAGATTCGGGCGAAGCTGGGCGACACCGAATGAAGCGGTAATCGTATTGATCTCCTGATCGGAATTTTTCAGCTTCAGATGGGCAGAGGAAATCTGCTTGCGAATCTCTTGCGCGCGTTTGACCGCTTCATCCAGAGAGAAGTTTCTCAATAAGAGGACAAACTCTTCCCCGCCGTAACGGAAAATATCTTCATTTTTACTCTGGTTGCGTCTAATCAGCTTGGCAAAATAGCGCAGGACACTGTCACCGATCAGATGACCATAGGTGTCATTAAAGTTTTTAAAGTGATCAATGTCGGCGATAATCATGCAGCAGCCCGAGCCAAATTCGGCCACATCCTGAAGCATTTCCTCCATGGCCATGTTATAGGCTTTGCGGTTTCCGACTTCGGTCAGCTCGTCTTGAAGAACTTGGCTTTGTACGGCCAGAAGCTGTTGGCGAAGTTTTTTGATTTCTTCGCTGCTTTCCAGCATATGCTTCTGAAACATCTGGTTGGTTTCCTGCATGGACGTGGCCGTACTCAGGACGTTGCTGGTAATCTCTTTGACCTGATGAACGTCCAGATTATCCTTCTTTAATTCTTCAGTAGAATATTCCAGTTGTTTGGTATGGCTGTCCAGTTTGTCATTCCAGGAATTGATCTTCTGGACCATCAGGTTGACTAGACGACGGAACGCCTTGTCGAATTCCGAGGTGGTCGAGTCTACAGCAAAGTAATCATTATAGAGACGGCGACCGATCCGGTCGTTATACCCCATGTCATCCTTGAGAACCTGATCCAATTCTTCGCGGAATTGAGGATTATCTCCTTTGTAATACTGATACCAGAGATAATAGTTCAGTGGAATCGGGTTGATATCCTTCTCTTCGAAGGAGGCCTTTATATATTGAAATAAACGCCATGCAACCTCCGGGCTGTCTTGTATGCGATACATTATTATTTCCCTTGTTTTAAAATTGATTTTAGCAAAAAGTCGAGCGGCTAAATATCAAATGAGTATATTTTTCATACCGTTTTATTTGGCTTTGTTGTATTGTTTTTTCCACAACGGCTGTAAGTTAATTAACGGCCGCATTATTAATAAACTTAATAGTGTTTGCTGGCTTAATTTCAATCGAATCGTTATAGTGACTGATAATTCGCAGTAAGAGGTATAAATTATGTTTAATCCAGTGCAATTAGAGGAGTTTGCCAAAAAAGTAGCGGAAATTATTCCTCCCGGTTTTGGTGATTTTCCCGAAGAAGGCAAGAAACAGGTGCAGTTAAATCTGCAACGTTTACTGGAGCAGATGGATCTGGTTTCCAGAGAAGAATTTGATACGCAGAAAGCGGTTTTGGCTAAAACACGGGCCAAACTGGACGCGTTGGAAAAACGTTTCGAGGATCTGGAGCAGCATAATCGCTGATCGGTTGCGATTCCATGGGTCTGGCAAGAGTTTTCAGTCGCGCCATACAGGGGATGGAGTCTCCCAGAGTGGTCGTCGAGGTTCACGTCAGCTCGGGGCTGCCGAGTCTCACGATCGTCGGTTTGCCGGAAGCATCGGTTAAGGAGAGTAAGGAGCGGGTTCGCAGTGCTTTGCTTAATTCTGGATTCGATATGCCTGCCAAGCGGATTACCGTTAACCTGGCTCCGGCGGATCTGCCGAAAAGCGGCGGACGCTATGATTTAGCGATCGCGATGGGTATTTTGATTGCAACCGAGCAGCTTGTTCCGAAATTACCCGGCGAAATCGAACTTTACGGAGAGCTGGCGTTAACCGGTGAGTTACGCGAGATTAGCGGACTGTTGCCAAGTCTGTTACAACTTCAGGAAGCGGGTCAAGCCTTCATTCCATGGCATAATGCGGTGGACAAACAGTTATGCGCGCAAACCGGCCATAATGGAGAGATCCGACTGGTCGAGAATCTTCGTCAGGCTTGGATGTATCTGAACGGCGAAACGCCGGAGAATTTAAGTCAAGAACCGCAATTTACTCCGCGGGTAAAACGTTATCCGCTCTGTTTATCTGATATTCAAGGGCAGGCGCAAGCAAAGAGATTGTTGGAAATCTGTGCCGCGGGCGGGCACTCTCTGTTGATGGTCGGCGAGCCGGGTGCGGGAAAAAGCATGCTGGCGTCGCGTCTGGT
Organism: Thiomicrorhabdus xiamenensis; assembly: GCF_013282625.1. Classification (NCBI taxonomy): domain Bacteria; kingdom Pseudomonadati; phylum Pseudomonadota; class Gammaproteobacteria; order Thiotrichales; family Piscirickettsiaceae; genus Thiomicrorhabdus; species Thiomicrorhabdus xiamenensis. The sequence continues at coordinate 297,554 of NZ_CP054020.1, forward strand.
GACGCTGTTGCCGTCTTTAAACGAGCAGCAGGCACTGGAGAATGCGACAATCTGTTCCCTGGCGGGTCAAAAGATTGAATTGGAAAGTTTTTATCATCGTCCTTTCGTCAGTCCGCATCACTCCGCTTCGGCCGCAGCGATTATCGGTGGCGGTAGAGTGCCCAGACCCGGAGCGATTTCCCTAGCCAATCATGGCGTTCTGTTCCTTGACGAATTGCCAGAGTTCAATCGGGATGTACTCGAAGCCTTACGCGAGCCTCTGGAAAGCGGCAAAGTGGAAATTGCTCGAGTTCAACAGCACGTGGCCTATCCGGCACGAGTTCAACTTGTAGCCGCATTAAACCCGACGCCAAGCGGTTATTTTCCGGACGATCCGCTCGGACGTTGTAAAGATACGCCGACGCAGATTTCGCGTTATCTTAAGAAGCTCTCCGGCCCTTTATTGGATCGTATTGACTGTCATCTTGAAGTACCGGCGGTTGAAATCGAAGCCTTGCAGAGTACTCGTCCGGACGGCGAAACCAGTGAACAGGTCCGTAAGCGGGTTGAGACTGTTCAGGCACGGCAGCTTGCACGTCAGGGATGTCTTAATTCAGGATTGAATAACCGGCAATTGAACAAGCTGGTAGGGCTGGATACCTACTCTCAAGAACTATTGCAACAGGCGGTCAAACGTTTCGGGTTGTCTGCGCGCAGTTATTACCGTATCGTGCGTCTGGCGTTGACGATTGCAGACATGCAGGAAGCAGACTCTGTCGAGAGCGCACATATTGCGGAAGCTTTGAGCTACCGTCTTTCACAAAAACTTTCGGAGCTTTTCTAAAAGATTAATGATGGTTGAAGGGATTTATATTTCAGCATTGCTGACCGGATTGTTCGGTGGGGTTCACTGCCTGGGGATGTGCGGCGGTGTGGTCGGCGCTTTGACCTTTAGTCTGGAGGTTAAAAACCAGGCCAGCTGGTGGCGTATGTTGCCGTTTCAGCTTGCTTATAATGGCGGCCGAATTCTCAGTTATCTGCTGATCGGTGCGCTTTTCGGCTCCCTGGGTATGCTGTTGAACTCTTTGGCGACACTTTTGCCGTTTCAGCAGCTGCTGCAGGTTTTTGCCGGACTCTTTATGATTGCGCTCGGACTCTATCTGGCCGGTTGGTGGCAGGGGATTGTGGTTGTCGAACGTATCGGCCAGGGCCTGTGGCAGAAACTGGCTCCCTATGCGCAAAGGATGCGGACGGTTAAAAATATCCGTCAGGCAGGACTGTACGGTTTGGTGTGGGGGTGGCTTCCGTGCGGTTTAGTGTACAGTATGTTGATTCTTGCATTGAGTTCCGGTGGCGCTTTTGAGGGTGCGATGGTCATGCTGGCGTTCGGTTTGGGGACTCTGCCTAATTTGCTTTTGATCGGCGCTTTCGCCTTCTATTTTACCCGTCTGGCACGCAAGACCTGGGTCAAAGCAATTGCCGGTTTGTCGGTTGTGGTAATGGGCTTATGGCAGATCTATCTTGCTATGGTGGTTTCGGTAAATTGAAATCGGGTCTCTTCCGCTGTTTAGTAAGACAAACCGTCGATAATAAAAAAGCCCGCTTTTGCGGGCTTTTTTATGGATGGAGGTTCTTTGTTGTCGGGTTCTGTTATTTCAAGCGAACGCTGACGCTATTGCTATAGCTGGATGTTCCGCTGTCGTTAAAGGCCTGCACACGATATTCATAGGTTCCGCTAGCGAGTGTTTCGCTGTAGGACGCAGTATCGGTGCCGACGGTAGCGACGCGGCTATAAGTGATCTGGCCGCGTACTTTTACGCCGCGCTCAATATAGAACCCGCTTTCATCCGTGCTATTGTCGTTCCACGTCAGAGTGACGGTGCTTCCATTGAGCGTAGCAGACAAGTTGTCCGGTGCAACCAGTGTTCCGGGTTCAGGAGGAGGTGGCGGTTCTGTCGAGGTGGTTTCAACTTTCACTAAAACGGCATCCGAATAAACCTGGTTGCTGTCATTGAACGCATAGACGCGATATTGATAGGTACCCAGTTCGGCAACCGAGTCGGTAAAGCTGGTACTGTCGGCTCCCAGTGTGGCGATAGTCTCAAAGGTATATTTACCGCGGATTTTCATAGCGCGTTCCACGACAAAACCGTTTTCATTGGCACTGTTATCCTGCCAGTTTAAGGTGACGTCCTGTCCACTGACCGTTGCACTCAGAGCGCTTGGCGCAAGCAGTACGCTCGGATCGATCACTTCAATCTGAATCGATGAAGCATTACTGGCTCCGGCATTGTCGGTGACGGTCAGGGTTGCGTTATAGAGGCCGCCGGCCGGATAGCTGTATTGAACCGATTCGCCGCTGGCGGTTTGTCCGTTTCCGAAATCCCATTCATGGCTGACGATCGCACCGTTTGGATCCGGATCATACGAGTTGTAGCCGTTGAAAGAGACGGTGTCGCCGAGATTGTAGCTGGTCGCCATGGGGTCAATGACCGCAATCGGCAGTTCATTGGTGACCTGAATCGACAGGGTCGCAGAATCGCTCAGATTGTCGTTATCGGTAACGGTCAAGCTGACTTCAAATACACCGCTTTGCTGGTAGTTATGGCTTGGATCAACAATATCTGCGGTTGTGCCATCACCGAAATCCCAGTGGTAGCTGACGACCGAGCCATCGGCATCATAAGAGTTTCCCGCGTTGAATAAGATCGGCGTACCGAATGAAACCGTTGTACTGTCGGTCCAGATATCGGCGACAGGCGGCTGGTAATTGCCTAGATTCAGGGCGTAATTGATTGCGGCCTGCGCATTGATCAACCCGTGTCCATAGATATTGTCATCGCCTGCGGCGCCCAAATCGGTCGCGGTCGAGAAAAGACCGTTTTCGATCTCATCGGGAGTAATCGCCGGATTGGCTGCTACCATAAGCGCACCAACCCCCGCCGTCATCGGTGAGGAGAAAGAGGTGCCCGAGTAGTAGGTGTAGCCACCATTAATATAAGTGGTACGGATGCTGACGCCCGGAGCGACGACATCGACATAGTCGCCGTAGCTGGAAAAGCTGGCTTTGACGTTATTCTGATCGGTTGCACCAACACCTACCAGACTGGTGTAATCAGGATATTCCGGGTGTTCGTTGTAGTCGTTACCGGCAGACATAAACAGCAGTCCACCTTGGTTTCTCAGATTGGTTGCGGCGTCATTGATAGAGGCGGAGGATATACCGCCGTAACTGATATTGACGATTTTGGCGCCGCGTTGACCGGCATAGACCATACAGTTGACCATTGAGCTGATATAGGCAGATGAATTTGTTTCGCTGATTGCAATCCGCACCGGAAGAATACTGGTATCCCAGTTCACACCGGCGACGCCTGTGATGTTATTACCGACAGCGCCGAGCGTACCGGCGGTTCCCGTGCCGTGGCCGTGGAAATCTTCAACGTCGGTCGAAATGACATTGCCGTTGGTATCAAAGCCGACATGAGCGTCGAATCCGGGGAAAGTAAGATTGTTGACCAGATCCGGGTGGTCCGTATCGACACCGGTATCGCACACCGCTACCAGTACGTTATGACTACCCGTGGTTGCATCCCATGCCTGAGGACTGTTTATCGCCGGATGATGCCATTGAAGGCCGTAATCCGAGTCATTTGGCTCCAGTGTCGGAGCAACGAGATAGTCCGGTTCAGCAAATTTAACATAGCCGCTCGCTTGCAGAATGTTGGCAATCGCTTTTTCCCGCCCGCTTTGTGCGAATTTCGCCATATGAATATTGACATCCGGAATAACTTTTTCTTGCTGTAAGCCCTGGCTGTGCAACAGTGCATTGAGACTCTTCAATTCTTTTGCCGAGGCATTTTCGTTGAGTTTATAGAGGACGATTCCAGGTCTGAGTTCGTCCGCAAAAGAGGGCGAAGAGAGCAGGCTGATTGAAATCAGGACCGATGAGGCAAGCGCCGTAAGAGTGTTGCGAGAGCCCATGACTTTCTCCTTTTTTTGATTCTGCTGGAGAGGTTTCTGAGTTCGATCATAACCGGTAACTGCTTGTTTTAAAAGGTAATCAGATTTCACTCCGGCTTATTACTCAATTGACGGTATCAAGAGTTGTTTATGATTAATTTTTCAAAAGATTTACTGAGCGTAATCGAAGGGAAATATCTAAACCGGGGAATCTTGGTTACACTGGCTCTATACGAAAATTTGATGAGGATAGGGTTATGAAAGTCGTTTCTTTTAGCTGCAAAATTTACGATCGCCAGCAGTTGTGCCGAATTTTGCCGCCGGAATGGGAATCCGAATATGTCGAGCCGACATTGGATAAGCATACGGTGGTTTATGCCGACGGGGCGGATGTCATTACCGCTTTCGTGAATGATCGCCTGGATCTGGAAATTCTCCAGATTCTGGCGGAGTACGGCGTCAAAATGATCGCCTTACGTTGCGCCGGTTTCAATAATGTCGATCTGGTTGCCGCTCATGATCTGGGGATTAAAGTCGCTCGGGTGCCGGCCTACTCGCCTTATGCGGTCGCTGAACATACCGTCGGTTTGATGCTGGCCCTGAACCGGAAGCTTTACCGCGCCTACAACCGGGTGCGTGAAGGAAATTTCTCTCTGAACGGTATGCTTGGCTTTGACTTTTATGGAAAGACCATCGGGATTGTCGGTGCAGGAAAAATCGGCCGTTTGGTCGGTAAGATGCTTAAAGCGTTTGGTTGCGAGGTTCTGGTGTACGATCCTTATCTCTGCAAAGAGTGCCCGGATCTCGGGTTGCAACAGGTCTCGCTGGAAGAGATTTATCAGCGCAGTGATGTCATCAGTCTGCACTGTCCTTTGACCGAAGAAACCAATCATCTGGTCAATGCCGAGTCGATCGCCAAAATGAAAAAGGGTGTGATGCTGATCAATACCGGTCGTGGAGCATTGATGGATACCGAGGCGCTGATTGAAGGCCTGAAATCCGGGCGGATCGGTTATCTGGGAATGGATGTCTATGAAAAGGAAGGAGCGCTGTTTTTTGAAGACCACTCATGCGAGATTATTCAGGATGACGCCTTTGAGCGGCTTTTGACGTTCCACAATGTGCTGATTACCGGGCATCAGGCGTACTTTACCGAAGAGGCTTTGCGCCATATTGCCGAAACCACCCGGGATAATATTCAAGCGTTGATAGACGGAGCGCCTCTGGAAAATGAAATCGAGGTCTGTTAGCGGCGCTTGTACTTACTCGGGGCGGCGACACTGTTCGCTTTTCTGCTGCGCATTTTTGAACATTGCCTGACGTATCTGGCGTTTATAAACGCTGCTTTGAAATTCTTTCGGCTGTCGGGTAAGCAGATACAGGTAATCGCCGAGTTGTAAATCCTCTTCTGTCCATTGAGGTTTCTGCGGATTTTCCACGCCAAGCGGCGTGATCACGGTAATCTTTAATTCCGGCCGGCGCTGTTTGAGTAGCGCAACGGTTCCGAGAAAAGATTCACTGTGGAAACTGCCGTTAAGATGGATAACCTGATGCTGCGGGAAGTCGTGCAGCGCTTTAAGAATGGATTCGGCCATAGTGTTATCCCGAGCCAGTTGAGCGGCATAGCTTTTTGCTTTGTGTGTTTCATCCATTGGGCGCATGGAATCCATAAATTCGTAAAATTTCTGCCGATAATCGCCATTGTCCTTAAAGGCTTGCCGGGCAATCCATTCGCGCTCCTCTTTGTGCAGCAGATTGACATAAGTCTGACCGTGCTCGCCGATACAGCGCACAATATCCGCTGCCGCATTGGCTGCGATGACCGGAATAAAATGCTGTTTGGCGAATTCGATCATCGGTCGATAGGAGCCGACATAGTTGGGCCAGGCTGGCGCTTCGTTGATCAGATATTTTTCGCCGACTTCATTGTCCAGATAACGGTTGAGGGTCGTCTGCTGGTCACGGTTGAACATCTCCATGCTTAGAACTTGCTGCGGGCGCAGTTTGTAGAGTGCCGTCTGTAGCTGCATTTCGAGAAGATGGGAGGCGTGATTTCCGTGAAATTCACCGATAAAGACGACATCGCTTTTTTGGATCGCCTGTGCCAGATCGGGGACAGTCAGCACTTTTTGAGTTTTGCTGTCGATTATCGAAAAACTGTAGGCGTTGCTTAATGGGGGAGGGAGCGATTTGGCCGTCTCCGCGCGTTTAGGTTGTTCGAGTGTTGTTTGGCAGCCGGTGAGGCTTAAAGCGCTCAATGTGAGTATGGAAAACCACGTAGCAAAGGTGCTTCTTTTCATAAAATTTCCATGATTTTACTTAGGGTTAAGTCAAAATCTATTGAATGGATTGAGAGGTTTTATTAGCAATCTTGAGCAATTGGCTATATTATTCTCTGCGATTGAATTGTTCTAATTTTAGAAACTAGGATAGTCCATTCGGAGCTGATTGCTAAAATTTTTTAGTGACCCGGTTCAGAAGGACGATTCGTTAATCAATCTTCGCTTAAACTTAAAGCAGTATTCTGGGACTGCGGTCGGCGCACTGCCGTTCCGGATTATTGTTTTAAACCTTCTTTGATCTTCCCTGTTCAATTCTATTTCCATTACCGTGGTTGTCCCTTACTTAGGTGTTGTCTTTCTGTTTGTCTGCATATTTTCACTCTTTTTCAGGTAGTTCATTTCAGTGATTCGCTTGAGATCAAATTTTGGTCAGAAATTAATTTTAAAAGTTAAATCTTTGATTTATTAGCTAAAGATACGTGGTATAAATTTAAAGAATCTGATTATTTTTATAGGGTTTTTGATTTATGCCCATTCATGCCTGCATTAAAGAGTTTCATGGGAGTCAGGAAGTCTTCTGTCAAATACTCGAAAGAATTCAGGACGCAGCTTATTTGACCGACGATCAAGGTCGGATTCTGTACGCAAACCCGGCAGCCGGGAAAGTTTTCGGTTATGAACGTGAATCCTTACTCGGTAAAAAGGTCATGGATTTCGAGCCGGATATGACGCCGGCAAAATGGCAGGCATTTTTTCTTCGCCTTCAGGAACTGAAAGAGATTACCGTTAACAGTCGCTATCTGCGACCGGATGGCATGGAAACGCCGGTTGAAATAAATTCCAATTACCTGACCCTTGAAGGTGCCGAATTCTGTATTGCGATTGCTCGGGATGTCAGCCGCGATTATCTGCAATCCGAACTCCGCTCCTTGCAAAGCCGCCTGTCCGATATGGTTCTTGAACGCGATGAAGCAGATTTGTTGCAGTACGGTCTTGATCAGGCTGAAAAACTGACGCAAAGTGAAATCGCCTTTCTGTACTTTGTGCAAAGTGACGAGCAGGATGAGGCATTGCAGGTTTGTTCCAGCCGGACCAAGGAAGTTATGGGCAGTGAATTTGCGCATTACTTGTCCGAACAAGTCGGCATGTGGGTGCAGAGTTACATTACTCATGAGTCCGTGTTGTGTAATGATTTTTCGCAATATCCGAATAAAAAAGGTATGCCGGCGTGGCATTCGGAGATACGGCGTTTTCTGACCGTTCCTCTGGTGCAGAAAAATGCCGTCGTTGCCGTCATTGGTGTGGCCAATAAGCTCAGTGATTACAGTCAGAACGACATCGACTTACTGTCTTGTGTGACCGAAATGATTGATGTCTATCGCCGTCGTCAAAAATCAGAACGACGGGTTGGTTTTGATTATTCTCATGATGGACTGACCGGCGTGGCGAACCGTCAGCTGATGATGGACCGGGTCGAGCAGAGTATTGCGGAAGCGACGCGGCACGGACAGAGTTTTGCTGTCTGTTATATGGATATCACCGGTTTCAGACGGGTGAATAACCTCTATGGGCATGATTTTGGTGACAGTGTTCTACAGGCGCTTGCCAAGCGTTTGCAGGAATCTTTAAGAATCGATGATAGCATCGCCCGTTTAGGTGGGGATGAGTTTGCTTTCGTTCTGCATCAAGTCGACTCTGTATTTCATTGTGAACAGGCTTTAAGAAGGCTTTTACAGAGCATTATCATGCCGTTTGATGTTATGGGTGAACGAGTGCACCTGACGGCCTGTATCGGTGCGACGCTTTATCCTTTGGATACCAGCGATGCCAGTACCCTTCTGCATCATGCTTATCAGAGTATGTATGAAGCTAAGTCCCAGGAATACCTCAATTTCTATATCTATGATCCGCAAGAATCGGCACTGATAAAAAGCCGTCAGACTCTTATTCAGGAATTTCCTTTTGCTTTGCGTGAAGAACAGTTCTGTCTGTATCTGCAACCGAAAATAAACCTGCAAAGCCTTGAAGTGATGGGTTTTGAAGGGCTTATTCGCTGGCGGCATCCGCAAAAAGGCCTTTTAACGCCGGACAAGTTCCTCCCCGAGCTTAACGGGACGGTTGAAGAGATTGTCCTCGGTGAATGGGTGGTCGAAAGGGCCTTGAAAAAGCTTCAGATCTGGCGTAAAGAGGGGCTGCAGCTGTCCTTAAGCATCAATATCAGCCCACGGCAGATTCAGGAACAGACCTTCAGCGATTTTGTCCTGTCAACATTGAAGAAATATCCGCCAGATCTGGCGGAGAAGCTGGAAATCGAATTGCTGGAAGACAGTGATTTTGAGGATAGCGATTCTGTGCTTGAAAACATGCGGATTTTGAAAGAGCAGGGGATTCGTTTTCTGCTGGATGACTTCGGTACAGGCTATGCCTCGCTGGCGCATTTTTATAATTTGCCGTTTGATCTGCTCAAGATCGACCAGAACTTTGTCAAACGCATGCTCGATCGCAGCGATAATCTGGATATTGTGGAAGGCGTTTTACGCCTTTCCGAGGCGATTCAACGACCGGTGATCACTGAAGGTGTCGAATCCATCGAAATCGGCTATATGCTGATGAAACTCGGCAGTCAGTTTGCCCAAGGATACGGCATTGCCCGTCCTATGCCGATGGATCGGGTGGCAAGCTGGCTGGCGGAATGGGAGCAGGCGAATCCCTGGCAGGATCTCCGTGCGGAAATCGAGGATGACCATCTGCGTTATGACCTCGGGGTCGCGGTCTTCAGTCAGCGCTGGTGGGTCAATGCGATTGAGCGTCACCTCAAAATCTGCTGCATGGGGGAAAAGTTTTCCACGACTTACCATTCAGGGATGCCCGAACTGGATGAAAGCAAGTGTCAGTTTTACTGCTGGTACCGAGGTATCGGCAAAACCCGCTACGGTAAAACGCCGGGTTACGGTTCCCTGTATGAACAGCACCATGAAATGCATGAACTGGCCAAACAAATCTATAAATGCACGGAAATCGGCGATTATGAACAGGCTTGGTCGCTGTTCGCCCAGTTGAAGCAGGTAAGCCTTAAAATCATCGAGCAGATTGAGGGGTTTGACGCCTAAGCTACCCCCCTTGCCATTATCTCGGCAGAGAACCGTTGTTGATGTCGATGCAGGCGCCGTTGATATATTCCGGACTTTCGGTTGCCAGCCAAAACATGGTGTCAGCCACTTCCTGTGCCGTCGCGAAGCGCCCGCTGATGGTATTCTGCAAAAACGCCTTTTGACGGTGTTCGGGAATACTGTCCAGCATATCGGTTTCCACTGGGCTCGGTGCGACGGCATTGACGATAATATCGCCCTGGAAGGCTTTGGAAAACGCTTTGGTGGCGTTGATCAGACCGGCTTTAGCGATCCCGTACCAGATGTCGGGGTGTCCGATCTGGCCGGCGATGGACGCATTGTTCACGACTCGCGCCTTATAGTCACTCGGCACTTTGAGCTTTTCTTCCAGCAGAGTGGTTAACTGCACCGGTGCGATAATGTTCAGGTTCAGAGCGTAGTCTCGTTGATCGGCAGGGTAATCGTCATAGGTGATCGGCTGCAAAAGTCCGGCATTATTGACCAGAACGTCGATGGCCTCTATCTGATCGGCCAGAGCGGGAAGTTGTTCGATCTTTGTCAGGTCGAATGCGACACAGCGCACTTGCGGATGGTTCTGATAGTCAAAGTTTTCGCGGTTGGAAAAATCACGCGCGATAATGGTAACGAAATCGCCTTGTTCGACGAACTTTTCCGTCAGCGCCAGACCGATTCCTTTATTGCCGCCGGTAATAACGACCTTTCTCATAAATATTGCCCTTTTATTATTTGTGCCTGCCGGAACGGAAGGCTTTAAGAAAAGTATACCGATACTGTATTGCCGTCGGGGATTTTCTATGTGGCGGACTGTCCGTTGCCAAGTTTTTGCAGAAACCATTCTCTGGCGGCATCTGCAGCAAGGTCGAGGGTTCCCGGTTCTTCGAATAGGTGGGTGGCTCCGGGAATCACGGTTAACTCGCATTCGGCGTGCATTTGCGACTGAGCCTGCTTGTTCAGTTGCAGAACGTCGTAATCCAGACCGCCGACAATCAGCAATGTCGTCGCTTGCACTTTGGCTAATACCGGTTGTGCCAGATCGGGCCTGCCTCCGCGCGAAACCACGGTTTTGATTTTCTCTGGAAGTGATTCGGCCGCAAACAGTGCAGCGGCGGCTCCGGTGCTGGCACCGAACAGACCGATCGGTAAACCGGCCAGTTGTGGCTGCCGGGCGACATAGTCTATGGCGCATCGGCTTCTTTCACTTAATAGCGGAATATCGAAACGGAATTCGCGGGTCAGCATATCGATTTGATTCTCATCGGCGGTCAGTAAGTCAAACAGCAAGGTCGCCAAACCGGCCTGGTTGAGCAGTTGAGCGACATGGCGGTTACGGGTACTGAAACGGCTGCTGCCACTGCCGTGAATAAACAGAATCAGGCCTTGAGCATCGGCGGGCAGGCGCAGGTTGCCTTCCAATATGGCGTCACCGGCAGGAATCTGTAGGTTACTTTCAAAGATTTCAGGGATCATAATCTCCACTCATGCTTACTCCCGCCATGCCTCTTGAAGCTGTTGTTTAACCTCCGCGTCGCTTACCTGGTCAAATTGCAGATACCATTGTCCGATTGAGGAGAAATCATACGGCTGGAAAGGGCAGACAACCTGATCGACTTTGGATTCGACCAGTTCGACGCTTTGCGGCGGTGCGACCGGCACGGCGACCGTGACGGATGCAGGGCTCTGCAAGTGAACTGCGTCAATCGCCGCCAGCATTGTCGAGCCGGTTGCCAGCCCGTCATCGACCAGAACGATATCGCGGTTCTGCAGTATCAAATGCGGACGCTGGCCTCTGTAAGCTTTTTCGCGCCGCTCCAGTTCGTGCCGCTCTTTGGCTTCGATCGCAGCGATCTCTTTGTCGTCGATGTGATAGGCGCGAATAACGGATTGGTTGAGCACCTTGATATTGCCGCTGGCGATGGCGCCCATTGCCAGTTCTGGAAAATGCGGGGCGCCCAGTTTACGCACGAGCATAAGGTCCAACGGGGCCTTATAGGCGTTGGCGATCTCGAAAGCGACCGGGACGCCGCCGCGGGGAAGCGCCAATATGAGCGGGTTGCGGAGGGTTGTCTGCTGCTGTAAACACTCTGCAAGCCAGCGGCCGGCAGTCTCTCGATCAGGTATCGGTAATTTCATAAGTCGCTTTCCTATTGATTTTAAAGGGAAAGGGGGCGTGCGCTTTTTAGTCTAGCGATTTAGTGCGGGTGCCGTGTCGTTTTACGATATAAAGTTGATCCGAATAGACTATCGGGTTATGAAGTGACGGATATTTTCGAGCCGTTCTTGTTGAGTGTATGGTGGATAAATTAAACTGATTTGCTTTCAATATTTATGTTTATTAGTGTTGTAAACGTAGCCTTTATTAACTCTTTTAGGAATGATGTATGAAATTTTCCCGGTTTGCTTTTGTGAAGTTGTGTTTTGCGTTATTTTTGACGATTTTTTCGGTTCCTGGATCTGCGGCGGAGTTGAATAATAAAGAGGCAATGCAAGGCCTTGAAAGTATGCATGTGATCTACGACATCCGTAAATCCAATCCGAATGCGATGTTGGTTTATCTAAAAGGAATCGAATCCAACCGAAGCAATTTGATTAAAGAAGGCGTTGAACCGTATCAGCGAATTGTCTTTATTGCCCGTTCGGTAAAGTTTATTACGACACAACCTTCCGAAGAAGTGGAAATGCAGTATGGGCCGGTCCTAGAGAAAGTTGCGGCTCAGATCGCGCGACTGCTTGAACTGGGCGTTAAAATGGAAGTTTGTTCCGCCGCGACAGCGGCTTTTAACGTCGATAATGACACCTTACTTCCGGGCATTAAACCGGTCCGTTCAGGGTTTCTATCGGTTATGGGGTGGCAGGCGCAGGGTTATCAGCTCGTGCCGGTTTACGATTGATCGGCTCACGGCTTGTCCACTTTTGGATTGCCGAATAACAGACCCGCCGAAGATTCGGCGGGTTTTTTATTGATCAGCGATTTATAAGTGGTTTATAAGAGGTTTATAAGAGGTTTATAAGAGGTTTATAAGAGGTTTATAAGAGGTTTATAAGAGGTTTATAAGAGGTTTATAAGAGGTTTATAAGAGGTTTATAAGAGGTTTATAAGAGGTTTATAAGAGGTTTATAAGAGGTTTATAAGAGGTTTATAAGAGGTTTATAGGCCGATGGATCGGAAGTCAGTCGAAAAAGCGGGTAAAGGCTTCCACCGGTTCCCGTTCGGTGCGGTACTGGTTGACCGGATGATCCGTATTTTCATAGCCAAGTGCCATTCCTCCAAGCAGGAGCTTATCGTCGCCGTAACCGAGTTGTTCGCGGATAAGATCGGGATATTCTCCCAAGGCGCCTTGCGGACAGGTTCCCAGACCTTCTTCCAGAGCCAGTAGCATAATATTCTGTACAAACATGCCGTAGTCGAAAAACGAGCCGGTTTGCAGGCTTTTATCCATAAAGAAATACAGCGCGACCGGGGCATCGAAACTGCGGTAGTTTGCCGCCCATTGCGCCATCTGCCCAGCTTTGTCATGGCGTTCTATCTGCAAGGCGCCATACAACTGTTTTCCGGTTTGTACCCGGCGCAGTTTATATGCTCCTTTCCACTCGTCCGGGTAATAAGCGTAATCCATTTTTCCTCGTTCGCCGGCCGTAAATTTATCCAGCATGGCGCTCTGCAGGCGCAGTTTTGTCTCGCCGCTGACAACCGCTACCTGCCACGGCTGGGTGTTGACCCCGGAAGGCGCATGACGTGCGGCATCCAGAATTCGTTGAATTATTTCATTGTTCACCGGCTTGTCTAAAAAGGCGCGTACAGAATGACGCTGGGTAACGGCTTGAGATACAGACAGACTCATATTTTTCCTTTGCTAGTCCGATTGAAAATACAGATTGAAACGGATTATACCCACAGGCTCAGAGGCGGATCCATCATCAGGGCCTTGAGCAAATCGGTTTTGCTGATGATTCCGACCAGATTATCCTGCTCGTTAACAACCGGCAGGGCACTGAGCTGGTATTCGTACAGTACTTGTGCCACTCGGCGGACATCGGAGACGGGGTCTACGGTAATGACTTCCGGATTCATAAACTCCGTCACGAGGGTCTCAGCGGGAAGCCGGTCATGCAGACTGACTTTAAACAGCTGTTGGTAGGTCAGTAATCCGACCAAAGACTGTTGCGCGTTCAATACCGGCATCTGTTGAAAGCTGCCCTTTTCAAAAATTTCCAGAGCCTGCTTTAGCGTTGTGCGACTGTCCAGAGTGGCAACAGGCTGCGACATGATCTGGTAGGCATGTACCAAAACGCTACGCTCGTTTAACTGCAGCATTTTACGATAGGCTTGCAAGTGACGGGCATTGGCAGCGGTTTCTGCAGTGTCCTCGGAATCGCTTCCCGAAATGGAAAAGGTTTGGTCGCGGGCGACATCTTCGTGCAAGTTAGGAGCTTGTCCGGCGTTCGGTTGATGCACCTTGTGCAGTTGTTCCAGGCTGCTGCGGAAGCGTCTGCCTTGAATATTATAGATAGCGAACATGATTCACCTCGCGGATAGCAAGGTTCTATCTTAGGCGTAATTCATTTCAATTTCACGCTGTAAGCATGACGGATTGATTGAAAATATATCTGGTATTTAGGGGTATATGATATATACTTGTTTGACTGTGCTAAGAGTTTTCGTTTGAGCAAGTAGTGGAAATATCGTGTTTTTACATGTCCTTACTGGTTTTATGCGTTTAGTGCAGGATTTGTCGTATTCATTTTGCGGTTTTCGTTAACCGTAAGAACTTTTCCTCCAATGGGCATTGTTTTCAACAGAGCCCATTATCTTTCCTGGAGTTCTTCATTCACTCCAGGAGCTTTTTTTCACGACCTTTTTCATTCTTTGGCCTTAGCGGTTTTCTTCGAAAGTGACTTCATCCGGATTATTGTCGCGGATCACCACCGTTCCCGCGATTTTGTCGTGCCATCCCTGTTTTTTCGGATCAAAACCGATCCAAATAAATCCGAGCCCTAATGGCAGGGCGGAAACAATATAAGCGAAGTAGCGGATTACCGCCTGAAAGACAGAAAGCTTGTAACCGGTTCTGGCGTCGACGATTTTCAGTTTGGTGGCCATTTTTCCGGGCGTTCCGTAAAAACGTACCCACAGCCAGATAATGACGACAAACGGCAGTATCCAGTTGATCAGCAAGTCCCAGAAACCGTGGATAATCGCACCGTTGTTCATTTCCTCGGCGCCGTAAATCATCATGGTGGGAATGGTGAAAACAATAACCATCAGGATGGCGTCAATAAAGGTCGCCCCGGCTCTGATCCAGAAACCTGCATACGTTGGTCGCATTCTATTCTCCTTGATCGATTAAATGTTGTTTTATTTAGATAGTTTTTTAAGTAAAAAACATTACAAAATACCATCTTAACTGAGTTTAATGGCGGAGGGAACTCATGCCGGAGATCGAAAGATTTTTTAGAAAGGGGTCAGCTCATTTTCACCAGAATGTCTTCCAGCGAATTCGCACAGATTTGAAAACGTTTACCGATCTCCTTCAACTGTAAAAGCAGCTCGCGGTGAATGAACATCTCTTGAAGGTTATTGCTTTTTGAAAGCAGAGCCATCTTTTCGACATAAATATCCACCAGATAATCATAGCTGTCGCGAACGTTTTGCGCTTCGAGCGCGACGGCAAGATGGTCCTTCTCGATCAGTTTTTCAAACCCTTTGGCAAGATGTTCCGAGCTCAGACAGATTTGCGAAAAAATGGTGTTGTAGCCATTATGCAATTCCCGGATTTCGTAGGCTTTGGCTTCGATGATGAAGTGACGGATACTGACGGCCAGCCAGTCTAACTGGCTGATGATGCGAAAAATGGATTCGCGATCGATAGGGGTGATGAAACTGTTGAGCAATTCATTCATATTGCTCTCTTTGATATTTTTCGCCTGATGTTCGTCTTCGGTTACCGCCTGACAGCAGATTTCGTCGCCCTCGATAAAGCACGACTGCAGATCGTGCGTGATACGCTTGATGGCCTGCGCATGCTGGTTCAAGGCGCCGAGGAAATCGACTTCTCTCGGTAATACGTATTTTTGCAGCAGGGATCTAAACATGAGAACCTCCGAACAGATGGAAAATAAACGTGGCATATAAGGCGCCTAAGAGCATTGAAATCGGAACATTCAAAAACCAGCCGGTGACGATTCCCTTTGCTTTGAGCCAGTTCACGTGTCGGGGTTTTTCCGCAGCGCCATTGCCAATCAAGGTCGCTGTCACCACTTGAGTGGTTGAAGTCGGAGCGCCAATCAGGGTCGCCATGGTGTTGACGAGTGAGGCGCTGAGCTGGTTGGCGACTGAATGCACGACCCGGACACGGTAAATTTCAAATCCCAGAGTTTTGATAATACGCCATCCACCGAAAAAGGTTCCGAGAGTGATGGCCGAAGTACACAGCAAGATTGTCCATAAAGGGATTTCGAAACTTTGCGTCTGGCCGGATGCCAGAAGCATCATGCCGATAATTGCCATGCCCTTCTGGGCATCGTTTGCGCCATGCGAAAAACCCAGCCAGGCGACACTGAAATACTGCGAAGCAATAAACAGGTTACGTATCCGGTAGGTGAAGTTTTTGAACAGGCTCAGAATCAGTTTCATTAAAAGAAAACCGATCAGGAGACCCAGAAAAGGTGATGCAAAAAGCCCGACAATGACTTTCATTACGCCGTCAAGCTGCCCGTTAAGGAGTGCTTCGATACCCCAGTTCACCTGCTGGTTTCCGAGCAATGCTAATCCTGCCCCGACCAGGCCGCCAGCCAGTGAGTTGGAGGATGAAGACGGATAGCCGAGCTTCCAGGTAATGAGGTTATAAGAGATGGCTGCCAGCAGTGCGCCTATCACCAGACTTTGTGCGCTGTGAACCTGTGCGTCACTGATATCGACAAAAGTGCCGATGGTATCGGCGACGGCCAAGCCCATAACCAGAGGGCCTATAAAGGTAAAAATGCCTGCGATGATAATGGCCACTGATGCTTTCATTGCACCGGATGCAATCGCGGTCGCGACCATATCCGCCGAATCGTGAAAGCCGTTGGTGAAGTCGTAGAGTGCAACGACAATAACCACCATGATTAAAAGAAAGAAGCTCAATTCCATGGAAAAGCAACCGGTTTGCAGAGGTTAGGCATTCTGCGGACTTTGCAGGTAGTCAACGATCTCCTGTATTGAGCCGCTGAATTCGACCTTATGCTGTCGCTTCTGCATCTGATAGTCGTACATAGGATCGTAATACTCGACCAGCAGGGTCTCGATCCAGGTTTGGTGTTCGTCGATCGAACCGCTGCTTAACTGAATCTGTAGCGCCTGATTGAACTGCTGCAGTACTCTTTGATAACGTTCTCCGCCGAGTCGTTTCTGGATACGGTTAAACGCCGCGAGCATAAACGCTTTCCAGTCATCGACCGACGGATATTCTTTTTGCGCCTGCACGACATACTCGTCGAGCGTAATGGCAATGCGCTCTTCAAGCGGCGTTTCCAGAACGACCCGGGAACCGCCTTTGAAAAACTCAAACAACTCTTTGGACATATAGACCGTGCCGATATTACGCCCTTCATCTTCAATCACTAACCGTCTGTGCGGTGTTTCCTGAAAGCGGATGAGCTCCATTGCCAGAGCGTTTTCGAAATTGATTTGGGTCGGCTGGGGTGTGGCATGGCGTCCGAAAGCAGAACCACGGTGATGGGCCAGGCCTTCCAGATCAACGGTGTTCTGTAGTTGTTGCAGCAGCAGCGTTTTACCGGAGCCGGTGCGTCCGGCCAGGACGACGGGTTGAATTCCGGATTGTGGAAAGGTTGTCGGTACGGCTTCGAGAAAATCGATCAGGTAGCGACGGAAAGCTTTATAACCACCTTTTAAGCGTACGATTTCGCGTCCTGAATCCTTGAGCCATTGCTGGGATATTTTCGAGCGCATGCCGCCGCGGAAGCAGTATAGCAACGCATCCGGGTGTGCTTCCATAAACGCTCTCCAGGATTGCACTCGCGGTTCGCGAACCTGCTCGTTAACCAGTTTATGACCGAGTTTAACCGCCGCTTCATTACCATACTGCTTGTAGCAGATACCGACTTTCTGACGTTCTTCATCGGTCATCAACGGCAGGTTGACGGTATTGGGGAAAGCGCCCTGGGAAAATTCCACCGGCGCACGCACGTCAATCAGGGGCGTATTGTTCAATACGATCGACTTGAAATCATCCGTCTGCGGTAAGTCTTGCTCAAATTGAGTAATGGAGACGGTCATTAAGCCACCTGTACGCAGTGCGACTGTTCTTCGGCAGAGACCGTTCGGCCGATCGGTTCAAGTTGCAGTCCATGCTGCGCGGCAACGGCTTTGAATTCCTCGACGGACTCATTCTTAACCGCCGCCAGCAGTCCCCCGGAAGTTTGCGGGTCGCATAGCACCATTTTCTGCGTTTCGCTCAAGGGCTGACCGTTCACGCCGCTGACCTTGTGCCCGTAACTGTCAAAGTTGCGTCCGGTTCCGCCCGGTGTGCAACCCTGCTCAAGATAATTCAGAACATGCGGCAAAACCGGTACCTTGGCAAATTCAATTTGCGCGGCGATATTACTGCCTTCGCAGATTTCGATAAGGTGTCCCAGTACACCGAATCCGGTTACATCCGTCAGGGCGGTGACGCCTTCAAGCTTGGCAAATTCACTACCGGCCTTGTTCAGAGTGGTCATGGCTTCAACCGCCATCTGCATATGTTCCGGCTGAATCTTTTTCTGTTTCTGCGCTGTCGTCAGGATTCCAATACCGATCGGTTTGCTCAAAAACAGCTGACAATCGGCTTCGGCACTGGCGTTACGTTTCAGGTGACGGTTGTCCACCAGTCCGGTTACCGCCAGACCGAAGATCGGTTCAGGAGCATCGATCGAGTGACCACCGGCAAGTGGAATGCCTGCGGCCTGACAGGTTGCTCGACCGCCTTCGATTACCTGCTGACCGACTTCGGGCGGCAATTTATCGATCGGCCAGCCGAAGATTGCAATCGCCATCAGGGGATTGCCGCCCATAGCGTAGATGTCGCTGATGGCATTAGTCGCGGCAATCTGTCCAAAAGTAAAAGGGTCATCGACGATTGGCATAAAAAAGTCGGTAGTACTCAGAACGGACGTACCGTTACCGAGGTCGTAGGCGGCGGCATCATCTTTGGTGCTGTTACCGACCAAAAGCGCCGGGTGCGGAGCGATCTCCATCGAGGTCTGCAGAATGCTGTCGAGAATTTTCGGAGAAATTTTGCAACCGCAGCCTGCGCCGTGACTGTATTCGGTCAGTTTAATCGAATTTTGCGTCTCGCTTTGTTCAGCACTCATAGATAACCTCTTAGCCGTTATTCGGTATTGATTTTTAAGAGCACTATTTTAGAGATTTATCTCAGGTTCGGGGGAGGATTAACACAAAAATACCTGAGATAGTGTGATTACAGAAGTCTTCTTGTCAGTTTGCGGATTACCTTTCTGGATTCAGTACCTTCATTCAGCGTTGCGGCTTCAATGGTGAAGACACAGTGTTCGCCGCTTGGTGTGATAACCGTAAGATCGTCCTGTTGAGCAGGCGAAGCCATGGTATGTCGGACATACTTGGGTCCGTATTGTCTTGGCGGCAGAACGTCTTGAATCAGTGCCCGAATATTCTCGACGCCGCGAATGTCTCCGTAGGGCGAAGCGGTCGACCAAAGTGCGTCCGGATGAAAGAGTTTGCTTGCGGCATCGCCATCCCGTCGGTCAACGCAATCGAGAAAGCGCATTAACAGCAGACGTTTGGAATTTCGTGCCGCGTAGGCGGTGTGCAGAAGCTCATGGGCACGCTCGGAATTCGGCTCTTCCAACTCGGTCGCATACAGTTTTTGAATATCACGGTTTTCATAAGAACGTCTGCGTGGAGCCTGACTGTCAATCTGATAAATGGCCTGCATGCGTTTGTGCAGAATATCTGGATCCATCGATTTCGGTTCTCCGCCTCCGCCAAGACATCCGCCAACGCAGGCCATCACTTCAATGGCGACATACTCCTCGCGCCATTGCTCCGATTGCAGCATTTTCTGTAATGTGGCAATGCCGTTACAGATGGCCACTTTGCCGATACCGGGAATCTGCGCCTCTTTAATACCTTGGCGAACACCTCTCAGCTGCTGCCATTCGAGGGGCAAGCTGTCTTCTCGACCAATAAAATGGCTGGCCGTCCGAACGACCGCTTCCATGACGCCACCCGAGGCACCGAAAATCTGTGCGGCTCCGGTACTTTCTCCTAAAGGGTTGTCGAATTCGTCATCTTCGGGCAGGGCGCTGAAGGGAATGCCTCGCGCTTTGATCATTCTGGCCAGTTCGCGGGTTGTCAGGACGTGATCGACGTCGCCGGAAACTCCGGGACGGACGGATTCATCCTTTTTGGCGGTACACGGCATCACGCTTACTACATAGGGTTCATTTTTCCCGTTGGCAAAGTCGGCACCGAGTGATTGCGCGAAAGCACCGCGTTTGGTGAGGGCGCCGTGCATCTGCTGCGGTGATTTAGCGGTGCTCAGGTGTGGCAACAGGTCGGGGCGATTGAGCTCAATCCAGTTGACCCAACCGGGACAGCAGGAGGTGAACAGGGGGAGGTTCTGTTGGCTTTTCAGGCGACCGAGAAACTCGCTTCCTTCTTCCATAATGGTCAGATCGGCAGCGAAATTGGTGTCAAAGACGTAATCGAAACCGAGCGCCCTTAATGCATTGATCATACGACCGGTACTGACCGTGCCGGGTTTCATGCCGAATTCTTCGCTGATGGCAACACGGGTCGCCGGAGCGACCTGCACGGCGGAGATTCTTCTATGGGCATCAAGGGTATGCAGAACTTCATGCCAGTGTGGCGTTTCGATCAGCGCGCCGACCGGGCACACCAGCGTACACTGGCCGCATGAGATGCACTTGGTTTCGGATAATGGCTTGTCGAAAACCGTTACCGGCATTCGTCCTTCGCCGTGTTCGGCGAAACCGATAATATTCTGCTGCTGACCGGGTTCACCGCAGGCTTCGGCACAGAGTCCGCATTCAATACACTTCGACAGATCGCGCCAGATACTGGGGGAGGTATGGTCAGTCAGACGATGCTCGGGATGCTCAGCCGATCCCCGCGGAAGCTTCGGCCATTTGTCTTCCAGCTGATACTCGCTGACCAGATTCTGAAACTGACAGGAACCGTTGACTTCGCAGCGGATGCAGTCGTTCGGATGTCGCGCCAGAAGCCACTGCGCGTCCGCTTTACGAAAGGCGATTAATTCACTGGTGTCGGTTTCGATAATGTCGCCGTGCTGAGCCAGGGTTTTGCACGCCGGTTGCGGTTTTTGAGCGCCCTGAACTTTCACCAGACACATTCGACATACTGCATGGGAGGGCAGACGGGGATAGTAACAGAGGGTCGGGATATGAACTTCCGCTTTTCTGGCGGCATCCAGCAGAGTCGAACCGCTTTCTATTTCGACCGGGTGTCCATTAACCGTGACCTGAATCATGTTACACAATCCATTAATGACTATGAGGTTAATCTAACACTCGGTTTCGCGGGAATCAATTCGCTTAATCTTTTAGGTAGGCATATCGTTACCGGAGTCCCTGCATTGGGATAGCTTTAACTAATTTCGCCATTAATCCAGGCCAGAGCTTCCGTGACTTTGGAGAACTCGACAATGCTATCGAGCCCTTCGGCATAGGCGCTGACCAATATGAAAGGGTGCGGATTATGATGTTTTTTAACAATCGCTGTTTTATTGCGCAGGAAGTAATGGGCGTGTCGAGCAAGGCGTTTGCCGTATTCCAATTGCTCGTCATCGGACATGTGACTTTCGGCTTCCGAGACATTGATCAAGACATTCATCATGGGTTGAATTTTAAGAACTTCGATCAACTGATCCAAGAGATCAATTCTGTCCTGATAGGAGGTTTCCTTTTCGTAATGAGCATGAAGCAGATTGTTCTCATCATCCCTATGGAGTGTAAATCCCATTGAAGTGCCCTTATAGATCGAAGATGTGGATTTTTCGTATGAGAGTAAAAAATAACAGAATTTTTACGTTAAGGGCAAATTCATCGCGAATAAATGCAAAAAGCCCAAGTGCATTTCTGCGACTTGGGCTTTTCAGTATGGCTTGTTAAAGCGGAGTGGGAATTAAACTTCCAGGAAGTCCAGCATTCCTTCTGCGGCTTTACGACCTTCGGCGATAGCGTGAACCACCAGTGAAGAACCGCGAACCATATCACCACCGGCAAACACTTTCGGGTTGCTGGTCTGGAACTGGTACAGAGTGTCTTCGGATGCGACAACGCCGTTCCAGTTGTTCAGTTCGATGTCGAAATCTTTGAACCATGCCGGCGGATTAGGCTGGAAGCCGAACGCGACGATAACGGCATCGCACGGAATCACTTCTTCCGAACCTTCGACAATCTCTGCACGACGGCGACCGTTTTCATCCGGCTCGCCCATTTTGGTCTGAACCACTTTGATGCCTTCAACTTTACCGTCACCGATCACTTCGACCGGAGACAAGTTGAATTTGAACTGAACGCCTTCTTCTTTAGCATTCTTAACCTCGGCACGCGAGCCCGGCATGTTTTCTTCGTCACGACGGTAAACACAGAAAACTTCGTCGGCACCCTGACGGATTGAGGTACGGGTACAGTCCATAGTGGTATCACCACCACCTAGAACCACTACGCGCTTGCCTTCCATCGAAACGTAAGGCTCTGGATCGTTTTCGTATCCTAGAACGTGCTTAACGTTACCGATCAGGAAGTCCAGTGCTTTGTATACGCCCGGCAGGTCTTCACCCGGGAAACGACCGGCCATCGGCTTGTAGGTTCCCATTCCCAGGAATACTGCATCGTAGTTGTCCATCAGTTCCTGGAACTGAATGTCTTTACCGACTTCTACACCACAGTGGAATTCGATGCCCATGTGCTCAAGGATTTCGCGACGCTTCTGAACTACTTCTTTATCCAGCTTGAATTGCGGGATACCGAAAGTCAGCAGACCGCCGATTTCTGGTTGTTTCTCGTACACGACCGGTTTAACGCCGTTACGGATCAGAATGTCGGCCGCTGCGATACCGGCAGGTCCGGCACCGACGATGGCAACTTTCTTATCGGTCATTGGAACGTCAGACAGGTCTGGTTTCCAACCCATTGCGAAAGCGGTATCGGTGATGAATTTCTCAACCTGACCGATGGTGACCGCACCGAAGTTGGTATCTTCAAGAGTACACGCTTGTTCGCACAGACGGTCTTGCGGACAGATACGACCACACATTTCAGGCAGAGAATTGGATTTATGCGAAATCTCAGCCGCTTCCATGATGTTCCCTTCGGCAACCAGCTTCAACCAGTTAGGGATATAGTTGTGTACCGGACAGGCAAATTCGCAGTATGGGTTACCGCAGTGCAAACAACGGTCTGCCTGCGCCATAGCGTCTTTCATGTCAAACGGTGCGTAGATCTCTTTAAATTCAACCTTACGCTCTTGAGCCGGCTTCTTTTCAGGAAGCTGGCGGTTTAATTCTAAAAATTGTCTTACATTTGGCATTTTTAAATTCCTTCCAGTTCCTTAGTCAGCTTGCTTCGCGAATAGGTCAAACAGGTGCTCGATATCGATAGCACGTGATTTAACCAGCCAGAAGTCGCGGATCATGCCGCTGAAGTTATCCAGTACTTCCTGACCCCATGGGCTTTGCGTTTTAGCAACATACTCTTCAAGCAGGTCGCGCAAGTAACAGCGATAAGCTTCGGTCTGTTCGGTGTCGATGCGGATTGCTTCAACCATTTCCGAGTTCAGGTTGTCCGGTAGGGTACGCTCCTGATCCAAGATGAAGGCCATACCGCCTGACATACCGGCACCGAAGTTGACGCCGACAGGTCCTAGAGAAACAACTGTACCGCCAGTCATGTACTCACAACCGTGGTCGCCCAGTCCTTCAGTGACCGCGATAGCGCCCGAGTTACGAACACCGAAACGCTCACCACCGGTCCCGTTTGCGAACAGCTTACCGCCGGTCGCACCGTATAGACAGGTGTTACCTACGATTGGCGTGTTTTTCGGATCGAATGAAGAAGCTTGTGGCGGACGGATGACGATTTCACCGCCGGCCATACCTTTACCGACGTAGTCGTTCGCGTCACCTTCAAGGTGCAGGTTTAGACCGTCGACGTTGAACACACCGAATGACTGACCGGCGATACCGGTTAGTTTCAAGGTAATCGGAGTATCTTTCATTCCATCGTTGCCGTAACGCTCAGCGATCTCACCGGCAACACGAGCACCAATCGAACGGCCGGTGTTGACTAGATGGAATTCAAAAGTTCCACCTGTTTTCGCTTCGATTGCAGGCAGGGTCTCTTGAACCATTTCTTCAGCAATGTGACCGTGATCCCAAGGGTTGTTGCGATCAACCTGAACCGTGTGCGGCTTATCAGCCGGTACACCGCCGTCGGTGATGAACGCAGAAAGATCGATGTTTTTCTGTTTCTCGGTTAGCGGCTCGTCGATCATCTTAAGAAGATCAACGCGACCAACCAGCTCTTCCAGTTTGCTTACACCCAGTTTCGCCATCCATTCACGTGTCTCTTCGGCAACGAAACGGAAGTAATTCATGACCATTTCCGGCAGACCGATAAAGTGTTCTTTACGCAGACGCTCATCCTGAGTTGCAACGCCTACGGCACAAGTATTCAAGTGACAGATACGCAGGTATTTACAGCCTAGTGCGATCATCGGAACGGTACCGAAACCAAAAGATTCGGCACCCAGAATCGCAGCTTTAATAACGTCCAGACCAGTCTTCAGACCCCCGTCCGCTTGCAGGATAACCTGACCACGCAGATCGTTGGCACGCAGAACCTGGTGCGCTTCGGCGATACCCATTTCGAATGGGTTACCGGCATATTTAACCGAGGTCATTGGTGAAGCCCCTGTACCACCGTCGTAACCGGAGATGGTAATCAGATCCGCATACGCTTTGGCAACACCGGCTGCGATCGTACCAACACCCGGCTCGGCAACCAGTTTCACCGAGATAAGCGCTTTCGGGTTGATCTGCTTAAGATCGAAGATCAACTGTGCCAAATCCTCGATCGAGTAGATATCGTGGTGAGGAGGAGGCGAAATAAGGGTTACACCCGGTACGGAATGACGTAGTTTTGCGATTGTCAGATCAACCTTGTGACCTGGTAGCTGACCACCTTCACCCGGTTTTGCACCCTGAGCAACTTTGATCTGCAGCACTTCTGCGTTACGCAGGTAGTGTGCGGTGACACCGAAACGGCCGGAAGCGATCTGTTTGATCTTAGACATACGCTCGGTACCGTAACGGCTTGGGTCTTCCGCACCTTCACCGGAGTTTGAACGTGCGCCAAGGCGGTTCATAGCCGTCGCCAGAGCTTCGTGCGCTTCAGGCGATAAGGCTCCCAGAGAGATACCGGCTGAGTCGAAGCGTTTAAAGATCGCTTCGGCTGGCTCAACTTCGGAAAGATCGATGCCTTGAATACCGTCTTTGAAAGTAAACAGGTCACGGATCGTCATTGCCGGACGGTTGTTAACCAGTTCACGGAATTTGTTGTATGCGTTCTGATCGTTCTTCTGTACCGCTTCACGGATGCTGTTAACGACATCCGGGTTGAATGCGTGATATTCGCCACCGTGAACATACTTGAAGATACCACCTTGCTGCATTGTCTTGCGAGGGTTGAATGCTTCCCATGCCAGACGACGCTGGTCCAGCTCAAGGTGTTCGAATTTAGTCCCTTCAATACGTGAAGGCGTGCCTTTGAAACAAAGGTCAACGATATCGGTGCTAAGCCCTACGGCTTCGAATAGCTGTGAACCACGGTAAGAGGTAATGGTCGAAATTCCCATCTTCGACAGGATTTTGAATAGACCTTTATTGATCCCTTTACGGAAGTTCGCAATGTACTTGCTCATGCTGCTTGCAGAATCAAGCTCTTTAGTACGGATCATGTCAGCGATTGATTCATACGCAAGGTATGGATACACCGCGGTGGCGCCGTAACCGAACAGTACTGCGAAGTGGTGTGGGTCACGCGCCGAACCGGTTTCAACAATAATGTTCGCTTCGGTACGCAATCCGGTATCAATCAGGTGGTGGTGAACCGCACCGGTCGCCATCAACGCAGGGATCGTGGTTAGACCGTTTTCGATATGATTATCGCTCAGTACCAGCAGTGTTTTACCGTTTGCGGCCGCTTTCTCGGCTGCGGTACAAACATCTTTAACGGCCTGCTCCAAGCCTTTCTCTTCGTGGTTGTAGTGCAAAGAGATAATTTCGTGCTGATAATCGGCATCGCTCAGTTCCATCAACTGTTTCATCATTGATGGGCTAAGAACCGGAGAGTTGGCTTCCAGACGGCGAGCATGCGCCGGCCCTTCTTCGAACATGTTCAGTTCGCGACCGAAGCAAGTGTTCAAAGACATAACGATGTTTTCACGTAGTGGATCGATTGGCGGGTTGGTTACCTGCGCAAACATTTGACGGAAATAGTCGTATACCGAACGAGCCTTGTGCGAGAAGACCGGTAGCGGAGCATCGTCACCCATGGAAACAGTCGCTTCCTGACCGTCTTCGGCTAGAACACGGATAACCGCATCGCGCTCTTCGAACGTGACCTGGAAGTATTTCTGGTAAGTGTCGGCGGTTTTGTCATCCCACTCTTGTAGCGGCTGTTCTGCATCCAGTTTTTCTTCAAGATGCATGTATCCCTGATCCATCCACTCACGGTACGGCTTTTGATTTTTAAGCTGGTCGTCGATAACTTCCGGCTTCAATAGAGTTCCGGTTTCCAGATCCACAGCGATCATTTGACCAGGCTTAAGGCGACCTTTCTCGACAACATCGGCCGGATCATAGTTGTAAACACCGATCTCGGATGCAAAAGTGACGTGACGGTCTTTGGTAATGACATAACGCGTAGGACGCAGGCCGTTACGGTCAACACCACAGATTGCGTATTTACCGGTGTTAAGAACCATACCGGCCGGACCATCCCAAGGCTCCATGTGCATAGAGTTATATTCCAGGAATGCTTTCTTATCCGGATCCATATATGGCATGTTCTGCCATGCTGGTGGAACCAATAGACGCATTGCTTGGAAGATATGCATATCCCCCATGGTCAATACTTCGATCATGTTATCCAGCGAGTTAGAGTCGGAACCGGTTTGCGCAACCAAAGGTTTAAGTTCACCAAGGTCTGGTAGCAGTGGCGTTTCGAATTTCTTCTGACGTGCCAGTGCCCAGTTACGGTTACCGCGGATCGTGTTTAGCTCACCATTGTGCGCCAGGAAGCGGAATGGCTGTGCCAGACGCCATTGTGGCGTAGTGTTGGTCGAGAAACGCTGGTGATAAGAGATAACAGATGACGCAAAGGCTTCGTTTTCAAGGTCTGCGTAGAACTTAGGCAGTTCACGGGGCATAACCAAGCCTTTGTATGACAGCAACTGACTGTTTAGGGAAGCCACGTAAAAAGTCGCGTCTTGTGGCTCGATTTCCATTTCAGTTTTACGGCGTGCAGTAAATAGCAAACGGTTGAAGTCGGCTTCAGCCATGCCTTCCGGAGCGTTGACGAAAATTTGCTCGATTTTCGGCTCCATGCCCGCTGCCTGCTCACCCAGAACTTCCGAACGAACCGGTACCTTGCGCCATCCTGCAACATCCAGTCCTTTGTTCGTCAGGTATTTTTCCAGTGTGGTACGCGCCAGATCCGCTTTCGCTTCATCCTGATTCAGGAAGATCATACCGGCCGCGTAGATCGCGCCGAGTTTGAAGCCGGCTTCTTGAGCTACAGATTCAAGGAAAGCCTGCGGCTTTTTGATTAGAAGACCACAACCGTCACCGGTACAACAATCCGCGGCAACACCACCGCGGTGTGTCATATTGGCCAGGGATTCAATAGCCGTTTGGACCACCCAGTGACTTGGTTTGTCGTCCATATTGGCGATCAAACCAAAACCACAGTTCTCCTTTTCAAATTCTGGAGAGTAGAGGCCCTTTAAATTCAGGCCTGCTTGCGATTGTAATGGATTCATAATCAGTTTCCTGTTTGTCATCAAGCCTACAAATTAGCTTAGTGAGTCGCTAATAAGTTGATTTGTAAGCAGTTTATTATCTAGACGCGTTTAAAAGTAAAATTGGGCGCGAGATTATACTTTAGATAGGTGATAAATGGCAATTCCAATCAAAACCGGCAGGAATCGATCGGAGCCAAAACTAAAGCTGTAAAAGCGCAAAAAGACCAGTGTGAAATTAGCTTTCACAAAGGTCTTTTTTACCCCAAAAAATTGTATGTTATTTGGCGATAATGCTGACGCCGTCCATCTCTTCCGGTTGCGGAATTTCCATAATGTCCAGCATCGTTGGCATAACATCCGGAAGACGGGCGCCGGAGCGCAGTTTCACATCTTTTTTCGGACCAAAGTAGACCAGAGGCACCGGGAAGGTGGTGTGCGAAGTGAACGGTTCGCCGGTTTCCGGATCCTGCAGCATTTCCATGTTTCCGTGATCGGCCGTTACGATACATTGACCGCCGGCTTTTTCGATCGCGTTCAGGATTTTACCGAGTGCTTCATCAACCGCTTCAACGGCTTTAATGCACGCTTCCATATTACCGGTGTGTCCAACCATGTCCGGGTTGGCGATGTTGCAGATAAACGTATCGTATTTATCCGATTCAATCGCTTCGACCAGTTTTTCGGTCAGTTCGCCGACGCTCATTTCCGGTTGCAGGTCGTAAGTACGGACTTTAGGTGATGGGATCAGAATTCTGTCTTCGCCAAGGTAAGGTGCTTCGACACCACCGTTCAGGAAGAAGGTGACGTGCGCATATTTTTCCGTTTCGGCAATTCGTAGCTGACGAAGTTTCAATTTGGAGATAACCTCGCCGAAAGTGTTTTTCAGATTGCTCGGACGGTAAGCGATCGTTGCACCGAAGTTTTCGAAGTTCTTATGGTATTCGGTTAAGGTGACGAACGCTGCCAGCAGCGGTGTGTTGCAACGGTGAAATTCAGCAAAGTCGCTCAGGATGAAGGCTCGTGTCAGCTGGCGTGCACGGTCGGAACGGAAGTTCATGAAAATGACCGAATCGCCATCCTTGATTTTGCTCTTCTTGCCTTTCTTGTTCAGAATTACGGTCGGCTGAATGAATTCGTCGGTTTCACCGCGTTCATAGGCCGCTTCCACTGCTTCTCTGGCCGAGTCGGCTTTGAATTCTGCCTTACCGCAGCAGATAACGCTGTACGCTTCTTCGGTACGTTCCCAACGGTTATCACGATCCAGTGCATAGAAACGTCCTGTAATCGAACCGATGCTGAGGTCACCTTTCAATTCGTTAATGGTGTTTTCAATGTCGTCGATGTACTTCAACGCGCTTTGCGGAGCCGTGTCGCGACCATCGGAGAAGATGTGCAGTACCGTTTTTGCACCACGATCAGCAGCCAGTTTCAGAGCCGCTTTAATGTGGTTGATGTGCGAGTGAACGCCGCCATCGGACAAAAGGCCCATGATATGAACAACGTGGTCGCGCTCGACCGCTTTGTCGATCGCATTGTTCAGCGCGTTGTTGCTGAAGAAGCGTCCGTCATCGATGTCTTTCTGGATACGGGTCAGTTCCTGGTATACCACTCGGCCTGCGCCAAGATTCATGTGGCCAACTTCCGAGTTCCCCATCTGACCGTGAGGCAAGCCAACATCCATTCCAGAGGTGCTGATCAGGGTGTTAGGGTTTTCCGCCATTAACTTGTCGAAGTTAGGCGTATTGGCTTGTGCAATAGCGTTGAACTCAGTCTCTTCGCGATGTCCCCAACCATCCAGGATAATCAGCCCGGTTGGACGGTGTTTAACTTTTATCTTTGGCTTTAACTCTTGGCCCATAATTTCTCTTTACCGTTTGAAAATTTACTAAAATTGCGTTTATTGTAGCGATTTACGCTGTTAAAATCATCAGGTTTGATTAGAGTCTAACAAGGGAATATGAATGTTTATTGAATTTATGCAAGAACAGATGCTGCTGTTTATTGCGCTTTTTGTCGTTGTGATCATGTTAGCTTACAGCTATGCAGGTGATAAATTGGCCGGTTTTAAAACTGTCGGTACAGATGAAGCGACTCGCCTGTATAACGATGACGCCTTTGTTTTGGATGTTCGTACGGCGGGTGAATATCGCGATGGATACATTGGTAATGCGCTTAATATCTCAAGTAACGAGATTGCCGGCAAGCTGGATCAGCTACCGTCGGACAAGGATACTCCGATTTTGGTTTATTGTTTGAGCGGTGCGCGTTCTTCACGTGTGGCGATGACGTTGACCAAGAACGGTTATACCTCAGTGAACAACTTGCGTGGCGGTATTACCGCATGGAAAGCAGCCGGACTTCCGGTTGGGCGCGAACGTTCAAAAAAAAACAAAAAAAAGCAAAAGCAGTAAAACCGCAGCAGTCGAAAAAGGAGCAAGTTATGCCTGAGGTAGTAATTTATTTAACCCGTACCTGCCCATTTTGCAATATGGCTAAGCGTCTGCTGGATGGAAAAGGGGTCAGTTACGAAACGATTGATATCGGAAATGATCGCGATGCCTGGGCGGCTCTGGAAGAGAAAACCGGCCGTAATACCGTGCCACAAATCTACGTCGGTGAGCACCATGTCGGTGGCTTTGACGATCTTTCCGCAGCGGATAAGTCCGGCGAGCTGGATCGACTGTTGAAGGGATAACGCATTCCCTAAAAGGCAGGCTTAAAACCTGCCTTTCTGCTATCTATACCTAATATTCTAAAAAAATAACTAAAAAGGATTTTTCATGTCTGAACAAGAACAGATTTTTTCTATTCAGAAGATCTACACTAAAGACATCTCTTTCGAATCACCGAATACACCTGAGTTGTTCACGACACAATTTCAGCCGAAACTGTCGGTTGATCTGAATGTTGAGAGCCAGAACATTGCCGAAAACGTTCACCACGTTATTTTGCGTGTGACGGCTACGACAAAAGTGGATGACAAAACTGCGTTCCTATGTGAAGTTGAGCAGGCCGGTATCTTCACGCTACAAGGTTTTAACGAGTCGGAAACCAGCTACCTTCTAGGTGTTCAGTGTCCGGATGCGCTATTCCCTTATGCACGTGAAACTGTTTCTGATCTGGTTACGCGCGGCGGATTCCCTCAGCTTCTGCTTGAGCCGGTGAACTTCGAAGCGATGTATCACGAGCATATGCAAGCCCAGCAGCAACAAGCGCAGCAGTAATTTTACCGCGAGTGGAGATTTGCTGGTGAGCCAGCCGGTTAACAAGATGTCTAAAAAAATAGCCGTGCTCGGTGCCGGCGCCTGGGGAACCGCGCTGGCGATTCATTTGTCCAGAGTCGGGCATGAAGTTGTCTTGTGGACGCATAATGCCAAGGCTGCCAAAGAAATGCGTACCGAGCGTCAAAACCGTCGTTACTTGAAAGACAATCGTTTTCCGGACAGTTTGATGGTTTCTGATGATCTGAAAGCATCCGTTTCCGCGGTTGATGGGGTTCTGGTGGTGGTGCCGAGTCATGTTTTCCGCGATGTTCTTCAACAGCTGGCCGGAATTTTGGACGGTGCCAAACCGCATATTGCCTGGGCGACGAAAGGGTTTGAACCGGATTCTCTGCTGTTGCTGCATAAGGTGGCTCAGCAGGTTTTGGGAGCCGAGTTGGATATGACCGTGCTTTCGGGACCGACCTTCGCCGCCGAAGTGGCCAAGGGATTGCCAACGGCTATGGTCAGCGCGTCGCAGAATCCGGATGAGGCTGATTTCTGGGCGCAAGCTTTTCATTATGCTAACTTCCGAATCTACACTCAGAGCGATATTGTCGGTGTTGAAGTCGGTGGCGCTTATAAGAATATTATGGCGATCGCTACCGGTGTCTCCGATGGTCTGGGGCTTGGTGCGAACGCCCGTGCCGCATTGATCTCGCGAGGCATGGCGGAAATGATGCGCTTGAGTCTGGCGCTTGGCGGAAATGGTGAGACTATGATGGGGCTTGCCGGTCTGGGGGATTTGGTTCTGACCTGCACCGATGATTTGTCGCGAAACCGTCGTTTCGGTTTTCAGCTGGCTAAGCCTGGTGCCAAGGTGGATGAAGTGATTGAGCGGATCGGTCAGGTTGTGGAAGGTGTCAAGGCTGTCAGGGCCGTTCACCAGCTTGCTGGCAAGCTGGATCTGGATCTGCCGATCATGCAAGAGGTCTACGCGCTGGTAGAGGGGCAGGAAACTCCTGAACAGGCGGCTAAGGCTCTGCTGGCTCGCGACGGCAAAGCCGAAATTGAATAGGCTTTGCATTGTTGAATTTGCTGGCTCGGATTAGTCGATTTCCATATTAAAATCGAGCTGTCGCCAGGCTTCGTAAGCGACTACGGAAACAGCGTTGGCCAGATTCAAGCTTCGCCCGCCTGGAATCATCGGAATAGTCAGGCGCTGCTCTTCGGGCAAGCTTTGAATGACTTCCATTGGCAGGCCGCGGCTTTCCGGGCCGAACAGAAAGGCGTCTCCGTTTTCGAATTTTGCTTCGGTATAATAGCGCGTGGTTTTGGTGGTCAGCGCATAGACCCGGTTGGGTTGAATGCTTTCCAGACAAGCTTGTAGATTTTCGTGCTCATGAACTTCAGCTAACTCGGCATAGTCAAGACCGGCGCGGCGAACCCTTTTTTCGCTTAGATCGAACATGATCGGGTGGATTAGGTGCAGGTGAGCACCCATATTTGCGCTGAGTCGAATCAGTGCTCCGGTATTTTGCGGAATTTCCGGTTCATACAAAATAATATGCAACATAGTTAGGAAGTCTTTATGGATTTGTCAGTCAATATTTGTGGCATTCAGTGCCAATCCCCCGTAGCGATGGCCTCAGGCAATGCTGGGTACGGCATAGAATACCAATCTGTTAATGGCTTTTCCAATAAAGACGTCGGCGCGGTTTTCCTTAAGGGAACGACGCTTGAACCCAAGCTTGGCAATAAACCGGAGCGGGTAATGGAGTCGCCGAGCGGGTTGTTGAATTCTGTTGGCTTACAGAATCCTGGCGCTAAGGCGGTTATCGAAAGCTATCTTCCGAAACTGGATCTGTCCGAGACGCGTTATATTATTAATGTTTCCGGTTCTTCGATTGAAGAGTATGCCGAGGTGGTGCGCTTGTTTGATCAGACCGGTTTGCCGGCAATGGAAATCAATATTTCCTGCCCGAATGTCAAAAAGGGTGGTGCGGCGTTTGGTAATGATCCTGATATGGCTGCAAGAGTGGTTGAGGCGTGCCGTGCGAATACCTCTAAGCCGTTGATTGTTAAGTTGTCACCGAATCAGACCGATATTGCCGAAGGTGCGCGTCGTGTTATTGATGCCGGGGCGGATGCGCTTTCGGCGATTAATACGCTGATGGGGATGCAGATTGATGTGCATAGTCAGATGCCGACTTTGGGAAATAATCAGGGTGGACTTTCCGGTCCGGCGATTAAACCGGTCGCACTTTTGAAGGTGCATCAGGTTTATCAGGTGGCAAAACAGCACGATATTCCGATTATTGGACTTGGTGGAATTGCTTCGGCGGAAGATGCGATCGAGTTTTTTCTGGCCGGCGCGTCAATGGTTGCGATCGGGACGGCCGTCGCAAAGGATCCGTTGATAGTGAAAAAGGTCAATAAAGGCATTGCTAGGTATCTTAAGCAGCACAACCTGAAATCGGTTTCGGAGTTGACAGGAAAACTGCAGTTGCACACCGACACGGTATTGTGTGGATAAAAGGACTTTTAAGTAAGTCTATATAAAGAATTTTAAAACCTAATTTGATTGAATTAAGAAATGAAAACAGTACAAGAACAATTAGCCATTATTAAACGTGGTGCAGAAGAGATTCTGGTAGAAAAAGAGTTAATCGAAAAGTTGGAAAGCGGAAAGTCTTTGCGTGTTAAAGCCGGTTTCGATCCGACGGCGGCAGATTTGCATTTGGGGCACACGGTTCTGATCAATAAACTGAAACAGTTTCAGGATCTGGGGCATGAAGTGCTTTTCCTGATCGGTGACTTTACCGCAATGATCGGTGATCCGACCGGTAAAAGTCAGACGCGTCCGCCACTGACTAAAGAAGAAGTTATTGCGAATGCGGAGACTTATCAGGAACAGGTATTCAAAATTCTTGATCCAGCGAAAACCAAAGTTGTGTTCAACTCCGAGTGGATGTCGAAAATGACGGCGGAAGAAATGATTAAGCTGGCCAGTACGGTAACGGTTGCCCGTATGCTGGAACGTAACGATTTCGATGAGCGTTATAAAGCCAATACGCCAATCGCTATTCATGAATTCCTGTATCCGATGATTCAGGGTTACGACTCAGTTGCGTTGGATGCCGATATTGAATTGGGCGGAACTGACCAGAAATTTAACCTTTTAATGGGGCGCACTCTACAGGGGCATTTTGGTAAGCCACAACAGTGTACTTTGACCATGCCGATTCTTGAAGGGCTGGATGGCGTTCAGAAAATGTCCAAGTCATTGGGTAACTATATCGGGATCAAAGATGAGCCGAATGATATGTTCGGAAAAATCATGTCGGTTTCTGATGAATTGATGTGGCGTTACTATGAGTTGCTATCTTTCGAATCACTGGAAACGATTGCGCAATATAAAGAAGCGGTCGATAACGGGGAAAACCCGCGTAATGTAAAAGTGAAACTGGCATTGGAAATCATCGAGCGCTTCCATTCGAAAGAGGCAGCGGAAGCGGCATTGAAAGATTTTGAGACTAAATTCTCTAAAAATGCGATTCCGGATGAGATGCCGGAATTTACTTTGCAAGGTGAGATGCCATTGGCCAATCTTTTGAAAGAAGCCGGTTTGGTTGGTTCGACTTCGGACGGTCATCGTATGACCAAACAAGGAGCGGTTAAGATCAACGGTGAAAAAGTCGAAGACTCGCGTCAGTTGATGCCGACCGGTACAACCGCCGTGTATCAGGTCGGGAAGCGCAAGTTTGCCCGTGTGACGCTGAACTAATATGTAAGCTTGTTGTTTATACCAGTAAAAAGCCGCTTAGTAATAAGCGGCTTTTTTTGTTTTTGGGGTTTGGAGAGAGTGGGATTAGAGGGGAAAACGGGCGTAAATGTGCATAAGTCTGTGGATAAGATGTGGGGTAAAGTGTATAAATGGGGTGGTGCGGTTTTTTTGCGATTTTTTGAGAAAAAAGTGAAAAAAAGGGTTGCGTTGTTTTTAGAAATCCCTAGAATACGCACCTGTCTTGAGGGGCAGCGTTAAGCCGGCTTCGAAAGACAAGAAAAATTTGGTGCTAAGTGATTGAGTTTGTTTGAGTTATTGGAATAGATAATGAGAGTAAGCGGGATGATTTAGCCGGTCGTTTTAAGTGTTTTAAAACGGTTGAAAATTTTCTGAAAAAAGTTTGAAAAAACATTTGACACGAAGATATCAACTCTATAAAATACGCGGCCTACCAACGAGGAACGCAGCGCGGATCGAGTTGGTTAGCTCTTTAACAATATGGTAATTCAGAGATAATTTATGTGGAAACTCTCTAGATGAGTGACCGATAAAAAATCTCGAAATTTATGACAATTATGTAATGGTAATAAGTTTACTTATTTATCATGCTTAACTTGTCAATTCCGAGTGTTTATATCCGGAGACGGAATTTAAATATATCTAGCAAGATTAAACTGAAGAGTTTGATCCTGGCTCAGAATGAACGCTGGCGGCAGGCCTAACACATGCAAGTCGGACGGAAACGATAGAGAGCTTGCTCTCTAGGCGTCGAGTGGCGGACGGGTGAGTAATGCCTGGGAATCTACCCTTTAGTTGGGGACAACATGTGGAAACGCATGCTAATACCGAATGTGCTCTACGGAGTAAAGGAGGCCTCTACTTGTAAGCTTTCGCTAAAGGATGAGCCCAGGTGAGATTAGTTTGTTGGTAAGGTAATGGCTTACCAAGACTGCGATCTCTAGCTGGTTTGAGAGGATGATCAGCCACACTGGGACTGAGACACGGCCCAGACTCCTACGGGAGGCAGCAGTGGGGAATATTGCACAATGAGGGAAACCTTGATGCAGCCATGCCGCGTGTGTGAAGAAGGCCCGAGGGTTGTAAAGCACTTTCAATTGTGAGGAAGGTAGTGTAGTTAATACCTGCATTATTTGACGTTAACTTTAGAAGAAGCACCGGCTAACTCTGTGCCAGCAGCCGCGGTAATACAGAGGGTGCAAGCGTTATTCGGAATTACTGGGCGTAAAGCGCGCGTAGGCGGACTGTTAAGTCGGTTGTGAAAGCCCTGGGCTCAACCTGGGAATTGCATTCGATACTGGCAATCTAGAATTTAGTAGAGGGAAGGGGAATTCCAGGTGTAGCTGTGAAATGCGTAGATATCTGGAGGAACATCAGTGGCGAAGGCGCCTTCCTGGACTAAAATTGACGCTGAGGTGCGAAAGCGTGGGTAGCAAACGGGATTAGATACCCCGGTAGTCCACGCCGTAAACGATGTCAACTAGCTGTTGGCCTTATTAAAAAGGTTAGTAGCGTAGCTAACGCGATAAGTTGACCGCCTGGGGAGTACGGTCGCAAGATTAAAACTCAAAGGAATTGACGGGGGCCCGCACAAGCGGTGGAGCATGTGGTTTAATTCGATGCAACGCGAAGAACCTTACCATCCCTTGACATCCAGAGAACTTTCTAGAGATAGATTGGTGCCTTCGGGAGCTCTGTGACAGGTGCTGCATGGCTGTCGTCAGCTCGTGTCGTGAGATGTTGGGTTAAGTCCCGCAACGAGCGCAACCCTTATCATTAGTTGCTACCATTTAGTTGAGAACTCTAATGAGACTGCCGGTGATAAACCGGAGGAAGGCGGGGACGACGTCAAGTCATCATGGCCCTTATGGGATGGGCTACACACGTGCTACAATGGGGGGTACAAAGAGCGGCCAACTGGCGACAGTGCGCGAATCTCAAAAAACCCTTCGTAGTCCGGATTGGAGTCTGCAACTCGACTCCATGAAGTCGGAATCGCTAGTAATCGCAGATCAGAATGCTGCGGTGAATACGTTCCCGGGCCTTGTACACACCGCCCGTCACACCATGGGAGTGGATTGCAAAAGAAGTAGGTAGCTTAACCTTCGGGAGGGCGCTTACCACTTTGTGGTTCATGACTGGGGTGAAGTCGTAACAAGGTAGCCGTAGGGGAACCTGCGGCTGGATCACCTCCTTTAAGATAAAAAGGTTTACGAGTCTAGACGAGTTTTCACATAAATTCTTTCTGAATTACCTGTTAGGGGCTATAGCTCAGCTGGGAGAGCGCCTGCTTTGCACGCAGGAGGTCTGCGGTTCGATCCCGCATAGCTCCACCAATTATTTGAGTTGGTAGTTTTACGGGCTCAACTATTGGGTCTGTAGCTCAGTTGGTTAGAGCGCACCCCTGATAAGGGTGAGGTCGGTGGTTCAAATCCACCCAGACCCACCAATTACTCAGTAAACCTGTTAATAAGGTTTTGAACAGAAGTTTGAAAGTTTATTAACAGTTTTATTTTGTGGTTGAGAAAAGGATGTTATAATTCCGCTTCTCAGTTCACGTAAACTGAAGTTCTTTAAAAATTTGGAATAACGTTGATATGACGCCGACTTTGTCATATCAATACGCTAATAAATTTCTCCAAAATTTATTAGCAATTGCTGGATTGTTAAACGTGAGTTTAATAATCAAAGTAATAGGTAACGCAATACTTAATTGAGATTACTCAAGTGTATTTGTGTCAGCGATGAACCTTAGTCATGGCAGCTCTCTAGACCTTAATGATGTTTACATCACACAAAAGGTTAAGGTTATTTTTGAGTTGTATAGTTAAGTGACTAAGCGTACACGGTGGATGCCTAGGCGGTAGAAGGCGATGAAGGACGTGATAGCCTGCGATAAGCGTCGGTGAGGTGGCAAATAACCTTTGACCCGGCGATTTCCGAATGGGAAAACCCATCCTTTATGGATATCCTCTTTGAGGAAGCTAACCCGGAGAACTGAAACATCTAAGTACCCGGAGGAAAAGAAATCAACCGAGATTCCCTTAGTAGCGGCGAGCGAACGGGGACCAGCCCTTAAGCAATTATTGAGTTAGCAAAATACTCTGGAAAGTGTAACGGTACAAGGTGATAGTCCTGTATGCGAAAACTCATTAGTTGTGAAATCGAGTAGGACGGAACACGTGAAATTCTGTCTGAACATGGGGGGACCACCCTCCAAGGCTAAATACTCTCTACCGACCGATAGTGAACCAGTACCGTGAGGGAAAGGCGAAAAGAACCCCTGGAGGGGAGTGAAATAGAACCTGAAACCGTGTACGTACAAGCAGTGGGAGCCCTTTTGGGGTGACTGCGTACCTTTTGTATAATGGGTCAGCGACTTACGTTATGTAGCAAGGTTAACCGAATAGGGGAGCCGTAGGGAAACCGAGTCTTAACTGGGCGAATAGTTGCATGGCGTAGACCCGAAACCGGGCGATCTATCCATGGCCAGGTTGAAGGTGCCGTAACAGGTACTGGAGGACCGAACCCACGTATGTTGAAAAATGCGGGGATGAGTTGTGGATCGGAGTGAAAGGCTAATCAAGCCCGGAGATAGCTGGTTCTCCTCGAAATCTATTTAGGTAGAGCCTCATGTCTCACTCCTGGGGGTAGAGCACTGTTATGGTCTAGCGGCCCGTCAAGGGTTAGCAGCCCATTGCAAACTCCGAATACCAGGAAGTGCAATCATGGGAGACAGACTGCGGGTGCTAACGTCCGTAGTCAAGAGGGAAACAACCCAGACCGCCAGCTAAGGTCCCTAAACACTACTCAGTGGGAAAGGATGTGGGAAGGCTTAGACAGTCAGGAGGTTGGCTTAGAAGCAGCCACCCTTTAAAGAAAGCGTAATAGCTCACTGATCGAGTCGGCCTGCGCCGAAGATTTAACGGGGCTAAGTAGTGTACCGAAGCTGCGGATGCGTTTTTACGCATGGTAGAGGAGCGTTCTGTAAGCCTGCGAAGGGGCATTGTAAAGTGTCCTGGAGGTATCAGAAGTGCGAATGCTGACATAAGTAGCGATAAAGGGAGTGAAAAGCTCCCTCGCCGAAAGACCAAGGTTTCCTACGCAACGCTAATCGACGTAGGGTTAGTCGACCCCTAAGACGAGGCCGAGAGGCGTAGTCGATGGGAAGCAGGTTAATATTCCTGCACTTTTTATGACTGCGATGGAGGGACGGAGAAAGCTAAACCAGCCTGGCGATGGTTGTCCAGGTTTAAGACGGTAGGCATGTATCTTAGGCAAATCCGGGATACTCTATGCTGAGAGTTGATGACGAGTCCTCTTTTGGACGAAGTGGTTGATGCTATGCTTCCAAGAAAATCTTCTAAGCTTCAGGTCATAAAGAATCGTACCCCAAACCAACACAGGTGGTCAGGATGAGAATTCCAAGGCGCTTGAGAGAACTCGGGTGAAGGAACTAGGCAAAATGACACCGTAACTTCGGGAGAAGGTGTGCCCCTGCCGGTGATGAGACTTGCTCTCTAAGCTAGTGGGGGTTGCAGAGACCAGGTGGCTGCAACTGTTTACTAAAAACATAGCACTCTGCAAAATCGAAAGATGACGTATAGGGTGTGACGCCTGCCCGGTGCCGGAAGGTTAATTGATGGGGTTAGCTTATGCGAAGCTCTTGATCGAAGCCCCGGTAAACGGCGGCCGTAACTATAACGGTCCTAAGGTAGCGAAATTCCTTGTCGGGTAAGTTCCGACCTGCACGAATGGCGTAATGATGGCCACACTGTCTCCACCCGAGACTCAGCGAAATTGAACTCGCAGTTAAGATGCTGCGTACCCGCGGCTAGACGGAAAGACCCCGTGAACCTTTACTACAGCTTTACACTGGACTTTGACCTTACTTGTGTAGGATAGGTGGGAGGCTATGAAACTGTGTCGCCAGATGCAGTGGAGCCATCCTTGAAATACCACCCTGGTAATGTTGAGGTTCTAACCTCGGTCAGTGAATCCTGATCAGGGACAGTGTATGGTGGGTAGTTTGACTGGGGCGGTCTCCTCCCAAAGTGTAACGGAGGAGCGCGAAGTTACCCTCAGCACGGTCGGACATCGTGCATTGAGCGCAAGAGTAGAAGGGTGATTGACTGCGAGACAGACACGTCGAGCAGGTACGAAAGTAGGTTCTAGTGATCCGGTGGTTCTGTGTGGAAGGGCCATCGCTCAACGGATAAAAGGTACTCCGGGGATAACAGGCTGATACCGCCCAAGAGTTCATATCGACGGCGGTGTTTGGCACCTCGATGTCGGCTCATCACATCCTGGGGCTGAAGTCGGTCCCAAGGGTATGGCTGTTCGCCATTTAAAGTGGTACGCGAGCTGGGTTTAGAACGTCGTGAGACAGTTCGGTCCCTATCTGCCGTGGGCGTTGGAGAATTGAGAGGGGCTGCTCCTAGTACGAGAGGACCGGAGTGGACGAACCGCTGGTGTTCCAGTTGTCAATGGCATTGCTGGGTAGCTATGTTCGGAAAGGATAACCGCTGAAAGCATCTAAGCGGGAAACCTGCCTCAAGATGAGTTCTCCCTAGACTTTAAGTCTTCTGAAGGGCCGTTGGAGACTACGACGTTGATAGGCAAGGTGTGGAAGTGCAGTAATGTATGAAGCTAACTTGTACTAATTACCCGTGAGGCTTAACTATACAACTCAAAAGTAACTTTTTAAGTTATGACTGAGGTTCAGACGCAAATACCTTGAGTAATCTAAGGTGCGTACCTAAAACAACAGCAAACGTTATTCTAAAGAATTTTGTGTGGCTGATCGAAGATCAGTCGTACAACACCGAATTGCTTGGTGACAATAGCAAGATGGAACCACCTGATCCCTTCCCGAACTCAGAAGTGAAACGTCTTAGCGCCGATGGTAGTGTGGGAGGTCCCATGTGAGAGTAGGTCATCGCCAAGCTTATATCCCGAAACCCATGCCTGAAAAGGTGTGGGTTTTTTTATGTCTGATCGTTTTTTATCCCCTTCTCGATTAAAATCATTCTTATTTATTCAGAGAAATTTATCGTGTTACCGTCTCTCGCCGTAATCAACAATGCCTTGCATGCATCCTTTCCGGAGTTGGAGCTTTATCTGTATGAGTCCCTGGATTCGACCAGTACTTTTTTAAAGTCTCAAGAGGTAATACCCAGCTTGTGTTATTGCCGACAGCAGTCAGCGGGCTATGGGCAAAGAGCGGCCAATTGGCAGAGTGGACACGAAGACCTCACTTTTAGTTTGCTATTGCCTTTTAAGGTGGCTTTGCATGAATTGGATGGCTTGCCGCAACTTATCGGTGTTAAGGTGGTTGAGTGTTTGAACGCGTTTTATGCCCTTGACGCACAACTCAAATGGCCCAACGATGTGGTCAAAGCCGTAACCAGTGATTCGGGAGAGGTGCTTTGTAAACTTGGCGGTTTATTGGTTGAAGTTAGAAAATACCAATCTGACGGCTGTTGGCTTATTGTCGGAATTGGCCTTAATGCGCAGAATGATTCTCAGCAATTGCCCATTGAAATGAATAATCCTGATAAGCCTGCTTTACTGAAATCTGGTTGTGGCTTTAACGATTATGATCAGGAGCATAATCTCGCTTTCTTTTCGGTCCTTATCGGCGAGCTGTGTGAACTAGCAGAGGTGTTTGCGCCGGGCTTCTTTAGCCAGCAGGTGGATGCATTTAAAAAGCTGGATTATTTTTCTGTCGGTCAAGAGCTATTTGTGTATGATACCGGCACTAGGAAGAAAGGGGTCTATCAGGGCATTGATGCTTCGGGAGAACTGTTAGTAAGCATTGATGGCCTTTTAACCAGATATCGTTCAGGATCAGTCTCAATTAGACCTTGTGAAAGCTATGAATAGAATTTTTATCGATATCGGCAACAGCCGTATCAAATATGCCATTTCTGAAGATGGCCATTATGAATATCTCGGCGCGGAACTTACCGAAGATTTTCTAAGCAATATAGATGAACTGCTATTTGCTGAATTTAATCAGATTGACGAAGTCTATTTTTCGACAGTCGGAAATCAACATATTGTCGAAGAGTTGAAGTCGCTGATCCATGAAGCGTGGCAGTTGATTCCGATTCAGTTGAGCACCCAGAAATCCTGTTGCGGACTGCAGTCTGGTTATAAGGATTTTCATAAGCTGGGCAGTGATCGCTGGATGGCGATGCTTGGCGGCCTTTCGATGACGCAGATGCCTTATATTGTTGTTGATGCGGGTACAGCTTTAACGGTTGATGCCGTGGTGGACGGCATGCATAAAGGCGGTTTTATTGTGCCGGGGCTTAGAACGATGCGTCATTCTCTGGCAAATGGTGCTGCGCTTCTGGAAATGACTGACGAAGATGACCTGGATGAAGAGGCCGATACCATGCTGGCCAAGGATACTGCTGGAGGGATTCTTGCCGGTACACTTTATATGTCAGCATCTTTTATCAATCATTTGATTGCCGATTTGAATCATCAGGTCGGTACGCAATTTAAAGTGCTGCTTACCGGCGGCGATGCAGTGCAATTGGCATCGCTTTTAGACTGTCGATTTGCCTATGTTCCGGATCTGGTTTTGCTTGGCATGGTGCACATGGTCGAGTCGGTGAAAAATCGCTAATTTTTTGCAAAAAAATAATTGACACTATCGGCTTTGCCTTTATAATACGCACCATCTCGCCGACATAGCACAATTGGTAGTGCAACTGATTTGTAATCAGTAGGTTGGGGGTTCAAGTCCCTCTGTCGGCACCATTATTCAAAACCCCGTGTATAAGCCAATACACGGGGTTTTTTGTTTGCATGTAGTATTCGTTTTTTCTTTATCTCTGCAAATCAACACCCTGCGAGTTTTATGATGACTCCTGACTGCATATCCGATAATTTTATTTTGTCAGCATTATGATTTTGTTGATAAAACTTGCTTTGAATTGTACTGAAAACGAGTGAACTGCTATAATGCCCAGGTTTAAATATTAGAAAAGCGGAAGACCGGATGGAACAACAATCAAGTTATACCAAAGAAGAACTATTGGCCTGCGGCCGTGGTGAACTTTTTGGCCCGGGCAATGCTCAGTTGCCTTTGCCGCCGATGTTAATGTTTGATCGTATCACTCATATTTCTGAAGAGGGTGGTGCTTACGGCAAAGGACAGATTAAAGCGGAACTGGATATCAGCAAAGATCTTTGGTTCTTCGAGTGCCATTTCAACGAAGACCCTGTTATGCCGGGCTGTCTTGGTTTGGATGCAATGTGGCAGTTGATTGGTTTCTATCTAGGATGGACCGGTGGTCCGGGACGCGGTCGCGCTCTGGGTTCAGGTGAAGTGAAATTTTACGGTCAGGTATTGCCGACGGCCAAGAAAGTTGAGTATGTAATTGATATGAAACGCGTTATTAAACGCAAGCTCTATATGGGCTTGGCTGACGCTAAGCTTTATGTCGATGGCCGCGAGATCTATAGTGCAGCGGACCTTAAAGTTGGATTATTTACGAATACGGATGCATTTTAAGTTATGAGAAGAGTCGTCATTACCGGGATTGGGATTGTTTCGAGTTTAGGAAACAATAAAGAAGAAGTTACAAATTCTTTGAGAAACGGTCAATCAGGGATTGTCTTTGCTCCTGAATATGCTGAAAACGGTCTTCGTTCTCAGGTGCATGGCGCAGTCAAAAACTTAGATTTCAAAGACCATATCGACCGTAAACAGTTGCGCTTCATGGGCGATGCGGCTGCTTACTCTTATATTGCGATGCAGCAGGCGGTTGAAGATTCCGGCCTGACCGAAGAGCAGGTTTCCAACCCGCGTACCGGTCTGATCGCCGGTTCTGGTGGTGGGTCTAACTCAAACTCTACCGGTGCGGTTGAAACCGCGCGTGAGAAAGGTGTTCGTCGTATCGGGCCTTATATGGTTACCCGTACAATGGGTTCTACGGTTTCTGCTTGTTTGGCGACGCCTTTCAAGATCAAAGGGCTTAACTACTCGATCAGTTCTGCCTGTTCAACTTCTGCGCACTGTATCGGTAACGCTGTTGAACAGATCCAGTTGGGTAAACAGGATGTCGTCTTTGCCGGCGGTGGTGAAGAATTGCACTGGACTATGTCTGTTCTGTTCGACGCTATGGGCGCGCTTTCGACCAAATACAACGAAACGCCTGAAAAGGCTTCTCGTGCCTACGATGCAGACCGTGACGGTTTTGTTATCGCCGGCGGTGGCGGTATGGTCGTTGTGGAAGAGTTGGAGCATGCCTTGGCGCGTGGCGCGAAGATCTATGCAGAAATCACCGGTTACGGTGCTAACTCTGACGGTTACGACATGGTTGCACCGTCCGGCGAAGGTGCGGTACGCTGCATGCAGATGGCGCTTGATGGTGTTGAAGGGCCTGTTGACTACATCAACCCGCACGGAACTTCGACTCCGGTAGGTGACACTAAAGAAGCCGCGGCTATCCGTGAAGTTTTCGGAGATGCAGTTCCTAAGATCAGTTCGACCAAGTCGATGTCCGGACACTCTTTGGGTGCGGCCGGGGTGCACGAGTTTATCTATAGCCTGTGCATGCTGGAAAACGACTTCATTGCACCGTCGATCAATATCGAAACCTTGGACCCTGAGTGCGAAGGTATGCCGATTGTCACCGAACGTATCGACAATGCCGGCCTTAACCGAATGATGAGCAACAGCTTTGGTTTCGGTGGAACCAATGCGAGCTTGGTCTTTGAAAAGTATAAAGGCTGAGATTCCCCGTCTTTTCCTTAGGCAGTAATACGCGGTAAATCGCGCATAAAAAAACCGAGGTTATCCTCGGTTTTTTTATGTCTGACGTTTATCGTTTTAGTGTTTGTCGCTTTAGCGGCACTGGCGATATTGGCTTTTATACAGACGTGAACGGTTGGCGACTTTTTTGGCGATAGGCGGCAACCAATTCTTTTGCAGATAGGTACGTCGTTTATAACCGGTATGCCCTTCATGATAGGCCAGATAAAGCTTGAACGGGTCATCCCGAGAAATCCCTAGACGCTTATAGGATTGGTAGTTGTACCAACCGATAAAATCCAAGGCATCGTCGATATCGTTGCGTTTCGCACTCCATTTACCGGTAGACTTCTGATAGTCGTACCAGGCTTCATCGGTTGCTTGCGCATAACCGTAGGCGCTGGAAGCTCTGCCTATCGGGATGCCAAGGAAATATTCCATTTTGGGTTTGGCATGGGACTTGAAAGTCGATTCCTGATGTATGAAGGCCAGCTGAACCCATGGTGGAGTCCCCCAACGGCGATAAGAATCCTGCGCAGCATCAAACCAGTCGTCATCGTAATAGAAGATCGAGCAGATGTTGTCC
This sequence comes from Thiomicrorhabdus xiamenensis, assembly GCF_013282625.1. Lineage (NCBI taxonomy): Bacteria > Pseudomonadati > Pseudomonadota > Gammaproteobacteria > Thiotrichales > Piscirickettsiaceae > Thiomicrorhabdus > Thiomicrorhabdus xiamenensis. The sequence goes on from NZ_CP054020.1 coordinate 342,360, forward strand.
AGAGATTTCTTCGGCGGCGGCCCGCTGCTACAGCCGGATATCAACGCGGCCAGTGTGGCTAGTTGAACGCTTAACCATAAGGATTTAGTGACTTTCATTGTTTTGCCCATAGTCGAATGTCATGCGTTGGAATACGCGTTGCTGTCCGTCCAATACTTCAATATGCCACCGTCCCTGGCGACTGCTGCTCATGAGCTGTGTGCTGGTAAGCGAATGCTCTCCTGCGCTCAATTCATAAGACTGCTTCTGTATCTCTAATCCATTATAACGCCATACCAGAAACAGAGTGCCTGCACTATTCAAGCGGACTTGCGTATGGAATGCAAGTTTTCTCAAGTACTTAGGAAGCAACGCTATCGAGTTTGCACTATCTGTCTGCAGGTCGAGAGGGATGTTTTCTGTGTCGGCGACAAGGCGGGGTTGGGCGATTTCTACTTCCAGATTTGCTGTCAATGGCGCCAAGGGCGTTTTGCGCGCTTCCTGCTGTGCATACAGACGTTGTTGATCACTGATATCGCGACGCTGTTCATCGGAAAGCAGGGTGATTGTCTCGGAGTGCGTCTGCGCAATAGCAGAAGAAGGGACCGGAGTTTCAGGTTCTGCGGCGACTTGGGGGTTCTGTTCATGGGCTTGTTTGAGCATTACACCGGCCGTAGCCAAGCCGCCAAGCACCATGATAATCAGCCAGGCGATGCGGTAGCGCCAGTCAGGTTTGTTTAACAACTCCTGCTGGCGAACCATGTCGTCTTGTGCGGCTTGCCAACCTTCAACAAAATATTCGCGCATCCGACCGTCGTGGCGAATGTCGTGCGGCATCTGCGCATGACCTTTTCCGGCCAGGGCAAGGCGATAGCCGGTTTTATAAGCGCGTTGATAGTCCGGATTGTCGGTATCCGCAATCGCCATAATTACTTCTGATCAAAGAGGGCTTCGGTAAAGTCCTTGCTGTCGAACGGGCGCAGGTCGTCAATTTTTTCGCCGACACCGATAAAACGGATCGGAATGTGCGACTGTTCCGCCAAGGCGTAGACAATCCCGCCCTTGGCAGTTCCGTCCAGTTTGGTCAATGTGATCCCGGAAACCTGAACCGCTTCGTGGAATTGTTTGGTTTGGTTAAGTGCATTCTGTCCGGTCCCTGCGTCGATTACCAGCATGACTTCGTGCGGAGCGGTGGCGTCAACTTTACCGATAACGCGCTTCACTTTTTTCAACTCTTCCATCAGGTTGGATTGTGTATGCAAGCGTCCGGCGGTATCGGCAATCAACACATCGATGTTTTTTGCTTTGGCAGACTGAACGGCGTCAAAGATAACCGCAGCCGAATCGGCGCCGGTTTTCTGTGCGATAACCGGGACATTGTTGCGTTCGCCCCAAGTCTGCAACTGTTCGACCGCCGCTGCGCGGAATGTATCTCCGGCCGCCAGCATGACTGATTTGCCTTCCATCTGGAATTTCTTGGCGAGCTTACCGATGGTAGTCGTCTTGCCGACCCCGTTAATACCGACCATCAGAATGATATAAGGGCCGTCGTTGGCTTTCAGGAAATCGTCGATCTCCAGCGGACGGCTCATAGGATCAATGATTTCCTGCAATTGTGTTTTTAGCGCGTCAATCAGTGCCTGTGGATCTTTAAGTTCCTTTCGCGAAACCTGATCGGTCAGATTCTGGATAATACGGTCGGTGGCATCGATTCCGACATCTGCAGTGAGCAAGATCATCTCCAGATCGTCGAGCAGATCCGCGTCGATTTCTTTTTTTCCGAGAATCAGGCTGCTCAGGCTATCGGTAAAGCTTTTACGTGTTTTGCTCAAACCGTCCTTGAGGCGGGCAAAGAGACCTTTTTTCTTTTGCGGTTCCTCGGCAGCAGCGGTCGCTGCTTGAGTCGGTTGCTTTGGCTCTGTCTCTGGCGTATTTTCGGGGATTGTCGTTTCCGCAGGCGATTCGTCAGGCTTCGTTTCTGCCGCAAGAACCGTTTCGGCAGAAGGGGATTCCGTCTTTTGTACTACTTCCGCTGCTTCTTCTCGTATTGCATCGGATGCCGCCGGGGCTTCTTCTTGGACTTCTTCTCTAGCTTGTTCAGGGGCGGGCTGAGCCTCTTCCGCCGGAATTTCGTTTAGCGCATTACTATCGTTATTTTCTTCGGTTTCGTGTGTTTGTTTCTTTTTGCGGAAAAAGCTAAACATTGAGTTGTTCCTGTTTCAGGGTTTATTAAGACTTGAAATCGTAAGGCGGCTTTATTATAAAGCAAAATACAATGAAATCCTGCATGCCGCAAGCGATAAGCGCCTGCCGGTAAAGCAAAATCGAATCGAAGGGAGTATTTCAGGAATGAAGGGCGTACAGAGATTGGGCCAACAGCTGGTTTTGTTGGTTGCTTTCGGGATTATGAGCGGTTCGGCACTGGCCTCAATCAGTGAGTATCAGCTGGATAACGGTATGCATGTGGTGGTCAAGGAGGATCATCGGGCACCGGTTGTGGTGCACCAGGTTTGGTATAAGGTCGGATCGAACTATGAACCGAACGGCATTACCGGAATTTCCCATATGCTGGAACACATGATGTTCAAAGGCACGAAAACTTTGCAGCCGGGCGAATTTTCCAAACGGGTTGCGCAGTTGGGCGGTGAAGAGAATGCCTTCACTTCAACCGATTACACGGCTTATTATCAGGTCGTCGGTAAGCAGCATCTCGAGGAGGTTATGCGTCTCGAATCGGATCGCATGCGTAACATTGTTATTACCGATGAAGAGTTCAAAAAAGAGCGCGATGTCGTAACGGAGGAGCGTCGCTGGCGGGTAGAAGATAAACCGGCCGGTAAACTTTACGAGCAATTCAAGGCGGCGGCGTTTGTCAGCAGTCCTGCTCGTCAACCGACGATTGGCTGGATGCAGGATATCCGTCATTACACAGTCGAGGATGCGCGTCGGTGGTACCGGAAATGGTACGCGCCGAATAATGCCACTTTGGTTGTGGTCGGAGACGTTGATCCGGAGTCGGTTTATCAGTTGGCGAAAAAATACTATGGCGCCTATGAGCCGGAAGAGATTACGGCGCCCAAGCCGCAGCGTGAATTCAAGCAGGAAGGCGAGCGCCGGATCACTCTGCAAGGCGCAACCAAGCTGCCGCAGTTGCTGATCGGCTTTCACGTCCCGACTCTGGTGACGGCGAAGAGTGATGAAGAGAAGGCGGAAGTTTATGCGTTGAGCGTGTTAAGCGATATTCTCGCCGGGGACGATTCGGCGCGTTTCAGTAAGAATCTGGTTCGCGGCAGCAAGGTTGTCGCCTCTGCCGGAAGCAGTTTTGATGCGACTGATCGTTTGCAGGCGCTGTTTATTTTGCACGCCACTCCGAATGAAGGCAAGACGCCGCAAGAAGCCGAACAGGCTTTGTGGGCGGAAATCCAAAAACTTCAGCAGCAACCGATTTCCCAGGACGAACTGGATCGCGTGCTGGCTCAGTCCGAAGCGCAGTACATCTATCATCAGGACTCCATTCAGTCGCAGGCGATTATTCTCGGCTCTTTGCTGAGTGTCGGTCTTCCGGCCGATACGCTGGATAACTGGGTGGAGAATCTGCGTCGGGTCACGCCGCAAATGATTCAAGCGGTCACCCGTAAATATTTTTCGCCGGAGCAACAAACAGTGGCGGTTCTGGTCCCGAATGGAGAAGAGGCGTCCAGTCCTACGAACGGCGCCCTGCCAGGAAAAGGAGTTCATTAATGTTGCAGTCAGCTTATCGTTTCTTTATTGCCTTTATTTTATTGGCCGTTTCCCTGAATGCGTCGGCGGAGGTTGAGATCCACTCCTGGATGACCGACCGCGGAAGTAAGGTTATGTATGTTCATTCCGCTGAATTGCCGATGCTGGATATTGAAGTGACCTTTGATGCCGGCGCGATTCGCGACGGTGATGCCTGGGGATTGGCCTCGTTTACCGCGGATTTGATCGGAACTGCGACCAAAAATCAGAATGAAGATCAGATTGCCGACCGTTTCAACCGCATCGGTGCACAATTCGGCGGTGGTGCGAGTCGCGATAATGCCAGTTTTAATTTACGTACTCTGACACGCGATGCCGTTATGCAACAAGCGTTTAAGCAGTATGTCGATGTATTGAGTCAGGCGCAGTTCGAGCCGGAGATTATTGAGCGCGAACGCAAACGGCTGTTGCTAGGGATCAAGCAAAAGTCGATGAAGCCGCAGTCGGTGTTAAGCGATCAGCTTTGGGAGACGCTTTATCCGCAACACCCATACGGGCATCCTGTCAGCGGAACGGAAAAGACGGTTGCTCAACTGACTCAGGCGGAAATAGAGTCTTTCTACCGCCATTATTACAACGCCAATAATGCCGTTATCGCCATTGTCGGCAACGTCGATCGCCAGCAGGCTGAGGCAATGGCGAACGAGATTTCACGATCTTTGCCCAAGGGCAGTAAGCCGGCACCTTTGGCAAAACCCATTAAAGTGAAACAAGCTCAAGAGATCAAAACGGAATTTCCGTCTTCGCAGACCTATTATGCTTTAGCTCAGGTTGGCATCGAACGCGGTAATAAGGACTATATTCCGCTGTTTGTCGGCAATCACCTTTTCGGAGGCAGCGGTTTCGGTTCTTACCTGATGGAAGAGGTGCGTGAAAAGCGCGGACTGGTTTACAGTGTGTACAGCTATTTTGCGCCAATGAAGCAAAACGGCCCTTTTGTGATCGGACTGTCAACCAAGAATGCCTCCGCGAAAGAAGCCGACGAAGTGGTGCGCCAGACACTGGCGGATTTTATGCAGGACTTTTCCGACGAACGCCTGCAGGCGATTAAGGATAATCTGGTTGGTGGTTTCCCGTTGCGCATCGACAGCAACGGCAAGATCCTCGGCTATATTTCCATGATCGGTTTTTACGGATTGCCTCTGGATTATCTGGAGTGGTTCCCGCAGCAGGTCGAAAAAGTGACCAAAGAGGATATCCTCTCTGCGTGGAAACGCCATGTCCATCCGGACAGAATGCTTAAGCTGATGGTCGGTCAGCCACAATAAGATCAAGGATGTGTTCTTAGCCCGCTTGCAGCGGGCTTTTTATTGCTGTGGTTAAGGGGCGCTTCAAGCGACCGCGCTTTGTGGAACGGGTTGATTTGTAGGTTCTTCCACTGCGGCATCCGGCATATAGCGATTGCGCTTTTTGGCTTTGATTTTATCGATTTCAACAAATATGAAGGCGTCGATACAGTCGCTGAAAAGCGGATCGATATTGAAATCGATAAAGCGGCAGCCTTTGTCCTCGCAGAGTTCGGCGTATTGTTTGAATAGAGTCGGTAGCTTAACGCCTTCCAATGCCAGCAGGGCATTGAGCTTTTTCAGGCTGTTACTGTAGTCGCCGCTGAATTCCTCTGCGGCAATCGCCTGACTGGCCGGACTGATGTTAAATGGCTGTCTGGCGGTCGCCAAAGACTGGAAGTCGCCAAACTGTTGCAGGTAGAATCCGGCAATTAATTCTTTGGCGGTTTGCGGATAAGCGTTGGAGAGACTTACCGGACCGAACATGTATTTAATTTCCGGATGTCTCTGCAGATAGGCGCCAATACCGAACCAGAGGTAATCCAGGCTGCGTTTCCCCCAATATTTCGGTTGCACGAAACTACGTCCCAGTTCCAGCGCCTGCGGTAATTGCTGCTGTAATCGGTCATTGAATTCGAACAGACTGGTGCAGTAGATTTCGGCGCCGGTTTTATTGCGCTTCTGGGATTCCAGATAATTTCTACCCAGACGATAGGCTCCGACAATTTCCCACTCTTCTTCATCCCATAGGACAAGGTGCTGGTACAGGGCATCGTAATGATCCAGATCGATGGTTTTTCCCGTTCCCTCTTCGACGGTGCGGAAGGTCAGTTCACGTAAACGGCCGATTTCATGCATAACCGGCGAGTTGGCGTCGTAATCAAACAGATAGATTTTTTTGCGATCCTGAGTTTCCCCGAGCAGTTGGCCGTTAATGATCGACTGGCGTAGCGCCTTACGGTCAATGGGGTGTGCAATGGTTTCCATGGTTGGCAGGAACGGCTTCTTTTTGAGTTTTTTCGGCTTACCCAGGCGGTACAGATGTTTGCGGAAAGCGTTTGCCAGACGTTTTCCCTGAATGTCGGATGCAGCCAGTGTTTTTGAGCTGATTGCTTTACCGATATGAAACTCGATCTGCTGGGCCTTTTTATTGAACATTTCCTGAACCAGCATCAGGGTGCCAAGCGGCTTATAAAGCGTCGACAGACTGTAGAACAGAGCGGAGTTTCGGGCATCGATACAGATCGGCAGGACGGGCGCCTGACTTTTGCGGGCAAGTTTCAGAAAGCCGCTTTTCCATGGGCCGTCCTTGACGCCGTTCGGTCTGATCCGCGAGACTTCGCCGGCCGGAAAAATAATCACCGCCTGTTCGTTTTCCAGAGCGTGCAACATCGCTTTAAAAGCGGCTTTGTGACTGTTGCCGTTGAGGTTGTCGAGCGGCAGAAAAAGGTCTTGCAGCGGCTGGATATTGGCCAGCAAGTCATTGGCGACAATACGCACATCGGGACGCACCGAGCGCACCAGTTTCAATAATGCCAGCCCGTCCAGGGAACCGATCGGGTGATTGGCGACAATAATGACTTTGCCGTCGGCCGGAATACGGTTGAGCTGTGAATGGTTGACCTGATAGCTGAATTCAAAGTGTTCCAGAACCTGATCGAGAAAAGCGAAGCCGCGCAAATGTCGATTGGTTTCGATAAACTGGTTGATCTCGTCCTCATGCAACAGTTTTTTGAGCATTTTGACGATGAGCGGATAAGCCGGTTTGGAGGAAAGGTTTGGCCATTTTTCCGCAATGGCTTGTTCGATATGTAGCATGATCTTCTCGCACAGTAACAGTCATTCTAGTCAGAGAGATTGTGTCTCTGGAAGGTGAAGACGGTATGAAAGCGGTATGAAGCTTAAATGACACAAGGTCTAATTTCATTGGTCAAGAAGTTGCGTGCTCTTATAAAACCGGGTTTTGGACTTATCGACAAAGCCGCTTTCGGGGCTGGTACGAAACCGATAAAATTGTAAAAATAGGTTGCGGAACCGTTTGGAAGAGGCCAAACTGCTGCCGCAGACATTCCGGCTAATGGCTGTGAAAAAGAGCCTTTCCCCGAGTTGCATGCGATTTCGGGAGCGAAACGGTACCCGCTGGAATAAACAGGAGCGATTATGAAAATAGATCTGGATGCACTTAAGCTTGAGCAGCTGTCTATCCTGCTGGCGGTTGTCGAGCAGGGCAGTTTTGCGGCGGTTGCGCAGAAACGAAATATCAGTGCCTCATCTATTTCTCGCACCATTCAGGGGTTGGAAAAGCAGCTTGGTTTCCCTCTGTTCGAGCGCAGCACTCGTCATCTGCAGTTAACCGAGGCGGGGGCTATCTATTGCGAGTCGATTCTACCGGGGATTGAGATGATCCGTACCGCGCAGGCCAAGGCGCTGGACAGTCAGAACACGGTACAGGGGACGTTAAAAGTCACCCTGCCTCCCGGGTTTGGTGAGGTTAAAGTCGTACCGCTTTTGAAAAAATTCCGTGAGTTACACCCTCAGCTTAAACTCGAATTACTGATTACCGGGGAATGTCTGGATTTCAATAAAGACCGAATTGATGTCGCGGTTCGTGTCGGCGGACAGATCAGCTCGGAATTTACCGTGGTTCCGCTGACGACCGTTAAATTATTCTTGTGTGCTTCGCCGGAATTTTTGGCGCAATATCCGGTGGAAACACTGGAAGATGTGCAGAATGTTCCTGCGTTGCACTTTCTGGATTACGATACCTGGTTTTTCCGCAACCTGTACGAAGAGGGGGCGGAAAGAATCGAACTGCCGGTTCAGCGCACGATATATGCCTCGAATGTCAGCGCGGTGGGCAAAATGTGTATTGAAGGGATGGGCATCGCTCTGGTTCCGAACTGGTTGGTCAACGAAGAGTTGCGCAGTGGAAAATTGGTGCGTCTTTTACCTGACTATGAAATCGGTGTGAACGAATTTTCCTATAAAGTCAGCCTGATCTATCAGGGCAGGGGGTATCTGCCGATGAAAACCCGGGTATTTGCCGAATTCATGGAACGTGAACTGAGTGAATTGAATTACTTCCAGGCACTTGATTAAGCGAAAAGATTGTAACGGTTAGTAAACCAGATTATTGATAAAGGACATTATGCGTCGTACCAGCAAATCTAATTCTCGACGTCAGACCGGACGTGGACAACAGGCCGCCGTCGGTGAAGTTCGTCTGATCGGCGGTGATTGGCGTGGGCGTAAATTGCCGGTTTTAAGCGCCGAAGGGCTTAGACCGACCTCGGATCGAGTACGCGAGACGTTGTTTAACTGGCTGCAGTTTGAAATTCCCGGAGCAAGCTGCCTGGATATGTTTGCCGGTTCCGGTGCTTTGGGCTTTGAGGCTCTGTCACGCGGTGCGAAACACTGTTTGTTTCTGGAACTGTCGACCGATAACGCCGGGCAGTTGCGCAGTAATCTGCAGGTTCTCAAGAGTGATAAAGGGCAGGTGCTTCAGAGTGACAGTCTGCAATGGCTGGATCAGGAGGCGACGCAGACATTTGATGTGGTTTTTGTCGATCCGCCGTTTAACCAGGGACTGATGCAACCGGCGGTGGATTTACTTTTCACCAACCGCTGGGTCGATCCCGAGCATGCCTGGCTGTATCTTGAGCAGGAAAAGTCGCTCGATTGGCCGCAGTTACCGGAAGGGTGGCACTGCTACCGAGAGAAAACCACCTCGCAAGTGCGTTTCGGACTGTTTTGCAAACAGGAGTAGAAGTTTTTAAGTGCGCAGCAGTGCATCAAGATGATCAACCACTTCGGCCCAGTCGGCATCTTCCTGTATCGCTTGGCTTAAAAAGGCCGCTTGCCCCTCATTCCAGAATGAGGCTTGTGCCAAGGGTGTCGCTGTATCCAGTCCTTTGTGGCGTTCGATAAAGTTATCAATATCGCTGTCGGAGTCCGGCAGGCCAAGCTGGGCGAAGAGTGCATTAAGCGTATGATCCGGCAATTCCATAAAGCGCTCCTTAAATCACTACGGGAAAAGAAGAAGTTTCTCTTTATGATACAAACTTTTATGTCGCTCGCAAAGTCGACAGATTCCGGTATCATAGGCGCATCATTTCAATGTTTCGATTGGGAAATTTATGAGTATCACTGCTGTCTACCCGGGAACCTTTGATCCAATTACCTGTGGTCATTTCGATCTTATAGAGCGAGCGGCCCGCTTTTACGACAGGCTGGTTATCGCCGTTGCCGATAACCGGAACAAAAACACGCTCTTTTCCCTCGAAGAGCGGGTGGCTCTGGCCAAGGAAGTCACGGCATGCATGCAGAATGTCGAAGTGATCGGGTTCAGCGGCCTGCTGGTCGATTTTGTCCGCAGCATCGACGGCAATGTCCTGCTGCGTGGTCTGCGGGCGGTGTCGGATTTCGAATATGAGTTCCAACTGGCGTCGATGAACCGCAAGCTGGCACCGGATGTGGAAACCATGTTTATGACTCCGGCCGAACAGTTTTCTTTTATCTCTTCTTCTCTTGTTCGCGAAATCTCTGTTCTCGGGGGCGATGTCAGCGAATTTGTCCATCCCAAGGTGCAGGAAGCCCTGTTTGCAAAATTCCGTCAGACAGATAGCGTTTGAGAAAACGCTAATGTCGTGATGGTGTCACTTTTTGTTCATTTTGATGGCTTAAATAATCAAGTATGCTTATTAATACTTAAAGCCAGGGCAATTAACTCTGTTTTTACACGGAGTTTTTTTATAACTAAATTTTATTAGTTTTCTTTTGGCTATAGGTTTTAACTATTAAAAGTTTAAGAATAAACAATTGGCACTTTGAAACCTGAAAGTATATTCTTATGCATACATTAACAAGGTTTATATAAAAGCAAATTACTCAAAACTTCTTGAAGGAGAACATGATGGAAGAGACAACTGTTATTGGATTGCCACGTTTGAATGAAGCCGCACCGGCATTTGATGCGGAAACGACTCACGGCCGTAAAACGCTTGAAGATTACAAGGGCAAATGGCTGATCCTTTTCTCTCACCCGGCAGACTTTACTCCGGTTTGTACGACGGAATTCATGGCTTTCCAGGAGCGTAAAGACAAATTTGACGCGATGAACTGCGAACTGCTGGGGCTTTCTATCGACTCGCATCACTCGCACAACGCCTGGGTACTGAACATCAAGGAGAAATTCGGTGTTGATATCCAGTTCCCGATTATTGCGGATCTGGACATGAAGGTCGCTAAGGCTTACGGCATGATTCACGAAGCGGCAGCGGATACTTCTGCGGTTCGTGCGACCTTTATTATCGATCCGGAAGGGATTCTTCGTGCGATGGTTTACTACCCAATGAGTAACGGCCGTCAGATAGACGAGTTTGTCCGTCTTCTTGAAGCGATGCAGACGTCTGACGCTAACGCTTGTGCGACGCCTGAAAACTGGCGTAAAGGCGAGAAAGTGATCGTTCCTCCGGCGGCAACTGTTGAAGAAGCGAAGCAGCGTATGACTTCAGGTGAATACGAGTGTGTGGATTTCTACTTCTGCAAAAAATCTCTGTAATTGACAGAGACACTCGGTTTAAAACGGTTCTAGAACCGGTTTTCTGATAAAGCCACAGTCGAGTTCGCTTGGCTGTGGTTTTTTTATAACAAGAACGCCTTGTTGCGGTTTAGCCGAGACAGGTACTACAGGGATATACAGATGACATCAGTACGAAAATTCGGATATTTCATGGCTGCGATGGCATTGAGCTTGAGCAGCTTCAGTGTCGCCGCGCAAAGTGTGCCGGCAACGGAATTTCAGGACCAATTCGAGGAGTCGATTGCATTGAATGCGCAAACGACATGGGTACTGCTATCGAGTGATAAAGCTTCCGGAAAACTGGTCAAAGACAGTTTGGATGCGCTAGGGCTGGAAGATCTTGAAGCGAAAAAAGGACTGTACATTGCCGATGTTTCGGCCATGCCGAGCCTGATTACCAAGATGTTTGCTCTGCCGAAAATGAAAAAATACGCTTTTCAAATGGCCGTCGTCAACGACGAAAGCCAATTGCAGGCATGGCCTAGAGAGGCCGAAAAAGTCAGTGCGATTCGGCTGAATGCGCTGGAGATTACATCGGTCGAGTATTTTGACTCTGCCGAAGCTCTGCAAGCCTGGATTAAACAGCAGTTTTAAGCGGCCGTTCTATATTCATTGCGGTTAAACGTCGCTCTCTTGCGGCGTTTTTTTTTGCCAGCCCGAAGTTGCGGGCTCGACTTCGTAAGCGGCCCAGCGGGCAAATTCCGAGCGACGCATACAGTCGGTACGAACTTTTTCCTGTCCTGCTTTGCGGACAAAGATCACAAACTCTTTTTCACCGACGTTAAAGTCGTCTTCAACCAGTTCGACAATCTGTCGTACACTCCAGTTCTTACCAACTGCGCCATTGCTGTAATAGGCTCCGACTTCAAGCTTTTCCGGGGCGATCGGCGGTGCCGGTTCCCATAGATGAGTCAGTTCGAGAATGCGTTTGACTTCCTGTTCATTGATGTCGACAAAATTATCAATCTTAGCCAGGGCGCTGAGAAAGTCCTCGTATGACAGCTCTGGGCGGACTATAGGCAAAGAGTCGGCGTTCTTTTTGAAATGATTGGAGGCCAGGTAGATCGGATAGCGTTTATGGCTGAAACTGTGAAACAGCACGCCGGTCGCAAGTAAGATCAGCAGGTTCACCGAAAGCGGGTAGAGTAAAAAGTCGTAATTGATTTCCCCCATCTGGTGGGTTTGCGCGGCGAAAACCACGGTCAGCGCCGTCGCGCCTCCGGGCGGGTGCAAACAGCCCAGAGCGTACATGGCAAAAATACTCAGGCTGACGGCCGCAGCGATCAGCACCAGAGGGTCGAGCAGACTGCTCAAATACAGTGTCAGAGTGATTCCGACCAGCGCAGAAACCAGATGGCTGCCGAAAACCGGCCACGGCTGCGACATGGAACCATGCGGTGCGGCGAACAGTAAAACCGCCGAGGCGCCGATGGATGCGGTCATCAACCAGGCACTCTCCGGCGGCGCCCAGTGGTGGCTGATGACCGCCACGGCCAGAACGCCGAAGAACCCGCCTAATGATGAGTACAGTCTTTCATGAAGGGAATCTCTTCGCGAAGTCGGCGCCATAAAGGCGTGCAGGTGCATTAACCAGCGCCGGTTTATAAGCGGTTTAATGATCCCCTTTAATCGCACCTGTTTGCTCTCCTGTGCATTACCCGAAAACGGCCACTTTGCCGTTGATCGGATTAATTCTATCAAGCTTTGTCCGGCCTCACTACAAGACCGGTAAAAACTTTACAGCGTTTAATGGCTTGCTAGTGCTTTGAATATAAAGCATTTTGCTTGCATGAGTTTATTGGCGTCTCTATAATGGCGACACGTTGTGTATTTTGGGGAATATCGAGTGGATAAGCATCAACCAGAACATCTGGTGCAATCCTTTTTGCTGGGCTCTCGTCAGACCCGTTCCGGACAGCGCCGTCTTGAACTTTTGAATAAGCTGTCTTCTCTGGGTTCTTTGTCTAAAGCCGCCAAAGCGTGCGGAATGAGTTACAAGGGTGCATGGCAGGCGATCGAAGCGATGACCGAAGCGGCCGGCGAAAAAATCGTCATAGCACAGAAAGGCGGTTCCGGTGGTGGCGGTATGGAGTTAACCGAGGCGGGCAAGCAGCTGCTGAACGCTTATTTGCTGTTTCAGGAACAGATGCAGCATTGGATGCGTCACCTTGAAGAGCTCTCTCCGGGGGTGTTGTCGCAACTTGATATTATGAGGAAAATCTCGATGAAAACCAGTGCGCGAAATCTGTTTCATGGGACGGTCAAATCAGTTAAAAAGGGCGAGGTCAACTGTGAGGTTGTGCTTTCGGTCGGAAAGGAAACCGAGGTTGTCGCCCAAGTGACGCCAAGCAGTCTTGAGCGTCTGGGGCTGGATATCGGCAGCGAGGCTTACGCGTTGATTAAAGCGAGCTGGGTGCTGCTTGCCGAAGATATCGACGGTAAATTCAAAACCTCGGCTCGAAATCAGTTCTGCGGCAAGGTAGTGGAGATGGAGCAGGGGGCGGTTAACAGCGATGTTACCCTTGAACTTGAAGGCGGCAACAAGATTTCCGCCATAGTGACCAATGAGTCGGTCGTGACGCTGGGACTTGAGAAGGGCGGCAAGGCCTGCGCTTTGGTCAAGGCATCGCATGTTCTTCTGGCGGTGGCTGACTGATTTTTAAGCGATCCGTTTGCCAGGCGTATCAAATTCCCGATTGGTTTCGGGAATTTTTTTGAAATTCGATATATAAGTAACTACATATAACTTTAAGTTGTGAAAGGTGAGAAGAGATGAAAAAGACATATTTAGCAGCGGTTTTGGCCGGAACTCTAGGGATTTTTTATAGCGCGATGGCTCTGGCCGAGACCGCAACCATTGCGGTCGCGGCGAACTTTACCAAAACCATTGAAAAGGTCGGTGAGCAGTTTACGAAAGAGACCGGGCATAGCGTGAAATTCTCCTTTGGGCCAACCGGTAAGCTCTATGCGCAGATTAAAAACGGCGCGCCTTTTGATGCCTTTTTCGGTGCCGACGAGCGTCGTCCTTTGAAAACCGTTGAAGATGGCTTGGGTGTTAAGCAGAGTTATTTTGTGTATGCGCAGGGACAGATTGCTCTGTACAGCGCCCAGTACCCGGTTAAAGAGCAGCCGCTGGAAGTACTGAAAGAAGCGAAATTCAACCATTTGGCGATCGCAAATCCACGTACTGCGCCATACGGCGAACGTGCCCAAGCGTTTCTGAAAAGTAAAGGATTGTACGACGGCGTTAAAAAGAAGCTGGTTAACGGGGAAAGTATCGCGCATGCTTTCCAGTATGTTGCTACCGACAATGCTCCGATCGGTTTTGTTGCGTTGTCGCAGTTGGTTGACCCGCAGAGTCCCGTCTATCAGAAAGGGCAGTATTGGATTGTTCCACAGCAGGAGTATGCGCCGATCAAGCAAGGGGCCTTGATTCTGAAACGTGGTGAAAATAATGCTGCAGCCAAGGCTTTTATGGCGTTCATTAAAACGCCGCAGGCATTAGAAATTATCCACTCTTACGGCTATAGTACGCCTTAAGTTAAATTCTGCATTGCAGATTGTCTGAAACCACGAAAGACGCATCGAACGCAAGGATGATTATAATCTTTGTGTTCGCTGCAAAATTCGTGGTTCGTTTTTTCTATGGGTTGAATGAAGATGGTTGAAATTTTTGGTGTCGAAGTCAGTCTGGAGCCGATCTGGCTGACCCTGGAGGTCGCCGCCTGGACAACGGCTATTTTGTTGCTGATCGGTACTCCGCTGGCCTGGTGGATGGCGCGGATGCAGAATTCGTCGAAAATCGTACTGGAAGCGCTGGTGGCTCTGCCTTTGGTCTTGCCGCCGACGGTTCTTGGGTTCTACCTGCTGATTATTCTCAACCCGAACGGCTATGTTACCGAATTTCTGCGTTTTTTCGGTTACGAAGGGCAGTTGACCTTTACCAAGCAGGGACTGATAGTCGGTTCGGTTTTTTATTCTCTGCCGTTTGCGGTACAGCCGCTGATGCATGCGTTCGAAGCGGTGCCGCAAAAGCTGCTGGATGCGGCAGCGACTTTGCGCGCCGGGGTGTTGGATCGCTTCTTCAGTATTGTGCTGCCGCTTTCCCAGCGCGGCTTTCTGGTCGCTGCGACGCTGACGTTTGCACATACCGTCGGCGAATTCGGAGTAGTCTTGATGCTCGGCGGCAATGTACCGGGTGAGACGCGAATGGTGTCAATCGATATTTTCGACCATGTGGAAAGCTTGGAATACGATCAGGCACACATACTATCGGCAATGATGCTGATCTTCTCGCTGCTGGTTCTTATGCTGGTGTACGGTATAAACCGTCGATTCGGTGTAAAGGTTGGCTAGATTGCGCTAAAAACTCAGCCTTCTTGATTGCTCATTCGCAGATTTATGGATTGATGTATTTCGCGCTGAGTGCCTTGATGGCTAAATTTTTATCCGCACTCTCGATTGAGACGTTTAAATGGAAAAAATATGACTGCTTTGCGCGGAAATTTAAGATTAAAACTCGGCCATTTCGAGCTTGATTCAGGTGATTTTGAACTGCCGTTACAGGGTGTCACGGTACTATTCGGGCGTTCCGGATCGGGCAAGTCGACGCTGCTTAGAGCGATCAGCGGGCTGGATAAGAACACGTGCGGTAGCCTGTATTTTGCCGAGCAGTGCTGGCAGGAAGGCAAGAAGGTATTGGCGCCGCAGCGGCGTCATATCGGTTTTGTGTTTCAGGATGCGGCCTTGTTCCCGCATATGACTGTGCGTCAGAATCTGATGTATGCCTTGAAACGTCTGCCGAAGGGCGTTGCACAACCGGATTTTGACGACATAGTGACGCGTGTCGGTATTGCCGACAAGCTTGATCGCGGAGTGAATTTCCTGTCCGGTGGGGAGAAACAACGCGTGGCGATCGCGCGCGCGCTGCTGACCAGTCCGCAACTGTTGTGCATGGATGAGCCTTTGTCGGCTCTGGATTGGCGCGCTAAAGCGGAGATGCTGACTCTAATCGAAGAGGTGTTGCAGGCCTATAAAATCCCGTTGCTCTATATCACCCATGCGCCGGCCGAAGTCGAGCGACTGGCCGATCGGATCGTGTTTATGCAACAGGGTAAAATTGAACGTGTCGAAACCCTGCAGCAGGCGTTGTCACGTCCCGATTCGCCGCTGTTTGACGACGAAGGGGTTGTTTCGGTTCTGGAAGGCGAACCGCAAGAGATTGAACACGGTTTGCGTCCGCTGAAAATGGGCACTCGAACGCTTTGGCTTTCCGATAGCAGTGAACTGCACAAGTCCAAAGTGCGGGTACGGGTTCTGGCCAGAGACGTTTCTCTGGCGCTTTCCGATCCGCAGCATCTAAGCATTATCAATCATCTGTCGGCGAGAGTGCTGGAGCTGATCCCCGGAAGGACAGCACCGTATGCTGGTGCGTTTGCAATTGGAAGACGGCCAGAAACTGTTTGCCGAGATTACCGAACATTCGGCCAAACGTCTGGAGATAACTCCCGGCCTTGAGTTGTTTGCCCTGATTAAATCGGTCGCTTTGGCGGAATAAGACACTCCGCCATGGGTGTTTATTGTGCCCGGTTTGAGGTTTCCAGCAGAAAAGGAATCTGGATCTGTTTGCCGTCGTTCTGGGTCAGCATCAGCGTCAGTTGCCAGTACATCTTTTCGGCAGTACAGAAAGCAAGCATCGAGGTTCCGACCCCAGTGATTCGGGCGGGTTGATGTTAAATGTACGCGGTTGTAGCCCATATACATATTGATGCCGGAAATATCCAGTTTCACTTCGGTCGGGTCAAGATTCTCCAGATCCAGTTGAACACCCAGCGGGCGTGCGATTGGAATCGGCTGCGGGTCGATACGCAAAGTGACCTTGGCGCCTTGATGCTCGGTTGTGCAAGGGCCTTTATGCAGGTTACAGTTTTCGACGGTCGGCCACTGATCGATGTCCCCTTGCGATTTCTTGTCGCATCCGGCAAGGAGTGAGGTCAAGGCCGTGAACAAGGCGACGAATAAAATCCATCGGGTGCGGATACTCTTAAACATTCTGATACTGTCTCCGGGAATTATCGCTTAATATTAGCGGCGCTCTTAGCTGCGCTCAAGCCCTGTTTTCGATTCGTCATCCGATCTTAAAGATATATTAAGCTTCACGACGCTTCTGCGGACGACGCGGCTTTTTCAGCGGCTGGCAATGCGGGCAGAAAAAGCTGGCTCGCTGGTTGATGATCACTTTCTGAATGGTGTGCCCACAGTGCGGGCAGGCTTCACCTTCTTTGCCGTAAACATGGAGTTCCTGAGCAAAGTAGCCCGGTTTGCCTTCCGGACTCATAAAGTCTTTCAAGGTCGTTCCGCCCTGATGGACGGCTCTGCTCAGAACCGCTTTAATGTTGCCGACCAGAATTTCGCACTGCTTTTGGTTCAGTTGATTGCCGGGCGTTTGCGGATGGATGCCGCTCAAGAACAGCGATTCGTTGGCGTAGATGTTGCCGGCTCCGACGACGATTTCGCTGTTCATGACCAAGCTTTTTACCGCAACCCGGCGATTATGCACCTTTTGATAGAAATAGCTGCCGTTAAAGGCGTCGTCAAACGGTTCCGGAGCCAGTTTGCCAAGCAGTTTATGCTCGTTGATTTCACCGGCTTCGACAGGGTGCCAGAGCACGGCTCCGAAGCGTCGCGGATCATTCAGGCGCAAAAGTTGTCCACTTGTTAACAAGATATCCACATGGTCGTGTTTCTGCACTGCTGCGTTTCTCGGCAGAACGCGCAAGGTGCCGGACATGCCAAGATGGATTATCAGTGTTCCGACGGCGGTCTGCAGCAACAGGTATTTTCCACGGCGGCCGACGGACAGGATTTTCTGCCCGGTCAGTATTTCCGGCAGGCGCGGCTCGATCTCCCAACGTAGCTTAGGGGTTCGCAATATCACCGCTTCGATGGTTTCCTGATCGCAGGCCGGTGCGATACCGCGGCGGGTGGTTTCAACTTCGGGTAATTCTGGCATGACAATCGCTTAATGATTTTTAAAGCGCTCATTATATTGGAATTTTGGCACCCGGTCGGCATTTGCCGGAAATGGAGTGATTTGAATTCGACTGGCAGATTTGAGATTCCGGTCGATATAGGAAATAACAGCACAAAAAATACTCCGCATAGGAGGTAGAGATCATGAGACAGTTTAATATTGAATTTAACGGCTATGATTATGTAGTCGTAGAACAGGGGCGGGTAATCGTTGCCTTTTCGACTCTGGAAGATGCGTTCGAGGCTAAAAGAGAGTTTGAAGAAAAGCCTGCTTGCAGCATTGATTTGAAAGTTCCGCCGGCGATGCGCCTGGCTAAAATGCAGCTATATGGCGTTGCTTCGTAGGGCATAAACCGATTACGGGAAGCAATCTTCGGACATAACGGGATACCTGAACTATTGTTGAGATAACCTTAACTAATCCTGATTTAGTCGGTAAGTTTCACATCACTGCTTTTCCCATGTTATTTTCAATAACTGTGTGATATTTAAACGAAAATGATCTATAAGTTTTTTGGGTATTCTCAGGCATACAAAAGAACAACGGTTAGGACAGACAAGTGAGCTGGTTAAAGAAAGGCGGGTTGATTCTATATGGGATAGTGTTGATTCTTGGCGGCCTGCAAGTGATTTTTGAAGGCCATCTGTCGCAAGCTGGAGTATCGGATAGCATTCATCAATTTAACGGAATAGAGCGAATTATGGGATTGTTGCCGATTCTGTTTGGCGGGCTGGTTATCTATCTGGTGTTTAACAAAAAAGATGGTGAGCAAAATGAAGACAACCCAAGAGATTAGACATGAGGGTAAACGTGCAAGATAGGCACGATAATAGTAGCTATATATCAGATAAAAAAAAACCCGATCTTGTGGATCGGGTCTCTCAAGGTAATCTGGGTAAGATTACTTGATTTTCGCTTCTTTGAACAAGACGTGTTTACGAACGATTGGATCGTATTTCTTGATCTCGAATTTACCAGCCATGTTCTTCTTATTCTTATCAGTCGTATAGTAATAAGCAGACTCAGTTGACTTTAGTTTGATCTTATCGCGCATGATTAGTCTCCTTAGACCTTCTCACCACGTGAACGCATATCAGCGATCACAGCGTCAATACCGTTCTTGTCGATGATGCGCATACCAGCAGTTGATACGCGTAGTTTTACAAAACGGCTCTCAGCTTCCGACCAGAAACGGTGCGACTGCAGGTTAGGCAGGAAGCGACGACGAGTTTTACGGTGAGAGTGGGAAACATTGTTACCGACTACAGGACGCTTACCTGTTACTTGGCATACTCTAGACATTTCTCAATCCCTTCTAGTATATGAATGCTCAGTTAATTGATTGAATTAATTGAGAATTCGTTAAATAAAAATATTCGAATATTTCTATATTTATTTGCCCTCACAAAGGGAGGCGATAAATAAGAACGCGGAATTTTACAAGAACATTTAATGAATTGCAATCATTTCCAATGATTTAACTCGCGTCTCTGTAAAACCCACGGGGTACGGCAAAAAAATAACTGGATTTCAATAGTTTAATTATCCGCTGGGGCTATTGTAAGGCTTGGATATGCCGGCTATTCAGTCGTCGATTTTATTGCAAATAAGGTACATAATCAGGAAGGTAGGTACCGCCTTCTGCAAAAGGTTTATTTTCCTCAATCAAGGTGATTCCATCACCGGCTTTGTAGTCAAAACGTGTCGGTTCGTCCAGCTGAATTGAGCGCTCGCTGATGATTTCACCAAACTGATAAGGTGATCCGTCATTTTTTACTTCTGCGATGGCGTCATCACGGTAATGATAGTAGCTGATCGGTGTTTCGGCAAAAACATCCTTACCATAGATATAACGCTGTGTTGCCACTACCTGGCGATAACGACGGGCATTTTCGATGGCATCGTTCTCTTGCGGATAAAGCAAGAAGCCTTTGATGGTTCCATCGGCATTCAAATAATCTTTACGAGTGACAAATTCACGCAGTAACGTCTGTCGCTGGGTAACGCTTTGTTCGAAGTTGGCCGCCGAATCGGTTTTGATTTCAGTCCAATTCGCGCTATAACCGTTGTTGGTATCAATGATCTGACTGAGTTGCGTCTCTACGGATTGCGCCATAACGCCGTATAGGTTGGCGCTGACGGTATGGTTCAGCAATAAGGCAAATTCGCCGATACCGGCATGACGATTGATTGGCTCCGGCGTTGTCGATACAGCGGAACCGTCGACGATTCTGACACCCAGGTAATCCATTTCTTTCCAGCCTAAATCCGAATCAAATGAGCGTGGGAAGGACCAGGTGCTGTCGACAGTATTGCCGGTTCCGCTGGTAAAGTTTGGATCTTTTGTTCCGGGATGGAAACCGGAATGGCAGCCAATACATTGTGTCAATTCGGCACGTGTTTGTGGACGTAAAGCGCCATCTTTGTCTTCAATGTAGCCTGCGAGTAACCAGCCCGAACCGTTGTCTACCCAGCCCTGTTCGTCGTTGCCGTAAATCTGGTCGCCGGTTCCTTCGTCCGGTCTTGCTTCCATCGGATTAAAGTCTTCATCCTTGTACATGTAGCGGACTTCTTTAACACGGGTAGCCCGCATGCCCGGTAACTTGCCGTCAGTACCGTCTGCGAGGGTATCGACATAATGAAGCGGGTGTGCCAGTTCGGTGCCTTGAGGGTAGCTTCCTGCGACGACCTCAATGTCGGCTGCAGAGCCATAATAGAACCTCGGCGATGTATCCGTCAGTCGGTTTTGAATCGCGTCGCGCAACAATTCAAGGTTTTGTGTGTAGGTGGCTAAATTGAATTCGCCGGAATGGTCTTGCATGAACTTGGCGGGCAGTCGGATATAGATACCGGAAACCGAACCGGTCATCGGGCTGAAAATGCCATATGGCATAAAGTTAATGGCGCGCCAGCCGGTATTGCCGCCAAACGCATCCGAAAAATAGATATCTTTTTCGTTGTCCGAGCGGATAAATCCATCGCTGTCCGCCGGAAGTGCTGCCGGATTCAGACCCGGTAAAAGACGGAAAGGCTGGTTGTAACCGCTGTCCCAGTCGGTGCTTTTACCCTGTCTCTGGTTATAGGCCGATTGCCAGTTGTCTTCTTGAATATAATCCGGCATTACCCAGGTATTAGGGTCGATATCCATTGCGCTGACTGCGGCGAGTAGTGTTTCCGGAGCGAGGGTGTTGAGCCAGTAGTTTTTAGCAGCGGTGGGCGCTTGCGCACTGTAGGGTTCGTATCCGTAATCCAGTTGAAAGTTAACCAAAGGAACTTCGCCTGCTTGAGGGTTGTTGTTGCCGAGCCCTAATTTATAGAGCCCATTTGTATGGCAAAACAGACAGGCATTTTGGCGTCCCAGGCTGGTTTCGGTATAGCATTGCGCCGGAATCTGCGGATATGGATTACCCTCAAAAACGACGGGATTGATATAGCTGCCGGTAAGAGCGGATTGGGTGATCGCTGTTGGCGTGGTTGCATCTGACGTGCTGCTACTGCCACAGCCATGTAATACAAATACAGAACCGGCCAGTAGAAAGAGTAATTTAAAGTGCATCGTACAATTTCCATTTACATTGTTTACTACGCAAAAAGCCAGCATAAAGCTGGCTTTAAGAATCCAAGGTTATGGATTATTTGATAGCAGGCATACCGCCGATGTAACCGAAGTTACCATCGAAATTGTCGATTAGACCAGTTGCTTCTACAGCGGCTTCCATAGTTGGATCCATCGTGCTGATATAGTCACCGTGGTGCTGAGAGTTAGACATGATGTAAGCGAAGCCATCCATATTTTCGACCGCTTGCAGACCTGTTGCTTCAGCACCGGCTACGTTGGAAAGAATGCGAGAAAGTTTCTTGGTATCGACGTTATAAGCCCATACGAAGTTGTTTACGTGAGTACCTGAGTCTTCGCCGATAAACAGAGTACGCATCTTCTCAGAGAAAGAGATGTTATCCGTGTTGGCAATGTGATCAGGATCTGCCGTATTACCTAGCGCATCGGTTGCGATGTCACGTCCGATCAGCTTGTCTTCGGCATGCATAGAGGTTACGACGTAGTCAGACTCGATTCGGGCACCCTTGTCATCGACTTGGCCTGGCGTCATTGGCAGAGTGAAAGTGACACCTGCATTGATTTTAGCCATTTTGATGTGTTCCATCTCAGCCGGTAGGCCGTTGTCTCTCATCCCTTTGTCCAGATAGGAAATCGCCATGTACAATTTCTTATCGGCATCGTTAACCGCGATACCTTCCATTTTGTTGAATTCGACTGTCGCGCCGCTCAGTGCAGCATAACGGCGAGTTTCAAGGAAAGCGGCCGCTTTTTCCATGCCCGGCTTAACGGCCAAACACTCATCAAAGGTAGATCCGGCGCGGACACGAGTGGTCTGAACACCGTCAACGGCCGGACAGGTCTCTGTTGCAGAGTCGAAAGTACCGTTGTAGAAGATGTCGTCAAAAGTGGTGGTGTCGGCAAGCGTTTTCACTTCGGCGTCGGTTGCAGAACCGAGTTTAATCCAGCTGAAGTTACCGCTGTACGAAGTACCGTTTTGCGTGAACTTACCGGCGTACAGGCTTCCTGATGACAGGTCTTCCTCTTTATCAGCTACATACATGAACAGTGCAACGTTAGTACCGTCGTCTCCGTAGTAAACCGTGCGCGAATCCGGCATGACTTTACCTGCTTCCCAAGTACCGCGACCCATTGAGTAGTGTTTAACGACATCTGTTGAACCATCTTCATGAACAGTGACTTCCGGGAAGAAACCATAGTGGTACGGGTTAGCTACTTTCGTGCTGTTGAAGTACATATTGGACATTGCAGTAATTGCTGCATCCGTTCTGCTGTAGCTGCTGTTCAGAGGGTTGTACTGCATGTCGTAGTCTTCTTCAGAACCAAGGTGGGTGTTCCAAGGCGTTTGAGAACCAAAACATGGAATCCATAGACCATCAACATTTGAAAAACTGATTGGAGCCTGGTCAACGGCGGTTAGCTCCCCCGTTTTTGCATCTTGTTGCATTTCGGTAAGAATCATTCCCATAGGTGCACGGCTAGGCGCGCGAGTTCCATCAGAAATAATCCAGTCGTATTCCAGGTGAGAAACCATATAAATTTTGTTGCCGACTTTCAAAAGACTGTTTGAATCCGGTGTTTCGGCAACAAGAGGCATGCCCAGTGAATCTTGCAGTGGGTTCATGTCCATATCGTAAAGCTGTCCAGCCGGATGCGCGTTAGAGCCAACCGTGCTGGTGGTACCGAAAAGTTTCTTATAAGTCAGAGGGAATGTCTCGGTGGTACCATCTGTATAGGTGATGATTGCAGAAGACTCTGTATAAGTCGTCGCCATTTTTTCAGCAGTTGTCGGTGCCGCAGTGCTGGTGAATTCAATCGATTCGAATGAACGTGCATCCATGATTGCGCTGGTCAGATCACCGTCAGAAACGTCTTGATTGCATCCACTAAGCGTGATCAAAGAACCGGCTAGAAGCGCGGTTACGGCATAGTGTAGTTTGTTAAGTTTCATTTTCTTATCCCTAAAGTTTGGTTGGTTGTTTTGCAGGAACAGAATCTTAGGGGGAGAATGTGACAAACAAGTAAATGCAAATTGACAGCTATTGGAAGGTTTTATGACAGGGTTGGATTGAATTTATGGCCTTTTTTTAAACCCCCTGTCAGCAGGGGATTGGATTAGGTGTAGCCCGAAGGACTATGCCTTTTTCTTTATGCCTGGTTCATTCGGGGGGAAGCCCCGAATTCTTTGAAACCGAGGCGTTTTGTCTGCTTGGTACGGTGTCAGTAAGTTACAGTAATGTTACTTTGGGCCTCCGGTTTCACCGTTTTATGGCATTTTGCCGAGCTGAACCAGAGAGTGCCAGCGGCCGGAATCACCGAGGATAATATGATCCAGCGTGCGGATATCGACTAGCTGTAAAGCCTGAGACAGCGTTTCGGTGATTCGAATATCCGCTTCACTCGGAGTGGGATCGCCCGACGGATGGTTATGAGCCAGTATGACCGCGGCGGCATTGTTCTCCAGCGCGCTTTTTACGATTTCTCTGGGATGGATGCTGGCCTGATTCAGCGTTCCGGAAAACAGGGTTTGGTAGTGAATTAACCGGTGTTGCTGATCGAGCAGAAGGATCCCGAAGTATTCACGATCCTGATGGCCTATTTCATACTCCAGAAAACGTGCAACCGCTTCCGGAGATTGCATGGCGTCGCCTCTTTTCAAGCCGCTTTCAAAATGGCGTCGTGCTATTTCCAGAACGGCTTTGAGTTGCACATATTTCGCATCGCCGAGGCCTTTTGCCTGACAGAATTCCTGGCGTTCAGCCTTTAAGAGGGCATCCAGCGAGCCGAAGTGGTTTAATAACGATTGAGCCAGATCGACTGCGCTCATGCCTTTGACCCCCACTCTGAGAAATATTGCCAGCAACTCGGCATCGCTTAAACTGCGGGCGCCGAACTCAAGGAGTTTCTCTCTGGGTCTTTCCAGACGATGCCAGTCTAAAATCGTCATATCGGTTCCCTGATTTACGGTTGGGGAAATGTCGTTTGAATACTTATATTAATTGAAAAAGGGATTTATTGATAATGTTTAGTATCGAAATGCAAGTTAGGGATCATGAGTGCGATCTGCAGGGAGTGGTCAATAATGCGGTCTATATGAATTATCTCGAGCATGCCCGTCATCAGTACCTCCATTCTTTAGGGATTAACTTTGCCGATTATACGGCGCAGCAGATTCATCTAATGCTGGTGCGTGCCGAGTTGGATTTTAAAGCCTCGTTAAAGCCGAACGATGTCTTTAAGGTGACGGTAAAAATGGAACGTGAGTCGCGGATCAAGTATGCGTTTATTCAGGAGGTGATTCGGCTTGCGGATGATAAAGTCATGCTTAAAGCAAAAAATATCGGTGTTGCGTTAAATCCTAACGGCAAACCGACCACTTTCAAGCCATTTGATGATGCCATTCAAGACTAGTTGCGAGTCGATCAGGTTTTTCCAGATAACTTCTGTTGTTTCTGTTTTATTCAAGACCGGTAATTGAAGCCGCTTTATAGCCCGCTGTTTGCGTCGTTTCGGAACGAGGGACATAAGTCCCATAAGACATTTGTCCTCTTGCCGCTGAGACGCTTCAGGCGGATACTCATGATTTATCGTTCTCGGTGTCGTTGGTTTTTTGTGCCGAGAATAGTCGCTATGCACAATGATAAATCAGGAATCCGCTATGACTAATCTTAATGCCCGAAAATGGCCTGCGATTTTGACGGTAAGTTCGTTGGGCTTGCTGCTCGCCGCTTGCGGTGGAGGCGGCAGTTCAGACATAACCTCCCTGTCGGCCGATACAGCGACCGTTTCCGGAACCGTTCCGGGAACTTTGATCGAAGCCTTCTGCGCTGATGGTCGCTATTTCAGTACTCATTCCGTACAGAACGGTACCGCTGAGCATCCTTTTGAGTTGGATCTGCCCATCGGGCTCGCCTGCCGTCTGGTAATGACGACGAATGAGCGCGCCCAGAACCGAATTATTACCGCAATCCAGCTACAGGCAAACGGCGAGACGGGCGGTAATTTTGCCTTGAACTCGGCGCTGAACCTCGGCTATGTGCCGCTTGCAAAAGACGATGATGGCGATGGTATAGACGATATCAGCGGTCAAAATGTTATCGACGGTAACGGCGACGGCGTTGTCGATGCCCCTCTTCAGCATGATCTCGGCAGCAACACTGCCTTGATGGTTCGTCAGCTCTCGAACGACCCTCTCGACACCGATGGGGACGATATCCCTGATTACTATGAAGACGACGATCACGACGGCGTGAATAATTACGAAGACGACGATGACGATAACGACGGCACGCCGGATAGCAGTGACGAAGACAATCACGATCACGATGGCGACGGTATCGACGACGACTATGATCGTGACAGCGACAATGACGGATCGGACGATAACAGTTCGAACAGTACTGTCTATACCCCGGTAGAGACTTACACGGTGACTCGAGGACGTCTTCTGGCATCTCAGTGCGCGCAATGTCACGGTACCAACGGCCATTCAACCACTTCTTGGGACTCGATTGCCGGAGAAAGTGCCGGCGAGATCATCGAAGAAATGAATGAATATCCGACGTCGCACATTATGGGCGCTCAGGGCATCGGTTACACCCAGAGCGAGATCGAAGACCTCGCGGCTTACCTGTCGACTCTTTCATCAAGTGAAAGTGACGGCGAAGAGTCTTACGAAGAAGAAAGCGACGACTAGGAGGATTTATGAGTCAGCAGAATAAGCAGAATATCCAAGGAAAAACGCTCTCGCGTCGCCAGCTTTTTAAATATTTGGGGATCGGTGTAACGGCGGCGGTCGCTCCGTCTCTGGCGATGCAGACTCGCGCCGCAGCACTGCCGCATGTGATCGTTGTCGGGGGCGGGTTCGCTGGCGCGACGGCGGCGAAATATTTGAAAATGTGGGGCGGTTTAGGCGTTGAAGTGACTCTGATCGAGCCAAACAGCGGCTATGTCTCGCCGATTCTCAGTAATCTGGTGCTGAACGGCCAAAAGAACATCGCGAATCTGACTTTCGGTTATCAGAATCATCAACAGACTTACGGTGTCAATATGATGCATGCCATGGTCGAATCGATTGATAAGGCGGCACAAAGTGTAACGCTTTCCAGTGGTCAGACTCTGAATTACGACCGTCTTGTACTGGCACCGGGTATCGAGTTTATCGCCGCAACCGGTCACGACTTCGATAAGGTTCCGCATGCGTGGAAGGCCGGAGTGCAAACCGAACTGCTGAAAAGTCAGTTGGATGCGATGGGCGACGGCGAGCACTTTGTGATGACAATCCCTAAAGCGCCGTATCGCTGTCCTCCGGGACCTTATGAAAGAGCCTGTGTGGTGGCGGATTTTCTGAAAAATGCCAAAGGTTTCGGTAGCACGCAAATCACGGTGCTGGATGAGAATGCCGACATTACCGTCGAGGCGGCGACTTTCCATGCCAAGTTCGACGAATACGGCGTTCGTTATATCGCCAATGCAGCGGTCACCGCGGTCGATTCGGATAATCGTATTGTTTCCTATCAAGTCAGTGGTGGCGCTACGCAAACGATTGCTGCCGATGTTTTGAATGTGATTCCAAACCAGAAGGCCGGACAGATTATTTTCGATGCAGGTCTCAATAGCGGCAACTGGGCGCCGGTTAATCCTTTGACCTACGAATCGACTTTGCAGGAGGGGATTCATGTCATCGGTGATTCTCAGGGAACCGGACAGCCGAAGGCAGGTCATATCGGGAACTCCGAAGCCAAAGTCTGCGCCGATGCGGTATTGCGCTCATTGAAGGGGTTGGCGCCAGATCCAGCTCCGAAAACCAACTCGGCCTGTTATAGCCCGGTATCCCGTACCGAAGCCACCTGGTTGACCGCCGTCTACGAGTACAACAGCGGAACCGGTCAGATGCAACCGGTCAGCTCGGCCAGTTATCCTTATGCCAGCGGGCCGAGCAGCAGCAACTACAGTGCGATGTTCAGTTGGGCTGGCAACCTGTTCAGCGACACCTTTGCCTAGCGCTTAAGGGTTCTTCGTTTTTCTGGCAGCCCGTGGTTTTAATCACGGGCTTTTTTTATGCCTGCTTGTTTGTGACTGAAGGAGTAAGGAATACGGGAGAAGAGGAGAGAAAAACGGATTGAGCTGGCTAGAGGTCGGTATTCTATGGAATGGGCGAAGACTCTTTAGTCAGCTTGAAACAGCAGATCTTCAAAGAAAAAAGCAGTCAGTTCATGGCGCCCAGAGACAGAAGCTTTTTTGTACAGATTCGATGCCTGCTGGCGTACCGTTTTTTCTTTGGTGTTGCGGATTTGGGCGATCTCTTCCAGGCTGAGCCCTTTGAGCAGCAGTAAGGCGACTTCTTTTTCACTGGGCGTTAATTGCCATTCCTCCAGCTGACTCTGAATGAGTTTGGAGAATTCGCCTCTTAATTTCAGCGCCTGAGTGGTTGCGTCATCAAGGGCTTGTTGGGCTTCATTCAGATTTTGATTGACTTGATCCAGTTGTCTACTTTGATGGAAGATGGAATTCATTGCCACAGCCAGCGCGATAAAAGCGATAATCCCCATCACCATTTCCACCATGACATGAGGATTCAGCGTCCCCATATCTTCAAAATCGTGGACGATATCGATTGCGGAAATGACAAACAGCAAAGTAAACGTAATCAAGCTGAAGTGCAAAATATTCAAGCGTGAGAAATCGAAATGTTTCATGAGTGGGTTAATTCCTATACAGAGAATCTCTGCCGATCGGGTCGGTCAGCGGTTATCATATGAACAGTCTAATCAATGAAGCTGAACTGAAAATGAAAATTCTGTTAGCGGTTACCGGCGGTATTGCTGCCTATAAATCTCTTGAACTGTGTCGTCAGTTTATTAAAGCGGGTCATCAGGTACAGGTTGTGATGACCGAGAGTGCCAAAGCGTTTATTCAGCCGCTTAGCTTTCAGGCATTAAGCGGTAGCCCGGTGCGAGACAGCCTGTTTGACGAAACCCAGGAAGCCGGTATGGGGCATATCGATCTGGCCCGTTGGGCGGACTGGATTGTGGTGGCGCCTGCCAGCGCCAATACGCTGGCCAAAGTGCGAGCAGGGATGGCGGATAATTTGCTGACCACCTTGTTACTGGCGACCGATCGCCCGATTTTGATGGCTCCGGCTATGAATCGCCTGATGTGGCAGAATCCGGCGACGCAGGAAAATATTGCGGTTCTGAAACAGCGCGGAATCCTGTTGATGCCACCGGCGGAAGGAGAACAGGCCTGCGGCGAAGTCGGTGCCGGACGCATGCCGGAAGCGGTCGATATTTTTGCCTATTGGCAATCGTTGCTGGCCGAGGAAAACAATGCCACGCCGCTGGCTAATGTTTTCTGGAAAGATAAAAAGCTACTGATTACCGCCGGGCCGACTTTTGAAGATCTGGATCCGGTGCGTTTTCTCGGAAACCGCAGTTCCGGAAAAATGGGTTTTGCGATTGCCGAGCAGGCGCAGAAACTGGGTGCTCAAGTGACGCTGATTGCCGGCCCGGTAAACCTGCCGACCCCGCAAGGGGTTGAGCGTATCGATGTGCGTTCCGCCAGACAGATGTTTGCCGCAGTACAGCAGTGCTATGCGCAAAATGCGATTTTTATCAGTGCCGCTGCGGTAGCCGATTTTGCTTTGGCGCAAAGCAGCGAGCAGAAAATCAAAAAGCAAGCCGGGCAGGAAGGGCTGACGCTGGAGCTGGTTAAAAACCCGGATATCGTCGCCTGGGTTGCGGAGCAGAAGCCGAAACCGTTTGTGGTCGGATTTGCTGCGGAAACGCAGAATGTCATCGGTTACGCGCAGGATAAATTGCAGCGAAAGAAACTGGATATGATCTGTGCCAATCAGGTTGGCGAAAATCTGGGTTTCGAGAGCGATGAAAACCGTCTGACGCTGATAACCGCAGGTGTTGAGAAAGCGTTGACAACCTCGTCGAAATCGCAGCAGGCTGTCGAGTTACTAGACTATATTGCCGAGGTCATCGAGGCCTCCTGATCGTCTGTCTAACATTCGACCCAAGTGACCGCCAGACCACCGAGAGAAGTCTCCTTATATTTATGCGACATCTCTTCACCGGTGGTTTTCATGGCGGCAATGCAGCTGTCCAGCGACATTAGATTTTCCCCTTTCTCGCGCAAAGCAATCGACGCTGCCGTATAAGCTTTGATTGCGCCGAAACCATTACGCTCAATGCACGGAATCTGTACCAGTCCTTTGACCGGGTCGCAGGTCATGCCCAAATGATGTTCCAGCGCCATCTCCGCCGCCTGTTCAATCTGCTGCGGAGATCCGCCTTTGGCCGCGCAAAGCCCGGCCGCAGCCATCGCTGAAGCCGAACCTACTTCGCCCTGACAGCCGACTTCCGCACCCGAGATGGAGCTGCGGTGTTTGATCAGGCCGCCGATTGCCGCAGCGGTCAAAAGAAAGTCCTGAATCTGTCGGTCATCGGCATTTTCATGTTGCACCAGATAATACAGAACTGCCGGGATAACGCCTGCCGCGCCATTGGTTGGCGCGGTCACCACCATGTGACCGGCGGCATTCTCTTCGTTGACGGCCATTGCATAAGCACACAGCCAATCATTTACATTGGCATTGCTGTCATGCTTGACGAGCTGCTGATAGAGGTTTTTGGCGCGTCGCTTCACTTTCAACCCGCCCGGCAAGATTCCCTCCGCTTGCAATCCCGATTCCACACAGCGCCGCATGGCAAGCCAGATGTGCTGAATTTTCTCATCGATAAACGCTCGAGACAGATGCTGCTGTTCGTTGCGCCGTTTTAATTCGGCAATCGTCAGCCTGTTGTCTGATGTCATCGTCAGCATCGATTCGGAAGAATTAAACGGGTAAGGCGAGTGTGCGGCCGGTTCGCCCTTTATCGGTGCCTGTATCGAGTCGATTTCAGCCAGTGTACTGATGAAACCGCCGCCGATGGAAAAGTAGGTTTCGCTGAACAGGGAGCTGCCTTGTGCATCCAGCGCTTCGATAACCATGGCGTTCGGATGCTGTGGCAAGGGATTGTCATAATCGAAAACAATGTCCTCCTGCGGATTGAATGCGACGTTCATCGGCTCCAGTGACGCAATCGGTGTCGGGCGTTCAAGGGTCTGTAGCAATCCGGGGATATCGGTTTCAATCAGATCGGCAGGGTGATAACCGTGGATGCCGAGCAAAACGGCTTTATCGGTTGCATGGCCCTGTCCGGTAAAGGCCAGCGAACCCTTAAGCAGACAGCGAACACGTGCGACGGTTGCTTGTTCGGAAAGCGTATCTTGTGCCTTCTCATGGCGGGTGAGTTCGTCGATAAAACGACGCGCAGCAACCATCGGACCCATCGTATGCGAGCTGGAAGGACCGATGCCGATTTTAAAAATGTCGAAAATACTGATAAACATAATGACCTACCGAAAGAGCCTGCGAATTAACTCATCATACACAGGATAGGAAAAGCACGGATTACGGAAGTTAATGTTGATCATTAAACTCTGTCATTGAGATGTCGTCAGTTTGTCAAATGAGTGTCACCCGCACGGTCGGAGATTTTTCTAGACTGAAACCGGTTGTTTAAGCAGGGAGTTGTCATGCGGGTCTGTCTCTTTACCGATACATTGGGCGATTTGAACGGCGTATCCCGTTTTATCAGTGATATGGGAACTTTGGCGCTCGAGCATGACTGGCAGCTGCATCTGATCACTTCAACAGCCAAGCCTTTGCCGGAATTGGACAATCTCCGTAATCTTCCCGCGAAGATGCGTCTGCCGATGCCGTTTTATCAGGAGTTGGACTTGGTCTGGGCGGACAGTCGCCGCATCCGTGCTCTTCTACTCGAACTTAAGCCGGATCTGGTGCATATCTCAACTCCGGGGCCTTTTGGCTGGCAAGCCAAGCGGCAGGCGGAGAAACTCGGCATTCCGTTGATCGGAACCTATCACACGGATTTCCCGGCTTATATCTATGATCTGACCGGGCTTCACTTTATGAAGCGGCGAACCGATCGGGTTATGGCCAACTTTTACCGGCCTTTTGAAAAGGTCTTATCGCGTTCAGTCGCCTATACCGAAGTCATGGCGAATGATCTGTATATGGCGCACGAAAAAATGGCGGTGATTCGTCCGGGCACGAATCTGCAGAAATTCAATCCGCAGCATGAAGACCGCAGCGTCTGGCAGGATTTCGGCCTGCAGGAAAAGCGTTTAAAAGTCCTGTATGTCGGGAGGATCAATGTTGAAAAGAACATTCCCTTTCTTTGTGAACTTTGGCAAGCGTTTCAGCAGACATTGATTGCGCGTAGTCTGCCGCTCAAGGTGGATCTGGTGCTGGTCGGCGAGGGGCGTTATCGTAAATGGACTGATAAGATGCGGCCGTTTCACGGCTATTTTCTAGGTCCAGTGGTCGGCGAGTCGCTTTCCAAAGTCTACGCTTCTTCGGATCTGTTTATTTTTCCTTCGGTGACCGATACCCTCGGTCAGGTGGTCATGGAAGCGCAAGCCAGCGGTTTAGGCTGTCTGGTCAGCGATATCGGCGGTCCGCAAAGTCTGGTGCTGGAAAATCAGACCGGACGGGTTGTTCCGGCCGGCGAGACCGATTTATGGGTAAAGGCGCTGCTAGAGGTGCTTTCCGACAAGCCGCTGCGCCAACAGTGGCGCCATCGAGCGCCGCAACACATGCAGGCGTATGACATAGAGGATTCGTTCGAGGATTTTCGACAGATTCACGAGCAAGTTTATTCTCAGTTAGCGGAGCCTTTACCGTTAAAATAGCGCTCAGAATTGATTGCTTGGGAAGGCGTTTTGTTGAATTTTTGCTGTCCAAAATTTTTCCGCCATTACAAAGGGGAAACCTACAGTCTGGCGCTTACGCTGCTGGAATCCTGGTTTCCGGTGGTTGCCGCGATGAGTGTAGCCGCGCTCGGCTCTCTGCACAGTTACTTCTACAGCCTGGCCTTAGCTTCGCTGGTTCTGTTTTTGTGGTGGTGGCGCAGCGGTAAATTGAATGACCTTCGTCAGAAGGCCGCGTATTGGCCGTTGTTTATGACCAGCTTTCTCATTACCAGCCTGTATATACTGCTTTTCATTGCATTGCAGCTGACCAGTGCCACCAATGTGGCGCTGATTCTGTTTCTGCAGGTTCTGTTCGGTTATCTTTTTCTTGGCAGGCGTCATGAGGAGAAGCTGGGAGTTATCCATCTGATCGGTGCGCTGATGATGATGTTTGGCGCCATGATAGTGCTTTTTCCGGGGGAGCTGGAATTCAGGTTGGGGGATTTTCTGGTGCTGTTGGCGGCGATGATTGCGCCGGTTGCGAATTTATATCAGAAGCAGGCGCGGCTGCATGTCTCCAGCCAATCGATTCTGATGATCCGCTCGGTTATCGCCTTGCCGTTTGTGTATCTTTTGGCATCAATATTTGAGCCATCTCCTGCTTGGGAGCTTCTGCTCTCGCAATTCTGGCAACTGGCGTTTGTCGGCGTCATGATACTGGTCATGGCCAAGGTTCTGTGGATCGAGGCGATTCACCTGTTGCCGATCACCAAGGTCAGTGCCATGTTTGCTTTTACCCCTTTGTTGACTTTGTTGTGGAGTGACTGGTTTTTGCAGCAGAGTCCGCACTGGTCGCAACTGGTCGGAGCAATTCCGATACTGCTTGGCAGTGTGTTGCTGACCGTGCGCAAGTCTTCTTAGATGCGGTTATTAGGGTTTTGGCGGGAAGTTGACCAGAATCTTATCGACCAGTGCCTGAATCTGCTGTTCGGATTCCTGCGGTGTATCGGACAGATCCGGATCGAACTCGGCTTTTCCTCGCCAGACCACTTCATACAACGGGTTGTAAATATCGATCACCAGCCTGTATTCCTGCTCTTCAATCAAAGGTTCGCTGCCGCCAAACATTAAACCGCCGTGACGACCAAAGGTTCCAACGCCGACATGAAAGGTAACCGGATCCTGTACCAGATATTTTTCCGTTTCCAGATGATAGCTGATGTAACCGTTAGCGGGGTCTTTCTCAATGCCGATGCCTTTTGCCTGCAGGCTCTTTTGAATGGCTGTTTTGACTCTTTGTGCGAGCAGCGGATGCTGGTTTGTAAAACTGATAATGGCCGGATTGGGCGCTTTGTCTTGCGGCAGGTAGTTCAATTGCTGGTAACGGCTGAAATCCACCTGCGGGTTATAATCTTTCTGTGCCGGGGTGCTGCAGGCGCCGAGTCCCAGAGCAAGAACACCGACGGCAAGAATGGATGGAATGCGGTGCAAAGAAAGCGTTTTGAACATAGCGGTTCTCCTGTCGAAACTTTCTCCATTTTCGACGACTTTCCCGCTTTTTGGCAATAGATAACCCTTAAATGAGTTTGACGGTTTGCTGTTAATTGTCGTTTAGCGTTTTTTGGCGTGACTTATCGGTCAGCCGGAATGAGAGCCAGAATGCCGGCAACATAATTGCAAAACTGAAAATAAGGCTTAAAACGGCGGTCAGCAGGCTTTCTCCCTGATAAATGGCGAGCGCACAGATAATAATGGCGAGCAGGGCGCTGTTGCGTAATGCTTTTTTAATCGCGGGACTCATAGGTGTCGGATCTCTTTAACGGTTTGCCAGCATTCTAGTGCAAAAACAGTGCCTTGCCTATCTGAGACGAAGATGAAAAGAGAGCGTGAAAAGAGAGCAGGCCACTTTGAGGTTTAAGCAGTCTGCCTAGTCAGAGGATAGAGACTATAAAAATAAATAAAACGCAGTTTTATTTTGCAATAACCTTTGATCGATTCATTTGTGTTGCGCCCGGACCGTCAGATCTAAGCAGGCAGAATCCACCTTGTTCAGAGTTCTATTGTTTTGCGGCAAACGCCGGATAA
Organism: Thiomicrorhabdus xiamenensis; assembly: GCF_013282625.1. NCBI lineage: Bacteria > Pseudomonadati > Pseudomonadota > Gammaproteobacteria > Thiotrichales > Piscirickettsiaceae > Thiomicrorhabdus > Thiomicrorhabdus xiamenensis. The sequence continues at coordinate 376,448 of NZ_CP054020.1, forward strand.
ACAGTATTCCTGAAGTGTTTTGCTGATCTAAGAGTAAAGAGGGCCATAAAAAGCGTCAAGAGTAGAGTATTTTTACTCTGTAGGAAGGGGCCTGTAAGCTGAATCTCGTTGTGGCTATTGAATAGGTCAACGGCGACGAAATGGTCGGTTTTTTTAGACGCAGTTGTTTTGTGGCTATGGAAAATGGCCGTTAATAGAGGGCATTTATGCGTCGAGAGTAAGGCATTTTTCTTGCATCTGGTAAGGGAAAAAGCCAATATAGATGATTGTTTCCCCATTCGTCGGGACGAGAATTCAAAATCAATTTTCAAAATAACGCAGAGACCAGTCTATGTCACTATCGCCATTAGCGGGTAAAAAAGCCCCTGTTTCGATCCTGGAAAATATCCCCAAGTTAATGACCGACTACTACTGTTTGTTGCCGGATGTTTCCAATCCGGCGCAAGCGGTCAGTTTCGGGACTTCCGGTCATCGTGGCTGCTCGTCAAAGAAGACCTTCAATGACACCCATATCGCGGCCGTTTGTCAGGCGATAGTCGATTATCGACGTTTGGAAAATATTAATGGTCCGATGTTTATCGGTATGGATACCCATGCCTTGTCCGAAGCGGCGCATGCAACCGCAATCGAAGTTTTTGCCGCCAATCAGGTTAAGGTGATTATTCAGAGCAATGGGCGTTATACGCCGACACCGGTCGTTTCGAATGCCATTCTGATGTACAACGAAGGGCGTCAGGGTGGTTTCGCGGACGGCGTGATTATTACGCCGTCGCACAACCCTCCGCAGGATGGTGGCTTTAAATATAATCCGCCGAACGGCGGGCCGGCTGACACTGACGTGACCGACTGGGTTCAGGAACGGGCCAATACGATTATTGCCAATGGTTCGGCGGATGTTAAGCGCATGGACCTTGCCAGCGCTATGGACTCGGAATTTGTCGAACCGACCGATCTGATGACTCCTTATATTGATGGTTTGGAGAAAGTGATCAATATGCAGGCGATCAAGGACGCTGGATTGAAGCTGGCGGTGGATCCGATGGGCGGCGCGGCGGTCGAGTTCTGGGAGCCGATCGGTGAGCGTTACGGGCTGGACATTACTGTCGTCAATCGTCAGGTGGATTCGGCTTTCTCGTTTATGCATGTCGATAAAGACGGCAAAATCCGTATGGATTGTTCTTCGCCGTATGCCATGGCAGGATTGATCGATCTGAAAGACAATTACGATCTTGCTTTCGGTAACGACCCGGATGTGGATCGTCACGGGATTGTGACGAAATCTTCAGGTTTGATGAACCCGAACCATTATCTGGCGGTGGCGATCGATTATCTGTTTAGTCATCGTCCGGATTGGCCCGAGAATGCGGCAGTCGGTAAGACTTTGGTTTCCAGTTCAATGATTGACCGTGTCGCCAAAGCATCTGGCCTGAATCTGTGCGAAGTGCCGGTCGGCTTCAAGTGGTTTGTTGAAGGATTACAGACCGGTAGTTTCGGTTTTGGCGGCGAAGAGTCGGCAGGCGCCTCTTTCCTTCGTCTGGACGGCGGCCCGTGGAGTACCGATAAGGACGGCATTATTTTGAACCTGCTGGCGGCGGAAATTACCGCGGTTACCGGTAAGGATCCGGGTCAGCTATATCAGGAACTGACCGAAAAATTCGGAGAACCGGTTTATACGCGAATCGACGCGCCGGCGGATCGCGAACAGAAAGCGATTTTGAAAAATCTGTCGCCGGAAATGGTGCAGGCTAAGACGCTGGCCGGTGAGGAGATTCTCGAAAAACTGACACATGCACCGGGTAACGGAGCAGCGATCGGAGGTCTGAAAATCACCACCGAAAATGGCTGGTTTGCTGCCCGTCCATCGGGAACCGAAGATATCTATAAGATCTACGCGGAAAGCTTTAAAGGTCAGGCGCATCTCGAAGAGATCCTGCTGGAGGCGAAATCGATTGTCAGTGCCGCTTTAGAAGCTTGATTACCGATCCAATCGGCCTACTGAAACAAGCCCCTCAGATGTAATGTCTGCGGGGCTTTTTCTTTATGGTGACATTTTCTTGAAAAATGTAACAAGATTTTAGGGAAGCCATTATAATGCGCTGCTTTGGCAATCTTAAGGGAATAGGATGCTGGCAGCTTCGCATGTGGTCTTTGGCTCTGGGCTCTATCTGTTGAGCAGTCCGTGTCTGGGCTTCGGGTATCCGGAGGTTTACGGCTTTCTACCGTTGGTTATTCTCGGGGCGCTGGTACCGGATCTTGATGCACGTCAGTCGGTATTGAAGCGTTTCTGGCTGATTCGCGGGCTGTTTTTACCCCTGTCGCTTCTGGGGCACAGAACCTGGACCCACTCTTTGGTCGCGCTTGTTTTGCTGACGATGCCTTTATTTTCCTTGAGCGATGGCGCTTATCAGGCGCTATTGGCCTTTAATATCGGCTATGGCAGTCATATTTTTGCCGATTGGTTGACGCATCGAGGGGTACCGCTTTTTTATCCGTCTAAAACCGCATTCAAATCCCCGTTCCCGTTTCGAACCGGGTCTATGCTGGAATTACCTGTCGCCCTGCTGCCGTTTTTAATCATGGCTGGGGTTTATCTGTCAGAGAGCGCTCGGTGTTTGCTAAAATCATGGCACTGAACGACAGCGGAGAGTGCATTATTCCGCTGCATATAACCGCTTAGAGGAAATAACCGATGACTATTCAAGTGCAATATAAAATCCTGGATCCGCGTTTGGGCAAAGAGATCGATATGCCGCATTACGGCACCAAAGGATCCGCAGGGCTTGATTTGCGTGCCTGTATTGATGAAGCGATGACGATCGAGCCGGGACAGACCGTATTGATTCCGACCGGTATGGCGATTCATCTGGACGACCCGGGTCTGGCTGCAATGCTGCTGCCGCGTTCCGGGTTGGGGCACAAGCACGGTATTGTTCTTGGAAATCTGGTTGGCTTGATCGATTCCGATTACCAGGGGCCACTGATGGTTTCCTGCTGGAATCGTGGCGATACCGCCTATACTGTCGAAATTGGTGAGCGCATCGCGCAGATGGTGATCGTGCCGGTTCTGCAACCGGTCTTTACCGAGGTTGAGGAATTCGGCGATGCGACCGAACGCGGTCAGGGCGGGTTCGGACATACCGGCACAAAATAAAACGCATTTTATTGTCACGGGAACGGGCGTTGGCGTTAGCCCGTTTCTACCAGTTTTCTCGATGACGCATGCCGTGAACCTCTAGTTCTGCTTCCGGCCATCCAATCCGATACGACTCAATCAGTCTTTCTATTCTGCACTGCCCGGTGCATGATTTTGCATTGTTTATAACTGTTTATTAAGTAAGTTAATTGCTATCAAGTTTTAGCATTTTCTTATGTGTTTTTCCTTGCTGTCACCTATGCAAGTATTGCCGCGGATGCTAGCTTAAAGCTTTGATTTTGCTTTAAAAGGGGGCGATATGCGGGTGGTGTCAATGATTAACGGTTCTCTGTTGTCGGAAGCTGCAAGTTTTTACGCTTTTTCCTATGCACAGGCGGTTCAACTCCCTTTTACCGCCCTGTTTGTCGATAACGGAAGAGAGTCCGAAGAACGGGTACAACAGTCGGTGAACGCTCTGCAGGAGCTGGCGAATGCGAACGAGGTGGAATTCGAGTTTGTCCGCCTCGAGGGGGAAGTGGTTCCGCAATTGCAGCATTATTGCCAACTCTATGCTGTAGATACTTTGTTCTGCGCCACTCGGAGAGAATCCCATCTACGTTCTTTCAGCGAAAATATTGTTGCCTCCGGAATAGAAACCGATATCGCCGTCGTCAAGGTCAAAAATGTCTCTCATGTGCGCAGCGCCAAGCGGATGATGCTGGTTTCCAGTGAGTATATCAATCCGCATGTGTATGCGATGTGGCTAGGGCTTCTGAAAGTCAACGAAGGGTCCGGACGAATCTATCTTTCCGCCGAAAAAGCTTTTGCCAAAGCTTCGACCAAATCCGGTCTGAAATACCAGGCAGCCCCTTTTATGCAGATTGCGACCTTAAGCGGAATTGCCGCCGAGAAGCTGGAAGTGATTAATGCGCTTAAGCCGATGGATCCCGAAGCGCTGCTACGCTATCTGGTAGAAAACAATATTGATCTGGTGGTATTCCGCTCGGGCGTTTATCCGGCAGCAACGCTGAACAGGATCGGCGACCACAGCAGTGTCAATTCCATTACTTTCTACCCTTGGAAAGGATAATGCATGTTATTTCGCGAACCAGTTGAAAGAGTCTTTGCCCATCTGAAAAGTTCTCCAGAAGGGCTGAATAATGGTGAAATCATGCGCCGTCTGCGCGATTTCGGACAAAACCAGATTGCACAGAGTAAAAAGAAAGACTACCGCATTGAATATCTTAAAGAGTACATCAGCTTTTTTCCGATTCTGCTTGAAGTCGCCGGGGTGCTGGCGCTGGTCGCCGATTATTTTCAGCCGGGCGAAGGCAACGATATTCTTGCCTATGCGGTATTTGCCGCGGTCTTTATTAATGCGACCTTTACCTTCTGGCAAAAGTTCAAAGCCGACAAGGCGATGGAAGCGCTACTTAAGCTGGTGCGTTCCGAAGCAACCGTATTGCGCGACGGCAAGACCGTCAATATCGATGCAACACAGGTGGTGCCGGGCGATATTCTGATTCTGAGCGAAGGGGATAAGGTGGCCGCCGACGCGATTCTCTTTGAAGCCAATGATCTGTATCTGAATTTGTCGGTTTTGAACGGGGAATCGACGCCGTCGCTACGCAAATTGGAGGCGGGGGATGCGCGGCGTGAATTGGATGCCAAAAACATGGTGTTTGCCGGCGCCTCTATCACTAACGGGAACGGCTTGGCAGTGGTTTCGGCGACCGGTGAGGCGACGGAATTCGGTAAAATCGCACGTATGACGGCGGAAGTCGGCAAAACAGAAACGCCGATCGAAAAAGAGATCAAACATATGACCGCCATTCTAACCGTCCTGGCACTGGCGGCCGGAGTGGTCTTTTTCCTTTTAGGATGGTTTTCCGATCGAGGACTGCTGATTTCGGCGATCTTCGCGCTGTCACTGATTGTCGCCAATGTTCCGGAAGGCTTACTGCCAACGATCACCTTGTCTCTATCCCTTGCATCGCAGCGTATGGCGCGGCGACAGGCGTTGATTAAGAACCTGAATTCGGTTGAAACGCTCGGTTCGGCAACCGTGATCTGCACCGACAAAACCGGAACCCTGACCCAGAACGAGATGACGGTTCAGATGGCCTGGCTTGCAGACGGCTGTCACTGCTCGGTTTCCGGCAACGGCTACTTCGAAAAAGGCGAGTGGCGCTTTGCAGAATCGGGTCGACAAAGTAACGAGAGGCTGGCGTCTATGCTGCAGGTGGCTGCGGTAAACACCCGCGCCAATGTCGACCATGCTGCTAGAAATGCATTCGGAGACCCGACAGAAATCGCTTTGCTGGTTGCGGCCAAGAAATCCGCGGCTTCGATAGAAGGTTGGGAAAAGGTTAAAGAGTATGCCTTTTCTTCCGATCGCAAGATGATGTCTACGCTGGTTGAACCGGCCGACAACAGTGAGCAGATTCTAACGGTAAAAGGTGCTTTGGAGGCGGTGCTTCCGCTATGCACGCACTGGCAGTCGGCAAACGGGATTGAAACGCTGGATGAGCATAAGATCGCAGACATTAATTCGCAAAACCAGAAAATGGCCGAGCAGGCATACCGAGTGTTGGCAATCGCCAAAAAGATCGGCGACGGCGAAAATGACCTGATTTTTCTCGGATTGCTGGGCTTGATGGATCCGCCGCGAAGCGGGGTTAAGGAAGCGATCGAACAGTGCTATTCGGCACATATCCGGATCATGATGATTACCGGCGATAACCCTGTGACAGCACGTGCGATCGGGGAAAGAATCGGGCTGAAAATTGATGAAGTACTCACCGGGCACGAGTTGGATAACTTAAGCGATACGGTGTTGCGCGCAAAACTCAGCGAGTCGCACCTGCTGTTCGCACGAATGGCCTCGGCGCAGAAATTGCGCATCGCTCAGTTGTTGCAGGAAAACGGCGAGGTAGTCGCCATGACCGGCGACGGCGTCAACGACTCTCCGGCTTTGAAGCAGGCGGATATCGGTATCGCCATGGGATCGGGAACCGATGTCGCGAAGGAGTCCGGCGATATGATTCTGCTGGACGATAATTTTCGTTCGATCGTCGCGTCGGTTGAAGAGGGACGCACGGTTTACTTCAATATTAAGAAGCTGACGACCTATATCCTCAGTTCGAATGTGCCGGAGATTGTGCCTTATGTGCTCTCGTTCTTTCTCAAAATTCCGATGCCGCTTTCCGTTATCCAGATTCTGTTGATTGACCTGGGGACCGACCAGCTTCCCGGTCTTGGCCTGGGATCGGAAAAACCGGAAAAACATATTATGCAACGTCCGCCGGTCGGCAAGAACGAGCGTATTCTCGATTGGGAAGTCTTCAAGCGCGGTTACTTTATGAACGGTGTCTTTGAAGGTGCTGCGGCGATGTTCGCATTTCTTGGTTTCCTGTTTCTGTCGGGGTGGCAATACGGTGATCTGTCTATCTCCGATGAATATCACCGCCAGGCGATGACCATGACTCTGCTTGGCGCCATTACCTGTCAGATGGCCAACGTCTTCACCTTGCGATCCTGGGAGGATTCGATCTGGAATTTACGCGGCGTTAACAAGATGATCTGGTTTGGGGTTGGAACCGAGATTCTCTTTGTTCTACTGATTTTGTATGCGCCACCGGTACAGACCGTATTCAATACCGCGACGGTGCCGTTGGCGTATCTGTTGCTGCTGATTCCGTTTCCGGTTCTGCTGTTGCTGAACCATGAATGGTATAAGAAGCGTTTACGCAACAGATGGGCCGCCGCGGCTTAAGGTCTTGCGTTTAAAAATTCTCAGTTAGCGAAGTCGAGTCGTCCAAAGGTCCATAAAAGCTGTTTTTCCAGAAGGCCGATTTCGGCTTCCAGTTCAGGAAAAGTGCTTTGAACCTGATCGACCTGCCGCTGGGCATCGAGCAGTTCGATAATATCGCTATCCCCGCTGCTTAATGCCTGTTCAATCGCTTCGAGATAACAGCGCGTGCTCTTGAGCGCTTTTTGCTGAATGGAGAGCTGTTGGTAACGGCTGGTCAACTGCTGCCACAGGTTATGTACCCGGGTGCTGAAAGCGTTTATCTCTTTACGGCGCATCGCCTGCAGTTTCAGCAGCTCGGCGCGAGCCTGAGCAATCCTTGCCTTATCCTCTCCGGCCAGATAAATCGGCGCTTCGATGCGAATACCGGCTTTTATTCCGGCCATATCGTCATAAAACTGTTTATCCGATTCGTTGTAGACCAGAGAGCTGAAAGCCTCGACTTTCGGGGTTTCGAACGCTTTTTGCTGGTGGATTTTCTGTTCTGCACTGAGAATTTGCTGGTCAATCGCTTTGACTCGTGGATTTTGTTCAACCAACGAGAGCCAGCCGAGGTCGGGATCGCTGGAAAAATCCGTCAGTTGCTGCGCGGACAGATATTTTTCGAGGATGTCTTCTTCGCTTAACGGAGCGGGAGCGGGTGCTTGTGGCGCCTGTAAAGAGGGAAGCGGAATTTCCGGCCGATCGGCGATCCCCACCAGTTCGCGCAGATTGTTTTCCAAGGTCGCCAGTTCGCTGTTCAGCTGTTGACGCTGTTTCTGGTTGTAGTGCAGGCGACTTTCTACCTGCGCTAGGTCATCCAACGCTTCAAGCCCCAGTTGCATACGCTCCTCGATCTGAAACAGCAGGTCAATCAGAAAATCCTTCTCCTGATGGAGGTAGTCCCATTGCGCCTGCTTTTGCCAGTAGGCATAGAACGTCCGGGCGATGGCCAGACGGATTTGCTGTTCACCGGCTGCAAACAGATATTCCTGAGCCTGATAGTCGCTTAAGGCAATCTCTTTGCCCCGTTCCAGCATAGGATCAAACAGAGGGTAGTTGACCGTCAGGCGGTTAGCGAAACGCGGATAATCTTTGTTGTCTGTAACCGTGTAACTGAGTTCGCTGGCGAGTTTGACCTGCGGCCGGAGCTGAGCTTCCAGCTCCTGAAGTTTGCCGAAGGAGAGTGCCTGATCGGCTTTCAGATAACTCAGTTGAGGATGGTTTTGTTCGGCCAGATGCCACAACTGTTCAAGCGTGGAACTCTGCTTTTGCTCCTTTGTCGAAGCTTGCGCCTGCACTGCCAAGATACCGAGTATCGCGGAGATCATTAAGTGGATAAAGTGTTTTTTCATTTTAAACTCCTTTCTGTTCCGTGCTCTGTAGCGTTCCTTTGTTAAGGCGGTACAGCATCAGCAGATAGGTAAGCGTCGGTAACAGAATCATGGAAACCAGTGGGGCCGAGATCATGCCGCCGATCATCGGCGCGGCAATGCGCTGCATGACGTCCGAACCGGTTCCCTGACCAAACATGATCGGCAGTAGGCCGAGTACGATGACACTGACGGTCATGGCTTTGGGGCGCACTCTCTGTACGGCACCCTGCAAAATGGCTGCTCGTAACTGTTCGCTATTCTGCAGACGGTTTTCCGCCTGCGCCTGATCGATCGCCTGTTTGAGATAGAGCAGCATGACGACGCCGAATTCGGCGGCGACCCCGGCCAAAGCGATCATTCCGACCGCGACGGCAATCGAATAATCGAATCCAAGCCAGAAGATAAACCATACGGAACCGAGCAGAGCGAAAGGCACCACCAGCATGATCATCAAGGCTTCGAGCATGTTTTTGAAGATCGCATACAGCAACACGAAGATGATCAGTAGTGTCAGAGGGACGATCTGCTGCAGACTCTGTTGCGCTTTGAGCAGATATTCATATTGGCCGCTCCAGGTCAGGCTGTAACCGGCGGGGAGCCGAAGCTCGTCATTGACGATTTTCTGTGCCCGTTCGATGTAGCCTGCCAGATCCGTTCCGGGCTGCAGGTCGACAAAGGTCCAACCGTTAAGGCGGGCATTTTCCGACTTAATCATCGGCGGGCCGAGTTTGATTACAATGTCGGCGACCATGCCGAGTTGCAGCTGGCGTCCCTGCGATGTAACGATCGGAAGCTCCTGCAAGCCTTGCACCGAATCGCGCCACGTTTGAGGATAGCGCAAATTGATGCTGTAGCGTTCTCTGCCCTCCAGGGTCGTCTGCAGCTTTTTACCCCCCACGGCTGTAGCGACGATATCGGCCAGCTCCCCGGCTTGCAGTCCATAGAGCGCCAGCTGTTTAAGGCGTGGCAGGATTTCGATATAGCGTCCGCCCTCAGAGCGATCGGAGTAAGCGGAAAGGGTACCGTCGATTTTAGAAAGAATCGCTTCGAGTGATTTACCGATGTTTTCGATCTGACTGAGGTCGTCACCGGAAATCTTAATGCCGATCGGGGTCTTGATTCCGGTCGACAGCATATCGATACGGGTTTTGATCGGCTGAACCCAGGCATTGGTCACGCCAGGGAGTTTGACCGTCTGATTCAGCTCGGCAATCAGTTTGTCCAGCGTCATACCGTCGCGCCATTGGCTTTTGTCCTTAAGCTGGATAGTTGTTTCAATCATCGTTAAAGGCGCCGGGTCGGTGGCGGTGTCGGCTCGGCCGATTTTACCGAAAACGCTTTTGACTTCCGGAAACTGTTTAATCAACCGGTCGGTCTGTTGAAGCAGAGCCTGCGCATTCCCGATAGACAGTCCCGGCAAGGTGGTCGGCATATACAACAGATCACCTTCTTCGAGTTCCGGCATGAATTCCGAACCAAGCTGTTGCCACGGATAGATGATGGTCGCCATGGAAAGTGTCGCCAGTAGAATCACGGTTTTCGGCCATTGCAGAAGAAAAGCCATAACAGGATGATAAAGTGCGATGAGAAAGCGGTTAAGCGGGTTTTTCGATTCTTTAGGCAGTTTGCCGCGCACAAAATATCCCAGCAGAACCGGTACCAATGTGATCGCCAGACCGGCTGCTACGGCCATAGACAGGGTTTTTGTCAGTGCCAAAGGCGTGAACAGTCGGCCTGCTTGTTCCTGCAGAGCGAAGACCGGTATGAAGCTCATGGCGATAATCAGCAGCGATAGAAACAGGGCGCCGCCGACTTCTTTTGACGCCTTAAGAACCAATGCCCAATGTTCTTTCGGATTCGGCAGTCGTGCATTCTGCTGTTCGAATTGTTCCATCTGTTTGTGGGTGTTTTCGATCATCACAATGGCGGCATCAACCATGGTCCCTATGGCGATAGCAATCCCCGCCAAACTCATGATGTTGGCACTGATGCCAAGCCAGTTCATAATGATAAATGCGCCCAGAATCCCCAGCGGCAAGCTGACAATGGCGACCAGCGCAGAACGTAGGTGGAACAAAAACAGAATCGAAACCAAGGCGACCACCAGCATCTCTTCGAGCAGTTTGTCTCCGAGGTTGTCGATCGAGCGTTCGATCAGCGCTGAACGGTCATAGGTTTCGACCAGTTCAACGCCGTCGGGCAGGCCTTTTTTCAATGACTCGAGCTTGTTTTTAACCGCTTGGATAACGTCGAGCGCATTCTCTCCGGAGCGCATGACGACGATACCGCCGACCACTTCACCTTCACCGTTGAGTTCGGCAATTCCCCGGCGCGATTCGGCCCCGAATTTCACCTTGGCGATATCCCCTAAAAGCAGTGGGATGCCGGCCGAAGATTCTACGCCGATGCTCAGCTGTTGCAGGTCTTCGAGACGGGTGGCGTAACCTTTGAAGGCGACCATATATTCGGCTTCGCCCTGCTCCAAAACGGAGGCACCGAGCTCGGCCGAACTGTTTTTAATCGCTTGCTGCACCTGTTGCAGATTGATGCCGTAGGCGCGCAGTTTATTCGGGTCAATCTCGACCTGATATTGGCGCAACAGACCGCCGAGAGAGGCGACTTCGGATACGCCCGGAACGGATTGCAGTTCATACTTGAGAAACCAATCTTGCAGCGAACGCAGCTGAGCCAGATCATGCCGATGACTGTAATCGACCAGTGCATACTGATAGACCCAGCCGACCCCGGATGCATCAGGCCCGAGAGTTGGCTGGACTGCGTCAGGCAAGCTGTTTTTAACCTGCGACAGATATTCGAGAACGCGTGAACGGGCCCAGTAAGGGTCGGTTCCATCCTCGAAGAGCACATAAACATAAGAGTCGCCAAAGAAGGAATAACCGCGTACGGCTTTGGCTTTGGGGACCGACATCATCAGGCTGGAGACCGGATAGGTGATCTGGTCTTCAACCACTTGCGGGGTTTGCCCCGGATAGTTGGTTTTAATGATGACCTGTACGTCCGACAGATCGGGGATCGCATCCAGCGGCGTCTTATGCAGCGACTGCCATCCGACAATGGCGATCGCAGCACTCACCAGAAGTACCAGCAGGCGGTTGCGGATGGAATATTCGATAATCTGATTTAACATTCCGGCCTCCTATTGCGTTTTCAGGAGGCGGCGCAGATTACTTTTGATCTGGCTTTCCGAGTCGATCAGGAACTGCCCGGAGGTAACGATCTCCTGACCGTTCTGCAGTCCGGACAGAACTTCGACTATGTCGCGCGACTGCATGCCGGTCATAATCTCGACCACTTCAAACTGATTGTCGTTCAGACGCTTGACGACGCGCTTCTGCCGGCCATCGTCAATCACAGCCTCCAGCGGAATCGCAAGTACATTCGCTTTCGGGCCGCCGAAAATTTCTACATCCATCAACATGTTCGGTCTTAAGGCGCCGTCTTGGTTGTCCAGAGGAATTCGCACGCGGGTAGCCTGGGTCTTTTTATCGGTCACCGGATAAATGTAGCTGATCATTCCTTCCCAGCGTCGTCCCGGAAAAGCATTAGAGGTGACATTCGCGGTCAGATCTTCGGCCAGCCACGCCTGCTGTAATGGCAACACTTCGGCCTCCAGCCAGACGGTCGATAGATCCTGCAGGCTCATTAGCTCGGTCTGTGGTTGAACATACATACCGTTCTGAACGCTCAGGTTGACGACCACGCCGTCCTGTTCGGCGTAGACGGGTATCTCGTTATACGGCGTTTTACGCTTTTCCAGCGCTTTGATGGTGCCTCCGCTGATGCCCAGAAAACGCAGACGATTTTTGAGTGCCTCCAGAATTTCGCTGCCACCGCGGCGCAATTGCGATTTTTTCAGCGCCAGCAGGAAATCCTGTTGTGCGGAAACGATTTCCGGAGAATAGACTTTATACAGCAGCTGACCCTTTTTAACGGCTTCGCCGTTGTCGCGAACTGCTAAATGGCTGATCCAACCACTGGCTCGAGGGTGTACATGAATCACTTTCGATTCGTCGGCCACTACGGTGCCGAATGTAGGGATGTATTTCCACAAAGTCGTGTTCTGCACGCGGGTGGTACGGATTGCAAATCCCTGTTTGATGTCTCCCGGCATGGATTGCCCGCTTGCAATCTGTAATTGATTGCTCTGCTGCTCAAAAGCCTGACGCACCAGAGCCATACCGCAGATCGGACAGGTGCCTTCATGGTCACGGATAATCTGCGGGTGCATCGGACAGACGTATTTGTACAGCGTATCGGAAGCATGATCGGATTCTTCCGCTCCGAGTGTATCAAGCCCATTGTGCTCTTCAGAGGAATGAGCATGTTGTTGTGTATCCTGTTGTGCAAAGACATTCAGGCTGAGTGCGCAAAAAAGCACACCGATAATTCGTGCTGACATAGTTAAAGCCCTTTAAAATCAAGAAAAGAGAACCGCTGACATCTTCAAGTGGATTGGCGGTTATGGTCTGTTTTCGGTTTACAGGCTTTGTGGCGGGCGTTCAGGCAGGTTGGGCATGCCGCTGCTTAGAGCAGGTGCAGGTGTGATTTCGTGCTTTTGTACGGTAAGACTTACAGTGAAAGAAGCAGCTTCGGGCAGAGTGATTGACCCGATATGCAAATGCTTGACGCAATCGCATTGATCGCCACAGTCAGGGCATGGTCCGGAATGAAAGTGATTGTGATGGTCGCAGCAGGAATCCGCCATTTGGGCTTCATGCATGTCGCAGTGAACGGCATGGTCTTCTGTCTGCATCATGTGCGCATGAGTAGCGTGCATCTCAGCAGCCGATTCGGAAGCTGGCTGAGCGTCGGGCAGCAGAACGGCTTCCGCCAATACCGGACGAAGCAGAATGCTCAAACTGAGCATAATCAGAATAATTCCTTTTACCGCTTGCATCATTTCTGTTCTCTGAATTTATCTGGGCGGAGTCACCCCGAACTTTTTTCGAGTATAGCTCACTTTTTTTATGTCGATTCAATAAATTAGGCGTGTAAAGTTCGAACAAAAGCTTGAATTCTTTCCACAGCTTCCTCAATTCGTTCACTGGTATAGGCCAGGCGAACATAGTGGTTTCCCTGACTGGAACCGAAATCGGTGCCGGGAGTGATCGCCACACCAGTGGCTTGTAAGAGGTCAGCGCAGAACTGCTCAGAATCCCGGCTCCACTGCGAAATGTCCCAGTACAGGTAAAAAGCGCCTTGTGGCAGTGTTTTCAGATTGAAACCGGCTTGCTGCATAGCGCTATGCAAACGGTCGCGACGTTGCTGAAAAATTTGTCGGCGCTGTTCCAATTCGGTCAAGGCGTCTTCTTCCAGTACCGCTAAGGCGCCATACTGTGACGGTGTCGGCGCACTGAGGTAGAGGTTCTGCCCGAGGCGATCCAGCACATCGACAAGATGCGTGGGGGCTACCGTCCAACCTAAACGCCAGCCGGTCATACCGAAGAATTTGGAAAAGGAGTTAATGACAATCACATTATCCGGCAAGTCGCGCTGGGCCAGAATACTTTCCGCCGGGCGGTCGTAAACCAGTCCCTGATAAATCTCGTCGACGATAAGGTAGCAGTCGCGTTCGCTTAGAAATTGCGCCATGTCGTGCAAGGCGTCCTGTTCAATCAAGGTACCGGTCGGGTTGGCCGGGCTGGCGACCATCACCGCTTTGATCTCTTTTGACCAGTGCTGCTCCAGGAGTTTCAGGGAGAGTTGGTACTGAGTATCGGCGTCAACCGGTACTGCTTTAACCTTGCCGTGCAGCAATTCGACAAACTGGCGGTTGCACGGATAGGTCGGGTCGGCCATCAGAACCTGATCCGATGGGTTAAGGATGGCTGTCAGAACCAGTTGCAGCGCCGAAGAGGAACCGGGGGTGATGATAATGTTGCTCGCGGCAACCTTGGCATGATAAAAACTACGGTAAAACTGCGCCAGTTTCTTACGCAGGGAAGGGAGACCAAGTGTTGGCGTGTAGTGTGTCAGTCCCTGTTCTGCAGCCTTCATGGCGGCGCGATGGACGCAAGCCAGAGAAGGAAAATCCGGTTCGCCGATTTCCATGTGAATAATATCTTTGCCCTCGGCTTCAAGTGTTTTGGCCTGGCCGAGTATTTTCATGACTCGAAAAGGGGCGATTTGCTCAGCGGTTCGGGAGATTGGCAGTGTCATGGGACTCCTATGCTTGAAATTTTCGCCAAGTCGCGGCCTCTTGAAAAACTCTTTCAAGCTTCATGGTAAAATTAATGGTTTGGTGAATTTTAAATGAATAGGAGGCGAAATGCCGTCTTTTGATATTGTTTCCGAATTGGATAAACACGAATTGCAGAACGCTGTCGATCAGGCGAACAAAGAGGTTACGACGCGTTATGATTTCAAAGGAACCGAATCCGAGTTTATTTTGAACGGCACGACGGTCACTATGAGTACCGAATCGGACTTTCAGCTTAAGCAGATGTTGGATATTCTGATTCAGAAAGCGAACCGCCGCAATATCGATGTGAAATGTATGGAAGAGAAAGCCCCGACAATTCAGTTGAAAAGCGCCAAACAGGATATTGTGATGCGCGAAGGGCTAGATACCGCGATCGCCAAAAAAATCGTCAAGGCGATCAAGGACAGTAAAATCAAAGTGCAGGCGGCTATCCAAGGTGAAAGCGTTCGCGTTACCGGAAAAAAACGCGATGATCTTCAGGCAGTCATGCAGCTGCTTCGAGGAATGGAAGAGATCGAGATGCCGTTGCAGTTCAACAATTTCAGAGATTAGACGGATGCGAGTACAAAAGACCATGAATTTAAATAAAGAACAGGCCCAGAATATCGCTTCGGTTTTGGCTGAAGCGCTTCCTTATATCCAGCGCTTTTCCGGTAAGACGATCGTCGTCAAATACGGCGGAAATGCCATGACCGATGAGCATCTTAAAGCCGGCTTTGCCCGCGATATCGTGCTGATGAAACTGGTCGGCATGAACCCGGTTGTGGTGCATGGTGGCGGACCGCAGATCGGCAACCTATTGGAGAAAATCGGTAAGGAGTCGCAGTTTATTCAGGGGATGCGCGTTACCGACACCGAAACAATGGATATTGTCGAAATGGTACTGGGCGGACTGGTCAATAAGGAAATCGTCAATCTGATTCATCAGCATGGCGGTAATTCTGTCGGTTTGACCGGTAAGGACGGCAACCTGATTACAGCCAAAAAATTGACCTTAACCAAAGACGATCCGAGTGCATCGGCACCGGAAATTATCGATATCGGACATGTCGGTGAAGTCGAGAACATCAATACCAGTGTCATTGAAATGCTGATTCAAGGCGATTTCATTCCGGTTATCGCTCCGGTAGGTGTCGGCGCTGATGGGCACTCCTACAATATCAATGCGG
Source organism: Thiomicrorhabdus xiamenensis (assembly GCF_013282625.1). NCBI lineage: Bacteria > Pseudomonadati > Pseudomonadota > Gammaproteobacteria > Thiotrichales > Piscirickettsiaceae > Thiomicrorhabdus > Thiomicrorhabdus xiamenensis. Next base: position 392,139 of record NZ_CP054020.1, read on the forward strand.
ATCTGGTTGCCGGTAAGGTCGCTGAGGCGCTGAATGCTGAAAAACTGATGTTATTGACCAATACCGCAGGATTGCTCGATAAGGAAGGTAATCTGCTGACCGGGTTAAATACCCAGACAGTAGACAGCCTGATCGCGGATGGTACTATTTACGGTGGTATGCTGCCTAAAATTCAATGCGCTCTGGATGCGGTGCAAAACGGCGTTAATGCCGCGCATATCGTGGATGGGCGCGTTGAGCATGCGGTTATGCTGGAAGTCTTCACCGATGAAGGTGTCGGTACGCTGATTACGGCAGAATAAATTTGATTCTTTTAAAAGTTCGGAGGAGAGATGAACTTTGATTTCGATTTAAACCATTTGGTTAATGACGTTGCGATTCCATGGGGAACCAATATCGCGCTGGCAATTGCGATTTTCCTGCTCGGGCGCATTGTCATCAGTTTCGTACTCTCTTTGCTGGAAAGAGTTTTCAAACGTTCGAGCAAAGTCGATGCGATGCTTTCGGAATTTATTCTCTCTCTGAGCAAGGCGTTTATGCTGCTGGTTCTGGTTATCGCAGTACTGAGCCAGCTCGGTGTCGATACCACGTCGCTGGTGGCCTTGGTCGGTGCGGCCGGTTTGGCAGTAGGTCTGGCATTGAAGGATTCATTGCAGAATTTTGCTTCCGGGGTGATGCTGTTGGTTTTAAAGCCGTTTAAAACCGGAGACTTTGTCGAAGCCGGCGGGGTGATGGGTGTTGTCGAAAAAATTCATATCTTCAACACGGTTATGCGTACCGGGGACAATAAAGAGATCATTATTCCGAACGGTTCCATTTACAGCGACTCCATTACCAACTATTCAGCCCGCGATACGCGCCGTGTTGATATGGTTTTCGGGATCAGTTACGACGACGATATCAAGTTGGCCAAGGAAATTCTGCAGCGTCTTATCTCCGAGGATGAACGCGTTCTTCCCGAGCCAGAGCCGGTAATCGCTTTAGGTGAGCTGGGTGCCAGCAGCATCGATTTCATTGTTCGCCCATGGGTCAACAGCGCCGATTACTGGAAAGTGAAGTGGGAGATGAACGAAAAGGTCAAAATGGCGTTTGACGAAGCAGGTATTTCGATTCCTTATCCGCAGATGGATGTCCATCTGTTTTCGGAAACAAAAGAATAAAACCGACCTTTGGCGCCATTTGACTCTGGCGTAGAAGGGTATGTAGGGGGCGAATGAAAGTTCGCCCCTTTTTTATTTATTGATCTCGGGCCGTCAGTGAGTTCTGCCGGTCGTTTTATATTAAGTTGTATGCGCTTTGATGGATATTTTTGACCAGTTTGTTTTATTGATTATCTCGCTGATTGCCAACCTATTTTCCGCATTGGCCGGCGGCGGAGCCGGGTTGTTGCAGTTGCCGGCGCTGCTCTTTCTGGGATTGCCGTTCGGCGTCGCTTTAGCGACTCATAAGGTCGCTAGCGTTTTTCTCGGTCTTGGTGCGACGGCAAGGCATATGAAATCCTCGAGTATGGATTGGAAGTTCGCCGCTTTTATTCTGGCACTGGGCTTGCCTGGAGTTGTGCTTGGTGCCAGTGTCATTCTGCAGGTAGACGATCGTATTTCGCAGGGTGCGCTTGGCGTGTTAACTTTGGGGCTTGGTCTGTATTCCTGGTTTAAACCCGAGTTGGGACAGGTCATTGATACCAAGCATCGTGATTTAAGCGGCTATGTAATCGGTGGGGCGGTGCTGTTTTTTATCGGGGCCTTAAACGGCTCTTTAACTTCTGGAACGGGGCTTTTTGTGACGCTCTGGTTGGTGCGCTGGTTCGGACTGGATTATAAGTCTGCGGTTGCATATACGCTGGTTCTGGTCGGGATTTTCTGGAACGGTTCCGGTGCCTTGACCTTGGGAATTCTTGGCGAGATTGAGTGGAGCTGGCTTCCGGCTCTGATTGTCGGTTCGCTTTTGGGAGGCTATTTGGGTGCGCACTTTGCCATTGTCAAAGGCAACCGTCTGGTCAAGCGAAGTTTTGAAGTGGTGACGATTCTGGTGGGTGTGAGTCTGATGGCGAAAGCGACTATGGCAGGCTGATTGATCCGAAGTGACAAAGGTATCTCGGAAACAAAAATACCCGCTTAATGCGGGTATTTTTTATGTAGAAGAACCGTTAATTATTTAACGATTTCAATTTCTACGCGACGGTTTTGAGCGCGACCGTCTTTAGTCTTGTTGCTGGCGATTGGTGAAGATTCACCCATACCGATAGCCGTCATACGATCACCGGCGATGCCTTGCTCTTCAAGATAGGTTTTAACTGCGCTTGCACGACGCTCAGATAGAGCCTGGTTATAAGCTTTAGCACCAACGCTGTCAGTGTGACCAGTGATCTTCAGAGTTACATCGTCAACTGCTTTCATGTAGTCGGCATAGTCGTTCAGCTGAGTTTTTGCTTTTGCATTCAGGTTGTTTGAATCGAAGTCGAAGAAACCTTGGAAATGAATCGGCTCATTAACCGGCATTGGCTTAACTTCCGGAGCTGGAGCAGGGAATGGCTTGATTTCAGGCTTCGGTGCTGCAACCGGAGCTGGAGTCGGAGCCGCTGGTTTTTCTTCTTCCCAGCCTTCGCATTTCGCGATAGCGCTATCTTTGCTCCATTTGGTAGAGCGAACACAGCGGTTCATTGAATCGCGAACGATACGTCCTTGGCTGTCAACAACATAAGCGCCCATTCCGTTGTCCATAATGGTTTCGGAAGTGTACTTAGACGCTGCGGCCGCCGCTGCTGCCGGAGCGGCAGCAGTCATTGCTGGTGCTTCGGTTGTTGCCGCTGCAGCCGGAGCAGCCGTTTTGGCTTCACAGCTGGCAATCGCTTTTTCAGGTGTCCATGCACTGCTACGCACGCATTGGCCTGAGCTATCCTTAACGATGGCGCCATTTGCATCAGTGACATAACCGCTGGTATCTTCAGCGGCATTTGCAGCTGGCATCATTGCTGCGGCAGAAACAAAAGCGATTAAAGGCAGTAGCTTTGTTTTCATATCTTAATCCTCAGTAGAAATTAAAAAGTTCGAGTGAATAATAACATATTCACTTGTTTTTAAACTTAAAGTAAGTCAATTCCCTTATTGAATATGGGGTTTGACCTAATCGATAGTTATACACTATATCGAAAAAATTCCAATATCGGTGGTAAATTTATGAAAGATCTAGGATTTATCCACGTAATCTCTAAGCGTTTTTACGCTGTTTTAGCGCTATGCTCACTGTGTTTGATATCTCTCGGACGGATGAATTGTTGCAGAATACCATCACCGGCTTCGAGGTTATGCCAGTTTTCCGGGAGAATGAAGTGCGCCACCGAGGCGGTTGGGAAAAGATGGGTATCGCCTTCCAACGGTTTATTCTGCAAAAAGCAGAATAGTTTTTCCAAGCCCGGGTTGTGGCCGATAATCATGACCCTGTTGGCTTCCTCTACGGAAGAAAGAAGCTGTTTCAGGGTATCCAGTTCCGCCATATAGAGAGCATCTACGGTTTGCGACAGGGCAGGACACTCGCTACAAATTCTTCTTAGTGTCTGTTGTGCGCGCTGAGCGGGAGAGACCAGGATCAGATCGGGAAGCAAGCCTTGATTCAATAGCCATTTTCCGATCTTTTTGGCGTTTTTTTTGCCTTTGTCGGAAAGCGGTCGGTCAAGATCTTCCTGATCCGGTTCCTTCCAATCGGACTTGGCATGTCGAACCAAGAGTAATTCACGCAGTTTATTGGCCATTTTGCCCCCTTTAAACCAAGCCGGGATCAGTTAATCCCGTATTCCTGACGATAGGTCTGCATCGCGGAAAGGTAGCTCTGGTTTTGCTCATCCTCGGAGGTTTGCAGATAATCAATGATATCGTTCAGGGAGATAATGCTGACAACCGGAATGCCGTAATCCCGTTCAACTTCCTGGATCGCCGAAAGTTCGGTTTTACCTTTTTCCATTCGATCAAGCGCGATGACAACGCCGGCCGGTTCGGCACCGTTGGCCTTGATGATATCGATCGCTTCGCGAATAGCCGTTCCTGCCGTAATCACATCGTCAATAATCAGAACTTTGCCTTGCAGCGGATGTCCGACAATATTGCCGCCTTCGCCGTGATCTTTCGCTTCTTTGCGGTTGAAGGCGTAAGGTTTGTCCAGCTGGTGGTTGTTGGCAAGTGCAACAGAGGTGGTCGCGGCCAGAGGAATACCTTTGTAGGCCGGTCCGAAAAGGACGTCGAAATCCAAGCCGGATTCGGCAATCGCTGAGGCATAGCCATTCGCCAGAGTGCTTAACTGGGCGCCGGTATTGAACAGGCCAGCATTGAAGAAATACGGACTTTGACGCCCGGATTTGAGGGTGAATTCGCCAAGTTTCAGAACACCGGTCTGCATCACGAATTCAATAAAATGATTTTTATCCATTGAGGAGGTAAATCCTTTGCGGTAATTACAATTATCTTACTCCAAGCAAAAAGTCTGGCGCAAGGCTGTGAATGTTGATTATTTTAATCGAAAAATTGGCCGATTTTATGGGGACTTGCTGCGCATTTTGTTAATAGCCGGCAAATGCTTTTAATTGGGCGATTTCCTGCGGCCATAAATCCGGTTCGATGGTTTCCAGTGTCATCGGAATATTATCAATTCGCGTATCCTGCATCAGCTTTTCGAAAAACGCCCAGCCGATTTCGCCCTGTCCCAGAGAATGGTGCCGGTCGAGTTTTTGTCCCAAGGTGGCTTTGGAATCGTTGAGGTGCATGCCTTTTAGGTATTCGAGTCCGATGACATCGACCAGATTCTGTATAAATCCCTCGTAGTCGTTTTTAAGATCATAGCCCGCGGCATAGGCGTGACAGGTGTCAATGCAAACGCCAACCCGGGTTTTATCCTCAACTTTGTCGATGATATAAGCCAGTTGTTCATGGGTATACCCGAGATTGGAGCCTTGTCCGGCGGTGTTTTCCAAAACGGCCGTTACGCCGGAAGTTTGATCCAGTGCAAAGTTGATTGATTCGGCAATCAGATTCATGCACTGTTGTTCGCTGATTTCGCGCAGGTGGCTGCCGGGATGAAAGTTCAGGCGGTCTATGCCGAGCTGTTCACAGCGTTGCAGTTCATCGATAAAGGCATCCAGTGATTTCTGGCGTTTATCGACGTCGGGATGACCAAGGTTAATCAGATAGCTGTCGTGCGGCAGAATTTGACCAGGGCCGTAGCCATAGCGTTCACAACGCTCTTTGAAAAGATCGATGCTTTTGGGTGTCAAAGGTTTGGCAACCCACTGTCGTTGGTTCTTGGTAAACAGGGCAAAAGCGGTTGCGCCGATTTCATATGCGCGTAAAGGCGCGTTTTCAACGCCTCCGGCAGCGGAAACATGGGCTCCGATGTATTTCATAATTCACGATCTCTGTATGTTTGCATGGCTTTTGTATTTTGGCACACTTTAAGCTTAAGACCTTTGTGCTGGCCGGTTAACAGGTGGTTTTGGGTCGCAGGATGCGACTCGGCCGGTGCATTATAGCAATCGTGCAGGAATTAAGCCGGAAAGCGCTTTTATACATATCGCGTTTTTATGGCAAGCAAGATAGAGGGATAGAAAATGGCAATTGATTTAAGTAATGTTCAGCCTTTGGGATCTAAAAGCGTGCTGATGGAACAAGCGATGCGCCGCCAGAAAGAACGCAATAAAATGGGCGCGACCGCTAATTACTTTGCAGATATGGATATTGATGACGATATGTTGCATTCGGATTTCAAATGGTTGAAAGAAGATCAGACGGCGATTAAAAATCTGGTCGGCCAGATGGACTCATCGGTTTCTCAGTTGTCGCGCCATCTGAACGAAGTCGAAAGCAAAACGGATCGTTCACGCAAGTATATTGAGAAAGAACAGCAGCTGCTCTTTAAGCAGATCCATACCTTGAACGGACTGCTGAAAAAACAGGTGAATGTATTCGAAAATATCGAGCGACAAATTTCCGACACCCAGATCCAGCAGAAAAAAGTCTGGATGAATGTCGGTATTGCCGTGGTGGCCGGTTTGGCATCTTCCATCACTATTCTGGCGGCATCACCGTTTGCGGTCATGTTGTTCCAGCGTTTGAGTGCTGCCTGATTTTCTGGAAACAGCCCGTTTGTGCGTAATGCCTGGAAGTTAATTCAGGCGTTAATCAAGAGCCGTTTCCCTCTATAACGGCTCGGACTCTCTTCTTTTCTTATGCGGTTTCTCGATAAGGACTCTGGTGCTATGATGTTGCCATCTTTTTAGCCAGTGGTTCCAAAATGCAACTTCAAATCACTCAATCACAACTTCTGACACCACACTCCGCGATTAAATCGGTCTATCTCGTAACATTGCAGCACCCGCAGGGTGAGCGTTTATCCTATCAACCGGGAGACTGGTTAACCGTGCAAGCCGTTAATCCTGCCGGCTTGGTTCGACAGATCCTCGAGCGCCTGAATTTGTCCGGATCAGAAGTCGTCCGCTTGCGTAAAGCAGGCGAGGTCAGTGTGTCCGACGCGCTTGGCCGGCATTTGGAAATTACTCAGTTGAACCCGGCGATACTCAATAAAATGCAGCGTCAACTTCAGTTGGGTGAGTGGTCAGGCCGTGCTGCGATGATCGAGTATGCCTACGGACGCGATATTCTTGATCTGCTAACGGAGTTTCCACAGATGGCGCAAATGGGAATTGAGTTTCTCGATTGGCTTGCCCCTTTGGCCCCGCGTTATTATTCGATTGCTTCCGCCTCCGATAAAACCGTGCAGGTGCTTTTTAAAGCGGTCCGTTACCGATTTAATGACAGAGAGAAAAGCGGCGTTGCCTCCAATTTTCTGGCCGGCTTGAGCTGCGGCGATCTGATCGAAGCGGAGTTTAAAGAAAATCCAATGTTCAAGCTGCCCGACGATCCGCTGACGCCGATTGTAATGTTCGGTGCCGGAACCGGCTTGGCGCCTTTCCTTGGTTTTATGCAGCAGCGCGTACAACAGGCAAACGGTGGTGACAATCTATTGTTTTTCGGTGAAACCGAGAAGGCGCATGCCTGTCTCTGTTGCGATCAGCTCGAGGAGTGGAAAGCGGCCGGGCGTCTTGATCTGTTTTTGGCTTTTTCCCGCGATCAGGCGGACAAGCGCTATGTACAGCATCTTATGCAGGAGCAGAAAGAAAAGCTTTGGGCGCTGTGGGAGGCGGGGGCTGTAATCTATATCTGTGGTAGCCAGCAACATTTGGCTCCGGCTCTGGAAGCGCTTTGGCAGAAGTGGTTTATGGAAGAACTTGGGCTTGATGCTTCTGCCGCCCTGGCATTATGGCAGCAGAGCCGCAAGCAGAAGCGTATCCAGTTAGACGTCTATTAATCTTGTTTGACCTCGATTCGAGCGGCTTATTTAAACTCCAGATTAAAGTTGATCTGTGCCAGTCGTTTGGCTTCAACTTTAAGGTCCATCTGACTCAGAGGGTGTTGGTCCAGCCAGTTATCGGCAAAGATCAGACAGAGGTTGGTCTCTTTCTTGATCAGCAGTTCCGGTTTGATCTGTTCCAGATCCCGTCCGCGGTGGATACGTACGGCCAGACGAAGGAGAACGGTCAGATAACGGATTTTCTGGGCTTGTTCTTTGTCAAAGTCGTCTAGTGCGGAACTGATGAATTTTCCTCTGTGGTTGAGCAGAAGTGCACTCAGAATCTGTTTTTCCTGCTGGTCAAAACCAGCCATATCCGACTGCGCGACCAGATATGCGCTGTGCTGCCGATAGCGCTTGTAACTGATGGCAATTCCACATTCGTGCAAGCGACAGGCCCAGTCCAGCAGCTGCCGGTAATTGATTTCTTCGGAATGAAGCTCCCAACAATTGTGCGCCTGCTTGAAGAGGTGACGTGCCGTTGCCGCTACGGCGTCGGCCTGTTTACTGTCGACCTTCATCCATTTTTGCATCGCCTGTACACTGACATCGCGGACATCTTCGGCATACAGACGTCCCAGAGTATCGAATACCAGGCCTTCACGCAGTGCATTGGGTGAGACGTGCATTACGTCGATATTGAGTTCCATAAAGGTAGCGATCAGTACCGCTAGTCCGCCACTGATAACCGGGCGCCGCTCATCCTTCAGGCCGGAAATTTTCAGTTCGTCCAGCTCTCCGGATTCAATCAGAGCCTGTTTCAGTTGGAGCATGCCATCAAGCGTTATACCGCCTTCCGACCACTGGTTTTGCTCTAAAATCTGACCGATCGATTTAATGGTTCCGGATGCGCCTATGGCGTTGTCCCACGACAAGGCGATCAGCTTGTTACGATGCGGGCGCAGCACCTGACGGCACCGGTCGATCGCTTTCTGCATCGCTTCGGCGGTAATTTTGTTATTCGCGAAATGGGCCTGGGTAATGCTGACACAGCCCATTTCGGTACTGGTCAGGTGCTGATAGCGGTTGCGCTGGCCGATAATGTATTCAGTACTGCCGCCGCCAATGTCCATGACCAGGCGCTGCTCGTCGCTCTTAGGCAGTCCAAGGGACACGCCAAGGTAGATGAGACGCGCCTCTTCCTGGCCGGAAATAATCTGAATGCCGATTCCCAAAGCTTCACGGGCGGCATTCAGAAACTGGCGACTGTTTTTGGCGTTGCGTAGGGTGTTGGTTCCGACGGCGCGGATATTCTGGTGTGGAATGCCTTTGATGCGCTGTCCGAAACGTTCCAGGCAGGCGATGCCGCTGGCAAAGGCTTCTTCGCTCAAGTAACCGCTTTTATCCAGTCCGGAACGCAGTCGAACCATCTCTTTGTGTTTATCGATCACCTGCATCTGTCCGTGCGTCTGACGGGCGATGATCATATGAAAACTGTTCGATCCCAGATCGATTGCAGCATACAGCGCGTTCTCTTCGCTGTCGTCAATGCCGAGGCTTTGGCTGTTGATCGCTGGGTACTGGAGAAGGGTCTCTTGATTCATCGAAGTTCTCTTGAGTGTTCTTTCAGAGCGCTAGTTTACTCTGTCTGTTTTTAGGTGTGTAGTGATTTGCCCCAAAAGACGCGGTTTCCGGCCAGGTTAACCGATAAAATAAGCGGTTTTACCTAGCCAGAATTGCGGCGTTCGATTGAGGCGTGTGCGGTTTAGCCTTCACTGTATTTTTCGATCAGATATTGCTGGGCATTATAGGCCGGACGTCCTTCAGGGATTGCTTGAAGATAGTTGCCGTCCGCCTGCAGCTTCCAGGCGCCGGTGTTGTCTTCCAGATAAACGCCGAGTCCTTCCGTATAAACCTGCTGGAAAAGTCGCGGATCAAGGATCGGGAAGCAGGTTTCCACTCGGGCCAGAAGGTTACGGCGCATCCAGTCGGCACTTGAGCAGAACAGTTCCGGTTTGCCGCCGGCATTTTCGAAATAGTACACGCGGTGATGTTCAAGGAAACGACCGATAATCGATGTTACGGTAATGTTTTCCGAAAGCCCCGGGACGCCCGGTCTGAGGCTACAGATTCCGCGGACGATCAGATCGATTTCGACACCGGCCTGCGATGCTTCATACAGATTGTCGATGATTTCCTGTTCTTCGAGACCGTTCATTTTGGCGATGATACGAGCTGGTTTACCCTGACGGGCATTTTCCGCTTCGCGTTGAATGCGTTCCAGCATTCCGCTATGCAGGGTGAACGGCGATTGCAGTAAGACTTCGAGATCCTTGGTCTCTCCGAGGCTGGTCAGTTGCTGGAAAACCTTGGAGGCGTCGCGGCCAATTGACTGATTAGCCGTCAGCAGCCCGAAATCCGAATAGAAACGGGTCGTGATATGGTGGTAGTTCCCGGTTCCCATATGGGTGTAGTAGCGAATGCGGTCGTTTTCTCGGCGCACTACCAGAATCATTTTTGCATGGGTTTTGTAGCCGACGACCCCGTAAACAACATGTACGCCGGCATCTTGCAGACGGGTCGCCTGAATGATATTGGTATCTTCGTCGAAACGGGCGCGCAGTTCGACGACAGCAGTAACCTCTTTGCCGTTCTGCGCCGCCTTCATCAGCGCTTTGATAATATCCGAATCTTCACCGGTACGGTATAGCGTCATGCGAATCGCCAGAACGTCAGGGTCCTTGGATGCCTCTTTAAGGAAGTCGATAACCGGCGTAAAGGCCTCATAAGGGTGGTGCAACAGAATGTCTTTCTGCGCGATACGGGCAAACAGCGAGTCGTTTTTCTTCTGGCGTGTAAACAGTTTGAAGGCCTTTTTAACGCTTTTCTTGGTCAGTTGTCGCTGGGTGTAAGGTTCGAACTGCAAATCCGGGCGGTTGACTCTATCCGGCAGAGCGCTCAGGCGGTGCAGGTTAACCGGACCATTGACCTGATAGAGCGCTTTTTCGGTCAGGTTGAAACGGTCCAGCAGGTAGTCCACCATATGCGGAGGACAGTTGTCCGCGACTTCGAGACGGATTGCGCCACCATAGTCTCGTGTAGAGAGTTCGCCACGCAGAGCGCTCATGATATCGTCAACCTCTTCTTCGTCGATAAAGAGGTTGGTGTTACGGGTGACACGGAACTGGTAGCAGCCGGTGACCGTCATTCCCGGGAAAAGCAGCGACACATTCGCGTGCAGTACCGAAGAGAGGAAGACAAAGTCGTTATCACCTTCTGTCGCTTCAGGCGGAAGTTTAATAATACGTGGCAATGAACGCGGGACCGGAACGATTGCCAGGCCGTTTGAGCGTCCGAAGGCGTCGGCACCTTCCAGAGAAACAATGAAATTCAAACTCTTGTTCAGAACACGCGGGAAAGGGTGCGACGGGTCAAGTCCAACAGCACTCAGAACCGGCTGTAAAGACTGGATAAAGTACTCTTTAATCCATGCCCGCTGGGTATCATTCCAGTGGTTGCGGCGTAGGAAATTGATGTTTTCCTTCTGTAGCTCCGGAATCAGGATATGGTTCAGCGTACTGTACTGTTGCTCGACGATCTCGTGTGCCGTGTCGGAGAGCATGTCGATCGCTTCGTTCGGATCCATTCCGTCCGGGCGGGTCAGGGTGCCCGGCTGATTGGCCACTTCATACAGACTGGCAAGACGGACTTCGAAGAACTCGTCCATGTTACTGCTGGAAATACACAGGTACTTAAGGCGTTCCAGTAACGGGATATCCGGGTTTTTAGCTTGGGCCAGAACCCGGCGGTTAAACTCCAATAAGCTTTGTTCGCGGTTGATATAGCGAGGGTAGTCGGTGGCAAGAGGTGGTAGATCGTTTGCGCTCATAGAGTAGGTCCCTGAAATCCCTTATTTGAGTATTAAAAAGTGATTAATGTCGGGTGCCGTTTTTCCACTGTTTCATCTACGTAAATACGGCACAATTTTCTATTCTAGCGCACTTGAATGACGCTGTAGTCGAAGAAATTGTGAAATATTTATGGCTGAGATCAGTCGCTTTAAATGAGAAAGGTTGCGAGCTTTATTGCTGTTTGTCGGGATTCTGTTGTTTGGATTTTTTCTGCGCATCGCAAGAACAGGGCGGAACGGGGTCGATTCCACCGGGGTTCCCTGGATGGCAGCGGCTGATGCGTTTGATCGCCAGCCAGGAACCTTTGATGACACCATGCGTTTTGAGAGCTTCGATGGTGTAATTGGAGCAGCTTGGATAGAAGCGACAGCGTGGTCCGAGCAACGGGCTGATAAAGAGTTGATAAAAGCGGATGATGGCGTAAAACAGCCAATAAACAGGATTCCATTTCATTGTTTAGATTTGCGCTCTTTGTTGCATGGCCGCTGTCCTTTTCCGAGTCGTCAGGCTTAGTTTCTTAAAGCGCGGTAGGTTGCGCTCTGATAGAAATTCTCGGCATGTTCGGTCAGCCAGACTTCCAAATCGTCACTCTTAAGTGGTTTGCTGATGACAAAGCCCTGAATGTATTCACACTGCCTCTCTTCGAGGAAGTTCAGTTGTTTGAGTGTCTCCACGCCTTCCGCGACAACCCGGACGTTCAGGTTGTGCGCCAGATGCAGAATCGCTTCACTGATGCTGATATCTTCTTCATCCATTGGCAGGCCGTCGATAAAACTTTTATCGATTTTGAGAATGCTCAGAGGGAAGCGCTTCAAGTAGCTCAAAGACGAGTAGCCGGTGCCGAAATCGTCAACGGCCAGCTCGAAGCCGAGTTTTCTGAGTTCCCGTAAAAGCTTGATGTTGGTATCGGCGTTTGTCATTACGGTACTTTCGGTCAGCTCGATTTCCAAAAGGCGGTTCGGAACGTCCGCCTCTTGCATTTTAGTCGCCAGGTTGGTGATGAAGCCTTCCGCGCTGAACTGACTGCTGCTGATGTTGATGGCGATGGATAGATCCTGGAAAGGTGTATTGCGCCATGATTTCAGTTGCTTGACGGTCTGGTCGACGACCCAGTGACTGATCGGCAGAATAATCCGCGTCTCTTCGGCAATCGGAATAAAAACATTCGGCGGCACCAGACCAAGTTCCGGATTTCGCCAGCGCAATAGGGCTTCAACGCCGATGATTTTACCGGTGGTGATTTCCATTTTCGGCTGATAGCACAGGTACATTTCATTGTTGCTCAGAGCGTTGCGCAGATGTTTTTCCATTTGCAGGCGTGCAGAGACGTGCTGGCTCATCTGTTCCTGATAGATGGCAAAGGTGTTTTTACCCTGGGCCTTGGCTTCATACATCGCAGTATCGGCATGACGCAACAGCGTATCGACGCTCTGACCGTTTTGCGGGTAGAAGGCGATCCCGATACTGGCGCTGACGCGAAGATCGTGATTGTCGATCTTAATGGTTCGTTCGATATTGTTGAGGATGCGCAGCGCGATAGACGAAATATTGTAAATATCCGCGTCACGCAGCATCAGAACGAACTCGTCTCCTCCGAAACGACAGATATGGGATTGATCGCCGACGCCTTTGATATTGTGTGTCAGGCGTTTGGCGATCACCTTGAGCAGTTCGTCGCCGATATTATGTCCAAGCGAGTCGTTGACCTGTTTGAAACCGTCGAGATCCATAAACAGTATGGCAAAGCTCTGATCGGGACGTTCGGCGAGCTGTTCTTCGATCTGGGATTTGAAGTAAACGCGGTTTTCCAGTTGAGTCAGGGAGTCGTAAAACGCGTATTGACGGATCTCTTTCTCGGTTTTGCGCTGATTGGTAATATCTTTGATGAACAGACTGATTTCGGGCTCGTCGTTAATCATTAATACCGAATAGGAAATTTCAGCCAGAATTTTTTCGCCGGAGCGGGTCAGCAAGGACATCTCCAATTTGGAGGCTTTGGTGTTTTGATGCCCATGTTCCGAAGTCGTGATAAACAGATCCAGTAGCGTGCCCGAGTCGCCGAAGACGGTTTTGATGGTGTAGCGATCGAAGAGTAGCTGAACCAATGAATTCTGCAGCGCTTCCCGGCGTGTATAGCCGAATAGCTCTTCGGCATAAGGGTTCCAGACTTTGATGATGCCGAACTTGTCGGTAATGATAATAGCGTCCTGTGACGAATCCAGCAGTTCCTGAAGGCGGTTGTGCATTTCCGACAAGATGCGTGTTTTATTCAGGATGGAGAGGGTCGCAATCGATAGCAGGATAAAAATCAATGCACTTATCAGTCCGAAAATCACGGCTTTCTGTTTGTCGATCTCTTGCCAGTCGAGATGATTGGTGATCGTAATGCGGCAGTTATGACAGCTTAGCGAGGGAACCAGTACCGTCTCGAAACGTTTCCAGTATGAAGTTGGCGGCTTTTCCATCTTTGCGGAGTTCCAGGACCAGCCTGTGTTGTAGTTGTCGGAAACACGCCTGAAAGAGACCTCGACCGCATCGTCTCGGAAAGCTTTCTGAATCGGCTTGGTCAGTGCAGAGTGGGTATTGACCAGAAAAACAATTGCGCCGGTTACCCATTCGGAGCGGTCTTCCTGATGGATGTTTGTTGGCTCTGTGGCGTACACGGGATGGGTGACTACCGCCAAGGATTTATTCGGGTGGGTCTGCTCCAGCCAGAAGATCGCCGTTCTGTTTTCTTTGACTTGACTGTCGAAGCGTTTTTCGATTTCCGGAATGCTGAAAAGGTCTTCGGCGATATAGGATGCGTTGTCCGGTGTGAGCGGTTCAACCTGATTGATGGCCAGAAAGTAGGGGGAGGCATTTTCCTTCTCTTGAAGAAAAATGCCCTTCGGTCGAATTTTAAAGGATTCGAATCCGAGCTGTTTTTGTTTTTCTTCAAATGAAGATAACTGTGTTTTCTTGGCGTAAGTCGCCAGCCCCATCGCCTCGATATAAGGGTAATCGTTCAACAGCCCCTGTGCGAAAATGCTGATGTCGTGTGAGGACTTAATATATTGCCCTGAATACTGCTGAGCGATGGCTTCAATCAGCGAGCTGATTTTCTGTTCCTCGATCAGGTAATTCTGGCGGATATCCTGAACTTCTTTGAGGAAAGCGGTGCGTTTCTCGCTTGCCTGATCTTCAATGTGCAGAAAGATGAATCCGATGACCCAGAAAGGCATTAGAAGCCAGACTAATTTCTGTCTTTTGCTGAGTTTGGTCGAGAAAGGGCCGATACGGTCATTCATCGAGTTCCGGCTCCTTGGATTCATAGGGTTGTGCCTGCATTAGGAAGGCGTTCGGCAGTGGTGCGGTCGATTCCTGAATAAGCGTCGGATTATACCAAAATACAAAACTATTGTTGGCGACGACCTCCTGTCGATCAATCGGCATACCGTCTAAAGTATGGATGGCGGAAAGGCCGGCCCAGGTGCCCTGTTCTTCAGGTTTGTTGGTCAACCCGAGCATGACATACGGCATGACCCAGTCATTATTGGTGACGGTCAGTTTCTTGGAGTAGCGTTTGACCCAGTTTAAATTAACGTCCCTGTCCCACTCCGGGAAGGATGCGAAATTATCAAACAGAATAATGTCGGTGTTTTCATCTTCCTGTAATTGCTTGAATAGCTGACGCCAATCTTGCTGAGTTTGGGCTTGAAATGCGCTGCTCGGAATGTCGAACTCTTTTACGATTTGGTGAAAGGCGACCACGTTTTTGGCGGCAGTTGTTCCCGGACCGGCCAGATAGGCGACATGGGTCTTACCTGGATTTATCTGGAACAGTAATTCCAGTAGTTGGCGGACCGGTGCGACTTCCAGCATGCCGGTGGTATTACTGTAAGGCAGGCTGTAATTGATGCCGCTGTTATTGATGCCGCAGAATATAAAAGGCAGTTCAGAACCGTTGAAATAGGGGGCGAGTACATACTCGACTGCATTGTCGTCGGACACAATGACCAAGTCGGGTTGTGTCTGTTCAATAAATTGTTTTGCTTTTAGGCCCGAGGCAGTAAGTTGCGACTCCGTATTCAGCTTCTTACTATCCATATAAAAGGTCTGTATTTCGCAATGCTTGCGCAGTGTACTGAATAAGGCGGATTCAAGCCGATCCTGCCATTCATAGCCGGGCGCATAGGACGCGATGTAGGTACATTTTGGCAGTTTGACCTTATCCATTTTGTCTACAGTTTTTTGAACCGTTGGCCCAGGAGAAGACCCTGCAAAAGAGGGGGGAGGAGGAAGTGCGAATACCGTCAGAGAGATGAAAGCCAGGAGTAGCACTGTTCGGTTTAAGAATGTGTTTTGCATGGAAGTAAACCTGGAATAGGGAGCCACTTTAAGCTTTCGGAAGACGTTGGTTAAAGGAAAGCACGGTTTCTTAACGGAGCCTTTCGAGGGCTGTCGTCAAAGGGAACCGGCTATTTTTTATCAAAAGCGTACAAATGCATTAAGATAATTGTCTTGCAGTATCACGCCTTTAGAAAAAATCTTACAATGTTTAGACTTATAAACCAATTCAAAAGTGTGTATTCGATTGATTTTGAGAGACACTTATTTGATTTTAACCCGTTTAAATTGCGCACTCTTACAGAGTGACGGCGATTAATCGTTTAAACTGTTGGATAATTTAATCCCCGCTATCGCTGCACGGTCATAGTGATAGCCAAGCCCAAACCAAAGTAACAAGGATTTCTCTGTATGCCAGGCACCCGCAACGCTTTTTTAATCTCGCAAGCCACTATTGTTAACGAAGGACAGCAATCGGTTGCTGATGTTCTTATCGAAAACGGGCGTATTGCCTGCATAGGTAACAATCTGAGCGCACCGGAGGGTGTCGAGGTCATCGACGCGAAGGGCTTGCATCTGCTTCCGGGATTTATTGACGATCAGGTGCATTTTCGCGAGCCGGGCCTGACCAGTAAGGCGGATATTGAATCAGAATCCAAAGCGGCAGTAGCAGGCGGAACGACAACCTTCATGGAAATGCCGAACGTCAAGCCGCCGACGGTGACCATTGAACGCCTTGAAGAAAAATATGCACTGGGTGCGAGTAAATCCTGGGCCAACTACTCTTTTTATTTCGGGGCGACCAATGACAACCTGCAGGAGCTGAAGAAAGTTAACCCGCGCAACGTTTGCGGTGTGAAAGTCTTTATGGGATCTTCGACCGGAAATATGTTGGTCGACGAAGAGCAGGCGCTGCGCGATATTTTTACGCACAGTCCGACGCTGATTGCGACCCACTGTGAAGATACGCCTATGATTAAGGCGAATGAGGAAAAATGGCTGGAGAAGTTCGGCGAAGACATTCCGGCTGCCGAGCATCCGAATATCCGCAGTCGCGAAGCCTGTTATAAATCTTCTTCGATGGCGGTGAAGCTGGCTAAAGAGACCGGTGCGCGTCTGCATATCCTGCATATTACGACGGCGGATGAGCTGGAACTGTTTGAACCGGGGCCGGTTGCAGGCAAGAAAATTACCGCTGAAGCTTGTACCCACCATTTGTGGTTCAGCGAAGAAGACTATGCGACAAAAGGACATTACATTAAATGCAATCCGGCGATTAAGACGCAGTCGGATCGCGATGCCATTCGTCAGGCTCTGATTGAAGGGCGTATTGATGTCGTTGCAACCGACCACGCGCCTCACCTTGAAGAGGAAAAGCATAACCCGTACTTTTCTGCGCCGGCCGGTTTGCCTCAGGTACAGCAATCATTGAGTGTTCTTCTGGATTTGGTCAAACAAGGCGTCTTTACGCTTGAGCAGGTAGTCGAAAAAATGGCGCATAACGTGGCCACCTTATACGAAATCGAAGAGCGCGGTTATATTCGCGAAGGCTATTGGGCGGACCTGGTACTGGTGGATCTCAATAAACCACATACTGACCTTAAGGACGAAGTGTTGTACAAGTGCGGCTGGTCGCCTTGGGAAGGGCATGAGTTTTCGTCCAGTGTGATCGGAACTTTTGTTTCCGGCGAGTTGAAATACTATCAGGGCGAATTTGCCGACTTTACTCCGGGACAGCGTTTGCTGTTTAACCGATAAACCGCGTTTAATGAGGAGATGAATACGATGATGCAATCCATTAATCCGGCCAACGGGGAATTGTTAGCGGAATTCGAAACATGGGATGACGAAACCCTGGATTATGTCGTGACTCAAGCCGGCTATATGTTCGGCGACTGGGGCAAGCTGACACCAATCGAAGATCGTTGTGCTCTGATGAAGCGAGTTGCGGATGTTCTGCGCGATGATGTCGATCTGCTGGCCGAGTTGATTACTCTGGAAATGGGGAAATCCTACGCAGAGGCAAAAGCGGAAGTTGAAAAGAGTGCCTGGGTGTGCGAATACTACGCTGAAAAAGGGCCGCAATTTCTGGCCGACGAGCCGGTTGAAACCGACGCATCGAAAAGTTATGTCGCTTATTTGCCTCTGGGCGTTGTTCTGGCGGTTATGCCGTGGAATTTCCCTTTCTGGCAGGTATTCCGTTTTGCGGCACCAGCGCTGATTGCCGGTAATATCGGCTTGTTGAAACATGCGTCGAATGTTCCGCAATGCGCCTTGGCGATTGAAGAAGTTTTCCGTAAAGCGGGTTTCCCCGATCACATCTTTTCGACACTGATGATCGGTTCAGACAAGGTTGAAGCTGTGATTCGTCACCCGGCCGTCAAAGCGGTAACCCTGACCGGTTCCGAGCCTGCGGGGCGTAAGGTTGCGGCGATTGCCGGTTCGGAACTGAAAAAGACCGTGCTGGAGCTGGGTGGTTCCGATGCCTTTATCGTTCTGGATGACGTCAGTATGAATACGGTAGTCGAAAATGCCGTTAAAGGACGTTTTATCAATATGGGTCAGAGCTGTATTGCTTCTAAACGTTTTATTGTCGATCAAATGCAGGCCGACAAGTTTACTCAGCAGTTTAAAGAAGCGATCGAGTCGCATTTCGTCGCCGGAGATCCAATGGACGAAAGCACGACTCTGGCGCCAATGGCGCGTCAGGATTTGCTGGACGAGTTGCACGATCAGGTCATGCGTTCGGTCGAGATGGGGGCGACGCTGGTGTGCGGCGGTTATCAGTTGGATCGTCCGGGCTGTTACTACGCGCCGACTATTCTTGCCGATGTTAACAGCAGTATGCCTGCCTGGAACGAGGAGTTTTTCGGTCCGGTGGCAATTATTATCAAATCAACCGAGCCGGCGCACGCTTTAGGTATTGCCAATTCGGTCGACTTTGGGCTGGGTGGTTCTATCTGGACGTCGGATATGGCGACCGCGGAAACCATGGCACGTGGAATGGAGTCCGGGGCAACGTTTGTTAACAGTATTACTTTCTCGGATCCGCGTATGCCGTTCGGCGGCGTGAAAAATTCCGGTTACGGTCGTGAGCTCTCGGTGCAGGGGATTCGCGAATTTACCAACGTGAAGTCGATCTGGATTAAATAAGCGACTATCAATCCATCACGATCAAAGCAATCATTCCGTCAGGTTGGTTGCTTTTGTTTTTTAAAGGCTATTTATGTTTGATTTGTGGTTAAAGACGCTAGGGGATTTAAAAGAGCCTAAAATTTTGGTTCGGCTTTTCGTTCCGTTTGTTGCGGCGATTATTCTGGTTTCGCTGCTCGGCTACGGCGTTTTCGGGGTGCTGATGTTCAGCGATTTCGTGACGCAGAATCCGCTGGTGATGGAAATGCAGGAGTTCGGTAATGAGGTCGAACAGACGGTTGGCGCAATTCCTCTGATCGGTTCGGCACTTTTATGGGTCGGAGGTCTGATTATGGCGGTGATCGCCGGTGTTCTGGGGGTCTTGCTGGGCAGTTATCTGATTCTGTTGTTTGCGATGATTATTACCGGTTTTATGACCGATTCACTGGTTAAGGTGGTACGCGATAAGCACTACCCGGGACTGGATTATCAGGGGCATGGTTCGATCGGCGATATGTTGTGGAAACTGACGAAATTCGGTCTGCTGATGCTGCTGTTATTTATTGTTACGATTCCGATGCTGTTCATTCCTCTGATCAACGCGATCTGGTTCTGGTTACTGGGTTTTCTTTTTTTTCGTTACTCGATTGTTCTGGATGTCGGTCAGGTGATTTTGCCGGAGGCTTTGTTTAATAAGCTTAAATCCGTTGATAACTGGACGCCGACGCTGACATTGGCATCGATGTTTTTCCTCAGTACCTTGCCGCTGGTCGGGCTCTTTATGCCGGTGCTGGGAGTTATTGCCATGGCGCATTATTACTTTGATAAATTGTCGGTTGCGACGGATGCCGAAAAGTAAGTTTTCGGCTCTGTCGGATTGGCATTGAGAGGCGCATTTAAGATGCGCCTTTTTTATTTTTGAGCGCCTGTATATGCCTGTCTCAGGCCTTGTTCTCGATTTTTTTGATTCAAAACGGATAGTTTAGTTGGTATGATTCTTTTTGTAAGGGATTGTTACTGAAAGTTCCTGATTGGCTACGTAGGAATTATAGGTATGGCAGTGAGTGGGGTGATTACTTTACTCCGCTTTAGGGAAGATAAGGTCGAATGATTAAGTTTGGGGAATATCTGCGCGTGTGTCGTGAACGCAAGGGCGTGACGCAGTCAGAGCTGGTCGAGGAGTTGGTCGCCGAGGATGCTTCTTTCAGTTCGCTGGATAGCACTACCCTCAGTCGTTGGGAGCGCGGTGTGTCGAAGCCGGCCATCAGTAAGCAGACTCTGATTATTCGTTATTTCTCGCGCAGCTTTAATCGTATCTATCCGTTTATCGGGGAGATGGAATCACTGGATATCGAAGCAAACTTCTGTGCTATGGGGTTTTCCAAGTTTGTCGGCCGCCATCGGATGGTGGCCGATTTTCCCGTCAATCAGATGGATATCAAACAGCTTCAGGTACAGGATGCGGTAAGTTCCGGAATGCATATGACCGCGTTGAGAAAAAATTATCTGGTCATCGAAGGATTATACGAGTTCGGTCTGGATGAAGATCTGCATCACCGTTTGGCGATGCAGCCGGGTAATTACTTTACGGTCTGTCAGTATCAGGAAGAGTATTTCGGGCATTTTCTGGCGCTTAAGTTGAATTCGGAATCTTTTCAGCGGGTTATGAATTTCTCGCTTGAGATCAGCCAGCTTGATGAACAGGATTTTGTTGGTAAGGATGAGGCTGGCGAATATTTTATTGTCGGCTTTTTCAGTATCGGTGATTTACCGATATCCATGTTATGGATTGGATTCTATGCGCATTTGATCCGCGAACAAATGAAAGTCGGCAAGGTCGGTGGTCTGGTGACAACAAAAGAGGGTGAGGCGATCGCTCGAAATCTGAATACCGAAATGCTGGCAAATACCCGCTACGGCGATAAATGTATGAAGAGCTATTATGCAGATATCGGTCAGATGCTGCTGACCGATACAATCGTCAAGATGGTTTTCAACCCCGAGAGCTGTCCGCGTTAGAGGAATTATTCTTCAAGATGGATATTTCCCAAGCGGGTTAGAACTTTTAAAAACGCTTTGCTGCTGTCGATCGATGCCGTTTCATTCATCGTGTGATAACCCGTAGTCGGGATTTGCAGGGTGGTGCCGTGCACCAAACCGTTCGACTTGTCTGTTATCCGCCCAAGTTCCGTGCGACCAAGGCTCATGGGAGGTTTGCTGGAACCAAGGTTGGCGTGATTGACCTGATCAATGTAGTGGTCTTTGAAGCTGTAGCTGACGCCGAGCGATGTACATACCTGCGCCAGCTTCTGGGTGGTTTCCAGATTGAAGTCGGCAAACTCGTCGCGGTTACGCAGTACAATTTGTTGTCGATCGGCTTCTTCACGATTGCGGTAGGGGCTGGTATCGACGACATATAATTCATTAGTCGAACCGCCGAAACGGCGGAACCATTCCAGCAGGTAGCGCCAGCTGCCTCCCGATTCCTCTTCGGCAGTGAAGAAAGCGGTGCCCTGATAGCCTAAGCTGAACAGATGGACCAGTGCGGCGGCCGTCAGCACATTGTCGAGCTGTCCTGAAAGCAAGCCGTGATCGATTTTAAGACGATCCAGAAAGCCGACCGGGGTTCCAGCGACAAGGTGCTCCAGTCCTTCGACTTCGAAAATCAGGTTGTTTCGATATTCGCAAATAAACGCATTGTTGATGATGCCTCGCCCGCGATAGGCACCCGACCAGGGTTCGTAGGCGATTACAGGTGTGTTGTCAAAGCGATTCATCAGCGTCAACATTAACTCTTCACTGACCGATTTCCCTAAAAGGTCGCTCATCTGTCCAGCGACGAAAGCGGCAAACTGAAATTCGTTCGGGCCGGTGCATATCAGTCCATGACGATCGATATGGCTGGAAAACATCGAGCTGTGCGGGTCATTGCCATGGGCAACCAGCAAACCTTCGTACCAGGTGACCTGGGCACCGCGCTCTTCGAGTTCTCGTTGCAGAACCCGGAAAAAGGCGTGCTCGGCTCCGACAACGGAAGGTTCGCGAATCAGTGATTTTAACAGGTCGATAAATTCGGCAAAGCGAAGCGGGTCGTTTGACGCTTGCGGGGATGTGTCCGTGTGGGAAAAAAGCGTTTCAGAGGTGTCTGGGGAATTGGCGTTCATGGTTTACTCCACAAAGCGGCCTTGGCGCGATCGCGTTGGGCTGGCTAAAATTTGAATTTTATAGGGAAATCAGAAATTAGCCAGCGTTATTTACGACTTGAGTTAATCAGGCGAACACAATGCGTTAAAGGGCTTGTGCCTGGGTGACTGCCGTTACGATCGCTTTGCTCAGTATGCCGAGTTGGGTTTCAGGGATGTTGAACGCCGGCATGGTGTAAATCAATTTTCCGAAAGGGCGGATCCAGGCACCTGCTTCCAGGGCAGCAGCCTGAATTTGTGGCCCAAGATCGCTTCTTTCCAACTCGACCACGCCGATCGCGCCAAGCACGCGGACGTCTGTGACGCCATCGAGTTTTGATAAAGGCGTCAGTTCGCTGTGCAAGTGTTGTTCGATCTGCTTGATCTGTTGCTGCCATGGCGATTCCATTAACAAGTCGATCGAGGCAATGGCCGTTGCACAGGCTAGCGGGTTGGCCATGAAGGTTGGGCCATGCATTAATACGCCGGGGTCGCCCTCGCAGATCGTGTTGCTGACGGTTTCGGTGCACAGGGTTGCCGCCAGGGTCAGGTTACCGCCGGTCAGCGCTTTGCCGACAGTCATAATATCCGGAGTTATGCCAGCCCATTCGCAGGCAAACAGTTTCCCTGTGCGTCCAAAGCCGGTGGCGATTTCATCTGAAATCATTAATACGTCGTATTTTGTGCACAGCTCGCGCACTGCTTCAAGGTATGCAGGCCGGTAAAAGCGCATGCCGCCAGCGCCTTGCACTATAGGTTCTAAAGTCAGGGCGGCGATTTCATGCCGATGCTGTTGGAGCAATCGTTCCAACTCGAGAATGTCTTGATCGTCGGATTCAGTGGCAAAGCCCATTTGTGGAGCAGGGGCAAAGAGGCTCTGGCGTAATACATCGTTAAACAAGTGGTGCATGCCGTTGACCGGGTCGCAGACCGCCATGGTGGCAAAGGTGTCACCGTGATAGCCATTACGAATCGAAAGCAGGCGGTTTTTCTGCGACTGCTGGCGGCTGATCCAGTATTGCAGGGCGATTTTAATCGCTACTTCCATTGATACTGAACCGGAATCGGCAAAGAAGACTTTATCCAAGCCCGCGGGAGTCAGCTCGACCAGACGTTTGGCCAGCTCAACGGCCGGTTCGTGGGTAAGGCCGCCAAACATAATATGTGGCATAGTATCGATTTGCGCTTTCATAGCTGCATTGATTTGTGGGTGGTTATAACCGTGAATCGCCGCCCACCATGAACTCATGCCGTCGACCACTTGGCGGTTGTCCGCTAAAGTTATCAAAGAGCCTTGCGTCGATTTTACGCCAAGCGGCGCGACCGGATTTGGCGAGGAGGAGTAAGGGTGCCAGATATGCTGTTGGTCGTAGTCTATAAGGGATTGCCAGTGTTCGGAATAATTCATAGGGTTTAGTGTCGGTTAGAGGGTTTGAAAATATTTAAGCATGGCACATTCTAAATTGAGTGCGTTTAACGTTTGTACAAAGTCATTCTGTAATGGCGCCTGAATGCAGGTACGTTGCTCGGTCAGCGGGTGGCTGAATTCCAGTGCAGTTGCCGCGAGATAGAGACGATGGTATCCGCGCCAGTCATTAAAAAGGTGGTTATGATTGCGGTCACCGTAATTTACGTCGCCGATGATCGGGTGACTGATTCCGTTCAGGTGGCGGCGAATCTGGTGTTTGCGTCCGGTTTTCGGCGATAACGCTAAAAGTGAGTAGCGCTGTTGTTCAAATTTTCCGAGCGGCTTGTCCAAGGTTGTCTGCGCCAAAGTATGGTAAGCGGTAAAGGCTTCCTGTGCTTCGGTAGGCTCTTGTTTGTCCCGGTCGCCGTATTTGTCTTTCTTATATAGGAGCGGTTTGTCGATCTCTCCATAATCTTGAGTCCAGCCGCGAACCAGTGCGATATAAGACTTCTGCAATGAATGATCCATAAATTGCACGCTTAGATGACGTGCTGCGTCCTTGTTCAGGGCAAAGAGTAGTAAACCTGATGTCGCTTTGTCCAGACGGTGTACAGGAAAAACGTCTTGTCCGATCAGGTCTCGGGTCAACTGGACTGCGAACTGGGTCTCGCGTTTATCGATCGGCGATCGGTGAACCAGAAGGGCGGCAGGCTTGTGAATCGCCACAAGGCTTTCATCCTGATAGAGTATTTGTAAGCTGTCGAGCTGGCATTGCGTTTGCATTTCAATCACTCTGGCGTAAACTTTGCCGCTTATTTTAACGCTCATCGCATTATAGAAAAGGAAGACTGTTGGAATTTACGACTTTAGAGTGGTTTTTTATCGCGTTGATTTTTGTGTGGACAGGTTTTGTCCGAACCGGGTTGGGTTTTGGCGGGGCTGCTTTAGGGTTGCCGTTTATGCTGATGATCGAAGACGATCTACTTTACTGGTTGCCGATTATCGGGATTCATCTGCTGTTTTTCTCCAGTCTGACATTAAGTAAGGCGTTAAAGCAGGTCGATTGGGCCTATCTGAAACGTAGTTTGGGCTGGATATTACCGCCGATGATCGTCGGTGTTTTCGGGTTAGTCAGTCTGCCGACGCAGTGGCTGGTGATTTTTGTGTACAGTATCACCTTGTTTTATGCGGCCCTGTGGATGTTGGATAAAGCGATACATAGTGAGAATTCCTGGGTTGATCGCGGGTTATTGGTTACCGGTGGCTATGTGGCGGGCACATCGCTGACTGGAGCGCCATTAATGGTTGCGGTATTTGCCCGTCACATCGATACGCATATGTTGCGCAATACTCTATTTGTACTTTGGTTTATTCTGGTCTCGATCAAAATGAGCACTTTTGTCATGCTGAGTGTCAAAATCGAATGGGAGACGGCGCTCATGCTGATTCCGGTTGCGGCCATCGGGCATGTTACGGGACTTAAAGCGCACGAATTTATTCTGCATAACAGTCGTGTCTTCAAGCGTGTGATGGGGTCGATGCTGTTAATCGTGAGCAGTATCGGTCTGGGAGTGACTCTGCTTAAGTAAGCTATTTTTGGCTTTTTTTGTAAAAAGGGCTTGTTATTTATTCGGGGATGCTTAAAATACGCGCCTATCTGCTTCGCGGCATACTTTTTCACTTGCTGAAAAGGCTGAAAGCGAGGTCAGAAGTATTCGCTGGATAAGCTGGAAAATACTTAGAATTTTTTTAAAAATTTGGGTTGACACCGACTGAATTATCTATAGAATACGCTCTCACAATCTGGAGGGTTTCCCGAGCGGCCAAAGGGGGCAGACTGTAAATCTGCTGGCTCAGCCTTCGGTGGTTCGAATCCACCACCCTCCACCATGCGGGTATCGTATATCGGCTATTACCTCGGCCTTCCAAGCCGATGAGGGGGGTTCGATTCCCCCTACCCGCTCCAGTTTTTAAGAGGTTCTCTTTGTTTTTCAGGAAATGGAGAGAGCCTTTTTTACTATCCTGCTTCCATAGCTCAGTAGGTAGAGCGCATCCATGGTAAGGATGAGGTCACCAGTTCGATCCTGGTTGGAAGCTCCATTTTCTTGATTTGTGTTTAAAATTAAGCGCCGACGAGTTGGGAGATGAGTCGCTGCTAACATGGAGTTTGCATCATGGCAAAAGAAAAGTTTGAACGTTCGAAACCGCACGTAAACGTAGGTACTATCGGTCACGTTGACCATGGTAAGACAACTCTTACTGCGGCTCTAACAATCGTACAAGGTAAAAAATTCGGTGGTGAAGCGAAAGACTACAGCGCGATCGATAACGCTCCTGAAGAGCGTGAGCGTGGTATCACCATCTCAACTGCACACGTTGAGTATGAGTCAGAAACTCGTCACTATGCGCACGTAGACTGCCCAGGTCACGCTGACTATGTTAAAAACATGATCACTGGTGCGGCACAGATGGATGGTGCGATCCTAGTATGTTCTGCAGCGGATGGCCCAATGCCACAGACTCGTGAGCACATCCTTCTGTCACGTCAGGTAGGTGTACCATACATCGTTGTTTACCTAAACAAAGCTGACATGGTTGATGATGAAGAGCTTATGGAACTTGTTGAAATGGAAGTTCGTGAGCTTCTAGACGAGTACGAATTCCCAGGTGATGATACTCCAGTTATCATGGGTTCTGCGCTTAAAGCAATCGAAGGCGATCAGTCTGAAATCGGTGAGCCATCTATCGCACGTCTAATCGAAGCGCTAGATACTTACATTCCAGAGCCTACTCGTGAAACTGACAAGCCGTTCCTGATGCCAGTAGAAGATATCTTCTCAATCCAGGGTCGTGGTACAGTTGCGACTGGTCGTGTTGAGACTGGTATCATCAAAGTTGGTGAAGAGATCGAGATCGTTGGTATTCGTCCAACTCAGGTAACTACAGTTACTGGTGTTGAGATGTTCCGTAAGCTTCTAGATCAAGGTGAAGCAGGTGATAACGTTGGTATCCTACTACGTGGTACTAAGCGTGAAGACATCGAGCGTGGTCAGGTACTAGCACACAAAGGTACTGTAAACCCACACACCAAGTTCGAAGCGGAAGTATATGTACTTTCAAAAGATGAAGGTGGACGTCACACTCCATTCTTCAATGGTTACCGTCCACAGTTCTATTTCCGTACAACTGACGTAACTGGTGCTTGTGAGCTACCAGCAGGTACAGAAATGGTAATGCCAGGTGATAACGTACAGATGACTGTTGAACTAATCGCTCCAATCGCGATGTCTGATGGTCTACGTTTCGCTATCCGTGAAGGTGGTCGTACCGTAGGTGCAGGTGTTGTTGCGAAAATCATCGAGTAACACTTGCCAAAGCAAAAAAAGCGCTGTATAATGCGCTTTTTTTGTGAATAGCTCCAGGGGTATAGCTCCAATTGGCAGAGCACCGGATTCCAAATCCGGGTGTTGGGGGTTCGAATCCCTCTACCCCTGCCATATTTCATGACGACCTGCACTTTTAACTAAGTGCGGGTCGTTTTTTTACCTAAGCTGATAGATTTTATGAGTAAAGAACAAAGTTCACAGAGCGCCCGTTCATCGTTAGATACGATTAAATTGGTTGCTTCATTGGCAGTATTGATTCTGTCGCTTGCCGGTTATTACACTTTTGATCAGATGCATGCCGTAGTGCGTGTTCTGGGCGTAGTAGCGGGGGCAGCAGTTGCTGTATTTATTTTTTACCAAACAACTATCGGTAGAAGCTGGTTTCAATATCTGTCTCACGCCAAGCGTGAAGTACGCCAGGTAGTCTGGCCGACCCGTCCAGAAACCATTCAGATGACGCTGATTGTATTTGTGGTTGTAATTCTGATGGGAATCTTTTTATGGTTGGTTGACATGTTCTTCCTATGGGCTGTCAAGCTATTAACAGGACAGGGTGGTTAAGAATGGCGCAAAGATGGTATGTCGTTCATGCTTATTCAGGGTATGAAAAGAAAGTACAGAAAAGCTTGGCTGAGTATATCGAGCGAGCGGGTTTAGGTCACCAGTTCGGTGATATTCTTGTACCGTCCGAAGAGGTCGTTGAGATCCGTGATGGGAAGAAGCGTACCAGTGAACGTAAGTTCTTTCCTGGGTATGTTTTGGTACAGATGGATATGAATGAAGATACCTGGCATTTGGTTAAAAGTGTTCCGAATGTAATGGGCTTCATTGGTGGGACGTCTGACCGTCCGGCACCGATTACGCAGAAGGAAGTGGATCGAATCCTTCAGCGCGTAAATACCAATACCGATAAACCACGTCCTAAGGTTATCTACGAAGCGGGCGAAATGGTTCGTGTTATCGATGGACCTTTCAAAGACTTCGAAGCGGTTGTTGAAGGCGTGGATTACGAGAAAAACAAACTTCAAGTATCAGTGCTTATTTTTGGACGTTCTACGCCGGTTGAACTTGAGTTCACTCAGGTAGAAAAGAACTAATTAAGTTCTGATTATTTAAACGGGGAGCTGTAAAAAGCGTTTGACCCAATCTAGGAGAAAATCATGGCTAAAAAAGTCTCTGGCTATATTAAGCTGCAAGTTCCAGCTGGTAATGCAAACCCTAGTCCACCGGTTGGTCCTGCTCTAGGTCAGCACGGTGTTAACATTATGGAGTTCTGTAAGGCGTTCAATGCTCAAACTCAGAGCATGGAAAACGGTCTTCCAATTCCGGTAATCATTACTGTATATGGCGACAAGTCATTTACATTCGTAACTAAGACTCCTCCAGCGTCAATTCTTCTTAAGAAAGCTGTTGGTATTAAATCAGGTTCTGCGGTTCCTAACATGAACAAAGTGGGTACAGTTACTCGCGCGCAGCTTGAAGAAATTGCCAACACTAAAATGGCTGATTTGAATGCAAACGATCTGGATGCAGCGGTTAAGATTATCGCTGGTTCTGCTCGTTCAATGGGCTTGAATGTAGAGGACTAATACGATGGCAAAACTAACTAAAAAGCAAAAGCTGTTTGCGGAAAAAGTTGACCGCAATGCATCATATGACATCGTTGAAGGTCTTAACCTAGTTAAAGATCTTGCAACTGCTAAGTTCACCGAGTCTGTTGATGTTGCTATCCGTTTGGGTATTGATCCTCGTAAATCTGACCAGGTTGTACGTGGTGCGACTGTTATGCCTAACGGTACTGGAAAAGATGTACGTATCGCTGTGTTTACTGGTGAAGCAAATGCTGAAGCAGCTAAAGAAGCGGGTGCGGATTTCGTCGGTATGGACGAGCTTGCTGCCGAAGTTAAAGGCGGAATGATGGATTTCGACGTTGTAATCGCTTCTCCAGATGCGATGCGCGTTGTTGGTATGCTAGGTCAGGTTCTAGGTCCTCGTGGTCTTATGCCTAACCCTAAGACTGGTACTGTTACTCCTGACGTTGTTGGTGCAATCAAAAAAGCCAAAGCCGGTCAGGTTCGTTTCCGTGCCGACAAGTCTGGTATTATCCACGCTTCTATCGGTACCGTTGCTTTCGATGCTGACAAGCTGAAAGAAAACTTAAATGCCTTGGTGGATGACCTTGTTAAAGCGAAGCCTGCTTCTGCTAAAGGGACTTACATCAAGAAAGTGACTATCTCTTCAACTATGGGCCCTGGCCTAACTGTTGATCAGTCGTCTCTATAATGATGTGTGTGCCAATTAAATTTGGTGCAGGCATTATTTGCGAATTGGGTCTCCGAAAATCAGTATTGATTCGCGAGTGCCCATCGCAGACCGTAGGTGAATGCAAGGCGCATTCTTAATCGTAATAAGCCTACGTAGATGGACCGGTTTGATAGGCCACTATCGAACTGTTTTGGAGGTTATATGGCACTCAATATTCAAGATAAAAAGCAAGTCGTTGAAGAAGTTGCTGCAATTGCTGCAGAAGCTGGTTCAGTCGTCGCAGCTGAATATCGTGGTTTGACTGTAGAGCAAATGACCAACCTTCGTATTGAAGCGCGTAAAGCAAACGTTCAGGTTCGTGTTGTTAAAAACACACTTGCACGTCGTGCACTTCAAGGTACGAAATTTGAAGACATGGCTGAGACCTTTACTGGTCCGCTTGTTTACGCTTTCTCTGGTGAAGAGTTGGGTAACGCGGCGCGTGTTTTCAAAAACTTTGCGAAAGATAACGACGCTCTAGTTGTTCGTTCACTGTCTATCGGTGAAGGTGTAATGGATGCAGGTTCTCTAGCGCAGGTTGCTGCTCTGCCTACTTACGATGAAGCGGTTGCGAAACTTCTATTTGTTATGAAAGAGCCTGTTGCAAAACTTGCTCGCGCACTTACTGCGATCAAAGAACAAAAAGAAGCCGAAGCTTAATTATTGTTTATTTAAATTTAATACTATCATTTAAAAAAATTTGGAGATTACAATGTCTGTATCTAAAGATGATATTCTAGAAGCCGTTGCAAACATGTCTGTAATGGAAGTTGTTGAACTAGTTGAAGCAATGGAAGAAAAATTCGGTGTTTCTGCAGCTGCTATGGTTGCTGCTGGTCCTGCTGGTGACGCTGGCGCGGGCGCTGAAGAGAAAACTGAATTTGATGTTGTTCTTACTGGTGCTGGTGACAACAAAGTTGCTGCGATCAAAGCTGTTCGTGGTGCAACTGGTCTTGGTCTTAAAGAAGCGAAAGCAGCTGTTGAAGGCGCGCCTTTCACTCTTAAAGAAGGTGTTTCTAAAGAAGAAGCAGAAGCTATGGCTAAAGACCTTAAAGATGCTGGTATTGAAGTCGAAATCAAGTAATTTCGTTTTTCAAGCTGGTTTTCAGCAAGAATTGGCTGGTGTTTCAAACACCGGCCTTTTCTCGTTTTAACAGTGTGTAAAAGTGTGTTAGTAACTTGTGGATAACAGCTACCACAGTTTTATGCATTTTATTCAGTAACAGATTGTTACGAAACTTCTGACAATCTTATCGTCGAGGTAAACGATGACTTACTCTTTAACCGAAAAGAAACGCGTCCGTAAGGATTTTGCGACGCGCCCGTCGATTCTTGAAGTACCTTACCTGCTATCCTTGCAGAAGGGGTCTTTCCACGATTTTCTACAATTAGAAAAGAAACCTGCAGAACGCCAGAATATGGGTCTGCATGCCGCTTTTTCATCGGTTTTTCCGATTGAAGGTGTAGCAGGTACCGCTGATCTTGAATATGTGAGTTATCACATGGGTCAGCCTGAGTTTGATGTTAAAGAATGTAAGCAGCGTGGTGTTACTTACGCTGCACCTCTACGCGTGAAAATGCGTCTGGTCATCTATGATAAAGATGCGCCGGCTGGTAAACGTCCTGTTAAAGACATGAAAGAGCAAGAGGTTTACCTGGGTGATATTCCTCTTATGACCGATAACGGAACGTTTGTTATCAATGGTACTGAGCGTGTTATCGTGACACAGTTGCACCGTTCTCCTGGTGTTATTTTCGATAGCGATAAAGGTAAGTCGCATACCTCCGGTAAATTGCTTTTCAACGCCCGCGTAATTCCTTACCGTGGTTCATGGTTGGATTTCGAATTCGATCACAATGACTGTCTGTTCACTCGTATCGACCGTCGCCGTAAGCTTCCGGTTTCCGTGTTGCTTCGCGCTATGGGTTACAGCAATGAAGATATTCTTGGTCTGTTTACCGAAACCAATTCGATCCACGTCACTAAAGACGCCTTTATGCTGGACTTCGATATTGCCCAGTTCAAAGGTAAAGAGATGCCGTTCGATCTTGAGCATGATGGTGAAGTGCTTGTTGCAGAAGGTAAGAAAGTTACTGCTCGTACCGTTAAGCAGGTCGATGCGGCCGGTATCAAGCAGGTTGCCGTAACTCCGGATTATCTGCTAGGCAAAGTACTGGCTTCCGGTATTGTTGACGAGTCAACCGGTGAACTGGTTGCGCGTACAAACGAAGTTCTGACTGCGGATACGATCGCTAAAATCTCGAACATCACTGGTATTGAAATTAAAGTTCTGTATATCGACGAGCTTGAGAACGGACCTTATATTTCCGATACGTTGAACTTGGATAGCACGACTTCTGCAACTGAAGCGCAGATGGAAATCTATCGCATGATGCGTCCGGGTGAGCCGCCGACACAGGAATCTTCACAGGCGCTATTCGAAAGCCTGTTCTTCGACGAAGCACGTTATGACCTGTCAAACGTCGGTCGCATGAAACTGAACCGTCGTCTTGGTCGTAAAGAGAACCAGGGTAGTGCGGTTCTTGAGAAAGAAGACATCATTGATGTTATCCGCGAGTTGATCAATATCCGTAACGGTCTGAGCACCATTGACGATATCGATACTCTGGGTAATCGTCGTATCCGTGCCGTAGGAGAGATGGCTGAAAACGCTTTCCGTGTCGGTCTGGTACGTGTCGAGCGCGCGGTTAAAGAGCGTTTGAACCAGGCGGAATCTGATGGCCTGATGCCACAAGATCTGATTAATGCTAAGCCTGTTTCTGCAGCAATCAAAGAGTTCTTCGGTTCTTCTCAGTTGTCGCAGTTCATGGATCAGGTTAACCCGCTTTCTGAAGTTACTCACAAGCGTCGTGTTTCGGCTCTTGGGCCAGGTGGTTTGACGCGTGAGCGTGCCGGTTTCGAGGTACGTGACGTACACCCTACACACTATGGTCGTGTTTGTCCGATCGAAACGCCTGAAGGGCCAAACATCGGTTTGATTAACACTCTGGCGATTTACGCAAAAACCAACGAGTACGGTTTCCTGGAAACGCCATACCGTAAAGTTGTCGACGGTAAAGTTACTGAAGAGATCGAATATGTTTCTGCAATCGATGAAGCACAATTCGTAATCGCACAGGCGTCTGCAAACGTTGATGCTGATGGTAAGTTTGTTGATAACCTGGTTTCAGCCCGTCACCAAAACGAATTCACCCTGTCTTCATCTGCGGATGTTGATTATATGGACGTTTCTCCGAAGCAGATCGTATCGGTTGCTGCGGCATTGATTCCGTTCCTTGAGCACGATGATGCTAACCGTGCCCTAATGGGGGCAAACATGCAGCGTCAGGCCGTTCCAAACCTGCGTGCCGAGAAGCCGCTAGTTGGTACCGGTATCGAGAAGACGGTTGCGATCGACTCTGGTGTAACAGTCGTTGCCGAGCGTGGTGGTGAAGTGCTTTCTTCAGATGCAGCGCGTATTGTGGTTCGCGTCAACCAGGAAGAGATCAGCGAAGGTGAGTCTGGGGTTGATATCTATAACATGGTTAAGTACCAGCGTTCTAACCAGAACACTTGTATCAACCAGCGCCCAGTCGTTAAGGCCGGTGATATTGTTAAGCGCGGCGATGTAATGGCTGATGGTCCTTCAACGGATCTTGGTGAATTGGCGCTTGGTCAGAACATGCGTATCGCGTTCATGCCTTGGAACGGTTATAACTTCGAGGATTCGATCCTGGTTTCTGAGCGTGTTGTTCAGCAGGACCGTTATACAACTATCCATATCGAAGAGCTAACGTGTTTAGCGCGTGATACTAAGCTAGGGCCTGAAGAGATTACTGCGGATATTCCTAACGTTGGTGAATCTGCTCTGGCACGTCTTGATGAGTGCGGTATCGTTCACATCGGTGCGGAAGTTAAGCAGGGTGATATCCTGGTTGGTAAGGTCACGCCTAAAGGTGAAACTCAGCTGACTCCAGAAGAGAAGCTGCTGCGTGCAATTTTCGGTGAGAAAGCGTCGGATGTTAAAGATACTTCTTTGCGTGTAACCAAAGGTGTTGAAGGTACGGTTATCGATGTGCAGGTCTTCACGCGCGAGGGTGTCCAAAAAGACGCACGTGCTTTGGCGATCCAAGAAGAAGAGTTGTCGCACATCCGTAAAGACATCGATGAACAGTACAAGATCCTTGAAGCGGACACTATCGGTCGTCTGCGCGGTATGTTGGTTGGTCACAAGTTGGTTGACGGCACTAAGATCGACGAAGCGTTCCTTGAAACGGTTCCGTCCGAGCGCTGGTTTGGCCTGAACGTTGACGATGCAGACATGATGCATCAGTTGGAAGTGCTTGAATCACACCTGAAAGACAAGCGTAAAGCCTTTAACGATGCGTACGAAGAGAAGCGTAAGAAACTTACTCAGGGTGACGATCTGGCTCCGGGCGTTTCGAAGATGGTTAAGGTTTATGTTGCCATTAAACGTCGTATCCAGCCTGGTGACAAGATGGCCGGTCGTCACGGTAACAAAGGTGTTATCTCGCGCATTGCTCCAGTTGAAGATATGCCGTTTGATGAAACCGGTCGTCCGGTTGACATCTGTCTGAACCCTCTGGGTGTACCATCGCGTATGAACGTTGGTCAGATCCTGGAAGTTCACTTGGGGCTGGCGGCCGAAGGTCTTGGTTCTAAGATCAATGACATGATTCAGCAGCAGAAAGATATTGCGGAAATCCGTGGTTTCCTAGACAAGATCTATAACGAGACGCAAGGTCAAAATGTTGATCTGGATAGTTTCTCCGATGAAGAAATTACCGAGTTGGCCATGAACCTGCGTAAAGGTGTGCCGCTAGCGTCACCGGTATTCGATGGTGCTTCGGAAGATCAGATTAAAGCGCTGCTGCGTTTGGCAGATCTTCCTGAATCCGGTCAGATGAAACTGTTCGACGGTCTAACCGGTGAAGAGTTCGATCGTCCGGTAACGGTTGGTTATATGTACTATCTGAAACTGAACCACTTGGTTGACGATAAGATGCACGCACGTTCAACAGGTCCTTACTCGCTGGTTACTCAGCAGCCGCTGGGTGGTAAAGCGCAGTTCGGTGGACAGCGTTTCGGTGAGATGGAGGTATGGGCACTTGAAGCTTATGGTGCAGCCTTCACTCTGCAAGAGATGCTGACAGTTAAGTCGGATGACTTGAACGGTCGTACTCGTATGTATAAGAACATCGTTGACGGTAACGAATATATGGAACCTGGTATGCCTGAATCCTTCAGCGTACTACGCAAAGAGATTCGTGCACTAGGTATTGATATTGAGTTGGAGCAAGATTAATGAAAGATCTAATTGGTTTTCTTAAAAAGCAAAATGTAAGCAGTGATTTCGATGCCATTAAGGTATCTCTTGCTTCACCTGAAAAAATTCGTTCATGGTCTTACGGCGAAGTAAAAAAGCCGGAGACTATTAACTACCGTACTTTCAAGCCGGAGCGTGATGGTCTTTTCTGTGCCAAAATCTTCGGGCCTATCCGTGACTACGAATGCTTGTGTGGTAAATACAAGCGTCTGAAGCACCGCGGTGTAATCTGTGAGAAGTGTGGGGTTGAAGTTACTCAGTCTAAAGTGCGTCGTGAGCGTATGGGTCATATCGACCTTGCAACCTCTGTTGCGCACATCTGGTTCCTGAAGTCGCTACCTTCTCGTATCGGTTTGATGCTGGATATGACGCTTAAAGAGATTGAAGCGGTTCTTTACTTCGAAGCGTTCATGGTAACGGATCCTGGTTTGACTCCGCTTGAGCCTTGGCAGCTTCTTTCTGAAGAAGAGTATCTGGATGCACTTGAAGAGCACGGTGACGAGTTCGAAGCGCAAATGGGTGCGGAAGCGATCAAGAAGATGCTTCAGTCTATCGATCTTGAGTACGAAGCGGAACATCTGCGTACCGAGATGGATAACACCAACTCTGAAACTAAACAGAAGAAACTTTCCAAGCGTCTTAAGTTGATCGAGTCATTCCTGCAGTCTGGTAACAAGCCAGAGTGGATGATTCTTGACGTACTACCGGTTCTACCACCGGAATTACGTCCGCTGGTACCGCTGGATGGTGGTCGTTTTGCGACTTCGGATCTGAACGATCTTTACCGTCGTGTTATCAACCGTAACAACCGTTTGAAGCGTCTTCTAGATCTTATGGCGCCGGATATTATCGTCCGTAACGAAAAACGTATGCTGCAGGAGTCGGTTGACTCGCTATTGGATAACGGTCGTCGTGGTCGTGCGGTAACCGGTACTAACAAGCGTCAGCTTAAATCTTTGGCAGATATGATCAAAGGTAAGCAAGGTCGTTTCCGTCAAAACCTTCTTGGTAAGCGTGTTGACTACTCCGGCCGTTCGGTAATCGTGGTTGGTCCGACTCTGCGTCTGCACCAGTGTGGTCTACCGAAGAAAATGGCATTGGAACTGTTTAAGCCATTTATCTTCTCTAAACTGCAGAAACGCGGTATGGCTCCGACGATCAAAGCGGCTAAGAAAATGGTTGAACTAGGTTTGCCGGAAGTATGGGATGTATTGGATGAAGTCATCCGTGAGCATCCGGTACTGCTTAACCGTGCGCCGACACTTCACCGTCTTGGTATCCAAGCGTTTGAGCCGGTTCTGATCGAAGGTAAAGCGATTAACCTGCATCCGCTAGTATGTTCGGCATTTAACGCCGACTTCGATGGTGACCAGATGGCTGTTCACGTGCCTCTGTCACTGGAAGCACAGCTTGAAGCGCGTACCCTGATGATGTCAACCAACAACCTGCTTTCTCCTGCGAACGGTGACCCGATCATCGTACCTTCTCAGGACGTTGTACTGGGTCTGTACTACATTTCCCGTGAGCGTATCAATGCGAAGGGTGAGGGTATGGTCTTCGCTAGCTGGCAGGAAGTGGATCGTGCTTTGAATGCGAAAGAAGTTCATTTGCACACCAAGATCAAGATGAAGATTGATGAAGTGGTTGTCGATGACGAAGGCATTGAAACTGCCGGTACTCGTATCGTTGAAACGACTGCCGGTCGTGCGCTTCTGAGTCGTATTCTTCCTCGTGGTCTGTCGTTTGACATGATTAACACCAACTTGACCAAGAAGAATATCTCTAAGGTCTTGAACGAGTGTTACCGTAAGCTAGGGCCGAAAGAGACGGTTATCTTTGCTGACCAGCTAATGTATGCCGGTTTCAAATGGTCGACTCTGGCAGGTTTGTCTTTCTGTTCTGATGATATGTTGATCCCGGATTCGAAAGCAGAAATCATCGATCGTGCCGAAGCGCAGGTTGAAGAGATCCAGAACCAGTTCTCACAAGGTCTGGTCACCGAAGGTGAGCGTTACAACAAGGTTGTTGATATCTGGTCACACACGAATGAAGTGGTTACCAAGTCGATGATGGAAGAGCTACAGACTGAAACGGTTATTAATAAAGAGGGTGAGGAAGTTGAGCAGACTTCATTCAACTCTGTATATATGATGGCGGATTCCGGAGCACGTGGTAGTGTGGCTCAGATGCGTCAGCTAGGTGGTATGCGTGGTCTGATGGCAAAACCGGATGGATCGATTATCGAAACACCGATCACGGCTAACTTCCGTGAAGGTCTGAACGTACTTCAGTACTTCATCTCGACACACGGTGCACGTAAAGGTCTTGCGGATACAGCACTTAAAACCGCTAACTCCGGTTATCTGACACGTCGTCTGGTTGATGTTGCTCAGGATGTGGTTGTTACCGAAGATGATTGTGGTACCGATGCAGGTATCCGTATGACGGCACACGTAGAGGGTGGTGATATCATCGAATCTCTACGCGATCGCGTACTTGGACGTGTTACTGCGAAAGATGTCATGACGGCAAGCGGAGAGTTGCTGGTTCCAGTTGATACAGTAATCGACGAACAGTTGGCGGATCTGATCGACAACAGCGGTGTTGACCATGTATTTGTTCGTTCGCCTATGACCTGTGAAACACGCTTCGGTATCTGTAAGCAGTGTTATGGTCGTGACCTGGCACGCGGTCACCTAGTAAATATGGGTGAAGCTGTCGGTGTTATGGCGGCACAGTCAATCGGTGAGCCTGGTACTCAGCTTACTATGCGTACCTTCCACATCGGTGGTACCGCATCCGGTTCTGCGGCGCAGAGTTCGGTTGAAGTTAAGCATACAGGTACCGTTAAGTGGTTCAACCTGAAAACTCTGAAAAACTCGGAAGGTCAGATTGTGGTTACTTCCCGCTCCGGTGAAGTGTCTGTGATGGATGAATCCGGCCGTGAACAGGAACGCTATAAGTTGAACTACGGTTCGATCCTGAATGTTGAGGATGGTGGTTCGATTAACGCCGGCGACGTACTGGCGAACTGGGATCCGCATACTCACCCGGTTATCACGGAAGCTGAAGGGATTATCAACTTCGGTAACTTCGAAGGAACGGTAGAAGAGCGTCTGGATGAGATTACCGGTCTGACTTCTCGTGTCGTCAAGGACGCGAAAGAGCGTTCTTCCGTCGCTAAGGAAGTGCGTCCGTACATCGAGCTGGTTGATGAAAAAGGTGAATCGATTTGTTTCCCTGGTACACAAACTCCGGCGATGTACTACCTGCCTGAAAATTCAATCGTTGTTGTTCAGGGTGGCGATAAAGTGGGTCGTGGTGATGTACTTGCACGTATTCCGCAAGCATCGTCGAAAAACAAGGATATCACCGGGGGTCTACCTCGAGTGGCTGACCTGTTTGAAGCACGTCAACCAAAAGAGCCTTCGATTATGGCCGAGGTTGCCGGTGTTATCGGCTTCGGTAAAGAAACTAAAGGTAAGCAGCGTCTGACTATTACTCAGGATAGCGGCGAAGTTTATGAAACATTGATTCCTAAGTGGCGTACCGTCAGCGTGTTCGAAGGTGAGCGCGTTGAGAAAGGGGATGTTGTGGTTGAAGGTAATCCGAATCCACACGACATTCTTCGCCTGTTGGGTATTGAAAAACTGGCGGAATACATTGTTGACGAAGTTCAGGATGTCTACCGTCTGCAAGGGGTTAAGATCAACGATAAGCACATCGAAACAATCGTTCGTCAGATGCTGCGCAAAGTTGAAGTTAAGAACCCAGGTGATACCGCTCTGATTCGTGGTGAACAGGCTGAGTACTCGAAAGTGCTTGAGTTGAACGAGAAAGCGCGTGAAGAAGGTAAGGTTGAAGCCTCATTCGAACGCGTACTACTGGGTATTACCAAAGCGTCTCTTGCGACCGAATCATTTATCTCGGCGGCGTCCTTCCAGGAAACTACTCGTGTCCTGACAGAAGCGGCGGTTTCCGGTAAGCGTGATACGTTGGTCGGTCTGAAAGAGAATGTTATCGTTGGTCGTCTGATTCCGGCCGGTACTGGTTTCGCTTATCATAAAGCGCGCCGTGCCGCGAGCGAGAAGTCGGCCGAAGAATTGAAAGCGTTTTTGAATGCGGATCACGATCCGGTTGACGACGAAGTCGTCAGTGATGAAATGCTGGAAGTGATGGAAGGGAACGAACAGGCTGATGTTTAATTAAATAATTTCAAGCAGTTAAGGCTTGACTTATTAAAATTACATCACTAAAATTCCCTCTCCTTATACGTAGGTCAATCTTTTTGGCCTACAGCTTCGTTTATGTGTAAGAGTAAATCTCAAATTTGGAGAAATTGAATGGCTACTATTAACCAGTTGGTGCGTAAGCCGCGTAAAGATAAGCGTAAAGTTTCAAACGTTGCAGCGTTACAGGCATGTCCTCAGCGTCGTGGTGTTTGTACGCGTGTTTATACAACAACCCCTAAAAAGCCAAACTCTGCTCTACGTAAAGTTGCGCGTGTACGTTTAACGAACGGATATGAAGTCGCTTCCTATATTGGTGGTGAAGGTCATAACCTGCAAGAACACTCGGTTATTCTTATCCGTGGTGGTCGTGTTAAAGATTTGCCTGGTGTACGTTATCACACAGTTCGCGGTGCTCTTGACTGCGCTGGTGTTGCTAATCGTAAACAAGGTCGTTCTAAGTACGGTGCAAAACGTCCAAAGTAATCGTTTGATAACGATCCTTTAACATACGTTTTGCAATATTAGTGTTACATTTATACCGGAAGAGTTAAGAATGGCAAGAAGAAGAGAAATTCCAAAGCGTCAGGTACTACCTGATCCGAAGTTTGGAGATGTGACGTTAACGAAATTCGTTAACATGATTATGGTTAGCGGTAAAAAATCCGTTGCTGAAAAAATCGTTTACGATGCGCTAGATGTTCTAGTTGAACGTAAAAACGGCGGCGAGCATGCTGCTCTATTAAAAGATGCGCTTGAAGCTGTAGGACCTATGGTCGAGGTTAAATCTCGTCGTGTTGGTGGTGCTACTTACCAAGTTCCAGTCGAAGTACGTCCTGAGCGTAAAATGGCATTGGCGATGCGTTGGATCGTTGAAGCCGCGCGTAAGCGTAGCGAAAAAGGCATGATGCTTCGCTTGGCGGGTGAATTGGGTGACGCTCTTGAAGGGCGCGGTTCAGCAGTCAAGAAGAAAGAAGATACTCACAGAATGGCAGAAGCGAACAAAGCTTTCTCTCATTTCCGTTGGTAATCATCTGCTAATGGAGGCCCTTTTTAAGGGCCTTTATTTTTGGTTTTTAGTTAAAGGTTATTTAAAGTGGCACGTACTACCCCTCTAGATAGATACCGCAACATTGGGATTATGGCCCACATCGATGCGGGTAAAACAACCACAACCGAGCGTATCCTGTACTACACCGGTGTTTCTCACAAAATTGGTGAGGTTCACGACGGTGGTGCAACAATGGACTGGATGGAACAAGAGCAGGAACGTGGTATTACAATCACTTCTGCTGCGACAACCTGTTTCTGGTCTGGTATGGGTCGTCAATTCCCTGAGCACCGTATCAATATCATTGACACTCCGGGACACGTTGACTTCACAATCGAAGTAGAACGTTCTCTGCGTGTACTTGATGGTGCCGTTACTTGTTTCTGTTCTGTATCAGGTGTTGAGCCTCAGTCTGAGACTGTATGGCGTCAGGCTGATAAGTACGGCGTACCTCGTATGGGTTACGTAAACAAAATGGACCGTGCAGGTGCAAACTTCCTGAACGTTTGCCAGATGGTTACTGACCGTCTAGGTGCACAGCCAGTTCCTATGCAGCTACCTATCGGTGCTGAAGATTCTTTCCGCGGTATTGTTGACCTTGTGAAAATGCAAGCGATCTACTGGGAAGAAGAGAACATGGGTATGGAATACCGCTATGAAGACATTCCTGCAGAGATGCAAGATGAGTGTGAAGAATGGCGTGAAAAACTTGTTGAAACAGCAGCTGAAGCTTCTGAAGAGTTGATGGATAAATACCTTGAAGAAGGTGATCTGTCTGAAGAAGATATTAAAGCAGGTATCCGTCAGCGTTGTATCGATGTAGAAATCGTTCCGATGTTCTGTGGTTCATCTTTCAAAAACAAAGGTGTTCAAACGCTACTAGATGCGGTTATCGAACTTATGCCTGCTCCGACTGATGTTCCTGCGATCAAGGGTGAGTTGGAAGACGGTACTCCAGTTGAGCGTCACTCAACTGATGATGAGCCTTTCGCCGCTCTTGCGTTTAAAGTTATGACTGACCCTTATGTTGGTACGCTAACTTTCTTCCGTGTTTATTCAGGTGTTCTAGAAGCTGGTTCTCCAGTTATGAATACAGTTAAAGGTAAGCGTGAGCGTATCGGTCGTATCCTGCAGATGCACTCTAACTCTCGTGAAGAGATCAAAGAAGTGCGTGCTGGTGATATCGCGTGTGCGGTAGGTCTTAAAGATACGACTACTGGTGATACTCTGTGTGACATCGATAACCCAGTTATCCTTGAGCGTATGGAATTCCCTGAGCCAGTTATCTCGATCGCTATCGAGCCTAAGACTAAAGCTGACCAAGAGAAAATGGGTATCGCACTGCAGAAGCTTGCAGCAGAAGATCCATCTTTCCGTGTTCATACTGATGAAGAAACCAACCAGACGATCATCTCTGGTATGGGTGAACTTCACCTTGATATCATCGTTGATCGTATGAAGCGTGAGTTTAAAGTTGAAGCGAACATTGGTGCGCCTCAGGTTTCTTACCGTGAAACGATCCGTTCAGCGGTTGAGTGCGAAGGTAAATTCGTACGTCAGTCTGGTGGTCGCGGTCAATACGGTCACGTTGTGTTCAAGATCAAGCCGCTTGATGCTGATTCTGAAGCGGTTAACTTTGAATTCATCAACTCGATCGTTGGTGGTGCTGTTCCTCGTGAATACATCGGTGCAGTTGAGAAGGGTGCTAAGCAACAGCTTGAAGCTGGTGTTGTTGCAGGCTTCCCAATGGTTGATGTTTCTGTCGAGCTTATCGATGGTTCATACCACGATGTTGACTCGAACGAAATGGCGTTCCAGGTAGCAGCGAGCATGGGTATCAAGAATGGTGTTACACAAGCTAACCCAGTCGTTCTTGAGCCGGTAATGAAAGTTGAAGTTACTACCCCTGAAGAGTACATGGGTGATATTATTGGTGACCTAAACCGCCGTCGCGGTATGGTTTCAAGCATGGATGATATCCCTACTGGTAAGTCTGTTAAGGCAGAAGTACCGCTTTCAGAGATGTTTGGTTACTCAAACCAGATGCGTTCTTTGACTCAGGGTCGTGCTAACTACAGCATGGAGTTCTTGAAGTACGCTGAAGCGCCTAAGAACATCCAAGAAGAAATCATCGCTGCTTCTAAAAAAGGCGAATAACTTAATTTAACTTTTAAACTTTAATCCAAGGCGGTTATGCCGCCCGTTACAAAGGTATTAATCTAATGGCAAAAGAAAAGTTTGAACGTTCGAAACCGCACGTAAACGTAGGTACTATCGGTCACGTTGACCATGGTAAGACAACTCTTACTGCGGCTCTAACAATCGTACA
The DNA here is from genome assembly GCF_013282625.1 of Thiomicrorhabdus xiamenensis. NCBI lineage: Bacteria > Pseudomonadati > Pseudomonadota > Gammaproteobacteria > Thiotrichales > Piscirickettsiaceae > Thiomicrorhabdus > Thiomicrorhabdus xiamenensis. The sequence continues at coordinate 434,077 of NZ_CP054020.1, forward strand.
AGGTAAAAAATTCGGTGGTGAAGCGAAAGACTACAGCGCGATCGATAACGCTCCTGAAGAGCGTGAGCGTGGTATCACCATCTCAACTGCACACGTTGAGTATGAGTCAGAAACTCGTCACTATGCGCACGTAGACTGCCCAGGTCACGCTGACTATGTTAAAAACATGATCACTGGTGCGGCACAGATGGATGGTGCGATCCTAGTATGTTCTGCAGCGGATGGCCCAATGCCACAGACTCGTGAGCACATCCTTCTGTCACGTCAGGTAGGTGTACCATACATCGTTGTTTACCTAAACAAAGCTGACATGGTTGATGATGAAGAGCTTATGGAACTTGTTGAAATGGAAGTTCGTGAGCTTCTAGACGAGTACGAATTCCCAGGTGATGATACTCCAGTTATCATGGGTTCTGCGCTTAAAGCAATCGAAGGCGATCAGTCTGAAATCGGTGAGCCATCTATCGCACGTCTAATCGAAGCGCTAGATACTTACATTCCAGAGCCTACTCGTGAAACTGACAAGCCGTTCCTGATGCCAGTAGAAGATATCTTCTCAATCCAGGGTCGTGGTACAGTTGCGACTGGTCGTGTTGAGACTGGTATCATCAAAGTTGGTGAAGAGATCGAGATCGTTGGTATTCGTCCAACTCAGGTAACTACAGTTACTGGTGTTGAGATGTTCCGTAAGCTTCTAGATCAAGGTGAAGCAGGTGATAACGTTGGTATCCTACTACGTGGTACTAAGCGTGAAGACATCGAGCGTGGTCAGGTACTAGCACACAAAGGTACTGTAAACCCACACACCAAGTTCGAAGCGGAAGTATATGTACTTTCAAAAGATGAAGGTGGACGTCACACTCCATTCTTCAATGGTTACCGTCCACAGTTCTATTTCCGTACAACTGACGTAACTGGTGCTTGTGAGCTACCAGCAGGTACAGAAATGGTAATGCCAGGTGATAACGTACAGATGACTGTTGAACTAATCGCTCCAATCGCGATGTCTGATGGTCTACGTTTCGCTATCCGTGAAGGTGGTCGTACCGTAGGTGCAGGTGTTGTTGCTAAGATTATCGAATAATCTTTAGATAGCATTTTCATCTAAGAAAAAAAGGGAGCTTCGGCTCCCTTTTTTTGTTTATTGTATGTGAATTGCTAAATGGTTGTTTTTAAAAAAAAATGCTGTTATAATTCGCGACCTTAGTTTGCAAGCAAATATAACTGCTTGTTTTTCTTTTGATTAATTTGAGAGAAATTTTATGGCGACTCAAAACATTCGTATTCGCTTAAAGGCTTTCGATCACCGTTTGATCGATCAGTCTGCACGTGAAATTACGGAAACGGCTAAGCGTACTGGTGCACAGGTTCGTGGTCCGATCCCAATGCCAACACGTAAAGAGCGTTTCACAGTGTTGATCTCTCCGCACGTAAACAAGGATGCACGTGATCAGTACGAACTTCGTACTCATAAACGTCTTCTAGATATCGTAGACCCAACTGATAAAACAGTTGATGCTCTTATGAAACTAGACCTTGCTGCTGGTGTTGACGTTCAACTTGAATTGCGTTAATTAACGCGTTTGTTGGTCATCAATCGTAATGACTGACTGTTTTATAATAATGAGGTTAATGATATGAGTATTGGTATCATTGGTAAAAAAATCGGCATGACTCGTGTGTTCAACGATGAGGGTGTTTCGACTCCGGTTACTGTTATTGAAGTAGCTCCGAATCGCATCACTCAAATCAAGACACTTGAGACTGACGGTTATTCTGCTATCCAGGTTACCACTGGTTCTGTACACGCTGGTCGTGTATCTAAGCCTGCAGCTGGTCACTTCGCTAAAGCGGGTGTTGAAGCAGGTGAAGGTCTTTGGGAATTCCGCGCTGAAGCTGCGGACATCGAAGGTCTTGAAGTTGGGTCTGAAATCACTGTCGATCGTTTCGCAGAAACTCCGGTAGTTGATGTAACTGGTACAACTAAAGGTAAGGGTTTCCAAGGTGGTATTAAACGCCACAACTTCGGTATGCAAGATGCAACCCACGGTAACTCGCTGTCTCACCGTTCTAACGGTTCTATCGGTCAAAACCAGACTCCAGGTCGCGTTTTCAAAGGTAAGAAAATGTCTGGACACATGGGTGCTGTCCGTCAAACGACTCTGAACCTAGATTTAGTAAAAGTGGACGTCGAAAATGGTCTATTGTTGATCAAAGGCGCGGTCCCTGGTGCTAAAAACGGTACTGTCATTGTTCGTAAAGCTGTGAAGTAAGGTGGGCACGATGGATTTAAAACTAATTGAATTGGCAACTGGTAAAGAAAACGGAACTGTTTCAGTTTCTGATGCTCTTTTCGGAGTTGACTTTAATGAAGCCTTGGTACACCAAGTTGTTACAGCGTATATGAATGCTGGACGTGCTGGTACCAAAGGTCAAAAGAACCGTTCAGCAGTGAGCGGTGGTGGTGCGAAACCTTGGCGTCAAAAAGGGACTGGCCGTGCACGTGCCGGTACGACTCGTAGCCCGGTATGGGTTGGCGGTGGTCGTGCGTTCCCTGGCCACAATCGTGATTTTTCTCAAAAAGTTAATAAGAAAATGTATCGCGGTGCGATGCGTTCAATTATTGCCGAGCTAAATCGTACAGGTCGCCTAATCGTTGTGGATGACTTCAAAGTTGATGCACCTAAGACAAAAGAATTCAAAGCGAAGCTTGCGCAGCTTAATGTTTCTGATGCGCTTGTTGTAACTGAAGGCTTTGATGAGTATTTGTATCTTTCTGCACGTAACCTATATGCAGCAGACGTTTGTGATGCAGCTTCAATCGATCCTGTAAGCCTTGTTGGTTTCCAGAATATCGTGATGACTCAAGGTGCAGTTAAGCAACTAGAGGAGCAATTAGCATGAACCAAGAACGTATTCTAAGTGTATTGCTAGCACCACACGTTTCTGAAAAAGCTGCAGTTATGGCAGATTCATCAGAGCAGTATGTGTTCAAAGTTGTACCTGGTGCAACTAAACCAGAAGTTAAAGCAGCTGTCGAAACCCTTTTCGGTGTCAAAGTGCAGTCTGTGAACATGATTAACATTAATGGTAAGCGCAAAGTATTCAAAGGCCGTGCTGGTAAGCGTAATGGTGTGCGTAAAGCAATCGTTCGTCTTGCTGAAGGTCAAGAAATCGACTTTGCGGCTGCTGAGTAAGGAGTTCAAAGATGGCAATTGTTAAAAAGTCTAAACCGACTTCTCCAGGTCGCCGCTTTGTAGTAAGCGTAGTTGAGCCTACTTTGCATAAAGGTAAACCACACGCAGCCTTACTAGAGAAGAAATCTAAGTCTGGTGGTCGTAACGGTAACGGTCGTATCACAGTACGTCACCAAGGTGGTGGTCATAAACAGCACTACCGTATGGTTGACTTCAAACGCGATAAAGTAGGAGTTCCTGCAACTGTAGAGCGTCTTGAATATGATCCAAACCGTTCAGCACACATTGCATTGCTTAAATATGCTGATGGCGCGCGCGCTTACATCCTTGCAGCTAAAAACATGCAGGCAGGTGACGTAGTTGAGTCTGGTGACCATGTTGCAATCAAAGCTGGTAACAGCCTGCCACTTCGCAATATCCCGGTTGGAACAATTGTTCACAACGTAGAGATGCGTCCTGGTAAAGGTGGTCAGATTGCTCGTTCAGCAGGTGCTTTCGTATCGATCGCTGGTAAAGACGGAGCTTATGTTCTAGTTCGTCTACGTTCTGGTGAAATGCGTAAGATCCACCAGGAATGTCGTGCGACAATCGGTGAAGTTGGTAACTCTGAGCACAGTCTTCGTAAACTAGGTAAGGCTGGTGCTAAGCGCTGGCGTGGTGTTCGTCCTACCGTTCGTGGTGTGGCGATGAACCCTGTTGACCACCCGCACGGTGGTGGTGAGGGTCGTACTTCCGGTGGTCGTAACCCTGTTACTCCATGGGGTGTTCCGACTAAAGGTAAGAAGACTCGTAGCAACAAGCGTACTGACAACATGATCGTACGCCGTCGTCACAATAAGTAATAAGGAAGGACACTGATGCCACGTTCAGTTAAAAAAGGACCTTTTGTTGATCACCACCTTTATAAGAAGGTGGTAGAGGCACAAGAATCTGGTAATAAGCGTCCAATCAAAACCTGGTCAAGACGTTCAATGATCTTGCCTGAAATGATTGGTCTGACTATCGCAGTTCACAACGGTAAAGAGCATATTCCGGTTTTCGTTTCTGAAAACATGGTTGGCCACAAACTGGGTGAATTCTCAATGACACGTTACTACCGCGGCCACGCTGCGGATAAGAAAGCGAAACGCTAATAGGAGTTGGTCATGCAAGTAAGTGCTACACATAAATTTGCGCGTATCTCTCCACAAAAAGCGCGTTTGGTCGCTGACTTAATCCGTGGGAAGAACGTAGAGCAAGCGGTTAATATCCTTGCGTTCAGCGATAAAAAAGCTGCAGACCTGTTCAAAAAAGTTTTGAACTCTGCGATTGCTAACGCTGAGAACAATAACGGTATGGATATCGACGAGCTGACAGTTACTGCAGCTTTCGTTAACGAAGGCCCTATCATGAAGCGTATGCGCGCTCGTGCGAAAGGTCGTGGTAACCGTATCTTGAAACGCACTAGTCACCTAACCGTGACAGTCGGCGATAAATAAGGAGAATCAGAATGGGTCAAAAAGTAAATCCGGTCGGGATTCGTCTTGGTATTACTAGAGATTGGAATGCTCGCTGGTATGCGAACAGCAAAAACTATTCTGATTTCTTGGTGAGCGATCTTGAGATTCGTAACGAACTTAACAAGAAACTAGCTCACGCTTCCGTTTCTCGAATCAATATCGAGCGCGTCGCTAATGGTATCCGTATTACGGTTCACACAGCGCGTCCTGGTGTTGTTATCGGTAAAAAAGGTGAAGATATTGAGAAGTTGAAGCAGTCTCTTACTGCAATGACTGGTATGCCAGTTAACATCAATATCGAAGAGATCAAGAAGCCTGAGCTTGATGCGAAGCTAGTTGCTGAGTCAATTGCACAGCAGCTTGAAAAGCGTATTCAGTTCCGTCGTGCCATGAAACGTGCTGTAGGTAATGCAATGCGTCTTGGTGCTGAAGGGATTAAAGTAACGGTTTCCGGTCGTCTTAACGGTGCGGATATCGCCCGTGCGGAATGGTATCGTGAAGGTCGTGTACCGCTTCACACTTTCCGTGCTGACATTGATTATGCAACTTTCGAAGCTGATACTACCTACGGTAAGATCGGTGTTAAAGTTTGGATTTTCAAAGGCGAGAAGCTAGGTAAGCTTGCTCTAGAGAATAACTCATCTAAGGGCAAAAAAGGCCGTAAATAAAAGGATAACTCACTATGTTAATGCCTAAGCGTACAAAATTTAGAAAAGTACAAAAAGGTCGTAACCGTGGTCTAGCGCAAGCTGGTAACAAAGTTAGCTTTGGTGATTTCGGTCTTAAGGCTCTAGAGCGCGGTCGTATGACTTCACGTCAAATCGAAGCAGGTCGTCGTGTGATGACTCGTCACGTAAAACGTGGCGCTAAGATTTGGATTCGTGTTTTCCCTGATAAACCAATTACCAACAAGCCACTTGAAGTTCGTATGGGTAAAGGTAAAGGTTCTGTTGAATACTGGGTTGCTCAGATTCAACCAGGACGTATCCTATTTGAAATGCAAGGTGTTGATGAAAAGCTGGCTCGCGAAGCATTTGAACTTGCTGCCGCTAAGCTGCCTTTCAAAACAACTGTTGTAACTAGAACGGTGATGTAAGATGACTGCGAAAGAATTAAACGAAAAATCAGTTGAAGAACTTCGTAACGAGTTGCTTGAACTTCGTAAAGAGCAATTCAACTTGAGAATGCAACATTCAACTGGTCAGTTATCAAACTCTGCAGCGCTTAAGAACGTTCGTCGTTCTATCGCTCGAGTTAAAACCATCATTCGTCAAAAAGTGAGTAAGTAAGATGGCTGATCAAAAGAAAGCACGTACTATTCAAGGTGTTGTTGAAAGTAATGGTATGCAGGACTCTATTGTTGTTCGCGTTAACCGTTTCATCAAACACCCTAAGTATAAAAAATTCGTTAAGAAATCTACTAAGATCATGGCTCATGATTCTGAGAACGCAGCTAGCGTAGGTGATACAGTTACAATTAAAGAAACTGCACCAATCTCAAAAAACAAGTCATGGACTTTAGTTAGCATTGACGAAAAAGCGAAAATTTAATTTTCACTAGCAATTGTGTGAATTAGTTGATATAATTCGCGCAATTTTCAAATGCCACCTTAAAGTTGCAAGCCGAAAATAACTTCGGGACTGCACTTTTCGGTGGTTTTTGTGCTACTTGTAATTTTTATTTATGGATGGAGTCCCACCATGATTCAGATGCAAACAGTGCTTGACGTAGCTGATAACAGCGGAGCACGCCGCGTCCAATGTATTAAAGTGTTAGGCGGTTCACACCGTCGTTACGCTAATGTTGGTGACGTGATCAAAGTGAGTGTTAAAGAAGCTGCACCACGTGGAAAAGTGAAGAAAGGTGATGTTTACAACGCGGTTGTAGTTCGTACTGCAAGCGGTGTTCGTCGTCCAGATGGTTCTAAGATCAAGTTTGATGGTAACGCTGCCGTTATCCTGAACGCTAAACACGAACCAATTGGTACACGTATCTTCGGCCCAGTAACTCGTGAGCTTCGTAACGACAAGTTTATGAAAATTGTTTCATTAGCTCCTGAAGTTCTATAAGGAAGAAATAATGAATCGTTTAAGAAAAGGTGACGAGGTAATCGTCCTAGCCGGTAAAGACAAAGGAAAGCGTGGTTCGATTTCTTCTGTTATGGCTAACGGTAAAGTTTTAGTAGATGGTATTAACTTGGTTAAGAAGCACACTAAGGGTAACCCTATGACTGGTGCACAAGGTGGTATCGTTTCTAAGGAAATGCCAATTGATGCTTCGAATGTGGCTCTTGTAAATCCTGAAACCAACAAAGCTGACAAAGTTGGCGTCCGTGTTGAAGGTGATGCGAAGATCCGCTTCTTTAAATCTACTGGTAAAGCGGTTGACGCTTAATAAAGGGTAGAGAAATGGCAAGATTACAATCATTCTACAAAGAGCAAGTTGTTCCTAAGTTGATGGAGCAGTTTGGTTACAAATCTCCGATGCAGGTTCCTAAGCTGCAAAAAATCACCATCAACATGGGTGTTGGTGATGCAATCGGTGATAAGAAAGTTTTGGACAATGCGGTTGCCGATATGGAAGCAATTGCAGGTCAGAAAGCAGTACGTACTCTAGCGCGTAAGTCTGTTGCGAGCTTTAAAGTACGTGACGGTTATCCACTGGGTTGTAAAGTAACTCTTCGCGGTGAGCGTATGTATGAGTTTCTTGACCGTCTAGTCAACATCGCTCTACCTCGCGTACGTGACTTCCGTGGTGTTAACGCGAAAGCTTTCGATGGTCGCGGAAACTATAACCTAGGCCTTAAAGAGCAAATCATTTTCCCTGAAATCGAGTTTGAAAAAGTTGACAAGATCCGTGGTATGGATATCAACTTCGCGACTTCTGCGCAAACTAACGATGAAGCGAAAGCTCTTTTAGAAGCCTTCAATTTCCCATTCAAGAAATAAGAGGATCTTCTAATGGCTAAGTTGTCAATGATTGCTCGTGAAACAAAACGCACAAAGCTAGTTGCAAAATATGCAGCTAAGCGCGCTGAGCTAAAAGCAATCATCGCAAATCCTGAAACAGATTTCGATGATCGTATGGATGCAGTTGATGCGCTAAATAAGTTGCCACGTGATGCGTCTCCAGTTCGTCAGCAGCGTCGCTGCCGTATTACTGGCCGTCCACACGGTGTTTATAGAAAATTTGGTCTATCACGTAATATGCTTCGTCAAATGACGATGCAAGGTGATGTTCCAGGATTAAGAAAAGCTAGTTGGTAAGGATAAATATCTATGAGTATGTCTGATCCAATCGCTGATATGTTAACACGTATCCGTAACGGCCAAATGGCTGGTCACGCTAACGTGGTTATGCCTTCTTCAAAAGTTAAAGCAGCAGTTGCTAAAGTACTTAACGACGAAGGTTATATTTCATCTTTCAGCATTAATGAGAACAATGGTAAATCTGAATTGTCAATCGATCTTAAATATTTCGAGGGCAAACCAGTAATTGAAATGGTTAAACGTGTAAGCCGTCCAGGTCTTCGTGTTTACAAAAACAAAGATGAGTTACCAAAAGTCATCGGCGGTCTAGGTATCGCTGTAATTTCAACCTCAAAAGGTATTATGACTGACCACCAGGCACGTGCTGCCGGGATCGGTGGTGAAGTTGTTTGCTACGTAGCATAAGGAATCTGAATTATGTCTAGAATTGCAAAGGCTCCTGTTACTGTACCTGCTGGCGTTGAAGTTAAAGTAGAAGGTAACACTGTCACTGTTAAAGGATCTAAAGATTCTTTGACTCAAACTTTTAATGAAGCTGTTTTGGTTTCTGTTGAAGACGGACAAGTGATCTGTCAGCCTAAAGAAGGTGTTGTTAAGGGTTGGGCGCAGGCTGGTACTGCTCGTTCAATCATCAACAACATGGTTCAAGGTGTTACAGAAGGTTTTGAGAAGCGTCTTGAGTTGGTTGGTGTTGGTTACCGTGCAAAAGCTGCCGGTAAAGTACTTAACTTGACTCTTGGTTTCTCACACCCTGTTGATCATGAGATCCCAGAAGGAATTACGATTGAAACTCCTTCTCAAACTGAAATCGTTGTAAAAGGTGCGAACAAGCAAGTTGTAGGTCAAGTTGCTGCTGAAATTCGCGGCTACCGTCCACCTGAGCCATATAAAGGTAAAGGTGTTAAGTATGCTGGTGAGCGCATTTTACGTAAAGAAGCTAAGAAGAAATAAGGCTGGAAGTAAGTATGGATAAGAAATCAGCCCGTCTTCGTAGAGCGAAGAAAACACGTGCAAAAATCTCAGAATTGAAAATGGCGCGTCTGTGTGTACACCGTACTTCACAGCATATCTATGCACAAGTCATTTCAGCTGATGGTCAACAGGTTGTTGCTTCTAGCTCTACTGTACAAGCGGACGTTAAATCAGAAATTAGCAATGGTTCTAACAAGTCGGCTGCAGCTGTTGTTGGTAAGGCTATTGCTGAAAAAGCCAAAGCTGCTGGTGTAACCAAGGTTGCATTTGATCGTTCAGGTTTCAAATACCACGGTCGTATTCAACAGTTAGCTGAATCAGCCCGTGAAAACGGTCTTGAATTTTAAAGGAAGGAAAATATGTCTTCACATGAATTACAAGACGGCCAAGATGCTTTGATCGAAAAACTAGTGGGCATTCGTCGTGTTGCTAAAGTTGTTAAGGGTGGTCGTATTTTTTCGTTCTCCGCTCTTGCAGTTGTTGGTGACGGCGAAGGTAAAGTAGGCTACGGTAGTGGTAAAGCGAACGAAGTACCTGTTGCAATCAAAAAAGCAATGGAAAAAGCTCGTCGTAACATGAGATCTGTTTCACTTAAAGACGGAACTATTCAGTATCCTATCAACTACAAGCAAGGTGCTGCGAACATCGTAATGCTACCTGCTTCTGAAGGTACTGGGGTTATCGCCGGTGGTGCAATGCGTGCGGTTCTTGAAGCAGCAGGTGTTCACAACGTACTTTGTAAGTGTGTTGGTACCACTCGCCCGGTAAACGTAGTACGTTCTACTGTTAACGCACTGACTTCTATCAGCAGCCCAGAAATGATCGCTGCAAAACGTGGTAAGTCAGTTGAAGAAATCGTAGGTGAGTAAGATGTCAGATAAAAAAATTACAGTGACACTGGTAAAAAGCCCGATCGGCCGTTTACCAGCACACAAAGCGTGTGTATCTGGTCTTGGTCTAAGAAAAATGCACCAAACAGTAAGCGTTATTGATACTCCAGCTAACCGCGGAATGATCAATAAGGTTTCCTATTTGCTTAAAGTAGAGGAAGCATAAAATGCAACTAAATACTTTAAAACCAGCTGACGGCGCCAAATCTTCACGCAAGCGTGTAGGTCGTGGTCAAGGTTCAGGTTGGGGTAAGATGGGTGGTCGCGGTCACAAAGGTCAAAAATCACGTTCTGGTGGTATGCCTAAGATCGGTTTTGAAGGTGGTCAGATGCCACTTCAAAGACGTCTGCCAAAAATCGGTTTTACTTCACGTAAATCCGAGTTTGTGACTGAAATCCGTCTTGATACTCTATCTAAAATCGAAGCTGACGTAGTTGATATTGCAGCGCTTAAAGCTGCTGATATCATCGGTCAGAAAATTAAGGAAGTTAAAATCATCAACTCTGGTGAGATCACCAAAGCTGTGAAAACTTCCGGATTGCGAGCAACTGCAGCAGCTAAAGCTGCGATTGAAGCTGCTGGTGGCACTGTAGAAGCTTAATTATGAATAGTTCAATTGCATCAACTGGAATGAGCGGACTTAAGAACAAGATTCTTTTTGTCCTGGGTGCCATCATCGTTTACCGATTGGGTACACATATTCCTGTTCCGTCAATTGATCCGATTGCCTTAGCTGCAATGTTCGAACAGCAAAAGGGTACCATTCTAGACATGTTCAACATGTTCTCGGGTGGTGCCCTTGAGCGTTTATCCATCTTTGCTCTTGGGATTATGCCGTACATCTCTGCTGCGATTATCATGCAGCTGTTGACGGTAGTTTCTCCTACTCTTGAGCAGTTAAAAAAAGATGGTGAGCAAGGACGTCGTAAAATCACCCAGTACACCCGTCAGGGGACTGTGGTGCTTGCGACTTTCCAGGCTTTAGGTGTCGCGATTGCACTCGAATCACAAAATGTTAATGGAATGCCGGTTGTTATCGATCCGGGTCTGCTGTTTAAGCTGACTGCTGTGGTAACTTTGGTTTCCGGTACGATTTTCTTAATGTGGTTAGGTGAACAAATTACCGAACGTGGTATCGGTAATGGTATTTCTCTAATCATTTTTGCAGGGATTGTTGCAGGTCTGCCTAGCGCTTTGGGTGGAACTTTTGAGCAGGTTAATACGGGTGCAATGCACGCCATTACCGTATTTGTCCTTCTTGCTTTAATCGCTGCTGTTATTGCATTTGTGGTATTCGTTGAACGCGGACAACGTCGAATTCCCGTTCACTATGCCCAAAAAATGCGCGGTCGCAAACTGTATGGCGGTCAAGAGTCACATCTGCCTCTTAAGTTAAATATGGCTGGAGTTATTCCGCCGATTTTCGCCTCCAGTATTATTCTGTTCCCGGCAACCATCGGTGGCTGGTTCGGTTCTGCTGAAGGTATGGGGTGGTTGAAAGACATTGCTACGACTTTGTCTCCAGGTCAGCCGCTTTATGTTCTTCTGTATGCGATGGCAATTATTTTCTTCTGCTTCTTCTATACTGCGATTGTTTTCAATCCAAATGAAACGGCAGAAAACCTAAGAAAGTCTGGTGCCTACCTGCCAGGTATTCGTCCGGGTGCGCAAACAGCCCGCCATATTGATGGCATTATGGGCCGCTTGACTCTTGCCGGTGCGATCTACATCACGGCGGTGTGCTTGTTGCCAGAGTTCTTGATCTTGTATTGGAATGTTCCTTTCTATTTTGGTGGAACATCACTTTTGATCATTGTAATTGTGGTCATGGATTTCATGACAGCAGTACAGGCTCAAATGCAGTCAAGCCAATATGAAGGCATGATGAAAAAAGCGAAATTAAAAGGTAAATAACTTCAAGGTTTTTTATCTAGTATTTAAAGCGAAAGATGTGTATAATCGCACGTTTTTCAGTAGATGGAATTAAAGGGAGCGTCAAAATGGCTCGTATTGCCGGCGTAAACATTCCAGTTAACAAGCACATTGTTATTGGATTGACTTCGATCTACGGGATTGGTTCTACTGCTGCAAAGAAAGTTTGTGCAGCTACTGGTATCGAACCATCTACGAAAGTTCGAGAACTAACTGAAGATCAGTTAGAAGCACTTCGTAACGAAGTGACAAACTACACGATTGAAGGTGATCTTCGTCGTGAAGTGTCTATGAATATTAAGCGTTTGATGGACATGGGTTGTTACCGTGGAATTCGTCATCGTCGTAGCCTACCACTACGTGGTCAGCGCACTAAGACGAATGCACGTACTCGTAAAGGTCCAATCAAACCAATCAAGCGTTAATGCTTAGATAGCGAGAAAGAATATGGCAAAAGCAAATTCACGTGTTAAAAAGAAGGCTAAACAGGTCGTAACGGATGCGGTAGCGCACGTTCACGCCAGCTTCAATAACACGATCGTAACTATTACTGACCGTCAAGGTAACGCACTATGCTGGGCAACTTCTGGTGGTAGCGGATTCCGTGGTTCTCGTAAGAGTACTCCATTCGCTGCACAGGTTGCTGCAGAACGAGTTGGGCAAATGGCTCAAGAATACGGTGTTAAGAACATAGATGTTATGGTTAAAGGTCCTGGACCTGGCCGTGACTCTGCTGTTCGTGGTCTAAACAGTGTTGGTTTCAAAATTACTTCAATTTCTGATGTAACTCCGATTCCTCACAACGGATGCCGCCCACCTAAGAAACGTCGCGTTTAATTTTTGAGGTAATCATGGCTAGATATATTGGTCCTAAGTGTAAACTTGCCCGCCGTGAAGGTACTGATCTATTTTTGAAAAGCGGTGTTCGTAGCATCGAATCAAAATGTAAAATCGATCAACTACCAGGTGTACACGGTGCAGCTCGTAAAAAGGTAACTGAATACGGACTTCAGTTGCGTGAAAAACAAAAAGTTCGTCGTATGTACGGTGTTCTAGAGAAAAAGTTCCGTCTTTACTATAAAGAAGCGGATCGTCGTAAAGGTTCTACTGGTGTAAACCTTCTACAAATCCTAGAAAGCCGTCTTGACAATGTTGTATACCGTATGGGCTTTGCTGCAACTCGTGCAGAAGCTCGTCAGCTTGTTTCGCATAAAGCGATCTTGGTTAACGGTCAATCAGTAAATATTCCGTCTTTCGAAGTATCTGCTGGTGATGTGGTTTCTATTCGTGAGAAATCTCGCAACCAAACTCGTATCGCAGCAGCGCTTGAATTGAAAGCGCAAACTGGTGCGGTTAGCTGGGTTGAAGTAGACACTAAAGCATTTGAAGGTACTTTTAAATCAGTTCCTGATCGTGCTGATCTGTCTGCTGATATTCAAGAAAACTTGATTGTTGAGCTTTACTCTAAGTAATAGAAACGGAGATCACCTCTGATGCAAGAGATGTTAGAACAGTTGTTGACACCTCGCATGGTCGATATTCAACGTCTAACGCCATTTCACAGTCGTGTAACCCTAGAGCCGCTTGAACGCGGCTTTGGTCACACTCTAGGAAATGCGTTACGTCGTATTTTGTTATCTTCTATGCCGGGTGCGGCTATCGTAGAAGCCCAAATTGATGGTGTTTTACACGAATACTCATCGATTGAAGGTGTAAGAGAAGACGTTTTAGAAATTCTCTTAAACCTAAAAGAGGTGGCGGTCAAATTACACGCAACAAACAGCGCAGAATTGACTTTAAATAAACAAGGACCTGCAGTTGTCCGCGCTTCAGATATCGCGCTAAACCATGATGTTGAAATCGCTAATCCGGATCACATCATTGCGCATTTGTCTGAAGGTGCTGAACTGAACATGAGCCTACGTGTTGAAAGTGGTATGGGTTACCGTGCAGCACAAACCGATAACGACAGCGCGATCGGTGTACTGCGTCTGGATGCGAGTTTCTCGCCGGTTCATACCGTCAGCTACGAAGTTCAGAATGCTCGTGTTGAACAACGTACCGACCTTGATAAGTTGATTTTTGACGTGGTTACTGATGGTACCCTTGATCCGGAAGACGCGATCAAGCAAGCGGCTACTGTTCTTCACCTACAACTGAATGCATTTGTAGATCTGAAGCACAAAGAAGTTGCGGCTCCTCAGGAAGAAGAGAACGAGTTTGATCCGATCTTCTTGCAACCTGTTGACGACTTAGAGTTAACTGTTCGTTCAGCTAACTGTCTGAAAGCAGAACAAATCTACTACATTGGCGATCTTGTACAGCGTGCGGAACCGCAACTGCTTAAGACGCCTAACCTAGGTAAGAAATCTCTGCAAGAAATCAAAGATGTTCTTGCTCAAAGAGGTTTGAGCCTTGGTACAAAACTGGAAAACTGGCCACCAGCAAGTCTGGTGAGCAAGGAATCTTAATATAAGGAAGCTATCATGCGTCATGGTAAATCAGGTCGTAAGTTAAATCGTAACAGCGCGCACCGTAAAGCAATGTTCAAAAACATGTCTGCTTCACTTATCGAACATGAAGTAATCCGTACTACGGTTGCTAAGGCTAAAGAACTTCGTACAGTTGCAGAGCCTTTGATTACGCTGGCTAAAAATGACAGCGTTCACAACCGCCGTACTGCCTTTGCTCGTTTAGGTGATAAAGCAGCAGTAGGTAAGTTATTCCAAGAGCTTGGTCCACGTTACCAAGGTCGTCCAGGTGGTTACATCCGCATTCTTAAATGCGGTTACCGTCCTGGTGATAACGCACCTATGGCGATTGTTGAATTGGTTGACCGCCCAGTTGCGGAAGCCGACAACGCCGCTGAGTAATCAGCAATAAAGAAAGCCGGTTAATCCGGCTTTTTTTATGCCTATCGAAAACGTAAACTAGCAGTTATGTTATTCGATACCCATGCCCATCTTTTAGAAGCCACACCGCAAGAGGTTGCCGCGCTTCATTATCCCGTACTTAACGTTACAACCGATTCATCGCAATGGAGCGATGCTGTTGAACTTTCAAAACAGTCTCCGATGGTTGCTTGTGCCCTGGGACTGCACCCATGGTTCGTTTGTGAAGACAGTTTCCCCGCTTTGGTAACTCTCGAAAATTACTTACAGCGAGAAAAGATTTGCGCCCTAGGAGAAATAGGTCTCGATTTTCAAAAACAGTTCTCCGCCAATAAAGATCTCCAATTGGAAGTATTTGAATCTCAGCTACAATTGGCGCAAAAATACCTGTTACCGGTTTCGATTCATGTGATCAAAGCGCACAATGAGATGCTGGCGCTGATTAAAGAGTATCCCGTTAGTGGGGTTATACACGGCCTGGGGGCTTCTTTGCCCTTAGTTAAGTCTTATATCGATTTAGGCTTCAAAGTCGGCGTAAATGGCGTTGTATGCCGTGAGAATGCAAACCGCTATCATGCTATGCTGCAAAATTTTGATTTGCGTCATTTTGTGTTGGAAACGGATTACCCGAATATCGCTTTGCCCGGGCAAAACAACGTCTCTTTGAATGACATCAACCGGGTTGCGGAAACGGTTGCAAGCTTAAAAAACAGTCCGCTTGAAGAGGTCTTGCTACAAACAGGCTATAATGCGCAGCAGATTTTTAGATTTTCGCAGGACTAAAGAATGGACGCACTTTTCGAACGCAGTTTATTGGTATTTGAAGAGAAGGGGATTGCGCAACTGCAAAATGCGCATGTACTGGTTGCGGGCGTAGGTGGTGTCGGCGGTTTTGTCGCCGAAGCACTGGCTCGCGCTGGCGTTGGCCAAATCACTTTGATTGATCATGATACGGTCAATCCTTCTAATAAAAACCGCCAGATTATTGCCTTGGATTCTAACCTCGGTCGGAACAAGGCAGAGGTGATGGCCGCGCGGATTGCTGATATCAATCCTGCCTGCAGGGTAACTATCAGCAAGGAATTCATTCGTCCTGACGATATGCACAGTCTGCTCAGTCCCGGGTACGATTATGTGGTTGACGCGATAGACAGCTTGAACTGCAAAGTCGCTTTAGTGGCGACCGCCAAACAACTCGGTTTAAAGGTTGCCTCCAGCATGGGAGCGGGGCGTCGTATCGACCCGTCCAAGATTCAACTGGCCGATATTTCCAAAACACACGGCTGCGCTCTGGCTAGAAATATGCGCCAGCGTCTCAAAAAGCAGAGAATCGCCAAGGGCGTTATGACGGTTTTTTCGAGCGAAATTCCCAAGGCTCCGGGGCCGATGGAAGAAATTGAAGGTGCGCGCGGCCGTGTCGTTAACGGTACGGCGAGTTATATGCCCGGTATCTTTGGTTTAATGCTCGCAGGCTATGTGATTTCGGATCTGGCGGATCATAGCTGATTTCCGTCATTCCATTCGGGCAGCTTCGCGTCTAGAGATGATAGGTTATCATTCAACGTTGTTCTTAATGACTTTCCAGATTTTATAACCATCCGCGGTTGAAGCTTGCAGCTGCAGGCACTCGGTCGGCAATTCGACCGCGGAGTTTTCCACATATTTATCGAAGTCGAATTTTCTCAGCAGTTCGCAACTGATTTTCTTATCCAGTGTGGCCTGCTGTATCGCTTTATCAGCAAAACCAATTTCCATCGCCGGCGCCACTTTGACCTGCTGGTTCCCACCCTGGTGAATTACCCAGAAATTAACCCCGAGATTCTGCGCCAAGATATGTTCGCCTTGCGCAAAATAGTCGGTCGTTTGCGGTTTCTGGCTGAAATAGAAGGCCGAACTGCCCAGAGTGCCTTTAACCATGACCAGCATAAATAAAATCAGAAACGGGTGTGGTCGGATTTTCCAGTGTCGGCCAAGAATGAAAATCAGTATCGGAAACAGGTTATCCATCACATAGCGAATCTGCATGGGCAAAGAAAACCATCCGGCCGTCAGGAGCCATTGCTTATCGATGCGCTGCCAGCGGTACACAAATAAGAGTGCGAAAGCGCCCAGCAGAAGAATGCCCGGTAAGGCGAAACGATTTTCCGTGACATTGAGCCCTTCGATACGCATTGACCCGAAATTGAAGATATCCAGAATCTCTTGGAAATACTGACCTCCGCTCAACCACTGCCAGCCGACGGCGCCGGCAAGTAAAGGGAGTAGATAGATTCGTCGCCAGAAGAGCAGGGGGATCAGGTAGATAAAAAACAGATGATAGAAACTTGCCATCAGGCAGCCCAGTGTTAAATGCAGCAGCGCTTCCCATTGCGGTTTCAGATTCTTGTAGCTGGCAGCAATCGCCAGAAACATCAACAAGGTTTCAAAGATCGTCGGCCTGGCCAGCAGAAAACGATCGCCAACTGCCCAGATTATAAAAAGCAGTAAAAATATTCGTGTGTCTTTATGGGCCTCATGCAAGTTCAGGTAAACCACAAGCGCCAGCAGGGCAATCGAGGCGGTCTGGATTAACTTAATGCTGAAGGCTCCAAACGTCTGATAAAGGTTTCCTGCCAGCCAGTCAAAGCCGAACCAGGCATTGAAGTGATAAGGATAGCCGTCAAACATCAGACGGTAGTCGTAATCATATTGCCAGGCATGGACATGTCTTAACAGATCGTCCGGCGGCATCGGCGAAAAAAACAGCGTCATACCGATAAGAATGATGCTGATAAAGGTAAACGACAGGCCTTCGTTGTGCCATTGCGGATCGACGGGCGTATACACGGGTTTCCGCTCCAGCCAGTAGTTCTGTAGAAAAAGTGTCCAGTCGTCGTGGATTCGCCGTTTTACTTTACTCAACATAGATCAGTTCCGTTGGCTGCTGCGAAAAATAAAACGCTTAATCTCGCGGCTATGACTGTTGATGTTTTCGGAAATCAGGCCGATAGCGAAAGTGAGCAAGGTGAGAACGAAGCCGCCCATACTGACAATCAGCGTCGGAAAATGCGATACCTTCTCCGTTGTGATGAACTCGATCAACGGAATGGCAAAGGTAATACAAGAGAGAATAAGCAACAGCAGGCTGGCGTAGCCATAAAACTGCAAGGGCTTCTTGAGCTGGTACAGCCAAAACAGCTTAAAGAAAATTTTCGTACCGTCTCTAAGGGTACGCAGTTTAGAGTGTGAATCTTCCGGGCGTAGCCGGTAATCGACCGGTATCTCAGCAATGGCGGCACCGAGATCGAAGGCGTGGATAGTCAACTCGACTTCGACTTCGAAGCCGGAAGCGATTGACGGAAAGCTTTTGATAAAGCGCCGGCTCATTACCCGCATACCGGAAAACGGATCCATTACCGGCATGTCGAACAGCGTGGAGATCATTTTCGAAAACAGTCGGTTGCCCAGATAGTGGCCGGTTCGGTCATGGCTTGAGCGATTCTGTAAACGGTCGCCGACCAGCATATCCAGATGATCCTGTTGCAGACGTTCAATCATTTCCGGCAAGCGTGATGCATCGTAGGTGTCGTCTCCGTCCAGAGTGACGAAAATATCGGCTTCAACTTCGCCAAACGCTTTTTTCAGCGTTCTTCCTTTGCCGCGACGGACCTCTTTACGAACAACCGCACCTGCTGCGGAAGCGATGTCTGCCGTCTGGTCTGTGGAGTTATTGTCGTATACGTAGATGCGGCTCTCCGGAAGCGCGCTTCTGACATCGGCGATGACCTTGGCGATGGTTTGCGCTTCATTGAGACAAGGGATAATAACGGCAACAGAAGGCATGCAGGGCGGGCGCATATCATGGGCTTTGTCAGTGTGCGGTTGCAGTGTCGGGTTAAGTGTAAACATTTAATCGCTGTGCCAATTAAAGAAGAAACAATCGGTGTATGAAAACAGAGTGCTTGGATTATGCACTGTTTTCGAGTTTAGAGAACATCACACTATATTAACGTGAATAATGGCAAAAAGCGTTTGATTTGCGGTCGTTGAACCTTGCCGGCTAAAGAACGATTAGCCGGGCAAGTAAGTGGGGCGAGTTTTTAGCGCTCAAGCAGCGGTTTAAGGTATCGGCCGGTATGGGATTGCGGATTGGCGGCAATCTCTTCAGGTGTTCCCGTGGCGATGATCTGTCCGCCGCCTGAGCCACCTTCCGGGCCAAGATCGACGACCCAGTCGGCGGTTTTAATTACATCCAGATTGTGTTCGATAATGACAATGGTGTTGCCGTGATCACGTAACTGATTGATCACCTGCAGCAGCAGTTCAATATCGTGGAAATGTAAACCGGTGGTCGGTTCATCGAGTATGTACAGCGTATTGCCGGTATCGCGTTTTGACAACTCTTTGGCCAGTTTGACGCGTTGCGCTTCACCGCCCGAAAGGGTTGTCGCACTCTGGCCAAGTTTGATGTATCCGAGTCCGACTTCCATCAGCGTTTGCAGTTTGCGGGCCAAGACCGGGATCGAGTCGAAGAAGGCGCGTGCGTCTTCGACGGTCATTTCCAGAATTTCGTGGATATTCTTGCCTTTGTACTGCACCTGCAGGGTTTCGCGGTTGTAACGCTGGCCCTGACAGACATCGCAGGGAACATACACATCCGGCAGGAAGTGCATTTCTACCTTTAAAACTCCGTCGCCCTGACAGGCTTCGCAACGTCCGCCTTTGACATTGAAACTGAAACGCCCCGGGGTATAGCCGCGGGTACGAGATTCCGGCGTTGCCGCCATCAGTTCGCGGATCGGAGTGAAAAGTCCGGTATAGGTCGCCGGATTGGAGCGCGGCGTCCGTCCGATGGCGCTCTGATCGATATTGACGGCCTTGTCGAAATGCGCAAAGCCGTCGTGGCTCTTGTAAGGTGACGGAGTGTGCCCGGCTTTGTTCAAGATATTGGCCGACAGTTTGGAAAGGGTGCCGTTGATCAGCGTCGATTTTCCGGAACCGGATACACCGCTGACGCAGGTCAGCAGCCCGACCGGGATTTCCAGATTGACATTTTTCAGGTTGTTGCCGTGGGCACCGTTAATCTTCAACCAGCGTTCATCGGTTTTCAGGCGCTGCTGCGGAAGACTGATTTCACGCTTTCCGCTCAGGAACAGACCTGTCAGAGATTGCGGGTTGTCCATGATTTCCTGCGGTGTTCCCTGCGCCATGACTCGACCGCCGTGAATACCGGCTCCGGGCCCGATATCCAGTACATGGTCGGCCGCACGGATGGCGTCTTCATCATGTTCGACGACAATAACCGTATTGCCTAGGTCACGTAAATGGTTCAGAGTGCGGAGCAGTCGGTCGTTATCGCGCTGGTGCAAACCGATTGAAGGCTCGTCGAGGACATACATCACGCCGACCAGACCGGCACCGATCTGTGAAGCGAGGCGGATACGCTGTGCCTCGCCGCCGGAAAGGGTGTCAGCGCTGCGGTTCAGAGTCAAATAGTTCAGGCCGACGTTGACCAGAAAGCTCAAGCGTTCGTGAACTTCTTTAATGATTTTGGCGGCAATCTCACCTTTTGCGCCTTCAAGCGCCATACCGCTGAAAATCTGATGCAGTTCGCCGACCGGAAAATCAGTCAGTTGCGGCAAGGTGTAATCGTTAACATAAACATGCCGTGCTACTTCGTTCAGGCGCGTGCCGCCACAGGCCGAGCAGGGCTTGCTGGTGCGGTATTTTTCCAGTTCGTCGCGAACCGCTTTGCTTTCGGTTTCGGCAAAACGACGTTCCATATTCGGAATCACGCCTTCAAAGCGACGTACATCGCTGTATTTTCCGTGCGGCAACGGCAGTTGCTGACGTCCGGAGCCGTACAGAATCACTTTCTGATTGTCCGCAGAGAGTTCCTGCCACGGGGTTTCAATATCGAATTCATAGAAGTCGGCAACCGCTTTGAGCAGGTCGTAGTAGTATTTGTGACGACGATCCCAGCCACGAATCGCGCCTCCGGCAAGACTTAATTCCGGATGGCTGATGATCTTGTCGGCTTCGAAACTTTCTTTGA
This sequence comes from Thiomicrorhabdus xiamenensis, assembly GCF_013282625.1. NCBI lineage: Bacteria > Pseudomonadati > Pseudomonadota > Gammaproteobacteria > Thiotrichales > Piscirickettsiaceae > Thiomicrorhabdus > Thiomicrorhabdus xiamenensis. The sequence goes on from NZ_CP054020.1 coordinate 454,763, forward strand.
CGCCCAGGCCGTCACAGGTCGGGCAGGCGCCGTGCGGATTGTTGAAAGAGAAGATTCGCGGTTCCAATTCCGGAACTGAATAGCCGCAATGCGGACAGGCAAACTTCTCCGAGAAAAGCAGCTCGAAGTCGTCATCTTCGCTCATGGGAACCACTTGCGCCAGGCCGTCGGACAGCCGCAGGGCGGTTTCGAAGGATTCCGCCAGGCGCTGCTTGATATCGTCGCGGACCTTGAAGCGATCGATAATGACCTCAATCGTATGTTTCTTGTTTTTTTCCAGTTCGATAGTGCCGTCGAGTTCTCGGGTTTCGCCATCAATACGGGCGCGGATGAAGCCCTGCGCCTGCAATTCGCTCAACAGCGTCTGATGTTCGCCCTTTTTGGCACGGACCACCGGGGATAAAAGCAGGCATTTACTGCCTTCCGGAAGTTCAAGCGTGTGGTCGACCATTTGGCTGACGGTTTGCGCCTGCAGATCGCAGCCGTGCGTCGGACAGCGTGGCGTCCCGACGCGGGCAAACAGTAAACGCAGGTAGTCGTAAATTTCGGTTACGGTTCCTACGGTGGAACGCGGGTTATGCGAAGTCGATTTTTGCTCGATCGAGATCGCCGGAGAAAGCCCTTCGATATGATCCAGATCCGGCTTTTCCATCACCGACAGAAACTGACGGGCGTAGGCGGAAAGCGATTCCACATAACGACGTTGACCTTCGGCATAGATGGTGTCAAATGCTAATGAAGATTTTCCCGAGCCGGATAAACCGGTAATTACGATCAGTTTGTCGCGCGGAATCGTTACATCGATATTTTTTAAGTTATGGGTGCGCGCGCCGCGGATGACAATTTCTTCAAGCATAGAACCCTGTCCAAGAATTTGAGGCAAACCGCTATTATAGCAAGGTTGCTTTTAAAACAATATGTTGCAGTCCGTGTCAGGGAGTCGAGCGGTTTGACGGGATTTAAATTGTTATGGGCAAGCGTTGCTTGATATGATTTCGTGTAATCCGCAATGATTAGCCGGTTAATTGTGTTTGAACGCGATTTTACTTGGGCGATTCGAATGATCGCTTGCCTCATGAGTGCGATTTCAGGGATTGAAACCGTATCGAACGGGAACGGACGCTGAGCGTTTTAGAAAAAGACCGCGAATAGGAATTTGAACCATGGATAGATGTGCCCTGCAGTCGGCATTTTTTGAGATCGCCGTCGCGATTGGGAACTCCTTTGAGTTGGACAAGATGCTGAATGAGACGGCAGGCCTGATGCAAAGTCGTCTTAACTGCGAATCGGTCACGATTTATCGACAGGAAGAAACTTTTGTCGAAATCTGTTGCGCCCATATCGACTCTCTGACCGGATGCTCAATAGATTCCAAAAATATGGAATCCTTGCTGCAGCAATATCAGCAGCATCGACAAGATTGGTTACAGATACAGAGTGGCAGAGATTTTTATTATCTGTTTGAGTTGAAAGATTTCGGCGTTCTGGTTGTGAACAGAAAGCGGTTGGAATTTGACGATTTTGCACGTAATTGCCTGCTGGAGCTTATGCAGAAGCTGGCGCATACCATTCAGGCATGCATCGATCATCAGAAACTGAGCAGCGTCAGGAAAAAGTTAATCGCAACGCAACGCGTCGCAAAAATCGGTGATTGGGAATTCGATCTGCAGGCAAACAAACTCGAGTGGTCTGCGGAAACCTACCGGATTTTTGAATGTGACGAAGCATCTTATAAGCCCTCCTATGACGGGTTTTGGGAACTGATTCACCCTGAAGACCGAGATAGGGTGTTTGCAGTTTTTGAGAAAGCCTTAAGAGACAAACAGGTTTGTAGCGCCGAGCATCGAGTGCTTTTCCCAGACGGTAGAATCAAATATGTTTTTGAGCAGGCATTTTCTGTTTTTGATGACCAGGGAAACCCGACCAGTATCGCTGGAACGATTCAGGATATTACCGAAAAGAGCCATATTGAAAAGGAATTGAATCAGAGAGAAACCGAGCTGGAAGCGATTGTTGAATCCATTCCTCTGATGCTGTTTGTTAAAGAAGCCAAGGAGTTGCGTTTTGTTCGCTTTAATAAAGCCGGCGAAAAAATTCTTGGTTACAGCCGAGCTCAGATGCTGGGTAAAAACGATTATGATTTTTTCCCGGAGGAGCAGGCGAGTTTCTTTATCGAGCAGGATCGTCAAGCGCTGAATTCCGGTAAGGTAACCTCTGTCGCCGAGGAAGTGGTCAGTACGCCTTCGGGCGATAGAATATTGCATACAATCAAAGTCGGTATTCCGGACGAGAAAGGCGAACCAAAATATCTGTTGGGGATTTCCGAAGATATAACCGAATTCAAACAAGCCAATGATCGTTTACAGGCCAGCGAGAAATATCTTCGATTGGCGCAATCGGTTGCCAAGGTTGGTCACTATGTCTTGAACGTCCAAAGCGGTCTTTGGACCAGCTCCGAAGAGTTGGACCGGGTTCTGGGCATTGATAATCACTTTGTCCGTGATGTGGCGGGATGGGTGTCGTTGATTCATCCGGAAGACCGAGCCATGATGACCGAGTATTTTACGAACGAGGTGCTGGGAAAGCACTGGCAGTTTGATAAAGAGTATCGGATTATTTCTCCAGTGGATGGCTGTGAAAAATGGGTTTACGGAATCGGCGTTCTGCAGTTTGACGATGCGGGCCAAGTCGTGGAAATGTTCGGAACCATTCAGGATATTTCCGAGCGTAAAAAGAATGAACGGAAGTTGAGTCAGGCGTCTTCGATTATCACCAATCTGGCCGAAGGCATTATGGTGACTGATGACGAAAACCGCTTTATCAGCATTAATCCGGCTTTTACCCGTATCACCGGCTACTCTTTGCAGGAGGTGAAAGGGAAGAGCCCGAATATTCTCTATTCGGGCAGGCATGATGAGAATTTTTATCGCGAGATGTGGGATAGCCTGCTTGATAAGGGGCATTGGCAGGGTGAGGTTTGGAACCGTCGCAAAAACGGGGAGGTTTACCCGCAATGGCTTTCGATCAGTACGATACGCGATGAAAAGGATATGCTGCTCAATTATATCGGAGTCTTTTCCGATATTTCGGCGGTCAAAGAGAGCGAAGAGGAGTTGCGTTTTCTGGCGCATCACGATGCTCTGACTTCACTGCCGAACCGGGTGTTATTGAATGATCGCCTGGAACACGCTCTGACACATATCAGCCGCAGTAAGCTCAATTTGGCTGTGCTCTATCTCGATCTGGATCATTTTAAGTCGATCAATGACAGCTTCGGCCATCCGCATGGCGATCTGTTATTGCAGGTTATTGCCAGCCGTTTACAGCAAGTGTTGCGCAAGCACGATACGGTGTCTCGTGTTAGCGGGGACGAATTTGTCATCCTTTTGGAGGATCTGCATTCCGCGGAAGAGGCAGGCGTGATCGCCGAAAAGATTCTCGATGCCATCAGTAAGCCGATCATGCTTGATGTAAACGAGGTTACGGTAACGGCGAGTATCGGGATCGCGATGGCTCCGGCAGATTCAAACAGTCCGGTTTTACTGCTGAAAAATGCCGATACGGCCCTGTACCGGGCCAAAGATCAGGGACGGAATAATTTCGAATTCTTTTCAAGTGAGATGTCCGCTTCAAGCTTTGAGACGCTGTTTATGCTCAACGGCCTTTATAAGGCGTTAGATAATGAGGAGTTTGTGGTTTATTACCAGCCTCAGGTGGACATGGTTGAAAATCGGCTGACCGGTGTTGAAGCGCTGGTGCGCTGGAATCACCCGGAAATGGGGCTGGTACCGCCTGATCGGTTTATTCCGCTGGCTGAAGATTCCGGCGTGATTCTCAAGCTGGGTGAATGGGTTTTGCGTACGGCGTGCCGCCAGATGAAAAGTTGGCTCGAGCAAGGCGTTGCGGTTGACTACATTGCCGTGAATATTTCCGGGCGACAGCTGATCGACAAGAATTTACTCAATGTTGTACGTAGCGCTTTGCAAGAAGCGAATATCGACGGGCGTTACATTGAACTCGAAGTCACCGAAACACTGGTGATGAAAGAGACCAGTTATTCAAACGTGATCGATGAATTGAAGGCGCTTGGCGTCCGTATTTCGATCGATGACTTCGGGACCGGCTATTCGTCGTTGGTACGACTCAAATATCTGCCGATCGACAAGCTGAAAATCGATATGTCGTTTATTCAGGGCGTTCCGGAAGACGAAGACGACACCAATATTACCCGTACCATTATCAATCTGGCGCAAGGGATGAATTTGAATGTCATTGCCGAAGGCGTTGAGAGTGAAAAACAGGCCGAGTTTCTATTACAGCAACAATGCCGTTATGTTCAGGGTTATCTGTATAGCCGACCTCTGCCGGCAAAAGAGCTGGAAGTTTGGATGACGCGTTTTCATCAGTCTTGAAAACGCGCAGTTTTCATGTGGCAGGGCGGTTTTTTTACTCTTTATTGCTTGAGTAGCAGATTGCCGGAAACCTGTATCTGGATCTTGCTTTCCCCGGCCGCAACACTGGGCGCACTCATGTCGGATGCCATAGCGGTTTCGGCGCGTGCATAAAGGGCTCTTGCAATCGGAATGTTTGGCGTGTTGATGTGGGTTTCCAGTAACTGATATTCGTTGCTGGCGAATTCGGATGCAATCAGCTGCGCGCGTTTACGGTATGTCTGAATCGCTTTTCGGGTTAATTGTTCGAGAACCGCTTTACGGCGGGTGTCGGATACACTGAATTGCATGGATTTATATTCCAGATGCGGCTGAATTTCATCAAGAACGGCCATTTCCTGCGGACGGTTTTCGAAATGAATGCTTAACGACTGCTGACCGCGCCAGTGGCTGATTAACTGTTTCTGATAGACCGGGTAGATATTGTACTGCGATGTCTGAGCGACAATATCCGGATAGCGTTTTAAAACAGCGAAAGCAGATTTCATTCGTTTGTTGATCTGCTCCGTAACCGCTTGCGGCGTGGCGCCCTGTGCCACATGGCTGAAGGTGATCGACACTCGGTCATTGTCGACGTTTTCACTTTCGGTAATGGAAAAGTGAATTTTGTGTCCGGAAGGTTCCTTGTCACCGGCCAGCGCCGGCTGCATGCTCAGCGTGCACAGGAATAGCGCAAAACTCGATAGCGTGAAAAATAGACTGCGGCGGCTCTGTTTCGTTGGCATGAAACGCTCCTTATGGTTTTAACGGCGGAGATTCACACAGTCTTGCCGGCCGTTTAGCAGGGCAAAAAACGTGCAAAATCCTTATTGAAACGCTTCGATTATAGCGTGGCGGCAAGAGGGAAATGTTATAATTTTGCGCTCTTTGAACGGCCTGGGGCAAAACATATTTTTCGCCAAGGAGGATCGCAATCCGACTGAGCGCTTTGTGGCATACCGCGAAAATTTGCGGATGAAAAGCGTTCCGGCGAGGCCCCGGTCTGTGCTTACAAAAACAAAAGGTTACATTATGTCTATTCCTGAACCGAATTCTATGAGTCCTGTCGAGCGCAGAGCGGCTTTTTCGATTGCTGGAATCTTTTCTACCCGCATGCTCGGCCTGTTTATGATTTTCCCGGTCTTTGCGCTTTTTGCCGAGCAGGAATTCCAGAATATTACCGGTACCCAGATCGGAATCGCCATCGGGATTTACGGCCTGACCCAGGCGCTGTTGCAGATTCCTTTTGGTACGCTTTCCGATAAGTTCGGGCGCAAACCGTTAATTATCGTCGGGATGCTGATTTTTATGCTCGGTTCGGTTATCTGTGCACTCGCCGACTCGATCGAAATGATGATTCTCGGCCGGGCTTTGCAGGGGATGGGGGCGGTGGCCGCGGTGCTGATGGCGTCGGTGGCCGATCTGGTGCGTGAGCAGTATCGTTTGCGCGCCATGTCGATTGTCGGTATGACGATCGGTCTCTCTTTCACCTTGTCTCTGGTCGCCGGTCCGCTGTTGAGCGCCTGGATCGGCGTTCGCGGTATTTTCTGGGTGATTGCACTGCTTTCCTTAATCGGAATTCTACTGGTGATTTTTGCCCTGCCGAAGATCGAAAATCAGGCGTTTCAACGTGAAGCACAGACCGATATGAGTCAGTTTTCGGACATATTGCGCCACGGCCAGTTGTTGCGTCTGGATCTTGGGGTTTTCGTCCTGCACGCAATCCTGACGGCGATGTTTGTGGTGATGCCGCTGACCTTGCGTGATTCCGCCGGATTGCAGGCGGTTGACCACTGGCATATCTATTTGCCGGTCATGCTTCTCTCATTTGTTCTGATGGTTCCGTTTATTATTCAGGCGGAAAGCAAGGGGCGCATGAAACAGGTATTTGTCGGTGCGATTGCAGCCATTACCCTGATGCAGTTGAGTTTTATCGGCTTTGAACAGAGCTTCTGGATGCTGTTTGTACTCTTGCTGATTTTCTTCACCGCGTTTAATCTGCTGGAGGCTTCACTGCCGTCGCTGGTGGTTAAATTATCGCCGGCGGACAAGAAAGGAACCGCCAGTGGCGTCTACTCGACCAGTCAGTTTATCGGTGCGGCAATCGGTGGTGCATTAGGGGGCTATTTTTATCAGCATTATGGTTATAATGGGGTCTTTGTTTTGACCAGCGTATTGGGTATGATTTGGCTTTTGGCGGCGATGACTATGGAGAAGCCGATGCCTTTAAGTATCGCTTCGGTTCCGTTGGGTCGCGTTGATGAGAGCGACGTTGCCGGACTGGAGAAAGCGCTGGCTGCTTACGACGGCATTTACGAAGTCGTCATCCGTCCCGACGAGCAGCGTGCTTATTTTAAAATCGACCGTAAGCAATTAAACGAAGTCACCCTGATCGAATATATTGAACAGAGTTCCGAATCCTTGAGAAACAGAGAGAGTAAAGAGTTATGCGAGGCGTAAACAAAGTCATCCTAGTTGGCACCCTTGGCCAAGATCCTGATGTTAAATATGCCGCCAATGGTAACGCCATTGCAAACTTAAGTGTTGCCACCAGTGAAGAGTGGAATGATAAACAGACTGGCCAGAAGCAGCAGAAAACGGAATGGCACCGCGTAGCGATTTTCGGAAAGCTGGCCGAGATTGCCGGACAGTATTTGAAAAAAGGCTCTCAAGTCTATCTTGAGGGGAAACTGCAGACGCGCAAGTGGCAGGATCAGAACGGTCAGGACCGTTACAGCACCGAAGTGGTTATCAGCGGGTTTGACGGTCAGATGCAGATGCTGGGCGGACGTCAGTCCGATTCGAGCTTCGATAACGGCGGTTATGGGCAGCAGAATCAAGGTGGCGGCTTTGGCGGCGGTGCGCCTATGGGCGGCGGTATGAACGCCAATCAAGGCATGGGCGGGCAACAGGCTCCGCAACAGTCGGCTCCTATGGGACAACAGCCTCAGCAAAACCCGATGGGCGGAATGAATCCGGGAATGGGACAGAACGCCGGTCAACAAACACCGCCTCCAATGGGCGGAAATCGTCCGATGCAGCCGCAGCAGGCTCCTGCTTATGCTCCAAACGATTTTGACGATGACGACGTTCCGTTTTAATCGTCGACTGTTGCTTTCGACGGGAAACTAAAAAAGCCCCTTTTTAGGGGCTTTTTTGTTTGCAGACTGTTTTTAGCGTCGAAAAACATACCTTTTTACAAGGTCATAAGAAAATCATTATGTGTTGATAAAAATTTTATTTATGGCTTTCGATAAAATTGTGTTATCTTTTACGTGTGCGATCCAAAGCATGTTTTTTGTATAAACCTTTATTGTGTAGGGGAGTTGATCTGCGGGTCCACTCCCTTTTTTTTATCCGCAATTCAAGTTATCGGATCTTTCGCCGTTATCTTTCCTACAAGGGAGGCATAAAATGGCAGAAGCAGTAGTCAAATTATCACCTGGTACGGAATTTCTGTTCCGCCAGATGGAAAAGAAAGAGCGCCAGAACGAAGAAGCGCGGCGGCTGCATCATGAATCGACCCAGGATGTCGAGTTGGATTTGGTCGAAGGTTTCTTTCGTCAGATCAAAACGCAAAATATCTTTATTCAAACCGTCGGTATTAATGGTAAAGCGGAATCCACGATTCTTTCCAAAGCGATCTTCAGCATGAATAAGGTGGTTAAAGTCTATTACAGCACCAGCTTTGATGAAGATAATACCGGGTTTATTCGAGTGCGTTCGGACAATCAGCTGCAACAGATTGTGATTGAACGGATGCATGGTTACCGACCTCAGCCGGAAGTTTTGTATCAAAGTGCCGACCAGTGCCATATTGTCCGCTGGATGATTAAATGGTTGATGCCGAGAATCGATTGGCGTAAAACCAAGTTGGCGAATTTGGATTTGTATCGGCTTTTTTCCGAGAAGCGCGAAAAAGATGCGCTGCAGAAAAAACTGGAAGAGGCGGAGGTCGAAGGCTAAGAGCCGTCGCTAAATCTCTGAAGTGGATTAAGGAAGGCATAGCTTTGAGCTATGCCTTTTTTGTTTTTAATGACTGCGGTTTACCGCCAGATCGGCTAGCGATAACAGCGCTTGTTTGAGTTCGCTATCGTCCAGTGATGCCAGTGCCTCTTGAGCGGTCTGGGCTTCTTGGCGCGCAATTTCGTAAGTGTATTCGATTGCGCCGGAGTTCTGGATAATGTCGCTCACCTGGTGCAGCAGGGTGATGCCGTCCGACTCGATTGCGCGACGCACAAGTTCGCGTTCTTCTTCCGTGCCCTTTTGCATAATATAGATCAGCGGCAAAGTCGGCTTGCCTTCGGCCAGATCGTCACCGATGTTTTTGCCCAGTTCTTCGGCATCAGCCGTGTAGTCCAAGGCGTCGTCAACCAGCTGGAAAGCAGCGCCTAAATGACGGCCATAGGCGATGAATGCTTCCTCCAGTTCCGGTTTTTCGGCCAGGATCGGTCCCATCTGGGTGGCCGCTTCGAAGAGCTTGGCGGTTTTGCGGTGAATGACTTCCATATAGCGTTCTTCGGTTGTGCTGGCATCATGCACATTCAGCAGTTGCAGCACTTCGCCTTCCGCGATGACGTTCGTGGCCGCCGACATGACCTGCATAATGCGCATAATTCCCGGCTCGACCATCATTTCAAATGAACGCGAATAGAGGAAATCGCCGACCAGAACGCTGGCGGCGTTGCCCCAGACTTCATTGGCGGTTTTATTGCCGCGTCGAGTGTCGGACTCATCCACCACATCGTCGTGAAGCAGTGTCGAGGTATGGATGAATTCGATTACGGCTGCCATCAGGTGGTGATCGGTTCCTTGATAACCACAGGCTCGGGCGGACAGAAGGGTCAATAACGGGCGCAGGCGCTTGCCGCCGCTATTGATAATGTAGTGACCGATCTGGTTGATGAGGACTACGTCCGAGGAAAGGCGATCCAGAATTAATTGATCAACCGCTTTAATATCATCGGCAATGAGTTTACGAATTTGTTGCAGAGTCATCGGGCCTACTCTCGGTCACCTTTCACTAAAAGCCGCTATTTTAGTATGAAAGTCCGGCTTTAGCCAGTTTTAGGGCATGTCATTGACATCGTTTTCAATGCGGCTTTGATCGATTTGCTATTAAGTCGTAAATTAATACAATAGCTTGGAAAATTTACACGAAATTTCAGATACTTAATGAGTGATTGAGGTTTTTGGGTTGCCTCCTTGACGCCGCTCCGTTCGTTAAAACGTGGTTTTTACCTAATTATCTGAAAAACCTTGAATTTATCTTTGACCTGTAAATCAAAAACTTATATAATCCTGCCTTCGCTGAATAGCGGCTTATTAAAAAGAATTTTAGATATCCGGGAGAGATATAATGTACGCAGTTATTAAAACCGGTGGTAAGCAGTATCGAGTTCGTGAAGGTCAAATCCTACGCATTGAATCTTTGAATGCAGAAGCAGGTGATGCGATTGAGTTTGACGAAGTATTGATGGTTGGTGAAGGTGCAGACGTTAAAGTTGGTGCGCCTCTAGTTGAAGGTGCTAAAGTTGCAGCGACTGTTGAATCAAACGGTCGTGGTAAAAAAGTAACCATCATCAAATTCCGTCGTCGTAAGAACCGCTCGAAAACTAAGCAAGGCCACCGTCAGAACTACACTGAAGTTAAAATCGGTAAAATCTCAGCTTAATGGCTTAGCCCTTAAGCTTGCTTAAAGTAGACTAGTTTTAATTTAAAACGGCAGCTGAATCTGAAGAGGGTTCAGCTCTGTTAACAAAAGGATAGCACCATGGCTCATAAAAAGGCAGCAGGTAGTACTAAAAACGGTCGCGATTCCAACGCCAAACGATTGGGTGTGAAAGCATACGGCGGTGAAGCTGTATCAGCTGGTAGCATCATCGTTCGTCAGCGTGGTACTAAATTCCACGCGGGTGACAATGTTGGTCGCGGTAAGGATGACACTTTATTTGCAAAAGCGGACGGTAAAGTTGCTTTCGTAAACAAAGGTAAGCCAGTACGTACTTACGTAACAGTCGTTGCTGAATAAGTTTTATTTAGCTTTCAACTGCTTGAACGCCCCGCATTGTCGGGGCGTTTTTGTTTTTTAGCAGGAAGTTAGGATTTTGCCTACGCTTAATATGCGGGGGCTCTGCTAAAATAAACCCCATTTGAAATAATCCACACACCAAGAGGATAAACATGCAGTTTGTTGATGAAGCAACCATCTTTGTACAGGCCGGTCGCGGAGGGAACGGTATTGTCAGTTTCCGCCGTGAGAAATACATTCCTTTTGGTGGCCCGAACGGCGGCGACGGCGGCGACGGCGGTGATGTCATTCTAAAAGCCGACCGAAACCTGAATACGCTGGTGGATTTCCGTTATACCAAAAGCTTTAAAGCGCAAAATGGCCAATCCGGTATGGGGCAGCAGAAAACCGGTTCTGCCGGAGACGATCTGGTGATTCCGGTACCGGTCGGTACGGTGGTTTATGATGTCGATGCCGATCAGGTTATCGGCGATCTGACCGAGCACGAGCAGACTCTGATGGTCGCTCAAGGCGGTCGTCACGGTCTTGGTAACGTGCATTTCAAAAGTTCGAAAAACCGTACGCCGCGCCAGTGTACGCCGGGTGAAGACGGCGAAGACCGCAATTTGCGTCTGGAACTGAAAGTTCTGGCGGATGTCGGTCTGCTCGGTTTGCCGAATGCGGGGAAATCGAGCCTGATTTCCTCCGTGTCAGCAGCGCGACCTAAGGTCGCCAACTATCCGTTTACTACGCTTTATCCGAATTTGGGCGTTGTTTCGATTTCACCGGAAACCAGCTTCGTTATCGCCGATATTCCTGGATTGATCGAAGGCGCGGCGGAAGGTGCCGGTCTGGGAATTCAGTTCCTGAAGCATCTTTCGCGTACCGGTCTGCTGCTGCATGTGGTCGATATTGCACCGATGGATGATTCCGATCCGGTGGAAAGCATTCGCGTGATTCAGCAGGAGCTGGAGAAATATTCCGACGAGTTGCTGGATAAAGAGCGCTGGCTGGTTCTGAATAAAATCGATCTGCTTCTGGATGAGGAGGTGGATGAGATCGCCGAGCGTATTCTTAAAGAAACGCAATGGCAGGGGCCTGTCTATCGTATTTCGGCAGTAGAGCGTAAAGGGACTCAAGAGCTGATGAACGCGATTGCCCAACAGCTGCATGAAAACCGCTTGCAGGCTCAGGAAGAGGAAGCGGCGGAACAGGCTCGGGCGCAGAGAGCGCCGGTGGAAGAAGATTTCGATTTCTAATCATTAATCATGTTTCAGGGATAAAAACAGTCGATGCGTCGCGAAGATTTGCAGAATACCCAGCGCTGGGTCGTTAAGATCGGCAGTGCGCTTTTAACCAATGACGGTAAGGGGCTTAATAAGGAGGCTCTGGCGCATTGGATTGAACAGATAGTCGCCTTGAAGCGAAACGGCAAGGAAGTGGTGATTGTCTCTTCCGGCTCGGTTGCCGAGGGGATGCAGCGTTTAGGCTGGACAACCCGGCCTGAAGCTTTGCATGATCTTCAGGCGGCGGCGGCCGTCGGTCAGATGGGATTGATTCAGGCGTATGAATCCAAATTTGCGCGCTACGGAATTCAAACGGCGCAGATTCTGATGACGCACGACGATCTCTCGAATCGTAAGCGTTATCTGAATGTGCGCAGTACCATCCGTGCTTTATTGGAATATGGCGTGGTGCCGATTATCAATGAAAACGATACGGTCGTGACGGACGAGATTCGCTTCGGCGATAACGATACGCTTGGTGCTTTGACTGCGAACCTTATCTCTGCCGATGTTCTGGTGATTCTGACTGATCAGAAAGGGCTTTATAACGATAATCCTCGTACCAATCCGGATGCCGAACTGATTTCAGAGGCGAAAGTCAGTCGTAAAGATATTGAAGCGATGGCTTCTCCTGAAGGGGGCGCACTCGGTAAGGGCGGTATGTATACCAAGGTAATGGCCGCCAAGCGCGCGGCGCGCTCGGGGACCTTGACCTTGATTGCTTCCGGTCGGGAGGAAAATATCTTGGTTAAGCTGGCTTCCGGTGTGGAGTGCGGCACTTTGCTGATTCCGGATGTCGAGCCGATGACGGCGCGCCAGCAATGGCTGGCCGGGCATTTGCAGGCAAAAGGGCGTCTGATTCTGGATGCCGGAGCGGTGCAGGTTCTGAAAAACTCCGGTAAAAGTCTGTTGCCGATCGGTGTTAAGGCGCAGAGCGGCAGTTTCCAGCGCGGTGAAATGGTGATCTGTGTCGATGAATCCGGTAAAGAGATTGCCCGCGGTCTAGTGAACTATCCGGCCAATGAGTCGATTAAAATTCTCGGCCAGCCGAGCCATCAGATCGCCTCGATTCTAGGGTATATGGAAGACGAGTCGCTGGTACACCGGGATAACCTGGTGTTGAGTGAATAAGTTTTGAACATGAAAATGCCGCTATAAAGCGGCTTTTTTATGGGCGCTTGAAACAGGGTTTTGAATTTGTCCGGCTGTGACAATTTAGTCTTGCGGACTCCAGATCGCAACCTGATTGCGTCCCGCTTTTTTAGCTTGATACAGGGCTTTATCGGCGCGTTTATAGATGGTGTGTTCCGATAGGCCGTCGAGATCATGGGGCAACGGGTAAGCGCCGATCGAAGCGGTTACGATCTGCTGCTCACTTTCAGTGGACTGGTTCTCGATATTCAAGCCCTCAATGCTCAGACGCAGTGCTTCCAGAGAGTCGCGAAGTTCTTGCGCGGATAAACCGGTGATGATCAGCGCAAACTCTTCGCCGCCGATGCGGAATGCGAAGGCGCTTTCCAATTGATGACAATATTCTTTAATGCGCTCTGCTAGCTGCTGTAGGACTTTATCGCCGTAATAGTGGCCGTAGCGGTCATTAAGGTTTTTGAATTTATCGATGTCCATCATGACAAGAGACACGCCTCGGGCAATATCCGCTTGTGAATGACGTTTTTCATACAGCACTTTATTAAAGTGGCGGCGGTTATACAGGCCGGTTAACTCGTCTCTGATGGTCATCTCTTCCAATCGTTTTTGCGCCGTGATGTCGCGTCGCGTTGTGCGAACCTGACGTAGCCTTCCAAGCGTACTCATTTCCGGAACGGCGGTAGCGTGAACCCAGAGATCTTCACCGTTCTTTTTCTGCGCAATCAATTCGCCGCTCCAGGTTCTCCCTGTCTTGAGGTATTCCCAGATTTTGTCCGGATCAATCCCCAGTTCATGCGAGTTTTGGTGCATCAGAATTTTATGCGGTTTATTGATGAGCTCTTTTCGCGAATAGCCGGTCAGCGTGCATAAGCTGTCGCTGACCCAGATCATTCTCTGGTTGGCATCGGTAATGGATGCATAATTGAGTTCGTTGATGGTGCCCAGATAAGATTGAAGCTTATTCTGATAACGCTTCTGTACCCCGAGCAGTATCAGGGTAAACAGGAATATTCCGCCGATGACCGAGAACGGAAGAACCAGTTTGCTGTAGTCATATTCCTGAACGATTCTCAGCTGTAACCAATCGTTGTAGATACGGTTTTTTTCCGATTCCGGAATGGCGTCCAGCGCTTTTTGCAGAATATCTCGCAGAATGGCGTTTTCCAGGTTAGCCCCCATGGCCAGTTCGAAACGCGGGCCAATCTGTCCGGCGATCTTAAGGTTCAGGTCTCCGAGTTGTTTGAGTTTGTGGCTGATTGCGGCCAGGTTGCCGAAATAGGCCAAGGCTTGACCTTCCTGCACGGCTCGGATTCCGGCTTCAATATCCTGGACTTCAAGTATCTTGATTTGTGGGTTGTGTTGCTGCAGATAATCGAAACTGGCGTATCCCTTAACGACGGCGATAGTCTGGCCGTTTAGCTGGTCAATCCCTTGAATGTAGTCGAGTGATTCTTTACCCAGAGCGACCATCGGAAACGAGAGGTAAGGGCTGGTGAATTTAGCGTAGCGTTTGCGCGCGTCGGTGGCGACAGCGCAGGAGAACATGTCCAGTTCGCCGTTCTGCATTTTTTCGATGACTTGGTTCCAGCTCAGGTTTTGCACCGGCTCAAAACGGATATTGAGCAGTTTTTCGAGTTGTCGCAGATAGTCTGCGGCCAGCCCCTGATAATTTCCCTGCGAATCGATAAATTCAAAGGGCGCCCAGTCGATATCGTTGGCAATCCGGATCACCGGATTCTCTTTGAGGTAGGTGCGTTCCTCTTCAGTCAGGTGGATGTGATACGGCTTGAAAATCAATTTGTCCGGGTCGAACTGTTTAAGCTGCGTTTCATTCACCATGCCTAAAGAGTGCATGTCATACACTAATGCTTTTAGTCGCTCGGAGGAAAGGTGGCCGATAGGAGCCTTGCCGTTGAGCACGAATTCTCCGGTGCGGTTGGCTTCATATAACAAAGCCTTGCGGCTTTTTTTAACCGGGTAGCTCTGTAGAACGTAGTCGACAATCTCCATCGGGTTTTCGAGGGCGTAGTGCCAGCCGCGAATGGTCGCGCGTTTAAAGGCTTCGAGCTGGTCGGGATGCTTACTTGCGAAATCTTGCGAGGTAAAGGTGAAATCGCCATAAGAGTTAATGCCGAAGGATTTTGGGTCGATCAGCGAGTAAGTGAGGTTTTTTTCGTTTAACTGAGCCGGTTCATTGGTGCTGAAAGCGGAATAAAAGTCGACTTTCTTATCGATAAAATCTTGAACATTAGCGCTATGCGGCAGTTGCTGAATATCGTCTGCAGTCAAGCCGGCTTTATTGAGTAAGGCGTAAATCTCATAATTGTGTGCAAACATTAATTTTTTCCCTGCAAGATCGTGCAGGGAGTCGATCGGTTTATGCGCCAGAAACACAATCGGGGAGTACTGCAAAGAAGGGAAAAGGATTTTGATCGGCTTGCCGTTGATGTAATCTTTGAGAATCAGACTTCCGTCCACGCCGATTTGGTAATCGCCGCTAACCACCTGATCGATGATGCTGTCTCCGTTCCAGGCATTCAGTTGAACGTCGAGGCCGGCATCGTTGTAGAAGCCTTTTTTTTGAGCGGCGTAGAATCCGGCATATTCGAATTGGTGATGCCAGTTGAAAAGCACTTTGATCGGAACCGGAGAATCCTCAGTGGCAATCGCTCTGAACGGAAATGTAAGACTGAGTAACCAAAAGAGAGTGACAACAAAAAACGCTAGACGGTTGCCGGTTGGTATCATCGCTTAAGGTTCCTTAAAAACTGCTTCTATCTCTTCAAGTATAAAGGGTGTAGAAACGATGTTTTAGTTTGTTTTACCCTGGAAAGAGTCTTTTCTGAGTGCTTACCATAGCAAAGTCTTGCGGTGCTTTTTTGTATTTATTATTTACTTGAACTCGTGGTCAGGAATGAGATGGCGATCCAGATCGATAAAAAACGCTATTGGAAACTCCCAGAAGAATCAATCGGATACTGTATCGATCCGACTTTTTTTGAATCGCTGGGTTGAAAATATTTCAAATGCCCCCATATCTGTTGACAGCTTTATGCTGATGAATAAAATGATTAGCACTCTAAAGTTTGGAGTGCTAATTTTTGCTTTATGCTTACGCGATTTGCCGCGGGCTTAAAGCACACGGATTGCTGTTTTAGTGGAATAGTTTAAACGGCGTCCGGAAAACCTCTTTTTTATATGTATTTTGATATCTAACTTTTTAGGGAGAAACCTATGAACATTAAACCTTTACAAGACCGCGTTGTGATTCGCCGTGTTGAAGAGAAAAAGCAAACTGAAAGCGGGATCCTTCTTCCGGGATCTGCTCAGGAAAAAGAGAACATGGGTGAAGTGGTCGCTGTAGGTCCTGGTAAGGCTTCTGATTCTGGCGCGATTATCGCCATGACAGTTAAGGTCGGCGATAAAGTTATGTTCGGTCAGTACTCTGGTCAGGAAGTTAAGGATGATAACGGCGAAGCGTTAATGATTATGCGCGAAGACGATATTATCGCGATCGTAGAGTAATAAGGTTGATTCAAATTTAGATTTAGTGGCCTGGATTTTCAGGTCGTCTTAACAAAATAGAGGAATTTAAGAAGATGGCAAAAGACGTCAAATTCGGTTTAGATGCTCGCGAAAAAATGGTTGATGGGATCAACATTCTTGCGGACGCAGTAAAAGTAACCCTTGGGCCTAAAGGTCGTAACGTTGTACTTGATAAGTCTTTCGGTGCGCCGACTGTAACTAAAGATGGTGTTTCTGTGGCACGTGAAATTGAACTTGAAGATAAGTTCATGAACATGGGTGCGCAAATGGTGAAGCAAGTTTCTTCACAGACCAACGATGTTGCCGGTGACGGTACCACAACGGCTACAGTTCTTGCGCAAGCGATCGTTCGCGAAGGGATGAAGTCGGTTGCAGCGGGTATGAACCCAATGGATCTTAACCGTGGTATTCACAAAGCGGTTGAAGCCGTTGTTGCGGAAATCAAAGCAATGGCTAAGCCTTGTGATACCAAAGCTTCTTGGGCTCAGGTTGGTACTATCTCAGCAAACTCCGACGCTAAAGTCGGTGAAATGATTGCCGAAGCGATGGAGCGTGTTTCTACCGAAGGTGTTATCACCGTTGAAGAAGGTTCTTCTCTGGAAGATGAACTGGTGGTTGTAGAAGGTATGGAATTTGACCGCGGTTACCTGTCTCCTTATTTCACGACTAACTCAGACAAAATGATTGCAGAGTTAGAAGCGCCATTCATCCTGTTCTACGATAAGAAAATTTCTAACATCCGTGATCTAATGCCGACGCTGGAAGCGGTTTCTAAAGCGAGCCGTCCACTGTTGATCATTGCGGAAGACGTTGATGGTGAAGCGCTAGCGACGCTAGTAATTAACCAAATGCGCGGTATTCTGAAAGTTGCGGCTGTTAAAGCGCCTGGTTTCGGTGAGCGTCGCCGTGCAATGCTGCAAGATATGGCCGTTCTAACCGGTGGTACGGTTATTTCTGAAGAAGTCGGTCTAAGCCTGGAATCTGTAACTCTGGACCTTCTTGGTGAAACTAAGTCTGCAGTCATTGGTAAAGACACCACTAAACTGATCGATGGTGCTGGTTCTAAAGATGATATCGACAGCCGTGTTGCGCAAATCAAAGCTCAGCTGGAAAGTACGACTTCCGAGTACGATAAAGAGAAGCTGCAAGAGCGTCTGGCAAAACTTTCCGGCGGTGTTGCGGTTCTTAAACTTGGTGCGGCTACCGAAGTTGAGATGAAAGAGAAGAAAGACCGTGTTGACGATGCGTTGCATGCGACGCGTGCTGCGGTTCAGGAAGGTATCGTTCCAGGTGGTGGTGTTGCTCTGGTTCGTGCGCTTTCTAAAGTGTCTGTTGAAGGTGATAACGACGATCAAAACGTCGGTATCCAGATCGCTATGCGCGCTATGCAGGAGCCAATGCGTCAGATCGCGGCAAACTGTGGTCTTGAAGGTTCTGTTATCGTAAACAAGGTAATGGAAGGTGAAGGTAACTTCGGTTTCGATGCGTCTAAAGAAGAGTATGTTGACATGCTTGAAGCGGGTATTATCGACCCAGCTAAAGTGACGCGTTCTGCACTGCAAAACGCAGCATCTGTTGCCGGTTTGGTTCTGACTACGGGCGCGGCGATTGCTGACCTGCCTTCAAAAGGTGGCGATGATGCTGCTGCAGCGGCAGGCGGAATGGGAGGAATGGGCGGCATGATGTAATTTCTGTTTGAGGCTTTCGTCTATACGGCCACTTCTTTGTTGGCTAAATGCTTCCGGTGCTCATGTACTAAAATGTATGCTCTGCAACGGCTCATTTAGCCGCTTCGAATTGACAGCATAGTCATAACCCTCAATTCAGAAATTAGAATGCTTTCATTCTTCAAAAAGCCAGCGTAATGCTGGCTTTTTTGTTTTTAAAATTGACGCTTTATTAATCCGACTCGGGTTGATAGCTACTGTCGTAGAATTTCAGCAGTTCGATAAAGCGTTGATTATTTCTTAGGCTTTCGAAGTGAGAGTCGTTATAGATCGAATCCGCATTCCCTTCGGCACCATTGAGCGATTTTTCCAGATATTGCAAGGCCGTTTCCGTTGAGCCGAGAAGCGCGTAGGCGCTCGCCAGTTGATACATCGCATGGCTGTTTTCAGGGTCAATTCTCAGTGCCTGCAGGCATAATGAGATCGCCCAGTGCGGTTCGTCCATGTCCAATACGACATCCGCCTTGTAGGTCAGAGCTTCGGCGTTTTCCGGGTCGCGCTCCAGAATTTGATCATAAATTTCAACCTTGTTACTGGCAATCTGTTCCTGACCTGCCTTGAGCCACAGACTGTAGATATCCTGATGTTGCGAGAGCCTTTTCTGGGCGCTGGTGATACCGCGGGATTTTCGGTTAAGTTCCTCTTCGAGTTTTTCCAGGCGGTCTTCGTACTCGGAAACGACTTCTTCGATTTTGGTGTTTGCCAGAGTGTGCACCTTTTCTTTTACCTCGCGCAGGGAGTTCCAGCCGACCAATACCAGTACGGAACTGACTCCGGCGATAAGATAGAAAAAGTAAGTAATGGTATCGGTTGCATAGCTTACAGCGCGAGTTGTGGCGGCCATTTCCCGGTTAACAACCTCTTTGGTGATATCGACGTGAAGGTCGTTCATATCGGTGCGCAGTTGCTTGAGTTCATCAAGTACGTAACGTTCGATAAACGGGTTGTAGACGGGCTCCTCAAGATTCTCGATATCCTGAGTCTCTTTGGTATGTAACTGAGCCTGAACATTTGCGGAAAAAATAAATAAACTGAGTAAAAAAAGCGTGTTTCTAAGAAACGGCATGGTATCTCCGGTTGTGTCTGGAGCCCTTAATCCTAAAGCCTCAATTTGAAATGTCAAAAATCGGGGGAAATCGATTTGCTTCTTGCAGACGAATTTTCTAAATTAAGTTTTTTTTCTTGGAAGGAGTGCCGAATGTACGTCGAGTCAGACCAAAATACGTTTCCGGTTCTTTATTCTTATCGTCGTTGCCCTTATGCGATGCGCGCACGTCTGGCGCTCTACTTTTCCGGTATTCAGGTTGAGCAGAGAGAGATTGTTTTTTGGGATAAGCCCGATGAGATGCTGGCCGCTTCCGCCAAAGGGACGGTTCCGGTTCTGCTGTTGCCCGACGGTGAAGTGCTGGAAGAGAGTTGGGATATTATGTGTTGGGCACTGAAGGATAAGCAGGGAAAAAGTCCGCTTTATCCACAGGATGCCCAACAGCGGCAACTATTGGATCAATTAATTGCCGAGAATGATGCTGATTTCAAGCAGCACCTCGATGATTACAAATACCCTGAACTGTGCCAGAAGCATTATCCGGAGCTTTCGGCCGAGGAAGGTCATTTTAAAGCCCGTGCGCAGGGCGAAGTTACTTTGCAGAAGTTGGAACGGCGTCTATCTCAGAGTGCATACCTGCTGGGAGCAGCATTATCGGTAGCCGATTTGGCGATATTTCCGTTTGTCCGTCAGTTTGCGCATGTCGATAAAATCTGGTGGCAGCGAGCGGATTATCCCAATCTGAAAGCCTGGTTGGATAAGCAGTTAAGTAGCGGGTATTTCGCGGCGGTCATGAAAAACCGGCCGGTTTGGGAAGCGGGGCATCTACCGCTTTGGGTTGATGAGCCTGAACTGAAGCGAAAAGATCAGTTGCGCGCCAAGGCGGAAGGCAAGCGCATTCCGCGTTAGTTTATCGCAGGCGTGGCAGTTTAAACTGCCGCAACAGCATTAGAATCCCGAACAGCAGCAGATACAGTAATGGCATGAAAAGGTCGGCTTTGACCAGCAGCGCGTAGTGCAATATACCGAGAAAGGTGATTGGGTAGATCAGCTTGTGCAGTTGCTGCCAGCGGCGTTTGAGACGTTTTTGCCAGCCCTGGGTTGAGGTGATGGCCAAAGGAATGAGCAGAGTGAGTGCCGTCATGCCGATCATAATAAACGGTCGGGTGGCGATGTCTTCGACGGCTGCATCGATATCCAGCCCCATATCGAAAATAAAATACACCGCAAGGTGAAGTAACGCATAAACGAAAGCGCTGAGTCCGAGAATGCGTCGAATAAGGTGCATTGGAATCGGCCATTTGGGGACAAAAAGTTGCTGCACAGGCGATATGCTCAGCGTCAGCAGCAGGAAATAGATTGTCCAGTCGCCAGTGGTATGTTCCAGTGTTTCCACCGGGTTGGCTCCCAGATTGTCTTGTAATAGTTTCCAGCCTAAATCGATCCCTGGCAGGGCGCACACGAGACTGAAAATGAAGAGTTTGGCGGCCAGAGGCATGCTTTGTTTCCTTAGAAGTAGCGGCGTAAATCCATGCCGCTGTACAGTGAGGCGACTTCGTCTGCATAGCCGTTAAACATTAACGTTTTCTTCTTGAAGAATGAACCAAG
Source organism: Thiomicrorhabdus xiamenensis (assembly GCF_013282625.1). Classification (NCBI taxonomy): domain Bacteria; kingdom Pseudomonadati; phylum Pseudomonadota; class Gammaproteobacteria; order Thiotrichales; family Piscirickettsiaceae; genus Thiomicrorhabdus; species Thiomicrorhabdus xiamenensis. The sequence goes on from NZ_CP054020.1 coordinate 475,564, forward strand.
AGGCCTTTCTTTGGCTTGGGACCAGCGTCGATGCGGAACTTGCGGATTGACGTTGGAGTAGAAGCCGTATTCGCTCGGAGTTGCTTGCATCCAGGAGGATATCGGCTGCTTTTCGACCAGACGAATGGTAACGATCGATTTGCTGCTTTTAAATCCGTATTTCCAGGGGACGATCAATCGGAGCGGTGCACCGCTTTGGTTCTGTAAGGCTTCACCGTACAGACCGGTCGCCATTAAAGTCAGTGGATGCATCGCTTCGTCGATACGCAGGCCTTCTCGGTAGGGCCAGTCGAGAATATTGAAACGTTGTCCTGGCAGGTTTTTTCGGTCGAGAATGCTGATGAACTCGACATATTTTGCCTTGCTGGTCGGTTCGACTTTATTGAGCAGTTTGCTCAGTGGAAAGCCGATCCAGGGAACGACCATTGACCAGCCTTCAACACAGCGGAAGCGGTAGATACGTTCTTCTTGTTCGATTGCCAGTAGATCGTCCATGTCGAATGTTTGCGGTTTGGCACATTCGCCTTCAATTCGCACTTGCCAGTTGTCGGTAATCAGCCGGTCCGCATTGCGGTAAGGGTCGGATTTATCCGTACCGAGTTCATAGAAGTTATTGTAGTGCAACGCATGTTCCGCATCGGTCAGCTTCAGGTCGGGGCGGTACTGCGGGTTTGGCTGGAATCTTAAACTGCTGTCGGCAAAAGCGTTCAAAGGCGTGCTCAGAAGGCCTGCCGCACCTATGGTGCGAAGAAGCTGCCGACGATTTAGGAACCACTCCTGTGGCGTAATATCGGATTCTTTTAGATGTGACATGGCGATCGGGCCTCCATCCGGAATGCGTATCAAAACAATTTCGTTTACTGATACCTTAGCGTGATTTGCTTAAGATGCCTAGCGGCAGATATTGAGAAAAAATGGATAAGAGCTGTCTGAATTGTTTTAAAACCAACCCGGCATCGCGTATTTATTTCTCTCTATAGTTGTCGTATGGAACATTATTAGACCGAATCGACGGCAAACGGTAAAATAAAACGTTTCATTCGGTTTTTACCGGCGAGCAGCGCAGAAAAGGATCATAAAATGCAAAAAGTAAAAGTGGGTATTGTCGGTGGTACAGGTTATACCGGCGTTGAATTATTGAGACTTCTGGCCAATCATCCTCAGGCTGAGGTAAGTATGATTACTTCGCGTAGCGAAGAGGGTGTGGCGGTTGCAGATATGTACCCGAATTTGCGTGGAATTTATGATCTCCAATTCACTCAGCCGGACAGCGAAAAACTGAAGTCCTGCGATATCGTCTTCTTCGCCACCCCGCATGGGGTTGCCATGAGTATGGCGGACGACTTGACCTCTGCCGGTGTCAAGGTGATCGATCTGGCTGCCGATTTCCGTATCGAAGATTTGGATGTGTGGTCCAAGTGGTACGGTATGCCGCATACCGAAGCAAAGCTTTTCGACAAGGTCTGTTACGGTCTTCCGGAGTATTTTCGCGACAATATTGCCAAGGCGATGATTATCGCCAATCCGGGCTGTTATCCGACCAGTGTCCTGCTGGGATTATTGCCTTTGCTTAAGGCGGGGGTGATTGATCCAAGCAATATCATTGCCGACGGCAAATCCGGTGTCAGCGGGGCCGGGCGCGGAGCGAATGTGGCTATGCTGGGCGCGGAAATGAGTGAGAGTTTCAAGGCTTATGGCGTTTCCGGACACCGTCACCTTCCGGAGATGAAGGAGAAGTTGACGCAATTGAGCGGTGGAGAAGTCGGTTTGACGTTTGTGCCGCATCTGGTGCCGATGGTTCGCGGCATGGAAAATTCGATCTATGCGACGATGAAAACCGATATGTCTCAGGCGGAGCTGCAGCAATTATTCGAAGAGACCTATAAAAACGAGCCGTTTGTCGATGTGATGCCGGCGGGTAGCCTTCCGGAAACGCGAATGGTTAAAGGTTCGAATATGTGCCGTCTGGCTGTGTACCGTCCTCAAGGCAGTTCTCAGGTCGTCGTGACTTCCGTGATCGACAACCTTGTAAAAGGTGCGGCGGGTCAGGCCGTGCAGAATATGAACATTCTGTTCGGCCTCGAGGAAACCTTGGGGCTGACTCAGGTTGCGTTGTTGCCGTAAGGTTTTGTTAACAGGTAGAAAATGCGATAGGGGCGGTGTTGAGCTCTATAGAGTGCCTTAATCAGCCCCTCTCTTTTTTGCTATAATGCTTTTTATTTGCGCTTGGCAATGACATGAAAAGGAATCCGATATGTCTGATACACCAGCACCTCTAGTTTTTACCGAAGCGGCGGCCTCTAAAGTCAGCGGCTTGATCGAAGATGAACAGAACCCGAATCTGAAACTGCGTGTTTATATCACCGGTGGCGGTTGTTCCGGCTTTTCGTATGGGTTTACCTTTGACGAAAATCAGGCCGATGACGATACGGTTGTCGAGAAAGACGGCGTGACTCTTCTGGTTGACCCGATGAGTTTCCAGTATCTTGTCGGTGCAAAAATCGATTATTTGGAAGATTTACAAGGCGCGCGCTTTGTTATCGAAAACCCTAATGCAACTACGACCTGTGGTTGCGGTTCTTCATTTAGCGTATAAGATACGCACTCAAAAAACTGACTAATTTCAGGGCAGCTTATGCAATACATTCCAGGTTTAGCGGGGGTTCCGGCAACGGAGTCTCAGATCTCTTTTATTGATGGTCAAAAAGGAATTTTGACCTATCGCGGCTATGACATTCAGGAACTGGCGGAATATTCTTCTTTTGAAGAGACGACGCTTTTACTTCTGTTTGGCGAGTTGCCGGCTGCAGAAGAGTTGAACCATTTTGATCGCCAGCTGCGAGAAAACCGTCGGGTTAAATTCAATATCCGCGAGATCATGAAAAACCTGCCAAGCACGACTCATCCGATGCATATGCTGCAGGTCGTGGTAGCCAGTCTGGCGAGTTTTTATCCGAGTACCGAATATATGAAAGGCGGTACTGAAAACCAGGAATACATCAATGATGTAACCGTTAAGATTATCGCTCACATGGGAACGCTGGTTGCCATGTGGGAGCATATGCGTAACGGTTTTGATCCGATCGAGCCGCGTAAAGATCTGACCTATGCGGAAAACTTTCTGTATATGCTCAATGGCGAAGAGCCGGATAAAGACTGGGCTCGACTGTTGGATGCAATTCTTATTTTGCACGCAGAACATACGATCAACGCTTCGACCTTTACGACGATGGTCACCGGATCGACTCTGGCTAATCCGTGTTCGGTTATTTCGTCGGCGATTGCGTCGCTTTCCGGGCCTTTGCACGGCGGAGCGAATCAGAAGGTTATCGAGATGCTGGACGAAATCGGTTCTCCGGAAAATGCACGTCCGTATATCGAGCAGCGTTTGGCTGACAAGAAAGTGATCTGGGGAATGGGGCACCGTGAATATAAGACTAAAGATCCTCGGGCGAGTATTTTGCAGAAGCTGTCTAATGATCTTCTGAAAGGCAAGTCGGCCAAGTTAAGTAAGTCGTTTGCAACTGCTCTGGAAGTGGAAAAGGTTTGTGAAGAACTGCTTGGACACAAAGGGGTTTACCCGAATGTCGATTTCTATTCCGGAATTCTGTATAAGGAAATGGGCTTTGACCCGGGGCTGTTTACACCGATTTTTGCGGTAGCGCGTTCCGCTGGGTGGATGGCGCACTGGCGCGAGCAATTGCAGAATAATCGTATTTTCCGTCCGACACAGCTTTATACAGGCAAAGGCAAAGCGTGTTATCTACCATTGGATGAAAGAAAATAATCCTGCTTTTCAGGTAGAGATAAAAAAAGCCGCTTAATTGCGGCTTTTTTTATGGCTGCAAGTTGGGCTCCTGCTAAAAAGGACAACCCATTGCTGTGGCGTTCTCTTTTACGCGATCTCTTTCGGCAGAGTCCTGTTGCGGATCAAACTGATCACGCTCATACCAGCCTTGAGTGTGCTGTAAAATCAGCTCGGCCAGCATTTCGGTATGATCTGCGCGATCATTAAGGCATTTAATGTAGCTGAACTTTTCGCCGCCGGCCTCTTCGAAATATTCGCGGTTTTCTTCGTCGATCTCTTCAATGGTTTCCAGGCAGTCGGCCGAGAATCCCGGGCAGATCACCTGAATATCTTTGATTCCTTGAGACGGCAGAGACTTCAAAGTTGCGTCGGTGTAAGGTTTAATCCACTCTTCTTTACCGAAAAGCGACTGGAAAGTGACTTTGTATTCGTCCTTGCTTAAACCAAGCTCTTCCGCAACCAGGCGCGAGGTTACATGGCACTCGCAATGATATGGATCGCCATTATCCAGATAGCGCTGAGGGACGCCGTGATAGGACATCACCAGTAATTGTGGCTTGCCATGCTCCGCTTGGTGTTCGCGGATGCTGTTGGCTAGCGCTTTGATGTAACCGGGATGACGGTGGTAGTGGTTGATAAAACGCAGTTCCGGAATCCAGCGCCAAGTCTGCAATTCTGCAGACACGGCATCAAAGGTAGAGGCGGTAGTGGCTGCGGCATATTGCGGATATAGAGGCAATACAACGATGCGCTGACAGCCTTTTTCATGCAGTTCCCGCAAAGCGCTGGCGATCGAAGGGTTTCCGTAACGCATTGCCAGAGCGAATTCCACGCGGCCCTGAAAATGCGGTTCGACGGATTTCTTGATGCCTTCCAGTTGACGCTGCGTAATGTTTAGCAGAGGTGCGCCGGGACCTTCTGAATCCCAGATGCTGGCATAGGCTTCCGCTGATTTTGCCGGACGGGTATTAAGAATAATGCCGTTTAAAATCAGCTTCCATAGCCAACGGGCCGGAGGCGGCTCAACAACGCGAGGATCTTCTAGAAATTCTTTTAGGTAAGGCCTTAACGCTTCTTTGGTTGGTGCGTCAGGGGTGCCTAGGTTCGTAATTAGTATTCCGGTGGCGCTGGTTTCGCCATGCTGGAATTGAGCTCGTCCGTGATAATGCATTACTTTCTCCATAATTGGGACAGTAATGATTGTATAGCTTTTGTATAAAACAACAACCGCCAGTGATGAGTATTTTTCGGCAATCACCTTTGCATAGGTGCTGAATTCAGGGCGAAAAAAAACCCAGAGTATTTTGGCTCCGGGTTTCTTTTAAAGGAGGGTGACTTTTACTCGTCATCGTCCGATAGTTTCAGTTTTTTGGCGCGTTTTGCAATATCCGGATCCACCGAGAAGGCAAAAGCGATCATTTCCGGCCATACTTCATTGATTTTTTCAATGTTGGATGACTTCATGGTGCTGGTTCCGTTTAGGAAACGGAAAAATGCGCTAGGCGTGATCCCGGCAACTTCAGCAACGCGGTGCTTAATGATGCCCTTATATTCAATATAGTATTTTAAGCGTTCATTGAACTTCATTGCTTTTCTCCCAAATAATCATTTTTCACTTCATGTTTGATGAAGATTGGCCTTTAAAACAGTGGCGTCTGATTTAAAAAGCTTTTATTGTTATTAAAATGTACTTTTTGCATTTTTTTTACAGTTGCTAATTATAGCCTTTGTTGCGCTTAATGCAATAAAAAGAGGTTATGTTAAAAATTTTTTTTATAAATAATAAATATGCTTTTAGCAAACAGTTACAAAAGTATTTGTTATGTTGCTGTCTATGGTTTTCTTATAAATTTAAGGAATGGGTTGTTATAGCAATAGTTTATGAGAAGGGGGTATTCGTGCGTTTTTTGCAATAATAAAATCTGTTGCGTTAACTAATCACTTTTGTGCGGAATTATATTTTGATATGGCGTTTAGTATATAGCGAAAGGATTTGCAACAGGATAAGTGTTTGCTCTGTCGGTATTGTATTGCCGAACAGAGCCTTTATTAGAGAGTCTGGAACCGGTGAATTATGAAAATCTCCGCGTAATAAAACGGATTAGCAAAAACAGTCCGAGTGCAAGCCAGGGATAGACAACAAATTGCAGAGTGGAAAATAAAGCGCTATAGGTGCCGCTGAGATGTTCCAGGTTTTCGACGGTTAATTGTCCGTTTTCCGCATTCATCAGTGCGCTGATCGCGACAAAAAGAACAACAATACTCAGTCCCAAGCCTGCCTGCCAAAAGATTTTGCTCCAAATGTCCATATTTTCTCCTGTAATTATTGAGTGTTCTGCATCTTCTTGACTTGATTGCAGCTCGTTGTAAATTTGTTTTTAAGCTGTGTTTTGTCGAGGGTTTTCAGCTCATTGGTAACTTCCTGATGAATGCCGGCGAGTTGTTGCAGGGCTTGGTTTTTGCCGTTCATACCGCCGGCGATAATGATTAACGTATTCGCAGCAGTTAGCTTTTGAGCTTGCTGTTTCAGACCGTAAGAATTCGAAATAAGCGCGCATGTCGCGATAATGTGAATTTTATTTTGCAGGCTTTCCGGCAGTTCTGAAACTTGCAAGCCTTTGAAGTTCTCATTCGTCTGCAGGTTTTCATTGAGACAGATTTTATCAAAAAGCTTTTGTTTACTTTGCGAGCTGTATTCGCGGTAGCTGCGTTCGAAAGGCTCTATTTTTTGAGCCACCAGCTTCTCCTGCTCGTCGGCCGCTATAGAGGGATTATTTTGTTGATGAAGTTTGCGCAATTTCTGAGTGAATTGTTGGCGTTGCTGCGGTTCTGCAAGCGCGGCGCAAATGGCATAACGCTGTTCCTGTTGTTTTAACTGTCGAGCGTCTGTGCTATCCGCCAAAGACGCTTGTGTGAATAGAACTGAAAAGATGAAGAGATAGGACGTTAGATTTTTTGAAAGTCGTGATGTCTCCATATGGGGCTCCGTAGGGAAATGGGTTATGGATAATTGGCTTCATTGTACTGAATAAGCAAGTTTGTGAAATAAGAATCCCTTGCAGGCAAGAAAGTCTCAATGTTTTTAATAAATTAACGGAAATAAAAAAGGCGATAACTCGAAGGTTACCGCCTTTTAATCAGGCCGAAAATCGACCTATCAGTCTTGTTGTTAAATTAAGACTGTTACAGAAGACCACCTAGAAGACCGTTGTCACCGCCCAGGATTCCGCCAAGAAGACCGTTGTCACCAAGCAGCCCACCAAGAAGTCCGCCGGTTTCAACGGTTGCGCCTGCAGAAACAGAGGCATCCGCAGAGCTGCCGCCAAGAAGACCGTCAAGCAGACCGTCGTTGCCAGATAGTAGATCGCCTAGTCCTAGCAGTCCACCTTCATCACCGCCGCCTAGTAGACCGCCAAGCAATCCGCCTCCAGATAGCAGGTCACCGACGATTGGCAAGTTACCCAGGGTGCCTTCAAGAAGATCGGTTACCGTATCAACTACACCCGTTACAACGCCGTGCTCACCGATCAAGGTGTTTAGTAGTCCGCCGACCAGTCCGTCTTCACCTAGAAGACCACCGACAAGGCCGTTGCTTCCAAGAAGGTCGCCGACAATTGGAAGGCCGTTCAATAGGCCGCCTTCACCACCTAGAAGACCGCCTAGAAGTCCGCCTTCGGCACCACCTAGAAGATCGCCAACGATTGGAAGGCCACCTAGAAGTCCGCCGACCAGACCGTCTTCACCTAGAAGTCCACCAAGAAGACCGCCATCTGCGTTGCCGCCAAGAAGACCGCCAACAACTGGTAGACCTTCAACAAGGCCGCCTACAGTGCCAAGTAGACCGCCTACTAAACCTTCTGGACCTAGTAGGTTAGGAAGAAGTCCTTCTGGGCCAGTGATGCCGGCTAGAACGTTGTTATCGATTGATTCAACAAGTCCTAGAACGTCGCTGACGACTGGAAGGCTGGTAACAGTGCCGACAACGTCATTGATAAGTGTTTCGCCTGGAAGAATGGAATGCAGTGTTGAGGTTACGAAACGTACGTCTTCGCCAAGAAGCGGAAGGCTGTGAAGGGTATCTAGTAGTGGTGATACGGAATCACCGACAACAGGCAAGCTTTGCAATGTGCCTACAGCAGCGGCAAGGCCGTCATCGGAATGTTTGGTAGTTGGGGTTTCAAGACCTAGAAGTGAAACGAGCATGTCTTTCTCCTGAATTATGTAAAAAAGTAACTTAATTATTTTTTTGACTGCTGTAAAACAAAATACTGATGTTTAAAAAGCGGCAATACGAAGAGAAAATTAACTTATTTACTAAAGATTGACAAGACTTTTACAGTAAAAATTTTTTAATGGCTGGTTGTTAAAAGTAAATATGGAACATTTTAATCCTAATTTCCTACCTAAATACTGAGAAAAATACATTAAAAACAGTTATATGTTGTTTTTGTGATTAATATGGAATTGTTAATTGCTAAATTTGCATTAATAAAAGTGTTGCAATGAAGGAGTGGGTCATTACAATAAGGACGGTAAACAATTTATTTAACTTGTTTTAAGTAGCTAGAAAAGTTCATTGTTTATTATGCTTCGTATATTTTGATTACCCGCCTATGGCGGGTTTTTTTATTTTTAGCCCCCGAGTATATGGGAAAAGATAACTTTTAGTTCTGTTGTTAAACACATTTATGGCGACTTGCTGGGTAGGGCGGATGTGATTGCTTGCAGAGTTTCCTGCAGGACGCTTTCCAACTCTGGACGCAGGTTTTGCTTGTCTGTGATTGTTTTGGCTTGGTAGAAGGCTTTAGTGCTCTCGAACAGACGATCCAGACAAACAACCGAGCTAACACCTTTCAAGGTGTGTATTTCCCTGTCGAATGTTGCCGAGCCGCTGTCATAGTTCCGGTTGTTCTCTATAAAGTCCTGATAGGATTGTAAAAACTCGCCGAGCAGGTAATCAATTTTTTCCGTTTTCTGATAGCGTTCCTGCAGCTCAGTGAAGTTAATGAGGGGGGCTTTTTCCTCTGAATTCAAAGGATTATTGTGTCGCTCCTGTTGTTCATTTTCTACCCCGCGTCGTGGCAGGTATTCATCAAGAGTGGATTCCAGTTTACTGAGCGTGATCGGTTTGCTCAGGTGCTGGTTGATACCGGATTCGCGGCACAGGTCAATGTCTTCTTCCATTACCGCCGCGCTTAAAGCGACAATCGGCGTCTGCGAATCACGCTCGCGGATTTTGACGGCAGCCTGAAAGCCATCCATTACCGGCATCTGCAAATCCATCAGGATCAGATCAAAGGTTTTCTGTGAAGCGATCTCGACCGCCTCTTGTCCGTTTCTCGCCTGTTCGACTTCGAGTCCGAGATCTTTCAGGAAGTCGGTGGCAACAAAGAGATTGATTTCGTTGTCTTCGACCAGCAAAACGTTGCCGCTGAAATGCAGCGGGTGTTCGGAATCTTCGTAGTCGTTTTTAATCTCTTCAGGGTGGAGCAGTATTTCAAGCATTTTGTGTGCGATGACAGGTTTAAGAACCAGACGGGTCATCGGCGGTTTGCGTACTTTCAACTCTTTACGCAGGCCTTCCTGACGGCCCTGTTTGCCCAAAAGATAGATTGGGCAATGCAGAGAATCCAGCGGGAATACTTCTTCGATACGTTGCAGGCTTTTGCCTTGAAGTTCAAGGATGACAGCATTATAGGTACGCTGCTGCACTTTTTTCTGGCATTCCGGAAGGTTCGTACAGAGGTCGGTCTGCATCTGTGCAAGATTCAGCGTCTGTCTGAGGTTTTCCGCTTCATCGTGTCGGCCGATTAAGGCCAGTACTCTGAAAGGTGCTCCGGAATCGGTTGCCGGTGCAATGTGCTCGTTGCTCTTTTTGAAGCCCAGTTTCAGAGTGAAGCCGAAGCGGCTGCCGTTCTGGTAGTCTTCATCCAGCCAGATGCGACCTCTCATCTGCTCGACCAGCTGTTTACTGATAATCAGCCCCAGCCCGGTTCCGCCGTATTTACGGGTGTTGGAACTTTCCGCCTGAGAGAAAGGCTTGAACAGGCGGTGTCGATGTTCGGGCGAAATTCCGATACCGGTATCGGTTACCAAAGTTTCAAATTCCACCTGGTTGTTATGGCTGTGCAGCTTGCGCATGGAGATAATAATTTCACCTGAAGAGGTGAATTTCAGAGCGTTTCCGACCAGATTGTTCAATACCTGGGAGATTCTTAAGGGGTCACCGATCAGCTGGTTTGGAATTTCCGGGTCAATCAGGAAGATCAGCTCGATGCCTTTGTGTTCGGCTTCGATCGAGAAGAGGTCGGCAAGATTGGAAAGCAGTTCGCCGAGATTGAATTGAGTGCTTTCAAAACTGATTTTTCCGGCTTCGATTTTAGAATAGTCGAGAATGTCATTGATGATGTTCATCAACGCTTTGGAGGTCCGAGTCGATTTTTCCAGATATTCCTGCTGTGTTTCATTCAGAGGGGTTTTGCCCAGAAGCTCGTTGATTCCGATAATTCCGTTCAAGGGGGTGCGGATTTCATGCGACATATTGGCCAGAAAGAAGCTTTTCGCACGGTTGGCGTTTTCCGCGCTGACTTTAGCTTGAATCAACTCTTCCTGGAGTTGCTTGGTTTCACTGATGTCGTGCACGGTACCTTGCGCAAGGATCGTTTCGCCGTTTTCATCGCTGGAGAAAGTTGCTCTCTCCAGAACGTATTTAATGCGTCCGTCACTCATTTGAACCCGGTACTCAACCTGAAACAGGCTGTTTTCCTCTTTAGCATGCAGAAAAGCGTTGTGCACTCGCTGGCGGTCATCCGGATGGATGTCCTGAATAAGATCTTCGAAGACCGGTTCGAAGGTAAGTGGGTTCTTTTCGAAAATAGTGAACATTTCCAGAGACCAGTTCAGCTTCTTGGAAATGAAGTTATAGGTCCAGCTTCCCAGTTTACCGAGGCTTTGTGCCTGAATCAGGCGTGAACTCTGTTCTTCCAGACGATTTTGGATCTGTTTGAAGTCGCTGATGTCGTGGAGGATTGCATACAGAAGGTCGCGATTCTGGCCGTGGATTTTACGGATTTTTATCAGCACGTCTTTAGCTTGTCCGCTGCGATTGACGAGCACACTCTCGAAAGAAACGACGTCGCGGTGTTCGAGTTTTTTAATCTGTTTGAGAATGCTACCGGTGGCATCTTCCGTATCGATATCCTTAAGAGAGAGTTCGGCCAGTTCACCGGGGCTGAATCCGAGCAATTTACAACTGGTCTGGTTGAATTCCATTAATTTGAGCGTTTTGGCATCAATCAACAAGATGCCGTCAAGCGACTGCTCAAACAGGTTGTAGTATTTGTTCTCGAATTCGTCGTGTCTTTCCTGCAGTTGTTTTTGCGGGCGCAGGTCGGTTGCGTTGAGCACCAGTCCGTTGGGCTCGCGATTTTCGTCGAGCTTGGTGAATAGCGACAGCATGACCGGTATGGTACTGTTATTGCGGGTTCTCAATTGCGTGGTAAAGGCTCGGACAGGCTGGTGTTCGATAATTTTATAGAGGCTCTGAAAGCTTAAGGGCAGTGTTTTTTCCGGGATATCGATGTGCATTTTCTGCGCGTGACGGATAAAGTCGATCGGGTTGAGCAGCATTAACAGACTGAGTTTGCCGACCACCTTGTCACTGAAATAGAACAGTTGTAATTCGGCGGTACGGTTGAAATGCGTGATGATTCCATCACGGTCGCAGGTGATCAAGATACTGTCAATGGTATTGAACAGCGTCTGCTTCTCGTGGGTCAGGCGCTGCGCTGTCAGCTCATGTGTTTTGCGCTCAGTAATATCGCTGTGGGTACCGATCATTTTTTCGGGTTTGCCGCTCTGATCGTAATTTAGTACAACCCCGCGATCCAGCAACCAGCGGTATTGATTGTTTTTGTCTAAGACCCGGATTTCGTTCTGATAGGCATTGCGCTGGCCCTGGAAAAGTTCTCCGAGCAGCTTCCGGCTTTTGGCAAGGTCTTCTTGATGGATTAACTTCAGCCATTGCTGCATATCGGGCAGGTGGCAATTCTCTTTATAGCCGAGTATCGCGCACAGTCGGTCCGAAAAATACAGCCGGTCTGTTTTGATATCCCATTCCCAATAACTGTCTCCGCTTCCAAGCAGGGCGGTTTTCCAGCGACGTTCCTGAGAGAGAAGCTGGGATTCATAGTCTTTGAACTCGGTGATTTCATAACAGCTACCGGTACAGATGACCTGCCGGGTTTTATCCAGCATACATTTGTATTGTAATCGCCAGTTCTTATGGCGTTTTTTCCAGGGGATCTCAATTTCAAAGTGGCCTTTGAAAGGCAGGGGGCGATTGTTGATTTCCTGATGGATCTGTTGCAGGTTCTCAGCCAGAGGTGCGGGTAAAAGTTTAATCTCATCAAGCGAATAGAGTGATTTGTTTTTCAGAAAAGGCCAGAGCTTTAACAATGTTTTGTCAAAGCGGAAGGTCTGCTCGGCAGGTGAAAATTCCCAGAAGCCGATACGGGCACTTTCACTTGCCAGCAACACTTGCTGATTGAGGTGCTGAAGTTGTCGGTTCTGTCTTTTAATCAGTCTGAAAATAATGATGGCGCCAAGGATGAAAAGCGCCAGGGCCACCAGGCTACTGACCAGATAGCTGCGGTTGTGATCTTTGTTCAGCTGTTGCAGGTATTCCGGTTTGATGCGCACAATCAGAGAGAGATTTTCCTCCAGCGGTAAATTAAGGCGAACCGCCAGCTGGTTGTTTTGTTCGATAACCGGCACCTTGGCCAGTTGGTTTATTGTCAGCTGATATTCCGAGGCCAGATTAATCGGCGGATTCTGGTAGGCTCCCCAGTTGTTTTCTTTCTCATAATGACAGATCGGGTAGCTTTGTGCGTCAAGCAGAATGGCGTTATACAGAAAGGGTGATGTCACGAGGTTTTTGAGCAGATCCTGAACGAACAGTTCGACGGTCACGATGCCGTGGAAACCGTCTTCGTCATAACTGCTGAGAGTGGCGCGGACGGTTGCCGTAATTTCGCCATTCTGTTGTACGTTTGGGTTTTGTCTGCTGGAGCCCAGTTTGGAGAAATGCAGCATGGAGTAGGGATCTTGGCGAGCGCGGATAAAGTAATCGCGCTCGGCTAGGTTGGACAGTTTGTAACTCTCAACCAGATAGGGGGCTGAGTCCCGTGTATTCCGGGTAATGCGAATCTGTTCATGGCCGTTTTGGTCGATGACCTGTAGCTGCTTGATGCGCTCATGGGCGCGAGCAAAACCGTGCAGTAAATCCGTTAAGGCGGTTTTACTGCCTTTGTTTTTGAGATAGTTGACGAAAATGCTGTTTTCTTCAATGGCGATGAGGGTGTCAGCCGTATCGCGAAGCACTTCATTAAAGTGACTTTCGTTGTACTGGATTTCGTGCAGCGCTTGCTGATAGGACGTATCGACGGCATTTTTATGGAAAAAAGAACGATCAATGCTGTATACGGCTACCACCGTCAGCAAACTCAGAGTCAGCAGTGCCAAGCCTATTTTCAGCGTTGCCATTGAGATTAGTTTCATTGCTTCAGTTCCTGCCGTTCGGGCTTAGCGTCACTTTCTTGAATTCTAACAGGATTTATAAGTCTTCCTCACATTAAGTAATTTTCCGGTCATGGACAAGTGGCGTGATTTTGAGGCTTGTCAATTTCGTCAGACGGTTCTCGGTTCAATAAGTTTTCAGGTAAAAGAAAAGCCTAAAAGTTGCTTTATATTGCAATAAAAAATGTCAGGTTGAAGTTAACGGCCGGGATTCTTAAACTGAGTTTTCAGTAGAGCCGGAGCTAGCGGCGTAATCGTTAATTTAATCTGTAACAAGGTAAAGATCTCTATGAAAGGGTTTCATGGGTTAGAGACCTGCCTGCACTGCGCATTTTTAATTGCGGTAGGTGCGGTACTGGAAGTGATCGCAATCGCTCTTCTGTAAAGTCGCCCCGCGAAAGGAACGGGCGCTTTAAGCTGGGATCAAACTGCGATTTAGTCCGGGTAAAGTACGCCTGTTCCGCCCAGTCCGCAATAACCGTGCGGGTTTTTCTGCAGATAATCCTGATGATATTCTTCGGCACGATTGTAGTTTTTCAAAGGCGCGATTTCGGTCGTGATTGCACCATAACCGTTTTGGCTTAGCGCCTGTTGATAACGTTCTCTGGTTATTTCCGCTAAGGCCTTTTCGTTTTCCTGTTGATAGTAGATGACACTGCGGTAATTGCTGCCGACATCATTTCCCTGACGGTCGCCCTGAGTCGGATCGTGATTCTGCCAGAAGTGGATCATTAATGTCTCCAAATCGACCAGTCGTGGATCGTAGATAACCTTGATGACCTCGGCATGGTTGCGTTCGTCGCTCATTCCCATATGTAAGGCTTTTTCCAGCGATAGAACCTCCTGATAAGAGGTCGAAGCGCTATCTCCACCGGCGTATCCGGATTCGACATCAAGGACACCGGATATTTCGCTCATGCGCTTTTCCGCGCCCCAGAAACACCCCATACCGAATACAATTGAAGCTCTGTTCTGAGTTTCGTTCATCTATTTCCCCTCTTCTTTTTGCAGCTGTTTGAGGTCTTTAAGAATCTGAGCTACATGTTTCTGCGGATCCACATTCCGGTAAATTCGAGCAATTCGCCCCTGTGGGTCAATAATAAAGCTGTGACGTTTGGCGAATTTCACAATGCCCAGATTCAAAACCGCGTCATATTTTTGTGCAACGACGGCATCCTTATCGGCAAGCAGACTGAATGGCAGGCGATATTTTTCGGCAAATTTCTGGTGACTGCTGATCGAGTCGACGCTGACTCCGAGGATAACCGCCTGTTGGGCAATCAGCCGATTGATATTGTCTCGAAAGCTGCAGGCTTCGGTGGTGCAGCCGGGGGTGTCGTTTTTCGGATAGAAATACAGTACGACCCAATTTCCTCGCTGCTGTTGCAGAGAAACCGATTTCTGGTGCTGATCAAACAGTGAAAACTGCGGCGCCATTTCCCCGGTTTTAAGTTCCGCTGCCGCAAAGGGCGAGAACAGGAGTGCCATAAGAGGAAGGAAGACAAATAGCAGTGTTAAACGAGACATTCGGGGTTCCTTATCGGTATGTATCTTCGGTCATTATGCGCTTTTAGGCTTTGTAATGCCAATGACTGCGGCCGGGCTGCTTGGGGATTTTCATCCCCTTAATTCATTCACGCGCGGGTTTTGCATTTTTGTGGCAGGGCGAGGCGTTGTTCGGCAAAGCGCAGAAGTGACCTTAATATCGGGATCTGGCTGTATACGTGTTTGGCTGGATCCCAGTAATCGATATGCGAGCGGACACGCCCGTCCGTGTCAAAGGCGACTTTACTCATGCCGTCAAACTGTTGCGTCCTGTGTCGGTATCGGAAGTCGAAGCGCCAATACAGATAGCCAGTGCCGTTCTGTCCGACGGCCATGTCGAGAACGGTGAATTTCGGTGCCTGAAGGGTCGCGAACATATGTTCGAAAAGGCTTAGGGTATCGGTTTTGCCATGAATGCGGTTAAACGGATCCTCAAAATAGATCTGTTCGCAGAGAAGAGGGCTCAAATCGCTTTGGAGCGTGTTTTGATTGAGATTTTCATAGGCTTGAGCGTAAGCAGCTAACCACTCGGGTATCGGATCAACCATCTTTTAGCATCCTCTTATTTATAGACAGGCTCCAGCTTTTTGGCAGACGTTTTAGCATCCCCAGCAGTATCGATAAGGTCCACGGAAAACGCAGTTCAAAGCGATTCTGCTCGAATAGCGGCACGATTTTGCACGCCGCTTCCTCTGCTTCCATCAGGCCGGGCATAGCAAAACGGTTTTTTGCGGTCAAGCGGGTTTTGACGAAGCCGTGATTAATTACTTGAAGTTTGATGTGCTGCCGGGCTAATTCCGGCGCGATCGATTCGGCAAGATTCAACAGAGCCGCTTTGGGCGCCGAGTAACCTCCTCCATAGGGCAGGCCGAAATCGGCGGCCAGGCTGATATTCCATAGCCAGCGCATCGGTTTACTGTGTCGCGCCTGAAGCTGCTGCAGCGGGATCATCAGTTTGACGGCACCAAGATAGTTGCTTTGATTCATCGAATCAAAGGCGTTCCAGTCCCATTCGGAAACCGTCATCGGTTGGTAGAGACCGACATTGTAAAACCAGTAATCGAGACCTCCGGCCAGTTCCCAGGCCTGTTGGCAGTAGCTTTGTAAGTTTTCTTCGGTGATATCGCAGTCCAGAAGATGCAGTATTCCAGAGTTAAACCGTTTCTGAAGCTGAATAAGCTCTAATGACTGGGTCGCTTTTCTGGAAGAGGCAACCACCGTGAATCCGCTGTCCAGTAATTGACGGGTTACGGCCAGGCCGATGCCTTGCGAAGCGCCGACGATCCATACCGTTCTGTTTTGCTTCTGTTCCATGTGATTGCCTCAAGCGTATGCGTTCGGGAAGAGGGATTATGCTCCTGTACAGCTTTGTATAGATTTGGCGGCATTTTTTACAATGCCTTTGCCAAAGGAATTCTGCCGCTCTATTCCCCATAAAATAGAGTGTTTCATTAACGGGGGCGAAGATCTTTGTTTACCTCTTGTCCTGCTTTTTTATTTAATTTGTATAATAAATTTGAAATTATGTAAAGGTTTTTGTATAACTTTAAAAAAGGGTGTGTATAGGTTGAAGGTGCGAAATGAAATCAATAGTTATGCGAAGCGGTATTGCCCCGGGACAAAGCGTTGCGGTAATTGGTAGCGGGATCAGCGGTTTGGCCAGTGCATGGTTTCTGGGTCAGAGGCATCGGGTCACGCTGTTTGAGAAAGATGCTCGGCTGGGCGGACATACCAACACCTGTTCGGTACAGCTTGAAGGTGTCGACCAGCCGGTGGATACCGGTTTTATCGTTTATAACCGACCGAATTACCCGCATTTGAACGCAATGTTTAAACACCTCAAGGTCCCGATTGAAAATACCGAAATGAGTTTTTCGGTTTCGGTTGATCAGGGGCGAATCGAGTATTCGGGCAATAATCTCAACACGCTTTTTGCTCAACGCAGAAACCTTCTCTCGGTCGCACACTGGAAAATGTTGGCCGAGATTCTGCGTTTCAACCGTCAGGCCAAAAAAGATCTGTTCAACGGCCAGCTTCGCACGCTCAGCCTTGAGAGCTATTTGCTCAAGCATCATTTCAGCCTGCGGATGCGCGACTATTATCTGCTTCCAATGGCTGCGGCAATCTGGTCGTGTCCGGTAAAAACAATGATGGCCTTTCCGGCAGAGAGTTTTTTGCGCTTTTTTGAAAATCATGGCCTGCTCAACATTCAGGATCGCCCACAGTGGGAGACGGTAAAAGGGGGCGCGCAAAACTATATCGATGCCCTGATGCACAAAGCCAATTTTTCCGTAGCTTACGATTCGGTGCGCGGGGTTGCTAAAAGCGCAGATGGCTTGAAGGTCATAACCAAAAACGGTGAGGCGTTTTTCGATCATGTGGTTTTTGCCGCGCATGGGGATCAGAACTGGCGGCTGTTTGACAGCACTCTGCAACAGTCCTTCAGCTGTATGCAGGCCTTTAAGTATCAGCAGAACATCGCATATCTGCACAGTGATCCGCGTCTGATGCCCAGACGTAAAAATGCCTGGGCAAGTTGGAATTATCTGCGTGAAAGCTGCAGTGAGGAGCGTAATGTCGCAGTTACCTACTGGATGAATCAGCTGCAGAATATCCCGCTGAAAACGCCGCTGCTGGTGACGCTGAATCCATTACAGGAACCTGAGGAGCACAAGACTTTTCAGCGCATTCAATATGAACATCCGGTCTTTGACCAAGGGGCGATGGATGCCCAGAAATCTCTGAGTGGACTTCAGGGAGTGGACAATTGCTGGTTTGTCGGCGCCTATACCGGTTACGGATTCCACGAAGACGGTTTGCGCAGTGCGGTGGATTTGGCACGGAGATGGAATGTTTCTCTGCCGTGGGAAAACCGGAGAACGGAAGTATGAATATGTCTGGATATGAGAAGAGATCGGCCGTGTATTTCGGTTCGGTGATGCATCAGCGGATGTTTCCGGTGCACTATGCCTTTCAGTACAAAGTTATGAGTCTGCGGGTCGAGGTTGACCGGATTGAAGAAGAGATTGGAGCGCTGAAAGGATTCTGCAAATTTCTTTCGCTGAATCGCTTCAATCTATATAGCCTGAATTACAAGGATTTTGGCGCACGTGACGGAAAACCGTGGCGACCATGGTTGGAGAGCCTTTTGGCTGAATACGGGGTCGAGAAGGCGCCGAAGCGTATTGAACTGGTCTGCTCGCCGCGTTTTCTGGGAATTGTCTTCAATCCGCTGGCGGTGTGGTATGCCTATGACGAGCAGGACCGAATGATCGCGGTTGTCGGTGAAGTGAGCAATACCTTCGGTCAATGGCATCACTATGTATTAAGTAACCGTGGCAAGCCTTTATCTGCACAGGCTTGTAAGGTGCAAGCCAAAGCGGATAAGGCTTTTCACGTTTCCCCGTTTATTGATATGGACTGTGAATACCGGTTTCGCCTGAAAGCGCCCGGAGATACCTTTCACTTGGGTATTTACCAGAGCTGTCGGAAGCAGCCGATGTTGGTGGCGACTCAAGCAGCTACCGCTTTGCCTTTGACGCGTAAATCTCTATTACGGGCCGCTTTAGCGATGCCGTTTAACAGCCTCAAGGTGTTGACCATGATCCACTGGTGGGCCTTAAAGATCTGGTTTTTGGGCGGTAAATTTCACCATACCCCTAAGAAGCAGGCGAACGTTAAATATTCACACTCGGAGATGCTGTTATGTTGAAAAATTTCACCACCGGTCGATCTTTATTGGGTAGCGTCTGCGAGCGTTTCATTGCCCCTTCATGGGTTCAGAATATGCTTTTGAAGCTGCCTTTCGATCAATTGCAATACGGCAGTTTGACATTAACTTTCGATGATCAACGAAGCCGTCGTTATGAAGGTAACCAGCCCGGCCCGCATGCCGAACTGATTGTCGTTCGTCCTTTGCGAGCCTATTGGCTGCTCAAAACGCAGGGGGATTTGGGGTTAGCTCAGGCATACTTCGAGAGTGCCGTCGAGACGACGTCGCTATACCGTCTCTTGAAACTGGCGCATCTTAATGCCGAGCAATTCGATGCTCTGTTGAACAACCGATGGGGTCATTGGCGGCACCTGTGGCGACACCGAAAACGGCATAATTCTCTGGCGAACAGTCGTCGAAATGTGTCCTATCACTACGATCTGGGAAATGACTTTTATGCGCTTTGGCTGGATTCGACTATGACCTACTCAAGCGGTATTTTCCAAGGCGATACTTTCTCTTTGCAGCAGGCTCAGGTGGTTAAAAACCAGCGTATTCTGAATGAACTCGGAATTGTCGGCGGTGAGCACGTTCTGGAGGTTGGTTGCGGTTGGGGTAGCTTTATGCAGTGTGCCTTGCAAAGAGGGGCTAGCATCAAGGGATTGACGTTGTCGGCAGAGCAGCAAAAATATGCTTTGCAGCGCCTTAAAGAATTTCCGCGTGAGCGTTACGAGGTGGCTCTGCAAGACTATCGTCACGAAAACCGACAGTATGATCATGTCGTTTCGATTGAGATGTTTGAGGCTGTCGGGAAAGATTACTGGGACAGTTATTTTACAATGCTGAAACAACGGTTGAAAAAAGACGGCAAAGCGCTGCTGCAGATTATTACGATTGCCGAGGAAAAAGCCGAAACTTATCAGTCGGGAGTGGATTTTATTCAGGCGTACATCTTCCCAGGAGGTTTGCTGCCGAGTGTTACTCAGATTGAAACGCTGAGCGATGCGTACGGTTTTAAGATCATAAATCGTCTCGACTTCGGTACAGATTACGCGACCACCTGCCAGCTGTGGAAACAGCGCTTTAATCACCATGGGGATCAGTTGCAACAAATGGGGTATGACAAGACGTTTCAGCGGATATGGAATTACTATCTGGATTACTGCACGATCGGGTTTGAGAGCGGACAGGTTTCGGTGTGCCAGTTTACGCTGGCGCATTCCTGAGGTTGTCCGACGATCGGTTTGGTATTTGCTCAGGGAAAACGCACACGGTGTCTAATGTGGCTAGGAGAGGCTTTATGGAGAAAACTACATTGGTGTGGCTCCAGCGAGAATTACGCTTGAGTCATCTTCCGGCTTTGCAAGATGCGATTGCGCAGTCTGATAAGGTGGCATTGGTCTATTTTCATGACCCGCAAAGAACACTGGGTCAGGCGAATAGCGTCTGGCTTGCACACAGCTTGCTTCGACTACAAGCCTCACTGCGGCATAAGGGCGCGGAGCTTTTGCTGTACAGCGGCGATTTTGCGCAGCAGTTTGCATTGGCTCTGCAGGAGATTGAACCTCAGCAGGTTTTCTATAGTGTTCAGGTCGGCCAGCCGTTTACGGAAATGCAGAATCTTGCTTTGCAAATGTGTAAGAAACGACAGGTGGCTCTGCAGCCGTTCTACTCCGAATTTTGGTTTACGCCCGGCGAAGTCGTCAACAAACAGGGGAATCCCTATGTGGTTTTTACCCCGTTTTACAAAGCGGTTGTGGACAAGCTGCCGGCCTTGCAGCCGCTTGATGAAAGAGTGGTGACCCGGGATGAGGACTGGCTCAAATTACACTGGCCGCAGTTGCCGGCTGAACGTTTTGAATTGCCGCTGAGTCTGCGGGAGATTCAGAACCGGCCTTGGGCGCAAAAGCTGCTGCAATATTGGCAGCCGGGAGAGGATGCCGCGTGGCAGCAGCTGCAGCGTTTTATTACGCAAAACCTGAGCGATTACGATCATGACCGAGATTTTCCGCTATTGGATGCAACCAGCCGACTCTCTGCTTACCTGCATTTCGGGGAAATCTCCGCCCAAGCGATCTATTTCGAATTAATAGCCTATGCTGAAGAAAACCCGCAACTGAATGCGCAGCCGTGGCTTAGACAACTCCTGTGGCGGGAGTTCGCCCGTCTGATGTTATGGTTTTTCCCGAATACGGAAACCGAGCCTTTTCAGCAGAAGTTTGCAGATATGCGCTGGCAGGATAATGCCGAGTCGCTCTCCGCCTGGCAAAGCGGGCAGACCGGAATTCCGATTATTGATGCCGGTATGCGCGAGCTCTGGGAAACGGGCTATATGCATAACCGTGTGCGGATGTTGGTTGCTTCGTTGCTGACAAAAGATCTTAATGTGAATTGGCGTCACGGACAGGCCTGGTTTGCGAACACACTGCTGGACGCCGACCCGGCGAATAATGCCATGGGCTGGCAGTGGGTTGCGGGATGCGGTGTTGATGCAGCGCCTTACTACCGTCTTTTTAATCCCTTGCGCCAAAGCGAGAAGTTTGATGCCCAGGGCGATTACATCCGCAAATGGGTGCCTGAGTTGCGAACGCTTTCAAGCAAAGCGATTCACGCGCCCTGGCTCTATCCTCAGGAGTGTGTACTCAAGGGGATTAATCTGGGGAAACATTATCCGTATCCGGTTGTCGATTTAAAGCGCAGCAGGGCTCAGCACCTGCTTCGGGTCGACAAACTCAAACGGGGCGGGAAGCGTGCCTAATTGCGCCTTAGAGCGTTCTTGTCTAAGATAGGCGGATTTGAATTTAATTGACTGTGATCGAGTGCCATGGACCAACCTCTTTATCCAATTCGTGAGGTCTCGCGACTGACCGGCGTAAATGCAATTACCTTGCGCGCCTGGGAGCGTCGTTATGGCTTGGTGGAACCGGTACGAACCGAAAGCGGGCATCGACTCTATACCGATGAGCATATTGAGGTGCTCAAGCGTGCGGTGGATCTGACCCGGCAAGGGGTTGCGATCAGTCAGGTCAAAGCGATCTTGCAGGAAAGTCCGCAGGCTTGCGAGGCGCCGAATGAATTACGCTCTATCGCCAATACGCTTGCAGCCAGCGCACAAAATAGTGATTACCCAGCTTTACAGACGGCGATCGATTCGCTGTTTGTCGAATTTGACGAGCTGTCCGCTCTGCAGACGTTATGCGAGTTGGATGCGGATCTGCATGACGCGTCTGCCAGAACATGCTGGGAGAGTGCACTCTTACCCCGTTTGTATTCTCGCCTGTATTTTGCGCAACAGCGGCTGAAGAATCTTAAAGGCCATCGGCATTGTCAAAACGTTTATGTTGCTTCCAGTCCGAAAGTGGACTCCCAGTTGGCGCAGGTTCTGTGCGGACTCTGGTTAAGTCATCAGGGAATTGTTCCGTTTTTGGGTGGGGTCAAACCTTTGCCGTCTACACAGGCGTTAAAGCAATTACAATGCTGCGGCCTTGTTATGCTGGCGGAAAGGAGCCTGGCAGAATTTGCCGAAGAAATCCATTACCCGGGATTGACGAGTGTTTTCATGACCCTTGAAGAGGCTCGGATGGACAAGGTGTCAGCGGTACAGATGGAGCTGAAATCCTACCGCGAGCTGTTTGCAGATCTTCCGCAGATTCAGGCGACTGTTTTCTAAGCCAGCAACGCTGGCGGGCGGTTTTAATTGGCGCCTGAATTTTCTGCTTTCAGCCTAGCTTCGAGTTCGGTAATCTTCTTTTCGGCCGCTTCCAGTGCCATTTGCAGCTCGACCTGTTCAGTCACATCTTTTTGAATGCCGATATAGTAAGTCAGTCGATCGTGTTCATCATAGAAGGGGGTGACGCTGAGTTCATTCCAGAAATGTGAACCGTCTTTGCGGTAGTTTTTGAGGATGGTGCGCACCGGTTGGCTGCTATCAATTGCTTCACGGATTTTATGTACCGACTCCTGACGGGTATCTTCCCCCTGAAGAAAGCGACAGTCCTGATAAAGGATTTCATCGGCGCTGTAGCCGGTCAGCTTTTCAAAGGCGGGATTGACATAGATCAGAATCGTATCTTCGCCTTCTTTCTCCGCTACGACAATGCCGTCCTGAGCCTGCTCGACGAGTTGCAGGAGAAGTGCGTTGCGCAATTTAGGGTCTTTCATTAAGGCCACCGCTAGTAGAATTGCCACCATTGTATCCAAGGCCTATATGGGCGGCAACTATTTCCCAAAACGCTTTTTTGCATCGAAGTGCCGGAGGATACAAGGCACCTGAAGACACCGTTTAAGTGTGCTTCTGAGTTCCCAAAATGACTGGACATCCGCTTTTTAGAAGTTCTTTCGGGAATGGCTTATGAGTTCTTGGCAACTTCCCTTTAATTGATGTTATGATTTGCCAAAACGTATCAAAGGAATTTGTGATGAGTGTCTTACCGAATCATTTAAAATATGCCGATAGTCACGAGTGGGTCTATATTGATGAAGACGGCTTGGCGGTTGTTGGAATTACCGATTTTGCTCAGGAGGCTCTAGGCGAGTTGATGAGCGTAACTTTTCCCGAATTGGGGTCGGATGTGGCCCAGGGAGAAGAAGTGATGTCTTTGGAATCGGTTAAATCGGCATCGGATATTTTTGCACCGCTGAGCGGAGAGATCGTCGCTTATAACGAAGCGCTGGAAGACGAGCCGGAGTTGATTAACGACGAGCCGTACGATGGCGGATGGCTGTTCAAGATTCAGCCGCATGACGAGTCCGAACTGGACAACCTTCTGAGCGATGAAGATTATCAGGCGCAAATCGACGCCGAATAATCCTTCAGTACGCATTCTAATTTTGCAAAAGAAGAGAACCGTTCCCGAGAACGCTCTCTTCTTTTTGTTTTCAATGCCCGAAAAAAATCGGGTCTGCAGCGAGAATAAAATCAATGTTAGCCAGTTTACGCTTAAAAAAGAATGAAGAGCGCCGTATCAAGCAGGGGCATTTATGGGTTTTCAGCAATGAGGTCGACACCAAAGAGACCCCTTTGAAAGAGTTCGCTCCTGGCCAGCAGGTCATTATCGAAGCCAGCAACGGTAAACCGCTGGGGATGGGCTATGTCAATCCGAATACTTTGATCTGCGCACGTATTTTAAGCCGCAGCGCCAAGCTTGAACTGAATATGAAATTCCTTAAAAAGCGTATTCAGGCAGCTCAGGCGCTACGCGAACTGAGTTTCGACAAGCCGTATTATCGTCTGGTATTTGCCGAAGCCGACGGCTTGCCGGGACTGGTGATCGACCGTTTTGGCGATGTCTTCTCGGTACAGATTTCCACCGCCGGTATGGAAGCGGTAAAAGCCGACATTCTGCAGGTGCTGGAAAACCTTTACCATCCGCAGGCGATCGTTTTGAAAAACAACATCGGTTCACGCGAGCTGGAAGGGCTTTCTCTGGACGAAGAGGTGATCGGTGATTTACCGCAAGAGCTGGTGATCGAAGAGAATAATACCAAGTTTGCGGTTCCGGTTCAGGAAGGGCAAAAAACCGGCTGGTTCTACGATCACCGCCAGTCTCGCGCACGTTTGCAGCAACTGGTGCAGGGCAAACGCGTTCTGGATGTTTTCAGCTACCTTGGCGGTTGGGGGGTGGCTGCGGCCAATGCCGGTGCCGAGGAAGTGACTTGTGTCGATGCGTCGGAATTAGCGTTGGATGGCGTAGATGCCAATGCGGCCTTGAACGGCGTGGCGGATAAGCTGATCACGATTCAGGGCAATGCGTTTGATGTATTGAATGCTCTGAAAGCGGAAGCGCACAAATACGATGTTGTCATTGTCGATCCTCCGGCTTTTATCAAGCGCAAGAAAGATTTTAAACAGGGCTTTGAGGCCTATAAGCGCATCAACGAACTGGCCATGCGCGTCCTGGAAAAAGACGGCATTCTGGTGTCTGCTTCCTGCTCTCACCATCTGACCCGCGATCAGCTTCTACAGGCGGTACAGATGGCCGGTCGTCATATCGACCGCCAGGTACAGCTGTTTGATCAGGGGCATCAGGGGCCGGATCACCCGGTGCATCCGGCAATCGGTGAAACCGAGTATATCAAGACTCTGTTCTTCAAGGTCGGCGCCAGCTGGTAAATGACGGGTATGATGCGATGAAATCCGGCCTGCAATTCCGATCCGCTCTCTCCGGTTCCGCTCATAGACCGCTGGTGCAGTTTGCGCAAAGCTCGTCTTTGGATCTGCGCCAGAAGCATCTGAGCAAGTTCTGTTACTGGGAAGAGTTCGATCAGGTGCTTTGGGTCGATGCGCGTAAACTTTTTCCCGAAGTGGGTGTTTTGTCTCTGCCGAGCTGGGACAAAATGATGCTTGATGGCGAGCCGATTCCCGAGTATCCGGTTTTTATCAAACCCTTTGAATGGCCGAAAAACCGCGAGACGGATCCATGGTTGAAGCAGATTCCCAAATGGGTACAGGATTCGTGCCGTCTTTTCCCCTCCCATCAGCTGATGTTGTTGCATTATGCCGCCAAATACCCGCAGCTTTTCGAACTGCTGGATCAATCCCCGATGTTGGCGTGGCGCCTGGTGACCAGCGGTCTGTCCGAGCCGGATGTCGTGGCTCTGATGACCGGTAACCGGCAGCAAATGGTGCAGCAACTTGGCTGGCCCGGTAAGGCGGAGACAGTCAAACTGTTACGCAATTTGCGCCTGCGCTTTGTCAATCAACAGATTGCCGAACAGATTGAAGCCTGCATTATCGATCCCAAGCGTCTGCATGGTTTGCAGGCGCTGCCGCGGATCAATTCGATGGCGTTGTCTCTGGCGGCCGGTTTTCCGCAACTGATCGGCAGTCGATTGCATAAATCGCTGGCGCAATTGCCTTGTCGTCCACTGCAGTGTCAGGCAATGGTCGCTTTGCTTGAAGATGCTTTATTGTTATTGGCGTTGCTCGGTGCAGAAGATAACGTTGCGCAATTGGCCGAATGCCGTTTTCTGACCGACGTTGAACGTCTTTATAAGCAGTGGCTTGCAGAGGCTCTGCCGGAAAGCGTGCAGACTGTTGACAGCGGGTTTATCGGTGAGCAGCCGAAAGTCATCGAGCGTGAAGAGGAGTTGGTTTTTATCAGTCGTGTGCTGCAACATCCTTGGTGGCTGCTTGCCAGGGATATGCCGCAACAGCATTCGATTGTGGTTTGGCGCGAGAAGACTGACGATGGAGATGAGCGTCTGTGGGCGGCTGAAATCAAGTGGCCGGATGTTTCGCAATCCGAATCACAGGTTCAGGTTCTGAAAATCCGCGGAGAGGATAATTCTCTGGCGCAGGCCAAGCAACTCAGCGATCTGCATCTCTGGCTGTTGCAGCAATTGCCTAGAAATGCGGATTGAGCGGATATTTACATAAGCAAGCGAAGAATGAATGTCATAAAAAAGCCCGCCGGATAATGCGTATCCGGCGGGCTTTTTCTTTTTACAGAACGAGGCGGGTTTATTCCTCGATCAGTGTTTCCAGGCCGATCAGGTCATCGTAAGTTTCGCGGCGGCGGATCAGATGTGTCTGCTCGCCGTCAACCATGATCTCCGCAGCGCGCGGACGGGTGTTGTAGTTGGAAGCCATGGTGAAGCCGTAAGCGCCGGCGGATTTAACCGCCAGCAAGTCGCCTGCCTGCAGGTTAAGCGAGCGGTCTTTACCAAGGAAGTCGCCGGTTTCGCAGACCGGTCCGACCAGATCCCATTGCGCTTGCAGTCCGTCTTCACGCGGTGTAACGGCGACGATGTCCTGATAGGACTGGTACAGAGCCGGGCGAATCAAATCGTTCATGGCGGCGTCGATAATGGCAAAATTTTTATGTTCGGTCGGTTTAAGGAACTCGACCTGCGTCAACAGAACGCCGGCGTTTCCGGCAATCGCTCGGCCTGGTTCAATAATAACTTCCATATCCGGATCGTTGAGTTTGTCCAGAAGCGCGCCGATATAGTCGCTGATGGCCGGAGGGGTTTCATCGGTATAGGTGATGCCCAGACCGCCGCCGAGATCCAGGTGGTGGATCTCGATTCCCTGTTCTTGCAAGGTGTTTTTCAGCGCCAAAACACGTTCCAAAGCATCGACGAAAGGCGTGATCTCGGTCAGCTGAGAACCGATGTGGCAGTCGATTCCGACCGGATTGACATGGCTGCAGTTCGCGGCCTGCTGATAGAGTTCCGGGGCGGTGTTGATATCAACGCCGAATTTGTTGTCTTTCAAACCGGTGGAAATATAAGGGTGTGTTTTGGCATCTACATCCGGGTTGACGCGAATCGACACGGCTGCGACCTGATCCATCTCTTCGGCGACCTGCTGAATACGATCCAGTTCGGCATGGGATTCGATATTGAAGCAGCGGATGCCCACTTCCAGCGCACGGCGAATTTCTGCAGGCTGCTTGGCAACCCCGGAAAAGACCACTTTTTTCGGATCGCCGCCGGCACGCAGCACTCTTTCCAGTTCGCCCTGCGAAACGATATCGAAACCGGCACCGAGTTTGGCCAGAACATTCAGAACAGCAATATTGGAATTGGTTTTGACCGCATAACAG
Organism: Thiomicrorhabdus xiamenensis; assembly: GCF_013282625.1. Taxonomy (NCBI): domain Bacteria; kingdom Pseudomonadati; phylum Pseudomonadota; class Gammaproteobacteria; order Thiotrichales; family Piscirickettsiaceae; genus Thiomicrorhabdus; species Thiomicrorhabdus xiamenensis. Next base: position 502,754 of record NZ_CP054020.1, read on the forward strand.
ACAAGGTGAGGCTGTTTGCCGAAGGCCTGATCGAAAGCTTTCCAGCGGTTTTCCAGTTCGCTACGGGAATAAACATACAACGGTGTTCCGTAGTTTTCGGCCAGTTGCGCCAGGGATACGTTCTCGGCAAACAGGGTGCCGTTTTGATAGGTGAATGGAGTCATAATGTTAAGTCCTGAAAATCTGAATTCGGCGATAAAATCCGCTCGGCTTTCCCGTTTGCTCAAAGGCTGCGTTTTCGACGGCAACCCGTACGGGGTCTTTAAGCGGATTAAGGAAGTTTTTAAGGGCGCTGATTGTCGCTCAATCCCGACAGGCTTTTTTGCGGTTCGTCGGGCAAGGTCAAGTCGCTTTTTTTGCCGCAGCCGCCCAGAGCGATCAGCACGCATACTACACACAGAAGGGTTTTCATAAAGCCTTTCCCTGAGGTTAACTTCCGATAGTTCGTTGAATGGCGGCTATTTTACCAGAGACCGGCGCTTTTGGCCGATTTACAATTGTATTCTTGTTACGGCTTGGTAAAGTGGTGCTAAATCTCAAAAATACAGCAGGAAATTAAGGAATAACGCGTGTTTTCACAACTGAAACAGGAGCCGCCGGTTCTGATTGAACCGCAGGGTAAAGTACAAAAAACGGTTATTTGGTTGCATGGACTGGGTGCGGACGGTCATGATTTTGAACCCGTCGTTCCGCAACTCGGTCTGCCCGAAGACCATGGCATTCGCTTTATTTTTCCGCATGCGCCGATTAACCCGGTTACCATTAATGGAGGCATGCAAATGCATTCCTGGTATGACATCCGCAGTGAAGATCTGATGAACGATGTCGATGCCGCCGGTATTCGTGTTGCCTGTTATCGGGTATTCGAGTTGATTGAAAATCAGCTTAAACAGGGAATGGCCGCTGAAGATATTATTCTTGCCGGTTTTTCACAGGGTGGGTTGATTGCGCTGCATGCCGCTTTGAGCGGTCAGTATGAACTTGGAGGGGTCATGGGTCTGTCAACCTATTGCCCGATGGCCGAGCAGTTTTACCTGCACCGCAAAATGCCGATTCTAATGATGCATGGTCTGTACGATCCGGTTGTCCCTTTAGCCTCCGCAGAGGCGTCCCGCGCCGCGATTGAAAAAGGTGGTTATCAGGTTGAGTGGCATACCTATCCGATGGCGCATCAGGTTTGTGCTGAGCAGCTGCTTAAGATCGGAGAATGGCTGCAGCAAAGAGAGGCTTAATCATGACCCAGCCGGATTCAAAAATTCAGCAGGCATGCCGCGATTTCTGGCAATCCAAAAAGACGCTGGTCCTCAGTACTCGGAATGCCGAAGGAAAGCTACACAGCAGTCAGACCCCGTTTGCCTTCAACGATCAGGGCGAGTTGGCGATATTTGTCAGTGCCTTAGCGGAACATACCGGCAATCTGCTGCAATGTATCGAAGCGGAATCATGTGCAATTTCCGGAATGATTCTGGCGGATGAAGCGGAGTGCGAGCAGATTTATGCGCGTGAGCGTTTGAGTCTGGAGATGCAGGTTGCGCTTGTCGAGCGTGACGATGCACAATTTGTTGAATGGATGTTGCGTTTTGAGAAGCGTTTTGGCGACATTATTGCTACGCTGCAGACATTGCCGGATTTTTCGCTTTTCCGGCTTAAGGTGACCAAAGCGGTGTATGTCCGCGGCTTTGCCCAGGCCTATCTTCTGGAAGGCGGTTTGGGCGGCTTGCCGCGATTGCAGAAAGGTCGTTAGAAAAGCATTTTTAGTCGTTAATTGGATAGCTCATGGGAAATGGACGTCGTTTTTTCCGTTTTGATGTACCGATTCATATTTACCTGCAACGGGAGTCGTCGGAATGGAAGCAGACATTGCAGCAGTTGAAAGGTCCGCGAAGCGCAGCTCTGCAGAGAAAAATCGAAAGTTTGAATATCACGGTCGATCAACTGCTTGAAGATCTTTCCACTCGCGGAGCGCCGTTGTATCCGCTGTTTTCGGGCATCAATCACCGTCTGAACTATTTTTTCTGGATGCTGCAGCAGTTGCTGGATCAACAGAACCCGCGCGTGCATGCGGAATATAAGTTCCGTGCCCGCGACGATCTGAAATATTCTCCGCCGGAGGTCAAAAAAGATTCGCCGACCAGTCATTTGATTGCCGGGCTATACGCTGAACTGGAGGAAGAACTGAGTTCTTTGAAAGACAGTGTTGAGAATGCTCTGGACGAGGGACTGTTCATTTTTCCGCAGGCTGAGAGAGAAGATTTTGACGTGCATTTCTATGTATCCAACCTTGAGCAGCTGGTTGCGCAGGGGATGACGGCGGCCGTTGTATTGGATGCATTGATCCGCAAATATAACCAGCTCAACGCGCTCTATAACCTTCTTAAAAGAGCCTATGCTCCGATTTCGCATCCCGAGCAATGGCCGAAAAGAATGATTAATCTCAGTTCCGGAGGACTGGGATTTGTTTCTGCCAATCCTTTTAAAGTGCTGGAGCAGGTGAATGTTTTTATGGAACTGGATCGGGTTGTGATGGTCAAAGGCAAAGTGCTGTATTCACGCAAAACCCGCTCGACGGAAGGCGAACAGTACCGCACGGCAATCGAATTTATTATGCCTTCCAGTCGAACACAGCAGGATATTGAGCGCTTTCTGCAACATCAGGAAGTTCGCCAGGCGATGCACAAAGTGCCGGTGATTCGCAGTTGGGTTTAGACGTTGTTGGCGTGTAACTGAACCGGGAAGTTGAGTTGGCGCAGTTTGTTATCGAGCCATTGATAGTAAGTCTGATTGCTTTGACAGGCGCTACTGCAGCGCCCGGTTGAACAGCTGGCGGACAGCGATTGGATATGTCCCTGACTGATCAAAGGCTGTAGCAGACCTTCGGCTGCGTCCCGACTCAGATCGAAGCGGTTGATAATATCGTCCAGACTGACTCGCTCTCTTTGGCGGATATAGCGTTTAATGTCTAACAGAATCATAAAGCCTTTCCTCCCGAGGTTTTTTCTAACGGTGCGGTTGCTGTTTTTCTTCCGATCGATTTCAGGGTAAACCAAATCATTGCGAAAATCGAGGCGAATACCGCCAGCCAAATGCCCGATGCGCTCGGATGCTGGCTGAAAGTTGCGATCTGGTAAAAGCTGACCGCAACCGAATATCCCAGGAACAGGCTCCAGGTTCCGCTGGTTAAAGCCCAGCGCCAGCCCAGTTCCTGCTTAATCGCCCCGAAAGTCGCGACACACGGGAAATACAGGAGAATAAGCAACAGATAGGCGTAGGCACCGATAGCGCCCTGGAAGGAGTTGACCATCTTATCCAGAGTGCTCAGGCTGAATCCCTGTTCTTCGGCAATCGCCACCTTGTCATGCACCGACTCAATCGACTGCAGACCGAGCGGGTCGGAAATATCGCCGAAGATGCCGCTCAGGTTATCCGGTATTGTCTGCCAGGCTTCTTTCAAGCTGGCGCCCAGACTGAACTCGGCAGCGCTGTCCATTTCGATATTCTGTTGCTGGTAGAGAGCATCAAGCGAGCCAACGACCACTTCTTTAGCCAGCAGACCGGTAAACAGACCGACGGTCGCAGGCCAGTTCTCTTCCGTGATACCTAGCGGTTCAACGATCGGTGTTGCGCTTTTGGCAATGCTGCTTAGAACCGAAGTTTCCTGATTGTCATGTCCAAAGGTACCGTCCGTACCGAGGCTATTAAGCACGTTCAGAATCAATACCACTATGACGATGACCTTACCGGCGTCGAGAATAAAGCTTTTCAGTCGATTACGGGTATTGATGAGCACATTCAGTGCGGTTGGCTTGTGATAGATCGGCAGTTCCATCAGCAATGGGCGCGCCTGACCGCTGAGCAGGGTTTTCTTCAGCATCCAGGCGGTAAGAATGGCGGCCAGAATCCCGGTCATATACAGTGAGAAGACAATCAGCGCGGCATTCTCTTCAAAGAAAGCGGTTGCGAACATGACATACACTGTCAGTCGGGCGCTGCACGACATGAAAGGAGTCATCATGATGGTTTTGATTCGATCCTGCTGAGCCGGTAGCGTCCGGCTGGCCAGTACCGCCGGAATGTTGCACCCGAAACCGATTACCAAGGGAACCAGCGCTTGACCGGACAAACCGAGGCGGCGCATGAAGTTATCCATAATCAGGGCCGCGCGCTGCATGTAACCGGTGTCTTCAAGGATCGAAAGCAGAAGATACAGGGCTCCGATGACCGGAATAAAGGTGGCGACCACCTGTACGCCGCCGCCGATACCGTTGGCAATCAGCGAGGTCAGCCATTCGGGGGATCCGAGCCAGCCGAGGAAATTGGCGGTGCCGTCGACAAACAGTGCTTGGGCGCCGAGATCGAAGAAGTCGATAAAGACGTTACCGACCGCAATCGAAGCGGCGAACAGCAGATACATAATTCCGAAAAAGATCGGCAGGCCCCAGATCGGATGCAGGACCCAGCGATCAATACTGTCGGTCGTATTGCGGGTGAATTGGTCGGTACGGATTTCACTGGCATGCGCGGCATCATGCGCAAACTGAAAATAAAGATCCGCTGCGATCAGTGCCAGATCTTCATGGTAATGTTCTTCCAAACGCTGTTTTTCGGCGATACAGAAACTCTGCAGCGCCGTGTCCGCGGTATGTGGATGAATCAGCATCTGTAACGTTTTCCAGCACGATTCTCCGACCGAATCTTCGCTTTCCAGCCCTTGCGCGTCGCGCACCTGATGCACACTGTTATGCAGAACCTCCGGCAGGTCGAAGTGCAGATCGACACGGTGATTAAGATACTGCGGCAGCTGCTGCTTGAGTTGATCGATTCCCTTATTGAGATAAGCCGAAATCGGGATGACAGGACAGTGCAGCTGCTCGGAAAGTTTGTCGATATCGATATGCAGATTGCGTTCTTTAAGCAGATCCATACGGTTGAGAACGACAACCACAGGCAACCCCATATGCAGTAGTTGCGCCGTCAGGAAAAGCTGACGTTCAAGACTGGTTGCATCCACCACATTAATAATCAGGTCAGCCGGCTGGCATTGCAGGAAATTACAGGCAACTTTTTCATCCAGGCCGGAATGATTGGACAGATCAAGACTGTAAACTCCGGGCAGATCAATCAGGTGGTAGTTCTGATTGTTCAATTTGAAATAGCCGGATTTCTGTTCAACTGTAACCCCGGGCCAATTCCCGGTTGTCTGCTGCGAACCGGTCAGGCGGTTGAATAGGGTGGTTTTCCCGCAGTTAGGGCTGCCGATGAGAGCAACCTGAACATTATGCTGCAGGGCAAATTGGGATTTGCTTTTTGAATTGCGGGCTAAAACGGTCATGATAACGGCTCGACTTCAACCAGTTCGGCAATCTGCTTATCGAGAGCGAAACGGCTGCCATCAACGGTAATGACCAAATTGTTGCCGCGAATCATAATCAATTCGACCACACTGTGGGTGTGAAAGCCGAGATTGACCAAGCGCATTTTCATCTCGACTTCGCCTTTGAGGTGAGTGATTTGGGCGATTTGTCCATTGGTACATTCTGATAGCAGCATGTAATCTCTCGAAAATTATGCGGTTTCGCTAAACCGGAAAAATAAATGATAATAATTATTATTTGCGAATTTTAGCAAACTCTAATCTAAAGCTCAATCGCGAGACCGGGATGAACTATGAAAGAAAGCTGAATCGATAAAGAAATCGCGTGTTATAACCTGCAAAACGGCGAGAGGAAAGGTTTCCCGCTGCCGCCTGCAGAGAAGAGTCACTTTTTGCGAATCTGGTAGAGTGCCACTTCGCCCAGAAGGTTCGGCGCAATTCGCATGCCGAGAGAACTCTCATGTTCGCTGTTGACCACGGTGCGTGCGACCACCTTGATATGCTTGTCCTCACACAGCTTTTCGAAATCCTTGAAGGTACACATATGAATATTCGGCGTGTCGAACCAGTGGTAAGGCAGCGTTTCGGTTTCCGGCATGGTGCCGCCGAACATCAGTTGCGCACGGTTCCTCCAGTGGCCGAAGTTCGGGAAAGTGATAATGCAGTTTTTGCCGATGCTGAGCATTTCGTCCAGTAGCTCATCCGGACGGCTGACCACCTGAAGCGCCTGTGTCATGATGACATAGTCGAAGGAGTCTTCGTCAAAATAATAGGTCAGATCATAACTGTTCAGATCCGTCTGAATGACATTGATGCCGTTGCCCAGCGCCTGAGTCGTTTTATCCGGATCCAGCTCCATGCCATAGCCGTTGACGTTATGGGTTTTGATCAGATAATTCAGCAACTCGCCGTCTCCGCAGCCCAAATCCAGTACGCGGCTGTCAGGTTGAATCCAGTCGGAAATCAACTTGAACTCGTTGGAAATGATTTTTCCTTGATTCATTTTTGCGCCTCCGCTGCCAGGGTGTCTTGGTGAACACGCTTCATGTAATTCCGGAAAACTCCTTCGTAGTGTGGGTTTGGCAGCAGGAATGCATCGTGGCCGTGTTCGGATTTGACTTCGGCATAACTGACATCGGCATCGTTATCCAGCAACGCTTTGACAATTTCGTGCGAACGCTGCGGCGAGAAACGCCAGTCGGAAGTGAAGGAAACGACCAGGAATTTCGCTGTCGCCTGAGCCAGCGCTTTGCTGAGGTCATGTTCGAAATCGGCAGCAGGGTCGAAGTAATCCAACGCTTTGGTCATCAGCAGATAGGTGTTGGCATCGAAATTCTGTTTGGTTGCGAATTTTTCGCCCTGATAGCGAAGATAACTCTCGACCTGGAATTCGACTTCGTAGTTGTATTGCAGCTTGCCTTCGCGCAGTTCGCGGCCGAATTTAACTCCCATCATATCGTCGGACAGATAGGTCAGATGACCGAGCATTCGAGCCAGCGTCAGTCCGCGTTTCGGGATTGTATCGTGTTCGATGAAGCGTCCGTCGTGGAAGTCCGGATCGGACATGATTGCCCGGCGGGCGACTTCATTGAAAGCGATATTCTGTGCCGAAAGCTTCGGGGCGGCGGCAATGACGATCGCATGCCGAACCTTTTCCGGGAAATCGATCGCCCACTGTAATACCTGCATTCCGCCCATGGAGCCACCGATCAGCGCTGCCCACTGTTCAACGTCGAGGTGCTCGCGCAACAGATTCTGGCTTTGTACCCAGTCTTTACAGGTGACGATCGGAAAGTCCGGGCCATACACTTTTCCGTTTTGCGGATTAATGCTGGTCGGACCGGTACTGCCTCGGCAACCGCCAAGGTTATTGGAGCAAACAACAAAGAACTTATCGGTATCGATCACTTTGCCAGGCCCGATATAGCCGTCCCACCAGCCTTTTTTCCCGTTGGCGTCAATGCCGGCGACATGCTGATCACCGCTCAAGGCGTGACAGATCAGAATGGCATTCGACTTGTCTTCATTGAGCTGTCCGTAAGTTTCATAGGCCAGTTCGTATTCGGGCAGGGTCGCACCGCTGGTCAATTGAAGCGGTTGGTTAACTGCAAGGTAGTGTGTGACAGTTGGATTGGTAATACTCATCCAGGCATTCCTATCATAGATTGGGCGGCGAGGGTGATATAGCCGACAATGACATACTGCACCAGTTTAATGGCGACAATGGCCGCGATAGGCGACAGATCCAGGCCGCTGATCGGCGGAATCAGACGGCGGAACGGCTCCAGGATCGGCTGAGTCATTTGGATAAAGATAATCGTATTCGGGTTCGGTTGCGGCGAAACCCAGCTTAAAATTACCTGAATAATAATCAGCCAGAACATCATATCCAGCAGCTGATTGAGAATTTCACTGATCGAAGTCAGAACAATAAAGAGCAACCCAAACTCGCGATCGGTCAGCAGTCCGATCAGGAATACGAAAATGCCGTAGATCACCAGCGCGGTAATAATCGCCGCCCAGTCCCAGCGTCCTTTGGTCGGCATGGCTTTGTTAGCCGCTGCACACAGTGGGTTGGTCACTTTGGCGATAAAGGTGACGACCGGGTGGTTCCAGTCCGCATAAGTCGCACGCATCAGGAAGCGCAGCATCAGAGCGAAAATCACCAGTCCGACGGTGAACTGAAGTAAAAAAAGGCCTCCCTGGCCTAAAGGGGATGTCATTTCCATCAGGCGTCGCCTCCCAGTTCGTCTGCCAGTTCTTGGGCGCGCTGATAGGCGTCCGTCATAGCGCCTTCAACGATCTCGCGCAACTGTTTGCTCTCGAAATGTTCGATCGCTTTTTGTGTGGTGCCGTTCGGCGAGGTGACATTGGCACGCAATTGCGCGCAGTCCTGATGACTTTCCATCACCATTTTGGCCGCGCCCAGAGCAGTTTGCATTGTCAGAAGATGGGCGGTTTTGTGATCCAGTCCCAGTTTTTCCGCGGCGTTCTCCATCGCTTCCATAAACAGGAAATAGTATGCCGGGCCGCTGCCAGAAAGGGCGGTGACCGCATCGATCTTCGCTTCTGTATCAACCCATAGTGTTAAACCGGTCGCACGCATAATGTGTTCCGCCTGACTCTTCTGTTCGTCGTTGACTCGTGCATTGGCAAAAAGCCCGGTTGCCCCGGTCTGAATCAAAGCCGGGGTATTCGGCATAGTGCGAACAATCGGGAGATTTCCGCCCAGCCAGCGATCGATATCGTCGGTGCGAATGCCGGCGGCGATGGAAAGAACCAGAGGAGACCCTGCCTGAACGGTTGATGATATCTCGGCGCAAACATTGCGCAGAATTTGCGGTTTTACCGCCAGAACGACGATATCCGCGTGCATCAATGCTTCATTGTTGTCAGCAAAGCTTTCGATGGCGAACTGACTGCCAAGCGCCTGTCGCTGCTCTTCGGATGGGTCAGTGGCGATAATATTCTTCGCTTCGTAGCCGCTGGCAAGCAAGCCGCCGATCAGGCTTTTTGCCATATTCCCGGCGCCGATAAAACAGATTTTTGCGTTCATAATATCCGGCCTTGTTAGGTAAATTTCAGTGCCGGTTATTATATGCCATCTTGCGGGTAAAATTACACTCTAGTGCCCAATTACTCAGGGTTTTTGCACGATTTCGGCTGAGTGTTTTGCAGTGTTCGGTAATCGTCGTAAGCGTGCCGTCCCAATAGGCTGAGTACGTGACGGTTAAAGTATCTTCCCTTAGCGCCGTTAAGCTTTTCAGTGGCGGCAATAAGACGATGCCAGAGGCAAAATTGACCCGTAGTGATTTGAGGTGATGTATGTTGAGTTTGATTACCGGTAATGATTTTCTGAACCGACTGGCGGATGCGTCGGTCGGAAAGCATCTGTTTGTGCCCGGGATCGAGGATGACTTGTCCAGAAGGTCGCAGCCTGCCGGCTATGCCGGTGAACCCAGTGACACCCGTTTCCTGGCTTCGGATGTTCAAGTTGAAAGGGGCTTTCAGTACAGTGAAAACATGAGTCTGCAACTGACTACTAAAGAGGGCGATCGCGTCACGGTCGACTTTCGACAGTTGTACGCCTCCTATCAATCCTATAAAGAGATGATGTATGCGGAGACTCGCTATGCTCAGGATCAGCCGCAGGGAAATGCGTTCTATAAATCTTTTGAAACCATGCAGACAATGGCGTTTGCAGAGCGTTTTGCTTTCAGTGTTCAGGGCGAGTTGAATCTTGACGAGTTGAAAGCAGTTTTCGAGGTCTTTGATCAGGTTGATGCCATAGCCAATCAGTTTTACGGCGGCAATTTGGAACAGGCGTTGCAGTCTGCGCAAACATTGAAAATGGATTTCGGTCAATTGCAGAGCATGCAACTGAATTTAACGCAGTCGGCCAGCTACAGCTCGCTTCAGCAACAGGCTGCGATTGCGGAATACGGTGCGGTACAGGATGTGAATCAGTCAGTGAACGGCATCAATAAGTTTTCGTCGCTGGAACAGCTTCCCGAATATTATCAGAAGTGGCAGTCCGCTCTGGAAACGTTGAATGAGTGGTTCGAGGATGCCTCGAAAACCTGGGTACAATTGACGGCTAAAGTGGCCGCGCAACGTTTTCCGGATCAGGGCAGTGAACAGATGTGGCTGGCGCGTATGGAAAGTTTCCATCGCCAGCTGGACGGGTTCAATGTGCCGACGTCAGCGCTGCGTGCCGCTTCCTGAAGCATGGCGATGAAAAGTGCAGGATTCTTCTGAAAAAGACTAAAGTTTGGCGGTTTGCGGACGTTAAATAAAGATAGAGGTAATCAATAGAATTTTGCGGCTTTTGTCAAAAAAGTAATGGTAAGGTTTTATTAGAAATTACCCATTTCATTCTTTTCTGAAGGATGGAACTGCAAAAAGGAGAACAGCCGGTCGGGTGGATAACGCCTAACCGGCTTTTTTGCTTTTGGCGGTTTAACTTTTGCTGCCGTAATCGCGTGCGCCGAACAGATCCGTCCCGATACGTATCCACGTAGCGCCTTCCATAATCGCCGCTTCCAGATCGCCGGACATCCCCATGGATAAAGTATCCAGACGGGCATCCGGAAATTTCTTCTGTAGGGCACCCAGAAGCTTTTTCAATCGACGGAAGACCGCTCTTTGTCCTTCAAAATCGCTGCGGATCATCGGGATCGCCATCAGACCGCGTAATTCGATATGCGGCATTTGCAGAACTTCGCTAACGGCGTCTTCAATATCCTGTTCATTGAACCCCGCTTTACTGGATTCTTCGTCAAGATTGATTTCCAGAAGAATTTTCAACGTGGCGGCGTTCGGCGGACGCTGTTCGCTGAGACGACGCGCAATTTTCAGACGATCGACGCTGTGTACCCAAGCGAAGTTTTCCGCAATAGGTCGGGTTTTATTGGATTGAATCGGTCCGATGAAATGCCATTCAAGTTCCGGGGCTTGCGCAATTTTGTCGAGTGCTTCCTGAAGATAGTTTTCTCCGAAGGCCTGTTGTCCGATAGCAGCCAGACTGAGTATGTCTTCAAGCGGTTTGGTCTTGCTGACTGCCAGCAGTTGTACGGATTCTCTCGGGCGTCCCGCCTCGTGGCAGGCTTCCTCGATTCGCTGCTCAACTTTCTGGAAATTCTCTTGTAGCTGTTGCTGGCGTTGCGGCGTTGCGTGCGGCAGGCTCATTGTAGAATCCTTTGTGTCCGTAAAAAACTAAATTGTAGCGGATTCAATGCGTGTTTGTTTGACTGGAAAACCGGGCCGGCAGAGAAACCTTAACTTCGCTCAACTTCGCCGGTAACAGCTCAGGTAAGCTTTTTTCATGGGCGTATACTGAATCTTAGACAATGGATGTTCAGAAACCAGTTGAGGTGCGCGTATGAAGAAAGTCATTTCCAGTGAAAATAACTATCCCTACAGCGAAAAAATCAAACGCGACGAATATGAAGCGCTCAAGCGATTATTGCAGATTGAGCTTTTAAAATTACAGCGTTGGGTCAAGGAGAATGATGAGCGTATCGTTCTGTTGTTTGAAGGTCGTGACGCGGCCGGGAAAGGCGGGACTATAAAAAGAGTCATGGAGCATCTTAATCCGCGTGGTGCCAGAGTGGTTGCGCTTGATAAACCCAACGAAAAAGAGAAAGGTCAGTGGTATTTTCAGCGTTACATCGAAGAGTTGCCGACTTGCGGAGAGATCGTTCTTTTCGACCGTTCCTGGTATAACCGCGCCGGTGTGGAGCGGGTGATGGGTTTCTGTACTCCACCGCAATATAATCAGTTTATGCATCAGACGCCGGAGTTCGAGCGCATGCTGGTCAGTGACGGTATACGCTTAATGAAATTCTGGTTTTCGGTCGGTCGTAAAGAGCAGTTGCGCCGTTTTAACGCGCGTAAAACGGACCCTTTAAAGCAGTGGAAACTCAGCCCGATGGACTTGGCGTCACTGGACCGTTGGGATGAGTACACCAAAGCCAAAGAAGATATGTTCTTTTATACCAATACGCTGCATGCCCCATGGACGGTGGTCAAGTCGAACGACAAGAAACGCGCCCGCTTGGAAACCATGCGCTTTATATTGAGTCAGATTCCCTACGAGGGAAAAGACGAAGCGGTTGTTGCTCAAGCAGATCCGCTGATTGTCAGTAGCGGCGAAGATATTTTTGAAGAAGACTGAGTGAAGATAGGGGAAAGCGCATGAAAATTTCACAACACGCCTATGAAGTCGTTAAAGGGTTTAAAAACAGCCTGACTGACGAGCAGTTGCAAGTTATTCAAGAAGAAAATTTCGAGGAACTTCAGATTCTTGTTGAGGCGGCGATCGGCTCAACAGCGTCGCGCGTTCTGCATGATGTGGCCAAGGAGATGGAAGCTTTGGCGAAAAAGACGCGTCATTCGGCGGCATCAATTGAAAAAGTCGAAAACTGATGGTTCTTTTTGGGGAAATCCATTCTGTTTTGTAAGTGTATTTGCAGATAAAAGTATTCTTGGCTAAGTCATGTACATTTTCGCCCGAAAAGCCTGTTTATTCCCGTGATAAAAGTAGGTAATATGTAATAAATACGTATTTTTATTAAGGGAATTTAATGGTTAAAGAACGCTATAGGAAGGAGGGAGGGCTTTTTCTCCTGACCGCTTGCGGAGGATTGGTCTTCTGGGGGTGGGTTATCTGGCAACCGCTGAAAAATATAATGCAAGGAGATAATTCCCTTACTCATACTCTGATGCAGATAGCGGCTCTTGGTTTGAGCAGTCTACTGTTTTTAGCTGTGCTGTATGTATTTGCTTTAGTCGGATTGCGGCTTATTAAAAGTTAACTGCGAGTTATCTGCCCAGAGCATCACTTGGTTCATTCGAGTTTTTGAGGTTGATTAACGTCAGTTTCAACGTCCGCTTTTCTTTCAGATCGTTGATAAGTCTTTGGCATTCGTGAACCGTTGCATCTCCGGCAGAGAGATACAGCAACCAACTTTCCTCATCTTTGTTTAAGTTCCCCCGCATTTGTTCCAGCCAGTAATGCAGCATTTCCGACAGCGTCATCTGCGCGCATCCGGCAATAAAACTTTCCGAGCTCAATCGGTTGGCAACTTTCCAGTCTTCCAGCAGTGCACTGGCACCGATCGCTTCCGGTGGTGTGGATTCAACCATAAAGCGGGCTGGTTTGACCGCAAACGGAAATCCCTGCTGTGCATGTAACAGCGCCAGCGTTGCGCCGGTGGCGTTCTGGCGTTGTTTGGCAATGGGGAAGAGAGGTGCCATAAAAAGGTCTTCACCGAGTAGCAGGACATTTTGTTCCGCTTCGGGAAAGGGAATGGATCGCGTTCGAATGACAAGACAGGCAGGTTCGGCGGAGTCGCTATCAAGCTCCTCGGGTTTGCTGTCCTGAGTCAGGAATTGCAGTCGGACACGGTTGTTTAGCACCTGCTGCGAGAAGAGTTCAAGCGGAAGTTGCGGCAGGAAGCTGAAAGTCGCTTGCATGCCACTTAAGTTTTCCGCAAGAAGCGGAGAATCCGCCGCTTCGCATTCAACGGTCAGCAGGGAAAAACCGTTCAGTTGTTCCTGCCAATCGACGCTGTTAATGGTCAGCTCGATGGTGTTCAGTGTCATCGTTTTAGACTTCGATATTCTTATACACCGGTCTGCCCTGGAAGAAGGTCTGTTCGACCTTGCCGATAAACTCCCAGCCGACGAACGGCGAATTTTTACCTTCGCTGACAATTTTGTCCTCTTCGAAAGTCCAGATCGCTTCCGGGTCGATAATCACCAGGTCGGCCGGTCGACCGTTTTCCAGAGAGCCGGTCGGGATATTCAGAATGCTGGCCGGTGTATGGGTAATCGCTTTCAGAGCAGTATCCAGATCCAGTTGATTTTCCTGAACCAGTTTCAAAACCAGTGGTAACAGGGTTTCCAAGCCGATCATTCCCGGTTTGCTCTCACCGAATGGCAAGAGTTTATCGTCGCGGTGCAATGGGGTGTGATCACTGACAATCGCATCGATCACACCGGATTTAACGCCTGCCAGCAGGGCGTCGCGATCTTTGAGACTGCGTAACGGAGGCGAGACATGGAACAGACTGTTAAAACCGAGAACGTCCATTTCTGAAAGTAGCAGCTGATGGATGGCTACGTCACAGGTGACCGGCAGTCCTCGTTTTTTTGCCTCGGAGATCATCTCTACCGAGCGTGCGCAGGATAATTGTGAAAAGTGTGCACGGATTCCGGCTTCTTCCACTAATATCAGGTCGCGTGCCAAAGCCGTCGTTTCAGCGGACGGTGAAATTGCCGGCAAACCGAGTCGGGAACTGACCGGACCGTCATGCGCCACACCGTTGTTTTTCAGGTCCTGATCTTCGCAACGCAGCATAATAACTGTATCCAGCGAGGCGGTATATTCGAGTGCGTTTTTCAGAGTCAGGGCGCTTTGTACCGGTTGATTGGCCTGACTTAGTGCGACGCAGCCGCCTTCAACCAGTGAATAGATTCCGCTGAGAAGCTTGCCTTCCAGCCCCTGAGTTAAGGCGCCAATCGGCATAACATAGGCGGTCGCGGCCTGACGCGCGCGACGCTGAATCAGTTCGGTGACCGCTTGTGAGTCATTCACCGGGCTGGTGTCCGGAGGGCAGCAGATGGTTGTGACGCCGCCGGCTACGGCCGCTCGCGTTTCACTGGCGATCGAACCGGCATAACTGCTGCCCGGCTCGCCAAGTCGAGCCTGCAGGTCAACCAGTCCGGGAATGATCCATTTGCCGGTTGCGTCAATGGTTTGATCGGCAGTGAATCCATCCGGAGCTTCATCGGCAATTTCGACAATTCGTCCGCGTGACAGAAAAATACTGGTGACTTTATCCAGATTTTGGCTCGGGTCGATTACGCGCGCATTCAGAATAGCGAGTCTCATCGGGCTCCCTCCACTTCGGCTTCACTCTCTAGGTTGTATTCTTTTTCCTGCTGTTCCGCTTGCTGTTGCGCCAGTTGAGCGGCGTTGCTCATAATGATCGACATGACTGCCATGCGTACGGCGATTCCGTAGGTAACCTGCTCGAGAATAACTGATTGCGCACCGTCGGCAACGGCCGAGTCGATTTCTACGCCGCGGTTGATCGGGCCGGGGTGCATGACAATGGCATCCGGTTTGGCAAGAGCAAGACGTTTTTCCGTCAGGCCATAGCGTTTGAAAAACTCTTTTTCGCTTGGGATCAGAGCGCTTTTCATGCGCTCGTTCTGCAGGCGAACCATAATGACGACATCGACGTCCTGTAAGCCTTCCTCGATATCGTGATAAACATGTACGCCAAGGGCTTCCGGATTTTCGGGAAGAAGGGTTTTCGGACCGATTACACGGATTTCTCGGGCTTCCAGAATGCTCAGCGCCTGAATTTGCGAACGCACTACGCGCGAATGCAGAATATCACCGATAATGGCGACCTTCAGATCGAAGATATCGCCTTTCTTTTTTCGGATAGTGAACATGTCCAGCAACGCCTGAGTCGGATGGGCGTGCTGACCGTCACCGGCGTTCAGGACATGGACATGCGGTGCGACGTGCTGGGCAAAGAAATGCGCTGCGCCGCTTTCGGCGTGACGGATAACAAACATATCCGCCTGCATTGCCTGCAGATTCCATAGCGTATCCAGCAGGGATTCACCTTTTTTGGTGGCCGAAGTTTGGATATCCAGACTTTCGATGTCCGCCGACAGCCGCTTTTCGGCGATTTCAAAAGTGGTGCGCGTGCGCGTACTCGGCTCGAAGAACAGATTCATAATGCTCTTGCCGCGCAGCAGCGGCACTTTCTTGATCTTGTTACTGTTCGGGTCGATAAAGGATTCCGCTGTATCGAGGATTTCCAGCAGATGCTGCTGTTTTAATCCTTCCAAAGTGAGCAGGTGTTTCAGTTTTCCCTGCTCGTTTAACTGAATATTCGGAGCGGTCAAGCGTGCTTTCATGCAGATACCTCAGATGGCTCGGAAATCATAATTTTAAGTGGTTCTGGGCCGGTTAGTTTTAGTGTCTGTTCGCACTTGAGCGGCATACCGACAATATCCGCCTGTAAAGGAAGTTCGCGACACCCTTTACGATCCAGAAGCGTAACCAGAGTGACACTGGCAGGGCGACCGAAATCGAAAATCTCATTCAACGCCGAACGTACGGTACGCCCGGTAAAGAGGACATCGTCGACTAGAATCAGATGCTGATCTTCGACATCCCATGGAATGTGCGACGGTTTGATCGTCGGGTTCAGGCCGATTTTCGAAAAGTCGTCGCGGTAGAAAGAGATGTCGATCACGCCCAGTTCATCTGTTAATTCGAGTTGCCGATGCAGGGATTGTGCAATCCATTCTCCGCCGGTGCGAATCCCGATCATTTTAGCGCCCGGGTATTTGATCAGAAGGGGCTTTAGCTCCGCGGTCATTTTATCGATCAGGGCGTTGACGTCGATATCCAGTTCTTGCATGACAGTACTCTTAAATTATGAATTTGACGGAACCGTCTGTTGTAGCCAGTTCTCTAGAATGATTTGTGCCGCATGATCATCGATATGGGATGATTTACGCTGTTTTTTGGCGCCGTGGCGCTGCTCCGCTTCGATCGAACTTAACTGCTCTTCGATAAAGAAAACCGGTTTTCCGTAACGGCCACTCAGGCGCTGCCCGAATTTTCGTGCCGGCTGCGTCAGAGGCTGCTCGCTGCCGTCAAGGCGCATTGGCAGTCCGACCACGATTGCGACAGGCTGCCATCTTTCAAAAAGTTCCGTGATCCGATCCCAATCCGGTTTGCCGTCCCGGCTGTCGACGATGGTTTCCGGAGAGGCGGTCTGGGTAATAGTTTGCCCGATCGCAACGCCGATCCGTCGCAATCCGAAATCAAAACCGATGACATTGCCTTCAATCGCCTTCTTAGGCATGGCCGGCCTCGCTGCTTAAAAATTCCGGTGAGATGCCGAGCGTTCCCAGGGCGATTTCCCAGCGTTGTTCGACCGGCGTTTCAAACAGTAGACTTTGATTGTAGGGTATTGTCAGCCAGCTGTTTTCTTGCAACTCTTCGGCCAGCTGTCCCGGTTCCCAGCCGGCAAAGCCGAGACAAACCAGAAAATTATCCGGCGCTTCGCCATCGCCGACGGCTTGTAGAAAATCATCGGAAACCGTCATTGCCAATCCGTCTCTGAGGGGCATGGAGCTTTTCCAGCTTCCGGCGGGCTGGTGCAGAATAAAACCTCTTTCGACATCCACGGGGCCGCCCAGCAACACTTGTTCATCCAAGTGTGGGTTGCGTTCGTTGTAGTGGTAGTGGAAATGTTCCAGAAGCGTGCGAATGTCCAGCTGATGGCCTAGATTAATGGTTAGTCCCATAGTGCCATGCTCGTTATCTTCGACAATATAAATCACCGATTTTTCAAACCAGCTGTTGTCTAGAGAGGGCATTGCAACCAGAAAATGGTGTTCGAGAGAGTGCATCTGATTCATAAGCGAATTATAACAGTTTGGCGCGTTTTTCCATCGCTTTTGTTTGCTCGATTTGACCTGAATAACCAATGCATAACGCGTATTCGATTTGCATCTGCTCGGCGACATGGCGCCACTGTTGCGGCCCGGCAATCAACAGGGCGGTGGCGGCGGCATCCGCGGTCGTTGCATCCGGATGCAGTACGGTCACTGAAGCGAAGCCTGTCGCCGGATAACCGGTGTTCGGGTTAAGGATGTGTGAATAACGCTGACCTTGCCATTCGAAAAAGCGCTGGTAAGTACCCGAGGTGACGACGCTCTCTTCTCCGTAAAGGGCCAGGGAGGCGATTGGCTCAGCCGGGATGTGCGGGTTGCTGACTGCGACTTTCCAAGGGTGGTTGCCGGGCTTTGTACCCAGTGCTTTCATATCGCCGCCGATACTGACCAGGGCGTGCTCAATGCCCGTGCTTTGCAGACTTTGCAAAGCCATGTCGAGAGCGAGGCCTTTGGCATTGCCGCCGAAATCAAGTTGCACCTGAGTGCTGTGGCTGTACAGGCGGCGACCGATAAAGTACAAATCTTTAATCGATGGACGGTTTGTCAGCCAGTTGTGGATGGCTTCGTTATCGGGCGGCGGGCCTTGCCACTGTTCCGAATGAAAACCCCATAAGGCGATAAGTTTACCGATAGCGGGGTCGAACAGATAACCACTGGATTCGCTGAGTTGTTGCGATTTAAGAATAAATGTCTTTACCGATTCGGCGACTTCAATCGGCTGCTTGCGGGTAATGGCCTCGTTGATGCGACTGACGATACCGCCTTTCTCCCAAGCGTGCCATTCATGGTGAAATTTCTGAAAGTCGCGATTGATTTTAGCGATTGCTTCATTGACCGCATATTTATCCGGATGGTAGATTTTGATGTCCACTTCCGTTCCGAAGACCAGAATTTGACTCTCGTAAGGGGGTTCGCTGCGGGAGCAGCCGCTAAAAGCCAAAGACAAACCGGCAGCGGCCGCCATTTTAAACAGTTGTCGGCGTTTTAACGCGCAGGGCTGTTTAGCAATGCGGCTCATTGTGCCTCTTTGTTTAATTGCAGTTCCAGAGCGTCGAAAAGCGTCCCGGCGATATTCAATCCGAATTGCGCATCCAGTTCCCGAATACAGGTCGGACTGGTGACATTGATTTCGGTAATGTAATCCCCGATGACATCAAGGCCGACAAAATACAGCCCTTTCGCCTGCAGGGTTGGTTTGATCTGTTCGCACAGCCAGCGCTCTCGATCGGTAATCGGCATACCGACGCCGGAACCTCCGGCGGCGATATTGCCGCGGGTTTCGCCTTCTTGCGGAATACGAGCCAAGGTATAGTCGATCGGTTCGCCGTTAATCAGCAGAACACGCTTGTCGCCCTGTTTGATCTCCGGCAGAAAGATCTGCGCCATAATGTGATGTTTACCGTGATCAGTCATGGTCTCAATAATGACGCTCAGGTTCGGATCACCGGCTTTAACACGAAAGATCGAGGCACCGCCCATGGCATCCAGCGGTTTGAAAATCGTGTCCTGATGTTCGCTTACGAAAGCGCGCAGTTTTTCCGGGTCTGCACTGACCAGCGTTTGTGGGATACAGTGCGGGAACCAGCTGGCAAACAGTTTTTCATTGGCGTCACGCAGGCTTTGCGGCTTGTTTACCACCAGGGCGCCTTGCGCTTCGGCCTGCTCCAGAATATGGGTGCTGTATAGATAGTCGTTATTGAACGGCGGATCCTGACGGATAAGGATAATATCCAGTTCGCCGAGCGGCAGTTCCTGAGAAGCGCCGAAGCCGTAATACTGCTCACTTTTCTCCCGATCCCATACCTTGAGCAGACTGCTGGTTGCAAAAGGTTGACCATTATTCAGGTACAGATCTTCCGGCTGCATATAATGCAGCTCGTAACCGCGCCGCTGTGCTTCAAGCAGCATGGCAAAAGAGCTGTCCTTATAGGGTTTAATCCCTTCGATCGGGTCCATGACAATACCAAGTCGGATCATTTTTGGCCCCTTACTGAATTTCCAAAGGCGGAAGATCGCCTTTGGCATCGGCGATTTCGCGAGCAGCCGCCAGCAACGCAAGGCGGGCAATAACGCCGTATGCGTAGAAGCGGTTAGGCGCTGAGTCCGGTTGCTGCGTCTCGTCCGGCATAATGCCCGGTTCGGCATAAGATAACGGTTGGAAATGCATGCCCGGAGAGTTCAGGTTGTCGGTCGCCTCTTTACCGGTGTGGACGCGGTAGAAACTGCCGACGACCTGATTACCGATCATATAAACCACCGGCTCGGCAACGGCACCATCGATCTCTTCGTAGGTATAAACGCCTTCCTGAACCAGCATCTGCTCGACATGCAATCCCTCTTTGACCGAGGCCATTTTATTGCGCTGTTTGCGGTTCAGGCTCAGGATGTCTTCGGAGCTCTGTACCGACATGATCGCCATGCCGTAGGTTCCGCTGTCGGATTTGACGATCGCAAAAGGTTTGCAGCCGATATTGTGCGTGTCATAGTACTGTTGAGTGTCGGCAAGTACTTTATTGACCGTTTCGGCCAGATCTTCCAAACCGCTGCGCTCTTTGAAATTCACCGGGCCGCATTGAACCGAGGTCGGGGTGATCAGCCAAGGATCGATCTTGACGATCTTGGCAAAGGCTTCGGTGACTTCCGAATAATGCTGAAAGTGGTGCGTCTTATAGCGGCTGGCCCAACCAAGATCCAGAGGCGGCAACAGTGTCTGTTCTATGTTTTCGAGAATTTCCGGACGGCCGCCTGACAGATCGTTGTTAAGCAGTACCGCGCAAGGGAAAAAGTCATCCACGCCTACCTGATTGTCTTTACGAACCAACGGCTTCAGGGTCAATGTGTTGCCAGATGGCAGTTCGATAATCATCGGAGCATCGAGACCTTCCATCAGGGATCCGATCTGCACTTCGTAGCCGGCTGTCTCAATAATCGTTTTCAGGGAAAACAGGTTTTCCAGATAGAAAGTGTTACGGGTATGGTTTTCCGGAATAATCAGAACGCCATCGGCAATCGGACAGATCTGTGTAATGGTGCTCTGTGCCGCATGTACAGCCAAAGAACGGATTTCAGGATGAAGATTGTTAAAGCCGGCCGGGAAAAGGTTGGTGTCAACCGGCGCCAGCTTGTAGCCGGCATTACGCAGATCCACTGATGCATAAAAAGGTGCCGGCGTCTGCTTGAACTGCTTACGTAGCCAAGCTTCAATTTCCTGGTTCTGGGCAAGCAGGTGGCTTTCCAGTTCAAGTAGCGGACCCGTTAGGGCGGTTTGCAAATGGGGAACGACGGTAGTTGCTGGCATGGTTTCTCTCTTTTATTCGCCTTCGGGGGCGCATCGGCTGAGGCGAAGTTAGCAAAATTGGGAATTTAAGTATTATAACGAATTCAAGGAAGGCATAAAGCCGGCAGATTATGGCGTAATAATGAATCTTATCAGGCTTCACTTATTCTGCGAGGATTCCGGATAATTCATTAATCGGAGGGGAGGCCGGCTGATAGGATAACCGGCGCCAAAAAAGCTAAATGTCTCCCCAGAGACTTTGTGCTATCGCCAACATCGCCGGACCGGCCGTTTCGGTACGCAACACTCGCGGGCCAAGTCGTGTCGCGGCAAATCCGTTCTCAACTGCAAACGCGACTTCCTCATCGCTGAGACCGCCCTCAGGGCCGACCAGAATTTGCAAGGGGCTGTGCAGATTCGGCGCGGGCAGCTGTTTCAAGGTCTGCTCGGCGTAAGGGTCGCAAACGATTCCTTGCACATCGCTAGCGTCGGCAAAAAAATCCTTCAGGCTTTTGATCGGTAAAATCTCTGGAACAAAGGCTCGACCGGATTGTTCGCAGGCATTGATGGCAATGCTCTGCCACTGACTGCGGCGTTTTTCCAGCTTGTCGCCTTTAAGTTTGACTTCACAGCGTTCGGTAAACAACGGCTGGATGGCGGTGACGCCAAGCTCGACCGCTTTCTGAATGCTGTAATCCATTCGGTCGCCACGGGAAATTCCCTGTAACAGAATGCTGTTCAGGGGAGATTCGTTGTGCGCGCGATGGATCTCTTGCAGGATAACGTTCGCTTCCCGGCGTCCGATAACCTCGAGCGTAGCCTGAGCGATATTGCCTTGGCCGTCAAACAGCTCCAGAGGATGCCGGTCTTTCAGGCGCAGTACGGTCAGAGCATAATGCGCCTGTTCGCGACTCAGTGACAGAGTCGCTCCTTCAGTGAACTCGGCCGGCAGATAGAGGCGAGGGATACGCATCGTTTAATCAGACGTTTTTCAATGTCAGGGCTTGAGCAATATCCAGCGTTGGCTGGGTACTGTTCATGCTGTAGAAATGCAGTCCCGGAGCGCCGGCATCCAACAGCTTCTGACACAGTTCGGTAACGACGTCACGCGCAAAGGCTTTCATGCCTTCTTTATCGTCTTCGTCGAAGGATTCCAGACGGCATTTCAACCAGCGTGGGACTTCTGCGCCGCAACCTTGCGAGAAACGGATCAGGTTCTCGTAGTTGGTAATCGGCATAATGCCCGGAATGATCGGCAGGTCGATCCCGTTCTTCTCGCAGTTATCGATGAAGTAGCGATAGCTGTCGAAGTTGTAGAAATATTGGGTAATGGCTGAATCAGCGCCTTGTTCGACTTTATGTTTGAACCATTTGATGCCGATATCGCAATTGCGTGCCTGTGGATGGGTTTCCGGATACGCAGCGACCTCCAGGTGGAAAGTGTCGCCTTTACGTTCGCGAATAAACGCGATCAGGTCGCTGGCATATTTGAATTCGCCCGGATCCATCATGCCTGACGGCAGGTCACCGCGCAGTGCGACAATGCGTTTGACGCCCATAGCTTCATACTCGTCAAGCAACTCAAGAACGCTCTCTTGCGAGGCACCGATACAGGTCAGGTGCGGGGCGGCTTCAAATTCGGTCTGAGTCTGAATGTAACGAACTGTTTCCAGAGTTTTTTCCTGGGTCGTGCCACCGGCGCCGTATGTAACCGACATATATTCCGGTTGCATGGCACCGATCTCGGAAATGACGGTTTTCAGTTTTTCCATCCCCTGTTCGGTTCTGGGTGGAAAGAACTCAAGACTTAATTTTTGTGCATATTTCTTTTGCGATTGCATTGGATAATTCCTTTGCTTAATTTCACCACCAAGACACGACATTACGGAAGATAAAATGCTGTCTTGGTGTTTTGTAATTTAATTACAGCCCGGCTTCGGCGCGCAGAAGCTCCGCTTTGTCGGTTTTTTCCCAACTGAATTCCGGCAGCTCGCGACCGAAGTGTCCGTAAGATGCGGTCTTCTGGTAGATCGGGCGATACAGATCCAGCATGCTGATCAGGCCTTTCGGACGTAGATCGAAGTGTTCGCGAACCAGTTTTTCAATAAGGGTAATATCGACTTTCTCGGTTCCGAAGGTTTCAATGCTGATCGAAGTCGGTTCAGCGACGCCGATCGCATAGGATACCTGGATCTCGCACTTGTCGGCCAAGCCGGCAGCCACGATGTTTTTAGCCACATAACGACCCGCGTAGGCCGCTGATCGGTCGACTTTAGATGGATCTTTACCGGAGAAGGCACCGCCGCCGTGGCGTGCCATACCGCCGTAAGTATCGACAATGATCTTACGACCGGTCAGACCGGCATCGCCCACCGGGCCGCCGATAACAAAACGGCCGGTTGGGTTGATATGGTATTGGGTCTCTTTGTGTAGCCACTCGCTCGGCAGAACCGGTTTGATAATCTCTTCCATTACCGCTTCTTGCAGGTCTTTCTGGGCGATTTCAGGGTTGTGCTGTGTGGAAAGTACGACCGCATCAATGGCTACCGGCTGGCCGTCCTGATAACGCAGGGTTACCTGGCTTTTGGCATCCGGACGCAGCCAGCTCAGTTGACCGGATTTGCGTACATATGCCTGACGTTCCATTAGACGGTGGGCATAGTAGATAGGCGCCGGCATCAGAACATCGGTTTCGTTGGATGCATAGCCGAACATCAGGCCCTGGTCACCGGCGCCTTGTTCGTGTTCGTTGGTTTCGTCTACACCCATGGCGATTTCCGGAGACTGTTTACCGATTGAAGAAAGCACCGCACAGGTGTCACCGTCAAATCCCAGATCGCCGTGGTTATAACCGATATCGTTAACGACTTTACGAACCAGTTCTTCCTGGTCAACCCAGGCTTCAGTAGTGATTTCACCACCCAGAATGACCATGCCGGTTTTAACAAAAGTTTCGCAGGCGACACGGGCACGCGGATCCTGTTCCAGAATGGCGTCCAGCATGGCGTCCGAAATCTGGTCTGCGATTTTATCTGGATGACCTTCCGATACGGATTCGGAAGTGAATACGGTAAATTTGCTCATAAGAGTTCCTCGAAAACAGAAATATTTAAACAGTTGAAAACGAGGTACGGAAAATCGACGGGAAATTCAGAGAGTACTCGGAAAACCAGATGTTGCGTTTTCTCGAGGGCTCGAAGGCTCCTCGCTTTAGCCGTACTTATTAATGCGCCCGCAAGCTGATGATCAAATCGGCGCTAAATTTTCGCAGATTATCGCATTTTTTTAATTTCCTAGCAAACGGTAAAGGAAATTTTAAACACGTTTTCAGGCAAAGACCTGTTCAATAGGTTTCGGTTTGTCGAAATAATAACCCTGTGCATAGTGAATTCCTGTCTCTCTGAGCCAGTCACAGATCTCCTGATTTTCGACGAACTCGGCGACTGACTGGATCTGCATGATTTCACTGATGTCACGGATCGTGCGCACCATGGCCGCATCCACCGGATCATTCAAAACGTCGCGGATAAAGTCTCCGTCGATTTTGACAAAGTCAATCGGTAGATTTTTCAGCCAGGTGAAAGAAGCAAAGCCGGAACCGAAATCGTCCAGCGCCAGTTTGCAGCCGAATTCTTTGACCGTATTCAGGAATTCAATGGTGTTGTTCATCTGGCTGATGGCGACCGTTTCCGTAATCTCGAAACAAATTTTGTGGTTATTGCCGATATTGCTTTCCAGCAGGGCGAGGAGTTCATCGGTGAAGCTCTGTTGCCCTAAGGATTGACCTGAAATGTTGATGTTTAGAAGTTCTATTTTGGCGGAGTATCTTTTTAGCCATTGAATGGCTTTTTCGGCAATATACAGATCCAGCTGGCTCATTAGATCAAAGCGTTCTGCAGCGGGCAGGAAGTGATTTGGCGTAATGATCTGGCCGTCTTCGTCGCGCATGCGCACCAGGATTTCATAATGGGATTCGCCGTACTGTTCGGGGGACTGCAGGTTGGTGATTTTCTGTGCGTACAGCAGGAATTGTTGGGTATCCAAGCCGTGCTTGATGCGGTTGACCCAGTCAATGATATGCTGGTCCTGAGCCAGAGAATTGTCGTTTTCCTGATAAACTTCGATGCGATTACGCCCTTTGTCCTTGGCCAGATAACAGGCGATGTCGGCTCTGGAAAGAATGGTGGTTTTGCTCAGGTTGCCGTGAATCGCGGCAATCCCGATACTGCAGCCTACCTGAAAACTTTTCCCTTCCCAGAAAAGACGGTGATTGGCGATGCTACGGCGTATTTCCTCTG
Source organism: Thiomicrorhabdus xiamenensis (assembly GCF_013282625.1). Classification (NCBI taxonomy): domain Bacteria; kingdom Pseudomonadati; phylum Pseudomonadota; class Gammaproteobacteria; order Thiotrichales; family Piscirickettsiaceae; genus Thiomicrorhabdus; species Thiomicrorhabdus xiamenensis. Next base: position 527,697 of record NZ_CP054020.1, read on the forward strand.
CGAGGTGAACGGCGCTGTCGGTGTCGCAGTCACTCATCAGGACTGCAAATTCATCGCCGCCAAGACGAGAGAGGAAACCTCGGCTCTGAATGGTCTGTTCCAGAATCATCGCCAGTTGTTTGAGAAGCAGGTCACCTGCCGTGTGTCCGACGGTGTCGTTGATGATTTTGAATTGATCCAGATCGAGGTAGAGCAGGCTCTGTTTACTGTGCTTATCCGATGCGCTCAGTTGAATCAGTCTTTCCAGTTCACTTTCAAAAGCGGAGCGGTTATACAGTTCGGTCAAGGTGTCATGATTGGCCTGCCAGCTGAGACGCTGCTGCAGAGAGCGTTCTTCGGTGGCGTCATGGAAAACCATAATGGCGCCGATAATATGACTGTTTCGATCGATGATCGGTGCCGCCGAGTCGACCAGTGAGATAGTGTCGCCCAGACGGTTGATCAGAATGGTCTCTTTGGAAATGCCGACGACTTTGTTGTATTCAAGGGCGCGGAGAGCCGGGTTGGTTACAGGTTTCTTGGTGCTTTCGTTAAACAGTTGCATTACTTCGGTAATCGGCTTGTTCAAGGCGTCTTCGCATTCCCAAGCGGTAATCTGTTCGGCGGCAGGGTTCATGTAGCCGATATTACCGTTTTCGTCAATGACGACAACCGCATCGCCGATGGATTTCAAGGTGATTTCCGCCCGTTCTTTTTCTTCAAAAAGGGCGTTTTCGTTTTTTTCCAACTGCTGCAGCATGGAGGAGAAGTTTTTGGCCAGTACGCTTAACTCGTCATTACCTTGCGTATTGATAGGCAGATTCCGTTCGCCTTCACGAATGCGTTTGGTTGTCTCGATCAGGCGGTAGATTCTGCGTGTCAGATTGTGTCCCATCAGCCAGGCCATTACCGTGCCGGAAAGGATAGCAATCAAGGCGTAGAAGAGACCTTCGCGAGTTATGAATTCAATGCTGTTGGTAGTATTTAGACGGCTTAACTGAACTCGTGCCCAGCCCAATTGCGTATCCTCTTTCCAAATCGGAATTGCGACATCTACGGCGTTGTCATCGTCGAAGTAGGTATGGACGCTTTTTTTCATATTGAAAGGGTCGTGTTTTGGCAGTTCCAGAAATCGACCGATACTGGTTTCGTGATGTTGCGGGCTGCGGTTGTTGTGATAGGCGAGAATTTTACCTTCGGTGTTTATCAGCATTACGAAATTGATATTGGCCTGTTGTGCCTGAGCGTCAGTGATTTCAGCCAGTCCGGCAAGATCGTTGGAGAGCATCCAAGGGACGCTATTGGTTGCCAGTGTCTTGGCGATGCCGATAGCGGTAACTCGTGACTCTTTTTCAAGAAACGTCATCTGGCGCTGTACTAAGTCAAAAATAAACAGGGTCATCAGCACGGCGTGGATTAACGCAATGCTTAAAATCAGTTTGTTTTTTATGGATTTAATCTGTAACGGCATCAAAGGTTTGGTTTCTTTTGTTGTTATTCTTCTTCGGGAATGCGGATTTTTTGCCGAAAGTTTTCAAGGAAATCTTTTACCGGCTGATAAGTGGCATCGTCCGCAATCTCAAATCTTGAGAGGTAGATGGTTTGTAAAATTTCTCGGCCCTGTGGGGTGGTGTGCATTTCGCTCAGCAGGCGCTGTACCTGAGTGATAAGTCGTTGCGGAACGTCACTGCGTGCAATGAGACCGTTGTTCGGCAGAGAATCCGTCTGCCATTTAACCTCAAGCTTGTCTTTCAGTTCAGGGTTCTCTTGTGCCAGCAGTTCCCACGGGGGCGGCCAGGTCGCGCCGGCATCACTTTCTCCGTGCAGGACATTCATAATAGAGGACTCCTGAGAACCGACGTAGATATTGTTGACATCGGTTTTGATGTTCAGACCATGCTGATACAGATAGTACTGCGGCATCATAGTTGCCGCAAGCGCTGTCGGAGCAGGGTAGCTGATGGTTTTGCCTTTAAGATCGGTTACCTTTCGAATGCCGCTGTCTTTTCTGACGAGAATGATGCCGCGGAAATTGTGGTCATCGCCCATTTTGGCAAATACTCTGTAGTGTCCGGATTTGATTGCGGTTACCGTCTGATAAGGGTTGGGTAAAGCAAATTCCACCGAGGCGTCGGCCAGTTTTTGATCGTAGCTGGAATAGTCGCGCGAGGCTTCGAGGCGAAAGCGCGCTTCCGGAATATGCGCGTTTAAATATTCCATCAGTGGGTTGAAAAGTTCGAATAGCCTTGAAGGGTTGTGCAGAGGGTGGACAGCGAAGGCGTACTCTGTCTGTTTCAGACTCGGAGAGTCGAGCACTTTTGGTTCATAATCCTGCGGCGAGTAGTCGCTTTTTTGACAACCGTGCAGTCCGAAAAGGGAAGCGAAGGTTGTCGTGAGAAATGAACGCCTGCTTGCGCAATGCTTCAATCGCATGAATCAAAAGGCCTGAGTTGAATGATAATGAAAAATTATAGCAAAACCTTATAAAAATAAGGGGTTGTTTAATTATCTCGACGCAATAATTATTGAAACTTAATATTTGATTTTGTTTGAAAAATAAGGAAAATAGACGCCTTTTCTAAATTTAGGGTGATATCGATGTCACAACAAACAGCTCCCCTTGTTGGTGTGATTATGGGCTCTAAGTCCGATTGGCCGACAATGCAACATGCCGTTGAAATGCTGGAACTTTTTGGCGTTCCGCATGAAGTTAAAGTGGTGTCGGCACACCGTACGCCGGATTTGATGTTTGAATATGCAGAGCAGGCGCAAGAGCGCGGTCTGCAGGTGATTATTGCCGGTGCCGGCGGCGCGGCGCACCTTCCGGGAATGGTTGCGGCGAAAACCGTTGTACCCGTGCTGGGTGTGCCGGTGAAATCGCGTGCCTTGAGCGGTAATGATTCTTTGTTGTCCATCGTACAGATGCCGGGTGGAATTCCGGTGGGGACCTTGGCGATCGGCGAAGCCGGAGCGAAGAATGCCGGTATCCTGGCGGCACAAATTGTCGGAAATCAGTACTCTGAAGTACGCGAGGCGGTAAACCGTTTCCGTACTGAACAGACGGAAACCGTTCTGGCCAATCCGGATCCTCGAGTAGAGTAATCAACGCCGGATAAGAACATCTTGCGCTTTAGATGTTCTGCGCGCCCCGAATGCCTTCGGGCGCCGTTGAATAAAGTGCTTTTGAAAGTAACCGTAGCGGGTGCATTTTGCTAAAATGCACGCCTACGGTTTTTTATTTGGAGTGACTCATGACCCCGATCAGTAAGAAAGTAGGTGTTTTAGGTGCCGGTCAGCTGGGACGAATGCTGGCTTTGGCTGGCTACCCGCTCGCGCAGAAATTCGCTTTTTATGGCGTAAGTGAAGACGAACCGTCGGCTTTGTTGGGCCATATGCATATGCATTCGGACGAAGCGGATAACCTGAAGCAGTTGGTCGATTTTGCCGATGTTATTACCTATGAGAGTGAGAATACCGACGTTGAGATGGTGCGCGAGATCGCCAAGACAACGCCAGTCTATCCGGGTGAAAAGTCGCTTTACGTTTCGCAGCATCGCGGTCGAGAAAAAAATCTGCTTACCGATCTGGGGATTCCGTGCGCACCTTTTGAAGTGGTGGATTCTCTGGAAAGTTTGCATAATGCCGTACAAAAAATCGGCCTTCCAGCTGTTTTGAAAACCACGACCGAGGGTTATGACGGCAAAGGTCAGGCGGTTTTGAAAAGCGAAGATCAGGTTGAGAAAGCCTGGCAGCAATTGGGTGAGCGCGAACTGATCCTGGAAGGCTTTGTCGATTTTGCCCGTGAACTGTCTATTATCGCGGTGCGCAATGCGCATAACGAGCATGTTTATTATCCGCTTATGCAGAATGTGCATCACGAAGGTATTTTGCGTTATACGATTGCGCCGGCACGCCAGATAAGTGAAGACGTACAGAAGCAGGCGGAAGAGTATATGCATAAGCTGCTGGACGAACTGGATCATGTCGGGGTGCTGACACTGGAGCTTTTCGAGACCGAAGATGGCTTGGTTGCCAATGAAATGGCTCCGCGCGTGCATAACTCCGGGCACTGGACGATTGAAGGAGCGGAAACCAGCCAGTTCGAGAATCATGTGCGCGCGATTTGCGGTTTGCCTCTGGGGTCGACTCAGCCTAAACAGCCATTGGCTGCCATGGTGAATATTATCGGTGAAACCGGTCCGGTTGAAGAGGTTTTAAAAATGCCGAAGGCGCATTTGCATCTTTACGATAAGGCGGAAAGAACGGGGCGTAAGCTAGGGCATATCAACTTGATGGCAGAGAACGAAGACGAGTTGTATCAGATGATGCAGCAGTTGAGTGCATTTCTCCCGCAATAGGTTTTAATCATTTATTCAAGCAGTTTGCCGATCGAATCGAGCATTCTGCTTGGTGTGACCCCAGCGAGACCAAAAGTCTCGGCTGCCTTGTCCCCCGCATTGGCGTGCAGATAGACACCCAGACAAGCCGCCGTAAAAGGGTTCTTGTTCTGCGCCGCAAGAGCGCAGATAATTCCGCTTAACAAATCCCCCATTCCTCCAACCGCCATTCCCGGATTGCCGTCCGGACAGAGTTCCATTTGTTTGCCATCGAAGATTAAGCTGCCATTGCCTTTTAAAACGACGATGCCGCCGTATTTTTGCTGCAGTTGGCGAATGGCGTGAGCCCGGTCGTTTTGAATATCTTCTACAGAGCAATTTAACAGGCGAGCGGCTTCTCCGGGGTGAGGCGTTAAAATCCATTCGTTATGGCCTTGTTGCAAAGTTTTGCGAATAGCGGCAATTTCCGAATCGTCTTTTTGCGCCAGAAGGTTTAGTGCGTCGGCATCCAGGATCAGGGTTTTGTTGTGTGCATTTTCGATAAGCTCTCGCAGGCTTTGCCGAGCCCAGTCATTCTGGCCTAGGCCGGGCCCGATCGCGATGGCGTCGGCTTTTGCGATTAAGGTTTTGAGATCGCTGTTCTCCGGGGCGTGGCATTGTATTTCCGGGATGTCGCGGAGATAGCCGCTGTGCGGGCTATAGATGTGAACCAGTCCGGCTCCGCAATGTAGGCTGCCGGAGGCGGCGATCTGCAGAGCGCCTTCCATTTGGCTGTTGCCGCCGATCAATAAATCTACTCCGGCACGCCCTTTATGGTGCGTGCTGTCGGGTTTAGGGATTTTGTCGCGCCAGTAGCGCATGCCGTGCATACCGATGCTGTCGGCCAGGTTTTGTCGGTAAGCGTCATCGGGAAGGCCAAGATCGAAAAAGTGAATTTGCCCGCAAAGATCTCTGCCGTGCAGAGTGAATTGGCCTATTTTATAGGTTATGAAACTGCAGGTGTGCTGTGCTTGAATGGCGGCACCGAGAATCCGTCCGCTGTCGCTGTCCAAGCCGCTTGGCGTATCCAAGGCAATGACCGGAAGGTCTTTTTCGTTGATCGCCTGGATAAGAGTTTGCAGTTCAGCGCTCAAAGGACGATCCAGTCCTGTTCCGAACAGGGCGTCGATAATCAACCGTTTTTCATGATGCGTTTGTGCAGAGGGATACTTTGAGATAGATTGAATCGGGATGCCAAGAGCCTGAGCTTCTTTAAATGTTGTCAGAGCGTCATGTTGGATTTTCTGTGCATCGCCCAGCAGCCAGATGCGAGCCTCTTTGCCTTGAAGTTGAGCGAACTGCGCCAAAGCAAATCCGTCGCCGCCGTTATTACCCGTACCGCACAGAATGTCTAATTTTCTGATATCGGGATAAAAAGCCTGCGTTGTCTGAAAAGCGTGCCAAGCGGCACGCTTCATTAATAGAATGCCCGGCATGTTTAATGACTGAATCGCAAAACGGTCGATCTGCCGGCTCTGTTGCGCGGAGAATAAATGGGTATGGCTTAAGTTCTGCTGAGGTTCCATTTTTATTACTCCTTTGGCGATCGCTGTCTTTTGCGTTATTTTTGAGCCTTGACGGTAAAGCGGCGATAAAGGAAGTCACCGCCTTGCAGGCTGATCAGCCACGCCATCAATGCGCCACTACTGTTGGCGAGCATGTCTTTTATATCGAAATCACGTCCGTAATGCGGTTGAATGAACTCGATCAGGATGCCGAACAGTATGATTGCTAGCAGGATAATCCAGCGTCTGTTGGCTGCGTAAGCCTGAGCAAACCAGATCATCAGCGCAAAGTAGGCGATAAAGTGATACGCCTTATCAATATTACTCACTTTGATTGTGGGAATATAGGGTGTTAAAACGGAAAGGTAAAAAACGCCGGCGATCAATCCCCAGCCGGTTATCAGCCATAAGCGTCGCATTCGAGTGTTCCTAGATAAACAGATAGATCAGTAGCGCGCCAAGCGCTAAGCGGTATAAGGCGAATGGTGCCATGCCGACCCGGTTGATCCACTTTAAAAACAGTGCAATGACGATGTAGGCGCTGATAGCGGAAATCAGTGTGCCGCCGATCATTGCCTGCCATTGGACCGGATGTGCACTCTCCAGCAGGTCTTTGAGCTTCAAAATTCCGGCGCCTAAAATGATCGGGATCGACAGAAGAAACGAGAAACGGGCGGCAGCCTGAGGCGTCAGGCCGACCAGTAACGCTGCGGTAATGGTAATGCCGGAGCGAGAAGTTCCCGGAATCAGAGCCAGAGCCTGTGCGAAGCCGATTACGGTAATGTCTTTGAAACTCAGGCTGTATTCGTCACGGATTTTTTGGCCCTTGATGTCCGACCACCACAGCAGGATACCGAATCCGATCGTTGTGGCGGCAATAATCAGCGGATTGCGCAAGCTCTCTTCAAGCCCGTTATTGATAACAAAGCCGAAAGCGATCGCAGGTAAGGTGGCAAGAATCACCCACCATGCAAGACGGCTGTTTGATGTCGGTTGACGGGTGATCAGTGAACGCGTCCAGTCGGTTATCATAAGCCGGATGTCGTTCCTGAAATAGAGGACAACTGCGCTTAAGGTACCGATATGCACCGCAACATCAAACGCCAGTCCCTGATCTTGCCAGCCGAAAAGCTGCGGCACCAGAATAAGGTGGCCGGAGCTGGAAATAGGCAGGAATTCGGTCAGTCCTTGAATCAGGGCCAAGACGGTGATTTGTAACCAATCTAAAACGGGTTCCATCTACTTTCTCTTTTTTTAAAGTTGGTGGCGCAGATCGCGGACTTTGAAGCCGATCAGGCCGTCGTCAATCTGTTTGCTTAAAGCGATAACCTTGAAATTCTCGCCCATTTCGTCCGGCATCGTTAGGGTTTTGATCTGTTGCGCAACTTTAATCTGCTCACCGATATCCGCCTGAGGGTCAACCGACATCTCCAGCAGGCCGCTTCCCATCAGGAAATTTGCCTGGGTTGTATAGCCGGCGATGCGGAAGCCGGCATCAAATCCGGCTTCGGCGACGGCGGTGAAATCAACGTGTGCGGTTATATCCTGTAGTCCCGGATAGAAAAAGGGGTTCTGGTGGGCTCTGTGCTGATAGTGGCAGCGCAAAGTCCCCATAACCCGGGCCGGCTGGTAATATTCTTCTCGGGTATAGCCATAGTCGATCAAGAGAACCAGTCCTTTGGATAGAATCTGACTCAGGCTCTTCAGCCAAGGCCCGAGGTTGAGGTTGATTTCGGTTTCATAGCCGAGATCGGAAACCTTTCCGATATGTTTGATCAGCTGGTTGGCAAAACGCTGTAATTTGGAGTCGGTGATGGGTTGGTAATCCCAGTCGAATTCGTTTTTCGCTTCATTGTAGCAGACGTAACCCTGCAGGGCTCTCTCCGGCTCTATGCGCAGGCGTTCAAATGGCATGGCGTCGAGGACTTCGTTTGCCAGAATGACCGCACTGATTGGCGTGGCAGGAAGTTTTTCAAGCCAGGCGACTTTATTGAACAACTCTTCGGAGAGTGTTTCGCGCAGATAGGCTTTCTGACGCTGTTGCAGGTCGGCACTGATTTCCACAATATAGTAACGATGAATGTCTTGTTCCAAGCGCTGCATTTCCAGAAGGATGTCCGCGGCCATAATTCCGCGCCCGGCACCGAACTCGATAATGTTGGGTTCTTCAAGCTGCTCAAGTACTTGTTGTGTCTGACGAGCCAGACAACGGGAAAAGATCGGTGAAATTTCCGGAGCGGTAATAAAGTCGCCGCCTTTGCCGATTTTAGGTAGGCTGCTACTGTAATAACCGAGATTGGGCGTATAAAGAGCCTTTTGCATGAATTGTGCAAAACTGAGCGACCCGTGACGTTTTATCGAGGTACGGATCTTCTGGCTTAAATGTTCGCTGTATCCCTTGGCTTCTTCAGAAGGCGCCGGTAGCTTTTTGTGCTTGGACATGTTGGTTTTCTAGATTGGTTCAAAATTGCCAGCTATTATGCAATAGATAGGTAGTCTGCTCTAGAGGGTGTTGGCATTTCATGCGTAAATTTGTCTTGTTTGCGGTATTTTCAGTGCGGAAAACCGGGGGAGTGAAGGTCAGAGTGGATTTAAGTGTTTGTGCCGGTTCGACTTTTTTTGATTTCGGTCATGGCAGGAAACATTACTCTGGTCGAAAATTTGCTTAGATTTTATTTGCGGCCTTGGAGCTTGATTTAAAGTCGCTCGAGGCAGTAAGGACACGTTAGAATGCAAAAGATGCAAAATCGCTTATAGGGAACGGGATGCAAGTCGGTATTAAGAAAATCCATGAAAATGAGTGGCAGGTACATATTGGCTGTGCCGCGTTGAAAGTCGACCGTTTTACGCTGGCGCTGTTACAGATCACATTGGAGCATCTGATGGCTTTGGAGCAGGGTGAGCATCATTCGACACTGCAAAGCTACATTAAACTCGGTTTAAGAATTAAAGCACTTAGTCCCTCTTATCTGCAGAAGCTGCTCAGAGAATTGCAGAGTGCCGACCTGGTGATTTTGATGCGTTTGGCCGCAGATGAAACTTTTAATCAGATGGTTATGGAAAACAGCGGGGGCATACTATCACGGCAAATCAGCGACGATTTGCAGGATGCAGTTATTCCTTCGGAAGCGCTATGCAAAGATGCGATTCGTCGCATCGTGGAGAAGACGTTTGAATTGGAGGCGACGGGTGTCATCGAGTTTTTAGACGAAGAAACGCGCTATATCTGATTAAGGGAGTGAAAGATGGAAATTTCGGCAAAACACGATGAGTCGGGTGAGTTTTTATTGGAGATCGGTCCGGTGATGTTTACTCTGCCGTATGAGGTGGTGGAGAGTTTGCATGATGTGATCGCCAAGCGCCTTAGTGCCGGTGAACAGAGCTCGCATGCGGTTCTGCAGAAAAAACTGGAATCCTACCGTACATTGGCAAATAAAATGGCGCAGGTCGATGATCGGGTGGTACAGAAGTTCGCGCCGCTGGTCAGCCCGGAGCAGTTGGTGACCATTACCCGTTTGGCCAGCGGTGAGGTTTTGTACAACAAGGTAATGCGCAATCTTTCAAAGCAGAACCAGCGTCAGTTCGCTGAGGATTATGCGGCGATGGACAAAATTACCGAAGCGCATGCTTGTCTGTATATGGAACAGTTGATTCCGATGATTAAACGCGCTGCTCAGGAGCAAAAACAGATACATGAGCAGCTTCAGGAGACGTCTCGGGACCTTTAAGTTACTCCTGTCGGCTGCGTTGAATAATGAGCCCGACGGTTTTTGCCTGAGGAACCGCTTGCGGTTTACCTATCTTGATTTTGAGATGACGGATCGCGCTGAAACGCGAAAACAGTTCTTCAGTTAGCTGTTCCAGAAGGGTTTCCAAAAGGTCAAACCGGCTATTGCCAGCCCATTCGATAATAAAGTCGGCCACTGATTTGTAGTCGACGGTATCTTCAATCTGATCGCTTTTTGCCGCATTGGCAATCGGTACACTCATTTCAAGATCGAAAATCAGCGGTTGCCGCTGTTGTTTTTCCCAGTCATAGATGCCGATAATCGCGTCGGTTTTCAGACCTTCAATGTAGATAATGTCGTGCACATCCACTCCTTGCAGTTACGTTGATGCTCATGGATCGTATTGTAATGATTTTATCTGCCCGGTTTTCTTTTTCCTGAACAAGCGGGTAGAATTGCTGCCGATTCAAATTCAATAGGCTCCTGATAATAAAAGGTAAAAACAGAAAATCAGGGCTTTTAGGGGAGTAAATAATGGGTTATGAAATTTATCTTGCGGTAGCGTTGTCCTATCTGCTTGGATCGGTGTCGGCGGCAATTATTGTCTGTCGGGTTATGGGGTTGGGCGATCCACGCGAAGGTGGCTCCGGGAATCCTGGCGCGACCAATGTTAAACGTTTGTATGGCAATAAACCGGCTGCGGTAACTCTGTTTGGGGATATGCTTAAGGGCGTGATTCCGGTTGTGCTTGCTTATCAGCTGGGCTTTTCCAATGCGGAAGTGTTTGTCATCGGCTTTGCGGCTTTTATCGGACACTTGTATCCGCTGTTTTTCGGTTTTCGTGGCGGTAAAGGGGTGGCAACGATGATGGGCGTGCTTTTGGCGCTCTCTTTTCCGGCCGGTCTGGCGGTGGTGGCAACCTGGTTATTTGTCGCCAAGGTCTTGAAAATTTCATCGCTTTCCGCGTTGGTCGCATCCCTATTGGCTCCAGTGTATATTTATTTTATCGATGCGGAAATGAGTTGGGTGATCGGTTCGGCGGTTATGACGTTGATTCTGTTTTGGCGTCATCGCAGTAACATTCAACGTCTGCTTAACGGTGAAGAAAGTCTGATTAAAAAGAATTGATTCGCTGTTAACGTCATCGGTCAAAACAAAAACGCCCGAAAATTTCGGGCGTTTTTGTTAAAAATCGATCGGTGGGAGTTCTTCAAGCGACCAGCGCGGTGTGGCCGAAAAGTTAAGTCCCTGTTCTTCACCAGCCATCAGGCGCTGCGCGCCGGCGTAAGCGATCATTGCGCCGTTATCAGTGCAGAATTCCAAACGAGGGAAAAATGCTTCTCCACGACGTTTTTTCATCAGGTTTTGCAGTTTTTCGCGGATTTCGCGGTTGGCACTGACACCGCCGGATACGACCAGTCGATTCAGTCCTTCCTGTTCCAGAGCACGTTTGCACTTGATTGCCAAAGTGTCGGCAACCGCCATCTCAAAAGCACGGCAGATGTCGGCTTTGGTTTGCAGTGTTGCATCATTCTCTTTTTGGGCTTGTTTCCATGTATTCAAGGTGTAGGTCTTCAGCCCGCTGAAACTCATATCCAGCCCCGGTCGGTCGACCATTGGACGCGGAAATTTGTAGCGTTCACTATTGCCTTGTAAAGCCAGTTTGGAAACTTCCGGGCCGCCGGGGTAGCCGAGGTCGAGAAGCTTGGCTGTTTTATCGAACGCTTCTCCTGCAGCATCGTCGAGGGTGTCCCCTAAGAGTCGGTAACGGCCTATGCCGTCAACGCGGATAATCATGGAGTGTCCACCGGAGACCAGTAGGCAGATAAAAGGGAACTGGGGTTTATTTTCTTCCAGCATCGGAGCCAGTAAGTGGCCTTCCATATGATGTACGCCGACGGCAGGAATATTCAGAGAAAAAGCGAGGCTCCTTGCAACCGAAGCCCCGGTTAATAAGGCGCCGATAAGCCCTGGTCCTGCCGTGTAGGCAATGCCTGACAGATCGCTGATTTGTCGTTCTGCCGCCTTTAAGGTGTCCTGTATTAGAGGAATAATGCGGCGGATATGGTCGCGTGAAGCGAGCTCCGGTACGACGCCGCCATAAAGCGCATGCAATTCAACCTGACTGTAAAGTCGGTGTGCCAATAATCCGTTTTCGCCGTCATAGAGCGCGATGCCGGTCTCATCGCATGAACTTTCAATTCCCAATACAAGCATTAACTGTTTTCTCTCGGTAGAGGCAGAGGGCCTCGGGTTAAAGGTGGATAAAGAGTGGATGAATTTTAACAAAAAACCACGGAGAAACCTGGCATTAGCGCATCATTGTCTGTGCGTAGAATAAATTATGCCCTTATTCTGGTTTAAGGCCGATTGTCATCCGTTGCTCTGGTTCCGTCTTAGTGTCGGAAGAGAGGAATGCTTTTTGGGAGTAGTTTGGGGGAGTAGATGGGTGGTGCGTCAAGTTTAAATTGATATTAAGTTGTTGAAAACGTTTTTAATCTTGAGTTTTCTGCGTGGGGAATCCGCAGTTGGGAAAATTATTCCGCCTGATTGGCAAGATTCTCTGTAAAAAGGTTTGCAAAAAAATCAGGGTAAATTTATAATTCTGCGTTTTCAGCTATTTCCTGATTCTTGCGAGGGAAAGAAAGGGCGTCTCGAATAGAATGTAGAGATATGCGTCATGTCATGCGGCCCTGAGCGATAGAATTTCAAAGAATTTAAAAGGTAATTATTATGCCAAGCGTAAAAATCCGTGATACAGAACCATTTGACGTAGCTCTACGTCGTTTTAAACGTGCTTGTGAGAAAGCCGGTGTATTGACCGAAACTCGTAAGCGTGAATTTTATGAAAAGCCAACTTGGGCGCGTAAGCGCATGAAAGCGGCTGCAGTTAAGCGTCTTGCTAAGCGCCTAGCTCGCGAAAACCGTCGTACTACTCGTCTTTACTAATCCATAGGACTTTACTTGTGGCGAGTGCATTAAAAGAGCAGTTAACGGCAGAAATGAAAGCCTGCATGAAGGCAAAAGACAAGGCGCGCCTAGGTGTTGTGCGCGCGCTATTGGCAGCCATCAAACAGGTTGAGATTGATAATCAAACGACATTGGAAGACGATGCGGAAGTTCTTGCTATCTTAGACAAGGCAATGAAGCAGCGTAAAGATTCTCATCAGCAGTATGTGGACGCGGAGCGTTCGGATCTGGCTGAGCAAGAAGCCTATGAGATGTCTGTCATTCAGGATTTTATGCCGCAAGCGCTGACTGAAGATGAAATTTCTGCTCTAATTGACGAAGCGATGGCGGAAACCGGCGCCGCTTCAATGCAAGATATGGGTAAAGTAATGGGCTTGCTAAAGCCGAAGATGCAGGGACGCGCCGATATGGGTGAGGTCAGTAAACTGATTAAGGCAAAGTTAAGCGCTTAATTGTTTTATATGCATCGGTTTGACGAAAACCCGCTGTGTGATTTTCACCGGCGGGTTTTTTATTTTTCCGAACTTGAATTAAGATAATCTCTACTTTTCATCAACGGACTTTTGTATGGCTCAAGGCGGGACAATTCCCAAGTCGTTTATTGAATCGGTATTGGCGCGCGCTGATCTGGTTCAAGTGATTAATCAGCGCGTGCCTTTGAAGAAAGCCGGTGCGACTTATAAGGCTTGCTGTCCGTTTCATGATGAAAAAACGCCTTCCTTTAATGTAAATCCGCAAAAGCAGTTCTATCACTGCTTCGGCTGCGGTGCCAGCGGTGATGCAATCACCTTTTTGATGGAATATGACGGTCTGAGTTTTGTCGAGGCGGTGGAGACACTGGCCGCCATGTACGGTATGCCGGTACCGCGCGAGGAGTTGAGTCCGCAGAAACGTCAAGAAGAGCAACAGCGTCAGCAGAAGCAGCGGGATTTGTATGATGTTATGCAGATGGCAGCGCGTTTCTATCGTATGCAGTTACGTGACCATCCCCAGTCTGAGCAAGCAAAGAGTTATCTGAAGAAGCGCGGATTAACGTCGGAAATAGCCAAAGAATTCAAAATCGGTTACGCGCCTCCGGGGTGGGATAGTTTGCTCAAGGGGTTGAAAGCGGATGCTTCGTTACAGAAGCAGCTGGTCGAAGCAGGAATGCTGGTGCAGAAAGAGGGCGGAAAGATTTATGACCGTTTCCGTGAACGCATCATGTTTCCGATTCGCGACGGCCGAGGGCGTTATATCGCTTTTGGAGGGCGTATTCTGGATCAAGGGCAGCCAAAATATTTGAACTCGCCGGAGACGCCGATTTTCCACAAAAGCAGTACGTTGTATGGCTTGTACGAAATGCGTCAGTCGCGTGTGCCAGTCGAGCGCATTCTGGTGGTTGAGGGTTATATGGATGTCGTGGCCTTGGCGCAGTTTGGAATTCGTAATGCGGTCGCTACGTTGGGGACGGCCACAACCCAGGAGCATCTGGAGCTGCTGTTTCGTCAGGTCAATGAAGTAGTGTTCTGTTTTGATGGTGACGAGGCAGGTGTTAAGGCGGCCTGGAAAGCTCTGGATATTGCTTTACCGATGATGGAAGGTCAGAGGGTGGCGAAGTTTTTATTTTTGCCGCTCGGAGAAGATCCGGATTCGATGGTGCGCAAGGAAGGCGTTGAGGCGTTCGAGAGACGAATTGATCAGGCGTATTTACTCTCCGACTTTCTGTTAAATGGCTTGCAGTCTCGTCTTGGTGGAGACGTGCAGAGTGTTGAGGGTGGGCAGCGATTTGTCGCTTTGGCGGAGCCTTATATTAAAAATGCACGGGGTGTGGTGCAAATCAAGCTCTTGGAAAGGGTGGCAGATCTGGTCGGTATGAAAGACTGGGTTTTAGGGCAGCAGATTGGTGTTCGTTCCGGGAGTTCGCAGAATCGCGGGCAAGCCAAAAAAGCGCGGCAGCAGACGGTTCCCATGCCCAAGGTTTTGAGTGTACCGTTAAAAATTGTTCGAGTGCTCTTGAAAAATCCGCAATGGAGTCAAATATTTTCTACAGGGCTTTTGCAAAATCTAAGTACCCAGAGCGAAAAGGATTATTTGCTTTTGGCGGAATTGCTCAAGCGCATGCAGGCTCAGTCGATAACTTCTCAGGATCTCAGTCAAGTGGACGGGGTCTTTAAGCAATTTGGTATGGATGTGTTTTTACCTCTGATTGTGGCTTCGGATTTGCCGGATGATGAAACTTTCTTAATTAACGAGTTGAAAGAGTTGTCATTGTTGCTGGCCAGGCAGTTGGATGAAATTCGTCTGGGTTCTCAGGGGTGGAACGAACAGGAAATGGGGCGTCTGACGGAAATAAAGAAAACGAAATAAACGTCAGTTTGAATGAAACCTGAGAATAATTAAATCACACATTCTAAATATTTGAAAAATTTGATATAATAGCGAGTTCGGTTTTTCCAAGGTGGCTAGAAAAGGCTCCGGATTAACCCCTTTCTCGTTTTATTGTAAATTACAGTCGGGACAAAGCATGACCAAAGTCGAAAGAAAACAGCAGTTAATAGATTTGATTGAGCGCGCGAAGGAGTTGGGTTATCTCACTTACGCCGATGTAAATGATGTTTTGCCGGATGATATTGAAGAAGATCAGCTTGGGCAAGTATTAACCATTCTTAAAGACTTTGGTATTCGTCTATTTGACAGCCCGCCGGATGAAGATGAGCTGATGGCCGATGATGGCGGCGCTTTTGATGACGCGGCGGCAGAGGCGGCGATTGCGGCTTTGGCGGAAGTGGACAGTGAATTCGGTCGCACTACCGATCCGGTTCGTATGTATATGCGTGAAATGGGGTCGGTTGACCTGTTGACCCGTCATGGCGAGATCGATATTGCCAAACGTATCGAATGGGGTATTCGCGACATGCTGGATGCCTTGGCTAAGTACCCGAACTTTGCAAAGAGTATTCTGGATGCTTTTGATCGAATGGATGATGGTGAAGGGAAAATCGCCGATGTAGTTCAAGGGTTTGTCCGACCTGAAGATCTGGTCGATGTGCCGGTTGAAGAGTTGTCTCCGGATAACGATAATAACGAGCCAAAAGAAGATGGTATCGATGAAGAGGAATTGGCTAAATTCCTCGATAAGCTCCGTGATTTGCAGAATAAAGCGCTGGGTCTTGAAAAAGAACTTGGTGGTGACGATCCTAAAGTATTGGCAATTCGAGAAGAAATTGTTGAGCACTTGAAAGGCGTTAAAATTTCTCCGCTTTTCTCAAATGCCTTGATTCGCGACATCAAAAACCGCATCAAATCTATTCGTGAGCAGGAGCGAGTGGTTGTAGATTTGGTTCAACGTCGTATTCGCGTTCCGCGAGCGCTTTTCCTTGAGCAGTTTGTAGGTCAGGAGACGGATTATACGTTAGTTGATCGTCTTAAAGAGAAGTGCCCGGACTTGGCTTCCAAGTTGGAAGATGCACGTAATGATGTTAAACGTGCACAGAAACGTTTGGCGATGATCGAGAAAGCGGAGCGCATGCCGATTGCTCTTTATAAAGAAGTGTATAAAGATCTGAGTAAGGCGGAAAGCAATACGCGCAAAGCGAAGCGCGAGATGATCGAGGCGAACTTGCGCCTGGTTATTTCGATTGCCAAAAAGTACACCAACCGCGGTTTGCAGTTCCTGGATCTGATTCAGGAAGGGAATATCGGTCTGATGAAAGCGGTGGATAAGTTTGAATATCGCCGTGGTTACAAGTTCTCAACCTATGCGACCTGGTGGATTCGTCAGGCCATTACCCGTTCGATTGCCGATCAGGCGCGCACCATTCGTATTCCGGTGCATATGATTGAGACGATTAATAAGTTGAATCGTATTCAGCGTCAATTGCTGCAGAAAATGGGGCGTGAGCCGACGCCTGAAGAGTTGGCGATTGAGATGGAGATGCCGGAAGATAAAATCCGTAAGGTTATGAAGATTGCTAAAGAGCCGATCTCAATGGAAACGCCGATCGGTGATGATGAAGATTCATCACTGGGTGATTTTATTGAGGATTCTAATATTCTTGCTCCGCAGGATGCTGCCGATGCAGAGGGTATGAGCGAGACTGTGCGCGAAATGTTGAATACTTTGACTCCTCGTGAAGCCAAAGTTTTGCGAATGCGTTTCGGTCTTAGCATGAATACTGACCACACTTTGGAAGAGGTTGGTAAGCAGTTTGATGTTACCCGTGAGCGTATTCGTCAGATTGAGGCTAAAGCGTTGCGTAAGCTTCGTCACCCAAGCCGTGCAGAACGCCTGAAGAGCTTCCTGGATTAAATTACTGGTTTTGCCCGGGCCGAAAAACCCGCAAGGCTTTTGTCTTGCGGGTTTTTTGTTTGTATTCAAATTGTTTTATGGCATTTGCTGGCGCGATGCAAAAAATGTTTTTAATGTTCCGGATTTTAAATCTGTATTAAAATTTCCTTTGAAATAGGATAGTCGCTATAATAGCGCGCAATCTATAGTATGCCTTGTTCAGGTGTATGTCTTTTTCGGGCCCTTAGCTCAGTTGGTTAGAGCATCCGACTCATAATCGGCAGGTCCACGGTTCAAGTCCGTGAGGGCCCACCATTTCAAAGCCTTTATTTATAAGCCTTGTAGCTATTTAAGAATAATTCTTAATTAGTCGATTTTTCTTCGGACTAACACGGGGCTAACAATTCATTTCACTAAATCGCCGCTTTCGTTAATAGCTTTATCAATTCCTTCTGCTGTTTCATGGCAGATTTGTGTCACTTGATTGACTGTCTGCTTAATAACCTCTATTACTTGTTTATCTAAGTTCAAATCTAGTGTTTCTATATGATCAGGCAAAGTTGAGGCGGTTTGAATAACGTGATGGCTTTGTCTGATTACTATTGCTTTGAGCAATTCTTTAGGGAGTAGCTGATTTAATAAATTTTCATTTTTGATTTCTAATGCCTCAGCTCTTAATCTGGTCAAACGTGTTTGTTCTATTTGGGCTTTAGTTGAATCTGTGCTGTGTTTGTTTTCGTTTTTAGCTGTTAAGTTTTGTAGGTAGCTCTGTACACACTCGGTTAAGTCATAACCTTTGTTTGGTGATCTTTTGGGTATTACTCCTTTTTGCTCAAGGTTATAGACTTGTCTAGTGCTTAGTCCAAGGTGTTCGGCTAACTGCTGTTGTGTTAATTCTGTGTCTAAACTCTGGTCGATTTTGATTGTCATTGCTTGTTCTCCCATTTGTTTCCCAGTTTTCTTTAATCGGTTGCTTGAATCGGAAAGAAATGCCTTTTTAAAAACTTCATAAGTAGAGAAATTTTGCGCCTCTATGTACCCTTTAAAGAAGCTTGCCTACAGGGGCCCTGAGGTTTGAGTCGTGATGTTCCGTAATCTTTGCTCTGTGCTGGCCGGAATCCTTTACCGCGTGTCTTTGCTAAATAAGAAGAGTGATAGATCATTTCGTTAAAACTGGCTTTGTCATCTACTTGGTGGAATCCTGCCAGTGTTACGTTAGTAAAGTAGCTTGATCGCTTGACGATGGGTTTAACTGTTGCCGCCATAGTTTCTTTAAACCAAACCTTTTGACCGTCTACTGCGACAAAGACATGGTAGTGCTGTTTTTTGACGTTCTCGACCTCTCGTACCCAGATGTATGCGGTGTTCTTTGCGCCAAATTTGCGCTCCAATAATTGAACCAAGCTCTTGCGAAATCCTGTCATCATTTTGTTGTCACTGGTGTAATAAGCGGTGCTTAGAATAATGTGCTGAACAAAAATGCGACCATGTAAAGAGAAGGCCGCATCGAACTGCTCAATAATGCGCGTCATTATTTCCGTGTAAATCGAATATTTAGTCTTGCCGCTTTTGCTTCGTGTTATCACCTCAAAAAATACGCCGTTATGCTCAAAGTGAGTTTCATCAGTTTGTTTCTTTCTATTGGTTAATTTTTTTCTACTTTTTCTCTTAGTGGGGTGGTTACAAATAGGGGATATTATTAAACTCCCCTTGTTTTTTACATCGGGAGCCTTGGGAAAAGCCCCGCTGGTTCTGGTCTGTGCTGAGTTTTGTGTGTCAAAACCGCGTGTGTCAAAACCGTTTGTGTGTTTTGTGTCAAAACCGCTTTTTTCAATACTTAATTTTTTGGTTAATTTTGTGCCCGTTTGAGTCACCCAGTTCGTGCTTCTGGTTTCATGGAATAGGGTAGCCGCGACAAAATCAGAAAAGCCAAGCGCACCGAAATTCAATGTGCCGCCGAACTGATTAAAATCACGCCCACCGATAAAGTGAGCGCGAGTCATAATTACCCCTTGATTAGTTTGTGAGAGGCCAATATTGCCTCCGCTTTCTGGTAATCGTCAGGGTGTAGGTAGTAGCGTTTAAAGCGTTTTTCTAGGTGCTTATCCCACACGGTAATAATGCGCAGTCCTTCAAATTCGCCACCTTTATTAAAATGGTTGCGGAAATAATGGTTGCCTTGAGGTTGTTTGCCGTAAGAGGCGTTTGTCGCGCCGTTACCGTATAGGCTTTGCTGATATAGATAGGCAAGGGCTTTAACGTGTTCTGGAATCTCCTGTTTCATGCCTTACCCTCCCCAGTGTGGAGCTGTACACGACTTTCGAGCCATGATTCAACGTCTGTTACGCGGTAAAGCACTTTGCGCCCTACTTTGATAAAGGGCAAGTTGTAGCGGCCTGTCATGCGCCAAGTAGCAAGTGTTCCAACTGTAACGCCGATTAACTCTGACACTTGTTCAGGTGTGTGGTATTTTGGGATTTTATTTCTCAAGTTCATGATTTTTTCCTTATATCAATTTATGGATATATGGAATTGCGCAAAACCATGTTGAGTAGATTAAAGATATTTAAGGCGGGGCGGCAGGGTCATTAAATAACTAATTATTGTCCCCTCTGTATTAGAGATCTTCTTCTTATTCTTTTATGCTTTTTTTCTACGCTGTCAGGCTCTATGTGGTGCGTTTTAGCGTAAACTTCATAAGCTTGGCTGTATGAACCTGTTGATTGTTTAAGTTCTTCGATTTCTTGAAGAAATAAATCGTCTTTGGTTTGAGGTTTTGAAGTGTGGTTAATTCTCGATTGTAATAGCTTGATTCTGTCGGCTTGGTTTTGTTTGGGACGGCCTTTGCCTTTTGATTTAATCTCGTTTATCTCTGTCAGCATTTCCTTGTCCATGAGTATTCTTGCCAGTTTGTGAATAGCTCTTATGCTTAGTTTTTTTATGCGGCCTTTTACTTTATTCCTTTCTTCATCACTGAGGGTTGGCATTGAGTAGTCTTCAAAGCTTATTGATTTGCCTCCGATCATTTTTAGTATTGCTTCTCCAGCTTCGGTCGGAGTGTTGTCAATCTCACTTTCCCCTAATAGCTCTAAAGCGTTAAATAAGTATTGTGCGGTAAGGGAGTCAATCTCTAATTTTTCAAATTCACTCTCTGGCATGGAGTGTAGTTCTTCTAGAAAGACTTGATACCCAAAAGGGTGTGAGCCTTTTTCATCAAAGTGTTCCATCAAGTTTAAAAACGCGCTTTTGTTGAATCCCATGAGAAAGTCTCCAAGCTCAAATACCCTTATGAGTTGGGTGGCGCGGTCAGGGGGGGGATCCCTTTTCGAGTGGCCGCTCTAGGCCGTGCCAATGTTGTGTCTAAAAGGTGGTGTATTTACCGCATTGTGTTGTTTTACCGTTGAAGTTTGCTCTCCAGTTTTCCAGCTCTTTTCTGGTTGTGAAGTAAGGCGATCTAAAGATTTGACCGTCTTTTTTAAAGTGAGCGCAATAGAACTCTGTTACTTCTTTTGTGTCAATTTGTTGTTGTGTGACGATTGCCATTGTTGTGCCTCCTTAAACGGCTTTGTTTTGATTTAGTAAGCGCATAATTAAGTGTTGTTTTTCCGCATCGCTAAGGTTTTTTACAAGCTCATTTAGTTTGCTGTCTGTATCTGTAATAGTGCGGCCTGCTTTTTCCAGATAAGTGTTAGTGATTCGTTGTGATGGCTCTCTGAGTTCATCCGCGTTCTGAATTATGTAACCTGCTGTTACATCATTGCTTAGGGCGTGGTTAGCCAATTGCTTTAGCAGATGGTCATTAAATCCAAGTCGAGCCCCTGTACTTAAAAAAGTTCTTCGTAGGTCGTGTGCTGTAATTTCTACACCTGTTTGTTCTAGCAGGTGGCGCAATGGCTTTTTGATATCTGATATATGTTTTTCGTTATTGGTTGCGCTAGGGAAGACGAATTGACTTCTTGTACTTAGCTTTTTGCGCCGCTTAAATACTTTTTCGCTTTCGCTGGTCATTGGTAGCCATAGTCGGCGACCGTTTTTGGTTTCAGTTAGGTAGAAGCGTTTGTATTTAATTTCGACCTGCTCCCATTTCATTGAAGCTGTTTCAGTTATTCGTGTGCCGTGATAGAAAAGAACTAGGGCTAGATCCGCACCTATTTGGTAGAAGGGGCGGGAGTCTGTTGCCAGCTCTTCAAACGTGTCTAAGAACGGTTTTATTTGATCGTCTTCTAGCTTTCTTGTTTTGCGCTCTAATCTGGTGAATTGTTTGTTTTTGCTGAGCTTTTTGACTGGATTCTCAAGAATAAGCGGGTTGCCGTTTAAATCCCTAATTTCATCCATTGCCATGTTAAAAATAGCTCTAAGTAAACGCATTGCCCTATCGGCTTCTGCTTGCGAGCGTTTAGCGTAGTCTTTGTGGATTTTAAGAATTTTGCTGTAGTCTATTTCTGTTATGGGGGTGTTGGCTAATGGTGACAGGACTAGGCGAAATGAAGAGCGATATCCTCGAACTGTTCGCGGCTTTAGTGCTTTCATTTGAAGGTAGAGCTCAAGCATTTCTGCGAGCGTTGCTTGCTTGGTGCGTTGAAACTTCTTTTTCTGATTGGGATTTATGCCTTCGGCGAAATCATCTTGCGCCGCACGGGCTTTCTTTCTGGCTTGCTCTATAGTGGTTTTGGGGTAGGTTCCCAATGAGACTTCTATTTGCTTGCCATTAATGCGCCCACCAACTTTAAAGGACTTTGCCCCGCCTTTATTTTTGATTCTGAGGTATAGGCCATTCGCTTTTTTGTGCGAGTCGTAATAGGTTCCTTTTTTTGAGATTGAGTCTAGTTCTTCAACTGTAAAAGGAAATTCATTCTTTTCTGCCATCTGTATATAGCCTGTTTAATGCTAAATTCGCTAAAAGCAGGTTTCGGACTAACATTTAAAACGAGCTTTCCGCATGTAGCCTGCGTTTGAGATCTGTTTCGGACTAACGCGGGGCTAACATTTACCATCTATTTTAAGCTATTTTGGGGTATTTACAAATATGCAGAGATACTAACTAAAATCCTTAATAAACAATAGGTTAGTGTGTAAATTGTTGATAAATAAAGTGATTAAAAAATAGGCAGATTTCAGACTCATAATCGGCAGGTCCCCAGTTCAAGTCTGGGAGGGCCCACCATTTCTTTTTGTCTTGTTTCTATTATTTTCGGCATTGTTCGCTACTTGATGCTTTTTCTGGCTAAATAGGCTAAAACTATTGCGTTAATTGATTTTTTTTACTTGTTGTTTTTGCTTAAACCTGCTAAAAAGTACAGGCTCTGTAAAATTTTTTACTTGGGTTTGCCGGCTGTTGGGAGGGGGGTAGTGTGTCGATTTTCTATATAAAGCTAGGTTTGGTCTGTCTGTCGCATAATAGTTATAGTATTGCCGGTGGGGCTGCATTTATATCTAAGAGTGCCTGTGACGGTCAATGGTTTAAGCTTCCAGGCGATGTCGCAATTGAAGATGCCGAATTTGAGTGGAACGGCGGGCGTTATTATTTTGTTGCCGACTGTACCGGTAAGCCAGACGGAGAAAGATCAGGAAAAATTCTGACCAAAGAGCTTGCGGTTAAAGTCTCAAATACCTCTTTTGATAAATTGATGGCGATTGCGATAGAAGCGCTGTTTAATGTTCAGCCGGATGTGTTTGAATCTAAAATGGCTTTGCCTTCAGCTTAAAAGCGGCATGATATTAAATAAAGCGAACGATAATTTGATATCGTTTTGAGCGTACTCTTACCAATATCCATCCTTCCGCAAACGTGTTTTTATCGATTTGCCTCTCTTCGTTTTTAAATCTCCTTGTACCTTCTTTTTGCATAGCAAATTCAATTACTTGAATATGAAATTATTCAAGAAAAGGATTGCGGTCTGCTTTGTGAGTTTGTATAATCGCGTGCTTAATTAATCCTTCCCCCTTATTGCCCGTTAAACAGTAAGTGGATTGAAACCGCCGGTTTGAGTCCTTTGGATTTGGATTACATTTATTTATTAGGAACAAATTATGAAAACATTTGTTGCAAAACCAGCTGAAATCAAACGTGACTGGTATGTTGTTGACGCTGAAGGTAAAACTTTAGGTCGTCTTGCAGCTGAAATCGCTGCTCGTCTTCGTGGTAAGCATAAGCCTGAGTACACTCCTCATGCAGATTGCGGCGACTACATTGTTGTTGTAAACGCGGAAAAAGTTGCTGTAACCGGTAACAAGCGTAAAAACAAAATGTATCACCACGTAACTGGTTATGTGGGTAACCTTAAATCTACCAACTTCGAGAAGTTGATGGATAAGGCGCCAAACCGTCCGATCGAGTTTGCGGTTAAAGGAATGTTGCCTCGCGGTCCTCTAGGTCGTGCAATGTTCAAAAAGCTAAAAGTGTATGCGGGTACTGAACACCCACATGCGGCTCAACAACCTAAAGCGCTTGATATTTAAGGGGTAGAAAGATGGCAACAGAACAATACTACGGAACAGGTCGTCGTAAGAACTCGGTAGCTCGTGTCTTCCTAAAAACAGGTTCAGGCAAGATGGTAGTAAACGGTCGTGATATCAATGAGTATTTCGCTCGTGAAACAGACCTAATGGTTATCAACCAGCCT
This sequence comes from Thiomicrorhabdus xiamenensis, assembly GCF_013282625.1. Taxonomy (NCBI): domain Bacteria; kingdom Pseudomonadati; phylum Pseudomonadota; class Gammaproteobacteria; order Thiotrichales; family Piscirickettsiaceae; genus Thiomicrorhabdus; species Thiomicrorhabdus xiamenensis. The sequence goes on from NZ_CP054020.1 coordinate 551,145, forward strand.
CTTGAAGCGACTGAAAGCCTTGAGCAGTTTGATGCTTACATCACTGTTGTAGGTGGTGGTACAACTGGTCAAGCAGGTGCGGTACGTCACGGTCTTGCACGTGCACTGGTTGCATATAGCGAAGAAAACCGTTCTGCATTGCGTGCGCGTGGTCTATTGACTCGTGATGCACGTCAGGTTGAGCGTAAAAAAGTTGGTCTACGCAAAGCACGTCGTCGTCCACAGTTCTCAAAACGTTAATTGGTATTTTTACAACACCAATCGTTTTGTTTCAAAAACCCGCCTTGTGCGGGTTTTTTTATCGCTGCGATTTTTGTTTTTTGCGCTGGATCAAGTTTTAAAGGCCGATTGTGTTGCAAAAATACAACATAAGAGAACTTTGTTGTAAAAAGACAAAAAAAACTTGCAGCCGATTTTTGATCTGCCTATAGTTGCATCCAAGCAACACAAAGTGTGTGCCTTAACAAAACTAATTTAAGGAATTAAAAAATGAAAAAGAATGTTATTGCTCTAGCAATCGCTTCTGCAGTTGCAGCTCCTGTAGCTATGGCTGACGCGCCAACTCTTTTCGGTCAACTAAACGCTGGTATCGAAAGCACTACTGATAAAGGTACTACTGTAAACTCTTACGCTTCTCGCGTTGGTGTTAAAGGTTCTGAAGATCTAGGTAACGGCCTTAAAGCAGTTTACCACCTAGAGTGGCAGATCGATGTAGCTGGTGGTAAAGGTGCAACTGCATCTGAAGATCTAGGCGCTCGTAACGCTGTAGTTGGTGTTGCTGGTGGTTTTGGTACCGTTCTTCTTGGTCGTCACGACACTCCATTGAAAATGTCTCAAGCGAAAGACCTTTTCAACGACGGTGTTGCCGATATGGGTAAATCTAACATTACCGGTGGTCTAGGTATGTTAGGTAAAGGCGGAGAAGTTCGCGCTGCTAACGTTATCGCTTACGTTTCTCCATCTTTCGCAGGTATCTCTCTTGTAGCGGCTGGCGTATCTCCTGAAGGTGTAACTGGTGAAGATGTTAAGCTAACTGATGCGTATTCTGTTGCTCTTATGTACGGTTCGCAGAAAGAAGGTCTATACCTATCAGCTGCTTACAACAATTATGGTAGTGACATGATGAACGCTCTTGGTGCAACTGCAACTCCTGCTGTAACTGGTTTGGATGATGCTACTGAAATGCGTATCTCTGCTCAGTACGCTGCTGGTGGTTTGATTGCTAATGTTACTTATCAAGATTTCCAAGATACGGGTACTTTTAACGATGCTGATGAGCTTGTTGCTACCGAAGGTTCTAACATCCAAGCACAGGTTGGTTACAAAATGGGCAAACTTATGCCTAAGTTGAAGTACTCTACAACTGACTTCGATGCAGCTGGTGCTGACGATGGTTCTGCTTACGCAATCGGTCTTGACTATGCTCTAGGTAAGAAAACTAAAGGTTATATCGAGTACATGAACTCTGATTCAGATATGAATGGTTCAGGTGACGATATTACTTCAACTGTAGTTGGTCTTCTGCACAAGTTCTAATTTAATTGCTGACATTCGTCAGTTTAAATTAGCTTGATGAAAACCCGCGTAGTTCGCTATGCGGGTTTTTTTTTATTTTTTACTGTTTTTCGTTAATGGTTTTTTTGCGGTTTGATACACAGTTTGTTGTTCTCTGTCACTAGGAGATTGTAACGGGTCTATGGATGACTATTTCTGCTGCCAATGGTATTAAGCCAAAAAAACAACAATGCCGGATAGAGTGTTTGTCAACTAAGTTCAATAACAGTGATTTTTGCTTCCTAATTACTGTTTTCTCTGTGAATAATTCTTAATAAATATCATTAATCATTCAGGTGACAGTTTATCAGGGTCGATTTGTTGCGTAAGTGCAACATATTTAAACTTTGCAGTAATAAAATATAAACAAACTTGTTCCCGGTTTATGAAGTGTCTATAGTTTCTGTTGAATAAGATGAAATATGTGCTCCTGCACAACTTTATTTAAAGGATTAAAAATGAAAAAGAATGTTATTGCTCTAGCAATTGCTTCTGCAGTTGCAGCTCCTGTAGCTATGGCTGACGCGCCTACTCTTTTCGGTCAACTAAACGCTGGTATCGAAAATACTACTGATAAAGGGACTACTGTTAACTCTTACGCTTCTCGCGTTGGTGTTAAAGGTTCTGAAGATCTAGGTAATGGCCTTAAAGCCGTTTATCACCTTGAGTGGGGGGTTGATATTGCTGGTGGTAAGGGAGCAACGGCATCTGAATCTCTAAGTGCTCGTAATGCAGTTGTGGGTCTTGCCGGTGGTTTTGGTACGGTTCTTCTTGGTCGACATGATACGCCATTGAAAATGTCTCAAGCGAAAGACCTTTTCAATGATGGTGTTGCGGATATGGGTAAACCAGCAATCACCGGTGGTCTGGGTGTTGGCGAGGCTGGCGGGGAAGTTCGCGCAGCTAATGTTCTTGCTTATGTTTCACCGACTTTTGCAGGGATTTCTCTTGTTGCAGCGGGTGTTTCGCCTGATATGGATCTTGATCAAAACTTAGAAGTGGTAGATTCGAATACTGAAGAAGCGAACCTTGATGATGCTTACTCTATCGCTCTGATGTACGGTTCTAAGAAGGAAGGTTTGTACTTGTCTGCGGCCTACAATAATTATAATATTGAAAAATTAGGTGATCCTGGTGCAGCGGGAATGGATGATGCTACTGAGCTGCGTATCTCTGCACAGTACGCTGCTGCCGGCCTGATCGCAAACCTTGCATGGCAAGAGTTTAAAGAAACTGACGAAGATGGTACGAATATTCAGGCTCAGGTAGGGTATAAAATGGGGAAATTTATGCCTAAGTTGAAGTACTCGACAAGTGATTTCGATCATCCTGGAGCTGATGATGGGACCGCTTATGCGATTGGTCTTGATTATTCTCTAGGTAAGAAAACCAAGGCTTACATCGAGTATATGAACTCTGATGAAAACATGCAGGCAGCAGTAACAGACGGCGCATCTAATGATGAAGTGACTTCTACTGTTGTAGGTATTGTTCACAAGTTTTAATTTAAATACTGGCTTGGTTAGTCTAAGCCAGTTTGAATTAGCTTGAAAGAAACCTGTATAGCTCGCTATGCGGGTTTTTTTGTTTTTATTGTATATTCTCCCTTCAATTCTGTCTCAGTTGCCCTACCTGTTTTTATTTCTTTATTCATTGATCGTTACTTTGTTCGTTACTTTCGCGCGAAATAATTTTTCACCCTGTTTGCGTTTCTTAATGAACCATCGTTACCACAGTAGTTTTAATAAGCTTTATTTTGAAATTGTTGTGTTTCCGCAGAGTATTTACGTGCTTTATTAATTAACTTGTTATTATCTTTATCGCGTTTATAAATGTGTTAAATGCTCTTTAGTTTTTATAAATGAATACATAAGTACTTGATGATTGCCTGTTGCCCATGCTATAAATACATATGTGTTTTTTTTACATATATAAGGCGTTGGTTGTGTGTGGTGTAACTAGACAGCAGGGTTATAGTGTTTTATTACTACTAACGATTCTCGCTTTGGTCGCGTCATTGTGGGTCAGCAGTCGATTTTCCAGTTTAAGCAGTTATTTTGAATCGCAGCAATTGCAGTCGCAAATGAATCAACTGGAACATGTAAAACAACGTTTGCTGAACTTTGCCGTTTTACATCCGGAAATTTACCAAACCAATAGCGCTTCTCAGCTGCAGGATGCTGCCAATATTCCTTCTATTGGCTATTTTCCATGTCCTGATCTGGATGGAGATGGTTTTTTATTGGGTGCGGAAACAACGTGTGGAAACCCTTATTTGCCACTGTCCGCTTACCCTGATCAGACAGGTTTTGTGCCTGACCCACTCAATAATTCAGGCGCTGAAAATTGTAATGGGACGGGGTACTGTATGGGGTTTGTTCCGCAGAAAATCAGTAGCCGCGAATTTTATTTCGCCCCTGCACAGCGTTTTTATTATGTTCTTGATGAACGTTTCAGTTTCCAGAATCCCAATTATGTAAACAACGGCGTAATGCGTTTTGCGCCTTTGAATCCGCAGGTGTTTGAGACTGGGGAAATGCCGAGGTTAAATTTAAATGGTGTCGGCGGATATGTGTTTTTGATTATTGATGCGGGATCAGATGGTTTGTCGGCGGAAAATGCAAATGGTGATCACTATTTTGTAAACCAGTCGAATGGACTTGTTTACAGCGAGACGGATGACAGGGTTGTCGGAGTCACTTTTAGCGAATGGAAAAGGTTGATGCAAATTCGTAGTTGTCGTCAGCTCTCGCGTCTTAATGGTGTTGGTCCAAAATATACGGAAATTGATCCTCTTTTACCGCACTGGATGAATGCTTATCAGCCGCTGACCAATGCGGTAGGGGCTGATTGGAGGCAACAGTGCCATGACTAAGCGTAATCAAGGATTTTCTCTGGTTGAGTTGAGTGTAGCGTTGTTGATATTGTCCTTGTTGACGGTATTTGTTGCCAAGGTTTTTAAATTTGACGCTGATGCAACGGCGCCGCGCAAGGAGGCGCGAAATCAGCGTGCGCTTCAAGAGAGTATTGATGCTTATCTGCGCGTTAACTTGTATTTACCTTGTCCGGATATTGACGGCGATGGCCGGGAAGATCGACAAATGTTGTCTGGTGTATCCGTTTGTCGCGCTCGAGAGGGTTTGTTACCTTTTCTGGATTTTAATAGCCCGGGTACGGATGCTTGGGGTCACTCTTATTACTATCGAGTTCATCAGAGAGCTCAAAGCGCTGCATATGTTAATCAGGCGTGTCAACCGGCGAGCGTTTTTGGAAGTCAGGGTGTGCGAGGACTTGAGGATCTGTGGTTGTGCCCGTCGTCGAATAATTTCTATTGTGCGGACATTTCCGGGAGTTCAAATTGCAATGATGTCTGCGATGAGGCATGTACTAACACGCTTGATCCAAGGCCGCAACCTTTCGCTCACATTGATTCTTCTTACCTGGCGCCATATTTTCATCTTAATACTCCGCCATATGGTACGAGAACCGGTGCGTTTAACCTGAATGTATATGATCCGAACGGTGTTAAAGTGGAAGAGGGTGTGGTTGCCGTTGTGATTTCTTGGGGAGCGAATGGTGACGCGGTGAATTCTGTCAGCTGTGGCGGAGTTTCTTCTGAAGAATTGGAAAACTGTGATTCTGATAGAGATTTTGTTTATTTTCCTTCTGGAAAGGGTAAGGATTACCTGCAGTGGATTACCGTTAATCAGGCAAAAATGGCGTTGATAAAACGGCACGCCTTCGAGTAAAAAAGTCGAAAACTTAAAGTATGATAAGTTTTCGAATATTTAGCTTTTCGCCCTAATAGACTATACTTGATGTAAGGAAATTAAGCCTGAACGGATTAAGTATGTCTCTATTCTCTTCCCAAAGTTCCACGAAGCCCGTCGCAAAAAGGCAGTCGGGAATTGCGGTTATGTTGTTTGTTGTGGTTATTGCCATAATTGCAGGTTTATGGCTGTCTTCCAAGCAAGGAACCATTATTGGGAATTTCAAAAATAAGGCGATTGAGAAAGATTTTATCGAAATAAGGGCAGCCAAACAGCGTCTGCTGCAGTTTGCTTTGCTGACACCTGAACTTTACTACGGTGTCGATGTTAGTGCAGGGACTAACGGAGTCAAGCCTCCTTTGGGTCCGGGATACTTTCCTTGTCCGGATAATGCTGACGGTACAGGGGGGGATGGAATTGCTGATTGGGTGGACGGCTGCAGTGCTGGTGGTGGCGGTATGATGCTGAGTGGAGTTCTACCTCGTTTAGCCTATGACCCAGTTAATCCTGCCGCTCCTGTAAAGCCGTTTTTTGCTTTTGCCGAAGAGGGACGGTATTTGTATTACGTTGATAAGCGGTACGTTTTTCCAAGTAGGGATTACGGAGATGATCCGTTGACGCCAATAAATGAGACTGGTCTCTATGTTCCTTTGACGCCGATTAAAATCGAAGATCCTATCGATCCTGATAATGCGGGTGTCGGAGTCGGCGCTTTGTCCTTGAACGGTGCAGATGGATTTATCGCTGTTGTGATTGATTTGGGTAGTGATGGCGTTGCCAGTGATTTTTATGTTGATGGTACCGATTTCCGCTATCCGGCAGATCCGGTATCGGGACTGAATAAGGTGATGGATACCGATGACCCGAGAACGGATAAACTCGTTGCGATCAGTTATGAACAGGACTGGCTTCAGCTGTTTGCGCGCCGTATTTGCCGAGAAAACGCCAAATACACCAATGATTACGATAACTATATCGATAATGATGGTGACGGTAATACGGATCCGGTTTATACCGGATATGATGGAACAAAAAATGTGGATATCTGGAAGTTAGAGCCGAGTTGGTTCTATTGGGAAGAATCTCCGAAAGGTTGGTATGAATGGAGTTCGATATGCCCATGAATAAGCGTTTAATTAAAGGATTTTCGCTGCTTGAAATGGCGATCGCGCTGGTAGTGTTAGGGATATTGATCATGTCTTTTAACACTGTTTTTAAGCTGGTTTTTGATACCGATCATCGCGTGCAGCAGATTTATGAAAGCCAGAAAGTTCAGGATGCTTTGGAAACCTTTCTTGCAGTAAATTCACGACTTCCATGTCCGGATACAGATGATGACGGTTATGAGGAATTTAATGGCCTGGTCTGTAGCAGTGCAGAGGGTGGTTTGCCTTATAATGAATTAGGTATCAAAGAGTGGGATGCGTGGGGGAATTTGTATTTTTACAGAATTATCTCTTCTGCGGCTAATCCAGCGGGTTATACCAATCAAGTTTGTCATGCTGCCAGTGTGTTTGGCGTTTCCGGTGCGATTGATTCTACGGATCTTAAGATATGTACCAGCACAAATGAAGTTGTATGTGATGCGACACCAGATTCTGCGCTTTGTAATGGAGGTTCGTGGGATGCAGCGACTGTGAATGGGGATTATCCTCCATATTTCTCAATCTATACGCCTCCTGCTAATGATGCCTTGACGGTGACGGCCGATAACGGGGATATTGAGGATTCCAACGTAGTTGCTGTAGCGATTTCTTGGGGAGCGAATGGAGACGAGGCTTATTATTACAATGCGGCAAATAAGCAATGTCCTGGTTCGCTGTCTGCGAATGAGCAGGAAAATTGTGACGGTACTAACACGACATTCGTCAAGACAACGATCGGCTTGGACAGAGATTATGTCATTCCCATTACCCTGGACCAGGCTAAAAAAGCAGTGATTGCTTCAAGGAGATTCAAATGAATATTCCCACATCTTATCGAAAATATTCTGGTTTCACTTTAGTTGAAATCGCCATTGTTTTATTAATTGTCGGTCTGGTATTTGGTGCAGGGATTACGACTCTGGGTGCTTATCTTGATAATGCCAAGCAAAATCATACTATGAATAACCTGAAATTGACTAAGCGCGCCATGCTCGATTATGTCATGGTCAATTTCTATATGCCGTGTCCGGATACGGACGCCAACCCGGATGGACGGGAAAACCGTAACGCTGACGGAACTTGCGCAGGAGCTGAGGGTTGGGTGCCATATGATGATATCGGTCGTGCTCGTGCTGATGCCAGTGACGATTATGGCAATGTTTTTGCGTACGGTGTGACGCGAGACGTGACTCAGTATACGGAGATGGTTTCTATCGAAGGTTCCGTGAAGGAAGAAATGTATGGGAAATATGAACCGAGCTACTTCGCCAATCAGTTGATTACCACTGATGCGAATGATAATAAACCATCAACAGCAAGAATCAGTATTACGTTGCCGTTTTTTGGTTTGGATACTCGACCAACTGACAAGGTGGATGGTACAGCAGGTAAAAACTATACTGTCTGTAAAAAGTCGGCTCCGGACTGTATAGCGCCTACGGCGGACGAAATTGAGGTAGAGGATATTCCGGCTGTTATTGTTGCTTTTAACGAAAACGGGTCAGGGGGCATTTCGCTTTCAAGTTGTAATGGTCTGAATTGGAGTGCAAAGGATTTTGAGAACTGTAATGGCGACATGTTCCTGTTAAAACAATATTTCGATGATGACGAGTATGATGATCAGATCGCTACCATTTCCGCCTACGAGATCAAGCAGCAGGTACTTGACCGCTTAAGCGGTTTTACCTTGGAAAACGAGGGGCCTGATTATGGCGGTTATGAGGTTATTTATCTGCGAAATGTTGATAATGCCAATGACTTGAACGTGGGAACCGGGGAAGATAATTCATTCTATATTGGTGCCAAACAGGATGAGGAAGGTAATGTTCTTCTGGATGCAAACGGTGATCCGATTGAAGCGGGCGACCTGTCTGCGGTTGTTAACCTGAAAGACGGTGATGACCGACTTTACCTTGAAGGTAGCGTTGTTGAAGGAGGTAATGCGGACTTGAATGAAGGTGATGACCGCTTGACGGTCGAAGGATCAATTATCGGTGTGGTGACCATGGGGATCGGTTCGGATATTGCTCTGATTGAAGGCGGTGTCAGCGGCCTGTTCGATGCCGGGGACGGTAACGATACCATTGATATTTACGGCACTATTTCAGATGGTGCTTTGGTTTCCTCGGGTGGTAAGGATAACAAAGAGAGTGATAACGATACTTTGACATTCCACGGCAATACCATGGATGGTGAGATTGTCATGGGTGATGGTAACGACACTATGCGTTTTACGGCAACAGTGGATAATCTCAGCTTCGGTGCCAATGCGCTTGTTGACGGTGAGTCTGGAAATAACACCTTGGAAGTTGAAGGAATGAGTGTTGCGGACTTTGAAGCGTTAATTAATGAAGACGCCTCCGATGATGTCGGCGTTTTCCGCAATTTCAGTGCGATTCAAATAAAAGATTAAAAATCTTGCAAGAGACTGATAAGGCGGTAAACTATTTACCCGTAAAGAGTGTGTGAATTGGAGTGAAATAGGGTGAGTGAGCCATTAAAAGTTCTTTTGGTTGATGATGATCCGGCGTTGCGCGGGATGGTTGCTTTTGCGCTTGAGGCCGAAGGTTATGACGTCGATGAAGCGGAATCCCAGCAAAGTGCCAAAGAGGCGTTTGAAAATTACGAATACCCTATTGTTGTTCTGGATATGGGGATGCCGCCGAATGAACATACCACCAAGGAAGGTGTCGATGTTTTGAATTGGATCGGGATTTATCATCCGATGACTCTGGTAATTGTTTTGACCGGTCAGGACGCTAAGGCGACTTCATATGAAGTGCTTAAGGAAGGGGCGTTCGATTTCCTTGAAAAGCCCATCTCCGAATCCGCATTGGTTTTGGCGGTAAAACGAGCGGTGCTTTTTTACGAACAGAATCAGAAGCTTAGAGCAGATGAAGGGATTCAGAAAATGCAGATTAACGCACCTATGGGTGAGGGAGTGAAGCCGGTGCGTAATCAAGCGGAAGAAAAAATGCTGCGTCAAATCCTTGCGGATACCAATTTTAATGTACATGAGTCCGCCCGTCGTCTAGGCTTGAAGCGTGAAAATGTCTATTATTTGATTAAAAAATACAATATTGAACGTCCGGAATACGAATAGTCCCGGTCTGTAAATGTTGCTATTCAGAATAGTTTAAGTGTCCATTTTTGAACTTTCCAGTGCCCTTGTTCTGGCACTGATCATTCTTGTTACGACGGCTATAGGGTTCTACTATATCCGTCGTACCCGTTTATTAAGTCAATCCTTAACCGAGCTGCATCAGTTCAATCAAGAAGTTGATCTCGATACGCTACTTTTTTTTCGCCGAGCCTGGTCGGTGCTTCACCGGATAGGGGTTTATCAGGTTGTTGCCAAGGTGTATTGGTTTGGTGAAGAAAAGACTATCCAGCTGGGCGGTGTTCCGACTAAGAAGTCGGTACAACTTTTTCATCAGATTCATCACGGCGATATGTCTTTGGATATTGTCTTACAGCTTAGCCGTCAGACTGCCCGTAGCGGTTCTCTAGCAAATCTTGTCCTGGAGACTTTTTTCAGTATTCTTGAGAGGGACGTCATTCTCAAAGAAGATCAGGTATCTTCCACGCAGAAACGGTTGGAGCGTTATCAACTCTTCGTTCAGCATGAAATCAAAAATATTGCCCAGTTCATTGACTTGCTCAGCTCTCAGGTAACCAAAATCGATAAGGATGAAGATAAGATTCGATTGGCCGACAGGTTGAAAAAAACACTGCCGGTTATGGCGGATAGGGCACAAAAAACCATTCAAAGCATGAAAAACCCTTCGTTTAGCCATGACGAGATAATGGCCTTTTCTCTTAAAGAGGCCGTGCAAGAAGTGGTGCAGATGTATTCACTGAACTGTAAGGTGCTCGGTGAAGCGGAAGTTATATTGAATCGTGACCTGCTGATCGAGGTGTTGAAAAACGTTCTCGGTAATTTTCGTGATCATAATGTCGATAGTGAATTGACGATTTATCTGAGCGCAAATCCTCAACCGAATAAAGTAGAGATTCAAATCCATAGTCGCAAAATTCCCGGAGTGGTTTTGCAGCCGGAAAGAATGTTTGAACCCTTTTGGACGACCAGTGAAAGTGGTCTGGGATTGGGGCTTTTTCTGGCCCGAGAATTACTGAAAAAAATTGATGGTGAAATTCACTTCCAGCAAAGCAGTCAGCACTTCGGCTTTAACCTTTTGATGCCTAAAACATTTGAATAGGTAATCTCTGTTTACTTAACAGGGTTAATGCTTTTTAAAAAAAGTGGGTATGGTCTTAATTGAAGTTAATTTTTAAAGAATATGCGCGCGAATAGGCTTGTTTTCTAGAGAACGAGTGTGTTTAATTAGTCATAAGGTCTTAACGCTTTAAAGATTGAATTGTTTTAACTTTTAATAAAGCTTAAACCCAAACTTTTAAAGTTTATAAATAAAAAGGAACAGAGAGATGGATGTGAAAAACATGAAAGCTCAGCGCCATGCGCAAAAAGGTTTCACGCTGGTTGAAATCGCAATCGTACTGGTTATTATCGGTCTGCTTTTAGGTGGTGTACTGAAAGGGCAGGAAATGATTAACTCGGCAAAAATTAAATCTGATACAGATGCTTTGAAATCACTTCAAGCATCGGCTTATGCGTATCGTGATCGTATGGGCTTTTACCCTGGATCTGCACGCTCTACGACCCCAACAGATAGCACTCTTAATGGTACTATTATTCAAGATGATATTTCTAGTTCCACTGATGTTCCAGCTATCGGTGATAACTTATTCTTCTCCGAGCTTTATGATCAAGGATTCTTAAAAGGCGTGAATCCTATTCCAGAAATTGATGAAGGTGGTGCGTGGACTGCTGGTCAAGGTGGAGGGACTGCTGTTCCTGCTCTTATGGGAGGGAATATCGGACTAAAAACTAACAAAAACTATATCTGTATTACGCTTACAACGGATACATCAGCAGAGATTGTGACTGGTATGGATATTAAGTTGGATGATGGTGAGGGAACAACAGGTATTGTTATCACTAATCCAAGTGCAACTCCAACAACTACTCCAAGTCATGCTTGTTTGGAAATGTAATAAATAATTGAAAGTAAAAAACCCGCTTCGGCGGGTTTTTTATTTCCCGTTCGAAAATCAGTTCAACTTCTATGCAGTCTATTCCTTTTCTTTCTGTTCTGACTCTGTGTTAGAATATGCGCCCTTAAATTTTATAGTAATTTCAGTGACCTAGCTTCAGCCGGTATGTGTTTCGGTGTATTGCAGGTGCTTTAACGCGAGATTTTTCCATGTCACAATCTTCTTCTGCCAATAAAGGGCCTTTTGATGGCGGCCTTTATGTGATTACCTACGGCTGTCAGATGAATGAATATGATTCTGACAAAATGGCGAGTCTGTTGGAAAAAACCTATGGTTTGCAGCTGGTTGAAGATCCGGATGACGCTGATGTGGTGTTGATGAATACCTGCTCGGTGCGTGAAAAGGCTCAGGAGAAGGTGTTCTCAGAACTGGGACGTTGGTCTAAATGGAAGGCGAAAAAGCCGAATCGCATTATCGGAGTAGGTGGTTGTGTCGCCTCTCAAGAGGGTGAGGTAATCCGTCAGCGAGCACCAAGTGTGGATGTGATTTTCGGACCGCAGACCTTGCATCGTCTTCCGGCGATGATTGATCAAGCCTTGGCCATGCGCGGCGACGAGTCGATTAAAAAGAAAAAAGCGGTGATTGATATTTCTTTCCCGGAGATCGAGAAATTCGACAACTTGCCCGAGCCGGAAGTAAATGGGGTTTCGGCAATGGTGTCGGTGATGGAAGGCTGTTCCAAATACTGTACCTTCTGTGTTGTGCCTTATACGCGCGGTGAAGAAGTCAGTCGTCCGTTTGAAGATGTGATGCATGAAATTCGTTCGCTGGCCGAGCAAGGTGTGCGTGAAATCAATCTTCTGGGGCAGAATGTTAATGCTTACCGTGGTGAAATGCCGGATGGTGAGATTGCCGATTTAGCGGTCTTGATTCATGCTGTGCGTGCTGTCGAAGGAATTGACCGTATCCGTTATACCACCTCGCATCCGAATGAGATGTCGCAATCTCTGATTGATTGTTATGCCGAGGTACCGGAGTTGGTTTCACATTTGCACTTGCCGATTCAGTCCGGTTCGGATCGGGTTTTGGCGATGATGAAACGTAACCATATGGCGATCGAATATAAGTCGACTATTCGTAAAATCCGTGCACTTCGTCCCAATTTGAGCCTGTCGGGTGATTTTATTGTCGGTTTCCCTGGAGAGACTTGTGATGACTTTAAAGAGACGTTAAAACTGGTCGAGGAAATGAATTACGACCGCTCTTTCAGTTTTATCTACTCGGCACGTCCGGGAACGCCTGCAGCAGCCTATCCGGATGAAGAACCGATGGATAAGAAAAAACGTCGTTTATATCATTTGCAGGAGCAGTTAAACAAGCAGACTCAGGCGATTTCCGAATCAATGGTCGGTACTGTGCAGCGAATTTTGGTCGAGCGTCTGTCGCGAAATTCTTTTACCGAAATTGCCGGTCGAACCGAGAATAATCGCGTGGTGAATGTGGAAGGTTCTCCGGATCTGATCGGTCAGTTTATCGATGTTAAAATCGTCGAGGCTTATACCAATTCCCTGAAAGGCGAGATAGTAGCGACGCCGGAGGCGGATAAATTTTCCGCTCCGCAATATCATGCTTTATAAATTGCCTTGTAAATTCATTGAAAACTGTATTAAATAAACATAATAAGGCGCCCGTTTCGGGCGCTCTTTCTTTTCCGCAAGCGGCATCTTCGTTGGCGCTAAAACAAGAGGCGAATCCTTGTCAGCACTGCATACTATTCAGTTTCGTTTAGAACCAGAAGATAATGAGCGGCTACAGAATCTTTGTGGCTGGCACAACGAGCATTTCGATCAGGTTGAATTGCGCTTAGGAGTTGAGATCAATCTGCACGGCTTTCTGGTTTCGATAACCGGTTTGGCGGATCGAGTACATAAAGCGGAAGAGGTTGTTCGTGAACTTTTTGCCATGACAGCCGAGGAGACATTGTTGCCGGAGAAGGTGCATCTGGTTTTGCATGAACACGGACATGATCAGGCTCAGGCGCTGGATGCAGAGCAGGTGCTGGTTAAAACCCGCCGCAAAACGATCAAGACGCGCAATAAAAATCAGGCCGACTATATCGAATCGATTCAGCAGCATGATGTAAATTTCGGAATCGGCCCGGCAGGAACCGGTAAGACCTATCTGGCGGTCGCCTGCGCGGTTGAAGCGCTGGAAAATGAAAAGGTGCGACGAATCGTATTGACTCGTCCGGCGGTCGAAGCCGGTGAGAAGCTCGGGTTTTTGCCGGGTGATCTAAGTCAGAAAGTGGATCCGTATCTGCGCCCGCTGTTCGATGCCTTGTTCGAGATGATGGGCTTCGAAACAGTCGAACGGCTGCTGGAAAAGAATGTGATTGAGGTGGCACCCTTGGCGTTTATGCGCGGGCGAACACTGAACGAGTCCTTCATTATCCTCGACGAAGCGCAAAATACTACGACGGAACAGATGAAAATGTTTTTGACGCGAATCGGTTTCGGTTCGACGGCGGTGATTACCGGCGATATCACGCAGTGTGACCTGCCGCGTAATCAGAAGTCCGGTTTGCGGCATGTCATTGAAGTGCTGGAAGGGGTTGAAGGGATCGGTTTCACCTTTTATCAGGCTCAGGATGTTGTACGTCATCGTCTGGTTCAGAAAATTGTGCATGCTTACGATCGATATGACCGTAAAGAGGCGCGCCGCAAGGAGGCGGCCAAAGAGCAAACTGGTGTAGCTAAGTAACACGGTTTGTCTGTTTGAATCGAATTTTTTTGTGGTCAGCAGCTTGGGGGCAGCGATGTTGGATATTGATCTTCAGTGGGCTATAGAGCCGCAGAGTATACCGACTCTGGAACAGTGTAAGAAGTGGGTGGGTATCTCTTTGCAGGACGATCTTGCCTATCAGGAAGTTGAGATGGTTGTCCGTATTGTCGACCCGCAGGAAAGTCAGGATTTAAATCGTGATTATCGCGGCAAGGATAAGTCGACCAATGTTTTGTCTTTCCCTTTTGAGCAGCCTCCCGGGCTTTTGGAATTGGGCGAAGAGCTGCCTTATTTAGGCGATCTGGTGATCTGTGCTGAGGTTGTCGAGAAAGAAGCTCACGAACAGGGTAAGCCGCTTGAAGCGCACTGGGCGCATATGATTGTTCACGGCACCTTGCATTTGCAGGGGTATGACCATATAGAAGAACGAGATGCCGAAGAGATGGAGTCTCTGGAAAAGGAAATTATGCAGCGCCTCGGTTATGCGGATCCTTACGAGCAGGATAATTCCTGACCGGCTGGTTAAAGAATTAAAATCACTAAAGGTGAAAATTAGTAAATGAGTGACAGTAGTAGCGGCTCTTCGTGGTTAGAGCGTCTTGGGAAAGTATTTTCGGACGAACCGGAGAGTCGAGAAGATTTGGTTGAGTCTCTTAGAGAGGCTCACAATGAAGGGATTATTGATGCCGACGCACTGTTGATGATTCAGGGCGTACTGCAGGTCTCGGAAGCGCGTGTGCGCGATATTATGGTTCCGCGTCCGCAGATTGAATTGATCGATGCAACCGAGCCTCTGGACGAGATTCTGGAAGAGATGCTGGAAAGTTCGCACTCGCGTTATCCGGTTATCGAAGATACCAAAATTGTCGGAATTCTATTGGCCAAGGACGTTTTTCGTGCCGTGGTTAAGGGGCAGTTGCAAAGTAAGGAAGATTTGCAGGCGATTTACCGTGAGCCGGTCTTTGTTCCGGAAAGCAAGCGTTTGAACGTGCTGCTGAGGGATTTTAAAGAGAGTCGTAATCATATGGCTCTGGTGGTTGATGAATATGGTGAATTGGCCGGCCTGGTCACCATTGAAGACGTTATCGAGCAGATTGTCGGCGACATTGAAGACGAGCACGATGAAGAAGAGAACGACAATATCCAGAAACGTGCCGGCGAAATCTATTCGGTGAATGCGATTACGCCACTGGACGAGTTTAACGGTTTCTTCAATCTGGATATCGATGAAGATCTGTCGGAAACTCTGGGGGGGTATATGGCCGTTCAGTTCGGACATGTTCCGGCTGTTGATGAAGAATTTGTTGTCGATAAGCTGGTGATTCGCGTCACCAAGGCCAGCGAACGTCGAGCCGAACTGTTCGAAGTCCGTCCGCTGAAAGAGGATGAGGCAGAGCAGGCGGTCGAACAGGCGATATAGAAACACATTACGGTGTCAGTAAGAACGGCTAAGTGAGTAACTTGGCCGTTTTTTTTGGCGGTATCTCAATGGCACTTAGGTTTTAGCCTAAGTTGCTGTGAATAAATGGAATTAAGGAAAAACGGGTGAAATTCTTAAAGCGGGTAATCGGGTTTATGCGCCCGGGACGAGAGCATCTGGCTGCTCTGGTTTTAGGCGGTTTGGCGGTTATGGCGTTTGCGCCTTTTGGGTATTCTCCTGTGATGCTCGGCTCTTTGGCCGGTCTGTTTGCCCTGTGGATGAAAGCGGCAACGCCGTATGATGGTGCGAAACTCGGATTATGGTACGGGTTAGGGCTATTTGGCGTGGGTGTCAGCTGGCTTTTCTCCAGCATTTACCTGTTTGCGGAAGTCCTGCTTCCATTGGCGGTTCTGTTGACCTTCGGCTGGATTGTTTATCTGGCATTGTTTGTTTCTGCCGCGGGTTGGATGTCGGTTAAGTTCAAGTCGCGTCCGGCGTTGACTCTTCTTGGACTTTTTCCGGCTTTGTGGGTGCTGTTTGAATTGCTCAGGGGGATGGTGTTCGGCGGTTATCCGTTTCTGCTGGTCGGGGTTTCTCACCTGCATACCTGGTTGGATGGCTATGCGCCGATACTGGGCGTCTGGGGTCTTAGCTGGGCCTTGGCATTAAGTGCCGGTGCACTGGTGCTGCTGTTTACCAAGAGAACCTGGATTCTCAGCAGTCTGGTTCTGGCAGTTCTTTGGACTTCCGGTGGGATGTTGCAGAAGGTTGAATGGGTTGAAGTGAGCGGAAAGCCAATTGATATTGCTCTATTGCAAGGCAATGTTCCGCAGGAAAGGAAGTGGCTGTCCGATGAGTTCTTTCCTACCCTTGAGCGTTATATCGGCATGACTAAAATGAACTTGGATGCCGATGTGATTGTCTGGCCGGAGACGGCAGTGCCGGCCTATTTTGACGTTGTGCATAGAGGCGCTTTGAGAAGCTTTATTGCCGATGCGAAGTTGTTGCAGAAAGATATTCTGGTCGGCGTGATCGCCGGAGGTCGCAACAGTGAAAATTACTATAATGCGCTGATTAATGTCGGCAAGGTCGAAGATCGCTACTATAAACATCATCTGGTGCCTTTCAGCGAATACTTTCCTTTTGATAGCGCTTTCCGCTTTTTAAGCGGCCTGTTTGAAATTCCTTATGCTACCTTCAGTGCCGGTTCCGCCGATCAGCAGCCGATCGAACTCGGCGGCCATAAAGCGGGATTAAGTATCTGTTTCGAAATGGCGTTCGGCGAAGAGCTGGCCAGACAATTGCCGCAGGCTGAGTATCTTGTGACCGTGTCGAATGACGCCTGGTTCGCGCATACGTTGGAGCCTGCGCAGCAATTGCAAGATGTGCAGATGCGGGCGCTGGAGCTGGGAAGAGAAATTGCTCGCGCAACCAATACCGGCTATACCGCTGTAGTTGGTGTCGATGGGCGGATTAAAGCGGAAATTGAACCCTATCAGGAAGGGGTCTTGAGAACAGAGGTTCAGCCGTATCAAGGATTGACTCCTTACGCACAGTGGCAGCGCTTGCCGATCGTGTTGTTGATCGGACTAGTTTTGCTTTTCAGTCTTTCTGGCCGCCTGTTTAAGCGTAAGGGGTGAGGTTTATTCGCGTGGTCGCAAGGGTTTTTAATGCGGAGGGTTGAAAGCCGGGTGTTCTTCATCCATCGCCGCGGCAATGCGCAGGCGTAAAACCGTGATCTGAGTCGGGTCGGAAAGGCTTAAGGCTTTGTCGATAAGAAGCTTTTCCAGTACCGGAAGATCCATATCCAGAAACTCGTCAACGCCTTTTTCCACATCGTTAAGGTATTCGGCCAGAATATTGATGTCTTCGTTAACATCTTTTTGAACTTGTTGGAATTCTTTGGCTGTCAGATCGGCCAGGTCGTGGTCGGCTTGCTCAGCTTGTTCGATCGCGTGCCCCAGAACCTGCCATGTTTTATATTCGGCCAAGGCGGCTTTCTCTTTGGCGTGATTCAAAAGGGTGCGATAGGCTTTCAACATTTTATTGCTGCTCATTATTGTCTCCTGATTGACTCTTGTTCTGGCGTATTGTCTATGCAGCGGGCTCACTTTGACCGGTTTCGCCGGGCATTTGCAAAACTAACGTGCAAAGGGTTGCACGCCCTAATATAATACTGAACTTATTTATTTTTCGATAGCAACAGTTCAAATTGCCTGGCCGAAAGTTCGTTGAAAAAGTGAACTTGAGCCGCAAAGAATCGAGTAAAGGACCGAAAGAAATTATCATGGCAGACATGCAATACCAACCTCAAAAACTTGAAGCGGAAATTCAGAAAATCTGGGACGATAATCAAACGTTTGTCGCCAAGGAAGACGACAGTAAAGAGAAGTTCTACTGTCTGTCCATGTTCCCTTATCCAAGCGGAAAACTGCATATGGGGCATGTGCGTAATTACACCATCGGTGATGTTATTTCCCGTTTTCAGCGTATGCAGGGCAAAAATGTCTTGCAGCCTATGGGTTGGGATGCGTTTGGTCTGCCGGCAGAAAACGCCGCTATGCAGAATAAAGCCGCGCCTGCCGAGTGGACTTACTCCAATATCGATTATATGCGTAACCAGCTGAAATCCCTGGGATTAGGGTACGACTGGAGTCGAGAAATTGCGACCTGCCACCCGGAATATTACCGTTGGGAGCAGTGGCTGTTCACCAAACTGATGGAGAAAGGTTTGGTGTACCGCAAATTGTCGGTCGTGAACTGGGATCCGGTTGATCAGTGCGTACTGGCGAACGAACAGGTTATTGACGGAAAGGGTTGGCGCTCTGGTGCTCCGGTTGAGCGCAAAGAGATTGCTCAGTGGTTCCTGCGTATTACCGATTATGCTGAAGAGCTATTGCAAGATATCGATCAGCTTGACGGTTGGCCGGAACAGGTTAAAACCATGCAGAAAAACTGGATCGGTAAATCGACCGGTCTGCAGATCTCTTTCCCGATCGAAGGCAAGTCGAATCAGACACTGGATGTCTATACCACCCGTCCGGATACGCTGATGGGTGTCAGTTATGTGGCTGTGGCAGCCGATCATCCTTTGGCGCACAAGGCTTCGATTCATAACGAGCCATTGGCGCACTTTATGGAAGAGTGCTCGCATATTTCCACTTCCGAAGCGGATATGGAAACCATGGAGAAGAAAGGGGTTGATACCGGTGTCCGTGTACGCCATCCGATTACCGGCGAGATCGTTCCGGTATGGGCCGCTAACTTTGTGTTGATGGGTTATGGTACCGGTGCGGTTATGGCGGTTCCAGCGCATGATCAGCGCGATTATGAGTTTGCCAAGAAATACGAATTGCCGATTAATCCGGTTATTCTTCCTCAGGGTGAAGAGTCCGTTGATGTATCTGAGTCGGCTTATACCGATAAAGGCGTGCTGTTTAATTCCGGTGAGTTTGACGGATTGAAATCGGAGGAAGCGCTCGAAGCCATGGCGAAAGTGCTTGGTGAAAAAGATCTTGGCGAAAAACAGACCAACTACCGTCTACGCGACTGGGGGGTTTCCCGTCAGCGTTACTGGGGTTGTCCGATTCCGGTGATCTATTGCCCGGCCTGTGGTGCTTTGCCGGTTCCGGAAGATCAGTTGCCGGTTAAGTTGCCGGAAGATCTGGTTCCGGATGGTGCTGGTTCACCGTTGGCCAAACTGGACGAATTCAAAAACTGCAGTTGCCCGCAGTGTGGCGGGCGTGCCAAACGTGAAACCGATACCTTCGATACGTTCTTTGAGTCTTCATGGTATTACGCTCGCTACACCTCGAAGGATTGCGGGACTGCAATGCTGGATGAGCGTGCTGATCATTGGTTGCCGGTCGATCAGTATATCGGCGGGATCGAGCACGCGATTCTGCATCTGCTGTATGCGCGATTCTTCCATAAGCTGATGCGCGATCAAGGACTGGTGAAAAGCGACGAGCCATTTAAAAACCTGTTGACTCAGGGGATGGTTCTGGCCAGCAGCTGGTATTCTCAGGACGAGTCCGGTAAGCAGACATGGCATTCTCCTTTGGACGTTGAACCGGTCACCGATGAGAAAGGGAATGTGGTCAGCGGCAAACTGAAGTCGGATGGTTCCGAGGTTCAGTACGGTGGCGTGATTAAAATGTCGAAGTCGAAAAACAACGGTATCGATCCGCAGACTTTGATTGATCAGTACGGTGCCGATACTCTGCGTCTGTATATTATGTTTGCCGCTCCGCCGGAGCAGAGTCTGGAATGGTCTGATAAAGGGGTTGAAGGTTGTTCGCGCTTCCTGAACCGTGTCTGGCGTCAGGTTAACAGTCATCTGGAAAGCGGCGTCGTTGCCGCGCCGGTGGCCTCGGAAGCTTTAAGTAAAGATGCCAAGGCATTGCGTTTGAAACTGCATGAAACCTTGCAGAAAGTCAGTGATGACATGGGACGTCGTCAGACTTTCAATACGGCGATTGCGGCTTGTATGGAACTGTTGAATGACATCGGTAAGTTCACTGTACAGAGCGATGCAGACAAAGGTTTGATGCAGGAAGCGATGGAAATTCTGGTCCTGATGTTGTCACCGATGACTCCGCATATGGCGCAGACTCTATGGGAAGCTTTAGGCAAAGAAGGTCTGGTCGTTGATGTTGATTGGCCGAAAGTTGATGAATCGGCTTTGGTCAAATCGGAAATCGAATTGATGGTGCAGGTTAATGGTAAGTTGCGCGGTAAGATTGAAGTTGCTGCCGATGCCGATAAAGATGCGATTCTGGAAGCCGCGAAAAACGATGAAGCGGTTCAGAAGTTCATTGATGGTAAGGAACTGGTCAAAGAGATCTATGTTCCGGGGCGCCTGGTTAACCTAGTGGTCAAAGGTTGATTGACGACACCTTATCGATAGGCAAAACAGAGGAATTTCGATGCAAAAAATGCTGAAAAGTTGGCTGCTGGTTTTAGGTACGGCGTTCATGGTTGTGCAGCTCGGTGCGTGCAGTTTTCAGCTGCGTGGCTCGGATGGCGAGGTGCAATTTGCCAATGCCGAATTGAAAACGATTCTTTTGCAGGCTGAACCGGATACGGACAGTGCGATTAAACGTGAATTGAAAAACCTTATGCCGCCTTCGGTTGAGCTGGAAACGGTACAGAAACTGATTTCGACGCAAAGTGCGCAAGCGATTAATCGTGAGATCGGATTGATTCTCGGTTCAACGCAAAAAAGCGCCAAGCGTACTTCCGTATCGGCGATTGGAGAGACGACAGCGGAATTTATTCGCTGGTCTCAGCCGTATCAGGTACGTGATGCAAGTGGCAAGGTGTTATTGACGGATAACGCTTTTGCTTACCGTGATCGACAGATTGATCCGCAAGGCGTAATGGCGGCGAATCAGGAGCGTTATGAGCTTGAAAAGCAGATGGCGCGTGAGATTGCTGAACAGATTGTACGCCGCCTGCAATACCTGCAAGCGAAATAACGGTAAAGCCTTTTGATTCTTGCCAGTGCTTTTTTAAATCAGGTTCAAGCGCCGCAATTTGCGATCAAGCCGATCTATCTGTTTTACGGAGAGGAACCGCTTTATCTTCGTGATTGCGGGGATGCGATTCGCCAGCGCTTGAAAAACGAAGGGTTTATCAAAGGCGAAAGTTTTGAGGTGGATGCCGGCTTTGATTGGCAGGCACTGCAAATGGAAACACAAGCCGGTTCTCTGTTTGCCGATCGTCAGTATCTTTTGGTTAATATGCCCAAGGGGTCTCCGGGCAAAGAGGGCGGGGCTTTTCTTCAGCAGTTTTGTCAGTGGCAGCAGGAAAATCCTGAAATGGTTGTTCTGCTGTTTTGCGAGAAACTCGACTCCCGTCAGCTGAAAAGCAAATGGGTTCAAGCGATCGAAGCGGCCGGCATGGTGGTACAAACCAAAACCGTACCGGTCGAAGCACTTCCGAAATGGATTATGCAGCGAGCCAGTTTCCTTGGACTGCAATTGGATCAGGAGGCGGCCAGCCTCCTTGCCGAACGCACCGAGGGGAATTTGCTTGCGGCCGATCAGGAATTGATTAAACTCTCGCTGCGCTACCCGAGCGGTGAGAGCAATCATGTGAACGGTGAGGTGATTCTGCAGAATGTAGTGGACCAAGCTCATTATCAGCTGTTTGCTCTCGGTACCGCGATATTGAAAGGGCAGAGACAGGCCAGTATGCAGATTTTGCAGCGACTGCAACAGGAAGGGATTGAGGCGCCGGTGGTGCTTTGGCTTCTGAGTCGCGAGTTAAGATTGTTGTCCGAACTGCAGTTTCTCAGCAAGCAGGTTCCGCTGGCGCAGGCATTTAAGCAGTGTCAGGTGTGGCAGGTAAATCAGTCGCAATACCGGCAAGCGTTGCAACGTCAGGACTACACTGCGTGGCAGTCGTATCTGGCCCAAGCTTTGCAGATCGACTTGAAAATTAAAGGTCAGCAAGCCGTGTCCGGCGAGCAGGAAATCTGGTCGGCCTTAAATGATTTAGTGATTAAAATGGCTTCGTAGCGAAGAAGCAGAACAAACGGATAGGATTAGGAATGAATATCGAGCAATATATGACCGAATTGGGGCAGGCTGCACGCGCTGCTTCGCGTGTTTTATTGCGTGCCAATACCGAAAAGAAAAACCGTGCACTTTTGGCGATTGCCGAGCAGCTTGAAGATAGCGCAGAAATGCTACAGGCGGAGAACGCTAAAGATCTTCAGGCGGGTCAAGAAAATGGATTGGATGCGGCGATGTTGGATCGTCTGGCGCTGAACGACAAGGTGATTGCCGGCATGGCGGAAGGTCTGCGACAGATTGCCGCCTTGCAAGATCCAGTCGGTGAAATCAGTGATATGTCGTTTCGTCCTTCGGGAATTCAGGTCGGAAAGATGCGCGTCCCCTTGGGCGTTGTCGGAATTATCTACGAGTCGCGTCCGAATGTCACCGTGGATGCCGCAGCCTTATGTTTGAAGTCGGGAAATGCCGCGATACTGCGTGGCGGTTCCGAAGCGAAATTTTCCAATCAGGCTTTGGCGCAGTGTATTGCCAAAGGGCTTGAGGCGGCAGATCTTCCGGCAACGGCGGTGCAGGTTGTGGAGACAACCGATCGCGAAGCGGTTGGTCATCTTATCGCCATGCCAGAGTATGTGGATGTCATTATTCCACGAGGCGGAAAAGGGCTGATCGAACGTATCAGTCAGGGTGCTTGCGTACCTGTGATCAAGCATTTGGACGGCATCTGTCACGTCTATATTGATGATGATGCCGATTTCACCAAAGCGATTGATGTTGCATTGAATGCCAAAACGCATCGCTACGGGGTCTGTAATGCCATGGAAACCCTGTTGGTTGCCGAATCGCAGGCGAAGAAAGTATTGCCTGAGTTAGCCAGACTGTATGCCGAAAAAGGTGTCGAGCTGCGCGGTTGCGCCAAAACGTGTGCCATTATTGCGGCCAATCCGGCAACCGATGAAGATTGGGCGACCGAATATCTGGCGCCTATTCTGTCGATCCGTGTGGTCGAAGACGTTGATATGGCGATGGATCACATTGCGCAATACAGCTCCGGGCATACCGAATCGATTATTACCGAGAACTTTTCCACTTCTCGCCGTTTTCTGGCTGAAGTGGATTCCAGCTCGGTGATGGTAAATGCCTCGACC
Organism: Thiomicrorhabdus xiamenensis; assembly: GCF_013282625.1. NCBI lineage: Bacteria > Pseudomonadati > Pseudomonadota > Gammaproteobacteria > Thiotrichales > Piscirickettsiaceae > Thiomicrorhabdus > Thiomicrorhabdus xiamenensis. The sequence goes on from NZ_CP054020.1 coordinate 574,557, forward strand.
CGCTTTGCCGATGGATTTGAGTATGGCTTGGGGGCGGAAATCGGGATCAGTACCGATAAATTCCATGCGCGCGGACCAGTCGGTCTGGAAGGACTGACTTCACTGAAATATATCGTATTGGGCGATGGAACCATTCGTAAGTAAGGTGACACTTTGCGGCTGATCGGCATTAACGGTGGTACTTTTGACCCGATTCATTACGGGCACTTGAGGGCAGCTCTTGAAGTCAAGCAGCTGCTTGGCCTGGAGCAGGTCCGTTTCATTCCCTGTTATCAGCCGGTGCATCGTGGAGAGCCGACGGTTTCCGCCGAACAGCGCTGCGCAATGATTGAATTGGCGATTGAAGCGCAGCCAGAGTTTGTTCTCGATAAAATCGAGATAGAACGCGGCGGGCCGTCTTATATGGTTGATACGCTTGCGGAGTTAAAGGCACTTTTCGCCGATGGACAGACCGGTCTGGTGCTGATGATGGGAACCGATGCCTATGCGAAATTCTGTTCTTGGTATCAATGGTCGAAAATTCTGCAGTTAGCTAATATCGTTGTGATGCATCGTCCCGGAGAGGATCTGCATTTACAGGGGGAAGAGGCCAGAGAGTTCAAGGCGCGAGAGGTGAAGCAATTCAGCCAGCTATCCGGACAGATTATGGAGCTGGCGATTACCCAGCTGGATATCAGTTCGACCCGCATACGGGAGGGGCTGAGAAAAGGTTTTGAAGCGGATTACCTGACGCCTTTTAGGGTAGTGCAATACATCAAGAAACATGCGCTTTACCAGTAAGGGTGCGCATAAATTTAATTCAGTCGAATGACTCAGGAGATAAATAAGCCAATGGCAATGGATACACAGCAAGCAACGGATCTAGTGGTCAAAACTCTGGACGACAGCAAAGGGCGCGACATTCAAGTGATTGATATCGAAGGTGTCAGTTCTTTCGCCGATGTTATGGTCGTCTGTACCGGTACCTCTACTACCCATGTTCGCGCTTTGGGTTCGCATGTAGAGCAGGCGTTCAAGGAAGCCGGTGAGCCGCCTTTGGGTGTCGAAGGCGGACCGCAGCCTGATTGGGTGCTGGTTGATCTGGGTAATATTATCGTGCATGTGATGACGGAAAATGCACGTGCGCACTATGCACTGGAGAAACTTTGGGATATTAAATCTCAAGCGACGCGTTCCGATAAAAAGGACGCGGCGGAATAAGCCTGTTCAGCTATGGTTATTCATTTTATTACCGTTGGGCAGAAGATGCCCAAATGGGTTCAGGATGGCTATCAGGAGTACGCAAAGCGTCTGCCTAAAGCCTGCGCACTGAAACTGATTGAACTGCCGATGGCCAATCGGGGTAAAAGCAATTCGGTCGACAAGATGAAAGCCGAGGAAGCTAAGCGCATTCTGGAAGCGGTGCCGAAAGGGGCGCGTTTGATTGTGCTCGACGAGCACGGTCAGCAGGTTACCACGAAAGGCTTGGCGGATAAGATGGAAGACTGGCTTGGCAGTGGTCAGGATATTGCACTGATTGTAGGTGGGCCGGACGGCCTGGAAAAAAGCCTGATCGATCAGGCGCAGTGGAAATGGGGGCTCTCCAAATTGACCATGCCTCATCCTATGGTGCGGATTCTGGTGGCCGAGCAGATTTATCGAGCCTGGTCGGTCATTCAAAACCACCCCTACCATCGTGAGTAAAAAAGGCTTATTTATCCAGAATCTGTGTTGCGTAAAAGTTCATGTACTAATTGTACACTTCGCTTTCACGCGCCTTGATTCTGAATAAAGCGCTCTTTTTTAATTTCAAGGTTATTCTTTTCTTCACGTCGCTAAAACCTGCCTGGATCTTGAAGCAAAAATCTCATTTTTTAGTTGGGTTTTAAGATCTGAGCGATTCTCTTTATCGCTTTTTCAAACTCAAACCTTTTGACCCTTGGTGAACTTCGTGTCTACGCTGTTAATATTCTAAATATTCCTGGCGATTTTAATTTCTACCCGACGATTAAGTTTCTGGTTTTGTTTAATGGCATTGCCTTGGGCGTCTTTATTTGGCACTTTGGGACGGGTTTCGGCGTAACCGATCGCTTTCAACCGGTTGCCATCGACACCTTGAGCGAGAAAAACCTGTAGAACGCTGATCGCACGACTTGAAGAGAGTTCCCAGTTGGATGGAAAGCGTACCGTGCTGATCGGAATGTCGTCGGTATGCCCTTCGATTTCGATATTGAACTCAGGCAGGCTGAAAGCATTGATGTCGTTGGCAATATCGGCGATCAGTCTGCTTGATCCTCCGCCTAATTCGGCAGAACCGGTTGCAAACAGAATATTGCCCGGCAAGTCGATTTTTAAATAGTTGTCTCCCTGTTCAATTGCTTCTTGCGGCAGAACCTGATGTTCCAGAAGAGTCTGGGAAAGGTTTTTATTTAATTCATTCAAAGGGGAGATGGTCTGCTTTTTCTCCTTCTTTAATAACCCCTCGTTAATTGCCGCCGAGACTTCCTCGAATTTACTTTGATTGATCATCGACATGGAAAGGATCAAGACGAAGAACCCCATTACCAATGTCATTGCATCGGCATAGGTGACCATCCAGTCGTCGGACTCTTCGCTGCTGCATTTTTTCGGTTTGGCCGGCGGCGTGTAGTTTTGCGGTTCTTCTTGATCCATAGGTTGCTGCTCCATTGGCTATCGCTCGGCTCGACGGAACTGGTATTTCGGGTGCAGATAGGAGTTCATGGTGTCCTCAATCAGTGACGGAGAAGCGCCTTCGGAGAGCAGTACAATGCCTTCGCTCAGGATCTGGTTGCGTTGTGCTTCTAAGTCCTGTTTATGTTCTAGCTTGCGGGCTGCCGGTTTGAGAATCAACTGGGCAATCAGCACCCCGTACAGAGTGGTTAGCAGGGCGACGGCCAGACCGCCACCGATTTTGGATGGGTCGCCTTCCATGCTGTTAAGCATGATAATCAATCCGACTAATGTTCCGACCATGCCGAATGCAGGAGCGGTTGCCGCCATGGTTTGCAATACCTTGGCCGGGCGCATATTACTGTCGTAAATTGATTCGCGGGAGTGTTGCAGTAGATTGTACAGGTGGCCGCCTTTGTATCCGGAAAGCAGAAAGACAAACGACTGATTAAGAAAGCTCTGACCGTCTTCCGGCATATCGATGACTTTCTCCAGCATGACTAAGCCCTGTTTACGTATGATTTTCGACCAGTCGATCAGATCGCCGACATCTTCATACAGTTTGATTGGGTTCACTTTGGTGCTGACCATGGTGAACATAATCTCTTTAAAAGCCAGCATGACATAGCGGCCGTCGTAAGAGATCATTGCCGCTGCGATGGTTCCGCCGATGACCATTAACAGGCTCGACAGGCTGAAGAACATCAGGTAATTATCGGTATTGAAAATAATGGCGGCAATGAATAGTCCTAACCCGAGGATAAAGCCGAACAATGCGCTTATCGAAATATTCATGAGTTGTTAAATCCTTTAAACAACTGTCGGTTGATTTATAAGCATTAAAACAGATAATCAGGCATTTTAAGATGATTTTCCACAGCTTTTAAGTGGAATAATCTCAGGTAGCCTAGATGAAGACGACACTTTTGAGTGAGATAGTCTGCAAGTGATTGACTTTACTTGTTAAAGCTGGATAATACGCAATCTCAATTTAATGCGTCACTGACTGGTTCAGTATCGCACAGTCACAAGTAGTCATCCACATTCCGGATTACGGAGCAGGATGTTGTGTTAATTGTTAATGATAGGTCTACGGATCGTTAACACGTAAAAACAATTGGAGTTTTACAATGGCAAACTCAGCACAAGCGGCTAAACGCGCTCGCCAAGCGGAAAAAAATCGTCAGCATAACGTTGCAATGCGTTCTGAAATGCGTACTGCAGTTAAAAAAGTTCTAGCGGCAATCGATTCTGGTGATCAGGCGAAAGCAAACGAACTTTTCCGTGCAGCTCAATCTAAACTTGATGGTATGGCGCGTAAAGGCATCATCCACAAGAACAAAGCAGCACGTTCTAAGAGCCGTATCAACGCTCGTATTAAAGCGATGGCTTAATTAGCCGGCTTTAATCGCGTTATAAAAGAACCGGGCACTGCCCGGTTTTTTTATATCCGCGTTTGACGGTTTCGTTTGCTAAACCGGACAGATCATGTTGCCGAGTTCTTCGGTGAGTTTCAGGTTTTCCGAATAATCCACCGGACAATCGATTAATACAACAGTATTGTCTTTGATTGCCTGTTGCAGGGTAGGTTTTAAGGATTCTGCCGAATCAATTCGATACCCTTTTGCTCCGAAGGCTTCGGCCAGCTTGATAAAATCCGGATTACTGAAGGCGATATGGCTTTCTCGTCCGAACTGATTCATCTGTTTCCATTTGATCAGGCCGTAGCTGGCGTCGTTCCAGATCAGAACAATAATCGGGATTTGCAGGCGTACGGCGGTTTCAATTTCCTGAATATTCATTAAAAAGCCCGCATCGCCCGTGACGGCGACCGCAATCTGTTCGGGTTTGGCCAGTTTGGCGGCAATGGCTCCGGGCAGAGCGATCCCCATTGAAGCAAAGCCATTCGAGATAATACACGTATTGGGCGCCTGAGTTTGGTACATGCGCGCAACCCACATCTTATGGGCGCCGACATCGGAAATAACAATGTCTTCGGGATCCAGTGCCTGACGCAACTCATGCAGGATCTTCTGTGGCTTGATCGGAAAACTTTCGTCCAGATCGAATTCGTGAAAACGGTTTTCGATCTCTTTTTTCACCGGTAAATAGGGGCTTTCAGGGTGACGGTCACTCAGAGCAGCAATCCCCTGCAGAGCGTGTCCAATATCGCCGATCAAACCGGCTTCGACAATATAGAATTCATCGACTTCGGCCGGTTTGCTGTCGATATGGATGATTTTACAGTTGCTCTCCTGATTCCAGAGCTGCGGATGGTATTCGACAATATCATAGCCTACACAGATGACCAGATCAGCCTGATCAATTCCGCAGGAGATGTAATCGTGTGCCTGCAATCCGATTGTGCCTAATGAAAGGGAGCTGCTACAAGGCAGGGCACCCTTGGCCATAAACGTGGTGGCGACCGGGATATTCAATTTGCTGGAAAACTCGATCAGTGCATGACTGGCTTTGGAGCGAATAACGCCGTTGCCGGCGATAATTACCGGATAGCGCGCCTGACTGATGAGTTCCGCCGCCTGACGGATTTTTTCGGAATGCGCAAAGGAAGGAAGCGGGCTTTGTCGTCTGAGCGGCTTTTTGCTGAGACGTTTTTCGGCGATATTTTCCGGAAAGTCGATAAAGCTGCAACCGGGTTTTTCCGCTTCCGCAACTTTGAATGCTTTACGCACGACTTCCGGGATGATCTCCGGTGTTAAAATTTGCGTACTGTATTTGGTGATCGGTTCAAACAGGTTGACCAGATCCAGAACCTGGTGGCTCTCTTTATGCAGTCGGTTCGTGCTGGCCTGACCGGCGATCGCAACGACCGGTGCCCGATCCATATTGGCATCGGCGACACCGGTTACCAGATTGGTTGCACCGGGTCCCAGTGTAGAGAGGCAGACGCCGGCTTTACCGGTTAAGCGCCCGTAAACATCTGCCATAAAAGCCGCGCCCTGTTCATGACGGGTCAAAATAAACTGAATGTCGCTATCCAATAAGGCATCCATCAGGTCGAGATTTTCTTCTCCGGGTATACCGAAAATATATTCAACCTCTTCGTTTTCGAGACACCTGACAAACAATTCAGCCGCTTTCATGAGGGACTCCTTTGTCGCAGACATTAGTTTGGGAATCAAGTTCTATATTCGCATAATTCAGTATAAAAATAAATTTGTGCGACGTTTTTCGGCGAATTCGATCAATTGAAGGTCGGCACCGGCTTTTACTGAGGGCAAGCTCTGCTAAAATGCCTGTAAATTTTGCGCATTGAACGTAGGAAAGGGACTTGAAACAGATTTTAAAAGCGACCGCAACGGTTGGCGGTATGACCATGATTTCACGGATCTTGGGATTTATTCGAGATGTGGTGATCGCCCGCTATTTCGGTGCTTCAATGGGCGCGGACGCTTTTTTTGTCGCCTTTAAAATTCCGAATTTTTTCCGGCGTCTGTTTGCGGAAGGGGCTTTCTCGCAGGCATTTGTCCCGGTTCTTGCTGAAGCCAAGGAAAAACGTGGTAAGCAGGCGGTTAAACATCTGGTCAACGCGATCAGTTTCCGACTCGGCGGTATTTTGCTGCTGCTGACCGCTTTCGGGGTTTTCGGTTCTTCGCTTTGGATGATGGTGTTTGCGCCGGGCTTTTTGGATGATCCGCAAAAATTTGCGCTCGCCTCGGATATGCTGGCGATCACCTTTCCCTATCTGCTGCTGATTTCGCTGGTTGCATTTTCCTCGGCGATTATGAACACCTACAATCAGTTTGCCGTTCCGGCCTTTACGCCGGTCTTTCTAAATCTGGTTTTGATCGCTTTCGCGGGTTTGGGTGTCGCCTTTGCTGGATATTCCGGTTATGGCGCTTGCCTGGGGGGTGTTGGTTGCCGGGGTGGTTCAGCTGTTGTTCCATTTGCCGTTTCTGTATAGACTCGGGCTGCTGCCATCTCCAAGCCGGGAATCGGATCCGGGGGTCGGCGAAGTAAAGCGCTTGATGTTGCCGGCACTGTTCGGTGTTTCTGTTGCGCAAAATCAACCTGTTAGTCGATACGATTCTGGCCTCTTTTCTGGTCACCGGTTCGGTTTCCTGGCTGTATTATTCTGACCGTTTGATGGAGTTTCCACTCGGTGTTTTTGGTGTGGCCTTGGCGACGGTCGTCTTGCCGGGATTGTCTAAAAAAGCGGCGAACGAGAACTGGCAAGGGTTTCAGGAGGACTTGGATTCCGCTCTGCGACTGGTTTTTTTAATCGGCGTTCCGGCCATGCTGGGTTTGCTTTTGTTGGCGGAACCTCTGATTGTCAGCCTGTTTTACTACGGCGCCTTTACCGAAAAAGATGTCTCCATGGCGGGTATGAGTTTGATGGCGTACTCTTTCGGTCTGCTCGGCTTTATTCTGGTTAAGATTCTTGCGCCGGCTTTTTATTCACGCAAGGATATGAAGACGCCGGTTAGAGTCGCCGTTATTGCTTTGGTAACGAATACGGTGCTTAACCTGTTGTTGATTGGCCCTTTTGCCCATGTCGGTCTGGCGGCGGCGACTTCGATATCCGCCTTTGTGAATGCAGGATTACTGTACTGGTATTTGAGAAAACAGAGTGTTTTTTCGCCTATGGCGGGTTGGGTAAAACTCAGTTTGCAGATCATGGTCGCGAACATCGCGTTGATCGGATTTCTTGTGGCGGCTAATCCGGATATTTCCGAGTGGTTGGTTTTTGATGTTTGGCAGCGTCTCGGCTGGCTTGCGCTGTTGGTCTTCGGATCGATCCTGATTTATATGGTGATTTTAGTGGCGGTGGGACTTAACCCGAAGCGGCTTCTGAAACGTTAGTTTTTTAACGGATTGATTTACTAATAAAATTTCGTGATATCGCGAATCAGTAACTGACTTTAAGGGCTTCTATAAGCTATAATTTACGGCTCAATTTTTAAATGACGGCCCAGTAAAACAGAAATGCAACTGATTCGCGGACTGCACAATTTGACTCGCTTTAGAGCGCAATTTTCCGAAGGTTGTGTTTTAACGATCGGGAACTTCGATGGCATTCATTTGGGCCATAGTCGGGTTTTACAGGAAGTCTCGAAAAAGGCCCGACAGCTCCGACTGCCAAGTGTAGTTATGGTTTTCGAACCGCTGCCGATTGAGTATTTTGCTCCGGATAAGGCTCCGGTTCGCTTGATGAATCTGCGCGAAAAGCTGCAAGCTTTTAACTCGACTCATATCGATTATGTACTTTGTGTCCATTTCAACGAACAGTTCGCAAATCTGACGGCAGAAGCGTTCGTCGAACAGATTCTAGTCGATGCTTTTGCGGTCAAGCACCTGGTCGTTGGCGACGATTTCCGCTTCGGAAAGGAGCGTCGAGGTAATTTTACCTTTTTGCAGGAGACCGGTAAGACATTCGGTTTTACGGTTACGGATATGCCGACTTACTGTATCGATAATGAGCGCGTCAGCAGTACGCGCATCCGTACAGAGCTGGAAAAACCGGATCTGGCCGGTGTCGAGCGTTTGATGGGGGCGCCTTTCGGTTTTAGCGGTCGAGTCATTCATGGTCAGAAACTGGGGAGGACCATCGGTTTTCCGACCTTGAATCTGAATCCAAAACGAATGCAGATGCCGGTTCAGGGAGTATTTGCCGTAGAAGTCGATGGTATTGCCGACACATCCTGGCCGGGCGTAGCCAATATCGGATTGCGCCCGACAGTGGACGGTATCAGACCGTCGATTGAGGTGCATTTGTTTGATTGGCAGCAGGATTTATACGGTCGGCATATTGTCGTTAAATTACGTCATTTTATCCGTCCGGAAATGAAATTCGACGGCATTGAACAGCTTCGCGTGCAGATAGAAAAAGATGCCGCGCAAGCGAGACAGTTTTTTGAAGAATATTATTTAAACGCGCAACAGATTGACGTTTTAGAGAGTAACGCATGAGCAAAGATAACCAGAACAGTCAAACCACTGACTATAAACCGACTTTGAATTTGCCGGAAACAGGCTTCCCTATGCGCGGCAATCTGCCGAACCGCGAGCCGAAACAAGTTGAGGCCTGGTTGGATGACGGGCTTTATGAAACGGTTCGAGAGCATATGGCTGGACGTCCGAAGTTTATTTTGCATGACGGTCCGCCGTACGCGAATGGGGACATTCATATCGGCCATGCAGTGAATAAAGTTCTGAAGGATATGATTGTCAAATCTAAAGGTCTTAGTGGCTTTGATGCGCCTTATGTTCCTGGATGGGATTGTCACGGTCTGCCGATCGAATTGAATGTCGAGAAGAAGAAGGGCAAGGTCGGCGTTAAGATCAATGCGACCGATTTCCGTCAGGCGTGCCGAGAATATGCTCAGAAGCAGGTTGATGGTCAGATGGCTGATTTTCAGCGTCTGGGGGTTATGGCTGACTGGAAGAACCCTTATCTGACCAAAGATTTCAAATTTGAAGCGGACGAAATCCGCGCTCTGGCGAAAATCATTGAAAACGGCCACCTGGTTAAGGGGACCAAGCCGGTTTACTGGTCGGTTGGGGGACGCTCGGCGCTGGCGGAAGCGGAAGTGGAGTATGAAAACAAACACTCCAAGTCGATCGATGTGCGTTTTAAAGTAGTTGATGAAGAAGCTTTCTTCAAACGTTGCCATCATGTTGAAGACCACACTGGCGAAGGACCGCTTTCGGTTGTCATCTGGACAACGACGCCTTGGACTTTGCCTGCCAACCAGGCGGTTTCCATTAATCCGGAACTGGAATATGCCGTGGTGCAGGTTGAAGGCGAGAACGGGCCGGAACGTCTGTTCCTTGCCGAGGCAATGATTAAAGATGCCATGGCACGCTGGGAATTCGATAAATACAAGGTGATTGCTTACGGTAAAGGGGAGCAGTTTGATCTGATCCGTCTGCAACACCCTTTTTACGATCGTATCGTTCCGTTGATTCTTGGCGACCATGTCACCACCGATGCCGGTACCGGCTGTGTACATACGGCTCCTGGGCACGGTGTGGAAGATTTCGCGGTCGGTCAAAAATATGACCTTGAAGTGGATTGTCCGGTTGACGGTGCGGGGAATTACGTCGCTGGAACGCCTTTGTTTGAAGGCGAGAATGTCCTGAATGTCGATGATCATGTCATCGAAGTGCTTAAAGAGCATCAGGCCCTGGTGCATATTGAAGTGATCGAACACAGCTACCCGCATTGCTGGCGTACCAAAACGCCGTTGATTTTCCGTGCTACGCCGCAGTGGTTTATCTCTATGGAAGAAGCGGGTCTGCGCGATGCCGCCATGAAAGCTATTCCGCAGGTTAAATGGGTTCCTGAGTGGGGCCAAAACCGCATCGAAGGTATGATTGATGGTCGTCCGGACTGGTGTATCTCCCGTCAGCGTTTCTGGGGTGTGCCGATTACGATTTTCATACACAAAGTGACTGGAGAGATGCATCCGCAAACAGTTCAGATCATGCAGCAGGTTGCGTCTATGGTTGAAGCAAAATCGATCGACGCCTGGTATGACCTTGATCCGGCAGAAGTGTTGGGGGATGAAGCGGACAATTATGAAAAGGTTACTGACATCCTGGATGTTTGGTTTGATTCCGGAATTTCGCATCAGACAGTGCTCAAAGAGCGTGCGGAGCTGCAAACGCCTGCGGATCTTTATCTGGAAGGTTCCGATCAGCATCGCGGCTGGTTCCAGTCGTCGCTTCTGACCGCTTTGGCGACCGACGGCGAAGCGCCTTATAAACAGGTTCTGACGCACGGCTTCACTGTGGATAAAGACGGTAAGAAAATGTCCAAGTCCAAAGGAAATGTCGTTGCACCGCAGCAAATCGCCAATAAGCTGGGCGCGGATATTTTGCGTTTATGGATTTCTGCCGCCGATTACCGTTATGAAATGACGGTTTCCGACGAGATCATCAGTCGTACTGCGGATGCGTATCGTCGTATCCGTAATACCGCGCGTTTCCTGTTGGCGAATATCAACGGCTTTAACCCGGTTGAAGATATGGTTGCGTACGAAGACCTGTTGCCGTTGGATAAATGGGCGGTCGGTCATGCGGCTCAGCTGCAGAAAGAGATTATCGAATCCTACGATGAATATAATTTCCTGAATATTTATCAGAAAGTGACCCACTTCTGTTCCATTGAACTGGGCGCTTTCTATCTGGATGTTATCAAAGACCGTCAATACACTTGCAAGGCGGATGGCTTGCCGCGTCGTTCGGCGCAGACGGCTCTGTATCATATCGTTGAAGCCATGACGCGCTGGATTGCACCGATCCTGAGCTTTACTGCCGAAGAGATCTGGCAAGAGATTCCAGGCGAGCGTGAAAAAACGGTTTTTGTTGCGACCTGGTACGAAGGTTTGACGGCGCTGGATGAAACCACGGATATGAACTCGGACTACTGGGCGCAAATGATGGCGGTACGTTCAGCGGTTTCCAAGCAGCTTGAACAATTGCGTAACGACAAAGTTATTAAAGGCTCTTTGACTGCCGAAGTGACTCTGTTTGCTGATGAAGTGCTGTATGCGGAATTGAACAAACTGGATGAAGAGTTGCGTTTTGTACTGATTACATCGGAAGCCAAAGTGTTGCCAGCGGCAGAAAAAACCGCAACGGCGATCGAATCCGAGGTTGATGGCCTATGGGTTGAAGCTAAGGCGACCGAACATGCTAAGTGCGCCCGTTGTTGGCACCACCGTGAAGAGGTTGGCTCGATTGAAGGTCATGAGGATCTGTGCCAGCGCTGTGTGGATAATGTCGAAGGTGATGGCGAAGTTCGTCACTTCGCTTAATTTACCAACTTGTTTCATCAATCTGACAAGCTATCTCGCGGCTAGAAATTGGTCGCTTACTATTCGTAAGTTGACATTTTCTGCCTTGAATCGGCATAACGCAGATTGTGAACCAAGTAGTAAATAACTATTTAGAGCCACGAGAGAATTCTTCGTGGCTTTTTTATGACTTTTAAAGGCGAGCAATAATGAGTGCCACTGCTTTAAAAACCTTGTGGATTGCCGTGCTGGTAATTCTGATCGATCATCTCACGAAATATCTGGCCGTCTCCTATTTGAGTTTTGGCGAACCGGTTGCCGTCTTGCCGCATTTGAATTGGACGTTGGCCTATAACCACGGCGCGGCATTCAGTTTTCTGGCGGATATGGGCGGCTGGCAGAGATGGTTCTTCGTTGGATTAGCGCTAGCGATGAGTAGTTTTTTGCTTTGGTGGTTGTATAAATTACCGGCAAAAGTCTCTTTGGAAACCTTGAGTATTAACCTGGTTCTGGGTGGGGCGGTAGGAAACCTTATTGATAGGGTGATACAAGGTAAGGTGACGGATTTTATCGATTTTTATATCGGCACTTGGCATTATGCGACCTTTAACATTGCCGATATTGCTATTACGCTCGGTGCCATCGCGTTGGTTTTGAGTGAACTGTTCTTGAAAAAGGAAAATCGTTCGTAGCTAATGCTCGGCGATTTTTGATCTTAATTTCCTATAGGTGAGACCTCGGTTGAGTGCTCTTTCCGGTCGAAAAACGCACGGAATTTCTGTCTGTGCGTCTCTTCTCATTTTTTCAGATGTTAATTCACAATTCTGACTATAAGATAATTGTATTGTGTACTAATTGCATTGTTTGTGGTGTGATAATTTTACTTGTGCGTAAATGCATTGTATTAATTTAGTATTCTAAGTTATACCGTATTTCTATGTACCTTATATAAAAGTATTAGTAAAAGCTGAAAAATATTGCTTCTATTTGATGATAAAAAAATGTGATAAAGCTATTTTTGAGTGTAACTGATTGAAAAATAAAAGAATATTTTTTTTGACAAAATTTACAGTAAAAAAAATGAATTATTGAGGTTTTCGGGTGTAGAGATTGTTTACTGGCTTGGGTAAGATTGGTGCTGTCAATTTAATGAGCAGGCAAAAATAAAATTCTAAGCGCCTGCAGGAATAAAAATATTGACCGATCATTATATAAAAAATATTCGGAGTATAGATAAGATGGCACTTGATTTCTTGAATGCTGGTAAAACAGAATCATCTGACGCGATTTTTTCGCTAGTGAACATTTTGAACACCAAGGCGGTTACCGGTTATGACCAGGCGACCCCTTCGGACGATACGACAAACATTATGGATATTATCGGTGCTGTGAAAGCACTTCCGGCAGGTGACACCTTGATTTCTACCCTGCACCAGATCGCGCCGGGGCCGGTGCTGATTGATAATACTGTCGCGCTACTTAAAACCCTTCCTGCATTTTCTGCTTTGCTTCCAGTTCTTGCCCCTAATACAACAGAGGGTGAGTTAGGAGGAGACGCGCTTGGAGCTGTGGTTGGACATTTGAAAGCGATTCCGGCTCTTGAAGGGCCTGTAACAGGTGTCATCACTGCATTGCACGAAGGTCCGCTTGGTGATCAGGTCGGTATGGTGACCGGTCTTCTTCATGATATTTCTCTTGGTGGTAATGCCATCGGCGGCAATATCCCTGCGGGAACGCTTTTCGCCTCGGAAAGCACGGGTGATTTGGCGGATCCGGATTCTTTGGATGTCGTGGTTGGTTTCGCCAAAGGTCTGCCTCTGGTAGGCGATGTCGTCGATATGGTGATTCCGGATATTTTCCCTAACGCAGGTGGTGAGAACATGGTGGCGGCTGCCGGCATTCTGCATCATGTTTTCCCGGCATATAACGCAACGAATGCGCTACTTGGCGAAGACGGAATGATTTCCGGAGCGCTTGGCGGCCTGACAGGCGGTGACATGGGTGGTGTTCTGGATATCGCCGGGTTACTGGATCTGGGTGGAAATGATCTGTTAGATGGTCTTCTTGGCGGATTGGACTTCGGCGGTTCCGCAAGCGGCAGTGCTTCTGCTGACGGTAGCGGTGATGCGTCCTTGACAGGAAGTGTGATGAACCTCCTGTCTCTAGGATCGGATTCTGCACTGGATCTTGGTGGTCTGCTCTCTTTCTAATCACTCTTTGTTTTCTAAGTGATAAAAAAGCACCCAATGGGTGCTTTTTTATTGCCCTCGAATTAATGCGCTAATTCCTTTACTCTTCTTTTTTTAAGCGATTCTGCTATTTTCATTTTTTTGCATACTGTCCTTAAGGACAGTATGCAAACTTTTTAGTTTCAAGTAATATATTTTTGTAAACGATGTTTACCCTGTGGGTATAGGACAGTGAGAGCGGAGGACTAAAAATGGAAGTGGCTAAAATCGAGTCGGCAGAAGGTGTCGTTCAGATTGCCTCCGGTAGTGCTTTGCATACCGCCAAGACGGGTGATTCGGTGCAGTTTAATGAGTTTATTCTGACCGGGAACGATGCAGCTTGTGCCTTGCGCTTGTCTGATGACTCATTAATCAGTCTTTCCGCAAATCAAAAACTCTTGTTGGATTCTGATGTGGTGAACCTCAATGTCGATGCACAGACAGAAGCGGTTTCCAGTAGCAGAAGCTTTATCCAGTCGGTGGTTGAATTAGCACTGGCTAACCCCGACGACAGTTTGAATCAAGTTTTGGGGAGCTTGACGGAGTTACTGAATCAATCAATGGCTTCGGAAAACTTTGTTGATAGTACTTTGCTTGAGGATCATAGTCTGTTTTTGAACTCGCAGGATGAGCATATTCTAGCTGAGGATTTATTGGCGGAACGGTTATCGCCTTCTAAAGCGGCAGAATTACTTTCCCTTGAAGAGGCTTTGACAGGGGATTCGGTTCCTGTCGCGGACAATGTCTCGAATACTGAACTGCCATCTAATACCGATGCTGTCCATAGTGATCTGCAATACTTGCTTGATTATGCTTCATTGGAGGAGGGGGTTATTGGCGGACAGATTGAAGAATTGGTACAGCAGTTGGTTCAGGCAGTCGATCTCAGTGGCTATTTCTCCGCAGACGTTTCCAGCCACCCATCCATGGCGAATTTAGAACTGGGTGCGGCACTTAACGAAGAAGACGATTTCGCGCCATATCAATCCATTTAGATTCCTTGCCATACCGTAGAGGGAGAAATGCAGGAAATCAGGCGTTATTAATCGCGTGACGCAGGTATTTCAGCATTCTTAAAGAAGGATAGCCGTCTGCCGGTACCTCGATCGATTTTTGGAAATCTCGTAAAGCACTGCGCGTGTTCGAGCCGGCAATACCGTCCGCTTTGCCAACATTGAAGCCAAGCTGGTTAAGCAGGTTTTGAATCTCGGTAATTTCTTCATAACTCAGCCCTTTATCATCTTTCGGACGACTTTTGCTTAGTTTCGGCTTATTACGGATCTGATCGGCCAGATAACCGACGCCGATTGCATAATTGGTCGAGTTATTCCAACGTTTGATCACCTTGTAGTTGTCATAGGCTAGAAATGCCGGGCCACGGTAATCACCGGGAAGAACCAGTATCGCGGAATCGATCTTAGTGCTTAGATCCGTCCCCTTGATCGTGCGCACGCCCATTGCTTGCCAGTCTTGAATAGGTCGCCGGGTTTTTCCGTCAGCCAGAGAATAATCAAAGCCTTCCGGTAGCTTAACTTCTTCCCCCCATTCTTGCTGTGCCTGCCATCCAAGCTGATTGAGGAAATTGCCCGCCGAGTACAGGGCGTCGGGAATGCTTTTCCATAGATTGATTTTACCGTCGCCGTCGCCGTCCACTGCGTATTTCAGATAGTTGCTCGGCATAAATTGGACCTGGCCCATCGCGCCTGCCCAAGAGCCTTTCATGTCATCGAGTGTTACGTGTCCCTGATCGAGAATTTTCAGTGCGGCGATGAGTTCTTTAGAGAAAAAACGACTGCGTCTCGGGTCAAATGCGAGGGTGGCCAGCGATTGAATGATCGGGTCATAGCCGGTGTAAGCACCGTAATTGGTTTCCATTCCCCAGAATGAGACTAAATAAGCGCCAGGAACGCCGTATTTCGCTTCGACTTGCGTTAAGAGTTCCGCCTGTTGCTGGTAATTGAATTTCCCGTTTTCGATCCGCGCCGCTGAAACGGCTCTTTGCAGATATTCGAAAAAGGTACGGGTAAACTCCGGTTGCCTGCGATCCGATTGCAGAACCTTATCGCTCAGCGTCAGATCGGTAAATGCCATATCCAGCGTCTGGCGGGAGATTCCCTGTGACAGGGCCTGTTGTTTAAAGGTATTGATCCATTCCTGAAACTGCTGTTGATCCTGATTACTGAAAGCGATCTCTTCGGCGGAAGCGGTATTCAAGAAAAGTGCACCGCTCAGAACCGTCAGAGCAAGCCTGCGAGCGCCTGACTTTAAGCAAAGTCGGTTTGGTTTAAACATCGAAGCCCCTCTAAAAGTTATCTCTATATATTTGAATGGATAAGTTTTCCCTATTCTACTGAAACAAAGCCAAAGTAACAGCCAAAAGCGGATAAAATGAGCAGCAATTAAAGATTGAAGGAAAAGTCATGAATAGCCAGACCATGCACTCTTGTTTTGCTACCACAGCCGGTGGTTTAAGTGAGCTTTGCAGGGAGGAATTAATCTCTCTGGGCGCTACCGAGGTCAAGGCTCAGCCGCGCGGCGTTGCATTTCAGGCAAGCGAAGAAGTGTTGTATCGCTGCTGTTTATGGTCGCGCCTGGCAAACCGAATCTTTTTGACGCTTCTGGAAACGACTTTGAGCAATCAGGAAGAGTTGACGACCGAGGTTGCCAAATTGGACTGGAGTCAGCATATGGACGCTTTCGGTTCTTTTGCGGTCTCTTTTTCCGGTAAGGGAATGGGAATTGATCACAGTCATTACGGCGCTCTGAAAATCAAGGATGGCATCGTCGATCATTTTCGAGAGCGCGCCAATTCGCGGCCTAAAGTGGATACCATCAACCCTGAGCTGAGGGTTCACGGACACCTGAACCGAAACAAACTAACGTTAAGTCTCGATCTGATCGGTTACAGCCTGCATCAGCGCGGTTATCGTGAAGGTCAGCAAGTGACGGCGCCGCTGAAAGAAAATGTGGCGGCGGCGATTCTGATGCGTGCCGGTTGGCCCGAGATTGCCAAGCAGGGTGGCTGTCTGTATGACCCTATGTGTGGTTCGGGAACTTTTTTGATTGAAGCGGCGATGATGGCTTCCGATCTGGCTCCGGGGTTGGAAAAAGCTGAACGGATGCAGCTGAATTTCTGGAAGCAGCATAATCGAAAGCTATGGAACCAGCTGATTGCAGAAGCCGAGCAGCGCGAGTCGGAAGGGTTGCGCCATTTGCCGGATATCTATGGTTCGGATGCGTCGCATAAATCGCTGAAGATCGCGCAGGAGGCGATTGAAGCGGCCGGCTATGCCGACAGTATTGAAATCAAACAGATGACCGTCGAGCAGGGCAGTCGCTGGGGGGACTGGCAAGCCGGATTAGTCGTTTGTAATCCGCCTTACGGAGAGCGATTGGGCGAACTCGAAGAGGTCAAACAGACGTACCTGGAACTGGGTAACTATCTGAAAAACCAATTTGAGGGTTGGCATGCGGCGATTTTGACCTGTAATCCGGAACTGGGTATGTATCTGGGGATAAAGGCTAAACGCTCGCATGAATTCGCCAACGGTCCATTGAGTTGTAAGCTGTTGCGTTTTGATATCGAAGCATCGGCACACCGGGCACCGGCTTTGAAAGGCGGGATTAATCTGGCCGAACAGGTTCAACAGTTTTTCCCGGATCTGGCGCAGTCCGAAGGTGCGCAGATGGTGGCTAATCGCTTGCGCAAAAACCTCAAAACGCTGCGTAAATGGGCAACGAAGAACAAAGTACACGCCTACCGTGTGTATGACGCCGATATGCCCGAATATGCCGTAGCCATTGATTATTATCATACTCAGGAGGCCGGCGAGTGGCTGGTCGTCAATGAATATGCACCGCCTAAGTCGGTAGACCGCGGTCGAGCTAAAAAACGCCTGAACGAGGTAATGGCGGTTCTGCCGGAAGTATTCGAGATCGATGCGGCAAAAATTATCTTCAAAGTGCGTGAGCGTCAGAAAGGTACGAGTCAGTATGAGAAGATAGAAGAAAATCAGGAATATTTCACGATTGCCGAAAACGGCACTAAGTTGAGAGTCAATTTTACCGATTATCTCGATACCGGCGTGTTTTTGGATCACCGCGATGTGCGTGCCAAGGTTGCTTCGCTGGCGCAAGGCAAGAGTCTTTTGAATCTCTTCTGTTATACCGCGACCGCGACTGCGGAAGCGGCGGTGGCCGGCGCGAAATCCAGTTTGAGTGTCGATATGTCGAAAACCTATCTGTACTGGGCGCAGCATAATTTCTGGGCCAATCAGATCGATGATCGTAAACATCAGCTTGAGAGAGCGGACGTGGTTGCCTGGTTGCAGGAAAAAGCCAAAGATCAATCCATGCAGAAATTCGATGTGATCTTTATGGATCCGCCGTCATTTTCCTCTTCGAAGAAGATGGAAGGCGTTCTGGATATTCAGCGCGATCACGGCTGGTTGATTCGTCAGGCGATGGCGTTGCTGAAACCCGACGGCGTGATGGTGTTTTCCAATAATTTGCGCAAATTTAAACTTGATGAGTTAGTACAGATGCAGTTTGCCGTGCAAGATGTGACTCATGAGACCATGCCGCAGGACTTTAAGCGTAACAGTAAGATTCATCAGGTTTGGTTGATCCGGTCGAAAAAGAACGACTGAATATTGCACTGAAAACCGGGTAAAACTGCGCAAAGTTTGCAATAGGGTAGTGACTTTCAAAGTTAAGTGGCAGGCGCTCTTGAGCGAGAATAACTTGTTTATTTCAGCTTTCGCTTATGCTTGTCGGTCATTGAAAATTCAAAGGAGCGGATAATGCAGCAGAGTATTCAGTTTGATAGCGATTTGATCAAACGCTATAACCAGACCGGCCCTCGATATACTTCCTATCCGACGGCGTTACAGTTCGACGAGAGCTTTACGCTCGACGATTATCGTCAGGCTGCCGAACGCAGCAATCAATCCGGTCGAGGTTTATCGCTGTATTTCCATATTCCTTTCTGTGATACGGTCTGCTTTTTCTGTGCCTGTAACAAGGTCTGGACTCGTGACCGTTCAAAAACCACCCCTTATCTTGAGCGCCTGTTCAAAGAAATTGAAATGCAGGCGGAACTTTTCGATTCCTCGCGTAAGGTGGAACAATTGCATTGGGGCGGCGGGACGCCGACTTTTCTGAACAATGATGAAATGGCACAGCTGATGCGTAAAACCCGTCAGCATTTCAATCTCTTCGACGATGATTCTGGAGAGTATTCAATCGAAATCGATCCGCGAGAGGCGGACAAAGAGTCGGTTAAATTACTGCGTGATCTGGGATTCAATCGCATGAGCCTGGGGGTTCAGGATTTCGACGAAAAGGTGCAGAAGGCGGTTAACCGGATTCAGACTCAGGAAGAGACGTTTGCTGTACTGGAAGGTGCGCGCGAAGCCGGGTTCCTGTCGGTCAATGTGGATTTGATCTATGGCCTGCCGCATCAGAATGCCAAAAGCTTTATCCATACTTTGGACCGTGTTCTGGAAGCGGAACCGGATCGTTTTTCGATCTTCAACTATGCGCATATGCCAAGTCTTTTCCCGACGCAGAAAAAGATGGATCCCGACGCCATGCCTTCAGCGGATGAGAAACTGGCAATTCTACATGCCGCCAGCGAGCGTCTTCTGGAAGCCGGTTACATCTATATCGGTATGGATCATTTCGCCAAACCGGATGACGAGTTGGCTGTTGCACAGCGCGATGAAACGCTATACCGCAATTTCCAGGGGTATTCGACGCATGCCGATTGCGATCTGGTTGGAATGGGGGCGACTTCAATCTCTTTGATCAATAACACCTATGCGCAGAATCGCAAGAGTTTGCAGGAATACTATCAGGCGATCGATGAAGGGCATCTGGCGGTCTTTAGAGGCGTTCAGCTGAGCGAAGATGACGAATTACGGCGCGATGTGATTACCCGACTGATTTCACATTTCCATCTCAATTTTGCCGTATTGAATCAACAATGGAATATTCGTTTTGACGAGTATTTTGCCAAGGAACTGAAAAATTTGCAGCCAATGGTTGAAGACGGTCTGATTGAGATGAGTGCGGACGATCTCTATGTTACGACCAAAGGTCGATTGCTGATTCGCAATATCTGCATGGTGTTTGATGCCTATTTGAAACCGGATATGCAGAACCGTTTTTCAAAGGTGATTTGATCGTTTGCATCTTCGTGCATTAATCGATTTTGCTCCCGCTCCAAGCGGGAGTTTTATTTTGTGGGTGTTTTAACAGTATTCAGGATAGTGGCTTGCCAGAGCCTTTGTCTGTCTCGCGGGCGAACTCTCTGAATTGCTCCCGGTTTTGCGGGTGAATATCCAGGGTTAAGTCATGTGCCAGCGGCTTGGGAAACCAGGAGCTGGTCTTGTCGGTCCAATAGTAGGCGGTTAAGCCGATCCACTCTTTCCAGGCAGGTTCCAGCGCTTTAAGGCGGTCATAGAAGTCGATGTCGAAATAGCGGTTTTCCGCAGAGTTCGAGCGGTAGTCGACCGGATAAGGGATTACGGCAATCTGCTGTTTGCGTGCGATGCCGACCGATCTTGGCATATGGAATGCCGAAGTGATCAGCAGGTAATTGCCGTTTTCTTTGGGTAGCATCGGTTTCAGGTTTTTAAAGTTTTCATAGGTGTTGCGTGCTTTCTCGTCGAAACGGATACGCTTGAGATCCACGCCCATCTGCTGAAAAATTTTCGGTGCCAGTCTGGAGACGGTTTGCGTTTTTTTATCGCGGATCGAGCTGCTGCCGCCACTGAAGAAAATCGGCGCGTCCGGATACAGAATACTCAATTCCGAAGCGGCAATAAAACGGTCTGCACCCTGTCCGAGTTCGGCGACTTGCCAGCTGTCCGATCGCTTCAGATCCTCTCCACCGCCAAGGACAATAATGCCGTCGATATTATCCGGCAGGTTTTCAGGTTTATGGAAGCGGTTTTCAAGCGGCTCAATCAAATAATCGCTGATCGGATAAATCATCAGTGAGAAAAAGAACAGGGCGGTAGGAATCAACAGTTTTTTCGCTGTTGCGATGCGGTTAATCGCCAGAAAGAAAACACCGAGTGTCAGTATTAGAATCAGCAGGTTGCTCGGGCTGAGAAACGCCCAGGCGATCTTGGAAAACATAAAAAACAGATTATCCATAACTCCCTTTCTCTTCGCGCTTCCCTAAAATTATTCAGACTCAATTAAACCTGTTATCAAGACAGATTTCTCTATAAAAATCACGGAAATTGATTTAAGTTGCTTGAAAGGCAAATTTTCATCCCTATATCAATAGCCAAATAGAGTTTTTAAGGGAGTGATCATGCAAGATAAATTTACTTCTCAATTTCAATCGGTTTTGATGCAGGCCCAATCCCTGGCGGTGGGTAAGGATCATGCCTATATCGAACCTTTACACATTTTGTCGGTACTGTTAGCTGAGCAGGCCGGGCTGCTTGAATTGGCCCAGGTCGATCTATCCTCACTGAGATCGAATGTCAGCGACAAAATCGGCAAACTGCCTACCGTCAGCGGTAACGCGAATCTGCAGCTATCACCGAAAGCGGCTTCCATTCTAACCCTAATGGACAAGCAAGCACAAAAACGCGGTGACCGCTTTATTGCCAGCGAACTGTTTTTTACCGCTTTGCTGGAAGTTCAAGACGAGGCGGCGGAACTGTTTAAAAAAGCCGGTGCCGATAAAAATAAACTGGAACAAGCGATTGATAAAGTCCGTGGAGGAGAAAGCGTGCAAGACCAGAATTCAGAAGAAAACCGTCAGGCGTTGGAAAAATACACCTTGGATTTAACGGCGCGAGCCGAGGAAGGAAAACTGGATCCGGTTATCGGACGTGATGATGAAATTCGCCGAGCGGTTCAGGTATTGCAGCGCCGTACTAAAAATAATCCCGTTCTGATCGGTGAGCCTGGGGTCGGTAAAACCGCGATTGTCGAGGGTCTGGCGCAGCGAATCGTTAATGGTGAAGTACCGGAAGGTTTGAAAAACAAACGCCTGCTGTCGCTGGATCTGGCAGGTTTACTGGCCGGTGCCAAATACCGCGGAGAGTTTGAAGAGCGCCTTAAAGCGCTGCTTAAGGATCTTGAAAAACAGGAAGGCAGCGTCATCCTGTTTATCGATGAAATCCATACTATGGTCGGTGCTGGTAAGACAGAAGGCTCGATGGATGCCGGAAATATGCTTAAACCGGCGCTGGCGCGTGGTGAGCTGCACTGTATCGGCGCGACGACTCTGGACGAATACCGCGAAAACATCGAAAAAGATGCCGCTCTTGAGCGACGTTTTCAGAAAGTGTTGGTGGACGAGCCGACCGAAGAAGATACTATTGCGATTCTGCGCGGTTTGAAAGAGCGTTATGAAATTCACCACGGTGTTGCCATTACCGATCCGGCAATTGTTGCTGCGGCTAAATTGTCACAACGTTATATTACCGATCGCCAGTTGCCGGATAAGGCGATTGATCTGATCGATGAGGCGGCTTCGCGCATCCGAATGGAAATCGATTCCAAGCCGGAAGTGATGGATAAACTTGATCGCCGTTTGATTCAGCTGAAAATTGAACAGGTTGCACTGAAAAAAGAGAAAGATGAGGCGTCCAAAAAACGCCTTGAGAGTTTGAATGAAGAGGTGGCGACTCTGGAAAGAGAGTATGCCGATCTGGAAGAGGTCTGGAAACGCGATAAAGCGGCTCTGCAGGGCGCGCAACAATGGAAAGAGCAGTTGGATGCGGCGAGAACCGAATTGGAAATGGCGCAGCGTTCTGGAGATCTGGCGAAAATGTCGGAAATCCAGTACGGCAAAATTCCCGAGCTGGAAGCGAAAATCCGTGAAGCCGAAGCTGCCGAACAGCAGGCTCAGGAAGACGGCGGCAATAAGCTGTTGCGTAACCAGGTTACGGATGCGGAAATCGCCGAAGTGGTTGCTCGCTGGACCGGAATTCCGGTCGCCAGAATGATGGAAGGCGAGCGAGACAAGTTGTTGCGTATGGAAGAGGAACTTGAACAGCATGTTGTTGGCCAGAATGAGGCCGTGAAAGCGGTCTCGAATGCGATTCGCCGTTCACGTGCCGGCTTGTCTGATCCGAATCGTCCCAACGGCTCTTTCCTGTTCCTTGGGCCGACAGGGGTGGGTAAAACCGAGTTGACCAAAGCGCTGGCGGATTTCCTTTTCGATACCACCGATGCGATTGTGCGTATTGATATGTCGGAGTTCATGGAGAAGCATTCCGTTGCCAGACTTGTCGGTGCGCCTCCGGGGTATGTCGGTTATGAGCAGGGCGGTTATTTGACCGAAGCCGTACGTCGTAAGCCTTATTCGGTGATTCTGTTGGATGAGGTCGAGAAAGCGCATCCGGATGTCTTTAATATTCTGCTGCAGGTGTTGGACGACGGACGCTTGACCGATGGTCAGGGACGTACGGTGGATTTCAAGAACACGGTAATTGTTATGACGTCTAACCTTGGATCGCAGCTGATTCAGGAGAAGGCGCAGACAGCGAGTTATGACGAGATGAAGTCGGATGTGATGGAAGTGGTCGGTGGCTATTTCCGCCCGGAATTCATTAACCGTATTGACGATATCGTCGTTTTCCATCCGCTGGGTCGCGAACAGATTCGTTCAATTACCTCGATTCAGTTGCAGGGGCTTAAAACTCGTCTTGGCGCAAGCGAGATCGGTTTTGAAATCAGCGATGCCGCTTTGGATCTGCTCGGTGAAGCCGGATTTGATCCGTTATTCGGCGCTCGTCCGCTTAAACGCGTGATTCAGCAACGTCTGGAAAACCCGTTGGCGCAAGCGATCCTGCAAGGCGAGTTTGCTCAGGGCACAACGATCCATGTTGACGTTCAGGACGGTGAGATTGTTTTAAGCTGATTGAACGCCTTACATAGCGTTTGCCGATATAAAAAAGCCCGGGGTTGAAAAACAACCCCGGGCTTTTTTTACGCCTTGAATTTGAACGGCTACAATCAGCTGTTCCACAGATCCATGGTAATGCTCTTGTACCAGCCGTGGGCGTAGTTGGCTTCGTTTTTACGGAAGCTGGCATCCGCTCCTGTTGGGCTGACGCCGCCAGCACCTTTGACCGGAACAATGCTGCCGTCAACCAGCTGGTATACAGCAGCAACCGAAATACCGTAGTCGGCACCGACCAGACTGTAACAGGTGTTAACGTTCTTCGCGGTCGGAATGGTGTAGCCGTTCAATTTAGCGACAATCGATGCAGCACACATCTTACCTTGGCTTGCCGCAGAGTGCCCGGATTTAGGCATTTTGCCGGCAATCGAAGAGTCGCCCACAACATGAATGTCAGGGTGAATAGTCGATTCGAAAGTCTGCTGGTCAACTGGACACCAGCCGGCATCGTTGGTCAAACCGGCAGCAAATGCGATATTTCCGGCTTTTTGCGGCGGGATAATGTTCAGTACGTCAGCTTTGTATTGACCGAAATCAGTATACACTGTCTTGGTTTTAGCATCGATGTGCGAGACTTTCCCGCCGGCAGATGCGCTGATCCACTGAATCATATCGCCATAGAGTGCTTTCCAACCTTCCTGGAAAAGCCCTTGTTTAGAGAACTTGTCCTTGGCATCAAGAATGATGATTTTTGCGGTTGGGTTATTGCGCTTGAAGTAGTCGGCAATCATCGATACACGTTCGTACGGTCCTGGAGGACAACGGAATGGGTTGCCGGGAGGGCACATAATAAAAGTACCGCCCTGAGGCATTTCACGAATCTGTTTATAAAGAATTTCGGTTTGCGGACCGGCTTTGTATGCGTGCGGAATTTGCTCAATGACATCTTCCGAATACCC
Source organism: Thiomicrorhabdus xiamenensis (assembly GCF_013282625.1). Classification (NCBI taxonomy): domain Bacteria; kingdom Pseudomonadati; phylum Pseudomonadota; class Gammaproteobacteria; order Thiotrichales; family Piscirickettsiaceae; genus Thiomicrorhabdus; species Thiomicrorhabdus xiamenensis. The sequence goes on from NZ_CP054020.1 coordinate 599,053, forward strand.
TTCGATCGCATCGTACTTAAATTCAATCCCCGGTGATACCACCAGTTTGTCGTAATCCAAAACGCGTCCGTCATTCAATGTGACCTGTTTGGCAGCCGGGCTGACCATAGAGACGGTTGAATGGATAATATTGACGCCGTGTTTATCACGCAGCGAATCGTAGGAATGAGTGATGGTTTTAGCGTCTACCAAACCGGCCAGATACCAGTTCGAACCAGGACAGGTCATGTAGCTTTTCTTAGGCTCAATCAAAGTGACATCGACAGTGTTGTCAAATCGTTTGAGATATTTGGCTACCGAAGCACCACCGAAACCACCACCGATTACTACGACGCGTGCCGCATCCGATGAACCTTTTGTTCCGTTTAAAGAACAGCCAGGAAGAGTTGCCATTAGTGATCCACCGAAACCGGTGGCCGCCATCGCTTTAATTAAAGATCTACGTTTTAACATGCTTGAAGCTCCACTCGTTTAGTTAGGGTTTTAGGCTGCCAAGATATTTGGCAATGGCACGAATTTCGTCATCACTGTAACCCAGTGCGTGACGTCCCATAACAGTTGAGGCGCGTTTACCTGATTTCATGTCCAGCAATTGCTGAACCATCACTTTTTCAGGGTAGCCAGCCAAAGGAGGAATGGAGCCACCGGAGGCTTTACCCTCTGCGCCGTGGCACTGAAAGCATGTCGTTGCTGAAAGTTCTGCGTTGGAGATCTCCCCGGCTTGAGCTGCCGACGAAAGGGGGGCGATCGCAGCTATCGCCATAATTTTCGCCAGACGTGATAGTGTTTTTTGCATAAACAACCTCTATTGAGTAGTTTTATTTTTTTATATAGGTTAAACAGCTTAGTAAATTTCTTTAACTGTTAACCAACAGCTATTCTCCAAGGAATGTGTTTTATTTCTAATAAATTCTGTGTTGCTATGATAAGTAATTTTTATTATTAAGGTTGTTTACTGAGGCCTTGAAACACAAAGTAAAAAATAACTGCTAAATAGGGTATTAAAGTACTGTTATTTTGCCGTATTAATTCAATTTGGTGAAGTATGAGTGGATTTTGTTTGTTTTTGGCTTATCTGGCAATAAAAACAATATATTTAATGAAATGGTAATGTATTTAAAAAAACACGGTTTTCGAGGGGGGAGGAGGTTCCGGCCGTTGCAGAAAACGGTGCTTCCGGTGAAGGCATGCGAGTAAAGTGATTAACCGGATGGTTTTCTCGATAGAAAATTACACCACTGGTTGCGGAGGTTCCGACGAGTTTTTCTTCGGCAGTTCGAGAATCTTCTTATAGGCTTTACGACAGGCTTTACGGACTTTCTCCTCTATTTTGATGCGTTCTTTAGGCGTCAGGAAGAATGACATGTCGATGTCGTAGCGGATGTAGCGCGGTGGAATCAAATTGAGTGCAATGCAGGCCATATCGGCAAGCAGTTCGTCCTCAAGTTGTTCGGAGTAATGGGCTTGGACTTCTTCGATTACGAGACGTTCATAGTAGTTGTGAATACTGTCCATCATGCCATTGGCTCCATAAGTTTCTGCAAATTGATGAGTCAACTTTACCGGTTTTAGGCACATAAAAAAAGCGCGAAATCAGGGAAATTGATTGCGCGCTTAAGTAATATCAAGTTATTAACGCCGTCTTGAATTCGGCAGGCTTTTATTCCGCTTCGCGACTGACGGCGCGATGCCCGATATCGGTACGGAAATACGCCTTGTCCCAGCTGATTTTCGCCACGCCTTCATAGGCGCGTTTCTGAGCAGCGGTGACATTTTCGCCCAATGCCGTCACGCAAAGAACTCGTCCTCCAGCAGTAACGGTTTCGCCGTTTTCGTTGGTTGATGTACCCGCATGGAAGACTTTTAGATCTGCGGCATTGGCTTCGTCAATACCGGTAATGACATCGCCTTTAGGGTAGTCGTCAGGGTAGCCGCCGGCAGCCATAACAACGCCAAGCGCAGCGCGGGAATCCCATTGAGCGGTTGCTTGATCCAGTTTGCCTTCCAGAGCGTCCAGACAGTGCTGAACCAGATCCGATTGCAAACGCATCATAATCGGTTGCGTTTCCGGATCACCGAAACGACAGTTGAACTCCAGTACTTTCGGGGCACCATTTGCGTCGATCATCAAACCGGCATACAGGAAACCGGTGTAAGGTAGACCGTCTTTCGCCATCCCTTCAATAGTCGGCATGATTACTTCTGCCATGGCACGATCATGAATTTCGCGTGTGACTACCGGTGCAGGAGTATAGGCGCCCATACCGCCGGTATTTGGACCGGTGTCACCGTTATCGCGTGCTTTATGGTCTTGCGACGTTGCCATTGGCAGAACATTCACGCCGTCCGCCATAACGATAAAGCTCGCTTCTTCACCGACTAGGAACTCTTCGACAACGACACGTGCACCGGCGTCACCGAATTTGTTACCTTCGAGCATGTCTTCTACGGCTGCAATTGCTTCTTCAACCGTGTCAGCAAGGATAACGCCTTTACCAGCCGCTAGACCATCTGCCTTGATAACAATCGGCGCACCCATTTTGTTGATGTACTCAACTGCCGGCGGAATTTCAGTGAAAACCTGATACGCTGCCGTCGGGATATTGTGCTTGGCAAGGAAGTCTTTCGAGAAAGCTTTTGAACCTTCCAATTGTGCAGCGCCTTTGGTTGGGCCGAAACATTTCAGACCTGCCGCTTGGAAAGCGTCAACCACTCCTAAAACCAGCGGAACTTCAGGGCCGACAATCGCTAGACCGATATCGTTTTCCTGTGCAAATTTTACCAGGCCGTCAAGGTCTTCTACCTTGATATCGACATTCGTCAGATTTGGCTCAAGCGCCGTTCCCGTGTTGCCTGGAGCAACAAAAACTTTCTCTGCCATAGGCGACTGCGCCGCTTTCCACGCCAAAGCGTGCTCACGACCACCAGAACCGATTACTAAAATATTCATAATTTATCCTTCAGGGATAACTCTTAATTCCTTCGAGAAGATATTTAAGAGCATTATTATTCATTAATTCCAAACTAATTCAGATGAAGGAAGGGGCGTTTTGCTTGAGGTCATGGCAATTAAAAAAAACCGAAGCGTAGTGTGCTTATTGCACATGAGCATCGGAAGTTTTGAGTTAACGCAGAGATCAAGTAAGCAAGCCTTTCCTATAAGTCAGTTAGTGTTTGAAGTGACGCATCCCGGTAAACACCATCGCGATGCCGTGCTCGTCGGCAGCGTCGATAACTTCCTGATCACGCATAGATCCGCCCGGGTGGATTACCGCTGTAATTCCTGCTGCAGCCGCTGCATCAATACCGTCGCGGAACGGGAAGAAGGCGTCAGAGGCCATGACCGAACCAGGTACTTCAAGCCCTTCATCGGCGGCCTTAATGCCGGCAATTTTCGCAGAGTAGACACGGCTCATTTGTCCCGCGCCAACGCCGATGGTCATGCCGTCTTTGACATATACGATCGCATTGGATTTAACGAATTTTGCCACCTTCCATGCGAACATCAAATCCTGCATCTCTTTGTCGGTTGGAGTGCGTTTAGTAACCACTTTCAGGTCTTCCTGAGCAACAGCGCCCAAGTCGCGATCTTGAACCAGTAGACCGCCGGTCACACGTTTGTAGTCGTAAGCCGCTTGCTGGCCGGTGAATTCACCGCATTCAAGCAGGCGAACATTCTGCTTGGCCGCAACCGCCGCCTTGGCTTCCTCGGAGACCTTAGGCGCGATAATCACTTCAACGAACTGGCGGTCAACGATAGCCTGAGCCGTTTCGCCGTCCAATTCGGTGTTGAAGGCGATAATGCCGCCGAAGGCTGAAGTCGGGTCGGTTTTATAGGCTCGGTCGTAAGCGTCGAATTGTGTTGCGCCGATGGACACGCCACAAGGGTTGGCGTGTTTAACGATCACACAAGCCGTTTCTTCAAAGGTTTTTACCAGTTCAAGCGCCGCGTCGGTGTCAGCAATATTGTTGAAAGACAGCTCTTTACCCTGAATCTGGGTTGCGGTTGAGATAGACGCTTCGCTGGCATTACGTTCGGTATAGAAAGCCGCTGCCTGGTGTGGGTTTTCCCCATAGCGCATGGACTGCTTTTTAACGAACTGAGTATTGTAGGTACGCGGGAAGGTGTCACCTTCTTCAGTATTGAACATTTTACCGAAGTAGTTCGAGATCGCGCCGTCGTAACGGGCAGTCTGTTCAAAGGTTTTAATCGCCAGATCAAAACGGGTCGCGTGGGATAGCTGACCATTATTTGCCTGCATCTCTCCAAGAATACGCGAGTAGTCAGTCGGATCGGTTACTACGGCTACGTCGTTGTGGTTCTTTGCCGCAGAGCGCAGCATGGTTGGTCCGCCGATGTCGATGTTCTCGATCGCGTCTTCAAGAGCACAATCTTCTTTGGCAACCGTCGCTTCAAATGGGTACAGGTTAACCACTACCATGTCGATCGGGTCGATACCGTGCTCTTGCATGATCGCGTCGTCGGTGCCGCGGCGTCCCAAAAGTCCGCCGTGGATTTTCGGGTGTAGCGTTTTAACGCGGCCGTCCATCATTTCAGGGAATCCGGTGTATTCAGATACTTCTGTGACCGGAAGACCGGCTTCAGACAATACTTTGTAAGTCCCTCCGGTTGAAAGAATGGCTACGCCCATCTCGTTGAGCGACTGGGCAAACTCTAAAATGCCGTTTTTGTCTGACACGCTGATTAAAGCACGACGAACTGGTTTCATGGTTAATCTCCAAAATTTAGGATTCAATATTAAGATTCAATTAATTTGTATTTGAGCATTTTCTTGCGCAGGGTGTTGCGGTTGATACCAAGCATCTGCGCGGACTGTGTCTGGTTGAAATCGGTTTTTTGCAACACAAATTCGATTAGCGGTTTTTCGACTTGTTGAATGACCATTTCATACAGGTCGCAGGTTGATTCTTCCTGCAGGTTATCAAAGTAGATCTCTAGGGTGCGGGTAACCTGATCGCGTAGAGAAAGTTGGCTAGTCGTTTTTATGTTCGTCATTTTTAGTCTTAAAGATAATTTGCTATGGTTGTTGGTATCGTCGCTTTAAGAGCGACTTATTTTAGAAATTGTCCGAAAAATTGTTCAATCAGGCTCTGTTGCGCGTCGGCATCGCTTAGTTGATTGAACTGGCGGCGAAGCGCTATGCATGCAGCGGGTTCCAATAAGTCGCCAAGGTGTTGCGTATACCAGCCAATATGCTTGCGAGCGATGCGTGCGCCGTGTTCTGGGCCGTAAAGCCGGTACAGTCCTTCGAGGTGTCTCCGGATAGTCTGATGGAAATCAATGACTTCTACTGGAGCCGCTTTTCGGGCGTTTTTAAGATAATGATTTATCTCACGAAATATCCATGGATAGCCCTGGGAAGCGCGACCGATCATGATCCCGTCAGCACCGGTGTATTCTAATACAAAACGGGCTTGCTCGGGGGTGCAAATATCGCCATTTGCAATCACGGGCAGCGAGACCGATTGCTTGACCTTTTTTATTGTGTCGTACTCGGCCTGACCTTGGAATTTATCGGCGCGGGTTCGGCCATGAATGGTAATTGCCGAGAGCCCGCATGCTTCGGCTATCTGCGCAATCTGCAGTGCATTCTTGTGCTCTTGGTCGGTGCCGGTGCGGATTTTGACCGTGACCGGAGAAGAGACTGCCTCAACGACCGCATGAAAGATTTCGCTGACTTTATCCGGATAAGCCATAAGCGCTGAGCCTGCGGCAACACTGCAGACCTTCTTGGCCGGGCAGCCCATATTCAGGTCGATAATCTGTGCCCCTTGGCTTTCCTGCCAGGCCGCTGCTTCTGCCAGCTCCTGTGGATCTGTACCGATAAGCTGAACCGCCCGGGGTTCCGGGTCATCCGGATTGACGTGCCGAGTCGATGATTTCTTCGATTCCCAGAGGTCTTTTTTGGACGCGACCATTTCCGCCAAAGTATAAGCCGCGCCGTTGTCTCGGCACAGCTGGCGGTAAATGGCATCGGTAACACCGGCCATCGGCGCCAGAACCAGAGGATTGTCAAATTGATAGGGGCCGATTTTCAGCATTGAAGTCTATCCGTTTTTGCGCCCGCTTAAACAGGCCCATTCGTCCAGAGTTTCCAGCTGATCAAGGTCGAACCCGAAGGTTTTATAGTGTTCCTGAAGCTCTTGTGCCTGCGTCTGCAGTAGCCCTGAAAGCACAAGCTGGCCACCGTTCTTGACGAGGCGTTGGAATTCCTCCGCCAGCTCTTTTAACGGGCCGGATAGAATATTGGCGACCAGTAAATCAACCGGCTCGGAATCAAAATCCTTAACCAGGGCAAAGTGAATCTGCTCGTCGTTGCGCTGCGCGTTTTGTTCAGACGCCTGAATAGCCTGCGGATCGATATCGGTGCCTTTGACTGCAGCTGCCCCGAGTTTCTGTGCGGCCAGAGCCAGCACGCCGGAACCACAGCCATAATCAATTACGGTTTTGCCCTGGGGCGGATTTTGATCCAGCCAGGTCAGGCACATAGCCGTTGTCGGATGTGTCCCGGTGCCGAAGGCCAGTCCGGGGTCCAGCATCAAGTTGACGGCGGTCGGGTCGGGTTTTTCTGACCAGCTGGGGACAATCCACAGTCTTTCGCCAAAAAGCATCGGTTTGAACTGATCCATCCATTCGCGGATCCAGTCCTTGTCCTCCAGAGCTTCGATTCTGAAATGGTGTTCAGCGACGGCCGGCAGCATGCTTTTGACCTGTTCGATAATGGCTTTGCCATTGACTTCTGCATCGAAGAGTGCGGTGACCTTGGTGTTTTGCCAGATTGGGGTGGTGCCGATTTCAGGTTCGAAAATCGGTTGATCCTCGGCATCTTCAAAGGTTACCGAAGCGGATTCGCATTCCATGAATGCGTCTGATAAAGGCTCGGCAAGCGCTTCTTCAACCGTTACGTTGATCTGAATCCAGGCCATACTGTTCTCTCTCCAAAGTCATTTTTTCTTGGCGTTCAAAAACGCAAAAAACCACACGCTGTGGCGGCATAAAATAACTGCCGCTCGGCGAGTGGTTTGGATTGACGCGACGCGTTAGCGTCGATCGTTACACTAGGTGTTCGAGGCGTTCTTCCAGGTAGTGAATATTTTGTCCACCTTCCTGGAAACCACCATCGTTCATGATCTCACGCTGCATGTGAATATTGGTATCGATCCCTTTGATGACCATTTCACTCAGAGCGCTGTCCATACGGGCAATCGCGGTGTTGCGGTCGGTACCGTAACAGATCAGCTTGCCGATCATGGAATCATAATGCGGAGGAATCGTGTAGCCGGTATAGATGTGCGAATCCCAACGTACTCCAAGACCGCCCGGAAGGTGTAAGCGCTCGATTTTCCCCGGAGAAGGCATAAAGTTTCTCGCCGGGTTTTCCGCATTAACACGACACTCGATGGCATGGCCGTTCAGCTTGACGTCTTCCTGCTTGATGCTCAGCGGTTTGCCCATAGCGACTTCGATTTGCGCCTTGACCAGGTCGATACCGGTAACCATTTCGGTGACACAGTGTTCAACCTGAAGACGAGTATTCATTTCGATAAAGTAGAACTCGCCGTTTTCATATAGGAATTCAAAGGTTCCCGCCCCGCGGTAATTGATTTCCAGACAGGCGTTGACGCAAGCCTGACCGATTTTTGCGCGTTGTTCCGGAGTAATGCCCGGTGCAGGCGCTTCCTCGACCACTTTTTGATGGCGGCGCTGCATGGAGCAGTCACGTTCACCCAGGTGAACGGCACTTCCCTGGCCGTCGGCAAGCACCTGGATTTCCACGTGACGCGGGTTTTCCAGGAATTTTTCCATGTAAACCTCAGGGTTGCCGAAGAAACTTCCGGCTTCCGAGCTGGTCAGCTGGATGGATTTCAACAGGTTGGCTTCAGTGTGTACCACGCGCATTCCGCGTCCGCCACCGCCACCGGCAGCTTTGATGATCACCGGATAGCCGATTTCACGGGCGATACGCAGATTTTCCGCATCGTTTTTTCCTAGCGGGCCGCCGGAACCGGGTACGGTAGGAACGCCGGATGCCTTCATGGCTTTGATGGCCGAAACCTTATCACCCATCAGACGGATGGTCTCGGCACGCGGACCAATAAACGTAAATCCGCTTTCTTCAACGCGTTCGGCAAAGTCAGCATTTTCCGATAGAAAACCGTAACCCGGGTGAATTGCTTCGGCATCGGTTACTTCCGCTGCGGCAATAAGCGCCGGAACATTAAGGTAGCTTTCCGAAGAAGGGGCCGGGCCGATACAAACGGATTCGTCCGCCAATAGTACGTGTTTCAGGTCGGCGTCCGCTTTGGAATGGACAGCTACGGTTTTAATGCCAAGCTCCTTACAGGCACGCAAAACGCGCAGAGCAATCTCACCTCGGTTGGCAATTAGAATTTTTTCAATCATTTGCAGACCTCAGGTGGCAATTATTCAATGATAAATAGTGGCTGGTCGTATTCAACCGGTTCGCCATTGACACCCATAATCTGTTTAATGGTTCCCGCTTTATCAGCTTCGATTGGGTTCATGATTTTCATCGCTTCGATAATGCACAGAGTATCCCCGACTGCAACCGAATCGCCGACCTGTACGAATGCCGAAGCGTCCGGTGACGGTGCAGAGTAGTAAGTACCGACCATCGGCGATTTAACGGTGTGTCCGCTTACAGCAGGAGCCGCTGCTGCAGGTGCTGCTTCAACAGGAGCAGGCGCCGGTGCGGCAACAGGGGCCGGAGCAGCAGGAGCATGAGCGGCAACAGGGGCAGCGACCATAACCGGCTCTTGGCTACGGGTGATGCGAATATTGTGCTCGCCTTCATTGATTTCAATTTCTGCGATATCTGACTGTTCGACAATTTCAATCAGTTTACGAATTGAACGAATATCCATTTTTGATCCTTTACTCTGTTCTGCTAATGAGGCAGGTTGTTGGTGTATTTTTAGGTTTTATAAAATTTTGTCCGCTGCTGCATGCAGTGCCAGTTCATAGCCCTTGGCTCCCAGTCCGGCAATAATGCCGTCGGCCAGATCCGAGAAATAGGAGTGCGAACGGAAAGGTTCACGCTGATGAATATTGGACAGGTGAACTTCGATAAAAGGAATTTTTACCGTTGCCAGAGCATCGCGAATGGCCACGCTGGTGTGGGTGAATGCCGCAGGGTTAATGATAATGTAGTCAGTGCCTTCATCCATTGCCATGTGGATGCGTTCGATAATTTCGAATTCCGCATTGCTTTGGAAAGACTGCAGGCGAATATTGTACTCGTCCGCCAGGGCTTCAAGATTTTCCAGTATATCTTCCAGGGTTTGTCGGCCATAGATCTCAGGTTCTCTGCGACCAAGCATATTCAGGTTCGGGCCGTTAATTACCAAAATCATCGCCATGAGGAAAGCCTTTTGCTCATTTCATTATTCACAGTGGGCAGATTATAACTGAAAGGATGCAGGATAACTATGGTAATGAGTGGATAATGCGGAAAAAGTGCTGTGAATTGTTTTAAACGTTCGTGTTCTGACTTAAACAGTCATAAACTGGTTTTTGGGATGGATAGGTTTGATAAGTTGTCTTTGTGCTAGCGAGTTAAATGGCCTTTAAAGCAACGAGTTTGCATTTAAAGGCCGGAAACGATTACTTGTTGAATGCTTGCTGAATGGTCTGGGTAAATTCATCGGCTTTTTTGAAGCCAACCACTCTTTGTGCTTTACGCTCTTGCCCCTGTTCGAAAAACAGAATTGCCGGAGGCCCGATAATACCGAAGCGTTTCATCAGCGCTTTGTCAGTATCGTCATTGGCGGTAACGTCCGCTTTCAGCAGTGTAACACCTTCCAGCGCTTTTTGAACCTTTGGATCGCTGAAGGTGAATTGCTCCATCTCTTTGCAGCTGACACACCAGTCGGCATAAAAGTCCAGCATGACCGGTTTGCCTTCGGCGAGAATTTTATCCAAGTCGTCAATGCTCTTGATTTTGTTGAAGGCCAATTCGTTTTGCTGTTGAGTGAAAGATTGACCGCCTCCCTGAAAGACTTTGAGTGGTTGCAGCATATCTTTTGAACCGGCCAGCATGCCAAGCAGCAAAATGACGCCATAAACAAACAAGCTCAAGCCAAAGCCTTTAAAGAGTTTTGACCATCCGGATTTTTCTGCAGTACTTTCGAAGGCTCCGAGATAAACCGCAGAGATAATTAATAGTAGTGCCCAGGCAAGCATGGTTGCTTCAGAAGGCAGGATCCGGCCAGCCATCCAGATTGCGACACCGATCAGCATTACGCCGAAAACGGCTTTGACGTTATCCATCCAGGCACCTGCGCGAGGAAGAAGTTTCCCGGCTGAAGTTCCAAGCAGAAGCAGAGGTGCGCCCATACCGATACTCATTGCAAATAGAGCTATACCACCCAATAGAGCATCGCCGGTTTGTCCGATGTAGATCAATGCGCCGGCTAAAGGTGGTGCAACACAAGGTCCAACGATCAATGCAGACAAAAAGCCCATAATGGCTACGCCGGTCAGAGTGCCGCCTTGCTGTTTGTTTGACAGGTTGGTTAATTTTGATTGCAGGGCGCTTGGTAATTGCAGCTCATAGAATCCGAACATGGATAGAGCGAGTAACAGGAATACGGCACTGAAGCTGCCGATGATCCATGGATTCTGGAAGGCCGCCTGCAGGTTTTCACCGAATATACCCGCCAGTACGCCGGCGACGGTATAAGTGACCGACATGGCCAAAACATAGACCAGTGACATAATAAACGCTTTACGTGTAGTCAGGTTTTCTCCCTGTCCGACAATGATGCTCGATAAAATCGGGATCATCGGGAAGATGCAAGGCGTCAGAGACAGTAATAGACCGAAGACAAGGAAGGTCAGGATGACAATCCAGACACTGCTGTTTTTTAAGGTGTCCGCAATCAGGTCGGTTTCGGAAAGCTGAGAGTTATCCTTAACCGTAGCGCTGCCGAGTGCCGGTGCCGGTGCCGAGGATGCGTCGGTAGTGAATGCAGCTGGGTCCAGGTTGATGGTCTTGCGTGCCGGCGGATAGCAGACACCGGATTCCGCCGAACAGCCTTGGTATTCGATTTCGATCTGACTAGTTTGGCTCAGGCTTTCAATTGCGATGTCGGCAACGAGTGTTCCGTGGAAAACTTCGGTTTTGCCGAAAAGCGGATCGTCAATTTTTTCAGCGGTCGGTAGCTGGATTGCGCCGAGTTGGACGTCACCTGAAAGGGTTTTGACTTTAATTTTGTCTTTGTACAGGTGATAGCCGTCGGCGATCAGCCAGCTAATTTCAACTTTGTTGCCGTTTTGCTGGCCGCTGAACTGAAACGCCTGGTCGGCTTCCAGAAGCTCAGGCTGATCGCTGCTGTCAGCAAGATAGTTGTTCAGTTCTTTTAAGGAATTTAGTGAGGCCGCTGCATTTTGGCTTTCTTGCGCTTGAATGCTTGGCAGGTTCAGCGTGAACGTTCGGGTCTGCGGCGGGTAGCAGACGCCGATTTTATCGGCACAGCCCTGATATTTGACGCTTACTTCCGTGCTGGTCGCATCGCCTTGGTATGGAATGCGGATCGATGCCTTGTGCAGGAAAACTTCGGATTTTCCGAAAAGTGGGTCGTCTACGGTTTTCGCTTCAGAGTATTGCGGGGTTTCTAGCTCGATGTTGCTGGCCTGAACCGACATTTTGTCTTTATAGAGTTTGTAATCGTCGGCGATTTCCCATTCAATAAGAATCTGTCGGTTTTCTATTTTAGGATCGACAAGCTGAAAAGCTTGGTCGACTTCAAGTAATTCTTCTGCCTGAGCAGGATGGAAAAGAGATGTAAACAGGGCGAAAAGCAGTGTCAGGAAATAGAATTGCTTTGATAGTGTTGCACCTTGAATCATAAAATTACTCGCTTAATAGCTTTAAAAATGGCAATAGAGCCTTATATATCTTAGATGATAGAAAACACTCGGCTGCTCATTGTATAACAATTCATTTAAAAATAAATCCGCGCTGTAACAAGCTTGGTTTATTGATGGATCAGGTTGTTTAATGTAATTGTTAAGTTATTGTTTTATATTGAAATACAGCTTTTATAAATAAAAAGAACGGACTATGAAGATACTTTTACTATTGTTTATTTTGGTGCCTTTGACAGAGCTTTATATATTGATACAGGTCGGCTCTGAAATCGGTGCCTTACCGACCGTGCTGTTAACGATTGCCACGGCAATCGCCGGGGTTTTTCTAATGCGTCAGCAAGGGATGGCAACGATGCTCGAGGCTCAGTCGGAGATGGCCAGCGGTAAGCCGCCTCAAGAAGCCGTTATCGGAGGGGTATTGATCTTTATCGGTGGAATTCTGCTGTTTATTCCGGGCTTGGTTACCGATTTTCTCGGGTTTCTTTTATTGATTCCGCCAGTGCGATCCTATCTTGTCCGGCAAAGTCTGAAAGGGATGACGATCCGCTCTCACGGTCATTTCCGTTATCAGAAAGATGATTCGATTATTGAAGGGGAGTGGACTGAAAAAGAGAAGCGAGGTCCTGAATCGTTGGAAGATCACGATCCGAAATAGTTCAATTATTTCGAATCGCATTGTATACAAGCTGATCGTCAGGCAGTCAATTAGACTGCCCACGGCTTTAAATGAGTTCGATATAGCCGTCCTGATAGGTTGGATAGTGCATTTCATAGCCGGTCGCGCGCAGGCGGGCGTTTGAAAGGCGTTTATTACTGCGCATCAGGCGGGTGTTTTCGCTTGGTTCCTGATGTTCAACCTCCGGCACACTGAGTTGTTCGGCCAACCATTCATAGACTTCACATGATGGAGTCGGCTGGTTATCGACACCGATATAGATGTCGTCCACTTTATCCGCTGTTTGTTCATTGAGTTCCATCAGGTGTGTAAAGATGCCGACGCAGTCGGTCGAATGGATGCGGTTGCTCCAGACGTTTTCCATGCAGTGCGCCTTGCCTTCGCGAACCAGGTCAATCAGGTGTGTACGCCCCGGGCCGTAAATGCCACCAAAGCGGATAACCGTGCCGGGAATGTCGCTTTCAAGGACGAGCTGTTCGCCTTCAATCAGACGTCGGGTTGAAAAACCGTGTTCTTCTGTTGGACTGCTTTCGTCGACCCATTCGCCTTCGGATTGGCCGAAAACGGAAGTGCTGGAAGTGAAAAAGAAGCGTTTAACATGATGATCTTGCAATGCATGAAGCAGGTTTTTAACGCCCAGTACATAAGCGTGATAGTAGTCGATATCTTTGTATTTATCTGCCGAAACAATATAGAACACATAATCGATTTTATCGGGAAGGTCGCAAATAGGACGGAAGAGGTTGCATTCCAGACCGGTGATTTCGTCGGGTAGTGCTTCGATGTTGCGGCGAATGCCGTAAACCTTGTGGCCTTTTTGACTGAGTTGACTGCCTAACTGGCATCCTAAATCTCCGCATCCTGCTATTAAAACGGTTGCCATGCTTGCCTCCTGATTGCTAGAGCCTCTAGTATGCACAATAAACTTGGGACAAAAAAGTTCTCTTTTAAAGAGAGTGAATAAAAACTTGATTAAGATTGAGTTATAAAAAAAGCGATCTGTAAAGATCGCTTTTTTGTCGTTCAGCTTACTTTTAAGCGTTGGTGCAGTGCTTAGTCGAAGTTGTAACGGATCATCATAGTGGCTGCGGTTTGTGAGTGCTTGGTTTCGCTGTAGTCACCCGATGCAGCGCCTGCGATCGGATAGTCGTCACCGATGCCGCTCACGCCGACACGAGTCTTGACTTCAGGAGCGTAAACAAATGCGCCTTCGATGGTTGCCTTTTTGCTGATTGCCATACCGCCACCAACGGTAATATGGCTCTCGGTTGTAGCAGGGAAGAAGGTGTTGTTAAAGAAATTGATGGTTGCCCCTTCTGTGGTTGTGCCGTCCTGTTCTTTGATCGGGTTGTCGCCGGTGTTATAGCCGGCCGCTAGCCAGTAACTTTTGGTTGAATATTTTGCACCGATCGAAAATACATCCTGGTCTTGCCAGCCGAAGTCTTTATAGCCTTTAGCTTCGCTCCACATGATTTTTCGTGCATCGGCGGTAAAGGTTAAGCTACCCATGTCGAAAGAGGCTCCAACTTTCATTTCCGCAGGTTGTTCCAGTTTGTCATCGAAAGCTTCAGGGATCATACCGAACTCTGCAAAAGGCTGCGAAGCAGAGGATAGTTGCCCTTTGTATTCCATTTCAATGCCTGAGGTATAGGAGGCGGCTAGAGTTAATCCAGGTGCTGCGTCATAGTAACCACCGATGGAGTAGCCGAAGCCAAGACCTTGCGCCATACCGTGACCGGCATCTTCCAAGCCGAAAGTTCCGTATTGAGTTTCGGAGCCATCATAATGAATATCCAGAGCACCGTATTGAATGATCGGCGAGAAACCGATACCGGCGGTTTCGTTATGGAAAGCTAATGCCGGAGCAAAGCGCAGAATTTGCAATGCAGATTGCGCTCTGAACATCTGACCGTTGTCCTGATAGTCGACCCCCATACCGGATGTTCCGAACATGCCGATACCATAAACCATGTTTTCGTTGATACGGCTGTTGAAGGCGGCTGATGGCACGACGAAAAGATTCGCGTCACTGCTGTCTTTGCCAACTGGCTCGCCCGGGCTGGCAGGCTCGCCCAGATTGTGTTCGCTGCTTACGTCTGGTGCAAAGATTGTGCCCCCGAAAATCAATTCGGTACCTTGAGACTTACCGATCAAGGCTGGGTTGGCCAGAAGGTTTTCCGCGCCGAAATAGGCGGCGACCCCGGTTCCACCCATTGCCATGGACTGGGCGCCGATTCCAATCATATTGGTTCCGTTTGTAGCCATTGCAGAAGAAGCAAAAACGGCTGAGGTTAATGCTAAAGCCAGTTTGGTTTTTTTCATTACTATCCACTCTCTCGATATTGTTATATAAGGATGGGTAAGAATCCTTTACAGTTTTCAAGGCTTACTATGCAGTTTTTAGAGTGAATTGAATAATCAAAAATAATTAATGGGTTATTAGTTGGGTTGATTGAAATGATCAAAAAATATATATAGCTTTTATTGTCGATAGAGGCCGTGTAGTAAAGTATTTTTATTTTTATATATAAGTTTTGTTGATGAAGGGCTGGATGTTGGAAGGCAAGCGGTTTGTATCTGAAATACTTGTTTTACATTGAAATTTTGCTTTCAAGGCTTTGGATTGAAATATTTTATTGGAAGATAAAGACTTTCGGGTTAAGGGTCGAAAGCTGCACGCTAATAAAAAAGCCGCTAATTTGCATTAGCGGCTTGCGGTGTTGTATGAGTGTTTCTAAGTGATTAGAAGTTCATACGGTATGCAACAGTAAAGCCTGTTTGCGAGTGCTTAGTGGTTTCGGTTGCTCCTGGGCCCATTAATGTACTCACATCTATAGTTTTCGAAACTTCATCAGCGTAAACAAGGGCGAAGTCAATAGCGGAGTTTTTAGTTAGGTTTACTCCTGCCCCTGCAGTGAAATGAGATTCAACAATACCAGGGAAAAAGACATTGTTAAACATGTCTACAATTTGTCCTGCTCCTGCTCCGTATACATCAATCGGGTCTTTTCCGTAGTTATAGCCAATTCCTACCCAGTAGTTATTACCAGAGTATTTAGCTCCCAGTGCATAGACATCTTGATCTTGCCAGTTAAAATCTTTATAACCTTCGGCTTTTGACCACATGATTTGTTTAAAGTCCGCTGTCATCAACCAGTTCCCCATTGTGTACGATGCACCGATTTTAAACTCTTCTGGCTGTTCAAGTTTGTCAGTCATGGTTTGACCAAATCCTGCCGCCGCTACAGAAATTTGATCCTTGTATTCCATTTCGATTGCAGATTGGTAGGAAAGAGCAACAGTAAATTCAGGTGTAATATCAAAATAACCACCTAGGTTAAAGCCATACCCGATGTCAGTTGACATTCCGTTTCCTGTTGGTCCTCCTCCAAGTGCTGTGCCATCATAGTTGATATCCAATGCCCCATATTGGATAACAGGTGAAAATCCAAGTCCAAAGTTATCTTGATTAAATGCAAGGGTTGGAGCAAATTTCATTAATTGAAGGTTGCTATATGCATTCATTAGATTTGCGTCGTCTCTATAGTCAACACCCATACCGGCTGAACCGAACATGCCTAGACCGAAGGTCAGGTTTTCGTTAATGCGAGTAGACATAGATACTTCAGGAATGATATTTAGATCGTTGTCACTTTGTGAGCCATTGGCCTCTACATTGGGCATGAAGATCGTGCCGCCGATGGAAAATTCCGAACCTTGTGACTTACCAAGCAGTGCCGGGTTGGTCAAAGCATTTTCCGAGCCGAAGAATGCCGCTGTACCGGTTCCACCAAGCGCGCGTGCTTGAGCGCCCAGTCCGATTAATACATCCCCGTTGGTTGCAAAGGCAGGTGTTGAAATAATGGTAGAGGCTGCGATTGCTAGAGCTAATTTTGTTTTTCTCATATCGTTCACTTTTTCTCTTTAGAGTTGTTAGGTATAAGCTAAGTGCTTTAGCTGGGTACGGAGGTTAATATGCCGTATTTTATTTATGATGAGTAATTAAAAATATTTAGTAGCAGATCAATATATTCTGATGAACTTAACTAAGTGATTGAAAAATAAATGTAAAAATTTTTCACCCTGTTGGGCGGGATATTTTTTTATGTAAGTAAATATTTTTTAATTTTCTTTAAAAAACATTTTGCGATTCATAGACTTAATGCTACGCAAAAATAATTATATTGCTGGCATGAAATAAATGCGCTGCAGGAAAGGCTTTTAGCAAATAAAAAACCCCGTTTTAGCAGGTGTAAAACGGGGTTTTATTCAGGGTAATTATCAGGTGATCTGAAGCGAATTAGAATTCGCCAGTTTTACCTTTTTGTAGCATTTCCCAGATAGTGTCGCGAACTGCCATAGTCGCTTCTTTAAGTTCTGGAGGCATCTTTTTACCCATCTTGATCGCCATATCCATGTTCATAGAGTAGATGTGTAGACCATCTTCTTCTTCAATGATGTTTACACGACATGGAAGGAAACCACCCATTGCAGGGGAGAAGTCAACCATCTTACGAGCAGTTTCAGGGTTACAGAAAGACATTACGTGAATGGTTTTTGATTCGATTCCACGAGCTTTAAGTTCTTCAGATAGCGGTAGTTCACCAACGTTTTTAAGGTTGCGGTTGATACCAACAGCGTTGATGGCGTCGATAACGTCGGCAAGTTCAATGCCTTCGTCTACCTTAACTTCCCACATGGTTGCGTCAGCGATATCACCTTCGCTTTCAACCCACTTATCCCAAACTTGATTAAATGTATCCCAGGCGCCGTCATTTAGGTTTCCTGCAGCGTGCATAGTTCCACAACCAGAAAGGGTAGTTAGACCCGCAGCAAGAATCGCGGCTTTAAATAAGTTAGCTAGTTTCATATTCCAGATATCTCCATCGGTTTTGTATAAGTCTGTCTGATGTCTCTCAAACTTTTCACTCAAGTAGATTAAAGATTCGCAAATGAAATGCAAACCAATTTTTTTGGGGAGATGATAATATTATTTTATTAAGACCTTCTGATATCTTTTTATAACACAGGTAATAAATCGAAGCCTAAAGTCTCTAAAATCAAATTAAGTTTTTGATTTTTGGTTTTTTTTACTCCGTGAATATACCACTCTCTATGAATAGGGTAGTTTCGTCGGTAGCGTTCGAATTGATCACTGTTTTCACGGATTGCGGCATCATCATTTTTGATTAAATGTGTTTTTTGCAGTACCTCAAGCAGTCCGGATTGCCAGTGATCGGAATTGACGACTTCGATCGGATCAGGACGGGGTGGAAGTTCGGTTTGCCAGTTGTTGTCGATTTTCTCGTTCCAGAAATGGCACAAATTTTCGTAGACCATGGTGCTTCCGGCAAGTTTGGCTTCAAACGAATGGCCGGCAATATGCGGTGTTGCCATAAAACTCTGTTGCAGTAGTTCCTGATCGATATTGGGTTCGTTTTCCCAACAATCGATAATTTTGGCAGCAAGCTGTGTGTTTTTCAGTTCGTTTTCATTGACAATTCCGCCGCGGGCGGCATTGACCAGAATTTGCTCGGAAGAAAGGCTGGCGAGTTGCTCTTTGCCGATTAGCAAGTGGGTTTTGTCTCTGCCATCGAATGTTAAAGGTGTATGCACACTTATAATGTCGGCTTGTAGGGTTTCCTCTAGTGAGCTGAATGCATTTGAGTTTTCCTGTCGGGCTCGCGGTGGATCATTCAACAGGCAATGCATTCCCAGCGCTTTAGCTTTTTTTTCAAGGCGGCTGCCGACATGACCGACGCCAATAATTCCTAGAGTTTTCTGCGATAAGTCGAATCCTTGTTCTTCGGCTAAAAGGACAAGCGCATGGATAACGAATTCGGCGACCGAGTTGGCGTTGCAGCCTTGTGCGGAATAGAAGTGAATATTGCTATCTTGTAAGTAGTTCTGGTCGATATGATCCAATCCAACAACCGTGCTGCCGACAAATTTAACCGCTGTGTCGGCAAGCAATGCCTCGTTTACCTGGGTGCGAGAGCGGATGATCAAGGCATCAGCATCAAGCAGATGTTCGCGCTGGATGTCCCGTCCTGGGAGTGTGTCCACTTCGCCTAAAGACGCGAAAATGGATTTTGCATAGGGAACCGCGTCGTCGACAACGATTTTGCGTTGTACAATTTGAGTCATTTTTCATCCTTGGAATTTTGGTTTTGCGGTTTATTGTAGCCAAGGTGCTAAGGTTGCGCTGAATAAAGCATTATTTAATGCGATAAGTAATAAGGAGTCATACTTGAAATCGAACCATAAAGGACTTTTGATTCCGGGGGCCGTGGGAGAGATTGAAGCAGAGTTTGTTTTGCAGGACGAAAATCTTGTTATTATCAGTCATCCACATCCTCTGTACGGCGGCACGATGCATAACAAGGTTGTGACCACTTTGTGGAAAGCTTATCAGGAGATGGGTTTTTCCACTTTGCGTTATAACTTCCGTGGCGTAGGTATGAGTGAAGGGGAGCATGACTATGCTCAGGGGGAAGTTGAGGATCTTAAGGCTGTGTTGCGTTGGGCGCGTACTCAGGGCGATTTTTCCAGAGTACACTTGGCCGGTTTTTCTTTCGGGAGTTATATTTCCATTAAAGCGGCCAGCGAGCTCAAGCCGGCAAGCCTGTGTACGGTCGCGCCGCCGGTTGGTTTATATTCTTTCGAGTCGCAGGATATCGGCAGGCTGGACTCGGCAACGCAATGGTTATTAATCCAAGGCGGGCAGGATGAAGTCGTCGCGGCGGACGGGGTTTTGCAGTGGGTAGAAACATTGAGCCATAAACCCGATATCTGCTGGCGCGAGCAGGCGAGTCACTTTTTCCACGGCGAATTGCTTTGGTTGCGAAAAGCGGTTGCCTTGATCCAGTCGTAAGAGTCGAGTGGTTTGCGAACGGATTGGGTTCGGGGATTTTATATTAGGAAAAACTAATGTATCCGTTGCATGCATTTTTTGAATGTCTATAATATTAGAATTTTCTAATGTTTTAATAAGCTTGTCTTATGGAAATGAACTCGCTAATGTGGGCGGGATACTGTAGAAAAGCGTTAATTATGCAGTGTAAGGCATTGAATTTTATTGTGCTTTTCTAAGCCTGTCATTAGGTTGGCGTTGCGGCGAAGGCCGCTATATATAAGACAAGCAAGACGAAAACCGAATTACTTTCAAGACTCTGGAGAATTTATGTCTAAGCCTATTTCGCTCTTTAAGTTGAGTGGGGTTGCCTTAACGGTCGCTTTGGCAATGCCTTTGGCAGCGCAAGCCAAGACTTACACTTTGGTTGAGGCGGTACAAACCGCGATCGATGCCAACCCTGAAATGGATGTCAGCAAGGCGCGCATGATGCTTGCCGAATCGGCTCTGGCTAAAGCCAAAGCGGGAAATATGCCGCAGATTAATTTTTCGGTCACCGGTACCTATTCCAATAATCCGTTAAATGTTTTTGGCATGAAGCTCCAACAGCAGCAAGCTAGCTTGTCGGACTTTGGGTTTGATGATGCAACGGCAGCTGCTTTTGGTTCCGGGGATTATGCCCATGAGCCAGACTCTCTAAATAACCCGTCACCTTATTCCGATATGAATACCCGTGTTGAGATGATGGTTCCGGTTTATAACGGCGGGCGAGTCGAAAGTTATAAGCAACAGGCCAAGTCGATGATCGAAGCGGCGCAGAGCGGTGATGTCGCGGTTAAACAGTATCTGACGTTCAGTGTTTATCAGGCCTATGAGGCAGTGCACTCTGCCCGCGCTTTTATCAAGGTTGCGGAACAGGCCAAGAAAACAGCCGATGAATATGTTCGTACCACGGAAAACCTGGTTAACCAAGGGGTGATTGTACGTTCCGAGTTATTGAGCGCCAGAGTTAATGCGTCAACTGCGGAAGTTGCCTTGGCGCAGGCGAAAGGACAGGAGCAGATCGCATTGGATGGTCTGCGTATTCTAATGGGCTTGAAGGCAAGCGAGCATTTGGATGTCGCTGAGCGTATGGATATCGGTTTGCCTGAGGGGCGTGTCGAAGAGTTGCTTGAGCAGGCTATCGATAAAAACCCTCAGTTAATGGCTCAGCGAAAGCAGGCGACCTCGTCGATTTATGCGATTGATACTGCAAAAGCGGATGAAAAACCAAGTTTCAATATGTTGTTGCGTCAGGATTGGAATGACGACAGTGTCGGTTTCGATGCTTCCAGCTATACCGTTGCCGGTGTGTTTTCCTGGAAAGTGACCGATTTCGGGCTTACTAAGAACAGTATCAAAATGGCACGGGCCTCGGCTGAACAACAGCAGGCTGAAACCGCTTCCATGGCGAACAAGATCCGTTTTGAAATGATGACCGCCTGGCATCGATTGCAGGTTGCCCGTGAGCAGGTTGTCTCCAGTAAATTAGCTGTTGAGCAGGCAGAGGAAGCGCAAGTTCTGGTGACCAAGCGCTATGAAAACGGCGTCGCTACTTTTACCGAACTTCTGACGAGTCAGACTCAGTTAGACAAGGCGCGCGCCGATCTGGTTGCCGCCGAGTATGAAGTAAACATTCAGAAAGCCACTCTGCGTTTGGCCCTGGGTAGTATGGACATTTCCCAGCTGTAAGGCGGGTGTTGAGCAGACAAAGATAGTTAGCTTTAAAAAGGAAAGATGATGAAACAAGTTAAGCAAGTTCTAGCGATCGCAATCTTAGCAACGATCGGCTTGAATGGGTGTCAGCAGGAAGCGCCGACGGCACCGGAAACCAAGCCGCAGACATTTCAGGCTGTGATTCACAATGTCGAGTTGGGAACCGTTCCTCTGACAGCGGTCGTACCGGGTTCCGTTGTGCCGGACCAGAAAGCGCGTATCGCTTCTCGTTTGATGGGATATATCAAAGGGCTGGACGTCGAAGTGGGTGAAAAAGTCGAACAGGGAAGCCTGCTTTTCACTATCGACTCTACCGATATTCGCAGTCAGATTGCTCAGGCGAATTCGGCCTATGCTCAAGCGCAGGCGGCGTTAAAAGACGCCAAACTGGATTACGACCGTTTTACGCAGCTGTATAAAGATAATTCGGTTTCCAAGCAACAGTACGACAAAATTCGTTTGCAGTACTCGGTTGCCCAGGAAAATCTCGCTTCGGCGAAATCCGCTTTGAATCAGGCGCGCTCTCAATTGAATTATGCGAATGTCCGCGCTCCGTTTAGCGGTGTGGTGGTCGAGAAAATGGCAACCGCTGGTGATTTGGCTGCTCCGGGTAATCCGATTGTCGTCATTGAAAACCTGCAGTCCTTGAGTGTGCAGACGGAAGTTGCCGGTGATCTGTATGCGGCTTTGCGAGTCGGTGACGAGGCGACGGTATTTATTGACGGTCAGGATGCGCCGATGGTTGGAACCATCTATACCCTGGTAGGGGCCGCAAATCCGAAAACCCGTACTCATACGGTTAAATTAAGTTTGCCGGCCGTGAAGAATATTAATTCTGGAACCTTTGCCCGCATCAGCTTCAAACAGGGTGAGCGCCAGGCGATGATGGTGCCGCAGAGTGCGATTGTCAATCGTGCCGGAATCGATGGTGTTTTTGTCGTTCAGGATGGCAAAGCGATGTTCAATATGGTTCGTACCGGGATCAATATCGGCGATATGGTTGAAATCCAGTCAGGACTTGATCTGGGTGATCAGATTGTTTTGTCCAATAATGCCAGTATGTTGAACGGCGATATTGTCGAGCCTGTAGCCGCGCAATCGGCATCCGAAGCAGCGAAATAACGGAGAGTTTGAATGGCTGAAAATGCAAAGCAAACAAACGCTGCCGAAGCTGCTGAGCTGAATATTGCCGGTAAGCTGGCGAAAGCGTTTATTCATTCTAAAATCACGATGATGATCGTGGTTGCTATTACCTTGGCGGGGATTTTGGCTTATTTAATTACCCCGCGTGAATATAATCCGCAGATCGTGGTGCCGGCGGCCAATATTATGGTGCCTAAAGGCGGAGCCACACCGCAGGAAGTCGAGAATATGGTGGTCAAGCCGTTGGAAACCATTTTGAGTTCTCTGCCGGGCGTCGACCATACTTTCGGTTATGCGACCAACGACTTCGGCGTGGTGACGGTTCAGTTCGAGGTGGGTGAAAACCAGGTAGATAGTTTGGTTAAAGTCTATAACCAGATTATGCAGAATATGGATAAGATGCCGCCGGATACCCAGCAGCCGCTGGTCAAGCCGATTAACGTCGACGATGTGCCGATTATGACGCTTGCCGTAACCTCTTCCGAACTGTCCGGTTATGATCTGCGTGATATCTCGTTGAAATTGGTCGAGAACCTTCGCAACCTGCCTGGGGTTTCTTTTACCGATGTCGTCGGTGGTAAGGAGCGTGCGATTAATGTCTGGCTGGATGCGCAGAAAATCGCCTTGACGGGATTATCTCTGGAACAGATCAGTGAAATGCTGCAGGGGTCGAACGTTTCGGTTCCAGTCGGTTCCCTGATTAACAATAATAAAGATCACTTGGTTCGTGTAAACGGCTATCTCGGTAATGCGACTGATGTTGGTGACATTATTATTGGTGCCGATAAAGGCCGACCAATCTACTTGCGCGATATTGCCCGTATCGAAGATGGTCCGAAAGAGAGCGACGCCTACAGTCGTATCGGTTTTGGTCCGAACTCAGCCGTGGCATCGCATGGCGAGCAAGCGGCAGTAACGATTACGGTAGCAAAAAAACCGGGTACAAATGCCGTTGCGGTAGCTGACGCCGTACTGGAGCAGCTGGAGCAACTGAAAAAAGCCGTTCTGCCGCATAATGTTGAGGTGGTTGTTACACGTAATGACGGTGACAAAGCCAATGCGGCGGTAAACCTGCTGATGGAACACTTGGGGATTGCGGTCGGTTCGGTCATCGTAATACTGGTGCTGTTCCTAGGGTGGCGTGAAGCGGGAATTGTTACCCTGACCGTGCCGCTGATTCTGTTTGTGGTGCTGTTTGTCGGTCTGATCGCCGAGCAGACGATTAACCGTATTACACTGTTTGCGTTGATTCTGTCGCTCGGGTTGCTGGTGGATGCCGCGATCGTCGTTATTGAGAATATTCACCGGCATATCCATGAAGGCTTTGACCCGGAAAAATTCGATGAAGTTCTGATTAAAGCGACTAATGAGATCGGGAATCCGACAAACGTTGCGACCATCGCGGTTATTCTGGCATTTATCCCGATGTTGTTTGTAACCGGGATGATGGGGCCATTCATGGCGCCGATTCCATTTAATGTTCCGGTGGCGATGATTGCCTCCTTGGTTATTGCTTATATTCTGGTGCCTTATGTCGCCTACCGTTTCTTGGGTAAAAAGGCGATTAAGGAAATGCAACATCGCGAGAGTACCGAGACGCATCATCCTCATCAGGAAGACTGGATGCAGAAGCTGTACGTCAAGACGATTGTTCCTTTGATTGATTCGCGTACCAAGCGAAATGTATTCCTGTTTGTTGTATTGGGGACCTTGATTGCTTCGATGATGCAGCCTGCGCTGCAATTTATCCGCGACGACGGTATGAACAATCCGCTGCATCCGGCCGGTGTCGAAGTCAAAATGTTGCCGTATGACAATACCAGTACTTTCCTGGTACAGGTAGATATGCCGGAAGGTACGGCTATTGAGGCGACCGATCGTGTCGTGCGCCATGTTGGCAGTATGTTGTCCGGCACCGAGTTTGTCACCGATTACAGTGTTTTCCTTGGTAAGCCAGCTCCGATTGATTTTGCAGCATTGGTTCGCGGCGATTTGATTAAGCAGGGCGGTAACTTCGCACAGATCCGTGTCAACCTGGTTAATAAAGGTATGCGTTCGATCTCTTCACACGAAATTGTTCAGAACTTTGATCAGGCTCTGGATTCTCTGCGTAAAGTGTTCCCGGATGCAAATATTAAATTGTATGAGACTCCTCCGGGGCCGCCGGTAACGACACAGATTATGGCGGAGCTTTATGGGCCGGATTATGACAAGCTGCGTCAGGCGGCCGGGGAAGTCAGAGAGAAATTTGATCAGATTTACGGTCTGATCAATGTGGATGATTCGGTAACCGACGATACCATGACCTATGAGGTGAATATCGATCGCGAGCAGGCCAACCTGCTTGGGGTCGCGCCTGCACAGGTCAGTAAAATGCTGCGTGATTATATCAACGGCTTCGAGTTGGGGTATATGCACCTGGATAATGTTCGTGAGCCGGTCGATATCATCGTTCGCCTGCCGCGTTCGGAAAGAACCGTTCCGGAGCAGCTTCTGTCCTTGCGTGTTCAGTCGCGATCCGGAGAAGTGGTTCCGCTTTCCGCCGTTGCTGACATTGAGGAAGTGGAGCGCGCCAAGCCGATTATGACGCGTGACCAGCATCGCATGGTGATGGTCGGTGGTGAGTTGCTTGAATCCAGTCCGGTGTATGCGATTCTGTCGCTGGATAAAATGCTTGATCAGGTGACCTTGCCTGAATCGAATGTGACGTTTGCAACCGGTAATCTCGGATTCGTTCAGGCGCAACCGAAAGATGTCATGGACTACACCTTGTTGTGGGGCGGTGAAATGCGCCTGACTCTGGATGTGTTCCGTGATATGGGGAGTGCTTTCATCGTCGCGCTTATCTTTATCTACCTGATTTTAGTCGGCTACTACAAGTCCTTTATGATGCCGGTGATCGTTATGGGAGCGATTCCTCTGACAATGATCGGTGTATTTCCGGGGCATTGGGCTACCGGGCAGGCCTTTACGGCGACGTCCATGATTGGGGTCATTGCTCTGGCGGGTATCGTGGTGCGAAACTCGTTGTTGTTGATCGACTTTATCCTTGAGTATCGTGCTGAAGGTAAGTCGCTTAAGGACGCGGTGATTCAAGCTGGTAAGGTGCGTTTCCGTCCGATCCTGCTGACTGCTCTGGCGATTATTTTCGGTTCGATGATTATGATTACCGACCCTGTATTCGGTGGTTTGGCAGTATCACTGATCTTCGGTACTCTGTCGTCTACGGTCTTAACCTTGTTGGTCATTCCTTTGATGTACTACATCTGGCAATGGCATGGCGGTGTTAAGCAGCAGGAAGAGGCTCAGAAAGCCGCGAGTTAATCGATAATATTGTTTGTTAACACAAAAAGAACCGGGCTCAAGCCCGGTTTTTTTGTGTCCGTCGGAAGAGTTAAGTAAGATCATGAAAAAACAAAAATGTATTTGTTTCCCACAAAAAGCTTCGTATACTGGTTTCTGCGAATAATTACTGAATAAACAATCTGAGTTTTTGAGGAGAAGATGGATGCTAAAAAAACTTTTTGCTGGTGCGGTACTTTCAATGGGTGTTCTGTCAACGGCTATGCCAGTTCAGGCCGAAGAGCCTATGGTTGTGAATGTTTCGATTCTGTCGTTGGATATGGCGAATAAGGCTGCGATGGCAACCATTGAAGCTTGTCGCGAAAAAGGTATCCCTGTCAGTGTGACGGTGGTTGATCGTAGTGGGATTGTTCAGGCGCAGCTGCGCGATACGATTGCCCCGGCGGTTTCATTGGGTATCAGCCAGAAAAAAGCTTATACCGCAGTGATGTTCAACGTTAAAGGTTCGCAGCTTGGCGAACGTGCCAAAAGCCCTTTGCAAACAATGGGCGCAGGGCTAGCATTCATGGCTGGTTCTACACCGATTCAGGCTGGTGGAAAGTTATACGGAGCAATTGGTGTAAGTGGTGCTCCGGATGGTATGGATGATGAGGCGTGTGCCATTAAAGGGGCAGAGTCTATTTTGGAAGACCTGGAAATGATGTAATCCCTTGTTTAAATGAATTGAAAAACCCTGGTTAAGTATGTTTACTAGGGTAAATAAAATTTATTGTTGGTTGAAGTGCATTTATCAGTAAAAATTTTATAGAATCAGAATTGCAGGCGTTATTTTTACAATTTTGAATAGTAATTTTACTTATAAGCACCCGTTTTTATATTTTAGGAAGGTAAGATGATGGAAAATCGGAATTTGGAAGTTCAGAAAACGAAGCAACTTAAGAAACAGAAAGGGGCTTCTATGATGGAGTATGCGCTGTTGATCGCTGGTGTTGCGATTATCGCTGCTCTGCTGTTCAGCGGCGATAACGGTGGGGTTGTTGGTGAAGCGATTACCAACAAAGTAGAAAGCGCCGTTAACAGTGTTAATAACCCGTAATTCAATTCGGGTTGTCGCTGAATATTTAAAATCTTCTTGAAGGAGTTTCCGGGCAATGCTTAAGCGAAAGGAATCGCAAAAAGGCGCAGTAATGCTTGAAACCGCTTATGTTCTGCCGGTTTTGCTCGGAGTTGTGCTGTTTATTGTCGAGACACTCTCTTTCGCATTGAACAGTCTGCTGGTTAATGATGTTTTAACGGATATTCATTTGACCATTGTCGATGAGGTTCAGGAAATATCCTCTCTTGAGTCAGGTGAAAGCCCGAGTAGCAGTGTGCTTTATGCATACTGCGACGGCGGATCGGTTCGATTGCCTGTCGGTGAAAACGAGTCTATGACTGCCTTGGCAGTCTCGGCACTGGAAGCCAAAGGGGTTGCCATGCTCGACTCGAATCCGGCAAAGGTGACTGTTTCCATGCAGACCGAGTCCGGCTTTGACCTTTACCTGATCCGATTTACCGGCACTGCCGATCTACTTGTTCTCCCTAATTTTCTAAATGAATTGCTGCCGATGGATGTCGATACAGTGGTCAGTATTAAAGCGAGTTGCGTAAGTTCTTAGGATGCTTGGGCGTCTTAATAACTTAAACAACATGAACCTTGTAAGGTTTGACTAAAGAAAGTACGAGTTCTCTATGAAAGTCTCCCGTAGCGATTTAATCCTCTATACCATCGCCTTTATTTCAGCAATAGCTGTCGTCGTGCTGGTTTACGCCTATATTGAAAAGCGCATTGCCGATGCCGAAGCACATCTTCCCGTAAAAACCATCAAAATAGTCGAAAAACCTGAACTTGCGCCGGTTCTGGTCGCCAGTCGAGATCTGTTCCGAGGGGAAAAAATCGAGAAAGAAGATGTTCAGGTTTTGATGATCGCCAAGGAAGGAATAAAACTTAAAGGTGTCTACAGTAAACCGGAAGACGTCGTCGGTCAGGTCGTTAAGACGGATTTATACGCGGGTGAATGGCTCGCCGGCAGAAAGTTTGTGGACAAGCTGGCGCCGGAAAAAGTTTTGTCTGAAGGAATTAAAGGACTGGTTGCACCCGGTAAGAGAGCGATGCGTATTCCGGTGAATCCCGAAAGCGGTCTTATGGGGATTCTATCCCCCGGCGATCATGTTGATGTGGTAAGCGTTTTCTCCAGCGCCAATGGCGAGCGTACGATCAGCCGAGTCATATTGCAGAATATTGAAGTTCTTTCGATTGGTCAGGCCAGCCACTTTAAGCCGAAAACGGATATGCAGAAAGTAGAAGATTCGGGTACCAAGCAGGATGAGACGCTGGCTAAAAAATCCATGGTTGCGCTGCATGTCGATATTCAGCAGGCCGAAGAATTGGCTCTGGCGATGAGTGTCGGTTCGGTGCATTTGCTGTTGCGCAATCAGACGGATGTCAATGTCTCCGACAGCGACGGGGTTAATGTTCAGGTTATTGAAAGTATGAAACAGAAAAAAGTGGCGCACCCTGCCAAAAATAAACGACATACCGTAGAGCTGCTGCAAGGCGGAGAGGTTGAAGAGGTGACGGTGCAATGATGAAAAAAACACTTTTAGCGTCGATTCTGTCGGCCGGTTTATTCGTTACACCTTTTGCGAGCGTTGTTTATTCTCCTGCGGTTTTAGCGGAACAGCCGGAAAGTTTTAGCGTAAGTCATTCGGAATCCCGTTTGTTGAATTTTAAACAGCCGATTAAACGGGCGATGATTGCCAATCCGGATGTAGCCAGTCTTAAGGTTGTCAGTGCGAATGAGCTGATGCTGACCGGACGTTCATTGGGTATGACCAAACTGTTTATCAATTTCCGTAATCAGCCGCAGAAAGCGCACGAGTTTGTTGTCGATGTAAAGGAAAACCCGCAGCAGCAGACGAATATCGATAAAACTATCAAAGAGTTACTGGCCAAACTGAACCCGCAAGGTACTGTTCACTATGAAATTCGCAGTATATGGGTTGATGCGAGCAACAATCTTCGTCGCGAGGTGGACGAGATCGGGAATCAGATCGACGGTAACAGCGATCTGCGCAATACCGGGCGCCAGGATCAGGAAGTTTTGCAATCCGAGCAGAGTGTTGGAAGTTCCAGTATTTCGTCAACGGCAGGGAACTTTATGGTGCTTTTGACCGGTGATGTTGTCAATCAGGCTCAGAAAAAACGCATCCATTCGGTCATTTCGGCTCTGGGTGTCAGTGTGGTCAATATGATTAAGATTTCCGGGCCGCAGGAGGTCAAGCTGGAGGTCCGGGTTGCCGAAGTTGTTAAAGGAAACCCTTTCCAGAGCGGCGCGGTATTTAACTATCAAGCTGCCCGCGGCAACGATCTGCTGCAAACGATCAGCAGTGTTCTGGCAACAACCGCTACCGGTTCGACGCCGCTTGCCCCGATTTTGAATGAGGCTTTTCAGGTGTCGGTTCAATCCGGTAACAGCAATTTTTCCGGCATTCTGACCGCTCTGGAAGAGAATAGCCTGGCAAGAGTTCTGGCTCGTCCGCAACTGATTGTGCAGTCGGGCGAAACGGCAGAGTTTCTGGTCGGTGGAGAAGTGCCTATTCCGGTTTCTCAGAATGCAGATGCGATTACTGTGCGCTACAAGGAATTTGGTGTCCGGTTACGCTTTAGTCCGGTAATTACGGAATCCGGCGAAATCCGTATGACCGTGGCCCCGGAAATTTCTAATATTGATTACAGTGCCGGTTCTGAAAGTAACGGATTGGTCCAGCCGGGCTTCCGTTCACGTCGCGCGAAAACAACCGTGACGCTGGAGCCGGGGCAGAGTTTCATCGTAGGTGGTCTGATTCAGGACTCTTTCCAGAGTTCGATTTCGAAAATTCCTTTCCTTGGCGATATTCCAATTTTAGGTGCGCTTTTCCGTTCGACAAATTATGAAAAGGATCAAACGGAATTAGCCATCGTGGTCACCCCGACGTTTGTCGAGCCGATTGAAAAAGGCACCGAGATTTCTCTGCCAGGGGAAAATATGAAAGTACCGTCATATGGCGAGGCTTTCTGGATGGGGAAAATTGTTGAAATGCTGCCCGAAGGCGAGAGCGCGATACCTGCGTTGTTGAGCAAAATCGGACTGGAGAAACCATAATGACCGCAACATTGAACAACAGTACCGTCAACCTCAAGCAAGCACTCTATGTCGGTTCGGATCGTGACTTGCTTGAGGCGGTTTCGATTTCCATTCGCTCCAAATACAACGTGGAACTGATGGTTGAGGTGCCGCATATCTGGCCGGAAGACATCAGTCTGGTATTGATTGAATATGACGGTGACAGCAAAACCGTTTTGGGTCGCATCAATCAGATTTTGACACTGGCCAAAGGCGTGTCGATCTATGTGTTATTGAAGGAGAAGGATGCGGACTTCTTGATTGAAGCGAGCCATCAGGGGGTTCAGGGGTTCATTGAATGTCCGGATGAGGTATTTAATATTCTCTCCATTCTGCATATGCAGGATCGTCGCCGTTTGGGGAAAAACGGAAACGTTTCGACTTTTTTCAGTTTGAAGGGCGGGGTCGGCCGCACTGCGCTGGCGACGAATGTTGCTGCGCATATCGCCGATCTGACGCGAGGAAGAACGGTGCTGGTCGATTTGAATATGCCTCTGGGCGACACCGTGCTTTATTTGAGTATGGAGAATCAGCGGCTCTATACCTTGACCGACTTCGTGTACAACATTAATCGTTTTGACGAAGACCTGGTGTATAACTCCTTAAGTCGACATGAATCCGGGCTGTATCTGCTGCCGCTGCCGGCGGATATTGGCGAGCTTGACGGGTTGAACTCCGATCTGATCAAGATGATTATTCAGTCCTTAAGACGGTATTTCGACCATGTGGTGATTGATCTGTCTACCGATCTGTCGGACAGCACCTTGAGTTGTCTGGATGAGGCCGATAATGTGGTGTTGGTTGCCGAGCCTTCGCTTTCTTCTCTGCGCGCCGTAAATACGGCGATCCAGTTGGCGCAAAAGCTGGGATATGTCAAAGAGTCCCTGAAACTGGTGATTAACCGCAGTACGCCGACCAGTGATTCCATTCTTGACGATGTGATTGATGCATTGGAAATTGATTCGGTAACGAGAGTGTCGAATGACTACCACGGGTTTAACGAGTCTCTTAAAGAGGGCGAGTTAATTGCCAGCTTTAAACCGAATTCTGAAGTAAACCGCCAGCTGTTCAGTCTGGCGCATATGCTGCATAACGGTATTGTGCGGCCGGAAGAATTGACGATGCCGGATTTCAATAAGGTGGTGGAAACGCCTAGCCTGATCGAGCGGGTGAACCGTTTTTTTGATCGAGTGATGCCGGGTTTGCATGCGAAACAGGCCGACAATTCAACTAAAGATTAGCAAATTTCGTGAGCGGGATGAGAAATGGGGATTAAAGAGCGGTTACTACAAGTTGAGCAGAATCGCACGGGACATAAGGATTCTGTCGCCGAGCGACCCTTGGAGCCAGCTCCGAAAGGTGTTAAGTCACAAGAGATCGCAAAAAACTCGACTTTTGTAGAAATCAAAAAACGCTGCCAAAAGAAGGCGGCGGACGATGAAGCTTTTTATAAAGCGGAAAGTAACGAAACCCGTCAAGAGTTACGCCCGCGACTGGAAACCCTGGTCAGGGAAGTGGCTCATGAGATGCGCTACCCGCTTTCGGAACTGGAAGTTCGCCAGCTCGGCGTCGAATTGTTGGACGAAATCTACGGGTTGGGGCCGATCGAGCCTTTAATGGCTGACCCGACCGTTTCCGATATTCTGGTGAACGGCTTTGATCAGATTTACGTTGAGCGCGCAGGTAAACTTGAACTGACTGATATCACCTTTATCAGCGAAGAACACCTGCGTAATAAAATTGATCGCATGCTCTATCTTACCGGACGTCGTGTTGATGAATCCTCACCGCTTGTCGATGCGCGTTTGCCGGACGGCTCGCGAATCAATATCATCATTCCACCGTTGGCCGTCGACGGTATCTGCGTCTCGATTCGTCGCTTCCCGGATCAGCATCTGCGTGCCAAGGACATGATCTCGCTTGGTACCATGACCGAACAGATGTATCAATTTCTGGAAATGAGTGTCCGTTCCGGGTTGAACATGATTGTCTGCGGAGGTACCGGTTCCGGTAAAACAACTACGCTGAATATGCTTTCCGGTCTGATTCCGGAGGATGAACGAACTGTTACCATCGAAGACAGTGCCGAATTGAGAATGCAGCAGACACATGTGGTTCGCCTGGAAACCCGTCCGCCAAATGCGGAAGGTGTTGGCGAAGTGACTCAGCGCGAACTGCTGAAAAACGCTCTGCGAATGCGCCCGGATCGGATTGTTCTGGGGGAGGTCCGTGGTGCGGAAGTCCTTGATATGCTTCAGGCGATGAATACCGGGCATGAAGGCTCTCTTGCAACGCTGCATGCGAACTCGCCGCGGGATTGTATCGCCCGACTCGAGTTGATGATTAACCTCAGTGGTGTCGATATTCCGGCAACGTCTATCCGCAAGCAAATCGCCAGTGCCATTGATCTGATTATTTTTGTCAGCCGCGGAAAGGATGGGCGACGTCGTGTCGAATCGATTACCGAGGTAACCGGGGTCGAAGAGGAAAACGTTGTCTTGCAGGAATTGTTTACTTTCGAGAGTCAGTTTGACGAAATTACCGGGCGGGTCAGAGGTCGATTCAAGGCGACCGGGATTCGTCCGAGCAGCTCGGCAAAATTTTCAGCCAGCGGCTTGAAGCTACCGGCTTCACTGTTTACTTTCAGTCAGGATGTGAGCTAGATGGATTGGATTACGCTGTTGTTAGCGACCCTGGTACTGATACCGATCGTATTTGCTTTCTGGGGATTTCGCAAAAAACATCAGATAGAAGCGGAGTTAAAGGTTCGCAAACTGATGCTGCGTATCGGTGTTGCGGAAGAGAAGAAACTCAGTTTCGAGGAGTTGCTGCTGTCGCAGGGCGATCGAGGCTGGTTTCAGTTTTTTGTAGTTAAATTCAAGCAGGCCGGCATTGTCGAGCGAAATGAAATTGTCCGCATCCTTCTGATTCAAGGGGTGTTAATCGCCACTTCATTGCTGTTGATTGCAGTGAACCTGCTTCATCTCAGTATGAATATTCTATTGCTTGCTCTGCTGTTGCCGATGCTGCCGACCTTATACTTGATTATTAAGGCTTCGCAGCGTCAGGCGCAGCTGCGTAAAGATTTCCCGGAAATGCTGGATTCCATTGTCCGTTCATTGCAAGCCGGGTTCGGTATCGACGGTGCTCTGCAGAATATTGCCGAAGATTCCAAGGGGCCTTTGGCCGAAGAAATTGCCGAAATACATAAGCAGCTTAAACTCGGTATCAGTCTGCGTGAACTGCTACGTGAATTTCAAAGCCGTGTCAGTCTTCCGGAAGCGAGTTATTTTGCGATTACGCTGATCCTTCAGCGGGAGAGTGGTGGCCAGTTAACGGCGATTTTAAAGGAGCTTTCTCGCCTGATGCGCAGAAGGGAGAACTTTCAAGCCAAGTTGCGCACCTTGACTGCCGAGTCCCGTTTTACCGCCTGGTTTATCGGCGGAATGCCGCTGGCTTATCTCGGTTATAAGCTGATTTTCGATTATCCGGCCATGCACTTCTTTTTACATGATCCGACGGGGGTCAAGTTATTGAGCTTGTCGGTATTTCTGATCCTGCTTGGGGCGGTGATATTGAGAAATATGTTAAGGATTCGTTTTTAATGGCGCTCTCAATCGGAATTACTCTGGCCTTTATCACCGTTTTGATGCTGGTGATGTTTTTTTCTCTGGCGCAAGTCTTCAGGGAGAAGCATCGTTTGCAAGAGAAGAAGGATCGTTTCCGCAAGCGAGTGGGGTTGGGAATTGACTTTACCCAGAATTTCGGAGCGCCTTACGATTGCTGGTGGTGCCGTATCGGGCGTGCTCTGGGGAGTAAGAACCCAAAGCAGTTACAGATTTTGCAGACTCAGCTGGTCGGAGCCGGTTTTCGTGAAGAGTGGCATATTGGCGCCTATTTCTTCATTAAATTCATGCTGATTTTCCTCGCTTTTTTTCTCGGCTTTGTTTCATGGGTGTTCAACGGTACCTCTCCGCTTTTGATGATTGCTTTGCCTTTAGTCACGATGTTTATTCCTGAGAGGGTTCTGGTTCGGCAGGGTGAAAAACGTTTGGAGAAGATTAATAATCAACTGCCGGATTATATCGATATGATCACCATCTGCATGAATGCCGGCCTCAGCTATCTGGTAGCGATTCGACGCGTAACTAAGGAATTACAGAATTTATCGCCCGAGATCTGTTTTGAATTCGAGTATCTGGTCGAACAGATTCAGATCGGGGTGCCGCGCGTTGAAGCGCTGGAACAGTTTGCTTATCGCAACCCGACGCGCGACATTCAGAATCTGGTGCAAGTGCTGGTTCAGAACGAGAAGTTGGGAAGTTCCATCAGTGAAGCGCTGACTAATTTTTCGCGCAGTATGTATCAGGACAGAGAAAACCTGATGGAAGAAAAGGCCGCTAAAACGTCGGCTAAAATGGCGATTGTTATACTGCCCTTTATGTTGTTCCCGTATGTTGTTTTATTGCTGGGCGAGAAACTGGTAATGCTGGGAAGAGGGTTTTAATTTGCGATCGTTTAATTTCCGAGTTTTTCGTTATAAAGCCCTATTGTGGGTTCTGGCGATGTCCGTTTCGGGTTGTACGACAGTGTCGAATGCGCCGGGTAGTGCCTCTTTTCCGAACTACAAAGAAGCTTCCGAGCCTTTGGTGACTTCTCTGGATGAAAAGGCTGAATATGAGCTGATGCTGGATTTGGCCGTTATGGAAATTAAACAGCGGCGATACGAGCGGGCGGAAGGGCTGTTACAAAAGCTTCGTAAAATAAATCATCAGGATATCGAAGTGTACCGGATGCTCGCCAAGGTGTATGAGGGGCAGGAAAAACGCCATCTGGCGCTCCTTGCCTGGAGGCAAATTATCCAAATGCCGAACCATTCGGTTGAAGATGAGGGTGAATATGCCCGTATGGCTTTGGCCGAAGATCAATTTACCTTGGCTGAAGCGGTTTATCAGCAGTGGTTGCAAAGTGATTCTCTGGTTCGCCGCGTCAGTGCGCTGAATAATTTGGGCTTCAGCCGACTTTTGCAAAAAGATTTTGCAAGCGCCAAGTCTTATTTTAATCAGGCCTTACAGCTCGATCCTTTAAACAGCAAAGCACTGAATAATCTGATTTTAGTTGATGCTTTGACGGAGAAGTAGTCTATGCGCAAGGAATTAACAAACAAGTTCGGATTGCACAGACAAAAAGGCGTGATCACTCTGATGGGAGTAGGGGGCATTGTTGCCGCACTGTTTGCCTTTGAGTTGGTGATGCAGTACAGCAAACTCAAGATCATTGATCACGAGTTGGATAACTATGCGCGAAGCGTCGCCGAAGTTGCCCTGCGTTCGGAAATGGCCTTGACCAAAAAAGGCCTGGAATCCGGTGGTATGTCTCTGGCTGCCTCTGAGGTGATGAGTAATGCCGTTCTGGCTCAGGTCGGTTATGACGCATCCTCCGACGGTTTGGATGGTGTGGATTTCGACAGTTTAAATAAAGAGATTACCTTCGGGAATTTTGCATCCGACGGCCATTTTTACGCGCTGGGAGAGGAAAATCCGGATTATGCCGAGAGCGCAGGTTTTGGTACCTATAAAAGTAATCCGCGTCTGGCTTTGCAGGAAATGATCGACAGCGGTGGCACCGATGTGGACAGTTTGCCGAAATTCAATGCCGTCGCCGTTCAACTGTGGACCAACGATAATTTTATGGGCGTCTATACGCCTCAGGGGCGCGCGCTGTATGGCGCTTTGCCGAGTGATAAAGAGTGTTTCTGCGACGTGCGTTATGAAAGTTGTGTCGGCGGAGAATTAACCAAAGCGGATATTCTTGAAAGGCTCTACCCGAGCGAGCCTCCGGGACTGGTTAAAGGTTTGCTGGGTGGCTTGTTGGGCGGAGGGGCTTTTCCCGAGCACTCACTGACCGAAGCGGAAGCCGATGCAATCGCCTCGGCGATAGCGATTCCGAACTCTGACGCGCGCAAAAATTATTGCGAATACGGTTTTACCGCGACTCACCCCTCCCGTGTCGATGAAAGCAAGTACCCGTACATTGATTTCGCGTTGCGTCAGGGGTGGATTGGTATTCCGCCAATCGAAGAAGACAGCGGTGTAATTTTAAATTTACTGGCGGAAAGTAATTACTCTAGAGAGGACTATTCAAGTAGCCTCGGACAGTTGCCGATTTTTATCTATGATGGCGCGGATACGCTGTCTAATGAAGCCGGGCTTCTGACTACGGTAGATGAATTGTTGGTGCTTCTCAATCCGGATTCAGGTTCCGGTTCGGTCTTTTCTGAAAACACGGATGCTACCAATCAAAAAGCTACCGATCTGGACAATAATGGAGAGAATTACCGTTGTTCGCTTTTGACGGCCAATGTCGATGTTTCGCTTTTGGGTGGTTTAACCGATACTTTGGGCTTGACTAACGATGCATTGGCAGCGCCTTGTGATAGTCTGGTGCCACAAGTCGGGGCGCTGCTTAATACCTTGACGGACCCTCTATTTGAGTTACTCGGGCCTCTGCTCAGTCTGTTGGCTGGGGCGCTTGATGGATTGCTTGATGTTCTTGGTCTTTCTGCAGATGGACTGGAGTCCATTTTAGATAATTTGCTGGATCCCAATGTGGTTGTTCACGACCCGCTTTATATCGGTCGCTCAGGAACTTGTATCTACGGGACGGACTCGACCAATGTAACTCCTCAACGTTGTCTGTATAACAGTAGTAACGTGACTTATCAGAGTTGTAATTATCTTTTGGCTGACGATGGTTCCGGAATGCCGAATGTGGGGGTTCCGTCGCCGAGCTTAGTGAATCGCCTCAGTATTTACTTGCTTGGGCCGGTCAAAGACTTTTCTGCTGGTGTTGAAAGCCTGAATTGTGAAGTGGAATATTTCCGTTATGTGCAACCTGCTTTCCGAGCCGGTTCTTGGCAGGAAGTTAATTAAAACCGATAAAATTGCCTGCGAACAGGCGATCAGAGATTTATTGCAAAGTAACTCCATCCTGGGCTAGACATCATAATTTATCCTGAGTATAATTCAGCCCCTGTTCGGAGAGCTGTCTGAGTGGTTGAAGGAGCTCGCCTGGAAAGTGAGTATAGGTTAATCGCCTATCGGGGGTTCGAATCCCCCGCTCTCCGCCAAATCCGACAAAAACCCGCTTTTATAGCGGGTTTTTTTATGCCTGCAATAAATTCAATCCTGCGTGTTCATGTTGAGCTTTGATGTGGCTTTATCAGTAAAATCCTTCTTACTCTTC
This sequence comes from Thiomicrorhabdus xiamenensis, assembly GCF_013282625.1. NCBI lineage: Bacteria > Pseudomonadati > Pseudomonadota > Gammaproteobacteria > Thiotrichales > Piscirickettsiaceae > Thiomicrorhabdus > Thiomicrorhabdus xiamenensis. Next base: position 636,147 of record NZ_CP054020.1, read on the forward strand.
TGATTTCTCCGTGCTTATCTTGTGTTCTCATTCGATTGAATCGGGACGACTGAAAGGAATGTGTTGGCATTTCCCTTTTTGCTGATTCAATTCGCCTGGACTGGTCTATCCATAATAGGGCAGGGTGTTTCATTTTGGGGCGCTTGTATTGGCATTTCATCTCTTGTAATGATCGATATCTAAGCTGTATTACTGCATAAAAAACGCTTTTGGGTCTTGGCACCGTCATTGCTTATTACATTTTTAATAAAGCGTAATAATTTTTGGCTAGGTAATGTCGAGGCTGCATATGTCCATAAACTTTTCAACATGGTTCACGCCCAGAACTCCGCTGGATAAGTCTTCCAAACGTCTGTTGACGTTCGGAAGTTTTGCGATTCCACTTTTGCTGTGGTGTCTATTCAGCTATGCGCCTTTTTTATGGCATCCGCAGGTTGAAATTACTCAGTCAGGCGGGGTCAGTTATTTCCGTGAGGGAACACTGGTCGATAAAGAAGTTTTCCAGAAGATTGTCGACAAGAAAATCGCCGAAAACCCTGAGATTAATGCCTCTGAGCTGCCGCAGGGAATTCCTTCCAATCCGGTTTACCTTCCTGCGCCACATGAGGTTGCTACGGCCTTTTATACCGCATTTACCACGCCGCCTAAAAGAAGTAACGAACCCTGGTTGCATGAAAGTCTGTGGCATTCGATACAGGTGATTGCCTGGGGCTTTTTCTGGGCCATGCTTTTCGGAGTGCCTTTAGGTGTCTTGGCGGGAACCTATGCTTCGGCGTCACACGTAATCGAGCCTTTTACCGAATTCTTCCGTTATCTGCCTGCTCCTGCCTTCGGCGCTCTGGCCGTGGCAATTCTCGGGATTTACGATGCACCGAAAATCGCAATCATTTTTATCGGAACCTTTTTCCAAATGGTGCTGATTGTCGCGGCGACCACTCGTAAATTGAATATTGCGCTGGTGGAAGCGTCTCTGACACTCGGCTGCAAAGGGTTGCGGATGATCCGACGCGTGATTCTGCCGGGCATTCTGCCGGATCTGTATCGCGACATGCGTATTCTGCTGGGCTGGGCTTGGACCTACCTGATTGTTGCCGAGCTGATCGGTACCAGTTCAGGGATTACCTGGTTCATTACGCAGCAGGCACGTTATAAGAATTTCGACAATGTATTTGCGGCGATTCTGATTATCGGGATTATCGGACTGGTAACCGACATCATTCTTGCTCGTCTCGGCAAGCGTCTGTTCCCTTGGCATAACAGTAAATAAGGAAGATTTTTGTGAATAGTCACCCTCTGAACGAATGGATTACGCCCGAAATTCAGGATAGAAACGAACGTATTCTGAAACGTCCGCCGGTACTGGATATCCAGAAACTGCATAAATCTTTCGAGCATAAAGGCAAGCCGGTCGAAGTCCTGCGCGAGATCGATTTTACCGCCTACAAAAGAGAATTTATCTGCGTTGTCGGGCCATCCGGTTGCGGAAAGTCGACGCTGGCCAGATTGGTGGCCGGTCTGGAAACCATCGACGACGGACAGATTTTGATGGATGGCGCAGCAGTCAATGCACCGGGACCGGATCGCGGCATGGTCTTCCAAAGTTATTCGCTGTTCCCGTGGATGACGGTAAAAGATAACGTTATGTTCGGAATGGTTGAGTCGGGAATGTCGAAATTGACGGCCGAATCGGAGGCTTTGCAGTGGATTGATCTGGTCGGTCTTGAGAAGTTTGCCGATTCCTATCCGCATCAGCTTTCCGGGGGGATGAAACAACGTGTCGCGATTATCCGCGCTCTGGCAAATCAGCCGAAAGTTTTATTGATGGATGAGCCTTTTGCGGCACTGGATCCGAAGAACCGTCTGAAAATGCAGCAGTATCTTTTGGAGATCTGGCAGAACATCGATATCACGATTTTCTTTATCACTCACGATTTGGATGAAGCCATCTACCTGGCTGACCGGATTCTGGTTCTCGATGCGCACCCGGGACGCGTTAAGGAGGTCGTGAATGTTCCTCTGCCGAGACCGAGAGAGGAAGAGACGTTTTTGAGTCCGGCTTTCATGGCAACCAAAGCCTATCTTGAAAGCCTGGTGCACCATGAGGACGAAGAAGTCGAAGATATGGAAGACAAGTTAAAGATGGTGCGAATGGTCTCCGTGAATTCTGAAGTACCGGACATTTTCTGATATGAAAAGACCTAGCACCCTAATTAGAACCAGCGCGTCGCTACCGGAAGAGGTCCTCAATGAACTTGAGTGGCTGACCGGTCAGCGCAAGCTGAAAAACCGCTCCGCCCTGTTGGTTGACCTGATCCGTAAGGAAGCCTCGGCTTTCCGTCAGGATCATACCAATGAAGTCATGGCGGGAACATGTACGCTGGTTTACGACCATTCGATTGCGGGTCTGCAGCAAAGTCTTAATCAGTTAAAGCATAAATATGTCGCGGAAATTATTTCCACCACACAGGTTCAGCTGATGGACCAACATACGCTGGAGGTCAATCTGATGCAAGGGCCAGCGCAATTACTTAAACGGATCAGCGACGAGATGATGTCTTTTAAAGGCGTCAAAAACAGCAACCTCTATCTGACCCATTCGGCGTTGCCGCCGATTCATACGACGACGGATGTCAGTCGTTTAACACAGGAGAAAAAACATGCCTGAGGCACCTTCTTACAACGGTTTTGTTTGGAAAGAATTGATTCCGGCAGGGGCTCACTGGTCGGGTGTCATTCGCCGCGGTACGGTGCTGCGTATGACTGATCTGCAGGGCGGAGCGAATGTTTCGATGCTGATCAATAATCTGGAAGTGAAAAATGAACGTTACAACATGCCGGATACGTTAAAAGCGCAGAAAACCGCTTTTTTGACCACGCCGAATATGTGTTTCAGTGATATGGGACGTGTGATGTGTTCGGTGATCGCTGACACCTGCGGTTGGCATGACACTATCGGCGGATTGTCCAATGCGAATATGCTGCAGAAAAAGTACGGTACGAAAACTTATCAGGAAGCGCATAACGACTATTTCAAAAACGGTCACGACAGCTTGATCAACGAGCTGGAAAAGTGGGGTCTGAACGAAAGCGATATTATGCCGAACCTGAACTGGTTCAGTAAGGTTCGTGTCGAAGACGACGGCAGCATGACGTTTGTCGAAAACAACTCTGCGGCTGGCGACTATGTTGATCTGCGTTTCGAAATGGATTGCATCGTATCTCTGTCCACGGCGCAGCATCCGATGGATCCAAGTCCGGAATACAACCCGAAACCGGTCGAGTTGAGTGTCTATAAAGCCATGAAGGTCGAGCAGGACGATCCTTGTCGTCTGCATCGAGGAGAGAACGAGCGCGCTTACTACAACACCAAAGTTTTTTACGGAGAGAACCCAAATGACTAAGTTTGACGAAAATCGAATCGTTTACCGCGAAGTGGTAAAAGCCGGCGATCCGTGGATGCACGAAGTCAAAGCCGGGCAGTATTTCCGTATTGTCGACCTGGAAGGAAATCAGGCGGTCGACACGCTTTTCTATAACGCTGCAGATCAGGCCGAACGCTATTCGGCTACCGACACCATTCGCGAGCAGGGCAAAATTTATCTGACAACCGGTAGCGAACTGATGTCCAACCGCGGCAATAAGATGCTGACGATTGTCGATGACACCTGCGGTCGCCACGATACCATCGGCGGCGCCTGTTCAGCGGAGAGCAATACTGTCCGTTATGCGATCGAAAAGCGCCATATGCATTCGTGTCGTGACTCTTTCCTGATGGCTTTGGGAAGTTGTAGCTGCAACCACGGTAAAACCATGAAAAAGGAAGACCTGTCGAGCAATATCAACTTCTTTATGAACGTGCCGGTTTCACCGGACGGGCATTTGGACTTCGATGACGGTATTTCCGCTCCAGGCCGCTATGTCGAGATGAAAGCGGATATGGACGTGCTGGTGCTGGTGTCTAACTGTCCGCAGTTGAATAACCCGTGTAATGGGTATAACCCGACGCCGGTCGAAATGATTATCTGGGAGTAAAAAACGATTGCGAAGAGCAAGAGCTGTGTTGGGCGGTGCTCGAAATCCTCATGTATTTGAATATACACTCCGGTTTCTGCGCTCCGTCCGCCTTGCTCTTGAACTTCTCATCAGTTTTTTAAACCGTCAGCTTCAAGTTCAAAAAACTTAGCGAACGCTTTAAGCAAGAAACAGACACTGAATAACAAAAAATCTAGGACGACCTAGTTGAAATAAATTGCCTCGGAACGATCCGAACAAAGGACACTCAATGTTTAGCAAAGTACTCATTGCCAATCGTGGCGCTATTGCCACCCGCATTATCCGCACCCTGAAACAGATGAATATACAATCTGTGGTGCTGGCATCCGATGCCGATCGCGCATCGCTTCATGTGCGCGAGGCGGACGAAGTGATTTTTCTGCCGGGCAATGTGGCCACCGAGACCTATTTGAATGTGCCATTCATTCTCGAAGAGGCGGAACGTCTGGGCGTGGAAGCGGTACATCCCGGTTACGGTTTTCTGAGTGAAAATACCGGCTTTGCCGATGCCTGTGAAGCCGCCGGTATCCGTTTTATCGGGCCACGTGCGGAACATATCCGCGACTTCGGTTTGAAACATACGGCCCGCGAACTGGCGATTCAGGCGGGTGTGCCGCTGCTGCCAGGTTCCGGTTTGCTGGATTCGATTGAGCATGCCTTGCAAGAAGCGGAACAGATCGGTTATCCGGTTATGCTGAAAAGTACCGCCGGGGGCGGCGGAATCGGTATGCAGCGCTGTAATAATGCCCAGGAATTGAGTGATGCCTACGAACAGGTCGAACGCCTCAGTCAGAACTCTTTTGGTCAGTCGGGACTGTTTCTCGAGAAGTTTGTTGTCAATGCACGTCATATCGAAATCCAGATTTTCGGTGACGGCCGTGGTGAAGTCGTCTCTTTCGGCGAGCGTGACTGTTCATTGCAGCGCCGTAACCAGAAAGTCGTTGAAGAGACACCGGCCGTCGGTATCAGCCGCGAACAGGTCGCTGAAATGGAAGCGCATGCGGTCAAATTAGGAAAGGTGGTCGATTATAAATCCGCCGGAACGGTCGAGTATGTATACGATGCGGATCAGCAGGCGTATTACTTTCTGGAGGTGAATACCCGTCTTCAGGTTGAGCATGGTATTACCGAAGCGGTGCGCGGGGTTGATTTGGTCGAATGGATGATTCGTGTTGCTTACGATGAAACCTTGCCGCTTTCTGCCGATCAGATTCCGGTTGCGCAGGGACATGCGATCGAAGTGCGTGTTTATGCCGAGGATCCATTCAAGAATTTCCAGCCGAGTACCGGTAAATTGACCGGCTGGGAAATGCCTAAGGAGTGTCGTGTCGATACATGGTGCGAACGCGGCGTCGAGGTCAGCTCATTCTATGATCCGATGCTGGCGAAGATCATTGTTAAAGGTACGGATCGCGAAGATGCGGTGACTCGGATGCAAACCGCTCTGGAAAACACGCGTATCGACGGATTTGAAACCAATGCCGCCTATCTGGAAGCTTTGTGTGGCAATGATGCGTTCAGACAGGCAGACGGACTTTACACCCATTTCCTGAACAGTTTTATGCACACGCCGAATACGGTGGAAGTGACGCAACCGGGAACCCATTCGATGATCGTCAGTTATCCGGGACGCGTTGGTTACTGGGATATCGGCGTACCGCCTTCCGGGCCGATGGATGCCTTGTCGCACCGTCTGGCCAACCGCTGTCTTAATAATGCGCTGGATGCCGCGACGATTGAAATGACGGTGTCTGGTGTTGGTCTGACTTTCGATGTCGATACGGTGATCTGTATCACCGGGGCGAATGTGCAGCCGACGCTGGATAAAGAGCTGATTCCGCAATGGCAGGCGGTAAAAGTGAAGGCCGGCCAGCAGTTGAAAACCAAAGTGATCAAGGATGCCGGTCAGCGCGCTTATCTTGCTGTGTTGGGTGGTTTCGACGTGCCGGATTATATGGGCAGTAAAACGACTTTCTCGCTGGGCGGATTCGGTGGCCATGGCGGCCGTCTGCTCCGAGCGGGGGATGTTCTGCGCGTGCCTGTTGTTCCTATTCCGGAAGATCTTCTGACATTGCCGCAGCAAACGATTCCGACCTTCGGCAACGCGTTCGAGATCGGTGTCATTTACGGGCCACAGGGAACGCCGGACTTCTTTACCGAAGAGGACATCGAAAAATTCTTTAACTGCGACTGGGAAGTACACTACAACTCAAGCCGTACCGGGATTCGTCTGGTCGGGCCTAAGCCGCAATGGGCGCGTAAGGACGGCGGGGAAGCGGGGCTTCATCCGTCGAATATTCACGATAACCCTTATGCGATCGGTGCCATCGATTTTACCGGCGATATGCCGGTCATTCTGGCGCAGGACGGCCCGAGTCTGGGGGGCTTTGTCTGTCCGGCGACGATTATCGAAGCCGAACAATGGAAGATGGGGCAGTTGCGCCCGGGCGATAAGATCCGTTTCAGACCGGTGACCATTGAACAGGCCGAGCAGGCGTTGAAGGATCAGGAAGCGGCTATCGATTCTTTGCAAACTCCGACCGTTGCAGAACTGTCTTTCCTTGCTTCGCCGACGGAACAGTCGTGCATTGCACACGAGGTTTCTTCCGACGCGCATGAATTCGGCGTTAAATACCGCCGTTCCGGTGACAGTCATGTCTTGATTGAATACGGCAGAATGGAGCTAGATCTGGCGCTGCGTTTCCGTATTCAGGTATTGTTCGAACGTCTCAAAGAGTATCGCGATAATCAAGCGGATTGGGCGTTCTTGAAGGATCTGACACCGGGAATTCGCTCCTTGCAGGTGCATTACGATCCTAGAAAAATTTCTCAGAACGAACTGATCGATAAACTGATCGCACTGGAAGAAGAGATCTCTTCCGGTAAGGATCTGACGGTGAAAAGCCGTATTGTTCGTCTGCCGCTGTCCTGGGATGATCCGAGCACGCGTCTGGCGATCGAAAAATATATGACCACGGTGCGTCCGAACGCGCCATGGTGTCCGAGCAATATCGAATTCATTCGCCGTATTAACGGTCTGGACTCGATCGAAGACGTCAAGCGTATTGTCTTTGACGCCAAATACCTGGTTATGGGGCTGGGCGACGTCTATCTGGGCGCGCCTGTCGCGACGCCGCTGGACCCGCGTCACCGTCTGGTGACCACCAAATACAATCCGGCGCGTACCTGGACGCCGGAAAATGCCGTCGGTATCGGCGGCGCCTATATGTGTGTTTACGGTATGGAAGGGCCGGGCGGTTATCAGTTCGTCGGTCGGACCATTCAGATGTGGAACGCCTATCACCGTACCCGCTTCTTTACCGAAGAGAAGCCGTGGCTGCTGAATTTCTTCGATCAGATTCACTTCTATCCGGTTTCCGAGGAAGAGCTGGCACAGGCGCGTCTGGATTTCCCGTTGGGACGCTTCAGTATCGATATCGAAGAGACCGAGTTGTCGTTGAATGCTTATCAGGCCTTCCTGGAAGAAAATAGTTCCAGTATCGATGAATTTAAGCAGACTCAGGGCGCGGCTTTTGAAGCGGAACGTCTGTACTGGGAAGAGTCCGGGCTGGCGAATTTTGAAGCCGAAACGGCGCAGGATGAAATTCAAAGTGAAGGTTTGGGTGAATTGCCGGACGGTTTCGAAGCCGCCTTGTCGCCGATTACCGGCAGTGTCTGGAAACTGCAGGCCAAACCGGGCGATAAGGTGCAAGAGGGCGATACCATCGCCATACTGGAAACCATGAAAATCGAGGTGGCGGTCGAAGCGGAAATTGCCGGAACCGTGACTGAAATTCTGGTCAACGAAGGTGATCTGATTCAAACCGGACAGGCGTTGATGGTGCTGGAGGAGAATGAAAATGTCTGAGATCGATTTACGTCTGGATGCTTTGAAAAACGCCTATCAAGAGAAAACCCTGACGCCACGAGAGGTCGTATCGCACCTGCTGGAGAAGGCGACGGCTTATAAAGAACATAATATTTTCATTACGCTGCTCGACGAAAGCGATCTGGAGCCTTATCTGAGCAAACTTGAGCAGAGCGACCCGCAGAGTCTGCCTATGTGGGGAGTGCCGTTTGTCATCAAGGACAATATCGACTTGGCGGGCATTCCAACTACGGCTGCCTGTCGCGAGTATACCTACAAGGCGCAGCAGTCAGCCAAGGTAGTTGAGCTGTTGATTGATGCCGGTGCCATTCCGATCGGTAAAGCCAATATGGACCAGTTTGCAACCGGTCTGGTCGGTACGCGTTCGCCTTACGGTGTCTGTCATAATGCTTTTGATTTCGAAATGATTTCCGGCGGCTCCAGTTCCGGTTCGGCGGTCGCTCTGGCGTTGAACCTGTGCAGTTTCTCGCTCGGAACCGATACCGCCGGCTCCGGGCGTGTGCCTGCGGCTTTTAACAACCTGGTTGGTTTAAAGCCGACCAAAGGCCTGCTCAGTTCAAGCGGATTGATACCGGCGGTGCGTTCGCAGGACGTCATCAGCGTGTTTGCGTTGAATGCGCAGGATGCCGCTCAGGTATTCGATGTGGTGGCTCAGTTTGATGAAGCGGACGAATTCAGTCGTGAATTGAGCGATCTGACCCCGCCTGTCTGGAATAAACAGCCGGTGATCGGAATTCCTGATGCCGCGAGTCTGGTTTTTGATGGCGATAAGCAAGCGCAGGCGAATTTTGAACAGACGGTGGCGACTTTGCGCTCGGAAGGCTTTCAACTGGTGGAAGTGCCGTTTGCCGACTGGCTGGATACCGCAAAACTGCTGTATGGTGGTGCCTGGGTGGCGGAACGTTATGTTGCGATCGAAGATTTTATCGAGCAGCATGAAGCGGATATGGATCCGACCGTAGCAACAATTATTGCCGGTGCGCGTTCTTTAAGCGCCGCCGATGCCTATAAAGGCAGCTATAAATTACAACAGGCGCAGCGCAAGACAGCCTTGCTTTGGAAGGCGTCAGGTATTGATTGCATGATGACGCCGACTACGCCGACGATCTATTCGATCAAACAGCTTGAAGAACAGCCGATCGAGCATAATTCCATGCTCGGAACCTACACCAATTTTATGAACCTGCTGGATTATGCGGCGGTGGCCATGCCGACCGGTTTCCGTGACGATCAGTTGCCGTGCGGCGTGACGCTGTTTGCGCCGGCCGGTAGCGATAAGGCGTTGTTGCAGCTAACCGATGCGCTGCACGGGAAGTTTGTTTCCACTTCCGGGGCTAAAGGGTTGCCGGTTCCCGCTCCGAATAGTGACGGCTTTGCCGATGGTCGGGTCATCCCTCTCGCGGTTGTCGGCGCGCATTTGAGCGGTTTTCCTCTCAATCAGCAGTTGATCGAGCGCGGTGCAACCTTGCTTGAAGAGACCAAAACTGCGCCGAAATACCGTTTCTACGAGTTAAATGAACGTCCGATTCTGAAACCGGGACTGGTTAAACAGCCCGAAGGTGGTGAATCGGTTGCTCTGGAGGTTTGGGCCATGCCGAAAGAACATCTCGGCAGTTTTCTGGCCTTGATTCCGTCGCCGTTAGGACTGGGGAAAGTCGAATTGATCGATGGCCGAGAAGTGGTCGGGTTTATCTGCGAGCCCTACGGAATCGAAGGCGCCAGAGAGATTACCGAAACCGGAGGCTGGCGCAATTGGATGGCGCAACGACCGCAAGAGAGCTGATTGATTTGCGGTTTTAATTTTATCTATTGCTGCCACCAGGCGGATTGCCCGGCCGGATTCTGTAGCGAGGTAACCTCTCCCATTATCGGGAAGGTTGCCTTTACGCCTTTTCCCGCTGCTGCCTTTGAGATGCGCTCAAAAGGTTCTTTCCATGGATGCATGGAAAGTTTGAAGCTTCCGTTGTGAATCGGGAATAGCCATTTACCACCCAGATCCAGATGCGCTTGAACGGTTTCTTCCGGCATCATATGGATTTTTCGCCATCTTTGATTGTAGGCTCCGTTTTCCAGAAAGGTCATGTCAAAAGGTCCGAGACGCTCTCCTATCTCTCTGAAACCGTCAAAGTAGCCGCTGTCGGCTCCGAAATACAGATTGTATTGCGCGCTTTTAATTACCCAGGACGCCCAGAGTGTTTTATTTCGATCAAACAGGCCGCGTCCCGAAAAATGCTGCGCCGGCGCAACGGTAATTTTCAGAGTGTCATTCTCGGCCGCCTCCCACCAATCCAGTTCGCTGACCTGCGACGGATCGAAACCCAGATTCAGGAGGTGTGACTTGATGCCTAAAGTGGTATATACATGACCGATCCGGTCTTTAAGTGCGCGCAGTGTCGGCTCGTCGAGGTGGTCGTAGTGGTTGTGTGACAGAATCAGAATGTCGATAAACGGCATTTCGTCAAGCGTAATCGGCAGGTCGTGAAAACGCTTTGGTCCAAAGAAAGGCACCGGCGAGGTTCTTTCTGAGAAGACCGGATCGGTCAGAACAAAACGGTTATCCAGACGGAACAACAGGGTCGAATGCACAAAGCGCACTACGGAACCTTCCGGCATGGCCAACAGATCTTCTCGGCTTAATCGGTGTACCGGAATCTGCCCGTTTTCGGGTTCCAGTCCCTGGGTATCCTGCACGAAGAGTTCCCAAAGGATTTTGCTGGTTTCGGTAAAGCCTAGATTCTGCTGATCCATTGCACTGGCAAAAACACCATCCTGATAAAAAGAGGCGCTGAAGCGCGGATTCACTTCCCGGTTTGCACAGCCGGCCAATACCAAGGGGGCCAGACTCAGCGCCAGAATTCTTGTGCACAGTTTTTTCATTACAGGTGTCCGTTTTTTTGAATATTCATTCAGTGATCATAAACAGGAATGGAAAAACAGTGAATAACCCTTTCTACGATTGATTTGCCTAATACACCAAAAACCGCAGGTAAGTTAATTCATGATTACTTGATTGCAAGCTGTTTTGAAGCGTAGTGCGCGGCACCGAGAAGCGGAGCTTCCGGGTTGTCGACAATGCGCAGTGGAATGTGTTCGATGGCGTGTGTCATCCGCCCTTTGTCGAGAAAGCCTTCGAGAAAACCGCCGGATTCGAGTGCCGGACGGATTTTGGGGGCGATGCCGCCGGCGATATAAACACCGTTGCGCGGCAGGCATTTCAACGCCAGATTACCGGCTTCGGCGCCGTAAATACGACAGAAAAGACGCATCACTTCGCTACACAGCACATCTTCCTGCTGTAGGCCTGCGCGGCTGATGACGGCATTGCGATCGGTTTGCTGCATTTGTGCTTCCAGTTCCGCATTGGCTTCGGCGAAGTTGATGCTTTTGAGAAAGTCGTACAGATTGCCGAAACCGTCGCCGGCAAGAATCCGCTCCAGACTGACATGGCCATTGAAGCGCTGGCGTAAAAAGACCAGCAGCTGGTCTTCCAGCGCATCTTGTGGTGCGAACTCGCAATGACCGCCTTCGGTCGGCATGGCATGGTAGTCCCGTCCATCGTAAAACAGAATTGCTTCACCCAGTCCGGTACCGGCAGCAATCACGGCAATGTGTCCGGCTTCCTCATGGGCATCAGGATTGAGCTCGTGAAAATGGTCAAGTCGCAAAATACCATAAGCGGCCGCTTCCAGGTCATTGAGCAGATGTACCTGCGGGATATTCAGCTCGTCAGCGATTTCTGCGGCATCTATGATCCACGGAAGGTTGGTGGTAATGCAGCGCTGAGACTTGATCGGGCCGGCGATTCCAAAGGTGGCTGCGTCGATCAGTGAATCGGAACCGAGAAACTCCAGCAGCAGGTCTTCAAAACGCGTATGGCGCCCGCTGGGATAGGTTTCCTTGCGGATCTCTGTCAATTCTCCTTGGTCACTCTGGTAGAGCGCGAGTACGGTTTTGGTACCGCCAACATCGCCAGCAAGAATTCGAACCATGGTTGTTATCTCCTCTAAAAAGCCTCGGAGGGCTTTGGTTCCCGATGAAGGTTATTTTCGCTATTTGCCTTTATGCAGGAAGCGGAAGGCGTTCACGATTGCATTAGCCGTTTCATGCGGAGGGCAATAGTAAAAATCTTGCCACGCCTGCTCGCGCTGACCGTCATAGGCGATGATTTCGTTGCCTGTCTGCGATAACCAGCGAAGGCGGACGGCGTGCCCGAGAATGACATCGAGAATCATGACGTCGTTCGAGCGTAAATCCGGATTCGCTCGCATAATCATGCCCAGTACCATAAGGGCCTCGTAGTAGAGACGGCGGACTTCCGGTACCGGTGTTTTATTGAGCAGGTGATCGACCTTGTCCTGGAAAAGCTTTTCGCCGCGAGTCATATTGGCGCTGAGCGAATGTTCAAGGCGGCGTTTTGGGTTCCATTGATCGCCGATAATGACACCGGCGGTTTGATTGACGACGTCCCAGACGCCTTCGTAGAAACCGTCCGGATAGCGACCGATACTGCCGTTGATTTTACGCCAGTGATGCCAGTCGTCCGCCTGACCCAATTCCGGGTCCATATTGGATTCAAACTTCGGCAGTTTCAAATCCCGGTCGCTGTTATCGAACTTCATCTGCTCTTGCTGATAAAGCTCTTCCTGAACGTCTGCATAGTGTTCCAGAACGTATTCCAGCGCCTGCGCGATTTCGAAAGGTGCCTTGGTCATCAGCAGATCCATGGCGTCGCTGGCACTGTAATTGGTTTCGGCATGGCGAATATGTCCGGCGAGAAGCTGCAGCAGCTGGCCGGTACGAATAAGGGTCATATTGCTCAGCAGTTCAGGTCGCGAGCGGATCAGCAAGCCAAGATTGAGAATCAGTTCCTGGGTCAGAATCTGCGCCCGCTGATCGTCCGGATTGAACTCTTTGATAATGCGAATGATCTCATCCGCGCCGGCCGGTTGTCTGAAGGTCGAGTGTTTGCTGTATTGACGCGAAACGCTCAGGGCGATTTTACGCACCAGAATTTCGGTGACCGCGCCTTCCAGGTTGATATCGTGTTTATCCAGCCACGCTGCGGCGCGACGTGTAATGTCCCAGTTGTTCAGTTCGCCGGCGGCCAGATAGATTTCATCCATCAGTTTACGCAGGCTGCAGGGGGTGCCTTCGGAGTCGGTCAGACCGCTGTCGAAGTCTCCGTCATGGCGCGCAAACAGAATCTGCAGCAGGGCAAACTGATCCTGCAGATTATCGGTGTGGATCAGCTGGGCGATCAGCGCGTCATCGTTCCACTGATTACAGGTGTCGATATTCAGTGTCGACGGTACTTCATCCCCGCCTGCCTGAAGAACCAGACAAGGGTTCGCCTGCGAGAGTTGTTCGTCGTTGTCGCCCGGTGCTTGTTCGAGATAGTGCAAGCTGCGTTTGGCCGAGGTCGGCAGGAAGTTTTTCAAAGAGCCCAGTTTCACCGGTATGTCATCAAAGCTACCGTGGCGGCACTCTTCCATAAATTCCAGCAGCGCCCGGCTACCGCCTTTACTCAGCATGGATTGGTTGACCACCATTGCCACCAGCGGACGGCCGGGTAAATTCCACTGTCGGTAGATATAGCCCATTTCCATTTTCAAACGTCGAACCAGCATGCGGTTGTCTTGGGTGAGATAGAAATCGTGACGGCTGAGAAACTGCGGCTGGAAAATAAAGCGGTTGCCTTCATACTCGTATACGCAGGAAGTCGTCAGTCCTCTGGGGTTGCGATGCGGGCGGCCGCTCAACGCCAAACGCTTCGAACGCCCGAGCCATTCAAAGGCATCGGCCAGCGAACTGGCCTGTAAAACCTGTATCGGCTTGAGTTCTTGCAGAGTTTGCGTGACCAGCCCGTACTCATCCAGTTTATTCTGTACCTGATCGTTTTCGGCGATCAGCGAAAACTGAATCTGTTTGCCGAGGTTTTTACCGATGCAGTTATGTCGTCCAAGCGGATCAATGTCGGTAATATCCAGCAAACCGTCCTGAATCAGTGCGCCCAGAATATACAAACTCTGTGCCCAGACCAATGGAACGTTTTCATTCGCTTCGCGTTTTTGCGAGCCGGGATTTTCCCGTTCGGCTTCGATTTTATCCAGCGGTACATAGTAAAGTTCCGGAAGCAGTTTCTGACCGTCTTGTTCAATCAGAAGACCTTCAAGTTTTTCCCGGTACTCGCGGGCTTGTTCGGGTTGATCGGTAAACAGGTAGTGCAACAGAAGATAAGTGAAAAACAGCGGCCATTCGCATTCGATGTGCTCGAACTGTTTCATCTCTTCGGGTTCGTAGTGCAGGCGGTTGGCGTCTTCGTTGGCGGCCTGATGGCCGTCGCGAAGAAAGCGTTTGCAGCCGTAATGACCGGATAATTTGCCGATCACTTCATCCAACGTTTGCTCGACAAGATCGGCGTCCTCGACGGCAAAAGCCGGAAAGCCGGTGATGCTTAGCGTAGCGGCATCCACTTCTTTGGACAGCGATTCAGAGGGCAGCGCGGCTTCCAGCGTAATCCGTGCCCGGGCGATTTCATCGGGGATAACATGGATGACGCTGCTTTCGCCGCCTTCGGAGCCGAAACAGTTGAAGCCGTCCATCGCCTCCAGCGCCGCCTTGGCCATGCCGACCGAGCTGCTGTTGACCTCGGCGATACCGTGATTGATTTTATTACCGCGTTCCCAGATGCCGTAATCCGGCGTACGGTAAGCGCGGCCGATATAGTGAACCAGGTTTTGAATAAAATGCACTTCGTCCATCGAGAAGACAATCCGCAGGCCCGAAGCGGTCATTTGCGCCAGCATCAGGAGGAACAGGCTGGTTGCATCCAGTTGCAGATGTCCCCATTCGTCATCGCCGACGACCGGGTCGCCGGTTGCAGTGGCGTATTTGGCGTGCAGGGCATCGAGCGGGTCCTGGGAGTGTTTAAAGGCTTCAACTTTGTGCGCCTGCTTCATCATGGCAATTAACAGACCGCGCATCAGCTTGACGACATTCTGTTCCAGCAACACCGCTCGTCCCTGGGTATCGTCAACCCGGCGGTAAGCCAGTCCCAGGCCCCAGGCCGCCAGGATGCTGTAGACGTTGTCACGTACCCAGGCATCGGTATAGTCGCCATGGGCGGTAATAGCGGTACTGGCCGGCAGAAGGCCGGTAATCGGATTTTGTCGGGCAAGAATAATGTCCGACACCTGTTGATAGTAGCGGTCTAATGTTTGCCGGGCGTTTTTTTTCATGTAACTTCCCTGTCGATTCGGTTTCGGGACTTGGCTTTTCCCAAAATAGAAGCAGTTTCCATTCCTTTTCGACTGTTTTGAATAAAATCGTGGGGCACGAAATCATTTCACCGGCTCGCGGGTAACCGTTATCTCAGAGACGGGTCCTGGTCAGAGACGATTCGAAAAATTTCATAACAATCTTATTTGAATCATAGCAGAGAGCCGTGCTCAAAAGTCTCTATTTGTATAAAACAAACGTTTCGCTGTAACGAGATCATTACAAGGTCGCAACGGGATCTTGCACACCCTGAAAAAAGGGGGGCGAGGTGGTGTAGCGGAGTTAGAGTCTAGGATGGTTCGGATAGGAAGTTGCTTGGCAGAAGAAAAGGTTATCGAGTTAGACACTGCCTGCGATTGCAGGCAGCTCATGAATCAACCGGTAAGACAGGTGGTCTTAGAAAAGATGGCTGTAGCGTTTGATTTCCCAGGCGGAAATGGTTTCGTGGTATTCACGCCATTCGCGTCTTTTATAGGTAATAAACTCGTCACGCAACTCTTTGCCGAGAACCTCTTCGACAAACGGGTCGGCTTCGAAGGCTTCAACCGCTTCCAGAAGGTTTTGCGGTAGGAATTCGATGCCTCTGGCCAGGCGTTCTTCTTCGCTCAATTCATACAGGTTGTCTTCCTGAGCGTGGCCCGGATCGAGTTTTTCGCGAATACCCTGCAGGCCGGCAGCCAATACCAGTGTCGCGGCTAGATATGGGTTGACCGAACCGTCGGCATTACGCGATTCGAAGCGTCCGCCGCCCATAGGAACGCGGATCGAGTTGGTACGGTTGTTGGAGCCGAAAGAGTTGAAAACCGGTGCCCATGAGAAGGTTTTCATATCCCCTTGACGAACCAGACGCTTATAGCTGTTGACCGTCGGCGAGAAGACGGCGCACAGTGCAGGTCCGTGCTTGATGACTCCGGCGATGAACTGATAACCCAGTTCGGTCAGGCCAAGTCCGCGAGGATCGTCCTTCGGATCGCATTTAAAGACGTTTTCACCGGTCTCTTTATCGAACAGCGACATATTGAAGTGCGCGCCGTTACCGGTTTTGTCGGCATAAGGTTTCGGCATAAAGGTCGCCAGCAGGCCTTCTTCCTGTGCATAGTGTTTGGCCATATAACGGAAGAAAATAAAACGGTCGCACATGGTCAGAGCGTCGCTGTACTGGAAGTCGAATTCGAACTGTCCATTGGCGTCTTCATGGTCGAAGGAGTACAGATCCCAGCCGAGGTCGTTAATGGTGGTCGCCATCTTATCCAACCAGGTAAAACGGTTCATGAAACCGCGTACGTCGTAGCACGGCTTGATCAGTCTGTCGTCCGGATCCGGAACCGAAAGGCTGCCGTCTTCCTCTTCTTTCAAAACGAACAGTTCGCACTCGATTCCCAGGTTAAACCCGAACCCCATCTCTTCGGCTTCGGCAAGAACTTTTTTCAGTGCAACACGGGTATTGATTTCATAAGGTTCGCCGTGCAGAGTGTTGTCGGCGGCCATCCACATGACTTCCGGCTGCCAAGGCAGTTGGATCGCACTGTCCAGATCGGGTACCGAAGCGATTTCATCATCGTTCGGACTCTGTCCCAAACCGTCCAGCGCATAACCGGTATAAAGCTCGGAACCTTCGACCATGTGTTCCAAATGGTCGATCGGCACAACTTTCCCTTTCGGAATGCCGTGAATATCAACATAGGCGCCAAGGCAGTATTTAACACCGCTGTTTTTCCATTCTTTTTTAAGTTGTTTTACATCCATTTCAACGTTCATTTAAGGTCTCCTTAATTCGGTAGCGTTGTGTATTCGGTCGACAGACGGTTCACTCGCTGTCGCTAAGAGGGTGGTGATAACTGTGAGGCAGCGGTGGCTGCTCCTTTAATCCTTGTTCAATCTTGTTTGCCAGATCCTGTTGCATCCAGGTAAAGAGCTCTTCGCCTTTTTCGACGGTTGCCAGGCTGGGCTTGCCGGTGACACCGTTGAGACTGGTGCGGTTAACCGGATGCGAGAAAACGCAGTTTTCCGTTCTGTCCGGATCGTCGGAATCCTGAAGGCGTTCGGGGCGGACGATTTCCGGAGCCAAAGCCATCATCAAAGAGGTCTCGGCTTCATTGGCGTGCCAGTCGTCGGCATCTTCAAAGTGACGTGCCTTGACGCGTTCGCTGACGGTGGCCGAGTTAATCAGGGCGACCATTAAATCGTCGTGTTCGGCACGCAGCATTTCCAGAGCACAACGCAGAGGGGCAAAATTGGAAACATGGCTGTTTAAAATAAACAGTCGCTTGATTCCGCTGTAAGCGACCCAATCGCCGATTTCCTTGACGACATCGATCAGCGTTTTCGGTTGCAGGGCAATGGTGCCCGGCCAGCGCTTCGAGTGACCGATGGAACAACCGTAAGGCAGGGTCGGCAGAACGGCGATATCGGTCAGGTCTCCTGCCGCTTTTGCCAGTTGGTCGGCGATTTCCGAATCCATACCGCAGCCGAGATGCGGGCCATGTTGTTCGGTTGCTCCAATCGGCAGTAAAGCCGCACAGCTTTCGCTTCGGGCGTATTCTGCGATTTCCGGCCAGGTCATTTGATGCCACTGCATAATTTATTTCCCATTATTAAAAAGGCTTTCCGTTCCGGGGCATTGGCGTAAGTTGCCCGGCTCGAATCCGTTGGGTATTACCTTTTTTAAAAAAAGTAATACTTATTTAGCAAAAGAAAACTCAATAATGGTTTTTTATTGAGTTATCAATCAGTTAGTTATTTTTAGGCTGTTTTTGTGCCGCGCTTGTCGTTGCTTATGTTTATTACAGAGCAGAAATTTCGCCATTTTGGTGCGTTTGCATCTTTCTTTTTTGCGGCAGTGTTTCCAGCAGGGCTGCGATTAATATCAGGGCGCCGCCGAGCATTTCGAGGCCGCTCATGGTTTCACCGAGAATCAGGCTGGCCGAAACTACGGCGGTAACCAGTTCGAGAATCAGGATGATCGAAGATTTGCCGGCCTCCATTTGAGTGACCGCCCATTGCGTCCCAAGATTGGCCAGTAACATCCAGAAAATCGCAAAAGCTAGTAATATTCCCCAAGTGCCGGTTGACACCTGAGGTATTACTTCGTCACCCATCTGGCTCAGAACCACCGCTGAGAGGCCTGCTGCGCCCAGAAACATAACGTTCAGTTTGAGCATGATCGGAATCTTCGGTGAGGCGCGGAAAACAATGTTGTTCATAGCGAACAGGAAACCGGATAACAGGGCCAAACCATCGATCCAGCTCGGTGGTGCATAGAAGGCGTTCATGCCGCCGACCACGAAAAAGGCGCCGATAATGGAAAAGCCCATGCCAAGCCAGCGGAATGGGGTAATCCGTTCGCTCAGAAAGAGTCGTCCGCCGAGTACGCCCCATAGAGGAACCAGATAGAAAAGCACCATAACCCGGATAACATCGCCGAAGATCATCGAGGTGTTAAATGCCAGCTGAGCGCCGCCGCCGAGAAGCAGGATGCCCAATAATGCCAAGCCGTTTCCGGCAATCTGCTTTCGGAAGCGCCAGATTGTCGGCAGGGTGACGGCAAACATAATTACGTACACTAAGAAGGTGATAGCGATGCCGTTGAATCCCTGTTCGTGCAGGAATTTCAACGGCAGCCAGGTCAACCCCCATAAAATCGAGGCGCCCAGTAAAGTGAAAACAGCGATGGATTGCATAGTGTTTATTTCCTGAAGGGGTTACGGCGTCGCGAGACAGTCCGAATAGGCTTGTCTGACCCGGATGTTCATCCATTGATTGATTTCCCACAGATCAACCACCGGCATTTGTGTGTAGGGTTGTAAATGGCAGTAGCCATCCGGACCAAACTCCGGCGTCATAGTGGTGGTATCGGCCTGGTTTTTTTGTCGGTGTAGCCAGATCTGACGCCAGAAAGCGAGATGGGATTCGACGGCACTTTGATATTCAGGAGCGCGCGGATCGGGAACTTGCGGTCCCTGGTCGTAACCGATTCGGGCGTGGATGTGGTGGATCTGCGGAATCAGTTGTAGCAGGGTTTCCATTTCCGAATCCATCTGTCTTTCGCACACCACGCACCAGTGACTGATGTCGACAGTCAGTTTGAGATCCGGTAAAGCCTGGGCAATACGCAGCGTTGTCCAAGGATTAAAGGTTGGTCGGCTGCGATGGGTTTCGAAACTTAATTGCAGGCCAAACTCTTCTTGTAGGCGCATCGCCTGTTCGAAAAACTCGATAGCTTCGGGTTCGCTCCAGGCGTCGCAGCCGACAATACAAGTGGCGAAAAGCGGCTTGAACGGTAGCGATTGTTCGATTTGCCGTCTGATGTCATCCAAGTGCTGTTCGCTGGACCAGCTGCGGTCCGGCACATAATCTCCGCCGGAAACAATCTCGGCGATATAGTCGCACTGGTGTCTGTGCAGAGCCTCTTGCCATGCGACACTTTGAGAAAGCTCGGGAGCCCGGCCTTCGATGCCGTCGAAACCAGCGGTTTTTGCTTCGGCGCAGGCGTCTTCGATCTGCAGGGTATTGCCCCACAGGGTTTTAAAGGTTTTCAGTTGCATGACTGAGTCGGCTCTTTATTCAAAGTAGTTAGGAAAACGATTGGTTTTCAGGTAGAACTGCCAGTCGTGATTCGGCCAAAGGTCGGCCTTCTCTTTTTCACTGAGTGATTTCAGCTTACGGATGCTGTCGATTGCCAGCGCTTCGTTGTCCTGCCAGCAAAGCCCCGGAGCGACTTCGTCGCGAATATTTTCCGTCAGATCGGCGGCGTCACCGGCGAGAATGATTGGCGGGCCTTTGGGCATTTCAATCATCATCGACATGTGGCCCGCCGTATGGCCCGGGGTTTCAATGGCATTGACGCCGGGCACCAGTTCGTATTCGCCGGTTTGAATTTTCCAGTTTACCGGCAGCTCGAAATCGCTGGCGAAATAGGCGTCGTCGGCTGGTTCTTTGGCGGCTTTCATCTCTCGCTGATGGACATGGACTTCCGCGCCGCAAAATTCGCACAATCCACCGGCATGGTCGAAATGCAGATGACTGCAAAATACCATATCGATATCTTCCGGCTGCAAGCCGAGAATTTGCAGTTTATTCGGCAAGCGCTGTTCTTCGGTCATGTCTGGCGGGCCGAAAGGAAAGCCGTCGTGTTCGTAATATTTTGCACGCAGATCCGGCTGCTTGATTTTTTGATAGTCGCAGCCGACATCGAACAGGATTCGTCCGTTATCGGTTTCAATCAGATACGCGAGAATCGGTGCCTTAATGATTTCTCCCTGGCCGCGGCCACGTGTTGAAAGGGTTTTCTCGTAGGTGTGTTCACCGGTGAGAATCGACCAGAATTTTTTTACTTGGGTCATGCGGTTACTCCGTTCAAGTTAGTGTGCGGTCAGAAAAGAGACTCCGTCGACACCGATGAAACTCTCGCCTTCGTCATGTTTAACGGGCAGGTCGATCGGGTCGCCGTTGAGAATTCGCGGTATCCGGTATTTATGGAAGCTTTTGATTAGGTGGCGGAAAGTCAAAACCTGCTGCTCATCATCGCCATACATCTGTTTATGCAGTTTCGGCAGTCGATACCAGGGTTGAAGCTGTTGGTGATGGTGGACGTTGTGGTAGCAGAAGTTCAGAACCAGCAGATTGATCCAAGGGTATTTCACCGAAAGCAGATTCGAGTAAGTGTTGTGTTCTTCAAAATCGCGGTCTCTTAGGCGAGCTTCCGGGCCGCGCGGCGAGTCGAGCGTTTCGTAAACTTCGTAGGTGTGCTGATGGACGTCCATAAAGCGCATAACGGTCAAAAACAGCAGATACGCCAGCGCATAAAGCCATAGAAAGTGAATCGAAATCGACGCCAGCCAAGCGAAAAGGGCAAGACGTACGACTAAGACCGACAGAACGCGCAGACGTCGTTGACGGCGATTTGTTTTAACGAAAGGTAAAATGATCACCAGTGTGTGCATGAGAATTTCCAAAGCGGGAATGTACGCCCACTCCAGAATTTGCAGGGTTTTGAGGAAAAACGGGTGTTTTTCCAGAATCGGTCGGAAGTCGAAACTGACGATATCCGCCCGGTCCGAATGGTGGCGGTTGTGTTTGTGGACGATGTCGTTAAAGTCCGAATAGCTGCTGCCGGTAATCCATAAAAGCAATTCGCCGTACCAGCGGTTGGCCTGCTTTTTACGGAAGACGCTTTGATGGGCCGCCTCATGAATAAGGTAGGCGGCAATAACCATAGAATGGGCAAACCACAAGACCCCCGGTAGATTGAAGTACCAGCCGTCAATCAACATCCAGTATCCGCCGACCAGATAGCCGCTCAGCGCATAGCCTGTCGCCAATAGAGTCGGCAGTAGTGCATCATCGTGTCTGAATGTTTTCGTAGTCGAAGGCATTGTGGGTTACTCACTTTCAGGTGAAGAATAAAATGCAGCAACCTTAGGCAAGGTTGCTGCGTCCTAGAGGATTCGAAGGGTTACTTCGAAACGGTATTTACTGAACTTTACAAACCGTTGGTTAGACTGCCGTCAAAGTAAGCGTCGACATCCTGAGGCGCGTCATACACTTTGTTATTGACGTTAAAGTCATCAGAAATTTTTGAAGAACCGTAGATCGAATCCAGACCAGAACCTTTTTTGTAAGCCGCTTTTGCTTCTTCCAAAGTCAATAGCTTGGTACCTTTCAAGAAAGGTGCATACTCTGCTGCAGTCAGGCCAACGCGGGATGACATGATTTCCAAAGCGTCGTTACGCGTTTTAGGATCATTGATGTAATCCACTGCCTGATACCAGACTTTCAATACTTTTTCCCAGTCAGCACCGCGGGAAGCCAGACTGGCAGGGTTGACGGATAGACCGTCATAAATGATTCCCGGTTTGTCCGCTGAGGTGAACACCGCTGATGATCCTGGAACCAGGTTCAGGGCTTGACCGGAGCTTGGCTGCCAGGCAACAATTGCGTCAACTTCGCCAGAAGCCAGAACTTGAGGGGTTTCGTTGGTCGGTACATTAACCAGAGTGACGTCAGACTCGCTCATGCCGTTTTCTTCAAGAGCGGTTAGCAGTAAAAGATGGCCGACAAAACCGACTTCAACACCGATTTTTTTGCCTTTCAATTCTTTAATGGATGAGATGCCAGGTTGCGCTACAACCATGTCGTTCCCGTTTGAATAGTCGTTGATGGCAATCATCACGCTTGGCGCACCGGTAGAGCCGGTAACAAGAGCGTCACCGTTGGTCATGCCGACCGCATCCAGCTGACCGGCTGCGAAAGCTTCCATTGATGCGACGTAGTCGAACCATTCGAATTGAACGTCAACGCCTTCTTTTTCAAACATTTTCTTTTCAATCGCAACTTCCCAGGCTACCCAGCCAGGCCAGTCGCTGTAACCGATTTTCAAAGGTTCGGCCGCATTGGCAATCCAGGAAAGGCTACTTAAAGACAAAACCGCAGCAAATTTAGCCGCTTTCTTAAATACATTTAGTTTCATAGGAGGTACTCCGCTGTTGGCTGTTGGTTATTACGAATTAATACAAGTGTAATAACCTAATTAAGCAAGAAGTGAATTTAACTTTTTAAAAATCTTTTAATATCAATTGCTTAGTTTTAAATTAGTGGGTTTTTAGCGTGTTTTCGAAAGGCGTGTTGATTTATTTTGGTTTGTTTGTGTTTTATTGTGGTGCATAAGTGCTGCTTTTCCGGATCGGCTTTGAACGATTTTTTCAGTTTGTCGAATATTTGAATTCTTACGCCGCCATGTTTTGTCGTTTTGGTGTCGCAGTTTCGAGGGCGTTTTTTAAGTTCAATGAGTACGTAATGCTTGGCGATACCTTTTTAAGGAAGCTTGAATTATGATGCGCAAATGTCCGCGCGATTTCCGCTAGGATGAAAAGTCTGGAATTTTTTAAGGGTATAGAATGAGAAAACATACGATCATGCTTGCGGCGACTTGTCTGCTGACTACCGGAAGCGTTCAGGCGGTGGATACAACCGATTACAGTCAGCCGGGTATGAAACAGATGGCTCTGGCGATGAATAAAATGCAGGATTGTATCGGGCAGGTCGATGAATTGGAGCAGAATCGGTATGAGGTTGCAATTAATCGCATGCAGAATGAGTTGCTTGATCTTTGTCGCAGCGGAAAAACAGAAGCTGCCCAGTCCAAAGCATTGGTGTTCAGCCGGGAAGCGCAAACTTCGCACTCTTTTCAACAGATGATGGCGTGTTCGAAAACGATGCGCGATCAAGGTTTTATGCCGCAATTGCCGGTGCTGTCGCTGGATCAGGACGGCAACAGTTCAGAAGCGGTATGCGATCGTTATAACTATTAAGGACTGCTGTCATCTTTTACCAGACGACTCTTTTTCTGCCTGTCCGGCGAAAGTACGACGGTTTACTGTTTTTTTGAATAGCGTGGGACGGTCATGTCGAAAATAACACCGCCGAATCGTTCAATCGGGTTGTTGGGGGCGATTGCCATCGGCGTCGGAGGAATGGTCGGCGGCGGTATTTTTGCGGTACTTGGCGAAGCGATCTCTTTTGCCGGAGGAGCCACGCCGCTTGCGTTTGTTTTCGCCGGAGTGATTGCCATTCTGACGGCATACTCTTATGTGAAGTTTAGCGTGTATTTCCAGAGTCGCGGCGGCACGGTGTTTTTTGTCGATCAGGCTTTTAACCACAACCTGCTTTCCGGTAGTTTGAATCTATTTCTGTGGCTGTGCTATCTGGTGACTATTGCACTTTATGCCAAGGCCTTTGCTTCTTACGGACTGACCTTCGTCGAGTCGCCGTCTTCTTTTTTGGCGCACTTTCTGATCAGTCTGGCTATTGTGGTGCCGATGTTGATTAACTTAATCAGCAGCGGGTTTGTCAGTCGTTCGGAAACGCTGATTGTTGCGATTAAGCTGCTTTTGCTGTTATTGATTATGGTTTTTGGCGTCGGGACAGTGGAAGGTGAGCGACTGTCGACGCAGCACTGGATGCCGGCGTTTAATGTTTTTATTGCGGGCATGATTATTTTTGTCGCTTATGAAGGGTTTGAATTGATTTCCAATGCGGCCGAAGAGATCAAGCAGCCGGAACGCAATTTGCCTCGGGCCTTTTATGTTTCGGTGGTCGGTGTGCTACTGCTGTATGTCGGTATTGCAATAATCGCCATCGGCAGTGTTCCTGAAGAAAAATTACTCGACGCGAAAGATTATGTCTTGGCAATCGCGGCCGAACCGGCGCTCGGGACCGTCGGTTTTCAGTTGGTCGCGGTGGCGGCATTATTGGCGACATTTTCGGCAATTAACGCGACGATTTACGGTAACGCGCGTTTGGGATACTTGATTGCCAAGGAAGGGGAGCTGCCAGAGGCGTTGGATCATGAAACGCGTGCAATTCCGGTGAACGGTGTTATGACGATCGCTGCGATCAGTTTGTTGTTGGCCAATAGCATAGATTTAACCGAAATCGCAATTCTTGGCAGTGCCGGTTTTTTATTGATTTTTACCGTTATTAACTTCGGCGCTTTTCGCCTGAGGAATAAGATCGGCGCGTCGGGTGTCATTACGTTGTTAGCCGCAATTATCAGTGCGCTTGCTTTGCTTACATTGCTTTACCAGACGGTTTTGAGTAATCCAATTGCCGTAGCGGTTTTTGCAGGGTTTATTTGCGTTGCCGGGTTGTTTGAATGGTTTTATGGTCGAATGATCCGCAAGCATTGGTTTCGCCGTCGTTATGCTTGAATACCCGGTTAAGTCTGACTCTTTTCGCGAGGCAGTGGGCGTCGGCAGCAAGCGGTTTTGAAGATTTCAGGCCTCAGGAGTGGTTTTTGACGATTTGACAATAAAGATCGTTCCCATTAGAATCCCCACACTCATTCGGAACTGAAGGTTTATGGTGTTAAACGCCGGCGACGGCTTCGGTTTTCTTAAACGGCAGTCAAGTGGCTGTTGTTGATGTTTAAGACGGAATTTTGTTCTTGATTATTTCGTTATTATCCGAATATTCTCAATATGGTAACTCTGTTCGTCCCCTCGCGACGCTAAGTTGGAAACCCCGCCAGGTCCGGAAGGAAGCAACGGTACCTTCTGATGCGTGCGCCGAGGTAAGGCGGGCAGGGTTGCCTCCATTTCCAATCTGAATTTCTCCCCATTTTGTTAGCCTTAACGGTAAAATAGCAGGCAATTTGCGACCTGATTCTGGCATTCTTTTTCGCCGGTCCTCAGTGGTTTTTCTTTACAGGCATGAACAAGGTTTAAGCATGAGTTATAGCGTTTTAGCGAGAAAGTGGCGTCCGAAAAACTTTTCCGAGCTGGTTGGCCAACAACATGTCATGCAAGCTTTAGCGAATGCGCTTGATCAGCAGCGCCTGCACCACGCTTATCTTTTTACCGGAACCCGTGGGGTCGGTAAAACCACCATCGCCCGAATATTTGCCAAAGCGCTCAATTGCGAAACCGGAATCAGTTCTACGCCTTGCGGCCAGTGTGAAGTGTGTCGTTCGATCGATGAAGGGCGTTTTATTGACTTGATTGAGGTCGATGCCGCTTCGAAGACGAAAGTGGATGATACCCGCGAAATTCTCGAAAATGTTCAGTTCGCGCCGACTCAAGGGCGTTTTAAAGTTTATCTGATCGATGAAGTGCATATGCTTTCCAAGAGCAGTTTCAATGCATTGCTGAAAACCCTGGAAGAGCCGCCGGAACACGTTAAATTCCTGCTGGCGACGACCGATCCGCATAAGCTTCTGAATACTGTTTTGTCCCGCTGTCTGCAGTTTAATCTGATGCGATTGACCCAGGTGCAGATACAGAATCACCTGCAGTATATTTTGCAGCAGGAAAATATTCCGTATGAAGAGAGCGCTCTGGCATTGATCGCCAAAAGCGCCGATGGTTCGGCGCGAGACGCTTTGAGTCTGCTTGATCAGGCGATCGCATACGGAGCCGGTAAGATTGAGTTTCAGCCGGTGCAAACCATGCTGGGGCTGGTCGATCAACAATTTGTATTACGTATTCTGCAGGCGCTGGCCGAGGATAGCTCCGCTGCAATCAAAGACGTGATGCAGGAACTGGCGATGATGGGTGTAGACTATGATGCTCTGTTGGCCAGTTTGAGTGAAACCTTGCATGAAATCACTTATTTCCAATTGTTCGGCGAGGCGGCAAATTTCGATAGCCTTCCGCAGGAACTTTTGCAGGCGCTGTCCCAGGCTCTCAGTCCCGAAAGAGTCCAGACACTTTATCAGATCAGCCTTTTGACCAAGCAGGATATGCAGTTGGCTCCGGATAGCCGTATCGGTTTCGAGATGGGGCTGATGCGTATGTTTGCTTTTGATCCGCAGCAGCTTGCGACCTCGGCTGTAAAGGATGGGGGGGCTGTTGAGACGGTTACTCCGGTTTCCGAGGTAGATCCTTCTGCGGCCTTGGCTTCGTTGAAGAGTGGCTTGCAAAATTTTACCGAACAGAAGTCGAGCGCAGCCCCTGAAGTCAAAGCACAAGTGTTAAGTCCGTCTGTTGAGCAAAGCGCCAATTCGGCAGCACCAGTTGCTTCGGAAACGGCTCAGCAAGTCTCGCCGCAAAGCGAGCAGGACTTTGGGCTTAGCAGCGGGGATGTCGATCCGCAGGAGAGTGTTCTCGAGACGCTTGATCCTCAGGTTGCGGTAGCGCAAATGTCGTCGGCACGTAATCTGGTTGGAAAAGAGATTACACCTAAAAAACCGGTAGTGCCGGAATCGAATGAGGTTCAGATGCCGCAAGAGAATGGGCCGTCGTTGGCGGAGCAGATGCTTGCGGGGTTTGATTCGCTGGGAAAGCCTGATGCGCCGCAAAACGCGGAGCCGGTAGAGCAGCCGAAATCGGATTTGGAAAAACAGGTTGCCCAGATGGGGATGGGGGCAATGGAAAGATCTGCTCCTGTCGCGGATAACCAAGCAGATTTTTCCCCGATTTCGAATCAACCGGAAATACCTGCTTCGTCGCATACCGAATTGTCGGCGCCGGTCGATGTGTTTTCAGAGGTTCCGCCGTGGGTGAACGAACCGATTATCGAGCCTTCTGCCGGACATTCTTTTGACGAAGTTTCCCAGTCATTCGCTGATAATGCTGCCGGTTTCGGCTCTGCGGCGCCTTTTGAACCGACCTATGCAGAAAATTCGTCGGATGCTGCAATTCAAAACGATCCTTCGCTTGACATGCCGTCTGCCTCTATGCCTTCTGACGATACGCAGAATTTATCAAATCCGCATGAAACTGCCTTTGAGATGAGCAGTGTGCCTGCGGTGCAGATTAGTGCCTCGGCGCAGGAAAAAATGCAATTATGGCAGGAGCTGATCGAAGGGATGCAGTTAAAAGGCATGGTGCTGGAAATTGCATCGCAGTCGGTTCTGCTTTCTAAAGATGCGTCCCAGTTGCAGATTGCGGTCAATCCCGAGCAGGATTTCTCCCGGCAGCACGTCGCCATGCAACAGTTTAATGATGAGGTCGGCAGTCGGTTGGGTCTGGAATTACAGGTTCTGGACGGCTCGATGTTTGATCGTGAGCAGCTTACGCCTCGGCAGCTTGAGGCGAGACGAATTGAAGAGCGGCAGAAGCAGGCGGAAAACGCGATTGCTCAAGACCCTGTTTTGCATAATTTAATGTCTTTGTTGAATTTACAGGTGTTGCCGGATTCGGTAAAACCTTTGTAATGTGTTTAATTTATATTGTTTGAGAGGTGAAAAATGTTTGGTGGTAAAGGTGGTTTAGGTAACCTAATGAAGCAGGCGCAGGAAATGCAGGAAAATATGCAGAAAGCGCAGGAAGAAATCGCCAAAATGGAAGTCTCCGGCGAAGCGGGCGGTGGCCTGGTTAAAGTTATCATGACCGGAAAGCACGAGTTGGTGAAGGTTGAATTGGATGATTCCCTGATGGATGACCGTGAAATGCTTGAAGATCTTGTCGCCGCTGCGGTCAATAGTGCAAGCCGTATGGTTGAAGAGAAGTCTCAGGAAAAGATGGGCTCCTTGACCGCGGGTGTCAACTTGCCCCCTGGCATGAAAATGCCTTTTTGATAAGGAAGATCAATGCAAACGCCTTTAATTGATGATTTAATTGCAACATTGAAGGTTCTACCCGGTGTTGGCGCAAAATCTGCTCAACGCATGGCATATCATCTTTTAGAGCGTGACCGAAAAGGCGGTTTACGTTTGGCCAAAGCTCTGGAAACGGCAATGGAAAATGTCGGGCACTGTAAAGAGTGTCGGACGTTTTCGGAAACCGAGTTTTGTCCGATATGCGCATCGCACAAACGTATTCGTTCCGAAATCTGTGTTGTCGAATCTCCCGCGGATATCGCGGTTATTGAACAGTCAGGGATTTTTAAAGGGGTTTATTTTGTCTTGATGGGGCGTTTGTCCCCTATTGACGGCATAGGACCCGATGAAATCGCTCTGCCACAACTGGAAGAGCGTCTACAGAGCGGTGGGATTGATGAGATGATCATTGCCACCAACCCGACGGTAGAAGGAGAGGCCACGGCGCATTATTTGCAGCAGATGGCTAAAAACAGTGGGATCAAGGTGTCTCGTCTGGCTCAGGGAATTCCTCTGGGCGGCGAATTAGAATACTTAGATTCGGGCACGCTCGCCCAAGCATTTATTTCAAGAAAAGAGGTATAGTCTCATGAAAATGTCAGTCTCCGGTCTCTTATTGGCTTTCTGGATTGCGTTGTTAACCGGGTGTGGAGGGCCGGGGAGTTCTGATAATTTTGAGTCTCCAGTGGTTGGGCTGAATGCCAAAATGACCGTTGACTCGGTTGAAACTACGGATATTCCTGCCGGAGGCACTGCAGATGTCTATCTACTTCTTCTCGATGAAGAAGGTTTTCCTATTTCAAATGTGGCTGTTGTTCTTGAAGCTTCTTCCGGAACTTTATCTGACAGTAGTGTTGTGACCGGATCCAATGGTGAGGCTATGGTGACACTGTCAGCTCCTGCGACTGGAGAAGCGGGGTCGCTGACAGCATCTGCCGCTACGGGTGATAGCGCTTCTATCAGCTATGTTGTTATTGATAACGGCTCTTCCGGTGGAACGACAATTACCAACTCTGCCGGTATTAATTTAACTTTGACAGTTGCATCAACCGGTGAGGAGTCATTTTCATCGACTGAAGATTTCAGAGTCAATATTCTTTTGTTGGATTCCAACGGAGATCCTGTTCCTCAATCAATTGTGAATGTGTCTGCAACTTCCGGTTCTTTGGTTCAAAACCAGCTTTTGACGGATGCGAATGGTGAAGCTTCGATTGATATTAATGCACCTGAAAGCTTGACGGTGGGCACGGCACCGGGCACTTTTACGGCTTCTTCCGAGACCGGCTATAGCGCAAAGGTAAATTATGAATTCGTGGCAACCGGCACTGTTGGCGAGGGTGAAGTGCCGCCTGCAGCATCTATTCAGTTCATTGCGCCGTCAACGCCTATTATTATGTCCCTAAAAGGGACAGGTGGTTATGGCTATGGAGAAACGGCTCAAGTCAGTTTTAAAGTTGTCGATGATGCAGGGAATCCTGTGCAGGGAGCCACAATTGAATTTGGCTTGACGACTGAAGTAGGTGGTTTGTCATTGTCAGCTCTTGAAGCAGTTTCAAATGCTGCGGGAGAGGTTTCGACTACCGTTCAGGCCGGAACTATTGCGACACCGGTTCGTGTTACTGCGACAATGACGCTGGATAGTGGTGAGGTGGTATTCGTACAATCTGACTTACTGACGGTCACAACCGGTATTCCGGATCAGAATAGTATGAGCCTGTCTCTAGAGACATTTGCTCCAGAGTCTCTTGGGATAGACGGGGTTACAGTTCCGGTAACCATTCGTTTGGCTGATCGAAACAACAATCCTGTACCGGACGGGACTGTGGTGAATTTTACAACCGAAGGCGGACGTATCGGGGATGCTGGTTCTGACGGTTCATGCGTAACATCAGACAGCGAGTGTTCGGTGACTTGGACAAGTCAGAACCCTCGTCCAGCTGATCATCGTGTACAGATTATTGCCTATGCTATCGGGCATGAGAGTTATTATGATCGAAATGCAGATGGCATCTTTAACGATGGCGATGTTTTTGATGATATGAAAGAAGCTTATCGCGATGATGATGAAAGCGGACATTTTGATGCAACGGCAACGGAAGCCTTTGTTAATGATTTTGCCCGAGATGAGCGCTTTATCGATTACAACAGTAATCAGGTATTTGATCACGAGGACGGAGCTTTCAACGGCGTTCCTTGTGAGCATACCACTGACTGTGTTGTCGATCCGCAAACAACTTTAACCAATGTTCGTGCGCAGGCTACTTTGATTATGGCTGATTCGTTTGCTACACCACATTTGTTGTCGACCACGGCGGGAAGCTGTTTGGATGGAAATGGCAAGCTGAAAACCGATGGTAGTTGTTCATCCAATATCACTTTTGGAACGGGTGCTGATTTTGCTGTTCTCTGGGTGATGGCCGAAGACAGTGCGGCTTTGTGTCACGATGGTACAGGGAATGGAATGCAGGATCCTGTGACTCCGCTGCCTTATGTTCGTGTTGACGCGATAGATCCAGATGATGTGGCTTGTACGGCGGCGATCCGTCAATCTCCTGCCACCGGATCCAGCATTGAGGTAACCTCTGATATTGGTGATCTTTCGGAGATTCCGGTTGATACCGTTGATAATCAGCTTGGAGCGGTCGAATTCTTTATGGTGCTTGCTTCAAGTCCCGATAATGCTACAACAGAAGTTGGCACTGTTGAGTTGGTGGTGACTTCTCCATCAGGTAAAAAATCTACAACCTATATTACGGTGACAGACCCAGCGAATTAATCGATGACTGGCATAAAAAAACCCGCTTTAAGCGGGTTTTTTTATGGCTGATGAAATGCGTAATGGCTTAGGATTTAGCCATTAGGAATTCCAGCAACGCCTTTTGTGCATGCAGGCGATTTTCGGCTTCGTCCCAGATGACGGATTGTTTGCCGTCGATCACCTCTGCGGTGACTTCTTCTCCGCGATGCGCTGGCAGGCAATGCATGAACAGGGCGGTATCTTTGGCGCAGGCCATTAGTTCTTCGTTCACCTGATAGTCGGCAAAGGCCTTTTCGCGCAAGCGCTGTTCTTCTTCCTGTCCCATACTGGCCCAGACGTCGGTTACGATGAGATCGGCATTGGCTGCAGCGTCTTTGCTGTTGCGGACGATTTCGACGCGATCGGCGTGCTGTTCAACCAGTTCCGGATTCGGATCGTAGCCTTCTGGGCAGGCGATACGCAGTTTGAAGTCGTATTGTTCGGCTGCATTGATATAGGAGTGGCACATGTTATTACCGTCTCCAATCCAGGCTACGGTTTTGCCAGCGATGCTACCGCGGTGCTCGTAATAAGTCTGCATGTCCGCCAGTAGCTGACATGGATGAAAATCATCGGTCAGTGCATTGATGATCGGCACTTTAGAGTATTCCGCCATGTTTTCGATGATCTCATGCCCGAAGGTACGGATCATAATAGCGTCAGCCATGCTGGAGATGACGCGTGCAGAATCTTCGATCGGTTCACCGCGACCAAGTTGACTGTCACGCGGTGACAGAAAAATCGCATGTCCACCCAGTTGAGTCATGCCGATCTCAAAAGAGAGTCGGGTACGTGTCGAGGATTTTTCAAAAATCATCGCCAGTGTCTGATTCTTCAGAGGCTCGTAGATTTCACCATCCTTCTGGCGTTTCTTAAGTTCAATTCCGCGCTGCAGTACAATCTGCAACTCGTCTTTGCTTAAGTCCTTTAAGGTCAAAAAGTGTCTTACAGTCATAATAAATTTTTTTAGTTGTTAATTTGTTTGAGTAAAGTCTTTGACAAGCTGGCTGACAACGGTGATTAACTGTTGTGTTTGCTCTTGTGTCATGACAAATGGCGGCAGCAGACGAATCGTGTCTCCGCGGGTAACATTAATCAATACGCCTTTTTCCAGCGCTTGGGAAACCAGTTCTCCGCAGGGTTGGTTTAATTGGATGCCGATCATATAACCTTTACCGCGAATATTGACAACGGCATCAATGTCCGTGAACGCCTCTATGAAGTCCTGAAGCAGTTGTTCGCCTTTTTGCGCAACGTGCTCGATATAGTTGTGAACTTCCAGTGTATTGATTACCGCAGCGGCGGCAGAACAGGCCAGCAGGTTGCCGCCAAAAGTCGTGCCGTGATTTCCGGGTACCAGAATGTCGGTGGCTTTTTTAGCCGCCAGAGTCGCGCCGATAGGCATGCCGTTTCCTAAGGCTTTGGCGAGGCTGAGGACGTCCGGGATAATGTCGTCATGCTGATAGGCAAACCATTTTCCGGTACGGCCAATGCCGGTCTGGATTTCATCAATCATTAGCAGCCAGTCGTTTCGGTCGCAGATTTCCCGTAAGGTTTTCAGGTAGCCGGCTTGTGGAACGTGAACACCGCCTTCCCCTTGTACAGGCTCAACCAGAATGGCGACGATATCCGAATCTTGTTCCAGAGCTTCGACTGCGCCGATATTGTCGAAAGGTACACGCTCAAAACCTTCGACCAGCGGGTAAAAGCCCTCATGAACTTTCGGGTTGCCGGTTGCGCTTAAGGTCGCCAGGGTACGTCCGTGAAAACTGTTTTCCATGACGATGATTTTAGGGTGTTTAATCCCTTTTTGGTTGGCGTATTTGCGGGCAATTTTAATCGACGCTTCATTCGCCTCGGCCCCGGAGTTGCAGAAGAAAACCTGCTCCATTCCTGATAGGTCGCATAGCTTTTCGGCGAGTTGTTGCTGTTTATCGATCTGATACAGGTTGGATGTATGCAGAAGTGTCTGGCTCTGTTCACAGATTGCTTCGGCGATTGCCGGGTGAGCATGTCCCAAGCTGCAGACGGCGATGCCGCTGACCGCATCAAGATAGCTTTTCCCTTCCGTATCCTGTAGTAATGCCCCTTGTCCTTTGACAAAGCTAACCGGTAGACGGGCATAGGTGTTCATTAGTTTTGACATCGAGGTTTCCTTTCTCTTGTTCTCCGGCACTGTGTTTTTGCTATTGGGTGCCGGGTGACGCCATTTAAGTTCTGTTTTTGTTATCTAATTCGTTGCGATTCGCGCGCTGCATAAATAAAAAAAGCAACCGTGAAAGGCATTTTTCAACGATTTCAGGTGCAAGGACTTCTCTTAATAAAAGCCCGGCGTTGAAACTCGGTTCAAAAATACATTCCAAATATGGTTGCTTTTCTTGTTGAATCCGTTGTGTTGTCGGAACAGCAAATAGATGATTTTATCTGTTGGAGAGTAAATTTCAAGTTATTGGCTGTGTTTTTCTTTTTTTAAGTCTAAGGAATTGATGTTTAACAATATTTTGTTGTAGCAATTTTTCTGCGAGTGGAAAATTATTTATACACCATTTCCTTATATTCGTTAAAATACTTGGTCATATTTTCAATATTGGCGGGACGGTGTTTCCGTCATCGCAATTCACTGTTTTTTGGAGTAAGAATTCAATGCAAACAATGGCAGATAGAGACGGCCTGATCTGGCTGGACGGAGAAATGGTTCCTTGGCGTGAGGCGAAAGTTCACGTCTTAACGCATACGCTTCATTACGGTATGGGTGTCTTTGAAGGTGTCCGAGCCTATGACGCGGAGCAGGGGACTTCTATTTTCCGTTTGGACGCTCATACACAGCGCCTGATTAATTCTGCCAAAATCATGAACATGCCTATGCCGTTCGATAAAGAGGTACTTGATGAAGCTCAGCGCATGGCCGTTCGTGAAAATAATTTGAAATCGGCTTATATTCGACCAATGGCTTTTTACGGTTCCGAAGGTATGGGGTTGCGTGCGGATAATCTGAAAGTGCATGTTATGGTCGCTGCTTGGGAATGGGGCGCCTACATGGGTGAAGAGAACCTGACCAAAGGCATTAAGATTGCGACCTCTTCGTACACGCGTCACCATGTCAACGTTACTATGACCAAAGCGAAATCAAACGGTCAGTACATGAACTCGATGCTTGCTTTGCAGGAAGCTGTTGCGCATGGTTGCGACGAAGCGCTGCTATTGGATGTTGACGGCTACGTATCTGAAGGCTCCGGTGAAAACTTCTTTATGGTTAAGGATGGTATCCTTTACACGCCTGAACTGACCTCGTGCCTGGATGGTATTACCCGTAAAACCATTATGCAGTTGGCCAAGGAAAATGGCTTGGAAGTGCGTGAAAAACGCATTACCCGCGATGAAGTTTATATCGCGGATGAAGCCTTCTTTACCGGTACTGCGGCAGAAGTAACGCCTATCCGCGAATTGGATAACCGTCCGATCGGTCGTGGGTCGCGTGGTCCAATTACCGAAAAGCTGCAGTCGCAGTATTTTGATATTGTTCACGGCCGTTCACCATCTCATATGGATTGGTTGACGCCAGTCGCTTAATTCAGGCTAAAAAAGGAGAGCCAGATGTCATCAAACTCAACCAATAGCCAAAAGCAGTATGAAGTAACGCACAAAGATCTTCCATTGCACTGTCCGACTCCGGAGATGAGTAAATGGAATTCGCACCCTCGTGTCTATCTGCCGATCGAAAAAACCGGTAAGGCGAAATGTCCTTATTGCGGAGCAGATTACATCTTGACGGATTTTGATCCGAGTGCCCCTGCGGGACATTAAGTTGTGTTCTGAAGGATAAGAAAAACCGCCGTATGGCGGTTTTTTTGTATTTAACGAAAGTTACAGTTTTAAATCCCAGCGGTTATGCACCCACAGGTATTGTTCGGGAGCCTGCCGTACGGCGTCTTCATAGAGGTGATGCAGACGTAAAGTATCCTGATAATCGTCTCCGCTTGGAAAGTTGTCCAGCGCGGGTAAAAAGGTGACTTCGTAGTGAATGCCTGAGTCGTCTTCGATTCGACGGGTAAAAGTCGGCACCACGGCACAACCGGTTAATTTGGCGATTTTGGATGTGGCCGGATTGCTTGGGCACTCTTTACCGAACAAGGGCACCATGATGGAACCTTTGGAGCGATATTTTTGATCGGGTAAGAATGTCATTGCTCCGCCTTTTTTCAATACCTTGAGCATTAGGCGGGTGTTAGCGTTTGATACAGGTTCAACTCTTTCACCACTGGCGAATTCAATACTGCGTCCTTCGGCGATCAGGTAGTCCATAAAAGGATTGTCGTGCGGGCGGTAGACGGCATGGTAGTTGGTTAAAAAGGAGACAAACAGGCCTGTGACTTCTAGGGTGGTAAAGTGCGGAGCCAGAATTAGAACGCCATGCTCTTGCTTAATAGCATTGAATAAGTTTTGCTCGCCTTTATAGCGGACAATTGAACGCTCAAAGGCCTTCTGGTGATTGCGTTTATGGTCGCCATGCCAGATAAGCGCCATTTCCGCGAAGCTCATGCCCAGACTGACGAAGTGTGCTTTTAAAAGGGCTTTCTGCTCAGCAGGTTTTTTTTCGGGGAAGGCGATTCTGATGTTTTTCAGTGCGATTTTCCGGCGTTTGAAGGCCAGCTGATACATCAGCTTGCCAAGTACTCTGCCGACTTTAAATTTATACTGGTATGGCAGCAGGCCCAGTAAACGTAAAATGCCTACGCCAAGCCAGATTCCCCAGTATTTCGGGTGGTAAAAGGCGGCCTGAAATTTGGATGGCGTTTTAATCTTTTTGGCCATCTTCCAAATCTCCTTGTTGGTAAAGGCTGGAATAGAGCCCGTTTTCAGTCAGAAGCTGCTGGTGACTACCGCATTCAATCAGCTTTCCGTGCTCCAGAACGACAATTTGATCGGCGTTTTCAATGGTGCTGAGGCGGTGCGCGATAATAATTACAGTACGGTTCTGGCGTAATTCTTCCATCGCTTGCTGAATCATTTTCTCGCTTTGATTGTCCAGAGCAGAGGTGGCCTCGTCCATAATCAATACCGGAGCATCCTTCAGAAACGCGCGTGCCAGAGCGATACGCTGCCGCTGTCCTCCGGATAAAAGACTGCCGTTGTCGCCGATATTGGTATTTAAACCCTCAGGCAGCTTTTCGATAAACTCCCAGGCGTGCGCTTTTTGGGCCGCAGCAATAATCCTCTGTTGGTCAAAGTCACTGTGGCCGTAGGCGATATTGGCTGCGATCGTATCATTGAAAAGCACAATATTCTGACTGACGAAAGCGATGTTGTCACGATAGTGGTTAAGTTCAATTTCATTTAGAGGTTGGCCGTCTAAAGTAATTGCGCCTGAGCTTGGTTCATAAAAACGCGCAATCAGGTTGGCAATGGTTGATTTTCCGCTTCCGGATTGACCGACCAGAGCGGTGGTTTGCTTGGCGGGAATGGTCAGGTTGAAATTTTCAAAGGTTAGGTTTTCGCTGTTCGGATAGCGGAAACCGAGCTGTTTGAATTGTATTTCGCCGCGGATTACGTCCAAAGTCGTTGTGCCGTTGTTGGTTTCGTCAGGCTGATCAAGCAGTTCGAAAATACTTTCAGCCGCCGCCATGCCTTTCTGAACCGTTTCATTGATGTTGGTCAGGCGACGAATCGGTTCGAAGGTCAGTGCCATAGCGGTAATGTAGGAAAGCAATTCCCCCGGCGTAAACATGTCCTGAGCCGACATCTGCATGGCAATATAGACCACAATGGAGAGCGCAATGGCGGCCAGTATCTGAACCAGGGGGACGTTTAACGCCGAGACCTTGGTGACATTCAAGGTGTTTTTCAGCAGGCTTCGGGCGGTATTCTGGAAGCGCTCCTGTTCATAAGATTCTGCGCCGTAGATTTTAATGTCCTGATAGGCGTTCAGCCCTTCTTCAAGCTGGTGAGTCATCTGTCCCATATCGGATTGCATGTTACGGCTGGACTGACGCATCAATTTACTGGCTTTGTCGATAATAAAGGCGACAATAGGACCAATGATCAGCATGAGCAGGGTCAGTTGCCACGAGATATAAAGCAGATAGGCGAAGAGTGCGAGAACCGTCAGGGTGTCGCGGATAATAATGACCCAAGCGGTCGAAAGAGCGTTGCTTGCCTGTGGTACGTCATAAGTGATTTTCGACATCAGTTTTCCGGTCGAATATGACTGAAATTGGCTGAAGGGCAGAGATTGCATTTTCCGGTACATTGCCGAGCGGATATCGAGAATGGCGTTTTGCGCAATCCACTGGCTGAATACCTTGCTGAAGTACTCGGCAACACCTTTGATAATAAAGACTCCGGCCAGCAGCAGAGGCATTAAGAGAAACGAGTCCGGATTCTTGGCAATCAGACTTTCGTCGACCAGGTCTTTCAGAATCATCGCCGTGGCAGGTTCCATTGCCGCGATGACAATTAATGAAATAAGGGTGACGGCGATCAGTTTTTTGTACGGGAAAATGTAGCCGAGCAGTCGTCGGTATAGCCGTAATGTTTGCTTATCGAGCATGAGGGAACCGTAATCCTCTGTATTTTATCTGTTCTGTAGCCATTGACGCGATCATGTTTACACGTTTCTCAAAGTGCCTGTTATTATGGGCGGCGCCAAGAGTAATCCATGCTGTGAAGTGTGGCAAATAGTTTATACTAACAAGTTTTCAGTAGTTTACTGCGGAATACTCTTGCCGTTTGTTTAATTTGGGGTCGGTCATCCGTGAAGATTTGTTTTGTCAGTCTTTCCAGAAAAAGAAAACGTTATTTTACTCTGATATATATGGTGTGTCTCATTAATAGCCAATGATTACTTTTCGCCAACGAATGAAAAAGGTACTGAAGTGATTGGCGTAGTGTCAATAAGATAGCGTTAGTCTATTTGGTAAGTGTTTAAGTGTGTTATGAATAAGGAATTACCATTGAAGTCAAAATTTTCTGAGTGGTTGAGTCGGCCTGTTGCTACGTATTATGATAAATGGAAATTTTTATTTTTAATTTCATTTGCTTATCTTTTTATTTATTTCTCTGTTCAGTCCGAAATCTCTGATTTCCGGTTTACTCACTTCCTTTTTAATTATGAATATGAATTTCTGAAAAGAGGGCTTGTGGGTGAAATCTGGCGGCTAGCGGGCGTTTCAGTTACTCCGGAAAGAGTTGCTGTATTTTCCCTGTTAAGTTTTGGGGCTCTATTTGTATTGATGGCTGGGCTTTTTTACCAGATTGTGCGTTTAGAACCGGACAGAAAGGTTTTATGGCTGTTTTTTTGTCTTCTGATGACGCATTCTGCCTTTATGCCTCATTTTTATGTGGATCTCGGCCGCTTTGATACGCAGAATTATTTCCTATTCTTAATTGCTATTTTTTTAATATTTAAGTTAGAAAGCCATTTTTTGGCCCATTTGCTGACAGGATTGTTGCTGGCAGTGATGCTTCTGATTCATGAAGCAGTCTTTTTTATGTTTTTTCCAACCTTGGCTCTATTGCTTTATTTTCGCTTTAAATGCGTGTTCAGTGTAGGTCTTTTGTCCGTTATTACGGTTTATATCACTTACGCTGCAGGTACTTATGGGCAGATACAGTATTTAGATCCTGTATCTTGGTATGAGAGTCTAACCCAAGTGTATGGGGAGAGTGTAAGTCAATATGCTGTAAATATCATGGATGGCAGAGGGTTGATAGAAAATATCGCTACCACGTTTGAGCGTTCATTGGCATGGGATCGCTTTGCAAAGCATATTTCGATGATTCTGATTTTTTGGCCGTTTTACTTGTTGATGTGGAGAGTTTGGAAAGGCGTGAAGCTGAAAGTTCAGGAAACAGAGGGGCGTTTCCACTGGCACATCGTACTGTTTGTAGCTCTTGTCTCTCCCTTAGCTCTTTATCCATTAGGTCATGACCATTTCCGTTGGTGGGCAATTGGATTGACTAATTTTTGGGTTCTGGTTGTTGTTATGTGTATTAAGGACCGTATTTTATTTGGCCAGGTAAAGAATATTTTGGAGTCCAGCAAGAAGGCATTAATTTGGGCTATCGGATTGTCTATTCTTGCCGGGCCTTTAGGGACAACTAGCGCATTTGTGAGAAGGCTTTAGATGAAGATTTGTTTTATCAGTCTTTCCAGAAAAAGAAAACGTTATTTTACTTTACTGGCCAACAGCGCGCCGAACGAATGTGAAGCGAGTGTTATTCCGGGGATCAGACCTAATTTCACTTTACTGAAAAGTTTGTTGCATTTTCCTAAGCCACTTGGGTTTGAAGATGTTCATGCCCGCCGGCAAGTCATTAATTATCCGACCCTGAATAAATTCAAACCACTGTCCGCGTTGCTTTTGGCTGTAAACGCCTATGCGGAAACCGTTCGGTATTATTATTTTAAAAGCCTTTTCATGCAACAGCAGTGCGATTATCTAGGGGTATGGAATGGTCAAAAACCGCCTTATTCTACGGTGGCTAAAGCCGCTATCGATTGCGGTATGCAGGTGACCTATTTCGAAAACGGCGGTTTACCGGATACGACCACGGCGGATAATAAGGGCGTGAATGCTTGGAACAGCTTGCCGAGAAATATCGATTTTTATTTGCAGTATGCGAGCGATAATTCGAATAGCCGGGTAGACGAAGAAGCGGTAGAAGCAGAAAGCGTTTCTCAGCCGTATATTTTTGTTCCTCTACAGGTCGAATCCGATACCCAGGTGGTTCTGCAGACGACGTGGGTGAAAGGCAATATTGCTTTGCTGGAAGCAGTTGCTGAGGTTTTTGGTCCTTATATCGAAAAAGGCTGGAAGGTCTTGGTTAAAGAGCACCCTAAGGCAAGAACCTCAAGCAAGGATTTTCAGCATAAAGGGTTTGAGTTCGTCGGCAGCGGCGATGTTGCGACCTATATTAAAGACGCATCGGCTGTAGTGACCATTAACTCAACGGTTGGGCTTGAAGCATTGCAAATGAATAAAAATGTCGTCGTTGTTGGAAATGCGTTGTATGGAATTGAAGGGCTGAGTTTTGTCGCCACAAACCCATTGACGTTAAAGTCGGCGATTGATTCTGCGGTTACGCTGCCTTTTAATCTATCAGCCAAGGAGGCGTTTTTCCGTTTTCTTGATGAAGTCTATTACATTCCGGGCGATTGGCGTCGGTTTGATGAGTTGGATGAAGCGCATTTCCGTGCATTATGGATGCGTATTCTTAAACAGGATACGATGGCAAAATTGGCTAACGATAAAGCTGAAGGATCAGTTTGATGGTAAAAAGGTTGTTTTACGTTTTATTGGTTCAAATTCAGTGGTTTTTTCGATCTTTTCTGGCAAATCGAAAGCATCGGTTTGCACGACCTCTGATCATTAACCTGACTTCTTTTCCTCCGCGATTCAAGACTTTGCACCTCACGCTCAAGGCATTGTTATTGCAAAGAGTCAAACCGGATGACGTCGTTCTATGGCTGTATGCCGAGGATATTGAGCAATTACCGCAATCGGTATTGGCGCTGCAAAAAGATGGTCTGTCAATCAAATCGGTCGAAAAGGATATACGTTCCTACAAAAAACTGGTTCCGGCGCTGAATGAATTTCCGGATGCGTTCCATGTTACCGTTGATGACGATGTCTACTACCCTCGAGACTTGCTACAGGGACTTGAACGAGAATACCAGCCTGAGACAAAAGAAATTCTTTGTTACAGGGCCAACCGGATGACATTCAATGCGGACGGTCGGGTGAAGCCTTATATTGAGTGGGATTTTAATATTGATGGTGGTCCGGCATCCGACAAAATTTTATTCACCGGCGTTGGAGGCGTGCTTTATCCGCCTCAGTGTATGGATGAGCGTGTTTTGACGGAAGACTATATGTCTTTTGCGCCTTATTCCGATGATCTTTGGTTTTACTGGATGATCCGAATTAATGGTTATCAGGTTCGAAAAATAGGGCCGGCTAAGAAATATGTTACTTGGAAAGGAACTCAGGCGCAGTCGCTTTGGCGGACCGCTAATAACCTTCAGTCAGAAAATCAGAACGATTTGACTATTGAAAGACTGAATCGACGGTTCCCATTACTTTAAAAACTTAACGGGCATAGTGAAAAGATGATCAATGCAATCAATATCGGCGGTTGGAATGTAGGCAACGGCGCCATTGTCGAATGGCTGGATAGTATTGATCAGGTGGCGCGAATTCAAGGTGAGTTTAATATAACGCGCGCGCCGGGCGGAGTCTTGGATCTGCTTGCGGAGCAGGATCCGGAACGAAAAAAACAGCTTATTAAAGCTCTTGCCTCACAATGTGATAAGGGCATGCTGAGAGGGTTCAAAAGAAAAGTTCGCGGCCTTTTTTTCAAGCGTAAACGGGATTTGGAATATAAAAACCTGTACGAATTCCATCGAGGGCTTAAAACAACTTTGCTCGAGCATCAGGCGCTTTTAAAGAGCAAAGCTTCTTTTGACGAGTTCGATCTGTGGAGAAAGTGGTTGGCTTCACTAGCGGAGCTTTATCCCAGTGATCAGGAAAGCAAGGTTTTACTGTTTCAAAACCCTTTTTTCTACGATGAAACGTTTGATCTTCATTCCAAGGTTTGGCCGGAACTGTTTAATCCATACAAATTGATTTTTGTGCATCGGGATCCCCTTGATCAATGGTCCGATATCGTGACGAAGAAAGAACACTTGATGACCAGGAGTACGATCACCGGATCCCGTCCTTTCAAAGGAACTGAGGAAATGCATCCTGCCGATCGTTTCCTGCATATTGCCAAAAACAACTATCTGGCCCGTTTAAGAATGGCAAAAGAATATACCAGAGAGAGCTTGATTGTTTTCTCATTCGAGGATTTCATTAACAGCCATGATTTTGTAGCGAGAGAGTTACTGAATTTCTTGGATGTCGAGCAATCGCCGCGAAAACAATCTTCCTTTGATCTATCTGTTTCACGAAAGAATATTGGAATAGGTAAAAATAATGCCGAAGCTCTACAGCTTCTGGAAGGCAAAGATTATGTTTTGGAAGAGTTGTATGATTTACGCGACAAACTGATTAATACAGAACAGTCTATAGTTCAGAAAAGATTTAAAAATATATAAAACTTTTGAGTGTGATGGTAGCTAAAAAATGTCAAAGAGTTGGGTATTGAAATTTATAAAAAGAATTTTTAACTGCTGGTTTGGGACGTTGGAGCGCTTCCCTCAAGAAAATGGAATTACATTTCGACACCACCAGCCAGAAATTCCTAATATAGGTGATCATTTATGTTCGCCCCGTCATTACTTTTCGTTTAAAAATTCTAAAAATAATTTGATTATTCTCGGGGGGGGAGTGTTCTCTAACTATGGTGTTGATGAAGTTAAATTGAACTGCTTTGAACCTGAGAATGTAGTTTTATGGGGAGTTGGTGTATCTCTGAGAAATAAACAAGAAGCGCGGGCTGATTTATTGCCATACAGGGTTTGGGGGGTCCGAGATATTGATAGAACTGATGACGCTCATTTTCTTCCTTGTGTTAGTTGTCTCAGTCCTATGCTTAATCGATCTGCAGCTGTAAGTGGGACGTTATTATTTTTAAATGCTGATCCTAATGTGGCACCAAATAGTTTCAAAGAAAAATACAAGTCTCTGGCAGAGAAAAAAGGGTGGCGAGTACTCTTCAATAACTGTACGGAGTCTGAGATAGCTTTCGCTTTACAAAATTGTAATCATATTATAACGAATTCTTATCATGCTTCCTATTGGGGGTTGCTGACGGGTCATAAAGTTACTGTTCTTGGATATTCATCCAAATTTATAAGTTTGTTAAATGCATTTGGTTTTAATAAGGATCATCTTTTTAGTATAAAAAGAGGTGATGGTGATAGCCTTTATGAAAGTTTAAGTTTTATTGAAGATGATAGGAATTCTGTATTTGTGAAAGATTATCAAAATTTTTTAATGGATTTCAGAAGGCGAAATGTAGAATTTGCAGAGAAGCTAGTAAATAATCATCTTGTTGAAGGGTTCGAGTTAAAAATTAATAGTTCTATCTGAAAATGATGTTTTTTATATATATTATGAATGTAAATTGCACTAACTAAACCATGTTTTACGGAAAAAGAGTGAAGTTTTAGGCAGATTTTAATTGTTTTCTTGGTTGACTAAAATGTTTTAGGGTTGTACTAGTTATTTGTTTGAATTTTTAAATTATAAGCTTTTCAAATTTTGTAATGTTCTTAAAAAATAGGTGAGTCGGTATCTAAATTAAAGCTTGAAGTAGGTCTGGAAGTAATTGGCGATATATAAGTTGGATATAATTGGTTAAATAGGGGGGGGTAAAAGTGTTGCATGTAGTTTGCTTAAAATGGGGGGATAAGTATTCCTCTGAATATGTTAATCGTTTATACAAGATGGTTAGGCATAATCTAAAAAGGACTTTTAAATTTCATTGTATTACGGAGGATCCGCAAGGAATCGATTCTTCAATCCTTATTGAACAATTACCTAAAGTAGATTTAAAGGGGTGGTGGTATAAGTTAGCAATTTTCAAAAAAGATTTTTTGAATTTAGATGAGTCCGATAGGGTGCTTTTTTTGGACTTGGACATTGTTATAACGGGCCCTCTTGATCAATTAATTGACTTTGATGAAAGGTTTTGTATTACTCCTGGTGTGCTTAAGAATACTTACAACAGTTCAATTATGTGTTTTGACGCTGGAAAATATGGATTTATATGGGATTCTTTTTTGGCTCAGAAAGAATTGATTATGAATGAGATGCATGGAGATCAAGATTGGATCCAACACGTCTATAAAAACGCAGTAGTTTACCCGAAGTCTTTAGTAAAGTCTTTTAAACTTGATTTAGATTCTAAAATTAAATTTAAGTTTGGTAAATTAGGTAGATCTTTGAGAAAAAGATACACTTTTTTTCTTCCAAGAGGAACTGTTCCATATCCAGTTGGAACAAGCGTTGTGTTATTTCATGGTAAGCCAGATCCACATGATGTTATGGAAAAGCCTTACGATATATATAGACGAGCGCCTTGGGTTAAGGATATTTATAAAGAGGTGGAATCTGAGTTTATTTAATTTGTTAGGTTTGCAAAAAATAGAAGTATTGTAAGTAATTTAACAATGAGAGTCTCAGTGAGTAACAAGTTTATTACAGTTATTATTCCAACTTATCGCGACTGGGATCGCTTAAAACTCTGCTTTGACGCTTTGCAGAAACAGAGTTATCCGGCCGATTCTTTTGAGGTTATTGCGGTCAATAATGACCCGGAAGATCCTATTCCGGAATGGGATCTTCCGGAGAATTTCAAGATTCTTATAGAACCGAAGGTCGGCTCTTACGCAGCACGAAATAAAGGCGTAGAAAATGCGCTCGCGACTGATTCGGACTCGATTCTGGCATTTACCGATTCAGATTGCATACCGAGTGAAACGTGGCTCGAGGCGTCTGTTGAGGAGATTGAAGCGGGCGCTGATCGGGTCGCTGGTAGGGTTGAACTATTCTATCTTGATGATCAGAAACTGACTGCGGCTGAAAAATATGAAAAGGCCTTTATGTTCGACCAGAAAAAAAGTGCCAAGAGAGGGCTGACGGCCACCGCGAATCTGATTGTGCGCAGAGGCGCCTTTGATTATGTCGGCG
Source organism: Thiomicrorhabdus xiamenensis (assembly GCF_013282625.1). NCBI lineage: Bacteria > Pseudomonadati > Pseudomonadota > Gammaproteobacteria > Thiotrichales > Piscirickettsiaceae > Thiomicrorhabdus > Thiomicrorhabdus xiamenensis. The sequence goes on from NZ_CP054020.1 coordinate 680,837, forward strand.
AGTTTAACTCCGCAATGGTCTCCGGTGGAGATACTGAGTGGAGCCGCAGAGCGACCAAGAAGGGCGTTAATATCGTGTATTCCGAGGGCGCGATGGTTAAACATCCGGCGAGAAGTTCGTTGCAGGCAATTTTCAAGAAAGCGAAGCGGGTTGCCGGCGGTTCGGTGTTTATGAAAGACGGCCGCAGAAGATTGAAAGTATTTTCGCTTTTCAGAAGCCTGATTCCACCCGTGATTAAATATATTCGTTTGCTGTTTAGCCGCAAAGACTTGAGTGTTAACGAAGCCTCGGTTGCCTGTCTGGTTCTGTATTTCTTAAATATCTATAAGGGGTACACTAAATTTGGTGTTTCAACCGGTTTAATGAAGCCGGAGAGAGAGTAATCTCTGCATAAGGATTACTCTCGTCTAAGCAACTTATCAACAAGGGTGCTGGCCCACCAACTGTCACTAAAGTTTTGCATGGTCTGTTTTCGATCATATTTGGTTTCAACCCATTCCATAAAATCCATTGGTTCTTCTTTATTGTCTTTCAGATAGGTTGCAAACAGGTGATCCAGTATGCCGGTTTTTGACTGCTTTATATGACCGTATTTAAAACTGAGTTGTGTTATCGCATCTTCAACCGGTTTGTTCTGAACCATTATCTGGTAAAACGTCGAAACAATTCCTGCTCTATCTGCACCTGATTTGCAGTGCAAAGCAATGGGGTACTCTGCGGTCTCAAAAACGTGTTTGATATTGTTAATGACGGTTTTGGTCGGAAGGTCTCGAGAGTAGATACCCTGAATATCGATCATCTTCACGCCGTACTTTTCACAGGCTTCTATTTCGAGAGGGTAGGAACCATAGGGGTTTTTGCCTCTTAAATTCAGAATGGTTTTAATGCCTTTTTTGGACAGGTTGCGAATTTCAGCCGGAGAGGGTTGCGACATGCGCAAAGCCTGATTATCAATCCAGTATTTATTGAAAAATGTCATCGCTCTTAAAAAGCCATGGTCGGTAAAGTACATACTTAAGTAGGCTTTTATTCTATTCCCAAGCGTTTTGAGATGGTATTTATGCATCAGTTTTTCCAGTTGCCTTCTAATGTCGTCCAGTAGATTGTGTGTTTTATGCCTGGAAGAAATTTGTATTCGGTCGTGTGTGATTGGTAGGTCAATTTTGTCACATCGATATTTCGTTTCTGCAGCCAGGCGGCAAAACGGTTTTCCTTACAGTTTTCCGATTCGCAGACAAGCAGCAGTGTACCGGTATGATTAACCTTGCTGACGTATTTTCTCCCGTTGCTGATAGCGGCATTCGGGAAATAGATTCGCAGGTTGCCGGCCAGTACATGACTGTCGGCAAAAATCACGGCTGGTTCGCTTGCAAGCTGGGTTTTGATGTAATTCAGCTGTTCGGGGAAAGGCAGGTTGGGGCGGCTGACTTTTTCCGTGTATTGTGCCAGAGGCGTCCGCATCGGTAGCACAAACATCATTACCGCCAAAAAGAAGATGCCGATATTTCTAAAGGTCTTATAGGCGCGATCGGATGGATTGATTGTCATGGCTACCAGAATCGGTACAAACGGCAAGAGCGGGTGGAACCAGCGGTCTTTAACGTGCTGTGCACCTGAGGCAATGACAAAGATAACGAGAATCAGCCAGACAAAGAAGAATAAAGTCAGAAGCAACTTTTTATCGTCTTTTTCAACCAGGTTGTCACCTTGGTCTTTTTTATTGATCAGAAGGGTTAATGCGAAAAGCCACAGCGGAGACAGGAAGACCAGACCGGCCATCAGTGTTGCGCCAAGACTTTGCATCAGTCCCGATGATTCGCCCATTTGCAGTTTATTGGTGCCGGAAGTGGCTGCCTGCAAGTGGTCGAGCATCCAGAGACCGTGCGGAAGGAAAACTACAAGAGCGGCCAGAATGCTGACGATCAGGTATTTGTTAAACAGTATGCTTCGGTGTTTGGAGAGCAAAATGGTCAGAATCAGCGCCGAGACAAACAGCACGATATTGTATTTGCTCATCATTCCGAGTCCGACGGCAATTCCGAGAAGCAGGTAGTTTTTCAGGCTGGCGTCACGGGTGACGCGTAGTGTTTGCCATAGGATCAGAAGTGCCATTAGCCCCGACAGCGAAGAGTGGCTTAAATCACGCTGTGACTCAAAGACATATTGCGGGATCAATGCCATCGCAATGACGGCAACGACAAGCTGCTTGGAGGACAGTTTGAAGAATTCGCCGATCTGCAGAATCGTCCATACCATCAAGGTCAGAATACCTACCTTGATGGCTCCGGTTGCAAACAGGCTGGGGCCGAAAACTTGTGCCACCGGATAGATCAACCAGCTGTATAGCGGCGGTTGTGGGCCATATCCCAGCAACAAGTATTGACTGGCCAGAAGCTGTTCCGCTTGATCGTAATCGGCAGTACCCGAAACCAGGTATTGCGTAATTTGGTTGATTGTGAAAAACAGAAAAGCCAATAGAGTGATTTTGGCTTTTAAGTCCAGTTGATTCTGCATCGGTTCTAGCCTTTATTGAAGTGCGCTATTTGTTTTTATTAAAGTCGCTATCATCCAGATTTTTGGTATCTCTTACCGTGTAATGACGTCTGTCCGCCGATGAGTAATAGGTTCTGGAAATCATTTCCCCTAAAACACCGGTCAGCAGGAATTGCACGGACATCACCATAAACAGTACCGAGATAGTCAGTAGAGGGCGGGTTCCGATGTCTTCGCCCATCAGCTTGAGAATAAGCAGATAAGCCAATCCGATGGAACCGATGGCGCCGAAGCCCAAACCGATTTGCCCGAAAAAGTGCGCCGGGCGGGCACGGAATTTCATAAAGAAGAAGACCGACAGCAGGTCGATCAAAACACGGAATGTACGGGTAATGCCATATTTGGATTCGCCGTGCTGTCTTGCATGGTGAGTGACAACTTCTTCTTTGATCTTGGTAGGAAGGGTTTCAGTCGCCATCCAGGCCGGAATAAAACGGTGCATTTCGCCATACAGAGCGATGTTTTTAATAATTGAAGCCCGGTAGACTTTCAGGCTGCAGCCGTAATCATTCAGAGTGACGCCGGTGATTTTGGCGATCAGCTTGTTGGCGATGCGCGAAGGAATTTTTCTCAGAACCAGAGCATCCTTACGGTCTTTACGCCAGCCGGCAACCAGATCCAGCTCTTCGTCAATCAGACGCTGCACCATTCTCGGAATGTCTTTAGGGTCGTTTTGCAGATCGCCGTCCAGTGTGGCGATAATCTCGCCCGATGCGGCATCGATACCTGCTTGCATGGCGGCTGTCTGGCCGTAATTGCGCTGTAAATTGATTACTTTAATGCGGTCGCCGACCTTCTCAGCCTGTTCCGCAAGATAGTTTGCGGTTCGATCGATACTGCCATCATTGGCAACGATCAGTTCCCAGTCGTTAGGATAATCGCTCATGGCGGAGGTAACGGCTTCAATCATCGGTTCAACATTGTCTTCCTCGTTATACATCGGGATTACAATCGAAAGTTTATGTTCCATCATGGCGGAGTCCTTAAAGTTTAATCAGGGCCCATTTTAAGACAAATGGGCGTGTTTTATCTAAATCAAAGTATTGGGTCGAGGTATTCAATTGGTCGTGCCATTTTATGGGTTTTTCAAAGTAACCATCGACATAGTTCAGGAAAGAATCCGAGCAAGAGGTTGTGCACACAATTAACACCCGTTGTGATCCTTTGATGGGGGACGGGTTGCGGTGGCTCAAATAAGTCACTGTTTTGCTGGATTGGAAGTATTCCTTAAGGTTGCCGGCGGTAAATTTTGTGTCGGCAATAATCAGATCCGGTGCTGTGATGCTCCAGCTGGAAAAGTGCGCTTTATAGGGGTACACCGAACGATCGTATTTCAACTCGACGTGTTGGCTGATAATCGTTCTGCCCGGTAACAGTAAAGCGGCAACGACAATAAAAAAAATCCCTATTCCGATAAACGTCTTGTTGAATCGTTTCAGAGAGAAATGCGCGATGATCAGAGGGATAAAGAACAGTAGCGGCATATACCAGCGGTCATTGAACTCCGACGAACGGGTGCCAATGACGAAGGCCAATACAATCATAATGATCGTCAGCAACAGGATAAGCAGAAAGCGGCTTTCGGTCGTTAATTTCGCTTTGTAGGTTTTCAAGTGGTAAGGGATTATCAGGAGTGCCAGTATCCAGAGAGGATTTAAAAAATGCTCGAAAAGATAGAGTGCCTGATAAATTCCGTCGAAAACACTGCCGCCCATATCCAGTTTGGAAGCGCTTTTAGTGGCGAACTCCAGGTTTTGCAGTACCCACGAGAGATGAGGGGTTATGACTAAGGTAGCAACGAAAATGGCGATCACCAGGTTACGGTTCAATACCACTTGGCGTGTTTCCCGGTGCATTAGCAAGGCTAGCATGGCTGAAGTAATTAACAGGATAATGTTGTACTTCGAGATAAGGCCCAGGCCGGATAAAAGACCGATCATAATGTAATTTTTAGCCGACGAAGGGTTGTGCAGCGCTTTTATAATCCAGAAAAGCAGCCATGCGGCAATTGTTGAAGCTAAAACCGAGTGCGTTAGATCTCTTTGGGATTCCCACAGGAAAAATGGAATCATTAAGACGCCTATAATGGAAATAACCTGTTTCCTGTCGTCAAAGCCTAAGAGCTCGCCTGTTTTGAGCAACGCCAGAATAAAAAAGCTAAACAGCACTGCTTTCATCAGCAGGAGAATAATCAGTTTTTCGCCGAAAACCTGGAATAGAGCAAAAGCGATCCACGAATAGAGTGGCGGCTGAGGTCCGTATCCTAATAAAAAGTCTTGGGCGAAAAGCATCTGCTCAGCCTGATCTTTGTCTGCGACGCCGGAAATTAAATATTGTGTAACGGCATTGAACAAAAAGTAAATCAGGCTGAATAAAAACAGCTTGCTTGCCGTGTCTAATCGGGAGGTATTAATTTGCATTTTTATTTTTCTTGCTAGGGAATATCAGATAAACCAATGCAGCGGCTAACAAGCTGCTGCTGAATAATATGAGATGCAAGTTGACGGCGGCAACCAGTAAATCATCAAGCTGGGTAAAGCCGTCCCCGAAACCGATGATAACACCAGCTTCATAGGAACCCATTCCTGCAATGCCATGAATGGGCAGGACGCTGCTGAATTCACCGCCAATGACGCCCATTAAAAGTTGTTGTACCGGCAGTTGGATAAACCAGCTTAAAACCCAGGCTAAAACGGCAATTTTGATGGCCCAGTTGAAAACTGTCCAGAAAAGTCCCCAGGCTATATGGCTGATCGTGTTCGGAAGCCCGGCGAAAATTTTAATCAGTAGGGGGGGAAGGTCTTGCCGTTTTCTCAGCCAGCGATTGTACACCCAGAAAATCATAAACGGGGCGCTTAGCCCGGCGAGCGCGAACGCCAGAATCCAGCCGGTGGAGAGCCAGATTGATCCCAAGGTCAGTAATGCAATCAGCAGCAGCACCTGTAAGTCCATCAGACGCATCCATAGTAACGCCGGAACAGAGGTGGATACCGGCATTCCGAAATTCGTTTTCATCAGCAATGGAAAAGAGGCTTCTCCGGAGCGCATCGGGAGAAGGTTATTCCAGAAATTATGCAGAACCATTAAGCGGGCGGAAATCAGGAAGTCTCTAATACCGTGCATATAAAAATGCTGGTAAATACGCGTCGCTCTAATCGCATAACTGGAAATCAGCAGGGAGAGTGCCAGCAGTGCATCGACAATAGAGAGCGTTGTCCATGGGGCGATCAGTTTTGACCAGCCTAAAAAGTAGTCGATTGCCCAAATAAGGCCCACTGAGACCAGAAGGCTAAGACTGAGTAGTAGCGTTTTCTTTGTTGTCATTTTAGCGAGTCACATCGTTTGGCAATAACCGAAAGAATGTGGTGTTGAGCCAGGGAGCTATTTTTCATTTAACTGCGTAACTTAAATGTTGTTGTGCAGAAAATGTTGAATCTGCTTGCCTAGTGTTTCTGCCTGCTGCGGGTTTGCAGTCAAAGGCTCATGACACCAGATAGGATCCGGCCAGGCTTCATCGTCTTCAGAGCGGAATACCAGATGCAGGTGTAGCCATTTATTTTTATTGCCGATTTTAGCGATATTATAGTGACCGTAACCGTGCTCCTGCAGGGCCGCTACGAGTTTATGCAGCTGGGGATACAGGTTTGACAATACCTCGTTGTCATCCAGACGGCCTTTGGGGACGAAAAGAATCCAGGGAATGGTCGTTTCTTTTACTAAAATCGAGTAGAAGGGGCGTTCTGCAATGTACTTGGCCTGAAAAAGGTTTTCGAGATTTTCCGGGCTGTGATCATCCACGATCTGGTCTAAATTCATATATTCGTCTCTGGTTGCCTGTGCAATGGTGAATAAGTCGTATGCAATTCGCCCATTTTACAAAATGTCACGGTAGAATGAGTTACTAAAATTCACCAGAGCATTAATTAATCTGTATGAACTCGAAAACGGTATTTTTAGCTTCGTCTTCACCGCGGCGTCAGGAACTCCTTGCACAGATGGGCGTCGAGTTCTCGGTACTGGATGCCCCGATCGATGAAACTCCGATAGAGAGCGAGGATGCCGCGCAGTTTGTCACGCGCATGGCACGAGAAAAATCGCAGCAAGGTGCTCAGCAGCTTACAGATGAGGGCTGCTGGGTCATTGCAGGGGATACAGCCATCGTGCTGGATGGCGAAATTATCGGCAAGCCTGAAGATCCTTCTGATGCCCAGCGAATGCTGCGGGAATTGTCGGGCAGAACCCATCAGGTATATTCTTCGGTGGCGGTTTGGCATCTAGGGGTGTTGGAAGTGGCGCTTAATATCACTGATGTCGTTTTTACCGAGCTTGCAGAGACTGAAATAAAAAACTATATCGCTACCGGTGAGCCTCTGGATAAAGCCGGGGGCTATGCGATACAGGGAGAGGCTGCGAAATGGATTAAAGCGATCAATGGCAGCTACTATGGTGTCATGGGATTGCCGATCTTCGAGTTGAACCGGATTTTACAGGAAATGGGGTTTTACGATCCCGTATAACCAGCACTTTACACATTTAAGATAACGGACTAAACGATTAAAGGCCTGATTCATGCATAACGAAGAAAAAATTCTTGTCAATGTTACTCCAAACGAAACCCGCGTTGCCTGGGTGGAGAATGGGGTGTTGCAAGAAGTCTGGGTTGAGCGCTCAAACAAGCGCGGGCTGGTCGGGAATATCTATATGGGCAAGGTAGACCGCGTTTTGCCGGGTATGCAGGCTGCCTTTGTGAATATCGGGCTTGAGAGAGCGGCTTTTTTACATGTGTCTGATGTTTGCCATAAAGCCATCGGATCGGATGACGAGCAGTGTGACGATATTGCCAAGTTACTGCGTTGTGGTCAGAAAATTATGGTGCAGGTGGTCAAAGACCCTTTAGGCACCAAAGGTGCGCGCGTGACCATGCAGGTAACCATTCCGTCGCGGATGCTGGTCTATATGCCGACCGAAAAAACCTTGGGGGTGTCACAGAAAATCGATTCCAACGAAGAGCGTGAACGTTTAAGAGAAATGGTTAAACAGATCCCTGAATATTCCGATGCCGAAGGCGGGTATATTGTTAGGACGGTTGCCGAGGGGGTCGATTTTCATGAAATGCGCGCCGATATGATCTATCTTCAGCGGTTATGGTCGGGCATCCAGGATAAGGCTCGGACCTCGCGTAAACCGGCGGTGATTTATGAAGACCTACCTTTGTACCTGCGAATCCTTAGGGATATTCCGATTGAACGGATTGAGAAGATTAGGGTCGATTCCACTGAAACCTATAAAAAGATGCAGCTCTTTGTTGACCAGTACGTGATGGAACTGGCGGACCGTCTCGGTTTGTATCAAGGTGAGCGGCCGATTTTCGATTTATACAACATCGAAGAAGAGATTCAGGCGGCGCTACATAAGCGTGTCAATCTTAAGTCCGGCGGTTACCTGATTATCGATCAGACCGAAGCGATGACGACGATCGATGTCAATACCGGCGCTTTTGTCGGCCATCGCAACCTTGAAGAGACCATTTACCGCACAAATCTGGAAGCAACTCAGGCAATTGCCCGTCAACTGCGCTTGCGTAATCTGGGCGGAATCATTATTCTCGACTTTATCGACATGGAAGATAAAACGCATCAGGATCATGTGTTATCTGCTCTGGATAAAGAACTTAGTCGAGATCGGGTAAAAACTTCGATCAGCAGTATTTCCAGTTTAGGGTTGGTTGAGATGACCCGTAAGCGAACCCGCGAAAGTCTGGAGCGTACTTTGTGTGAACCCTGTCCCGTCTGTAGCGGACGAGGCTCTGTGAAAACGGCGGAGACCGTCGCTTATGAAATATTTCGTGAAATTACCCGTATGGCACGATCTTTTGAAGCCAAGCAATATCGGGTGATTGCCGCAGAATCGGTGGTTTCGCGAATTATGGATGAAGAATCAAGCAGCGTTGCCGAGTTGGAAGCGTTTTTGGACAAGAGTATCCGTTTTCAGGCCGAGAGCGCCTATACAGCGGAGCAATACGATGTGGTGATGATCTAGAATTTAGCGTATTTTCGGATTTGGTGGGCGAATGTTAATTAAAAGGACGCATCTGTTTTTGGAAGTCATGCTGGGCCTGTTTGTCGCCTATCTGCTGATTATGCGTCTGTTTATTATTGGTTTGCAGTCCTATCCTGAAAAAAGCCTTTCCGTTTTCGAAAAAATAACCGGCTGGCAGGTTGAGCTTTCGGCAATCGAGTTGGAGCAGACCTGGCTTGGCGCCAGATTCAACCTTCAGGGCGTCAGTCTTTCCAGTCAACAGTTTGACCTCCAAGCCGACAAGATCATAGGCGATATCAATATCTTTGCCCCTATGATTCCCGTTCTGAGTTTCGGGGATTCCCTGCGATTCGAACAGCTCAGTATTCGTAATCTTCAGCCTCAAGATAAACCGGTTGTCGCCAATATGCCGGATATAACCGAGTTGTCGTCAGCCTATCAGGGGGCGGTGGATTTTTTACGCTCGCAAAAATTCACCAAGCGGATGTGGCAAAAGGTTTCTGTGGATTCTTTGATTATGAACGGCTTTTTGAATTCTGCGACGAGCGTGATTCAAATCGATAGGCTGGATCTGGTTAAGGCGAGTCAAATTAATCTCGTTGCGGAGTTCTCCGTACATTATAAAGAGGCGTTAAATTTCGAGCGCTTCAGTACAAACCTGGCTTTTACTCCAAACTCTTGGGGAGGTTTGAGTCATGGTTCCGTTCGCGTTATTTCTTATCAGCCGTTAAGCGTTAAACGTCTTGCTGCGCTGTTGCCTTCGAAATGGGTTGAAGTGCTTCCTAAGGGCGAAGTGCTACTTGATTGGCAGACGGATTTCAAAGATTCCAAAGTAAGTCATTCCGTAGTGCATTTGAATGCGCAGGCTCTCGATTGGCGGGAAAATAACGAGGTCTTGCCGAAAAGTGTCGGGCTGGAACTGAGTTGGAACCCGGAACTGGATCAGGCTCTGGGGAAAAATCTGGCAAATTTCCATCTGACCAAAGTGCAGTTGGATAACCAGTTTGTCGAAACCCTATCTCCGATTAAGTTAACGGTCGCCTCCGAAAAGGAGTTGGTGTTAAGTGCTGAAAAGTTCGATATCCAGCCGTTCAAAGAGATGTTGCGGGTGTTTGTTGAAACCCGTTATTTAAGTGATCTGCTGAGTAAAGCGGTTGAGTTGCAGGTTTCGGATTTTGCATTACGCTTGAACTGGCGGACGCTGGATGTGCCTATGTTGAAAATGCATTTGGCCAGACTCGGTATTCCGTTAACGGAGTTTCCCGGTGTTGCTGCTCAGGATGTAACCCTGGTTAAATTCGATAAGCAGTTCAGGCTGGAAACAACTGAACCTGTCTGGGTGTTGGAGCCAAAGATCTATCCACTTCCTATGCGTGTCAGTCTGCCGCCCGTGGTCCAGTCGCACTATGTCGATCAGCAATACGATTTTGATGCTTTTGATTTTCAGCTTAATGACTTCAATCTCAAATTGGAACGCTTTCGTTATCACCAAGGGGCGTGGGATGTCGGAGCTTCTCTTGTCGTTGATAAAACCGAGCAAATCATGCCCTACCTTCCGTATAAATTGATGGGGGCGTCACTGAATAAATGGCTTGAAGATGCGGATATTAAAGGTGGGAAAACGGCTGTTAAGGTGGTTTTTCAATCTTCACCGAAAGCGCTTGATTCTGAAAAACAGACTCCCTTAGGCGAGTATTTGAAAGGACTGAGTTTGCATGGTGTGATCGAAAATGCACAATTTGAATTTAATTCAAAGTGGCCGGCTATAGCCAATACCGATCTGACATTTGAATTCAAGGATAACCGTATCGCTTTTGCAAGTCAGGCGCTTGGTTTTGCAGGTGTTTCTGCGCCCATCAAAGCGAAAGCGGTTATTAGCGATGTCACAGAAGATGATATCGGTTTGCAGGTTTCCGGAACCGTTTCAACCTCTCTGACAGAGATGGCCGCTTTTGCGAAGAAGACCCCGTTACCCCAAAAGCTGGGCTTGCAACGTTATCTGCAGCAACCGGAAAAACTGCAAGGCACTGCGACACTGGAATTAAACAGGATATGGATACCGCTTTTCGGGCATGGGCGAAAGGATGAACAGGTCAGTGGGCGTTTGCATTTGAAAAACGCGCGACTTGAGGTTTCGGAACTTCCCGAATTACAGAGGGTTAACGGGACGCTTGAATTTAGCGAAAAGGCTTTGAGTGCGAAAAATATCAAGCTTACCCTCTACGAGAGTCCGGCTGTATTGGGGATTGAGACGGATCAGAAGCGCAAGCAGGTGGTTTTCGATTTAGCGGGTGAAAGCCGGTACCGTAGCGAAGCGTATTTTTCTAAACCGATTCCTTATCAACTGCGTTTTTCTGTGCCGACCGACGAAACGGGGCGGCCGGTTGAATTTAGCGGAAACGTCTTTGTTAACCAGGCTGAAAGCAGAATGCCGCCACCTTTCACCGCTAAGGATATTGTTCGACCGCTGGAGTTGACAGGGAAAATCGATGATCGGTTGCTTTATGCTAATGTTCTCTCACGGGATATTGTGCAAGCGGATTTTATTTGGAGCCTGGATAAAGAGAAATTCATTAAGATCCAAGGGTATGTCGGCGATATGGTCGATGCCCAGCGAGACTGGGGGGGGCGAGATTCGTTTATTCGTGGGCGATTGGTGGATTTAGATGCCCTTGCCTGGTGGCGTTTGTGGGAAGGTGCTCCGGATTCAGGGCAAGAGATGAATCCACTCGAAGAGATTGAATGGCAAAACACGGAGTTTTTCGTTAAAGCACTTAATTACAAAGAGCAGCAGTTAAATAATGCCCGAATTGTCGTTCAGAGTCTGGATGAAAATGTAGATAAGATTACCTTGCAGAGTGATGAGGTTGATGCAACTGTTTTGATTCCTGAAGAAGGTGTGATTGAGGTTGCTGCGGATAAACTGTATCTGAAATCGAAGGATGAAAATGCCTTTGTACAGGGCAGTAGTGATATCTGTCCACTCGAAACCAGTGATGTTGATTATCCCGAACTAAAGTTCAATGCACGCAATGTGCGTTTTGGTGAGTATTTATTTGATCAGCTTGGTTTTAATGTTGTGCCGATAGCGGAAGGGTACGAGGCCAAGAATCTGCAGGCGCAAATGCATAATAATGCTGGGCAGATTAGTGGTAGTTACCGATTTGACCAGCTTAAGAACTTGAGTGCTGCACGTTTGAATCTGCAGTCCAATAATATAGTAGAGCTTTTAAAGACGCTCAGGATCAGTCAGGGGATAAAGGCTAAAGAGGCCTGGCTGCATTCCGAAGTATCCTGGTTTGGTGGAGTTGACTGTTTTTCGATTAAGGATCTGTTTGGAAAGATGGATTTTAGATTGGAGGACGGAGTAGTAAAAGATGTCGAGCCGGGGTTTGCACGCTTATTAGGTTTGTTGAGTGTGGATTCATTGGCTAGGCGCTTGCGACTTCAACTTGATGATGTGACGAATAAAGGGCTGGTCTTTGATGACATTAAAGGGCAGGGGTTGCTTAATGAAAGTCGACTGCAACTGCAATCTTTTAAATTGACAGCGCCGGCAGCCAAAGTGACTATGCAGGGTGACATCTTGTTGGATGAGGAATCGTTTGATCTCAAGGCAAATGTAACGCCGTCGGTTGGATCGTCACTGCCGACTATTGCAGCGCTTGCAGGTATGGCAAATCCGATCACCGCATTAGCGGTTTATACGTTAATGAAGGTCATTCCTGATATTAATGAAAACTTGATTACTTATGAGTATGAGATTACAGGGCCATGGAAAGAGCCACGGATAGAGCTTAAAGAGAAAGCATCAAAAAAATAGCTGAGTTCAGTCTAAAGAAAAAAGCCGCTTATTACTAAGCGGCTTTTTTGTTTTTGGGGTTTGGAGGGAGTGGGATTAGAGGGGAAAACGGGCGTAAATGTGCATAAGTCTGTGGATAAGGTGTGGGGTAAAGTGTATAAGCGGAGTGGTGCGATTTTTTTGCGATTTTTTGAGAAAAAAGTGAAAAAAAGGGTTGCGTTGTTTTTAGAAATCCCTAGAATACGCACCTGTCTTGGGGGGGCAGCGTTAAGCCGGCTTCGAAAGACAAGAAAAATTTGGTGCTAAGTGATTGAGTTTGTTTGAGTTATTGGAATAGATAATGAGAGTAAGCGGGATGATTTAGCCGGTCGTTTTAAGTGTTTTAAAACGGTTGAAAATTTTCTGAAAAAAGTTTGAAAAAACATTTGACACGAAGATATCAACTCTATAAAATACGCGGCCTACCAACGAGGAACGCAGCGCGGATCGAGTTGGTTAGCTCTTTAACAATATGGTAATTCAGAGATAATTTATGTGGAAACTCTCTAGATGAGTGACCGATAAAAAATCTCGAAATTTATGACAATTATGTAATGGTAATAAGTTTACTTATTTATCATGCTTAACTTGTCAATTCCGAGTGTTTATATCCGGAGACGGAATTTAAATATATCTAGCAAGATTAAACTGAAGAGTTTGATCCTGGCTCAGAATGAACGCTGGCGGCAGGCCTAACACATGCAAGTCGGACGGAAACGATAGAGAGCTTGCTCTCTAGGCGTCGAGTGGCGGACGGGTGAGTAATGCCTGGGAATCTACCCTTTAGTTGGGGACAACATGTGGAAACGCATGCTAATACCGAATGTGCTCTACGGAGTAAAGGAGGCCTCTACTTGTAAGCTTTCGCTAAAGGATGAGCCCAGGTGAGATTAGTTTGTTGGTAAGGTAATGGCTTACCAAGACTGCGATCTCTAGCTGGTTTGAGAGGATGATCAGCCACACTGGGACTGAGACACGGCCCAGACTCCTACGGGAGGCAGCAGTGGGGAATATTGCACAATGAGGGAAACCTTGATGCAGCCATGCCGCGTGTGTGAAGAAGGCCCGAGGGTTGTAAAGCACTTTCAATTGTGAGGAAGGTAGTGTAGTTAATACCTGCATTATTTGACGTTAACTTTAGAAGAAGCACCGGCTAACTCTGTGCCAGCAGCCGCGGTAATACAGAGGGTGCAAGCGTTATTCGGAATTACTGGGCGTAAAGCGCGCGTAGGCGGACTGTTAAGTCGGTTGTGAAAGCCCTGGGCTCAACCTGGGAATTGCATTCGATACTGGCAATCTAGAATTTAGTAGAGGGAAGGGGAATTCCAGGTGTAGCTGTGAAATGCGTAGATATCTGGAGGAACATCAGTGGCGAAGGCGCCTTCCTGGACTAAAATTGACGCTGAGGTGCGAAAGCGTGGGTAGCAAACGGGATTAGATACCCCGGTAGTCCACGCCGTAAACGATGTCAACTAGCTGTTGGCCTTATTAAAAAGGTTAGTAGCGTAGCTAACGCGATAAGTTGACCGCCTGGGGAGTACGGTCGCAAGATTAAAACTCAAAGGAATTGACGGGGGCCCGCACAAGCGGTGGAGCATGTGGTTTAATTCGATGCAACGCGAAGAACCTTACCATCCCTTGACATCCAGAGAACTTTCTAGAGATAGATTGGTGCCTTCGGGAGCTCTGTGACAGGTGCTGCATGGCTGTCGTCAGCTCGTGTCGTGAGATGTTGGGTTAAGTCCCGCAACGAGCGCAACCCTTATCATTAGTTGCTACCATTTAGTTGAGAACTCTAATGAGACTGCCGGTGATAAACCGGAGGAAGGCGGGGACGACGTCAAGTCATCATGGCCCTTATGGGATGGGCTACACACGTGCTACAATGGGGGGTACAAAGAGCGGCCAACTGGCGACAGTGCGCGAATCTCAAAAAACCCTTCGTAGTCCGGATTGGAGTCTGCAACTCGACTCCATGAAGTCGGAATCGCTAGTAATCGCAGATCAGAATGCTGCGGTGAATACGTTCCCGGGCCTTGTACACACCGCCCGTCACACCATGGGAGTGGATTGCAAAAGAAGTAGGTAGCTTAACCTTCGGGAGGGCGCTTACCACTTTGTGGTTCATGACTGGGGTGAAGTCGTAACAAGGTAGCCGTAGGGGAACCTGCGGCTGGATCACCTCCTTTAAGATAAAAAGGTTTACGAGTCTAGACGAGTTTTCACATAAATTCTTTCTGAATTACCTGTTAGGGGCTATAGCTCAGCTGGGAGAGCGCCTGCTTTGCACGCAGGAGGTCTGCGGTTCGATCCCGCATAGCTCCACCAATTATTTGAGTTGGTAGTTTTACGGGCTCAACTATTGGGTCTGTAGCTCAGTTGGTTAGAGCGCACCCCTGATAAGGGTGAGGTCGGTGGTTCAAATCCACCCAGACCCACCAATTACTCAGTAAACCTGTTAATAAGGTTTTGAACAGAAGTTTGAAAGTTTATTAACAGTTTTATTTTGTGGTTGAGAAAAGGATGTTATAATTCCGCTTCTCAGTTCACGTAAACTGAAGTTCTTTAAAAATTTGGAATAACGTTGATATGACGCCGACTTTGTCATATCAATACGCTAATAAATTTCTCCAAAATTTATTAGCAATTGCTGGATTGTTAAACGTGAGTTTAATAATCAAAGTAATAGGTAACGCAATACTTAATTGAGATTACTCAAGTGTATTTGTGTCAGCGATGAACCTTAGTCATGGCAGCTCTCTAGACCTTAATGATGTTTACATCACACAAAAGGTTAAGGTTATTTTTGAGTTGTATAGTTAAGTGACTAAGCGTACACGGTGGATGCCTAGGCGGTAGAAGGCGATGAAGGACGTGATAGCCTGCGATAAGCGTCGGTGAGGTGGCAAATAACCTTTGACCCGGCGATTTCCGAATGGGAAAACCCATCCTTTATGGATATCCTCTTTGAGGAAGCTAACCCGGAGAACTGAAACATCTAAGTACCCGGAGGAAAAGAAATCAACCGAGATTCCCTTAGTAGCGGCGAGCGAACGGGGACCAGCCCTTAAGCAATTATTGAGTTAGCAAAATACTCTGGAAAGTGTAACGGTACAAGGTGATAGTCCTGTATGCGAAAACTCATTAGTTGTGAAATCGAGTAGGACGGAACACGTGAAATTCTGTCTGAACATGGGGGGACCACCCTCCAAGGCTAAATACTCTCTACCGACCGATAGTGAACCAGTACCGTGAGGGAAAGGCGAAAAGAACCCCTGGAGGGGAGTGAAATAGAACCTGAAACCGTGTACGTACAAGCAGTGGGAGCCCTTTTGGGGTGACTGCGTACCTTTTGTATAATGGGTCAGCGACTTACGTTATGTAGCAAGGTTAACCGAATAGGGGAGCCGTAGGGAAACCGAGTCTTAACTGGGCGAATAGTTGCATGGCGTAGACCCGAAACCGGGCGATCTATCCATGGCCAGGTTGAAGGTGCCGTAACAGGTACTGGAGGACCGAACCCACGTATGTTGAAAAATGCGGGGATGAGTTGTGGATCGGAGTGAAAGGCTAATCAAGCCCGGAGATAGCTGGTTCTCCTCGAAATCTATTTAGGTAGAGCCTCATGTCTCACTCCTGGGGGTAGAGCACTGTTATGGTCTAGCGGCCCGTCAAGGGTTAGCAGCCCATTGCAAACTCCGAATACCAGGAAGTGCAATCATGGGAGACAGACTGCGGGTGCTAACGTCCGTAGTCAAGAGGGAAACAACCCAGACCGCCAGCTAAGGTCCCTAAACACTACTCAGTGGGAAAGGATGTGGGAAGGCTTAGACAGTCAGGAGGTTGGCTTAGAAGCAGCCACCCTTTAAAGAAAGCGTAATAGCTCACTGATCGAGTCGGCCTGCGCCGAAGATTTAACGGGGCTAAGTAGTGTACCGAAGCTGCGGATGCGTTTTTACGCATGGTAGAGGAGCGTTCTGTAAGCCTGCGAAGGGGCATTGTAAAGTGTCCTGGAGGTATCAGAAGTGCGAATGCTGACATAAGTAGCGATAAAGGGAGTGAAAAGCTCCCTCGCCGAAAGACCAAGGTTTCCTACGCAACGCTAATCGACGTAGGGTTAGTCGACCCCTAAGACGAGGCCGAGAGGCGTAGTCGATGGGAAGCAGGTTAATATTCCTGCACTTTTTATGACTGCGATGGAGGGACGGAGAAAGCTAAACCAGCCTGGCGATGGTTGTCCAGGTTTAAGACGGTAGGCATGTATCTTAGGCAAATCCGGGATACTCTATGCTGAGAGTTGATGACGAGTCCTCTTTTGGACGAAGTGGTTGATGCTATGCTTCCAAGAAAATCTTCTAAGCTTCAGGTCATAAAGAATCGTACCCCAA
Organism: Thiomicrorhabdus xiamenensis; assembly: GCF_013282625.1. Classification (NCBI taxonomy): domain Bacteria; kingdom Pseudomonadati; phylum Pseudomonadota; class Gammaproteobacteria; order Thiotrichales; family Piscirickettsiaceae; genus Thiomicrorhabdus; species Thiomicrorhabdus xiamenensis. Next base: position 697,658 of record NZ_CP054020.1, read on the forward strand.
ACCAACACAGGTGGTCAGGATGAGAATTCCAAGGCGCTTGAGAGAACTCGGGTGAAGGAACTAGGCAAAATGACACCGTAACTTCGGGAGAAGGTGTGCCCCTGCCGGTGATGAGACTTGCTCTCTAAGCTAGTGGGGGTTGCAGAGACCAGGTGGCTGCAACTGTTTACTAAAAACATAGCACTCTGCAAAATCGAAAGATGACGTATAGGGTGTGACGCCTGCCCGGTGCCGGAAGGTTAATTGATGGGGTTAGCTTATGCGAAGCTCTTGATCGAAGCCCCGGTAAACGGCGGCCGTAACTATAACGGTCCTAAGGTAGCGAAATTCCTTGTCGGGTAAGTTCCGACCTGCACGAATGGCGTAATGATGGCCACACTGTCTCCACCCGAGACTCAGCGAAATTGAACTCGCAGTTAAGATGCTGCGTACCCGCGGCTAGACGGAAAGACCCCGTGAACCTTTACTACAGCTTTACACTGGACTTTGACCTTACTTGTGTAGGATAGGTGGGAGGCTATGAAACTGTGTCGCCAGATGCAGTGGAGCCATCCTTGAAATACCACCCTGGTAATGTTGAGGTTCTAACCTCGGTCAGTGAATCCTGATCAGGGACAGTGTATGGTGGGTAGTTTGACTGGGGCGGTCTCCTCCCAAAGTGTAACGGAGGAGCGCGAAGTTACCCTCAGCACGGTCGGACATCGTGCATTGAGCGCAAGAGTAGAAGGGTGATTGACTGCGAGACAGACACGTCGAGCAGGTACGAAAGTAGGTTCTAGTGATCCGGTGGTTCTGTGTGGAAGGGCCATCGCTCAACGGATAAAAGGTACTCCGGGGATAACAGGCTGATACCGCCCAAGAGTTCATATCGACGGCGGTGTTTGGCACCTCGATGTCGGCTCATCACATCCTGGGGCTGAAGTCGGTCCCAAGGGTATGGCTGTTCGCCATTTAAAGTGGTACGCGAGCTGGGTTTAGAACGTCGTGAGACAGTTCGGTCCCTATCTGCCGTGGGCGTTGGAGAATTGAGAGGGGCTGCTCCTAGTACGAGAGGACCGGAGTGGACGAACCGCTGGTGTTCCAGTTGTCATGCCAATGGCATTGCTGGGTAGCTATGTTCGGAAAGGATAACCGCTGAAAGCATCTAAGCGGGAAACCTGCCTCAAGATGAGTTCTCCCTAGACTTTAAGTCTTCTGAAGGGCCGTTGGAGACTACGACGTTGATAGGCAAGGTGTGGAAGTGCAGTAATGTATGAAGCTAACTTGTACTAATTACCCGTGAGGCTTAACTATACAACTCAAAAGTAACTTTTTAAGTTATGACTGAGGTTCAGACGCAAATACCTTGAGTAATCTAAGGTGCGTACCTAAAACAACAGCAAACGTTATTCTAAAGAATTTTGTGTGGCTGATCGAAGATCAGTCGTACAACACCGAATTGCTTGGTGACAATAGCAAGATGGAACCACCTGATCCCTTCCCGAACTCAGAAGTGAAACGTCTTAGCGCCGATGGTAGTGTGGGAGGTCCCATGTGAGAGTAGGTCATCGCCAAGCTTATATCCCGAAAAACCGCTGATTCCAGAAGGAACGGCGGTTTTTTTTTGCCTGAAATATTCTCTGTATTTTATTTCGATTACTTTTGTTTCTATCTGAAACACAGTACTATAGCCCATACGAAGAGAATGGAATATTCGTATGTATCGACCTTATTTTGGTTTGTCGCAATTACCTTTCAAAACAACTCCAGAGTTGGAGATGTTCTACAACGAGGGATCTAGAGAAGAAATTCTTCAAGCCTTAAAATATACCGTAGAGAGAGGGGATGGAATACTTAAGGTTGTTGGTGAGGTCGGATGTGGTAAGACGATGATCCTTCGTCTGCTTGCAAATACACTGGCGGACAACTTTAAACTTATCTATGTTAATTCTCCAAACCTGTCTTCTAAAGATATTCTGTTATTTATCTGTACTGAACTGGGGCTTGAAGTTACTGAAAGTTCGCAAAAGTTTACCTTGATTAATCGCTTGCAGAACCGGTTGCTCGAACTATACGCACAGGGTTCACGGGTTGTTATGTTGATTGATGAAGCACAGGCCATGACTTTAGATGGCTTGGAAGAAATTCGTCTGTTAAGTAATCTTGAAACGGATAGCGATAAGCTTTTGCAAATAGTACTATTCGGACAGCCTGAGTTGGACAGGGCCTTAGACAATCCCAATATTCGTCAATTGAAAAGCCGTATCACCTATAGTATCTATATCCCGCCTTTTTCCGTGGATGATGTTTTGTCTTATTTGAATTTCAGAATGCGCAGAAGCGGCTATTCCGGAATCGATGTTTTTACCAAGCCTGTGGCCAAACGTATTTTTGATATGACTAACGGGTATCCTCGTGGAATAAACGTCTTGGCGGATAAATTGCTGATGGTAGTTTACAGTCAACAGGATAGGGTTGCTAAAACCAAGCATTTTAAGTCGCTCGATTCTTATGAAAATGCGCAAAGCAGTTCTTTCAAAATGCTCTATTTGTCATCGGCGATCTTCATTGTCGCTGCGCTTTCGGTTGTTTATTTTTTCATATACGACAACAAGCCGCTTTTCCCCGGCGAAAATGTAGCGGCAAGTACTGAGAAAAGTGTCATAAAAGATGATATAGATAAAGTAGAAGAAGTGCAGAATGATTATACTGGTACTCAAATCGCTGCAAAAGTGGAAAGCTTTGAGCAACCAGTGAAAGCCGATGAAGCCTCCCTGAATAATAATGAAATACAGGTCCAACCGAAAATTTCGGAAAAGCCGGAAATTCAGTTGGTCTCTGAAAATAATGCGATTGAAAAGGAATTCGTAACGCCTATAGATTTTGATAGTTATTATGAAGCTTCAAAATTATGGGTAGACTCATTAGAGGGTAAAGGTTACACGATTCAGTTGGCAACCATTGCATTTAGCAGCCTGCCAAAATTTAAATCAGATATTCAAAGATCCGGCCTTTCTCCAGATAGTGTGAATTATGTGCTGGATTACAAAGTTGAAGATTCGGTTTTTAGAATAAAAGTCTATTATTCGGAAGTGGTAAGCTATGATGAAGCAAAAAGAAAGTACCAGGCGTTACCAAAACGCTTTCTTTCATCAAAGCCTTTCATTACTTCCTTTTCAGTTGTTCGAAAAAGCCTAGATCAAGCAGTTAAGTACCTTAATAATGGTGGTGGATCAGATGTTAGTTAAAAACAAAACTTTTAAAGTCATTACGTTAACGAGTTCGATCATTGCTCTGTTAATGATTTCCGGTTGTGAGACATCAGCAGTCAAGCGTGATCCACCGGCTCCTCCGGTTGCTGAAGATTTTATTCCGAAAGGTCACATTGACTCGCCACAGCAAATGGCCGAGCAACAGCCTGATATTAATGCTATTCCCGGTATTTCAACAGCATCAACAGCCAAATTGCCTCCATTAGATTTGACTCAAAAAGAGTTGTATTCCATCACTGCCATTAAAGTTCCTGTCACTGAACTGCTTTTCCAGATTTCTCAAGATTCGGCAAAAGAAATTGATATCAGCAATGGTGTAGAAGGTACAGTTACGATTAACGCCATTAATCAACCACTCGAGCAGATTCTTGATCGCATGTCTGAACAGGCTAATTTCGTATTCGAAATGCGCGACAACGTCATTAAAATTCGTCCCGATGTACCTGAATGGCGTAACTACAAAGTGGATTATGTCAATATCACTAAAACGAGTACGGATAGTATTGATATGAAAATGAATGTTTCGTCCTCTGTGGATGGAGCAAGTTCAACACTTGGTAAGGGAAGTTCTTCTCAGGTTAAAGTCGAGTCTAAGCATGATTTCTGGGTTCAGTTGGATAATAATATTCAAAAACTGGCTCAGTTAGATCCATACTCGATTTCGGAAGTCGTTGCCGAAACGGAGAAGGATAAAAAAGGCGGCAGTCAGAAAGTTTCCCAGAATACCGTTGTGAACCCTGAGGCAGGTGTCATCTCTGTATTTACGACAGATAAAAAGCATCGTGCTATAAAGAAATATATTGAACAGGTGACTCGCAGAGCCGAGAAACAGGTGTTAATCGAAGCGACCGTTGTTGAAGTGACCCTTAACGATCAATATCAGGCTGGTATTGATTGGTCGATGATAAACAGCAGTGCGTTTGGTTCCAGCGGTGGTATCAGTTTCTCCTCGCCATTTTCCGGTCCATCAGACGGTTTCTCGATTGGTACTGTTAACCCTCTAGGGGCTGCCGGTTCTGTTGCATCAGGTGACTGGAATATCCTGGCTAATTTGAAATTACTGAAACAGTTCGGTGATTCGAAAGTTCTTTCCAGCCCTAAAATCATGGCGATCAATAACCAGACAGCACTTCTTAAAGTCGTTAATAATCTGGTTTATTTTACCGTTGACGTGAACACCACAACGGGAACACAGACATCACAAACAACCTACGAAACAGAAGTACAGACGGTTCCGGTTGGTTTTACGATGAGCGTGACGCCTTTCGTAAGCGATGAAGGGACTGTAACGCTAAATGTCCGCCCGACGCTTTCCCGCCTAGTCGGTCAAGTAGCAGATCCTAACCCTGCCTTGGTTAATTCAGGTGTTGAGAGTCTTATTCCGATCATTCAGGAAAAAGAGATGTCTTCAGTATTACGTCTGCAGGATCGTCAGGTCGCGATTATTGGTGGTTTGATCGAAGATGAAAACTCCAATAACAGAAATGGTATTCCTTGGTTGAGCGATACACCTTATGTTGGTGATCTTTTCTCAGCCCGTGATGACCAAGCGACTAAGAGTGAGTTAGTTATCTTTATTCGTCCAATCATTATTGATAACCCGGATGTTTATAACGGTGATTTGCGATCAGTGAGTCAATTCCTCAAAACTCAAAGCATGTAATCGGCAATGAGGGTTGAAATGTGAGTGTATTACTTGAAGCTTTAAAAAAAGCAGCTGAAGAAAAGAATAAGTTAGCTGCCAAGGAGTCTGAGGCCGAGTCCTCTCCAAGTGAAAAAGACTCCTTGGAAACGACCAGTTCTTTTTCTTCAGAAGATGTCCCGGGAGAAGTCGATCAAGCTCCCGAGAGTACTTCTTCTGCGACGGCAACCGGTGAAACCCCGGTGTCAGAGACTCCGGTTTCTCTGAAACTTGAGACATCAACACCTGTAGAGGCAAGTGGGTCGCGAGATCTTGATGAACTTATTCAAGAGCCAGAATCGGCGGCAACTGCGACGAGAGCTAATATATACGCTGCTCAGGACAATAATTCGAGTGATGATGTTGAATTGGAAACTCGGCAGCAAACACCTCCTGCGACTAAGCTTAATTTTTCCATTCCTACTGAAGAAGCAACTGATTTGGAATCGGACAAAACGACTAGCGAAGCAACCGCCAACCCAGAACCAAGCAAATCTGCAGATTTTCCGGTAATTGATACGACTTCTCTCGATGAAGATGCTTTGCCTGAGCCAGACTTGGCGCCTGTTGTAAACAACGATAAAACGGCGCCTGTTGAAACGAAAGCGACTGCAAAGCAAGCCGACGAGCCCAAGGTTAAAGAGGACAAAGCAGAGGACGATAGTTTCGAGTGGGGATTGGAGCAGCTTCCTGCTTATGTTCCTGATGGTGAGGCTGGACAGAAAGAAGTTCCTGCCGGTTCAGCAAGTCAGGAGGTTACGCATAATGCAGAGGACGATCAAAAACTCGCCAAGAATTCTGTTTTGACCAAAAATGCGCACAGTAAACCCTATTCAACAGGCGGTTTATTGAGCAGCCCGAAAACTCTGCTGGCTTTAACTTCTTTAACGGCATTTGTGTGTATCGGTCTCTACACGGCTTTTTATTTCGACCAGCAAAATCAGGCGCTAGAAGCCAGTTTTGATAAATATAAAATTACGCCGATTCAAGTTGAACTGCCTAAAATTCCTGAACAGGTTGATACTGAATCGGATAAGGCGGATGGCTTAAGCGGTGACACTGTTATGGCCGACTCCACAATGGATCCGGCTTTGGATGAAGGTCAGGATACTGCTCTGGTCGAAAGTCTTGCTGCTGACAAGGCGATTGCGTCAACGAAAGCGGTTAAGCCCGCCCGAGATACGACGACAAAAGCGGCCGCTTCGAGTAGTACATCGAAATCTTCTAAAGCGGTTGCCACAAAATCTGTGCCTAAAGCTAAGACTTTGAGAACCACTGACAAGGTATTGGTCCTCAATACTGTCAACTCAACGATTATTCAGCCTAAGCCTGCTGCTAAAGCAGCGTTGATTACGCGTTCAAAAGCGTTGACTCCTTCGCAACAGCAGTTGGTTCAGGGGTATGAGTATTATCAGCGTGGTGAATGGCAAAATGCGCAAGATGCTTTCAAAGCCGTTTCGCAGCGTGACCCGCAAAACATTAAAGCGCTTATCGGGCTGGCGGCTACACAAAATGCACTTGGCGATCCGTCCACCTCGGTTGAAACCTATTTGCAGGTTCTAGACATCGATCCAGGCAACCCATTCGCTTTGGAAGCGGTCGCCGAAATTGCAAATTCCGTTACGGCGCCGACCAATGACTGGTTGCAGCAGTTGACAGAACTTGCGGAAAGAAACCCTAAGTCGGCAGTTCTACAGAATGCTTTGGGTAATTTCATGGCCCGAAAACAAGATTGGTTCAAGGCCCAGGAGTCGTATTTCAATGCCGTTTCAATTGAATCGAATCAAGCGGTATACCTGATGAACCTGGCGATCAGTCTGGATCATCTAAACAAGTATAAATTGGCTGCGGATTACTATACTCAGGCACTGGTTTATGCAAATAACACGACAGCGATTGACCAGTCTGCAATTAAAGAGCGTTTGGTCATTCTGAAACAGCATAGTTTGATGGAGCCTTGATGCAATATCCGGAGCGTCTCGGTGAGCGTTTAATTCGCGATGGCTACATTACCCGCGATCAGTTAAATATCGCTTTAACTGAGCAAAAGCGAAACGGGCAGAAGCTGGGCGAAACCTTGGTCGGGATGGGCTTTATCAGTGTTGATACACTGCGTGAAGTCGTCGGGACCTACGGCGGTTTTACCGCAATGAGCTTAAAAGATGTTGTTCCGGATCCTAAAGCGATTTCGCTGGTTTCAGAAACTTTCGCCCACAACTACACATTAATGCCGATCAGTTTGTCCGACAATGTACTTAAAGTCGGTATGTCGAACCCGGGTGATATTCTGGTTCTGGATAAATTGAGACGTCACCTGCAACGCAGTGATGTGCGCATTGAACCGGTACTGGTTGTTGAGGCGGAAATACAAAATGCAATTGATAACTACTATGGCTATGAGTTATCGATTGAGGGGATCTTAAAAGAGCTCGAGACCGGTCAAGTCGATATGACTGCGGCCAGCAACTCGAATGAGTATGCTCAACCGATGGTCCGACTTGTGGATAACTTGTTGACAGATGCGGTTAAGCGTAATGCCTCGGATATTCACTTTGAGCCTGAAGAAGATTATATTCGCATCCGCTACCGTATCGATGGCGTACTGCAGGAGATTCGACTACTGCATAAGATGTTCTGGTCCGGGTTGGTCGTACGTCTGAAAGTTATGTCCAATCTGGATTTGACCGAGCAGAGACTGCCTCAGGATGGTCGTATGACTCTGGTGGTTCAAGGGCGAAGAATCGATTTTCGTGTCTCTTCTCTGCCCTGTACTCACGGTGAGAACTTCGTGTTACGTATTCTGGACCGTGAAAAGGGGATTGTTCCGCTCGATAAACTGGGTCTGGCCGAAGAAGCGTATCACGATTTGAAACTGATGATCGCTCGCCCGACAGGGATCTTTCTGGTTACAGGGCCGACCGGTTCCGGTAAAACGACGACGCTGTATTCGATTTTGAATGAGTTGAACGATATGGGCGTCAATATAATGACTTTGGAAGATCCTGTCGAATATCCGATGTCGTTGATACGTCAGACGCCGGTCAATGAAGAGATTGGGATGGATTTTGCCGCAGGGATACGTTCGCTGCTGCGTCAGGATCCGGATATTATTCTGATCGGTGAGATTCGAGACGGGGAAACCGCGGAAATGGCCTTGCGTGCCGCTATGACGGGGCACCAAGTGTTTGCGACTTTGCATACTAACTCGGCCATTGGTGCAATTCCCCGACTTTTGGATATCGGTGTATCACGTTCGATTCTATCCGGAAATATTATCGGTATTGTCGCTCAGCGACTGGTACGTAAACTCTGCAGTCAGTGCAAAGAGCCCTATCAACCCGAATCGTTCGAGAAAAAGCTATTGGGCCTAGAGCCGGATGAAGAAATTACACTGTATCACCCGAAAGGCTGCTCTAAATGTAATGGTGTCGGATATAAAGGCCGTTTGGCTTTGTTGGAAACCATGCGTTTTAACGGTGAAATGGATGATCTCTTATTGGAAGGCGCTTCACAGCACGCCATTTTAAATAAGGCAAAGGAAAAAGGGTTTATCGATATGGCACATGCCGGCATTAACTGGGTCAAGAAAGGAGACACGACTTTGGATGAAGTCAGCCGTGTTGTTGACTTGACTGAGCTGTTGTAAGGAGCAATCGATGCAAAACTATAATTACACAGGGATCAATCAGCTTGGTAAGCGGGTCTCGGGAGTCATGCCGGCGAATAATGAGCAGGATCTTGAGCAAAAGCTGAAAAAGTCACAAATTGACCTTTTGAGTTTCCGTCAGCAGGGCAAAGGTTTATCGCTCTCTTTCGGATCCAAAATAAAAAAACGCGACATTATCACCATTACTTTCCAGCTTGAACAGATGCTTGAGGCGGGGGTTCCTCTGATGGAAATCATCGAGGATATGAAAGACTCCTTTGAGAATGATGCTGCCAAAGAGATGCTGGCTAATATTTACGAGTCGATGGAAGGAGGGAATACCTTTTCCGAATCACTGGCTGATTTCGAAAAAGAATTTGGTCAGGTATATATTTCTCTGGTTTCAGTAGGTGAAAAAACCGGTAAGCTGGAAGACATCCTGCGCGATCTGGGGAATATGATGAAGTGGGAAGATGAGCTTGCTTCCAAGGCGAAGAAGGTCATGATCTACCCAGCCATTGTAGCAACCGTTGTTATCGCGGTTGTTATTCTGATGATGTTGTTTGTGGTACCGGAGCTATTGGGCTTCATTACTTCAATGGGTGGGGAAATTGGTTTTGCGACAGTCGCTCTGATTGCCACCTCCGACTTTATTCAGAACTATATTATTGAATTGATGATGGCGCCGGTAATCTTTGTATTCGTCTATTCCTGGTGGCGTAAACAGTCTCCGGATTTCAAGCTTAAATCGGATGAATTTCATTTGAAGATTCCTATTATTGGCGTTGTTTTGCATAAATTAAAGCTAGCACGTGTAGCCAACTCGCTTTCGGTCATGTATGGCGCAGGTGTCAGTTTTCCGGAAAGCCTGCGAATGGCCAGTATGACTGCAGGTAACAAGTTTCTGGAAACGAATTTCCTGAATGCCGTCAATATGATCGAGGACGGTAAAGAGATTTGGGTTTCATTCCGGGATTCCGACGCCTTTCCGATGATGGCTGTGCGTATGATTAAATCCGGAGAGTTAACCGGTAAGATGGATGTCGCTCTAAAGAACGTCAGTTATTTCTACGATCGAGAGGCGAAAGAACTGATCGAGAAAATCGAACCAACAATTGAACCGCTTTTGACCGTGATCATGGGATTTATTGTGGGTTGGATTATGATTGCAGTATTAGGTCCGATTTACGACACGATTTCTCAGGTCCAACTATGATTGTCGGACAATTCCACGGGTCATATTTGGCATGATGATCGAACTATTTTTAACCATTATCATCGGCTTTATCGTTGGCTGGGTCACAATTGCCGTTCTCGGTCCGATTTACGATACTATTTCGCAGGTACAATAATATGCAATATGTACTTTATGTTACTGAATCCGGCTTTAAAGCCTACAAAAGTGTAAGGGAAGTCGGAGAAGAAGTCGAAACCTTTGAATGGGACGATATCGCGCAGATTGACCTCTTCATTTCCGGCCTCTCCGCCAAAAGCGAAGTGATGCTTCTGCTGGATCTGGTGGATGAAGACCTTTTCTTCGAATGGGTTCCGAAAGTGATGCCTTGGGAGAAGAACGCTCTTCTGAAACGCCGACGCGAACGTTTGATGGGCGAGAATATCGCGCTTTCGGAAGTTCATTCCACAAATCAGAATCGTAAATCAGATGAAGGGCGTAAAGAGGAATTGATTCTTTCTGCCACCATCAGCGATTCATTCAAGCTAACACGGTTTTTAAACAGTCTTGAAGCCGCGCAGGTTCTGATTAAAGGCATTTACTCCAAACCGTTCCTGCTGCAGGAGTATTTCCGTGGTGTCGTTAAGCCTGAACTTAAATTATCCAAAGAACAAGAACAGCTTCCTTTCCTGATTATTTCCCGTCATTCGGAAAGAAATTACCGCCAGACCTTCTTCCATGGCGGCCAGATGCGTTTAAGCCGTCCGGTGCAGATAGAAGAAGAGTTTAAGCAGGCGGACGAAATTCATAAAGCGCTTCTTGAAGAAACCAAGCTGGCGATCACCTATGTGTACAATCAGAAAATCATTCCGTTCAACCATCCGATAGGTCTGATCTTCCTTGATGAAGACGAAGCCGTTTTACAGAATATCGAAGAAGATTGTCGTGAAAACGGGATTATTCGCGGGTCATGGGGTAACAATTTCTACTTTGCGAAAAAGACCTACAAGGAGTTGGGCGGAGGGATGCAATATTGCAATGAAGAAGCCCACTGCTACTCTGAACAGGCGGCGGTTGATTTCCTTTTCAATAATGTACTTAAAGGCTTTTATTGCACGCCTTATATCGAACGTTTGCAAAACTTCCAGCTGGCGCGCAAAAGTCTGTATGCCGTCAATATTGCCCTGCTTCTAGGGGGGCTGGCTTTTGTTCTGGTGAACTCGGTCGATAATTATCTGAGTTGGCAAAAGCTGGGATTGCTTGATCAAAATATTGTGGCGCATGAGCGAGAAAAACAGCGCTTGACCGAACTGGTCAAGTTGCAGGATGACGCTCAGCAGATCAAGGCGTCGGTTGAGTTTTCGGAGGCAGTTCTGAGTCTGCGTGTCGACAGACTGGTTGGTTTCAATATTCAGGATTTCAGTGAAACTTTAAAGCGTCATCCTAATATTCAGCTTAAGGATATGAATTGGAAAAACCTTCAGGCAATGGACAGTCAGCGGCATGAAATCGCCATCGAAGGCTGGGTTTTCCCGTTTTATGAAACCTACAGAAAGCCGGTTTACTGGGTAGATGCACTGGTTGATGATCTCAAAAAACTGAAAAATATTGAATCGGTTTCGTTGGATGAAGAGCCATTGAACCGAAATTTGAAACAGGCAACCAAAATTAATACGGATGAAGGTGAAGTCGAAGCTCTGCCTTTCAGCATAACTTTGAGGGTTAAAGATGGCGAGTCTAAATAATATTGTCCAAGATCCCTTTTTTAAGCGTTTCTTTCGGAACCTGTTGATTGTACTCGTTCTTTTGGTCGCAGCCATCGGCGGGGCCTGGTACGGTTTTGAAGAGTTAAGTAAGGATCTTAAAGCGCAAGCGCAGCCGAAAATTGCCAAGCTCAATCAGTTGAAGAGTGAGGTGACCTTTTTGGAACAACAGGTTCGTCTCTTCCAGCAGTATGGTGAAAAATATGCCGAGCTGATGAAAAAAGGTCTGGTGAAGAAACAGGATCGTGTTTTCTGGGCGGATAATCTGATCAAACTCAAACAGGGGTATTTGATGCCGAAGTTTAGTTTTGAATTTTTGCCGGAGAAACCTCTGAGCAGTTCATTATTCAAAACCATTCAGGTACCGCAGAAAATGTTCTATTTCAGCCGTATCAAGCTGACGATGGAGCTTCAGCATGAAGAGGATTTGTTGCGATTGTTCGAATCGATCAATGAACGAGTATCTCCTCTGTATTTGATTGAATCCTGTAATAACGAATTGCGTACCGACGACCATAAGGTTAATGCGAACTTCAACTTGACCGAAGGGAATGTTAAGAGCGTATGTACGATAGTCGTTTTCCATACGCATTTGAATTTGGGTAAGAAGAAAGACCCGAAAGAAACCAAAGTCGTGGCAAGTCGATAATTTGAACCTAAGGCTGCTTGAGAGTCAGACACATAAAGATGTCTGCCGGGTGCCTGAGAGTAGATAGATAAAAAGGGGTTCTGTATGAAATTTTTAACGAGTTGTGCAACATTGCTGGTCGCATCGCTTGTGCCTATCATGGGGACGGCGGCCGATCCGGCTCCGGTACAAAATGTACCGCAGAACGTTCCGCAAAGTGCCGATGTGATTGTGCTTGAAAGAGGGCAGGACGGCAAGCTGAAGGTTCGAACCGAAACGCCAACTGATCAGGCGGAAACGCAGAAAGCATCACCAGAGCAGAAAAAGCCGAAAATATCCGGAGCCGGAAATGATGTTCTGAATAAACCTCTGAATCTTCAGACGATTCTTCTGGATAAACCAACCCGTGAAAAAATCGACCGACAAAGAGCGGCCTATATTAATCCTCCAGAGGCGCAAGATGTGGAAAAAATTCCACCACCACCGCCTCCGGGTAAGGGAACAGGTACCGAAAAAGCAAAGAAAAAACGTATCTATCTGCCATACAAACTGGCCGTTTCCGCTTTGGTCATCAAACCGAATGGAGACTCTCTGGCCCGGGTGAATGGAAAATATAACCGTACCTATTCCAAGCATATTACGATCAATAAAGAACATACAACCGAGAAAGGCGTCGCATTCGATATCTTGGGGAAAGAGCAGGTCGTTCCGGTAGGCAGCACTCTGTTGCCAAGAAAACCTAAAGTCGTTCCGACCTATCAGCTGGTTCAGAAAGAAAAAGCGAAAGGTAAAGCACTGCCGAAAACCAAAGAAAGGGTTGCGAAAGACACGTTGGAACAGGTTAAAATTCTTACTTCACAACCGACAGCAACGAAACCGAATTCTCAATAGATATGAATATCAACGAACTCTTTTGGCCCGCACTGACTGTTGCGGGCTTTTTCATTTTAATTCTGGGTTATTTATTTATTCAGCAGCGCCAGCGTATTGACGCCTTGCAAAACTTCCGCGAAGAAGTGCAGCCGTCACTGTATGAGCTGGAAGCACTGCGTCAGAATCAGCAAAAATGGCAGCAGGATCAACTTGAACTGGAGCAGCAAGTGCGACAGCTGAATGCGATACAGGGACAGTTCGGCCAGCTCGAGCAGCAATTGCAGACGGCACAGGAAACACTGAAAGATAAAGAGCGGAAACTTGAGGCCTTGAATCAGGCATTGGCCGAGGAACAGGCCAGAGTAGCTACATTAGAGACCTCCTTGGAACTTCAGCAGAAGAACGCAGAGGAAAAGCTGTTGTTTCAGCAGGAAGCCAAACAGCAGCTCGAAAATGAATTTAAGAACCTTGCAAACCATATTTTCGAAACAAAACAGCAGGAATTCTCCCGATTGAACAAAGAGTCGATGGGGGCAATTCTGCAGCCGATGCAAACAACTCTGGAAAGCTTTAAACAAAGAGTTGAAACCACTCACAAAGAGAGTCTTGAAGGAAGAGCCAGTCTTCAGCAGCAGCTCAAACAACTGCAGGAGCTTAACTCGCAAATGACCGAAGAGACCAAGAACCTGACTCAAGCGCTTAAAGGCGACAGTAAAACTCAGGGTAATTGGGGGGAACTGGTTCTGGAAAGGCTGCTTGAGCGTTCGGGACTTCGAGAAGGCGAAGAGTTTGAACGGGAAAAAAGTTTTTCTCAGCAGGATGGCAGCCGCCTGAGACCGGACGTCATTTTGAATTTGCCCGGCAATAAACACATTATTATTGATTCTAAAGTTTCGTTGAAACACTATGAGCAGACGCTTAACAGCGATAATGTTCAGCATCAGCAGGTCGCCTTGAAATCTCACCTACAGAGTCTGCGCAAGCATATTGACGCACTTGCGAGTAAGCGTTACGACCATCTGGAGCTGTTAAACGCGCCGGATTTTGTCTTGATGTTTATTCCGGTTGAAGGGGCTTATCTGATGGCGATCGAAGCCGAGCCACGGATTTTCGAGGAAGCATTCGACAAACGGGTCGCGGTGGTGACTCCGACAACGCTTTTCACGACCTTAAAAACGATCGAGCAGCTGTGGCGCTATGAACGACAGAGCGAGAACACTGTCAAACTGATTAAACGTGCTGCCGAAGTGCATGATAAGTTTGTCGGATTTGTCGAATCTTTTGAGAAGGTTGGTAAGCAGCTGGATGCGGTCAACAATAGTTATCATCAGGCTAAAACGCGCATGATGGAAGGTAACGGTAATCTGGTTCGTCAGGCTGAAATGCTTAAGGAATTAGCCGGTAAGACCAAGAAAGAGATTCCGGAACATTTGCTGCAAGAAGCGCATGGTGCGCCGCTTTTACAGGATTCGGATTAACGGTAACAGTCTTGCAAATGTTTCCGCAGTAGCAGCCAGGATTTGCCGTTTTCCTTCGCCTGTCGAAAACGTGTATGTAAATACGGGTTAATGTTCTGCAGTTGCAATTCGTCGAGTGGCTGGTATTCGAGCCGTTGATAAAAGCGTTCTAAATGCTCCAGCGCAAAACAGATAATCTGTCCGCCTTCGGTTACTGCCAGAGCATTCTCTGCGGAGCGGATCAGGTTAGCGGCGATCCCTTGGTTACGCCAATGCGGATCGACATAGAGTCCGCGCAGCCAAAAAGCACTGTTTTCCTGAGGGACTAGGCGCGCATAGCCGACGATTCGGTCTTGATGCACAACGAGAAAAACCCGATCGCTCTGTTGCCAGTTTTTTTGCTGAGCTTGTTTCAGAAAGTGTTTGAGTTTATAGATCAGTGGGCTGTCGGGAGGCTGTTTTGACAGATCCACAAATTCGCAGTTTGCTAAAATAGTCACAATGTAATTTGCCGCTTGAGTGAGTCGAACGAAAAATGGCACGAACAATTTGCCAAGGCTGCGTAAGGCCTGTCAATGCCTGCTGGTGCCATTGTAGCAGAGAGGTTGGCAACCGGATTGAAATCGGTATTTTGCAACATCCCGACGAAGCGAAGCAGGCCAAATCAACCGTTCCCTTGTTGGTTAAATCTCTGAATTGGGTTCAACTCTGGAAAGGGGAGACGGTTGCGCAAGCTCTGGTATGCACAGAGTCGTTGAAAGATGGTGCAATGGAATTGGATCAGTGGCTGGCAAATGGTAAGCGGACTTATCTTCTGTACCCGAAAACCGAAGAAGATTTGCCGACATTACCGGTTGTTACGGCCGAGTCTTTACGGCCGAGTCTGCAGAACAGTCAAATTCTGGTGCTTGACGGAACCTGGCGGAAAACTTATAAGATGCTTATGCTAAACCCGCAGTTACAAAGTCTGCCGCGGATTACTATTCAACCCGGCAGCGCTTCACAATACTTCATTCGCAAACAGAAAAACAGCGATAGTCTGTCGACACTTGAAGCGGTCGGAGAGTTACTCGGCCAGTTGCAGCAGGATAATTCCATCCGTACCGATCTAAACGAAGCATTTGACTGTTTTCAGAAGTCGGTGTTTCATAAGCGACTCTCAAGAGATTAATCCGGTTTGTTGAATTTGAAAAACGCCTTGCCTTCCCTCTCCATAGCGCAACTGTCCGCGCTGATGCTTTTTACCGCCTTGAAGCTGGTGCTTTTATGGCAGGTTCCGCTAACTGGCGATGAAGCCTATTTCATTGTCTGGGGACAGCAACTGGCTTCCGGATATTACGATCATCCTCCAGCGGTCGGGTGGATTCTGGGCTTAATGAGCCTGTTATCCGAAGATCTTGTCTGGTATCGCAGTTTCGCTTTTGCGACCTCGCTTGTGGTGGCCTATCTGCTCTATCAGTGGTTATGCTTGTTTGCCGAAGTCGAACGCGATAAGGCGTTTTGGGTAGCAATGATTTTCTGGGTTTCCCCGGTTTCATTGATGTTTGTCCTGACTGCCAACGACACGGTTCTGGTCTTTTTCGCAGCTCTGGGCTTTTACTGGTTTTCGCGTGCGCTGAAAGAAGTTTCGACGCTTTTTGCCGTGCTTGCCGGCCTGACGCTCGGGATGGCCTTTCTTTCTAAATATTTTGCAGTTTTTCTGCTGTTAGGACTGCTTTTCTATGTGCTGTATTTCACGCTGCGTAAGCCTTCCGATCATCCTCTAGTCAACTGGCGCTTAATGACGCTGATGATCGCGCTCGTTGTTCTTTTTGTCGCCCAGAATCTGTGGTTTAACTACCAGCACTGCTGGAACAATATTCTGTTCAACTTTTTCTCGCGAACTCAGGATAGCTCTCTGGGGTGGAACTATCCTCTGTCTTATCTGCTGATGCTTGTGTTGATGCTTTCCCCTTTGGGACTTTATTATCTGTATCGGCAGAGAAGCGAATTGCGGCGACTTCCGGTATTACCGTGGTATTCCAGTCTGCCGCTGCTGCTGGTTCTGCTGCTTGTCAGTCTGAGTAATCAGGTAGGCCTACATTGGCCACTGATCTCGGTGGTTTGGCTGTATGCCGCCTATGCGGTGCTGAATGAGCGACAGCAGATACGGTTATTCTGGTTTAATGCGCTACTATCGATTTTGGCTGCCATAACCTTGCTGTTTTTGCTGGCCAATGCGATGGACTTTTTAAAGGGAACGGCCAAGTTACGTGCGCCGCTTTATCTCGAGCCACAGGCGCTCTGCCAGCAGCTTCCGCCCGATACACTGTTTACTTTGGGGTACAGTTCCCAGGCTACACTGAGCCAGCATTGCCGACGTACGGATCTGCATGTCTTTGCCAGCACCTCGAAGTTTGGTCGTGAAGATGATAAACGGATCAATTTCGCCGATTTCGCTGGTCGTCAGATGCGAATCTTGCTGGTCAAAAGCTCGGATCTGCAGTTAGTAACGCCTTATTTCCAAAATTACCGGCTCAAGCCGCTACGGAAAGTTGCCGGACAGACCTATATGCTTTTTATCGGAGAAGATTTCAACTATCGACTCTACCGGGAGAAAATCCTTGAACCGGTGTACCGGAATTATTATCTGCCTCCGGAATGGTTGCCACAGGGACACTGTGGCTTTAAAGAGAAGTACCAGCTGGGCAACTAGCCGTTAGGCCTGGCGGCAAACGGTTTAAGGTATTAAGGGCGTTTTATAGGGCTCTCCGGCGATTTCCCGGACCAGTTTGGGGACCAGATAGCCGGGGAGCCTCTGACGTAACTGCTCGTGAAGATTTAACGCCAGCCGATCTTCAACTTCGAAATGGCTGGCGCCGCTGACCTTATCCAATTGATGCAGATAGTAGGGCAGGATGCCCTGAGCGAAGAGTTTATGACTCAACTCTTCGAGAATCTCGATTGAATCGTTGACGCCTTTGAGCAAAACGCTCTGGTTCAGTAGTGTCACGCCTGCCTGACGGTAACGGCTGAACAATTCGCCGGTTTCCTTGCTGAGTTCATTGCCATGGTTGCTGTGCACAACCATAACGACATTCAGGCGTGTCTCCCGCGTCCATGCCAGCCATTGGTTTTGCGCGGCTTTATCCGGAGCGACTACCGGCGTTCGGGTATGCACTCGCAGAGTGGTAATCTGTTCGATCGTTTCGATTTGCTGACACAGCTTTAACAGGGCGTTTTCGCTTAAACTCATCGGGTCGCCACCGCTGAGAATAACTTCATGCAGTGTCCGGTCATTACTTATGGTCGCTAATGCTTTTTGCCAATGGCGTTGATTGGCGTGGCTCTCGTACGGGAAATGACGTCGAAAACAGTAGCGGCAATGAATATCGCACTTCGGACTGGCAATCAGCAGCACGCGACCATGATATTTATGAATCAGCGCCGGTTGTGGGTTTTTCAGGTGATCTCCGACCGGATCGGTCAGATACCCCTCCGGCGAGTGATTTTCGGCTTGAATCGGCAAAATCTGTTTAAGCAGGGGGTCCTCGGCATCTGCCGTTTGGATCTGCGCTATGAAGTGGCGCGGCGCTTTGAAAGCAAACGCGCTTTCGATCAGATCCTGTTGCAAAGCGTCCTGAAGACCTAGATCGGCAATAAGGGATTGGGCGGTAGCGGGCGGTTTGCGCATAAAACGGGCTCGATTGGAAGTGAATAAAATCGGACTATTTTAAACCGAAGCGGTTTTGCGGTAAAATGCGACCAAAATTTTATTATGGGATCACGGTCATACGGAAACGCCGTTTGTTCGGATCTGTAAACTCTTCTGGAAAAAATTATGGCAACAGTAAGCACAAACGAATTTAAAAACGGTCTGAAATTCCTTATGGACGGCCAGCCTTGTACCATCGTCGATAATACCATCGTTCAGCCGGGTAAAGGTCAGGCGTTTAACCGCGTTAAATACCGTAACCTGATGACCGGACGCGTTCTGGAAAAGACCTTTAAGTCGGGTGAGAAAGTTGAAGCGGCCGACGTTATGGATACTGAACTGCAGTATCTGTATACCGACGGTGAATTCTGGCACTTTATGGATGCGGAGTCTTTCGAACAGTATCAGGCGCCGGAATCAGCCGTGGCAGATGTTGCCAAATGGTTGATCGAACAGGATATGTGTGTGGTCACTCTATTCAACGGCCAACCGATTTCGGTTATTCCACCTAAGCAGGTAACGTTGGAAGTTATCGAAACCGATCCGGGGCTGAAAGGGGATACGGCGGGAACCGGCGGTAAGCCGGCGACTCTGACGACCGGTGCGGTTGTTCAGGTTCCTCTATTCGTACAGATCGGTGAAAAGGTAATCGTCAACACCGAAAAAGGTGAATACGTTTCTCGTGCGAAATAAATGATGAACGATTTTTCGACAGCTTCGAAAGTTTCGGAACGTCGTCTTCAATTGGAAAAACGCTCGCAGTTTCTGCAAAGACTGCGGGCGTTTTTTTATCAGCGCCAAGTGCTGGAAGTCGATACGCCGATGTTATCTCAGGGGGCGACGCCGGATGTACACCTGCGTTCGCTTAGCAGCTGGCTGCAGGTGCCGGGCGAGCGCGAACGTCAGGAATATTTCTGGCATACGTCGCCGGAGTATCCGATGAAACGCTTATTGTGCGAAGGGTCCGGAGATATTTTCTATCTCGGCAAGGTGTTCCGGGACGGGGATTTGAGTCCGCGACACCAGATCGAGTTTACGATGCTGGAGTGGTACCGTGTCGGCTTTTCTTTGCAGGAACTGATTGATGAGGTGATGGAACTGCTTAATCAGCTTCTGCCGGAGCTACGCGAAGTTCAGCAGTTAAGCTACCGACAGGCGTTTGCGGAATTTGCCGGGGTTGAGGATATTTTCCACGCCAGTGCCGAGCAGTGCCGGGCCTGTCTGCAACGGCACAAGGTGCCGGAAATTGTCGGTGTCGATGAAAACGATAAAACGCTTTGGGAACAACTGATTCTGACCGAAGTCATTGAACCGCAGCTCGGTCAGGGCGTTATTACGGTGCTTAAGGATTTTCCGGCCCGCGACGCGGCTCTGGCGTTGATCGATCCGCAGAACCCTGAGGTTGCCGAACGCTTTGAGGTCTTTGTCGATGCTATGGAGTTGGCTAACGGCTACCACGAGCTGGCCGATGCCGGTCTTTATCGACAGCGCTTCGAGGAGAGTTTGGCTCAGCGCGCGCAACTGGGCTTGCCGCAAGTTCCTCTGGACCAGAAGCTGTTGCAAACGCTGACGGAAAAGCCGCTGCCTGACTGTTGCGGGGTCGCACTCGGCGTAGACAGACTGTTAATGCTGCAGCAGGGAGAGCGGCAGATTGAGGCGGTTATTCCTTTTGGCGTCCGGCAGGCGTGATCTCCGCTACTGACTGATTTCCCGGAGTTTTTCCAGCATGTCGGGGCTGTCCCAGATCGCTCCGGCATTGATGGAGTAGCGAATGATTCCTTGACGGTCGACCAAGAAGCTGCTTGGAAAGGCGAACACTTTCCACTGCGCGGAAACATGGCCTTCATAGTCCATGAGAATCGGGAAATCGACTTGTATTTCTTGAGTGAACTGACTCATGATCTCGGCGGTATCCTTATAGGAGATGGAGATCATGGCGAAACGCTCCTGATCCAGTTGTGCCAGCGCACGATTCATCGATGGAATCTCTTCTACGCAATGCGGACACCAAGTGGCCCAGAAATTAATCAGCAGCGCTTTCCCCGCGTGTTCAGCCAGAACGTCAACCGCATTGCCTTGTAAATCATGCAGTTTGATATCGGGCATTTTAGCCGTGCCGTCCAGCTTAATCAGACCGGAAACGATTTCGCTTTTTGGAGAATTGCTCGGGTCGAATTTTTCGACCGGTAGAACCCGATAATTGATGGTTCGGCGGAGTTGGCGCATGTGCTTTTCGCTGCGATCAATCATGTCCGAGCAGATCTTTGCCATCGAACGGATATCCTGAAATTTATAGATGCCGTCGGTTGCGGCCGCGATCTTTTCCAGTTGAACCAAACTTCCGCCGCGGCGCAGGGCCATAAGCGATTCATCAATATAATTGGCCTGGGCACCCAGTTGCGGCTGAAAAACGCTGATCGGCAAGGCGCTGTGCTCTACGATCGGAAACAGTTCTCTTTCACGCCCGGCGACCGGCGTATTGACGTACAGACTGGGGTAGAGGAGGATCAGCTGCGAAAGTTTGTTCAGATTGACTTGATCGGCTTGCGACTGCCATTGATTCAAGCCGCGCAGGACGGGAACGCTGACAACATCCATCGTAATCAGGGTAACCGACGCGAAGACCTGGGTGATCTGCTGCATAATCGGCAGCATAAAATCGCCCGCGTTATTGCGCATACCGGTGCGTTCCCGTTCGACAAACAGTGCGTCCGGAGTATCGATAAACCACACTTCGCTACGCGGATTTTTTTCGGCCAGGTGCTGCATGACCAGCGCATCGCCGTTATTCGGTACGGCGGTTTCGCCGATAAACAGGATCAAGTGCGAGCCGTCCGCTTCGGGTTGCTCTATTTTGTGCAGGGTAAGCGTCTCACCGGCGAAATCATAATCCGTCTGCGGCAGGCTGGTCCACAGGTCGCGATCGCTATATCGGTAGGCCTTGAGTTTGTCCTCTTTGGCAACGCCAGTCTTGTTTACGTTTGCTTGTGAGTCGCCTTTTGCGGGTTGTTGCGCATGGGAGCCGCACGCGAATGCTGCCATTAAAAGGAATATCAGTGCCGGAGTTTGTTTAGCCGGCTGTCGGCAAAAAAAATCAAACATGGGAAGCAAGAGCCTTATTGGGAGTTGTTTGCAATATTACCAAATAATCGCTTGCGATCATTTGCTTGTATTGCTTTGTTAGACGGGTAAAGCGTTGTTTTTATTTGCGGTCTTCCGGTTTTAGGGCTTTAAGAGGGCTTGACAAGGTGGTGTATAATAATTAATTCACTGTACCAAACGATGACAGGCTCTGCATGGTGCCGATGCCGGTTCATTTTGGATTGGATTAAGGAGTTAATTAATGAGTGATGTACCTGTGACCAAGCGTTCACAAATGGTTTTATTTTCTGATTCAAAAAGTCCTAGCTGCCATCGCGTGCGCCTGGTTGCCAAAGAGAAAGATATCCCGATGGATATTATCGAAGTCGATCAGGAAAGCCTTCCTGAAGACCTGTTGGAACTGAACCCGTACGGCACCTTGCCAACGCTGGTTGATCGCGAATTGGTTCTATACGATCCACAAGTGATTATCGAGTATCTGGATGAGCGTTTTCCACATCCGCCGTTGATGTCGGTTGACCCGATTTCCAAAGCACGTGCACGTCAGATGTTGCGCCAGATCGAGACCGAATGGTATCCGCTGGTCGAAACCATCACTCACTCCGGCGACGATGAAGCGATCAAAAACGCTCGCCGTGACCTGCAGGAACGCCTGATTCAGCTGATTCCGGTATTTGCGCATAAAGATTTCTTTATGAGCGACGACTATTCTCTGGTCGATATTTCCATGTCGGTTCTGTTGTGGCGTCTGCCGTATCTTGGAATTGATCTGCCAAAGAGCGCCAAGCCGATTATGGATTACGCAGAGAAAGTATTGAATCGCGAAATGTTCGGCGAGAGTCTTTCGGACGATGAACTGGACATGCGAGACTAAGCTATGACTTCAAGCCGTCCTTATCTGGTTCGCGCCATCTATGACTGGATTGTCGATAATGGCTGGACGCCGCATATGCAGGTGGATGCAAACTATCCTGGAACCTATGTTCCGCAGCAGTTTGTACAGGAAGGCATGATTGTTCTCAACACCAGTCCGACCGCGGTTGTCGGTTTGGAAATGGGCAACGAAGAGATCTCTTTCAGCGCCCGTTTTCAGGGGATGGAACAGAGCGTGTCGTTTCCGCCTGAGGCGGTTCTGGCGGTTTTCGCACGTGAAAACGGGCAGGGGATGCCGTTCCCGGCCGAGCCATATCCTGAAGAGGCTACGACCGAGGAGGGCGGTAAGTCGCAAGCCAGCTCGCCTCTGAAAGCGGTTGAACCTGCTTCTAAAGGTGCTAAAGCGGAAAAAAGCGATAACGCCGAGAGTGGCAGCGATAAGAAAAAGCGTCCGACCTTGTCGATCGTAAAATAAAAGTTTGTTCGTCTGCGATTCAAACAAACCCCGAAGCGGAATGCCGCTTCGGGGTTTTTTATTGTGCTTTTTACAGTGGGCCGGTTTCGTACTTAACAGAAATTCGACTAACCTTAACCGGAAAACGGGTGCAGAAATTCGATACCGATACCGCGTTCCTGAAACGCCTTTTGTACCGCGGCGCGATCTTTTTCCTGTAGAAGCAGCTTCAAGTTCGGACCGGCGTCCATTGTGAAATAGACTTCGATATTCTGCTCGCGCAGAGACCATACCAGCTGCATGGCCGAGAGCGACTCCGGCTGCCAGTAGACAATCGGCGGCCAGGTGGCGATCATGGTGGCATGCATGCTCAGGGCATTATGCTCGGCGGTTTTTCCCATGGTGCTGAAGTCGTTGGATTTGATCGCGTTGATAATGGTTTGCAGGTCGCGTTCTGCCTGTTGCGGCCAGGATTGGTAGAGGTCGCAGGTTTCTACGGTCTGTTGCATTCCGGCGGTTGAACCGACCGGTTTTTCTCCGGTATTCACTTTGACCAGTCCGATCGTCAGATCCGGCCATTCGACCTGTAGCGGCTCGGCAAAACTATCGAGGCCGTCTTCGCGGCTCCCTCTGTGCCAGATGGCAAAGCCGTTGAAAAGCGAACGGCTCGCGCTTCCGCTGCCGAACCGCGCCAGCAGCGAAAGGGTTTCTTTCGGCAGTTGCCAGTCGAAAAGATCATCCAGTGCCAGAACCAGCGCCGCATAGCCCGATGCCGAGGAGGCTAGGCCCGCGGCGGTCGGTACCGTATTATGGGTTTCCACTTCGAAAGCGCTCTCGCGGTCATCGCGGAACCAGTCCAGAAAGCGGCTAAGACGTTCGGCAAAAACGGCGTTGTCGGCAAGTGGTTTTCCGTTAAGGGAAATTCGATCTTTTTCGGCGTTAATCGGTTTCAGTCTGGTTTCCGTGCCCAGTCCGGGAAGACTGATCGAAACACTGCCGTTAATCGGCAGATTAAGTGCTTTGTCACGTTTTCCCCAGTATTTGCTAAGAGCGATATTAACCGGTGCTGTACCGACGCCACAGGCTTTCTGTGGCGTGAGCGGACTGCTGTTTTTGCTGGATTGAAGAAGGTGGCGTATGAATGCCGCTTGTCTTTTTTGATCGTTGTTCATGCTTGCTGTACAGGTTCGTTTTTAATATGTGTGCCGATAGGGCTGATCGGCAGCTGGAGCTGTAAATAATTTTTGACGACTTCCGGTTCGGGACATTCGTGCAGCAGCGGTTTTTTTTCGCGCTGAGGCCGGTGTTTTGAATAGACTTCGCCAATCGCGAGGACACAGTCGCCGAGGCCGGAGCCGGATATTTTGCTGGCCCATACGAGAGGACAGGCGCGCAGTTGAGCGATCAGGAAATCCAGCGTCATATCGCTGACGCCAAGACGTTCCATTAATGACTGGTATTGCTCGAAGCTGTGGTAAAAAACCGGCCAATTGTGTTCTGTCAACGCATGATAGGCGCCTTGGGTGATCTGCCCCATTTCCCGATAAAGCGCATCGAGCATTTCAGGTTGCGCTTTCCAGTTCTGCGCGACAATCTCCAGTACCTCGGCTGTCGGAGTCTTATAGCCGCTGTAGACAAGAAGAATGTCCATATTGACCGGAAGAGATTCGATTTTCAGTGCTTGTTTTTCTGTTGGTGGTTGAATAAATACCACGCCGCCGAAAAGGCTGGCGGCCAGATCTGTTGCCGAACCGCGGCCCTGAATTTCGACAATGATCTCCTTGCCGATTTGCCAGAGTTCAAGCTTGGAGAGTTTGCTTTTGGTAATCTGATTAAGACCGGCCAGGGTCGCCGCCAGAACCGCCGCGGAACTGCCTAGGCCAATGGTGGATGGAAACTCGCTGAGCACGCGTAACTCCCAGCCGTGTCCAAGTTGCAGGAGCGCACTCTGAAAATGCTTCAGAGCCAGTCCGATGAATCTTAGCTTAGGGTGGATTTCGAGTTGCTGCAGATCGCAGGTGTGTTGAGCGATTTCCGAAAAAATCAGAACCTTCTGATCTTCCCGTTGCTGCCATTCAATCTCGATCCATTGATCCAGTGCGCATGCCAGAGCCGGTTGGCCGTAAACCACGCTGTGTTCGCCCAGTAGCATTGTATTGGCCGGCGCTTTAGAGATAAATCTTTGCATGGTCATGTCTACCTTCTCATACCCTTTTCAGTCATGGATGGACGAGTTCAAGCGGTCGGCTCTTAAAGCCCATCGAATGGCATAGTGTATCCGGAGCCTGTTCACCGAAATAGACGAGTACTCCGGCGGCATCACCCTGCACGGCACCCGCGCCGCAGACTTTGGCGCAGGCGTGTGCGCTCAGGTTGTCCAGTTCGCGGATAAATGTACGAATCTTCGTCGGAACGACGCCGATCTGTTCCAAAAGGCGCTGATTGTGTCGTATGCCTTCGACAAACTCGGTTTGTTGATTGTTTTGCCAGGCGAGTTTAATCTGCTGTACTACCTGTGCAAACTCATGCCAAAGGGCATCATTGTCGGCAAAGTGTTCTCTTACCTTCAGGACGCACTGTCCTGTATTGCTGACGGGTTGACCGGTATCGATCAGCCAGGCCTGCAGAGGGAATTCGGACAAATTCAGCGGCTCAAGTAAACCGGGAATCTTATATTCGATCACGGTTTTTGCCAGCAGCGTGGCTGGATCCAGTCCGCTGGATTGCCCGTGCTGGTAGCATTCGACCTCGGTCGCTATTTGCAGAAGTCGTTCGTGACTTAACTCAAGTTGCACTATTCGGGCGATCCCCTGCAGAGTTGCCAGTATAACCGCAGCGGAACTACCCATACCACGTCCGAGCCAGTTTTCTGAATGAATCTTGATCTGCCACAGTCCTGACGGTAAGGGATGTATCCGGTCGATTTGTTGCAGACACAGCAAAATTAACTGTTGCGGATGGGTCAGAGGGGCAGGAGCCTGTTGCGGTTCCGATTGGAATGCATGGTGGCGTTTATTGATCTCCTGTAGTTCCTGGCGCCACTGTTTTTCGCTGGTTTCGCTGTGGACGTTCAGATCAGGGAGGTCGATTTGGAAGCGCGATTCATTTTGAGCGGAGGCGCTGAATTCAATCTGACAGGTGGTTGGTAGGTCGACCGCCAGACTGAGAGCGGTAGAGCCGTAGAGAACGGAGTGTTCGCCGCAGAGAATTAATTTACTGGGTACTTGGCAGAAAGCAGTAAGAGGTTGGCTCATCTCAGTATCGCATCGACTATTACCGGCATTGGGCGATTATAGCCGAGGGGCGCTTAATCTTGCTGACTGTTTTGCTTGGTTGCGCAATAGATGCGTTTATCGTCCTCAATACCGCAGAAACGATAAGGACCTTTATTGTGTTGCGGCAAGGTCAGATTGGATTGGGAAAAGTCGGTCTGGTAATAGAATTCCAGATAGGTCTGGTAATCCAGTTCTTCGCGCTCTTCGATCTGTTTACGGTGACTGTCGCTCATCAGAACTTTGTCGTAGCCAGGCTGAACGATGCCGGTAAAGAATTCGGCAACGCAGCCGGAACCGTAGCTGAAGAAGCTGACGCGCTTATTGTCCAGACGGTCTTTGACATTATCCAATAGCGAGATAAATCCGACAAACAGCGACGCACTGTAGCTGTTACCGACAATGCGGTTGTAGATCTGCCCCGGAAGGGTTTTCGCATCGGCCTGCGCTTTTTCCAGTTTAGCTCCGACTTTGCGGATCAGTGTATGATGCGCTTTTTCCGCCATTTTGGTGAATGGGATGTGATAGCAGAAGTAGTCGATATCATCAAACACACGGCCGGTCTGTTCGGTAAAGTGCTCCCATGCCTGCTTCAGGCTGTTCAGGTACACTTTGGTCGAATATTTTCCGTCCACCAGCGCAGTCGTACGATGGTTAGGACGCCAGAAATCCATAACGTCGTCGGTAAAATAGCCGGAGCCCGGTTCGATTTCGATAATTCGCGGATTGGCGGTGATCAGCATGCCGACGGCGCCGCAGCCCTGAGTCGCTTCGCCGGACGAATTTTGATCGTATTTGGCGATATCTGCAGCGATGACCAGAATCTTTTCCTGCGGGTTCGCCTTAACCATGGCGGTTGCCATTTGCAGCCCGGCGGCCCCGGCGTAGCAGGCGTGTTTCAGTTCAACCATACGGCATCGGCTGGACAGGTTGAGCAGCTTATGCAGATAGACACCCGCTGACTTGGACTGGTCAATTCCGGTTTCCGTGGCGAATAGAACCGCAGTCACTTCCTGACGGTCGATCTGTTGCAGAATCGGTTCAACGGCTTTGGCGGCCAGCGTAACGATATCTTCATCCGGCGGAGCGATGGACATTTTTTCTTGGCCGATACCGATATAGAACTTATTCACATCGATACCTTTCTCCCGAGCAAAAGTATCCATGCCCAGGAAGTAATCAGATGTTGCAAAATGGATTAAATCAATACCAACTTTCATAATGTCCAGTTAAATTTGAAATCTCTATCAAAAGTGAGTAGAGAATTATATCGGTTTATTACGGCTTTATCTTGTGCTTTTATTTTCTATCCCTGTTGCACCGAAAACGGGCCAGGGCGATTATCCGCTACGCTTTTTCGACAGGCTATGCCATGGCGACTGTAAAATAAGGTCGCTATTAAAGTGCAAATCCGCAAATTTTTCAATACCCAGAAGGAATTGTCCGGCCGTAAACTCTTGATGAAACTGTGCTATTTTGGCCGCGACTTCCTCGCTTGAGGTCATTGCCGGCTGTAGCAGGGGGGCGGCTACACCGGCCAGTCGTGCGCCCATGACAACCGATTTGAGCATATCAATTCCGCTGCGGATCCCGCCGCTGGCAATGAGTTTGGCTTGCGGGATAAATGGCTGAGCCAGATAAAGACTTTCGCTGGTGCTCAGTCCCCAATCCTGAAGCAGAATGCCAAGATCGTTATCCGAGCGGTGCGCTTCGATTCGGCTCCACGAAGTGCCGCCGTGTCCGGCAAGATCAAACCACTCGATACCGGCATCCAAACCGAGTTGAATGTCCTGAGGGCTCAGCCCGGAACCGACTTCTTTCAGAATAATCGGCTGTTCAATCTGTTCGGCCAGCCGGGCGATTTTATCCGCCAGCGCGGAGAAGTTGCTGTCTCCTTCCGGCTGAATGATCTCCTGCAACGGATTCAGATGCAGATAGATTGCATCCGCCTGCAGGATATCGATGGCCCGACGGATTTCGTCGACTCCGAAACCATAGTTCAGCTGCACCGCACCGATATTGGCAATTAATGGAATGCTCGGCGCATATTGGCGAATCTTGAAACTTTCTTCGGCGGATGCGTTGCGAATCATGGTGCGCTGCGAACCGACTGCCATGGCGACCTGACTGTTTTCGGCGGCTTCGGCCAGATGACGATTTATTTGTTGCAGGTTCTGCGCGGCGCCTCCTGTCATTGAAGAGATCAAAAACGGAAAGCGCAGTTTTTTACCGAGAAATGCACAGGAGGTATCGACCTGGGCATAGTCGATTTCCGGAAGCGCGCGGTGCATCAGGCGAATCTGTTCGAAGTCGCTGTGACGTTCGACCTGCGGATCTTCAAGGATCGCCCGGATATGATCCTGCTTGCGCTGGGTAATTTGCTGTTGCTGGTTTGGCTCTCTGCTCATGCGCTGCTTCGCTTACGGTTATGAATGTTGTGCGCGTTCGAGTTTGATATGCGCCTGCATCAGTTCGCCCGGGTTGGTTTGCGCCGCCAGAAGCGAGAGCTCTCCGCAGAAAGCGGTCGCCCCGGCAATACAGGCCAGACGGCGGGCATTGGCACCCGGTTCCGCATTGCGATCATTGCAGCCGAGCAGTTCCAGATTTTCCAGTACAAAATCGAGACCTTTACCGTTACCGACCGTGCCGACAATCATATTCGGCAGGGTGGTCGAGAAGTAGAGATCGCCCTCAGGCGTGACTTCGGCATGGTTGATCGCCTGCGAGCCTTCAACGATATTTGCCGCATCCTGACCGGTCGCCAGATAAAAACCGAGCAACATATTGGCAACATGTGCGTTGGCGCTGCGCAGACCGCCGGAGACAATGCTGCCGATCAGATCTTTTTTGATATGCAGGTCAACCAGTGCCTGAGGCGTGGTTTTCAGGAAACGCTTACAGAATTTTTCCGGAATCGTACACTCGCAGACGACATATTTCCCGCGCCCGAGAATGCCGTTGACGGCGGACACTTTTTTGTCGGTACAGTAGTTGGCGGAGATCGAAACATATTCCAGATCGGAGTAGTTTTCGAGAATCCATGGGATCAGCTTGTCGGCGGCATTGGTCGCCATATTATGTCCGGAAGCATCGCCGGTATGGAACTCCAGACGCAGGTAGATCAGATTGCCGACCACCTGAAAATGCGTGTCGATCAGTTTGGCAAAGCGGCTCGACTGGCTGACGACATCCTGCATCTCGTCCTGGCGATTCTGCAAAGAGGCCAGATGTTTGGCTGCAATACCGGCGTGCGGAGCCTGAAGCAGGATGGATCGGGTCATGCGTTCGTCGATGACCGTGACGCGAATTCCACCCGAGTGTGCAGCAACGCGTGCGCCGCGGGCAACCGAAGGCCACAGAGGTGTTTCATAGGTTGCCATAGGAACCATTAGATTATCGGTTTCGACATCGCCGATCAGTTTGAACGGACCGACGGCCTGCATCGGAATCGAGGCAAAGGTCTGGGTAGAGGTTTCAGTGTTATTTTTCATAGGCGCTATTATAAAAGCTGACTCAAATTTTGGGTAAAAGAATTGTTCATGGAATCTTCGGGACGGAAGATTTGCAGCGTGCGGCCTTGAAAAAAAGCGCTTTATCCTTATATTGATCCTGAAAGCGTTCAACGATACAAAAATCAGCGATCACTGATCAATAACAAAAGAGACAAAGGAAAAACTATGGCCTTAGCAACCGCACGCCACATTCTGGTAGACAGCGAAGAAAAATGTAACGAACTAAAGCAGCAGATTCTTGACGGAGCAGACTTCGCGGAAGTGGCTAAAGCCAACTCTCAATGTCCGTCCGGTCAAAACGGCGGCGATCTTGGACAGTTCGGTCCGGGCATGATGGTTCCGGAATTCGATAAGGTCGTGTTCAGCGCCGATGTTGGTTCAGTGGAAGGGCCGGTTAAAACGCAGTTCGGTTATCACCTGGTAGAAGTGACCAGCCGCAGTTAATTGCGTGTGCCTTTCGCAAAAAAGAAAAGCCGCTTAAATGCGGCTTTTTTGTTTTCGGCTGATTTTGTTTAGTGGGCCGGGTCAAAACTGAATTTCTGGCCGCTGATCGCCGCTTCGTACATCAGACCGGCTTTGACCAGATTGAATACGGCCATGCCCTTGTAATACTGACCGTCTGCGGCAACGTATTTGTCGCCGGCATTAGCGGTTGCGGAAGTTCCTTTGGTTGAAGCTTCTCCGGAAACACCGGCGGTTATGACCACGGCAGAGGCTTGCGCACCGAATTCGAAGCTGCCGCTGACAAATTCATCATAGGCACGCTGATCCTGGAAAAAGATAATTTCGCTGTACGCCTGTCCGCCGAACTGAAAACCGAGCGAGGCCTGAGTCAATTTGGTCATACCGGTAAAGCTGCCCTGTTTATAGACGCGTCCTTCGCCGTAAGCGCCGCCGATGACAAAACCGACCTTACCGACGACTGGAAAAATCGCATAGCCGTAAGCGTGATCGAAAAATGCCGCGGATTTTGGGGCGTTCTTAAAGGCGCGGATGGTTTCATCATAATCCTTGTCTGTGGTGCGCTTGATGAACTGACCGTCGGAATCGGCTGAAGCGACATCGTCTTCGGCCATGACCTGAGTCTGGACGCCAAGGGAACAGATCGATACCAGAAGAGCACTTTGAATCCATGATTTTAATTTCATTGCGTTAATCCTTTTCCAAGTTGAAAACTGCGTTTGTCACATTCTAATATGAAGCATGGCCGATTTGCGCACTTTTAAGCATGACTATTCGCTTAAGACTTTATGCGCTCGGTATCCTTTGCAAGTTGCGTCAGACCAACTTTTCGAGCCGATGCGCTTGTGAATTTTCATGCCGTTGAGTATTCTGATTTGAATTGAAAAATATCAGGAATATGAGGCGCTTATGACAACCTTGCTGGTGATTCTTTTTATTATTATCGCGATCGCGCTGTATCTGATCGTGATCTACAATCAGCTGGTCAAACTGAAAAACCGTTATCAGAATGCGTTTGCGCAAATTGATGTGCAGATGAAACGTCGCTATGACCTGATTCCCAATCTGATCGAAGTGGCCAAGCAGGCGATGCAGCACGAGCGCCAGACCCTGACCGAAGTGATTGCGGCGCGCAATCTCGCGCACGCCGCGTTGCAACAGGCGGCCAACAATCCCGGTGATGCTAAGGCAATGCAGAACTTTCAGCAGGCCGAAGCGAAACTGAAAAATTCTCTGAGCGGCTTTAATGTTCTGGTAGAGGCCTATCCCGACCTGAAAACCAACCAGACCATGATGCAGCTCAACGAAGAACTCTCTTCAACCGAAAACCGCATCGCTTTTGCCCGTCAGGCGTTCAACGACGCAGTGATGTTCTATAACGCCTATCGTCAGAGTTTTCCGCCGATTCTGTTTGCGGCGACTTTCGGTCATCCGCTGGATGCGGCGCTTTTGGAGTTTGCCGATAAGGAACAGATTCAACAGGCGCCGAAAGTTCAATTCTAGTTATTGATCGGAGAGCGTGCACAGTATGGATTTTTTCGGCGCGCAGGATAAAGCTCGAAGCCGGACACGCTGGCTGGTGTTCTGGTATGTCATGATCCTGCTGTTTATTTCCGTTCTCAGTTCTCTGGTATTGATGCTGCTGATTCCGCTCTTTACCGGCGCCCACGGAATCCGGCTCGACTCGCAGTTTCTGGCGGGCTCGGTTTATACTTTGGATAACTGGCCGATCTTGCTCGGTATGAGCGCGTTCATTTTCTTCGGCGCGGCGCTAAGCTCCTATCTCAAAGGGCGTGAATTATCCAAAGGGGGAGCCGCGGTTACCGTTCAGCTCGGAGCCCGCTTAGTGCCGCAGAACAGTTCTCATCCGCTGCAGCGACGGGCGTTGAATATTGTTCAGGAGATGGCGATTGCGGCCAATATGCCGGTGCCGCAGCTTTATCTTCTGGCTGAGGAAACCTCCATCAACGCCTTTGCTGCAGGTCTGTACCCTTCGGATGCAGTCATTACCGTGACCCGCGGTGCTCTGGAACGGCTCAACCGCGATCAGCTGCAAGGTGTCATCGGGCACGAGTTCAGTCATATTCTCAATGGCGATATGCGTCTTAATCTTCGTTTGATTATGCTGCTGCACGGCATCGAGTTTATCGGCTCGGTCGGGCGTTTTCTGTCGCCGTCCCGCCGACGTTTTCACTCGTCGCGCAAAGGCAATCGCAGCGGCGGCGTGATTGTTCTGGTCGGCTTGCTGTTGCGTGTTCTGGGCTGGTTTGGCGAAATCTTCTCGCGTTTGTTGCAGGCCGGAATCAGCCGTCAGAGGGAGTTTTTGGCGGATGCCAGTTCACTGCAGTTTACCCGCAACCCGGATGGTATCGGCGGTGCTTTGAAAGTGCTGGCTCATGCTCAAGGGCGCTCATATCTCAAAACGGATAATCTCGAAGAGGTGGCGCACCTGTTTTTTGCTCAGGCGTTGTTCAAACGTTTTAAATGGTATGCGACCCATCCGCCGCTTGAAGAGCGCCTGCAGCGAATCTACCCGAACTGGAACGGAGAAACGCTGGAAGGACTTCCTCTGCATGAAACCAATACACACTTCGACACAGAGCAGGGCGATGACGATTCATCCCAAGCAACCGCCAATGCTTCAACAGCCAACCCGCTCGCCGACCTGCGGCTGGAGTCCGTGCACAATCTGGCTCTGCTTTTACCTTTGTTGATACAGGGCGGGAAGGAACCTGAGCCCGCCCAAAAAACACAGCTTGAAGCGCTTTTAGCTTCGCTGAATGAACCCTTGGATTCGATGGCGCTGGTTTTTGCAGTCTTGCTTGCCAGACAATATGGTGCTCTGCATGGCAACGATTATTCTGCTCCGGCTTTAGTTGCCGATTTTGCAGCCCAGCTGAATTCTACGAACAAGCAACAGTGGACTGCGATTGAAGGGCTTGAGCCTTTGGTCATTCAACAGCTACAGCGCTTACAGTCTCTTGGACAGCTCAATCGTCTGCTGTTAATCGAACTCGGCATGCCAGCATTAAAAGCCCTTTCCGAGGTGCAGTACCGGCAGTTTGCCGAACTGTTGGAAGCAACGGTGAAGTTTGACCGCCAGGTGACCCTTTTTGAAACGGCGCTGCTCGGACTGATCAATCACTACCTGCAGGCAAATCTGGGGTTAAAGAAAGTTGCCGCAAGTCGTATTCGGCGCTGGCGGATTGTACAGCCTGAACTGCAGTTGCTGTTTTCCTATATGAGCCGGCGGATTGCTCTAAGCGCCGTTCCGGAAAACGATTATCGGCATGCTCTGTCTTTGCTCGGCATCCATGACATTGATTCGATGCCGCTGATCGCCAGCGAGCAGCTTGACGAGCAACAGGTTCAACGGGCCGTGAACAGGCTTCAACAGCTGGATTGGGCATTAAAAGGTGAATTGCTCAAGGCAATGGTGGCGATGGTGGAAAAAGACGGCGTCCTGACCGAGGCGGAAGAAGAACTGATTCTGGCTATTGCCCTTAATCTTGAAGCGCCACTACCCCGATTTACTTTACAAACCACGCTTGAGCAGCAGCCTCCTTCTCCTTTTGCTTCTGCTTCTTCTTCTTCGCAATAGATTCCCTGTGCAAGGCGCATTATTGGCCGTTTTATCCCTGGCTTGAAAAACAGCGCTTTTTCGATTCGATTTTTATTGCCAAAACAGTGGCTTAGGCGCATAATTCGCGCACTTTTTATAATCGGGTTTAGGCGGAAAATGGAAGCTTTTGATTGGCAGTGGCAGGCGTCCCTGTTGAATGAGATGCTCGACTCTCTGGTAGAGCAGGGGTTTTATATCTGGGATGATGCCATTCCGCAAGCGCTGTGTCTGGCTCTGTTGAACGAAGTTCAGCAGCTTGAGCAGGAAGGCGAAATGTATAAGGCCGGTATTGGACGCGGTGACGATCATCAGCTGAAAAGCGAGGTTCGCCGCGATAAGATCAAATGGCTGGATGGTAATACTACCTCACAGATCCTCTATCTGAAAATGATGGCTGAACTGCAGTTTCAGATCAACCGGGCTCTGTTCCTTGGTCTGTTTGAATACGAGGCGCATTTTGCTCTGTACGACAAAGGCGATTTTTATAAGCGTCACAGAGATAGCTTTAAAGGCGCGGCCAACCGCATCCTGACGACAGTGTTGTATCTTAATCCTGAATGGGATAAAGAGTGGGGCGGAGAATTGCTTCTTTATCCTGACGATGATCAGGAACAAACCGTTCTGGCACGGGTCACGCCGAAAATCGGGCGTCTGGCGATCTTTATGAGTGAAAATCTTCCGCACGAAGTTTTGCCGACCCATCAGCCGCGCGTTAGCATTGCCGGCTGGTTCCGCTGCAATAACAGTCTCGGCGGGCAGATTGATCCGGCAAAGTAAGCCGCACAGTTTTCTTAATTGTTTAATCAAACTGTCATCTGCTCTCGCTAAGCTGAACCCAATTTCTTAATTGAGTTCAGCGCCGAATGCTTAATTCAAGATTTTTCGCTCCTGACGAAATATTTACTCTGTCTGGCGCTACCGCGTCGGACAAAACAATCCGCAAGCTGCTTCTGGTGACGGACGCCTGGTATCCCCAGGTCAATGGAGTGGTTACGACCTTATCGCATCTGATTGAAGAACTGCGTCTTCAGGGAATGACTGTCGAGGTCATCAATCCGGAAAACTACCGGACGTTTCCTCTGCCGACCTATCCGGAAATCCGCCTGGTGACCCGAGCGCCGGATCTGGAAGCGCGTATCCGCGGTTTTCAACCGGATGCAATCCATATCGCGACCGAAGGGACGCTGGGTTGGAAGGTGCGCGCTTTGGCGCTAAAAAATAACTGGCCTTTTACCAGCGCCTATCACACCAAATATCCCCAGTATATCCGTCAGCGTTTACCGTTTATTTCCGAAAAATGGATCTATAAACTGCTGTACCGTTTCCACCAACCGGCACAGGCTACTTTTGTTCCGGCGCTGTCGATTCGCGAAGAGCTAGAGGAGCAGGGCTTTTCTCCGGTGAAAATTATGAGCAGAGGGGTCGATCGTCAGATTTTCCGGCTGTATGAAGAGGATGAACTCGAAGCGGATTTTCCATTTGACCGTAGTTGGCCTCGGCCTTTTCTATTGTATGTTGGCCGCGTTGCGCCGGAAAAAAACATTCAGGCCTTTCTGGATCTGGATATTCCCGGAACTAAAATCGTGGTCGGAGACGGTCCGCAGTTATTCGAGTTACAAACAACTTATCCACAGGTTAAATTTCTGGGGAAAAAGAAAGGGATTGCACTGGCACGATGCTATGCGGCAGCGGATGTTTTTGTTTTTCCGTCGCTGACCGATACTTTCGGCGTCGTCAATATCGAGGCCATGGCCTGCGGGACGCCGGTCGCGGCCTTTAATGTGACCGGCCCGAAAGACAGCGTCCGCAACGGAGTGAACGGTTTCCTTGATGACGATCTTGATTATGCCATTGAGCAGGCACTGCGACTCAAAGATACGCACAGGATCGCGCGATCGGTGGATAACTTTAACTGGCGTTCGGCCAGCAAACAATTTACTGCACATCTGGCGAAGATTGCCGGTGTTTTTTGAGCATAAGGTTTGGCAATTGTCCGGCAAGCGTGAATAATGGGCAACGTCTGTTAACCAAATAGTATTGCTATGAAAATCATCTCTTTACCGAATCGAAAATTTCTGCCGGGTAAATTTACCGTAACCCTTTTCTCCGCGGTTGTAGCGACCGCTTTGGCGCTGTCTCCCTTGAGTGTGCAAGCTCAGGATCTGATGTCGGTACCCTCCAAATCCAAGCAAACGCCCGAGACACAGATTGAGCTCTCCGCGTCGACTGTGCAAAAAGGCATTTTCAAGGGCGCTTATGCCATGCCGGATACTTACAGCGCGCAGGTGGTCGAGAAGGTTTTTGCCGGCGGCGGGAATGCGGTTGATGCGGCAGTAGCCGCCGGTTTTATGCTGGCGGTTACCTATCCCGAGGCGGGCAATCTTGGCGGGGGGCGGCTTTATGACTCTGGCGATGGGGCAGAACGAAAGCAAGCAGCCGTGGTTTCTGGATTATCGTGAAATGGCGCCTAAGGCGGCTTTCCGCGACCTCTATCTGGACGAAAAGGGCGAAGTGATTCCTTATAAATCTTTGGTGGGCTATGCGGCTTCCGGCATACCGGGCACGGTGATGGGATTGTGGCAGGCGCATCGCAAATTCGGTTCTCTTCCGTGGCAACGGCTTTTGCAGCCGGCGATTGAAGCGGCCGCTAACGGTTTTGTGGTCTCCGAGCATCTGGCGAAAACGCGCGCCTGGTATCAGCAATGGGTGGCTGATAAGAGTCAGGAACCGCTTAATTTCAATGACTATTTTGCTCAGCTTAAAGCCGGGAATACGTTTAAACAGCCCGAGCTGGCGCAGACATTGCAGCGGATTGCCGACCAAGGCGCGCAGGGATTTTATCAGGGGAAAACGGCCGAGCTGATGGCAAAACAGTATCAGGCCAATGGCGGTTTGATTACTTTGGAGGATTTGCAAGGTTATCAGGCGAAATGGCGAGAACCGGTACGGGTTAAGTGGTTCGGTCGCGAAGTTGTCTCCGCGCCGCCGCCGAGTTCCGGCGGGATCGCTATCGGCCAGCTTTTGAAAATGTATGAATTTCTGCAACCCGAATATCAGGATGCTTTGGCCCACGCCGAGCATGCAGGGCTTCCGAAAACGGCCGTTAAAGCGCACTTTTACGCCGAGCTGGAAAAGCGTGTGTATGCTGATCGTGCCGAATATCTTGGCGACAGCGACTTTTTCGATGTTCCGATGGAGACGCTGTTGTCCGCTGATTATCTGAAAAAGCGCGCGCAGGAAGTTAATTTCGAAGCGATTTCCAAAACCGAAGCGATCCGGTCGGGCAAAATCGAATCGCCGGAAACCACGCATTTTTCGATTATTGATCCTTACGGAAATGCGGTGTCCAATACCTACACTTTGAACATGCCGTTCGGTAACGGCGTGGTCATAGAAGGGGCCGGGTTCTTAATGAATAACGAAATGGACGATTTTTCGACCAAACCTGGGGTGGCTAATCTGTTTGGCGTGGTCGGCGGTAAGGCCAACGAAGTTGCGCCGCAGAAACGGATGCTCTCTTCAATGTCCCCGACGCTGGTACTCAAAGACGGGAAAGTCGAAACGGTCGTCGGTACGCCGGGCGGTTCGACGATTATTACCTCGGTCTTCCAGACGCTGATTAATCTGTATCACGAAAATATGAACGCTCAGCAGGCGGTTGATGCGCCGCGAGTGCATCATCAGCTGTTGCCGAAAGATCTGATCGTATATCATCCGGATCTTGCCGATGAGGTTAAAGAGGAGTTGGCGCTGATGGGCTATCAGCTTAAACGCAACAACTATCTCGGCGATGTCCAGCTGATCTGGCGTGGTGAAGAAGGCTGGCAGGCGGCGGCTGACTGGCGCGGTCGCGGTCAGGCGAAAGTGCTTGAATAAAAAGGAAAGGCTATGAAATCACCGCACAGCGGTTTCAAACGGATTTTTCACGCGGCAGGTTATTCCTGGAAAGGGTTTAAATCGACCTGGAAGCACGAGACGGCTTTCCGTCAGGAGGTGATCCTGTTTGTACTGCTGCTACCGCTGGCTTTCTGGATCGGCGAAAGCGCCTTTGAGCGGGCGATTCTGATTGCGGTATTGATGATTGTTCTATTGGTGGAATTGCTCAATACCGCTATTGAATCCACGGTCGATCGGATCGGTGACGATTATCACAAACTTTCGGGCCGGGCGAAAGATCAGGCTTCGGCGGCGGTCTTTCTGTCGTTCTTTATCGCCGCCGTTGTCTGGGCAGGCTTTCTGATTTCGAAAATCATGGGCGGTTTATAGTGGCCCGGTGCCGTTCAATGCCTCCCGATCAGGTTTTGACCAGGCTGGAATTTATTTCCACAACATGCGGCGCAAGACATTGTCGCGCAGAATGTAATGGTGCCACAGCGCCGCCAGAGCGTGAATCCCGATAATAAAGTAGCCCAGATTTCCGACAAACTCATGCACTTCTTCAAAGAATTCTGCGGCACCGTGACTTTCGCCGATTAAATGCGGCAGCCGGGAACCGAATATCATCAGTTGTTCGCCTTCGGCACTGATAATCAGCCAGCCCAGTAGCGGCATCAGCACCATAAACAGATACAGGCCGATATGCACGCCGCCGGCCGCCTTGGTCTGCATGGCATTCGGATCGCCCAAGAGTACCGGCGATTGCTGTAGATATTTAACCAGCAGACGAAATAAGACCAGAGCGAGTACCGAGAGTCCGATGATAAAATGACTGTACTCCATAAACTCTCTGCCGGCAGACCCCTTATCAAAGATATCTTCGAGTTCGATCGACAGATACGCCAGTGCAATCAGAACAACCATGATCCAGTGCAAAAAAATCGACAGGAGTCCATAACGCTCCAGATTGTTTAACCACTGCATACAACGTCTCCCAGTCATTTAAGGTTCTGTCATTTGGCGCCACTTTACGGTGAAAAGCAATCGACAAATAGCCTAGCGAAAGACTTTCTTAAGCGTGCTCAAGAGATATGAGACTTATGTCCCGTGTGAGGAATGGTCGGGTTTTGCGAGAGGCGGTAAGGAGATCGCCTCTCTCGTGAATTGCGGCTGTCTAGCCGGCAGGAAAGGGTTATTGCGCGCGAATCGAAAAGGTATCGGTCGCTTTGAGCTTGTTGATCGTCGGGTTCGGGGTCGAGTTTTCCGCCAGCCAGACGGTTTCGGTTTCCAGCTGGTCATCGTCAATCAGCTTTTTCCACACGCGTAAACTTGCATCCCAGCGGTAACCGCGACTGCGCAGCTGATCCTTGATATCGAAAGGCGCACCGGTCGCCTGAATAATCGATTTGGCGACACGGATTTTTTTCAGCAGATAGTGGAAAGCCGGCATTTTCGCTTCGCCGACCGATTGTGAAAGCAGTTCCGAAAGGGCCTGAACATCGTCCAGCGCGCGGTGTGCGCCGTAGAAGAACTGGCCGATTTTCCAGCACAGAAATTCCTGCGAGCGCGAGCCGACATCGGTCAGAGCTTCCCAGTCAATCTGTACCACTGAACAGCCCCAGATTTTGTCGACAAAAACGTCGTGATAGCGTTCCAGTACCGGGCGGTCGAAAGCGGCATTATGCGCCACGCACAGTTGTGCCTGAGCGATGTCGTCGGCGACCTGATCCCAAGGGATCTGATGCCCGGCGACGTCTTCCATGGTCAAGCCGGTGACCTTGGTGACTTCCGGGGTGATTTCGCCTTCCGGTTCGTTAAGGAAGTTTTTAGCGGCCAGCACACGGTAGAAATGTCCCTGACTGTCAAACTCGATAATCTGATAGCCGAGTTCAATGATTTCGCACTCGGCCGTATTCAGACCGGTGGTTTCGGTGTCAATGACGCAGACGCGATGATAGCTTTCCTGTTGCGGAACATTGAATTGTTCGGTTGGTTTGAGTTTGCGAAGAACCTGATAATCATCGGACTGATTTAACAGTTGGGCACATTGTGCGAGTGAGGCGTTATCGCTCATTTGGAATCTCTTGATTTACAAAAATAATGCGGTGAATTGTTGCAGATTCACGCAGGCTTCGTAAAGTCATTAGCAACTTTTCTTACGACGAAAGCGTTGCCACTGGTGTTTTTTTCGCAGCCACAGCGACAGCAAAACCGATTGCAATGCCTTATGCCACGGAAGATCGAGCGTCATTTGCAGTTCGATTTCCTGCCATTTTCCCTGTCGCCACAGATAGCTGATGCGGTTGTCGAGGTTTTCAATGTCATGCGGAGAGTAGATTTCTGCCAGCGTTTTGGCCAGCTGCCGCGGAATATAACCGATCAGCGCGCTTCCTTGCCGGTTCGTCCAAAACAGTTGTATTGCATTGGCATCGTAAGAATTATCCGGTTCGGTTTGTATTTTAAAGTGCATTCCGGTTTTTAAATGCGGCCAGAGGGCATCGGCGGCGTAGTAATACAGGCCTTTAATCGGAAAGCGCAGAGTCAATCGCATGGGAAATCACTGTGGTTATCGGTGTGATAACTACTTTAAAACTGCGGTTGAATAATTGCAATTATGCAATGATTGGGGCGCACTGACTGAAAGGTTTAATCCGCTTTGCGCTAGTCGATCAGCGTCAGGAGTTCGTCGGAAAGCCGGATGGTCTGTTCGCTGTGACTAATCGGGCAGATCCAGCGAAGTTTATAGGCGCTCAGTTGCAGATCGAAATCGTATGGCTGATCCAATTGTGCATTGCCGTACAGTCGGTCGCCGATAATCGGCAGATTCGCCGAGGCGAGGTGTTTGCGGATTTGGTGCTTGCGGCCGGTTTCGATAGCAATCTCAACGCGGCTAAAGTGATGGCCATCGATTTCTGAGTTGCCGATCAGTTTGAAATGACTGGTCGCGTTTTTGCCGTCGATCGGCTCGTGGCTGCTCCATTCGGGTTGGCTCGGTTTGCCCCAGACATTAGCCAGATAGGTTTTATGAATTCGCTTCTCTTCAAACAGCCGTGTCAGCGCAGCCGCAGTTTTTTTATTGTGCGCGATCAGCATCAGCCCTTCAGTCGCTCGGTCCAGACGGTGGATCTGCCAGCACTGACGAATCTGTCCGAAAAATTGCTCCGAGCGCAGTTCGATCCAGCGCGGAAGGCTTTGAAAATCGCCGTATTTACTGCCTTGAGATAGCATGCCGCGCGGTTTGAACCACACCGAGTAGGCGCCGAAATCTTGAATCAGCGTCGCTTGAAACTGATCGCCGAGCAAAGGTTGCTGTAACAGCTTTGGGTTGTAGTACAGGTCAAGCTGCTGACCGGGTTTCAAGGTGCGCTTCAGGCGACGAATCGCTTCGGCCTTTTTTCCGTGATTGAGCCAGATCGCACCTTTCTGAGCAAAGTCTTTTAATTGCGCCTTGCTGAAAGGGCAAGCCTGCGCCAACAATTCCAGAGCGCTTGTTTCGTTCTCGGCAACGGCCTGAAAATGCGGGTTCTCGGAAACCGGTTTTTCGGACAGGTGGGCGTTTTTTGCTTCGGTCATAGGGTAATATAGTCAGGCGTCAGTTCAAGTTAAGTTAGCGTAACGGATTACACCGGGTTTTGAATGTCACATTTTGCCAGAAAATTAGTCGATAAACTTGCCAATCAGGCGGTGCCGAAAGCGGACTATCCGCAACACTGGCCTATGCAGGTCAATAACGAGCCGACGCAGATTGCGATTAAATATACCCGTCGCAACCGTTCGATTGGACTGAAGTATCTGCAAGAGGGCTGGAAACTTTACTGTCCGCAAAATGTCTCGCCGAAAAAAGTGCGTTCCATGCTGCAAAGTCACCACGCCGACCTGCAGGCTTTTATCGACCGCCATTCGTCGAAAATTCACAAAAGGGCGCAACAGCAGAACATTTCCCCCCTACAAAAAGGCTCGGAGTTCATCTGGCTTGGTCAAAAATGCCAGATTGAATGTGAACTGGCAGAACTGGAGAGAGAACTGATTAAAGAGGCGCAAGACTATCTGCATCCTAAAGTGGCCTTCTATGCCGAACAGATGCAGCTGGCACCTAAACAGATCAAAGTGAAAAACTATAAATCCTGCTGGGGTAACTGCTACCATCAGCGCGGGCTGGTGCAATTCAACTGGAAACTGCTGCAAGCCCCCGAATGGGTGGTGGACTATGTCATTGTCCATGAACTCGCCCATCTGGTTCACCCCAACCACTCCCGCGACTTCTGGTCACTGGTGCAATACCATTATCCTCAAACCCCGCAAGCCAAAAGCTATCTAAAACAATATGGCGGCCACATGATGAAGTTTTATGTGCGCTGATTTAAAATTTGAATCTAGGTTTATATCGGGAGATTTAGTGGATGCTATTTAAGAAAATAGAAATAGATAATGTTGGGCCAATTTCAAAGTTATCAATTGAATTTCCCAAAACAGAGGGTGCACCTAAGCCTCTGATTGTAGTAGGTGAAAATGGTACGGGAAAAAGTATACTTCTAGCTCATTTAGTTAACACTTTGGTGGTTGGAAAACAAGAAGTGTATGAGGATGTTGAAATTGAAAAGGGAAAAGTTTTCAAGTATCGAAGTCCAAGCTATATAAAGTCAGGTGAAGTATTTTCGTTTTCAAAAGTAGAGTTTGAATCAGGGGAAAATGTTCAAGAATGGCAATTAGCCCTTGCAAAGAATGACTTTGAGGAAAAATTAGGCTACACACCACCAAGACGAGAATGGAGTCAAATACCTGGGCAAGAAAACTCGCATTTTTCTTCTTCTTTTAAAGCAAACTCTGAAAGTACTCAGAAAATTTTCAAACATCAATGCTGTCTGTATTTTCCAGTAAATAGATTTGAGGAACCAGCATGGCTAAATCAGGTTAATCTTAAGTCAAAGGCTAGTTATACGGAATTGAGAAGGATTTCTGGTTTCTCAAATAGAGATCTTATATGTACATCGCCTCTCAAAAAGAATATCAACTGGTTACTTGATTTAATATTTGACAGACAGGCATTTGACTTACAAATCCAAGAACAGCCTCTGTCAAGAAGTGATGCCACCTTTCAAACTTACATTCCTGTTTTTTCCGGTTATAAAGGTCAAAGCACAAATCTATATGAAGCTGTTTTACAAATAGTTCGTGTAATACTTAATGAGGATGGAAATATCAGGCTAGGAGCAGGTACAAGACGATCTCGACAAATTTCAGTGATGAAAAATGAAAAGATGTGGATTCCAAATTTATTTCAATTATCGACTGGCGAAGTTCAGTTAATAAATTTATTTCTTTCAATTATTAGAGATTATGATCTATCCGAGGGAGAATTAAACAGTCTAAGTGATATTAGAGGGATTGTAATAGTTGATGAGATTGATGCCCATCTTCATGTGTCACATCAGAAAGAAATTTTGCCAAAGCTAATTAAATTATTCCCAAATGTTCAATTTATTATTACATCCCACTCCCCCCTTCTACTTATAGGGATGGAGAATGAATTTGGTGCAGATGGTTTTGAAATACTTAATATGCCAAATGGTGAAAAGGTTGTAGCAAGTGATTTTTCAGAGTTTATCAATGCTTATGAATCATTCAAGGAAACAGCCCGCCATCGGGAAGAGATTGCTAAGGAAATAAACCAACACTCTAAACCAATTGTCTTTG
Organism: Thiomicrorhabdus xiamenensis; assembly: GCF_013282625.1. Classification (NCBI taxonomy): domain Bacteria; kingdom Pseudomonadati; phylum Pseudomonadota; class Gammaproteobacteria; order Thiotrichales; family Piscirickettsiaceae; genus Thiomicrorhabdus; species Thiomicrorhabdus xiamenensis. The sequence goes on from NZ_CP054020.1 coordinate 740,692, forward strand.
TGGAAGGTGACTATGATATTCGATACCTTATTAAAGCTGCTGAGGTTCTTAATAAGAATGATATCTTGGATAAAGTGCAGTTAAAGGATGGAGTTGGTTTTGGGAATTTGGATAAAATTTGGAAAAGTTATAACAACTCTATTTCAGCCGTTGTGCCAAATAAAATTTTACTTCTTTACGATTGCGATACAAATAAACAGAATGCCCAAAAAAACTTGGTATTTAAGCGAGTGATCCCATCTCATGCAGATAGTCCAATTTCAATTGGTATAGAAAGTCTTTTTGCACAAAATACTATTTTAAAAATTGAAGCTGAAAATCCCCAATATATTGATGTTGTAGAAGAGTCATCAAAAAGAATTAGAGGTGTAGAAACAAATATTCCAGCTTCAAAATCTGTGAATAAGGATGAAAAAGGAAATATGTGTAACTGGCTTTGTGAGCATGGAAATGCAGAGGACTTCTCTAACTTTGTAATTGCTTTTGACATAATAGAGCAAGTTATTAATGAATAGCTGGGTTAAAGTAAAGCGTAATCATTTTTTCGGTTCGCTCAAGGTTAGCCTTTTAGTCCAAGAGTGCTTTTAAAAACATATTTTAAAAAAACTTCCTCTCCGTTTACTGGGTAGACGAAAACACAAAATGATTTAGAATCTCTTTCTGCACTTCGTTAACTCGCTTTAGGAAATCGATGACTCTGTCAGAATCCAGTCCAAACACGCTCCATCTCTGCGCTAATAACCGTTTGGCGATGTCGCTCAAGCAGCAGGCCGTGCAGGCGCAGGCCGAAACCGCTTCGGAAACCTATCGCAAGGTTGCGCCGAGTTTGCAGGCGCTGACGATTGCCAACTGGTGGCAGCAGTGGCGCGACAGTGTCGCTTTCAGTGGTTTGGGGGCGGTTGATTATCAGCGGCTGTTAAGCGATTTCGAAGCGGTATGGTGGTTTGAACAGGCGCTGCTGGAAGTGCTTAAACGCAGTGAAAAACAGGGCGAAGAAATCGCGCTGTTAAATCCGCAGCAGACCGCGAAACAGCTTTATCAGGCCTGGCAGCTAAGCAATGAATTTCTGCCCGAAGGCTGGCAGGAAGAGTCGTTTTTAAACCCGGAAAACCAACTCTATAAAGAGGTCAGCGAACTCTATCGGTCGCAGATGGAGAAGCGCGACTGGCTGGATTCGGTTTTGCTGCAAAAAGCCTCTCTCTCCTTGCTGAGTCGCTTATTGAACGATCAGCCGAAGGCGCTTAAATCGCTGTTGCCTGAACGTATTCAACTGCACGGTTTTGATGACTACACGCCGTTTCTTAAGCAGTGGCTGGAGATTATGACGCAGGCGGGCGTGGAAGTGATCGAAGAAACGCCGGGCGATAAACAGCCGCAAAGTACGCAGCTTTTCGCGGCGCAGGATATTCGCGATGAAGCGCAGCAGGCCGCAGCCTGGGCGTGGCAGTCGCTGCAAACACTTCAAGCCGTTCAGGGCAAAGAAGCGATTAAAATCGGCATTATTGCGCCTGATATGCAGCTCTATAAACAGCCATTGCAGAATGCGCTGGACGAGTATCTGGTTTTGCAGGGCGTGCAGAAGTTCGACCTACTCAAAGAAGACAATAAACTCTATAACCTGTCATTGGGTCAGCCGTTGAATAGCGTGCCGCTGGTACAGAATGCCTTGTTGAGTCTGCAATTGTTTCTGCAGCCGCATAAGCCGTACCGTTTTGCCGACTGGAGTCAGTGGCTGATTTCGCCCTATACGCAGGGCGACCTGACCAAACGTCAGCAGGCGGATCTGCAACTGCGCCGTCTGCAATGGTCGCAGATCAGCTTGCCGCGATTGCTGAACGAATGTGTCGATTATCTCGAAGACGAAGAGCGTTTGCTGCCGCTGATTCTGCCTAAAAGCCTGCTCGAAGCGTTGGAAGCGCAAGCCGGCGTTCAGTACTCCGGTAAATTGTCGCAGCAGGCGTTTATCGATGCCTGTCAGGAAACGTTGAACCGCATGGGTTGGCCGGGAAGCCGCACGCTGAGCAGTAGTGAATATCAGCAGCAGCAGGCATTTTGGGAAGCCCTAAACAGTTTCGCTTCCATGCAGGGGCTGGTGCGCGAGCAGACGGTAGCACAGTGGCTACCTCTGCTGCAGAGCTATATTGCCGAACAGTTGCACCAGCCGCAGACCAAAGGCGATCGCCCGATTCAGATAATGGGGATGCTGGAAGCCGGTGGTCAGCAGTTTGACGCTTTGTGGGTTCTCGGCTTAAGCGATCAGGCTTGGCCGCGTGCTTCCAATCCAAATCCGTTTATTCCAATGCATCTGCAACGAGAACATAAATTGCCGCGCGCCGACGGTCATCGCGAACTGCTGTACGCACGGCAGATTAACCAGCGCTTGCAAAATGCCACCGAACAATTGGTCTTGAGCTATCCGCGTTTTTCCGGTGAAGCGGAGCTGCTGCCGTCGCCATTGCTGTCGGAGTTTGACGGCAAGCCGTGGCAGAAAGCCGAATTCATCTCTCTGGCCCAGAAAGCCTTTAATGTGCAAAATGCCGACAGACAAAACGATGGCCTATGGTCTGAAAATTCGCTGATTGAATGGCAACTGGATGACCGCGGCCCGGAAGTACCGGAAGGCGAGAGTGCACCGGGCGGCAGTGGGATTCTGCAGGCGCAGAGCAAATGCCCGCTGATGGCGTTTTTGGATTATCGTCTCGGTGCCAAATACGGCTTGCAGCAGGTCGAAGAGACGCTGCAATCCACCAATCAGGGGTCGATGTTGCACCGTGTTCTGGAATTGGTTTGGGATGAACTGAAAACCCAGACCGCGCTGATTGCATTGAGCGAGGGTGAACTGAGCGAATTGCTCGACCGTCATCTGAAGACGGTTTTCGACGAAGTCCATAACACTTTGAGTGAGAGTCTGTTGCAGCTGGAAATGGCGCGCATTAAACAACTCTGCTGGGATTGGCTGGAGCTGGAAAAAACACGCGCTAATTTTGCCAACTTCTCCACCGAGCAGGAGGTCTATATTACGCTGGCCGGTATTCAGTTTAAGGTGATTGTTGACCGCATCGATCAGGTGGACGGCAAGGCGCTGATTATCGATTACAAGAGCGGCAAGGCATCGATCAATGATCTTCTGAAAACGCCGCTTCAGGCACCGCAGCTGGCGGTTTACCTGCACGCTCTGGCGCAGATCGGGCAGGAGTCGCAGGATAAGTTCGTAACACAATTGAGCGGGCAGATCTGCGGCATCGGCTACGGCCTGTTGCATTCGGACGATGGCGTCAGTTTCAGTGCCCTGAGCGAAGAGGGCGATCTGCTTCCGGGGCGCGGCATTAAAGTGTTCAGCAAGCTGGCGGAAAACGAAAAGAGCGAGTTTTATCAGGTGCAATGGGAAGATCTGTTGCAGTCGCTAAAAGAGGAAGTGGAAACCTTGGCTCGACAGATTCAGCAGGGTGATGCGCGTATGCAGTTTGCCAAAGAGACCGATGTTCAGTATGCGCAGGCCTATCTGGCTTTGCGTTTGCCGGAGGTGCGTCAGCAATTGAAGTTGCAGGCAGAGGAGACGAACGAATGAGTTTAGATGCCTCTGTTTACCCGAACCCGCAGCAGCTATTCGGCTTGGAACTGGACAGCCAGTTGGCGGATGCGCAGCCTCGCTTGCAGGCGATTGACCCGTTTCACTCTTTTATTGTGCAGGCTCCGGCCGGTTCGGGAAAAACCTCGCTGCTGACTCAGCGCTATCTGGGACTCTTGTCGCAGGTCAAAGCGCCGGAACAGATTATCGCCATGACCTTTACCAAAAAGGCAGCGGCGGAAATGCGCGAGCGGATTATGAAAGCGCTGGTTTTCGGTTCCCGTCCGCTTGCATCGGATGCTTCTCTGGTGGATCGCAATACCTGGAAGCTAGCGCAGAAAGCGCTGCAGCGCGATGCCGAAATGGATTGGCAATTGCTGAATAACCCGAATCGTCTGCGCATTAAGACCATTGACGGTTTTAACAGTTTTCTGGTCGGACAGATGCCGCTATTGTCGAAGATGGGCGCGCAACTGAATCTCAGCGATAAACCGCATCAGGCCTATCTGGAAGCGGTGCGCCAGGTGTTGCAGGAAGAGAGTCTAGCTCCTCTGGTCGAACAGCTGCTCGATCTGGTTAACGGGCGTTATTCCCGTGCGCAGAATCTGCTCAGCGATATGCTCGCCAAGCGCGATCAGTGGATGGACTATCTCTCCTATGCCAATTCGGATGCGCGCCACGCTCTGGAGCAGTCACTACAGGAGATTGTTTCCAGCGAACTGCGTCAGCACCGCAAAAGTTTGAGCAAGGTGAATGAGCTGTTAAGAGAAGTCTGCGACATTGCCGACTATGCTCAGCATAACGATCAGCCGGATCTGTCCAGAATCGCCGGAGCCTGGCCGTTTGCCGAAGAAGATACCGACTCCTGGCGGATTCTCGCTTCCTGGGTTTTGACCAAAGACGGCAAGAAACTGCGCGGCCGCCTGACCAAAAACGAAGGTTTCCCGGCCGGAAAGGGCGAAGCCAAAGAGCGTAAGGATCAGATGGCGCAGGTTCTGCAGGGCATTGCCGATGCTGATGACCGTCAGGGCACGCTGGTATCCGCACTGGCCTCCTTAAAAGATCTGCCCGACCCGCGCTACAGCGATGACCAGTGGTTGAAACTGCAAAGCCTGATGCAGCTGCTTAAGGTGTGCGCGGCCTATCTTAAGGTGGTTTTCCAGAGTCGTTCCGAAGCGGACTTTATCGAGATCGCGCAGGCAGCTTCGCAGGCACTGGGGGAAAAAGAAGAGCCGACCGATCTGGCGCTGCAGCTTGATTATCAGATTCAGCATCTGCTGATTGACGAATTTCAGGATACCAGTTCGAAGCAGTTTGAACTGGTTAATAAACTGGTTGCCGGCTGGCAGCCGGACGATGCGCGCACCCTGTTTATCGTCGGTGATCCGATGCAGTCGATCTACCGCTTCCGTGAAGCGGAGGTCGCCAACTTCCTCAAGGCGTGGCAAGGAACTTTCGGGCCGGTAACGCTGCAACCGTTGAATCTGACGGTTAACTTCCGTTCGCAGAAGCAGGTGGTGGAGTGGGTTAACCATACCTTTAAACAGGTGCTGCCGAAAGAGGACGATATGGCCAAGGGGGCGGTCAAGTTCAGCCATGCACTGACCCCGCGCGAGGATACCGAGCCAGCGGTCTTTAACCATTGGGAATTTCACGGCGACGGTGATCAAAGCCGCCGCATTGTCGATTTTATTGTGAGCCGTCTGAACGAACAGCGTCAGCAGGAGCGCAATCACAACGAAGCGCTCTACAGTCGCAAAATTGCCGTGCTCGGGCGTTCGCGTTCGCATCTGCTGGCCATTGCCAGCGAACTGAAAAAGTCGGCGATCCCTTTCCGGGCAGTGGAACTGGAAACCTTGCAGGAGCGTCAGGAAGTGCAGGATTGTCTGGCATTAAGCCGGGCACTGCTGCATCTGGGCGACCGTGCCGCCTGGATCGCGCTCTTGCGCTCGCCGCTGGTCGGTTTGAACCTGTATGATCTGCACGCTCTGATTGCTTCCAAGCCTTATAAGACGGTTGCGTTCTGTATCGAACAGGCCCTGCACGGCGATGGCCTGATTGATTTGGGCGCGTTGAGTTTTGAGGGGCAGCAGCGTATTCAAAAGGCGTGGCCGGTATTGCAGACAGCGATTGCCCAGCTGGGGATTTATCCGTTTTCAAAACTGCTCAAAGAGTGCTGGCTGATGCTGGATGGCGCTTTGAGTGTGGAAAGTCCGGTGGCGTTGCAGAATGTCGCCGCCTATTTTGATGTTCTCGGCGAGTTTGATCACGAAGCACTGGATCTGGAACGTCTCGAAGAGCTGGTGGAAACGCTTTTCGCCAGCGCCGATGCCTCCGAGCCGAGTCAGCAGATAGAGTTGATGACCATGCACAAATCCAAGGGGTTGGAGTTCGATACCGTCATTCTGCCGGGGCTGGCGAAGAAGGCGCGCAACGACGATCCGGAACTGGTGTCCTGGTTCCAGTTTATGGATTCTGCCGGGCAGGAACATCTGGTGCTCGCGCCGATCGACCAGAAAGGACAGGATAAATCCTATCTGAGTAGACTGTTAAATCAGTTCGAATCACAGAAACAGGGCTTTGAGTTGGGGCGCTTGCTGTATGTCGCTTGTACGCGCGCCAAGGCGCAGCTGCATCTGTTTGCGGAGCTTAAAATTGATGAAAAGACCGACGAAGAGAGTTACAGTGCACCGAAAGGCTCGATGCTCGAGGCGCTGTGGCCGGCTTTGGGCCGATCGGTACAGGAGGCGATTCGCGTACGTCTGACTCAGGCGTTGCCCGACAGTGAGGAAACCAGCGAGCAAGAGGAAGCCATTCTGGTGTCTCGTTTGCCGCTTAATAGCGCTGGGCTGTTTGATTATTTGGCTCATTTGCCTGAGCCGACTTTACCAACTTCGGAAGCGAAAGAGAAAACGCACAAGCCGGTCGATAAGACTCCGGCGGATGAGAATCTGGAACCGGATTACTGGCAGGGCGCCAATCTGGTCAGCAAGGCGTCCGGGAATCTGGTTCACAACGTTCTTGAACAGTGGGCGCGGATCGGCATAGAAACGGTTGCCGATAATTTCCTGCAGGCCCAGCAGGCGTTTTACCTGCGCTGGCTGCAACAGCAGGGATTAAACGCTTCTCAGGTGGACAAGGCGTGGGATAAGGTGCAACGCTGTCTGCATAACGCTTATCAGAATCCGCAGGTGCGCTGGGCGCTGTCGCGCAGTCAGCCGCAGGCGATGAGCGAGTATGAGTTGCAGTCGATCAATGCCCAGGGCGAAATTGAGCTGCATATTATCGACCGTACACTGGTCGATCAAGACGGTGTGCGCTGGATTATCGATTACAAGACCAGCGCCTGCGATGATTGTGATCAGCCGCAGAAACGTAACGCCTTTATTCAGCAGCAGAGCGAATACTACCGTTCGCAGCTGAATCGTTACGCAGAACTTTTCTCGGCTCAAGAATCCAGACCGCAAAAGCTTGTACTCTATCTGGCAGAGATAGATGCTTGGGTGGAAGTCGATCAACGAACGATTTAAACTGCCACCTTTCAAGGCGCCTTCTCAGGCAAGGTAAAGGAGAGAGCAGATGGAAAAAACACAGCAGCAGATACTCCGTCATCACGGCGGAGATGGTGAACATGCCAGAGAAATGATCACCCAAAGTTACGAGCGGCGGCATGATTGCGAATTCTGGGAATTCTGGAATCAACAGATGGCTGGCGCAATCCAGCCGGATGATGTTCTGCTCGATCTGGGTGCCGGTATCGGTCAGTTCGTCAATGATCTGGCGTTGCGCTATCCGCAGAACCGCGCCATCGGTATCGAAGCGGCCGAATATATGCTGGTCGCAGGGTTGAAACTGCCGGAAAACGGTCGCCTGTTGCGCGGCGATCTGTTAGCGCCGCAAAACTGGGTCGACCAGGGACGCGCCGCGGCGGTCATGGCGAATATGCTTCTGCATGAATTGCCGCAGCCGGTGACACTGATCAAAGCGGTCTATCATTGGCTGAAGCCGGGAGGACGCTGGTGCATTATCGATTTGGTTCGCCAGCCGCTGCAGGAGTATCTGGATTATAAGTTCCCCGATAAACGTCTGTGGGACGATGCGGTCGAGAAGGAAGAGATCGAAGATGTCTTCGAACATTTTCTGGAACACAACCGTTATCATGCCGAAGACTTGATCTATATGCTCGAACAGGCCGGTTTTGAATTGGTCGAACAGACGCCTATGGGGCGAATGACCCGGCTGGTTGTCGAAAAACCGCTTCACTCTTAACTCCTGTCTTAAGCGATTTCGGCGCGCCAAGGTTTTACTTTTTACCTTTGAATCAACGCTTTTTCGATCTCTCTTAAGCGAGATCAAAAAAGCGTTTTTCTTACCGAAAAAACACTTTCTTCTTTGCGCGAAGTGCGTAACCTGTAAGCTTCTTTAACAGATTTCTGCAGCGCGTGAGCCAGGAGTGTTTTTATGGCCGATGTTACCCCTAAATTTCAATTTATACGTTTTTTCGATGAACTGCGTATCGAGGATATTCCTTTAGTCGGAGGGAAGAACGCTTCTCTTGGCGAGATGTATCAGGAGCTGGTTCCGAAAGGGGTGCCGGTGCCGAACGGTTTTGCGATTACCGCCGAAGCTTACCGTTATGTCATCGAACACAATGATCTGTGGCCGAAACTGCATGAATATCTGGATGCTTTGAACCCGGAGGATCCACGTGATCTGCAGATGCGCGGAGCTCTGGTGCGGGATGCAATTTACGGTGCGCAGATTCCGGACGATCTGTTTCATGAAATGGTCGAAGCCTATAATGCTCTGGTTGATGAGTACGGTTCAGAAGTTTCGTTTGCCGTGCGCAGTTCGGCGACCGCCGAAGATCTGCCGACCGCCAGTTTTGCCGGTCAGCAGGATACCTATCTGAATATCAGCGGACTTTCCTCTTTTATCGATGCCTGTAAGCGCTGTTTCGCCAGCCTGTTTACCGATCGCGCGATTCACTACCGGATCGATCAGGGCTTCGATCACTTCGAAGTGGCGCTGTCGATCGGGGTACAGCTGATGGTGCGTTCGGATCTGGCTTCGTCCGGGGTCATGTTTACAATCGACACCGAGACCGGTTTTAAGGATGTAATGCTGATCACCGGTGCTTACGGTCTTGGCGAAAACGTCGTTCAGGGGGTTGTCGATCCGGACGAGTTTTATGTGCATAAGCCGACTTTCGATCAGGGATACCGCAAGGTTCTGAAACGCCATCTCGGCGCGAAGAAGATCAAAATGGTCTATTCCTCCGATTCCAATCAGCGCAATCCAGTGCGCAATGTTCCGACCAGCAATTTCGAGCGTCAGAAATTCTGTATCAGCGATAAGGAAGTTCTGCAGTTGGCCGGTTATGCGGGCATTATCGAGAAACACTACAGTGCCAAGGCCGGTAAGTTGCGTCCGATGGATATCGAGTGGGCCAAAGACGGTCAGACCGGTGAGCTGTTTATCGTTCAGGCGCGCCCGGAAACCGTCGCTTCGCAGAAACGTCAGCAGGTGCTGGAGCAATACAAAATCTGTGATGAGGCCGATTTGATGGCACCGATTGTCACCGGCCGTTCGGTCGGAGCCAAAATCGCATTCGGTCGCGCTCGCGTGATTGAATCAATCGAACACCTGAATGAATTTCAGCCCGGCGAAGTGCTGGTCTCCGATATCACTACGCCGGACTGGGAGCCGGTGATGAAAATCGCCTCGGCTCTGGTTACCAATCGCGGCGGGCGCACCTGCCATGCGGCGATTATCGCCCGTGAGCTGGGAATACCGGCGGTGGTTGGTACGGAATCGGGTACCGAGAAGATCAAAACCGGTGAAATGGTCACCATCTCCTGTGCGCAGGGCGATCTCGGACGAGTCTATGGCGGGCAGTTGCGCTATGAAGTTGAAGAGACGGATCTGAGCAGTCTGGAAGAGCCCGAGACGGAAGTGATGTTGAATGTCGGTAATCCGGAGATCGCCTTTCAGGTGAACACGATTCCAAACGCCGGGGTCGGTTTGGCGCGTATGGAGTTCATTATCAATAACGAGATTAAAGTGCATCCATTGGCACTGCTGCAACCGGACAAGGTTACTTCCTCGAAGGTCGCGGGCAAGATCGATAAGCTCACCGAGGGCTATGCCAACGGTTCGGAATATTTTGTACGCAAACTTTCCGAAGGGATCGGAACGCTGGCAGCCGGTTTCTATCCGAAGCCGGTTGTCTTGCGCCTGTCGGATTTCAAATCGAACGAATACGCCAATCTGATCGGCGGCAAGTTCTTTGAGGAGCGCGAAGAGAATCCGATGATCGGTTTCCGCGGCGCTTCACGCTATAACGATGAAGAGTTTGCTCCGGCTTTTGCTCTGGAATGTCAGGCGATTAAACAGGTTCGCGAACAGATGGGAATGGATAATGTCATTGTTATGGTACCGTTCTGCCGTCGTGTTGAGGAGGCCAAGGCGGTGATCGATAATCTGTCCGCTAACGGCTTGGTACGCGGCCAGAACGGCCTTAAGGTCTATATGATGTGTGAGATTCCGAACAATGTATTGATGATTGACGAATTTTCCGAATATTTCGATGGCTTCTCGATCGGGACTAACGATCTGACTCAGCTGGTACTCGGAGTTGACCGGGATTCCGGCAAGGTCGCCTACGACTATGATGAGCGCGACCCGGGGGTCAAAAAAATGGTGCGCTGGGCGGTCGAAGGCGCCAAGCGCAACGGCAAACATATCAGTCTGTGCGGTCAGGCTCCGTCGGATTTCCCGGATTTTGCCGAGTTTCTGGTTGAATTGGGGATTGATGCAATGAGTCTGAATCCGGATTCGGTGCTGAAAACGCTGCCGTTGATTCTTAAGGCGGAGAGTAAAGGGGGTGGGGCCAAGGCACGCAAACTTTCACCGAGCGAGATGGTGATTCCTTAGCAGGTGCTTTGCAGCTTTTCAAAAGGGCTAAAAAGCGTTTTTAATCCATTCAGGGGCGTCATCGGCGGTGTAGCTGATGACGTCAAAGCGGCAGTCGCAGGTTTGGTATTGCGGGTGTTTTTGCAGAAAGACTTCCGCGCAGCGACGGATGCGTGTCTGCTGGCCGGAGGTGATGAATTCCAGCGGGTGACCGAAGTCGCAGTTCTTGCGGTATTTCACTTCGAAAAAGATCAACGTCCGGCGGTCTTTTTCGATTCCGATCAGATCGATTTCACCTTTTTTAAAACGGTCGCAGCGAAAATTCCGTTCCAGGATATTGATATCCTGAGCCTGAAGCCAGTGTTCGGCCTGCTGCTCTTTTTGCTGTCCGATCAGCTTGCTCACAAGATTCGGTAGTTTCGGGAGTCTGCGGCGGTGCGAATTGCTCACGTGGTTCTCCCGTTCCGTCTTTAAGGCGATACGCCTTCCATGTCGCCGGATTTCAATTCATCTTGAAGACGTTGCTGGAGCGCATCTTCGGCGTCGGATTCCGTCTCCATCTTCTCTTCAAGAGTCAGTTGCGGTGTAATATGCGGCAGGCGATATGGGGTGAGTTGTCCCTTGTCGTCGAATTTAGCCCATACCAGTGTCTGCTGAACCTGATTGTCTACGATCCGCAAATAACCGGTTTTGGTATTGCTCAGGCAGGCGCCTTTTTTAAGCTTGGGAAGGTTGGCCGCAACTTGCAGGCTGTCCCAGCCGAACGCTTCGAAAGTTCCCTGAAGATCTTCCGGGTTCAGGGTCACCGGTTGTGTTAAAAGTTCCACTTCTTTCAGGTCGTGGTTGTTCTTAAGAGCCTTGAGATTCTGCTGATTCAACTCTGTCGCGGTATAGACAGGGGTCTCCAGCAGATAGAGTCCTTTCTGCGGGTTAATGACCGCCAGACGGTTGGCACTGTCAAAAACGACGATGGCATTCAGATCCTCGCGCACGCGCGGATAGAATTCGAGCTTTTCGCCGACTGTCCATCTCAAAGTGTTCTTGCGCTCGATACTGTTGCTGGCGTTGACTAGCTGATCGAACGCTTTGCGCAATTCCGGTTTCTGCTCGGAATAGGAAACCTGAACCAGAGACTGTTGCGGCGGCTGGTTCCAGACACTGGCCAGCAGCGCGGCATTAAGCGCGTTTTCTTTCTCGTCGCTGTTGAGGATGCCGAGCATACGGTATTGCTGTTGGGCAAAACCTTCGGCCAGCTGCTGAATCTTGTCGCTGGATTTCAGGCTGAACTGGGTGAAAGAGGTGATTCCGTCAATGGTATTAAGCGCAACGATATTGCGATCATCGAATCCCTGCAACTGTTCGACGGCGTTTTTGCGCAGAGGTCCGATAATCACATCGGCACCTTCCTGTTTGGCCTGAAAGTACAGACTGCTGACCTGAGTGATATCGGTACTGTCATAGAAGTTCAGACGTAATTTTCGGTTCAGATTCTCGTTCCGGTAATAAGCTTTGAGAATACCGTTCTGGATCTGCTCGGCAACCGGCTTGAATTTACTCTGCATCGGTAAAAAGACGGCGATATTGCGAACTTCTTCTTCAGGCGGAAGCTGGCTTAATAGTTTGGGAAGCAGGTGCGAACGATAGATGGCATCGGTTTCGAACAGCTGCAGATCGGAAAGTGCGTGTTCGAAAGGGAGACCTTGCAAACGGAAAACCTGAATCAGGTGCGACCAGGCGTTGATCCGAGGATCGCTGTTGTCGTCAAGCTGCTGCAAGGTCATGTCGTCCAGCGGCAGCAGGGCTTGCCAGGCCTGATCTTCGATTTCCGCCTGTCTGGCCGGGGGCGATTCCTGCCACAGGTCGTAGCTGAATTGCAGGTACGCTGGCCAGTCGCGATTTTCAAACGCCTTTTGACGTTCCAGTTCCGGGTCGATGGAAACCAGCAGTTCAGGTGGTTTGACTGCGCTGATTTCCACTTTCGGCTGTTCCGGTTTAACCGCTTCGGGAGCGGTTTTCTCCGCCTGAGGTTGCGGGCTCGAGCAGCCATGCAACAGGCTGGCCGAGGTTAAGGCTACCGCCAGAGATTTTAAAGCGGTTTTCGATTGAGCCCTGCCGGCGGGCAAAAAGGAAAAGGGTAAAACACGGGACAGAAAGTAAAACGACATATGCAAGCGAAAAATTTAGTTAGAATAGCCAAAATTATAAGCGATTTATCGGTTAGGCACAGGGCATTATCGCAGCGATTGCGCACTTGTATTCGCTAATGAAACTGTTCGCAGTGTCTATCGACAATTAAAACAGCAGGTTATTATTTTGCTATTGAGTTCAAACGAGTTACAGCCGGGAAGCGGCACGCTTTATGTGGTCGCGACCCCGATCGGAAATTTACAGGATATCACGCACAGGGCTTTAGACGTGCTGGCGGCCGTTGATTGGGTGGCGGCCGAAGATACCCGACATACCAGACCCTTGTTACAGAACTTTGCGATTAACCAGAATTTAATCAGTCTGCATGAACATAACGAGAGCGAACGCAGCGAACAGCTGTTGCAGCGACTTCTGGCCGGAGAAAACGGCGCTCTGGTTTCGGATGCAGGAACTCCTTTGATTAACGATCCGGGGTATGTACTGGTTAAACGATTGCGTCAGGCCGGTGTTGCCGTGGTACCGGTTCCGGGGGCCAGTGCTGTGATTACTGCTTTGTCTGCGGCCGGTTTGCCGACAGACCGCTTCACCTATGAAGGTTTCCTGCCTGCTAAATCTTCCAAGCGTCTCCAGCAGCTGACCTTATTGGTTGAAGAGCCTCGAACGCTGGTATTTTATGAATCGCCACACAGGCTACTGGATTCTTTGGCGGATATGGCGCAGGTCTTCGGCGAGGCACGTCAGATCGTGGTCGCCCGGGAATTGAGTAAACAGTTCGAACAGTTTGTTTCCGGTGAGTTTCATGAAGTCGTCGAGTATTTTTCTGCCAACCGCGACAAGGTGCGCGGCGAGTTTGTTTTGATGGTTCAGGGCTTCGAGCAGACTTCACAGTCGTCGCAACAGAGTGATTACGACCCTTTGATCAAAACGCTAATGAAGCAAAAGCTGCCGGTTAAGCAGATTTCAGAAATCGTCGCCGACTATTTTTCGGTGAAAAAGAAAGCGGTCTATCAGCGGGTGCTTGAGTTGAAGGATGCGTGATTTTTAAGCTTCTTGCTCTTCGATAACCTTGTGGATGATCTTTAGGATGCCGTGCGGTGAAAAGGGTTTTTTCATCCATGCATTGACGCCGAGTTGTTTGGCTTCGGCTTTATGTTCCGGCATGGCTTCGGCGCTGAGCATAATGACCGGAGTCGAAGCGTTAACCGTTTCTTGCAGGTGGGAAACAAGCTGCAAACCATTCTCTTCCCGGCTTAGCATATAGTCGGCAATGATCAGATCGAATACTTCCTTATCGACGATTTCTTGTGCGTCATGCAGGTTTTTCGTGACTTGAACCTGATGGCCGTCACTCTGCAGAGTCAGCTTCAGGAGTGAGCAGATTACGTCCGAATCATCGACGACTAAAATACGATACATGCGTTTACCTTTGCCTTAATTCTCCTACATTATAAGGGGATTAAGGATGTTGTTAGCGGCTTTGAACACGAAATTTGAACAAGGTTGATTTTAAATAAAATTTCTGCCGTTTTACCGCTTCAGGGTTTTAATGACATAGATGTCATAACGGGTGTTAGGGCTTTGTACCGCGGTGGTCGGAAGAGTGTCGTGAGCGATGGGTTCAGCGCCTTTCGGGCGTTTTACCACTACACGGTAACTGGCTTTACTCAGTGCGGCATCCAGCAGATCCGAACTATCCATATCCGGGCCGAGCAGTTGTTGCAAAGCGGCCATCTCTTTTTTAGTCGCCGCTTTCTTTTTCTTTTCCGGGTACATAGGGTCAAGATAGATGGTTTCCAGTTGCTGTTCGCTGTGGCGGATAATCTCGGCGCTATCACCGTTAGTCAGTTTTAGACGCTCGATAATTTCGCGAGTCTCGGGCTCAAGGTCGTCGGCATTCTGTGCCCGTTCAAGGGCATCCTGCAAAAGCGCATGCACAATCGGGCTGCGTTCATTCATCCAGACATTGAAGCCGAGACTGGCGAGAACAAAACTGTCCCCGCCCATGCCGGCAGTGGCATCGAAAACATCAGGCAGGCGTTCTTCAAGTGACCCCATGGCTCGAACCAGGGGCTGGCCTTTTCCACCGCCAAACTGGCGACGGTGCGCTTTTTTGCCGCCGAGAAAGTCAATGCTGATTGCACCGGTGTTAGGCGGGATCAGGGTAAGCTGCGGCATTACGGATTTTTTCGGCGTTTGCCAACTGAGAAGTGCGTCCTTTTCCGGATCGTAGAAATGTTCTGCGGAAGCTTCGCTCAAGAGAGGGAGGCCAAGTCGGGTGTGCAGGGTACTGGCGCTATCGCTGCAATGACGGTCGTCTATCCAGGTCTGCATCGGTTCGGTGGTCGGTTTAGTCAATCGTCGCTCTCTTCAAGTAGGCACTAAGTCAGCATTGGGCGCTTAAAAGGATTATGATAAAAGAAATTTTCCTTTCCGCCAAAAACCTTCGTTGCCGAGGGGCGGGAAATTTAGTTAAGCCGATGGGTTTTGAATGAGATCGATATTGCGCATTTTCAGACAGGCTGCCGTAAGCAGTGCTCTGCTTTTAAGTCTTGCGGCCTGTGCTTCGACAGATCAGCTGCATTTTTCCGGTAAAGAGTACGCATTATATAAAACACTTAATCCGGCGGCACTTCTGATCGCTACACCTGACGGCGAACCGCTTTTTGCCGATCATGCCGATCAGCCGCTGATTCCGGCATCGACCACCAAATTGATCACCGCGCTTCTGGCTTTGCGTCATTGGGGGGAAGACTACCGTTTTTATACCGATTTTTCCGTGCGTCTGTCGCCGGGTGATGCGGCGCCGGTTTTGCAGATCAGCGCCTACGGCGATCCTTTTCTGGTTTCCGAAGAAATGGCCTTGTTGGCCGGAAATCTGGCGACACGCCTGAGAGCGCAAGGTATCAAGCGACTCTCACAGATACAGCTGGTGAATCAGTGGTTCGAAACGGATATCCGTCTACCGGGCACCGGAGAGAGTTTGAATCCGTATGATGCGGTGAACGGTGCCTTTGCGGTCAATTTCAATAGCATCAAATTGCGAAAAGATGCCGGAGGTTGGTCTTCCGCGGAAGAGCAGACGCCTATGACGGCAACTTCCAAACGTATTGCCGAGCAATCGGGATTGACGCTTAAAGTCGGACAGAGTGAAAGGATTAATATCGGTAAGGACGACATGCTTAACCGGCAGTATGCAGCGGAAATCCTGATCGCTTTTTTGCAACGGGAGGGCGTTGAAGTCGAGCATGCAGAATTACAGAGCACTCCGCTTTCCGGGCACGACGGCGCGCCGGAAATACTCCGTTACCGGCACTATAACAGCCGCACGTTGGCGGAGGTTATCCGTCCGATGATGAAGTATTCAACTAATTTCATCGCCAATCAGATCGCATTGAACCTCAGCGCAGACCTCTATGGGGCGCCAGCTTCGGCAGCCAAACTGCAGAAGCTGTATGCCGAGCAGTTACCGTCAATTTTCGGTTGGAAGCGTAATGATGTCCATTTTCTGGATGGCGCGGGCCTCTCCCGAGATAACAGTATCAGTGCGCTTCAGCTGATGGCGGTTTTGCAGGCATTTGAACCATGGCGCCATCTGCTGCCGGAAGTCGAAGAGGGGGTGTATGCCAAGTCCGGCTCATTGATCGGTGTCAGTACTCTGGCGGGTTATCTGCATCATCATCAGCAATGGCTTCCTTTTGTCTTCCTTAGTAATCAGCGGGTGCCGTATCATTTTCGTAATCGCCTGGCCAAATCGCTTAAGGCGCAACTGCCACGCGAATTCATTCTGAGTCAGCAATAGCCGTGATTCGGGTTGAAAGAAGGCTTTGCGGTCGAGCAGGTTGAATTTATTTAAGTCGTTTTTTGTCGGCGAATAAGGTAAGATGCGCGCCGAAGTGAGTCGGACAATCGCGCAGAGCAATCTTCGAGGAAAGTCCGGGCACCATAGAGCAGAATGCCAGCTAACGGCTGGGCGGTGGAAGCCGACGGACAGTGCAGCAGAGAGTAGACCGCCGATGGCGCTTAGGCGTACAGGTAAGGGTGAAAGGGTGCGGTAAGAGCGCACCGCGCAACTGGCAACAGTTTGTGGCATGGTAAACCCCATTCGGTGCAAGACCAAATAGGAAAACATGTGGATCGGGTTTGTCCCGGTTCCGCTCTGTTGCTCGCAGGGGTTTTCGGGTAGGTCGCTTGAGACTGGTAGTGATGCCAGCCCTAGATGAATGGTTGTCGCTCGCAAGAGTACAGAACCCGGCTTATAGACTCACTTCTTTTTTTCTTCTTATGATTCTTCTTTTTTATTCCCGGTCAGAGTCTTTTTCGTTCTCTTTTCCCGGCCGCTTTCCTTTATCAGTAATCGTCAACTTTTGAGTTTTAATCGCCACTTTTTTCCAGAAATCATCTTTTTAGGGAAAATTCCCCACCGTTCTGTCTGCTGCTCCAATTTTGTTCATCGATTTAGCCATAAAGAGGGTGTTTTCAGGTTTTTTTCCGGTTTTCCCCGCCATTCTCTATCGGCTTGTATTTTTGTCTTATTTAAACTTGAAAATTGTATCAAAAATTAAATTGTTAACTCCTGAAAAAAAATAAAAAAAAGTTGAAAAAAAACGTAGGTTTTTCTACTTACCACTATATCTTGTTCTTATTTTTTTTAAAGGAACTATATAGGCTGTTTTTCCCCTTGGAAAAACAGGGTATTTACAGCTTGGTATAAGAGGCGTTATTTGTAAGGTTTGTCTAAGGTTGTTTTTTGAATTTATTCATAAGTTAATGAAAAGGAAGAGGAATTTTTTATTTAAGTCCTGTTGTAAGGGTGATTATTGCTCTCTAAGTTGTTGTCATATAAAAGAATTTTAGAGTAGGCACTATGTTGACACTGATGAGGCGGATGAATATAGTTAGTTACGAATGTGGGGTAAAGTGGTGAAAAGTGGTGAATTAGGTGTTTTTTCGCGGAAATTACAATTTGAGCGTTGATGCCAAAGGGCGGATCGCAATTCCGAAAAAATTCCGTGAATACTTGGTGGAAGAACACAAGTCGACCCTAATTATTGCCCTAGACCTGAATGCAAAGTGTCTGGCGTTCTATCCATATCAGGAATGGCGTGCGGTTGAAGACAAAATTATGGCACTGCCGAACTCGTCCAAATCCGTACGCGCGTTACAGAGAATCTTCGTCGGTCGCGCGGTTGAGCAGGTCATGGATGGTCAGGGCCGTATTCTGGTTACTAAAGAACAGCTTGGTTATGCGGAAATCGCTAAGGAATCGACACTGGTCGGTCAGGGCAAGAAGTTCGAACTTTGGGATAGAGCAGCATGGGATGCAACCTGTGATGACATTCTGGAAGAGATTGATCTGGAAGAAATGTCCGAACTGCTTGGCGACCTGAGTTTTTAATAAATGCTGATTTAAAAAGAAGCGACCCATTTCATGACTGAAAATTTTAACCAGCATTTTTCCGTTCTTTTACAAGAATCCATTGATGCGCTCAATATTAAGCCGGACGGTATCTATTTCGATTGTACCTTCGGGCGAGGTGGCCATTCCCGGGCGATTCTGGATCGTCTGGGAGAGAACGGTAAGCTGTATGCGATCGATCAGGATCCACAGGCGGTTGCCTATGCCCACGAGCATTTTCAGGATCCGCGGTTTGAAATTATTCATGGCAGTTTCGAACACTTGGACTCTTACTGCCGGCAGCGCGATCTGCTGGGCAAGGTTGATGGCGTTTTGATGGACCTGGGTGTGTCCTCGCCGCAACTTGACGATGCGCAGCGCGGTTTCAGTTTTATGCGTGAAGGACCTCTGGATATGCGAATGAATCCGCAGGAAGGGGTTAGCGCAAAAGAGTGGTTGCAAGAGGTCGACGAGAAAACGCTTAAGCTGGTCTTGCAGAATTACGGTGAAGAACGTTTCTCCGGACGGGTTGCCAGAGTGATTAAAGAGGCGGCCGATGCCGGTGAGTTGAATACCACCAAAGATTTGGCCGAAGTCGTTGAGCGGGTTTTACCGAAAAAAGAAAAAAACAAGCATCCTGCGACGCGAACTTTTCAGGCAATCCGCATCGCCGTGAATCGTGAATTGGATGTATTGAAAAATGTATTACAGGGCTCTCTGGAAGTTCTCGCTCCAGAAGGCCGGCTGGCCGTGATCAGTTTCCATTCTTTGGAAGATCGGATCGCCAAGGTGTTTATTCGCGACCAGTCAAAAATTCGGGATCTTTTCCCGGACTCACCGGTGCAAATAGAGGTAATTGAACCGGTGTTAAAAAGAATCGGCAAGCCGATTTTTCCCAGCAAGGATGAGTGTGAGTTAAATGCCCGGTCGCGCAGCGCGGTTTTAAGAATCGCGGAAAAGCTCGCACAGTAAAAGTAATTGGATTACAAAACGCAGTAAAAAGTTTCAGAAAGACAGAGGATAGAGACATGAAATTCATTTCAGAAGATGCAGCAAGCGATATTCGCGAAGCCGGCATGCCGGTAATCAAGGTCATAGGTCTTGGTGGCGGTGGCGGTAATGCCGTTAACTTTATGATGGAAAATACCATCGAAGGTGTCGACTTTATTGTCGCCAATACCGATGCGCAAGCTTTGGCGCACTCCCGTGTTGAGAACCGTATTCAGCTGGGAGAGAAAGGTTTGGGTGCCGGTGCAGATCCGGAGAAAGGTCGTATGGCTACCAGAGATTCGATGGAGGCCATTAAAGGCGAAATCGAAGGTGCGGATATGTTGTTCCTGGCCGCCGGTATGGGTGGCGGAACCGGTACCGGTTCTGCTCCGGTAGTGGCGCAGCTTGCACGTGAAATGGGGATTCTGGTTGTCGGTGTTGTCAGCAAGCCTTTCTCTTACGAGCGTCGCGGTGCGGCAGCTCAGGCGGGTATCGATGAACTGACCCAGCATGTCGATTCTCTGATTACAATTCCGAACGATAAGTTGCAGGAAATCGTTGGTGATGATTTTACGCTAAGCAACGCTTTCAACTACGCTAACGAAATTCTGTTGAGCGCGGTCCAGGGGATCACTGAGTTGGTTACGCGTCCGGGTCTGATTAACGTTGACTTTGAAGATTTGCGTACCGTTATGTCCGAGCGCGGCATGGCGTTGATGGGTGTCGGTTATGCGACCGGTGACGATCGTGCCATCAAAGCAACGAAAAAAGCGATTGCCCACCCTCTGCTTGACGATATCGAAGTGTCTGGTGCAAAAGGGATTCTGATCAATGTGACCAGCGGGCCAAATCTTACAATTAGTGAATTCAATGCGGTTGGTGACGTAATCGATCAGGTTGCGGCTCCGGATGCTAAAGTCATTATCGGTAACTCTCTGGATGAGAGCATGAATGATGAAATCCGTGTTACGGTTGTTGCAACAGGTCTTTCACGTCGTGAAGATACCGCTCCTCAGCCGCAGCAGATGCGTAATATGGGACTTAACAGCGCGGTGAATCAGATGCAGCAGTCTGCACAGCATTCAACTCAAGCGACTCAGGAACAAGCGGCGCCTGCTCAGCCGTCTCACCAGCAGCCGAATTACACCATGCATCAGAGTTCATCTGAAATGAACTACTCCGTACAACCACAACAGGCTCCGCAGGCTGTTCAACAACCGGTTCAGGAAGCTGCGCCAGTTGCTCAGCCGGTTCAGATGTCTGCCGACAGCTATAATACTCAGGCCAGTACGGCTCAACCTCAGAGTGGCGCCATGACTATGCAGGACGTTGAAACTCAGGCGGCTGCACAAACAACAATGGCCAGTCTGGTAAATGATAAATACGGTAAACGTGATCTGTTGGACATTCCGGCTTTCCTACGCCGCCAAAAAGATTAAAAAACTGCTGTAAATCCCGCCCGGTCAAGTTCCTCTGTCTGCTTGGCCGGGTCTTTAGGAGGATTGATGTCTCAATCGTCGAAGCCCGCAAACTTGAGTTATTCAAAGTCTGGTGGGCTTTTTTTATTGATTTTTTTAGTCCTGTTTTTGCTTGCTTTGCTGTTCGGCAATATCTATTTGTCGCATCAGATCAGAGGCATTCAAAAAGAGTATTACAAAAATGTCGACCAACTGGTGGCGGCACGGCACGAGTGGGGGGAGTTAATGCTGGAAAAAATGCACCTGACTTCACCGGCCAATGTCGAGCGCATCGCCAAAGAAGAGCTCAAGATGGTCAGTAGCCAGAAGCAAAAGCAGACGGTCTATATTGTCGATAAGGAAATGGATAGTGAATAGATTTCTAAACCGGGAAATTGTGATCTTTTTTCTTATCGTGATGATGATGTCGGCTCTGGTTGCCAAAGCTTTCATTACCCAAATCGTTAAAGCGGACGAATATCAGGAGAAAGCCGACGACCGGCATATCCGCAGTTATAACGTCCCTGGTGTCCGCGGTCAGATTTACGACCGAAATGGCAACTTGCTGGCAATGAGTACGCCGATGGTTGCGGTGGAGTTGGATCCGAAACAGATCGTTAAGAATGAAGCCAATTATCACGAGTTTTTACAGCTTATCGAGCTGAAAAACAACCAGCTTCTGCAGCGGGCGCGCGAGAACCGTGATCGTAACCTCAGTTTTATCCGCTATATCAAAACCCCTGAGCTTAAAGAGAAGATCGAACAGCTTGCTTTACCCGGTGTCCATATCAAAAAAACCGAGCATAGTTATGTCTCCGAGTATCAAGGTCAGCAGCGACAGGTTTCGGTAAAAAAAGAGTACCACTCACTGTGGATCAACGAGAAAGAACTGGATCGCATTATCTATACCTTTGACCGTCTGGCAAAGGTTTTAGGCATTTCTGCCAGCGAGTTGCGCAAGCGCGCCTATGCCAATCAGAAACGCCGTCATATGTATGTCAAACGTAGTCTGACGCCGGACTTTAGAGACAAGGTCGAAGCGCTTCGTCTGCCGCATGTCTATGTCAGTACCGAATACAAACGCTATTACCCGAACGGCGAAAGCATGGCAAATCTTCTCGGCTACACGAATGTCGACGGTAAGGGAATCGAAGGGATTGAGCTGGCGTACAACAAACATCTAAGCGGTCGCAGCGGCAAAAAAATTGTCGTTAAGGACGTTAAAGGTAATGTTATCAATCTGCTGAAAACCAAAAAGCAGGAGCAGGACGGTAATCCTCTGGTGTTGAGTATTGACCAGAATATCCAGTATTTGACCTATAAAGCGTTGAAACAGGTGATGTACAAGCATCAGCCGAAGAGCGCCAGTGCGGTGGTTTTGGATGCCAAAACCGGCGAAGTTCTGGCCATGGCCAGTCTGCCGAGTTTCAATGTAAATGATACCGCACAGCGCCGAGGGCCGGGTATTCGCAATCGCGTCGTCGCCGACGTGCTGGAGCCCGGCTCGACTATGAAGCCGTTTGTTATTGCCAAAGCGCTTGACGAAGGGGTGGTTGACCTGCAATCGAAGATTGATACCGGCCGTGGTTTTATGCGCGTTCAGGGCAAGCTGATTAAAGATACCTCACGCCACGGCGTACTGACGCCGGAAGAAATTATTCAGAAATCCAGTAACGTCGGAACCGCCAAGATCGCTTTCCGCATGCCGGCGGAAGTTCAGTACGACCTGTTCAAGCAGCTTGGATTCAAAGAGGGAACGCATACTTACCTGCCGGGCGAGACGGCGGGGCGTCTTAAAGATGTTTCGCGTTGGAGCGAGATCGATCAGGCGACAACTTCGTACGGTTACGGTTTGAGCGTTAACCTGCTGACACTGGCGCGCGCCTATACGGTTTTCGCCAACCAAGGGCGTATGCTCGACGCGCATCTGTTCAAAATGGGCGAAAACGAGGTGCCCGCCTCGACACCGATATTCAGTCCGCAGGCAAGCCAGAAAGTTCTCGATATGATGAACAAGGTGGTTGCACCCGGCGGTACAGCTCCGCTGGCCATGATTCCGGGGTATCAGGTTGCCGGTAAAACAGGAACGTCGCATAAAGTATCCCGTCAGGGTGGCTATGAAGATAACACCTATCTTTCGCTTTTTGCCGGAATGGTTCCGGCTTCCGATCCGGATATGGTAATGGTTGTTGCGGTTAACGAGCCTTCGCGCGGTAAGTATTACGGTGGTCTGGTAGCGGCTCCGGTCTTCAAGGAAGTTATGCAGAATGCTTTGCGTTTGCGTAAGGTGAAACCGGACTGGCAGGAGCTGCCGAATCTGCCTTTGCCGGCTTCTGATCCGCGCTTTGCCGGTCAGATAGCCCGAGGGGGAATGTAGTGAAGTCGCTCGACGAATTGAGTGCCTATCTCCAGCAGAAAATGCGGCTGGAGCAGTTTATTCATTCTCACGAGGATGCATCGCAGACGGAACAGTTGCCGGAACTGAGTTCCCTGACCAACGATTCCCGTCAGGTTGGCAAGGGAACGGTGTTTGTCGCTTTGCAGGGGCAACGCAGTCACGGACTGGATTACTTGTCTCAGGTTGTCGAAAAAGGGGCGGCCGTAGTTCTGGCTGACCGCTTGCCGTCGGAATCCGAGCGCGATCTGTGCGCGCAGTTGCAGGTAGACTTTATCTATTGCGACGACTTGGTGCATGAACTGGCCGGATTGGCGGACTGGTTTTATGACTCGCCGAGTTCCAGACTGAAAGTAATCGGAGTTACCGGCACTAACGGCAAAACATCGACGGCATTTTATTGTGCGCAGATGTTGCAGAGTCTGGATGTCAAAGTCGGTCTGATCGGTACTCTTGGATACGGTGTTTTCGGACAGTTGCATAAAGGGGTGAATACCACTCCCGATGTGTTGCAAGTACATCGCCTGCTGGCGCAGTTTGTTGCTCAGGGTGTGAGCTATGTGGTGATGGAAGTCAGCTCGCATGCGATTGAGCTTGGCCGGATTGCTAAAGTGCAGTTTGCGACTCTGGCATTGACGCAGGTCAGCAGTGATCATCTCGATTTTCACGGTTCTCAGGAAGCGTATGAAGCGGCTAAAGTAAAACTGTTTCATGACTTTCCGGCTGAGCACAAAATATTGAATCTGAATGATGCGGTTGGGCAATCTCTGGTTAACCGCTGTCATCCGTACTGCATCAGACAGCACGATTGCGTTTTCTGGGGCTATCAGCTTAAACATGCTGAGCTGGAGGATGAGGTGCAGCCGAAAGAATGGCTTAATCTGTGCGTCAATCTCGGTATTAATTTGCAGCTCTCTCCTCAAGGAATGACGTTTACATTGTTGCATGCACAACGCAAGCTGCCGATGCATGTTCCTTTGCTTGGCGCTTTCAATGCCGAAAACCTGCTCTGCGCGCTCAGTTGCGTAATGGCCAACGGTTTTGAACCGGATGAAGTCGTCGAAGCGGCCAGAACTGTCGAATCTGTGGAAGGCCGGATGCAGATCGTTCACCAGCGTCCAACGGTTGTGGTTGATTTTGCGCATACTCATGATGCACTGGAAAAGCTGCTTGAATCGGTTCGTCAGCATCAACAGGCGGCGAGTGATGCTCAGAAAGATCCGTTTTATATTGATAAAGGCATCCATGAAGGACAGGTTTGGGTGGTGTTCGGTTGCGGCGGAGATCGTGACCAAAAAAAGCGTCCGTTAATGGGGGCGGTTGCCGAACGCTGGGCAGATAAGGTAATCGTGACATCGGATAACCCGCGCAACGAGGAGCCGGAAAAGATTATCGAGCAGATTCTGCAGGGAATGCAATCGCCGCAACAAGTCGATGTGATCGTCGATCGAAAACAGGCTATCGAGGAGGCTTTACTGCAGGCAACTCGAGAGCACAGGGATAATAATTTGGTCGTCATCGCCGGAAAAGGGCATGAGGATTATCAGGAAATAGCCGGCAAACGCTATCCGTTTCACGATGGAAGTGTGGTTAAGGAGTGGTTTGCCGACAAATCATTGACCAATAAGGTGTAAGGGTAAATTTTGCAACAGGATTTTTTTTGGACTGACGCACAGTTACAGAGTGCGGTCGAAGGAAAAAGGCTGAACCCGCAAGCCGGAACCAGAAGTTTTAGCGAAGTGGTTACCGATTCGCGAGAGGTGACACAGCAAAGTCTGTTTATCGCTATCTGCGGAGAGCGTTTTGATGCCCATGAATTTCTGCAGCAAGTGGTGGAGGCTCAGGCCGCGGTGATTCTGATTTCGCAGGAGGAGGCTTGGCAAACGCTGACCGAAGAACTTTCCGATGATCAGCAGCCGGCAGTCATTTTGGTTGCCGACACGCGTCTGGCGCTTGCTGCCTTCGCTCGCTGGCACCGCCAGCAGATGCCTTTGAAAAAACTGATTGCGATTACCGGAAGCAACGGCAAGACCAGTAATAAAACCCTGCTTGCGGAAATCTTCTCTAAAGCGGGCAGAACGCTGGCGACACAAGGCAATCTCAATAATGATTTCGGGGTTCCGCGGACGCTGTTGCAGATCCGCCCGCAGGATGAATATGCCATTATCGAAATGGGCGCGAATCATCCGGGAGAGATTCGTTACCTGACGGAAATTGCCAAGCCGGATATGACGTTGATTACCAATGCGGCGGGTGCGCATCTTGAAGGATTCGGCAGTTTACAAGGGGTTATCGACACCAAAGGCGAAATTGTCGAAGGACTGGATCCGCACGATGGGGTGGCGATTTTCAATCATGATTCGGCGGGGATCGAGGATTGGCTGAAAAAATGTTCCGCACTCGGAATAGGCAAGGTCGGGCTGTTTGCCAAAGAGTCTCAGGAAACCGTAACACTGCCGAATGTCACTTTCGGGGAGGTCGAGACACTTAACCACGGAATCGAATTCGTTCTAACCGCCGAACTTGCTGATGGCAGTCGTTTTTCGGATAGAGTTCGTATGCCGGTTCTTGGCGAACACCATGCGGCTAACGCCGCTGCATGTACTCTGCTTGCACTGTGGGCGGGCGTGGCATGGGATGCGATTAAAGCCGCGATTGAGACATACGGCGGCGTGCCGGGGCGTTTGCAAAAAACACAAATTCGTTGCGGTTATTTGCTGGATGACAGTTATAATGCCAACCCGGAATCGATCAAGGCTGGATTAAGCGCTTTGATGACGCTTCCAGGCTGCCATATCGCCTGTATCGGGGCGATGGGTGAGCTGGGCGATTATAGCGTTCAAGCGCATCATGAAGTGGCAGAATATGCGGCCCATATCGGTCTTGACGCTTTATTGGTTTATGGCGAGGCCGCACAGGATATGCCGCGGGTTTTTGCCGCCAATACGCATGCATCGCCGCGCATCCCGAATATATTCAGTGCCGCTTTTCTGGAGCACGACAGCCTGAACAGGAGCCTCAACGAACTGGTGAACAAATGGTTTGTCGAGGACGAAGTGTGCCCGCAAATCAACATTCTTGTTAAGGGATCGCGCAGTTCCCAAATGGAAACGATCGCCAACGCCGTACAGCAAAGCTGGGGTTAAGAATTCAGGTCTTCCCGGAGACGAAACGGGAAGGCGAAAGATATCAATATATTAAAAGAGTTTTCGAATGCTAGTTTATCTGACCGAATATCTGCAACAGTATATTTCCGGTTTTGCCGTATTCAGCTACATCACGATGCGCACTATTATGAGTGTGCTGACCGCGTTGCTGTTGTCATTCATTATCGGCCCGGGAATGATTCGCTGGTTGACACGCCTTAAGGTTGGTCAGGCGATTCGCAGTGACGGCCCACAGACCCATCTGGTCAAAAAAGGGACGCCGACCATGGGGGGAACCATGATTCTGTTTTCGGTCGCGGTTTCTGTCATTTTGTGGGGCGATCTGACCAACCATTACCTGCTGATTGTGACTTTGACCATGCTGGCGTTCGGCGTGATCGGCTTTATCGACGACTATAAGAAAGTCGTGTACCGCGATCCCAAAGGAATGAGCGCCAAGCACAAATATCTTCTACAGTCGTTGATCGGCTTTATTGCCGCTTATGCGTTGTTTGCAATGGCTACGGTACCGGCCGAAACTGATCTGCTGATTCCGTATATGAAAGACACCGTAATCCATTTGGGTGCCTGGACGATTCTGCTCAGTTACTTTGTGATTGTCGGGACTTCGAATGCGGTGAATCTGACCGACGGACTGGATGGTTTGGCAATTATGCCGACGGTGATGATTTCGGGCGCTTTAGGCGTATTCGCTTATCTGTCCGGCAACGCAGTCTTTTCCAACTATCTGAATATTCCTTACATTCCCGGGGTCAGTGAAATCACGATTTTTGCGGCTGCGTTGGTCGGTGCCGGAC
Organism: Thiomicrorhabdus xiamenensis; assembly: GCF_013282625.1. Classification (NCBI taxonomy): domain Bacteria; kingdom Pseudomonadati; phylum Pseudomonadota; class Gammaproteobacteria; order Thiotrichales; family Piscirickettsiaceae; genus Thiomicrorhabdus; species Thiomicrorhabdus xiamenensis. Next base: position 767,524 of record NZ_CP054020.1, read on the forward strand.
TTGGTTTTCTCTGGTATAACGCCCATCCGGCGCAGGTATTTATGGGGGATGTAGGCTCATTGTCAATCGGCGCGGCGCTGGGCGTTATGGCGATCGCAGTCAAGCAGGAACTGGTGCTGGTTATTATGGGTGGAGTGTTTGTCGCCGAAACTCTGTCGGTGATTTTACAGGTTGGTTCCTACAAGTTGCGCGGAAAACGAATTTTCCTGATGGCGCCGCTGCACCATCATTTTGAGCAGAAAGGGTGGCACGAGTCGACCGTCATTGTCCGTTTCTGGATTGTCACGATTATTCTGGTGCTGGTCGGTTTAGCCTCACTGAAAATTCGATAAAGGGATAGCATTAGATGATTTTAGTCGCCGGTTTAGGGGTTACAGGTCAGTCGGTATTACGCTTTTTGCAGGTGCAGAAAGAAGCCTGCTGTGCTTTTGATACGCGCGTTGATTTCGACTGCTCGGCGCTTCAGGAACAGTTTCCCGAAGTCTCCTTCGCGACCGGAGAGCTGCCAGCAAAATGGCGTGCGCAGATTAAAACACTGGTATTGAGTCCGGGGATTGCCGTACGCGAGCCTTGGGTGCAGGAACTGGTTGCCAATGGCGTGGAAGTCATCGGTGATATCGAACTTTTCGCACGGGCTGTCGGTGTTCCGGTGGTCGCCATTACCGGGTCGAACGGTAAAAGTACGGTAACGACTCTGATCGGCGAAGTGTTGCGAACGGCCGGTTTCGAAGTTGCTGTGGCGGGCAATATTGGACTGCCAGCCTTGGATGCTTTGCTTGACGATGTCGAATACGAAATTTACGTTCTGGAGCTGTCGAGTTTTCAACTGGAAACGACTTATTCCCTGCACTGTATTTCTGCGACGGTTCTGAATATCAGTGAAGATCATATGGACCGCTATGATGATCTTGCCGCTTATGTGCATGCCAAATACAAAATCTTTTCCGATACCGAGCTGGCGGTCTTACCGACGGATTTGAAAGACCTGACTTCAATAAAAGACCGAATTGTGCGTTTTGGACCGGGTGTCCCGCAGAGCAATCGCGATTACGGAATTATTGAGATGGATAATCAAAGATTTCTTGCCAAAGGAGAGGAACCTTTGATCAATACCGCGGAAATGTTGTTGAAGGGTAAGCACCATCAGCTGAATGCTTTGGCGATGATGGCGTTATGCGAACCTTTCCAGATTTCCAAGCAGGTCTTCTCGCAGGTGCTGACGAATTTTGCCGGTCTGCCGCATCGCACTCAGCTGGTTGCCGAAGTCAACGGTGTGCAGTGGATCAACGATTCCAAAGGAACCAATGTCGGTGCAACCCTGACGGCGCTGGAAACTTTCGGCGCCGAGATCGACGGGCGTATTATTCTGCTGGCCGGAGGTGTCAGCAAAGATGCGGATTTTTCACCACTGACGGAAGCGGTGCAAGAGTTCTGTTCGGCGGTTATTCTCTTCGGACGCGATCGCGGCATTATCGAGCAGGCGCTTTTACAGAACGGTTTTGATCAGATTAAGCAGGTTGAAACGCTGGCGGATGCGGTTTCGCTCGCTGCCGGCCTGGTCGAAAGTGGCGATTGCGTTCTGTTTTCACCGGCCTGCGCCAGTTTTGACCAGTTTTCGAATTATGTCGAAAGGGGTGAGGTCTTCAAGCGTATTGTCAAAGAGCAGTTTGCCATGAGCAGTGTTCCTCCTTCGGCAGCTGTCGAGAACGCTCAGAATCTATAGTCCGATTAGTTTGATATGGAGGCGTATGGCCATGCAGAGAGCACAAAGCAATCAGCCTAAAATTGACCTGACGCTGGTCGGACTGCTGGGAACGGTGGTCTTTATCGGGTTGGTTATGCTGTTTTCCGCATCGATCGCCTACGCCGAAGAACGCTATGCGAACGAATTTTTCTTTGTCATTCGCCAAACCATCGCTTTGGGACTGGGGTTGGTGGCGGCCTATGTTGTCTATCAGATTCCGCTCTCGACCTGGATACACCGACGGGGCGGGTTGCTTCTGCTCAGTCTGCTGCTGTTGGTGGCGGTACTGATCGTCGGGATGGAGATTAACGGCTCCAAGCGCTGGCTGCCGCTGGGAGTGTTTAATTTTCAGCCCTCGGAGTTGATGAAGTTTTCGGTCATTGTCTTTATGGCCGCTTATCTGACTTTGCACAAGAGCGAAGTTTCCGAAAGTTTTACTGCGGTTCTGCGACTGGCGCTGCCTTTCGGATTTATGGCGCTGTTACTGATTCTGGAACCGGATTTCGGGAGCGTCATGGTCATCACCATGATTATTGTCGGCATGCTGCTGATATCGGGCGCGCCTTATCGTTTCTTTGTCTATACCATTATTCCGATGATCGGGATACTGGCGGCACTGCTACTTCTTGAGCCTTACCGAATTGCGCGATTGACCTCGTTTTTCGATCCCTGGCAGGATCCTTACGGGACCGGTTACCAGTTGATTCAGGCGATACTGGCGCAAGGTTCCGGTGGCTGGACCGGTGTCGGTCTTGGCAATAGTGTGCAGAAAATGCTCTATCTGCCGGATGCGCATACCGACTTTATTTTCTCGATTTTTGCCGAGGAATTCGGTTTTCTCGGCGTTCTGGGGTTGGTGGTACTTTATCTGGCGGTGATCTATCGCCTGTTCCGTATCGCCTATCAGGCCAAACAGGCAAATTATAATTTCGGTGCCTTGTATGTGTATGGCGTCAGTTTCTGGTTTGTTCTGCAGGTCGGGATTAATATGGGCGCTAATCTTGGGGTGATCCCGACCAAAGGTTTGACGCTACCGCTGTTCAGTTACGGCGGCAGTAGTATGATTCTGTTTTTGATCGCGTTTGCGCTGGTGTTGAAAGTCGAGCATGTCTCGCGTTTCTATCCGGATCCGAAAAACAGCGACGACTACGACCTGAAAACCGATCAGGAATTTGCCGCTGAAGATGAAGAAAAGAAAGCCGAAAAGGCGGTCAAGAAAACACGCAAAGTGCGCAGAGAGCCGAAAACACGAGCTGCTTAAATGCCGTTTTTAACCGCACAAGCCAAGCCTGTAAGCGCTTGGCTTTTTTGTGTGCGATCTGTTTAAATTGAGCCATTTCAAAGAGTATTCAAGAAGCGAGCGATGAGTTCAGAAAAGAGTAAAAAAGTGATGGTGATGGCCGGTGGAACCGGCGGGCATGTTTTTCCCGGCATTGCCATTGCGCATGAATTGCAGAAGCATGAGGTGCAGGTCCACTGGTTAGGAACTGCTGGAGGTATGGAGAAGAACTGGGTCGAGAATGCGGAAATTCCGTTTTCACAGATTCAGATCCGCGGGCTGCGCGGCAACGGGCTTCTCGGGTGGATTAAAGCGCCTTTGAATGTGTGGAAGGCGTATCGGCAGGCAAAAAAAATCATGCAGCAGCAGCAGCCGGATCTGGTTCTGGGGATGGGCGGTTTCGTCTGCGGTCCCGGCGGGCTGGCGGCAAAAAGTCTGAAAATACCGTTGGTTCTGCATGAGCAGAATGCGATTCCCGGATTGACCAATCGTTTGCTGGCTAAGTTGGCCGATCTGGTCATGCTGGCGTTTCCGGTGGCTAAGGACAGTCCAAAACAGTTTTCCGCCAAGGCGAATTGTAAACTCTTCGGGAACCCGGTTCGAGAAGGCCTGGAACAGATTGAAACTCTGAAAGCTGATGAACCTTGCCGGTTGCTGGTATTAGGCGGCAGTCGCGGCGCTCAGGCGCTGAACCTGACGGTGCCTCAGGCTCTGGCCAAATTGCCTGAATCGGAGCGACCTGAGGTCCTGCATCAGACCGGAGAGAAAACCCTCGCCGAAGCGAAAAGAGCTTACCAGGAAGCCGGCGTGGATGCGCAGATAGTGCCTTTTATCGACGATATGCAGCAGGCGTATCGCAATGCGACCATGCTGGTGTGCCGTTCCGGCGCACTGACCGTCAGCGAATTGATGGCCGTTGCCCGTCCGGCGATTATGGTGCCTTATCCGCATGCCGTAGATGATCATCAGACGGCGAATGCTCAAGCGCTGGTGAATCTCGGCGGTGGCCAGATCATTTCTCAGAGTGAGTTGACTGCCGACACTCTGCTGGCGGCTTTACAGCCTTGGTGCGCAGATGGCAATAAACGCGCGGTCGCTTCGGTAAGAATTCGTAAAGAGGCCTCGCAACAGGCGCGCGAACAGATCACCGCCGAGTTGTTACAGCGATTGAAATAGAGTGTACGGAGGAGTTATGAAAGGATTAGCGGGTAAACGTGTTTTGATTACCGGTGCCTCAAGCGGGATTGGCGCCGGAATGGCCAGAGTATTGGCCGGGTACGGCTGCAAGCTGGTTTTGCATTACTGTCATAACCAATCCGGAATCGAGAATACGCTGGCGGACGTCGAAGCGTTCGGCGCCGAGGCCGACGTATTTCGTTGCGATTTCACCCGTCTCGATACGTTGGAAGCTTTTTTTGAACAGGCATGGGATCGATTCGACGGGCTGGACGCGCTGGTAAATAATGCCGGGATTGTTTCCAAGGTGACGGCGCTTAAAGACCCCAAAGGCGAGCAGTTCAATCAGACGTTGGCGGTTAATCTGCAGGCCCCTTATCAGTTGAGTTGTTGTTTTGCGCAAAAGTGCATCGCGGCGAAACAGCCGGGTCGAATCGTTAATAACTCCAGTATCCACGGCCAGCAGACCTGTGAATGGTTTTCCGCCTATGCGGCTTCCAAGGCTGCATTGGACGCTGTGTCTAAAGTTCAGGCGGTCGAGTGGGGGCAGTACGGTATCAACGTCAATGTTTTGGCACCGGGGGTAGTGCCGGTGGAGAGAACCGATCGAATCCTCTCTCAGGAAGAGATGAAGCAAAAATGGACGGGTGCAATGCCGGTTGGCCGCTATGGAACCACGCAAGAAATGGGAGAGGCGACGGCGTATCTTTTATCCGATTTGACTTCCTGGATGAGCGGCTCGGTTCTGACTTTGGACGGCGGTCTGATTGCCAGAGGCAATTATCCCCAGCGCTAAATAAAGTAATTGGTTTTAATATTATTTTCAGACGCCGCTATACAGCGGCGTTTTTTTATTTTGCGCGAACCCCTTATGAATAGAGGGTTTAAGGCATAAGTAGCTTTTTATGTAAGTCCGGGTTTAGTAAGTTTTTTAAAATTGGTCTATATTTTGCATTCAGTCATGTTAATGATGATTTTAAAAGTTAAGAGCGGCAAAAATGGATAAGTTACTTAAGAAATTAAGTCTTAAACAGAAAATGAAATTCGGTTTTGGTGTGATTTGGGCGGCACTGGCAATTATTACCATCCAGGCCGTCATAAATCTGTCAATGGTTCGTTCCAATGTCAATGAGCTGGTGACCAAAATCCAGCCACTTGAGAGCGCCTCGCAGGAGCTTGCAATTCAGCTTGAGCATAATATGACGCTGTTGAATGCTTATATCCTCAGCGGGAATTTGCAAGAGCTCCAGCAGTATCTTGATCAGAGCGACCATGCCGAGAAAAAACTGTCCAAGTTGACCGAGCAGCTTGAAGGCAACGCCTATTCACCGGAATTCATGGAGCAGGCGGAAATCATTAAGCAGGAACTGGACAAATTGCCACCTCTGGTTCTGCGTATTCAGCAGTTGCAGAGTTCACCGAATCAGAAATATCCGGCTTTTACCTATGCTCAGGAAAACGTCCTGCCATTGAGTCGTCAGATTCTGCAATCCCTGTTATTGATGCGCTATTCGGAAATGGAAGCGATCAGTGCGCAGCGACAGCAGAGCTTGCAGATTGTTCTGGAGATGGAAGCCGCCTGGTTGAATGTGGTCAGCAATCTGCGCGGTTATTTGGCATTTCGAAGTGATGAAATGGCGCAGCAGACCGAACAGTATCTGAACCGATTTCAATCCCAGTTGGAAAATCTTAAGGCTTATTCGCAAAAGCAGGATCTTATTCCGGGCGCGCAATTGACGCTTGAAGAAGAGATTGCTCTGGAGCAAATCGAACAGGCGTATGAAGATTACCGCAATAACTATATGACCCTCAAAATGATTCATCAGGGTGATCAATGGCGTCAGGATCTGGTTCTGATGGAACAGCAGATTCAGCCTATTTACAGTAACTTGTATGCCAGTTTCGAACGGATTCAGTTTTTGGCGCAGCAGCAGACCCGGGATTCCGGACAGGATGTCGCAATTGGAAGCCTGTGGAATATCTTTTTCCTGTTGCTGTTTTCGATTACTGGGCAGCTTATCGGGATGCTGATCTCCAGACGCGTGACTAAGGCGGTTGTTGAACCGGTCGAGCAGATCTCGAATGCGATGGGTGAAATTGCTCGCGGTTCGGGGGATCTGACCCAGAGACTACCGATTCAGAGCAGTGACGAGATCGGGGCTCTGGCGAAACATTTCAATCAGTTTATCAGTCGAATTCAAGTGTTGCTTGGTGAAATCAGCACCACTGTCAGTCAGCTGGAAAACTCGTCCGAGCACCTGCAGCAGATTACCGTTTCCATGAAAGAGGGGGTCGAGCAGCAGGCTAAGGCGACTTCCGGTTTGAATCAATCCATGTTGGAGATGACTCAGCAGGCGCAAAGCGTTGAGGATCATTCGAGCAACACTACCCGAGCCACCCAGCAGGCGACTCAACGAGTATTGGAAGGCGGCGAGACCGTTGTCGAGAGCGTACAGGAAATGGAGAGTCTGAGTTCGACCATGCAACAGATGATCGATTCGGTGACTCAGTTGCGCAAAGACGGTCAGTCAATCGGTTCGGTGGTGAATGTTATCCAGGAAATCGCCGAGCAGACCAATCTTCTGGCATTGAACGCAGCAATTGAGGCCGCGCGTGCCGGGGAACACGGGCGCGGCTTTGCCGTGGTTGCGGATCAGGTACGCTCGCTGGCCAAACGAACTCAGGATTCGACCAGCCAGATCGAAGAGATTGTCGACAAGATTCTTAAGGCGACTGAATCCACGGTGATTGTCGTCGGGCAGGGGCAGGATGCCGTGAAAAACAGTATGCAGACGGTTACCGAGTCGAAAAACACGCTGCAACCGGTAACGCTTCTGATGCAGGATATCAGTCAAATGTCCGATCAGATGCTGAATGCAGCGCATTCCCAGACGCAACTGGCGCAGCAGATCAATAACAATATTCATGAAATTCATCAAGTAACCGAGCGAGCTCTGCAAGGTGCCAATATGACACGACAATCGGGACAGGATCTGCAACAGCTCTCGCAGCGTCTTGAAGTGATCGTGGGACAGTTCAAGTTTTAACCGTGGAGCCGAGGTCAAATAAAGTTCACGATTCGTCAAACGTGTTTTGGTATGATTCCACTGAATTTTTAAAACTGAGATGATCTATGTGGGCATATCCTGAAATTGACCCGGTCGCACTGTCGCTCGGCCCTCTGCAAATTCACTGGTACGGTCTGATGTACCTGCTGGCTTTTGCCGGCGGCTGGGCGCTTGGTGTTTATCGCGCCAAGAGCCGTCCGCCGTGGAACGGTGAAATGGTCGGCGACCTGTTGTTTTACGTCGCTTTAGGGGTGATCCTCGGCGGGCGTCTCGGTTATGTTCTGTTTTATGATCTTTCCCATTATCTGGCGAATCCGCTCGACATTGTGCAAACCTGGAATGGCGGCATGTCATTCCACGGCGGTCTTATTGGGGTGTCGATTGCCCTGATCCTGTTTGCCCGCAAAACCCAGCAGTCGATTTTTGCAGTCGGTGATTTTGTCGCACCGCTGGTGCCGATCGGGCTGTTGACCGGAAGAATCGGCAACTTCATTAATGGTGAGCTGTGGGGCAAAACCACCGAGTCTTCGCTCGGTATGGCCGTTTACGACCCGCAGTTGCAGATGACAGTAGTGAAATATCCGACTCAGCTTCTGGAAGCATTGCTGGAAGGGGTGGTGTTGCTTATTATTCTGCTTTGGTATGCACGTAAACCGCGTCCTGCCGGAAGCGTCACCGGCTTGTTCCTTCTCGGATACGGGGTGTTCCGTTTCATCGTTGAATTCTGGCGTATGCCGGATGTCCAGTTGGGGTATCTGTTGTGGGGCTGGGTCACGATGGGGCAGATTCTCTCCACGCCAATGATCCTTATCGGTCTTGGATTGATGTGGTATAGCCATAATCGCGCTAAGACATAAAATCTTATGTCAATTCCCTTATAATGCTTGCCATGATTTTCGGATTTAGGGAAGTGTTATGAGAGCCTATCTTGATTTACTGCAGCATATATTGGACAACGGAACCGACAAAGGGGACCGTACTGGTACCGGAACCCGTTCGGTTTTCGGCTATCAGATGCGTTTTGATCTGCAAGAGGGTTTTCCGCTCCTAACCACCAAGAAACTGCATCTGCGCTCGATTATTCACGAGTTGCTGTGGTTCCTGTCCGGCGATACCAATATCAAATACCTGAAAGATAACGGGGTGCGGATCTGGGACGAATGGGCGACCGAAGAGGGGGATCTCGGCCCGCTTTACGGTAAGCAGTGGGTCGCCTGGGAGAAGCCGAACGGCGAAACTATCAACCAGATTGCTGAAGTGATCGAAACGCTGAAAAACAACCCGAACAGCCGGCGCATGATCGTCAGCGCCTGGAATCCTGCCGATTTGCCGGATGAGTCGATCAGCCCTCAGGAAAACGTTAAGCAGGGCCGTATGGCGCTGGCCACCTGTCACGCTTTCTTCCAGTTCTATGTGGCAAACAACCGTCTTTCCTGCCAGCTGTATCAGCGCAGTGCCGACACCTTTTTGGGCGTGCCGTTCAACATCGCTTCCTATTCGTTGCTGGTGCATATGATTGCTCAGCAGACGGGCTATGAAGTCGGCGATTTTATCTGGACCGGCGGTGATGTGCATCTGTATAACAACACTATCGAACAGGCAAAAATTCAGTTGCAGAGAGAGCCTTTGCCGTTGCCGAAATTAAAGATCGGTCGTAAGCCGGAGTCGATTTTCGATTACCGCTTTGAAGATTTCGAAATTGTCGACTATCAGTCGCATCCGCATATCAAAGCCGAGGTTTCGGTATGAACGAAGAGCAAATGAAACTCTCGATGATTGTCGCCATGAGTAAAAACCGCGTGATCGGACGGGATAATGATATGCCATGGCATCTGCCAGACGACTTACAGTGGTTTAAGAAAAATACTCTGGGCAAGCCGGTGATTATGGGGCGCAAGACGTTCGAGTCTTTGGGATGCCGCCCTTTACCCAAACGTGCCAATCTGGTGATCAGCCGTCAGACCGACTTGGATTATGCGGCTCCGGTTTATGCTTCCGTTGAGGCGGCTCTGCAAGACATTAAACTTGATCATCCCGATGAGGTGGTGATTATGGGCGGCGGGCAACTGTATGCCCAGATGCTGCCAAAGGTAGACCGTCTCTATCTGACGTTGATTGACGCCGAACTTGATGGTGACACCCACTTTCCGGATTGGACGCAAGCGGGGCAGTGGTTTGAGGTTTATCGCGAACACCATCCGGCCGACGAACGGCATGAGTACGCGTTCGATTACGTCATTCTTGAAAAGGCGGACACTTAACCTTTTATAAAATTCGAAGATGGATTGAGTCATTTTTAATCGAGGCGGCAAACGGCGAAAGTCGATGAAATGCCGCCTTTTTTATTTCCCCCGCCGCTTTTCATAACGCTTTCTTTAGCCCCGGTTTTTTCCCAGATTTATCTCCTGATTTTTCCCCCGATTTTTACTTATGCGGCGATATAGATGATTAGTGCTGATGGGTGTTAATTATCCAGAAAACCACTGTTAGAATGGGGAAACTATAAAAAATAATAATATCCAAGCTGAGGAGTGTTTAGTGTCCATTAAATTGAAAATGGCGGGGGCGATTATTGCCGCTTTGTCATTGTTATTTATCAGTAATCTCGCTACGCAGTTTCTTATAGCGCAAACCAATCAGGCGATCGATCGCATCGTCAACGAAAACGACAAAAAAGTCGCTCTAATCAATAGTTTGAAGCACAGCGCCGATGAACGCGAATTGATTCTTCTGGATATGGTATTGATTGAGGAAGAAGACGAGGGTTACGAGCAAAAAATGGACGGCTTTAAAAAAGGCTTGGAACGCACCGCCAAAGAAATTTTTGATATTTTCGAGGCTTTGAATGCCTCTAATCTGCAGCCCAAGGAAGAAGACATCTATCAGCGTTTGCGGACCAATGTCTCAGGAGCCAATCTGGTCTATGCCAGTTTCAATACCGCGATCAGTGAAGGCTTCCGTGAAGAGGCGATCGATATTCTGCATAACGAATTCCGTCCTAAATATAAAGATTTTGCCTCAATCGTCAGCGAATTCCTAGAATACGAAAACCAGCTGAATGCGACGGCCGTTACCGAGTTGAAACAGCAACAGAGCGACAGCAGTTTTTATCTGTGGACAGGATTGATTATCAGTATGCTGATGTTTGCCGTAGTCGGGGGGATTGTGGCGCGAAGCCTTCTGATTCCGATTAACGGTATGCGCAATACGCTGTTGTCCGTTGCCGAAAACGGTGATCTTAAACAGCGTGTAGAGATCAAGGGCAAAGACGAACTGGCCGAGACCGGGCAGGCTTTGAACAAGCTGCTGGAAACGGTTCAGCAATCAACGGACAGCGTCAATAAAGTACTGGTCGATATGGCGGCCGGAGATTGTTCCGGTCGAGTGGAAGGGGATCTGCGCGGCGACTTTGCTTCAATGAAAGAGCAGGTCAACCGCGGTGTCGAACAGATGTCGGCGGTGGTTCGGCTGCTGCAGACTACCGCGCACAATTTTCGCGAAGGCGTTTTGGAAACTGCCGACCATCGCTCGGTCAATCTTTCGGGCGCTTTTTTGGATGTGGTTACCGATCTGGATGCTTCGGCGCAGTTGATCCGCCAGACGGTCGATTCGATTTCGGACACGCTAGGGGATCTGGCGCGCGGGAACTTCTCGGTGCGCAATACCAAAGAAGTGGTGGGAGACTTTGTTCCCTTGCAGAGCAGCCTTAACCGCACTCTGAACGATCTGGAAAACTTTGTTAATGAAGTCTCGCAGGTTCAGGCAAAAATCAGCGAAGGCGATCTGACGCAGTTGGTGGAAGGTGTATATCAGGGCAAGATGGCGTTGCTCAAGGATTCACTGAACAGCTCTGTGCGTAATACCGCCAGTATGGTAGCCAAGGTCGGTGCCGTGACCGAATCGGTTGTTCAGGGCGTCAGCAATATGGCGGCTGGGAATGCGGATATTTCCGACCGGGTGCGCGATCAAGCGCAAGCACTGGTCAGCGCTTCGAGTTCCATGGAACAGATGACGCAGAGCGTGCGTCAGAATGCCGACAGTGCCCAGCAGGCCAATCAGGTCACGATTCAGGCGCGCGATAAGCTGACTAACGGTCTGCAATCGATGCAGCAAGCGCTTAAGTCGACCGAAACGATGGCGGAAGCGAATCAGAAAATCAGTGACATTATCACGATGATCGACAGCATCGCCTTCCAGACTAATCTGTTAGCCTTGAACGCGGCTGTCGAAGCGGCGCGCGCCGGTGAGCACGGACGCGGTTTTGCGGTGGTTGCCGGAGAAGTTCGCAATCTGGCTGCAAAATCGGCAGAAGCAGCCGGAGAGATTAAAAAGCTGATTGAGAATTCGGTGGCGATTTCCGAGCAGAGTAGTAATTATGTCGCGCAAACCAGTGATGCGCTGCAGGTGATTAATCATTCCATCGGCGAAATGGCCGAGATGATCGAAGATATTTCAACGGCCAGTTCCGAGCAGACGCAAGGTATTGAACAGGTTAACCAGTCGGTATCAAGCATGGATCAGAGTACGCAGCGTAACGCTTCGTTGATCGAACAGGCTGCCGAGGAAAGCCAGAAAGTGCTTGATAATGCGCATTCTCTGCAGCAGCAGGTATTGATGTTTAAGGTCGACTCTCAGGTACAGGCGCGAATGCTGAAAATCGCCGACTCCCGCAATGGTGAGCAATTCGAAAAAATGGTCGAAGCGCATCTGGCCTGGAAAGCGAAAATCCGCGCCTTTGTTGACGGAGAGAATATCGGCGTGAGTTACGACGCGGCGACCGACCATACGGCCTGTGTTCTCGGGAAGTGGTATTACGGTGAAGGGCAGGCGCTAATGCATCTGCCTTTGATGAAAGATCTCGGAGAAGAGCATATGCAGATGCACCAGGCGATTAAACGCGTAATGGATGCCAAGTCGATCGAAGATTATGAAACTGTCGATCAAGGGTTGGCCGACGTGGATCGCCAGAGCGAAAAAGTGGTTAATCTGCTTTACCAGTTAATGGATCAAGCAGATTAAAGATTAAGATTACTGTTTCTTAAACAGCAGCAGCCCGAAAATCAGGGTTGCCATCATTACGATTGCCGGGCCGGTTGGCAGGTCATACCAATAGGATCCGGCAATTCCTGTCAATACCGATAGCACGCCCAATATCAGACTCCAACCGAGCATCTGCTCAGGGGTGTGGGATAAGCGCCGTGCCGCTGCCGCCGGGATGATCAGCAGAGAGGTGACCAGCAGGACGCCGACCATTTTCATTGACAGCGCAATCATAAATGCCAGTAGCAGAATAAACTGTAACTGCACCTTTTTTACCTCTGTCCCCTCGACCTGCGCCAGTTCGCTATTAAGCGTGATGTTGAGCATATCCCGCCAGTGCTTCCAGTAAAACAGCGCGATCAGCACGCCGGTTACCGCGATCAGTATCAGGTCGTTTTGGTTCAGGCTCAGGATATCCCCGAACAGATAGCCCATAAGGTCAATCTGCACCGAGTCCTGCAGGCTGATCAGAATCAGCCCCAGCGCCAGAGAACTGTGCGCGAGGATGCCCAGTAAAGTGTCGGACGAAAGCTGCTGCGTATGGCTCAGGGTGAAGATTCCCCAGGCGATCAGCAGCGAGACGACAATGATCGTGCCGCTCAGATTGGTTTGCATGAGTAGCGCCAGGCTGACGCCGAGAAGGGCTGAGTGTGCCAGAGTTGCGCCGAAATACGACTGTCTCTGCCAGACGACAAAAACACCGAGCGGCGCGGAAATCAGCGCCAGCCCAATGCCGCCGATTAACGCCGTTGCCAGAAAAGGTGAAAACTCGAACATAGGGTACCTGTTTCCTTTATTTTATTTGCTATCGCTTTTTTGATCCGGGTGGTGCAGGTGTATATGACCGTCGCCGTGAGAGTGTCCGCAAACATGCGGGTTGTGGTGGTGTTCATACACCGCGATTGCCGGGTCATGTTCGCCGAACAGCGTGATGAAGTCTTCGGATTGGCTGACTTCCTGCGGATGTCCGGAGCAGCAGATATGCCGGTTAAGGCACAGCACCTGATCGGTATGTTTCATTACGATATGCAGGTCGTGGCTGACCATTAAAATGCCGTACTGGTATTTATTGCGGATCTGATTGATGTATTGGTAGATTTCCGATTGCCCCTGAATATCAACCCCTTGTACAGGTTCATCAAGAACCAATAGCTGCGGTCGGGTACAGAGCGCTCTGGCCAGCAGAACCCGCTGCATTTCGCCGCCGGATATTTTCTGGATCGGTTTGTTTAATAAAGCCTGCAGGTTCAGGTCTTCGAGAATCTGTTGGCTGGAGATTGTGGTATCATCCGCATCCGGTTTTAAATTTGCCTGTTTTCCAAGTGCCAAAAATCTTTCCACTGTCATCGGCAGGGTTGGATCGATCTGGATCTTCTGAGGCATAAAACCGATGCGAAGATTCGGGCGGCGCCAGACCTCTCCGGAGGACGGTTTCAGTAAGCCTAACAGGATTTTCAGAAGCGTCGACTTACCGGCACCGTTCGGACCGATAAGGGTGATGATTTCACCGCGATGCAGTGTCAGAGAGATGTCTTGAAGGACGTCCTGGTCACCGAAGCTGTGACACAAATTGATGGCTTCGATGAGTTGCGTATTCTGTGAGGGTGACTTTTCGGGTTCAGCCGGCTCGCGTAAAGAATTTGCCTTATGCATTTGGGGTTTTGCTACCTTTTGCTAAACTGGAAGATTAATGAGTTGAACCGGTATTATCATAAACCGCTCTGGACTCTGGTTTGTGAAAGAGTAAGACATTATGTGGCATCAGAGAAGCATTTAAGGTGCTTTTTAGCTAATTTTGCTTGATCGCCGTTAAAAAACTCAAAGTAAGCCCGTAAGGGACGTGATGTGGTGCTCGGTTTTGCACTCTGCTTTTAAGGAATTTACAAAAAATGAGATTTGCCCGATTTTTTCAACTGCCTGTGCTTGTGACGGTTTCCTTCTTCGTCGTTCCCGTTCAGGCTTTACAAGTGACTGTAACGATCCCGCCTTTGGCCGGGATGATTGCGCCTCTGCTGGATGAAGACGACAATATTGAGGTTTTGCTCAAGCCTGGCGTCAGTCCGCACGGTTTTCAGCTTAAACCGTCACATCTGCGCATTCTGTCGCAGAGCGATTTGCTGATCACTGCCGGCAGTCCGGTTGATGCTTGGGTAAATAAATATGCGCAACGAGTTGAAGCCAATAAAATCCGTCTGGCGGATTTGACCAATGTCGAAAAGCTGCCTGTTCGCAAGGGCGGCCTCTGGGAAAGAAAACCGGGCAAAGCGGTTGTCGAAGACGAGCATGACGATCACGATCACCATGATCATCACGGGCACGATGAATTAAATTATGACGGGCATATCTGGATGTCGATGAACAATGCCCGTCAGGCGGTTCGTGCGGCTTCCGAGTGGCTGCAAAAGCAGCAGCCACAGAAAGCGTCCGCTTATCGTCAGCGCGAAGCGGACTGGCTGGCGAAGTTGGATCAGCAGGATCAAATGAATCGTCAACGTCTGCAAACCGTGCAGGATAAAGCGTTTTTTGTTCTGCATGATGCTTTTCAGTATTTTGAACATCATTACCAGCTTAAGGGCGTTGGTTCGGTGCGTCTTAATCCGGAGATTCCGCCAAGTTTGAAGCGACTCGCGGAGTTACGGGAAAAGATTCAACACAATCAGGTCAAATGTGTTTTTCAGGAACCGCAGTTTCCTTCAAAGCAGATGCAGCGTCTGACCGAAGGGACCGACACTAAAATCGGTTCTCTGGATCCGATGGGAACCAGTTATCTTTTAGCCGAGAAAGGCACAGGACCGCAGAAAAATTATCTGCTGTATGACCGTTTCAGTGCTTATCTGACCGACTCGTTCATGCAGTGTCTGGCGGATTAAGCGCAAAGGAATATCGCATGCAAGCTCGGGTGTTGCTCTATGGGTTGCCGGGGAGCGGCAAGCATCGTCTTGCCGAACAATGGCGTAAATCATCGGGTCAGGCTATAGATGTCCTCGATGTTCAGGCTTTGGACAAAGTCTATTGCGAAGAATCCCGGCACAAATGCCTGGTGATTGATAGCCGTTCGTTTTGGCAGATGCCGAGGGACCTGTGGCTGGAAGAGATTTTGCAACAGCTGATTACGGCTGCGGATTCAATCGTGCTGAATTTTTTGGAAGCATCGGAATTATCGGTTCAGATGGCGTGGAAAAACTGGTTACGTGACAACGCCGCGGATACGCCGGTGTTAATGAGTCTGCAACAGGCCGTGCCGCAGGGATTGAGCGCCCTGTTAGAACGGACTCCGCAAAAGCGTCCGCTGCCGCAGAATCGGTTTGCCGATCTGCAGAGCTTCGAGTTCAGATTGAATCGGGTCAGTTTGGAGCATCTGCTGATGGTCTTGGATAATGCAAAAACTGCACTTGGAATGAAATTGATCCGGGTTCAGGGCGTATTGGAGACTTTAGAATATGACAACCGCGTCGCGCTCGAAGGGGCGGCGTACCGCTGGGATACCTTTGCTGCGGACGAACGGGAAATTGCCTTGCGGGACAAGCAGTTACGTCTGCAGGGCTTCGACCTCGATAAGGCGTGGTTGCAACAAATGCTGCAAGCATGCAATCAATGATACAATTAACTGTATGAATTTTAATAAAAAATAACCCTTTTATTCGCAGGGTTGAGATCGTTTTTTCATACCGGAAAAAGGCGCTCAAAATGGACTTTGCGGTAATAACCCACTAAAATGCTCCGAAATTAAAATATTAGGCGTTAGTAATATGGCTGAAGCAAATCAAATGCTCGATTTGACCCGACAAGGGCAGGTCGAGTCCGAATACGAAGAAATCAATGAGATTCTGAAAAAGAAATTCAATTATCGCGAGGGGTTTGAAACCAGAACCCAGGTCGAGACTTTTGAAAAAGGAATCAATGAAGAAGTGGTTCGTGCGATTTCGGCCAAGAAAAACGAGCCGGAATGGATGCTTGAGTTCCGTCTGAAGGCTTTCCGACATTGGGAGAAAATGCAGGAACCGCATTGGGCCAAAGCGAAGTATGAACCTTTGGATTATCAGGATTACTCCTACTACTCGGCTCCGGAGTGTGGAAGCTGTGGTGATGCCTGTTCAACTGAAGAGGATGGCGAACCGGAAATCGATCCGGAAGTGGCCAAAGCCTTTGCCGAGCTGGGTGTACCGATTGCCGGTGACGATGCCAATGTGGCGGTCGATGCGATTTTTGACTCGATTTCGGTTTCGACGACCAAGCGTGAAGAATTGGCAAAATACGGGATTATTTTCTGTTCCTTCTCGGAAGCGGTTCAGGACCATCCGGAATTGGTACAGAAATATCTCGGTACGGTTGTGCCATACCATGACAACTATTTTGCAGCGCTTAACTCGGCAGTCGCTTCCGATGGAACCTTTGTGTATATCCCGGAAGACGTTCGCTGTCCGATTGATCTGTCGACCTATTTCCGTATCAATGAAGCGAAAACCGGTCAGTTCGAACGTACCATTCTGATTGCCGAAAAAGGCAGTTATGTGAGTTATCTGGAAGGGTGCTCGGCGCCGGTTCGCGATACTTACCAGCTGCACGCGGCAGTGGTTGAGGTGATCGTGCACGAAGACGCCGAAGTCAAATACTCGACGGTGCAGAACTGGTATCCGGGTGACGAAGACTGCGAAGGCGGGATTCTGAACTTTGTAACCAAGCGCGGTGTCTGCGAAGGCAAGAACTCGAAACTTTCCTGGACGCAGGCGGAGACCGGTTCGGCGATCACCTGGAAATATCCGAGCTGTATCCTTAAAGGAGATAATTCAATTGGTGAATTCTATTCGGTCGCTTTGACCAACCGACGTCAGCAGGCGGATACCGGAACCAAGATGATCCATATCGGTAAAAACACCCGCAGCACGATTATCTCCAAAGGGCTGTCGGCCGGTAAGAGTGACAACACTTACCGCGGTGAAGTAAAAATCATGCCGTCGGCGGAAGGTGCGCGTAACTTTACCCAGTGTGATTCGATGCTGATCGGCGACCAGTGCGGTGCGCATACTTTCCCTTATATTGAAGTGGAAAATTCGTCGGCACAGATTGAACACGAGGCGACGACTTCGCGAATCGGAGAAGATCAGCTGTTTTACTGTCAGCAGCGCGGAATTTCCGAGCAGGATGCGATTTCGATGATCGTCAACGGCTTCTGTAAAGAGGTCTTTTCCGAACTGCCGCTGGAGTTTGCCCAGGAAGCGGAAGAGCTGCTGGCGATCTCGCTGGAAGGCTCGGTCGGTTAACGATCTGAAAAGACCAAAAAGATCCGCAGGATCAAGATAACCTTATTCAGCCGCAACGGCGTCTAACGGCGCTGAGCGGACAAGCTAATTTAAAAATTTTGAAGTGAAAATATCATGCTACTAAAAGTTGAAAATCTACAAGCGGAAATCGAAGAAAAGCAGATTTTGAAAGGCTTGAACCTTGAAGTGAAGCCAGGTGAAGTGCATGCCATTATGGGGCCTAACGGTGCCGGTAAAAGTACGCTGGCAAGTGTTCTGGCCGGACGTGAAGATTATGAAGTGACCGGCGGTGAAGTCGAATTCGACGGTGAAGATCTGTTGGATCTTGACCCGGAAGAACGTGCGCGCAAAGGCCTGTTTCTGGCTTTCCAGTATCCGGTTGAAATTCCGGGCGTCAGTAACAAACTGTTTATGCAGACTGCGGTTAATGCGATGCGCGAAGAACGCGGTCTGGCCGCTTTGGATATGTTCGACTTCGACGAATACGCCAAAGAGAAAATCGAATTGCTGGATATGCGTGCCGACCTGTTGGAACGTTCGGTAAATGTGGGCTTCTCCGGTGGTGAGAAAAAACGTAACGATATTTTCCAGATGGCTCTGTTGGAGCCGAAACTGTGCATTATGGATGAAACCGATTCCGGTCTGGATATCGATGCTTTGCGTCAGGTTGCCAACGGGGTTAATGCATTGCGTTCCGACGAGCGCAGCTTCATTGTCGTGACCCACTATCAGCGCCTTCTGGACTACATCAAGCCGGATCATGTTCATGTTTTGTATGATGGTCGAATCATCAAGTCCGGTGGTTTTGAACTGGCGCTGGAGCTGGAAGAAAACGGCTACGACGAGATTGTTCAGCAGTATAAAAACGCGTAATCGAGAGGGGATTAAGCAATGGCGAAAAAACTCTCTCCGGTCGCGCAGCAGGCGCGCGATTTTTATTTGCAGCAAGCACAGGCCAAAAGTGCCGCGGAAAATGGTTTTTTAAAGCAGATTCGTGACAATGCTCAGGCTAAGTTTTCGGCAGAGGCATTTCCGACTGCGAAAGATGAAGATTGGAAATATACCAAGCTGACCGGTTTTATTCAGCATCATTTTTCGACAGCGGGAACTTCCGAAGCGGTTGCGGACAAGGTTCAAAGTTATATGCCGGGCTTCCCGGTCATTAAGCTGGTTTTCGTTGACGGTTGGTTCAGCGAATCTTTGTCGGATGATCTTTCCGAGCTACCGAAAGGAATCAGTTTGGAATCCTTTTCCGATACGCTGAGCATGAACAGCGCGCTGGATCAGTTGTTTGCCGACGAAGAGCGAATTCTGTCGGAGCCTTTCGGCTGTATGAACTCCATGTTGATGAACGATGGTTTCAGTCTGCAGTTGGCGGACAATACCACTTTGGAGTTGCCGTTGTTTATTCTGCACCTGCAAACCAAGGCTGAGCACTTGAGTGCGGTTCGCAATCGAATCGATGTCGGCCAGAATGCCGAAGTCACTTTGGTTGAGCGCTATGTATCCCTGCATTCGGAAGGTGCCGGGTGCAACAACATCGTTACCGAGATCAATGTTGCCAAGCATGCGCGCGTCAAGCAGGTCATTCTGCAACAACAGAATGGCGAAAGTTATTACTTTAATAACCAGTTCATTACTCAGGCTCAGGAAAGTCATTTCAATACGTTCTTCGCCTCTACCGGCTGCGTTGTCAGTCGCCACCAGAACCATCTTTATATGGACGGCGAGCGAATTGAAAACAGTCAAAACAGCGCCTGTATTGCCAGCGGAAAACAGACGGTCGATTCACGTACCTATACCGAGCACAATCAGGAATGGGGCTTCAGCCGTCAGCTGCACAAGTATGTTCTGGACGACGATGCGGTCGGTGTTTTCGACGGCATGATCCGTGTCGATCAGCAGGCGCAGAAGACTGACGGTCAGATGGATAACAAAAACCTTCTTCTTTCCGATAAGGCAAAAATGGATGCCAAGCCGAAGTTGGAGATTTATGCGGATGATGTTCAGTGTTCGCACGGTTCGGCAACGGGTCAGATCGACAAAAATCAGATTTTCTATCTGAAAGCCCGTGGTATCGATAAGGCGAATGCGATGCGCATGATCACCAAGGCGTTTCTGTTGGAACCAGCCGAAGAGATTGCCGATGAGCAGATCCGTCACTGGGTGATGAGTGAGCTGGAAACAGCGTTGGAAAAAACGCATCTGGCCTAAGTGCGCCATCGAGTCGAATTTAAGAGGTTTTTAATGAAAGCAAAGTTTGCTGAAATTCGCGAACAGTTTCCGATTCTGCGGCAGGAAGAGAATGGGCAATCACTGGTTTATCTGGACAATGGCGCCACTTCGCAAAAGCCGGAACGGGTTATCAAAGCGGTAGACGATTACTATCGCTGGCAGAATGCCAATGTACACCGCGGTGTGTATGGCTTGAGCGAACGTGCCACGGAGCTGTATGAAGGCGCTCGTGAAACGGCACGCCAATTCCTGAATGCAAAATCGACGCGCGAAATCGTTTTCGTTCGCGGTGTCACCGAAGCGATCAATCTGGTTGCGCAATCCTGGGCGCGTGCCAATCTGAAAGCCGGTGATGAGGTTATTATCACCGAAATGGAACACCACTCGAATATTGTTCCATGGCAGCTGTTACGCGACCAGATCGGTATCCGCCTGTCGGTGCTGCGCATCAATCAGAAGGGGGAAGTCTGCCTGAATGCGTTGAAAGGCATGGTTTCGGAAAAAACCAAACTGCTGGCCGTGACTCAGATGTCGAACGCTTTGGGAACCATTAACCCGGTGAAGGAAATGGCGGAAATCGCCCGTTCGGTTGGCGCGAAAGTTCTGGTCGACGGCGCTCAGGCGACACCGCATATGCAGGTTGATGTACAGGATATCGATTGTGACTTTTACGCGCTGTCCGGCCATAAAATGTATGGCCCGACCGGCATCGGCGTGTTGTATGCCAAGGAAGCTCTTCTGGAAGCCATGCCGCCTTATCAGGGTGGTGGGGATATGATCTACTCGGTCACCTTCGATAAGACCGAATACAATGTGTTGCCTTATAAGTTCGAGGCCGGCACGCCACATATTGAAGGGGCGATCGGTCTGGGCGAGGCGATGAAGTTTCTGCAGGATATCGGCCTGGATGAGATTGCGGCCTATGAAGCCGAGTTGTTGACCTATGCGACCGAGCGTCTCAAAGAGATCGATGGCTTGAAGGTGATCGGCGAAGCGGACAATAAAGGCGGCGTAGTCTCTTTTGTGATTGACGGTGTTCATCCGCACGATATGGCGACGCTGATGGATCAGGATGGGATTGCCGTGCGCGCCAGCCACCATTGCGCCATGCCGGTGATGCAGCACTTTAATGTTCCAGCGACGATCCGCGCCTCTTTCGGTGTTTACAATAACTTTGCGGACATTGACCGCTTGATCGATTCACTGAATGAAGCCAAGGATATGCTGCTGTAAAGCCAATGTCAGCTACAAGTACCGCTAACAGTGATAAAACCTCTGTCGAAATTTTTCGCAGAGGTTTTTTGCTTTTAGGGATTGGAGGAAAGGGATTTTGCTAGAATGGTTTGAAATACATTTAACCCAAACAATGCAGGTGCTTGATGACAACTGAATCTAAACAGGAGAATCCCCCGCTGGAGTGGATTTTTCTGGAACTGGAACCGCTGCCGCATATTTCGGGTCGCGAAACACTCCAGCTCTGGTGGAATCCGGAGCGCAAAGAGTTACTCGGCGAGGGCGTGGAGACGATTCTTACGATGATTGATCAGGCGCTGCAGAAAGGCTCGATCGGTGGCGGAAATTCGCAATACGAAATCACCGATCCGCTTGCCAAGCCCACTGAGCTGGCCGTCATATTGGCGCAATTTTATTGGGTCATTCCGCAACCGGTTTCTGAGCCGGGCGAGATCGCCGGAAATGAAAGTCCGGATGCTCCGGAAACCGATAACTCCGCTACGACTCTGCAATAACTATCGTTTTTCCTCTAGGGACATTTGCATTGCTCGTGTCGGCGGCTTATGTCTGTGCTTTGTGTCTGTCCGTATCGGTTCATTGACCTGCCGACACGCTTTTCCTTATTTTTTCCTTATTTCCTGAAACACTGTTGAGCGGCGGTGTTTTATAGTATCTCTAAGCGGCGCCATCTGGCGCTTCGGCTTGGCCGGAAACGTTTCTTAACCCTCTATGACGCCCACAAAAAATAAGTGTGTTGGACAGGCATTCATAATCGAACCGGTTCACAGAAAGGAGATAAAGCATGAAACTCCCCTTAATAAGCGGCGCACTGGCCGTTTGTTTCTTATCCGCCTGTACCGCGCCGCAGGTTCGGGAAGTGCCGCGGGAAAAGGCGCCTGAACAGTGGCAGGCAAATAAAGAGGAGTCTGAGGTTTCGCGCAGTTTTTAC
Source organism: Thiomicrorhabdus xiamenensis (assembly GCF_013282625.1). NCBI lineage: Bacteria > Pseudomonadati > Pseudomonadota > Gammaproteobacteria > Thiotrichales > Piscirickettsiaceae > Thiomicrorhabdus > Thiomicrorhabdus xiamenensis. The sequence continues at coordinate 789,509 of NZ_CP054020.1, forward strand.
CAGGGTGAAAGCGCCGACGTGAACGAGCGTCCGCCGTGGTGGCAAACATTGCAGGAACCGTTGCTGAACCGTCTGATTGAAGAAGCGATCCAAGCTAATCCGGATGTGCTTTCGGCACAGTCGGCCATTCGCCAGGCTCGCGCCTACCGTAAGCAAGCCAATGCGACGCTGTTTCCGACAGTGACTGCCAGCGGTGCTTACAGTGCCAGCCGTAATCATGATACAAATGTTACTACGGACGCCTATTCGACCGTTATTGATGCCTCGTGGGAAGCGGATGTTTTTGGTGCGAATCGTAGCGCTCTTTCAGCGGCGGATTCCGAATTGTCGGCGGCGCAGGCAGACTTTGCCGATACGCTGGTTTCCTTGAGTGCCGAAGTGGCCAACTATTATGTTTCCTTACGCAGTACTCAGGCGCAGTTGGCGATTACCGAAGAATCTTTGTCAAGTTGGCGGGAAACCTTGCAGATGACGATCTGGCAAGCGGAAGCAGGGCAGGTATCGCAGTTCGATGTTGAGCAAGCACGACGTAGTTATCAGCAGACGATAGCGACGCTTCCACCGCTGCGTCAAAGTATCTTGGAGTCGCAGCATCAGCTGGCCGTTCTACTGGGACGACAGCCGGGGGAGCTTCCGACAGCCTTAAACGATATTTCCGATTTGCCGACAATCCCCGACTCAATCTTTCTGCCGTTGCCGTCCGAAGTGTTGCGCCAAAGACCGGATGTCAGAGCGGCCGAGCAGCGAGTGCTTGCCGCTATGGCACAAACCGACGTAGCCAAAGCCAACCTCCTGCCGAGTTTTGCGCTTGGCGGCCGTTTAGGTTGGGGGGCGAGCAATTTGAGTGATCTGTTTAATATTGGATCACTGGTGTCGTCCTTGTCGGCCAGTGTTGCGCAAACCTTGTTTGACGGCGAGTTGCGTCAGGGACAGCTTGATGCACAGCAGGAGGCTGAAGCGCAGGCGGTTCTGCAATACCGCAAGACGGTATTGAGCGCTTTGCAGGAGACCGAAAATGCATTGGCCAATTTGCAGCACAGCCGAGAAACCTTTCTGGCGCTGGAGTCTGCACTGCAAATTTCTCAGGAAGAGGAGAAGTTGGCATTGATACAGTACCAGGCCGGGGAACTCGACTTTTCCGATGTCATGGAGGCACAAAGAACCCGATTGTCGTTACGTAAGCAAAGTGTCGAGGCGCGTGCATCCGAGTTGGCCCAGGTGATTACTTTGTCCAAAGCGGTCGCAGGACACTGGGCAATGCAGCAAGCCACAGAAGCGGGCGATAACAAGAACATAACAGAAAATAATGCCGCTCCAGTAGATAAGACGGCAGAAGTGGAAGAGGTAAGCCATGCAAAATGATAGTCAAGCCAGTAACGACATGGAACGTTTGCAGCAGGAGTTGCAGTTGGATCGTCAAACCAAGTCGAAAAAATGGCGTTGGGCGTTTACGGTTTTATTTGCAGTAGCGGTTGTCTATGGCTTTTGGCTCTATGTCCAGAGCACGCCGGCGAGCGGTCAACCGATATACGAGCTGGGGAAAGTCTCCAAGGGAGATATTCGAGTCACGGTTTCGGCAACTGGAACCTTACAGCCGACCAACGAGGTCGAAGTGGGCAGTGAATTATCCGGGAAGATCGATGAAGTTCTGGTCGATTATAACGACCGGGTAGAGGTAGGACAGCTGCTGGCGAAATTGAATACCGATAAACTCGAGGCACAGGTATTGCAGTCGAAAGCGTCTCTGAAAGTGGCCGAAGCCGGTGTCCTTGAAGCCGAAGCGACGCTTCAAGAGGCGGAAGCTCAATACCTGCGTCTGCAAAACATTCGTAAAATGAGTGCCGGTAAACTGCCGTCGCAGGCCGATTTACTGGCTGCTCAGGCCAGTATGCAACGCGCTCAGGCAGCAAAGCAAACCGCTGTCGCTCAGGTGGAGCAGGCGAAGGCCAGTCTTGAACAGTATCTGACGGATATCAAAAAATCCGCAATCGTGTCGCCGATCAATGGAATTGTGCTGATCCGTTCGATAGAGGTCGGTCAGACGGTAGCGGCGTCCATGACCGCACCGGTACTGTTTACCCTGGCCGAAGATTTAACCAAGATGGAATTGCAGGTGGATGTGGACGAGGCGGATGTCGGTCTGGTTGAAGCCGGGCAGAGAGCGAGTTTTACCGTGGATGCTTACCCGAATCAGAAATTTCCGGCAACAATCAAACAGGTGCGCTTCGGTTCCGAGAGCACCGACGGCGTAGTGACCTATACGACTTTGCTTGAAGTCGATAATCCGGATTTGAAATTGCGCCCGGGCATGACGGCGACGTCGGACATCCTGGTTAAGGAACGTTTGAACACCTTGATGATTCCGATCGCCGCGACCCGGTTTACGCCGGAGTTGCTGGGTGACGGTCAGGAAGTTCAGGATAAAAGTGTGCTGGATTCCTTAATGCCGCGTCCACGCAGTGGCAGCAATATGACGGTGAAAAAAGAGTCGGTTCCGCAAGGTTATCAGCGGGTATGGCGCCTGAATCAAGGGTTGCCTGAAGCACTGTTGGTTAAGACCGGCGAAAGCAGCGGGCGAATGGTCGAGGTGCTGGAAGGCGAACTTGCGGAAGGGGGTGAGCTGATTGTCGGTGTCGAGGTGCCTTTGCAATGAACTCTCAGCAAGCACCTCTGATCGAATTCAACGAGGTTGTTAAAGCCTACGGAAAGGGCGGATCGGAGTTTCTGGCTCTTAAAGGGGTCGATTTTCAGATTTATCAGGGCGAGTTTGTCGCCATTATGGGGCCGAGCGGTTCGGGCAAATCGACGGTAATGAATGTTCTTGGGTGTCTGGATACGCCGACATCGGGACAATATCTGTTTCACGGTATTCATGTGGAAACGTTGAACCGCGACCAGCGTGCGCTTTTGAGACGCAATTATCTCGGTTTCGTGTTTCAGGGGTTTAACCTTCTGGCCCGTACCTCGGCGCTGGAAAATGTCGAGCTGCCTTTGGTTTATCGCGGTTTAAAACGCAGTGAAAGACATGCGGCGGCGCGTAAAGCGTTGGAACTGGTCGGATTGCAAGGTTGGGAAGATCACGCGCCGGGAGAGCTTTCGGGCGGTCAGCAACAGAGGGTGGCGATTGCCCGGGCACTGGTGACCAATCCTAAAGTTCTGCTGGCCGACGAACCGACCGGGAATCTGGATACGGCGCGCAGTGAAGAGATTATGGCGTTGCTCAGTCGGCTCAATTCCGATCTGGGGATTACCGTTCTGATGGTAACGCATGAGCCGGAGATGGCAGCCTACGCCAATCGCTTGATTCACTTCGTTGACGGCAAGGTCGAACGCGATCAATATCAGGAGGCGAAGCAATGATCTGGAATGCATTTCTGCTGGCCGTGCGAGAGATTCGACGCAACCTTATGCGCTCTATTTTGACCATGCTGGGGATCATTATCGGGGTCGCGGCGGTCATTACCATGGTGACTCTGGGGAATGGTGCAACCGCTCAGGTGGCGGCGGAAATCTCCGGCCTCGGCAGTAATCTGCTGATGGTTCGTCCCGGTCAGCGTATGGGGCCGGGACAGCGTTCGGGCGGGAAAAGTTTCACTCTCGAGGATGCCGACGCCATTCGTCAGCAGGTTGCATCGATTGTTGCCGTGGCGCCGACGGCTAACGCATCCGTTACCGCTGTTTACGGCAATGAAAACTGGTCCAGTTCCGTTGTCGGCAGTAATAACGATTACTTTATTACCGGGAACTGGGAACTGGCTGCGGGGCGCAAATTTTCCGACAACGAGCTCAAGTCCGGCAAAAACCGTTGCGTGATCGGGAATACCATTGCCAAAGAGCTGTTCAGCGGAGAAGATGTTTTGGGTAAAAAGCTGCGTTTGGGCAGTTTTTCCTGTGAGGTGATCGGTCTGTTGAAAGCCAAGGGACAGTCGATGATGGGCAGCGATCAGGACGATACGATTATTATGCCGATCAAAACGGTGCAGCGTCGCTTGACCGGTAATCAGGATGTCAGCATGATCCGTATTTCGGTAAAACCTAATATCGATACGGATGTGGTGAACCGTGCGATTACGATGCTGTTGCGTGATCGGCGTCACTTAAGCGATAACGAAAAGAACGACTTTTCGGTTATGGATACCCGCGAGATAACCAATACCCTGACAGGAACCACCAAGGTGATGACAATGTTGTTGGGGGCCGTGGCGGCCGTCAGCCTGATTGTCGGCGGCATCGGGATTATGAATATCATGCTGGTTTCAGTGACCGAGCGAACTCGGGAGATCGGCATACGTATGGCGATCGGAGCTTTGGAAAAAGAGGTTCTGTTGCAGTTCCTGGTTGAGGCGGTCGTACTGTCGTCTCTGGGCGGGATTATCGGAATTCTGCTCGCCTTGCTGGCGTCTTCTGTCGGTAGCGCATTGATGGGGATTCCCTTTATGCTCGATTACAGCATTATCGCTTTGGCGTTTGTCTTTTCGGCGATGGTGGGCGTGCTGTTCGGTTATTTTCCGGCGCGGAATGCGGCGCGCCTTAATCCGATTGACGCTTTGCGGCATGAGTAGGCGTTTGCCGGATTCTGCAACAAGAAGACCGAAAAGGCTAAAAGCGCAAATAAACGCATATAAAGTAGAGGGAAAATCTCAAATTCCGCTGCGGAGCATTGTATGATATGCGCAGATAGTGTTTTGGAAATAGATCTTTTCGGGAATGAAAGAACAAGTTAAACAGATTCATTTTGTCGGAATCGGCGGCGTCGGCATGGCCGGCATTGCCGAAGTTTGTCTGAATTTAGGCTATACCGTCAGCGGTTCCGATATTCGTAAGAATGCGACAGTCGAGCATCTTATCTCTTTAGGCGCCCTGATTCAGATCGGGCACAATGCCGAACATGTAAAGCATTCTGATGTGGTTGTCGTTTCGACGGCAATTGGCAAAGATAATCCCGAGGTCGAATGGGCCCGTGAAGCGCGTATTCCGGTGATCCCGCGTGCCGAAATGCTGGCGGAGTTGATGCGTGTGCGTTTCGGGATTGCGATCGCCGGAACTCACGGGAAAACCACGACCACCAGTCTGACCGCCGCGGTATTGACGCAGGGCGGCATCGATCCGACGTATGTAATTGGCGGAAAGCTTAATCAGATCGGTTCCAATGCCCGCCTCGGTGCCAGCCAGTATCTGGTTGCCGAAGCGGACGAATCCGACGCTTCTTTCCTGCATCTGACGCCGATGCTTTCGGTGATTACCAATATCGATCAGGACCATATGGAAACCTATCAGGGTGATTACCGGAATCTGGAAAACACCTTTATCGAGTTCATCCAGCGTCTGCCGTTCTACGGCAAGGTTATTGTCTGTCTGGACGACGATAATATCCGCGAAATCCTACCGAAAATCAGTCGTAAATTCCTTAGTTACGGGTTCAGCGAAGACGCCGATGTCCGTGCGGTGAATGTCCGTGCGGACGGTATGACTATGCGCTTTGACGTCAAACTTCCGGAGCAGGACGCACTGCTTCCGGTGTGCTTGAATATTCCAGGTGAACATAATGTTCTGAATGCCTTGGCCGCAATATGCGTCGCGCTTGAACTGGATGTGGATGTTTCCTCGATCCAGAAGGCATTGCAGGAGTTTGCCGGCGTGGGGCGTCGCTTTGAAGTCTATCCGCATAGAGTGATCGGTGGCCACAAGGTCACACTGGTTGATGACTACGGACATCATCCGACGGAATTGAAGGCGACGTTGCAGACTGCGCGTAACGCTTTTGAAGATAAACGTCTGGTTTTGCTCTTCCAGCCGCACCGCTACAGCCGCACACGCGATCTGTTCGATGATTTTGTACAGGCATTGCTGATGGCCGATCTGGTTATTTTGAGCGAGGTTTATCCGGCCGGCGAAAAACCGCTGGCAAACTTCGATTCCAAAGCGCTTCTGCAGGCATTGCGTACTCGTGGCGGGCATGGAATCTATGCCGAAAGTCTTGAAGAACTTGATACGCTCTGCTCGGAAGTGCTAACCGACGATGACCTGTTGCTGGTGATGGGTGCCGGTGATATCGGTCAATTGGCGAAAAAATGGGCGGATAACGTTCAGGATTAGAGTGTTTTCAGCGAAGCCGTCGTGATAAGAATCAAACAAGGGATTGAGAGTGCTATTCGAGTTAAGTGAACAAAGTAAAGTTGCCGTCTTAATGGGCGGCGTCGCGGCGGAAAGAGAAATCTCGCTGCGCAGTGGTCAGGCGGTAACCGAAGCCTTGCAGGCGCAGGGCATTGACGCGACGGGGATTGACGTTTCCAACCTGTCGCAACTGCAGCAAGTTTCCGAAGAGTATGATGTTGCTTTTATCGCTTTACATGGGCGCTGGGGTGAGGACGGAACCGTTCAGGCCATTCTCGAAGATTTGCAAATGCCGTTTACCGGAAGCCGAATGGCAGCTTCTGCGATTGCCATGGATAAATTACGCACCAAATGGATGTGGCGCGGTGCGGATCTGCCGACACCGAACTTTGTCTGGGTAAACGAGCATAGACCGTTGAATACAGAAAATTTTCCGTTGCAGTTCCCGGTGATCGTCAAGCCGGTTCATGAGGGATCGAGTATCGGAATGCAGAAAGTAGACTCAATGCCGCAATTGCAGGCGGCGGTCGATGAAGCGCAGAAATTCGATCAAGAGGTGCTGATCGAACAATGGATTACCGGTCGCGAATTTACCTGTGCGGTTCTTGACGGCGAAGCTTTGCCGTTAATCGAGTTAAAGACCAATAATGTCTTTTACGATTACGAAGCCAAATATCAGTCCAACGATACGCAATATCTTTGTCCGGCGGACCTGGATTCCGGATTGACGGAATCGATTCAGAAAATCGTTCTTCAGGCATTTGCCGTTGTCGGCTCCGATACTTGGGGGCGAGTCGACCTGATGCTGGATGAAAATAACCAGCCGTGGCTGATCGAATTGAACTCCGTGCCGGGAATGACTGATCACAGTCTGGTGCCGATGGCGGCGAAAGCGCAGGGGATCGATTTCCAGCAGTTGGTCAAACGTATTCTGCAGCGAGCGAAATAGCTTAGCGTTTGAAAAGGGTGTCCGCTTTTATGATTCCAGAACAAGCCGAAGTCGAGCAGGAAAGCCCCAATAAACTGGGCGCGGAGCCGTCCAAGTTGCCCAAGGTGGCTTTCTGGCTTTTGATTACGGCACTGGCACTGGTCTTCAGTGCCTGGCTGATGCTGCCGAATAAAGGCGGAGATCACTGGTTTTCCAAAGGCATCAGTTCGTATCATGTTCAATCACAGTTAAATGAAGTCCGGCCGGAAGATATCGACCGGGTTTTAAAAAGTTATCTCGGCGTCTCTTTCTGGGACGTACCGATCGACGAGATTCAGGGGCGTCTGACACAGCTTGACTGGGTGGTTAAAGCCGAAGTCAGCCGGGTTTGGCCGGATAAGCTGGATGTCCAGGTCTTTGAGCAGAAACCGGTTGCCCGTTGGGGCGAGAGCGGTTTGATCAATCATCAGGGGCAGGTGTTTTTTCCTTATAGTATCGAAGGCTATCGGGATCTGGTGGTCCTTGACGGCAGTCTGGATTCCAGCCAGTTGGTATTGCAGCGCTGGGTCGAAATTAACGAACTGTTTCAGAAACAGAATATTGCTCTGGTCGGTCTGGCGTACAAGCCGGGTAAAATCTGGCAGATCTATCTGGCAAGCGGTCAGAGTGTGATACTGGAAGACGAGCAGTGGCAGAGAAAACTGCGTCTCTTTTTTCAGGCCTATAAGCAATTATCGCAAGACCTGATAAAATCCGCAGAGACCTTTGATTTACGCTATAGTAATGGTTTTGTGGTCGGTAAGAAAACGCCGTAACCATGGCGAAATAACAAAAGAAATATAAACATTAGAAAGATAGACCTTAAGCTTAAAGCAGGGTGGAGTGGCACGGATGGCGAACATGCAAAGTAGTCCAAATATTATTGTCGGTTTAGATATCGGAACCTCAAAAATCAAGGCGGTAATCGGGGAACTCTCCCCAAGCCAGATTGAAGTTCGCGGATACAGTATTGTGCCGACCAAAGGACTGCGTAACGGTGTGGTGATTAATATCGAGGAAACCAAACGCTCGATCAAAACCGCGATTGAAGAAGCCGAAGGCGTTGCCGGATGTGAGGTGGATTCCGCTTATATCGGGATTACCGGCGGCCATATCAAAAGCATCAATTCGCACGGTGTCGTGACCATCAATAACGAAGTTTCGCCGGAAGATGTTCAGAGAGTAACCGATCAGGCGCATGCCGGTAAATATTCGCCGTCCGAAGAGCGCATGCTGCATGTTCTGCCTCAGGAATTTACGCTGGATATGCAGGAAGGGATTCTCGAACCGGTCGGTATGGCCGGTAAGCGCCTTGAGGTCAAAACGCATATTATTACTGCCAGCCAGAGCGCGGTGCGCAATATCGAAAAATGCGTCCATTCCGCCGGACTGCACGACAGTACTCCCGTGCTGGCGCAGTTGGCGGCCAGTGAAGCGGTTCTCAGTGAAGACGAAAAAGAGCTGGGCGTCTGCGTCGTCGATATCGGTGGCGGAACGACCGATATTACGGTTTATCGCAATGGCTCCATGCAATATACGGCAGTTCTGCCGATTGCCGGTAACTATGTCACTAACGATGTCGCCATCGCTTTCAATACCCCGACCGACTCGGCAGAAAAAATCAAAGTCCAGTACGGCTGCGCCATGCCGAGCCTGATTAAGGAAGATTTCAAGTTCGACGTTCAGCGCGTCGGCGAACGCGAGCCTTTCGCGTTGAGTCAGCGTCTGTTGTCCGAAGTGATTCGTCCGCGTATGGAAGAAATTTACGAAAGTGTCGAAGCGCGTCTTAAGCAAGACGGCTTTTCCAAGGAGATGTTCGGTGCGGGAATCGTGATTACCGGCGGTTCGTCGATGATCTTTGGCAGTGTGCCTTTGGCGGAAGAGATTTTTGATATGCCGGTGCGCATCGGTTTGCCGAAAAGCGATTATCTGAGCGGCGGGCTGGTCAACGAAATCAACCACTCCGAACTTTCGACGGCAATCGGTCTGTTGCTGTATGCGCAACAGAATTTCGATTTGGATCATCCAGGCTACGAGTTCACGGTTGAAGATCACGAAAGTTTTCTGGAAAGAACAACCGACCGGTTCCGCCGTTTCAAAAACTGGTTATCTTCCAGTTTCTAATCCGGTTTCAATTTCTCAAATCGTCAAATTGAAAAGCGGCTGTAACCCTCCTGTCATTCTTTGACGAATTATGCGGCTTTTCCAGATAGTTTTATTAACGATTTCTCAATCGCCTCTGCTTTATGCTTTAGCAGAGGTCAACTTATGATAATATTCCTCTTTGCTTAAATATAAGCCTGCCTGACAACAAGCAGATTTTGATAATTACCAATATACCAAGCAGGATTAAACTTCGGATGAGCGCAGAAGCGTTCTTATGTATTCTGTCCCAGAAGTAAAGCGTTGTTGAATAAAAACGCTTGGGCGGAAGGTTTAATCAAGCGCAGTTTGACTGCGCCTAAAAATGAATAAACGAGTTTGACATTGAATCAAAGAACCTTAGTAAATTCGATTAAGGCGAAGGGCATCGGGCTACATACTGGACACGAGTCGGTCATGACTTTGCGCCCTGCGCCGGTGGATACCGGAATCGTTTTCCGCAGAATCGATGTGGATCCGGTCGTGGAGTTCAAAGTGTCACCGCAGATTGTCGGTGAAACCACTTTGTGTACAACGATCGTCAATGAACAATTGAAAATCGCTACGATAGAACATCTGATGTCCGCACTGGCCGGCGTCGGTATCGACAACGTCTATATTGATATCAGTTCGGACGAAGTTCCGATTATGGACGGCAGTTCGTCGCATTTTGTTTTCCTTTTACAGGCCGCCGGCATTCAGCTACAGGACGCACCTAAACGTTTTGTACGTATTCTCAAGCCGGTTCGGGTCGAAAACGATCAGGGCGGTTGGGCGGAATTCGTTCCTTATGACGGTTACCGCCTGAACTTCTCGATCGCTTTTTCGCATCCGGCATTTGAAAATACCGCGGAAAAAATGACGCTGGAATTTTCAGCAACAGCCTATTTCAAAGAAGTGTCGCGTGCGCGAACTTTCGGATTCATGAAAGATATGGATATGCTGCGCGCCAAGAATCTTGGCTTGGGTGCAAGCCTGAAAAATGCAATCGGTCTTGGCGATGAAGGCGTTGTCAACGCCGAAGGTCTGCGCGACAAGGATGAATTTGTCCGCCATAAGATTCTGGATGCGGTCGGTGATCTGTATATGCTTGGTCATCCGGTGATCGGCGAGTTCAACGCGCACAAATCGGGGCATGCTCTGAATAACCAGTTGATTCGTGCCTTGCTTGAACAGCCGGATGCGTTTGAACTGGTCGAGTATGAAGGCTCGAATCCTCCGGTCAGCTACTCTTCCAGTCTGGTCGTTTAAGCTTTAAGACAAAACCCCGGTAGTCACTGATTATCGGGGTTTTTTGCTCTTTGGCTGAGCTTCAACAGCGCCTCGCTCAGTTCGGGGGACTCCACTTCCTGACTCAATTGACGCATTCTCTGGGCATCCATCTCGCTCGGATGGCTGCTCACATTTCTTTTCTTTGGCGGCTTTTCCTGCTGCGGCAAGATGCTGACTTTGACCCGGTTTAACTCCAGATGCGGAAAATCCTGCTGGAAACTCCCGAGAATCGACGGTTCGTAGAAACGCAGTTGCGTCGCCCAGATGGACGCATCAATCTGCAAAACCAGCGTTCGCTCTTCGAAGCTGACGCCGACTAAATGGGGCTGAAGTTCTGCAGGCAGATGGTCGCGACCGGTTTCCAGCAGAAGCTGAAAAAACTGGGCGCTTTCCAATAAGTTTTTTAAATTACCTTGCGCTTGAGTTAGTAAAGGTTTCACTCGGTGCTTATCTTTGATTGTGCTAGAATATCCGCTTCATTTTACCGCATAATTTCGGCAAAATAGATGAGCAAAAAGGTTTATCTGCAGTTTAACGGAATGACAGCTATTGAAAAGTCATCCGTAAGGCATTAGATAAAACGGGAACTCTCTCAGAATTCAACTAATTGAAAAGCAAGAAACAATCGGAATTGATTAACCAATGGCGTTTAATATCTTCAAGAAAATCTTTGGTAGCCGCAACGAACGACTGCTGAAACAGTATCGAAAAATCGTGCAGCAAATTAATGCTTTAGAACCGGGGCTGGAAGCACTCAGTGACGAAAAACTGAAAGCAAAAACCGAAGCGTTCAAAGCGGCTCTGGAAAACGGAAAAACTCTTGACGATATTCTGCCGGAAGCGTTTGCGGTGGTTCGTGAGGCCGGTAAGCGTGTCTTCGGTATGCGTCATTACGACGTGCAGATGGTTGGTGGTATTACCTTGCATCAGGGCAAAATCGCCGAGATGCGCACCGGTGAAGGGAAAACGCTGGTAGCGACTCTGCCGGCCTATTTGAATGCTCTGTCCGGAAAAGGGGTTCACATCATCACGGTAAACGATTACCTGGCCAAGCGTGACGCCGAATGGATGGGACAGCTTTTCGGGTTCCTGGGATTGAGTACCGGTGTTGTTGTATCGGGTCAGAGCCAGCAGGAAAAGCAGATGGCCTATGCAATGGACATCACCTACGGAACCAATAACGAATTCGGTTTCGATTATCTGCGTGACAATATGGCGATCTTTGCCGAAGAGCGTGTTATGCGCGATCAGCACTTTGCCGTTATCGATGAAGTGGATTCGATTCTGATCGATGAAGCGCGTACGCCGCTGATTATTTCCGGTCCGGCCGAGGACAAGGCGGAGTTGTATCAGAAGATCAATCCGCTGGTTGCGCATTTGGAAGAAGGTGAAGAAGACCCTGAGACTAAAGAGACAACCGGAGACTTTATTATCGACGCCAAATCGCGTCAGGTTTTCCTGACCGATGATGGACATGCCAAGGTTGAACAGATGCTGGTTGACGTCGAGCTTCTTGGAGAAGAAGACTCTCTGTACGATGCCACCAATATCGGCCTGATGATTCACATCAATGCCGCTTTGCGCGCACACCTGTTATTCGAGAAAGATCGCGACTATATCGTCGAAGACGGACAGGTGGTGATTATCGATGAATTCACCGGCCGTAAAATGCAGGGACGTCGTTGGAGCGAAGGGCTGCATCAGGCGATGGAAGCCAAAGAAGGGGTCAAAATCCAGCAGGAGAGCCAGACCTTCGCTTCGATTACTTTCCAGAACCTGTTCCGACAGTATGCAAAACTTTCCGGTATGACCGGTACCGCCGATACCGAAGCGGGCGAATTCCTGTCGACCTACAATCTTGAAGTTGTCGTCATTCCGCCGAACAAGACGCCGCAGCGTCAGGATCTTTCGGATCTGGTATTCCTGGATATGGACGGCAAGTTCGCTGCGATCGTCGAAGACATTCGCGAAACGACCAAAACCGGTCAGCCGATTCTGGTGGGGACGGCGTCGATTGAGATGTCGGAACTGCTTTCGCGTTTGTTGACGCAGGAGAAAATCAAACACAGCGTTTTGAATGCTAAACACCACGAACAAGAAGCGAGCATTATTGCCGATGCCGGTCGTCCGGGTGCGGTAACCATCGCAACCAATATGGCCGGTCGTGGTACCGATATCGTATTGGGTGGTAACCTTGAGATGGAACTTGAAGAGCTAGGTGAAAATGCCAGCGAAGAGAAGATTGCTCAAGTTAAAGCCGAATGGCAGGAACGCCACAATAAAGTATTGGAACTTGGCGGTCTGAAAGTTATCGGTTCCGAACGCCATGAATCGCGTCGTATCGATAACCAGCTGCGCGGTCGTTCAGGTCGTCAGGGGGATGTCGGTGTTACCCGTTTCTATCTGTCTCTGGATGATGATCTGATGCGCCGTTTTGCTTCCGATCGTGTTAAAGGCATGATGAAACGCCTTGGTATGACGTCAAATGAAGCGATCGAGCATAAAATGGTCACGAAATCGATTGAACGTGCTCAGAAGCAGGTTGAACGTATGCATCAGGACGAACGTGCCAACCTGTTGAAGTTCGATGATATCGCCAACGAACAGCGTAAAGTGGTGTACACCCAGCGTAACGAACTGATGTCGGCGGATGCCGAAGAGGTGACCGATGTTCTGGATGGGCTTCGTGAGCAGGTCGTCGAACAGATCGTCGCAACCTACGTTCCTCCTGGCTCTCTGCACGAACAGTGGGATATTCCGAATCTGGAAAAAGCGCTACATGAAGAATTGGGTACGGAATTGCCTATCGAACAGTGGCTTGAAGAAGACAAGAATCTGTATGAAGAGACGCTGATCGAAAAAATCGTTACCGAGCTTAAAGAGCGTTATCAGGATAAGATGGCGGTGGTCGACGAGAATACCCGTCATCATTTCGAGAAAGAAGTTTTGCTGCGTACCATCGATAAGCAGTGGCGCGCGCATCTGGCGGAGATGGATTATCTGCGTCGCGGTATTCACCTGCGAGGCTATGCGCAGAAAGATCCTTTCCAGGAGTACCGTCGCGAGTCGGGCGAGCTTTTCAAAGGCTTCCTGTATGAAGTGACTTTGGAAACCGTCAAGATTCTTTCTCTGGTTCAGATCGGCGGCCAGCAGGATGTTGCCGAGTACGAAGAGCAGGCGCATCAGCCGGAACATCTGGAAGCGACGCATCCAGCCGCAGCCGGTATTGCCGATGCTATGAACAACGCGATGGAACAGGAAACGGCCGAAGCGTCCGAAGACGACAACGGCGAAAGCACTTTCCGTCGCGATACGCCGAAGGTTGGCCGCAACGATCCTTGTCCTTGTGGCTCGGGCAAAAAATATAAACAGTGCTGCGGAAAATTAAGCTAAGATACGCTTAAACCGCAATAAACAGCCCACTGACGAGTCTTCGCAGATTTCTCTCAGTGGGTTTTTTAATTGGTCATTCGCAACGGGCGCATTACACGTCGCGCCTTAAAACGATTTCAAGTTGAAGGAATTATCATGAGTTCTCAACAGGTATTGAACATTCATCCGGTCGCCGGCGTTTATCTGGGTACGACCGCCGCTAAAATCAAGAAAAACGGTAAGTCGGATCTGGTGGTTATCGAACTGTGCAAAGGCGCGCTTACGGCGGCGACCTTTACCCAGAACGCTTTCTGCGCGGCTCCGGTAACGGTCGCCAAAGAAAACCTTGCCAAGCATGCACCGCGCGCTTTGGTCATTAATGCCGGTAATGCCAACGCCGGAACCGGAGAGCAGGGGATGAATGATGCAGTGGAAACCTGTGCACTGGTGGCCAAGGAACTGGGGTGCTCGCCTGAAGAAGTACTGCCGTTTTCGACCGGTGTCATCGGTGAAAACCTACCGATGGAAAAGTTTGCGGCGGGGATTCCGGATGCGATGGCGAATTTGAGCATTGATGGCTGGAAAGAGGCCGGTCATGCGATTATGACCACCGATTTGGTGTCTAAAATGGTCAGCCGCGTGATCGATATTAATGGCGCCAGTGTGACCCTGACCGGGATGGCGAAAGGTTCGGGCATGATTCACCCGAATATGGCAACCATGCTGGGCTTTGTCGCGACGGATGCGAAAATATCGCAGGAATGTCTGCAGAAAGCGCTGACCGATGCAGTCAATGTCAGCTTTAACCGTATTACCGTCGATGGCGATACTTCGACCAATGACGCCTGTACCCTGAGCGCGACGCAGCAGGCGGATATGGAAGAGATCACCGATAGTAATACCCTGAATTATCATGTGTTTGCCGAAGCGGTTAGCGAAATGATGACCGAACTGGCGCAGATGATTGTCCGCGACGGTGAAGGCGCGACCAAGTTTGTTTCGGTGATTGTCGAAGAAGCCAAAACCCAGGAAGAAGCTCTGAAAGTGGCGCATGCGGTCGCTTTGTCTCCGCTGGTCAAAACCGCGCTATTTGCTTCCGATCCGAACTGGGGACGTATCCTGGCGGCAGTCGGACGTGCCGGGGTTGAAGATCTGGATATTAACGCTTTGGAGATTTATCTGGGTGACGTTTGTATCGTCAGAAACGGCGGACGTGCAGAAGAATATACCGAGGCACAAGGGCAGGCGGTAATGGATAAAACCGATATCGATATCACCATCTGGTTGAATCGTGGTCCGGTGTATGAAACGGTGTGGACCACCGACTTCTCATACGACTACGTAAAGATCAATGCCGAGTATCGTTCTTAATCTTTTCGCTTTTCATCTTTGTACCGCAATTCAGCGGATTTGATATTTTCTTTCGATCTTTTCTTCCTTTCTTGCTTGTCCAAGAAAGGAAGCGAAAGAAAGACACCCCTGATCCATTCATTAAGAGTGACGAGCACTTAAATTTTGCGCGGCTTTAACTTGCTCGCTATGCGAGCTTCGAACAGTCACCGCCGCTCATGCAAAATTTTCGTTAAGTCACTCTAAAATTCATTTCAAAGGGGCCTTGGGCGTTTGCGGAAGCTCTTGGTGAATAAAGTAAAAAAGGGAGAAGGTTTTAAACCTTGCTCCCTTTTTTATTGCGTAGATCGTTGGAAGAAGATTAACCGATAATCTCTTTCAGCGCCGCGATCAATGCATCGTTTTCGGCATCGGTACCGATGGTAATACGCAGATACTGGTCGATACGCGGTTTATTGAAGTAGCGCACGATAATCTTGCGTTCACGCAGAGCCAGTGCGATCTCTTCGGCATCTTTGTTCGGATGGCTGGCAAAGATAAAGTTCGCCGCCGACGGGATTACTTTAAAGCCCATTTCGCTCATGGCCGACACCAGCGTTTCACGCGTACTGATAATCTTCTGGCAAGCATCCTGGAAATATTCTTCATCGGCAAAAGAGGCGCTTGCGCCGTACAGCGCCAGACGGTCGATTGGATAGGAATTAAAGCTGTTTTTAACGCGCTCCAGCGCTTCGATCAGATGCGCCTGTCCGATGGCAAAGCCGACGCGAATTCCGGCCAGAGAACGCGATTTGGATAGCGTCTGGATAACCAGCAGGTTAGGGTGCTCATTAACCAGAGCGATTGCGCTTTCGCCGCCGAAATCGATATAGGCTTCATCGACCACAACCACGCGGTTCGGATGCATTTCCAGCAGTTGTTTAATGACATCCAGAGGCAACAGGCGGCCGGTCGGTGCGTTCGGATTCGGGAAAATAATCCCGCCGCAATCGCGCTGATAGTCTTCGGCAATGATCTCGAAATCGTCATTCAGCGGAATGGTTTCGTAGTCTATATCGTACAGCCCGCAATACACCGGATAAAAACTGTAAGTGATATCCGGATAAAGCAGCGGCGCGTCCTGTTTCAGCAAGCCTTGGAAGCAGTGCGCCAGAACTTCATCGGAGCCGTTACCGACAAACACCTGATCGGTCTGCATGCCGTGGTAGTCGGCAATCGCCTGTTTCAGCAGATCGGAATTCGGATCCGGGTACAGACGCAGCTTTTCGTTGGTCTGCTCGTTAATCGCCGCCAAAACCATCGGAGAAGGAGGGTAAGGGTTCTCGTTGGTATTCAGTTTAATCAGGTTATCGACCTTAGGCTGTTCACCGGGAACATAAGGGGTGAGGCTGTGAACCAGCTGACTCCAGTATTGACTCATAAAATTCGGCTTTCGTTATGTTGGAAATGCTGCTTATTTTAGCCGAAAAAAATGCCTTACAATAGCGCTAGACAAAATGAATGGGATCTTAGTTCAATGCAAAAAACGTTTCTGGATATTGCTGTCGGTGTTCTGCGCTGTGAAAACGAAATCTGTCTGAGCTTACGGCAGAAGCATCAAAGCCATGCCGACCACTGGGAATTCCCCGGCGGAAAGGTCGAGGCCGGCGAGTCGATTGAACAAGCCTTAAAGCGCGAATTCATTGAAGAGCTGGGCGTTGAGACCGATAACTGGGAACCGCTAATCGAGATTCCGTGGCACTATGAAAAGGTTTCCGTTCGTTTGCATGTCTATCAGAGCTACGACTTTGACGGCACACCGCACGGTAAAGAGGGGCAGCTGGTACGCTGGTTCAATCAAACGGAGCTGAAAGCACTGACATTCCCGGAGGCTAATCAGGGCATACTGAGCGCTCTGGAACTGGGCGACCGTTATGCGATCAGCGGTAAGTTTTCCGATGTTGAGGATTTTTCGGCCAAACTGGCTAAGGTCCTGAACGACGGTATTAAATTGATTCAGCTGCGCGCCAAAGGGCTGGACGAAGCAGAAGTCGTCAAGTTGGCGCAGGAGAATATCGACGCGATCCATCAGGCGGGCGCCAAATTGATGCTCAACGGTACCCCGGAAATGCTGGGGCAAACTCAGGCGGACGGTATTCAACTGGCGTCCAATCAACTGTTTGCTTACGATGCGCGTCCGATTGCACAAGATAAACTGCTCGGCGCATCGACGCATAATCAGGAAGAGGTCGAACAGGCTCTGAAAATTGGTGCCGATTTTATTTTGCTCTCGCCGGTGCTGCCGACCGCGACCCATCCGGATATGGAAGCGCTCGGCTGGGATGTATTCAGGGAAATGGTCAAAGCCATTCCGGTGCCGGTCTTTGCTTTGGGCGGGATGAAAGCAGAGCGGTTAAATCAGGGCAAACAAAACGGTGCCCAAGGTATTGCCGCGATTTCCGAGTTTTGGAATTAAGTTATTGGTGTTATTAGCGACGCATTTGATTGCAAACGGAAATAGAAAAAATACATTGAACAAAGAACGGAATATGAAAAGATGACAAACGAAAAGCTAGATGAAATTGCAACTGAAGCCGTTGCCACTTTCCTGAAATTAAATTCAAAAGCGGTTGTAAGTGCAGGCGCTTTTAAAGACAAGCCGGATATGTGCACCATCGACTGTGCGCTTTCACAGAAACGCATCGTTCTGGGTTTTAATTCACTCGCAACACTGCAGGCGATACATCTTGTGATCGGAAGTTCCGAGACGGGGAATGTTGATGATGAGCAGAAGTTCGATCCGCAAGAATTCAATTCCGAGATCATTTTAAAATTGATGGAAGAGCATTTTTCTTCTTAAGACTGTCAGCACAACCCCACGTCATTCCCGTGTTCACACTCTTGGGTGTTGATCCCCTTGAATACTCGACAGAGGAATCGCTATTTCGCTTTACTCTGACTTCGGTTTTTTGATACCAAGTTTTGATGTTTGTTTATTTAGATGGGGCGGGGTGATCGACAGGTTTATTGCGATAAGCGATAATCATGGCAACGATAATGAAATCCAGCACCGCAGTGACCAGCAAGCCCAGTATCGATTGCACTTCAAAATACTTCTCGGTATAAACATACAGCCCAAGATTGGCAAAGCCGAATAACAGCCAGGTCGAAAGGCTGACACCGACCGCCGAGCGAACGACCGCAAGGCGGACAAGCTGAATAAAGGTCGCGGTCGGCAGTATCACCGCCGGAATCCAACCGGCTATGTCGGTAACTAATTCATTCAAATCCGTAATCCTTTTTTATTGAACTCCGTTGCAACGGCTCGACTCAATGGATGTTTACTTACCGATCTCCACTGAAGCCTATTTCATGATTCATCGCGATTTACTCTTCATTGGGCAAACGCTGATATTTTGGTACCGTTTCCAACGCTTCGTCCCAGTTAGCCTTACTTGAAATAAATAAATGCCCATCAGGTCGTTTGTCCAATGTGCAATCCAAACTTCCCGCGGGAACGACCAGAAGCCTTCCTTCCATTTGTACATTGGGAACTGCAGAGCCACATGTCATACAGAATGCTTTGATATGATTGGATTTCTTTACTTGAAATACTCGTACATTATTTTCGCCCTTTATCCATTCAAGTTTAGCTGTTGATGAAAACAAATTGGCAGCATGTGCAGAGCCTGTATCTTTCTGGCAGTACCGACAATGGCATAAATAGAAACTCTCAAATTCTCCTTCAACTTTGAATTGAACCGCTCCACACAAGCAGGATCCCAAATATTCCACTCTACTAAATCTCCAAAAAACAAACTGTTTGCATAAACTAATATTCTTTTCTCTCTATGGAGGTAACTTCAAGAAGTTTCAGACTGAAGCCACTAACGTTTAAGCTAACTAGCTGCGCACTAGCGCAGTCTGGTTTAGTGCATCGTTAGGCGGATTGATCCAATCCCAATATATCTTCTGTAGCCATTAAAATAGTGGAGGTGTCTTCAAGAAGGTCAAAAACTTCCTTTAAATTGAAGGTTTCATCTTGGGCAATAATTTTTTGACCTTTTTTGTTTATTGCATATCTGAACCCTTGAGAATCATGGTCAAGGGGTATTATTTTTTTTACTAATTTTTCTAAAGCATCTAGATACTTTTGTTCTTTTATCTTGCTAACACCTAATTCCTTTTTAGCACCCCTGTAGTGTGTTAGAAATGCTTGGTAAATAGTTTCTAAATCATGGGTGCCATTCAATTTGGCTAATAAATCATTACAATTTGATACTTTACTGAGCTGTTTTATGTTGTATTTAAGCCCAAGCTCTAAAAATTGCCTGATTAGAAATAGAAAAGGTAATGCTATGGCATCTTGATAAGCGTCAGATTTATATAATATGCTGGCGGCATCTTTATAATGCAGAGCGATTCTAAGTTCATTGCTACTAGATAGACCAATCAAGCTTTGTGTTCTTGCGTTAGATCGGTTCGGTTGAGTGTATCGTTGAATTTTGTTAGTTCTGTATTTATGTAATTCCTTATCGCCCTGGACTTTAAATAATCTTGAAATAAATAGAAATATGAATCCTATAAAAATAGCAATTAATTGTTTATACCAAAGTAAGTCTATATTTGTTCCAACCTCAAAGCCTATAAGAAAAAAAACAATTGAATATAAAATACTAAAAAAAGTTATGGTATAAAAATAACCTACAGAAAAATAGACAAAATATTTGTTGTTTAACAGCTTTTCATCGTATGGAGAAGAATTGACGTCCTTTAATTTCGCTTTACCAAAATTAAATATTTTTGTTAAATCTTTTTTAAACTTAGTTATAGGAACTGAATAATAGATATTAAAAAAAATGTATATGGTTGTTGAAACAAGAACTACTATTGCAGCCCAATTTGCAATCCAGCTGTATTCAGATTTTGCTACATACTCAAGTATAAATATAAAAAATTCTGACGTATCCAATTTTACTTTCCTTCGAAGCCTAATGCCTTAAACACCGGTGCAGCTAAGGTGCGTCCGAGTACTTTGACTTGTTAGCCCTATTTACTGATCCGGAACCTCAAGATTAGCCTTTTTTTCATCAGAAAAATAAGACTCTTCTGCCAAAGGGGTTATCCCAAAAACGCGTCTTCCACCAGCATTTGTATCACGACTCACTAAACCCTTGTCATGCAGAAAACGCCCCCGCTTTCCAACGAGTTGATATGAGCAGTCTAGTTCGCTAGCTATTTCAGCAGCGTACATTCCGTCTTTCTCGAGGTGTAATGACTGCAGGATCCCAAGCTCCGTTTCAGGAAGAAGTAGAGATCTATCTATTTGTCTTAATTCTTCTTCATACTTTCTAGACAAATTAACAACTTCGCAAACACCAGTTGTACACTCACGACAACGCATTTTGTTCCATTTAATCGCATCTAGATCTTCAAGCGCATATTTATGGCCACATTGTCCGCATATTATTTCTTGGTTGCTTGCCATATATCTCTGCAAAAGAGGAGAGTAATCAAATACACGTTCCACAAAGTACAGCCTAAACTCTCTCTTTCCGGTTGGACGCCCAAAACTGATTGTGTATTTTTGACACAATCCATAATTCAATGCATAGACCGTCACCTTTCTCCCATCTCTATCACTCATTTCATAGTACTTTGTGAGGAAAAAGTTTAACTCAAGTGTTCGCAAAATGGTTTCGAATGCAGGGGTTACATGGAAATGACTGGTCGGAGGCCTGCCATCTATAGCGTCAAATACGGAGGAGCTGTGTTGTCGTAGCTCTTTGGCACGGCTGACGAGAATTTCCAGAAGCTCTTTAAGGCCGTATATAGAAGACTTTTCCCCAAAAGATTCATGTAAAAACCTAGAGAGCGAAAAATAGCTTTCTATTTTGTCCTCATAGTATCTTCGTGCAGCTTGCTGGACTGACCTTACCCCAATTTTTTTATTGTACAGAAGGTGAGATTCATGGCAGTAATGCAATAGATATCCAATTATTCGAGGATTAGCCATTGAGGCATAAAAGATGACGCGCCATACTTCATCTGAATCCGTGTCAAAATAGTCCTCAACCTTTCCTGCCTTATATACCCTAACTCGGGTTTCAACTAAGCGCTTAACGAATTCAATTGCACTTTCCTCCATACTTGAAACATCAGAGGATCCATAGAGCTTAAATATATCCAAGTAGACTTCGTCAATTTTCGTTTTATCAATGTCACCATAAAATATTCGGCCTGGATATGCTGCCACCTTAAATTTAATAAACTCCTCCGACCAATTGTTTAGCGGCGCTAACAACAAGTTTACGACGACCTCCATCGCGTCTTCAGGTAGCTCTGAAAAATCATCCACTAGAATGTAAAGATTTCTCACGCCAAGATTAGAAAGAACTGACTTAATTTTTATAAGTAAATCTTTTATATTGAATATCTTTATAAGGATATCGGAATAGTTTATTTCTGATGAGGATTTTCCATCTTCAGATAACCTCGCTTCTGCACCCAGTTCTAAGGAAGTTAAATTTGCTTTTGCAGAAGCCTTCGTCTCATTTTCAAAGGAAAATTCATCTTGAGCAGTCTTGTCAACGGCTTTTACACCAAGAACGCTGACAAACTTATCATTGTCGATCTCATCTAAAAGATGATCGAGATCTTCGAATATCTCTGCAACGTTTCCAGAAAAAGCTTCTTTTATTGTTTCCCAGAATGAGCCTTCTGTCCTTTTCACGAGCTCACTTTTAATTTCTCTCACTAAAGAAACAATGAAGGATTTTAGTAAAAGAATTCTTTCGATTTCATTTTTAGGGAGAGACGAGGGCTGACTCGAAATTTTCTCAAACAGCGAATTGTCAACCTGCGAAGACTCATAAATTGTCTTGATATCCAGATACGCTGATGTCTTCTTTTTGTCTTTGTTCAACTCATATTGAAGTCTTTGGAATATTGTAGATTTTCCCGTTCCCTTTCTTCCTATAATAAATGTCGTGTTTGGCCTTAGTACTGTTTCGAATATATAGTCATTAGGCAGTGGATCAACATATAGCTTTTTCACTACCTCAGCGTTATCTTCATGGCCTGGGAGTTCGGCCCGCCGATAGAGTTTTAATGACTGAACAGCGTCATGAAATTTTTTAAGTTTTTCTGCCATATGAATTACCAATTTCTTTTTAAGGCTAACGTTTAAGCTAAGCGGCCGTGCGTCAGTTCGGTCAGGTTTAGTGCTTTATTAGCGCCTGTTATTTCTAAAATATTTGATTCGGAATATTGTTTCTATGCATCTTCTAAGGCTTGGATAACAGAATCATTAACAGAGTTTTGAACTAAATATTGTTTAAACGGTTCAATTGTTGATCCTGCTCTAGGGAAATCAATATCTCTTTTAACATCCTTTGCAAGATCTCCAATTGGGGGATTTTTATCGACTTGTTTTTTTAACCAAACATAAAAAATGCTTGGCTGGTGTTTCTCTTTGAGTCATGAAATCTCCAGCTAATTTTCTAGGTTGAGCTTGATGGTATAAAGTTATCTACATTTAAGGTATTGCATTTAAAGTCCTAAAGCAGGTGGTAATTGGTTCCAGTGGCAAAGTGTAGTTGGCGTCCCGTTGACCACCTTTTAAGCCTTTCCTCCAACTTTATTCAAAATTTTTGAGAACATTGGATCTAACCTATCGTTGCTACTAAGTCTGACACGAAGTAAAGGAAGCACCTCTTTAAGAGCTTCTACATTAACAGTTGCCTCGTTATTATCGTTACTTTTCATGCATAATCTTAGAGCATCTAGTATAGCTTGCTCATGAGAAATCTGATTTATGTTATGGCGATACAAATCCACAAGAAATTTAATGTAGAAAACCACAAAAAAAGAAAAAACTAAAAACAAAACTCTTTTTGAAGAAAAGTGGGAATCAGCTATTGCGTACTTCCGCTCATTGAATGCATTTGCGAAACCATCAATGGAGCTTGCAACACCTTTAGACTCCTGAGCCAAAGCGGTCAGGTTGTTTTTTATACCTGCGCTGACTACGCTTGAACTGATTTCATCTGAGCGCTCTGAAAGCAGTGATTCAATATGAGCAGTGCTTTCTTTGAATTCATCTTTTAGGCGCCAGATTTCATCGTCAAAGTACTTTAAATACTCTGGTTCGTTATTGAACAAGCTATCGAAAGAAAATGCCAAGCCAGCTGTTCCAAATGCTACAGCAATTATCTGGAACATGAGCAGAGAAGAGACTACAGACTTGTTTCTCAGCCGCTTCTTCAGATCCCTAATGTAATCATCTAGGTTCAAAGTCCCTCCTTGTAGGCTTAACGCTCGGCTTCACCGGATCGCGGAGCGGGAATAAACGGGTCAGAGTAAAATTAAATCTGATTTTCAATATCAATACTTTGATGCCAAATACGGATAATATCAATACTATACTGCGCGGGTTGATAGACGATCAAGTGATGATCATGATGGTAAAGCCTGACGTTAGGTGTCTATTCCTTATTGATTCTACCCATTTCAGGCGTGGAGGTTAGGAGTTCAAAGGTAGCAGTCTGTTTGTCAATATAGAAAATCGTTTGATAGGTTCCTCTGTGGTATTTCTTTGGCATAGATGGCCGATAGAGCTGCTTACTCTTGATGCAAATGATAGGGGCTGCGTTGCGCGGTCGGCATCATATCGACTTTCTGGATATTGACATGGGCGGGCGCGTTCAAAATATAGACGATCATATCGGCGACGTCTTCGGCCAGTAGCGGCTGAAAGCCCTGGTAAACCGAATCGGCCTTGTCTCTGTCGCCGTGGAAGCGCACTTCGGAGAATTCAGTATTGGCTGCGCCGGGGGCGAGAGTACAGACACGGATGCCGGTGCCGGTCAGATCGATGTTCATCGCCTGCCCCAAGGTATGCACCGCCGATTTGGTGGCGCAATAGACATTGCCGTTCGGGTAGGTGGTGTTGCCGGCCATAGAGCCGATATTAATAATATGCCCCTGATTGCGTTCTTTCATTTTCGGCAGCACAGTACGGCTGACATACAACAAGCCTTTGAGGTTGGTGTCGATCATCTTCTCCCAATCCTCCAGATCGCCATCGACAATTGACCCCAGCCCTGATGCCAGCCCGGCATTGTTAATCAGAATATCCACCGGTGTCTGTTGCATGATTTTTTCCAGTTCGCTTTTTACCCCATCATACTTTCTGACATCCAGAGCGAGGGTCTGAATGGTCAGTTTCGGGTACTGTTGGCTTAACTCTTCTGACAAGGCTTGGAGCCGTTCTTCTCTGCGCCCCAGCAGGATCAGATTGACTTGCATTGCGGCCAGCGCGTGTGCGGTGGCCAGTCCAAAGCCGGAGGTTGCGCCGGTAATCAGTGCGGTTTTGTTTTGAATGCGGTTTTTCATGCGTCGGTTTCTGTAGTCGATTTGTGTAATGGGTTTTAGGTGATGATTACTGAATTATCGATAGCTGTCGCTAAGTTGCAAGTCTGTTGCGATCTGAGTTTGGCTGCGGTGAGAAATAAAAAAGCCTCCGGCAGGTATCCTGCGGAGGCGAACTTAGCGAAAACTCAGGAACAGCTTCCCGAAAGAGATGAATAGTGAATCGGTAAATAGAGCGTTTAGGCGACGGCGTTCCCCATGCGGGTACGGTATTTTTTCACCAGTTCCGGTTCGCTCTGCGAAAGGTTGGATAGCAGATAGCTAATCATTTCGCGCGCGGCACCGTCTTTGTAATTCGGGTTTTGGTCGAAAATAGCAAACAGCGACTCTAAAGCGCCCTGGTAGTCGTATTCGGTCACCAGACAGATCGACAGATCAAAATAGGCATCGAAATCCAAAGGATCTTTATCCAATCGGGCCAGAAGCGCATCGCGACCGTCGGTTTTGGCGGCCAGCTCTTTAAAGGTAATCTGGCCAATAATGGTTCGACCGGTATCACTGGCGCGGTCTTTTTCCGGCAGACGATTAAACAGCGCTTTGGCTTCTTCGACTTCGTCAATGTCCAGCATGACCTGCACCATATCCAGCGCGACTTGGGTGTTGCCCGGATCGGCTTGAATGGCTTGGGTAAGCAGCTGGATTGCGCCGGCAAAATCGCCGGTCGAGTGTTTTGCACGCGCCTGCTCACGCAGTTCGTCGGAAGCACGGGAAATCCCCAGGCTTTTGAGCATTTCCAACTGCTCTTCTTTGGCCATCTTGCCTTCTTCGGTACGAATCAATTTACCGTCTTTAAAAACCTTGATCGTCGGCAGGTTGGTGATCTCATACTCTTGGGCCAGCTCCGGCTGTTCGTCGATATCCACCTTGGCAAAAATAAACTGTCCGGCATAGTAATGAGCAAGTTCCGTCAATTCCTGTTCCAGCGTGATACACGGACCGGAATAGACGCCTAAGAATTCCACAATGACTGGAACCTTGTGCGAGTTAAGCAATACCAACTCATTGAATTTTTGCTGGTTTACCTCAAAAACGTAACCTTGACTCATCTTCTTACCTCGTTAAACCAAATGAATGTTTTGAACAGAATTATAGAGATTGGAAGGTAAATTTGGATAAGGAGTTATTAAGCTGAATATAACGATTTATTATGATTGTGGGTTTATTTGCTTACATGAATAGATATTTGTAATGATTTTACGATGGGCATAAAAAAAGCCGCATCCGATAAACCGGACACGGCATCTTAACGGTCGCAGAAACTGCTGGCGCAGCTTGGCGATTACTTTACGATTATTTGCCTAGTACGGCTTTCAGTGCCGCAATACAGAACAGCACTTTTTCTTTCTTGCAGGTTTCACCCATCAGACCGATACGCCAGACTTTACCGGCAAAGTCGCCCAGACCGGCACCGATTTCAAGGTTGTATTCGTTAAGCAGCTTGCCGCGGATTTCCGCATCGTCGAAACCTTCCGGAATCCATACCGAGTTCAACTGTGGCAGACGCTGATCTTCCGGAACAACAAAGTTGATGCCCATCGATTCAAGACCGGCTTTAAGTTCCTGATGCAGGTCGGCGTGACGTTTCCACGCATTTTCCAGACCTTCGTCTTTCAGCATAACCAGAGACTCATGCAATGCATACAGGGTGTTGACCGGTGCAGTATGGTGATAAGCACGCTTCTGACCGCCGCCCCAGTAACCCATAACCAGATTCAGATCCAGGAACCAGCTCGGTACTTTAGTGGCACGGTTGCGGACTTTATCCAACGCTTTTTCAGAGAAAGAGATCGGCGAGATACCCGGTACGCAAGACAGACATTTTTGCGTTCCGGAGTAGATCGCATCGATTCCCCACTCGTCAACGCGAAGCTCAACACCGCCGAGTGAAGTTACCGCATCAACGATGGTCAGGCAGTCGTGCTTGCGAGCGATTTCACAGATGGTTTTCGCATCGGAGCAGGCACCGGTTGAGGTTTCGGCGTGAACGAATGCAACGATTTTCGCATCCGGGTTGGCCGCACAGGCTTCTTCGACTTTAGCCGGAGTGACGGCCGTTCCCCAGTCGTCAGCGACAACGATCGCTTCACCGCCGAAACGTTCGATGTTCTCTTTCATACGCATACCGAAAACACCGTTGATACAGACGATGACTTTGTCGCCCGGCTCAACCAGGTTAACAAAACAGGTTTCCATCCCCGCGGAACCTGGAGCCGAAACTGGCATAGTCAGTTCGTTTTCGGTCTGGAACGCGTATTTCAGCAACTCTTTAACCTCATCCATCATGCCGACAAAGGCCGGATCAAGGTGACCAATCGTTGGGCGAGCCATCGCTTGCAGTACACGAGGGTGAATATCCGATGGGCCGGGGCCCATGAGTGTACGAATAGGTGGGTTAAATGATTGCATAGATAATCCTCTATAGGAAATTAAAAAATGTTATGAGAAAGTTGATTGGTCTCAATTATAATGGCATTCCTTGAAGAGATACAAGAGATAAAAATGCGCGTTGTTGAAGCCCTAAAAAATGCCCTGCCAAAGGGGTGTGTGCTGGCCTCGGACGAGGAGTGCCGCCCCTATGAGTGCGACGCTCTGTCTGCGTACCGGGAGAAGCCTCTTGCAGTTGCTTTACCGGAAACGGTCGAGCAGGTGAAAGAAGTTTTGCGTATCTGTAAAGCGCACGGCACGCCGGTGATTACCCGTGGTTCCGGAACCGGATTGGCGGGGGGAACTTTGCCGTTGCAGGACGGAATTATTCTCGGCTTGTCGAAGTTGAACAAGATTCTCAAAGTTGACCCCTTGCAGCGCATCGCTGTCGTTCAACCGGGCGTGCGCAATATTCAGGTCTCTGAAGCGGTTGAACCGCACGGACTGTATTATGCGCCGGACCCGTCGTCGCAGATCGCCTGTTCGATCGGCGGCAACGTCGCGGAAAACTCCGGCGGCGTGCACTGTCTTAAATATGGTCTGACTGTGCATAATGTGACTTCGATCCGGGTTTTGAATATGGACGGCGAAGAGTATGTTTTCGATGAAAAAGACGACGGCGTCGATCTTTTGGCGTTGCTGAACGGTTCGGAAGGGCTGTTGGGGGTGATCGTTGAAATCAAGCTGAAACTGCTGCCGAAACCGGATGCGGCTCAGCTGGTCATGGCCGCTTTCCAATCGGTGACCGAATGTGCCGACGCGGTAACCGCCGTGCTGGAGCAGGGGATTATCCCGGCCGGTCTGGAGATGATGGACAAGTTCTCGATCCAGGCGGCGGAAGATTTTGCCAAGGTCGGTTATCCGACCGATGCCGAAGCGCTGCTGTTGTGCGAAGTGGACGGCAGCTTCGATCAGGTTCAGGTTGATGCCAAGCGTGTCGCCGATATTCTGACTTCCAAAGGGGCTTACGAAATCAAGGTGTCGCAGAGCGAGCGCGAGCGTATCGCTTTGTGGCAGGGGCGCAAGAACGCTTTCCCGGCAGTCGGGCGCTATTCGCCGGACTACTATTGTATGGATGGCACCATTCCACGCAGCAAACTGGCGTATGTTCTGGAAGAGATCAAGAAGATGTCGGAACGATACGGGCTGCGTGTGGCGAACGTTTTTCACGCCGGTGACGGTAATCTGCACCCGCTGATTCTGTATGATGCGAATAAGCCGGGCGAGCTGGAGCAGACCGAGAAATTCGGTGGCGAGATTTTGAATCTGTGTGTCGATGTCGGCGGAACCATTACCGGCGAGCACGGTGTCGGCGTGGAGAAACTGAACTCCATGTGTCACCAGTATCACGGCCACGAACTGGAAATCTTCCACGGGATTAAAGAGGTGTTTGACGATACCGGTCTGCTTAATCCGGGCAAGGCGGTGCCGACGCTGCACCGCTGTGCGGAACTGGGGCATATGCATGTGCATAACGGACAACTGCCGTTTGGTCATCTGGAGCGTTTTTAATGGAACAGAGATTTAAGCAAATGGCCGAGCAGATCAAGGATGCGGCGGCCGAGAATAAAACTTTGCAGATTGTCGGCGGCGGCTCCAAGGTGCCTTTGTACGACGACGCCGAAGTGCTGTCGATGGAAGGCTACTCCGGGGTGCTTTCGTATGAGCCGTCCGAGTTGGTGATAACGGTTCGTGCCGGAACGACGCTGGAAGAATTGCATCAGGTGCTGGCGGAAAAGAACCAGATGGTTGCTTTCGAACCGCCGGAATACGGTAATTCGACGATTGGCGGGACTTATGCCTGCGCCTTGACCGGCCCGGCGAAACCGTTTCGCGGCAAGCTTCGCGACTATGTTCTCGGTACCAAACTGCTGGACGGTCAGGGGCGTGAACTGAATTTCGGCGGCAAAATGATTAAGAACGTTGCCGGTTACGATGTCTCGCGTATGTTGGCGGGATCGAAAGGTTCCATGGCGCTGGTAACGGAAATGAGTCTGAAGGTGATGCCGCTGGTCGAAGAGGTGACCTACCGCATCGAGATGCCGGAGTGTGACGCGATTGTCTTAATGAATAAGATGGCGGGAACTTCACTGCCGATGTCGGGCGGCGCATATTATCAGGGGCATTTCTATTACCGTGTTATGGGCGAGCATCCGAAACAGACCAACCGTGTCGGTGTGGAAGCGGTCGATAATTCGATCTGGAAAATCCTTAATCCGTTTAAGCCGAAGCTGGAGCCGGGTCAGAAACTGTGGCGTCTTGATGTCGAGAGCACCAACCCTTGTATCGATGGCACCATCGCTGTCGGTATGGGTGGGACGCGTCGCTGGGTGGCCAGTGAACACAAGCCGGATCATCCTTATGTTACCCTTTGGGATGACCGTTTTCTGCCGCGCCATAACGATGGTAAGGGCGTGAAGAAGATCAAACAGGGCTTAAAGAAAGTCTTTGACCCGCATCATGTGTTTAAGGACTTGTAGAGAACTATGCAAACGAATTTGCCTAAAGATTTACTGGCGACCGAGACGGGGAAAACCGCCGATAAAATTCTGCGTAACTGCGTGCATTGCGGATTCTGTCTTTCGGCCTGCCCGACCTACGGACTGATCGGCGACGAACTGGATTCGCCGCGCGGGCGTATCTATCTGATTAAGAGCGCGCTGGAAGGTAACGAGATTTCGGCGAATTCGCTCGATCATCTGGATCGTTGTCTGACCTGCCGTTCCTGTGAGACGACCTGTCCGTCGGGAGTGGAATACGGACACCTGCTGGATATCGGCCGTGAGGTGATTGAAGAGGCGAGTCCGCGTAAACCCTGGGAGCGTCTGATCCGTTACGCCGTGCGTAAAAGCCTGACGACCCCGTGGTTCTTTAATCTGAGTATCAAGATGATGCCGTTTCTGCGTCATTCCAAAGCGATCAAGTTTACGGTCGAAGAGCTGGCACTGAAACAGGAGTTGCAGGATCGGGCAGATGCGATTGAGCATTCGGTTCTGTTGGTTTCAGGTTGCGTTCAACCGGCTTTGGCACCGAATATCAATCAGGCCAGTATCAAGGTCTTGAATAAGCTTGGATTCAATGTCATCGAAACGCCGCAGTCGCAGTGTTGCGGCGCGGTCGAGCACCACCTTTCCGGGCATAAGGATGCCTTGAAGCAGGTGAAAACCAATGTCGACGCCTGGTGTGCCTATCTGGATAAAGGGGCCAAGGCGATTATCTCCAATGCCAGCGGTTGTGGCGTGATGATAAAAGATTATGCGCATCTGCTGCGTGAAGATCAGGCGTATGCGGCAAAAGCGCGTCGCGTGGTCGAGGCGACATATGACATTTCGGAATTTTTATTGAAACAGGATCTGTCGATTTTCACCCATTTCGACAATCAGAAGATTACTTTCCACTCTCCGTGCACTTTGCAACACGGCCAAAAGCTCCAGGGAGTAGTGGAAGAGACTCTGCGTAAACTGGGTTATCGCGTTAACCACGTTCAGGATGCCCATTTATGCTGCGGTTCAGCGGGAACTTACTCTATTTTCCAGCCGGAACTGTCTAAAAAACTAAGAAACAACAAGCTAGAGAATCTGTTGGCGCATAAACCGGAACTGGTTGTTACCGCCAATATCGGCTGTCTGATGCATCTGCAGAAGGGCACGAAAACACCGGTTAAACACTGGATCGAACTCTTTAGCGAGTAAATTTACGAGGAGCTTTTAATTATGTCGGATATTGAAATTGCCCAAGCGGCGAAAATGCAACCGATTATCCAACTGGCAGAGGAAAAATTCGGGATTCCGGCTGAGCATCTGGACCCTTACGGGCACTATAAGGCGAAACTCTCATTGGAGTATTTTGACGACCTGTCGCATCAGCATGGTGAAGAGGGCAAGCTGATTCTGGTCACGGCGATCAGTCCGACACCAGCCGGGGAAGGGAAAACCACCACCACGGTCGGTCTGGGCGATGCGTTGAACCGTCTCGGTAAAAAAACCATGATCTGTCTGCGTGAACCGTCATTAGGGCCTTGTTTCGGTATGAAAGGCGGGGCGGCCGGCGGTGGTTATTCGCAGGTTGTGCCGATGGAAGACATTAACCTGCACTTTACCGGTGATTTCCATGCGATCGGCGTAGCGCATAATCTGCTGGCGGCGATGATCGATAACCATATCAATCACGGCAACGCGCTGGATATCGACCCGCGTCGTATCAAGTGGAAGCGTGTCGTGGATATGAACGACCGCGCCTTGCGTGAAATCACCGTCGGTCAGGGCGGCCCGGCCAACGGTTATCTGCGCGAGGACGGGTTTGATATTGTGGTCGCTTCCGAAGTTATGGCGATCTTGTGTCTGGCGACCAATCGTGCCGATCTGAAAGAGCGCTTGGGACGAATCATTATCGGTTACAAAACCGACCGCGTAACGCCGGTTTATGCCAGCGACCTGAAAGCGCACGGCGCTATGGCGGCACTTTTGAAAGACGCCATTAAACCGAACATCGTACAGACGCTGGAAAACAATCTGGCGATCGTGCATGGCGGACCTTTCGCCAATATCGCGCACGGCTGTAACTCGGTCACGGCGACCAAAACCGCTTTGAAGCTGGCGGACTATGCGGTTACCGAAGCCGGTTTCGGAGCCGATCTGGGGGCGGAAAAATTCCTCAGCATCAAATGCCGTTCGGCGAAATTGAAACCTTCGGCGGTGGTGCTGGTGGCAACCGTTCGCGCGTTGAAATACCACGGCGGTATTGAGAAAGATCACCTGAATCAGGAAAATCTGGCAGCCCTGGAGAAAGGGTTCGTCAATCTTGAGCGCCATATTCACAATGTGACGGTGAATTACGGCCTGCCGGCGGTGGTGTGTATCAATCATTTCACCTACGACTCGGACGATGAAACCGATCTGTTGATCAAGAAGTGCGAAGCTTTAGGCGTCAAGTGCGTGGTGTCCAAGCATTGGGCCGAAGGCGGTGCTGGAGCGGAAGAGCTGGCCGAAGCGGTGTTGAATATCGTCGATAACCGCGAACCGGGCTTCGAGTATGTATACGATATCAATACGCCGATCTGGGATAAGATTGAAACCATCGCCACCAAACTTTACGGCGCTTCGGGGATTTCGGCCAATGCCAAGGTGAAAGCGGAGATCGAGCGTCTTCAGGAACACTACGGCGATCTGCCGATCTGTATGGCTAAGACGCAAATGTCTTTCTCGACCGAGCCGTCTGCTAAAGGCGCGCCTTCCGGGCATACTGTCGAGATTACCGATATCAAACTGGAAAACGGTGCCGGTTTCATTGTTGCCATTGCCGGCAATATGATGACCATGCCGGGCTTGCCGAAAGTTCCAACCGCAGAGAAAATTGATATTGACGATCTTGGGGTGATTACCGGTCTGTTTTAACAGAACACTTCGGTTTTTATCATTCAAAGTCCTGTTTGCTTATAAGCTTGCAGGACTTTTTTTTTGCAACAAATTCAAGTCGGGTGTGCAGCTCCGTTTGCCGATGTTCACCAAGTGCGCAAACAGCCTTGGATAATCGGGGCAGGGTTGGCATTAAACAGATGTTTGATCACGACCTGGCCGCATCGGTACTTTTCTCCAGCAACATGGGGTGCATGTCTTTTGCACTACTTGGCTTGTGGTAGTAGTAGCCCTGCGCTTCATAACAGCCGTTGTTGGTTAAAAATTCGATTTGCTCTTGGGTTTCGACGCCTTCGGCGATGATATCGAGATTCAGGTTTCTGGCCATGGCGATAATGGTTTTGGTTAAATTCATATCCTCTTTGTCTTCCGGGATATCTTTAATAAAGGCGCGATCGATTTTGATCTTATCCACAGGGAGTTTTTTGAGATAGGAAAGTGAGGATAATCCTGTTCCGAAATCGTCCAGAGCCAGGCCAAACTTTAACTCTTTGAGTTTGTTAAGAATATCAAGAGCCTGCTCAGGGGAACGCATAATCGCGGTTTCAGTCACTTCAAACATCAGGTTTTCCGGCGCGATGTCATAACGCTTTATAGCTTTTTCCACAAACTCAATAAAGTCTCTTTGAGTCAGTTGCACCGCGGAGAGGTTGACGGATATGACGCCGATTTTTAAGCCTTCTTTCATCCATTGTTGATACTGGCTAAGCGCTTCTTGCAAAACCCATCGGTCTATCTGGACGATCAAGCCGGTTTCTTCTGCCAGCCCGATAAAGACATCAGGCGGAATGATACCTTCATGTTCTTTATGCCAGCGTATCAGACACTCTACACCGACTAACTCGTTACTGCGCATATCGGTTTGTGCTTGATAGTAAAGTTTGAATTCTCCATCACGGATCGCGCTGCGCAGATTATTTTCCAGAGTTAAGCGCTTGTAGGCTAAGTCGGTCATATCTTTTGTATAAAACTGATAATTATAGCGACCTTCATCTTTTGCCTTGTACATGGCGGAATCGGCATTGCGCAGCAACTCCTCCGCGGAGGTACCATTATCGGGATAAACTGCAACGCCTATGCTACAGGTGGTGTAAATCTGTCGATGATGCAGATTAAAGGGCTCTTTAAAGATATTTAGAATCTTATCCAATACGGAGGCGATGGCTGCTTCATGCTCGACATGATCCAGCAGCACGGCAAACTCATCGCCGCCCAAGCGGGCGATCGAGTCGCTGTCACGTAATGTTTCAACGATGTTTTCACTCACTACCTGCAAAAGGGCATCGCCGGTGTCATGACCAAAGGAGTCATTGACCTCTTTAAAGCGATCCAGATCAATGAAAAAGACAGCCAGTTTCTGTTTCGAGCGTGAACTCACTTTGATCGCCTGCTGTAAGCGGTCGAGGAAAAGCACCCGATTGGGGAGTTCGGTCAGTGAATCGTGTTCGGCCTGATGCTGCAACTCCAGCGTGCGTTCGTCAAATGCTTTGGCAAGGTCTTCAAGCTCA
This sequence comes from Thiomicrorhabdus xiamenensis, assembly GCF_013282625.1. NCBI lineage: Bacteria > Pseudomonadati > Pseudomonadota > Gammaproteobacteria > Thiotrichales > Piscirickettsiaceae > Thiomicrorhabdus > Thiomicrorhabdus xiamenensis. Next base: position 823,483 of record NZ_CP054020.1, read on the forward strand.
TCATGGGTGCCCAGTGGGCTGCAGAAGACATCTCTTTGCTGTTTGGAAGTTTCTACTCTGCGGTTCAGTTCCAAAATAGGGTCGACGATGCGGCTACCGACCCTGAAGGCAAAATAAGCCCCGATCAGGATAAACAGTACCCCCAAGATAATAAGAGGGAGGATCGCCTGGGTGATTTGCGCATTGAAGGCCTTGGCCGGTAATCCCTTTTGAAGTTCGATCTGCAACTGATTAAACAAAGAGTCAGGACTTATTTTCTGGTGCGTGTAGGTCACATAATGCTCTTTGGGATTGTAATGACTCTGGTAGATCTCATTTCCCTTGCTCAGCAGACGCACATAACTGGTTTCATCTTTCGCTATGTGCCGGTTGATAATAGCGGCAAGATCAAATACGACCACCACCGCACCTTGAGTCGTATCATAATATTCAATTGGACTGATCACCTCGATATTATGATTGTCCTTACTCAGTCTGTAGGCGATTTTTCGATAGGCAAGGGCCTGGCGCAATTCGGAAGAGTTGTTATATTGAGGCAGAGAATTCCGGGTTTGGTAAATGGCGTTACCGGCATAATCCACGACATTGAGTGAGAGGACATCCTTGCCTTTTTGAAAGTTGTTGACCAGCGATGGCAGATATCGCTCGCGCCCTTCACTGTCGGTAAGGGCATTAATCATCAGCTGATTGCTGGATAGAAGTTCGGTGTTTTCCAGAAGGTAATTAAGCCGTTGCTCGATTTTCTCCTGCAGAACCAGGGCGGTGTTTTCCAGCATGGCTTCGGTCGAGTTAAGCGTCTGTTCTCTGACCAGATACAGCATCGCCAATAAATTTGCCGTGAGTGCCAGTGTCAATAAGATAATGATCTGAAAACTGACTCTGCGGCGGATGCCGCCGGGTTTAAAATATCCGTCCATTCAAATTAGCCTATTTATCCACCGGTACAATGAAGCCTTGGTCATTAAAGTGTGCCATAAAATAACGATCGTCGTTTAAGGCTTCGTGATTATCGGGGCGAAAAGCCTGTTGATAGTATTGTATTGCGCCATTGACAGGTTTGAGGTGTTCCAAAGCCTGTTTCACTTCTATAGGCTCCGCCGAGCCGGCCTGATTAATCGCCGCTGCCAGCAGCTGAGTCAGGTCATAGGCCTGTGCTACGGCCATTGGGACATTGATTGGCTTATCTTGAGGAATGGCATAAACCTGCCGGTAACGGTTAAAAAGCCGGTTTAACTCCGGACGTTTACCGGCTGTAGGATAAGGCTGAAAAAAGCGCAGATCGATGCGGCCTAATAAATGCTGTACTCTTTGATAAAACTCACCTCCTAAAACCCCCCAATGGGAAATGATGGGAAGCGCTAAGGGCTGTTGGGCCAGCTCGGTTATGAAATTTGCACCTTCATTGCTATTGGCGACAAGCAGTATAGAGTCACATTTTGCAGCGGTAATCTTCTTCAATTCATTACTGAAATCCTCTTGCCCCCGGTTTATTGTCATCATGATCTCAGGTGAGATTCCTTTGAGTTGCATGAATTTGGATATACGCTGCATATTTTCACGTCCCCAGATGGAATTTTCCACGACGATAGCGGGGCGCTTGTGACGTTTAAGCAGGTATTTGGCAAGGAATACAGAGGCAAAGCGGTCATTCGCTGAGACGCGAAATACATAGTTATCGGCATAGCCGTTTTCCGTTAGGCCTGATACCGCCGCCCAAGGGATCAGATAAGGAATTTGAGCATCTTGAACGAAGGGGATTTCTTGGGTGATGACCGCACTGTGTTTACCGCCCATTATGGCTACCGTATCGTTGCGATTAATGAAATACTCCAGATTTTTAATCGCCATACTGGGGGTTGTTCGGTGATCCCGTGCGATGAGTCTTACCGGCTTGCCAAGCAAACCTCCTTTGGCATTGATCTCATCCAGGGCCAATTCAATACCGCGTTTGATCGCTAAACCGGCTTTTCCGCCATCAAGTGAAAGATCCGCATTGAGGCCTATAACAATCTGCTCTTGGCGTTCAGGTGCAGGGCCGTATTTTTCAAGTAAGAACTCTTCTGTTTTGGAAATGATATCTGTACCAATTACCGGTTCGGAGGCTTTCGCGATCCATGCCACTTGATCGGCAAATGCCTGACGCTGCTGAGGGGTTAATTGATGGATATTTATATCCGCCTTACGGATCTTCTCTAGCAGAGTTTGTTCCCGTCGCTGAGTCTCGTTTCGCTCCCAGGGAGTCAGTTCTTTGGCGGTTTCGATCAGAATCGTGCGTATATCCTGAGATAAGCGGTCAAAGGTTTTTTTGCTGATCGTAAAGACATATCCAAGATAGGCGTGCTCACTGAGTACCAGGTCGGACTGCACTTCATGAAATCCCATGCTCTCGATTGCGACCAGTGGATTTTCCTGTCCGTCAACCACCTTGTCTGCAAGCGCCTGTCGGGTTGAATGGAAATCAATCGGCACGGGCTCGGCACCCAGGGCACGGAATTGATCCATAATGATGCGGCTCTTCATGACGCGAATTTTCTTTCCTTTAAAATCCGCAGGCTGTAAAAAAGGCTGATTGCCGGTGAAATGTTTGAAGCCGTTTTCCCAAAAAGTGACGCCCACCAGGTCAATCTGATCCAGCTTGTCCAGTAATAATCGCCCTGGCTCGCCATCAAGTAATGCATAAGCATCTTCGCGTGACGGAAAGAAGAAAGGCAAGTCCGCATACTGCATAGCCGGAAGCGCGACGCTCATTTTTGCGGTGGGTGTTAAAAGAATATCGAGGGTTCCCTCTCGCGCCATTTCAACCATTTCATGGTCATTGCCCAGTTGCTGCGAGGGAAATACTTCGATGATAACCCGGTTGCTGGTCTTTTCCTTAACCTGCTCGGCAAAGCGTAATGCAGCCAGATGCAGAGCGCTGTTTTCTGGCGTGTTGTGCCCAAAGCGCAGATGAATTTGTTCATTTTCAATTGTCATCGCGCTTTGCGGTGTCTTCTCTGGCATCGGTATCAAAAAGTTTTTTTCAAACCCGATAAGCAATGCTATGACGATAAAAATGAATACGAATATTGAAAATTTGCGCATTCGGAATCCAGCTCCAATTTTATAAAATAAATAGTTTTAGACGCCCCATCGGACAGGATTTCTTTGCACACAAATAGGAAAGCTTTTTGATCAATGTTTTGTTGCACTGGTAGCTATTGGGAAGACATCTTCTAATAGTTCACCTCATGGCTCATACAACTCATGATATTGGCATTTTAGCAGTCTTCCTATAGCCCGAATATAATCGTCCTCAAGTTTTGAATGGCAAAAGTCAAAACGCGCATAATTCTTTTCAGTCAACGAGTTAGGAGAATATCCTTTTCAGCCTAACCCGTTAATACCTTGGTTTTATTATGTATTCACATGGTTGTCTGGAATCGACTGTAAAGCAGACGAATTCTTCTCTTTTTTGTCGGAAAAGCGCTTAACGGCCTTAAGGGGATTTTGTTCCTTTAATTTGCGTGCTTGAGTCTTACGTAAGGAATTCCAAGTAAAAGTGTCGAAGTGGCTTGTTTATATGGATTTTACGCGTTTATACAGAATTTAATTATCTGATTTATAAGAAGTTTTATCTGATTTTGATAAATGGTTGTTGAATAGAGGATTGCTATTGTTTAGTGTGGTTGTTGAGTTTTTATTTAAAATCCATAAGTGTTTATTCTGCAAGATGGCAGCTATCAATGGCTGACCGAGCAGAGAAGTTTTACCAGAGTGAATAACAGTATTGAGCGGGCGGAGACCTGTTTTCTGATGTTGCTGGCGCGCTTTATGACAGGCGGCGGACGCTATTTCAGTGTGGATGACTGGATAAGACGGTGTTTTATGCAGGATTGATTGAATTTAACAACGGTTTAATGGCCTTCAAAAGGTAAATCAGAGGAGAAGTGACATGAATACACGCAGAGGTTTTATTCGGCAGCTTGCTGCCGCAGCGGCGACTGTTATGGGCGGCTCGGCGATGGCGGCAGAAAACCCGTTTATCCTGTTGGGTGATGAACAGGATAAAGCGAATCTGTTGGCGGATGCGAAATGCGGTCAGGGCAAATGTGGCGGTAATCCTAACCAGCCTCAAGGAAAATGCGGCGGTAATCAGTACCAGCAACGTGGACAGTGCGGCGGAAGCCCGAATATGCCACAAGGTAAATGTGGTCAGGGTAAATGCGGTGGTAATCAGCCTCAGCCAAGAGGGCAGTGCGGAGGCAATCCGAATATGCCGCAGGGTAAATGCGGTGGTAACCAGTATCAGCAACGCGGACAGTGCGGTGGAAGCCCGAATATGCCACAAGGTAAATGCGGACAGGGCAAATGCGGCGGTAATCAGCCACAGCCAAGAGGGCAGTGCGGAGGCAGTCCGAATATGCCGCAAGGTGGTCAAGGCAAGTGCGGTGGAAATCCGAATATGTCTCAATGACCATGCGTCGCGAATTTAAATAATCCGTAAATCAGCCGGTTCGGCAAGGCATTAAGCGCGCTACCGCTTTTTGTCTGAAGATTTTGCGCACGGGTATTGATTAAGGCCTTAGCAGGAGTTCGACCTGACGTTCGAGTTCCTCGAGGCCTTTTTCATTGTCTATAACCTTATCGGCGTGTTGCAGACGCTGCTGGCGCGAAGCTTGATTGCCGAGGATGTTCTTGATTTGGCTCAGGCTGCTTTGATCTCTGCTGCAAGCGCGTTGTATCTGCGTTTTTTGTGAACAATCCAGTACCCAGATCTGATCGATATAGTCCGGTTTTCTGCCTGTTTTGAGTATCCCCTCGACCAATAACGGAATCGCAACCAGAAGATAAGGTTGTGTGTATTCGGGATTTTGTCGGTAAGAATCGATTTGCCGCAAGGTCTCTTCCCGAATTAACGGATGCAGAATGGCTTCGAGCTTTTCTCTGGGCTGGGGGTCTTTCGGTTCGGCAAAGATAATCTCCCGCAATCGAGGGCGATTAAGCGTACCGTCGGCATTCAGTATTTCGTTACTAAATGTTTCAACCACCGATTTTAAGCCCGGTGAACCCGGTTCGACGACCTGTCGGGCAATCTGATCGCTGTCGATGAAGGCAATACCATGTTGTTGCATTAGGTTGCAAAAGGTTGATTTCCCGGAACCGATACCGCCGGTCAGTCCAATGACTTGCATCTTCAATTTCTCTTGGTTTAAGGGGGAATTTTCGTTCATTTTAAAGAGTCGGCCTGAAAAATGCGCCAAAATGATTAAAATAGCCGGATTGGTTATAAAATTCGGACTGAACCGAAAACTGGGAGCGAAATTCTATGTGCGGCATTTGCGGTGAAATCTACTTTGACGGTCAACAGGCAAGCGAACAACGCCTTAAGCCGATGTTGGCGGCGATGCAGAATCGCGGGCCGGACGACGAGGGGATCTGGATAGACGAGCATGTCGGTCTGGGTCATAAACGTCTGTCGATCATCGATCTTTCCGCATGCGGGCATCAGCCGATGCTGGATAAAGAGTTGAGTCTGGTTTTCAACGGTTGTATCTATAACTATGTCGAGCTGCGTGAACAGTTGACGGAATTAGGACATGAATTTGTATCGCATTCCGATACCGAAGTGATTCTGAAAGCCTATCGCCAGTGGGGGATGGAGTGTGTCCAGTATTTCGAAGGGATGTTCGCATTTGCGATCTGGGACGACGATCATCACCAGCTGTTGCTGGCGCGCGACCGCATGGGAATTAAACCGCTGTATTACGCGCCGGTTGAAGGTGGTGTGCGTTTTGCCTCCAATACTCAGGCGCTGCTTGCAGAAGGGGATATTGATAGCGAGATTGATCCGGTCGGACTGCATTTTCAATTAACTCTGCATGCTGTGATTCCTGCGCCTTATACGATTCTTAAAGGGATTCGCAAACTGGAGCCGGGCCACTGGATGATCGTCAATCCGGACGGACAGATTTTCAAAAAACGCTACTGGCATCTGGAAGCCAAACGTCCGACAGGCGAAACCTTTAAGGGCGAAGCGGTGCCGCAGAGTGAACAGGAATGGGTGGACGCGATTCACAAACAGCTTAAGCAGGCCGTGCACAAGCGCCTGACCGCGGCTGATGTTCCGGTCGGCGTTCTGCTCTCCGGAGGTCTGGATTCAAGCTTGCTGGTGGCGATGCTGGCGGAAGCCGGAGTCGAGAACATCAAAACTTACTCGATCGGATTTGAAGACGCGCCGGAAGAGAAAGGCAATGAGTTCGAGTTTTCCGATATGGTGGCTGAGCGCTATAAAACCGATCATAAGAAATTTCATATCCCGAATGAAACGGTACTGCCGCGATTGCATGAAGCGGTGGAGTCGATGGCCGAACCGATGGTGGGACAAGATGCGGTCGCTTTCTACCTGCTCTCCGAACAGGTTTCAAAAGAAGTTAAAGTGGTACTTTCCGGTCAGGGCGCGGATGAAGTTTTCGGTGGGTATTTCTGGTATCCGTTAATGGCCGATGCCGGTAAAAAGATTGATCTGAAGGATCGCGATCAGGCGTTGCAGTGCTTTGCGCCTTATTATTTTGATCGCTCCCACGAGGAGTGGCTCGAAGTGATTAATCCGCAATATCATGTGCATAATGTGACCGGCGAGTATGTTGCCGATCACCTGACCGAGGAAGGCGCGGATGAATTCCTGGATCAGGTGTTACGTCTTGATGTGACTACGCTGATTGTTGACGACCCGGTGAAGCGAGTCGATAACATGACCATGGCCTGGAGTTTGGAAGCGCGCGTGCCATTTCTGGATCACGATCTGGTCGAGTGGGCCATGGCTGCACCGCCGCAGATGAAGACCGGCGGCAAGCATATTCTGAAAGCGATCGGTCGCGGAATCGTGCCGGATGAAATTATTGACCGTCCGAAAGTGGCATTCCCGATGCCGGCGCTGAAATACGTACGCGGCGACTTCTATGAGTTTATGAAAAGTCTGCTGACGTCGGAGGCGGCGAAAAAACGCGGAATCTTTAATCAGCAGAAACTGGCGGAATTGCTGGAAAATCCGGAAGCGGATAACGCTTTTACCGCGATTCAGGGCTCCAAGTTGTGGCACGCCGCTTTGCTGGAATTCTGGCTGCAGAAGCATGTGGATAAGACACTTTAACAGGAAAATGCCCTATAACCGACATATTAACCGAGTCGTTTACTGGGAATTTTTTTGAATATAAGTACAATGGTCATTCAATTAAAAAATCTTTTATAAAAGTTACAAGCATTAAGGGGGCCCTTATGGAAAACCAGGATCAAGTTGTTAAAGAAACTTTAGATCGAATTCACGACCAGGTCAGCAATAACCCGGTGGTTCTGTATATGAAAGGTACGCCGCAGATGCCTTCTTGCGGTTTCTCAAGCCGTGCGGCTCAGGCGTTGGTGGAAACCGGCGAGAAGTTCGCTTTCGTGAATGTCTTGGCGGATGCGCAGATTTTTGAACATCTTCCGAAATATCAGGATTGGCCGACTTTCCCGCAATTGTACATTGGTGGAGAATTGCAGGGTGGCTGCGACATTACGCTTGAACTTGCCGAGTCCGGCGAGTTGAAAAAGTTGATGGCGGAAGCTAACGCAAAAGCAAGCGCTTAAGCTTAAATAGGCCGCATATAAAAAAGCACCAGAGAGCCGGATCGGTTCCTGGTGCTTTTTTATTGTCTGCAGAAAGCGAAGAAAGTTCGCTGTTATTCGCTGAGCATCGGCATCTGGTTGACAATCTGACAGAAAAGATCAGCGGTTTTCTCCGTGTCATACACTGCAGAGTGCGCCATGGCGTTATCCCATTCGATTCCGGCTTTAACCATCGCTTTGGCCAGTACGGTTTGTCCGAAAGCCAATCCGGCCAGACTGACGGTGTCGAAGGTGCTGAATTTATGGAAGGGGCATTTCACATGGTTGCGTTCCGCAGCTGCGAGTATGAAGTTCAGGTCGAAAAACGCGTTATGTCCAACCAGAATGGCTCGTGTGCAGCCGGTCTGTTGAATTTCCCGGTTGATCGGTTCAAACAGTTCAATCAGCGCCTGTTTTTCGTTAATGGCTCCGCGGAAAGGATGAAACGGATCGTCCATGCCGATAAATTTCAGGGCGCTCTCTTCGAGGTTGGCTCCTTCGAAAGGCAGAATATTACGGTCGAAGGTTTCCTTGCGCTGGAGTTGGCCGTATTCATCCATCTCCAAAGTGACGACAGCGACTTCGAGAAGAGCGTCGGTCTGAGGGTTGAAGCCTCCGGTTTCAACATCGACTACAACCGGTAGAAAACCGCGGAAGCGGTCTTTCATTTGCTGGATTTCGTATTCGGTCGAGTTTTCGTCGGCTTGTGTGTTTTGCGTCATGAAGTTGTCTTTAGCTGTGCGTGAGCGTTTTAATCAGTACTTTGGAATTTCGCTGGTAATTATATAGCTGCTGCTTCTGCATTGGCAGTTCATTTGGACTTGCCAGATAAAAACCGTGCTCGATAAACCAGTGATGGGTATGCGTTGTCAGCAGGAACAGCTGCTGTAGACGCTTATGCTTTGCCCGCTGCTCGATCTCTTCAAGCAGCTGCTCGCCGAGCTCCTGACCCTGATAGTCAGGATGTACGGCCAGACAGGCGAGTTCTCCGCTGTCATGATAATCGGCATAGAGCGCGGCACAACCGATAATGCGCTGATCGCGTTCAATAACAATGAAGTTGTCGATCTCCAGTTCCAGACGCTCCCGCGAGCGTTTGACGAGAATGCCGTTCTGTTCAAGTGGCGCGATGACCTCCAGTATACCGCCGACATCTTCGATGCTTGCCTGACGTATCTGATGATAACGGTCGCTGAAAATCATGGTTCCGGAACCGTCGCGGGTGAAAAGTTCCAGCAACAGGCTTGATGGATCTTCCTGATTCAGCAGGTGGATGCGCTTGACCGCGTTGCTTAGGGTCTGCAAGCGTCCGAAGAGGAGCTTCTGCGCATCCGGAAGTTCAGCGGTTAATTGCGCCAGTTGAACTTGATTGAGAGCCGCAGGCAGGTTCTGTAACTGGTTCTCCGGCTGGAATACCATCAATTTATCGGCACGCAGCAGTTTCGCGACTTCGCAGGCCTGTTCAAGCGTATTGAGGTTGAATACTTCACCGGTCAGGGAATAGGCCAGAGGTGTCAGGAGAACGATCTGTTTGCTTTCCAGACACGCCTGTATCGCTTCATGATTCATTTTGCGCAACTGGCCGGTGTGCTGGTAATCAATACCGTCGACCACGCCTTTAGGGCGGGCAATTACCCAGTTTCCGGAGATCAGACTGATCGGCTTCTGCTGTTGGTTGGAAGCTTGGCAGAAAGCGGCTTCGAGTTGCGAGCGTACCTGGCCGATGGTCTGTTGGAATATCGGCAGTATTTCGGTTGGCGTGATTCGGCACTGGTGATGGTGTTGCCATGCAATGTCCTGAGCCTGTAATGCCTTGTTGATCTGTGGCGTAGCCCCCATCGCCAGAACCAGTTTGAGTCCTAGAGAATGGAGCAGGGCGATGTCTCTGCTCAAGGTCTGAATCCGTTCGCCATTCTCGAGAAGTTCGCCGGGAATGTAGAGGACGCAGGTTTTGCCGCGATGCTGCTCAATATAGTGAGAGGATTGACGCAGGCTTTGGATAAAATCTAATTCAGATTGCTGCATGAATGTGCGAAAATACCAAGATTAATTTTTAAGGGAATTTGCGAAAAAGTTTTTGGTCTGTGCCGACCTTTCGGTTATCCCGTCAGAGTGGCGATTTGCTTTTAGCTTGTCGTGCATTGCGATGCACTGTACATGCAGCAAAATGACTGACCACCAATACTGATTCGCTGAATCCTAAGTATAACAGTCAATAGAGCAAAGTCGAATAGCAAAGGAATCGATATCAACCGCCTCGGTAATAACCGTGTCGGCGTCGTATTGAACTCCGTTTGTCGTATCGCGAACCTTTGTTTTGTCAATAAGGAGCCTATCCATGCCTCAATATCGTTCCAAAACCAGTACCCATGGCCGCAATATGGCCGGTGCCCGTGCTTTATGGCGTGCAACGGGGATGCAATCTGAAGATTTCGGTAAGCCGATTATCGCAATTGCCAACTCTTTCACCCAATTCGTACCTGGGCACGTCCATCTTAAAGATATGGGTCAGCTGGTGGCGCGCGTCATTGAGGAAGCCGGCGGTGTCGCAAAAGAGTTCAACACCATTGCTGTCGATGACGGTATCGCCATGGGGCATGACGGGATGCTGTATTCCTTGCCTTCGCGCGATCTGATCGCCGATTCGGTTGAATATATGTGTAACGCCCACTGCGCCGATGCACTGGTCTGTATTTCGAACTGTGACAAAATCACTCCGGGGATGATGATGGCGGCAATGCGTCTGAACATTCCGACGATCTTTGTCACAGGTGGCCCGATGGAATCCGGTAAAACGGTATTGGGCGGTGAAGGTATCAAGCTGGATCTGGTGGATGCGATGGTTATGGCGGCGGACGATCATTGTTCCGACAGCGACGTCGAAGAAGTTGAAATTTCGGCGTGTCCGACCTGTGGTTCCTGCTCCGGTATGTTTACTGCTAACTCGATGAACTGTCTGGCCGAAGCTTTGGGGATCGCTTTACCGGGGAACGGGACGACTTTGGCGACGCATGCTGACCGTAAGCATCTGTTTGAAGAAGCAGGACGCCGTATCGTAGAGCTGGCAAAACAGTATTACGAAAAAGACGACGCTTCAGTACTTCCGCGCTCTATCGCCACCTATGAAGCTTTTGAGAATGCGATGGCGTTGGATGTTGCTATGGGTGGGTCGACGAATACGGTTCTGCACCTGCTGGCGATTGCCCGCGAAGCCGAAGTGAAGTTTACCATGGCGGATATGGATCGAATCTCTCGCCAGATTCCTTGTCTGGTTAAGGTTGCGCCTAACTCGAAAATTTTCCATATGGAAGATGTGCATCGTGCCGGTGGTATTATGCGTATCCTCGGTGAATTGGATCGCGGCGGCCTGATTAATCGCGATGTGCATACGGTTCATGCTTCAAGCATGGGGGCGGCAATCGATCTTTGGGATATTCGCCGCACCGACGACGAAGCAATCAATACCTTCTTCAGAGCCGCTCCGGGGAATGTGCGTACCACTGAAGCCTTTAGCCAGAATAAACGCTGGAAGAGCGTTGACAGTGATCCGGTTGAAGGTTGTGTCCGCGATTTGGAACATGCTTATACCAAAGAAGGCGGTCTGGCTGTTCTTTACGGTAATATCGCACAGGACGGCTGTATTGTTAAAACGGCCGGTGTCGACGAGTCGATCTTCAAATTCTCCGGGTCTGCACGTATTTATGAATCACAGGATGCGGCGGTTGCCGGTATTCTAGGCGATGAAGTCAAAGCCGGTGAAGTGGTGATTATCCGTTACGAAGGACCGAAGGGCGGTCCGGGAATGCAGGAAATGCTGTATCCGACCAGTTACCTGAAATCGAAAGGGCTGGGTAAAGAGTGTGCGCTTCTGACCGACGGTCGTTTCTCCGGCGGGACTTCCGGTCTGTCGATCGGTCACGCGTCGCCTGAAGCGGCCGAAGGCGGGAATATCGGTCTGGTTGAAGATGGCGATATGATTGAAATCGATATCCCAAACCGTACAATCAATGTACAACTGACCGACGAGCAGTTGGCGGAACGCCGTCAGGCGATGGTAGCGAAAGGGAAGGATGCCTGGAAGCCGGTCAAGCCGCGCGAACGTAAAGTCAGCGCCGCACTTCGTGCCTATGCTGCCATGACGACCAGTGCCGCTTTCGGTGCTGTGCGTAATGTCGATCAGATTGAACACAATAAATTTTAATTTAAGGAGTTGCGCAAATGTTTGCCGATCAATTAACCGAAGAACAGCGTCAGGTGGTATTTGACCTTGCGGCTAACTTAGCTGCAGCTGACAATGATGTTTCTGACGAAGAAATTCAGTATCTTAAGGACTTCAGTGTTGCTTATGGTATTGAGTTCGATTTGGATAAATCCGAACTGGATATTAATGATGCGCTGAGTAAGCTGGATACCAAGAAGGCGCGTGTGATTACGTTACAGGAGCTTATTAAGCTTTCCTATAAAGATGGTCACTTCGGTAAGGAAGAGCAGGATAAGGTCTTCCTGCTGGCGCAGAAAATGGGCTTGAATAATACTGATTTACTGATGCGCATTGAAGCTTGGGTTCGTCAAGGTTTCGACTGGGTTTATGAAGGTGAGCAGATGCTCAACGAAGAGTAATCTTTGCTTTAGCAAGACATAAAAAAACCGGCGTGAGCCGGTTTTTTTATGTCCTCCTTTTTTGCCTAAGGAGATTAGTAAATAATGATTTACTGATTTTCTTTAGGCAATAAAAAAGCTCAGTTAAAAACTGAGCTTAAGTTGGAGGATAAATTCAGATTACTGACGGTAACCTGGACCGTTGATCTCCAAACCGTTTGAAATATAGGCTTGGAAGAATTCTAGGTTACGGTACTCTTCACTTTGCGGCTTAAATGGATTAGCACGCATGTTCTGGTGACATCCACCATAACGACGGTGTAGGGTACCTAGTTCCTGCCATTTCGCACGGAAAACCGGGAAGTGGGTAGTGTGACCTAGAGTCGGAGAAAGTAAATCTGCACGTGCATAGCGACCGGCGTTGTATGCGTGACACTTAGCACATGATAGGCCTAGCTGACCAACTGGCTTGATGAACATATCACGGCCTTTGTTGTAGGCTTCGCGAGCTCCATCGCTGTCAATTTTAACGTCAACTTTCTGGCCACGTGATTGATACGCGAAATAAGCACTTAGCTTGGCGATGTCGCCTTTTTTATATTTAAACGGCTTAAGTCCGGCGTCTTCACGACAGATATTGATTGCCCACTCAAGTGTTACCACCTGCTGGGTCTTCTCATCAAAGTAAGGGTAGTGCGGACGAACGTTTGCCGGATCATCACCGAAGCATTTTTCGTATACCGCTTGATCTTGCTGATACAGTTCTTCACCGGCATCAACAGAATCTAAATATGGAGGGAATTCTTCAACTGCTTCCCATTGAGCACGCTTGTCAGCGCTGTAGATATAACCACCGTCTTTGTAATCTTCAAAGGCGATTTTTGGGCTTTTTGACTTGAAAAAATCAACCAGGTTCTGACGATCTTGTTCTGGATCTACTGCAAATGCTGCAGGGCTGGTTGCGATCATTGTCACGCCTAAGGCTAGTGAGCCTAGTAAGGTCTTCTTCATTCCAATCCTCCTATGGAGAGCGTATTATATTTTTTATTATTTTTATAGTGTATGGCATTCACCCGAGAGTGAATGCCACGAATCAAGCTAAATTATTTTAGTTTGATTGAGTCTTCACCAGTTGCACCAGTGTTGTCTTTTAGGCTAACTTTAACTTCATCGCCAGCGTTAGCTTTAACTTTAACAGCCATGTATGGGTTAGCTGAAACTGCACCAGACCATTGAGCATCAATCGCTTTAGTACCGTTAACAGAAATTTCAACCATGTCGATGTACTTAGCTGGGTATGGTTTACCGGTAGCTTTGTTCATACGAGCACCAGATTCCATTGGGTGCTTGATTAGAGCTTTAATTTCAGCTACGCCACCTTTTGACTTACCACGCATACGGATTTTGATAGACATAATATTTCCTTTTAAAAAGTATGAATCTAAAGTATTAAACGGTTAAGAGTGGGGATTAACCACCACAACCACCGATTGTTACTTTAACTTCTTGTTCTGCTTTAAGAAGCTTACCGCCAGCGTTAACTACAGCAATAACGTTCATGGTTTCACCCATTTTGATACGAGTAGATACATAACCTACTGCACCAGCGGCGAAAGTATATTCACAAACCATAGGCATTGGGTTTTTGCTAGCTAGGATAGCGATAGATTCAACACCATCGATACCAGAAGCATCAACAGTAACTGGAGTAACAGCACCGTTTTCCGCGATTGCTGGCGCTTTAAGTTGTACATCACCTGAAGCAGTAGCGTTAGTAGAACCGAAAACTGCGTTTAGAGCGTCATCAGTTGTTTTTGCACCGAATGCTTTAGCATTCCAGTCAGCAGCTAGTACAGTGCTAGGCGTTAGAAGACCAGCGTTAACAGCTACAGCTGCAGCACCAGTGGCTAGAGTACCTTTAAGGAAAGATCTACGTTTCATAAGGTTTAAAACTCCCGGTTAAGGTTTAATAAAAATTTTTTTTACAGCGTATAGATGTAGTCAACGACTTTACGGATTTCGTCATCACTTAGAATTCCGTGTAATCCGAATTCAGGCATCATGCTGTTAGGCACTTTCATTGAATCAGAAGTACCCCAAACTTTGTTGTACAACTTTTGCTTGTCAGGGTAACGTAATTTCATCGCAACAAGTGCTGGCCCGATATTACCCGGTTGGGCTCCGTCACCAGCCATATGGCAGGCTAGGCAGTTCCCTTTAGAACGGCTGAAGGCAAGTTTCTTACCTTCTTCAATATCAGAGGCAGCTGGCTTGTCCGCAGCTTGAACGCTAACTGGCGCTGTCATTACGGCACACGAGACGGCGAAAGCAGTCAACAGTTGCTTCATTTTTAAATTCATTATTCTTCTCCTCCAAAAGTGTCTTTCGACGTCCCCATTATATGTTGGGTTTTATATTATTCGAGCGGTTTCGCTCTTAGGGTTGTTAGCTTACTCAGTTACTTTGCAAACGCAAGGATTTTAAATGGGGTTTGCTATAGTATTATTTAATCAACTTGTAATATTTTTTTATGTAATCTACTGGATAACCTCCTTTTGATCGTTTTCCTGTAAATTTTGCGTATATTTTGCATTGAAAAAATCGATTTGCTTATCAATGCCCTCATTTCTTTGATTGTTTATTCTTTTGGCTTCATCGATAAAGTGCCTGGCTCTGGCGTAGTTGCCGACAAACACTTGTGCCCGAGCCTGGTAGTAGTTGGCGAGCGCTTCTTTGTTTTGTTCTCGGGCAAACTGCGCCAGATAATTATTTATCTGGTATTGGTTGTGACCTTTCTCGCTGCCATCGGCCAGCACCTGCATTGCTTTCTGGTATTCGCCGGTTAATTCCAATAACTGCGCATGCCGAAGTTGCACAGCAAGGTTGTTTGGCCATAACTCTTGCTGATAGCTGATCAGTTTTAAAGCTTCGCTGATCGGCTGCTTCAGGTCGGCGTTGCTGTTGCGCTCTTTGAATTGTTTGATACGTTCAATTAAGAGCGTGTTGTAAAGCGGCTGCATTGTATTCTCACTGGCTTCTCTTAGCAGACAGTCCAGTTGTGCTCGGCTTTGTCGCAGCTGTTTTTCCGTTTGCTTGCGATTGAGCTCCTGCAAATTGTGCAGATAACACTGTTCAGAGGCTGTCAGACTTTTGATTTCAAGTTTCGAAAAATCCTCTTTTTCGGCAGCAATGCGCATTTTTATTAATATCAGGTCGTTACTTTCCACAGGCACTTTCAACGGTGGCATCACTTGCGCCCGGTTTTCCGCTGCCGCCAGGCGGCTCAGAGTAACGGGGTGCGTTCGCAGAATTTCCGGAACCTGGTGGGCGTTAAACTGACTGGATTTTGCCAGTCGTCCGAAAAAATCGCCCATCGCATGCGGGTCGTAACCTGATTCGTGCAGAATTTGGATGCCCACGTTATCCGCCTCCTGTTCATGCTGCCGAGAATTTTTTAGCTGGTCCTGCATATTCATTCCCATGCCGCCCATCAGTGCAGCCATACCCGCGTTCGGGTTGTAAATTCCGACCAGCACCGCAGCCAATAAAGTTGCGAAGCTGGTGATACTGCCCTGGGTACTGTTGTACTCATAAGTTCGCGAAAGGTGCTGCTGGGTGACGTGGGCAATTTCATGCGCAATCACCGATGCCAGTTCCGATTCGCTGTGAACCGTTTCGATTAACCCTGTATGAACACCGATTACGCCATTCGGTCCGGCAAAAGCGTTAATGGTGTTATTCCGGATTACATAAAAATCGAAGTTCCGGTTCTGTCCGCTGTTGCCGGCAATTTTGTAACCGATCTGGCGGATGTAATTCAGTATCTCCGGATCCTCTTGCAGATCGAACTGCGTCATAAGGGATTCGGTAAAGGCTCTTCCCAAACGTTCTTCGGTTTGTCGGTCATACTCAACCAGATCCGGGGCGCCCAGATCGGGTAGGTTGTCCAGAGCAATGGCGCTCGAAGAGTTAATTGCCGCGAGCGATCCGATCATGATCGCCAGTGTTGCCTGGCGGAATCGTTTCATTCTTGTCACGCCTGTGTAGCCGTTTCTTGTGTGTGTTTTTGTCATTTTATTTTTTTGCATCGCTGCATATGTACCTTGATGTCTCTTTGCCACACTATAATAAATGTTCGTGATTTAGCCAATTCTCTAATGAGCGCAGTCGGCAATGGAGTCTATCAAGCGAGTTTTCAGCGACGGTCTTTTTTCAGACTCGGTTTTAGTCTAGAGGAATTACCAGCCAAGAAAAAAGCCTTAAAATTGGAAAGACTGTGGATAAAAATTGA
Source organism: Thiomicrorhabdus xiamenensis (assembly GCF_013282625.1). Lineage (NCBI taxonomy): Bacteria > Pseudomonadati > Pseudomonadota > Gammaproteobacteria > Thiotrichales > Piscirickettsiaceae > Thiomicrorhabdus > Thiomicrorhabdus xiamenensis. The sequence continues at coordinate 839,996 of NZ_CP054020.1, forward strand.
ATGGCGCTTACCATTTCCAGTGAATATTGGATAATAGTCACCTTTAACCGGATTCCTCAAATATATGTATAAACTCGACTGCTGTGCATTGGCATGTCCAATGCCGATTATTAAGTTAAAAAAAGCCTTGCATGAAAATGTGCAAGAGAATGTTTTTCGAATTCAGCTCAAAGATAAAGGCGGGCTGAAGGATATTCCGGCATTCTGCCGGCAGCAGGGACTGCATTGCTCTTTGTTAACGGAAGAACCGCTCATTGAATTTGAAATCAGAAGATAAAGGTCTCTAGTTATGGCGCGACAGCAACTCAGCATTATTCATACGAAAGGCTCGCTTGATTGGGCGTACCCGACTTTTATTCTGGCCAGTACGGCGGCGGCGATGGATAAACAGGTTGAGGTCTTCTTTACTTTTTACGGTCTGCAGTGCGCGCTTAAAGAAACGAAGCATCTTCGGGTTTCTCCAGTAGGAAATCCCGGGATGAAAATGCATTTGCCGGTCGGACCGGATTGGCTTAGACAGATCGATATGAACCGTTCTCTTCCAGGGTTTTTATGGCAGCTTCCGGGAATGGAGGTGCTGGCAACTTGGGGGTTTAAAAAGCAGTTACTGGCCAATGGTCAGGTTCCTGTCGACGAGCTACGAGCGCTTTGCGTTGAACTGGGTGTGCAAATGACGGCATGTCAGATGAGTGTCGATCTGATGGGCTTTCGTGAGGAAGAGTTTATCGAATCCATACAATTTGCCGGGGCGGCAACTTACTTTGCTGTTTCACCCGAGCAGCAGTCTCTCTTTATATAAGTCACTCTTTATATATAAATAAGAGCGTCGATAAAAATAGCCAATTGGCCGAGGAAATTTGCTGTCGGCAAAATTTATCTTGTTAGAATAGCCTGAATTATTATTTTGAGGCGTATAGCGAGAGATCTGCTGTGCGCCGGTTTTTCCGTCAGGGGTTTAAAACAGTTTATGAAAAAGCCATTTGAACGCGGCATCTATCTGCTGCCTAATCTTATGACGACCGCTGCGCTGTTTGCCGGTTTTTATGCGGTCATTGCCGGTATGCAGGGGAATTTTGAGCAGGGGGCTATTGCGATTTTTATCGCGATGGTTTTTGACGGGCTTGATGGCCGCATTGCCCGGATGACAAATTCCTCAAGCGCTTTTGGCGCCGAGTACGATAGTTTGTCGGATATGGTTTCGTTTGGTCTGGCGCCGGCGCTGCTGATGTATCAGTGGGCCTTGACGGATTTCGGTAAGCTCGGTTGGTTGGCCGCCTTTATCTATACCGCGGGTGCGGCATTGCGCTTGGCGCGTTTCAATACTCAGGTCGGAGTGGCGGATAAACGCTATTTTCAGGGGTTGCCAAGTCCTGCGGCAGCGGCGGTACTTGCCGGACTGGTGTGGATGGTTGAAAACGATCATATGCATGACACCTATATTCCGCTTCTAGCGTTGTTTTTGACGGTTTTTACCGGCTTGATGATGGTCAGTAATTTCCGTTTCCATTCCTTTAAAGAAGTAAACCTGAAAGGCAAGGTTTCTTTCTTGACGCTTCTGGTCGGGGTGCTGATTCTTGTCGTTGTCAGTCTTAAGCCGGCGATGATCTTGTTTTCAGTGCTTTTCCTGTACGCCTTTTCGGGGCCGGTTCTGACGTTAGCTACTTTGCGGGTAAGACGTGAAGAGCGGCGTCAGCAGCGTGAGAGCGAAGAGTTGTCCAAGGTGTTTGCCGAGTCCGAAGAGGTTGCCGACGACGCCAAGCCTTCATCTTCTAAAGAATCCAATTAATTGCTTGAATTGAGAAAATTATGAAAGACCATCTAGTTATTTTTGATACGACTCTGCGTGACGGTGAACAGAGTCCCGGCGCTTCCATGACCAAGGAAGAGAAAATTCGTATTGCCAAGCAGTTGGAAAAGTTGCGTGTCGATGTAATTGAAGCCGGTTTTCCTGCCGCCAGTATCGGTGATTTTGAATCGGTTCAAGCAGTTGCGACAACGGTTAAGGATTCAACGATTTGTGGGTTGGCGCGAGCGGTGGAAAATGATATCCGTCGTGCCGGTGAGGCGATCAAGCCTGCTAACTCCGGTCGTATTCACACGTTTATAGCGACTTCACCGATTCATATGGAGAAAAAGCTCCGAATGAGTCCGGACGAAGTGGTTGAGCGTGCGGTATGGGCCGTTAAGCTGGCCCGTCAGTTCACCGATAATGTCGAGTTTTCGCCGGAGGATGCCGGCCGTTCCGATCCGGATTTTCTGTGCCGCGTGATTGAGGCGGTTATCGATGCTGGAGCGGGAACCATTAATATTCCGGATACGGTCGGTTACAACGTACCGGAGCAGTTCGGTGCTTTGTTCAACGATCTGCTGACGCGTATTCCGAATTCCGATAAAGCGATTTTCTCGGCACACTGTCATAACGATTTGGGTCTGGCGGTTGCGAATTCGTTGGCCGCGGTACAAAACGGTGCCCGTCAGGTCGAGTGTACGATCAACGGTCTGGGTGAACGCGCCGGGAATACTGCGCTGGAAGAAGTGGTAATGGCGATCAAAACCCGTCAGGATGTATTTGACGTTGATACTCGTATTAATACTCAAGAAATTGTCCCGGCGTCGCGTTTGGTGGCGAATATTACCGGCTTTGCCGTGCAGCCGAATAAGGCAATTGTCGGTGCCAATGCCTTTGCTCACGAGTCGGGCATCCATCAGGACGGCGTTCTGAAACATCGAGAAACCTATGAAATCATGCGCGCTCAGGATGTTGGCTGGAGCGACAATAAGATGGTGCTGGGGAAACATTCGGGGCGCAATGCATTCAAGACCCGTTTGCAGGAGCTGGGAATCGAGTTCGAAACCGAGCAGGAGTTGAATGACGCTTTTGTCCGCTTTAAAGAGCTGGCTGACCGTAAACATGAAATCTACGATGAAGATCTGCAGTCGCTGGTTACCGATAACAATATTATGCGTGTCGAGAACGAAACTTATCGTCTGGTTTCGTTGAAAGTTTCGACCGAGACGGGAGAGTCTCCGGAAGCGGAAGTTACCTTATGGATTGAAGGGCAGGAGCAGACTGCCAAAGCTCAGGGCGGCGGCGTCGTCGATGCGACCTTCAAGGCGATCGAATCCATGGTGCATTCCGGCGCGTCCTTGTTGCTGTATTCGGTGAGCAATGTGACCAACGGAACCGACGCTCTGGGCGAGACGGCTGTGCGTATGGAAAAAGCCGGTCGTATTGTTAATGGGCAAGGGGCGGATACCGATATTGTGACCGCTTCGGCCAAGGCGTATATCAATGCCTTGAACAAGCTTAAGGATGCTCCGGTGAAGGCGCATCCTCAGGCGGATGTGTAACCGATTGTTTTATAGGAAGTTCTGCATTGTCAGTTAAATTCTCGGCAGCACTTTTCCAGCAGCTGGGTGTTTCTCACTGGACACCCAGAGACTCGGCACTTCATTCCCTGTCCGAAATGACGTCTGCACCCGAGTTGTCGGCTTCAATGGATCAGGATCATGCGACAGACGTTGTGCGCGATGAAAGTTATTCTGAGCCGGTAGCGGCGAGCGTCAGCGATGCAGTGGGCTCAGAAGCTGTTTCTGAAACATCGACGCTTGAAGGTGTTGTTTCGTCGCGGCAGGTGGTTTTGCTGGGTCAGGGGTTGCAGTCCCTGTGGCAGGATGAAAGCAAGGCGGAATGGCAGTTGTGGAGTCAAATCATGCACGCTATGAGTTGGTCCGAAGAAGAGGTCTTGTTTGTAGATAGTTCTCTTCTGGTCAGTGAAGAACAGCTGTATAGCTCAGTCGAGGAGATTATCGACTCGGGTGTGGACTGTCTGCTGAGCATGGACCCCGAGCATGTTATTAATGAGGTTCTGAGCGAAGGCAGCGAGGTGCTTCCGGTTCCGGATTTTGACCTGATGCTTAGTGATCCTCATGCCAAGAAATCTTTTTATCAGCAGGCGCTTCGACTCGATGCACAGCTTCGTTAGCGAAGTGTCTTGTGCGCTCTTTCGGATAATCTTCTACTCATGTCCTTGGAAAAAATAAGCTACCTTCGTTCGATGAACGAGACCGATCTTGATGAGGTGTTGCTGATCGAGCAGCAAGCGTATGATTTTCCCTGGAGCAGAAGGGGGTTTGAGAATAGCCTGGATCAGGGGATAAACTATGTCTTTTGCGATATTGATGGTCGGATCCAAGGGTATAGCTGTTTTTTGACGGTACTGGATGAGGCGCATCTGTTGAACTTCTGCATTCGTCCCGAAAGTCAGGGGAAAGGAATGGCCACTTTGGCATTTTCCAAGCTCCTTGAGCAATTACTTGAAGCGGATTTCAATATCGTTTTGTTGGAAGTTCGCGAGTCGAATCAGCGTGCGCGGGCTTTGTATCGTAAGCTGGGTTTTCGTGAAGACGGTGTTCGCAAGGATTATTACCAGTCTAAGGACTGGGATGATGTTCTTAATGATTACGTCGAAAGCCGGGAAGATGCGGTTCTGATGTCGTTGCCTTTGCAAGAGGGCGACTAAAGAGAGCTGTTCTCCTTTGTCGCCACTCCCGATCGCTAAGAATTAACGACGACGTTCTTTGGAAATAGTTTTGCCGATAACCTGAGCCATCTCCTTATAGAGTTTCGGGTTAGCTGCCATGATGTTTCCACTTTCAAGGTAGTCTTCACCGCCGTTGAAGTCTGTCACCAGGCCGCCAGCTTCTTTGATCAACAAGGCTCCGGCAGCGATGTCCCAAGGTTTGAGGTTTAATTCCCAGAAGCCGTCAACACGACCGCAGGCGACATAAGCCAGATCCAAGGCTGCGGAACCTGCGCGGCGGATACCGGCTGTCGTAGTCATAAAAGCTTTGAAGCTTGCCAGATAATCGTCGATATAGCTGAAATCGTGGTACGGAAAACCGGTGGCCAGCAGTGAGTCCGTTAGCGACTTCTGTTCGGTGACGCGAATTCGGAATTTATTCAGGTAAGCTCCGGCACCGCGTGAAGCGGTAAACAATTCGTCGGCAACCGGATCGTAAATGGCGGCATGCGTCAGTTTGCCGTTTTCACGTACGGCGATCGAAACGGCATACTGCGGGAATTGGTGCAGGAAGTTGGTCGTGCCGTCCAATGGGTCGATAATCCACTCGACTTTTGAGGTGTCGTCCCCTTTTTGTCTGCCGGTCTCCTCGGCAAGAATGGCGTGGTTCGGATGGTATTTACGGATGGTTTTGATGATTGCCTGCTCCGCTTCCAGATCACATTGGCTGACATAGTCGTTGCGGCCTTTGTGTTCCACACTGATCTGATCGAAGCGTTCCTGATAGTGGCGAATAACTTTACCGGCGGCTTGAGCGGCTTCGGTTGCGATGTTTAGATAAGGGTGCATAAAGATCCTTTTAGGGCTGTGTTTGCTTTAATTGCCGGCCTTTCTGCACTCGGGCTGATATGCTTGCCTGGAAAAGGGTACAATATTTGCCCCAAAATGCCGGCGGCGTTATAGGTGTTGTCAGATGCTGCCGATTATAACCAAATAGCACAGAGAATTGAGATGATTGAAGATTACTGCCTTGATCCACGTCTAGCGAAAATCCGTATCGTACTGGTTGAAACCTCTCATCCGGGGAATATCGGTGGTGTGGCACGTGCTATGAAAAATATGGGGTTAAGTCAGTTGGTTCTGGTCAATCCTCGTAGCTACCCGTCTCAGGAAGCCTCGTCCAGAGCGTCCAGTGCAACGGATGTATTGGCGGCGGCCAAGGTGGTACCGACCCTTGAAGAGGCGTTGCATGGTGTGCAGCTGGTTTTTGGTGCCAGCGCCCGTTTGCGTAAGGTCTCCTGGCCGCAGCTGGATGTGCGGCAAACGGCGGAGCTGGCCTTGAAGACCGTTCAGGCGGAGGATGCGGCGCCGGTCGCCATTGTTTTCGGTCGCGAGGATTCGGGGTTGAGTAATTCTGAGATGGATTTGTGTAATTATCTGTCTCATATTCCGAGTAATCCGACTTACAGTTCACTCAATATCAGTGCGGCAGTACAGGTTTTTTCTTACGAGTGTCTGATGGCGACTGAAATCGAGTCGGTTAAACGTAACGGTTATCGTCACCAGTTGGCAACCAATGATCAGCTGGAAGGGTTTTATGATCATTTATTTGTGGCCTTGCAGGATATCGGTTTTCTCGATCCGGCTAAGAATGCGCGCTTTATGCGCCGTATGCGTCGCCTGTTTAACCGCGCCGAGCTGGATGTGAAAGAAGTCGATATTTTGCGTGGAATTCTCAGTGCAACTCAACGTAAACTCGGTGATGAGCCCAAAAAGTAGGTTGAAGGATAAGAGGTCATGTTTAAACGTTTAAAATCGGATATCAAATGCGTATTCGACCGCGATCCGGCGGCACGCAATACTTTTGAAGTGTTGACTACCTATCCAGGCCTGCATGCCATTCTTTTCTATCGCTTGGCGCACACCTTCTGGGGCTGGCATTTAAAATGGCTGGCTCGCTGGCTTTCCGGTTTTGCCCGGTGGTTGACAGGGATTGAAATTCATCCGGCTGCGAAAATTGGCGACCGTTTTTTTATCGATCACGGCATGGGGGTCGTCATCGGGGAGACGGCAGAAATCGGCGATGATTGCACGCTTTATCATGGGGTGACGCTCGGCGGAACATCGTGGCAACCGGGCAAACGTCACCCGACGTTGGGGAATGGTGTGGTTGTCGGGGCTGGAGCCAAGGTGCTCGGTCCGATTGTCGTTGGTGACGATGTCAGGATTGGTTCCAATGCCGTTGTCCTCAAGCCGGTCGAAGCCGGGCAGACTGTGGTTGGAATTCCGGGACGCATTGTTAATGCCAAAAGCGAAGATGTGAAAGAACGGCGTCAGAAAATGGCTCAGAAGATCGGTTTTGATGCCTACGGTGTCAGTCAGGAAATGTCGGATCCGGTTGAAAAAGCGATTTATAGTCTATTGGATCATATTCAGGTTCAGGATGAAAAGCTGGAAAAAATGGCGCAAGAGTTAGCTCGTCTAGGTGGCACCGAAATCGATATGGAATTACCGAATCTGGACGATGCGGTACTTGAGCCGAGTGACCCGGAGCAGGCAGCACATTTAAAGCATAAAAAGTAGTTTCTTAAGCGTCTTTCAATTAAAGCCCTGGCTCTATTTCTGAATGTTTTCAGTAATAGAGCCGGGTTTTTTTATTTGTACCCTTTAAGGTGTTAAGGTTTGGGGGGTGCTTGCCTTTGTGGTTTAAGTAAAATTTTTTAGATTGTATTCGGTGAATGGCGGGAGTGATTTTTAGTGTCCGCAAAATAGTTGTATAATTTTTATGGTTATTGTAGGATTCTATTCTCATATTAAAAATATTTTACTCCTGGCCTGGTTAGGCGGCGAGATAGATAAAGGTGCTACAACGATGAAAATTACTTCCAAAGGCCGTTATGCGGTAACGGCAATGATCGACATTGCATTGAATCAAGAGAAAGGGGCAGTCACCCTTTCATTGATCTCCGAGCGTCAAGGGATTTCTCTATCCTATCTGGAGCAGCTTTTTGCAAAATTAAAGCGCGCTCAGCTTGTCTCTTCAGCCCGTGGTCCGGGAGGCGGTTACCGTTTGAGCCGTCACGCCCGCGAAATTTCAGTCAGCCAGATTATCCATGCGGTGGATGAGCATGTTGACGCGCGTAAGTGCAAAGGCAAGCAGAATTGTCACGATGGCGATATGTGTCTGTCGCACGAATTGTGGACAGAGTTGAGCGAAACTATCGACTCTTTCCTTAAAGGAATTTCCATTCAGTCCATCATCGATCAGAAGCAAACCAATATTGCCGAAGTGAAATTTGGTTAACTGCTGTGTTTGTCGTTGACTGCAATTTGCTATAATTACTCGCTCGACTTACCGAAAACTGTCTTGAAGGAGTAATTATGGCGGTCACCTTAACCGAAGCAGCGGCGGAACGTGTAAACACTATGCTTGCCAAGCGCGGAAGTGGATTAGGGCTTCGAGTCGCGACAAAGGTGAGCGGTTGTGCCGGTTTCGCCTATGTTGTTGATTATGCGGATGAAATTAACGACGACGATCAGGTGTTTGAAAGTCACGGCGTAAAAGTGGTGGTCGACTCCAAAAGCCTTGGTAATATTGATGGTATGGAGATTGACTACGTACGCGAAAGTTTGCTCAATGAAGGGTTTGAATTTAATAACCCGAATGTAAAGGATAGCTGCGGTTGCGGCGAGTCTTTTACGGTTTAAATCGCACATCTGTGATTGTCAAAGCCTCAGCATGGACTGGGGCTTTTGTTTTTCTGCATCCGATGGCAATCCCTGTTAAAATACGGCAATTCAAATTTCTAAGGTGAAGATGATGGAAAGGACTTTTTCGATTATTAAACCCGATGCGGTAAAACGTAATTTAATCGGTGAGATTTTGCAGCGTTTTGAACGTAACGGGCTGAGAGTGGTTGCTTCCAAAATGATTCGTTTAAGCCGTGAACAGGCAGAAGGTTTCTATGCGGAACATAAAGGTCGTGATTTCTACGAGCCTCTGATTGAGTATATGATTTCCGCTCCTGTTATTGTTCAGGTTCTCGAAGGAGAAGGCGCGATCGCCAAAAACCGTGAAATCATGGGCGCGACCGATCCGTCTAAAGCGGCAGAAGGGACGATTCGTGCAGATTTTGCCCTGTCGGTCCGTGAAAATTCTGCGCATGGCTCGGATTCTCCGGAAAGCGCGGCTCGCGAAATTGCCTACTTCTTCAGCACAATCGAGATTTGTGGCTAACGCAAATGACCCAGCAAAATTCTGAACAAGTGACCGAGTTACAATATTCCGATTCAAAGCTTGATCTGCTTGGTATGGATCGCGAAGCGATGGAGGCTTTCTTCAAGGAAGCGGGTGAAAAACCTTTTCGTGCCGGACAGGTAATGAAATGGATTCACCAGTTCGGGGTCAGTGATTTCGATGAAATGACCAACCTGAGCAAGTCGCTGCGTGAAAAGCTCAAAAAGATTGCGCTTATCCGTACGCCTAAAATCGTTGCTGAGCAGCACTCCAATGACGGTACGATTAAGTGGCTTCTGGAAGTGGATCATCATAACTCCATCGAGACGGTGTTTATTCCTGAGAAAAACCGCGGAACGCTGTGTATCTCTTCACAGGTCGGTTGTGCGCTGGATTGCAGTTTTTGCTCGACCGGAAAGCAAGGCTTTAACCGCAATCTAGAGAACTGGGAAATCGTTGCTCAGATGTGGGTTGCCAACAAAGCATTAGGCTGTCTTCCGAAAGAAGAGCGCCGCATTACCAATGTAGTCTTCATGGGAATGGGTGAGCCGCTGCTGAATGTCACTCATGTTTTTCCTGCTGCACGCATCTTGATGGATGATTTTGCTTACGGCTTGTCAAAACGTCGCGTAACGATCAGTACCGCCGGTGTGGTTCCGGCTATCGATCGTATTAAGCAAGAGCTTGATGTCTCTTTGGCGATTTCACTGCATGCGCCGAATAATGAACTGCGTGATATTCTGGTGCCGATCAACAAGAAATATCCGCTCGAGGTTCTGATGCCGAGTCTGTATCGTTTTGTCGAAGGCGGGCACAGTAAAAAACACGTTACGGTTGAGTATGTCATGATCGATAAGCTGAATGATCGTGTCGAACATGCGCAACAGTTGGTTGATCTTCTGGGGGATCTGCCATGTAAGGTGAACTTGATTCCTTTTAACCCTTTCCCGAACACCGATTACCAACGTTCATCGAATAATGCGATTCATCGTTTCCGAGAAGTTTTGGAAGAGGGTGGGCTGAACGTGACGGTTCGTAAAACCCGAGGTGACGATATTGATGCGGCATGTGGACAGCTTGCGGGCAAGGTCAGTGATCGTACCAAGCGAACGGTACATCGGGTGGAATTGAATTTAAATAAAACTGCCAACTAAAGATAGAAAAGAGGTTCTTGCGGTATGACACAGGTTGACAATGCTGCGGCTGAAAAAACCATTGAAACGATTCAATTGCACGAGTTGCTGAGACAGACACGCGAGTCGCAACACTTGACGCTGGAAATGGCGTCCAGTCAATTGAATATGTCGTTGGATCAGTTGAACTTCCTGGAAAGCGGAGATTTGGATCCGCTGAACCTGACACCGTTTGAACGTGGTTATGTGCGCAACTATGCCGCCATGCTGGAGATTCCTTCCGAGAAAGTTGAAAGTTATTTCCCGTCGAATACCGAAGTGGTCAGTGACCTGCATTCGGTGCAGCGTTATTACAGCTATGATGACCAGAAGCCGTTTTTTGCGCGGGCGATTGGACGATTGCTGATTTATACCCTGGGCCTTGCTGTCATCGCAGCAATTCTATGGTTGGTATGGCCGGAATCGACATCGACGCTTACTGCCGAAGAACCAGCACAACAACTTCTGACTCCGCAGTTGCCGAACACTTCCGAGTCGAATGCCCCTTAAAGAATAACCCTTAAATTAAAATTACATCGTTTTAGTAGAGATTGACCCCATATGGCCAACAAAATTACCGCAATTCGCGGCATGAATGATATTTTTGCAGACAGTGCGGAAGCTTTTGATTATTTAGTAAAAACGTCGGAAAACGTTTTACATCAATACGGTTATCATTCGATTCGTTTGCCTTTGGTGGAAAAAACCGAGTTGTTTGCCCGCTCTATCGGCGAGGTGACGGATATTGTCGAAAAAGAGATGTATACCTTCGCAGACCGTAACGGCGACAGTCTGACGCTGCGCCCGGAAGGGACGGCCGGTTGCGTACGAGCAGTAATCCAAAACGGCTTGACGCATAATCAGGTACAGAAATTGTATTACACCGGGCCGATGTTTCGCTACGAGCGTCCGCAAAAAGGTCGTTATCGCCAATTCCACCAGTTTGGCGTGGAGGTTTTTGGTTTGCCGGAAGGACAGATTGATGCAGAATTGATTATTTTGAGCGCCCGTTTATGGGAGCAACTTGGACTGGAAAATCTCGAGTTGCAGATCAATACTCTAGGCTCAAATGAAGCGCGTATGGCGTATCGTCAGATTTTGGTCGATTATTTCAGCGAACATAAAGAGCAGTTGGATGAAGATTCTCTGCGTCGACTCGATTCCAATCCGTTGCGTATTCTCGACAGCAAAAACCCGGATATGAAAGAACTTATCGAACAGGCTCCCAAACTGATCGATCATCTGGATGCGGATTGTCTGCAGCACTTTGAAGAAGTTAAAGCGCATCTTGACGACTGCGGAATCGAATATGTCGTTAATCCGAATCTGGTGCGCGGATTGGATTACTACAACCGTACGGTTTTTGAATGGGTTACTACCGAGCTGGGTGCTCAAGGTACGGTTTGTGCTGGCGGTCGTTACGACGGATTGGTGGAACAGATCGGTGGCAAGGCGACACCGGCTGTCGGCTTTGCGATGGGGATCGAACGTCTGGTTGCTTTGCTGATGGATAAAAACCTGGTTCCACCACAGCGCCAGGCGGATATTTTCCTGGTGTTGTTGGGCGAAAAAGTTACCCGTCCCGGAATGGTTCTGGCAGAATCATTGCGTGAAGCTTTTCCGCAAGCCAATGTACAGATGAATATCGGTGGCGGCAGCTTTAAGAGCCAGTTTAAGAAGGCGGATAAATCCGGTGCAGCCTATGCAATAGTCTTGGGCGATCAGGAAGTCGAACAGCAAGTGGCAGCAGTGAAACCTTTACGTGAGGAAGGTGAGCAAAAGACGGTCGCCTGGGATGAGCTGGTCGATTACATGCAGCCGCTTCTGAATGCTTAAATTGAAGCGTTAAACCGTTTACTGTTAATTATTACTTACTAGAATGAATCTAATTGAGAAAGAGGACTTTTCATGAGCCGTTATGAGACTGAAGAAGAGCAGATTGATGCGATAAAGGCCTGGTGGAAAAAGAATGGCACTACTTTATTGATCGCGGTTCTACTGGTTGTGCTGGCCGCATCCGGATGGCGTTACTGGACTAACACTCAGTATGTTTCCGCGGCGAATGCTTCAGTTACTTTTGAGGCTTTGCAGGTCAATGCCGAAAGAGGTTCGTTTGGCGAGGTATCGCGTGAGGCCCTGAAATTGATGCAGGAAGAACCACAAAGCCCGTATGCAGCGGCAGCGGCTTTGATGTATGCCAAGTTTGAGCTCGAACAGGGTAAGCAGGACAGTGCGATCGAAAAGTTTAACTGGGTTGAGCAAAATGCAACCGATGCAGAGGTTAAAGCGATTGCCAAACTGCGTTTGGCTCGCGTTTATCTGGACCAGAAAAATTACAGTGCAGCGCAAAAGGCGTTGGATGAGTTGAAAACGGCCAAAGTTTCTCTGTCGGAACAAGCGAATGTAGATTATTATGCCGGTATCCTTGCCTTGGCTGAAGGCAACAGCGATAAGGCAACCGAAGCGTTTACTGCGGTGATCGGCAACGAAAGCGCTGATGACAATTTACGCGGCTTGGCGCAGATTCAATTGGATGATTTGGCTCAGTAAGGGTGACTGGCCGAGTTATTGCAGACAGCAGAGTGACTGCTTAAAAGGAACAGGATGAAATTTAAAAAGACTCAACTCCTTTCTGTCGTTTTATTGAGTGGCGCGGTCGCTCTGATGAGCGGTTGTTCTTCAACGATTAAGAAGGAAGAGCCGCCTAAAGAACAGATCGATTCAGCTCTGACAATGGATCTGCTGTGGACTGTGAGACAGTCGGCGATGCCTAACGGAGATACCCGCGGGCTGGCAATTGCCCACGATCAGCAACAACTGGTAGTTGCCAATTCGCAAGGCTATGTGAGCAAGTTGAGCAAAAATCCGCAAAGCCGATGGACGGATCAAGTCGTGTGGGAAGTGCGTTTTGACGAAGCGATTACTTCCGGTCCGACTCTGGATAGCGATAATGACCGTATTCTTATCGGTACCGCCAAAGGTCGATTGAAAGCGATTGATGCCGATAATGGCGGAGTTCTGTGGCAGAAACAGCTTTCCAGTGAGGTGGTTGGCAAGCCAACACTCAATGGAAACTTCATTTTTACCCGTACGGTCGATGGTAAAGTTTACGCCTTGAATCGCGACAGCGGTGACACTGTCTGGGTGTCCGAGCATCAGATGCCGAGCTTGAGCCTGCGCGGTTCGCCACAGGTTTTGCCGACCGATGAATTGGTTTTTGTTGCTTGGGAAACCGGAATGATTCAGGCGCTTTCCGCCAGTTCCGGGGAACTGATCTGGGAAACCCGAATCGCGATTCCTTCCGGACGTACCGATCTTGAGCGAATGGTCGATATTCAGGCGAATCTGCAATATAAAGACGGTGTTCTTTATGCACTCGGTTTTCATGGTAAATTAGCTGCGATCAATCCGGAAAACGGTAACTTTATTTTTGTCACAGAGCTTTCCGGTTATCGCGATTTTGTCGTCGATGCGAATGCGCTTTATGTTGTTGACGACGACGACGTTCTATATGCCTTCGACGCCAAAAGCGGTGCGCCTTTGTGGAAGCAGGAATCCATGAAAGGGCGGACAATCGGTGACTTGGCGTTTTATAAAGAAGATGTGCTGCTTACTGACGAGTGGGGTTATGTGCACTGGGTGAGCAAGTTGCAGGGAACCGAATCGTCGCGCTTTAAACACAGTAATGATTACGGCGACGGCAACAAGATCGTTCGCGTAGAAGTCGATGGGGATTCAATCTATCTCTTCGACGGACAAGGCAGTATCAGTCGTTATCAGGTTCGCCCTTCGGATCGAGCCGAATTTGTCAAAGAATATGGCGATTCCTGGTTTTAATCGCTTTTAATTAAATCAATTCAGAATTCAGATAACACCACTCGGTTGAGTGGTGTTTTAACTTTAGGTTATGCTAAATGAGTAAGCCGATTATCGCTCTTGTCGGGCGTCCCAATGTTGGGAAATCGACACTTTTCAATCGTCTGACCCGCAGTCGTGATGCGATCGTCGCTGACTATCCCGGACTGACGCGAGACCGTCAGTATGGGACTGGACGTCTGGGCAAAAGTCCCTATATCGTGGTGGATACCGGCGGTTTGAGCGGCGAGACCGAGGGTGTCGATCCTCTTATGGCCGGTCAGGTTAGAGCGGCTTTGGATGAAGCGGATGCGGTTCTGTTTCTGGTCGACGGCCGTCAGGGCATTTTGCCGGCGGACGAAGTGATTGCGAACTATGTCCGTCTTTTCGACAAGCCGGTTCAGGTACTGGTCAATAAGGCCGAAGGCTATGACCACGACGTGGCGAAAGCGGAATTTTTCCAGCTTGGTCTGGGTGATCCGATAGCGATCTCCTCGGCGCACGGCGATAATGTCGAAAAAGCCATCGATCATGTGCTTGAGCAGCTGCCTGAAAAAGAAGACGAAGAAGATCTGGAACTGGATGCTCAGCCGGGGATTCGTGTTGCAGTTATCGGACGTCCGAATGTCGGCAAGTCAACCTTGATCAACCGCATGATCGGTGAAGAGCGTGTGGTTGCTTTCGATATGCCGGGAACAACGCGTGACAGTATTTTCGTTCCTTTCGAGCGTGACGGTAAAGAGTACACTCTGATCGATACAGCCGGTGTTCGTCGTCGTAAAAACATCAAAGAAAAAATCGAAAAATTCAGTATCGTCAAAGCGATCGAAGCGATGGAACAGTCGCACGTGGTGATTTTGGTGATAGACGGTTCGGAAGGTCTGACCGATCAAGATTTGACTTTGCTCGGTCTGGCGATCGAGTCGGGTCGTGGGCTGGTATTGGCGGTCAATAAGTGGGATAACCTCACGACTTATCAGCGCGAGCAAGTAAAACACGAGTTGGATAGCCGTCTACAGTTTGTCGAGTACGCCAAAAAACATTTGATTTCGGCGCTGCATGGCAGCGGTGTCGGTGACCTGTTCAAAACCGTCCAGCAAGTTCACGAAGCGGCCTTCAAAAAGGTGTCGACTTCGGATCTTAACCGCGTTCTCGAGCAGGCGGTTCTGGAACATCAGCCACCGTTGATCGCCGGGCGTCGTGTCAAACTGCGTTATGCGCACTTGGGTGGTTTGAATCCACCGAGAGTGATTGTTCACGGAAATCAGGTGGACAAGCTGCCGGAAGCCTATACACGTTATTTGACGAATGTATTCCGCAAGGCTTTCAAGTGGATTGGGACACCGGTCACCATCGAGTATAAAGCGACGCAAAACCCGTTTGAAGGTCGCAAATCCAAACCGAAAGTCAAAGATGACCGGCAAAAGATCGATGCCATGATGCGGCAAAGAAAGAAAAAGAAAAAAATGCAGAAAAAAAGAGTGCAGTAACCGAGGGCTTAGCGCCTAAAGTAGTGTAAGTTTACATAGGGCGTTTAGTTTGGGCTAAGCGCCCTGTACCGTTTAAATAGCGGTTTATAAGTTGATCCTTAACATAGGCTATAACAGATGATTCCGAAGAAGCGTATTCGTGAAATTCCCTACAATTACACCTCATTCTCAGACAAGGAGATCGTGCTAAGGTTCCTCGGCGAATCTTGTTGGCAGACGATCGAGACCCTGCGTGAGTGTCGTAATACCGGGCGTTCGGCGCGAATGCTGTTTGAGGTTCTGGGCGATATGTGGGTGGTCAGCCGTAACCCCTATATTCAGAACGACCTGATCGTCAATGCTAAACGTCGTCAGGCGTTGGTTGATGCACTGAATCATCGTTTACAAGAAGTGGAAAAACGTCTTGACGGGAATCAGACCGCAGCCGAGTTGACCGAAGAAGTTAAGAAGGCGGTGCAGAAGTTTGCTGCCTGGTTCCCTGAACAGATTGAGATCCGCGGTAAGGTTCAGAAGCGTCTGAAAAAAATCACCCGTGACGATAATGTCGATTTCAGCGGTCTGGCGCGTGTTTCTCATGCTACGGATGCGACCGACTGGCGTGTGGAATTGCCGCTGGTGGTGATTTCTCCGGATACCGAAGCGGAAATTGTCGATATTGTCGAAGCGTGTATCGAGTTGGGTTTGACGATTATTCCGCGTGGGGGCGGTACCGGTTATACCGGTGGGGCGATTCCGCTGCATGAACATACCGCTGTGATCAATACCGAGAAGCTGGAGTTCATGAGCCTGGTCGAACAGGAAGAATTACCGATGATCGGCAAGGTTCCGACAATCCGCACCGGTGCCGGTGTGGTCACGCGTCGAGTCTCCGAGCAGGCCGAGCGTTTCGGTTATACCTTTGCGGTTGATCCGACCTCTCAGGACGCTTCGACCATCGGTGGTAATATTTCCATGAATGCCGGTGGTAAAAAAGCGGTTCTATGGGGAACAACACTGGATAACCTGGCGTCCTGGAAAATGGTCACGCCGGATGCTAAATGGTTGGAAGTCCATCGAATCAATCACAACCTGGGTAAACTTCAGGATCAGCATACGGTTATTTTCGACATCAAGCGTTTTGAGAAAGACGGTCAAACGCAGATCGGCGAGACTGAGCGTCTGGAAATTCCCGGTTCGGCTTTCCGTCAGGCCGGACTCGGTAAAGATGTTACCGACAAATTCCTTAGTGGTCTGCCGGGTGTTCAGAAAGAAGGTTGTGACGGCCTGATTACGTCGGCGCGTTTTATTGTGCATCGTATGCCGAGCCATACGCGTACCATCTGTCTGGAGTTTTTCGGAACCGATCTAAGTAATGCAGTACCGGCGATTGTCGAGGTCATCGACTATGTCGAGCAGAAGAAATCCGAAGGAATCCTGTTGGCCGGTCTGGAACATTTGGACGATCGTTATATTCGCGCCGTTAAGTACAACACCAAAGCGGATCGCAAAGAACTGCCGAAAATGTTGCTGCTTGCCGATATCTGCGGTGAAAACGGTTTCGAGGTCGCTAATACCTGTAAAGAAATTGTTGAGCTGGCGAAAAAACGTAATGCCGAAGGCTTTATCGCGGTAACCGACGAGGCCCGTAAACGTTTCTGGCTGGACCGTTCGCGTACTGCAGCGATATCGGCACACACTAACGCCTTTAAGATCAATGAAGACGTGGTTATTCCGCTTGAGCGCCTGAATGAGTACAACAGCGAAATCGAGATGATCAATATCGAGATGTCGATTCGTAACAAATTGGAAATTCTTGAGGCTTTCCAGGAGTACTTCAACGGTGATATCCCTGAATTCACTCAGGAAGACGACTTTGAAAATGCCGAAGGTACCAATGCGGACTACTTTAAGAATCGCCTGACAACGATCCAGACGCATCTGCATAATGTCAGAACACGCTGGAAGTCTCTGCTGATTAATCTGTACAAACCGGCAGCGCAAGCTCTGGATCTGTTCGCCGAACTGGATCGCGACAAAGTGCGGGACAACGATCGGATTGTCGATCTGTTCCTGCGCCGTGATGTTCGTATGAGCTATCGCAATGAAGTGAAGGATTTCATTGAGCAGACATTGATGGGGTACGATTTTGAAGCGCTGATTAAACGCCTGGATGAGATTCACGCGGAAATTCGTACGGCGCGCCTGTTTGTCGCACTGCATATGCATGCTGGTGACGGGAATATTCATACGAATATTCCGGTGCATTCCGGTAATTATGTGATGGTGCATCAGGCGGATCGTCTGGTGGATCGCATTATGGAAATTGCCCACAAGTTGGGCGGGGTGATTTCCGGTGAGCACGGTATCGGTCTGACCAAAATACAGTATCTGGAACAGGCGAAGATCGAAGACTTTGTGAACTACAAAAAAGAAGTCGATCCGAACGGCCACTTCAATAAAGGCAAGCTAATGCCGGGCTCCGGTCTGAGCAATGCCTATACACCGTCTTTGAGCCTGGTTCAGCAGGAAGCGATTATTCTCGAGGCCAGTGAGCTGGATGAGTTGAATAACGATATCAAGGACTGTCTGCGCTGCGGTAAGTGTAAGCCTGTTTGTCAGACGCATATTCCTCGCGCCAACCTGTTGTATTCACCGCGTAACAAAATTCTGGCAACCGGCCAGGTGATTGAGGCGTTCCTGTACGAAGAGCAGACGCGCCGTGGCATTTCGCTGCAGCATTTTGAAGCGATGAATGATGTGGCTGACCACTGTACCACCTGTCACAAGTGTGAAACGCCGTGTCCGGTCGATATCGATTTCGGAGATGTTTCTATCCGCATGCGTAATATTTTGACCAATATGGGCAAGAAACGTTTTTCATTGACGACAAAAGCGGCGCTGTTCTTCCTGAATACCAAGAACCCGACCAATATCAATCTGTTGCGTAAGACGATGATCGGTTGGAGCTCCAATATGATTACGCTGGGGCACAAGGTGGCGAAGTCTTTTGGTCTGGTGAAGGAATCCCTGGATGAGATTCCGCACAAATCATCGAAAATCGCGCCGGTGCAGCAACAGGTGATCAATTTTGTCCGTAAGCCATTGAATACCGGTCCGAACCAGCCGACGATGCGTAAGTTACTGGCTTTGGAAGACAGCACCATGGTGCCGATTATCTCCAACCCGGATAAGGTTAACGACGATTCGGATGCGGTATTCTACTTCCCGGGTTGCGGTTCGGAGCGTCTGTTTAGCGATATCAGTATGGCCACTTTGGCGATGCTGTCGGAAACCGGGGCTCAAACCATTCTGCCTCCGGGGTATCTGTGCTGTGGTTATCCGCAGACGGCTGCCGGTCAGGCGGATAAAGGAGCGCAGATTACGGCGGAAAACCGTGCGCTCTTCCACCGTGTGGCGAATACCTTGAATTATCTGGATATCAAAACAGTTATTGTTTCCTGCGGTACCTGTCTGGATCAGTTGCTGAAGTATGAATTCAGTCGTATTTTCCCGGGTTGTCGCCTGATGGATATTCACGAATATCTGCAGGAGAAAGGGATCGCGCTGGACAATGCGACCGGAACCAAGTATCTGTATCATGCGCCTTGTCACGATCCGATGAAGCTCAAGGATGGAACGTCGGTTGCCAAAGATCTTCTGAAAACTGAAGAAGTTTTGTTAAACGATCGTTGCTGTTCGGAAGCGGGTACCTTGGCGACGGCGCGTCCGGATATTTCGACTCAGTTGCGTTTCCGCAAAGCGATCGAGTTGAAGAAAGGGATTCAGGATCTGACTGGTGAGGATAAGGCGCGCGACGGTAACGTCAAGGTCTTGACCAGCTGTCCTGCCTGCCAGCAGGGTCTGAATCGCTATGAAGGCGAAACCGGTTTGAAAACCGATTATATCGTGGTTGAGTTGGCTAAGAATCGCATGGGTGATGACTGGAAAGCGCTGTTTGTCGATCAGTTGAAAAACGGTGGTATCGAAAAAGTGCTTCTATAATTGCTTAAGAGTTCTTTCTCTGCCGAGAGTGGAGAAAGGCAAGGTTAGCAACATAAAAAAACGCCGGTATTCAGATGAATACCGGCGTTTTTTATGGCTGACGAAAAACTCTATTAAAGAGCCTTCGCTAGACAAGGCCTATTTAGGCGCTTGTGCCGCGTAGAAGTCTGCCAGCTCCTTAATTTCAGCATCCGTCAAACCTTTAGCGAAAGGCTGCATGGTCGCATCTTTACGGAAACCGTCGCGGAAGTCTTTTAGCTGCTTTTCAAGGTAGGAAGCATGCTGTCCAGCCAGTTTTGGAAAATTCGGGACAACACTGTTTCCATCCGCACCGTGACAACCGACACAAGTTGCCGCTTTAGCCGGTGCTGCTTGAGCTCCGAAAGACGCCGAGACAAGTAGTCCTGTTGAAAGAGCTGCAATCATCATTTTTTTCATAGGAAAATCCTTATATTGGAACTTGCTGATTAAAACGCTTTAAAATTTATAGCGAATGGCTCGGCAAATCAAGTTGTAAAGCCGATTAGTTGCCGCCAGCTGCGATAAATTTTTCTATAGGTATAAAAAAACCGCCCTAAGAAAATCTTAAGGGCGGTTCTTTACAGAAACTGACTATAAATTATAGACCAGAAACGTAAGCAGCGATGTTTTCCATATCTGCGTCAGAAAGACCAGCAGCCATTGGAGCCATCATTGAAGTCATAGGACCTACTTGCTCACCAGCTTTATACTTCTGTAGTTTAGCAACGATATCAGCAGCGTTCTGACCAGCTAGTTTAGGACCAACACCACCTTCACCAGCGCCACCGTGACAACCAGCACAAGTTGCGTATGAAGCTTGACCAGCAGCAGCGTCACCAGCTTGAGCAGCTGCACCAAAAGAAACAAGACCAGCCGCAGCTAGAGCAATTACAGTTTTTTTCATAGTACTCTCCTAAAAGCACGATTTAAAAAAGGTCGGGAAATTTCCCTAGGTGCAAATTACATACGAAAAGGATATTTGAGTCAAGGTAAGAGACTTGAGCAAACCTTAATAATCGATAAAAAACTTAAGAGAATTCTTATAAGTGCGTAGAAGCCTTGAGTAAAGCCGGATGATTTTCTGTAAAAGTCTGTCTTTTTTCGATAAGAGGTGTGCGATTTTCCTCACGAAAAAGGTCTGAAAATGGAAAAGCAGCGATCCAAAAGAGCGGGATTTGCGCTGCAAATTTGCCAAAAAGCCTGCAATCGGGAGAATAATACGTATATCATTCAGTCGCTAATACGATAAAGAGGTGTAATGTGATCGCGATTTTACGTTTATGGGTCGTTGTACTGATACTGACAGTTTTGACCTGGTTGCTTCTGAAATATATCGGTAAGCGTCAATCTTTCTGGTTGGTACTGCTTTTCTGGGTCGTCGCGGTTTTCGGAAGCATTGGATTGATGTACGGCCTGTCTGTATGGGTAGCCGGTCAATAACATCACCGGTCAGCAACAATGAGCGGATATTGTCATCCGCTCAGCTGTTTTCTGCGCTGAACTCGTCAAGCAGGCGGCGAAAGCTCTGATAACGAGTAAAGGCGATCTCTCCGTCTTCGACAGCTTGTTTGATGGCGCAATCCGGTTCATGCCCGTGGGTGCAGTTATTGAATTTGCACTGTCCTAGAAAGGGGGCGAAATCGGGGTAATAGGTTTCCAGTTCGCTCAGCGAGCAGGGGGCCGGATTAAACTGACGCACGCCGGGCGAGTCGATCAGATTCCCTTCATAAATACTGACATCTTCTTTCAGATTCAAGTGATACAGAATACTGTTGGTCGTGGTGTGCTTCCCGAGCCCGGTGGCATCGGAAAGCGTGCCGACGCGGATATCCAGATCCGGAATCAGAGCGTTGATCAGCGACGATTTGCCTGCACCGGAAGGGCCGACAAAGACCGAGTTCTTATCGTGCATATAGTCCAACAGTTCATCCAGTCCTTGCTGAGAAACGGTAGAGGCCGGGATTAACGGGATTTCCATTTCATCGTAAGGTGCCAGCAATTCGGCAACCGCTTCCCAGTCTTCATCACTTTCCAGCAGGTCGGTTTTATTGAGAATAATGATCGCGGGGATTCCCAGCTGGGCTGCGCCGACCAGATAGCGGTCGATCATGTCCGGATGGATACCGGGAACCACCGGTGTGACAATGCCGATGAAATCTATATTGGCCGCGACCATTCGGGTCTGGCCGCGAAAGCCGGGGCGACTCAGTTCATGCGTGCGTGGCAAAACGCTGATGACGACGCCGGTTCCCGCTTCGATATCGGAGCGCCAGATAACCTTGTCGCCGGCGACCAGTTTGCCCAGATGCTGGCGGATGGCACAGTTATAACTCTGTTGATCCTCACCTTCGACCAGAACACGCTTTCCAAAGCTGGTGATGACCAGACCGTTGCGTTCTTCTCCGAGATGACCGCTCTCCTGTTTGAGATCTTGTTCGCCGGTCTCTTTCTTCCGTTGACGGCTGACGCGGCGGCTCTGTTGTTTGGTTAAGCGGCGTTTTGACATAAGTTACCTTTAAATAGAGAGAAACGCTTCAGTAAGATTCAGTCTTCCAGCAAAGCGTTGATTTTAGCGGCCATAATCATGTCATTCATGCTCAGGCCTTTGATGTCGTGCGTACTCAAACTGATATCACAGTGGTTATAACCGAAGCAGACGGTCGGGTGGTGACCTTCTTTCTGCGCCAGCCAGGTGACGGCGTTTACAAAAGCAACGGTCTGATAGTAGTTTTTGAACTGGAATCGTTTTTTCAATTCCGCGTAGTTCAGAGGAACTTCCCAACCGTCCAGGTGGCTGATGTTGCTCTCAATGCTCGGAATAATCAGCGGCTTGTCTTTCGGGCTGATTTCGCTACAGCGTGAGTTCAGAAGGGTTTGTAGAATTTCGCTTTTTTCACTCATTTTTTATCCTTAAGCGTATTATTTTGCCAATTGTTTTAAATGATCGATACGGATTTTAGCCGGCGGGTGACTGTCGTGATAGGCAGAGTATGCCGGATCCGGAGTCAGGGTGCTGGCATTGTCGCGATACAGTTTCAGTAACGCTGAAATCAGGTGTTCTGGGCCGACATGTTCGGCAGCGAAAGCATCCGCTTCGAATTCGTGTTTACGGCTTTTGATGGCCATGATCGGTCCGATAAAGAAAAACAGTAGCGGGACTACGGTCATAAACAGCAGCAGGGCGATGGCAGGAAGGAGACTGTTCGTTCATTCCCAGGCCGCTGTAGAAAACCGGTTGCTGAATCAGCCAGCCGAGCAGAGCAAGAGCGGCCAGAGTCATTAAGGACATTTCCAGCATGCGTTTTTTGATATGGCCGTGTTTAAAGTGTCCCAGTTCATGCGCCAGCACCGCTTCAACTTCGTCCGGAGAGAGTTTTTCCAGAAGCGTGTCGAAAAAGACGATGCGCTTATTTTTACCGAAGCCGGTGAAATAGGCGTTACCGTGCCCGCTGCGTGAGGAGCCGTCCATCACGAATACGCCGTTGGATTCAAAGCCGGTACGCTCCAGAAGCGCTTCAATGCGCTGTTTCATTTCGCCGTCTTCAAGTGGCGTGAATTTATTGAAGATCGGCGCAATCCATTTCGGATAGGCCCACATCAGTACCAGTTGGAAACCCATCCAGATCAGCCAGGTGTATAGCCACCACAGATCATCGATAAAGGCGTTCATTACGGAAACGACTACCCAGGCCAATGGCAAGCCAAGCACCAGCGCTAATGCCCATTGTTTGAACAGATCGCTGATGAACTTGCCCGGCGTGGTACGGTTGAAACCGAACTGGGCTTCGATTTTGAAGGTACTCATAATCGTGAACGGCAGATGCAGGACGGAGAGGAACCACAGGGTGGAAACCAGAAAAGCGACATCGCGCCAGATCGGATCCAACGAGCTGTTCGCCCATAAGCTATAGATGTCTTGAAATCCTCCGCCCAGAGTCATAAACAAGAGAATGGCTGCATCGTAAAACAGGCCGAGTCGTGCCAGTTGCAGTTTGGCGCGGCTGTAATCGGCGGCTTTCTGGTGGTCTTCGAGCTTGACGACCGAGGAGAAGTCTTCCGGAACCTTCTCTCGATGGATGCCGATATGAAACTGGTTTTTAATGTTCAACCACAATTCGATCAGTAGGTTTAAAATCAGAGCAAATAAAAATATCGATGTTATCCAGTTGGTCATGCGCTAAGGATTCTCAATTTATTAGGTTAAGATAGGGGCCTATTTTAGGGAAAAGAGCCAGAAGTATGAAGTCAGATAACAACTTAATTTGGATTGATTTGGAAATGACCGGGTTGGATCCGAAAGAACATACCATTATTGAGATTGCCACAGTGGTGA
Organism: Thiomicrorhabdus xiamenensis; assembly: GCF_013282625.1. Lineage (NCBI taxonomy): Bacteria > Pseudomonadati > Pseudomonadota > Gammaproteobacteria > Thiotrichales > Piscirickettsiaceae > Thiomicrorhabdus > Thiomicrorhabdus xiamenensis. The sequence goes on from NZ_CP054020.1 coordinate 863,608, forward strand.
CCGATAGCCAGTTAAATGTGCTTGCCGAAGGGCCGGTGATCGCGATTCAGACCGCTCAGCAAGAGCTCGATAAAATGGATAACTGGTGTGTTACGCATCATGGCAATTCCGGATTAACGGCCCGCGTGCAAGCGAGTGAGATCGATCTGGAGCAGGCCGAACAGCAGACGATCGAATTTTTAAGCCAGTACGTTCCTTCCGGTAAATCGCCGATGTGCGGTAATTCGATCTGTCAAGATCGCCGCTTTATGGTGGAGCATATGCCTAAATTGGAGCAGTTCTTTCATTATCGTAACCTCGATGTCAGTACCCTTAAGGAGCTGGCGCGCCGCTGGGCGCCAAATGTGTATTCGTCTCACGAGAAGAAGGGCGCGCATCTGGCATTGGACGATATTCTCGAATCCATTGATGAGCTAAAGCATTATCGTCGAGAGTTATTTGCCGAAAACTATCGCCAGAACGACTAAAATTCTCCTTTCATAACCTCTGTCAATGCAGGGGTTTTTGTATTTGCTGCTCGGCTTATCCCTGCCGATTAGCACCTTCTATTGAAAATGGGCGAAAAAAGAACTGCTTACGGTTCTCATGCCCGTTGCTTTCCGTTATAATTTCCTGTTTACCGCTCGGACTTCCGAGTGTTTAATTTTTTGTTTTTGTCGGATCGATTTTTAGCTAACCAAAATGAAAATCGCTCCGGCCTAAAATTAAGAGGACCATTGTTGTGGAAATGACTGGTGCCCAGATTCTTGTAAATTATTTGCAGGATGAGGGCGTAGAGCACATTTGGGGGTATCCGGGTGGAGCGGTTCTGCCGATCTACGATGCCCTGGATACTGACGCTAAAACGTTAAATCATATTTTAGTCCGTCACGAACAAGCGGCTGTCCATGCGGCAGACGGTTATGCGCGCTCTACAGGCAAACCAGGAGTGGTCTTGGTAACTTCCGGCCCTGGTGCGACCAATGCGGTCACCGGTATTGCAACCGCCTATATGGATTCGATTCCTATGGTGTGCATTACCGGCCAGGTGCCAACCGGTTTGATCGGTCTGGATGCGTTCCAGGAGATCGATACCGTTGGGATTACCAGACCAATCGTAAAACACAACTTCTTGGTCAAGGATGTTAATGATCTGGCCGATACGCTCAAAAAAGCATTCTATCTGGCCACAACAGGTCGACCTGGCCCAGTTGTCGTTGATATTCCGAAAGATGTTCAAAACGCCAAAAGCAACTATGTCTATCCACAAGAAGTTGATATTCGCTCCTACTTGCCTGTAACTAAGGGCCATAGCGGACAGATCAAGAAAGCGGTGGAAATGATGCTTTCTGCGAAGCGTCCTATTCTGTACACCGGTGGTGGTGTCGTTCTGGGTGACGCTTCGGCTGAATTGACGGAATTGACTCGTAAGTTAGGTTTCCCGATTACTCAGACCCTGATGGGCTTGGGCGCTTTCCCGGCGTCTGACTCGCAATCGGTCGGTATGCTGGGGATGCACGGAACCTATGAAGCCAACTTGTCGATGCATCACTCTGATGTGATTATCGCGATTGGTGCGCGTTTTGATGACCGCGTAACCGGTAATCTGGAAAAATTCTGCCCGGATGCCAAGATCATTCATATCGATATCGACCCGGCGTCGATCTCGAAAAACGTGATTGTGGATATTCCGATCGTTGGGCCGGTTAAACAGGTTCTGACGGAAATGAATCAGGTTCTGGACGAAACCAAACAGAAGAAAGACGAAAAAGCACTGGCTGACTGGTGGAAGCAGATTGAAGAGTGGCGTGCGACCAAGTGTCTGCGTTACGACACAACCGGCTCCAAAATCAAGCCTCAGGCTGCAATGGAAGCCGTATGGCGTGTGACCAACGGTGACGCTTATGTGGCTTCCGATGTTGGTCAGCATCAGATGTATGCTGCGCAATACTATCCGTTCGACAAGCCACGTCGCTGGATCAACTCCGGTGGTCTGGGGACCATGGGCTTCGGTCTGCCGGCGGCGATGGGGGCGCAGATGGCGCACCCGGATGCAACGGTTGTCTGTGTGACCGGTGAAGGTTCGATTCAGATGAATATCCAGGAGCTTTCGACCTGTCTACAGTATGGTCTTCCGGTTAAGATTATCTGCCTGAACAACGGCTTCCTGGGGATGGTTCGTCAGTGGCAGGAGTTCTTCTATGAGCGTCGTTATTCGATGTCTTATATGGAGTCCTTGCCGGATTTCGTTAAGTTGGCGGAATCTTACGGTCATGTCGGTGTTCGTATCGAAGACCCTGCGACCATGGAAGCTGAATTGGAAAAAGTGTTCTCCGAAGAGCTTAAAGATCGTTTGGTGTTCGTTGACATTATTACCGATCAGCAGGAAAACGTTTATCCTATGATTCCGGCCGGTGCAGGTCTGAACGAAATGATTTTGGTATAAGGGTAGGCAAAAGATGAAACATATTATTTCAATGCTAATTGAAAATGAGTCTGGCGCTTTATCTCGTGTTGCCGGTCTTTTCTCAGCGCGCGGCTATAATATTCAGGCTTTGACGGTTGCACCGACGGAAGACGAATCGCTTTCGCGCCTGACTCTGGTGACCACTGGTACCGATCAGCAGATCGAGCAGATCGTCAAACACCTTAACCGTCTGATCGATGTGGTTAAGGTACTGGATCTGACCGAAGGCGTCCATATCGAACGCGAACTGATGTTGATCAAAGTATCGGCGACCGGCGATATGCGTGAAGAGTACAAGCGTCTGGCGGATATTTTCCGCGCCGATATTATTGATGTGACCTCGACTACCTATACCATCCAGATGGTCGGTGACAGCAATAAACTGGACGCTTTTATCAATACTTTGGATTCAGGATTGATTCTGGAGACGGTTCGTTCGGGCACGATGGGTATTCTGCGCGGCGAAAAATGCCTGCAGCTGAACTAAACGCGGCTGCTATAGAATTTTAATTTCATTTTTATGTAACTTACGGCGGAAGCGATTCCGCCTTTGATTTAAGGATAAAACATGCAAGCTTATTACGATAAAGACTGCGATCTATCAATCATCCAAGGCAAAAAAGTTGCCGTTATCGGTTTCGGTTCACAAGGTCACGCGCACGCGGCGAACCTTAAAGATTCTGGTGTTGACGTTGTTGTAGGTCTTCGTCCAGGTTCTTCTTCTGTTAAGAAAGCGGAAGGTTACGGTCTTAAAACTGCAGATGTTCCTACTGCGGTTAAAGGCGCTGACGTAGTAATGATCTTGACTCCGGATGAATTCCAGGCAGATCTTTACAAAAACGAAATCGAGCCGAACATCAAAGAAGGTGCGGCACTGGCATTCGCTCACGGTTTCGCAATCATCTACAACCAGGTTACTCCTCGTAAAGACCTTGACGTTATCATGATCGCGCCTAAAGCGCCTGGTCACACTGTACGTTCTGAGTTCGAAAACGGACGTGGTATTCCTGATCTGATCGCGATTGAGCAAGACGCTTCAGGTAACGCGAAAGCGATCGCGCTATCTTACGCTTCTGCAATCGGTGGTGGTCGTACTGGTATCCTGGAAACCACTTTCCGCGAAGAGTGTGAAACTGACCTGTTCGGTGAGCAAGCAGTACTTTGTGGTGGTGCGGTTGATCTGGTTAAAATGGGCTTCGAAACATTGGTTGAAGCGGGTTACGAGCCAGAGATGGCTTACTTCGAGTGTCTACACGAGCTTAAGCTGATCGTTGACCTAATGTTCGAAGGCGGTATCGCGAACATGAACTACTCAATCTCAAACAACGCTGAGTACGGTGAATACGTAACTGGTCCACGCGTAATCAACGATGAGTCTCGTGCAGCGATGCGTCAAGCGCTTAAGAACATCCAGACTGGTGAGTACGCTAAACAGTTCATCCTTGAAGGTCAGGCGGGTTACCCATCAATGACTGCACGTCGTCGTCAAGACGCAGAGCACCCAATCGAGCAGGTTGGTGCGAAACTGCGTGCGATGATGCCTTGGATTCAAGCCAACAAAATCATCGACCAAGACAAAAACTAATTTTTAGGCGGCTTATTTGCTCAATCTCTTTGTTGCTTTCCGAGTCGTGTACTAGTTGTACACTTCCCCGAAAAGCGCCTCGACCTTGAGCAAAGCGCTCGCTAAAAATATTGTTTAGAAAAGCCGGCTATATGCCGGTTTTTTTGTTTTTTTATAAAGATTATTCACATGATTTTCTTATTTAAGTTGACTAGTTTATTAATTCATTTTGGAATGGAAATTATGGAATAATTAAATTTCTTTGACTTAATTAAGATGTTTTTTGTGAGAAAGCTTATTTTAATAGTTAAGTATTTATTTAAGATATGGCCGCTATGGTTATTGTTATTTGTTATGTTTCTGCACTATGTTTCGTATAAGTGTATGCCAGATGAGTTAAATGAAATTAATAGATTGGCTTCTATTTCTTTTCAGCTCATAGGTGGACTCATTGTCTTATGGAGCATAGATAGCAATTTAGGTGTAATTAAAAATAGTTCTTTAATTAAAATGCTTACTTCCTATCTGAAAGGCTTTTTTGAACTAGGCAAGACACAGGTTATAAAAGTTGATTTTTTACAGAATGAGAGTCATTTTGGAAAAGCGCAGATTAGACACACAAAAAAAATTGAGAGTATTGAAGATAAGATTGACTACATTCAAGAGCAGTTAGACTTTGTTGAGAATCAGTCAAAAGAGTTGGTTGAAGAGCTAAGAAGCGATTTTCAGAATGAGTTGCTAGTTTTAAAGCAAGAAATTAGATCTTGTAAAAAAACGTTGAAATTAATTGACCGTAATTTATCTGATATTTCAATTGGAGGAATTCCCCAGCAGGTCTTTGGTGTTTTTCTTGTCATTTATGGTTCTGTGATAAGTTACTTTGTAACGTGATGAATACACTACTAATAATTAGGTAAAGCAGAACACTTTTTAGTCCTTTATCCTTCACCGTGCGTGTGAATACATACATAACTAGCCAGCTAAATGCTGGTTTTCGTGATTCAGTGACAGGTGAGTTCAATTTGATTGAGTGCCATGAGCGGTTCGTGGTCTTTGGTTTTAACCACTTTTATGTCATCGCTTTCCAAGCGGCTTTGCAGTTCTTTTTCGATGCTTTGTGTAATAAAGGCATTGATATCCGTAAGCGGGTGATCCGGAATATCTGAAATGGGGGTGGTAAGATTTTTCAGTATTTGTTCGCGTGAAAGCTCGATGTACGTTTGATGAATTGTCTGGTTGGTGCTGATTTCATAGATTAAAAAGCCCTGACAGCTTCCTGCGTCGCCACAGATAGTCTTGCCGTCGATACTGCTTATCGCTATTTTCATATTTTTCCCTAAAAAGAATACTTTGCTGCAGTAAATTGTAAGAGTATTTGTATTGCTTAGGTATAAATAAATATATTTAATAGGTATAAAGGGATTTAAAGTGAAAAAGACAGTATTTGTTAGCGGATTCTATTGTGCCGTCATTTACGGAAATTGGACGATTGGTTGTTGTAGGTGGGCTTGGTTATCGGCAGGAGCAGACTCTGCGGAGGACCTTGTGCATGATCTCTCTCAGGCTGGCTGCGAAGTGATGTCGCAAAAATGTAACGCTCTACTGAAACAGAAGACGTTATTGTAAAGGGTAAGGGTGTATAGAGGATTCGGAGAAAGGAGGATTCCAATCTCCGAAAAGTGTGAATCAGGCAAGGCCTACTGGGACAGACAGTGTAATCAGTACTTTTAGTGAAGCTGGAATGCTTGAAACAATTGCTGCAGAAATACCTAAAAAACGGTGTCCTGTTTTACTTTTGGATTTTAGATCGGCTCGGTTCATATTTGATTCTCCATGTGTTTATTAACTGAGTTGATCTTATTATAAGTTATATTTATCTGTAAATATGAAAAACTTATGAAGAGTGTATTAAGCAAATCTGAACCTGTGTTCGGTATTGTTCTTTCCTGTCTTCGATAGACGCTTCCAAAGCCGCTAAGTTCAGCGGCTTTTTTATTGTTATCTTGCCGGTTTGAATTTCGGTAAACTGGTCCGGCTTCTTGTCTGAATTCCTAGGATCTTGCTACATAAGATGATTTCAATTCGAGTGCTACTACTGGCGGCTTTAGCCATGATCGCTTTTGCCGCGAATTCGCTTTTGTGTCGTATTGCCTTGACGGAAACGACGATTGATGCCGCGTCTTTTACAACCATTCGTCTGGTGTCCGGTGCGGTGATGCTATTTATTTTGTGGAAGTTGCTGAATTATCGACAGCAACCCCGTCTTGCTGCTGAGAAGAGAAGATTTGGCGGGAATACTTGGTCGGCTCTGGCGTTGTTTGTCTATGCTGCCGGTTTCTCGTTTGCTTATATCGAATTATCTGCCGCGACGGGAGCGTTGTTATTGTTCGGAGCCGTGCAGCTGACGATGATCGGTTACGGTTTGTATAAGGGCGAGCGGTTGAATGTTGTGCAGCTGATTGCGCTTGCTCTGGCGGTAATCGGTATGCTGGTTTTGCTTTTGCCGGGCGCGTCGTCACCGTCTCTTTCGGGCGCCGTGCTGATGACGGTTGCTGGTATTGCCTGGGGCGTTTATTCCCTGCGCGGAAGAAGTGCGCAAAATGCCCATTACGATACCAGTGGTAATTTTATTCGTGCACTGCCCTTGGCTGTGCTGTTGAGTTTACTCTGGATTGACAGTAGTCGTCTTGATCAAACCGGTGTCGTTCTGGCGATTGCCTCAGGTGCTTTAGCCTCGGGGATCGGTTATGCCGTTTGGTATGCGGTAGTGCCTTTTTTAAGCGCTGCCAGTGCGGCGATTCTTCAATTGAGCGTGCCGCCTTTGACTGCGTTGGGTGCGGTAGTGTTTCTGGATGAATCAATTACGCTGCGCTTTACGCTGGCTTCGGTCACGATTCTTGGCGGGGTTGCTTTGTTTATTGTCAGTAAAAATCGGTTTGCAGCACGATAGACAGGCGTTGTATGTACCTGAAGAGTGGATAGAAAAAAACCAGCGTTTAGCTGGCTTTTGTCATTTTGACAAGCAGAGGATCAGGCGGCTTTTTTAACGGCTTTCTTGACTGCGGTTTTCATTTTCTTTTTGCTTGTCAGGCCTTTTTTGGCGACTTTCTTAGTTGCTTTCTTAATGACTCCGGCTGCTTTTTTCTTTTTAAGGTCGTTTTTCTTAACAAGTTTCATAGCGGCTTTGGTTGAGGCTTTCTTGATCGCTTTTTTCTTGATTTCTTTCGCCATTTTTAGCTTCCTTAAATTGCTTTTGAAAAGGATTTATCGCCCGAGATGGCAATAAACCACTTCCAATAGTAATGACTTGAATTCAATTCTGCAAACCGCGTTAAGAGATAAGCGGCAGTAAAGATTACTCGGTCACCGTTTTTTCAGGCTTGTTTGTGAGTAAAGAAAACGGGCGCGTGAGAAGCGCCAACCGCGATGTTTCACGGTTTGTTTGGCGACTCCTCCGCTGGGTTTTTTATGGGCGGTTTGCTTTGCGGCGGAATCGGAAAAAAGTAGCCGACGGTGATCAGGATTCCGCCGACACCGATAAAGCTGATAATTCTGGCAATGGTACCGGAGTTGGAGAGATCGAAAATAAACAGTTTAATGACCACCAGCGCCAAAAGCGCCGATCCGGCCAGCCACAGCGTGCGCTTGGCGGATTTTTGCGCCCATTTCATAATCGCGACACCGAGTAGACTCCAGAAGATCGCAAGGGTGGTTTGCGTAGTCGAAGAATTCAGCCAGATATGCAGCGAGTAGTAGATATCGTACCAGTGATAAAGCAGACGCAGAATGACCGCATTGGCAAAGGCAAACAGCGCAATCCCGAAGAGATACCACGCGCCTCTGTCGATTATCGATCGCGCGTTTTGCGTGTCGCTCTTGAGCCATTGGTACAGTACGCTGAAACCGGTCAGTGCAAGCAGATCGAGAGTGTTGAGCAGCGGTAAATAAAACGTTCCCAAGGCTTCTCCGGCAGAGGCGAGATTAAAGCTGATCAGCCATACAAATATTATCAATAACAGCGGTAGTGCAAGGGTATTGAGATACAACTCGGCGTGCGCATTGAAAGGCCAGAATCTGCGTTGATTGATTAGACTTTGTCCGAGAATGACCGGCAGCATAAACAGCAACAGGCTGGCCGCAACCCAGTCCAGATAGTGGTGAGTGGCATAGTGCTGTCCTTCCAGAGCCAGAATTCCTATAAACAGATACAGACTTAGAGCATGTAGCTGTTTGCCGAAGAGGATACTCTCCGGCGAATGGTTTTCCAGCCATTTGAGGATGGCGTAAAAAGCGGCGCCGTTGAACAGCCACACAATCCAGGCATGATGGGCAAACGGATGGCTGTTATGGTCAAAAAGGTAAAGCGCATACAAAAGCAGGAAGACAAGCCAAAGCGGGCGGTAATAACGCAGGTCCTGCCAGTTGAAGCGCACTTCGATGGCAGTTATGAGCAAAGAGGTGATCAGTAAATGTGTAAGGATGCCGAAGGTCTGCCAGTCGAAGGATGCAAAGCGTTCGATTTCGAGCCAGTGGATGCTGAACCACCATAGGGTACCGATGATCAGCAGGAGAATTGACGCTGCGCGAATCTCCATTGATTGCAGGCTCCGGCTTTTATAAAGCATGAAAGCGCTGAGTAGATTGGCTACACCGACCAACAGGCCGCCCAGATAAAAAGCGTTGAAAATGGCGGTTTCGGCTGAACTGATAAGGGCAAATTGCGCGATATAAAAGAACTGCGAGGCGAGAAGTTGCAGCAGGATACCGAAGTAAAGCCCTAAGCTCTGCCGTTGGCGTAGGGCAAGCCAGATGATGCCGCAGGCTTCAATCGACCAGATTGCCGAGACGACATGATCGTCGAAGAATAACGGCACGGTAATGGTCAGAAAGATAACGCCGAGCGCAGAAAATGCCTGATACAGCAGTTTGAGATCGCTGCCGGCCTTTTTCATTAGGCCGAATCCGAGCGCCAGATAAAACAGGCCGAGGATAAGACTGCTGGTTGCCAGACCGTCTTCAAACGGGCGCATTAAATCCGTCTGGATTACAAAGCTGATGATCGGGGTTCCGAATACGATGGTTCCGTCCACCATGCCTTTCAGATTAGGAGGCTGTTTGAACGCAAAGAGCACGGCAATCGCCGTATACAGCAGGAAAAAAGCGATCAGGAAAAGTTGCACACTGAGGTAATTTTCCGGCGTATAGCGGAACCAGCCCCAAAAGATGGCAATCCAGAAGGTCATGACAAAACCGAGCAGATTGAGACGACGCCAGGCTTTGAACCAGGCGATGGCGAAAATACTCAGATTTAAAACGATGTAATAGCTGAACAGGATGATGTGGCTGCCTTGTCCGGTCGAGGCCAGTATAGGAGCAAGGAAGCCGCCCAGGGCGCCCATAAAGGCCAGAGGTTGGGCATCCTGTTTTACCGCCAGATAGATGGAGCTTGCCATAACCAGCAGGAGAATGAAAAAGCCGGCGCTCACCGGAATGACGTCGTAAAACTTAAAGGCGAAATAGGTAGTCAGATAAAGGATGCCTATGCCGCCGCCCTGTAGAAGCAAGGCGAAGTTTTGTTGCTTTTGTTTAGTGAATAGTTTGAGACCGATAAGCAACAGTATAAGGCCAAGTATCGCGATGGCCAGAAGACGCAGTTCAATTGGCAGCAGTCCTTGGTCGGCAGCGTATTTGAGCAGAAAGCCAAGTCCGAAGAAGAGTACAAACAATCCGATTTTAGTGGTGACGTTACTCTCGATAAACCAGTTTAGCCAAGGCGGTAAGCTGCCGGAACGCAAGTATTGCTGAACGGAGGCGATAAGCGGTTTTGCGTTGTCTGTCTGGTCGTCCTTGGAATCCTTGTTCCACGGCGAGACACTTTTCCATTTGGCCTTTGGTACAGGAGACGTTTGTCGGGCACCTTGTGGTGTTTCGTTTGAAGGTATTGTGGCGGAATGGGGTGACTGGGTGGAGGCGAGAGTTTCGCCTGATTCTTGGGGCGGCGAATGCTTTTTGGCGGACGGTTCTGGACGATTGGTGGATTGCTTAAAAGTTTCGAATTCGGCTAGCAATTTATTCAACTGATTCTGTAGCTGGTTATTTTTCTGCAACAGTATCCATATGACGATTCCGGCCAGCAGGGTTGCGAAAAACTCCTCTGAGTAGAGTCCGAAAACGATGAGGGTGAGAAACAGAATCAGCTCCGCCATAGGTATTCCTCGAATCTTAGTCGTATTGCGTATTCAAGATCATACCTCCATCTTCGTATGCTGTTTAGTGTTTTATTTTGGTGCCTGTCCGGGGCTTCGGGTTCGGATTAATAAAACACCACATCGGGGTCAGGTATACGGAACCCTAGGGTTGCTTCTTATGAGGGTGTAAGAATTACTGGTTCGAAATGTCACTCCGCTCTATGGACAGAGGACACGTTTTCTACGATATTGTGTCTCGGTAACTTCTTTACAATTTCAGACAATTTCATAGGACGAAGGACTCTATATGGGAAAAAATAGATGGCTGATGGCCTTGGCGGCCGTAGGCGTTCATATCTGTATCGGTTCGGTTTACGCTTGGAGCGTCTACGTTAATCCGATCAAAGAAACAATGAATTGGACTTTGACGGATGTCACTATCGCGTTCAGTATTGCGATTTTCTTCCTGGGGCTCTCGGCGGCTCTGATGGGGAAATTTGTCGAGCGTAACGGCCCGAAAGTTTCGGCGATTATCGCGGCGGTTCTTTTCGGATTGGGTACGGCAGGTTCCGGTTTGGCGATTATGATAGAATCCAAGCTATTGCTGTATTTTTTCTACGGTGTTTTGGGCGGTTGCGGTCTGGGGATTGGTTATATTTCGCCGGTATCGACACTGGTGCAATGGTTCCCGGACAAACGCGGTATGGCGACTGGTCTGGCGATTATGGGATTCGGTTTCGCTTCGGCCATCTGGGGGCCGACGATCAAAGTCCTGATCTCCGAAGTCGGTGTGGCGTCAACCTTTATGATTTTAGGAGCTACCTATTTTGTCATTATGTTCTCCTCGGCGCTGTATCTGGAGAAACCCGAAGAAGGTTACCTTCCTGAAGGCTTTAAGAAAAAAGTCGAAGCCCGGGCATAAGAAAATCAAACCGGATTTGGCCATGCTGGGCGTGCATGAAGCGGTCAAAACTCCGCGTTTCTATGGTTTGTGGCTGATGCTGTTCATCAATGTGACCTGCGGGATTGCGATAATCGGTGTTGCATCGCCGTTATTGCAAGAGGTCTTGGGCTTGTCTGCGATTGCGGCGGCGGCGGCCGTGGGCTTGATGGGGATTTTCAATGGCGCAGGGCGTATTTTCTGGGCTTCGTTGTCGGACTACATGACTCGTCCGATCGTGTATATCACCTTCTTCGCGACACAGGCGGTCGCTTTTTATATGCTGCCGTCAATCACTGAAATCATCATTTTCCAGATTATTTTGTATTTCATTATGTCGTGCTACGGCGGTGGCTTTTCGTCGATTCCGGCCTATATCGGCGATATCTTCGGCACCAAAGAACTGGGGGCGATTCACGGTTATATTCTGACCGCATGGGCCGCGGCCGGCTTGGTTGGACCGCTGATTATTTCGATGGTCAAAGATGCAACCGGTTCTTATGCTGAAACCCTGTATGTTTTTTCCGGCTTCTTTATAGTGGCGCTGGTGATTTCGATTGCTATGCTGGCGAATATTAAAACCATTCAGAAAAAACAGCTCGCAACGGAGTCATGAAGTGCAGCATGCGAGGACCGAAAGTGCGTTAAATTAACGTAGCTTGAGAGGGTGCCCTTGTGTGAGGGATGAAGAGGCGGTGAAAGATTTCATCGCCTCTTTTTTTGGTTTCTTTTACAGTTATTGCACGCGATTAGCCGTAGGCGAGCAGGTACGGCGAGTCGTCCGCTTTGCCCGAAGAGTTCTGCTCGAACAGCGCCAGATCGAGTGATCTTAAGGATTCATCAAGTTGATCGGAAATGACCACAAGCTGATCCATTAAGTAGTCTTTATCTTTCAAGTGTTCCAGGTCTTCGGAAGAGCCGTGCATCAGTTCAAGTACATTTTTGACCAGCTGGTGTTGCTGCTGGTGTAAGTGTTGAGTGCGGGTGAACTCTTTCAAATGTTGAATCTGCGGATTGTGCTGCTGCATTTGTGTCAGAGCCTGCCCCAGATCGGATCTTGCAGAATCCGTCAGTTTATCCTGCTCAATCGGCACATTGACGCCGTTAAGGAACGATTGCGCATTGGCACGCCAGATACGCATTGATTGGCGCAGGTCATTCATGCGAATGCCGCCGATTTCACTGAAATTTTGCACCAGCTGTTCGGTTTTGCGTTCATCGATACTGAATTTGTTGGTTTCTCGTGCCAGAAGTTCGGCCTGTTCTTTCAAGGATTGTGCGGCGGCGGATGTCTGTTCAACCAGAGTGGCATTGCTCTGAATGTTTTGGTCCAGGTGACCAATCGCGGAAGCAGTATTGGAGATCGCTTCCTGTTGATCCTGAATAGAGTGTTCGATGTGCTTTAAGGCTTTACCGATCTTAACCACACTGTGGTTAACGGTTTCAAAAGCCTGATCCGTTTGCTGTACCTGTTCGACACCCTCATGTACCTTTTGTACAGATTCATCAATCAGATCCTTAATCTCTTTGGCGGCTTCCGCTGATTTCTGCGCCAGGCTGCGAACTTCTCCGGCAACGACGGCAAAGCCGCGTCCGTGTTCTCCGGCACGAGCGGCCTCAACGGCGGCATTAAGCGCCAGTAAGTTGGTCTGGAATGAGATGCCGTCGATCAGGGAGATAATGCTGGCGATTTTTTCCGAGGTGCTACGAATTTCATCAATCGCGGTGACGGTTTTATCCAAAGACGATTTCGCGCGACGGTTTTCGGTAATGGTTTGCTCAGAGAGCTGACTGATTTCGATCAGCTCGTGAGTGTTCTGGGTTTGCTGCGAGTGAACTTCCTGCATGGTTGCGTTGATTTGCTGTAGGGTTGCTGCCGCCTGTTGAGTCCGTTCCGAGAGATCGTGAGAAGCTTTGGCTGATTCATTGACCGAGGTGTTGACCGAATCTACGGCCTGCTTGATATAGAAAACAATCGTGCATAAGTTATCCAGAGAAACATTGGTCGAGCCTTTCATGGCAGCCAAGGCTCCCTGCAAGTCCTGATCGATGCGTCCTTTCAAGTCGCCGGTAGCCAGTCTTGTCATCACCAGAACCATGCTTTCGATAATCTGGTTAATTTCGGTCAACAGGGCATTGATGTTTTGCGAGGTGTCCAGATAGAAGCCGCTTAATTCTCGGGTTTCAATTTTCAATGCGGTATGACCTTGCGCTGCCATGGCCAGAGTCGCCTTAAGATTGTTCTCGATTTTATGTTCCTGGGTGATGTCGTTCCATTCAATGACGGTACCGATGCGTTGTTGATGCTGGTTCAGAACCGGTTTGATTTTGAATACGATATGCAGATTGGCAATGTTCTCTTGGGTTGTCGTTGCTTCGTTAAGATTCTCGAAACTGGCAAGCGGGAAAATTTCGTGCAGAGGCTGCTGAATCAGATTGTGCATGTCGAACAGCGGACAACTCTGAACTAAAGCGGCTTGATGGGATTCAAAAAACGCTTTAAGTTCGTCGTTGCAATACAGAATTGATCCTTTTGGGTCGATCATCATTACTTTGGCCGAAGCGCTATCCAATGCGGATTTCAAGCGCGTGCTGCGGTTCAGGTCAGCAATCGACTTCTCCACTTCGGCACCAAGCTGAACCTGCATCATTTTTACCGCCGAGACCAGACGGCTGAGTGAGTGATTGCCATAAAAGGGCAGGTTGCCGGTAAAATCGGATTGGCGCATTTTATCGATCAGTACTTTAGCTTTCCCTAAACGATTGAAGGCATATTTACGGCCGGCAAGTGCATACAGAAACAGTGCGGCTGCCAGTAATCCTGCAACGGGAACAGGCAGAGTAAGAATCTGTGCTTGAATAAGCGTCATTAAAACGCCCAGCAAGGCAATTGTGCTGACCATAAGATTGATCGGGTGGATGCGATGGAAAACGCAAAAACGCTCCCGGAAATTCATTACGATCCCGTTTTTTAACGAACGCTTGCGGTTACGAATTTGCTGGTAGAGCAGAGCCGCGTGCTGTTTCTGCTCGTTGGAAATCGGGCGGCGAACGGAAAGAAAGCCGACAATCTGATTTTTTTGCAGGATCGGCGTGACGTGCGACTCCACCCAGTAGTACTGTCCGTTTTTGCGCCGATTTTTTACGGTCTGAACCCAGGGATTTCCCTGTTGCAGGGTATGCCACATATCGGCAAATACTTCTTTGGGTACATCCGGGTGGCGAATGATGTTATGCGGCTGTCCGATGAGCTCTTCCCGAGAATAGCCGCTTGCCGCGACAAAGGCGTCGTTGGCTTCCAGAATTGTGCCTTGCAGGTCTGTTTTTGAAACCAGGGTGCTCAGGTTTGAAATATCAAATTCATTCGATTCTTGTATTGATGAAGAGTCATTCATTCTTTTGTGTCCCCGAAACTAAGTTATGAACCATAATTTTTGAAATGTGGGGTATTTAACAATTTTGATTCCGCATCAAATAAATTTATTCATATGAATAAGTTATGTATTTATTGTCTTTTGAGCGTGGGCAATAGATTCCCGTTTTTCGCCAAAATGGTGCAAGGAATGGTGCAAGGAATGGTGCAAGGGCTTCCGCCTGAAGTAACCTGTACTCAGGCCGCTGTAGCAAAATAATGCCGGATCGGAAACTGAGTTGAACCCTTTTCCGTTTCTATTGGCTTGTCTTTTTCGTTTGCTATCTGGATTGGCCTGTGGCTACAATAAAAAACACGGTGTTTTCAACTAACAATGAGGTGTCAATAATGAGACTATCGCACAGGTTTGCCAAACTGATTTCTTTTCTATCCCTGTTTGCTTTTTTAAACGGTTATGTTGGTTATGCTTATGCAGGGATGGTAACCAATGATCAATTGGTCGCCGAAGTGAGTCATGATCTGACGGTGCAGGAAATCCTCGCCGGACTGGATCGTAGTGATGTACAGGCGCAGCTGGTTGCTATGGGCGTTGACCCGGAAGATGCCAAGTCGCGCGTCAGCCAAATGACCGATCAGGAACTGGTCGCTCTGAATCAGAAACTGGATGAGTTGCCTGCCGGAAGCGGTATTGTGAGCGCACTGTTATTTGTTTTTGTGGTATTGGTGATTACCGATATGCTGGGCGCTACCGATGTCTTCCCGTTTGTGAATAACATTAACAAATAAACATCTCTTAACAAATGTTCAATCGAATCTGCGCCAGGCTTTTGTCTGGCGTTGTTTTTTGCCTGTCTCTCAGCGGCTGTTCCAGCACGCCGCAAACCAACGCCTTGTCGCAACTGGCGGATCCTTCGATTGCCCGTCATATGGAATTGTCGGAAGTGCCGTTTTTTCCTCAACAGGAATACCAATGCGGTCCGGCAGCCTTAGCCACCATCTTGTCTTATCGGGATATTGACGTTTCGGATAAAGCTCTGGCAAAGCAGGTTTATTTACCGCATCGTCGAGGGAGTCTGCAGATTGAAATGCTGGCCGCCGCACGTAGCTACGGTATGTTGAGCTATCCGCTCGAAGCGGATCTTAAAAATATTCTTCTGGAACTCAACCGGGGTAATCCGGTATTGGTGTTCCAGAATCTTTCACTCGCCGCCTGGCCGCAATGGCATTACGCAGTGGTTGTCGGTTACGACCTCGATCAAAAGCATTTGATTTTGCGCTCTGGAGAGATCAAACGCCATCTGGTCAGTATGGCAACTTTCGAGAGAACTTGGCAGCGAGCAAAATATTGGGCTTATGTTATTGTGAAGCCGGGGGAAATTCCGGTAACGGCCGATCCTGCGTCCTACGTATTGGCAAACCATGCGCTTGAAGAGATCGGTTTCTCAAGTAAGGCTCTTCAGGGGTATCGTTCCGCGGTAAAGCGCTGGCCAGAAAACTCCATTGTTCTGATGGCGTTGGCCAACAGCGAATATGCCGCCAATCATTTTCAGGCGGCGGAAAGGTTTTATAAACGCGAAATTGAACTCAGGCCGGAGAATGCCGATGCTTGGAATAATCTGGCCTATAACTTTGTGGCTAGAAAGTGCGTTGCTCAGGCACGACAGGCTGTCCAGTGCGCTTTAAAGTTAAATCCGGACAGCGAGAATATCCGTCAGAGTTTTGAGGAAATATCTAAGCTGGGGCTGGAAAGCGCAATCGCTTGCCAGGTTCCATATTGCCCGCAGGCGAATGGCCTTCTGCCGCAACGATAAGCGCTAAAAAGACTTTCGCGTGGATCGTGGACGATAAAAGCGCTTCCGTATTTGATCGTCCTTTGTACAAAACAGTCGTTGCCGTTTTACGGGGCTGAATACAGAAAAACCCCAGGCCGGTTTCCCGACCTGGGGTTTTTGAATATGGTGCGAGCGGAGAGACTCGAACTCTCACACCAAAGGCACCAGAACCTAAATCTGGCGTGTCTACCAATTCCACCACGCTCGCTTGGTGCGGTGAATTTTAGACATTTCTACGCCGGCGTCAATAGCTGATAATAAATTTTTTTCACTCTTTTGGGAAAAAAGTTTGGGTAGCGCGCGTTGATGGCGGTTTTCGGTATTTTTTAGCAGACTGTTGAAGCATAAAAAACTTTCATAAAGCGTTTCGCTTTTTACGGATTCGAGCAGTTTATAATTTGATCGATGCCATTGAATTCAAAGTGAGGTGAATCATGCTGTTTTTAAGATTGTTTTCGGTGTTGTTTTTGAGTTTTACCCTGGCTTCTTGCGCCTCTATGGGCAGCGGGTCCAAAGCTGATAAACAGCAGGCGATCCTTAAAATGAAAAGCGAGACGCTGACACAACTCTATTCGATCAAGCCGCATGCCCGGACGCAAATCAATGCGTCACCCGGCTACGCCGTCTTCTCCAATGCGAATGTAAATCTGTTTCTGTTGGCGGCTGGAACCGGTTACGGCGTTGTGACGGATCGTCAGAACGGTCAAAGAACCTATATGAATATGGCTGAAGGCGGTGTCGGTTTAGGGTTAGGAGTGAAGGATTATCGGATTGTGATGGTCTTCCATACCCGGGAAGCGATGAACCGCTTTATCGACAGCGGATGGACATTTGGAGGCAATGCAGATGCGGCGGCCAAAGTGACCGATAAAGGTGCTTCGGTGGAAGGCGAAGCCTATTTCGGCGATGTAACCGTGTATACCTTTACCAAAAGCGGGTTAGCTTTACAGGCGACGGTCAAGGGCACCAAGTTCTGGAAAGATGACGAGCTCAATTGAGTTTGCAGGACGTGGGGGATGAATTCGGATATCACGATCAGGGATGAGAGGACGGACGATATTCCTTTCATCACTAAGGTTACGCTTACTGCATTTTCGACGCTTGAGATCAGCGATCATACGGAGCACTGGGTTATCGACGCGTTGCGTGATGCCGGGGCTTTGACGCTTTCTTTAGTGGCCGTTTCGGATGGGCAGGTGGTCGGGCATATCGCTTTTTCTCCGGTAAGCGTTTCCGACGGTACGCAAGGCTGGTACGGGCTGGGGCCGGTATCGGTTTTGCCTGATTTCCAATCCCAGGGGATTGGTTCGGCACTGATCAACGAAGGGATGTCGCGTCTTAAAGCGCTTAAGGCCAAAGGCTGCTGTCTGGTCGGACACCCGAGCTACTACCCCCGATTCGGTTTTAAAAATATCGCTCAATTGAGCGTCGACGGGATTCCGCAAGAAGCGTTTTTCGTCTATTCGTTTGACGGCACCTATCCGAGCGGAAAAGTACAGTTCCATCCGGCGTTTTTTGCGCCGAAAGAAGGGCTGCCAAAGGTGTGAGGGGATTATGGTTTCTCGTCTTGCCGAATCTGTTTTTTCAGTTGTCTGGCCGCCAGGGCGTAACCGCCTTTTGAACTGTCGATAAAGTGAATATGTTTGCTGTGCTTTTGCGAGACAAGGCAGGTCACAATTGCGGCATCGCTTTGATGCAAACCATAATAAAGTATTCCTTGCCGGCGAGCACTCTCAAGCCATTCGATTAACTGTTCCAGTTCTTTTTTGTCCGCGCTCATCACGCAGCGATAAATGTCGTCCAGTTTTTCGTAGTCGGCGTTTTCAATTAACTCTTTGCGGTAATTTCCCCAATTATAGCCGTCAATGCTGACATGTTTTCGCATCCAGTATTCGCCGATCATATTTTCCAAACGGATTTTTATTCCGATCCAGAAACGCTTCAGACGTGAAGCATGCAGTCCTTTAGCGGCGACTTCGGCACGAAGCTTGTCTGTTTGGTAAGACATGGAGAGTTTTCCGCTTGCGAGCGGGTGGTGTCCGGATTCGGTGCCGATCAGTTCATCCAGCTTGCCGGTCAATGTTCTAAACAGAGCCAGAGCCTCGGGTTGTTCCGGCAGACGTGCTTGGACCAACAGACTGAATGTGATTTCCTTGGCGGACGGAACCAGATTCCAGCGGCACTCAAAGCCGCTAAAATCGGCATTGGCTTGAATATTCTCCGGTAAAAGATAGCGTTGATCCTGTTTGGTTTTTTGTTCGGCCTCCTGTAAACCGTTGCCGATAAAGAAAAACTGTGTCAAATGCTCGGCTCGCTGCAGGCGACAGACACGAACCGGCAAGCTCAGGTCTGAGCAGGGAACCAGTCCCGCTCGCAGCTGCAGTTGAAGGTTTTCTTCGGCCAGTTCCTGACATCCTTTCAACGCCTGTTTCACTTGATCCAGCATCTGCGGAGGAACGCAGAAGCTGGCACCGTCTCCGCCGAATACAAAAGGAATCGGTCTCGGTTTGGCGGCGTTTAAAACGGCGGCAATAATACTGCCGCCAAGAGCGTTGATGTCACGGTAGCGTCCTTCCTGAATAGCCCGCGTCGAATTGATTACGTCGGCAATCACAATTGTCCAGTCTGTCGGGATATCGACATAGGATTGCGCGGACAATGTCTCTTCAAGGCGTTTGAAAACAGGAATTCGTTCTTCGAAAAAAGTCGCCATCGAAAGGTGCTCTCAGTTCAGTTTCAATTCGAAATCGGTCAGCTGCTCCGGATTCAGTTCCGTGTTGTAGTTCTGATAGGCGCCGCTTTCGAAGAAAAAGCGCAGTAGCGTTTTGTCGATCTCTCCGTGATTAGCCATAGAGCAGAGGATATTCGCCACCTGCTGCAGCGACAGCGGCTGCTTATAGGGGCGTTCCGGTGACGAAAGCGCCTCATACAGATCCGCCAGAATCATAATGTGATCTTCCAGAGTAAGTTCACTGGCGGTCAGTCCGCGCGGATAACCGCTGCCGTCGAGTTTTTCATGATGGTTCGCGGCAATATCGACAATTCGTTCGTACTGTTCGGGAAACGGCAGTGTTTGCAGAATCTCAAGCGAGATGCGGGCGTGGTCCATAATCGTCTCGCGTTCGGCGTCATTCAAGGTTCCTCGCTGAATACTCAGGTTGACCACTTCGTCTCCACTCAGCAGAGGATGCTGCTTGCCATCCAGCTCGAAAGAGATCTGGGCCAGTTTTTGGATTTTTTGCAGATGCGTCTGTTCAACAAATTCCCGGCCGGTATTCATGCTCTTGAGAAATTCGAACTGGTCATACAGTTCCTGAATTTCGGAGTGCAGTTCCCGATCATCGTTGGCATTGACTGGGCTCGGAGCCTGTCCGAGATTTTCAATTCGCTTTTGTAAGGCTTGCAGACGTAGATCGCGCTCCAGGATGGCAAAACGCAGACGAACGCTTTCGATACGGTCGTAAATCGCTTCCAGTTTTGTCGCCTTTTGAAGGATTGATTCCGGTGTCGCGATTTTACCGACGTCATGCACCAGCGCGGCGATTTTGATGGTGTGATGCATCTCCGGCGTATAGTTGACGTCTTTATAGACGGTCTCGTCTTCGTCAATTGCCTTGGCAATCAGAGTGGCGAGTTTCGCAACCTGGCGGATATGGATACCGGTGAAACTGCTTTTTTCGTCAAACGCTTTGGTAATGGCGTGGGCGAAGGCTTCGAACAGCTCTTCCATTCGTTTGATCAGCAAACTATTGTTCAGCGAAATCGCCGCTTGTGATGCCAGCGCCATAGTGTTTTGCTGGTCCTGCTGATTAAAGGGCTGCACCTGTCCGGATTTGTCTTGTTTATTAATTAATTGCAGAACGCCGAGCAGTCGCTGATCCCTGTCCAGTAGAGGAATCACCAACATCGATTGCGAGCGGTAGCCGGTTTTGTCGTCAAACGCCCGGGTTCCGCTGAAATCAAAATCGGTATCGGAATAGGCGTCGGGGATATTGATTGCCTCCTTGCTCAAGGCGCACAGAACAGCGGCCATTTTGCCGTTCGGCGTGCCATCGCGATGATATAACGATAGTGGCTCCCAGCTTATGGGGTTTTGCGTACCGCCCATTTTGATCTTCAGGGAACGGTTTTGCACGACGGTAAACTGCAGTTTCTGTTTGTCTTCTGACAGGGTGTAAAGGGTTCCGGCATCGGCGCCCGATAAGTCCATCGCCTCTTTGAGAATTGACTCGATCAATCGGTCGGTATTGGTTTGCGCCGACAGGGATTGTGCGATATGCAGCAGCGAGCGCAGTTGTTTCTTTTCACTGCTCTCTGAGAAGATACGTTCGCGGAAAGTGCCGTATTGTGCAAATGGGCTGAAGCTGTCCCCGGTCGCGAGAATCTTACTGATTGGCAAACCTTGGTTTTGCAGTTCCTGACGGATCTCGGTTTCGTGGGCGGGCTTGAGGTGGTACAGGTATATGGCCAAAGGGCGGTTCAGGTCGTTGAGTTGCTGCTTAAGCAGCTCGGGTGTCAGGTGTTGACTTCTTTCGGCAATCGTATTCAGACTGGAAGGGAAAGAGGTTTCGATAATCAGGCTGTTTATTTCCGGGTCACGGTTGATACGCTGCGTCAGTTCCGGGTTTACATAGGTGTCGCCACTGATCAGGCAGCTCCGTTTGCCTTTTTTGACGAGGAATCCGAAAGTCGGTACTGTGTGTTTGGCCGCAACAGGCGTGAATTGATACGCGCCTATACGAAAGGGGACCTCCTCCTCGACTTCCACGAATTCGAGCATGGGAATTTTATGCTTGGGATGTTCGATGGTTTGAAACTCGGGCCAGATAACGCCATTGAAAAGATGTTCCTTAACCGCGAGCAGGGTGGCGCGGGAAGCGTACAGTTTTACCGGTCGGCGACGTTCTGCAAAATGCGTTTCGATCAGGAAAGGAAGATCCGCAATATGATCGAAATGAGAGTGGGTCAGCAGAACATGTTCGATGCGCAGGCTCTTTTTGCCCAAGGGCTGCATCACGCTGCCGGCATCAATCAGAATATGTTCTCCCACAAGGAAAGAGGTACAGTTTCGGCCCTGATCCAGACTGCCGGAAGCACCTAGTACGGTTAGCATAATGGTCTCCTTGCACATCGATAATGACCGCATTCACGAAAAAAGTGAGTAGGGGCGTATTTGGAACATCGATAGGATTACTATACAGAAATTTACGCAATAAACTGTTTTGATTCGTACTGCGTTTTCAGGTCGCCCATGGCCGAAAAAGGCGAGGGCGCAGGTTGGTTGTTAAGTGACCGGTGAAACGGCGAGTACTTTTCAAGAGAGTGATGGAAAGCGTAATAATTTCGATATTGTTCAGTGGTTATATATACATAACAGCGTGTTTTTGATTGAAATATCGGTTAAGACTGATACTATTGGTTGCATATTCAGTAACACTGACAACTCCGAAGGTTATTCGATCAATGATTTTTCCTGTAAAAAAAGCCCTGCTGGCGGTACTTGCTTTTTCGATTGGCGCGGCACCTGCCTTTGCAGCCAATGTTAATGCCCCTAAACATTCGTGTGTCAAACCGACGAAGCCGGCGAAGTTTGATTCCGTGACGGAATGGGGGGAATTCAATTATGCCAAGCAGAAATATCACAAATGCATCAGTGATTATGTCAAAGCGCAAAATGCCGCTATTGATGTACATCAGCAGGCTGCTGCCAGTGCCATCAGAGAATGGAACAGTTTCGTACAGAACGAGTTGAACTGATTTTGGTGGTGTAGACTGCCATTCGTGTTGCATTGTTGAGTCATGGATGATGTGATTGAGTTGAAAAGCCGGCCTTGAGCCGGCTTTTTGGTTTGAGAAGAAAGTGCCGGTGTGTCTCAATAATCCGGTTATAAAAGACAAATTTGAAAGGTGTAACAAAAAACTTCATGGTAGACTTACCCGTTACTAAGCGGGCTATTCTTTTTAACAACACTAAGTTGGATTTTAATTAGAGGTAAAAACATGAAGAAAAAGTTAATTCTGGCAGCCTTTTTGTCAGCAGCGACCCTGGCGGGTTCGGCACAGGCTGACGCTACTTTTATGGTCGGAGTTTCTTATACGTTTAGTGGAGAGTTAGGCTTTACCGGGAAAATTCTTTCGAATGATAAAGAAGAAGAGGTCGTAGCGACTATAGGTGCGACCTATTATCCTTACTCTTATGGGCAGCAGGTTGGGATTGATTTGGGTGGTGCTTTTACCTTTGATAATGCGGCCATTGGTGCCAGCTATGATTTGATTAAAGCGACGCCTCAGTTGAGTGCCGGTTTCGCGGATATTGATTAAAATCCTTTCATACTGAATTAAGCCGGCGTTTTGCCGGCTTTTTTATTTCCCAGACGCTCTTGCAGGAAGTCGAGAAAGGCGCGGGTTTTTGCCGGTACGTATTCGCGGTTAGGGTAGGTGCACCAGATCTGATTGCCGGCTTGCAGATAGAGGACATCGTGTTCCGGAAAGACTTCAAGCAAACGTTTGTTTTGCAGCTCCTCCTGCACCAGCCAGTCGGGAAGCAGTGCGATTCCTTCTCCGGCCAGGCAGAGACTTTTAGCCGCTTGTTCATGGGTTGCCAGAAGCACTTGATTGATCCAAATCGTTTCGGTTTTTCCGCTGCGACGGTGGTGAAAGCGCCATTGTTTGGCTTCGGCTTTCGCAATGAAATTCAAGCAGGGCAGCTGCTCGAGCGCACCGGGTTCAGGAAACGGATGTTTCTGTAAAAAAAGGGGGCTGGCACAGGCCACGAAACGTAGCGTTTTTAATGGTCTGGCGACCCAGTTTTCTTCGGAGACTTTTCCGATGCGCACGCCCATATCGATTTTTTCCTGAACCAGATCGAGACATTCGTCGGTAATCAGAAGTTCGAGTTTCAGTTCCGGATGATCTCGGCGAAACTCCGGGATAAGTGGAACGACCTGCGCTTCGGCGAAGCCCAGCGGCAAGGTGACCCGTAAGGTTCCTTTGAGTTCCTGCTTAATATCCAGGGCTTTATACTTGGCCTGATCGAGGTGATCCAGAATGGGAAGTATCTGCTGATAATAGGTTTCGCCTGCTTCGGTAAGATCCAGTTTGCGGGTACTGCGCTGTAACAGTTTGACGCCAAGCTCCGTTTCCAATGCTTGAATACTGCGGGAAATTGATGTGGCGTTGAGCTGGCGTTTTTCGGCAACGGCCGCAAAACTGCCGAGACGGACAACTTCGGTGAAGATTTCCAGTTGCTCAATTTGCATTTCAGCCTTCTTTGGTTGCAATCATCTGTACAACCGCGGCCATACCGTTGTGCAGGACGCCTTCCTTCACCTCGCGTTCCAGCTCACACAGATGGCGGTGTTCCAAGTCGGCCAGTTCATTTTTAAGGCCTTCAAGCGTCATCATCAGTTCGACCTGAGGCGGCCCGCCGGTAGCAAATTGCAGCTGTTCGGGGCGGTAGGCTTCCAGAATAAAAACGCCTTGCGGTCTAAGCGCCTGAGCGACTTTCTGATGCAGATTCAGGCGCAAGGCTTCGGGAAGATGGCAGAAAATCGAGATAATGCCATCCCAGAGGTTTGTTCCCAAATCATAATCCGCCAAGTCGGCAACCTGAGTTGTAATGCTAACACCTCGGGAGTTTGCCAGCGTCTGAGCTTTCTGCAAACCGACTTCGGAAGCGTCTATAGCGGTGACATCAAACCCCTGTTCGGCAAGAAAGACCGCATTGCGACCTTCTCCTTCGCCTAAGCAAAGGATTTTGCGCGCACCGGTTTGCGGTAGATGATGTACGCTTTGCTGAAGGAAGTCGTTTGCTTCGGTTCCGTACTGATACTCTTCGCTTGAATACCTTTCGTCCCATATTGTGGCCACTGTATCAACTCCGCTAGGGTTATTTTGTTTGAGATAATTTTACGCGATTATAAATTGATTATTACTGCAAATTATGCAGTATTTAGATGCGCCTAACCTGCTTTTTATTCATCTTAGGCCTGTTTAGACTGAAATTGTCACCGAATTAAACAGGAGAGTGAAAATGAACAATATTATGCGCATCGATGCCAGTCTACAGCCGGTAGAACAGTCCAGCTCCAAGCAGTTGGGGGATTTTCTGACGACTTATCTCGCCCCACAGGAGCTTAATCATCTGGATTTGGCGCAATCGTCCATTCGTCCTATTGATGCCGAGTATCTCGCGGCGGCATTCAATCCCGAGCCGACCTCTGAACAACAGGAGATTTTACGTGATTCGGACAGTTTGATTGAACAGCTCAAGGCGGCGGATGCCGTGATCATTACAGCGCCTATGTATAATTTCGGGGTGCCCGCCAATTTAAAAAGCTTTTTTGATCAGGTGCTTAGAGCAGGGAAGACCTTTCGTTATACTGAACAGGGACCGCAGGGACTGGTCGAGGATAAACCGGTCTTTATTATTCTGAGCTCCGGCGGTGATTATCGAGAGGGCGCAGCACAGGCGATGAATTATCTTGACGGGCATTTGAAAACCATGCTGAATTTTATCGGTTTGAAAGAACTGTATTTTATTCATGCCGCTGGTCTGGCCCAGGGCGATGCGGATCAAATCGTCCAAAAGGCGAAAGACGATATCCTGACAGTTTTGCCGCAATTAAAGAGGGAACAGCATGCTTAGAAAAATTCGACAAGTGACTCTTGCTCGGCCGGCGATGGATGGCGAAGGCGTCGCTTTGCAGCGCAATGCCTTATTCGACGGCCGTCTGGATCCGTTTTTAATGTTAGACGAATTGAAGGCTTCTCCGCAGGATGATGTGGGCGCTTTTCCGGTGCATCCGCATAGAGGGATTCAGACGCTGAGTTATCTGATTGATGGCGGTATGGCTCACAAAGATTCGATGGGTAATGCCTCTGAGGTCCTGTCCGGAGGTTTGCAGTGGATGCATACCGGACAGGGGATCGAACATGCGGAAATCCCGAAAGTCGATGCGAACGGACTCTGGGGCTTTCAGTTCTGGTTGAATGTGCCGCGTGACGAGAAATATCAGGCGCCGCAATATCAGGATATGGATGCGTCACATCTACCATGGTTGCAACTTGACGATCTTGCGCTCAAGGTCGTTGCTGGTAACTGGCAGTTCAACGGTCAGGAATACCGCTCAGATTTTCAAAAACTGAGTGGCAACGCTGCTTTGGCGGATTTGAATTGGCAGGGGCAGGCAACGCTTTCGGTCGCGGCACATGAAGCCAGTCTGGCCTTGTATGTGATCAGCGGTAAAGTTTTGGTTAACGGTGACAGTGAAGTGCCGGCGGGACAGTTAGTGCAGTTTTCCGATGCTGTTTCCGGGAGCGGCGAGATAAGCCTTGCGGGAGATGCTTCCAGTCGGGCATTGATTTTTAAAGGCGAGCCGATCGGTGAGCCGATTGTTCATCGCGGGCCTTTCGTCATGACCAGCAATCGGGAAATCGAAGAAACTTTACAGGCTTACCGGGATGGAACCCTGGTTAAATCCTGATAAATATCGTTGTCCAGAAATAAAAAAAGCACCTGAGGAAAGATTCCAAAGGTGCTTTTTTGCAGGTTACAGTGGCTGGTTAGTTAACCACGGTAATGGTGCTTAATAACCACATGAGTGCGACGGAGCCAAAAGTCAGGATCAGCCCCCAAATAATTGCTGTTTTACCATTCATTATTCCACTCCTCTTGGTTTAAGCTGCGCATAGTAGTCAGCCAGACCCTGAATCTCTTCATCTGTCAGGTCTTTGGCAAACTGTGCCATGCCGGAGACCACGTCGTTATTACGTGAACCGTCACGGTATGCTTCCATATAACGGACAAACATGCGTGGACTCAGGTTGGTCAGAGCAGGAGTCTCATTTAAACCGCCTTCACCGTGAGCACCGTGACATGATGCGCATGGAACGATCATTCGAGAGTTATCCCCTTTGTTCGCAAGACGAACAATGCCCGGATCCACTTCAGTGTCTTTGGCAACATATTGTGCATAAGGCAGAGGCTGAGCCGCATAGTAAGCCGCCATGTCCGCCATCTGCTGATCGCTGTAGATCTGCATCAGGTGAACCATAATGTCCGACTTGTGATCGACATTGAAACGGCCTGATTTATAGTCTTTCAGCATTTTGTAGGTATAAACCGGATTTTGTCCCGCAAGACTAGGCGTTGCCTGCGTCATGTTTTTACCTTCAACACCGTGACAGGTATAGCAGTAACCCTGTTCGACCAGCTTTTGACCGGCGTCAACACTGCCTTGCGGCATCTGATTTTTAGTATCCAACCACTCTTTCATTGTCCAAGGTTCTGACTGTGGAGCATGTCCACTCGCAAATGCCGTACTGACACTTAGAACACTTAATCCAGTGGCGATTAATAAAGCTTTAATTTTCATGAATCGTCTCCTGTACCAATTATTCAAAGATGTCGCGACGGAAAGCGCGCTGCCAGTTCATTGCCAGAGAGGCACGAATATGATGCAGGGCTTCGTTATCCAACTCAGTGGACTGATGTCCATACTGTTTGACGATCTTGCCATCTTTAACACGGAAGGTATCGGTAATGGTCATACCGTAGTCTTCACCTGTCAGAGCGACACAGTTATTGGTATACAGAGGCTGAACAGGCGGCTTGCCTGCAAGCTCGTTAACAATCGACTGTGCTACCGCTTTAGAGTGGTTCGATGCCAGATAACCGGTTTTAACCATTGGCGAGGATTCAGTCGCATCACCGACAACAAAGACATCTTTATCAAGGGTGGAGCGATAATCCATAGGATCAATCGGAACCCACTCGTTGCCTTGAGTCAGACCGGTAGCATGCGCGAATTTACCTGCAGTATGTGCCGGGATAATGTTGATAACATCGGCTTTGATGCGCTCACCGTCTGCGGTAACAAGCGTATTGTTCGCGGCATCCAGTTGAGTTACTTTGCCGCCTTTTTCCATCGGAATCCATTCGATCATGGCATCTTTGGTTCCGTATCCACGTGCTTTGGTCCAGTAGTCCAGATAGTGCTTACGGAAGGTAAAGCTGTTTTTGGAATCCAAAATCAGGATTTTTGCCGTCGGGTTATGACGTGTCAGCCACTCAGAGATAAAGCTGGCGCGCTCATAAGGTGCCGGCGGACAACGATACGGCATCGGAGGCGAGGAGATTGCGACCACGCCACCTTGCGGCATAGAGTGGATCTGCTCACGCAGTTTTAGAGTCTGCGGGCCGGCTTTCCACGCATGTGGGAAATCGCCTTCCGCCAGCTCTTTGCTGTAACCTTCGATGTCGCTGAACTTATAGTCAGGACCTGGAGCAACAATCAGCTTGTCATAAGCGATTGCGCCGGAGTTCTTGGTCTTGACCTTTTTCGCACTGTAATCGATGTCAGTTGCCAGATCTTCGATAACATTGACCGCGTAACGGGACTTGATGTTTTCGTAGTTCACCGTTAACTCTTCGATTGACGTGAAGTCGTTCAAAACTTCATTTGAACCCGGACAGAAAATATATTCTTTATTCGGTTCGATAATGGTGATCTTGACGTTCTTATCCAAGATACGAAGATATTTAGCGGCCGAAACCCCACCGATACCGCCACCAACGATGACGATATGCGGAGCCGATTTTGACCAGGCTTCTTTTGATGCCCCGAACAGTCCTAAGCTCAGACCTGCAGCACCAAAACGCTTCATTAATTCACGGCGTGTTAGGTTATTCATTACTGGCCTCCTTTAAGGACATCTTCTTCTTTCCATGGACGATCTGTTTGCGCGGCGAAGTAATCCGCCATGCGCTCGATTTCAGCGTCCGTAAAGACTTTAGCTACGTGGTTCATAACAATGGATGGACGAACTTCGTTTTTGAAGTCCTGCATCAACTTGATAAAAACATCACGTGGAATCCCTGCTAGAGGTGGCATGGATTCATCGTAGAAACGTCCAAGCGTACCGTGACAGGCTGAACAGTTGTCGCCCAGCATTTTCCCAGGAATCTGCGGATCACTTGCAAATTCTTCCGGTGGAATCAGTGCTCCAGAAGCCTGGGCAGATGTCACACCGAAGAATGCTGAAGCAGTGATGAGTCCGATCATTAGCGATTTTTTCATTTATTTGCTCCTTTATTGTGCCCAGACGTAGAAACCGACTACGAAGAACTGAACGATCCATAGTGCTACGATCCAGATAGAAAGGGTACCCAGTTTGTTAACTGTTGCACCTGGAGTGTAAACACCGACGGTCTGTCCTGATTTCCAAGCGATGGTCAGGAAGTAGCTCAGTACAACACCACCAACGATTGCGAAAGTCAGGAAGAACAGGCCGGTAGAGTACCAGTCCATAACAATCTTGTAGTCCATGAAGTTGTAGTTAAAGAAGCCGTTAAGAATATCGTAACGAAGCATCTCGCGGGAGATTGCGACAACAAGGCCGATAACCAGCGCCATAGGTAGAGCCATGTAGCTGCAGAATCGCGCTTCGCCTTTCAGACGCAGTTGAGCCCATAGTGCGTAACCGATTACGGCAACGCCACCCAGGATGCCCCATACAGAAGTTGCGAAGTTACCTGCTGTTTCCGGCAGTGTCGCCATCCATGCAACATACAGAACGGTAGAGATAACAGAACCGACTTTGATCCATTTTTTACCGACTTCAGCAGCCCAGTTCAGGTAGTCGTGATCGGCATCTTCACGAACCGACTTAAAGCGACGGTAAGTAACCAGCATTGCTCCTGTTACCGGAATTGCCATGCTGATGAAGAACGCATAACGCCAGATGTTGTAGGCATGCAGCTGAGTACCGGAATAGTCCAGTTTGCCGTTTTGCATGTACCACTCTTTCCACAGTTCAGGGTGCAGGATCTGTGACGTCAGGCTGTGCATAATGAAACCGACGACCAGCATCAGAATCAGGCTGGTAATCATCGACCAGCGAGATTTAGGCTGAACGGTTTTATCCTGGTTTTTACCATTCTGGAAATAGTAGTAGTACATCGCCCAGTAGGCCAAAATCAGAATAACGATAAAGGCGATAACCCAGTCAGCAGACAGTACGTTTGAGGTGTACCAGTGCGGATCGTAGACAACCTGAACAAACAGCAGCGGTGCAACACCGACTACGATGGCTACGGAAACCGATACTTTAGCGATCTCCAGCATGGCAGCACCCAGGCGACGCCAGTATGCATTGTTGTTGAAAGCGCCATATAGAGTAATGGCGGAAGTACCCAGCATTAACTGCACGAACAGAATATGCAGGGCAAAGGTTAGAACACCTAGACCGATAAAAATAATCGGAAAGGTCGGGATCCCTGCAGGGTTGCGCAGGGCATACATCATCTCAGTAACTTGAGCGACTTGTTGAGCATCCATTATTTGCCCTCCTGTAGATCAACGGCAGCAACTGTGTCTTGAGCTTTTTGCTCGGCCAGAGCGCGTTCGCGTTGTTCAATTTCAGTATCGATAGCTGCGGTTACCGCCGCTTGACCACCGTCATTGTTCAGCACCAGATAGGCGGCCAAAGCTTCCGCTTCGGAATCCAGCATCGGCATTTTCGGCATATAGGCGATATTACCGGTTGTCAGAACCCCTTTAACGTATTGAGCAACACGTTCCTGAGAGACGCCTTCAGGGAAGTAGCGGTGCAACGGACGAATACCGGTTTCACTCGGAGAGTGACAGTTCGAGCAGTAGGTCATTGCGATGAATTCACCTGCCTGAATCTTATTGCCATCGTTTACTTCTTTCAGGTGGTCAGGAGTAAATGGATGTGCTTGCAGAATACCGACTTTTTCGATTGTCGGAAGCTGGGATTTGATATCCATACCTGGAACGTCTTTACCGATTACCTGGTTAGAGTACACATATTGACCGGCAACCCAAGGCTTACGCATGGATTCACGAGCCGTCTCTTCAGGCCATAGACCTGCGACCAGGATAATGATTGTCATCGCACCGGCAAAACCTTGAACGATCATTTGCGGACGAAGCATGGTGATAATGAAGTAAGCCAGAGTACCGGCAAGTACAATCATAATACTAGACTGGAAGTAGTCTGGAAGACGGTTTTCCATAACCAGTAGTGCTTGATCCGGAACCGAAGTCAGGTACCACTGGAACATCGACGCACCGATCAGGGTTGAGATAATCCCCAGCCAACCCAGTTTACGAGCCATCTCTTTTTTGAAGGCAGGGTCTTTGATTCCGGCAATGACGATACCACCTACTACAGCGGTCATGGTGAACATGAATGCCATACGCATACCCAGTTGCGCGAAAGTGTTGGTTCCGTAGAAACCGTTCAGGTAACCACCGTCTGCGAACCATTGTTCTTTACCAGGTACCATCATGAATGACAGGATACCGACGATAATCAACATAGTGGCCAGTGACGCCATACCGAAAATTACCGAAATTTTCATGTGCGTACGTTTATCGACGCGGCCAACCAGGTAAACAATCATGTAAACCCCGACAACCTCGATCACGAAGAAGACCCACTCAGTCGCCCATTTCCATACAAATGAGTGAATTAGGGCGCCGATTCCGTTCGGGCTAGCGACGGTTGTGGAGTACCAGATCCCCGGACCGGTAATGGAACCGGCAACATAGGTGAAGACCAGTAAGAAAAGACCGTACTTCTTAACGAAGTCTAGAAGGTCTTCACGGTCTTCGCGGTAGGCTTTATGTGAAAGATAAGCGAAGAGCATGGCTGCACCAACAGAAGTGTGGGAGGCCAGTACGTGGAAAGTTGCAATCAATGCAACAACCCAACCGGATCCCACTGTTGGTTCATACCAAGTCGGATAGAGGCTAATCAAGTCCATGATATTTATCCTTGAGTCAAAGTTTACAATTTAGTGCAAAGCGCACTATTGAGGAGGCTATTGTAAAAGTGCCATGGTTGTTTTTTAAAACTAAAAAGTTTTATTGATGAGTATATAAGTAAACTTATATGGCAGGCATTACTTACGTAAATGCGTAAAATTACGACACTTTTATGAACCGAGTTTAGACAAAAGTATCTGATATATGCAATACAGAAAGAGAGAGTAATTGAGTTGTTACGAATAAATCGGAGAGAAACCTGTGTCAGGTCAAAAAAAAGGGTGTTTTTTAAGAGGTTTTACCAAGTAAATTTTAATTACTCAGTGAAAGACCCTTGTAAATCAGGGTCTTTCTGCTTGGAAGGAAGCTTAGAAATTAAAGATTTTTTTCGGTTGGTTGTTGCTTAAATATTGCATATCCGTCTCGAAAAGCGATTCTGTGCTGAACTGGTTATCGCTGACACGGGTAATGACTTCGGCTTCCATTGCAGGAGATTCACCGCAGATAACAGCCAGACGACCACCGATATTCAGTTTCTGTTTGAATGTTTCCGGAATTTCAGCAACAGCACCAGTCAGAACGATGACATCGTATTGTTTGTTGTCGGCCCAGTCCTGACTGGCATCACCGATATGGAAGTTGATGTTGTCGAATTCTTTAAGACGGGTCTTAGCGGTTTCCTGCAATGATTTATGCAGTTCAACGGTGGTCACTTCGCGGCCCAGAGAGGCCAGAAGAGCGGTCAGATAGCCGCTACCGGTACCGATTTCCAGAATGCTGTCGTCTTCATTGATTTCAAGGGCTTGAAGAATTTTTCCTTCCACTTTAGGCGCCATCATGAATTCGCCTTCGCCGATCGGAAGTTCGATGTCGCTATAAGCCAAAGCTTGCTGCGACTCGCTGACAAAATGGTGGCGAGGAGTGTCCATCAACAGATCAAGAACTTTAGGGTCTAAGACGTCCCATGGACGGATTTGCTGTTCAACCATAAAAAAACGGGCTTGATCTAAATTCATAAGAAAGTCCTTTAAGTTACGTCGTTAGCGCTGGCTTTCAAGCGAACCCAGATCCACTACGACCGAAAAATTTAACTGCAAGATTATAGCGAATTATTTGGGTTTAATAAAAAGATTTTGTCTGAGTCGATGTCTGGCTTATTGGCGGAACAGCGAAGTTTGCATCTGTGCGGTGTGTCTAATCGAATTGACGTTGAAAAAAACGCTACACTATATCTCTTGTTGAAATTACACCTAATAAAGTGTCATGCCGCCTAATCAAAGTAATCCATGTTCCTCTGTCGATAAAAACGCTTTGCCTTGTCTGCGTTCGCAGTTGATCAATGCCGACGATAGCTGTCTGCAGGGCGCGGTTTCGGCGACACTGATGCCGGCGCTTTTTGAAGACAGTACGCATCAGATCTGGTCGATTGCTTATAGGGATCAGAACTTGAAAGTGCTGAAGTTGTGTCAGTGTGACGAAGTGGAAAATGCCGGTTTCTGGAATGCGATGCGGGCTTTATTTGATGTCTCCTTGATCAAGGATTATTCGGCTTTGGCGGGGGCGTATCATTATTTTCGTCATTTTTCCGTTTTTGAGGTACCGGCTCTTGAGGCGATCAGTGCTTCGCAGGAGAATTCTGTGCGCTGGATACTGACGCAGACCGTTCATGGCAAAGACCTGTGTACTGCGGCGGTTACCCGTGACATCTGCTGTCAGTTAGCCGCACATTTGGGTTCGATGCACGCCGAGACAGGAGAGGGCGTGTCTTTTTTAGCTGGAAGGCTTTACGAGAGTGAACTTCCGACGGGGCGACAACTCGATGTTTCTCAATTTAGGCACAAGATCGATGCATTTTTAAATCGGCATCCACGCATTCAACAGCTTCGCGAATGTTATTCGCAAGACTTTCAACAGATTCGGCAGCAATTGAAGTGTCTCGAGTGGCACAAAATTGTCCCGATGCTGATCGACTTCCGTTGGGATCAGTTAAGGATTGGCGAAGATGGAAAGCTGTATTTGTTGGATCTGGATGCGGCTCTGTTTGCGCCGATTGAAATGGATTGGTTAATGCTAGAACTGGTACTTACGCCCCAACAACTGGAGTGGGTCATGGACGCTTACCAGGGGGTAATACCGCAAGTCTCGCAGTGCCGAGAATTATATCGTGCACTGTTTTATGCCATGGAGTTGCTGGGCGATCAGCCGTGGTCCTGGTGGAAAGCACAGCCGATTCTCCTTCCTTAGTGGCGAGGTTATTTATTCGATAGAAGCTTCCACTCGCGATAGCCGTACAGTGCCAGTATCAGATAGAGGCCGAACATAAGAATCGTGACGTAAAAACCGCTCTCCCAGTAGAGGTAGATGGCCAGAGAGTCGATAACAATCCAGTACAGCCAATTTTCAATGACTTTGCGCGCCATCAAAACGGTGTTCATGACCGAAAATACGGTGACAAATGCATCCAGATAAGGAAGCTGGCTGTAGTTATTGGTTTGCAGGTAGATACCGGCCAGTGCGCTTAAGGTGATGCCGATCGCGATAAACGAGAGATGAAAAAACAGCGATTTACGATGAATGCTGACGCTGTCCGCTGTTTGTTTGCTCGAAGGGTGCTTTTCCGAATGGTTCCAGAGCCAGAAGCCATACACGGCCATTAACAGGTAGTAAGCGTTGAGCAAGGCCTGCATCGGCAGTTGGCCGTCCCAGAACAGAAACGTATAAATTAATGTACTGAAGAAGGCACTTGGCCAGGCCCATTTGCTGTTGTTAGCCGCCAGTATTACATAGCCTATGCCCAAAACGACGGCAAGCCATTCCCATCCGGACTGAGCCAGAAGCGCATAAAAGGCCTGTTCAAGCCAATGGGGTTCAAGTGAATCAGCAGGCATGGATATTGGCTTTCTCGCGGTCGGTACCGATCAATTTGATCACAAAAACAGTTTCCGGCAGCTTTTGCAGAACCTGTTCGACTTCGGAATTCATCGCACTCATAACCTCGGCATATTGGCCATAAATTTGTGTGCTCATACTGTTGCGTTGAATGGAGACCGAGTCGATCTTGTCCAGTGCCTCAATAAAATCGATAATCGGTTGGCAATACTCCTCGTTAAGGGGGTACATGCTGATATCAACGGAAATTTTCATGGTTTCTCCTGAGGTTACAGTGACTTATCGGCCTTGATGACAATAAATGTGCCTTTGTCATGTCCGGGAAGAATGTCATTGGTGTCATGGCCGGAGGTTTCCGGAAGAACTGTTTGCACACTTTGAATATTCGCGAAACCAGCCTGATTCAGCATGGTTTCGATTTCATCGAAAGTATAAAAGGTGGCATCGCAGTAGAAAGGGCTTTCGTGCTTGTGTTTTTCGTACATTTGCCCAAGTTCGGAGTTGCGTTCCAAATAGGCGACGACAATGGCGCCATTTTCTTTTGTGACTCGTGCCGCTTCCCGATAGGCTTGAGCCGGATCGTCCAAAAAGCAGGTCGAGGTAATAAAGGCTGCAAAATCAAACAGACCGTCTGAAAATGGGAGCGCTTCGGCAACGCCTTCGGTCATCTCCAGGCCGCGTTCCTGTCTGGCGCGTTCGCGCATCGCCTTGGCTGGCTCGACACCCGTGTCGATCGCTAAAGGCTTGGTGAAGCGACCGCTACCGGCACCGATTTCGATCCCTTTGCCATGCGGCAGCAGTTGCTTGATTGCGGCGATTTCCGCCTGATAGGTCTCCGGGTTTTCGTCAAACCACTGGTCGTAGGTATCCGCGTGGGATTCGTATCCTTGTGTTTTAGGCATGCTGCGTATCCTTTACTGTTCGCGACAACCGCCGGAAAGTTTGATAATAAAGATGCTTTTCGGCAATGTCTCAAGCGTGGTCTCGATCTCTTTTTCCAGCATGGACATAATTTCGGCATAGTCACCGTAAACGACCGTGCTCATGCTGCCGTAAGAGATTTCCAAGTTGGTATAGGCACTCAGGCGGCCGATAAACTCTTTAATCGGTTCTCGGTAAGCGCTTTTAAGAGGGTAGAGGCTGATATCGACGGAAACTTTCATGGTTTTAACTCCATAAATAAAAAGGCTCCAGAATTCATTCTGGAGCCTTGTGATTTTACACCTTAGAAATAGACTCTGGCAGTCACACCGATTTGACGAGGGTTGCCTAAACCGTAGAATTTATCATAGGTTTCGTCGTAATCCATGTCGAAATAGAAGCCACGTACTGCGTAGGTTTTATCGGTCAGGTTTTTGCCCCATAGATAGATTTCATATTCATCCGTTTCGTAACCGAGACGGGCATTAACCAGTTCGTAAGCATCCGACTGGAAGTTGTGAACATTGTCGAAATAGAAGCTGTCGACGGCGGTCACATCGGCTTGTGCGTAGAAACCGGTCGGGTTGCGATACTTAAAGCCAAGATTTAGCTGATAACTCGGTGCATGCGCCTGTTCACGGCCGGAAACGACATAGTAGTTGGTGCTGGTGCCTTCGACATCGGTTTTAATCAGACCCAGAGAACCATACAGTTTCCAGTTTGCTGCAGCTTGCCAATCAAAACTTCCCTCCAAACCATAGTTTTGCGCACGGTCAAAGTTCTCGGTGTAGAAAAGCCAAGGGTCAAGATCCGTGTCCGGTGCGGTGTAACCGTCGAACTGGGCATCATAGCGATCCATATAGAAGGCGACCAGAGCTGTTTTCAGACCGAACTGTCGGTAGTTGGATTTCAATCCGATCTCATAGTTATACAGCGTTTCTGAATCATACTGCTCATTCGCTTCGCCGGCAAAGTCCGCATTGAATCCGCCGGCTTTAAATCCGCGGGTGACGCCTGTATAGGCGGTATGCGTCTCGTTGTAGCGATAGCTGTAAGTCAGGTGTGCGCCCCAAAGCGTTTCATTCGGGGTGAAGTTATTGACCTGATTGTCGTAATCCAGCTTGTTGTGTTCCACGCGCAAACCGGTAGAAATTGTAGTTTTCGGGGTGCTGTGGAAATCCAGCTGTGCGAATCCGGCCAGTTTATTATGAGTAAAATCGCTACGCGTTCCGTAAGAGGTATTCTCATTCGACTCGTTTAGCGAGGATGCATAAAGCCCAGACAGCCAGTCGGTCGAGTCGTTGAAAAGACGACTGTTTTCGGTCGATGTCCAGCGAATTTCCTGATCCAAAGTCTGGCGCTCTTTGAAGTTCTGGTAAAACCAGTCCCATGCTCCAGAATCATTCCAGTCGCCATCGTAGCTTTTTTCCATTTTGCTGATGGCCAAGCTGGTTTTGGACATAAAGGTGAAGTTAGGGTTGGCTTGTGAAGCGACTTTCAGGGATAGGCCATCTGTTTTCAGCGTATCTTTACCCGGCTGGTTGCTATAAACATCATAGCCGTTGTCAGTAGCCCACATGTCGTAGCCGTTGTTGTAATTCGCGTGCAGTAGTTTCAGATCGACTGTTGTTTTATCATCCGGGAAAAGGCGAAGGGCGGCTTTTGCTGTAAACTCGTCTTTGCCGTTGGTGTCGTTACGCTCAAGGGTCCGGTTTTTTCGGAATCCGTCGCTGGAATGTTTGAAAAGGGAAAAGCGATATTGCGGTGCCAAAGGTTCTGAGCCGAGAGGTCCGCTCTGAACCAGGCCGACTTCGGTCAGGTTATCGGAAGCGCGGGACGCTTCTACCATGCCTTCTCTGTATGCAGTCGGGTCATTGCTCTCTACCAAAATCAAACCGCCAATGGCGCTCTGCCCGTAACGTACGTTCTGCGGGCCTTTCAATACTTCGACTTGCTTCACGTCAAACAAACTGGACGCCATGCCGATTCCGCTATAGTCGATGCCGTCGATTGCAAAACCGACACTGGCATTCGGAGCGCCGGTATATTCTTCGCGTTCACCCAGACCGCGAATCTGAATATGGCGTGGACGGGAGGTTTCGCCAGAAAAATTGACGTTTGGCGTTTTTAATAGGATGTCGTCAAAATGCGTGGCGCCCTGATCCTGTAGTTCGCTTTGTGTCTGAATGGCGACGCTGGCGGCAAGATCCTGAACTTCGGTTTTACGAAGGTCGGCATTAACGGTAACGGTTTCCAGTTCTTCGGCAGCCATTGTGCTGGTAGCCAGTGAAGAGAGCAGAGCGCTGATAAGGAGTTTCTTTTGCATCTTGTCTTTCCCAAATTATCAAGGTCGATCGGGAGACGTGTGAATGCAATTTAAAAAGACGGGGAGGTTAAAGTCCCGTGAACAATTTCGATTGCCATCCCTACGCCAGTATTACCCGGATCAGGTGCAAAGGGTTTATCTTGATATCTCAAGAAATCTCAGGCCGAAATAAATGGCCACCCCTAGGCATGATTTGAATTAATTAAATGTTAAACTGTTAAAAATCTGCGGTGATTTTACTCTGATTTATGACAAAATTAAAATTTGTCTGGCAAGTGTGCATTAAAGTCATGTAATGCATTATGAATTGTATCTTATGCCCCTCGCTACTTAAGCAGTCGGGGCTCATTGAGAAAGTAAAGGTCTGGTTTTGTCTGAGGCGAGTGTAACGAAAGAAATTGTTGAGCGTTTAGCGGAACTTGGTGATCTTCCCCATGTTCCGGATGCGTTGATTAAGTTGGAAAAGCTTCTGGCGGATGACTCGCAGGCCGAGATTACCGATATCGTTAATTTGATCGCGATGGATTCCCGTCTGACGGCGGGGATTATCTTTATGGCTAATTCGGCTAAATATTCGCTGGGTTCAAAAGTAACTGATCTGTTTGAAGCGGTTATTCGTATTGGTCTACATGATGTCAGAATGCTCGCTTATGCGATCAGTTACCAGCAGACATTTAATCGTAAACCTCCGTTCAGTGAAGAGCGTTTCATGCAGCAAGCGATGCTCAGTGCGCTTATCGGTCATAATATTGCCTCGGCCTGCGGTCTTCGCGTAGGGGAAGGCTTTCTGTGCGGCTTGCTGAGAGATATCGGGATCTACCTGCTGGCGCTTGAAAGTCGGGAGAAGTATCAAGAAGTTTTAACGAAAGTCGATTTCAATATCCTGAAACTGGCCGTAATGGAAAATAAACATTTCGGCACCTATCACGCTTTGATGAGCGCACGTCTTCTGCAACTGTGGAACTTTTCGCAAGAGGTTATTATGGGGGTGGCCTATCACCACATCCCGGACAAGATGAAAGGCGAGTTTAAAGGCTATGCCTATCTGACGTATTTAAGTGAAGTAGGGGCATTTAAGCTTGGGTTGGATAATGGAATCGGCGAAATTCCGCCGGATAAATGGCCGCTTGTCGATCAGAAAATCAGCGAGTCTCTGGCTGAATTGAAGATCGCTCAGGGCGAATTTGACGAGATTTTGGAAAAATCTCTGACCGAATATACGCATCTGACAAGCGGGCCATCCACTTAAGGCTTGCAAGGCTGATTTCTATTGTTAGCCTGAATATCGCTTCTTGATTCGATTGCAAGGGGCAGAGAATCCTGTCAATTCTGTTCTTCGTGATAGACAAATCCTATCGATTCAATATGAAATATCTTTTTCCTTAAGGTAAGAAAATGCTAATATTATGTGTTTTCCAATTTTAAACGCATAGTTTTATAAAGAGATTACCTTTTATGCCAATCATTACTTTACCTGACGGGTCTAAGAAAGAGTTTGATCAAGCGGTTTCGGTGATGCAGGTTGCCGAAAGCATCGGTGCCGGCCTTGCCAAAGCGACGGTAGCGGGTCGTGTTAACGGTAAGCTGAAAGACGCCAGTGATTTAATCACGGAAGATGCGACGCTTGAGATCGTGACCATGAAGGATGAAGACGGCATTCACATTATGCGCCACTCCTGTGCGCACCTGTTGGGGCATGCCTTAAAACAGTTGTATCCGGATGTCAAAATGGCTATCGGTCCGGTTATCGATAACGGTTTTTACTACGATATCGATATGGAATACAAAATTACGCCGGAAGATCTGAAAAAGATCGAAAAGCGCATGCAGGAGTTGGCTAAGACCAAATATCCAGTCATCAAAAAAATGCTTCCGCGCGACGAAGCGGTCAAGACGTTTGAAGAGCGCGGCGAAGACTATAAGCTGGAGTTAATTCGCGATCTTCCGGACGAAACGCAATTCGGCTTCTATTTCCATGAAGAGTATGTCGATATGTGCGTTGGACCGCACGTTCCGAATATGTCTTTCACCAAGGCCTTCAAGCTGACCCATGTTGCCGGTGCTTACTGGCGCGGGAATTCAGATAACAAAATGCTACAGCGTATTTACGGTGTAGCTTTTGCCAATAAAGATGACTTGAAAGCCTATCTGAAAATGATGGAAGAGGCCGAAAAGCGTGATCATCGTAAGCTCGGTAAGATGCTGGACCTGTTCCATGTCGACGAAGTCGCTCCGGGGATGGCTTTCTGGCATCCGAAAGGGACCACTCTATACCGCGTGGTAGAAGAGTATATGCGCAGTCAGTTGGTTGCCAACGACTACGACGAGATTCGTACGCCGTTTATTATGGACCGTTCTTTGTGGGAGAAATCGGGGCACTGGGACAAGTTCAAAGAGAACATGTTTACTACCGCAACCGATAATCGCGATTATGCCGTTAAGCCAATGAACTGCCCGGGGCATATTCAGGTTTATAACCAGCACCTGCGTTCGTATCGTGATCTTCCGGCGCGTATCGCCGAATTCGGTACCGTACACCGTAACGAACCGTCCGGAACTTTGCACGGTTTGATGCGTGTGCGCTCTTTCACTCAGGATGATGCGCATATCTTCTGTACACCTGAGCAGATTAAAGCGGAAGTACAAGGTTGTATCGACCTGGTTTATGAAACCTACAACGATTTCGGTTTCGATAATATCGCCGTTAAATTCTCGACCCGTCCGGAAATGCGCGTCGGTTCCGATGACGTATGGGATCTCGCCGAAGCGGCTTTGGAAGAAACTTTGAAAGACGCCGGACTTGAGTATGCATTGCAGCCGGGTGAGGGTGCGTTCTACGGTCCTAAGATCGAATTCCAGTTGAAAGACTGTATCGGTCGTGTCTGGCAGTGCGGAACCATTCAGCTGGACTTCTCAATGACTCAGGAAGAGCGTTTGAATGCGGTTTACGTCGATTCGGATAACGAGAAAAAGCACCCAGTGATGATTCACCGCGCGATTCTTGGATCCCTGGAACGTTTTGTCGGTATTCTGGTCGAACATTACGAAGGCAAATTCCCGACTTGGCTGGCGCCGACCCAGGCGGTAATCGCATCGATTTCCGAAGTTCACAACGAATATGTGACTGATTTTGCGAAAAAATTGAAAAAACATGGGTTTAGAGTCGAAACAGACTTGAGAAATGAAAAGGTTGGGTTTAAAATTCGCGAGCATACTATGCAGCGTGTTCCATATATTCTGGTTGTTGGTGACCAGGAGATGGAACAGGGCACGATTAACGTGCGCGCTCGTGGAGGTAATAACTTAGGGTCATTTGACATGGATCAAATGGTGAAATTGCTACAAGATGACGTAGCAAACCTTGGTCGAGTTGTTGAATCACCTGATGTACAAAATAATTAACTGGAGGAATTTGCTATCGCAATTCGTAGAGGTCGAGGCAGACCACAACAACCTGAAGCACCTAAAGATCGTATTAACAAAGCAATCACAGGAACACCTGAAGTAAGATTAATTGATGCCGAAGGTGAGCAAGCTGGTGTTGTATCTATTCAAGATGCTTTAGCACAGGCAGCCGATGCGGGGTTAGATTTGGTTGAAATCACTGCCAAAGCAAATCCTCCGGTTTGTAAAATCATGGACTACGGCAAGTATCTGTACCAACAACAGAAAAAGCAGCATGAAGCGAAGAAAAAGCAGAAGCAAGTCCAGCTAAAAGAAGTTAAGTTTCGCCCAGGAACTGAGGAAGGAGATTATCAGGTCAAACTACGCAACCTGGTGAAATTCTTGGAAAAAGGGGATCGCGTCAAGGTAACCATCTGGTTCCGTGGTCGTGAGATTACCCATAAGGAACTGGGATTGAAAGTATTGGAGCGCGTGCGCGACGATATCCAGGAATTCGGTACTGTTGAACAGATGCCGAAAATGGAAGGTCGTCAAATGCAGATGATGGTCGCTCCAATCAAAAAGAAATAAGCCTTAAAGGACTTATTTCAAACACAACAGCTGGGGCGTTCGTGTAAGCGGCGCTTCCGGTGCAGCTCCCTCAGTGCTGTTCGTTGTTTCCCGGTGGCCCCCTGATTTCAGGGGGCTGATAGAGAAATCAAGTGATGCATTAAAGCAATCACTTAAATGCGGAGTTTTATTTCATGCCAAAGATGAAATCTAACAGCAGCGCTCTTAAGCGCTTCAAGAAAACCGGTTCAGGCCGTTTTAAGTGCAAACAGTCTCACCTTCGTCACATTCTGACCAAGAAAACGACTAAGCGTAAACGTCAGCTACGTTCTGGTAGCATGATTCACGATAACGATGTGGCAATGGTTCGCCGCATGTTGCCTTACGCTTAATTAGGAGAGATTGAAAGATGGCAAGAGTTAAAAGAGGCGTAATCGCGCGTCGTCGTCATAACAAAGTACTTAAACAAGCGAAAGGTTACTACGGTGCTCGTCGCAAGATCTTCCGCGTTGCTCGTCAAGCGGTGATCAAAGCTGGTCAATATGCATACCGTGACCGTCGTCAACGTAAACGTCAATTCCGTCGTCTATGGATCGCTCGTATCAACGCAGCGGCTCGTATGAACGGTATGACTTACAGCCGTTTCATCAACGGTGTGAGCAAAGCAGGTATCGAAGTAGACCGTAAGGTTCTTGCGGATATCGCGGTTCACGACGCAGCAGCATTTGCGGCGATTGCTGAAAAAGCAAAAGCGGCACTAGCGTAAGCGTATTCTTAACTGCGCAAGCAGTTATCTAAATAGGGGGCTTAGGTCCCCTATTTTTTTCGTCTTATTTCTTTCCGAACCAATCCGTTATAAAAGAACAGATTAATCTGTTTTTGTAAGATTATCGCCGAGGATGTGCGATATAATCTGTTGTTTTATAACGAATTTTAAGCTGTTTTAGGACTCAATACATCATGCAAGAACAATTGCAATCGATTATCGCTCAAGCTAAAGAAGCGGTACAAGACGTTCAAGATTTAGGCAAACTCGACGAACTCCGTGTCCAGTTCCTGG
Organism: Thiomicrorhabdus xiamenensis; assembly: GCF_013282625.1. Taxonomy (NCBI): domain Bacteria; kingdom Pseudomonadati; phylum Pseudomonadota; class Gammaproteobacteria; order Thiotrichales; family Piscirickettsiaceae; genus Thiomicrorhabdus; species Thiomicrorhabdus xiamenensis. Next base: position 905,896 of record NZ_CP054020.1, read on the forward strand.
GCAAAAAGGGTGCTTTGACCGAGATGATGAAAACACTTGGTAAGCTCTCTCCGGAAGAGCGTCCTAAGGCAGGTCAGGTGATCAACGAAGCCAAACAGGCTGTTCAGGCGTTGTTGAATGAGAAAAAACGTCAGCTGGACGAAGCGAAGCTGGCTCAGCAATTAGCGGAAGAGACGGTTGATGTTACCCTGCCAGGTCGCGGTGTCGATTTGGGCAGTCTGCATCCGGTTACCCGTACCCTGAACCGTATTGAGACTTTGTTCTCCAAAGCGGGCTTTACCGTAGAAACCGGGCCGGAAATCGAAGACAACTGGCATAACTTCGAAGCGCTGAATATTCCTGAAACGCATCCTGCACGTGCGATGCACGATACTTTCTATATCAATGAAAACACCGTGTTGCGTACACACACCTCCGGTGTCCAGATCCGTACTATGGAAAACAAGCAGCCGCCGTTGCGCATTATCGCGCCGGGGCGCGTGTACCGCTGTGATTCCGATCAGACGCATACGCCGATGTTCCATCAGGTTGAAGGACTGATTGTCGAAAAAAATGCCAGCTTTGCGCAGCTGCGCAGTCTGTTGATTCAGTTCCTGCGCGAATTCTTCGAAGATGAGAATCTACAGACACGCTTCCGTCCGTCTTATTTCCCGTTCACCGAACCATCGGCCGAGGTGGATATTTCCACTGATTTGTTCGGCGAAGGTCGCTGGTTGGAAGTTCTGGGCTGCGGAATGGTTCACCCGAAAGTACTGGAAAACGTCGGTATCGATCCGAATGAATACACCGGTCTGGCATTCGGTTTGGGTGTCGAGCGTCTGGCGATGCTGCGCTATAACGTCAAAGACCTGCGTCAGTTCTTCGAGAACGACCTGCGTTTCCTGAAACAATTTAAATAATCTCTGCTCCGAGCGACTAAGAAAAAGGCACTGAAAAGATGAAATTTAGTGAAAATTGGTTACGCCAATGGACCAACCCTGAATGGAACACCAATGAATTGGCCGAGGCATTGAGTCTGGCCGGTCTGGAAGTTGACGATGTCGAGCCGGTAGCAGGGGAATTTAATAATGTTGTTGTCGGTAAAGTGATCTCGGTGGAAAAACACCCGGATGCTGACAAGTTGAATGTTACTCAGGTGGATGTCGGCGAAATTGAGCCGCTGCAGATTGTCTGCGGTGCGAAAAACGTTGTTGAGGGCATGAAAGCCTGCTGCGCCAAAGTCGGTGCGGTGCTTCCGGGCGACTTCAAAATCAAAAAAGCCAAGCTGCGTGGCGTTCCATCCAACGGTATGTTGTGTGGCGCAACTGAAATCGGCCTGCCGGATGACGGAGTGGACGGTCTGCACGTTCTTCCGGAAGATGCACCGATTGGTATGGACGTCCGCGAATATCTGCAACTGAACGATATGTCGATTGATGTCGACTTGACGCCTAATCGCGCGGACTGTTTCAGCGTAATGGGGATTGCCCGTGATGTGCATGCGATCAGCGGCGCGGATCTTAAAGTTCCGTTTGCTGAACAGGATATGGCCGGAACCGAGCCTTGTTCGGTTCAGATCGAGATCACCGAACCACAGGCGTGCCCTAAATATCTTGGATGTGTAGTGAGCGGTTTCAACGCCAAAGCGGAAACACCGCTATGGATGAAACAGCGTCTTGAGCGCTCCGGTTTACGTCCGTTGAGTTTGACGGTCGACATCACCAACTATGTTTTGTTGGAAATGGGCCAGCCGATGCATGCGTTTGATCTGGATAAGCTTCAGGGCGGAATTCAGGTGCGTATGGCTAAAGACGGCGAGAAACTGACTACTTTGGACGAGAAAGAAGTATCCCTTAAAGAGGGGACGTTGGTTATCGCGGATGATTCCGGAGCGATTGCTTTGGCCGGTGTCATGGGCGGGCTTTCGACGTCTGTTACCGATGAAACAACTTCTATCTTCTTCGAGTGTGCGCATTTTGCGCCGCTGGCGATTACCGGTAAAGCACGCCAATACGGTTTGCACACCGATTCTTCGATGCGTTTTGAACGCGGTGTGGACCCGCAGCTTCCGGAACGTGCGCTGAATCGTGCTTTGAGTTTGCTGGTCGAAATCGCCGGCGGTGAGGTTAGCGCGATCGAAGCGAAAGTTAGCGCGCAGCATATGCCGGAGAGCGCGCAAATCGAATTAAGTGCAAAAACCGTAAGCGACAAGTTGGGTGTTGCTGTTGAAAATGCGCAGATTGAAGACATTTTCTCGCGTCTTGGCTTTGCCGTTGAAGCAAACGCTTCTGGTTGGGTAATGAGTGCGCCTCCCTACCGTTTCGACATGGAAATCGAAATGGATCTGGTCGAAGAAGTCGGTCGTATCTACGGCTATAACAATCTTCCGGAAGATCCGGTTATGGCGCCGATCACTTTGCGTGAATTGCCTGAATCCGAACAGGAGTTGATGGCACTTAAAAATGCTTTGGTGCAACGTGGTTATAACGAAGTAGTGACCTATTCGTTTGTCGAAGAGAAAAAACAGAATGCTTTGGCACCGGATCTGCCGTATGTTTTATTGCAGAATCCTATCTCGGAAGATATGAAAGCGATGCGCACGACCTTGTTCCCGGGCTTGTTGCAAGCGATCGCCTATAACCAGAATCGCCAGCAGTCACGCGTTCGACTGTTTGAATCCGGGTTGGTGTTCTATAAAAACGAACAGGATCCGACCGGTGCAACTCAGGTTCCGATGTTGGCCGGTGCGATTGTCGGACCGGTCGCGGCGTCCGGATGGGATGAAGAGAGCCGTAATGCCGATTTCTTCGATCTTAAAGGTGATATCGAAACTTTGCTGCGCATGAGTCATCAGTTGGGCAAGATCCGCTTTGAAGCGAGCAGCAACCCGGCGTTGCACCCTGGTCAGGCGGCGTCTTTAATCAAAGACGGTAAAGAAGTCGGAATTATGGGACAACTGCACCCGCAACTGGTTAAAACGCTTGGTGTTTCCGGAAGCATCTTCATGTTCCAGATTCGTCAGGATGCAATTTTAACGATGGAGATTCCAGCGGCGCAGGCAATTTCGAAATTCCCTGAAGTACAGCGTGACTTGGCGTTTGTTGTTGATCAGGCGTTACCTGTCCAGAAGTTATTGGATGCGATTGATGTCGAGTCCGACATTTTACAGTCGATTGAGATTTTTGATATTTATCGCGGTCAAGGAATTGAACCCGATCAGAAGAGTATCGCTCTAACGCTGAAAATTCAGCATCAGGCGCGTACTTTGGAAGACGCTGAAGTCGACGCTCTGGTCGAACAGATTCTTGAATCCGCGAAAACTGCAGTGAATGCTGTTTTACGTTAAAACAAAAAAATTAAAATAGGGTAGGAAGTAACTATGTCTGTGGATGCAGCTGAGGGCAATACCTTAACAAAAGCGCATATTGCGCAGCAACTTTCAGATACATTCGGGTTTAACAAGCGCGAGTCTAAAGAGCTGGTCGAACAGTTCTATGACGAGATTAGCGATGTATTGGTGTCAGGGGAGCAGATTAAACTTTCCGGTTTCGGGAATTTTGAGTTGCGTGACAAGGCTTCCCGTCCAGGGCGTAATCCGCGTACCGGAGAAGATGTTCCCATTTCTGCGCGAAGAGTGGTAACATTTAAGCCTGGTCAAAAATTACGCGCACAGATAGACAGCTTCGATGGTGACAACTAAAAACAAAGTTATCGATGTCGATTCGATTCCGGCAAAAAAATACCTCACCATCGGTGAGGTGTCTCGTTGCACCGGAATCAAAGACCATGTATTGCGTTACTGGGAACAGCATTTTGATCAGCTGACGCCGAGTAAACGCAGTGGTCGCCGTTACTATCAGCGGGAAGACGTGCTACTAATTATCGAAATCAACCGTCTGCTCAACGAAGAAGGGCTGACGATCCCCGGCGCGCAGAACCGTCTGGCCAAGAAATCCAAAAGCAAATCGGAATCTTCTTCCGATTCGCTTCAACAGACTTTGCAACTCGATAAAGTTGAGGAGCCTGTCGACATCCCTGTCCAAGAACTTCAGCAAGCTCTGCAGATCGCCGATGTCATCTGCCATCAGCTTGACGCTTTCCAGAAGCATCTTAAAGACAACTATTAAGTAGCGGTCATTTATCCCGTCAGCAAATTGTTTTTCTTCTTGTGAAGCGGTAAATCGCTGTTCTCAAGTGATGATTTTTTCTTATAATAGTCACTCTTCCGAATTCGGGGTGTAGCGCAGTCTGGTAGCGCACCACACTGGGGGTGTGGTGGTCGCAGGTTCAAATCCTGTCACTCCGACCAATTCCTTTTTGTATTTCCTTTCGACGTCTTCTATCCAGAAGCCAGCGGTTCTGATTTAGACCTGTTATTTAATCGTAACCGGTGAAGTAAGGCCGTGCTTATTGTCGGTGTTTGAGGTTCTGTTTCCGTTTATTGTGTTACGTTGCTTGAAAGCAAGTTAAATACAACTCTTTTAGTCTTGGTCTGATGCAATGGATAGTCAGCGGAAACAGAAAACAGGTTTTGGCCAATTGACCGAAACCTGTTTTGAGTTTGATGGGCTTGTTGCGAGTTGAAACTTATTCATTACATCAAACAGGATGCATTCTAATAATCATAGCAGCCCGGTCCGTAAGGGTGCGCCGTTTCATAATACTGCCCGTCGGGACAACCGGTCGGTACTCTTGTGTCCAAAAGCTCCAGAGTACAGGCGTTGTATTCTTCCTGACTGAGATTGCTAACTTCGCGATACAGGTTGGTAATCGGTGAATTGGATATCGCTCTGTCAAGGTAATAGTGATACCAGACGGCACTTAACTGTCCGCCGTCATCCTGAACTTGCGCCCAGCGTGTAAGGTTATAGACTGCGGCGGTTCCTTCGCTGTTTTTAGTGACGCGCTGTTCATAGTCTTGAATACGATAAGGGTTCTGGCGATAGGTATTGTCTCTTAGCGTTATCCGATCTGTTTGCCGCGAGCCGGTTCCAATCGAGGCCAGTTCTTCCTGCGTCCATGCCGGACAGCTTAGGGAGCTGACTGTTTCACAACTAGCCGATCCTTGAGGATGATTCTGGCTCTTTCCTGGCGGGTTGAGACCTTTGACTTTTAAGGAACAGGATTTTTTTACAGCTTCCGCTGCGTAGCCGCCCAAGTCTATTTGCCCTGAATCAATGAGTTGACTGATCGTGAGATCAATGACCCCTTCGGGAATCACTTTGGAACAGGTTGCGTCGCATTGTGAGGCTTTTAGCGCTTCTGAAGTGATTTCAAATGAGGCCAGCTTAAGTGTTTCGTTGTTGTCATCGACAACGATGTCGCAGTTTAGTTCATAGGCGTATTTTTTGACGCTGTCATCAATGGTTGACCAAGTGAGGTTGAAGTTATCATTCGCAATGGTGCAGAAAACACCTTGAGGTTCCGGATACAGGTCTTCACTGGCGATAGGATCGGCATAAGCCAGAAAGGGGGTGGTAAAGATGATTGCCGCAATGGCTAAGTTTGTCGATTTCATTTTAAGACCTCCGCTGGGGCTGGGAAAAGTCGGTTTGTGAAATTTGTACCGTTTTTATTGATAGGCGTTAAGCCGTGTAATTGACTGTAATGAAAAGAGTGAGGAATGCTGAAAAAGCATGAATAATCAAAAAACAATATAAAAAGAATAGCATAATCAATGCGTTAATAAGATTGAACTCGTATCAGGATTAATTATCGGTCTATAGATAAAGTACGTAAATATACGTGGTCTACTGTGTTGAAGAGGACTTTTTGTAAACCAGTCTGCGTTGGTGAAGCGCTAGGACACTAGAGCTTGGATGACTTTCCGAAAGTCTGAACCTTATCGCCCGTATGTTATTTCCAGTATTTGCGGATGAGTTCGCCGGCATGATAGGCAAAAAACTGTTTGCTTGAGGGGCAGAGTTGTTCGCGTGATGGATTCGGCATTTCCGGAAAAAGCGTGTAAAGCACTTGGGCAGGGATCATATAGTAAAGATCGGCGATATCATCATAACGTCTGAAACGGGCGTGCATCAAGGATTGCTCGAGTTCACTTGGGATATCTGTGAGTGCGTAGTTGGCTTCTTCACCGTGCATTTCGAAGAGACGGCATCCTGAGTAGAACAGGTCAATCTGCTGCGGAATTTCGGGCAAGGCTTCGAGCACAAAAAAATGCAGGTACTGCTTTTCTTCTTCGAGATAAAGACCGAGAAACTTTTCTTCGGTTTCCTGTTTCAGGTTTTCTTTGGCTTCTCGAAAATTCATAAGATCTATCCGCTGTTTGCTCTGACAAGGTGCTTGGTCCTATAAAGCAATTCTACATGAGCGGAAAGAGAAGAGAGGCGTTGGAAGACAGAAAAAGCGGGACTTTTTCTGTCTGGACTAGTTTAAGCAGAGATCGAGTAGGTGTTACCCGAACGTTTGCATTTTAAAACCAGTTGCTTCTGCATGTCTGCTTTGATGAGGTTGACCGGTTTTAAACTCAGTTCACCACCTGCTTTTTCGACCGCCTGCACCAGTTTTGCAGAGCTTGGGCGTTCAATAAAACCGGCATGGATTTCATCAATGACTGAAAAGTTTTCAATATTTTGTTTTGTTACTTTCATTTGTTTATTCCCAATTTGTAGCCGAGAAATTTAAAAACCTAGTAAAGCTGTATGTTTTTTAGGATTTTCACGATTATAGCGAGAGCGAAATTAAAATTCACTTAGTGATTTTACTTAGGTGACATAAGTAGCGTTTTTAATAGGAGGAGAGTTTCCGGGTCTGATTGCGTCGGAAGCTTGATATGAGAAGTCTCAAAGAATAAGCCGAAGTTCCCGTTCATCAAGGGAACTTCGGAACCTTGTCTCTAATCACTCAATAACTGGTAGCGATAGGTTTCTGCCGCTAAACGACAACCTCCTGCAAGTAAGGAAACCGACCAGGCACTGATGGCGCTCAAAGCAATCAGTGCGATACCTTGCATTAAGTCCTGCGTAATCAAGGTATGAACACCAAACAAAAACAGCCCTAGTACACTCAAACTGCCGAAATATTTGATAAAACGCCCAAGCTTAAAAAAGAACGATGCGGTCATGACGTTTCTCCTCAGTTATTCTGTAAAGTAAATTTACTATACCAGACTCATTTAATTGAGTAATAACGATCTGCAATTTGAGCCATTTGCCGTGTTTACGGTTTTTAAGAGGTTAGGTGACGCTTTAACTGATTGGCGGACATTTTCAGATACGGCTTTTGCGAAAACCAACCGACTGCAAACAAAATGCCGATACTGAGAATAAAAGTTCCCAGCCAGAGCGGCCACGAGAATTGCGGGGAGGTTTCCAGAAGCTGATAGCCGACCAGAAAACTGACCAGCTGGGCAAAGCTGGCGGCGAGTATCCCCGAAAGCAGGCCGAGCAGAATAAATTCCGTTAATCCGATCAGTCGTATCTGACGGTTAGTCGCCCCGATTGTACGCAGCAGCAGCCAGGTTTGGATTCGAGCCTCCTGACTGGCGAGCGTTGCACTGAAAAGTACGGCAATACTGGCGATCAGGGTAAACAGGAACAGGGCGCTGACGCCGCTGGCAGCCTGCTGCATAATTTGCCGGATCTGCTGAATGATTTGTTCGACGTCAATCAACAAAGCGCCGGAAGCCTGTTGCGCCATCTGTTGCGTAAGCGTGCCGGTTATCTGCTTGTTGTCGATATACAGACTGCTGATATAACTGATATTGAGAGGCACCGATGGATCGGGCTCGACAATAAAGAAGAAGTTCAGGCGGAAGCTCTGCCAGTTTACTTTTCTGAGGGAGCGAACCTGATAGGTTTTGGTTGTACCGGCAAAATTGAAAGTCAGTTGGTCGCCGATCTGAATCCCGAAAAGTTGAGCGATTTCCTCTTCGACCGAAACGCCGAGTCCCTGATGTTTTTCTTTTTCCAGCTGCCGAGTGATCTGGTTGTAAGGTGGCAGTTGATCGGTAACGGCGATATTCGCTTCCCTCTGCAGTAAGCGTTTGGCTCTTTGAGTCGCCATTGTAGATGGATCCAGATCAACGGAATTACGCTGCAACAGACGACCGCGAGCCATAGGTACGAAATCCGGCTGTAGTGCCTGTTCATCGAAAAGAGATGCGACGGTGTCCAGCTGATATGGTTGAACATTAACAACAAAAGTATTCGGGGTTTGCTCTGGCAGGCTTTGTTGCCAGGCATTAAGCAGGTCCTGGCGGACAAAGGTCATCAGCATCAGGACAAACAGAACCAGACCGATTGAAATCAGTTGAATTTTGATCAGTTCAGGCTGTTTCAGAATACCGGCAATACTGATGCGCAGCCAGCCGCGGGTTTGTGCATGACTTTTTTTCAAAACCGACAGCAGAAGAGTGGCGCTCAGATAGAAGGTCACACTTAAAGCGATGCCGACCAGGCAGACCCACAGAAGAAATTCCAGTTGCACAATCATGCCGATCAGCACCAGAATCAGGATAAAAGAGACAAACCAGTGGGCGACCGAGGTTTTTTGACTGACGCTCTTGAAGACCTGTAACGGAGACGTGCCCATCGCTTCCTGAAAGGCTTGCCAGGCGAAACTCCAAAGCACCAGTATGCCGCTGATAAACCCTAGCGCCAGCGGCGAGAATAGCGGAGCGGAAACATAGGGGGTAAACAGAGATTCAAGCCATGGAATAATCAGTTGAATCAGCACTAAGCCCAGGATGAGGCCGAGCAAACTGCTGCTGATGCCGATCCATAGAAATTGCCAGGCAAACAGGCGTCTGAGTTGACGATCTTCGCCACCGAAAGCGCGCAGTAGAGCCAGACTGCTGCGCCAGCGGCTCAAATAGAAACGACTGGCGATCAGAATGCTAAGACCGGCGACAAAGACGGCCGAGAGCGCTGCCAGATCGAGAAACAGCCAGGCGCGGTCGAGGGTTTTTTCAAGATCCTCGGAAGGCGCTTTGGCGGAAATCAATTCAATAAAGGATGGATCACGATCGCGGAAATAAGCGGCGAAAGCTTCGATATTTTTCTGACTTCCGGCCAGAGCCAATTCATAAGTGACGCGGCTTCCGGGGCCGATCAGTCGAGTATCTTGCAGATCTTCCAGTAGCATTGTCACTTGAGGGGCAAATTGCGTCATCGGATTAATCAGGCTGCTTGACTGGACGCTTCCGCTGAGTCTGAAATGACGTTCTCCAAGCAGCAATTCACTTTGCTCGTTTAGCGACATCAAATCAATCAGTTTAGGTTCGATCCAGACGGTGCCTTTCTGCAAAGCCGCAAAGGAGAGTTCGTTGCCTTGGGTAATCTGTCCGCGGAGCGGCTGTGCTTTTTCGACCGCTCTGAGGTTGATCAGTTGGAAAACTTCCTTGGGGTTTTCGCTCAAGGCCATGGTCACCAGATTTAAACTGCGGTTGCTCTGTAAATCGAATGCTTTGGCTTGATCTTCCCATTCCTGCTCAATCGGCCGACTCGAGCGCAGAACCAGGTCGGCGCCAAGGTTATCCGCTGCTTTCTGTAGCATGCTTTGTTTAATGCTGTCGCCGAGATAGGTGATGGTGGTGACGCTGGCGCTGGCAATGGTGATCGCGATAAACAGCCATAACCAGTCGCCGTTCCGGAAACTGCGTATGAACCAGTGCCAGGCGGCCAGGCTTTCAAGCAAACGTTTTTTCATACTCGATACTCCACCGATCACTCTGCTTGCCAAGGGATTAGTGTGCCGTGCTGCAGATGCCAAAGTTGATCGCAGGATTTGGCGTAGTTCATGTCATGAGTGACCAGTATCAGGCTGGTGTCGTGCGTCTGTTTCAGATCAAACAGCAGGTTTTGTATTTGCATGGCGGTTGTCTCATCCAGGTTGCCGGTTGGTTCGTCGGCAAACAGAATCTTCGGCGTGGTTACGAAAGCGCGCGCGATGGCCACGCGTTGCTGCTCGCCGCCGGAAAGCTGAGAAGGCAGGTGGTCAGCGCGGTTGCTTAAGCCGACTTTATCGAGGGCGTCGAGTGCTTTTTCGCGGGCGAACTCAATTTGGAAGAGTTCCAGCGGCATTAAAATGTTCTCCAATGCATTCATACTCGGCAGTAACTGGAAATTCTGGAAGACAAAGCCGACTTGGCGGGCGCGGATTCGAGCGCATTCATCTTCGGAGAGCCGGGAGATCTCTTCGCCTAGCAGGCGGATAGAACCCGAGGTCGGTTTTTCCAGTCCGGCCATAATGGAGAGCAGCGTGGATTTTCCGGAACCGGATCGCCCGACGATGGCGATGCTTTGCTGTTGTTGAACGCTGAGATTGCAGCCGTTCAGAATAGACAGGTTCTGTCCATCATTCGGGACTTGATAATGAATGTCCTGTAATTCGATAATGGGGGATGAAAAATTTTCTTGCGGCATGGAAAACCTTGATTAAATGACGAATAATTCCAATAAGTTACCTGTAAAAGCAAAGAGATTTTATTATCTGCTTTTCTGCCTATGGCTAGGCTTTCATCCTAATTTACTCTGGGCGCAACAGCAAGCGCCGATCGTCGGAGAGGTCAAGCTGATTTCGCCACCGGCGACTATTCTTGTTCTCGGCGATAGCTTGAGCGCCGCCTACGGTATTGATGCCGAGTCAGGGTGGGTGAATCTGCTACGCCGAAGATTGCAAACTTCCTTTCCGGATAAAGCGCTCTCGGTGGTGAACGCCAGTATCAGCGGAGAGACCACTTCCGGCGGATTGCAGCGCCTTCCTAAATTACTGCAGGAACACCGTCCGAGCTTGCTGATTCTTGAGTTGGGGGCGAACGATGCCTTGCGCGGACAGAATCTGCTGCAGAGTAAAGCCAATCTGGAACGAATGATTCATCTCTGTGACGCGGCGCCATCCGGTTGTCAGACGATGCTGTTGGGGATTCGTCTGCCGACCAATTACGGCCCGGCCTACGAGCGACTTCTGATGAAGGTGTACCGTGATCTGGCGCAGCAGTATAAGCTTAATTTTGACCCTTTCTTTCTGCAAGGGGTGGCTTTGGATCCGGACTTGATGCAGGACGATGCGTTACATCCCAACGAACAGGGGCAGTCTCCGATTCTAGAACGTCTCTGGCCGCTGGTGGAGCGCTATTTTTCAACTACATCGTAAATTTATAACGATACCAGTCAATTTTATGGCCTTTTTACGCACTCTTTACAGGGGTTCTGCTATATTCTCTGCATTGTTGAGTTGAGGGCCCCTTCATGCAAGAGCAGTTACGTGCCGCTTTGAATGCTATCCGCGGTATAAAAATTCCGGAATTTCCACAGGAAGTGATTGAGCTGGAACGAGAGATCAACAGTGCGCTGTCGAATACGCAAAGAATTGTTGAGATTCTTGAGCAGAACGTCACACTCTCTGGAGAGGTCATGCGTCTGGTAAACTCGCCGGTGATCAAACTCAGAGAACCGGTGAACGGCATTCGCGAAGCGGTGTTTGCAATGGGGTTGGATAACCTCTACAACCTGGTCGTGGCCGCCGCGTTCCAACGTCTTTTTAGCAGTCGGGGACTGCATCGCGATATTCTTGATCACAGTGTCGATGTCGCTTTCTGTATGGCGTATCTGACCGAATTTGTGCATGGTGTGACTCGTGATCAGGCGTATATGCTGGGACTGTTTCATAATGCCGGTTCTCTGATGCTGACGGCCAAGGATGAAGAGGCTTATGACGCGCTGTTTCGTGCCAGTCTGGCCAACCCTTTTTCAGTTATGCTCAAAGAGCGTGAAATTATGGGGGCGGATCATTGTATGGTTGGTGTGCTGGTCGCCAAAAAATGGCAGCTTCCGACGGCAATGATCAACGCTATTATGTTGCATCACACGCAACGTCCGGGAAATATCAGTAATGAAGAAGTGCGTCTGATGGTCGCCATGTTGCAGCTGTCAAATGCCGTTGTGGCGGAAATTTCATTGGGGGCCTATCGCGGCGAAGAGATGCGTCTGATGGAAAAAACGGCCATGGAAGAATTGATGCTGGATGAAGACGTCGTTGCTGAATTGAGAGCCAATCTGATTACTTACAACCAGAAACTGTAGACGGTCTGTTTTGGTAAGAGACCGGAAAAAAGAAAAGCCGCATAATGCGGCTTTTTTGTTGTCATGGAATCAGTGGTGGGTACTGAGCTCGATTTCCGACTCTTTTTGCGCCAGGTAGGTTTTCAGCGCATTGGATTTCGAGCGGATATTGAAGGTCAGACGGGCCACCTCGTCGAACTGCTTGGCAAAGTGGACATTCATCCCTTCACGCAGATAGTCCGGCAGTTCCAGATAGTCTTTACGGTTGTCCTCCGGCAGAATCAGTTCTTTTATACCGAGGCGCCGCGCCGCGATGACTTTTTCGCGAATGCCGCCGACCGGCAAAACCTGACCGGTCAGACTCAGTTCACCGGTCATGGCGAGCGGCGTTTTGACCGATTCGTTACGTGCCAGAGACAGCAGGGCAGTTGCCATGGTAATCCCGGCACTCGGTCCGTCTTTCGGCGTCGCACCGTCCGGAACATGCAGGTGGACAAAGGCCTTGTCGAAGAATTCCGGATCGGCTTTGTATTTTTCCAAATTGGAGCTGATAAAGCTGTAGGCGATTCCGGCGGACTCCTGCATGACATCACCCAGCTGTCCGGACAGTTTGAAACCGCGATTATGGGTGTGTACCCGACTGGCCTCAATCGTCAGGGTTGCTCCGCCCATCGATGTCCAGGCCAAGCCGGTGACCGTACCGATCTGCTGATTGATTTTTTCCGGATGAAAGCGCGGCTGACCAAGCATCTGCTCCAGTTCATTGACATGGATTTTGGTTTCCTGCAATTCCCCGGTCACGAACTTGATTGCCAGTTTGCGTACCAGTTTCGCCAGCTGTTTTTTCAGATTACGAACTCCGGATTCACGCGCATAGCCTTCGATCACATGACGGATCGCCGGCGCGGTAATCTGCACCTGATCTTTATTCAGTCCGGATTCTTCCAGCAGTTGCGGCCATAAGTGATGTTTGGCGATCTGCATTTTCTCTTCGGTGATGTATCCCGATAGGCGGATTACCTCCATTCGATCAAGTAAAGGCCCCGGAATGGAATCCAGAGTATTGGCGGTACAGACAAACAGCGCTTTGGATAGGTCGAAACGCAGATCCATAAAGTGATCCATGAACTCCTGATTCTGCTCCGGATCCAATACCTCAAGCAGGGCGGAAGCCGGATCGCCGTGATAGGACGCGCCGATCTTGTCGATTTCATCGAGCATAATCACCGGATTGGCGGTTTCGCAGTCTTTCAACGCCTGAATGAATTTCCCCGGCATGGCACCGATGTAGGTACGTCTGTGTCCTTTGATTTCGGCTTCGTCGCGCATTCCGCCGACCGAAAAACGATAAAACTTGCGATCCAGTGCCTCGGCAATGGATTTACCGATTGACGTTTTACCGACGCCCGGAGGCCCGACCAGACAGATAATCGAACCGGAAACCTCGCCTTTCAGTGCACCGACGGCCAGAAATTCGAGGATGCGGTCTTTAACGTCTTCCAAACCGTCATGTTTTTTATCGAGGATCTTGCGCGCCCGTTTCAGGTCGAGATTGTCATCGCTGTATTGACCCCAAGGCAATTGGGTAAGCCAATCCAGCCAGTTGCGGGCGACATTGTATTCCGGCGACTGCGGGTCCAGACTGCTTAATTTATTGAGTTCCTCTTCGGCTTTTTTCATCGCCTCTTCGGAAAGCGCCAATTTCTCGATACGGTCTTCAAAGCGGTCACGATCCATTGTCTGGTCGTCTTTGACGATGCCCAGTTCTTTCTGAATTTCCTTGAGCTGTTGGCGTAGGAAGAAGTCCCGCTGATGTTCGGAAAGGGTTTCCTCGACGCGTTCACGAATATTGAACTGCAGTTTGGTGACTTCCTGTTCGTGCTTTAGCAGGGCCAGCACTTGCTCCAGACGCTGTTCGAGGTCGAAGGTCTCCAAAACTTCCTGAAGCTTATCGTTTTCGGCCGTCGTCAAACTGGCCGCAAAGTCGGCCAACCGGGACGGTTCGGTAGCACTGTAACGATTAAGGAAATACTTCAATTCTTCACTGTACAGCGGATTCAGAGGAAGCAGGTCGCGGAAGGCGTTCATAATCGCCATGCCGTGCGCTTTCAGAACATCGTCGGAACAGGTGATAATGTCCTGAGGATAACTGACAACGGCTCGATAAGGCGCTTTTCCGGATACCCAGAAGTCGACCTGGAAACGGCAGATCCCTTCGGCCACCAGCTGGATATAGTCTTCGCGGATTTTCGGGTTGCGGATTCGCACCAGAGTTCCGACTGAACTGAAATCGTCGGTCGGTGTTTTATCATGCTCTTCGTGATCGACATAGATCAGGCCGATGTACTGACATTTACGTTCCTGAATGGCTTCGAAAGTCTCTTCCCACATTTCGCGCGACAGCAGAACCGGAAGCTGCTGGCCAGGAAAAAACGGGCGTTCTTTCACCGGCAGCAGGTAAATTTCATTCGGAAAAGTCAGATCCGGTTTGGCAAGCTGTCCGAAAATAGGCTTGTCGGAACCGCCTTCGGCATTTTCTTTAGCCTGAGTCAGAATGTCGATCAGGTTTTCGGCAAGCTCCGGGCCTGCAGAAGCTGAATTATCGTTTTCCACTTCGATAATGACCGGTTCGCGATTCGGCGTGTTTTCCTGCGAGGCGCTGTGTTCATGCGTCTGTAACGATTCATCGGAGATCGCCTCCGATATCGGCTCGTTCTTTTGAACGCTTTCGTTGTCAGTGGTTTCCAGTAAATCTTGCTTATCGCTCATAGCTTTTGATTTTGCCTTGTATATTTGCCTGCTCAAGATGCAAGCTGTTTTCAGGTAATTCATAGAATACGGTATGATATGGGGCTGAAATTTTGGAATTCAAGAGAAGTTCAAAGGAAATTGATGGAAAATTCAGCAATTAAAATCGGATTTATTACCGTATCGGATCGCGCCTCTCGCGGCGAGTATGAAGATCTCGGCGGACCAGCCATGCAGGAATGGATTGCGAAGGCGTTGACCAGCGAATGGCAGCCGGTTGCACGGGTGATTGAGGACGAACAGACTTTAATCGAAAGTACGCTCAAAGAGCTGGCGGATCAAGAAGGCTGCTGTCTGATTCTGACCACCGGCGGAACCGGTCCGGCAAAGCGCGATGTTACGCCGGAAGCGACCGAAGCGGTGTGCGATAAAATTTTGGATGGCTTTGCCGAACAGATGCGGGCGGTTTCACTGCAGTATGTGCCAACGGCGATTCTGTCGCGCCAGATTGCCGGTATCCGCGGCGAGAGTCTGATTATCAATCTGCCGGGCAAGCCTTCGGCGATCGGTGAATGTCTGGAAGCGGTTTTCCCGGCTGTGCCGTATTGCGTCGACCTGATTGACGGACCTTATTTGGAAACCGACGAAAGTTTTGTTAAAGCTTTCCGTCCGAAACACGCCAAGAAAAAAGCATAAGTAGGGGATGACCGTGACCAATTTTAACTATCAGTATGACGGCCTGGAAAATGTGATCGATTTCGTGCGCTGGGGCGGTAGCCTGTTCCGCAAGAATGATCTGTTTTTTGGTCACGGTACCGATAACGCTTTCGATGAAGCCAAAGTTCTGGTGTTTTATGTCCTGCAGCTTCCGCAACATATTCCGGATAATTACTGGACTGCCCGTCTGACACATGCCGAAAAAGAAGACGTCGTCGAGCTTTTCCGTCGCCGTATCGAGACCCGTCAGCCGGCTGCCTATCTGACCGGCGAAGCGTGGTTTGCCGGTTTGCGTTTTATTGTTTCCGATGCGACTCTGGTGCCGCGTTCCCCGATCGCCGAACTGATCGAAAACCGCTATGCGCCGTGGGTGGATGCGGATTCGGTAACGAATGTTCTGGATATGTGTACCGGAAGCGGCTGTATCGGGATCGCATCGCTAAAAGCTTTCCCGAATGCAGAGGTCGATCTGGTAGACATCTCCTCCGAGGCTTTGCAGATCGCGCAACAGAATGTCGAACTGTATCACCTTGAAGGGGTGGCGCATCCGATTCAGTCGGATCTTTTCAGTGCTTTGCAAGGAAAGCAGTATGATCTGATCGTTTCCAATCCGCCGTATGTTGATGAGATTGAAATGGATCACCTGCCGGAAGAGTTTCAAAGAGAGCCGGCATTAGGTCTGGCTGCCGGTAAGGACGGTCTGGATCTGGTCCGGAAAATCCTTCTTGAGGCGCCGAAGTATCTTAAAGATGATGGCGTGCTGATTGTTGAAGTCGGGGTTTCGCAATATTATCTGCAACAGGAGTACCCGGAACTGCCGTTCTACTGGTTTGAGTTCGAGAACGGTGGCGAAGGAGTGTTTGCGATTCAGAAATCGGAGTTGGAACTGTTTGCCGACGAGATTGCCGCACGCGTCAACCCTGCCTGATTGAGTAGTCAGGTGTTTGATCATCGGCGATTGAGCGCGATTTATTGGCATGTTTATCGCTTGTTTCTTCAGGGCGGCGGGTCGGTGAATTGATAAATTGCCGCAATTGCCGGTCTTTTGACATTTTTATTCATGATGGTTTACGAGCGTTCTATGCAGTCATTCAAAATTAAGCAGTCATTCAGAGTTTCTTTGCAAGCTCTCTCTCTGGCAGTGTTATGCAGTGCTTCTTTTCAGTCGCTGGCGCAGGATGCACCACTGATTGATCTCGGCGCGGAACTGGAGCAGTTGAAGGAGACGGAACAACCGATGACTCCAGCCGCACCGGCTCAATCCAGTCCACGACCGGCGGTTCAGGCTCCCGTAGTCAAACATGAGCGCCCGCAAGCGATACAGAAAGCGGCAGCAGAACCTCAAAAAGAACCAGCTGATAAGGTTCCGCACTGGGGGTATGCCGGAGCTGAAGGACCTGCACACTGGGGGGATTTGTCGCAGGCTTATGCGACCTGTAAAAACGGCAAGAATCAATCGCCGATTGATCTGCGTGATGGCCGTGCAGTCGGAACCCAGGGGTTAGGCAGTCTGGATATTTTCTATCGCGATGTTCCGTTGAAAGTTATCAATAACGGGCATAGCGTTCAGGTGAATTATCCGCTGGGCAGTTATATCAAAGTCGGCGGCAAGCGCTACGAACTGATGCAGTTCCATTTCCATACTCCGAGCGAGCATAAAAAAGAGGGTTTCAATTACCCGATGGAAGTGCATCTGGTACATAAAGACGGCGATGGCAATCTGGCGGTAATCGCGGTGATTTTTCAGGAAGGGGAAGAGAACGATTACCTGAATACACTGCTACAGGTGCTGCCAAAGCAAGCCGGTACAGAGAAACTATACAAGGGCTTAAGCCTGAACCCGGCCTATTTCATTCCGGGTAATACCGAATTTTACAAATACAGCGGTTCACTGACCACGCCGCCATGCAGCGAAGGCGTTTACTGGATGGTCTTTAAACATCCGGTCGAAGCTTCGGCAGAGCAGATTCAGATGATGCATCAGGTGATGGGGGATAACGCCCGTCCGGTTCAGGGATTGAACGCGCGCAACGTGTTGAAATCCTGGTCGGAAGAGCTTGGCGAACAGCCGATGTATGAATTTTATTGACGGTCAGATTTCGGCTTGATTCTGAAAATAAGGATCGATAAATTCCTGGGGAATTTTTTTCGGTCGATGGCTGTCTAAGGTAATGCAGACATAAATGCTGTTGGCCTCAAATACGGTTTTGTTATCACTTAAGCGCACAAATTCGAAAAAGCGCTCGCGCTGGCAGCAGCCGATGCGCTTGCCTACCCAGGTTTTCAAAGCGATTCTGTCGCCTTCATAGCTGCTGGCCAGATAGCGCATCTGGTGTTCGTAGATCGCCAGAATCCGGTTGAGTTTTCTCTGCAGCGGCTTATCGATGCCGACCGAAACGGCATGCGACCAGGCCAGCTTCTCCATCCAGTCCAGATAACTTTTGTTGTTCACATGTCCTAGAAAATCCAGATCGGACTTTTGCACCGTGTAAATTTCGGAATAGGTATTCATAGTGGGTTCGACTTTGAGGTTTGAAGAAGCGAAGAGGGCTGCCGGGTTCGGTGTGAATACGGGCCGACAGCAGCGACATTATCGGCTATCGTTTAAAACCTTCGCGCTCTTCGTGTCTTCGGGGTTTAAATACAGTAAAATAGCGCGCAATCAGAGCATTTTAAAAAAGAAGTTAGCGTATGTCAGGAAATACTTTAGGTCAAAATTTTCGCGTCACCACGTTCGGGGAAAGTCATGGTTTAGCCCTTGGGTGTATTGTTGACGGCTGTCCTCCGGGATTGGAACTGTCGGAAGCGGATATCCAGAAAGAGTTGGATCGTCGCAAACCGGGGACTTCCAAGCACGCGACGGCGCGTCGTGAAGATGACGAAGTACAGATTCTGTCCGGTGTTTTCGAAGGGAAAACGACTGGAACGCCGATCGGGATGATTATTCACAATAAAGATCAGCGTTCAAAAGACTACTCCAAGGTAGCAGAAACCTTCCGTCCGGCACACGCCGACTATACCTATACTCAGAAATACGGTTTGCGCGATTATCGCGGCGGCGGACGTTCGTCGGCTCGCGAAACGGCGATGCGTGTTGCCGCCGGTGCAATTGCCAAAAAATACCTCAAAGAGCGCCTTGGCGTCGAAGTCAAAGGCTATCTGTCGCAACTGGGGCCGATCAAGGTCGAAAACGTTTCTTGGCCGTTCGATAACGACAACATTTATTTCTGTCCGGATGAACAGAAACGCGAAGAAATTCGTCTATACATGGACGAGCTTTTGAAGAAGAAAGATTCGGTCGGCGCAAAAATTACGGTGATTGCCAAAAACGTCCCGGTTGGTCTGGGCGAGCCGATTTTCGACCGTCTGGATGCCGATCTGGCACATGCGCTGATGAGTATCAATGCGGTTAAAGGCGTGGAAATCGGCGACGGTTTTGCCGTTGCCGGTCAGTTGGGAACCGAGCATCGTGACGAGATGACCTCCGACGGTTTTCAATCCAATCATGCCGGCGGTATTCTGGGAGGGATCTCCACCGGGCAGGAAATTATCGCGCATCTCGCTTTGAAACCGACGTCAAGTATTATGACGCCGGGCCGTTCGATCAATACCGCCGGCGAAAATATCGAAATGGTGACTAAAGGGCGCCACGATCCTTGTGTCGGTATCCGTGCCACGCCGATTGCCGAAGCGCAGATGGCGATTGTTCTGCTGGATCATTTTATGCGTAACCGTGCTCAAAACGGTGACGTAGTACCGCCAATCATGGATCTTGCTAGTAAAGACGCCTAAAACCTCCCATTTCTTTGTTGCTGAGTGACTCATTTACCTCTAGTAAACTTCGTCTCTCAGCGCCGTGAACTGAAAGGTTTTATTTCGTTTTGAGGTTTGCATACTTAAGAGTTCAATGAGCCACGGAGTTTAACCGCTTCGTGGTTTTCTAGTTTAAGAGAGGGGAAATGGATAAAAGAGGTGTCGATACCTGTAAGTGCTGGCCTTTGTCGCTGCACTATTTTTTCTACTTTTCCTTGCTGGGTACGATTCTGCCTTATTTGGGGCTGTATTTTAATTCTCTGGCGTTTACACCGGTCGAAATTGGTGAACTGCTGGCAGTGCTGATGCTGACCAAAGTAGTTGCCCCGAATATCTGGGGGATTTTTTCCGACCGTAGCGGGAAACCGGTCTTCTGGGTCAGAGTGGCCACTTTTGGGGCTTTAGTGCTTTCCGCCGGGTTGATTCTGTTTGATTCCTATTGGCCGCTGCTGTTTACCCTGCTGCTGTTCAGCTTTTTCTGGCACTCTTCGTTGCCGCAGTTTGAATCCTATACCTTCAAGCGTCTTGGCGAAGATAAGCACCGTTACGGGCAGATCCGACTGTGGGGGTCACTTGGCTTTATCGTCGCCGCAGTTTCTCTCGGCTGGTTGTTCGACCGTTTCGGTATCGCGATCTTACCTTGGGCGATGAGCCTGTTGCTGTTGGTTGTCTGGCTCTCTACCTATCTGGTCAAGGAACAGCGTTTTACGGAGCATGCCGAACACCATTCGCAACACTTTTTGGCGATCGTACGACGTCCGGAAGTACTCAGCCTGTTGATCGTGAGTTTTTTGGTGCAGGCGTCACATGGTGTTTATTACAGTTTTTTCAGCATTCAGATGAGTGAGTTGGGTATCAGTAAAACGCTGATTTCCTGGTTATGGGCTTTGGGCGTGTTTGCCGAGATTGCGGTCTTCTGGTGGATGGCGGCGTTGTTTCGTCAATATGCTTTGCGAAGCCTGATTCTGATTGCAATCGTGCTGACGGTTATCCGCTGGGTGATGACCGGGCAGCTGGATCATTATCTGTACTGGATCCTGGTGGCTCAGCTGTTGCACGCCGCCAGTTTTGGGCTATTCCACGCTTCGGCGATTCATTTGATCGACCGTTATTTTACCGGTGCGCACCACGGAAAAGGGCAGGCTTTGTTTGCAGCGTCGAGTCACGGCCTGGGCGGCGCGGTCGGAATGCTGACTGCTGGTTATGCCTGGCAGGCCGGTGGCGCGCCTTTAAGTTATGCGCTGATGGCGTTATCCGCCACTTTCGCGCTGGTCATTGCCTGGCGCTGGGTGCGCTAGGAAATATTCAACTGCCGATATAAGGCTGATACAATGACGCCACTGCTATTTTTTGGATATCGAACTGGAGATTGAAGATGCGTCTATTACACACCATGTTGCGAGTAGGGAACCTGGAACGCTCGATTGAGTTTTACACCAAAGTATTAGGGATGGAGCTGCTGCGTCAGAAGGATTATCCGCAAGGGGAGTTCACTCTGGCGTTTCTGGGTTACGGCAACGAAGATGAAAATACCGTGTTGGAACTGACCTATAACTGGGGCGTGGATTCTTATGATCTGGGCGAAGGGTATGGACACATCGCGATTGAAGTGCCGGATGTCTATAAAGCGGCCGAAGATGTCAAAAACGCCGGCGGCAAGATTATCCGTGAAGCGGGGCCGATGAATGCCGGTTCGACCATTATCGCTTTTGCCGAAGATCCGGACGGCTATCAGATTGAATTTATCGGTGCGGATCACGTCCGTACTTAAGCAAACGAAGACAACAAGGAAAAACAGATGTCTGAATTTAATAATGTAACCGTCGTGCGTGAAGCGAATATCTATTTCGACGGTAAGGTGACCAGCCGTAAAGTGGTTTTCGAAGACGGCTCTTACAAGACTCTGGGTATTATGATGCCAGGTGATTACGAGTTCGGTACCGAAGCGGCGGAGATCATGGAATTTATGGCCGGTGAAGTGGAGGTTCTTCTTCCGGGAGAAATCGAGTGGAAAACCATTAAAGCCGGTGACAGCTTCGAGGTGCCTGCCAACTCCAAGTTCGGCATCAAGGTGAAAGAAGTTTCCGACTACTGCTGCACCTACATTACGGAATAATTCCGCTTTCCAGCGACTCCGTACGAACCGCATCCGGATTTGTTCCGAATGCGGTTTTTTTATTGCTTACCTTTACGCTTTTTCTGTTTTTTCTTTTGCGCTTTAAAGAACAGGTGCAGGGCAAAGTGTGCCGCGACCAGAACGACGACCGCCACCAGACCGATTGTGCCGATATGCTCAATCCACATAAAAACTTCCTTTACAATTTACGATAAGTTTTTGAATAACCGGTAATTCTAGCGGCTTTTTGTTAGAATTTGCGCCAGTTTATACTAATTAAAAAGTTTGAGGAGTCATTATGAGTTCAGCCCAGCCATTTGATTGGCGAACCTATAAAAACGATACGTTGTCCGGGATTACCGTTGCATTGGCGCTGGTGCCGGAAGCGGTTGCTTTCGCCTTTGTCGCCGGAGTGCACCCTTTGGTCGGTTTGTATGCGGCGATTATTGTCGGCATGATTACCGCGATTTTCGGCGGGCGTCCGGGGATGATTACCGCGGCAGCCGGCTCTTTGGCGGTCGTAATGATGCACCTGGTAATGGAACATGGCGCCTCTTATCTTTTCCTGGCGGTCATTATGATGGGCGCCATGCAGATTTTTATCGGGATTATGAAGTGGGGGCGCTTTATCCGTATGGTGCCCAGTTCGGTCATGCTCGGGTTCGTTAACGGTCTGGCATTGATTATTCTGATCGCGCAGTTTACCCAGTTTAAGGATTCCAGTGGCGAGTGGCTGACCGGCGACAGTCTGAATATCATGGTGGCGATTATTGCCGCGACCATGGCGATTATCTATCTGCTGCCGCGTCTGACCAAAGCGATTCCGTCCGCACTGGCGGCGATTATTCTGGTCTCCGTTGTGGTCGTGATGTTCGATATCAATGCTGTGACCGTCGGCGACCGTGCAGCGGTCTCCGGTACCTTGGAGTCATTGGTTTATGGTGACGGTACTGAAGGCGGTTTTCAGGGCATAAGTTGGTTTACCACGCTTCCGGAAGGCTTCTGGTCTCTGGAGACTCTGTGGATTGTCCTGCCGTATGCGATTATCCTGACGATTATCGGTTCGGTTGAGTCCTTGCTGACGATGACGCTGATCGACGATATTACCGAAACTCGCGGTAAAGCGAACAAAGAGTGTATCGCTCTGGGTGCGGCAAACTGTACCGCCGGTACTTTCGGTACCATGGGGGGCTGTGCTCTGATCGGACAGTCGATGATTAATGTCAAATCCGGTGGTACCGGTCGTCTTTCAGGAATTACCGCGGCGACCGGTCTGCTGATTATCGTCCTTGTCGCTTCGTCTCTGATCGAAATGGTGCCGATCGGTGCCTTAGTCGGACTGATGTTCTTCGTGGTCATTGCCACCTTCAACTGGTCAAGCTGGAACATTATGCGCGGTATGAGCAAAGCGGACGCTTTCGTGATGATTCTAGTTACGGCACTGACGGTGATTTTCGATCTGGCGGTGGCGGTTATAGCCGGGATTATCGTAGCGGCACTGGTATTTGCCTGGCAGCATGCGCAGCGTATCCTGCTGGATACTTCGGAAGAGACTCTTGACGGCAAACTGGTTAAAACCTACAAGGTTCAGGGGCCGCTGTTTTTTGCATCGGCGAAAAACTTTATTGACCGCTTTGATCCGAAGAACGATCCGGACTGTGTGCAGATCGATTTCATGTATTCGCGCGTTTACGATCATACCGGGATTGAAGCGATTGATAACCTGACGCAGAAATACAAGGCGGCCGGTAAGAAACTGGTGTTGAAACACCTGAGTCCGGAATGTCAGAAGTTGCTGCATGACGCCAGAGATCTGATTGAAATCAACGTCTCTGAAGATCCGCATTACCATGTGTCGATGAGCGGTAAGAAAGAAGCTTAATTTCAATCCGCTATTTTTCTGTGAAAACCCTGCCGAAAGTCTCCAGCGGCGGGGTTTTTTTGTATTAGGATTTGCCTATTTTTTGCGAACTCCTTATGCTGTTTATGCCTTTCAATATTTTTGTGGAATTTTTTGCATGAAACACTCCTTTACCGTTTCGGCGGGCCTTTTACTGCTGATGATTGTCTGGATGGCGCTAGGCTTTCAGAATCATGACCAAACCGCTGCCGATGAGGCGAAAAAGGTTCCGCTTGCTACCGTCGAAACCCGAACGTCGAATGCCGAAGTGGTGACCAGTTTTATCAAGGCGCACGGTGATTTGCTGCCGTTTCGCGAAACTCAGGTTTTGGCCGAAACCTACGGCAAGGTGGAAAAAATTCTTAAGCTTGAAGGGGATAAGGTCGCAAGCGGTGAATTATTGCTCAAATTGAGCATTGAGGATCGGGCGGTCAAGCTCAAACGCGCCAAAGCCAAAACCCTGGAAACCAGAAATAAATATCAGGCGACCAAAGATCTCAAGAATCGCGGTTTCAGTGCTCAGTCGCAGATAGACGAGCTTCTGGCTTCGTATGAAGCAGCCAAGGCGGAAGAGAATATTCTGCGTCAGGAGATCGATCAGCTCGAAGTCCGTGCGCCTTTTGACGGAATTATTGCCGAACAGAAAGTCGAACTGGGCGATTACATCTTCAAAGGAAATCCTCTGTTTGAAGTGATCGATACCCATTCCATGGTCGCAGCGGTTTCGGTTGCGCAAACCGAATATCCGTATCTGAAATTGCAATCGCCGGCGCAGGTCAGACTGGCGACCGGAGAAGTTTTGCCGGGCACGGTGCGTTTTATTTCGCCTAAAGCGGATGAAAATACCAAAACCTTCCGGGTCGAGATTCTTTTGCCGGATACTGCCGATATTCCCAGCGGGATCAGTGTCACCGCGGAAATTCCGAAAATGCAGGTGCAGGCGCATTTTATTTCCTCGGCGTTGCTGACCTTGAACGATAAGGGCGTAATGGGGGTGAAAACCGTCAATTCGACCCGTGAAGTCGAGTTTTATCCGGTTCAGGTGATTCAGGCGGTCAAAGACGGTATCTATATCACCGGCTTGCCGCCACAGGCACAGTTGATTGTTACCGGGCAAGGATTTGTACAGGCCGGACAAACGGTCAATATCCACACAGCGGAGCAGTAATTCCATGAGTCTGATCGATGCCGTATTCAATCGCAGCCGGGTGATTCTGCTGACCTTTATTATGCTCATCGTCGCCGGTGCTTACGCCTACCTGTCGATACCGAAAGAGTCTTCGCCGGATGTCCCTATCCCGATATTCATTGTTTCGATGGTGCATGACGGAATTTCCCCGGAAGATGCCGAAAGGCTGTTGATTAAACCGATGGAGAAAGAACTTCAGTCTCTGGATGGTTTGAAAGAGATGACGGCGACGGCGGCGGAAAATTACGGCTCGATTCTGCTGGAGTTTTCCGCCGGTGCCGATATTGATCAGGCGCTTCTGGATGTGCGTGAAAAAGTCGATCTGGCCAAAGCTAATCTGCCGCCCGACACGCTTGAACCGACGGTCAACGAGATTAACGTAGCGCTGTTCCCGGTCATTTCGCTTTCCCTGTCCGGACCGCTTCCGGAAAGAGAAATGGTGCGTCTGGCGCAGGACTTAAAAGACGAACTGGAATCTCTGAGCGGCGTGCTGGAAGTGGAGATTGGCGGCGATCGGGAGGAGATGATGGAAGTCATTATCGAACCGGAAACGCTGGAAACCTATCACCTCTCTTTTGATGAAGTGGTGAGTTTCTTGAGCCGAAACAATCAGTTGGTGCCGGCCGGGGCGATGGATACCGGTTCCGGGCGCATGGTTTTCAAGGTTCCCGGTGTTATCGAAAATATTCAGGATGTGCTGGAGCTGCCGATCAAAACCCATCAGGGAACAGTCGTCACTTTCAGCGATCTGGCACAGGTGCGACGTACCTATAAAGATCCGGACGGCTTCGCTCGAGTCGGCGGCGAGCCGGCACTGGTACTCGAAGTGACCAAGCGCGTCGGGGCGAATATCATTGAAACTATCGATCAGGTAAAAGCTGTTGTGGCCGAAAAGAAGAAGGGTTGGCCGGAAGCGTTGAGTGTGCACTTTATGCAGGATCAGTCTGAGCAGATCAAAACCCTGCTTGGGGATCTGGAAAATAATGTGCTGACGGCTATTTTTCTGGTCATGCTGGTGATAATCGCGGCGCTCGGTATCAAGCCCGCGGTCCTGGTAGGGTTGGCAATACCGGGGGCTTTTCTGTCCGGCATACTGGCGTTGCAAAGTATGGATTACACACTGAATATTATCGTCCTTTTCAGCCTGATTCTCTCGGTCGGGATGCTGGTTGACGGCGCGATTGTTACGGTGGAATTGGCGCAACGAAAAATGGCTGAAGGCATGGCTCCGAAAGAGGCTTATGCTTATGGTGCCAAGCGCATGGCCTGGCCGATTATCGCTTCCACGGCAACGACCTTGAGCGTGTTCTTTCCGCTTTTGTTCTGGCCGGGCGTGGTCGGCGAGTTCATGAAGTTTTTGCCAATCACCGTGATTCTGACACTGCTCGCATCCTTGTTAATGGCGTTGATTTTTATTCCGGTGCTCGGATCCGTGGTCTCTTCCAAGGCGGATAAAATGCCGGTGAAATCCACCTCTGAAGAGCCTGAGGATGTGGCTAAGGATCTGCAGGTGCAGGGTCATGCTGTCGGCCGTTGGACCAAGCTGTATGTCAAGGTGATTACACCGTTATTGAGTCATCCGAAAAAGGTGTTGCTGATTGCGACGCTGTTTATGGCGGCATCTTATGTTGCCTATGCGCAATTCGGCAAGGGTGTCGAGTTTTTCCCGGAAGTTGAGCCGGACTTTATTCAGGTTCAGGTGCAGGCCCGAGGCGATCTGTCGGTCTATGAGAAAGATGAGTTGCTGAAACGGGTGGAAGCGGCGATTCTGGATATTCCGGTATATAAAACGCTGTATGCCAAAACCTATAATGACGCCAGTCAGTTGCACAATGTTCCGGTGGATCTGATCGGGATTATTCAGCTGGAATTGCGCGACTGGCAGGAACGCCCGACGGCCGATGAGGTTATTCAGGATATACGTCAGCGACTGGCTTTGCTGCCGGGAATTCAGGCGCAGGTTCGCAAACAGGATAACGGTCCCTCCAGCGGTAAGCCGATTCAGGTTGAGCTCTCAGCCGCGGATTTCGCCTCTTTGAGATCCGGAGTGGAGGAAGTCCGTCAGCGTATGACGGAAATTGGCGGATTTATCGATATTGAGGATTCACGACCGATTCCGGGGATTGAGTGGCATTTAAGAGTCGATCGTGAACAGGCGGCACGTTATCAGGTCGATATTGCTACGCTGGGCAATACCATTCAGATGCTGACCACCGGAATTAAAATTGCCTCCTATCAGCCGGACGATGCCGAGGAAGAATTGGATATCCGCCTGCGTTTTCCGGAACAGGAGCGTAATCTCGAACAGATGATGAATCTGAAAATCCCGACCGCTTACGGCCCGGTGCCGCTTTCCAATTTTGCAGAATTCCATCCGCGACAGAAAACGTCTTTGATCGAACGGATCAATGGACAACGGGTGATGAGTGTGCAGTCAGATGTTCCTCCCGGATTTCAGGTTGATCAGCAGCTTAATCAGCTGAAACAATCTCTGCAGGACAAGCCTTTGCAATCGGATGTCGCCATTCGCTTTAAAGGACAGGATGAAGATCAGAAGGAAGCGGCGGATTTCCTGATGAAAGCGTTTGTCAGTGCGCTGTTTTTGATGGTGGTGATTCTGGTGACGCAATTTAACAGCTTCTATCAGGCCGGGGTTATCTTAACGGCGATCGTTTTCTCAACGGCCGGGGTTTTGCTCGGACTTTTGATTACGCAGAATCCTTTCGGGGTGGTTATGGTCGGAATCGGCGTTATCGCGCTGGCGGGAATCGTGGTCAATAATAATATCGTGCTGATCGATACTTACAATCAGTACCGGTTAGAAGGGATGGACAAAATTGCCGCGATTCAGCTGACGCTGTCGCAGCGTATGCGTCCGGTACTGCTGACGACCACGACGACCATTCTCGGGCTGATGCCGATGGTTCTGGCAATGACCATCGATATTCCCGGGCAGAGTATCGCTTTCGGCGCACCGTCGTCACAGTGGTGGGTGCAGCTCTCCAGCGCGATTGTCGGTGGCCTGACCTTTTCGACACTGCTGACTCTGATCGTGACTCCGTGCCTATTAGCCTTAAAGAAATAACCGATGGCACGGGGCTGAGATAAACTCTTAACCGGCAAATTGTATGAATTTACATCTCTGTCAAAAAAACTATGTGCAGATGCTGCTCGGCGAAAACCCGCTGATCTGCACCTGCCATCATGTCCCGCTTGATCAGCTGCTAGAGCAACTTCCCGAGAATCCACAGCAGGAGTCAGTCGAGGAAATGGTGCACCGTGTGCAGAAAACAACCGGCGCATCGACCGGGTGCGGTAACTGTTTGAGCCGTGTGCAGGGGGTGGTTGAATGTTACCGCCTTAAACCGGAGATATTTAAAGAGACTTAGGCTTTGACCTGCAAGGCCATGGCCAGACGGTAGTCGATGGCGTGCAGCGCCTTGCCGTCGACCTCGATCAGTAAGGGGCCGTTGAGCGGAGCGCGGTTTTTAATCTCGATTTGGGCACCGATATGCAGTTCGATTGATGTCAGATAGCGCAGTTCTTCCGGGGTACGGTTTTTGATGCGTTCAAGAATGACCGGCTGATGCAGTTCGATCTCGGACAGGGGGGTCAGGTTTTTGCGTTCGATTTTGCCGTCCACACTCGGAATCGGTGAGCCGTGCGGATCCTGTGTTGGCTGGCCGAGATCCTGCCACATACGGTCCACCAGTTTGTCGGAGAGGTAATGTTCCAGCGTTTCCGCTTCTTCATCCACCTCATCCCACAGATACCCCAGGCGTTCGACCAGATACAGTTCGAGAATCCGGTGATTACGGATCATCTTCATCGCCACTTTTCGTCCATGTCCGGTCAGGGTCACGCCATAATAAGGTTCATATTCCAGATAGCCCTGTTCGGCCAATTTTTTAAGCATATTGGTTACCGAAGCCTGCGATACGGCCAGACGTTCGGCGATGTCTTTGGTCTGAACGCCCTTGTCTTCGCGAGTATTGTCTTCCAGCTTATAGACAATTTTGAGATAGTCTTCCCATGCCTGAGACGGCGTGTTTTTCTGTACCTGAGACATTAAGCGCTTTCTCCCGATTGGAGTTGTTTGGCGTAGTGTTGCTGCTGAATCCATTTACGGATCTGAATCACCAGCAGAGTTAAAGCCAGAAGTGCACCGGCGCTGACCGCAATGGACGCGGCGATCGAACTGTCCAGCCAGTAGGAAAGGGCATAGCCGATCCAGACCGAACCTTGCGAGTAGGCGACAGCCAGCCAGAGCATTCTCTTGAGAGAGGAGGCAAGCAGATAAGCGCTGCTGGCGGGAATAATCAACAGGGCGACCACCAGAATGGCTCCGACGGCTTCAAAGGAGGCAACCGTGGTCATCGAAACCAGTGTCATCAGGAAGTAGTGCCAGAAGGTGATATTGATGCCCAGAGAAACCGCCAGACTCGGATGGAAAGTTACCGTTTTCAGGCGTTCAAAGCCGAGCGTGATACTGAAAGCGACGAGCGAAAAAACGATCAGAATCAACCAGAAAGCGCGTGGCCCCAAATCGGTTCCGGTTTCCATATCGCCCCAGATGACGGTGTCGAAAGGGACGAAGGCAATTTCGCCATATAAAACACATTCCTGATCGAGATCGATATGTCCGGTATAAAGTGATACCAGAATGACGCCGATCGAGAAAAACAGGGTAAAGACGATCCCGATACTGGCATCGCTTTGCAGGCGGCTGACCTTATGCAGGCTCTCGCTGAGCCAGGCAGTAAGCAGGCCGATAATGACCGCACCGGTCAGCATAACCCATAGAGTATTGGTTCCGGCCAGCAGATAGGCGAGCACGATACCGAGCAGAACGGAATGAGAAATGGCATCACCCATCAATGCCTGACGCCGCAGGATCAAAAAGACACCGACCATGGCACAGGATGCAGCAACCAACGATGCCGTGGCAATAATCCACAGATCGAGAATCCAGTTTTCAAGATTCAGCATGCTTACAGTTCCTCAATCGTATTTTTTGGCGGGATCGGCTGGCCGTGCGGGTCGGACAGGCGTTGCATCAGTTCGGCGACGATCTGTTCTTCATGTTCCTGATTCAGAATATGCTCCATATGCTCGGCCTGCTGGTGCACCTGCTCCGAAGTCAAATCGGCATGCTGGCTCAGATAACTCTCCCACAGGCGATGGCGACGGGTCAGTTCGATCGCTCGTCTTAAACCGGTTTCACTCAAGGCAAAACCGTCGCCCAGTTCGCGAACCAGCCCTTGTTTCTGCAACTGCTTCAAGGTCTGCTTCAGTGTCTGAACCTGGATATTTCGCAGGGCAATAATCTGCGCAACGGTAAAATCATTGCGTTTAAAGTGGTCGCGTTCCAATAGTTTATACAGCGTGCGCAGAATATTTTCCTGAGCGACTCTGAGGCGCAATCTGCGGTAATCCAGATAACGTTTGATCAGTCCGTTTTGCGGTGCGACCAGAAAGGAGACGAAAAATACCAGAGATAGACTGACGACAATCCACGGGCCGGTCGGCATAGCCGGAGCGATATAGGAAATCTGTGCGCCGATGGAGGCGCTGAGCGCTCCGAAGATCCCTGCCAGAAGCAGCAAGTAACTCAGTTGATGGCTCCAGAATCGTGCGGCTGCGATCGGCGTTAACAGGATCGCGGCCATCAGCACGACGCCGACCAGTTGCAGACCGACCACCACCGAGAGCACAATCATCAGTGCCAGTAGAAATTCATAGAACCTGACGGAGATACCGAGCGTTTGCGCATACAGTCGGTTGAAGGCGATCAGACGGAATTTATCGAAAAACAGGATAACGGTGATCAGCACGGCCGACGTAACATACACCAGCAGATGGATGTCTTCGGAGGTAATCGCGGCGGCCTGACCGAAAAGCAGTTTATCCAGTCCGCTCTTGTTTGGCATATCGGTACTTTGAATCAGCGACAACAGCATCAAACCCAGAGCGAACATAAAGGAAAGTGTAATTGCCAGCGCGGCATCTGGTTTGATTTTGGTGTTTTTCGGCAGCCAGTCGATAATCCAGAAACCGAGCAGGCTGCTGAGCAGGGCGCCGCTGAAGATCACTTCTGCATCCCGGCTGCCACTGAGCAGAAACGCCATCATTACGCCGGGCAGAGCGGCATGCGCCAAGGCATCGCCGAGCAGAGAGCGTTTGCGCAGGAAGGCGAAAGCGCCGATTACCGAGGCACTCATGCCCAATAGCAGGCTGCCGACGAGAACCCAGGTGGCGTTGACGTCTTCAAACGACCAGAAAAGCGCCAGCTGATCAAAGGTCTGTTGCCAGACGGAAGCGTCCGAATATACTTCAAAGCCTTGCATGGTTAATCCTGATCGTGTGCCTGATTAAGCTGGCTGCGGTA
Organism: Thiomicrorhabdus xiamenensis; assembly: GCF_013282625.1. Classification (NCBI taxonomy): domain Bacteria; kingdom Pseudomonadati; phylum Pseudomonadota; class Gammaproteobacteria; order Thiotrichales; family Piscirickettsiaceae; genus Thiomicrorhabdus; species Thiomicrorhabdus xiamenensis. The sequence continues at coordinate 936,766 of NZ_CP054020.1, forward strand.
TAGCTGCTCGGTCATTTCGTTGAGCAGAGACAGGCGGCCGCCGTAGGTTTTATTCAGATTGTCTTGAGTCAAAACCTCGTCTACCGGCCCGGCGGCGATTAATCTGGCATTGATTAAAATGGCGTAGTCGTAATATTCGTGAACGGTATTCAGGTCGTGGTGGACACAGACCACGGTATTGCCTTGAGCTTTAAGCTGTTTGAACAATTCAATAATTGCCTTTTCCGTGGCGACATCAACACCGGCAAAAGGTTCATCCATCAAATACAGGCTGGCCTGCTGCGCCAGAGCTCTGGCCAGGAAGACGCGTTGTTGCTGACCGCCGGAAAGTTGCGAAATCTGACGGTCGCGGAAATCCGACATCTGCAGATCCCACAGCGCCTTTTCAGCGATATCCCGGTCGTTCTGGTTCGGTCTTTGCCAGAATTTCAGCTGGCCGTGACGGCCCATCAGCACCACATCCATTACATCAATCGGAAAATCCCAGTCAATTTCTTCGCGCTGCGGAACATAAGCGGTGGTCAGGCGTTTTTTATCCAGCGATTCGCCGAAGAACAGAGCCTGTCCCTGAATGACTGGCGTCAGCCCCATGATTCCCTTAAGCAGTGATGATTTGCCGGCGCCGTTCGGTCCGATAATCGCGACGGTTTTTCCGGCCGGAACCTCGAAGCTGACATCGGTCAAAACCGGTTTGTGGTGATAGCGTATGCTGAGTTGTTCCACTTTCAACGGAATGGCGCTTCGATCTGTCATTTAGTGGCTTCCCTGTTCTGTTGTTTTGCCCAGCAGGCCGTTGCGGATGGTATGAACGTTATGCTCGACCATTTTGATATAGGTATCTGCATCCGAGCCTTTGACTCCCATTGCATCGGAATAGAGTTCGCCGCCGATTCTCAGCTGCTTGCCCTCGGCCTGAACCCCTTTGACCAGCGATTCGATAAATTTCGGCGAGACGCTGGATTCAACAAACACCGCGGAGATATCACGGGCGACAATCACATCCTTGAGCTGCTTGATATCCTGCAAGCCGAATTCCCCGGCAGTACTGATGCCTTGCAGCCCCATGACTTCTAGATCATAAGCTTTGCCGAAGTAGCCGAAAGCGTCGTGTGCGGTAATCAGTACGCGTTTGGCCTGAGGCACTTTCTGCATTTCCTGTTTAACCCATTGATGCAATTCATTCAGTCTGGTGCGGTATTGCTCGGCATTACGCTGATAGAAAGCGGCGTTTTGCGGATCTTTTGTCGCCAGAGTTTTTTGTACCTGCTGTGCGGCCAGTTCCCACAGGCTGACATCAAACCAGACATGTGGATCATGGAGTTTGTCGAAAGCAATTAAACGTTTTTCCGGGAAGTTTTCAGTGACGGCGACAACGGTCTTGCGGCGTTGCATTTTTTGCAGAATCGGTTGCAGTTTGCCTTCCAGATGCAGACCGTTGTAGAAAATAATGTCCGCTCGGCTTAATTTTCGGACGTCTCCCTGTGTCGCCTTGTACAGGTGAGGGTCGACTCCCACACCCATCAGCGCCTGTACTTTAGCTTTATCCTTGGCGATCTGGTTAACCAGATCGGCGATCATGCCGGTCGTTACCGTGATCTTTAATTGTGCATGGGCCAGCGGGCTTAAGCCGATTAGGGTAATAAACAGGGTGCTCAAGAGCAACTTTGCCATGGTTTGAAATCCTGATATGTTATTGCAAACTTAAAAAGTTAGTTGTGGCTAAAAAATAATTTTTCTTAAACTATAGCACGGATTTTTAAAAAAACTCAAGCGATATTAAGGTGTTATCCGGCGGTAGCTTCAAGAGCCCGAAGGATGTCCGTTTAATGAAACCAAGAAACGCGTCGCTTCTTGTATATGGGTTGGCCAGAAGGTGTTGCGGGATGAGAATTGAGTTGGCAGTTTAAAAAGTGTTTGTGCAAGGGGGCGGTCTTATCCGTTAGGATTCATGCAGCAAACACTTTTGCATAAATTCGGATTATAATTTGCGGCCATATGTAAAGGCTTCACAAGGGATACCGCGGTAATTGCGTGATGGACAAAATGGCAGATAAAAGAGCGATTGGAATTTTTGACTCGGGGATTGGCGGTCTGCCGATTGCTCAGAAAGTCAGGGAACTGCTTCCGAACGAAAATCTTCTGTATGTGGCCGATACGCAATTTGCGCCTTATGGAGAGAAGTCGGAAGACGAAGTTTTGGCTCGCGCTCAGGCCGTTGTCGAGTTTATGTTGTCGCAGAATGTCAAAGCGATCGTGGTTGCCTGTAATACTGCGACCATGATTGCCATTAAGACACTGCGAGCCAAATACGATCTGCCGTTTATCGGAGTTGAGCCCGGTGTTAAACCGGCGGCCATTCATACGCAAAGCGGTGTAATAGGGGTGTTGGCGACGGAAAAGACGCTGAGCAGCAAGGCCTTTGATGCGCTGGCCAAAAGGGTAGCCGGTCACGTCGAAGTCGTGATTCAACCCAGTCCGAAGCTGGTTCGACTGGTCGAGGAATTAAAGCTGAATCCGGATGAAGCCTGTGCGGCGGTTGAGTCCTATGTGCAGCCTCTAATCGAAAAAGGTGCGGATACCATTATTCTCGGTTGTACCCATTTTGCGCACCTGGCACCGGTCATCGAACTGGTTGCGGGGCCGAATATATCGGTTATCAGTACCGAAACGGCCGTGGCTAAAGAGGTTTTACGGCGTCTTGAAAACGAAAATCTGTTGTCGACGCAGAGCATGGACGGAGAAAGTGCATTTTGCAGCAGTGGAGATTTGGCACTGTTTCAGAGACAGCTTACGCGTTTATGGGGAAAGGACGCTTTGGCGCAAAAGTTTTAATTTCCGGTAATCCATTCGGGATTGCCGATGTATTCTTCCGGTAGTTGTCATATTCGTTCTCAATTTTTGTATGATTGGAAATCATGAGAATCACATTCATTGAAAAATGGAGTCGCAATGCAACTCTCTAGCGGACAGCTTATTGATGAGAGCGAGATCTTCTGGTAGGCGGTTCGGTCACAGGGGGCCGGAGGGCAAAACGTCAATAAAGTCGCAACGGCCGTGCATTTACGTTTCGATATCCGCAAGTCGTCACTGCCGGACGATTTTAAGCAGCGTCTGCTGTTGAAGTCCGATAAGCGCATTACCAAGGACGGCATTATTGTGATCAAGTCACAATCGCACCGAACTCAGGAAGCCAACCTGATTGCCGCCCTAGAGCGTTTGAAGGAAATTTTGGAAACTGCGGCGGTTCGCCCGAAGAAGCGTATTGCCACTCGTCCGACCAAAAGTTCGCAACGCAAACGCCTCGAACATAAACGCCAGCGCAGCCAGATTAAAAGCCTGCGCAAAAACGTCTCTATGGATGGGTAAAGTAAAAAACCGCCAAATTGGCGGTTTTGTTTTTAGAGGGAAATTGTTTAAGCCAACTTCTCTTTTTCATCTCATGTTATGCGCTTTTAAGCTGGTCGGTAAACCGTTTTCGCAAAACCTTGGCCGCTTCGACCATATTGATTAAAGCCGGTTCAGTCTCTTGCCAGCCTCGTGTTTTCAACCCGCAATCCGGATTAACCCATAAGCGTTCAGCCGGGATGTTTTGTGCGGCTTTTTGAATCAAATCAACCATCTGCTCAACTGTCGGGATATTCGGCGAGTGAATATCGTACACACCCGGCCCGATTTCGTTCGGGTAGTCGAAATCAACAAAGGCATCCAGCAGCTTCATCTGCGATTTGGAGGTCTCGATCGTAATTACATCGGCATCCATTTGCGCTACGGCTTCGATAATGTCATTGAACTCGGAATAACACATGTGCGTGTGAATCTGAGTGTCGTTTGCGACACCGGAAGTGGTCATTCGGAAGCTGTTGACAGCCCAGCGCAGATAATCCGCCCAGTCCGATTTTTTCAACGGCAGGCCTTCGCGCAAAGCCGCTTCGTCGATCTGAATCATATGGATGCCGGCGGCTTCCAAATCCAATACTTCATCCCGTAATGCCAAGGCTATCTGGTTACAGGTCTGCTCGCGGCTCTGATCGTTGCGTACAAACGACCATTGCAACATGGTCACGGCACCGGTCAGCATGCCTTTGATAATCTTATCGGTTTGATTCTGCGCGTATTGCGACCAGAAAACCGTCATCGGTTTCGGACGCGAGACATCGCCGTAAATAATCGGCGGTTTTACACAACGCGAACCGTACGACTGCACCCAACCGTATTGGGTAAAGGCATAACCATCCAGCTGCTCGCCGAAATACTCGACCATGTCGTTACGCTCAGGTTCGCCGTGTACAAAGACGTCAATACCGATGCGTTGCTGGCGTGTGCAGACATCGTGGATTTCCGCTTGCATGGCTTCGATATATTGCGCTTCGCTGATGTCTCCTTTTTTGAATTTCAGGCGTGTTTGGCGGATGGCTTGCGTTTGCGGAAAGGAGCCGATGGTAGTGGTTGGGAACAACGGTAAATTGAATTTGGCTTTTTGCACCACAACACGCTCAGCGTAAGGTACGGCCCGATCCAGCGCTACTTCATCCAGTCTGGCGATACGTGCTTGAACGTCGGCATCGTGAATCAGTTTGGAGTGCGTTTTGGCCGTAAGCGCTTGTCGGTTTGCGGCTAAAGCCGGCTCATCCGCTTTGCCGTTGAGTGCGTCATCAAGCAGTTTGACTTCCGTCAGTTTTTGTTTGGCAAACGCCAGATAGCGTTTCAATTCCGGGTTTAGCTTGTCTTCGACCTCCAGATCAACAGGAACATGCAGCAAGGAGCAACTCGGCGCGATCCATAGGTTTTCGGCAAATTTTGCTTTTGCCGTTTTCAGTCGATCAAGTGCGGCATATAAATCGGTTTTCCAGATATTACGCCCATCGACCAAGCCGACCGACAGCACTTTGTCTGATGGGTAGCGAGCAATGAGATCGTCCAACTGTTTTGCGCCGCGCAAGCCGTCATAATGCAAACCGGCAACCGGTAAGTTCGATGCGATATCAAGATTGTCGCCCAGTGTTTCAAAGTAGGTGGCGAGTAATAATTTTACCGGTGACATTTTTAAAACAGCGTAACCGTCAATAAACGCCTGTCGCCATTCCGGTGTCAGTTCCAGCCCTAAAATCGGCTCGTCGATTTGAACCCATTCAATGCCCAAATCAGCCAATTTTTGCAGAATCTGTGCATACACTTCCAATAAAGCAGGCAGGCGATTCAGCTTTGGAATGAACGTCTCTTTGTTTTCCGCGAGATGGAGGTAGGTAACCGGTCCGATCAAAACCGGTTTAAAGTCGATGTTTTGCCCGTCTTGTTTCAGCGCCAAAGCTTCGGCCACTTCATCAAACAAACGTGTATCGGTAATCTCGAATTCGGTGTCGTCGTACAGTTCCGGCACAATGTAGTGATAGTTGGTGTCGAACCATTTTTTCATCGCCCCTGCATAACCTGCTTTGGGCTTACCGGTCGGTTGATGGTTGTGATTGCAACAGTGATGACCGTCATCCGAAGGTGCGCGACCTCGAGCCATTCGGAAAGCGACTTCGACATCGTATCGGTCCTGACGGAAGCGCTTCGGAATGACGCCCAGTAAGGTGCTCATATTCAGAACCTGATCGTAATAGGCGAAATCATTTACCGGTATCAGTTCGATCCCGGCGTTGATTTGGGTTCTAAAATTCCGATAGCGGATTTCTCTGGCTTGCGCTTCCAGTTCGGCCAAGGTTTTTTCGCCTTTCCAGTAGGCTTCGAGTGTGAATTTCAATTCGCGAAGGTTTCCGATTCGCGGATAGCCTAGATTATGGGTTGTCATGATTTTTCCTTACTGAATTTAATTGATCTCTTTGCGAGTGACTTGAGTTTAGGGTTTGCCATACATGAAAACAATCGATTAAAATTCAGAATTACATGAATAAAATTGATAACTATGCTTGAACTAAAACATCTCAAGACGCTGCAGAGCCTGGCGGAAACCCATTCGATCAACCGCAGTGCGGAAAAGCTCTGTATGACCCAGTCGGCACTGTCTCATCAGATTAAGCAACTTGAACAGCAGTTAGGGCTGGAGCTGTTTAAACGCAAAACCCATCCGATTGAGTGGACGCCGGCGGGACAGATCGTCTTGCACACCGCGCTGCTGGTTCTGCCGTTGATCCAGCATGCCGAAAAACAGCTTAAAGCGCACAAGCAGGGGGAGAGTGGGCGCTTATGGATCGGCGTTGACTGCCATACCTGTTTTGAATGGTTGCTGCCGTTGTTGCGGCCTTATCAGGAACGTTGGCCGAGCGTTGACTTGGATATTGTGCCGAGTTCGAATCAGACGCCTTTGCGCAAACTGCAACAGCAGAAACTGGATTTTGTGATTACTTCCGATCCTGAACCGATCGAAAGGATCGAATATACCGCGCTTTTCAGTTATGAGTTGGTTGCCGTGCTACCGCCCGGGCACAGACTGTTACAGGAGGAATGGCTTTCAGCCGAGGATCTGGCTGCGGAAACTTTGATTGTCTATCCGGTGGCGGAAGATAAACTGGACGTTTTCAGCGGATTTCTGCAACCGGCCGGAGTACGTCCTAAAGCGATCCGTCATTCCGAATTGACTTTGATGATGCTGCAAAGGGTCGAGGCGGGGAGAGGGATTTGTATTCTGCCGAAATGGCTGTTAAAGAATCAGAAGGATTTTGAACATTTGGGCTTCCGGGCGCTCGGGCCGGATGGGTTGTGGTCCAAGCTGTATGCCGCGACAAATACGGGGCAGACGCAGCTGCCCTATATTCAGGAAATGATTCATTTGGTTGCGGCGGAAATGGATGTTTAAGCGTTATTCGAGGCGGATCTAGAATTTAAACATCTGCTTCTTGCTGGCAATCCGTTTGTCGCGCTGCGTTTTCTGTTTTTGGGCTTTTTCCAGTAAAACCATCACTTCGGCATGTGTCGTATGCGCAAACATATCCATAAAGGTGGCTTTGCGCAGTTGATAACCTTGTTTTTCCAGCTCTTTAACATCGCGAATCAGGGTTGATGCGTTGCATGAAACATAGACAATCTTTTCCGCACTGAGTTTGCCGAGTTGCTTGCACAGTTCAAACGCGCCCGGACGGCCCGGATCCAGAAGGATTTTGTGGTATTTCTGTTTTCTGAACCAGGGTAAACCGCTGACTTCGGCAAACAGGTCGGCCTGAAAGAATTCGGTATTGTGCAGATTATTGTCTGCGGCATTTTGCTGCGCAGTGTCCACCAATTCGCTCAGACCTTCAATTCCGACCGCTTTTTTCGCCTGTTGCGCCAGAGGTAACGTAAAGTTGCCGACGCCGCAGAAGAGGTCGAGCACCTTGTCTTTATCCGTTAGCTGTAACCAGTTCAGCGCCTGAGCAATCATCTGCTCGTTGATCGTCTTATTAACCTGAATGAAACCGGACTGCGGAAAATGCAGTGTCAGATTGGAGGCTTCGAGTCGATAGAACGGTTTCTCAGTATTTTCGGACAGCCCGAAAATGCCGTTATCGGCTTCCACAAGGGTGAACTCTCTGGTCGAGCGTGACGCCTGTTCAAGGAATTGCGGACGGGCCTGCTGTAAAGCTTGATTGAGACCGTCGGTCAGAAGTGGACAGGCATCGATATCGATCAACTCATTCGAGTTGCGTTTGCGGAAACCGAAACGTGCCTGCTTGCTTTTTTTGTCCACTTCCAATGCCAGGCGGGCACGACGGCGATAGCCTTTGTCTTCGCTGACTAGTGGCACGGTAAATTCACAGGTTTCGCAATTGACCGCCTTCTGCAGCTGGTTAAAGAAATTCTGCGCTTTCCATTCACGCTGTGCATCGATTTTGAGATGCTGCAGTTGGCAGCCGCCGCATTCGCCGTAGTATTGGCAGAAGGGTTCGCTGCGTTCTCCGGAAGCCTGTTCGATGGCAATGAGTTGGGCTTCGGCAAATTGATCCTGCTGCTCAAGAATACGCGCCGTGACGATATCTCCCGGAACCGTATCGGCGATAAAACAACTTTTTCCGGCCAGAGGTAAGGCGCTTTCGCTGTCGTGCTCATTGCTGAGTTTGGCAATGCCGCGCCCATCGTAGCTGATACCGCTGACTTCCAGTGCGTGATAAATCGGTTTCATATCAGTCAATCCCCAGCAGTTTGTGGGTTTGCAGGCTGAGCTTCCATTGCGGGTGCTCCAAACAGTATTGCACCGCTGCTTTGATATTGGCTTCGCTCACTTGAGGGTCGGCATCGTCCATCGGTTGCAGGTAGAAATGATCAAACGCCAGCTCGGCGACTTTCTCCGGCATGCAGTCGGCTTGCGGGTAGACCAGTTTCAATTCGTGCCCGTGATCGAGAAGTAAAGGCGCATTCGCTTTCGGACTGACGCAGACCCAGTCGATTCCATCCGGAGCCTGTTTGGTGCCGTTGGTTTCCACAGCGATTTCAATGCCGTGCCGATGGAAGACTTCGATCAATTCACGATCCACCTGGAGTAGCGGTTCGCCTCCGGTGAGTACGACAAACGGTGTGATTTTCTTATCCGGCCAGAACTGCAGAAGATGCTGTGCCAGAGCTTCGGCATCGGCAAACTTGCCGCCGTTCTGACCGTCGGTGCCGATAAAATCGGTGTCGCAGAACTGACAGACGGCATCTGCGCGGTCCTCTTCCCGACCGGTCCAGAGGTTGCATTTGCTGAAGCGACAGAAAATTGCCGGCCGTCCGGAATGAAAGCCTTCGCCCTGCAGAGAATAAAACACTTCTTTGATCGAGTAGCTCATAGAACGCTCTTTGAATTTCAATTGCCGGCATTTTACCGCAGATGTCGATTCAAAGCGCTTGATTTGTTATTTAATATCGGGCTTTAGGTGCTATAATTTGGGGCTATTTCAAATTTATTCGGATTATTGAATTACAGGTTTATAAGCTATGGCTGGAAAAACGTTATACGACAAATTGTGGGACGACCATGTGGTTCGTCAGGAAGAAGATGGCACGGCGTTAATTTACATTGACCGTCAGCTGCTGCATGAAGTAACTTCACCACAGGCGTTTGAAGGGCTGCGTCTGGCAGGACGCAAGCCTTGGCGTATCGATGCCAACCTGGCAACCTGTGATCACAATGTTCCGACGACCGATTTGAAGGGCGGTGTGGATTCAATTGAAGATCCGGTGTCGCGCATTCAGGTGCAGACGTTGAACATGAACGCCAAAGAATTCGGGATTACCGAGTTTGGTATGGGTGACCCTCGTCAGGGGATCGTGCATGTTGTTGGTCCGGAAGAAGGGAAGACTCTGCCGGGGACGACTTTGGTTTGCGGTGATTCGCATACCGCGACGCATGGTGCATTGGGTGCCCTTGCACACGGTATCGGAACCTCTGAAGTCGAGCATGTCTTGGCGACTCAGTGTCTGATTCAGAAGAAAATGAAAAATATGCTGATCAAGGTCGACGGTCAGTTGAAGCCGGGTGTAACGCCGAAAGATGTGATTCTGGCGATCATCGGCAAGATCGGTACGGCTGGCGGTACGGGCTACGCGATGGAGTTCGGTGGTCAGGTTTTCCGTGATATGTCGGTCGAAGGGCGTATGACGGTCTGTAATATGGCGATCGAGGGTGGCGCGCGTGTCGGTCTGGTCGGTGTCGATGAAAAAACTGTCGAATATGTTAAAGGTCGTCCGTTTGCACCGAAAGGCGAGCTTTGGGATCAGGCGGTCGAAGCCTGGAAAGATCTGCATTCCGATGACGATGCGGTTTTTGACAAAGTCATCGAGATGGACGGTGCGGAAATCCAACCTCAGGTTTCCTGGGGAACCTCTCCGGAAATGGTGCTGGATGTGGATGGCATTGTTCCTGATCCGGATAAAGAAACCGATTCCGTGAAAGCGACTTCTATCCGTAATGCATTGAAATATATGGGGCTGAATGCCGGTACGCCGATCAAGGATATTCCGGTGGAGTATGTGTTTATCGGTTCCTGTACCAACTCGCGTATCGAAGATCTTCGCGCAGCGGCGGAAGTGCTTAAAGGACGCAAGAAATCCGATAAGGTTGAATTGGCGATTGCCGTTCCAGGTTCCGGGCTGGTGAAGCAGCAGGCGGAAGCGGAAGGTCTGGATAAGATCTTTATCGAAGCCGGTTTCGAATGGCGTAATCCGGGTTGCTCGATGTGTTTGGCCATGAATGCCGACCGCCTGCCGAGCGGTAAGCACTGTGCTTCGACGTCAAACCGTAACTTCGAAGGGCGTCAGGGTGCCGGCGGGCGTACTCACCTGGTGAGTCCTGAAATGGCTGCGGCGGCTGCGGTAGCCGGTCATTTCGTTGATGTGCGTGACATGCTATAAGTTCGGGAGAGAGAGATGGATAAGTTTACAACCTTGACAGCGATTGTTGCGCCGATGGACCGCGCGAATGTGGATACCGACGCAATTATTCCTAAACAGTTTCTGAAATCAATCAAGCGTTCAGGTTTCGGCCCGAACCTGTTTGACGAGTGGCGCTACGAAGATGTAGGTCAGCCGGATATGGATAACTCGAAACGTCCTCTGCGCCAAGATTTCGTTTTGAATCAGCCGCGTTATCAGGGGGCGAAGATCCTGTTGGCGCGTGAAAACTTCGGTTGCGGTTCCAGTCGTGAACACGCTCCATGGGCGCTGAAAGATTACGGTTTTGATGTGATTATTGCCCCGAGTTTTGCTGATATTTTCTTTAATAACAGTTTCAAGAACGGTATTCTGCCGATTATTCTCGATGAGAAAGTCGTTGATGAGCTGTTCAATGAAACCTTTGCTGTCGAAGGCTATGAGTTGACGGTTGATTTGTCGGCGCAGAAAATTGTTAAACCGAACGGTGATGAAATCCGTTTTGATGTCGACAGTTTCCGTAAGCACTGCCTGTTGAATGGTTTGGATGATATCGGTCTGACTTTGCAGCATGCTGAAGAAATTAAAACTTACGAAGAGAGTCGTAAGGCCAGTAAGCCTTGGTTGTACGCAAACTGATTGTGACGAGAAAATGACGTGTGTAGCAAGTTGCAAAATAGTTTGAATTTGCTGGCTCGTTTTCCCGGGTGAAACGTAAACAGAATTTTAAGAATATTATTCAATTTAAAGAGTTTAGATAAATGACAAAAAACGTATTGATTCTTCCTGGTGACGGTATCGGTCCTGAAATCACTGCTGAAGCGGTGAAAGTGTTGAACAAGCTGGTTGAAACCGACGGCTTGGATATTTCAATGGAAGAAGATCTGGTCGGTGGAGCGGCTTATGATGTTCACGGTGTTCCACTGGCGGATGAGACTATGGCCAAAGCGCACGCGGCAGATGCCGTTCTTCTTGGTGCTGTTGGCGGATATAAGTGGGAATCCCTGGATATCTCGGTTCGTCCTGAAAAAGGTCTGTTGCGTCTTCGTAAAGAGATGGAACTGTTTGCCAATCTGCGTCCGGCAGTTCTTTTCCCGCAGCTGGCTTCGGCGTCGACTCTGAAACCGGAAGTGGTTGCAGGTTTGGATATCCTTATCGTACGTGAATTGACCGGCGGTATCTATTTCGGACAGCCGCGCGGTATCCGCACTCTGGATAACGGCGAGCGCCAAGGGTACAACACTTATGTTTACTCCGAGTCTGAAGTGCGTCGTATTGCCCACGTAGCTTTCCAGGCTGCGATGAAGCGAAATAAGAAACTGACTTCGGTTGATAAGGCCAATGTACTGGAAGTAACCGAAATGTGGCGTGAAATCATTGATGAAATTGCGCCGGAGTATCCTGAAGTTCAGGTCAATCATATGTATGTCGATAATGCCGCGATGCAGCTGGTTCTGAATCCGAAGCAGTTTGACGTTATGGTGACCGGTAACATGTTCGGTGACATTCTGTCTGACGAAGCCTCTATGCTGACCGGTTCGATCGGTATGCTGGCGTCTGCGTCTCTTGATGCTAATAATAAAGGGATGTACGAGCCTAGTCACGGTTCGGCACCGGATATCGCCGGTCAAAATAAAGCCAACCCTCTGGCGACGATTCTTTCTGCGGCGATGATGCTACGTTACTCTCTAGGTCGCGAAGATCTGGCGGTGAAAATCGAAGAAGCTATTTCCAAAGTTTTGGATCAGGGTTTACGTACCGGCGACATTATGGATGCCGGCTGTACTCAGGTAACCTGTTCGGAAATGGGTGATGCCGTCGTCGCGGCACTGTAATTTGAGCTGCATGAGTTAAAGGGCGGAGTAGGCGTTGCGCAATCGGTTTACTGTTACGATCAGCGATGTGCATGGTGCGCGGCACTATTCCTTCACGCAACTCGCCAAGCGCTTTTTCTCTTGGATTCTATTGCTTTTTCTCACTCTTTGGGTGGCCGGCGCTTTAACCATTGTTTGGTTTTCCAATAAGGTTGATGAAGTCGAGGCGCAGCATCGGTTTGCCGTTAAGGCTTATTCGGACAGGCTGGCAAAAGTCGAAGACGATTATGAAAATATGCTGACCGAGAAAGGTGAGCTGGAAACTGCGCTTAATCAGAAGAGTGAGCGTTTGGACAGTCTTGGCCAGACACTGCAGAATATCGAAGAGATGATTATGACGCAGGATGAGTTGCAGAGCCTTGCAACCTTGCCTGTTGAGCAGCGTCTTGAGAATCTGCAGATGAGTGCTTTGGAGCGCAGTCTGATGCTGGCTTCGATTCCAAACGGTTCGGCAGTTAAGAATTTCAAAGGTTTTACCAGCTACTACGGTGTCCGCAAACACCCGGTTACCGGCGTTCGTAGTCGGCATCTCGGCATCGACTACCGTGGCGGGGTCGGAGAGGATGTCCTTGCTACGGCCGATGGTATTGTCTCTTTTTCTGCCTTTAGTAAGGAGACCGGGTTTGGTAATCTGGTTTCGATTATTCATGCAAATGGATTCAAAACCCGATATGGTCATCTGCATAAACGTACCGTTAAGGTAGGTGACTACGTGTATAAGGGTCAGAAAATTGGTGAGATCGGTAACACCGGTCGTTCGACGGGGCCGCATCTGCATTATGAGGTGTTGTTCCTGTCCCGCCGTATTGATCCGAAGCCATTTCATGAATGGTCGCAGGAAAATTACAACGCTATTTTTCAAGAGGTTAAGTTGGTACCATGGGGTTCTTTAGTTCAAGCCGCAAGTCTGCAAGCCAAGAAGGTGGAAAAACAATTATTGCCGAGGGATGTCGCATTCAGGGCGAGTTTACCGAATTAAAAGGTGAACTGCATAATGACGGCATGATCGAAGGGGTGATTAACACCGCTTTCGATATTTCGATCGGCAGCAATGGCGTGATTAAGGGGTTGATCAAAGCCCGTGAAGTGGTTTTGAGCGGCTTGATTGAAGGGCATGTTGCCTGCGAAAAAATTGAAATTCTCCCGGGCGGAAAGCTGGTTGGCGATCTGGTCTGCCGAGATTTTGTTATCGAGCAGGGTGGTAAGTTTATCGGGCAGCGGCACGAGCTGACCGAAGGTGGACGAGTCCTATCAATGACTGAAGCGCTGGATTCAAGTGAGCACAAGCGTTTACTTGAATTCGCCGGCCTTAAAGAAACTGACAGTGAAGAAGACGGTCTGGTGTTCGAGAATCTGGACCGAATGGAAAAATAATCCCGTTAAAGTTATTTTCGTAAGCGGTGTTGCAGCACAGCTCGCACCGCTATTTTTGTGAAATAAAGGATAAAAAATGACCAAGTTATATGATATTGCAGTAGTTGGTGCCACTGGTGCGGTAGGTGAAACGATTCTTAAGGTATTGGAAGAGCGCGATTTCCCGGTTGGGAATTTATACCCTCTGGCGTCGAGCCGTTCTGCCGGTAAAAAGATTCAGTTCAAAGGTCAGTGGGTTGAAGTGCAGGATCTTGAGAAGTTCGATTTTTCCAAGGCGCAGATCGGTCTGTTCTCACCGGGCGCGAGCATTTCCAAAATTTATGCACCGAAAGCTGCTGAAGCTGGCTGTGTTGTCGTGGATAACACCTCACAATTCCGTTATGACGACGATATTCCGTTGGTTGTTCCGGAAGTAAACCCAGAAGCGGTTGCCGGTTATAAGAGTCGCGGTATTATTGCGAACCCTAACTGTTCGACTATTCAGATGCTGGTCGCTCTTAAGCCGATCTATGATGCGGTTGGTATTAAACGCATTAATGTCGCGACTTATCAGGCGGTTTCAGGATCCGGTAAGGAAGCGATTGAAGAGCTGGCGACACAGACTGCGAATCTTCTGAATATGAAGCCGGTTGAAGCAAAAGTTTATCCTAAGCAGATCGCTTTTAACTGTATCCCGCAGATCGATGTCTTTATGGACAACGGTTACACCAAAGAAGAAATGAAGATGGTGTGGGAAACCAAAAAAATTATGGGCGACGATTCGATTCTGGTCAATCCGACTGCGGTTCGTGTACCGGTATTCTATGGTCACAGTGAAGCGGTGCATATTGAAACCGATAAGAAAATCACTGCAGCGGAAGCTAAGGCGTTGTTTGAAAAAGCCAATGGTGTGGTTCTGATGGATGAGCATGTCGATGGCGGTTACCCAACAGCGGTGACGGACGCAGCGGATACCAATCCGGTGTATGTTGGTCGTATTCGTGAAGACATTTCCTGTGAGAAAGGTCTGAATCTGTGGGTTGTAGCAGATAATGTCCGTAAAGGGGCTGCGACCAATACGGTGCAGATCGCCGAAGTTCTGATCAAGGATTATCTGTAATTCAATGCGTATTGCCCTTGGTATAGAGTATCAGGGAGGGGCCTACTGCGGATATCAGCGGCAAAAGCATTGTCCATCGGTGCAGGAAAATCTGGAAAATGCACTGAGTTCGATTGCCGCTGAGGGTGTCGAATTGCATTGTGCCGGACGCACAGATACCGGTGTGCATGCAATCGGCCAGGTAGTGCACTTTGAAACCCGCTCAGAGCGCCCTGAAAAGGCTTGGGTGCAAGGTACCAATACTCAATTGCCGGCCGATATCCGTGTCGTCTGGGCAAAGCCGATGGGTGAGGATTTTCATGCTCGCTTTTCGGCGGTTGCCCGTCAGTATCGATATGTGATTTTTAACCGCCGGGTGCATTCCGCGGTACTTGCCGGACGGGTGACGCATGAGCCGTACGAATTGGATGAATCCAGAATGCATCAGGCGGCGCAAGCATTGCTCGGAGAGCAGGATTTCTCCTCTTTCCGGGCGGCGGCCTGTCAGGCCAGTCACGCGATGCGCGAAGTTCAGCGGGTCTCGGTTAAGCGCTGCGGTGATTTTATTTTGATTGATATTCAGGCCAACGCTTTCCTGCATCACATGGTGCGGAATATTGTCGGGTCTCTGATTGAAGTCGGAAAAGGACACCAGCCGATTCAGTGGCTGGCTGATTTACTGGCTTTGCAGGATAGAACCCAGGCTGCGCCGACCGCTCCGGCCGAAGGGCTGTATTTTGTTAATGCTATTTATCCCGAAGGATTGGGCGTGCCGCAGGCTCCGCTGGATCAGGTCTTATGGCAGATGTAGGTCATGTGGTTGGCGAAGTGGGCGAAAAATACACTGTGAAATTTACCGATTTTACGGACTTCGTCAGGAATTAATTATCAATGGAAAACGTCAATGCGAACTCGTGTTAAAATCTGCGGCCTGACGCGAATTGAAGATGCTCTGCAGGCGGTAAATTCCGGAGCCGATGCGATCGGTCTGGTGTTTTACGAGCCGAGCCCTCGTTATGTGGATATTGCCAAGGCGAGGGAGATTGCCGCCCAGATTCCGGCTTTCGTTACGGTTACGGCGCTTTTTGTGAATCCGAGTAAAGAGCAGGTTGAGCAGGTTCTGAGCGAAGTGCGGATTGATCTGTTGCAGTTTCACGGGCAGGAACCGGGCGAATTCTGCAGACAGTTCGGAAGAAATTACATTAAAGCCGTGCCGATGCGAGAAGAGACTGATTTGGTACAGATAGCTGCCGAATTTCACGATTGCAGCGGCTTGCTTTTGGATACCTATAAGCCGGGGGTACCTGGCGGAACAGGTGAGACGTTTAACTGGCAGTGGATACCGCAGACATTTGCCAAACCGATTATTCTGGCCGGTGGCTTAACGCCTGAAAATGCCGGGCAGGCGATCGAAGCGGTTCATCCGTGGGCGCTGGATGTCAGTGGAGGGGTTGAAGCCTCCAAAGGCATTAAGTCCGCCGAAAAGATTTCGCGATTTATGCAAGAAGTAATGAGAAGAGTGTGATGTCAAAAGATTCTCCGACGATTGATTATGCAAAGTTTCCCGATGAGCATGGGCACTTTGGGCCATACGGTGGTATTTTTGCGCCGGAAACCCTGATGGCTGCTCTGGAGCAGCTTAATCAGGAATATGAAAGTGTAAAGAATGATCCGGTTTTTCTGGATGAACTGGCACAGGATCTGCGCGACTATGTTGGTCGCCCGACGCCTTTGTATTTCGCTAAACGCTGGTCGGAAGAACTTGGCGGAGCCAAAATTTATCTTAAGCGCGAAGATCTGAATCACACAGGTGCTCATAAGGTAAACAATACGATCGGTCAGGCACTTCTGGCAAAACGCCTAGGCAAAAAACGCATCATTGCCGAAACCGGTGCCGGTCAGCATGGTGTTGCCAGTGCGACGGTTGCCGCGCGTCTCGGTCTGGAATGTGTTGTCTATATGGGCGCCGACGATGTTGTGCGTCAGGCTCCGAATGTTGCGCGTATGAAAATGCTTGGCGCCACGGTCGTTGCAGTTGAGTCCGGTTCACGAACTCTGAAAGACGCTTTGAATGAGGCGATGCGCGATTGGGTAACCAATGTGGACGATACTTTCTATATTATCGGTACCGTTGCCGGACCGCATCCGTATCCGGCAATGGTTCGCGATTTTCAGGCCGTAATCGGTCAGGAAGCTCGTGAACAGGTTCTGGAAAAAGAAGGTAAGCTGCCGGATGCGTTAATCGCTTGTGTCGGCGGTGGCTCTAACGCGATCGGACTTTTCCATAAATTCCTGCCGGATGAGGGTGTGGAAATTTACGGTGTCGAACCTGCCGGTCATGGTCTGGATACCGGTGAGCACGCGGCTCCGCTGTGTAAAGGCACGCCGGGTGTTCTGCACGGCAACCGTACCTATCTGATGCAGGATAAGAATGGTCAGATTCTAGGGACGCACTCGATTTCCGCCGGTCTGGATTATCCGGGTGTCGGACCGGAGCATGCCTGGTTGAAAGATGTCGGACGCGTCAATTATGTCGCGATCGATGATGAAGAGGCTTTGCAGGGATTCCGTGACCTGACCCGTTGCGAAGGGATTATTCCGGCGCTTGAATCCTCGCATGCCATTGCTTATGCGACCAAGTTGGCTCCGACGATGAGCAAGGATCAGGTGATTATCGTGAATCTATCCGGTCGAGGTGACAAAGATATGAATACGATAGCCCAGATTGAAGGCTTCGAATTTTAAAAGCTTTTTGCGCTATTGCGAACTTAAATGCCTTTGTTAAAAATTCGCGAAGCCTGCTCATTTACTAAGATGTAAACTGCGCGACTTCGCTGGAATTTTTGCCTTGCCCTTTAAGCTCTCATGACACGCAAAACGCTTTTATGTGGTTTTGATATAGTGTTGAGACCATTTCAATGGATAACTTGAAAATAGAATTATGAGCAGAATTTCACAAAAATTTGCGGATCTGAAAGCGCAGGGTAAAACCGCTTTGATTCCATATGTTACCGCCGGCGATCCTAAGCCGAATGCGACAGTCAGCCTGATGCACCTTCTGGTTGCCAAAGGGGCGGATATGATCGAGTTGGGCGTACCTTTCTCTGATCCGATGGCTGACGGTCCGGTTATTCAGAAAGCGGTTGAACGTGCGTTGGCACATAACGTTTCTATGGATGATGTGCTGGAGATGGTTCGCGAATTTCGTGAAAAAGATGCACAGACGCCGGTTATTCTTATGGGGTATCTGAATCCGGTCGAGCATATGGGGTATGAAGCGTTTGCCAATGCGGCCAGTTCTGTCGGAGTGGATGCCGTTCTGACGGTAGATATGCCGCCGGAAGAATCTTTCGGTTATACGGAAGCCATGCAGGAGCATGATTTAGATCGTATTTTCCTGATTTCCCCGACCACGCCGGTCGGCCGCTTGCGTGCGGTCAATGAGAAGGGAAGTGGTTTTGCCTACTATGTCTCTCTCAAAGGGGTAACCGGTTCGCGCGATGTGGATGCTGATGATGTTGCCGTGCAGATGCAACGTTTGAAAGGCGAAGTCGATCTGCCTATGGGGATCGGTTTCGGTATCCGTAACGGTGATGCCGCTTATGCAATGGCTAAGCAGGGAGATGCGGTTATTGTCGGTTCGGCGCTGGTCAGCCTGATTGAAGCAAACGAGCATAAAGATTTGTATGAAATCGAATTGGCGATCGGCAACAAGATGCAGGAATTCCGTAACGCGATTGATCGCGCAGATGCAGAATAACAAGAATTTAAAGGGGCAGTAAGATGAATTGGTTTGAAAAAATTTTACCAAGTATCAAACAGGTTACGGAACGTAAAAAGTCAGTACCGGAAGGGTTGTGGACCAAATGTCCGAAGTGCGAAGCGACTTTGTATCGCGCTGAGGTAGCCCGTAATCAGGAAGTTTGTCCAAAATGCGATCATCATATGCGTTTGGGTGGACGTGCCCGTTTGGAAGCTTTTTTCGATGAAGGTTCATTTAATGAATTCGCGGCTGATGTGAGCCCGGTCGATGCACTGAAATTCAGAGATTTGAAAAAATACAAAGACCGTATCGCTCAGGCTCAGCGAGCAACGGGTGAAAAGGATGCGTTGATTACCGCTCAAGGAACGATTGACGGTCTGCCAGTGGTTGCCGCGGCTTTCGATTTTCGCTTTATGGGCGGTTCCATGGGGTCGGTTGTCGGTGAAAAGTTTGTCCGTGCCGTCAATCAGGCAATTGAATCCCGTTCGCCGTTTATCTGTTTCTCGGCCAGTGGTGGTGCTCGTATGCAAGAGGCGTTGTTCTCCTTGATGCAGATGGCCAAAACTTCCGCTGCACTAGGGCGTCTACGCGCTCAAGGACTGCCGTTTATTTCCGTCCTGACCGATCCGACTATGGGTGGTGTTTCCGCTTCTTTCGCAATGTTAGGTGATTTGAATGTCGCCGAGCCGAAAGCCTTAATCGGTTTTGCCGGTCCTCGTGTCATCGAACAGACGGTTCGCGAAAAATTACCTGAAGGTTTTCAGCGCAGTGAGTTCCTGCTGGAGCATGGCGCGATCGACCGCATTATCCATCGTCACGATTTGAATCCGGAGCTGGCCAGCATCTGTAAGATGTTGTTGAACCAGGCGGTATAGGTTCGTTGTCAGGCCGAGAGCCAGAGTTAGCTACTCTGGCTTTTTATTTTCGGAAGCTGTTTTTTTTCTTACTGAGTTTCATTGATGAGTGTCACTGCAAAACCCGATGGCGCCAGTTCACTGGAGTCCTGGATTGATTGGCTGCTGCATCTGCATGCACAGGAAATTGATTTGGGGCTGGAGCGCGTTCGCCAGGTCGGTGCAAAAATGTCGATTCTGCAACCTGCACCCAAAGTAATCAGTGTTGCCGGTACCAACGGCAAAGGGTCCAGTGTTGCACTCCTGAGCAGTATTCTCCGCCAGGCGGGTTACCGTGTCGGTGCCTATACATCTCCGCATATACAGGCCTTTAACGAGCGAATTCAGATTGACGGCGTTGCCGTTGACTCGCAGACAATTGTCGATGCGTTTGACTTGATAGAGCGTTCGCGCGGTGATATTAAGCTGACCTATTTCGAATTTTCCACTTTGGCTGCACTGCAGATTTTCAAGCAGGCCGCATTGGATGTGGTTGTATTGGAAGTCGGTTTGGGCGGCAGGCTGGATGCGGTGAATATTGTTGATGCCGATGCCGCCTTGATTACTGCGATCGATGTCGATCATATCGATTGGCTCGGCGATGATCGCGGGCAGATTGCGATTGAAAAAGCGGGTATTACGCGCAGCGGCAGGCTGGCGGTCTGTTCCGATCCGAATCCGCCGCAGACTTTAGCGGATTATTGCGCCGAACATCGAGTTAATCTGCTTCAGTTGGGGCGCGATTTTCATTATCGTGTAGAAGAGGGCGGTTGGTCCTTACTGTGGAGTTCGTCCGGAGAGGCCGGAAGCTATCCACTGCCCGCTTTGAAGGGCGATTTTCAGATTCAGAATGCTTCCGGTGTGTTGGCGCTGCTACAGGAAATGTGTCGAAGCGGCGATTTGTCGGTTTCCGACGATGCCATTAAATGTGGATTGCAAAATGCGACCCATCCCGGTCGTCTGCAATCGGTCGAGTTTCGCCATAACGGCCGTTTTTATCACTGGCTGATTGACGTGGCACATAATCCTCAGTCCTCCGAGGTGCTGGCCGATTATCTGGCTAAGCAAGGGCTTGGAGGGTTAAAAGCGGTTTTTTCGGTTCTGGATGATAAGGATGCTTCGCCGATGGTGCAGCGTATTTCTCCTTATATTGAACAGTGGTACACGGCAGATTTGCAGATTCCACGTTCCAGTAGTGAGAAGAAACTGCAGAACCTGTTGCAGGATAATCACGTTGAGGCGTCCTGTATTCATGTTTATGCCTCGATTGAGAAAAGTGTTCAGGCGTGTTTGTCGCAAAGCGGTTCGGATAGCCGTTCGGAGACACCGAATTTACTGGTTTGGGGCTCTTTCTTTACGGTTGCTCAGGTGTATCAGGCTCTGAATGCTTTGGCGATCGAGTTAGGGAATTAATCGCAGTTGCGGTTAATTCGCGTTAAGATTCATATAAACTTGCAGATTGAAGAACTTAAAACAGGAGCATATCTCGGTGACGGAAAACCTATCGGCAGATGAAGATGTTATTAAATATCGTCTTGTAGGCGCCCTAGTTTGGATTCTGCTGCTGTTGCTTTTTGTGCCTGGATGGTATGCCGATCCTGTTCCGCAAGGCGTGCAAAGCGTATCCTCTGATAAGGGCGCCGAGCCCATTGCTATTACCGCATATCATCTTCCTGAGGGCGTACAGCCGGATACCGTTAAACAAGAGATTTTAGTCGGGGCGCGTGAGCGTCACCTGCAAGAGATTCAGCAAAGAGAGCAGCGCTTGCAGGAATCCAAGGTGCAAACGCAGATGCAGCCAGTGGTTGAAAAGCGCTCTTCAGATGCGGCGTCGACAAACGTTGACAGGCAGTATATGGTGCGCCTGATCACCTTTTTTGAAATTGAAAAGGCCGATCAGTTTGTACAAGGTGCCAAAAAGCACGGATACAAGGTTGTGCTTAAGGAATTTAACGTATCAAAAAACGGAAAAAATCAGATTGTGTATCAAGCGCGTACAGAAAATTATAATTCTTTGGACAAAGCGCTAAAAGCTAAGCAGAATTTAGATAAAATATTCCACCTTCAGGGCTCGCGCATTATCGAAGTGACGCAAGAGTCCAAAAACTGAAATTCAATCTAAGAGAGAGTTCACACATGTGCGGTATTGTTGGCATTGTTTCGGTCGGTGAAAATTCGGTAAATCAGGAGATTTACGATGCACTGACCATCTTGCAACATCGAGGACAAGATGCAGCGGGGATTGTCACCTGCGAAAACGGGCGTTTTTATCAGCGCAAAGATAACGGTTTGGTTAAGGACGTTTTCCGTACCCGCCACATGCGTGACCTGATCGGAACCATGGGGATCGGCCATGTGCGTTATCCGACCGCCGGTTCTTCATCCAGTGCCGAGGCTCAGCCTTTTTATGTTAACTCTCCTTACGGGATTGTAATGGGGCATAACGGTAACCTGACCAACGCGGAACAGGTTGCCCAAGAGATCTACCGTCAGGATCTGCGTCACCTCAACACCAACTCCGATTCGGAAGTGCTGTTGAATGTTTTTGCGCATGAGTTGATGCAAGACCGCAAAATGGAAATTTCCGAAGAGGATATTTTTGAAGCGATCGCCAAAGTTCATAAACGCGTCCGTGGTGGTTATGCCGCAGTCGGAATGATTTCGACCATCGGTATTTTTGCTTTCCGCGATCCGTACGGTCTACGTCCTTGTGTCGTAGGGCAGCGTCAGACGGCATACGGCACCGATTACATGATTGCTTCGGAGTCTGTTGCGCTGGACGGTTTGGGCTTTAAACTGCTGAAGGATCTGGCACCGGGTGAAGCTGTCGTGATCACCGATAAAGGTGAAATCAGCTTTAAACAGTGTGCAGAAAACCCGGTTTATTCACCGTGTATTTTCGAGTTTGTTTATTTTGCCCGCCCGGATTCAATGATTGACGATATTTCCGTGTATAAGTCACGTTTGCGTATGGGTGAGAAGCTGGCGGAAAAGATTCTGCGCGAATGGCCTGATCACGATATTGACGTGGTTATGCCGATTCCGGATACCAGTCGTACTTCGGCGATTGAATTGGCCAATAAGCTCGGCACGCCATACCGCGAAGGCTTTATCAAAAACCGTTACATCGGTCGTACTTTCATTATGCCGGGTCAGCACCTGCGTAAAAAATCGGTTCGCCAGAAACTGAATGCGATCGGTTTGGAATTCGAAGGTAAAAACGTTCTGTTGATTGACGACTCAATTGTACGCGGAACCACTTCTGGCCAGATTGTGCAGATGGCACGCGAAGCCGGTGCGAAAAAAGTGTATTTCGCTTCGGCAGCACCAGCGGTGCGTTATCCGTATGTTTACGGTATTGATATGCCATCTCCAGCGGAATTGGTCGCCAGTAATCACACAACCGAAGAAGTGGCTGAGATTATCGGCTGCGACAAATTGATCTATCAGGATCTGGATGATCTTGTTGAGGCGGTCAGTGCCGGTTCGGAGCGCGTGAATCAGTTTGATACTTCGTGTTTCAGCGGGGTTTATGCGACCGGAGATATTACGCCTGAATATCTGGCCTCTTTGGATCAGGCGCGTAATGACGATGCGCAGAATGCCAATAAGCAAAAATCCGGTCAGGAAACGGTTGGTATCCACAACCGAAGCTAAGTTGATTTGATTCGCTAGCGATTTTATTGATCTAGGCCGCCTTTGGTTGTAAACCATTGGCGGCTTTTAAGTCAAAAAGAGATGACGATGTTTAACGAATTTGATGATTATGACATTCAAACCTTAGCCGTTCGTGCAGGGTATGAACAGACTCCCGAACAGGAAAATTCCGAGGCGATTTTTCCGACGTCCAGCTTTCGCTACGAATCGGCAGCCCAGGCGGCGGCGCGTTTCAGTGGCGAAGAGCAAGGAAATGTGTATTCCCGCTTTACCAATCCGACAGTGCGCAGCTTCGAAAACCGTCTGGCTGCGATGGAAGGGGCTGAGGCGTGTGTTGGAACCGCTTCCGGAATGTCGGCGATCCTTTCGACTTTTATGGCCTTGTGTCAGGCCGGTGACCATATCGTTTCTTCGCAAAGCGTTTTCGGTACGACCAAAGTTCTGTTCAGTAAATATCTGATGAAATTCGGTGTCGAAATCACGTTTGTTTCGCAAACGGATGTTTCCGAGTGGCGTGCGGCAATTAAAGAAAATACCAAAGCCTTGTTCTTAGAAACTCCGTCTAACCCTTTGACAGAAGTGGCAAATCTGGAAGAACTCAGTAAGCTGGCTAAAGAGAACGACTGTTTACTGGTTGTTGATAACTGCTTCTGTACGCCGATTCTGCAGCGTCCGTTGGAGCAGGGTGCGGATATTGTTATCCACTCGGCGACCAAGTTCTTGGATGGTCAGGGACGGGCCGTAGGCGGAGCGGTTTTGGGTAATGCTCAGCTTGTCGGTGAAGAGGTGCGAGGCTTTCTGCGTACCTGTGGTCCGAGCATGAGTCCTTTTAACGCTTGGATTTTCTTGAAAGGCTTGGAAACTTTACCGATCAGAATGCGGGCGCACTGCGAGAATGCATTGGCTCTGGCGACCTGGCTGGGGAACCACCCGAAGGTCGAGCAGGTGTTCTATCCGGGACTGACTTCGCATCCGCAGTATGAGCTGGCGCAAAAGCAGCAGTCTGCCGGCGGCGGTTTGGTTTCGTTCCGGGTTAAAGGCGGTAAAGAACAGGCGTGGACCGTGATCGATAATACAAGAATGCTTTCGATTACAGCCAATTTGGGCGATGTGAAGACCATTATTACTCATCCGGCGACTACAACGCACGGGCGAGTTTCTCAGGAAGACAGAGATAAAGCCGGTATCACCGATAATCTGTTGCGGGTTTCCGTAGGGCTGGAATCTGTTGAGGATATCAAGAAAGATCTGGCGCGAGGCCTGGACTTGATTTAAGCAACGGCCCTGAATTCTCAGGGCTGATGGATAATCTGAATAATTTATTTACGCGGCAGGGGCAGTTCGGTTTCTTCGTTTGGTCGGAAAATAACGCAAGTTTTACCGATGGTCTGGACATGTAATGCTCCGGTTTGCTGCAGAATGTGCTCGACAATGCTTTTGCGATCTTCGCGTTCACCATAGGAAATTTTGATTTTCAGCAATTCGTGGTGTGAAAGAGTACTATCCAGCTCAGCCATCAGGCTATCGGTCAAGCCGTTACTGCCGATAATTAACATCGGTTTGATGTTGTGCGCGATACTGCGAAGAAATTTCAACTGATTAGGGCTTAACGCAGTAATTTTGTTTTTTTGGGTTTGTGCCATTGAATTATCCAAATTGATTCTTATTTTTAATAAATGGCTATTGTAGTAGAAATCGAATATGGCGAGAAGTAAATCCAGTGCAGGCTGGCTAAAAGAACATTTTGACGATCACTATGTCAATAAAGCGAAACAGGAAGGCTGGCGTTCCCGTGCGGTCTATAAACTGCAGGAAATCGACGACAAGGACAAACTCTTCAAGCCCGGAATGTGTGTGGTGGATCTCGGCGCGGCCCCCGGCGGCTGGTCGCAGTGGACAACGCATAAGATCGGCAAAAACGGAGAAGTTTTTGCTCTGGATATTCTGCCGGTTGAGCCTTTTGCCGGTGTAACCTTTATTCAGGGGGATTTCCGGGATGATGAGGTCTATGACAGTCTGCTGCAATCGCTCGATGGCCGTGAAGTTGATGTAGTCATGTCGGATATGGCCCCGAATATGAGCGGTAACAAGGGCGTGGATATTCCACGTGCGATGTATTTGGTCGAACTTTGTGTCGAGTTGGCTGATCAGGTTTTGAAAAAAGACGGTGACCTGTTGATGAAAGTCTTTCAGGGTGAAGGTTATAACGAATTAATGCAGGATTTGCGCAGTAAGTACAGCAAGGTGATTACCCGTAAACCGCAGGCATCGCGTGCGCGCAGCAAAGAGATCTATCTTTTGGCCAGAGGCAAAAAGTCGTAAAGGGTCTCGGTGTAATGTTGATTGGGATACTTAATTACAATAATTAACTATATCAATTGGCGATAAGTTTTTTTTATATAAAATTGTGTTACAGTGGCTTTTGATCGCTAATTGTGTTCCAATTTTACAAATATATAGAACTCGAAATATTACAAGGTTCACTAAATGAAGAATAACGATATGTTAAAAAACATCATGATCTGGGTGGTTGTCGCCACGATCCTGATGACTGTTTTTAACCATTTCAGTACCCAAGGGCAAGGGGCGTCGAGCCGCATTGATTACTCTGATTTCATCGATCAGGTTCATCAGGGGCAGGTCAGTCAGGTTGTGATTGAAGGGCAGACGATTCGTGGTGTTTACGGTAACGGTAACAGTTTTACTACCTATAATCCGGGCGACCCTGGCTTGATGGGTGACCTGCTGGATAACCGTGTGAAAATCACTGCCAAACCGCCTGAGCAACAGAGCGTGTTGATGCAGATTTTCATTTCCTGGTTCCCTATGCTGCTGTTGATTGCAGTGTGGATTTTCTTTATGCGTTCTATGGGCGGCGGTGTCGGCGGCAAAGGCGGGCCTATGTCCTTCGGTAAGTCCAAAGCGCGCATGATGACCGAAGATCAGAATAAAGTAACGTTGGACGATGTTGCCGGTGCCGATGAAGCCAAACAGGAAGTAGGTGAAATTGTCGATTTCTTGAGAGATCCGAGTAAATACCAGAATCTGGGTGGAAGCATTCCGCGCGGTGTATTGATGGTCGGACCTCCGGGTACCGGTAAAACCTTGCTGGCTAAAGCGATTGCCGGTGAAGCGAAAGTTCCGTTTTTCACCATTTCGGGTTCCGATTTCGTTGAAATGTTTGTCGGTGTCGGTGCTTCCCGTGTTCGTGATATGTTCGAACAGGCAAAAGCACATGCGCCTTGTATTATCTTTATCGATGAGATTGATGCTGTGGGCCGTAGCCGTGGTGCCGGTATGGGCGGCGGTAACGATGAGCGCGAACAGACATTGAACCAAATGCTGGTTGAGATGGATGGTTTCGAAGGTAATGAAGGCATTATCGTAATTGCTGCGACTAACCGCGCCGACGTGCTTGATCCGGCACTGCTGCGTCCGGGCCGTTTTGACCGCCAGGTAACGGTTGGTCTCCCGGATATTCGCGGCCGCGAACAGATTCTTAAAGTGCATATGCGCAAGGTGCCGCTGGCCGAAGATGTTAACCCATCTTATATTGCCCGCGGTACTCCAGGATTTTCTGGGGCGGATCTGGCTAACCTGGTCAACGAAGCGGCGCTGTTCGCTGCACGTGAAAATGCCAAGTTGGTCACACAGAAGCATTTTGAGAAAGCCAAAGACAAGATTCTGATGGGCGTCGAACGCAAGTCGATGGTGATGAGCGAAGACGAGCGTCGTATGACGGCCTATCATGAGTCTGGTCATGCGATCGTCGGTTATCTGGTGCCTGAGCATGACCCTGTATACAAAGTCAGTATCATGCCAAGAGGTCGTGCATTGGGTGTGACCATGTATCTGCCTGAAGAAGACAGCTACAGTTATTCCAAGCGTAAACTGGAGTCGCAGTTGTCGAGTCTTTACGGCGGGCGTCTTGCCGAAGAGATTGTCTATGGCGAAGATGCGGTGACAACCGGTGCCAGTAACGATATCGAGCGTGCTACGGCAATTGCCCGTAACATGGTGACCAAATGGGGCTTGTCCGATAATCTCGGTCCGCTTTTGTACGAAGAAGAAGATAAAGGCGGTTTTATGGGAACTTCCCGTAACGCCAATGTTTCCGGAGAGGTTTCACAGAAGATTGACGAAGAGATTCGCAATATTATCGATCGTAACTATGACCGAGCCCGTCAGATGTTGATCGATAACCGTGAAAAATTGGAGATTATGACCGATTGTCTGATGAAGTATGAAACGATTGACAAGGAGCAGGTTGACCGGATTATGCGTGGCGAAGATCCGGGCGCACCGCGTGACTGGGTTGAGGACGATACGCCTCCGCCATCATCTCCCGAGCCGAAAACTTCTCTTGAAGAAGCTTCGGAAAACAAACCGGACGATTCAAATCTGATCAGTAAGGATATTTCTGATGAGAATGAACCAAAAGATTCCGGTGAGCCTAAATTGCATTAAGCTGACAGGTCTGTAAAAGAACCCCGCTACGCGGGGTTTTTTATTGCCATTGATAAATGGATTGATTAAGGTAGGCGCACAATAAATGGAAGAGATTGTTTATGAAATTTGATCTTCAGAGCTGGTTGGGTTCGGTGTATGAGCAGAAAGGGCATGCAGCCGTAATGGGAATTCTCAATGTGACGCCGGATTCGTTTTCGGACGGCGGGCAGTTTAATGAAATGGAGCGTTTCAAACAGCAGTTGGACAAGATGTTACAGGATGGGGTCGATATTCTGGATATCGGCGGTGAATCGACTCGACCGGGATCTGATCCTGTTTCGCTTCAGGAAGAGCTGGATCGGGTTTTACCGGCTATTGAGTGGGTTCGGGAGTGCACTGATATGCCGATATCGATAGATACCTATCATACTGAAGTGATGCAGCAGTCTCTGCGCGCCGGGGCAGACCTGATTAATGATATCAATGCTCTTCGCTCTGAGGGTGCTGTCGATGTCGTTGTCGATTACGAGGTTCCGGTTTGTATTATGCATATGCAAGGTATTCCCAAAACCATGCAACAGGCACCTGTTTATAGCGATGTTGTGGCTGAAGTAAAGGATTTTCTTAAGCAGCGGATTGCCGTTTGTGAGCAGGCGGGGATTGATAAGGGCTCGATTCTCATCGATCTCGGATTTGGCTTTGGCAAGACTTTTGAGGATAATGTAACGCTTTTTAAAAATATGCACGCCTTTGCTGATTTGGGGTGCGAGATGCTGGTTGGTGTGTCGCGAAAGCGGATGATAGCGGAAATTGTCGGCAGCGAGAAAATCGACGATAGAATCACGGCCAGTGTTACTGCGGCAGCTTTGGCGGCGCAAAAAGGGGCCAAAGTGGTTCGCGTCCATGACGTAAAAGAGACGGTTCAGGCGTTGCAGACGTTACGACATCTGGGCTAGGTTACGGGCAAAATACAGGATATTTAAAAGCGGGATAAAAAAATGGCGAAGTCTTCAGTATTTGGAACCGACGGTATTCGTGGAACCGTCGGTCAGGGAATGATTAACCCGGATAAGGTGTTGCAATTGGGTTGGGCGGCTGGAACGGTTCTGGCGAAGAACGGCGGAACTTCGGTGATGATCGGTAAGGATACACGCATCTCGGGCTATATGTTTGAGTCGGCGTTGGAAGCTGGGTTGATTGCGGCGGGGATTGACGTCTATCTGGTCGGTCCTATGCCTACGCCGGCAGTTGCTTATCTGACGCAGACGTTCAGTTGCGATATGGGGATTGTCATTAGTGCTTCGCATAACCCGCATTGTGATAACGGCATTAAGTTCTTTACCGGAGAAGGCAAGAAAATTTCCGACCAGATGGAGAAGGAAATCGAATCTCTGCTGGAATCTTCCGTCAGTGTGGTGGCTTCCGCGGATATGGGTAAAGCCTTCCGCGTCGATGACGCTCCTGGTCGTTATATCGAGTTCTGCAAAGGAACCTATCGAGCTAAAAAGAACCTTAAGGGGCTTCGTCTGGTATTGGATTGTGCCAATGGGGCTACGTATCACATTGCTCCGAATGTATTTCGTGAATTGGGTGCGGAAGTCTTTACTATTGGTACCGAACCGAATGGTATGAATATCAATCATGAGTGCGGCGCGACCGATACCAAGGCGTTGGCGCATGCGGTGGAAAATCATCGTGCCGATCTGGGGATCGCGTTTGATGGCGATGGAGACCGTGTCATGATGATCGATGCTAAAGGTCGCGAGATTGATGGCGACATTATTTTATATATCCTGGCGACCATGACCGGCAAGCCGGTACCGGGTGTTGTCGGTACGGTGATGAGCAATCTTGGCTTTGAGCAGACATTGAAGGCTAAGGGTATTGAGTTCGCACGTACCGCGGTCGGTGATCGAAATGTTATGGAAGCGTTAGTTGATAAGGGTTGGTTTTACGGCTCGGAACCTTCCGGGCACGTGCTTTGTCTGAATAAGATCGGTACCGGTGACGGTATTGTGGCAGCGCTTCAAGTGCTTGCAGCGTTAATCTCTCAGCAGCGTTCTCTGGATCAGGTGCGTGACGAAGTACAGGTTTATCCGCAGGTTTTACGTAATGTCACTATTGCGAAGCGTTCCAAGGTTGAGGATAATGCCGCGCTGCAATCAGCCGTGGACGCAGCCGAACTTGAACTTGACGGGAAAGGGCGGATTCTGATCAGAGCGTCCGGCACCGAACCGAAGATCCGGGTTATGGTTGAAGGCGAGGACGCCAAGTTGGTAGAAAGAATTGCTCTTGAGCTTGAACAGGTTGTAAAAGCAGAATTTTCATAAAAATGCAATATTGTTTTTGAGGAAAGAAAACGCTAATATTGTCGAACTTTTGTGTTGGAGATTAGTAGATGAGAAAGCCGTTTGTTGCAGGTAACTGGAAAATGCACGGTTCAAAGGCCTCTATCGAGAGTCTGGTTGATGGACTGAACGCCCAGGCAGGACAGATCGAAAACGTTGATATGGCAGTATGCCCTCCAGCTATTTACATCGATTTTGTACAGAGTTCACTGACTGGCGGAAAGATTGCTGTTGGTGCTCAAAATATTGCTGAGGAACCGGTTCAAGGTGCTTTTACTGGTGAGACCTCTGTCGAGATGATTAAAGATCTGGGCTGTGCTTACGTTATTCTGGGGCATTCCGAGCGTCGAGCTATCTACGGTGAAACGGATGCTCAGGTAGCCAGCAAGGTAAAAGTCGCTTTGGATGCGGGTGTTACTCCGATTCTGTGTGTCGGTGAAACGCTTGAAGAGCGCGAGTCCGGTGTGATGGAAAAAGTCATTGCAACGCAAATCGATGCCGTCGTTGATGTTGTCGGTATTGAGGCTTTTGAGAAAATCGTTATCGCCTATGAGCCTGTTTGGGCAATTGGTACCGGTAAAACGGCTTCTCCTGAGCAAGCACAAGAAGTTCATGCTTTTATTCGCGGCAAGTTGGCAGGTTTGAATGCTGTTGTCGCGGATAAGGTAATTATTCAATATGGTGGAAGCGTTAAACCTGATAACGCCGCTGAACTGTTCGCGCAAGCGGATATCGACGGCGGGCTGATCGGTGGCGCTTCCCTGAATGCCGATGATTTCATGGCAATCTGTAAAGCTGCGAGTGCCTAATGTTTAGTATTGTTCTAACCATACATATTATTATTGCCTTTTTATTGATTGTGCTGGTATTGATGCAGCACGGTAAAGGGGCGGACGCGGGAGCGAACTTCGGTGGTAGTTCTTCGCAAACGTTATTTGGTAGTGGCGGTTCGGCGACATTCTTGTCGCGCCTGACCGCGATTATGGCGACCCTATTCTTTATTACCTCTCTGACTCTGGCTTATATCGCCAGTCAGCAGGCAAAAGGATATCAAAGTGTTGTTGATGACTCGGCTGTAAAGGTTGAAGAGTCTGTTCAGCAGCCAGAAGAACCAGTCGTACCAAATTAATAAAGAATACATGCCGATGTGGTGAAATTGGTAGACACGCCATCTTGAGGGGGTGGTGACGCAAGTCGTGCCGGTTCGAGTCCGGCCATCGGCACCATATTTAACAACTGCCGCACTTGTTGCGGCAGTACTATGTATAAAGACTAGATGAGGTTGCAAACCAATGCTAGAAAATTATCTTCCCGTCCTGGTATTTATTGTCCTGGGCATTCTGTTTGGCGTCGGGCCGATTTTAGTAGGTTATCTATTGGGGCCGCAAAAGCCTGATGCCGAGAAGAACTCTCCATACGAGTGTGGTTTCGAAGCTTTTGAAGATGCCCGTATGAAGTTCGACGTTCGTTTCTATTTAGTCGCGATCCTGTTCATTATTTTCGATTTGGAAATCGCGTTTCTATTCCCATGGGCGATTGTATTGGAAGAGGTGGGAACCTTTGGTTTACTTGCGATGGCGGCTTTCCTGTCATTGCTGGTTATCGGCTTTATCTATGAATGGAAAAAAGGAGCGCTGGAATGGGAGTAGAAGGCGTTTTAAAAGAAGGTGTTGTTACCACCTCTGCGGATAAATTGATTAACTGGGCTAGAACCGGTTCTCTATGGCCAATGACTTTCGGGCTTGCCTGTTGTGCGGTTGAAATGATGCATGCCGGTGCGTCGCGTTACGATCTTGACCGTTTCGGGATTATCTTCCGTCCGTCGCCACGTCAGTCCGATGTCATGATCGTAGCCGGTACTCTGGTTAACAAAATGGCACCGGCATTGCGTAAAGTTTACGACCAGATGGCCGAGCCGCGTTGGGTTATCTCAATGGGTTCATGTGCCAACGGTGGTGGTTATTACCACTATTCGTACTCGGTAGTTCGCGGTTGTGACCGTATCGTACCGGTCGATGTCTATGTGCCGGGCTGTCCGCCGACGGCTGAAGCACTGTTGTACGGAATTGTTCAGTTGCAGAACAAGATTAAACGTACCAATACCATCGCCCGATAAGCATAAATGGACCGAAGAATGAAACAGTCAGTACTTGATTTACAAACCCGCGTTAATGATGTCTTAGGCGATATGTTGGCTTCCTCTACGGTTGCACTGGATGAACTGACTATCGAATTGCCAGCGGATAAAGCGTTTGCGGGTCTGAAAAAGTGTCGTGATGAGCTGGGATTCGAGCAGCTGATCGATCTGTGCGGAGTGGATTACCTTGATTACGGTAAAGCGAACTGGGAAACCATGAAGGCTCCGAATAGTGGTTTCAGCCGCGGCGTATTCGATTTCGCCGAAGATGAGACCGAAGAAGAACATCTGCAGATGGAACGTCGCTTTGCCGCGGTCTACCACTTGTTGTCCATTCAGAACAACGTCCGTCTGCGCGTAAAGGTTTTTGCACCGGATACGCAGTTACCGGTTGTCGATAGTGTGATCGATATCTGGAGTGTGGCTAACTGGTTCGAACGTGAAGCGTTTGATCTGTACGGCATTCTGTTTAAAGGCCACCCTGATCTGCGCCGAATCCTGACAGATTACGGTTTTGTCGGCCACCCGCTTAGAAAAGATTTCCCTCTAACCGGGCATGTTGAAATGCGTTATGACGCAGAAAAGGCGCGTGTCGTCTATGAGCCGGTTTCGATTGAAAACCGTGTAAATGTGCCGCGTGTAATCCGTCATAAGACACCAGCGAAAGCTTAATAGGAAGCTGTTATGCCTGAAATTCGTAACTATACTCTTAACTTTGGCCCTCAACACCCGTCCGCGCACGGGGTTTTGCGTTTGGTATTGGAATTGGACGGGGAAACCGTCGTCCGTTCCGATCCGCATATCGGTCTTCTGCACCGCGGTACCGAAAAACTGGCCGAGTTCAAACCTTACAACCAGTCGATCGGTTATATGGACCGTCTTGACTATGTTTCCATGATGGCCAACGAACACGGCTATGTCATGGCGATTGAAAAGATGCTGGGTGTTGAAGTACCTGAGCGTGCGCAGTATATCCGTGTCATGTTCGATGAAATCACCCGTGTCCTGAACCACTTGATGTGGCTTGGTGCGCACGCTCTGGATATCGGTGCCATGACGGTATTCCTTTATGCCTTCCGTGAACGTGAAGACCTAATGGACTGCTATGAAGCTGTTTCCGGTGCCCGTATGCATGCCACTTACTATCGTCCGGGCGGTGTTTACCGTGATCTTCCGGATACGATGGCAAAATACACTGAATCAAAATGGCGCAAAGGCAAAGAGTTGGATCGCCTGAATGAAACGCGTGAAGGCTCATTGCTGGATTTCATTGAAGCCTTTACCGAACGTTTCCCTGGGTACGTAGATGAATATGAAACGCTGTTGACTGATAACCGTATCTGGAAACAGCGTACCGTTGATATCGGTATTGTTTCTCCTGAGCGTGCACTTCAGCTTGGCTTTACCGGTCCGATGCTGCGTGGTTCCGGGATTGCCTGGGATCTGCGTAAAAAGCAGCCGTACGAAGTCTACGACAAAATGGAATTCGATATTCCGGTCGGCAAAACCGGTGACTGCTACGACCGCTATCTGGTACGTGTGGCAGAAATGCGCGAATCGAACAAGATCATCAAACAGTGTGTGAAATGGCTGAAAGAAAATGATGGTCCGGTCATGAGTTCCGACCATAAGGTTGCACCTCCGGCCCGAGAGGACGCCAAGTCGAACATGGAAGCTCTGATTCACCACTTTAAACTGTTTACCGAAGGTTACAGCATTCCTGCTTCGGAAGCTTATGCTGCTGTCGAACACCCGAAAGGGGAGTTCGGTATCTATCTGGTGTCTGACGGCGCCAACAAACCATACCGTATGAAAGTCCGTGCACCGGGCTTCCCGCATCTGGCCTCGCTGGATGAAATGGTTAAGGGGCATATGATTGCTGATGTGGTATCGATTATCGGTACCCAAGATATTGTATTTGGAGAAATCGATCGATGAGTACCAAGACATCAATGATTCAAGGGGATGTTAAAAAACGCATTGATACTTGGATTGCCAATTATCCGGAAGATCAGCGCCAGTCTGCAACTATGCCGGCGTTGCGTATCGTGCAGGAAGCCAACGGTGGTCATCTGACGACCGAGTTGATGGATGAAATCGCCGAGTACCTTGGTGTTGCGCCGATCGCCGTTTATGAAGTGGCGACTTTCTATGGAAACTACAACCATCAGCCGGTTGGTAAACATCAGATTAACTGGTGTAACTCGATCTCATGCTACCTGCGTGGTGGTGAAGAGTTGCGTGCCAAGCTGGAACAGAAACTAGGCGTTAAGCCGGGCGAAGTGACTGCCGACGGTAAATTTTCGATCAAGAAGGTTGAATGTCTTGGTGCTTGCGGTGGCGCTCCAATGTGTAAGATCGGCAAGACATACCATGAGAATCTGGACGAAGAGTCTCTGTTTAAAATTTTAGACGAGTTGGAGTAAGCCGATGGTTCATCAAAATGAAAACTGTTTTCGTCTTAACCACTTAGAGCGCTCATATGACATCGATGTGTATATGGCAAACGGTGGTTATGAAGTGTGGAAGAAGGTTCTGTCAGGTGAACTTGAGCCAGCTGAAATCATCGAAGAAGTCAAAGCTTCTAATATCCGTGGACGCGGTGGTGCCGGTTTCCCTACCGGTTTGAAGTGGAGCTTCATGAACCGTACTGCACCTGGTCAGAAATACATCGTCTGTAATTCGGACGAGGGTGAGCCTGGAACCTTTAAAGACCGTGATATTCACCGTTATAACCCGCATGCGCTGGTTGAAGGGATGATGATTGCCGGTTATGTCATCGGTGCATCACAGGGTTACAACTATATCCGCGGTGAATTCTGGGAACCGTATCAGGTTTTCAAAAAAGCGATTGAACAGGCGCGCGAAGCGGGTCTGCTAGGCAAGAATATTTTGGATTCGGGTTGGGATTTCGACCTGCACGTTCACTTGGGTGCCGGTGCCTATATCTGTGGTGAAGAAACCGCATTGCTCGAATCGATCGAAGGTAAAAAAGGTCAGCCGCGCTTTAAGCCGCCTTTCCCGGCGAGCTACGGCCTATATGGCAAGCCGACGACTATTAATAACACTGAAACCTTGGCGTCCATCCCAATGATCTTGGCGAAGGGCGGCAAGTGGTTCAATGACCTAGGCGTTAAGAACGCCGGTGGAACCAAACTGTACTCGGTATCCGGACATGTTAACAATCCGGGTAATTTCGAGGTACGCATGGGTACGCCATTCAAAGATCTTCTTGATCTTGCTGGTGGCGTATGGAACGACCGCAAGCTGAAGTGTGTTATCCCGGGTGGGGCTTCAACGGCACTGATCCCGGCGGAAAAAGCGTTGGAAATGAATATGGATTACGATTCGATCGCCAACGCCGGTTCATTCCTTGGTGCGGGATCGATGATCGTGATGGATGAAACCACCGATATCGTTAAGGTTTGTCAGAACCTATCGCACTTCTACTGGGATGAATCCTGCGGTCAATGTACCCCATGCCGTGAAGGTACAGGTTGGTTGATGCGTGTTCTGAACCGCATCATCGAAGGGAAGGGACGTCCAGAAGACATTGCAGCCCTTAAAGATGTTTCAGGCAAAATCATGGGTAACGTTATCTGTGGTCTAGGGGATGCGGCAACCATCGCATTGGCCTCGGCTGTGGATCTCTACGAACATGAATTTATGCACTATATTGAGCACGGTTGCAGCATTTACGACCGTGTATAAGCGGTCTGAGTTGTTTTGGGCTACGCCAACCAAATCAAATTTAGGTTAAAGAACTATGGTAAAAGTTGAAATAAACGGACAAGTTATCGAGGCCAGAGAAGGCGACATGCTGATTGATGTCGCTGATAACGCTGAAATTCCGATTCCCCGTTTTTGTTACCACAAAAAGCTTTCTATTGCGGCAAACTGCCGTATGTGTCTTGTGGACGTTGAAGGTGCCTGGAAACCACTTCCGGCTTGTGCTACTCCGGTAACCGATGGAATGGTTGTGCGCACAAATTCGCCTAAGGCGATTGCGGCACAGAAATCGGTCATGGAATTTTTGCTCATCAACCACCCGCTGGATTGTCCTATTTGTGACCAGGGTGGTGAGTGTGAGCTTCAAGATGTGGCGATGGACTACGGTGAAGATGTTTCCCGTTACGCCGAAGCCAAGCGTGTGGTTGGCGACAAGAACGCCGGCCCGCTAATCAGCACTGATATGACCCGTTGTATCCACTGTACACGTTGTGTGCGTTTCGGTCAGGAAGTGGCCGGGATGATGGAATTGGGTGCAACCGGACGTTCAGAATGGATGGAAATCGGTACCTATGTCGAGAAATCAATCGATTCGGAAATGTCGGGGAATATGATTGACCTGTGTCCGGTCGGTGCTCTGACGTCCAAACCGTTCCGTTACAAGACCCGTACCTGGGAACTGAAAGCGCATAAGGCCGTTGCTGGTCACGATTCAATCGGTTCCAACATTCAGGTACACACCAAAGACAGTAAAGTGATGCGCGTTGTCCCAAGCGAGAATGAAGCGATCAATGAAGTATGGCTGTCTGACCGCGATCGTTTCGCTTATGAAGGAATGATCAGTGACGAACGTCTGACTCAGCCGATGATCAAAGTCAACGGCAAGTGGCAGGCGACTGACTGGGAAAGCGCATTGGAGTTTGCAGTCGAAGGGCTGAAAAACGTTGCCGACGCTTCTCAGGAGGTCGGTGTTCTGGCGTCAGCCAATTCAACTCTTGAAGAGTTGCATTTGCTGCAGAAACTGGCGCGCGGTATGGGTGTTGAAAATATTGATTTCCGTACCCGTCAGGTGGATTTCTCTGCCGATGCGCACGATTTCCATACGCCGTCACTGGAGATGCCGATTGCCGAGGTTGAACAGCTAAATGCGGTTGCCGTGGTGGGGTCTTACTTGCGTAAAGAGTTGCCTCTTCTGAACCTTCGTGTACGTAAAGCGACCTTGAATGGCGCTAACGTTATCGCGGTCAATCCGCAGGCTTACAAGTTTAATTATGACTTGAACGACATCAGCGATGATGCCGGGATGGTCGCTAATTTGGCGGGAATGGCCAAAGCGGCTGCGGAGATTAAAGGTGACTCGGATGCCTTCTTGGCGGACGTTACCGCCAGCGATGTGCAAAAAGCAGCGGCTCAAAGCCTAATTGACGGGAACAAATCTGCGGTTATGGTTGGACAGATTGCTCAGAACCATCCGGATTATGCGTTGATCTGTAAACTGGCCGCGAGTCTGGCGAAAAACACAGATTCTTCATTGAATATTCTGCCGATGCAGGCGAATGAAGTGGGTGCTTATCTGGTTAACTTCTTGCCGATGAAAGGCAAAAATGCCGCACAGATGGCACAGGGAATGGATGCATTCCTGACACTGAATGTTGAGCCGGAAGACTTTTCTGATTCTACTCAGGCGTCGCAGGCGATGGCTAAGGCTAAATTTGTTGTCAGCATGAGCTTATTCGATTCTGAAGCACAGCGTGACTATGCGGATGTCCTGCTACCGATCGCTTCCTATGCGGAAACGGCCGGTACTTTCGTTAACCTTAACGGCCTGAAACAGTCTTTCAAAATGGCTGCCGAACCTGTAGGTGATGCCAAAGCGGCATGGAAAGTATTGCGCGTCATGGGCAATATGCTGAACCTGAGTGGTTTTGACTACACCCATAGCAATGAAGTCCTGCGCGAAGTGTTGGATAACAGCGGTTCAAGCGTTGCATTCTCCAAACTGGATGCGTCTATGACGACAGTAAATAATGACGGCAAAGTGAAACTGGTATCTCCGTATCAGATGGATGCTTTGGTTCGTAGAGCGCCATCTCTGCAGAAAACGCCGGATGCTAATGTAGAAACGATGGTGAGAGGATAAGATTGATGTTTGATGCGATCCAAGCTTTTTTATCTGGCTTCTTATACGAGTGGTTAGCCATCACCATTACTCTGGTACTGCAAGCGGTAGCGGTTATTCTGCCGATTATGCTGGTAGTGGCCTGGTTGACTTACGCCGAGCGGAAGGTCATCGGTTATATGCAGGTACGTATGGGGCCGAACCGTGTCGGTCCGATCGGTCTGCTGCAGCCGATTGCCGATGCTTTGAAATTGATGACCAAAGAGGTCATTTTCCCGGCTCAGTCGAATAAGTACCTGTTTATCCTCGCGCCGATCCTGGCGATTGCTCCGGCAGTTGCCGCTTATGCGGTTATTCCGTTCAGTGACGGTGTCGTTGTTACCGATATTAACGCCGGTGTGCTGTACGTTCTGGCGGTTTCGTCGATTCTTGTTTACGGTACGGTTGTAGCGGGTTGGGCGTCTAACTCGAAATACGCTTTCTTGGGTGCCTTGCGTGGTTCTGCACAGAAGATTTCTTATGAAATCGCGATGGGCTTCGCTTTGGTTACCGTTTTGATGATTGCCGGTACCATGAACCTGACCGAGATTGTTAACAATCAGCAAGGCGGAATTCTTAACTGGTACCTGTTGCCTCTATTGCCGATGTTCTTTGTCTATTTCATCTCCGGACTGGCTGAAACCAACCGTACGCCTTTCGATGTTATCGAAGGGGAAGCGGAAATCGTTGCCGGTTTCCACGTTGATTATTCCGGTATGACGTTCGGTGTCTTCATGCTGGCGGAATACGCCATGATGATCCTGATCTCCTTTATGGCGTCGATTATGTTCCTTGGCGGCTGGTTGTCACCGTTTGAAGGTATTCCGCTTCTGGAAACACTATTCTCTTGGGTTCCGCAGCTGGCTTGGCTGTCGATCAAGGTAGCACTTCTGCTGTTTGTATTCTTGTGGCTACGTGCAACTTTCCCTCGTTACCGTTATGACCAATTGATGCGTCTGGGTTGGAAAGTGCTGATTCCATTAACCATTGTCTGGGTATTCGTAGTTGGCGCTATGAAGTACTTTGATTTTGGTCCATGGTTTAACTAATAGAGGGTGACATGGGTAAATTTCTAAAACATCAAATTAAGACCTGGGGTCTTACTGAGTTATTCAAAGGTTTATCAGTTACCGGTAAGTACTTGTTTAAAAAGAAGATTACGGTCCGTTATCCGGAAGAGAAAACACCGTTGTCTCCGCGTTTCCGTGGACACCACGCTTTGCGTCGCTACGAAAACGGCGAAGAGCGTTGTATCGCTTGTAAATTGTGCGAAGCGGTCTGCCCTGCGAATGCAATTACTATCGAATCGGAAGAGCGCGAAGACGGTACCCGCCGTACCACTCAGTATGACATTGATATGTTTAAGTGCATCTATTGCGGTTTCTGTGAAGAAGCTTGCCCGGTAGATGCGATTGTTGAAACCCGTGTGTTTGAGTATGAGTTCCATGAACGTGGTCCGCATATCCGTACCAAGGAAGATCTCCTTGCCTTCGGTGATCAACACGAAGCGCAGATTGCCGCCGACCGTGCAGCAGATGCGAAATATCGTTAATTCGAGAGTACTGAGTTATTGCTATGAGCTTTGAACAATTTATTTTTTATGTGCTAGCAGCGATCGCCATTATCTCCGGATTAATGATGATTACTGTTAAGAACCCGGTTAAGGCAGCGTTATGGCTGGTCTTGGCCTTTATCTCCACCGCTGGTCTATGGATAATGGCGCAGGCTGAATTCCTTGGTCTGGTACTGATTCTGGTGTATGTCGGTGCGGTTATGGTGCTGTTCCTGTTTGTGGTCATGATGCTGGATATCAATATGGCCATTCTTAAGGAAGGCTTTACCCGCTATCTGCCAATCGGAGCGCTGGCCGCTATTGCGATTTTCGCTTTGATGTATATGGTCGTCGGTCCTGAGCATTTTGGTCTGGATAAGGTTGCAGCTCCAGCGGCCAAGCCGGCGGATTACAGCAATACCACCGAGATTGCGATTCCTCTGTACACAGAGCATGCTTACGCCTTTATTTTGGCGGCGGTGCTGCTTCTGGTCGGGATTGTTGCGGCAATCGCCCTGACACTGCGTCGACGTCCTAGCGGTACCGTGCTTTATCAGAATATCGAAAAGCAGAACCGTACCGAGAAATCCGAGCGTTTGGAAATGGTCAAAATGGATGCAGTGGTTGAACAACCGGTTGCAGACGACAAGGAGGAAGAGAAAAAATGATTGCGCTTTCTGACTATCTTTTATTCGGCGCAGTGCTGTTTATGATCAGCATGGCCGGTATCTTCCTTAACCGTAAAAACGTGATTGTACTTTTGATGTCGATCGAACTGCTTCTTTTGGCGGTCAATACCAATCTGGTTGCATTCTCACACTATCTGAATGATGTAACCGGACAGATTTTCGTCTTCTTCATTCTGACGGTTGCTGCTGCTGAAGCGGCGATCGGTCTGGCGATTATCGTTCTGGTATTCCGTAACCGTAAGAGCATCAACGTTGATGACTTGGATTCACTTAAGGGGTAAGGCTGAATGTTACATGAAATTTTAACAGTCATTCTGCTGGCACCTTTAGTGGGTGCCATGATTGCCGGTCTGTTTGGCCGTCAAGTAGGCCGTGCAGGAGCGCATTACTCGACTATTGCGGGTGTTGCGATCTCTGCGGTCTTGTCGTTCTATGTTTTCTGGTTGTATGTTTTCCAGGGCGCTGCAGAATATAATGCGGCGCTCTATACCTGGATGGTGTCTGACGGAATTAATTTCCAGATCGGTTTCATGATCGACAAATTGTCGGCAACCATGATGCTGGTAGTCACTTTCGTTTCCTTGATGGTTCATATCTATACCATCGGTTATATGGATCACGATGAAGACTATTCGCATGACAACCCTTATTATCAGCGTTTCTTCTCATATATCTCGCTGTTCACCTTCTCGATGTTGTCGCTGGTTATGGCGAACAACTTCCTGCAGCTGTTCTTCGGCTGGGAAGCGGTCGGTCTGGTTTCTTACCTGCTGATCGGTTTCTACATGAAGCGTGAATCTGCGATTCAGGCAAACCTGAAAGCATTCCTGGTCAACCGTGTCGGTGACTTCGGTTTCATTCTGGGTATTGCGGTTGTATTTGTCTACTTCGGTACGATGGACTACAAAGAGTTCTTCGCTCAGCTGACAACTCAGAAAGACGTGATGATTGAAATCATTCCGGGTGTCGAGTGGTCGATGATCACCGTGATGTTGATTCTGCTGTTTATCGGTGCGATGGGTAAATCAGCGCAGATGCCTCTGCATGTGTGGCTGCCTGAATCGATGGAAGGCCCGACACCTATTTCGGCACTGATCCACGCGGCAACCATGGTAACCGCCGGTATCTTTATGGTGGCGCGTCTGTCTCCAGCTTATGAGTTGTCTGAAGTTGCTCTGTCAGTGGTCCTGATTACCGGTGCGCTAACCGCTTTCTTGATGGGGCTTCTTGGTCTGATCCAGAACGATATCAAGCGTGTAGTCGCCTACTCGACACTTTCTCAGTTGGGTTACATGACGGCAGCGCTTGGTGCTTCCGCTTATGCGGCCGGTATGTTCCATGTACTGACGCACGCTTTCTTTAAAGCGTTGCTGTTCCTGGCGGCGGGTTCCGTGATTATCGCAATGCACCACATCCAGGATATCCGTCAGATGGGTGGGCTGAAAAAGTATATGCCAATTACTTACTGGTCGATGCTGATCGGTTCTCTGGCCTTGATCGGTTTCCCAGGTTTCTCTGGTTTCTTCTCGAAAGACTCAATCTTGCTGAGCTTGCAGGCTACTGATCGCTTCGGTGCTGATTTCGCCTTTATCCTGTTGATGATGGGTGTTTTCGTGACCGCTTTCTACAGCTTCCGTATGTTCTTTATCGTTTTCCATGGCGAAGAGTCTGAATACGTTAAGACGCATAAGATCAAAGAGTCTCCTTTGGTGGTAACGATTCCTCTGATTCTGTTGGCTATTCCGGCGGTATTAATGGGGCTGCCGATGATCGAGCCGATGTTGAACGGTTCTTACTTCGCTGAAGCGATTGTGATCAAGCCTGAAAACGACACCATGATGTGGGTGTACAACAACTACTTCCACGGTGCCTTGGATATGATCATCCACTCATTCGTGACTCTGCCGGTTATTCTGGCGCTGTCCGGTGTGGCTTTGGCGTGGTTCATGTATATCAAGCAGCCTAATATTCCGGGCAAGTTGAAGCAGATGTGTCCTCGCGGTCACTATGTATTGGAAAACGCTTACGGTTTCGATCGTTTGAATGAAATCGTCTTCGTTAACGGTACCCGCAAACTGGGTCAGTTCTTCACTCGATGGGTTGATGTCAAACTGATTGATACCGGAATGGTTACCAATACCTTTATGGCGATTGCGCACTCTGCCAACGGTCTGCGTCGTACCCAAACAGGTTATATGTATCACTATGCGTTCGTAATGATTTTCGGACTGCTGGGGATGCTGATCTGGGTATTGTGGTAATTGAAGAATAATAAGAAAAGGGACTCGAGTTCATGCTAACAAGCTATCCTATTTTGAGCACACTGATCTGGCTGCCGATTATCGGTGGTCTATTAGTGCTGTTTGCCGGCCGTAACAACGATACGGTCGCTAAATGGCTGTCACTTATTGTGGCTGGCCTGACTTTTATTCTGTCAATTCCTCTGTGGGCGAATTTCAACTACGGTACGGCTGAGATGCAGTTCGTAGAGCAGATTCCATGGATCCCGATGTTCAATGTCCAGTACTACCTGGGGGTTGATGGTCTGTCTATGCCACTGGTGCTGCTGACAACCTTCACTCAGGTTCTGGTCATTGCTTCGGCATGGGAGTGCATCAAAGAACGTATCGAACAGTATATGGGTGCCTTCCTGATTATGGGCGGGATTATGGTCGGTGTCTTCACGGCACTGGATTCAATTCTGTTCTATGTGTTCTGGGAAGCGCTGCTGATTCCGATGTTTATCGTAATCGGTAAGTGGGGTGGTCCACGTCGTGTGTACGCGACCATGAAGTTCTTCCTGTATACCTTCTTCGGTTCGGTATTCATGCTGGTTTCATTCCTGTATATGTACTGGCAGAGCGGCAGCTTCTCGATTTTGGATTTCCACGAACTTCCTCTGGGAATGACGGCGCAGATTCTGATCTTCCTGGCATTCCTGATTGCATTCGCGGTAAAAATTCCGATGTTCCCGGTTCATACCTGGCTTCCGGATGCGCACGTTGAAGCACCGACGGCCGGTTCTGTCGTACTGGCGGCGATCATGCTGAAAATGGGTGGTTACGGTTTCGTCCGTTTCTCATTGCCGATTACACCGGATGCTTCCATGCAACTGGATTGGCTGGTTATCGCGCTGTCACTGATCGCGATCGTTTATATCGGTATTGTCGCTCTGGTGCAGTCGGATATGAAAAAGCTGGTTGCTTACTCTTCGATCTCGCACATGGGGTTTGTTACCCTGGGGATGTTCCTGGTGTACGACATCGTTGCCAGCCACGGCACTATGGAAGGTGCGCAGTTGGGTATGGAAGGTGCGATGGTACAGATGATCTCGCACGGT
This sequence comes from Thiomicrorhabdus xiamenensis, assembly GCF_013282625.1. Taxonomy (NCBI): domain Bacteria; kingdom Pseudomonadati; phylum Pseudomonadota; class Gammaproteobacteria; order Thiotrichales; family Piscirickettsiaceae; genus Thiomicrorhabdus; species Thiomicrorhabdus xiamenensis. Next base: position 980,127 of record NZ_CP054020.1, read on the forward strand.
TTCATCTCCGGTGCGATGTTCCTGGCGATCGGTGTATTGTATGACCGTATGCACACACGTGAAATTTCCGCTTACTCCGGTGTCGTCAATAAGATGCCATGGTTCGTGATGTTTGCGGTGCTGTTCGCAATGGCTAACGTCGGTCTGCCTGGTACTTCCGGTTTCGTCGGTGAGTTCATGGTTATTCTGAGCTCGTTTAAAGCGAACGTCTGGTACGGTACGCTGGCGGCGTTGACTCTGATTATCGGTGCGGCTTATACCCTTTGGATGGTCAAACGCGTCTTCTTCGGCCCTGTTACCAATGAAAATGTGGAAGGGCTGCAGGATCTGAACAAACGCGAGTTTGCGATTATGGCGACGCTTGCAATTGCTGTTGTCGCTCTGGGTGTATTCCCTGCGCCTTTGATGGAAGTGATGCACACTTCTGTCGAGAACTTACTGGTGCAAGCCACCACAACAAAACTATAACTATGGTAGGTGAAAGATTAGTATGAATTTTGTCATTCCATCCTTTGCGCCTGCAATCCCGGAAATTACGCTGCTGATACTGGCGTCATTGATTCTGGTTGCAGACACTTTCTGGTCTAAACGTTTTCAGAACGCTACCTACTATGCGACTCAGGCAAGCTTGCTGGTGGCCGGCTATTTGGTATTGTCCAGCTTTTCGGTAGAACAGGTATTTACCTTTAACGACAGTTTTGTCCGCGACAGTTTTGCCGATGTACTTAAGCTGTTCACAGTAGCGATTTCGCTGGGTATTTTCCTGTTTGCCCGCGAATATCTGGCTCAGCACCGTTTCATGAGCGGCGAGTTCTTCGTATTGGGTCTGTTCGGTGTTCTGGGGATGTTTGTCATGATTTCGGCAAACAACTTCATCACCATGTATCTGGGTCTTGAGATCATGTCTCTGGCGATGTATGCCATGATTGCGCTGCGCAAATACGACGGTGTTGCCGTTGAAGCGGGTATGAAGTATTTCGTACTGGGTGCCTTGGCTACCGGTATGCTTCTGTACGGTTTCTCGATGATCTACGGTGCCACCGGCACCATTACTTTCCCTGAAATGAAAGCGGTGATCGCTTCAGGTAAAGCGGATGGAATCGTTCTGGCATTCGGTGTCGTATTCGTTGTGATCGGTCTGGCGTTCAAAATGGGGGCCGTGCCTTTCCATATGTGGATGCCGGATGTTTATCACGGGTCTCCAACAGCGGTCACCCTATATCTGGGGACGGCGCCTAAACTGGCCGGTTTCGCCATGGTTTATCGTCTGCTTTACGAAGCGATGCCTGGTTTGGTCGGAGACTGGCAGCAGTTGATCATTATTATTTCGATTCTGTCGATGGTGATCGGTTCTATTGTGGCGATCGCACAGGACAACTTGAAGCGTATGCTGGCGTATTCCGGTATCGGTCATGTCGGTTTCCTGTTGCTGGGTGTTATTGCCGCCACTGATGACGGTTTCTCGGCTGCGATGTTCTTCATCATCGTGTATGCGATTACCGGTGTCGCCGGTTTCGGGATGATTACGGCATTGTCGCGTACAGGCTTCGAGTTTGACCGTGTATCCGATTTCAAAGGTCTGAATGCCAAGAACCCTTGGCTGGCGTTGATGATGCTGATCGTGATGTTCTCGATGGCGGGTATTCCTCCGTTTGTCGGCTTCTGGGCGAAGATCGTGGTAATTGAAGAAGTTGTTAAGGCTGGCTTTACTTGGATTGCGGTGATTGCGGTGATTACGGCGGTTATCTCGGCGTTCTACTACCTGCGCGTCGTTAAGTCGATGTATTTCGATAAGTCCGAAATTCAAGGTCCGGTGGAGATCATCAGCCCGGCATTACACTGGGGCGTAAGCTTCGTTGCAATCCTGCTGTTGGCTCTGGGTCTGTTGCCAGGTTCGCTAATCGACCTTTGCTACTTAAGCATATAGTCACCATTTTTCCGGTTTGAGAAGTCTCTCGGGCTGGAAAACTGTGTATTATAGAAGCCCGTTTCAGCGGGCTTTTATTGTATTTGAAAGCCATAAGATTTGATTTAAAGAGGCTATTTATGGAAACCAATCAGGCTGTTTGGTTATTGCTGGTAACCGCAATGGTATTGGCCAATATTCCTTTTATTCTGGGCAACCGTCTGTTTTTACTGATAAAGGTACCGCATAAGTCGATTGTGGTGAATATGATCGAATGGTTTACCTATTTCTGTATAACCGGTTTATTTGCCTATCTTCTGGAAAAGAAGAGTATGGGACATGTCGCACCACAGGAGTGGGAGTTCTATACGGTAGTTCTGTTTATGTTTATGATTTTCGCCTTCCCCGGCTTTATCTATCGCTACAACCTTAAGAATTTCCTTAAGAAGAGTGGTAGTGCATAAACCCTGATTCAACATCGTCGACGTAGTGCAAGCAAACTTGGTTGCACGGTCTCTGAATCTTTAAGAAACCGGTAGCGATGCCGGTTTTATTCTTTCATTTGTATATCTTTTATCGGTCCCAGATTGAATACTCCCGTTATTCCTCGTGAAACTCACCTTGAAAATGCCGCTTTACCGTCGCTTTTCAATCATAAGCTGCGTATGGCATTGCAACCGGACGGATTACAGATTGAAGAAGGTACTCAGACAACGCTGATTCCTTATATGCAGATAGGGCGGGTCTACCGCAGTGTCGGTTTGATTTGGGATGAGTTGCGGGTCACGACTGAACAGCGTGTTTACCGTCTGGTTCATCTTACTTCTGCCGACAGTCAGCAGTTTATAGAGCTTCTGCAATATCTGATCCGTCAGGCGCTCAAGCAATCTCTGCTAGAGTTGAATGCGAGTCGCTGTGAGCAGTTACAGCAACAGCTTCAGTCACTTGCGCAGGGTGATCGTTATCTGAGCCGTTGTATGTTGCAGGATCTGTTACAAAACTTTGCCGATAATGAAGATTTAGACGGAGTGCTTTCCCATCCGTTTTTCAGTGAATTGTCCGCAGGCGACTTTTCCGTTCAGGAAAAAGAGCTGTGGCAGCAGGTCTCAATTTTGCAGGGGCTGCTTGTTGCCGATTCTGAGTGGATTCGTCAGCATAACCGCAAATTTATCGACCAGGAAATCGAGCGTTATTCAGAGCTGTTTTCCCAGGTAGAAAGTTATCCTTTAACGCCGGAACAGATGCGGGCAGTGGTTACGGAAGAGGATCGCAATCTGCTGATTGCTTCCGCCGGTTCAGGGAAATCTTCAACTTTGGTGGCCAAAGTCGCTTATCTGTTGGAAAAGGGATTAGCCAAACCGAACGAGATTTGCGTTCTCGCTTATAACGAAGAGGCGGCAAGCAGTATTCGTCAGCGCATAGCGCAGATGCAATTGAAATTAAATTTACACAGTGATGGCGAAAGCTTAAGTGCAAAGGTTTATAGTGCAACTTTTCATGCTTTGGGATTGGCAGTTATTCGCAAACAGCAGGGAAGTGCGCCGACTTTATCGCCTATGGCCGGTGCCGGTCGAGTACAGATGCTGAATTACTTTCAGCAGAAAATTGAAGAACTTCTGCAGGACGAGGATTTTTCTCACGCCTGGTATGACTATCTGGCGATTGCCAAAAAGCCGCGCCCGAATCTGTTTGCTTTTGCGACGCAGAAAGCCTATTACGATTATTTGGCACAGATGGGGGCAAGCTACGCGCAAACCAAAGAAGGCAAGAAACGACCGTTATTTACCGCTTTGAACGGGATTAAAGTCAGTTCGATGGAGGCGTTGAGTCTAGCGAACTGGTTGGTGGCACAGGGTGTTCAGTTTCTTTATCTGCATCCGATATCGGGATCGGATAACCGCAACGCCATCGCTGATTTCTATTTCCCGGAAGCAGACCTGTATCATTTTCATTTTGCACTCAACGAGCAGAAACAGTGGCCTTCGTTTCTAAGCGATTACGCTAACTTTATTGATAAACGTCGTAAAGCGGCTAAACGTTTCAAGGTCGATGTATTTGAAACCTACAGTTATCAATTCGATCAGGGAACTATCTTTACCGATTTGAAAGAGATACTTGAAAAAGCAGGGGTGAGTTTTTCGCCTCTGTCCAATCAGGCGTTGGCACAATTGGTTAACCGGTTTTATAAGCCGGAAGAGGATTTGGCGATTTTTGAAGCCTTTTTACGTCATTTCAAGGCAAACGGCGGTGATATCAGTGCATTTGATCATAAATTAAGTTTTCAGGAGGTTCAGGACCCGATCCGGACCACGTTGTTTCTGGAGGTCTTCGCTAAGCTCTATCAGGCGTATCAGGATGAATTGGACGCTTACGGGCAGATCGATTTCAACGACCAGATTAATCTCGCCTGCGACTACCTGGAAACCCAGCAGTTTAAACATCCGTTCAAATATCTTCTGGTTGATGAGTTTCAGGATATTTCCCAGGATCGTAAGCGTCTTTTGCAGGCGTTACTCGAGCAGGAGCCGCAGTGTAAGTTGCTGGCTGTCGGCGATGATTGGCAGTCGATTTACCGTTTTTCCGGTGCAGATATCGACATCATGACGCATTTTTCTCGTCATTTCGGCCCTAGTTCCCTGAATTATCTGACGCAGACTTTCCGTTGTTATCAGGGAATTGCCGATGTTGCTGCGGCGTTTGTTCAGGAAAATCCGGACCAATTACGCAAACAGGTTTCCGCTCATGCCGATATTCAGGTTGACCAGGTGCATATTGAAGCTTACGAATCGGAAAGCGAGCAGCTTGAATTGGTTCAGAATACTCTTTGGAAACTGCAGCAGATGGCGCAAAAACGAGGCTTAACCCTGAAAGTCTTTTTACTGGCGCGCTACCATCGTCAAAAGCCGGATAATTTGGCGAATTACCAGATGCGATATCCTGCTTTGCAAATCGAATTCAAATCGATTCACGCCTCGAAAGGACTGGAAGCCGATTATGTGATTCTGATGGGATTGGAATCCGGTGCCTACGGATTCCCGAGCGAGCTTTCTGACGATGCGCTGCTGCATCTGGTTATCCCGCAACCGGAATCCTTCCCGCATGCAGAGGAGAGACGTCTGTTATATGTTGCTCTGACGCGTGCCAAACGCGGCGTATTTATTCTTTCCAGCGCAGCAGATCAGTCCGAGTTTGTGCATCAGTTGGGCAAAATAGAGCGTGTCCGTATCAGCGAAAAACTGGTTGAGGTTGAGTTGTGTCCGAAATGTCATAGCGGAAAACTGCAGGAGAGGCGAGGGCAGTATAGTATTTTTCTCGGCTGCTCTCATTATCCGGCGTGTGACTATACGGAAAAGAAAGTATGCCCGAAATGCGAAGAGGGGACTATGCTGGCCAGAGAATCTGATCATGGAAGGTTTTATGGTTGTTCAACTTATCCGGAATGCGATTATATTGATCAGTAAAATTGCGAAATCTATATTTGCCGGACATTTTGTATTAAGATTCTAGTCAGCCTGAAAATATCCCATAACCGGCGGTGAAGTGATGAGACTGAGTACAAGCTACAAAGCAAAAAAACAGCTGTTGAGCGGCAGCGAAAGCCAACTTTATCAGCAGCTAAAAGAAATCGGCGGTACGGACATGCATGTCATGCCGAAGCAATCGCTTGACCATCTGATCGAGCCGAATATTAATCAGTGGGAGCGCAACAGCGGCTGGGAATCTTTACAAGCGCAGATTCGTGAACATGTGATCGATTTTGTTATCTGTGACAAAGAGTGGAATATTATCTGCGCAATTGCCTACATCGACAGCAATAAGAACGAGCGGGTCGACCCGGTTGTGATCAACTCGCTCGACAGTGCTTCAGTTCCTCTGATTACGCTCTATTCACATAAAGACTACACTTCCGACGAGCTGGCCGATTTTATCGCGCATGAAGTACAAAGGGTTCTATAACCGCATTTGTCTTTGGGGTTGGAGAGTCCGCATTACAATATCTTCCTCTTTTTACGGTTACCGCTGCCAGCGTTAACCGCGCTTAACTCATCTCAATATTGTTTTCTTTAACAGCTAATCCTTATGGAATAAAGGGTTAATAGTCTATAAACTATATCAATGACATGGGCTATACACTTTAGTCAATATGCGTTTACAAGCCACATCGCAAGATACGCTCAATCGGGCGTGATATAAATTGTGCTGGTGCTGTCTTACTTCTTTACCGTTTTTTTTGCCGCCTTACCGGTTACACCGGCATCAAAGGGATTTAATCATGTTCAACGCCAAGTTCAAAAATCAGATTCAATTACTGCATAAGCAGACGAATGATCAGCAGCAGATATTAAATGCGTTGGATCGAGTCATGGCGACCATTGAATTTGATCTCAACGGCAACATTATCAATGCCAACGAGAATTTTTTGCATACGGTCGGTTATACGCTGGAAGAAGTACGCGGGAAACATCATCGTTTATTCGTTTACGACAAAGAGGCGAGTTCGCCTGATTATCAGCGGTTCTGGCAGCGCCTGGCTCAGGGAGAGTTTATTACCGGCCGTTTCAAGCGAAAAAATAAGCAAGGGGAAACCGTCTGGCTTGAGGCCAGCTACAACCCTGTTGTGGACGAATCAGGCAAGCTGGTGAAATTTATCAAGTTCGCGACCGATATTACCGATCAGGTCAGAACGGAATACGAAGCCAAAGCCCAGATCGAAGCGATTCACAGGGTTATGGCAGTCATCGAGTTTGATGCACATGGCAATATCCTGACTGCGAACGACAACTTTCTCCAAACCATGAATTACTCGCTGCAAGAGATTAAAGGTAAACACCACCGTATTTTTGCGCTGTCAGAGTTTGCTGACTCCGATGCGTATCGCGATTTCTGGAACAGGCTCGCCAGAGGAGAGTCTTTTTCGGGCACTTTCCAGCGTATCGATAAGAATGGGCAAGAAGTCTGGCTGGAAGCGAGCTACAACCCGATTCTGGATCCTGACGGTCAGGTCTGTAAGGTGATTAAATATGCCTCGGACATTGGTTCCAATCCGAACAGTAAACTGCTGGATGCAGTCATTATGGATGCCTCCAAGGTGATCGAATCTGTTTCCAACGGTAATCTTACGGTCAAGATGGCGAGCCACAGGCTGGATGATCCGACCATGTACGATAAAAATATCGAACTGCTGAATCACAGTATCGAAAATATGTGTCACAAGCTGAGCGGGGTGATACAAAGCGTGGATGAATCTGCTGGGGAATTTGCGGTGTCTTCGAGACAGATTGTGAGCAGTTCGCAAAGTCTTAATCAACAGGTTCAGGAAAGTGCATCGCGTTTGCAGCAGACTTCGGAGTCGATGAATCAGACCAATCACGCGATCGAAAACAGTTCCAAAGAGGCTTCGGCGGCTGCGCAGATCGCCGCAGATGTACAGAGCCAAACCAAGCAGGGCGTTCGAGTAATGAACGATACCGTGCAGGCGATGGACGCGATTCAGGAGTCGAGTAAAAAGATTTCCGAGATCGTCAGCCTGATAGACGGAATTGCTTTTCAGACCAATCTTCTGGCGTTGAATGCGGCAGTCGAAGCCGCTCGTGCCGGCGAACACGGACGCGGTTTTGCCGTGGTGGCCGGTGAAGTTCGCGCCCTGGCGCAGAAGTCGGCCGAAGCGGCCAAGGATATCAAAAACCTGATCGAAGAGACGGTTCAGCGTGTTAACGAAGGGAGTTCGCTGGCGAACGAGTCCGGCGAAATGCTGAATCAGATCAACAGTTCGATTCAGGAAGTTGGCGATAAGATCCAGCAGGTCGCACGAAATGCGGTTTCCCAGGCACAGGAAACCGAGCTGGCGTATCAATCCCTGCTACAGGTTGAACAGATTATGCAGCGCAATGCCGAGCTGGCGAGCGAGAGCAGCGAGTCGGCGCAATCAATGGCGCAGGGCGCTGACGAATTGAAAAACGAGATGGCGTATTTTCAATACACGCTAAACGAACCGGCCAAAGCCCTGCTTTTACCCCGCTTGTCTTAAAACACTACGGTTTCGCCGCTGGTTGGAATCAATGCCGACCAGCCATGCTGCTGGAGTGCCGAACGGAAAACGTTTTTGGCGCTCGTCTCTCCATGAACCAGATACAACCGCGGTTTAGGTTCTTTAAAGGTTGTCAACCAGTTGATCAGTTGCGCTTGCCCGGCATGCGCCGAAAAACCGCCCAAAGTGTGGATCTGCGCTTTGACGGCAATCTCCTCCCCGGCCACTTTAAAGGTTTTGGCTCCTTCGACCAGCGCCCGTCCCGGGGTTCCCTCGGCCTGATAGCCGACGAAGACCACATGGGTTTTGCGGCGCCAGAGGTTGTGCTTGAAGTGATGTCGGATCCGGCCGCCATTACACATACCGCTGCCGGCGATAATAATGGCTCCGCTGCTGATTCGATTCAGGGCCATAGACTCTTCGGTCGTCACTGAATAACGCAGAATGGGCAGAAAGTCATGCAGGCTCTGCTGTTGCGATCCGCTTTGTATGGTGGCCCGGTCTTGCGCATTATAGAGATTCTGATAACGCTGATAGATTTCGGTTACGGCGATCGCCATAGGGCTGTCCAGATAGATTGCCTGATGGCCGACTTTACCCTGATGATAGAGTTCGCCGAGGCGGAAAATGATCTCTTGAGTTCTTCCGACGGCAAAAGAGGGGATCAGCACATTTCCTCCGTACAGCGATGACTCTTGGATAATTGCTTCAAATTCATCCAGAGTTTCGTCCATCGAGCGATGATTGCGATCGCCGTAGGTCGATTCGAGCAGCAGTATATCTGCTTCACTGACGGTTTCCGGGTCCTTGAGAAGGGCTGCTTGTGAATTGCCGAGATCGCCCGAAAAGACCAGTTTTTTCTCTTGCTCGCCTTCGCGAATGTACAGCTCGACAATGGCAGAGCCCAGAATGTGCCCGGCATCCAGAAAATTGACTTCAATGCCTGCGGCAATTTCTACCCGTTGATGGTAATCCAATCCGCGGCACAATTCTAAGGTTTGCATGACTTCCTTAAGGCGGTACAGCGGAGTAATTTCCTCTTTTCCGGCGCGCTGCCGACGTTTGTTTTCCCACTCGATATCCTTTTCCTGAATGGCCGCGGAATCTTTAAGCAGTACCTCGATCAGTTCTCGACTGGTCCGGGTTGTATAGATCGGTCCTTTGTACCCTTGTGCGACCAGCACCGGTAAGCGACCGGAGTGATCCAGATGCGCATGGGAAAGAACGATGGCATCGATATCGGCAACATTGAATGGCAAAGGCTCGCTGTTAGCCAGTTCTTCTTCGCGGCTTCCCTGAAACAGCCCGAAATCGAGCAGAATGGTCGCGTTCGAAGTTTTAAGTAAATAACTGGAACCGGTGACGCCTGCGGTTGCGCCGTAAAAGGTTAGGGTGGCCATAAAGATCTCCTCAGTTCAGTGAACGCTTGTTGAAGGCGGAATTGTCTTGTCGGACGCGAAGCGCCGATGAAACCATTTTTCCAGCTCGACGATAAACAGGATTGGAAATGCGGACAGCACGATCACTAGCCAATCATGCAGTGGGAGCGACTCCAGTTGAAAGAGCGACTGGGTGCCGGGGTAATAGGTGAAGCCGATTTGCAACAGAACCACGCCAACAACGGCGGCTATGGCAGGTAAACTTCCCTTGAAAAACTGTCGGTTGAAAATCGAATCGGTCAGAAAACGGCAATTAAAAAGATAAAAGGCTTCGATCATTACCAGGGCATTGACCGCCACGGTTCTGGCAAAGTCGATGGATTCGCCATGCAACAGATAGTAGTTAAATAGAGAAAAGACAATTAGTGCCCCCAACGCTCCGACCATAATCAACCTGAGCAGAAGAGCGTAGGTGAACAGTCTCTGATTGTACGGGCGAGGCTTTCTCAGCATGATGTTCGGTTCCGAGCGTTCGAACGCTAAAGCCAGTGCCAGGGTAATGGTGGTCACCATATTGATCCACAGAATCTGCGCGGGGGTGATCGGCATGACGCTGCCCAGAAATATTGCCGTGACAATGACCATCGCCTCGGCCAGACTGGTGGGCAAAATAAAGATAATCGATTTGACGATATTGTCATATACGGTGCGCCCTTCGGCGACAGCGCGGGTTATGGTCCTGAAGTTATCGTCGGTAAGTACAAAGTCTGCGGCTTCTTTTGCCGCATCGGTGCCTTTATGGCCCATGGCGACGCCGATAGCGGCTTTTTTCAGGGCCGGTGCATCATTAACGCCATCGCCGGTCATGGCAACAATATGTCGGTTCTGCTGAAGCGCAGCAACCAGTCGTAACTTATTGGCCGGACTGGTTCGCGCGAAGATTTGCGTTTTTTCAACCTGTTCGGCCAGTTCCTGATCGCTCTGACGGTCGATATCCTGGCCGGTCATGATTTGACGACTGTCCAGTCCGAGTTCCTCGCCGATTGCCGCAGCGGTGACCGGGTTGTCTCCGGTAATCATTTTGACGGTGATTCCCGCCTGATGGCAGAGTCGAACACTTTCGATCGCTTCAGGGCGAGGTGGATCGCTGATGGCTGCCAGACCGACCAGAACCAGATTGTGTTCAACGTCTTTGTGCTGAAGCGTCTCGGGTTTGTGTTCGAGGTCTTTATAGGCCAACGCCATAACGCGCATGCCATTATGTGCAAACTTATCCATCGCTTCTCGCCATTTGGCTTCATCCAACGGAACAATATTCTCGTGCCGCATTTCATATTTGGCGTAATCGAGGAGTTTTTCCGGCGCACCCTTGACCATTAAACGGATTGTGCCTTCTTGATTGTGGTGCAAGGTGGCCATATAGCGCTGTTCGCTCTCGAAAGGCAGTACATCGATTCTGGGCCATTGCTGTTGCAAGTTTGCCGTATCGAGTCCGTGTTTCGCTGCCAGCGTCAGCAGGGCGCCTTCGGTTGGATCGCCGTACATTGCCCATTCGCCCTCTTTGAGCGTCAGGCTGGCTTCGTTGCAAAGCATGCCGATGGCACCAAGCAGGGTAAACGCCGAATCCTGATTCATCAAAACTTTGTCACCATTATCAAGTCGTTCGATATAGCCTTCCGGGGAGTAGCCTTCCCCGTGAACCCGATAGGAACGATCCGGCATAAAAACTTCACGAACCGTCATGGCATTGCTGGTCAGGGTTCCGGTTTTATCGGTACAGATGACGTCGACCGAGCCAAGAACCTCCACTGAGGGCAGACGCCGAACCAGTGCTCGGTTGTCAGCCATTCTCTGAACGCCGATGGCCAAAGATATGGTGACGATGGCCGGCAGACCTTCGGGGATGGAAGAGACGGCGATGCCGATGGCCGCTTGAAACATTTGCGCCATATGAAAGTCGTGAAAAAAGATACCGAACAGGACAGTGAGCGAGGAAAACAGAATGATGCCGGCGGTTAATTGCCGAGCGAAACGCGACAACTGCACCTGCATTGGTGTCGGGGAGATCTGCACACGTTCGACCAGTGTGCTGATTTTACCGATTTCGGTGGCGTTTGCCGTTTGCGTGACCAGGCCGCGAGCGAAACCGTGGGTGACCATGGTGCCCATAAACGCCATATTTCCTCGTTCCGCCAAAGGCGTGTCGGCTTCCAGAGGGCGCAGATGTTTACCGCTCGGTTGGGATTCCCCGGTCAGGGCGGATTCGTCGCAGTGCAGATCCCGGTTGAAAAAGAGCCGGATGTCGGCTGGAACCCGGTCTCCTGCCTGCAGCACAACAATATCACCAGGAACCAGTTCAGCGCTGTCGATCGATTTCAGAATTCCCTCGCGGATCACCATCGCCTGGGTAGTGGTCATGGACATAATGGCCTGCAACGCGCTTTCAGCCTTGCCTTCCTGAATGAACCCGACCATGGCATTGATGATAACTACGCCGAGAATCACTCCGGCATCCACATAATGTTGGAGATAAAAGCTGATCAGCGCGCTGGCCAGCAGGACATAGATCAAAACATTATGGAACTGTCTGGCTAATCGTAACCACGCCGGTTTAGGTGGTGCCATCGGCAGCCTGTTGTAACCGAAATCCGATTGTCGTTGTTTGACATCCTTTTCACAAAGCCCTTGTTCTGAAGTTTCATAGGCATGAAATAGTTCGGAAATCTGCTGTGTATATTGAGTGTTAGGGACGTCTTTCACCTGAGGCTCCGTTTTGTATCGAGAAGGCCTTTACTGTTGTATGCCTGTGAGAAGAGTTTCATTTTATGCGTAGTTCGCTATTGTAAAGTTGATGTAGATGACTTTTAGGTATACATAGTTTTACCGATCGGTATGAATTAATCGCTTAAGAAAATGAATAAAAAATCCGCTCATACTCGGAAACCCGCACGGATCGATAAAAATGGATTTACAATTGTAGAACGCTTGCTTTTCAGGTACTCATTACCCCTGTTAAAAGAGGGTATTTAAATCTTTTATCTTGAATGATTAGTTAGGCTATTAGAATACCCCTCAATCGATAAACGGAATTCCATGCCAAAAAAGTTTTCCGGATCCTTCTGCAAGCGAATGCCCTTGCATAAAGTTGTAATAAAGAGCGCCGCGTTGGAACCGAAATGAACCCGCGCCATAAAAATTAACCAAAGCCCTGTGACTAAAGAAATGAGTATGTTGCTCCGAAACACTGCTGGCCTTCCCAGTCTTCGAAAACGCTATATCTCCCTGACGATATTTCTCGGGTTGTTTGTCGCTTCCCTGGTGGCATTCGGTTATTTTCAGACATCAACCATTAAAAATGCGGTTTCAAAAGGGTATGAAGGGGTTTTGCAGGAGCAGGCTAACCTTGAAGATGTCCGAAACCATCTTCTGGTGATCAATAAAGATATCAATCTATTTCTGCTTGATCCGCAAAATGAAAACCTGATTAAAGAGATTGATTCCTATACCGAAAAGTCGCTTAAGAGCTTGAATCAGTTGGTTAATTCCCAGCATGAGTACCATGTGGAATTAGAGGATAAAGTCAATCCGATTATTGATTACTTTGAAAAACTTAACCGCGAAGTTAAACGCCTGATCGAATATCGGCTTGATATCAACAAGCAATACCCCGCTATGGCAATTTCCGCGAATGAGATGGAAGGGCAGCAAGATGAGGTCAATTCGGGGTTCGAGCTGCTGATTATGGAAATCGAATCCGGCAGTTTGGAATTGAAATCGACTGAACTCTATCCGCTTTTGCTTAAGTCGCAGACACTGTGGAGCAAAACGATCTCTCAGTCACGCATTTATATGGCCAATCGATTGGCTTCTTTCACTACCGGGATTCTTGAACAGCAGGGACAGAGTCTGGCAGACATGTTTCTGGTTTTCGAGAGCAATATCCGCCGACTCAAAGCGCTCTATAGCAAGGAAAACAGCTTTGAGGGCACTGCGATACTTGACTCGATTCAGAAAGTTTCCGAAGCCTGGTTTGTCAATTTTCTGGAAATGCGGGTCATCTCCGAAACCGGTCAGTGGCGTGCTGATACGGTGATTATGAGAAACAGCGTGTTCCCTTTGGTCAATGAGATTACTCAGGGATGCAACGATGTCGAAGCGATCATCAAGCGTGAAAAGCAGTTTCTGGATGAAGAATTATCTCGCAGTGACGATTCGTTTAAATACCTGATTTACGGCATTATTGCGCTGTATCTGATTGTTATCAGTTCCATTCTGATGTCGATGGAATGGAGTATCTTCAAGCCGATTGAGCGGGTCACTCAGGCACTGAGATCGCGTGCTTTCGGTATGGATATGCCGAAAATCGAGACCACCGAAACCGAAGAGATTGCGCGTCTGATCGAAGCCTTTGTACAGATGGATGAAGAGGTTACGCACCGCCAGAATGCGCTTGAACATCAGGCGATGCACGATCACTTGACCGGGCTTCCTAACCGTTTTCTATTGAATCAGCGCATCGAGTATCAGCTTCTCTCGGCGGAGCGGCAGCAGGGGAGTTTCGTGCTGTTTGTGATGGATTTGGATTTCTTTAAAGAGATCAACGATACCCTGGGCCATGCTTCGGGCGATAAACTGTTAATCGAAGCATCCGAGCGAATCCACAAACTGATCCGTAAATCCGATACCTTGGCGAGATTGGGGGGCGATGAATTCTCGATTCTGCTGCCGGATATGCATAAACTGCAGGCCGGGGAATTGGCCGAACAAATCATTGAGCAGATCGGACAGCCTTTTGAACTTAATGGGGAAAAGGTGAATGTCAGTATCAGCATCGGGATTGTCAGTTACCCTGATGACGGATTGAATGCCGAAACCTTGTTGCAGTATGCGGATATGGCGATGTATGCGGCCAAACGTAAACGAATCGGCTACTCGCGATATGATTCCAGCGAGAATATCTACAGTAAAGAGCGCTTGACACTGGTCGGGGATCTGATCGATGCGTTGGAGAACGATCAATTCGAACTCCATTATCAGCCTCAGGTTGCGGCGGAAAACGGTCGTATTTGCGGAGCTGAAGCGCTGTTGCGCTGGCAGCATAAAGAGCACGGTTATGTTCCGCCGGACAAAATTATCGAAATGGCCGAAAGGTTGGGAATTATCCATAAATTATCGCTTTATGTTTTAAGAAAGGCGATTGCTGAATGCCGTCGCTGGCACCAGCTCGGCAGCGACGTATCGGTTTCGGTGAATCTGTCGGTTCGTGATCTGGCCAACGAACAACTGTGTGCCAAAATTCGGGAATACCTGAACGAATTTGCACTGGATTACCGCTATCTGACGGTTGAGATTACCGAAAGTGTGATGATGGAGAATCTTGCGCTTTCACTGGGGCAGCTCAAGAAGTTGAATAAACTCGGAATCAATATTTCGATCGATGATTTCGGAACCGGTTTTTCGTCTCTGGCCTACCTGAAACGCTTACCGGTTAACGAACTTAAAATCGATAAGTCGTTCATTATGGAAATTGATGAAGACGAAAACGATCAACAGATCGTCAGTTCAACGATTAATCTTGGGCATAGCCTTGGCCTGAAAGTCGTTGCGGAAGGGGTAGAAACACAGCAGGTGATGGATATGATCAAAGACTTCGGCTGCGATCAGATTCAAGGATATTTTATCAGTAAACCCTTGCCGGCCAAGGCCTTCAGACAGTTGCTGAAAAATGCTTCCCGTAATGTTTCCTGATCATTGAGTTACGCCACGCTTCTGCATACAGCTCGCCTTGGCGTTATGAAAGCGGCTATTTGAATGTGACCCGGTTTTTATTTCTGTTCTTTGAGTCGTAAAGGGCCTTATCCGCTCTTAACAGTATGCTCTCGGTATCATCTCCCGGTTGGTAGAGTGTGGCCCCGGCGCTGACCGTCAACTTAGCCGAAACCTTAGCAAAGGAATGGTTCTGAATTCGGCTGCGGATATGGTCTGTATATGCATACAGCGCTTTTTCGTCTGCGTGCGGAACGATAATCAGGAATTCATCGCCGCCCCAGCGGCCGATAATATCGGTTTTTCTGGAGCTCTCATGCATGATGTCGGCAACCGCCTGCAATAGGTGATCTCCGGCGTGGTGACCGAAGGTGTCATTGATCTCTTTGAAATTGTCCAGGTCGACGATAATCAACCCGAACGGCATCTGGTAACGGCCTGCGAGACTGAGATAGTCGGCCAGCGTTTGATCCAGTTTATGTCTGTTGAAAAGGCCGGTCAGTTTATCCTTCACCGAGATCGCTTCCATCTCTCTTAGCGCTCTGCTCAGCTCTTCGGTGCGTTTACTGACTTCGTGTTCAAGGTGCTTATTATGCTGTTTGAGGATCTGTTCGGCTTTTTTGAGGGAGGTAATTTCGCGAGAAACGCCTAAGATGCGTGTGCAATGGTTTTCGCGATCATAAACCGGCAGAATCGTTGTGCTCCATACTCTCGAACCGCTGTCATCAATAACATGCTCTTCTTCGTAGGTGATAGGGGTATTCTGGGCGATGCATCGGTCATACCGCTGGGCAATTTTTTCATAGACGGGGCCTTGCAGAATGGCTTTTAACAGAACGCCGTCAAGTTGTCCGGGATGCAAACCAAAAGTGGCTTCCAGTGAGCGGTTGGATTTCTCGCTGACGTAATCGCCATCGTCGTTAATCCTGACGATAAACATATTGTCGTTACTTGTCTGCCACAGAGTGCGGAACAGTAAAAGCTCGCCTTGTACGAGAGGTTCATGATTGAATTCGTGTTCGGTTACCATTCAGTCGGTTCAGATATTTTCGGCGTCCAAGCCAATGTGAAAAAAATACATTTAAGCATTATAAATCAAGTTTTTAGGGTATGAGAGTGATTATCTCTCAAACGGCATAAAATTGATTTTGTTTGTTGCCGACAGGCAAGGGCCATATCAAGGGAAAGTATTGCGTAATGGAGGGGGGGAGTATGACTCCGCTGATAGAGGCGTTTTTTTGCAACCCTATCAACAGGGGCTTAAGGTAAAACCGTCGAACGCCTTTTCAGCAGAGGTGTTTGTGAATAAAGCTTATTACCTTCTTAGTCGGTATTTTTATTTTCGGACTTGATCTCGAGCCACATATTAAAGAAGTACAAGACCAATCCTAAGCCCAGAATCCACCATCCTACGGACATCATCGGGCCCGACATGCTTTCGAGTATCTCTTTTTCAAGAATCGAATCGATCCAGTAGGGAGAGTAAGCGATAGCGATTCCAAACAAAATCAAAATACGAGCAACCCATTTTCTGATTTCCGGATCGATTTGTTTGAGTGATTGAATCATTCCTTGTACCAACTTGCTAACCTCAAATTTTGAATTTTTTAAATGATGGATCCATTTTAGCTATATTTTTGCGGGTAAGGTTAACTGGATTGCCTGTCCTCGTAAAATTGTATATTAGAGTAATTTGCAAACTTTATCTGTAGAGCGGCAGAAATGAATTTACCGTTAACATAATATGCTTTCCTTGAAGCCCAAATCTCTTAAAAGAAAAATTCTGTATTTCAACAAAATTCCATTTTTTGTAACTTTTTCGACGGTTTTGTTCTAAGTTGTGCTGAGGAGCTCAGGCAGAAAAGTCGATGGTGAACAGAATATGCAACCAGTGATACAAGAAGAGTTAACAGGATGCGGTATTGCCAGTGCCGCGGCCATCGCCGGTATCTCCTATGTGCAGGCGAAAAAAGCGGCCAATAAAATGGGGATCTTTGCGGGCGATGATTCGCTATGGTCAAGCCCGCGGTATGTGCGTGATCTTTTGGACTCTCTTGGTATAGAAACCGATCAACAAGAGAAGCCGTTTAACGCTTGGGAAGAGCTTCCCGATTGTGCACTTCTGGCGACAAAGTGGCATCTTGAAGCGGGAAAACCATTCTGGCATTGGGTCGTTTTTGTTCGCGAAGGGGCGCAAGAATATGTGCTCGACTCTAAAAAATCCCTGAAAACCAATATCCGTAAAGATTTTGCAAGGATGAAACCGAAGTGGTTCATCGAAGTGCATCGCTCGTATCAGGCCGTCGAATAGCTGGATGCACTTAGCATCATTCATTTTGAAAATACACTAGGCATCTAGAGAACGGGTCTCCAGAATGGATTAAAATTGATTGTCTTTTAAATAAGGAGTTGCCAATAAATTCTTTAAAAACAAATACATATTATCAATGCGTTCTCTCTTCCTATACAATTAAGATTCTGTTGCCAAGAGTCTTGCCACTCTGGCAATAAGGAAAAGGGTGCATTTTAGACTCCAGTGAACGTTGGGTGGGGTGATGGCACTCAAACGTTACGTACTCGGAATAGAATCAGTGGATTCGAAAGGAGCTGGAAATGTCTGAAACATTATATGATCGATTAGGGGGGCTGGACGGAATTACCCGTCTTGTCGACGATATAGCTGATGCACATTTGAATAACCCGATTGTCAAAACACGATTTGAAGTTATTGAAGATCTGGATCAAACCAAGCAATGGTTGGTTGAATTTGTTTGTGCCGGAACTGGCGGGCCGCAAGCCTATACAGGCCGAGATATGATCTCGACCCACAAGGGGATGAACATTTCGGAGCAGGAATACCTGGCTGTAGTTGACGATATTATGTCGGCAATGGATAAAAACCAGTTGTCGGAACCGGTTAAAAGCGAAATCCTGTCAATTGTTTATTCTATTAAGGAAGAAATTATTCGTGTATGAACGTGTATGAAGATAATCTCTAATTCCGTGAAATGCTTCAGGAGCATTATGCACGATCCTTGCCGGTCCTGCCGAGCAGCTGTTCGGTAAGGATCGTATCTGATTCATCATGACTGACCGCCTGCACTTTGCCAGAACACTGCCGCCGAATTTCACATAAGAATCTTTATTTATAGCGTGATACGAAGACTGAACCAGGTTTGATGGTCGCTGTCAGTATTGGTAAATTCGTATATTTCCCCGGTGCGATAAACATGATCAAGTTGAGCGGTGAGCCTTGTCGAAAAACGATAGGTTAATCCCAGTCCTACGCCGGCCATGCTTGTTGTATTCGGGTCGAGTGACCAGGCGTAATCGGTATGGTCAAATTGAACTTCCCCATATTGAGCGAGAAGCGCTGCTTCCAATTGCCCGTCTATATCAAAGGGAATGTCGTGACCCAGACGCATCGTCAACAGTAAACCTTCATCTCCGCCGGCTTCACCGGCAGGATAACTCATGACACCAAAAGGGCCTCCCAGGTACATTTTTTCGCTGGCACTTAAATTTCGCGACGCTTTTTGCGCCTGTGCGGAGAGTTGCAATTTAAAGGCATTCAGCAGCCGTCGTGCGTGATTGATTTTCAGTTTGTAGACCCAAAAAAAGCCTTCAGCGTCCCGTCCGGCATTTTCGGCTAAACGGGCATCGTCACTATCAAGGATAAAATTGCCGTGATTCACGCTGAAATTGAATGTTGTTACGTTGTATTCGGAATCCATAAAAAAATCGGTCAGCTTCAGTCGCAGCAGATTGATATGCGAGAGTTCATTGAAATCGATCGAACTGTCTTCTGAACGAAGATCCTTTCTGAACAATTCCAGGTGGGTCGCAAGCTTATGGCTCTCTTCTGAAATAAGCGGAAAGGTTAAACCGGCCCCTAACTGGTCTTCGCGACCCAGAGGCCGGAAGTTGGATGCACTGCCGTCGATGGTGTATTCGTTGCGGGAAGCGAACAGATTGAATTGAATACCTCGATCATCCGTCGGCATTCGTAAATTGAAGCGTGCAGCCTTTGCCGGACCGCTGATACCTTTAAGTGCCTGCAAGTGCAGTTTTCCGTCCGGACCGAGAGGATTGTTAATGTCAAAATCAATCAAAATACGGTTGGTCTCATTGTCATAATTATCAATGACCAAGGCGGTGTTGGTTTTTCTGGTTTCATCCGCTGCGCAATGAAGTGGAAGCACTGCCAGAGTGATAAAAGAGAGGATCGCAATTTGGGTTTGATTTCTTAATACCATTGTCTGCACTCTTAATCCATTAACCCATTACACCTTTAAAATGAAACCCGTTTTTCAGTTCTCTCATTATTTTCCTTTCTGTGTAAGGTGTAAAAGTCGAATGGTTCGATAAGCTTAAATGTCTGTCAGAGACTGTCTTTGGAGACGTTTGTAGCGGATTCTGCAAGTCCAATAGCCGTGTCGCCGTTTAAAGCCTCATGTACCAGTTTATGCAGTTGGGCGACTTCTTCCGATGAACGTTGACGGTAGATCTTCTGCCGTTTTAGCTGGTCCGCTAAATAGGTGTCCATTGATTCTTTTTTCAGGAGAGTGCCAAAGTCAGCTGGAGTCTTATGCTTTGGATCTGAAACCCCGAAGACTCTGTCGAGCACATAATTTCCGACGACTTTTTTGAAGTGGGAGGAATCCCAGTAGTATTTGAATTCCTTGTCACTGCCTAGTTCCGGCATGGGTTCTTCGGTGATTTCAGAATAGCCGTTGAAGTCGAATATAGGCGTATCCGGGAGATTCGGAAAACGGGCGTTCGCTTCATCGACCAGTTCGACAAGGGTGCGCTTTTTGTATTCGATACTTGACCAGCCACTGCCGGCAATTGAAATTTCCAGCTGGTGAATGTGTGCGGGATTAATAACGATACGCAAGTCGATCTGGTGGGCTCGGCAGAATTTGACGATCTGTTTGACATAGCCGAAGGATGTTTCATTCGGGTCAAGCGGCGTTTGCGCGCGCAGAACCGGTTTTTTATTTTTGGCCTCTATCTGCCAGCCGGTTTCATATCCGACCGCTTCCTTATCGGTCATTTGGAAATAGCCGCGCGGGGTCAATTGTTTATAACGACCGTCAACCTGACGAAAGAAGACCTCTCCCATACGCTGGCCGTCCGGAGTGAACCACAAAGGTTCTTCCCACTCTTTGGCTTTGATGGCTGTCTGGCTTGCCTCGAGCGTGTCCAGGCTGGTGAGAATGCGCAGGTCGCCGCTTAGCCAGCGTGGAATCAGGTTGCCGTCGGGATTGCGCAGAACCAGTGGATCGAAGTCCGGCTTGGTTGAACTGGGACCCGGGTTAAGGTGAAAGAGCTCCAGACCAAGTAGTACATGTTTGATGGGCTTGATGGCATAAGCGTGGCGCAGATACAGGTACATCTCACGAGAGGTTGCGCCGTCAAATGCGAGGTTGTAACAGGGACCGTCCAGTTTTGCCAAGCCCGGATGGCTGCAGCTGTAACCAATATGGCTGCGAGAGGTACCTAGAATAATTGTTTGCGGCTTAACCCGTTCAACCTCGTAAGCTTTGAATAATCGAACGCGTGTGTAAACAGGATGACTGATCGACTCGAAATGACCGTTGTCGATTTTGATATACATTCCGAACGGGTCGACCGACTTATTGAAAAGGGCGACAGCCGTCAGCAGCGAGAGCATGACTGTCGCTACACCGACAATATAGAAATATCCGTTGTACTTTTTCATTTATCGCTCCTCCCTGTCAGAACTGGAAATATAAAAACTCTGAGACTTTGGACAGAGACATAACCGATAACCCGGCCAGAGCACCAACGGCAAGCACCCATTGCGGTGCCGGTTTCCAAGCAATAACCTGTTTAGGCGGTTCTGGTTCAAACTCTCCTGCATCCAGTTTGTCCGGGCCGGTATAGCCAACAATTTGTTGGGTGTTCGGTGCAAACCACGCCAGAAACAGTAGCCCGAAGATGACGGGGATAGCCATATCTAGCGGTACCAAGTAGGATTCGGCTGTGATCTCGTTCATACCGGCCATTGAGTGCAAAATAGACAGCGCCGTTCCGATGTCTGCGGCACGGAAAAAGACCCAGGCCACGACAACGGCCAAAAAGGTAATCAAATGACCGAGTCGAATCTCGAGGAAGCCGACGGATTTGGGCATAAATGGCAATTTGGAGCGGATTTGATGCCAGCTGTGGTTTATGACCAGGTAGATGCCGTGTAATGCCCCCCAGACAACAAAGGTCCAGCCTGCACCATGCCATAATCCTCCGAGAAGCATGGTGACCATCAGATTCAAAAGGCGTCTCGCCTTGCCGTTGCGGTTTCCGCCTAAGGGGATGTACAGATAGTCTCTTAAAAAACGCGACAGTGTCATGTGCCATCTGCGCCAGAAATCAACAATACTGGTTGCCTTATAGGGGGAGGCAAAATTCATTGGCAGGTGTATACCGAACATCAAGGCTATTCCGATGGCCATGTCGGAATAAGCGGAAAAGTCAAAATAGAGTTGAACGGTATAAGCCAGAGCAGCAGTCCACGCGGACAGCATGTCCAATGTTGTGCCATTGGCTGCGCTGTCAAACAAGGGGGATGCATATAAGGCCGCGGTATCCGCCAGCAAAACCTTTTTGGCCAGGCCTATTGCGAAGATTGTCACGCCCATCGCCAGGGTTGTATCCAGAATTTTTCCCTTGCTATAAAACTGCGGCATCATCTCTGAGTGATGAACGATCGGGCCAGCGATCAACTGCGGAAAGAAAGTGACGAATAACGAAAAATCCAGAAGGTTGATCTGTTGCAGTTTTCCCTGATAAGTATCCACCAGGAAAGCGATTTTTTGAAAAGTAATAAAGGATATGCCCAGCGGAAGGACGATGGTGGCAATGATAATGTCGACACCGGTCAGTTCGTTGAGATTGTCGACAAAGAAGTTCGCATATTTGAAGTAACCGAGCAGGCTAAGGTTAACGGTGATACCGACAATCAATAAAATTTTTGCCAGGCTCGGCTGTGCGATACGTCTCTCGAATATGGCGGTGGCAACGGCAAAGTTAAATAACATCTGAGGAATCAGAAGTGTCAGATACACCGGGTTCCAATAGCCATAGAACACCAGTGAGAGAATGACCAGAGATAGAAATGAAACTCTGGACATTCCCTGACTTCGCAGAAAGTGGAAGATCACCAATGCAATGGGGAGAAAGACAAACAAGAAGCTATACGAGTTGAATAACATAATAACTCCATTGACTAATCAGTCTTCATGATCGGGTTATGGGGTTCTGAAACCAGTGCCAACTGTTCTTCAGCTTCTTCAGCCAAAGATCGTCTTTTAATCCCTTTTTCGGCTAAAAGGGTAAGGAGCGGGGCACTGAAGAAAAGCAGACTTTGCAGAATCCAGCCAACGGCTACCAGATGAACCAGACTCGAGTCGCTGGCAAACACTAACATCAAGCTGGCTACAGTCAGCATACTGGTGCCGAGTATCAGCTCCGGAAGGGCTGCGCTCAGTGTTCCGATCCCCAGAGGCAGGACTTTGAATTTATTCGTTCTGCGCCAGGGTGAGTTCTCTGTAAACAATCCTCTCAGGCTTGCGACCCTGATGATGTAGTCTAAAGAGGTTGTTGCCATCAGCGCACCGATGGTTTCTTTGATGCTGCATCCCATAGATGCCCGGAAAAGATGCCATTTCAATACCAGCGCCGAAACACCTGAGACCGCCAACGCAATCCATATATGAGATGGGATATGAATAGACTCCTCATGAATCAACATTGAGGCGACAGCCAAGGCCCCGAGCGGAAGTAAGAGAAATTCCAGCCCGGATTTTATCGCTCCCAATCCATGAATGGCATGATGCACTTTTTGCATTGCGGTTAAAGCGGACGCTTTAGCAAATGGTTTGGGTAAAAGTAAACGGTAGTGCCGTCGGAGTTCTTGAATAGGGCCGAATGTCCAGCGAAATCGCTGCTTTTTATAACCTTCAAAGTTTTCCGGAATCAGTCCTTGCCCGTACACTTTATTCAGGTAATGAGAGCGATAGCCTAGAGCATGTATGCGTACACACAGTTCCGAGTCTTCAGTTAAACACCACTCTGCCCAGCCGCCTACTTCATCCAGTACACGGCGTCGTATGATTCCCATGGTGCCGACGGTCAATGCCGCCATCCGTTCATTACGGCTTATCAGTGTTGTCGAAAAAACTAACCGGTATTCCCAGTTGCACATTTTCAAATACGAATCCGAGTTCCAGTCGCGATAGGATTGCGGGGTTTGAATAAAGCCCATTTTAGGATCGTCAAAATAGCCAACCAGTTCGGAGAGAAAGTTTGCATTCACCCGGTAGTCACTGTCTACGACACTGATCAGTTCTGCATCTTCAGCCGTGTTTTGAAGCGCAAAATTTAAGGCTCCGGCTTTGGCTCCCGGTAAATTTTCGAGATGAAAAAACCGAAAACGTTCCCCCAGTTTCTTGCAGTGCTGCTCAACCGGTCGCCACAGGCTGGGGTCCGTTGTATTGTTGTCAATCATCAAGACTTCAAAGTTCGGGTAATCCAGTTTTGCCAGAGTATTTAAGGTATCGATAACCAGTTCAGGCGGTTCGGAATAAGCCGGTACATGCAAAGAGACTTTCGGATAATGCGTTCGTGGAGGGCGTATTTCCGGGTCTTGCTTACGATGCCAGGCTTTTCTGCAGATCACTTCCCATTGTTCATAGCTCTGCACTAACCCGATGCTTAGGCTAACCACTGTGATAACAAATGCGGTGGAAATGATCAGGAATGTTAACCAGCCCACCTCTGCATTGGCTAGTATTGCAACCCCCCAGGCTAAACCGGCCAGACTGAGGTTCAGGTGTGCGGCCATCAACAGATTACCGGCCACTGAAAAACCTCTAAGGTAGTGGTGCGCCAGAGTGGTAATACTCAGAGCGATGGCAATCGGTATCACCAAGGCTTCCAATTCGGATTGCAGAAATTTCAGGGATACCATCGTTGTAACGGTATACAGCGAGGCAATTATGAGTGTTTTGTATAGCGTTAGGGTGATGCTGCTCAGTTTATTGATCAAAAGAAGCAAGACACTAAAAGCAAACAAGAAAGAAGCAAAAGCTAGATTAGTAGCAATTTGTTCCGAAAAATGTACAGAAAACATATGGGTGATCCTCCATTAGCAGATGAGCTGTAGTGGATAACAGGTACAAGTCGCAAACAGTTGCGCGACTTAATATTTAAAAAATATTGCTACGTTTAGAGTTGTTAATTAAATGGATAAAGCACTGAAGGCTTCGGAACTTAGTTGGAAAATTGTTGGGTTAGAATTTTTGATTGCTAGTAAGAAACTATTAAGATCATGCTTTTTCCAGCAGTATTGATGCCAAATACATTAGAAAAGTATATATTGAGCGTTAAGTATATTTATATGTGTTTAAAAATACTGTTATTTCGGATGTTGTTCTAAAAACAGCCAAAACAAAAAAGGCTTTATCACATCGAGTTGTCATTAAATGGATCATTTTTTATCAGAATTGCACAAAAAAGGTGCTAAAAAGCTTTATTTTCAATGAGTAAAATTTCTAGGGGGGGAGGGCAAATGGTATAAGCAAATACGAGTTGTTAAAAATGCTTGTAAGAGAATTGAGGGCTGTTCAAACTTTAAAGTGGTGTAGCGTTATGAGCACTTAAGCCATAAGCACCTAAAACAGTTTGTAATTCCAGAGCGGGCTAGCTACAAAACCGGCTACATTGGCTTTTCGCTAGGCAATAAAAAAGCCCTGAATCATTTCGCTTAAAAACTAATGAAGTCAAGGCTTTGGAATTTGGTAGCGGGGGCTGGATTTGAACCAACGACCTTCGGGTTATGAGTAAACTCTGGAATAACCACTATCTTATTGATTTATAAAATAAACTAGCAATCACGCCACTTCACACTATGTCATAATTAGCAACGATTTTATAAGCCTCCAAATCGCTTCCATAAACATTATTGTCATAGTCCTTTACATAATTTCAATGCTACGTCCGACGGAAAAATACAAAGTATCTTATTATAGGTATAATTCTATATTGACAACAACATGACATTGAAGAGATTTCTAATGAAAGAAGACGTCTATAATTTATTTCTCTACACAGATGATGCCATTTTTGTAAAAGAGTATGGGGTCTCAGTTCACACATTTTATGGAACAGATGAAGAAAAATCTGAATACTTAAAATCACACGTAATAACAGACTTTGAATCAGCCCAGAAATTTAAAATACCGAATAGGTTTAAAATGATTCAAGTGAATGGTGATGAAATTTCAGGATGTATGAGGATTGATTCGGCTTTTCAATCATTAAATATTGCAGGAGCAGCTTTTTTCTCAGAAGCAATGATTAAACTTAATGCTCCCGCTGAACCTTTGTATGTATGTACAGTAATTGAAAATGGTAAACCAGTAGGAATTATGAATACAAAAAAAAGCAAATTTAATGGCAATACAATGAATGCTTTTTTACGAAGAGGTATCGATACAAAATTATCTAAGGAATTGATAGATAAGGGTTACAACTTAAGTAAACTCAAGCAACTTAAAAATTCTGAACTTTCTAATCTTGGTTTAAATGACGACCAAATTTTATCTATTAATGAAGGAGGCCGCCCGCCTATTCCCTCTGAAACATATATCAAATTGCTATATGAATCTAAACGAACATGTTGTGTCTGTAGGGATGCTACAAAACCAATTATTATCCATCATATTGAAGAGTGGAGCCAAAGTAAAAGTCATGACGAGTCAAATTTAGTTGTTTTGTGTTTAGAACACCATGACTTAGCACATACAAAAAAAGAATTAAGCATCGATCTCAGCAAAAAACAATTACGGGAATTCAAGACTAAATGGATAGAAGACGCGAAGACTTCTGATGCTGAGGCTATTCTAGGCCTAGTCTCTCACGATTATTCAAGATGGGATTATTTTAATCATAGACGAATTTATGAATTGTTTTTAGATCTTAATATTAATGCTGAGAACTTCAAAACATTTTCAAAACTAAAAGATGCTGGATATGTTGATGATTTAGGAATTCTCGAAATTTCGACTGTTCAGAAAATGAATGAAAATAGACGTTACATGTACGATGATGGAAATGGCTTTATTCTCGTTTATTATATGAAAGAAGTTTTTGAATCTGTTTTGGCAAATCTTCCAATCATTAACATAACGGACAAATTTGATCGAGCTCAAATTAATTCGTTATTAAGGCCTGGTAGTTTTATTGCTTTTCAAGCAGGATTTTATTACAAAAACATAAACACATCATTATCAGGTACAGACCAACTACGTAGAGCTCATTACAAGAAAAAGGGGATAAAGATAGAATTTACGTTTCCTCCTTTTGAAGCAACCAGCTCTTCATCACATTCTGATAGTTTAACGGGGCACTCTGTTTCAACGGTTATCTGTATAGTAAAATCGATTTACGATAAAGACGATTACTTAAATATTGATGTAAGTTGTTTGGCTATAGGAAGTTACTTTGAAAATTGCAGGTTCAAGCAAGATAAACGTTTTTAAAGCCAGATGCTAGACTGATTTAGTCACTTTTAAACATTTTAGGTATTGTAAATAATGCTAAAAAATCTACTTAATTTTATATCCCAGCATGTACTAAAGCTAGCGTGGTTCACCATGCTGTTCATCCCCTCTATAGGTGGAATTCTTACCTATTTTGGATACGGTACCGCTTTTGCTAGATCTGGAGCCATTCTTGTCTGCTTTGCAATAGTAATCATTTTCTTTAACCATGGAATAAATCGAAACATTGATTATTCCAAAACAGTTCTTGGGCGTCTTTCAAAGTATTCATTTAACCACAAGAAGATTAAAGAGGAGCTGGATGCAGAGCATCAATATCGAACCCCCGTGTTAAATGATATTCAAACAAAATATAACGAACAATTAGCGGTGTTCATACAAGATTTAAGAAGCACTCACTCAAAAGCAGTTGATAGACTTGATGCAAAAAAAGCAAGATTGGTTTTAGTCGAATTCATGAGTGGACTTTTGGGGACTTTGATATGGGGATTTGGAGATTTGCTTGTCAGCCAACCTTGTTGATGCTTTAAGCGTTTCTACTAAATTCTGGTTTCGTTGACATTTATGAAATCCGCCGAATTCAAAGCAAGAATTTTAGAGCTCATTTTCCCTCCCGTTCTTGAAACCTACGAACGGGAGTTCCTGCCACTTTTTTTGAATATCTCAAAGCCAGCATTCCAGTCAATGATTGGGAAAGATGAATCAAATCCCTTCCAAAATCTTGATTGGGCTTTTTTGTACTTAGATGAAGAACAGCTTTACCAGCAAACAAGAGCCGAAGTTACCTCCAATATTTTTGCCGCTTGTGGTTTAAATGCCAACACTCAAGAAGAACCAAAAGAAATGAATGAAAGATTGGTACGATATATCTTGCTCCGCATTCAACGTTATATGAGGAACTTCTCTTTTGATGATGAGCATAATCAAGAACTCGAATTACTCTCTAATCAACTTGGATTTGAACAAGAGTTTTTTGTCAAAGTGTCCATTGCGCAGTTCTACAATTCTTTGAGTGTTGTCCAAAACGGTAAACGCCTGAACTATTTCGTTAATCGTTTTATTGAAAGAGGGAAAAAATTAGACCTAATCAAAGCAGTCAAAGTAGACCCATCAGTACTAGAGTTAGATGCGGTCAAAAATAGACTTAACGAGCTGAGTCCAGTTAAACGCCACAATTTTGATACCTCGATTTTATCAGCAGTTGAAAAACCGTCTTTAACTCCTGACAAGCGCAAGAAATATCTAATGCTTGCCATCTTCCTTAATTTTGCATCTGCACTCGGTTTCTTGTCCAAACCCAACCCAATCACCAATCCTAAGTTGCAACAATTAGCCATCAAGTTTGGCTTAATCACAGACTCTTATATCGATGATGAATTTAGAAAACTCGCTATCTACTACAGAAATCGATAAATTTCTGGGGGGTAACTTTACGAAAACTTAGCCCCCAGATTCTTTATACCCTGCCATTTCATAATTTTCTCCAAGAACAAATGTTCTATTTTTCGAATAATTGAATTGGAGATTGTTATGAAATCTAACAAGACTACGGAACAACATGAAGCGCGTAAGAGTGGGGGCTTGCAGGAGCGCGCAGGCTCTGCGCGCCCTCAAGCCACCTCGCGAACGTGCAACAAGGGTACCTCACCTTGTAAGACAGTACCCCATACATACCAAAACGAACAAATCATCACTCCGTTACGAACGGCAATAGACAGCTTATACCTAACGTATCGCGGAACGATTTACTCAAAAATTAATGACCAGCTTGAACACTTAAAACAGATTGCTGGCAATAAAACACCTTATCCAACCTCGGATGCAGTCTTCAAGGTTCACGGTCATTGTTTTGAGGTTAGGCCGTCTGGTGCCAAAAACTTTGCTTATGTTCTGCAAGATAATTGGTTCTATATAAAAATTTCTTCGTCTAATGCGACCACTCTCCCTTTGGCATCAGTCCAGATCAGTAGTGAATTGCTAACACACCAGCCTTTAAAAAGGATTCTGAACGACCTCAAGAAGATCATTTCTACCATTGGTCATATCGAAGGGGAGGATGAATCATGCTAAATCCTCTAATCAGTCGTTTCGATATCTGCTTCGATTTTTTCTCTAATACCTTCTCGTTTGATGAAGTATCAGACCGGGATTGGGTTACTCAAGCTCAGCAGATAAATAGCTTTTTAATCAATGGTCAGCGTTCTGGATTTAAGTTTGGCAAACAGGGCGTTGTTTGTCGTATTTACGATAAAACCCGTGAGATCAAAGAACAATCTAAAAAGTTCTATCTCTATGACCTCTGGAAATCTCAAGGATGGGATGGAGAATCCATTGTCTGGCGTATTGAATTCGAGTTTCATACCGAAGTTTTAAAACAGATCGGATTGCGGGAAATCGAAAAAGCGATAAGCAATCAAGCAGAACTCTGGGCGGCAGTCACCAAACACTGGCTAAAACTGGTTATTCCAAATCCAAACGATAGTAACCGTTCACGTTGGCAAGTTCATCCTGTCTGGGAAGAGGTTCAGCAAGCGACTTCACTTGGAGCAGAGCCAATTGTCAAAGAAGTGGCAAAAGTCCGTTTGCCATCCAGCGAAACGCTGTTTGTTAATGGGCTTGGCTATTTAATCTCGTTTATGGCATCCAGACGAATTACGAATTTTGAAGAAGGGTTAAAAGCCTATTCAGAAGAAGCCGAAAATTATTACGACTTCCTTGGTAAGAATTTAAAAACCGTACTCAAGCAAAAGCTCAATGAGCGTGCTAAACGGTTCAATATCCCTTTAGAGGAGTTGGATTATGACTGATGCACTGCTATCCCTAAAAGAAGTTGCTCAACTGCTTGGCTTTCATCCCGAGACTCTGCGAAGGAATGTTAAACGCTACAGTTATCCGCATTACAAGATCGGAGGGGAGCTACGCTTTAAGTTGGAGGAATTGCTAAACGCAACCCGAGTGGGTAATAATGATAGTCGGCGTGATTGCGTTGACGAAAAAGGAGAAGACTTATGTCACTCTACAAACAACGCAACTCAAAGTATTGGTGGTGTAAATTCACAGCACCAGACGGAACGGTTATACGACAATCTACTCGGACTGAAAACAAAGCCCTAGCGGCTGAGTTTGAAGCGACCCTGAACTACAACCTGTATCGACAGGCTCTGTTCGGGGAAAGGGCGGAAATGTCGTGGCGCGAAGCGGTTGTCAAATTCATCACAGAATCAGAAACCAAAAGCCCGAAAGATAATATTTCACTCTTTCGACTTTTAGACCCTTACTTCGGGCATCTGAAACTACATGAGATTAACGGCAAACACATCGAGCAATTAATCGACACCCGTCAAAAACAAGGAGTGAAAAATTCCACGATTAACAAGTCACTCGAAAAAATTAGAGCCTTGTTTAATCTGGCAAACAAGAAATGGCGTGTAAAGTGTGATCCGCCTTACATAAAACTTCTTAGCACTCCTAGAATGCGTGTCCGATGGATTACGCATAATGAAGCGTCAAACCTTTTAAAACACCTTCAGGAGCATACGAGAGTCATGGCGCACTTTACTCTGGAAACAGGGTTGAGAGAATTCAATGTCACTCACTTGCGTTGGGATCAGGTTGATCTGGCAAAAGGTGTTGTCTATATAGAAGGTGATGATGTTCTCAAAGACGGTAAACCGTATTTGGTTGTGCTGACTGATTCGGCAAAGGAAATTATCCGAAGCCAGATTGGAAAGCATCATACTTTTGTATTTACCTACAGAGGTAAGCCCGTTAAAAAAGCGGGAACTGATTCATGGCGAAACGGACTTGAGAAAGCAGGCATAACAAACTTCCGCTGGCATGATCTTCGTCATACTTGGGCGAGTTGGCATGTTCAAAATGGAACACCCTTAGAAGTGTTACAGGAACTTGGCGGCTGGAAGGATATTAAGTCTGTTCAGAAATATGCTCATTTCAATGTCGATACATTGAGAGGCTATGCAAAAGGATTGGGCATAGTATCGGGCATAGAAACGAAAAAAGCCACTATGGTAAGTGGCTTTTAGATTAGCTAAATACATGATTTAACTAAAGAAATTTGGTAGCGGGGGCTGGATTTGAACCAACGACCTTCGGGTTATGAGCCACTATTTTTAACAAATTCAACAGCTTAACAACGCTCTTTAATGCTTTATCCTATTTATAACTACTCAAACCCATTCCTTTTTTTAGTGTGCTTTCAAACATAAAAATATCTTTTTTTCTACCAAAAGTTATACTTACCCATTCTAGAAAAGACATATTTTAACTTAAAGGAAATTCATGTACGAAGACAGAGTCATCGCTTTTATAGACATACTCGGTTTTGGATCACTTGTAGAAAGTAGTGCAGATGATTTCGTAATAGTCCAATCTCTTGTTGACGCACTTAATCAGCTCCAACCAGATAAGATACAAAAACAAGCTTTTGGCAGCATCAACTATGAACTAATTCCCAAAGAAAATATTGTAGAAGTCGAAGAAGTTTTTGATCGGATAGCTGAACTTATGCTCAAACAACATCCTATTGAAGTGAGCTATTTTTCTGATTCCATAGTTTTATCAGCATTGTCCAGTGATATTCTAGCAACTCAAAATATGCTTGAGCTAATTGCAAAAATTAATATTATTTTATGGGAAAAACATTCACTCCTTCTTAGAGGAGGAATTACTTTCGGCAAACTACTTCATTTAAAAAATGGTCCAATGTTTGGACCAGCTATGAACAGAGCCTATTACTTAGAGTCACAAGAAGCTATATACCCAAGAATTCTAATCGATTCGGAATTTTTAGATGCTTACCGAAAAAACGAGAGTTTCAATATCCTAGAACCATTATTTGGCCATGATGACGATACCGGATATAAATATATTTCTTTAGGAAGCTCTTACAAATACATTTTAAATCATTCATTTATAGCTGGTTCTATGCCTCCAATCACATATGAATATAGTGAGAATTTTTCCAACACTTCCCAAAAGTTAAAAGCAATTCTGGAAAACATTAAAGGACAACCGTTTGAAGAAAAATATATATGGCTAATTAGTGATGTATGCAAACAACTGGAAATGACTGATTTGAGCCGTTACAAATCGGAGAAATAGTAGTTTAAAAAGTGCACTTTATTGGCGATTACCTCTTCGTAGAAGACGTATCCCAATATTTCTGCTTTAATACATATAATTTCAGACTAACAGCAACTAAGACCAAACTAATCAAGATGACCTCCCAAAGTAAAACAATAAGATTAGAGCTAGACTCTTACAAGAAAAGCACAAGTTACGCGCCATTATTTATGCAAGGCGACTGCCTTAAGGTACTTAAATCAATGCCCGACCAATCAATAGATATGTGCATTACTAGTCCTCCATATTGGGGGCAAAGACAATATGAGAACGGTGGAATTGGACTAGAAAAGAATCATAAGGAATATATTAAGGATCTGTGTGATATTTTTCTGGAGTTGAAGCGAGTGCTTAAAGATGAAGGTTCATTCTGGCTAAATGTTGGTGACACATACAAAAACAAGGCTCTTTTAGGTATTCCGTGGAGAATAGCTTTTGAATTAATCGACGAACAGGGTTGGATACTAAGAAACTCTGTAATTTGGAACAAGGTGAAAGGAGCACCGGACAACTCTAAAGACAAATTAAGAAATATCCATGAAAATGTTTTTCACTTTGTAAAAAAATCAAAAGGATATTATTACAATGCTGATGCAGTAAGAAAAAAGCCTCGAGAAGCCAAAGTAGAAAATGGTGCAGTTGTTTCAGCAACAGGTGTTAGTGGTGTAAGGTATAAACGCCAAATTGAGCTTTCTACCGATTTAAATATGGAAGAAAAGAAGAATGCTTTGAATGCTTTAGATGAAACACTTGAAAAAATCAGTAGAGGAGAGCTGTCCGATTTTAGAATGATCATTCGTGGCCAACAAAGAGCCACACACTCAGATTCGGAAAAAGTCTCTGGTCGAGCAAAAGAATTAAGAGATAAAGGTTTCTGTATTCTTAGATATCATCCTAAAGGGAGTAAACCTAGCGATGTTTGGGACATCTTACCTGAAGACACCCAAAAACGTAAAAAGCATTACGCAGCATATCCTGAAGATCTTTGTAAAATCCCTATTCTTGCAACTTGTCCTCCTGATGGAATTGTATTTGACCCTTTTTGTGGAACGGGAACAACAATGTTAGTTGCAAAATCCTTTAATAGGAAATCGATTGGTGTTGACTTATCTAAAGAATATATAGAATTAGCAGAGGAAAGATGTAGCGAATGGCATCAGCAAACAATATAGCAGAAATATATGGCATTTCAATTTATAACAATACAGCAGATTGGAATAATCTTATTGAACAACAACAGTGTCCATACCTAGGTCGTAAATGCCTAAAAAATCGAAAAAGTGAAGCAGAACTAACAATTGGAACATGTTCTGTAACATACGGAAAAGATAAAAAAGATGTGATTATCTGCCCTCACCGCCTACTCGAAAGAAGGCAAATTTTTACTGACTGCCTCCATCTACTGAACTCTCATGAGCCTGGAAATGAATTGCATATCGTAGCAGAAGTACCAATCCCTGGGGGTAACGTGGATTATTTCCTTGTTTCTACGCGTGACCGAAAAGTAAAAGATTTCGTTGCGATAGAATTGCAAACTTTAGATACCACCGGCACCGTTTGGCCTTTTAGGCAAAGATTTGTTAATTCAAAAGGAATTTTGGTTAAGCCAGAAGACCTCAACTCAAAAAAATCTTTTGGAATGAATTGGAAGATGACGGCTAAAACAATTCTAGTTCAGATGCATCACAAAATTGAAACATTTGAGCACATAAATAAACACCTTGTTTTAGTGGTACAAAATCATTTATTGGATTACATGGCAAGTGAGTTTTCTTTCGCACATATAAGTGATAATGCAAGAATTGGTGATTCAATGCACTTTCATGCCTATCAACTAAATGAAGCTTCTGGAAAGCTCCGCTTAAACTTAGTTGATCGCAAAAGCACGGATGCTGAGGGTATTTCTAAATGCTTGGGATTGGAAAGTGAAGCCCGCATCGAGTTGACCGAGATTATTGAAAAACTCGAAGCCAAAATTTCAGACTCAACATTAATGACTATATAAGTAGATAACAACACACTGAATCGCCACTAATTTATTAGACATTTTTTTGATTGCTTTACGAGAGATGTGAAAATGAATGCTCATGAAGAAGGTATTGTAAATATGCTATGCAATTTTCTTCCTGAGTTTCTCCAGCAAGCAGAAGAAACTATTAACTGGCTTCACAACCCTTCAAAGCTGCTTCTTGAAAGCAGAGATCAAACTGGTGTATTTACAGCTAAGAACTTGAATTTTTACAAGTTATATCTAAATCCAAAATCATATTACGAAGAATTTAATGATTTGCTGGTTCAGCAAGTACTCGAAGACATTAAAACAGAACCTCCAAGCCCACCATTACCTCTAAAAAAGGCAAAAGCTAACTTTTATCAAGCGATTGATGAATTAGAACAAGAACTTTATGTAAAGGTAACCAATAATGAACCATTAGCGCCATTCGATAAATTATTCCTCGAACGGGCAATTGCTCGTTTTTATGAATCTCTATCTCTAATCCAAAACAAGAAAGCACTGTCTTCACTTCTTCATGAAGCCATTAACCAAAAAAATCAAAAACTTCTTCCCCTCGCAGTTGGTATTGACCCCAATATTCTGAAATTGGCTGAAGTCCAAAGTTTTTTAGACTCATTACCTAAAGAACAAAGACTTGGACTGGAAGAAAAGATAATCAAAGCACAAAGAACACCAATTCTCAGCCATTCTAAGACTTGTAAATCAAAAAAATTTCTTTTGTACTTAAGTATTGTTGATTTCATTGGGGTTATCAAAGGCCCCTATGCACTGAAATTTAACTCACATAAAAGAATTGCTGCTGATTTAGGAGTGATACCCGATATTCGGGATGTTGATGATGTTAATTACTTCAACAAGTTATACAACTTAGTAAAAAAATCTCATCAATTACAATAAATCTATAATCATTTCAAGGAATAGAATCTATTAATTCCATTCCGTGTTTCAAATCGAATAATTCTAGAAACTCAATTCCAGCGACGTCGTTCTCGTTAACTACAGAAGGAATTGAATATGTCTAATTCAAACACAAATCCAGAAATTGAAGCGCGTGAGAGTGTGGGCTTGCAGGAGCGCGCAGGCTCTGCGCGCCCTCAAGCCACCTCGCGAACGTGCAACCATTCAGGTGCGGCACTTAGTAACACAGCACCTGCAAAATACATAAATAACCAAAACATTAAACCACTACGCTGTGCTGTCGATAGTTTGTACTTATCGTATAGGGGCAACATAACACCCCAGATAGAAGAACTATTAACCTTCCTGAAGAACATGGCTCAACATACCGATCCTGAGATTGCTTCAGAAGCCTATTTGCATTTCTTTGAGCATAAATTTCAGGTCATGCCGAAAGGGGCAGGTAAGTTCTCATTTGTTCTAAAAGACAATTGGTTCAATATCCAAGTATCCAGTGGTAAGTCTTCATCCGTTCCACTTGCCTATGTTCAGATCAGTAGTGAACTGCTGACCTTTATGGAACTGGATGAAATCCTCATGCACCTTGATCAAATTATTGATCGAATTGGAACGGTAAAAGGGCATGCGGCTGTCAGTCGTCTCGATCTTTGTATGGACTTTGAGTGTTACTCAAAATTCAATGTTGAAGCGATTGAGATTAACCAGTGGAAAACCCGAGCAAAGCAGATCGACCGTTTCCATCAAAACAAACGACCGTCTGGTTGGCGAATTGGTAAGGGCTTGATTATGGGAAGGCTTTATAACAAGTCTCTCGAAGTCCAGAAATCCAAAAAAGATTACCTTCTTCCATTATGGGAAGCTTCCGGTTGGTCTGGGGTAACGGATGTTTGGCGTGTGGAATTTCAGATCCGTCGAGAGTTCTTAGCTAATGTCGGCTTAAAACATCCTGATCAGATAATTAAGTTGAGTCCTGCTATTTGGAAATACGCTTCAACGAATTGGCTTCAACTGGTCACACCAACGGAAGACTCTAATGAATCTCGTTGGCCTGTTACTGAAGCCTGGCAAGAGATTGCTCAAGCTTGCACGAATGTGGAGTGCCAGGCGGTTAAACCCGTAGTCAAAAAGCGACTGCCAAATGATCAATATTTATTTGTGAATGGTCTGGCGGCGATCAGTTCCTTTATGGCGAGAGAAGGGATTTCTGACTTTGGTGAAGCATTAGGCGAGTTCTTACATGAAGCTGAGCACTATCATCTGTCCAGAGATCAGACCATGGAAGAGTATCTAAAGCTTAAAGCGAAAGAAAAGACGCTTCGCTATAACACTGAATTAGAGGAGTAATACCCCATGAGTGAGCAAACCAAATTGCTCACTCTCTCCCAAGCGGCTAACTATTTAGGCTGTAATCCTGAAACGGTTAGAAGACATGCTCAAGCAGGCAAAATCCCTGCGGCAAAGCTTGGCAGAAAGTGGGTATTTATCGAACAAGACCTTGCACAATATCTCAGAAATCAATATTCTACGCCTGAGAGTGTTGTGCAAGTTGTTGACAACAATGAGGAATCATTATGTCAATCTACAAACGAAACACTATCTGGTGGGTTGAATTCATTGCACCAGATGGAACGAGAATACAGCGCTCTACTGGGACTGAAGACCGAAAGCAAGCGCAAGAATTCGAAGCAAAGCTGAAACATGATTTATGGCGAGTTTATCACTTAGGTGAAAAGCCTCGTATGTTATGGAAAGAAGCGGTGATTCGTTTCATGCGTGAAAAGCAGAATAAGGATCAGACTAACGAGATCAGCATCTTCAAATACCTTGATCCTTATTTTGGTCATATGTATGTCGATGAAATTAGGCGCATGCACATTGATGACATCATTCAGCAACGACTGAAAGAGGGCGTCAGTAACGCAACGATTAATCGACTACTTCAGAAACTTAGAGCGGTATTAAACAAAGCACACAAAGAATGGGAGGTGAAATGTGATCCTCCTTTCGTCAAACTCTTGAAGGAACCAAAGAAGCGGGTTCGATGGCTGACTGAAAATGAAGCCTATCGACTCATTCAAGCTTTACCTGCTCACACGGCAGATATGGTTGTCTTCTCTTTAGAAACGGGCTTGCGAGAATCCAATGTCACTTTGTTGCGTTGGGATCAGATTAATTTAAGCGAGCGAGTTGTCTTTATCGAAGGTGACGATATTTTAAAGAGTGAACAGGCCTTTGTTGTTCCATTGTCAGAAAAGGCGGTGGACGTGCTGAAAAGACAAATTGGAAAGCATACTGAAAGGGTTTTCACTTATAAGGGGAATCCAGTTCGTAGAGCGAACACCAAAATGTTTAAAAGTATATGCAAAGAAATTGGTTTGGAGGATTTTCGCTGGCATGATCTTCGTCACACATGGGCGACTTGGCATGTCAATAGGGGAACGCCTTTGGAAGTTCTGCAAGAGTTAGGCGGCTGGTCTGACTATAAGATGGTGAAGCGATACGCTCACTTTAGTCATCAGCATTTACATAAGTACGTAAATAGCACCCAAAATCAAATCTCTACAAATTTCCCTACATTGGCGAAATTTGGGTAATAAAAAAGCCCTGACTGATTTGGCTCTAGGCCGCGCCAGTCAAGGCTTTAAATGTGGTAGCGGGGGCTGGATTTGAACCAACGACCTTCGGGTTATGAGCCCGACGAGCTACCAAGCTGCTCCACCCCGCGTCAATTTGTAGTGTCGAACTGGTTGCTCTTGGTAAGCACCGTTGCTGTTCGATGGGGCGTATTATAGGGGTTTAACGGCTCATTGCAACCCCTTGATTAAAGATTTCTTATATTTTTTTAAAAAGAGTCTTATATCACTCTTTTTTAACTTTAAGGGCATTAAAAAAAGCCGCTTGAGTGTCAGCGGCTTTTTTATAGATTAGACAGATTGTTTTGGCTTATTTGGCTTTGTAACTGTAAGGCTGGTTTGCATTCACCTTGCTCGTCAACTCTTTGACATTTTCTTGCAGCTTTTGCAGTTCGGTTTGAATAGTCTTCTGTTGCAGTTGTAACTGTTCAAGCTGTTTTTGCCATTTTATATCGGACTGAGCATCCGGCTGGGTCATAGTTTTCAATTGATCGCTGATTGTAAGTAGTTTTTTATCGTGTTTTGAAACCAGCCAGCGAATGTCTGCCAGTTGTTGGCTCTGCTTGGCATCCAATCTAGCTGTTCCGCCGGAGGTCATCACCGGCTTCGGCTGTTTGGATGCCGCAATCGCCAGTTTTTGCAGTTCTTTGGACAGCGTTGCCTGCTGTTCACTCAGCTGGCTGATCTGTTGAGTCATTTTATCCTGCATTGGTTGTAGCTGAGCTTGGAGCAGCTGCTCAATTTCGGCCGAGTTATTCACTGTTGCCGGTATCTTGCTTTGCTCTTGCGGCTGTTCCGCGGTCTGAATCGTTTTCGGGTTATTATTGACTTCAGGTGTTGTAGTTTCTTCTTGGGAAGTGCTTTCTTCTGTTGTTATATCTACCGGAGGTTGTGGCGATCGGGCCAGTTTTTCGACATAAAAACGGCTCGCCTCGATCTGCGATGCAAGATCGTCGATCTTAATAGTCATTTTTTTGGTGAAAAGGGCGTTTTCAGTTTGCACAACATCAAGGATTTCGCCTTTAAGCTGCTCTTGCTGACTGCCAATATTGTAGTAAACGGCGATCATTACCCCGATAGCTGTCAAGCTCAAGAGCAGGCTGATGACGAGCATGGAAACGAATAGCTTTTTGCTCTCGGCCATTTCCTGAGATGCATGACGGATGGCTTGACGCCAGTTAAAAGTGGCATTGGTCAATTCTTCAGTGTGGCCGCGCAATGCTTCCGAGACCTGTAAGCTGGCTTTTGCCGCTTCCTGACTTTGGGTTGCGGCTTCCTGGGCAGTTTTTGCCGCTTCGAGTGTCATAATTGAACTGTCGACTTTGGCTTCCTCGGAAAGAGAGTGTAGCTCTTTATGTGTTTTCTGAGACTGATCGACTTTCTGTTCAAGGTTTTCCCCAGCCAGATCAAGTTCTTCTACGGCTTCCAGTAGATCATCTACCTGATTATTCTGATCACTCATATTGCATTCCTAAGACTGGTGAAACTCGGCAATTTGACTCGCTAGTTCACTATTAACCTGTTTCAGTTCGTCATTTTTGGCTTTGATTTCTTGCAGAATGTCCGTAAGTTCTTCCGCAGTCAGGTTTTTCATTGCTTGCATATCGACCTGATAGTCGGCGCTCTGCGTAATTTGTTGCGCTCGTTGAATAGCAGCAAATGTTTTTTCAATCGCGTCCTGTGCACTCAGAGCCGATTCCTGTGCTTTCTGAGCGGTGGCAAGAGCGATTTTAGTTGTCATTTGCGCGGAGCTGCTCAACTGTTCGATGATTTCACGAGTCTGTTTATCCATCTCTACGGCTTCACTCATTGCCTGAACGGATTCATTGGTTTGCTCAGCCAGAGATTGAAGATCGTTTCGAGACGTTTGTTCATTGTCTTCGGCAAGAATTTCCGGCGTGGCAGGTGTTTCAAACTCAATGTCGGCAACGGGTTCCTGCGGTTCTTCTTCGATTAACTGGTCGAGATCGGTTTCGAACGTGCTTTCGCTTGGGTTTTCATCCACCAGCAAATCGTCCAGGCTTTCGAGATCTGAATTGTCTTCGTTTTGATCGATATCCAAGTCGGTGGTGGATGCTTCCGCAGTCTGAAGCATCTGCTCAAGATCGTCACTGTCCTCGGCGGGATTGACTTCTTCAATCAAGTCGTTTGAGTGTTCCTCAAGGTCAACGCTTTCTAAATCTGTTATGAGATCGGTCTCTTGATGAGCATCGTCCACTGATGAATCCAGCGCCGGTTCCGGGAGATCTTCTAAGGTCATGTCGTCTTCGTTTGACAGAGCGTCTTCTTCACCGATCAATGCATCCCATTCATCCGGCTGAGCGTCTTCAGAGTCTGCGGAAAGGTCATCCGATAAGTTCGATTGATCTTCGACGTCTGCGTTTTCAGCTGAATTATCCGCGGCGGTAAAATCTTCGGAAGCAGAAGGTGTATCTTCGTTATCAAGAGCGGCATCCATATCGAGTAGCGCCTGTTCGAGTTCGTCATCAGAGGTCTGAATCTGTTCCAGAAGATCGCTGTCGATCTCTTCCTCCGAGGTGTTCACGTCCTCGATTTCCTCGGATTCAGATTGTTTTTCAACTTCATCGATCGAGTTTAACAGGGCGTCAACGTCGAGCTCACCTTCCGTGGTTTTGCCTTCCATCATTTCAACCATCTGTTGGGTGGCTAAATCGTCTTTCTGTGGATCTATATTTGACATGGCACTCTTTCCTACTTCTACTGCCATAATGCTTTAAGCCATATTATTGAGTTTGTTTTAGAGTGGCTAGAGCAATAGGGCGCTTTACTGTTCTGCATCAAGAAAAGCAAGACAGGTTTCAGCTTATAAAATTGTCAGTAAATTATCAGTTTTTTTGCTTAGTGCACGACTAGCAGTATTTGTGCCATCATCTTTAGATCGGAAAGTTGGCATCTTGTGTGAATGACAGCCACTCACCGCTTTCAGGATGGGTGAACGCAAGATAGTGTGCGTGCAAAAGCAGGCGTGGCGCCATTTTCAGAGAATGCGGATCGGCATACAGGTTGTCGCCTAAAATAGGGTGTCCAAGCATTTTCATATGCAGTCTAAGCTGATGGGATCGGCCGGTGATCGGGGTTAATTCCACGCTGAACCGGTCGGAAAATTGACGCATTACTCGCCATTGAGTCTGAGCCGATTTGCCGTGAATAAAATCGACCATCTGCAGTGGACGGCGTTCCCAGTCGCAGCGCATGGGTAAGTGGACTTCTCCGTAATCCTGGCTGATTATTCCGCTACAGACTGCATGGTAGCGCTTACGAGTTTGTCTTTCTTGGAACTGTCGGCTCAGGTGACGGTGAGCCTCCTTGGATCGCGCCAGAACCATTAATCCAGAGGTGTCCATATCGAGACGGTGAACGATCAAGGCGTCGGAAAAACGGGTTTGCAGATGAGAAAGCAGGCATTCCTGTTTGTCGGCTCCGCGTCCGGGAACCGAAAGCATTCCGCTCGGTTTATTGGCAATAATGATTTCCGAGTCGCTGTATAGCACCCAGTTGGCATCGTACTCGAAGCTTTTTAATGTGACCGCCGGAGGGCGCAGGTTTGCATGCATTTTTCAGTTGAGCCTTGTAAACTAAGGCGTTTATTTTATAGCAAGGGAATCTAGAGGAATCTGCAAATGGCAAAAAAAGTCTCTGTCTTGTTTGTCTGTTTAGGCAATATTTGCCGCTCGCCGACGGCACATGCGGTTTTTCGCAAGCTCGTTATCGATGAAGGGTTGGCAAAGCAAATTGAAATCGATTCCGCCGGTACGGCTGCCTACCATGTCGGGAATCCGCCGGACAGCCGTTCCACCCAGGTCGCTCAAGGGCGTGGTATCCAGATGAATGACTTGCGTGCCCGTGCAGTGGATTTCGGCGACTTCTATCAGTTTGACTATATTCTGGCAATGGATCATTCCAATTACAGCAATCTGTATGAAATGGCGTTACCGGAACACCGCGAAAAATTGCATATGTTCCTGCAATTTACCGAGGAGTTCGAGGAAACGGAAGTGCCGGATCCTTATTACGGGGGACCTCAAGGATTCGACCATGTTTTTGATCTGGTTGAATCGGCCTCCCGCGGTTTGCTCGAACATATCAAGCAAAACCATCTCGACTGACGGAAGGGAATCACTTTCTGATTGTTTGATGGTTTTGACTTAAACGCAGACATAAAAAAACGCCCAAGAGCGAATGCTCTTGGGCGTTTTTCATTGAAGGAAAAGAAATACAGGCTTACGCTTTGGTTTTCTCTTCTTCTTGCTTCGCCTCTTGCTCGGTCGCTTCCGCTTCAGAGGAGACTTCCGGCTTGGCTGACGGTTCGCTTAGCGTTTCGTCTTTTGGACTATTATCCGTAACGTCATCCGCTTGGATTTCGGTCTCTGTTTTTTCCGCTACGCTGTTGTTTGCAGAGGCAACATTATCGGTTTCAGACGGTGCTTCTTCCGAGTTTGCTCCCGAATCCGCTTCTGAATTATCAGATGCGCTCTGCGTCTCAACTGGGGACTCTTTCTGCGTTTCAACTTGCCCGTCGGTTTCTGCTTCCGATTTTTCTTCGCTCTCGCTAACGGAAGTTTCCGGTTCGGTTGTGACCGTCTCGGTAACGTTTTCAGCGGTGCTATTAAAGTTCAGCTCGGCTTGAGGTTCAGCCGCTTCAGAGTCAACGGTTTTCTCTGCGTCCTGTTGCTCAGTGGCAGGGGCTTTGTCCGCGTTGTCCATCTGGATCTCATTGCTGTTGTCAGTGGTTTCAGAGACCGAGCCCTGGTTTAGGATTGTCTCTTCTTGCATTGATTCAACAGGCGCCTGCGCAACTGTCAGATTCTCAGAAGTTGCAGCGGTCATCTCTTGAGATGTCTCGCTTTGCTGCTTCTGTTCTTCTTTGGCAGGTTCCTTATGAATCACTTCACCGTCTTTGGTTACCGTTACCAGATGCGGTGCCGGAGAATGGATCGAACGGCTTTCCGCATCTTTAGGTGCACGACGGCGCGAGTTGAAACCACTGCGACTGTTATAGCGGCTACGGCGTCTTGAGCGAGGCTTACTTTCTTTAGTTTCCTCTTTCGGCTTATTGCTGGCCTGGACAGGAGCCTTTTCTTCCTGAGTTGCGTTTAGTTGCTGATCGGTTTTTTCAACATCCTGCTCCTGAATCGGTTGGGTGTTTTGGTTTTCCGGTTTGGCATTTTCGTCCTGGCGAGGACGACGGCGACGGTTATTACGGCGGCGATTGCTCTTGGCCGAAGTATTTTCCTGCTTGTCGTTCTCTTCATTAATCGTTTTCGCCGTTGTTTCAGCCGCGGTCTCTTTGGACTCTGGGCGGTCATTTCGGTTGCCGCGACGGCGGTCATTGCGGCGACGGTCGTTACGGTTGTTACGATTGCGGTTATTGCGATTACGGTTGCCTTGGGATTTCTCTTTCGGCTTCACTTCTTCCGGCTCTTCCGCTTTGCCGAACAGTGCTGACCAGACTCGTTTGAACAGTCCGGCTTTCACTTCGCCATTTGGTTTTTCTTCAACGGATGCAGGAGGCGGAGGTGCCATAGGGGTAACGTTTTGCACCGCAGGCTCTTCTTTTGGCTTCGGTGTTTCGTTAACGCTGTGGATTTCTTCTTCGCTCTTGATTTCGTCTTTCGCTTCATAGCTGATGACATGTACTTCATCATCGCTAAGACGGGTGCGTTCCATCATATATTGCGGTGTCTGCAGGTGTTCGTTCGGAACGATCAGGACATGCATATTATGGCGGTCTTCGATTTTAGTAATCTGCGCGCGTTTTTCATTCAACAGGAAGGTTGCTACGTCAACCGGCAGTTGCACGGTTACTCGACGAGTGTTTTCTTTCATGCTTTCTTCTTCAAGCAGTCGAAGAATGGACAGACCCAATGAAGAGACGCCACGGATTACGCCGACACCTTTACAGCGAGGGCAGACAATCTGAGTGGATTCTTCAATCGATGGACGCAGGCGCTGACGCGACATTTCCAGTAGTCCGAAGCGGGAGATTTTGCTGATCTGGACGCGGGCACGATCTGATTTGACCGCTTCGCGAAGTTTGTTTTCCACTTCGCGCTGGTGTTTGCTGGAGTGCATATCGATAAAGTCGATAACCACCAGTCCACCAAGGTCGCGAAGACGCAGTTGGCGAGCGATTTCGCAGGCGGCTTCCATATTGGTATTGAAGGCGGTTTCTTCGATATCTCCACCTTTGGTTGCACGGCTGGAGTTGATATCAATGGCCGTTAAGGCTTCGGTGATATCAATAACGATCGCACCGCCGGAAGGCAGGGTAACTTCGCGCTGATAAGCGGATTCGATTTGCGATTCAATCTGGAAGCGGGTGAACAGCGGAATTGTGTCCTGATAAGGTTTGACCTTATAAACCTGCTGCGGCATAACGTGCTGGATGAAGTCGCGCGCTTTATGGAAGGTGTCCATGTCGTCGATAATGATTTCACCGATATCCTGACGCAGGTAGTCGCGAATCGCCAGAATAACAATGTCAGATTCCTGGTGAATCAGGAAAGGCGCGGATTTTTCATTCGCGGCACTTTTAATGGCATCCCACAGTTGGATCAGGTAGTTGACACCCCACTGGAGTTCTTCAGTGCTTTTGCCGACACCAGCGGTACGGATAATCAAGCCCATACC
Source organism: Thiomicrorhabdus xiamenensis (assembly GCF_013282625.1). Taxonomy (NCBI): domain Bacteria; kingdom Pseudomonadati; phylum Pseudomonadota; class Gammaproteobacteria; order Thiotrichales; family Piscirickettsiaceae; genus Thiomicrorhabdus; species Thiomicrorhabdus xiamenensis. The sequence continues at coordinate 1,024,152 of NZ_CP054020.1, forward strand.
TTCCGGGGTATTCAAGTCGCGCAGTGTGTCGCGGATATCGGAGCGTTCGTCGCCTTCGATACGACGTGAGATACCGCCGGCCTTCGGATTGTTTGGCATCATGACCACATAAGGACCCGCAAGGGTGATTTGAGTGGTCAGTGCCGCACCTTTATTACCGCGCTCTTCTTTCTGGACTTGAACGATGACTTCCTGACCTTCGCTCAGTACATCTTTGATGCTCAGGCGACCGGAATCGGGTTTTTCATTTGGAAAGTATTCGCTGGCGACTTCTTTAAAAGGGAGGAAACCATGGCGCTCGGCACCGTAATCAACGAAAGCGGCTTCCAGAGAAGGTTCGATTCGGGTGATTTTCCCTTTATAGATATTGGCTTTTTTCTTTTGATGAAGTGGGGTTTCGACGTCCAAATCATATAATGTCTGGCCATCGACAAGAGCAATGCGAACCTCTTCCTTCTGGGTCGCATTTATTAGCATTCTTTTCATTTATGTCTCTTTTGACTCAAGAGAACACAGTGTGCACGGATGGCGTCATCCTGCGTTTAAGATGCAACGAGGTTATCGGCAGCAAAAGGGTGTCTAGGCAAGTTGTTACCATTTCAGGGAGTTTGCAGAACTTTTATTCCGTTGCCGACTATTCGGCATCCCGGAATTGCCCGGTCAAAGGGCTAAGCACTGGTTTTTGGTAAACGCCGTGATGCGTTTAAAAGTATCAAGTTCATCAGTTTGGTAACATTTGTATCGAGCAGCGATCATCTTTCTGGTTTTTATTATTGTGCCGGTGCTCTAGCCGTCAAAGCCTTGGCTTTGATTTTTAACGGTCTTTCCGCTTGCTCTCGTATGGTCTTTCCGGCGTCTTAGGGGATTTAACGGTTTGACTTAGAGTCAAATGATTCATAAGGCGTATTAAATCGCTGCGCCGGTCAACTTTGCATACTTTTGCATTGGTTGTTGTCCGTTTAACTGTGTTCAAGGTTATATAAAAGCTGTCCGGAAACCCCGAAAAGCGGTTTAAAAATTCGTCTTAAACACCGGTCGTTGTTTACTCTAAAGTGCAGTAAAACATCGACCTATTTCGCTTATAATTTTGCAAGCTTCGCAAATATATCATTGTGTCGCTACCTTGGCAATCGGTGATTGATGAATCGGTGGAAAAACCTGTGAATAAGTTGTCACTAAGTGCGGTTTTGTTTTGCTCGAGCCTAAAACGGCAGGCGAATAGAGTAGAATAGGCTTTTTTTGAAATTTTCAGAGTATCTGGCGACGGAGTGGAGATGACCGAGCAACATGCGGCTTCCAAAGTACAGTTTCTGACCGTTGGCGAAGAAGACCACGGTCAGCGGTTGGATAATTTTTTAATGCGTCATTTCAGAAAAGCGCCTAAGGCCTTGATTTATCGGATTATTCGTAAAGGAGAGGTTCGCGTTAATAAAGGTCGCTCCAAAGTCAGTAATCGAATTGAAAGCGGGGATGTGGTACGGGTTCCGCCTATGCGACTGCCGCAAACGGATAAGGTTGAAGATAGCGAGATTCCGGCTGATGAATTGCGTCAGATAGAGCAGGCGATTCTATATGAAGATGCTGATCTGATGGTGGTCAATAAGCCTTCTGGCGTGGCGGTGCATGGCGGCGGCGGTATCCGCTACGGACTGATTGAAGTTTTACGTGCCTTGCGTCCACGAGCTAAAAGACTGGAATTGGTACACCGTATCGACCGTGATACCTCGGGTTGTATTCTGGTCGCGAAAAAAGCATCGGTTCTGAAAGCGTTGCATCAACAGATGCGCGACGATCAGTTTGAGAAGCGTTATCTGGCCATTGTCAGCGGTGTCTGGCCAAAGAATGTCAGCAAGGTGGATTTGCCGCTGCGTAAAGACCATCTTCCGAATGGCGGTTGGCATGTAAAGGTCGCGCAGGACGGAAAAAGCGCCTTGAGTTATTTCGAAGTCAAGCAGCACCTTAATGGGTGTGATCTGATGGCGGTGCGTCTTAAGACCGGACGTACGCATCAGATCAGGGTCCATGCATTGGCGCAGGGCTGTGCTCTGGTCGGCGATGACCGTTATGGTGACCGGGAGTTGAATAAGCGCTTCCGCAAGAAAGGAATGAAACGTCTGGCGTTGCACGCGCATATTCTTGGTTTTACCCATCCCAATACCGAGCAGAAAATGCGTATCGAAGCGCCGTTGTGGGCCGATTTCAAACGTTTAATCGAAGAGCAGTCGCTGTAAAGGGTTTGCGAAATTATGGAGGATTCAATGAAAAAATATAAGTTGGTCATTTTTGACTGGGACGGAACCCTGATGAACTCCGAAGGGCGTATTGTTGATGCTTTGCAACTTGCGGCCAGAGAGTGCGGATTGGAAGTGTTGCCGAGCCATGAGTGCAAGCAGATTATCGGTCTGGCATTGGATAAAGCGGTTTTAACGCTTTACCCTCATTTGGAGCAGGATCAGGAAAAACTGGTCAGTATGTGCGAAGCCTATACGATGAATTTTCTCGAGCAGTCTGATGTGCAGATGATTCCTTTTGACGGCGCCGAAGCGATGCTGCTGAATCTTCGCCAGCAAGGAGTCAAGCTGGCGATTGCAACCGGTAAAAGCCGCAAGGGGCTGAATCAGGTTCTTGCAGAATGTGGCTTCGAACCGTACTTCGATATTACCCGGACGCCTGTCGAGTCGGCTTCCAAGCCAGATCCTCTGATGTTGACGCAGATTTTGGAAGCATTGAATATTGCAATAGAAGATGCGGTGATGGTCGGTGATACGACTTTCGATATGGAGATGGCGCGTAACTGTGGCATGGATCGTATTGCCCTGAGCCATGGTGTTCACCAGATGGAGGTTTTGGCTGAATATGATCCGGTTGCCTGTCTGGACTCTTTGCAGGAACTGAATATGTGGTTAATGCAGAATATTTAAAGCCGCCAGTCTGCTATCCGACTGTGCAGGTACATCAAAAGCCCGGAATTAATGCCGGGCTTTTGATTTTGGCAGCCATGAATCTTGAGATGCTAAGGCTTGAGCGGCAATGGATAACCCATTTGATAAAAAATATCGGTTAAATCCATTAGCGGCAGACCGATCAGTGCGTTCGGGTCGCGACTGTCAATACGCTGGAAGAGTGTGACGCCGAGACCTTCGGACTTAAAACTGCCGGCGCAGTTTAACGGCTGTTCGATGGTCAGGTAATTATCGATGACGTTATCGCTTAACTCTCGGAAATGAACTACTGTGGTGTCCATTTTTTGATAGGTTTTGCCCGTTTGGCCATTTATTACCACCAGTCCGGTATAAAAGGTGATCGATTGGCCGCTGAACTGACGCAGTTGTTGCTGTGCCACGGCAAAGGTGTGTGGTTTACCGATAGGGTGGTTGTCGAATACCGCACATTGATCTGAGCCGATGATTAGTGCGTCGGGGTGTTTCCCGGCAACCGCCTGGGCTTTGGCCAAAGAGAGGCGCGCGACCATCGCTTCAGGTCGTTCACCCTGCAGTGGGGTTTCATCCACTTCCGGTTTATCGGTGTCGAACGGAAGGTGGAGTTTTTCCAGCATCTGCTTACGAAAAATCGACGTTGATCCTAAGATAATCGGTGGAAGCCCGTTCGAGTCTGGATTAGTTTGTGAATTAATTGTGGATAACCCGTGGGTATCTTGCATTGGATTCTCTCGGTTTTAATGGTGTCGTTCTGTGTCGTTTAGCGTGTTTTACTACGAAGAATTGCATTCTGTATCGCTTTTTACGTAAAACGTTCGAAACAGTTTATGAAAAAATAAAGGTTTTGTAATCTCTTGTTTTTTAAGGTAAAACGCCTGTATTTCAGGTTTTGAATGCATCTGCTTTTGACGGCTTGAATGCTTAAAATCCAATGAGACGAAGTTTTTGTGTAAATAACGACTTTTTTGTGCGTTATTTTTTGACTTAGCAAGAGGTTGCGGGTATGATGCGCGCCTATGTTAAATAAGCTACCTGATTATATCGATCCCATCTATGCGGTCAAACATGATAAACATTATGTTGGACGAGTCAATATGTCGCAATTTACGCGGCTGGCAGAGCAGGTGGAATCGGCGAGTCAGGATGCAACGGTCGATATTCGGTTTTATTACGATAAAGCTCTGGGCTTTCCCGCTTTTGAACTGAATGTCGAAGCCGTACTCAATTTACAGTGCCAGCGTTCTTTGAATACGTTTGACTTTCCTGTGAAAGCTCACATGAAAGGGGTGTTTACCGAATCGATGGCGCTTGTTGAAGATTTGCCGAAAGAGGTTGAGGCGTTTGAGCTCGAGGGCGATAAAATTTCGCTGCTCGGACTGGTAGAAGAGGAACTGCTTCTATGTGTACCAATGGTGCCGATTGATGAAAGCAGTGAAATGGCTTACCAGAATGCCGACGATGACGGTCAAATAGAAGATTCAACCAACGGCTCTGAAGAGCCGAAGTCCGAGAAGCAGAACCCGTTTGCGGTTTTGCAAGGACTGAAAAAGTAATTATTTATTTAGGAGATTGACATGGCTGTTCAACAAAACCGTAAAACCCCTTCTAAGCGCGGCATGCGTCGTGCTCACGATTCTCTGACTGCAACTGCGCTGACTCAGGATCCTACCACTGGTGAAGTACACCGTCGTCACCACGTTACTGCTGACGGTTACTACAAAGGTAAAAAAGTCGTTCAAGATAAGGCGTAATCCATCTTGGCTATCAATATAGCAATTGACGCTATGGGCGGTGATCACGGTTTGTCGGTCACCGTTCCCGCTTCTATCGATGCACTCGATAAATTCTCCGATATCCATATCGTTCTTGTTGGTAAACAGGATGAAATAGAGCAGCAGCTCTCCGCTTATCAATACGATTCTTCCCGTTTAACTGTTGTTCATGCCGAGCAGGTCGTGGAAATGGACGATTTGCCGTCCAAAGCTTTGCGTAATAAACGCAAGTCTTCGATGCGTATCGCTTTGAACCTGGTTAAAGAGGATGAGGCTCAGGCGTGTGTCAGTGCCGGGAATACCGGGGCTTTAATGGCGGTCGCCAAGTTCGTTCTGAAAACACTGCCGGATATCGACCGTCCTGCGATCTGTACCTCCATGCCGACTATGAAAGGGCATGTACATGTGCTTGATTTGGGGGCGAACGTCGGTTGTACCGGGGAGAATTTGACGCAGTTTGCCGTTATGGGGTCGGTTTTGTCTCGTGCTGTCGACAGTAATGCTGCGCCGCGAGTCGGGCTGCTAAATATCGGTGAAGAAGAGATCAAGGGCCATCAGCGGATTAAAGATGCGCATCAGCTGATTCAAAATACATCGATTAACTACATCGGTTACGTTGAAGGTGATGACATCTATAAAGGTGATACCGATGTTGTGGTCTGTGATGGTTTTGATGGCAATATTGCACTCAAATCCAGTGAGGGTGTTGCCAAAATGATCGCTTACTATCTTAAAGAAGCGTTTGGCCGCAATATCTTTACCAAGCTTGCCGGGCTGATTGCCTACCCGGTGTTGAAGTCTTTTAAAGACAAGGTTGATCCTCGCCGCTATAATGGTGCATCGCTTTTAGGATTACAAAAGATTGTGATTAAGAGCCATGGTGGTGCCGATCAATATGCTTTCTTACAAGCAATTGCCGAAGCGCGTCTGGAAGTCAGTAAAAATGTTCCGCAGCTGATTTCTGCCGAAGTTTCGCAGTTGATCCAGCAAAAAAGTTCTTAATCTTCTCATGAGCAGGGCGCTTCGCTCTGCTTGTCAATGCAAAATGGGTGACCGAAGCGCACCGCTTCGATCAATGCAAAGATGTTGAATTTATGACTCAAAAAATCTATAGCCGCATCAGCGGTACAGGTGGCTACTTACCGGAAAAAATTCTAACCAACTTCGATCTGGAAAAGATGGTCGAAACCAGTGATGAATGGATCCGTGAACGTACAGGAATTGAAGAACGCCATATTGCAGCGGATGGTCAGACAACTGCCGATTTAGGCGTTGAGGCGGCAAAATTGGCTATGGAAATGGCCGGTATCGATAAAAATTCAATCGATCTTATTATTGTTGCAACGACCACTCCGGATAAAACTTTTCCAAGTACGGCCTGTTTGATTCAACAGCGTCTTGATATTCATGGTTGCCCGGCTTTCGATCTGCAAGCGGTTTGTACCGGTTTTGTTTATGCGTTGAGTGTTGCCGACCAGTTTATTAAGACCGGTATGGCGAAGTGCGCTCTGGTTATCGGTTCGGAAACCCTGTCTCGTATCACCAATTGGCAGGACCGTAATACTTGTGTCTTGTTCGGCGATGGCGCCGGAGCCGTTGTGCTTGAAGCTTCCGAAGAGGCAGGGATTCTTTCGACGCATATCCATGCGGATGGTCAGTATGAAGAGTTGTTGCACGTTCCTTCCGGTCCGTCCAAGCTTCCGCAAACCGATGAAATCGCGGAAAGAACCATGTCGATGCGCGGTAACGAGGTATTCAAGGTTGCGGTCAATACTCTGAGCAAGGTCGCTCTGGATACGCTTAAAGCGAATGACATCGAACGAGAAGATCTGGATTGGTTGGTTCCGCATCAGGCGAATATGCGTATTATCAGTGCAACGGCCAGAAAATTGAAGTTGCGGCCTGAACAAACCGTGGTTACGGTGAATAAGCATGCGAATACATCCAGCGCGTCTATCCCGTTGGCGCTGAACGAGGCTGTTCGTGACGGTCGTATTCAGCGTGGCGAGACGCTATTGCTGGAAGCGTTCGGCGGCGGATTTACGTGGGGATCCGCGCTGATCAAGTTTTAAAATTATCGAAAACGCCTTTCAATCAGGCGTTTTTTTATGGCTAGGCGACGCTCTTGATTTCGTGAGGAAGATCGCTAACCATCGCTTCAAATCATATAAAGGAAACATCAGATTATGAGTTACGCTTTTGTTTTTCCAGGTCAGGGTTCGCAGTCTCAAGGGATGTTGGCGGAGCTGGCGGAATCACATGCTCAGGTGAAAGAGGTCTTTGCCAGAGCATCGGAAGTTCTGGGATACGATCTTTGGGAGTTGGTGCAGAACGACGATTCGGGCAAGTTGAACCAGACTGACGTTACTCAGCCGGCTATGCTGGCTTCCGGTATTGCTGTTCTGGAAACCCTTAAGGCGCAAAAAGACGTGGCACCGGCTTTTATGGCCGGTCACTCGCTTGGCGAATATACGGCACTGGTTGCAGCAGGTGCCATGACACTGGAGCAAGGAATTGAGCTGGTTGCCGAACGCGGTCGCTTAATGCAAAGCGCAGTTCCGGCCGGAGCAGGCGCTATGGCGGCGGTACTGGGTCTGGATGACGATGCGGTGGTCAAGGTGTGCGAATCGGTTGACGGCGTGGTTGAAGCGGTTAACTTCAATTCCCCGGGTCAGGTCGTTATCGCCGGTGAAAAGGCGGCGGTTGAAGCCGCTCAGGAAGCGGCAACCGACGCTGGAGCTTCACGCGTTGTTCCGCTTCCGGTCAGCGTGCCTTCTCATTGTTCGTTGATGAAACCGGCTGCGGAAAAACTGGCGGAAAAACTGGCGGCGATGGATTTGCAGATGCCGCAGGTGCCGGTTTTGCACAACGTTCATTTCAGCGAAGCGCAAAGCACGGATGATATCAAGGCGCTTTTGGTCAAGCAGTTGTATCAGCCGGTGCAGTGGGTGAAAACCGTTGAATCGATGAAAGCGCAAGGTGTTGAGGCTCTATACGAGTTAGGTCCGGGTAAAGTTTTGATGGGATTAAACCGTCGTATTGACCGTCGCATGGGTATGCAGGCGGTATTTGACCAGGCAACACTGGAAAAAGCGTTGGCGACTCTATAAAATTGGACGCTTACAATAATCAGAGAAAAAACTCATAAAGGGTATATGAAAATGTTAACGAATAAAGTTGCATTTGTGACTGGCGCCAGCCGAGGTATCGGGAAAGCGATCGCGTTGGATTTGGCGGCTCAGGGCGCAACGGTTATCGGTACGGCAACCTCCGAATCCGGTGCTCAGGCGATTACGGACTATCTGAAAGAAGCGGGTGCGCAAGGGCGTGGTGCTTGTCTGAATGTAACGGAAGCAGAGATGATTACCGAAGTGTTGGCTCAAGTGACCAAGGAATTCGGTACTCCGACGATTCTGGTGAATAATGCCGGGATTACCCGTGATAACCTGCTGATGCGCATGAAAGACGACGAGTGGGACGATATTATCCAGACTAACTTGAACTCGGTTTACCGTATGTCCAAAGCGTGTCTGCGCGGGATGATGAAAGCCAAAGAAGGGCGTATTATCAATATCGCGTCCGTCGTCGGTGTTATGGGGAATGCCGGACAGACTAACTATGCTGCAGCTAAAGCCGGTATTATCGGTTTCAGTAAGTCTCTAGCGCGTGAAGTCGGTGCCCGAAATATTACGGTTAATACCGTTGCTCCAGGCTTTATCGATACCGATATGACGCGTGCACTTCCTGAAGAACAGCGCGACTCCCTGACTAGCCAGATCCCTCTGAACCGTCTGGGGCAGCCGGAGGACATTGCACAAACTGTTACCTTCCTGGCTGGAAACGGTGGGGCCTATATTACCGGTCAGACATTGAACGTTAATGGCGGGATGTACATGATCTAAGCCTTTTATAAATCAGAAGGCCAAATAATAACTAATCGCTTATAAATGTTTTTAGAGGAGAAAAAAGGCGAAAGTGCTTGAAAATCCGCAAACATAAAGCGAAAATACCCCAACTAAATTTTTTATATAACCATAATTGGAGAATTTCCAAATGAGCGATATTGCAGAACGCGTTAAGAAAATTGTTGTTGAGCAGCTAGGTGTTGAAGAAGATCAGGTTACTGCTGATGCTTCTTTCGTTGATGATCTAGGAGCTGACTCTCTAGATACAGTTGAACTAGTAATGGCTCTTGAAGAAGAATTTGACTGCGAAATCCCAGACGAAGAAGCAGAAAAAATCTCTACACTAGCTCAAGCAGTTGCTTACGTAGAAGCAAACCTATAATCGCTTGGTTACAAACGATTGCAAAAAAAGCCGTTTTTATGCGGCTTTTTTTGTATCTGGACTTTAGTGCCAACAGCCAATAAAATCACATCATTTTCGTGGACTCAGTAAAGAGGATCTCATTTTGACAAAGCGTCGTGTAGTCATAACCGGTCTAGGCGTACTATCCGCTGTAGGGCTGGATGTGGAAGAGAACTGGACTAATCTTTTAGCGGGTAAGAGCGGAATCGAACCGATTACCAAGTTTGATACCTCTCCGTTTTCGGTGACCTTTGGTGGGGAGCTGAAAGGTTTTGATGTCAAAGAGTACATCGCGCCGAAAGAAGCCAAAAAGATGGATCCTTTTATCCATTACGGTATTGCAGCCGGTGCACAGGCTATCAAGGACTCCGGTCTGGAAGTGACCGAAGAGAATGCGCCGCGTATCGGCGTTTCGATCGGTTCGGGGATCGGCGGTATCGGTTCAATCGAAACGCAGCACGGTACTTATCAGAAATCCGGCCCGCGTCGCGTATCTCCTTTCTTTGTACCAAGCTCCATTGTCAACATGGTTTCCGGTAACTTGTCGATTATGTTCGGCTTGCAAGGTCCGAATATGGCGATTGCCACGGCTTGTGCGACCGGTACGCACAGCATCGGTGATGCCGCGCGTATGATTCAGTACGGCGATGCCGATGTGATGGTTGCCGGTGGTGCCGAATATGCAACAACCGAGCTTGGGTTGGCTGGATTTGCTGCGGCGAGAGCCTTGTCCACGCGTAATGACGATCCGCAGGCGGCTTCGCGTCCATGGGATAAGGATCGTGACGGCTTTGTATTGAGTGACGGTGCGGCGGCAGTGGTACTTGAAGAGTATGAACATGCCAAAGCGCGTGGAGCCAAAATCTATGCTGAAGTGCTCGGTTTCGGTATGAGTGGAGACGCTTACCATATGACTTTGCCAGCAGCAGGTGGTGCCGGTGCGGCTCGCTGCATGCATACTGCTTTGCATAATGCAGGAGTCAATCCAGAGCAGATCAACTACATTAATGCACATGGTACTTCGACGCCGGCAGGTGATCTGTGTGAAACCAGTGCCGTCAAATCGGTTTTCGGTGATCATGCGTACAATCTCTGCATGAGTTCTACCAAATCGATGACCGGACACGCTTTGGGGGCTGCCGGTGCGATGGAAGCGGTCTTTACCGCTTTGGCGATCAAAGAGCAGAAGCTTCCGCCGACGATCAATCTGGATAACCCGCAGGAAGGTTGTGACCTGGATTACGTAGCCAATGAAGCGCGTGACGCCAAAATTGATGTTGCGCTGTCAAACTCTTTCGGTTTCGGTGGTACCAATGCAACCATCGTGCTAGGAAAAGTCTAAGCGTTTTGCTTTTTTAAGACACTTAAGTTTATGACGAAACTTTATACTCAGGCTGTGGTTGCACGGCCTGTTTTTTTCTCTGAAGTCCAAAAACTCGATCTGGCGGCGTTGCACAGGGTGAATCCGCAACGCTATCCGTTTTTGCTGGAAAGTGTTGCCAAAGGCTCTCTGGGGCGTTACTCGGTGTTGATGGCTTTGCCGGGCGATTCGCTGCAGCTTGACTCGCCGCACAATGCGCAGGAGTTTACCACTCAGGCGCAACAGGTACTGGTGACAACCGCACAGAACGAAATCCAGTTGGAACTGATGCTCGCGGAGGATGAGACACTTGACCGGGCACGACTACAAAGTGAAGCCGAAGCTTTGCCGTTCAAGGGCGGGTGGTTTGCCTATTTCAGTTATGACTATGCTCAGGTTGTCGAGCCGGTATTAAAGCTTCCGGCATCGGAATTCCCGCTGGCGAATCTGACCCGTTGCCATGGAGCGCTGATTCTCGATCATGAGAAAGAAAGCGTCTGGCTTATCGTCGAAAAAACGCATCAATCAGAAATGTCTTCGATGCTTGAGGACATTCAAGCCGTACTTCGAGCGGCAAATGCGATTTCCAGCGAAGTGTCCTTAAGCCATCTTCAGGAAGAAGCGGAAAAGAAATATCTGGATGGCGTTGCACAGGTTAAAGAATATATTCTTGCCGGTGATGTTTTTCAGGTCAATCTGTCCCGTCAGTGGCAGGCGTCGTTGGCGGAAAATCAGGATTATCTTCAGGTCTATCAGGCATTGCGGGTCAATAACCCGGCGCCTTTTGCTGCCTTGGCCTGTCTGAAAGATCAGGACGGTCAGCCGTGGCAGATCATCAGTTCATCGCCGGAGCGTTTGGTTAAATATGACGGCGAATGGGTGGATACGCGACCGATTGCCGGAACCCGCCGCCGCAGCGATGATGATGCCGCGGATCGAGCTCTAATGGACGAGCTGATTGCCCATCCGAAAGAACGTGCCGAACATATTATGCTGATCGATCTGGAACGCAACGATCTGGGACGAATCTGTCAACCGGGTAGCGTTGAAGTCAATGAGCTGATGGTGATCGAATCCTACGAACATGTTCACCATATCGTTTCCAATGTCCGTGGCCGGCTGCGTGACGGTTTCTCTCCTTTGGATATCGTACATGCGCTGTTTCCGGGCGGAACCATTACCGGGTGCCCGAAGGTGCGCTGCATGGAAATTATCGCCGAATTGGAGCAGATGCCGCGCGAGGCTTATACCGGTTCGCTGGGGTACATCAATCTGGACGGGACACTGGACCTGAATATTTTGATTCGTACTCTGATTCAAAGCGAGCGTGAAGGGCTTCAGCAGATCCAGTTCCGCGCCGGAGCCGGTATCGTCGCTGATTCGCAACCGGATCTGGAGCTTACCGAAACGCGGCATAAGGCGCGCGGACTTCTGCGCGCTTTTGGTCAGAGCGATGCTTAGGGCGGGTGGATGAGTTTGCCAAGATGCTGGATTAACGGCGAAGAGAACGATCGAATCAGCGCATATGATCGCGGTCTGAGTTACGGTGACGGTTTTTTTTCCACTATGCTGGTGCAATCCGGGCAGCTCATGAACTGGTCGAGCCATTACCAGCGTATTGAAGAGAGTTGTCGACGATTGGGTTTTGCAGCGCTTTCCGAGGCGAGGTGTCTGGAGGAATTATCGGCTACCTTTGCTTGTTTGAGTCAGGAGCAGAAACAGCAGGCACTGGTGGCTAAAATCATTTTTACCCGCGGTGAAGGCGGTCGAGGCTATCAACCTCCGCCAACGATGCATGGCAGTTTGATTATTCAGTGGTCGCCAGCGCCGACAGCCGATACGGCGGCATTGCAATTACATCTTTGTCAGACGTCGGCCGGCAGTAATCGTTCTCTGGCGGGAATGAAACATCTTAACCGTCTGGAAAATGTTCTGGCCCGTCATGAGCTGATGCGTAACGACTGGCAGGAAGGGGTGATGTGTACCGATAGTGGAGAGGTTGTCAGTGCAACTCAGGCAAATTTGTATCTGATAAGCGCCCAAAAGGTGACTACGCCAAGACTCGATCTTAGTGGTGTGGCCGGAACGGTGCGTAACGCCTTGCCGGAAATGCTGGCGAGTCACGGCTGGCAGTGGGAAGAAAGAAATATGCAGTTGAGAGATCTGCTCAGTGCCGAAGAGGTGTTTTTAAGCAATGCCGTGCGCGGCATTATGCCTGTGTCGGCTTTTGTTGCTTCTCGCGATGAAGTCAAATCCTACGCTTGCGAAAAGGGCGCCTGGCTGGCGGCAGCTTGGCAGCAGTATCAGACGGATTTGTCTGTAAATTTGAATCGATAAATGGATGTTGAGAGTAAATTCTGTGCGTAAATTTCTAGTCTGGGGGATTTTGATATTATTGTTTATCGTGAGTAGCGTTGCCTGGATTAATTGGCAGGACTTTAAACAGCGTCCGATCTCCGCACAGAACGAAACCCTGATTTTACAGGTCAAAAAAGGCTCGAACGCGACGCAGATTGCGCACCAGCTGCATCGACATGGTTTTATGAGCCATCCGCAATGGTTTGTCTGGTATCTGCGTTTTCTGGATAAACATCACCGTTTGAAGGCGGGAGAATTTGCCATTCAGCCGTCTTTTACCGTAGATGAACTGATTGACGTTTTGATTAAGGGCGAGAGCGTCAGTTATCCGGCGACCATCATTGCCGGTCAGACATTTAAACAGACTTTAGAGCAGTTGCAGGCGCTGGATAAATTAAAAAAAGAGCTCGATTTGACGGATGTTGCAGCCCTGCAAACGACCTTGGGTATCGAAGGCAAGATCGATCCGAAGTATCCTTATGCCAATCTGGAAGGGCATTTCCTTCCGGAAACCTATTATTATCAATCCGGCGACAGCGATAAAACGATTTTGCTTCGAGCCAAGCAGGCGATGGATCAGGTGCTGCAGGAGGCATGGCAGTCAAGACAGAAAAATCTGCCGCTTAAGAGCCCTGAAGAGGCCTTGATTCTGGCTTCGATTGTTGAAAAAGAGACCGGTTATGCTCCGGAACGCTCGGAAATCGCCGGGGTATTCGTGAATCGGCTGCGCAAAAATATGCGTCTACAAACCGATCCGACGGTGATATACGGTATCGGTGCAGGGTATGATGGCAATATTCGTAAACGGGATCTGAATCGTAAAACCGTTTATAACACTTATCAAATCGACGGGTTGCCGCCGACGCCGATTGCCATGCCTTCGAGCGAAGCGATTCAGGCGGTGATGCAGCCGAAAGAGACCCGAGCGTTGTATTTTGTTGCCAAGGGCGGTGGTCAGCATGAATTCTCCAATACGCTGCTGGAACATAACCGCGCGGTCCGTAAATATATTTTGAACAAGTAGAGTTTAGATGACACAACAAACAGGTAGATTCATTACTTTAGAAGGCTCTGAAGGTGCCGGAAAGTCGACTAATTTGGCTTTTATCGCGGAGCAGCTGCGACAGGCCGGAAAAGAAGTGATTACCACGCGTGAACCGGGCGGGACAGAGATCGGCGAGAAGATTCGCGAGTTGCTTCTGGATCCGGAAAATAAAGCGATGCATCAGGATACCGAACTTTTGCTGATGTTTGCCGCCCGTGCTCAGCATATTCAGGAAAAAATCAAACCGGCTCTCGCTCAAGGAACCTGGGTGATTTCTGACCGTTTTACCGATGCTTCATTCGCTTATCAGGGCGCGGCGCGAGCGATGGGCTTTGAGCGGGTAGCGGAAATCGAGCGCTGGGTTCAACAGGGCTTTCAGCCGAATCTGACGTTTGTATTCGATTTGCCGATTGATATCGGTATGCAGCGTGTTGCCAGCCGCGGCGGCCAGATCGACCGATTCGAGCAGGAGCGCAAAGACTTTTTCGAGAGCGTCCGCCAGGCGTACCTGCGCCGTGCCGAAATGGCGCCTCAGCGCTATCAGGTTATCGATGCCAGTCAGAGTTTGCAGCAAGTTCAGCAACAGATTTCCGAGCAGCTGGTGCAAAGATTGCACATCGCTTTAAATGTTTAAGAGAGTCGCATCAAATTGAGTTCACAAAACAGCGTTTACGACTTGGCATCATTACCGTGGATGTTACCGGTTTGGCAGCAATGGCAACAGTTACAGGGACGCCTCGGCCATGCTTACCTGTTGAGTATGCCGAATGGAATCGGTGGTGAACAGCTGGTTTCTGCGATGGCGCAACAGGCCCTTTGTCAACATCCGACTGTGCAGGGTGCTTGTGGGCAGTGCGCGACGTGTCAGCTGTTTGCCTCCGGTCAGCACCCGGATTACTATCATTTACAGCGCCTTGAGGATAAAAAAGAAATTTCGGTTGATCAGGTTCGCCAGCTACTTGAAAAGCAGAGCGAAACCTCGCACCAGGGCGGTTATAAACTGATTTGGGTCGAAGGAGTCGAGGACCTGAATATTTCCGCTTTCAATGCTTTGCTGAAAACATTGGAAGAGCCTTCCGAGCAAACACTTTTTCTGTTGAGCTGTGCACAGGCATCGAAATTACCGGCTACGATTAAAAGCCGTTGCCAGAAACTCACCGTTAATCTGCCTGAACTGTCTGTTGCTATGGAATGGTTACAGCAACAGCGTCCACAACTGGATCAGGCTTTGTTGAAACGTGCTTTGCGTCTTAACTGGGGCGCGCCGCTGGATGCTTTACGCTGGATCGATGAAGGCCGAATTCAGGAATACAGTGAGTGGCAAGAAGGGCTTCGGCAGCTTAAGGAATTTAAAAAAACACCTTCCAAGGTGGCGACTCCATGGTTGAAATGGCCTGAACCGGAAAGGGTATTTGATTATTTTTATCATTGGGCGCTGATGCAGGTTCGCAGTCAAGCCTATAGTACGGAGCATCCGGATACTGCTAAGATCAGTGCGCTTTTACAGTTTCAACAGCAGGTTATGCAGGCGAAAGCTTTCTGGATCGGAAACGCCAATAAGGAACTGATTCTGGAAAATCTTTTGTCCGTTTGGCTGAAGTTGCAAACTCCCGCTGCCGAAGCTTGTGACCCCATGTTTAAACCGACGTTAAATAGAGGACTTCTGTAAATGATCGTAGATTCGCATTGTCATTTAAATATTCTTCCAGATTCGGTTGGCACAACCGATGAGGTGATTCGTCAAGCCGAAGAATTAGAGGTTGGCAAGATGATGTGCATCGCGATTAATCCGGCTAAATGGCATGAAGTGCTTGAACTGGCGGATAAGTATGAGCAGGTGTATGCCGCGATCGGCATTCATCCGTGCGAAGATGAGGATGTTCAGGTAACGGATCAGATGCTGCTTGAGGCGGCTTCGCACCCGAAGGTACTGGCGATCGGTGAAATTGGTCTGGATTATTATCACTTTGATGCCGAACAACGCGATATGAGTTGGCAGCAGGAACGTTTTCGCCAGCAGATCCGTATTGCCAAGCAGCTGCAAAAACCGATAGTGATCCATACTCGCAATTCAACCGATGACTGTTTACGGATTCTGGAGGAAGAAGACGCTCAGGAAGTTGGCGGCATTATGCACTGTTTTGTTGAGGATATGGAAATTGCCCGCAGAGCGATGGCGATCGGCTTTTACATCTCTTTTTCCGGCATAGTGACTTTTAAAAATGCCAAAGAGTTGAAAGAGGTGGCCAAAGAAGTGCCTTTGGAACGCATTCTGGTTGAAACCGATGCGCCTTATCTGGCTCCGGTTCCTTACCGGGGGAAAGTTAACCAGCCCGGTTATACGAAATACGTTGTGCAGGAAATTGCCGATTTAAGGGAGATGTCGTTTGAAGAGGTCGCCAAGGCAACGACGGCAAACTTCAATCGTCTCTTCAAAACAGATTTTTAATCTGTTCTAGAGAATCTGCGCTTAATCGAATTGTCTAGAAGGCCCATTTGTAAAATGGGTAGCAATCGATTTTTATTCCTGCGCCATTTTGTTGGCGTAGGCTTGTTTCTGCGTTTCCAGTGAATCTATACGCAATGCTTCCATCGCTATATGCGGGTTGACGTCAAAACAGAAGGCGATCAGTTCAGGCCACTCTTCGTTGATTTTTTGCAGGTGCGAGGACTTCATGGTGCTGCTACCGTTCAGGAAACGATAGAGTGCGCTTTGAGTGACTCCGGCCACTTCGGCAACGCGTTTTTTTGTGATTCCTTTCCATTCAATATAGAATTTCACTCTCTCATGAAGTTTCATTCAATACTCCTTACACCTTAAAAGCTTTTTATTGTGAGTCGATTGTAATCCTTAAGTAATGTAGTGTTTTCTGTATCGTATATCTTGTTTTTTTGGATAGTTAACTACACACTAAGTTTCACAAAATTAATCTAATTCGTTTATCCGGTTGCATTATAGCGGAAAAGACGCTGTATCTCAGTGTTTCAAAGAGAATTTTTATAAGAAATTCAACGATCTATATTTTATTTGCGGGTTTGATTTCAATAATGCGAAAAAAATCCGTGTAATCTGGCGCTAAATTATCCGTTTGTTATAAGTGATTGCTAGTAAAAGAGAAATCCGCTCACGAGGCGTGGAGCGGGATTCGCTGGTTTTCCGTACATAGGCTGATATCGATATCGAATCCGTAAGCGATCATTTCCGGCCAGAAGCGGTTCAACTGTTCCATCTGGCTTGAATCGATCGCATCCAAGCCTTGCAAAAACTTTTCAAAGTCAACCAGTGAAATGGATGCTTCAGACGCAACCTGTTGTGCAGAAATTTGTTTGATTTGTAAGTATTTACGCATTCTTTTATAAAGTACCATTGTATTTCTTTCCCTTAATGTGTTTCCAATCAGTTGCATAAAATACAGTAAGTAGTTCTGCTTAATAAGTCAAAGAAAATTGTAATGTACTGAATGAATAAGTATAGAGATAAGTATGGGGAAAGTCGTAAGATTTTTGTCTCTGTTTGTCGGATTTACGACCGCATCTTATAACGATTTCAGACAGAGAATTATCTTGGCTTTAATCATGTAGTTAATGCTTGTAATGAGCTTTAAATAATCTAAAGTGACGCTATAGGTAAAAACAATGAGTGAATTTTTTTCACTCTTTTTTTGTATAGGGCTCTGCGATATCTTGAAATTGTAAAAAAGTGTACAGAGTGGAACCGCAAGAGTTCTGCCGTCTTTTGGGAATAAATAGGAGAGCAGATATGAGCTTTAATCAAAGAGTTAAAAGTTATATTGAAGCCAAAGGGATCATTAAGCATCGCGTAGCAGAGGTTGCGGAAATTACGCCAAGCGCTTTTTTCCGTTTTCTTAACGGAACGAGCACAATGAAGTCTTCCAATATCGAAAAGCTGCAGGAAGTGTGGCCGGAAATGATTGCTTACGGATTTAATATCGATCCGGCTGTAGCGCAAAGTGCGAGCAGCTTAAATAAAGAACCAGCTTCTTAAAAACTGATACTGTGTTTTCGTCAGCAGCCACTTCGCCCCTTGATGACGGACTATCGAGGTTAGGCTGCTGGCTTTTTTGTTACTCAATTCTTCTTGTCCTTTCGGCGCAAAAACATGCCCATTTCAGCCTGCTTTAGCTGGGCTTAATTCCCGTTTTTAATTGCTGAATTAAAAAATTCTATCTCGTTTTCTCTAGGATTTTTTACTCCTAAGTTGTCTAATTATGACGAGTTCATCATTTGCTAATAGTCTAATTAACTTTTTGGCAGGCAATTAAAGGAGTCTTTATGCTTTCTGTATTGAAGAATCTATGGTTCCGCGACCCCAAAGAATCCCCTGTATATATCAATGATATTGCGATCCGGATTCGTGCCGGTATTCTTCTATTCGTTCCGATCTATATGAGTTTTACTCTGTATGACGCTGTTTTCGTTTCGCATTGGGTTGTCGATGGCAATACCGCAGTAGATAGCGGAGATATGGATTGGGATTACAACATTATCTATTCCGTCGAGGCGATTAAGAAAAGCTACGACTACACCGTACAGACCTGGGTTCTTTTCTACGCCTTATTTGAAATGCTTGCAGGGATGTTTGTCTGGAGCGCGCGGTTATCACCGGCGATTCTATTGGCGACACTCTTAGCTAAAAATACCAAGCCGGTCTGGAAGCCGATTGTTCCGAAACGTTTTGCCTGGGGCATCGGCGCGACGTTTATTTCCATCTGTCTGGTCTTTTTTAACCCGGACGTATTTGCCAATTGGGTCAATACTCTTGCCGGATCTACACTGTTGCCGACCACAGTCAATTACATGTCTCCATGGATCCCTTTGACTTTGGTTTGGATCTGTCTGGGCTTTATGTGGATGGAAACGGTTCTCGGTTTTTGTGTCGGCTGTAAGGTGTATTCCTTATTGGTTAAACTCGGTGTCTTTAAAGAAGAATGTGAAGCGTGTAACAATATCGATTGGGATGAGATCGCACGCAAGAATCAGGAGCGTTTAGCGGCGCAGAAATGAGTTCGTACTTGAGTCGGAATCCGACACTTTGACACAAAAAAGCCGGTTGTAAAACCGGCTTTTTTTATGCTTCCGATTTGCTTCAGTGGCTACTGAAGCTGACTTTGTTTCGACCGCTTTCTTTCGCATCGTAGAGCGCACGGTCGGCGCGGGCAAACCAATCTTCGGCCTTTTCGTCGATTCGGATTTCTGCCACACCGAGACTGATTGTTAGAGGGTATTGCCCGGCGAATTCGGTGGTATTTATATGCTGGCGTACCTTTTCGGCAACTCTTACGCCCAAGTCCAATCCGGTTTTAGGCAGTAGGATCGCGAATTCTTCTCCACCCCAGCGACAGATACTGTCTGAGCCGCGTAATATTTTACTTAGCTCGCTGTACAGTTGTTTTAGAATTTCATCTCCGAAATTATGTCCGAAGCTGTCGTTGATTTTCTTGAAGAAGTCGATATCGCAGATGATCAGACTGAATGGTTCGCGATAGCGCTGGAATTCATGAACCGACTTCTGAATGAACTGATCGAATACTCGACGATTGAGAGCGCCGGTAAGCTGGTCGTGATTGGCATGCAGTTTAAGCAACTGCTGCGAAGTGATATCTTCGCAAAGCGCCATATAACCGATTTTTTCGAACTTTGAGTTAAACTCTTCGCGAATGGTGACATTCATCCAGAATTGCGCTCCGCTACGGCGTCGGCCGTGCAGTTCGCCGCTCCAGGATTTGTTTTTAAGAATATTATTTAAACTGAAGTGATCCAGTTCTTCATTCAGAATATCAAGCTGGTCCAGTGTTTTACCAATCAGAGCCATTTGCCGGTAACCGGTAATTTCCATGAATGCACTATTGGCTTTAATGATTTTACCGTTAACGTCCAGAGATAAAATCGGCACTTTTTCGTCAATAAGTTGTTTGTTGAACTCCAGCTGGCGATTTTTATATTTCAGTTTTAATTGGTCGCTGAAAATTGTGTGTTTGATATAAAACAGAAATACGCCCTCGATCAATAAGCCGATTGCGCTGTTGATCGCCTGGGTATAGTGCAGATTGGTTTGAGTGAGTTGCAGATAATTGATCAGCGCGATAAGTATTAATGGGGCGAACAGGGCGACTGACCAGAAGGAGAGCTCTTTGGGCGAGTTTAGAAATACCAGTACGATCGGGATCAGCATGATCCACAGAAATCCCAGATGATGTGCATCCAGATAAAACAGTGTTGTCAGGTAGGGGATATAGATCGCTGCCAAGGCGACGTCTTTGGAGATATTTTTCGTTTCGGTATTGCTGGACAGCGAAAACGCGAAACCGACGATCCCTAGGCTGATTAAATTGATTACGGTGAAAACATAGTTCTGATTGACGAACGAGATCACCGCCAGAAGCAGGAGAGAAGGGGCTGCAACCAGTAAAATAAAACGCAGTAGAATCCGGTTGATCTGTTCCTGATAAAGACTATGCTCTTTCGTCCAGCTGAGTATTTTTGGCATATAGTTTTTTCTTAAACACTGATTAAAAATGTACCCGTTTACCATTGTAACGGCTACCCGGCTTTTTGTCGGTAAAATTAAAACCTGCCGTTAACGCTGTAAATACCGAAAGGTCTTACCGTTGACAGTATCTGCGTGAGTGTCTCAATTCCATCAACCTTGCTGATCGATCAGTTGGTTCAGAATTTCAACCACATTATCGCTTAACAGATCCATCTGCTCGATCGACTTGTCCATCGTCTCATAGTCGTCAATCGAGAAGGCGTCCATAATTCGTTTGATCATCTGGTGCATTTGCATATGCTCATCGGTCAGTTTGGCGATCAGCGGATCCTGCTGCAGCTGACGACCATTGCCCTGATAGAGCCATTGCCCAAGAGCGCAGGCGGTGTGGTCGATTGCTTTGTCGTAGCTTACGCCGATATCGGAGCCATCGATATAACTGCGAATCTGTTTTTTCCACTTTTTATGAGCATCAATCATGGCTTTAAACTGTTGCGCCTGAGCCGACTGTTCGATAATTCGCGCGCGTTTTTCCTGAGCAAATTCAGACATCTGTGGATTAGGGTGGCAGTTGAAGGCTTGCAGTTTTGCATTCAGTTCTTCAGGCTTCAGCGGTTTATGCAGCAGATCATTCATACCTGCCTGATTAACCTGATCAATAAAGTCGTCGCCGTGACCGGTGTAGGCGATAATCGGTTTGTCATATCCGCTGTTGCGCAACTGTCTGCTTGCTTCCAAACCATCCATCAGCGGCATTTCGATATCCATCAGAATGATATCCGGGTTATAGCGCTTACATTGTGTCTGTGCTTCTCGGCCATTGGTCGCTGTTTTAGTAAGGTAGCCGGTTTTTTTCAAAATCATGGTGGCGACTTTAAGGTTTGAGATGTTGTCATCAACTACTAGAATCAATGGCGCATTATTTTTCTCTTTCTCGGTCTGTTTGAAGTCTGATTCGCAATCGCCTAGCTCGAAGCTTCCGACCAAATCATCCATGTTTCTGGCGACTTCTCCCAGGTAATCCGCCAACGACGAATTTTCCATTACCAGAGTGGCGTTGTTTTTCGCCGATTTGTCCAACTCGATAACCGACTGATTGACCAGATTGATCTGTTGCGATTGATCTTGGGTGTTCTGCGAGATCTGGGCGATGTTTTCGCTCATTTCCTGAACCTGTCCGATAATTTCGTTCAGCGAGTCTCCAGTCACTTGTACTTTCTGAGTTCCCTGTTCGATTTTTTCCGAAGTGCGGTCAATCAGTCCTTTGATATCGCGTGCGGCATCGGCGGATTTTTGTGCCAGTGATCGGACTTCACCGGCTACGACGGCAAAACCGCGACCGTGTTCGCCGGCACGTGCCGCTTCTACGGCTGCGTTCAGAGCCAACAGGTTAGTCTGGAACGCGATGCTGTCGATCAAGGCGACGATGCTGGTTATCTCATGGCTGACCTGGCTGATTTCATGCATCGCTTCAATCGCTTCCTGCATGCTTTGATTACCGGATTTAACGCCATTTTGGGTTTGTTGCGCCAGTTGGTTGGAGCTTTGCGCCTGTTTTGCGGTCTGGTTGACCTTGTCGGTCAGTTGACGCATCGCAGAAGCGGTTTTCTGTAATTCCATTGCCTGAGATTTGATTGAGCCAGACAGCTCTTCGTTACTGATGGCCACATGATGGGCTGAATCATTGACTTCTTCGGCCTGAGTATTGACGCTGCAGAAGGATTCGCGTAGCGAATTAATACCATTTACCAGGTTTTTGATTGTCCAGCCGTATTGCCCATGATGTTCGCTCTGTGGCTGCATAGTCAGGTCTTTATGCGAAAGACCTCCGATCAGTGCGGAGATATCGCGCAGAGTATGCTGCAGATCTTCCATCAGTTCGTTGATTTCATCGCTAAGTTCTTTGTAAAAACCGCTCAAACGGTTTGTGTCGACACGAGAGTGAAGGCGGCCCTGCTTGGCGTCGGTAACCAGCTTTTTGATACTGTTTTGGACATAAATTTCCTGAAAAATATCCTGCCATTCGATTACGACGCCCAAAGGTGATTGTGATTTCTTATCCACAATAGGCGTAATTTGCAGTTGCAGCTGAGCACCGAAAAATTCGAATTTAAACTGTTCGGCCTGTTTTAACGAGTAGATGGCTTCAAGAATGTGCGGGTTTTTATCGAACAGACAGCCGATCGGTTTTCCGTGCAGTTTACTGAGATTGAAGTCCTGAACCTCTTTGCGGATTTCCGGTTCCAGAGTGCTCAGATACTCCTTGAGCGAGTCATTGAAATAGATAATGGTGCCGGTCTGATCGGCCAGCATAATATTGGCGTTCAGGTTATCCAATCCGGCCTCAAGGCGGGATGAGCGGCGCGCCGTCGTCAGTACCTCATTTTCCTGCGCGCCGAGACGGGTTTGCAGCGTTTTGATGCGGCGGTTGATGGTACCGGCACTGTTCTCACCGTGTGTATTAACGTACCCGGTAAGATGACCAGACGCGATGCGGTCGATGGCTTTGATGCCGTCTTCGATGCGCGACAGGAAATAAACGACATGGATGGTTGACAGTATGGTTAGGAAAATGACCAGTGAGTTCAGCCAGCCTGGTCGGTATCCGTAAAGCGAGGCGTAGACTTCGATCACAATCGCCAGAAGGGTAGCCGGAATAAGGGTGATCAGAGGTGGCCAGTGGGCGAAAATATTCAGACGCTTCCAGATTCCGTCCACTTCACCGTGATAAAGTTTGATTTTGCCGTCGGCAATGGCCTGATAGGCCGCTTCCGCCTGTTGGATCTGTTCGCGACTGGCGGGAGTTCTGAAGCTTAGGTAACCGGTGATTTCCCCATCGTTAATAATCGGAGTTGCATTGGCTTCAACCCAGTAATGGTCGCCGTTCTTGCGGCGGTTTTTAACGATCTGGCGCCAGGGACGACGTTTTTGCAGAGTTTTCCAGAAATCAGCAAACACCTGCGGCGGTACGTCCGGGTGACGGACGATATTATGCGGTTGCCCCATCAGCTCTTCATAGTTATAACCGCTGGCTTCGATAAAGGTCTCGTTTGCATAGACAATGTTACCTTGCAGATCAGTCTCGGAAACCAGTATGTCTCCTTCTTTAATGACATATTCTTTTTGAGTGACTGGCTGATTGTTACGCATGTCCAAAAACCTTTTAATTAATAATTGTTTGCCGCCTGCGGCATTACTCATGTTGTTTAACGTCTCTACAGACGATTTCTAAAGGGGGCTTTGCAGATTACAGCCCATTAAACCGCATAATCCCTTTTTGAATAAAAGGTTTTTAGGCAAATTTTTAAGCAAACTTAATGCAGGTTAATCTTTTTAGATATCTGCCGTCTGTCAAACGCTGCCGGGATTGCTCAAAGCCTCTTAATACCGGCGTCGGCTAAGGGGGGGCTGGATCCGTAGAAGCGCTTAGGTTTAATCTTCGGAATCGGGAGGTCATCCGACGATCTTGAAGAGATGGCGGTGAATGAGGGGGCTTTGCGTCTACAAATCTTGCGAATTTTGTACGCTTTTTCTTTAACCTTTCAACCGGTAAGGTTATAGTTGTAACTTATTGTATTGTCAAAACTTCCCGTGCAAGCGTTGTATTACTTTTGATGAATAAAGTCTGGGATCGGAAAAAGTATGAGAGTTCTGCTTATCTTATTGGCGTTGATTTCCTTTCTGGGGTGTTCCAGAGAAACGGAGTTGCATGTCGGTGTCCATCCTTGGATCGGCTACCAACCGATCAATCTTGCACAGCAAAACGGGCTTCTGCCACAGAACATTCACCTGGTTAAAAACAAAACCGCTTTACAAACCAAGCAGCAGCTGCTCTCAGGTGAGATTAATGCAGGCTATCTGACTTTGGATGAAGTACTTTCGCTGCGAGAACAGGGGAAGCCGCTGAGTGTGGTTTTAATTACCGATATCTCTTCAGGAGCCGATAAGGTGCTTGCTAAAACTCCGGTCACCGGAAAACAGGATATCATCGGGAAAACCATTGCTTATGAGCGCGGCGCCGTCGGCGATCTGCTTTTGTATCAATTCCTTAAATTTTATGGAGTGGCTAAATCTGAAGTCGTTCTAAAGCATATCCCGTTTGATAAGCAATCCAGTTTCTGGAAAAGCGGTGCGGCGGATATGATCATTACCTATGATCCAGTTTCAACTCAAATTATGCGTTCGGGTGCGCAGGAAGTTTTCAACAGTTCGCAAATACCAGAGATGATTATCGATGTCCTGGCTGTCGATTCGAATGTACTCGAAGATGCCTGTTCAACTATTAAGCAATTGGTCGATGCGCATTTTGCCGGGGTGAGCCTGATCAAAGATAATTTCCAGGAAAGCAGTTATCAGATTGCCGATAACCTGGGTTTTTCGCATGAAGAAGTGCTGACTTCTCTCGGGGGAATTACGTTGCCGTCCAGAGAAATTAATCTGCAAATGTTTGGTGATAACCGTTTTTTTGAAAAAACGCGTGAGATCGCCTTGATTCTCAAAGCGTCCGGAATGTTGAAAAGCGTTCCGGATAAGGCGGTGCATACGGATCAATGTTTGTGAAGCGACCTGTTTTTATTATCTTATTTGTCCTCGGAATTCTGACTGCTCAATCAGTCGGTGCGCAGTCGAAAACGCTGACGTTAGGGGTTTACGCATATCAGTCCAAGGAGCAAACCTTTCAGGAGTTTTCGCCAATCGCGGAGTTTTTAAGTCGTGATATTGACGGAATTGATGTCAAACTGGTTGTAATGCGCAATCAGGAAATCCGTAAAGCGGTGCGCTCCGGGCAGGTGGATATGCTGCTGATCAGTCCGTCTTTATACGAGATTATCCGTCATGAAAGTTTTATCAGTGGCATTACGGCTACACTGGAACGGTATCGTGACGGAGTGGGAACCTCCAGTCTGGGGGGGCGTGATTATTTCTCGAAAAGGCAGTGGTTTTAAAGAGTTGAAAGACCTGACCAGAGCGAAAATCGCAATTCCTTCCGAAAGCAACTCCGGTGCTTTTCGAATCCCCTTGTATGAACTTGTTAGTTCCGGTATCCGCTACAAACAGTTGGATTTTATGAAGGTTGGCTCCAATGATCATGTAATGGAGGCGGTACTTTCCGGCAAAGCCGATGTCGGTTTTGTGCGTACCGGAATCCTTGAAAACTGGCTCGGGCGCGGAGACCTGAGTTCATTGGATGAAGTGCAGATTATCAATCGGCGGGATTTGAAAAGTTTCCCGTTTATTCTGTCGACGCATCTGTATCCGGAATGGGCTTTCATTATCATGCCGAATGTCGGTTCCGAAGATTCCAGAAAAATCGCTTCCTCGCTTTTTAAAATCAACCGCTCTCTGTTTCCAGAAAATGAACTGGATGGGATTGAGGGATTTGTTTCGCCCCTGAATTATCTGCCTTTCGAAATGATGCTCAGGGAGTTGCGTCTTGAACCCTATGACGTCGTGCAAAAACCGTCATTCAGCGAGATATGGAATTCCTACTGGCGCGTCATCTCTTTCGTACTTCTTGGGCTTTTCGCCATTGTTTTCGCACTGTGGAAATCGGAAAAGTATCGCAGCATCGCGATGATGAATCACAAGCGTCTGGAGAATATTATCACCGCTACCCGGGTTGGAACCTGGGAGTGGGATCTGTCAAAAGACCTTATGGAAATCAACGAGCATTATGTCTCTCAGATTGGGTATACAAGAGACGAGTTGCAACCGTTCAATTTTGCTAAATTTACCTCATTGGTGCACCCGGATGACTTTCAGGAAATGATGCGAAAAATTCAGGATAACCTGGCCGTTAAGCAGAATGAGTATGAAATGGATCTGCGTTTAAGGCATAAAAAAGGCCGTTGGATATGGATACACTCGCGTGGCAAAGTTATTACCCGGGCAAAAGACGGTAATGCACTTTTAATGGGGGGGACCCATGTCGAAGTAACCGAGAAGAAAGCGTTCGAAGAAAAACTCAAGAGGGCGGCAATGTTTGACTCCCTGACCGAACTGCCGGGACGTAATTACTTCGAAGAGCAGTTGGAAACCGCCTTGTTGAACGCCAATCAAAAAACAAAGCTGGCACTGTTATTTATTGATCTGGACGGTTTCAAGGAGGTTAATGACAGTTTCGGGCACCACGCCGGAGATGAATTGCTGAAAATCATTGCTCGTCGTTTGACCGATTCGACGAAATCCACCGATTTTGTCGCCCGTATGGGGGGCGACGAGTTTCTGGTGCTGTTAAGCGGTTTTCAGGATTCACAGCAGTTGTATGTCATTAGTGAAAGGATTTTGCACAAAGTCAACGAGGCCGTCAGTATCGATGGTAATACCATGCATGTTTCATGCAGTATCGGTATTAGGGAAATTCAGCCTGATTCGAAACTTTCCGTCGAATTGATCATTAATCAAGCCGACAGGGCGATGTACAAAGCGAAAAATTCCGGTAAAAACCGCATTAATTTCTATCTCTGAACCATTCCGCCGAGCCCGTCATATTGTCTTCAATTGAGCGTAATCTGCGCTCCCGCAGTTATCCATTGAAAACTTATATTCGTAATGAAAAAAACTTTTAATTAAGTTTGCGTCGCATTTTTTTATCAATTGATCTAAGTCATTGATAACGTAACTTTTTGAAGAGTTTTACTCTGTACGAATTGCACGGCTGGCGTTACTTTTAAATCAGAAATAAACAGTCAGCATAGTGTGATTGCTACTGCTTGGCGCGGGGTTAGCTTGAGGGGAGATGGTATGAAATTATATAAAGATATGCACAATGAGGTTTTTGTTATCCCGGAAGGACAAGAGCATCTGGTCAGCCATGACTGGATCGAAATTACACAAACCGAAAGAGAAGCGCTGATCAACAAACAGGGCTCGAAAACGGTTAGTCCGGAGCGGATCGAGCAGATCAAAGCGCGTTTGGATTTAATCGACTTCGAATCGATTCGCCCGTTGCGGGCAATTATTACCAATACGGCCAACCTGTTTGATCATAAAAAACTCCACGCCCTGAACAACGAACGAAATGAATTGATGTTCGAATTGTCGGTTCAGCGATATTGAATACCGACAGCCTTGAAGGGGGCAAGGCATCCTGATTGGTTCCGGCTGGTGACTGGCTAAGCAAGCTTGTTTAATGCTCTTGCTGCATTTTTAACCTGCCATTTTTTATCTTGCAATCGACGCTAACTTTTGTGAAAGATTATTGATGCATAATGGCCGATCAGTCTTTCTTTTGGTATGAAAAATAACACCGCTGTACAGCAAAAAAAAACCGGCCAAGGGCCGGTTTTTTATTGGGCGAAAGTCAGGCATAAGATTCGCTGTGCGAATTTTGTCTTATTCTTTCTTTTCGCTTAAATTGGCGGGGATCTCTTTTTCTGCGGACCGTCTGTGATTACTTCTGTTCAATCGCCGTCTCTACCAGTATCTGGGCGGCCATTTTGGCATGGGTCGCAGGTTCCGAAGTCTGTAGCGTCACTGCGCTGACAATCGCACCGTCGACAAGTATCCCGAGTTGTTCGGTGAGCAAACGGGGGGCGTTCGCTCCGGCAGCGATAGCCAACTCCTGAATAAAGCTGTTGGTGTTTTCCCGATGTTGCAGAGCGAGCTCCCGTATGGACTCATCCTGCTTGTGATTTTCCATCACCGCATTAATAAAGGCGCATCCAAAAAAGGATTCATCTTCGAACCAGACTTTAAGGGCATCGAAAATGCACAGTAATCGTTCGCGAGGGGTGTCGGCGGAGGAGTTGATGAAATCACGGAACCAGTCGAGCCATAATGCGCTCTCTCGTTCCAGAACGGCCCGTACAAGATTTTCTTTGGAATTAAAGTGTTTATAGAGTGTTCGCCGTGCGACGCCGGACTCATCCAGCACTTTCTTAATGCCGGTAGCGTGGATGCCGTCACGACAGAATAGTTCATTGGCTACGGATAACAGACGTTCCGAAGAGCCGATATCCGTTTTGTTGGCATTGCGTTGGTAGCATGCGTGTTTCAAGCCGATTCTCCTGACTTTTGTAAACCTTTCATTCTGAATTTTACTCTAAAACTTAGAGTGCTCCGGCAAGATGTATTTGGTTTGAAGCTCTGAAGTCTTGTTTTTCGAGAGCAGTAAAGGCTCTACCGCTTTTTCAATAATGTGACCGGCCAAGGTTCTATTCGCCGGCACAGTCCTAAGACGAAGATTTCCATCTTCAGGCATTTGCATCACAAATCCGCTCATTCCGCTTCGATGTCTTTGATACGTTTGGCAAGCTGTGATTCGCCTAAGTACGGCGAAGTGCGGTTCTCATTATTGTTCTCCGTTTGGCTTTAATACCTCGTCCCAGGCAACTCAGTCCTTTAATTTCGCTATCTTAAGGAGGGCGCTTCTGTTAGTCAATCGTCCCTGTCGTTTGGAGAACAGTCGTGTTTAAAAATTGAATGCTGAATCAGTGTCGCATAATGGTGCGCAATTTTACTAGGCGCTCATTATTCGTGCGTTCTGAGTTATCAGAATAGAGTTTGTTTTTTTGGGTAAATGGAAATAAGTTTATTTAAATCAATTACTTATATTTTATTTGTTTTATTGGCACACCTCTTGTTTACTACTGGATAGACCGATTGGTCTACTTGTTTTCCATCGTCCAACGAGGCAGCCAGGTAATGACTGTCTGATCAATTACTTGTATTTTTTTAGGAGTCTCACCCCATGAAAAGCGATCTATTTAAGTGGTTTCAATCTACCGATGTTGTTAGCAAAACTGATGAAACAGGTCACGGCCGTCGTGACTTTTTACGTACCGGTTGTTCCTGTTGTGCGGCGCTTGCGCTGACACCGGCTGCCGGACTTATGCTTGCGACAGCCGGTCGAGCGGAAGCAGCAGTTTCCAGCACGACTCTTAAAGTCGGTCATTTGCCTGCCGGATGTGTCTCACATGTATTGCTGGCGAAGAAGCGCGGCATGTTTGCCAAGGCCGGTCTCAAGGTTGATCTGGTTCAGTTCAATGGTCCGGCGGATAACATTCGCGCATTGGTTGCCGGGGAGTTGCACATGATGCACAACCCTTGGACGACAACCATGGCCGCTTACGCCGAAGGCAGCAAGGATCTGCGCATTATCGGCGGTTCAGGTCTGGCCGGTATTGAACTGGTCGCTCGCAAGGGCAGTGTGGCCAACGTAAACGAATTCATCGAAAAAGCCGGTAAGAAACTGCGTGTCGGGACTTTGCGTCTGGATACACTTGAATTGGTCGCTCACGGTGTGATGTCTCAGAACGGCGTCTCTTACGACGATTACGAAATGACCTTTTTCCCGAGTATGGTCGGTATGGGGGAAGCGCTTATTAACGGTTCCGTGGATGTGTGTACTCTGGCTCAGCCGTATGCAGAAATGGTCGTGAAAGAAGCGGGTGGAATCTATCTGGCTGACAGTAACGATGTTTGGGGGCCGGAAGCTCCGGATTGCGTCATCACCGCAACCGAAGGCTTCCTGAAAAAAGACAGTGCTATGGCCACCGATTACATGGCGGTATTGCGCGAGTCGGCCGAGTCTTTCTATAACGATTTCGATGCGGCATTGGACGACCTGCAACCTTTGTACGGAGTGCCGCGTGAAATACTTGCCATTGCATTGAAGCGCCAGTCGCCGGATCCGTTAATAAATGCCGCCGGTGTATCCGGTATTCGCAAAGGTGTGAAGTACCTGATCGAACTTGGTTACTTCGATAGCAACATTGCTGACGAAGTACTGAACCTCAGTCATCAGCCTGTGTGATGTTCATGGCAGACGAACAGGGAGCGAGTAAATGAGTGAAATCAAACGATACGATACGGTGATCGTCGGCGCGCGTGCTGCCGGCGCGTCGCTGGCGATTGAGCTGCAAAGATTAGGGCAGAAGGTTGCAGTGGTTGACCGCGCAACTTTCCCCTCTGACATTATGTCCACCCATGTGGTGTATCCCAATACTCTGAAGCGCTTCGAGCGCCTCGGGGTTTTACAGGAAATTCTTGATAACGGTCCGCCGCCGTTGTACACCTCATGGATTCATGAAAACCGCATGTTTGTTGCCCCGCATACGCCGGTGGACGGCCGCGATTGGGCCATCTGCGTGCGTCGTATTACGCTGGATGACATTATGGTTAACAAGGCGCGTGAAGAGGGGGCGGATATTTACGAAGGCTGGACTGTGACTGAACTGCTCGGTTCTGGTAGCGAAGAGGATCCGGTAAGCGGTTTCATTGCCAAAAATGGTGATGAGGTTATTCAGTTTGAAGCGGACACGGTTGCCGGTGCCGACGGGGTCAATTCAACCGTCGCCAGACTGGTCGGAGCGCAAAAGCGCAAGGTAATGCCTACCGATACCATGTTGTATTTTGCCTATTGGAAAGGCGTTGATACACGTAATACCCAGGACTTCTTCTTTGAACCTCCTTGGGTACATGCCCATTTTCCTGCTGACAACGGTTATCACGTCGTCACTATGAACGGGCCGCTGAGTGAACGTCCGAAAATCAAGAACATGGACGACTTCTATATGGAGCGTCTGAAATCCATGCCTGCACTCTGGTCGCGCCTGAAAAATGCGGAGAAAGTTACCCGTGTCAAAGGTACGCCGAAGTTGGAAGGTTATTACCGTGATTCCGTCGGTCCTGGTTGGCTGTTGGTCGGCGACGCGTCGCATTTCAAACATCCCGCTGGTGCGCAGGGGATAGGCGATGCTTTACATGCCAGTGAAGCGGTCGCGCCTATGATCTTGGCGGGCAACTATCGCAGCGAATATCCAAAATGGCGCGAAAGTGTCTCACGCGAACTGTATGCGTTTTGTAAACACTTGGCCGAAGTCCCTTCGGACGAAGGAATGCGAAAAGTGATGGATGCGGCGATTGCCGATCCGATTCTGGCACGCAAGCTGGGCGATGTATGGTGTAGAACCTCGAGTCCATGGAAGGATGTTATTCCACGCGCGCCATTCCTTGCCGAAATTATGGGGGAAAGTGTCGATTCAGTGCTGGAGCCTTTTGAAGAAGAGAGTTCTGTTCCTTTAGCAGTGACGGCTTGAG
Organism: Thiomicrorhabdus xiamenensis; assembly: GCF_013282625.1. Taxonomy (NCBI): domain Bacteria; kingdom Pseudomonadati; phylum Pseudomonadota; class Gammaproteobacteria; order Thiotrichales; family Piscirickettsiaceae; genus Thiomicrorhabdus; species Thiomicrorhabdus xiamenensis. Next base: position 1,055,488 of record NZ_CP054020.1, read on the forward strand.
GACTGGCGTCATGGTACAGCAGATAAACAATCTCAGTGCGGCTAACCGCCTTGCCTTAGATCGCATTGCCGCCTGCGATCCGGTACTCGTCGGCATCGAGCCGGCACATGCCGCACTCGGTTTGCAAGAGAGGGAACTGGGGCATGCCGGTCCGCCTTTCGCCGATGATGAAATTCTGCCGGCAACGGTGCTGAATGCGCTGGCCGGTGCGGCCGTGATCGAGGGGTGGGCGAAAACCGTTCATGAGGCGCGATCAATGATCGAAAATCGCGAGATCAGATTGCGCAGTAACCATGAATTAGGCACCGTTTCGCCGATGGCCGGAGTGGTTCGGCCGTCACAACCTTTGATGCGGGTGGAAAACCGCATTGGCGAAGGCGTCTGTTATGCGACCTTTGCCGAAGGTGGACGTCGTGCACTGCGCTTCGGTGTCTACGACGATCAGGTCGCCGAACAATTGGCATTCGTAGAAAGCCGGGTCGCTCCTGCGATAGCCGCCTGTTTGCCGGAAGAGGGACTGGCGGTACTGCCATTAATTGCGGAAGGTGTTGCGCTCGGCGACGATGTGCATCAACGCAATATCGGTGGCATGTATGCTTTTATCAAGGCGCTTTCCGGGCTGGATGCAGACGTGCGCAGCTGGTTACTCGACAATCCGCAGCATTTTCTCAATTACGCCATGGCGTCGGCCAAACTGAGTCTGGATCAGGCTCGGGGAATCGACGGTTCAAGCATTGTGGTGGCGATTGCCCGTAACGGTAAAAAGTGCGGTATTCAGTTGGCTGGCACCGGTGCGAAATGGTTCTGCGCGCCGTCCGGAATTCCCGACGGCGGATTTTACCCTCCGTACACTCTTAAGGATGCACAGGCCGATCTCGGTGACAGTGCCATTATGGAAGCCTTTGGCCTTGGCGGTACCGCGGCGCATTGTGCGCCGCAGCTGGCTGCAGTTTTGAATACGCCTTGGTCGGTTGCGGTAAATGCCGGGCGTTTGCAGCGCAGCTTTTTTATTGCTGCCCATTCTCAAATACACCCGGTATTAGCCGGTGACGATGGACTCGGTCTGGGATTGGATGCCTACCGCGTCGTCAGCAGTCACAGAGGAGTGCGTATTCATACCGGGATCGCTCATCAGAACGGCATGACCGGCTGGATCGGTATCGGTGCCGTGGATGCGCCGCTGGATTGTTTTACTCAGGCCTGTAACTACCTTGACAGTGTCGCCCCGCAACAATTGGAGAAATGCGTATGACCGGTAATCGACCCGAGTCTGAAATAGTTGAAAACGCCGTAGCAGAAAATGTCAGTACTTCTGCGGTTCCGCAAGCTCGTTCATCGCGCAGCATTTCGGTAAAGCCCAGCCGCATGCGACTGGCCTGGAGTGAAGCGGGTTGGTTGCTGTTTGCCTGGCTGCTGATTGCCGCGCTGTGGGAACTGGGGGCTTATACCGAAGTGCTCAATCCGCGAATATTGCCGCCTCCGAGTGAAACCATACCTTATCTATTGCAGGGGCCTGCTCCGGCAGGTATCGGAGCACAGCGCACAACATTTCTGGGCGCTATTTTCGATACTTTGAGTCGTGTGGCTATCGGTTATCTTCTGGGGATCTTCGCGGCATTGCTGGTCGGGGCATTGATCGTCCGTTATAAGCCTTTGCGTCGTGTATGTTTTCCAATTGTTCAGACGCTGGCTCCGGTCTCTCCCGTGGCCTGGATTCCGTTTGCCATCGCACTGGTCGGGATCGGTTCGCCGGCTGCCGTGTTTGTGGTGTTTATGGCGATTTTCGGTTCGATGACGGTCTCGGCCGTGGCCGCTTTCGACAGTGTTCCGGAAGAGATGCTGAAAGTGGGGCGCAGTCTGGGGACGAGCAGCACGCATATGTGGACTCGGGTGATTATCCCGGCAGCCGCGCCCGATTTAATGGTCATGGCGCGCATGAGTTTCTTCGCTGCGTGGATGGCTGTATTGGCTGGTGAAATGGCCGGTATCAATTCCGGACTTGGGTATCTGATTATTCTCGGTCAGCAGATGTACAACATGAAACTGGTGATGGTGGGCATTATCACCATTGGCGTCCTGGGATTTGTTATTGATCGACTGCTGTTGCTGATTCAGCGTCGTTTGTTGTGGTGGGAGTATCGTCGATGAGTAATGTGAACGAAAAAAAGCGCCGTCCGACGCAAGTTGTGTTTGAAAACGTCAGTAAACGTTTTGGCGAAAAACAGGCGACGCAGGATGTCTCGCTCAAGGTGCCCGGCGGTAGTTTTACAGTGATTATCGGTCCCAGCGGCTGCGGGAAAAGCACTATGCTCGGCCTTGCTGCGGGACTGGATGAACCGAGCGAAGGTTACGTGTTTGTCGGTGGTCGTGAAGTGGCTGGACCGACAGAAAATGTAGCCCTGTTGTTTCAACATTACAACCTGTTTCCATGGTTGTCCGCCTGCGATAACGTCGCCTTTGCATTTCGCAATCGCGGCATGCCGCGCAAGGAAGCGAGACAGCGGGCAATGGAATTACTGGCAAATGTCGGGCTTGAGGATTATGCGGATAAGGTTCCGGATGAGCTCAGCGGTGGTATGAAGCAAAGGGTGGCGCTGGTACGTGCGTTTGCGATGCAACCGGGACTGTTGCTGATGGACGAGCCCTTTGCCGCGCTGGATCACCAGACCCGACGCATAATGCAGAATTATCTGCTGATGACCTGGCAAGCTACGGACGCCACGGTGATTATGGTGACGCACGATCTCGACGAGGCACTGCATCTGGCGGATCGCCTAGTGCTGTTTTCAGGTTCACCGGGCACGATCAGTGAAATTATCGATATCGATGTCCCACGACCTCGCCGACTCGATGAGGTTTCGCTGGCATCGATTCGACAGCGCTTGGAAGCGCACTTGGAAAAAGAGGTCGCCTATGACGAATTCACTGAAGCTGAACTGGCTCAGGTGATGGGCTTTGCCGCTCAATCGTAATAGAAGATTGAGGCGAATTTAACTAATTAATCCAATAGGAGATATTGATGCAAATTACATTTTTGTCCTTTGACGGTACATCTTACACCGTGGATGCAGACGAAGGCATGACGGCGATGGAAGCGGCGATCAACAACGGCATCGACGGTATTGAAGGTGATTGCGGTGGTAACTGTAACTGCGCGACCTGTCATGTGTTCGTTGATCCGAAGTGGAGTGAGCAGGTGGGGGAGGCTTCACCCATGGAAGAAGCATTACTGGCTTCGCGATCCGATCTTGCGGAAAACAGTCGCTTGGCTTGTCAGATTGATCTGGTGCCTGAGCTTGACGGACTGGTATTGCAGATGCCGGAATCGCAATTCATTTAAAAATCTATTTTCACTTTAACGGCAGTTTTTAAGGAGCTGATTTTGGAAGGTATTACACATCATTACGTTGAAACCGCTGCGCCGCCGGCGTCGCCTTATCATCACGCGGTAGAAGCGGCCGGATGGTTGCATGTCACAGGCCAATTGCCAACTGACCCGAAAGATCCGAAGGCACCTTTACCGGATGACATCCAGGCGCAGACAAAGCTGGTATTCGAGAATCTGCGACTGATTCTTGAGCATGCGGGCTACACGTTTGATAATGTCATGTTTCTACGTATTTACATGACGCATTTCAAGCGCGATTTTCACGCCATGAACGAGATTATTGTTGGCCATTTTAAGAAAGAGTATCTTCCGGGGCGCACAACTTTCGGTGTGGCTGAACTGGGACGGGATGCGCTGGTCGAAATCGATCTTGTCGCCTATAAAAAACCGGTTGATTGATATGAGTGATGCAGGCGTAGTTATTGTCGGTGCGGGACTGGCCGGTGCAACGGTCGCGACCGGCTTGGCTCAGGCAGGCTATCCGGGCACGATCACGCTGATCGGTGAGGAAGCCTATGCGCCGTATCAGCGTCCGCCTCTATCTAAGGGCGTTATCAATGGCGAGATCGGTGTCGATGCGTTGCTGGTCAAACCGGAATCCTATTATGCACAGAAGCAGATACAGTTAATAAAAGGCTGTCGGGTGCAATCTATTCAGGCGGAAGAGTGTCGTGTGCGCTTGGATGACGGTGAGCAATTAAGTTATAGCTCTCTGGTGTTGAGCACCGGTTCACGACCGCGTGACCTGCCGATCAAAGGGGTGGGCTTGAAGCATGTATTTTCCTTGCGTGGCATCGACGATGCGCAGGCGATCAAGGACGCTTTGCCTGAGAAGGGTCGGCTGGTGATCGTCGGTGCCGGTTATGTGGGGTTGGAACTGGCGGCATCCTGTGTCAAACAAGGACTGGATGTCACCGTACTGGAGCGCGCCGGGCGGGTAATGGAGCGCAGCGCATCGCCACAGGTATCAGAATACTATCAGAGTATGCATGAAGCGGCTGGTGTGAAGGTAGTGTGCAACGTCAATGTGTCTGCATTGCAAGGCGAACACCAGGTGACGGCGGTTGAGGCCGAGGACGGTCTTATCTGGCCAGCAGACGTCGTGGTCATTGGCATAGGTGCCGTTGCCAATACCGAACTTGCTCAGAAGGCAGGGTTGAAATGCGATGACGGGATTGTGATTGATGATCAGTGTCGCAGCAGTCATGCAAATATCTTTGCGGCAGGCGATTGTACGCGTCAGATTCATGCTTTATTGCAAACTTCCTTGCGCCTGGAGTCAGTACAGAATGCAACCGCTCAGGCTCGTATGATCGTTGCCCATATTATGAATAAACCGGCACCGCGCAGCGAAGTGCCCTGGTTCTGGTCCGATCAGTTCGATGTCCGTTTACAGATTGCCGGTATTGTGCGGCCGGATTATAGCCCCGTTGTACGCGGTGACCCTGCCAGTGGCAGTTTCACCGTTCTGCATATGATGGGAGGTCGATTGCAGGCTTTGGAAGCGATCAATAGTCCGATGGACTTTACGTTGGGGAAAAGGTTGATTGGCGAACAACTTCCGGTAAATCCGGATTCTCTTATCGACGAGAGCATCCCTTTGTACCCTCCACCGGCAATGCCCAAGTAGGGTTACAGCGTTTTGATGGCATTCAGTTTGGTCTGATAATAAACCGGCTCAGGCCGGTTTTAAGGGTTCGTTGAATTTAAGATTTAATTTTTGATGGGGGATTTCTGCCAGGCAGAAAAACCGGTTTTTGAACAAGATGATTCAAGCAGTATTTAATATGCTTCAATCATCTTGTTGATTTCATTTAAATGCTTGTTGTACTCACCTGAGGCATAGACCGAGTAGTTCATATTCTTGAAAATACCGGTGATTTTCGTAAAAAATGCGCTGGCGTCCTGTTTCTCATTAAACTCAAAATCTGTATCGACAATTTTCTTCAACAGGGTGAAGTTTTCTTTCTGGCGATTTAGGTCAACCGAGACATCGACCGGGTCGAAGGCGTCTTGCTGAAGATAGACCAGATCAAGCATTTTTGCTTTTTGGAAGAGGATGAAGTCATCCTGGGTTATCCCTTCTTCGCCGGTTACCTGCATCATTTGTTCGATACCTTCCGCTTTGACCAGTATCTCTCGCACTCGTTCTATACTGTCTGTCCAGTCCGGGGCGATATGTTTATCAAAATAGTCCTTTAACTGCAGCCCGTAACGCGACCATGAGATAAGCGGATCGATGGCAGGGTAGTAGCGTTTATAGGCACGGTCATAGGAAAGACCAAGGAAGGTTTTTACGGTACCTAAGGTTGATTGGGTAACCGGTTCTTCAAAGTTACCGCCCGCAGGAGAGACGGTACCGATAAGCGTCAGACTGCCTTTTTGACGATCCAGATTTTCAATTACGCCGGCGCGTTCGTAAATGTTCTTGATAGCCGAGTCGAGATAGGCAGGAAAGGCCTCTTCGCCGGGAATTTCTTCCAGTCGTCCTGATGTTTCACGCATCGCCTGAGCCCAGCGTGAAGTGGAATCCGCCAGAACCAGGGTGTCGTATCCCATTTGACGATAGTATTCGGCTAAGGTAACGCCCATATAGATTGAGGCTTCACGGGCGGCAACCGGCATGGATGAAGTGTTACAGATAACAATGGTGCGTTCCATCAGAGTGCCTTCACCTTTCGGGTCTTTCATCTCGGCAAAGGTTTCGATGGTTTCCACGACTTCACCGGCGCGTTCGCCACAGGCGACTACAATAACGATATCTGCGGAGGAATAACGTGATATCAAACTCTGCAGTACCGTCTTGCCCGCGCCGAACGGACCGGGAATACAGGCGGTACCACCTTTGGCAATCGGGAAGAAGGTGTCGATCAGACGCAGAGTCGTGATAAGGGGTTCATCGGGGAATTTTCGTTCGGCAATACGTTTTTCGATCAGTTTCTCCGGAATCGGAATACGCACCGGCCATTTTTGTTTCAGGGTAATGACTTCTTCGCGCCCCTGTTGATCACGAATACGCGCAATCGGTTCATCGACACTGAAGCTGCCGCCTTGAATCCAGGTGATTTCCGCTTCGCCTTTAAGATTGAATGGCGTCATGATTTTGTGCGTAAAGCGGCCTTCCTGAACGGTGCCGATGGGTTGGCTGGCAATCACTTTTTCCCCCGAACGAACCAGGGGATTGAATGCCCATTTGTGCACATTGTCCAAAGCATTCAAATACTTACCGCGAGGAAGAAAGAAACCGTGGGCGCTTGCTACCGAATGCAGCGGGTTCTGCAGGCCGTCATAGACTTTTCCCAGCAGACCGGGACCCAGTTCGGCGGAAAGCAGCTCTCCAGTCAGTTGAACCTGATCGCCGATTTTGACGCCTGCGGTTTCTTCATACACCTGTAGATCAGCCGTTTTGCCGCGGATTCGCAATACTTCGGCTTTGAGTTGCTCGTCGCCGACATGTACGTAGGCCACTTCATTTTTCATCAGATGGCCATGAGGATGTTCAATGGAAACGATATTGCCGTTTACTCCGGTGACTTTGGCAAAAGGACTATTTTGTTCAGACATGATTACCTAAGGCCTCTTCTAAAAGTAAGTTAAATTGGGTTTTGCCCTGTTCGCTGTTCTGTTTTTGCCAACCGTGAATCAGGTGCCAGCGGGCGTTGTAGATGATTACTGCCTCAAAGCTGAAGGTATAGTTCAAGGACTTGCGCAGCAGATATTGCCACAGGATATCGACCGTCTTATGGTGCACGCCTTTTACGTCATTGTCTTCAATCAGACTGTGCAGCTCGTTAACCCATGGATAACGTGCCGACATGCCGAGGTCGGTTTGATCCCAATGACGTTTTATGTGCCGATGCCACCAGCTGTCGACGGATGGCGGAAATGGCCGTCCTGCCTGGCGCAGGCGTAATGCGGCGTTGATAAAGCGCACATTCATCATATGCAGTATGAGACTGCGGGAGAGCGGGTTGTCAATCTCATCAAGAAATTCTTTCAGGACTTCGAGCGTTTCCAGGTCCGTGTGCTGTTGAGGATGATGCTCCCAGTGGAAGAATTTCTGTAATGCCGCCAGAGTTTTCGCATCTTCTTTTTCCAGTATTTGCAGGCGTTGTTCCAAGCGCAGCTGGCTAATCGGCTCATAATTGGGCGCGTCAAAGCGTGCGGGTAGATTGGGCAGGCTGGTGATAAGCGTAAAGTACTGGTGGCTTTGCATAGTCATCTCTATTTATGCTACTTAATACTGCCTTCGAGCAGGGCGCGGAAGCGGGGTAACAGATGTTCCAAAAACAGCTTTGTTATCGCTTGCGTGCTGAGATCAATTTCAATATCTTCCTCTATCAGGCGGATACGAATACCATCACCTGTATGGCTGCCGATTGTGACGCCTTCGCGGAGCATTTCCGCCGATACGGAGAGTACAAAATGGCTTAAGGTTCCTTCCTGAACGTTTTCAGGGTGCAGGCGTAATTCTTTGAGGCCGACGACGTCGTCCGGCAGCAGTAACTCGAAGGCACCGGTTGTTTGCGTCGGACGGGCTTTGCCGGCGATTTCCAGAATTACTCTTTGCAGCAGATCCTCATCGCGCAGGTGATGGGATACCAAACCATGCACCTGCTCGCTGAACTGGTGAGAGAGGGTTTCTTTGAGTTCCAGAATAGCATCGCGGGCGGCCAGATTCATGGCATCGCGTCCCGCTTTTTCCAATTGTTCCTTTTCGTGACGCGCCAGACTGATAATCTGTTCGGCTTCCTGTTTGGCGGCACTGATAATGTCATGGGCTTCTTTTTTGGCGTTATTGGTTATTTCTTCTGCTTGGTGACGACCTTCTTCGATCCCTTTTTCCCGTAGACGATCTACCAGGTCCTGAACGCCGGAAGAGAGTTGTTCGTTAGACATAGATTATCTCCTCTGGCGGCTAGGCTGGAATTCCGCCGCTGATAACCAGGGCGAAGATGAAGGCAAATACCGCAAAGCCTTCAACAATGGCAGCCGGTGCAATTGAGAGACCGAATACTTCCGGTTTGCTTTTACTGACATGAATCGCTGAAGCACAGGCATCCCCCTGACGCATACCGCTCCAGAGCAGAGCAAAACCGGACAGCACGCCTATCGCGAACAGGCCGGGGGCGTTGTCGATGGTTACCGCGCGTTCCAGAGTGAACATAATGACGATGCCGTAAATGGTCTGTGATGAAGGCATTGCTGATACACCAATAAATCGACCATGCCCCGTTTCGGTATCCAGCAAGGCGCCACAGGCTGCCTGACCGGCACGGGCACAGCCGATAATACTGCCGATGGCACCTAAAGCCATCGGTGCATAAATTCCAATCCAGCCTAAGGTGGTGATTAGCGCTTCCATTGTTTTACCTCGCGTTTAATAAAAGGTTGAAAAGGGTAGCCTTCGTCTTTCAGCCCCCAGTTAAAGAATTCGATGACGTTCAGGCGCAGTCCGTGAACCACGCCGCTCATAATGGCAAGAAGCAGGTTTAGGCCGTGCCCGAGAATGTAAATCAAAATGGCAAAGAATACGCCGATACCGGGCATGCTTTGCATGACATCGGAAGCCAGTTCATTGAAGGTGATCGCCAGCTGGGCACTTGCCAGCCCCAGCGCGAATAAGCGTAAGTAGCTCAATACGTCAGAAAAGGCTTGCGATACATTGGTTAGAGCCATCAGGCCGCCAAGGAGACGTTTCAAGGCGTTGTCGTTCGGACTGCTGAACCACAGGATCGTCAATCCGCCCAATCCCATTACAACGAATCCGCTGTTGCTTCCTTGCCAGACAATCAGGCCACCGACAAAAACCGCAATCCAGCCCAGATTCGCTTTGGCGCTTTCCCGATCGCGGTTCTGCCAAAACTGCATCGCATTAGCGAGAATCAGATGACTGACCCCCAGTAAAATGGAGACGGCCATCATCTGGCTGTGGTCGTTCATATTCAATATGTGCAAATGATGCCAGAAGCTCTCTTCGGCCGGCGTGTGCCCGAAATAACTGCCAACCATGACGCCATAGCCGATGGTTCCGGCGACGAGCGAAGCAAACAGATACTTAAAACGCGAGAATTTTCCCTTGGATAAAGGACGCCAATAGAGCAGTAGCATCAGGCCGAAAATCAGGCCGTAACCGGCATCGGCAATAATCATCGAGAAGAACAGGGTGAAGGAGACAAACAATATTCCTGACGGGTCCCATTGGGAATAAGCCGGGGTGGAGTAGAAGTTCACCATGTCTTCACCCGCCGAGAGTTTCTCGGCGTTTTTCATCAGTGTGGGCGGGCGATCTTTGATATCGGCCTCAATTTGGTGAACGGCCAGGCCTTTTTCTTTCGCCAACTTTGTCAGCGTTTCATATTGATCCACCGGTGCCCAACCCTGAACGATAAACACCTCGCCATCGACCTGGGTCATTTGCTCCGCCAGAGCCAGAGACGCTCTGTCGTCTGCGGCATCAATACGCTTGCCAAACAGGTCGATCCAGCGAGTGAGCCCGACTCTTTGCCAGAACTGCTCTTCGAGTTCGACTTCGCTGGCATCCAGGCGTTCTTGCAGTTCCGATAAGGGGACATTCCCGGTATGCGTTCGAGGTACCGGCATTTTAACGGGTTCGTCATCCGCAATGAGGACGACATAGCTAAAGCGGTTGTCTTTAAAAACCACTTGCCAAGGCTCTTCTCTGGTTTCAATCTCGTCCATTTTGTAGTGCGGCACGATATAGAACCAGAAACGGCGCTCTTCCAGTTCCTGATAGGGTTGTAAAACAAACTCGCCCCACGGCGACAACTCTTTGATGCGCTTGCGTAAAAATTCCTGCTCGTTTTCCAGATCATTGATGCGTTTTTTGATATCCAGAGTCAGGATTTGTACCTGATCGAAATCGAAGTTCTTTTCATCATGGTTCTGACGCAGTTTGGACGGACAGCTGGTGAGGTAACGATAGGCTTCGCGGGCTTCTTTGGAGATAAACACCGGAATTTCACCCTGCAACTCTGGGTTCAGATCCAGCAGGTGCATACATCCCAGTTCCTGCAACTCTTCCAGTGCTTCCCGGCGTTGAGCCAAAGGGCCCATAAACGTGACTTTATTGAGGCGTACGATGGACATCTTAAGCGCCTCCAGTTGTCGAGCTTAAGGTTTTCTTTTTGGCGAACTTGGCGCGAATTACCGAAGCTCGATCCGAATCATCCAGAAAAATTTTGATTTTCCGTATATCGTCATTGGTCTCGGGAATCAGGCGTTTCTCAAACAAGTTAACCCGCTGCGTTATCTTGCGCACCGCTTCTTCCAGAATAGCCGTTCGCTTATGGCCTACAGCCGCTTTAGCGCGCAGGGTGGCCACTTCCTTGAGGGCTTCAACCAGAGCGTCCACCCAGTAGGGGTTGGCCAGCATGGAATAGCTTTCCAGTGCAAAGCGGGTGTCTACATATAACGGAAGGGTGACGCCCAGAAGGTTCTGCTCGGCTTCATCGATACCGGTGACCTTTACCAGACCGTTTACTTTAATGTCGGCATTGGCCAGTAATCCGATCCAGTCCTGCGCCTGTGTCAGATGCTCTTCAATTGCCTGCAGGTGGGCATCGGTTTCCGCCCGGGCTTTTTGTAATTCAAGCATTAACTGCTGGCGTTTTAAGTCCAGAGAGGGTAGATAGCGTTTGTACATTCCCAGCTTGTCGCGGGATTGCTTTAGAGCGGTTTTGTTTAAAGCAATTTTGGCCGCCATAATCAGCTCGCCTTGTCTTGTGTCTGCTCGTCATCGTCAGGGAAGTATTTATCGATCAGCGCTTCTTTCATCAGTAATTCGTCTCGAGAGAAGCATTGCGCCAATAGTTTCCAGCCAAGATCCAATGCGTTGTTTAACGGGAGGGATACGTCGATGTCCATAAAGTTTTCGGTAAACATGTCACCAAATTGCAGACAGCGTTCGTCAAAATCGGAAAGTTCAAAAGCCATGGCGCGCTTTTTCTCCGCTTCTTTGGCGTTCGAATAAAAGCGGATCATCGTGTTCATCAGCTGCGAGTGATCTTCACGGGTTACCTTGCCGATCACCTGTTGCTTTAGGCGCGATAGAGAGCCGAAGGGGTCCAGCATGCCGTCGTGCAGATAAAACTGACCTTCGGTGATATAACCGGTATTGTCCGGTACCGGGTGTGTCACGTCATTCCCCGGCATAGTGGTGACGGTCAGAATAGTGACGGAACCGGCCCCCTGATAATCGCAGGCGCGTTCATAACGCACCGCCAGTTGAGAATACAGATCGCCCAGATAGCCGCGGTTGGAAGGGACATATTCCATTGCAATCCCGATCTCTTTCATGGCATCGGCATAGGCGGTCATATCCGTCATCAGTACCAGAACCCGTTTACCTTCTTCGACGGCAAAGCGCTCGGCTACCTTCAGTGCCATATCCGGCACCAGCAAGCGTTCTACGATCGGGTCGGAAGCCAGATTGACAAACATAACGGTACGCGCGAATACGCCTTCGTCTTCAAATGTTTTGCGGAAATAGTGGTAGTCGTCGTAAATCAGACCCAGACCGCCAAACACTACGATATCCGCTTCTGCCTGAATACCGATACGAGCCAGCAAATGGTTGTAAGGTTCGCCGGCAATGGAAAAAATCGGAATCTTCTGACTTTCCACCAAACTGTTGAACATATCAATCATCGGAATGTGGGTATGCACCATTTTGCTGGGAAGGACACGCTTGACCGGGTTTACCGTCGGGCCGCCAATATCGACTTGAGGATCGGCATCCAGAGAAGGCCCGCTGTCCAAGGAGGTTCCCGAACCGCCAAATACCCGACCAAGAATATTCGGGGAATAGGTCACCTGCATGGGGTGGCCGAGAAACTGTACCTGAGCCTTGGTCGACAGACCGCGGGCACCGGAGAAAACCTGCATGGAAACGACATCGCCTTCCAGACGTATCACCTGAGCTAAGGATTGCTCGCCATCGTGGTTCTCCACTATGGCCAAATCACCATAGGCGATATTGTCAGCTTTTACTTTAATGATATCGCCAATGATTTCGACCACTTGCGTATAGCGAGCCAGTTTGTTCAACACAGGTTTTCCCCTTTGAAAAACTAAGGAATTTATAGTTAACAATTTTTTTTATATGGTGGCAAGACTTTTAATTGACTAAGTAGTTTTTCGAGTGAAAAAGGCAGGAAGGGGCTCTAAAAAGGATGTGAAAATTGTTATTGTTTGCTTAGCTCAAGGTGGGCAAGATTCCGCTTATGTTTGGTGTTTTTCCTAAAAGTTAGGCGTTGCGAAGCTAAGGGAGTCTAAAAATTGTTACGTAATGCCATTGCAGACAGTTTTTTTCAATTGTCTGAATGCGAGCGGATCAGAGCAGAGTGTATGGAATTACAGATTTATCGGTTAGAAGCAGGAAGGAAATAAAAAAGCCCGAACGATTCCTAATCAATCGTTCGGGCTTCAGAATTGGTGGAGCTGGGGAAGGTACGGTATTACCTTTTTATGACGGATGTGGATTCTTGTTTTATTTTTACCCCTGAATTTACCCCTTTTTTATTCATGTGTATTTCAATATGTCCTCATTTAAGCTGTTGCGTATAAGTACAGTATTTTTTCTTGATTTTATGCGGTTAATTAGAAAACTTATCTTGTTTCAGCCTGTTACATCAATCATTACAGTTTTCAATCTATGATTGTCAGTAGAGCTTTGTATCTTGGTTAACTCTTCCTCTAGTAATTCTGCACTAGTTATAACAATGTCTTTTTGAGGGGGTTTGGGAATTCTGTATTTATTGGTATCTCCAAACCAGAACACCAAATAAATTCCATGTCCTTGTGATTCAGGATGAATTGTATAGAGTCGATCTAGTTGGTTGTAGCAAGCAGTCCATAAGTCATTATGCTGCTGACGTTTTATTTCGATTGGTAGCTTCATGTCACTACTTAGAATATTTATATCCGCTCTTTTATCATTGTGCATATGACCTTCGGGTTCTACACGAAGATTATGTGGGGTGTAGTAAGGCGTCATTAAGTCAATAAGCCTATCTCGACAGCTTTCCTCAGCCTTAGGGCTAGTAATTCTTGAATAACGGTCTTCGTTCCAAAATGCTTTATATGTATCTGTACTTCCCCCCTTTAATTCAGCTTTAAGATTAATGAAAACATCAATTGTGAAAGCTAATAAATCTTGAATATTTTGAGGGCTTTTATTCTCAAGTACATTAATAGTTTCAGGAAGGGAGGGTTGTTTGAACTTGCTTTCAACTACATAAGATAAATGTTGAGTTAATGAATATTTAAGATAGTCTCCATAGCTCATGAGTTTTGATGCTTCAATTAGTTGATTAAAAATATTTTCAATATTGGGATCAGTGTCGGACGCTAACTCTGAAATAACATCTCTACAGAATGAGCTTGCATCCCATGGGTTTTTGTCACCTGACCACCCACCTGTTGGGTGACTGACATTATCAAAAGATTCACCAACCAGATAGATAGCATATTTTTGTAGTTCAGAATTTTTTATTAATGATGGTATTTTGCTTCGTATATTTTTATATAGCTCTATGAATGCCCAGACATAAGCTTTACTTTTTCTAATATGTTTTCGAACACATGAAGGGGGTGATGGAAAATCGAGAAAAATAAGCAATGAATACCATACTGGTCTTACATTTATATTTGCACTAAAGCTAACAAGAGAAGATAGTGCTAAATTAATTAAATCTTTTTTAGGTTCATAGTATTTAATGAGAAGTACAAGAATAGTGTTGATATCATGGATCGATAATTGGTTTTGATATTTTGATAAAAGACGAAAAATAGAGTGGATATTTTGGGAGATCAGGTTTTCCAGTGTTAAAAGTTCGCTAATGTAGAAAGTTTGAGGCTTATTATTTTGAAGCTGAGCCGTAATAATGTCATTGTAAACTTGAAATGTTAAATCTGGATTTTTCTCTAAAATGGCGTTATGCCAATCTTTTGGATGAAAACGAGATTCTGGATTCCCTCTGTATAGAATCGCAAGTGCTAAGATGGTTTTAAGTTGCTCTTCTGGATAATCTGAAAAAGATTTTTTACTTTCCCAGTCTATATTTATGCTAGCCATAAAGCCATAAAACTGACTATGGAATCTATTATTTCCAACTTCAGTAATTAGTTGGTTGTATACATAAACTGAATATTCTTTGAATAAGTTTGAAAAGCCTGTTATGGCTATATTTTGGTCAAATTGACCATTTAAGTATGTCCTAAAAAAGAAATCTAAATCCGTAATGTCAGTGACCATTCCTCCATAAATTCGGCCTAAATAATTTAACCATTCTGAATGTCTTCCCAATCTAATTTCGTTCTGATGTAATTCAAAACTTTTAATATTTTCTTGTTTAGTTTCAAATTTTTTAGCTTCTGAATTAATTCTTCTTAAACTGTCTTTAAGTCTGTATTTAATTGAATCGAAAGTATATTTAATTCTAAGCTCTTCAATTCTTCTATTAGTGGTCGCTAGATCGCATAATGTTTCAAATTCTGCAAGATAACATTTGTCACTGGTTGAAATTCCTAAAGCAGCTCGGTAATAAAATTCAAACACTGAAGAGTATGGATTCAAGTGCCCATGACGAAGCTTTGATAAATAGTAGTCAAGTTTTAATACAGGTGGGAGGGAGTAATTAAAGTAGCCATCAAATGAATAATCAAATTCAACAAGAATGTCTCCGTTTTGTTTCCCCTCTAATGAATTCATCCCTTTTGAGTATGTTGAGAAGAGCAAATCCACTTTGTCTTTTAAAAGGTTTAATAATGGTGAGTCATCATTTTCTCTTACATAAGCTCCCCCCCTAAGCTTAGCTAAAGCTCTAAACCAATATAAAAATTGTATTTCATTGAGGGGAGCAACTTTTTCTAGTCTTCTAGCTAAAAGCCTACTGTAAAACCTGTGCACCTCAAAATACTGGTGTCTATCGTAATCGTCTTTGATAGTAAATGGTAAGGATGAAATTAAGTTTAGGATTATATTCAGCTCATCATCTGAAACTACCTCGTCCAAACAATAAAAATAACCGATTGTTTCATCATTGCAATGTTCAATATAGTCATTAACAGCGCCCACCAAGTCTTTTGGTTTAAATCCATAGTGGTAGTAGCGATTTAAGAATTCAATTCTTAATGTAATTGACGATGAATTTAGTCTGTTTTTTGAGAGTATTTGATAAATTTCTTGAGCTTTTTGGTAATTACTTAAAGAAAGATGCATCGCGTTTATGGCAGACATTCTTTCAGGTGAGTTAACATTCGATATTACATTTCTTAAAGTTGGCTCAAGTTCAGGAAAAAAAGCACCTTCTTTTAAAACATCGTAAACGACTGATCTTAGGTGATGATTTTCTGAACTTTGTAAAATTTTTTCGAAGTCAACAACCAATTCTTGAGTTGACAAGCCCTTTAAATAGGATGTCGACCAGTTATTCGCGCGAAAGTAGGGATTTTGTTTACTCAGCCCAGTTAACCCATTTAAAATTTCGCGTTTGGAATCGGTGTTTAGGCTTTTAGGGTCCCCATACATCAGAACACCCAAAGGGTCTGATTTTATAAGTTCTCTGTTATCAACAATAAATGTAGTTAGCCAAGCTACCAGTCCTCTGAGTTCAGTAGGAGTCTGTCCGTCTACTAAAATTAGCGATAAAACTCGGTTACGGGAAAGTTCTTTTTTATTTAATTTATCTGCTAACCATTTTCCAGCCAAAAATTCGGCAACTGTTCTATGAAAATATGTAAATAGATTAGGTAAAACTGATTTGAAGAGTTTTGTAGTGATTAAAGCTTGAAGAATACCCGTATCAAGTTCTCCAAGTTCAGTTAATGATGGGATATTTGGAACTGTGTTACCTTCTTGTATTTCAGCGTTTCCAGAAATAAGCATTAAAGCACACGCGTGCCCAGCTGCTTCAGTAAGAATATCAAAGGAAGGAAGAGAAACTGTATGTAATTTGTGGTGTTCACTATGCTCGTTTAATAGTTGTTGTGTGAACATAGAATAGAGTTGGGTTTTACTTTCAGGCCAGCATCCTTTATCGGCTACAACGCTGTATAAAGTAATTAAACCTAGAGGGGTCTTTATGAATTCTTCAGAATCATTCTCTTTACATTCATATGTGAACTCGGCAGCTTGAGTTGAGTTGATATTGAACTTATTAGTTAAAATTTCTACACATTCCTCTTCATTTAAATCCTGTAAGGAGGCAACAATGTAACTTCCTTTCTTTTCAAAGAAGCGCTTGAACTTTATTAAATCAGTATCCCCAAACCAATCTGCTGAACGACAAGAAATCCGAAAACTGTTCAAA
Source organism: Thiomicrorhabdus xiamenensis (assembly GCF_013282625.1). Lineage (NCBI taxonomy): Bacteria > Pseudomonadati > Pseudomonadota > Gammaproteobacteria > Thiotrichales > Piscirickettsiaceae > Thiomicrorhabdus > Thiomicrorhabdus xiamenensis. The sequence continues at coordinate 1,072,210 of NZ_CP054020.1, forward strand.
TCTAGTGGAAGCACTTGAGATATCAAATTATGAAGTGCGCTTTGGTCCTTGTTCAGTCGGCTTCTGGTTTCATCCAAAGCATCTATATAGAGAATGCCTTCCTTAGGTAAGGTTGATGAGTATATTTGAAATTCAGATGCGGTAATTAATGATGCGCTTTCCTGTTTGGATAAGGATTCAAATGTATGGCTTTTGCCGGAGCCTGGTTCTCCTAGTAGTACGATACTTTCATATTTTAGGATTGACGAAATTGGAACAAACTTACCTTCATCATCTGTTACGGAAGAATTTTCAATTTTTACTAATCGGTTGATTTTTTTTGTTTGGTTCATTGCTTTTCAATTTATGGATTGGATAATCGATCAAAGAAATTACTGACATAGACAAGCTCTTGATGTTCATCACAATAGGTTACGAATAGGTCTTCACCAGAAACAAAATAAATTGCATCCTGTTTGAACTCTAGACCAATATCACATGCTCGCTGCCAATCCAGTTTTGCAACGAATCCTGCTTCGGAATGTCCAGTGTCAGGATCAAACCCATCTATTGCACCGACTAACACCCCCAAATCGGTCAATTCCGTTTTGAGTTTTGCATTCGCATTGATATTTTCTTGCTCTGTCCAAGTCTCACCAGTCGTCGCATAAGCTGTGATGATCGAAAAGCTTTCAGGAAAATCTGATTTTTTCAGCTCAGAGCGAAAATGGGTTTTTAAATAGATTTTGTTCATCATTCGAATATAATACGTTCTAACACACCGCTGGATTTAATTTTTTCAACTTGCCGGGCGGTATATAAATGTAGGCTAAAGCGACACAATCCTATAATTCCCAGATTGCTGCCTGCTTCACTTATCACTTGGGAATGATAGGAGTCAGCCATGACTATTCAAATCAAACAATCTCCAACCAATCTACCAGCACCTGAGTGCGATACCGTTCAGACGGCCTGTCGCTTTGATCCTGACTTCTACACCGAAGAAGGTCGAGCTAACTACATCAAGTACCACGGTAATGATCTAACTCCGCTAATGAAGCCAAGAATCGAAATGCAACTCGATGGTGCTGTGTTGAGTGTTTTTGTCGGTAAGGGATCGTAACAATGTTCGATCTTATAAAATCTGAAAACATACTATACGATCAACTTATCATCTCGTATCAAGTTCATAACATCGTTGATTCGTTTCAACACCAGCTATGGATTGTAAAAGATGATGGTATTACTGAAATTGAACTAATCAGCGAACTTCAAGAGCCAAGTCATGTCATGACGATCGATAAGGTTGCTACGTTTGATTATGAAGGCTTTGCGAAGGATTTTATCAGTCGAGAAGATTTACGCGGCTGTTATGCTGATATTAGCGGAGTAGTGAGTGCTGAGCGTTGGAATGAACTTGTAAAAGCACATACCGATGCTTTCAATAAACAGAGTGAAGCTTATGTCCAACGACAAGAAGCTAACCCATCTGAAATATATACGGTGGTGAAAGAGTTGGGGCTTCAACCATTCAACCCCGGATATAACGAATATTCTTGGTATGCGAACTGTCCTAGTGGCAAGCAACACAACATGATGTTCAGTACCAAAAGTAATGGCTGGGGGTGCGGTTACTGCAAAGTGAAAGGCGGGCCTGAAGAGTTAACTGGCTTTTATCATTACATGAATGAAGCCATACGTTGAAAGACTCCTTGCATTTAGATACTAAATAATAGTCTTTTTTAAAAAGTGGGGTAATTATGCGATATTTCATGATAAAAGTTTTTTTTGTGCTTTCTTCGTTCATTCTTGTGCCGGTTGCGGTATATGCAGACTATTCAGAAAGTTCATTTGTAGCCTTAGCACCAGATGAGGAATTATGCAAAGGAAGTAAGGGGCATTTCTTGCCTCTACCCAGTATGGATAGCATAGAAGCGTCTTCTAAATACCTTCTTTCCGTGATTGATAAAAAGTTTGGAAGCAATTGCAAGTTTGACGGGCTTCTTTTAAAGGGGGAGATCACAGAAAATACGCTGTCCCAGTTAAAATTAGGCCTGCAAATACTTGAAAAACGTAAAAATGTAACCTCTATTCTCGGCGCTAATACATTGTGGCTAGACAGCCAAGGAGGAATTCTACTCGAAGCTATGAAAATAGGAGATCTTGTAGCTGAAAAAGGCATGAAGGCTATCGTTAAGATTAGGGGGAGTTGCTATAGCTCTTGTGTTTTTATCTACGCTGCTGCGAAAACACGTTCATCCCTTGGGGAAGTTGGAATACATAGACCATTCGCGGGCGAATTATCAACAGAAAACCTTACTTACGCAGAATACTTAAAGAAATATGAGTCACTGACTCCGATACTAAAACAGTATTTTTCAAAGTATGGCGTTTCTCCGATGCTTGTTGACTCAATGAATGTAGTATCCTCTGATGATATAAAAATACTATCTAATGATGAGCTCGAATCCTTTGGTCTTGGGTTTAAAAATGTCGCCGCAAAAGAATATGAGAAAGCAAGAACCATTCAGGTATGTGGCCAAGATTATTACGATATGCACCTTCGTTTTCATGGTTTAATCGAATCATGCAGAAAGCGTTTTGGTATAGGGGTATTAGATGAGAAAGATGAAGAGTGCTGGGGACTCGCACGTCAGGCATACCCAGATTATTCGGATAAGTTTAAAGAATGCAAAGCTAAACAATAGCTCTGGCGTATAGTAAAAATATCACTATATACGGAGGTCCTTTCTCAAGGAAAGGACAAAATGCTTCAGGTTATTCATAAAAAACTAATCTCGCTTTCGTGATCGAGTGCAGACTCATGCTCGATTACAAGGCCCTTCTTAGCCAATCTGTCGCGACCACGGTTGATGCGTTCGGACCACTCTTTGGCTGCAACAGTGTCAGTCACCTCCATGCTAACGTGCTTCTGCTTAGGGTACATATAGGGCATGAGGAACTTGCTGATGGATTCTACCGTCAGATCGTCACCGCGTGCTTTAGCTTCGACAGTGAGACGCGCCAGTTCTTCGAGTGGGTTGAGGTTGAACTGCTCCATAATCTCAACTGCTGATTTCACTGATTTTGGATTATCTAATTTCATGTATAAATCTCCGCTGTGTGCCTAAAATAATCATTAACCAACCTTGGGTTATTAATTGAAAAACCGGCTGTTTCTATTTTGGTTTTTCAGTAAGGGGGTATCCCTCTCAGAATTAATAAACCTATAAAACCTAAAAGTAATAAGAAACCTGAAAAACCTCTCAAACCCAGTATCCATGGGCATCGATACCCCCAAGAATGGCTAATGTCACCATTTTTGCAAATCCGGTTTTTCAGGTTTATCAATTTTCAGAGGGGGGAGTTGTCAAAGAAAGCTCACCTCTTCTACCGGTAGCAAAGAATAAACACTTGCATTGTCATCACTAGGAACAGACATCCACTGGTGCTTTTTGTTTCGATCAAACCCATCGTAGCGTTCCAATACTTCAATAACCTTTTTCTTTGAAGCATTGCAGTCTGCGGATTCCATACAGTTTTTATGAGCCATATTGATCAACTCAGTTTTTTTCATCTTCTTACCATTCCACAAGAGTTGGCTAATGACCATCACTACATCTCGATCTTGTTCAAACTGTTCTTCAACCTTCGCTTTCCGTTTAACCTTATTCGCGGTTTCATCATCTAAACACTGAATCGAGTTAAAGATATCCATCCAGTCATCACCATCCTGTTTCGTATAGGTGTAACTCACTCGATCGGCAACGTCACCACGACTCTTGATGTTAATAAACTCAACTGTCTTAACCCCAGATTGGTTAGAGATTTCGCCCAGCACATAAACACAATCCACATCATCAACAACATCACTTGTGCCTTGGGGAATTAACTGTCCATCTGCTCCAAGATGCTTGTTAGTATGAGCTAAGGCAATAAAGGTTCCGCCTGCACCAACGAACTCACGAATCAAGCTGGTGAAATTACTGGCTAACTTCTTATCCATCAAATCAACGGACTTCTTCAAGGTATCCAAAATAATCACTTGTCCTTTAGCATCGCAATCAGTAATTAGTCCTTGGATAATCGGTATTAAATCCTTGATCGTGAAGTTGTTCTCATTCGGTATCAGCATATGGAAACCATGCTTCTCCGCTAACTCAAGCTTGGTTGTTGCACCCTTGAAGGTGTCATCAGCGTTAATGTAGAAAACATTCTCTCCATCGACTCTTCCATCCTCTATTGCATCGACGATGAAGCGTATCGCCGTTACTGTCTTACCTAAATTAGGTTTTGCATAGATGACAGTTGCTTGCCCTAGTATGGCTATACGATTGAATACATAAACATCATTCAACATCTGTTTTCTTCGCTGTTCTGACTTTCCTCTTGCTGACATCATCTTTAAACGCTCTTTTGCACTTAATGACGTATTGCCTGTTGTCTGTGCTGCCACATCACCGAACATAGCCTTTACATCAGGCTTATTCTGCTGTGCATACAGCTGCTGATTATGTTGGTTAAGAGTTATTTCAACACCATCGCCCCCGAGAACGGTTAAGTTATCACCAGCAGCCTTTAACGCAGCTATACGGTCATCTTTATGTTCGTAGTGCACATACAGGTCAAACGCATCACCATAGACAACACCGTTCGTAGGCTCACTGCCAATACCAACATCGCTCTCATGACTCGATAGCCACTTTAGTCCATCGTCATTGATTGTGACACCCGGAGTACCGCTTTCACTGTTAGGGCTGAGCCAGCGATTGCCTTTCTGCTTGTAACCATACTTATCAAGCAGATCTTCTAGGTCATAAGATTGGTTAAAGAAGTCCATAACATCCACTGCACCATTGGCAGCCTGTGCAATTCTCTCAATACGCTTGGCTTCACGCCGTTGCTTTGCTTCAGCTTTTCGTGCAGCTTCTACTTCCTTGATCTGAGTCACTTCGGCATCAAACACTGAAGCATTGAACAGTGGGCCATCAAGGATTTCATGATCGTAATACTGCCCTCTGTTAGGCAGGTAGCAGATTTGATTCGCAGTCTCACTTTTACGATCCGGTATGATACCTACTGCTTCAAATCGATCATTGATTACTTGCTGGCAAAGCTCGAATTGTTCACCCCCAACCGGTACGGCTAATGGAACGATGGCACGCCACTTCTGCTTATCAGGTGTTGCGCTGGACGTAGTGTAGATAATAGCTTTGCATCCCAAAGACGTGATGGCGTTAAGTATCTGCTGTTTGGGAGTGTGTTCATCAATATCGACCCACAATGCACCGAAGTGTCCATGCTGACGTTGATAATTAGCCGATCTTGCATGTTCATTGCATACGTTAGAGAAGATGGTCCACCGAGCATCAGATTTATTAACACTAGGAGGGTTAATAGTCATGGCTTCAATATGCTGCCAAGTAACCGCTTCATATGGTCTTCTGGTTACCTTATCAGGGCTGTTGGTGTGATACTGACCATGCCCACTACAAAATGATTGCTGGGCAAATGAATTATTGTTAGCACTTACCAACTCCATTGAAATTTCCCTTTTGGAACCATCTCAACACCATGCTTAACGAGCAATGCACTCAATCTTGCTTCATATTCAAGTAAGTTCTGTCTATTGCGGTAAGGTGGACAACCATCGTTGTATAGATAGTAAGATGATCCATGTAGACCATTTCTGAAGCCTTGATGTCTAAAATCAGCATTTTCATAACTGATCTCGTTCAGTTTTAACCACGAATCGTGGAAATTGTCATAATCGACGCGCAAAGAATAATCACGAATACCGAGTGGTTTATATTCGCGATTAACAACCAGAACAATGTCACCATGAATTGATAAACGATAAGGAAAAGTTCTTAGGTATTCACGTAAGACGGTTTTCATGCCATTACTGTAATTCAGTTTTTTCTTATCAATACGTCTTAATGTCATAACATTATCAAGTAGCATTAAAAGTGCACTGCTTGCATTGGCTGGTCTGTTGTATTCCATTAGGCTGCTCATACCGACATCTCCTTACGAGCATCGATCCAAGCTTGGACTTCTGCGATATTCCAGACGCTACACGACGGGCTTAATTTAATTGGTTTAGGGAAGCCTTCTGTCTTGATCCATCTATAGATCGTAGAATTATTGACACCGCCTAACATGGTCTTGCACATTGGACGGATTCGGATTAATTGGTTTTCAGGGGGCGTGAGTTTGTTAGAACGATTTATCATTTCTTGCACCTCATTGCTTTTGGGTTAAACAATCCGCATCGATTGCGGTTAAGTGCGAGATTACTGGAGGTGAAGGAGAGTGCTGGGGTGGAGGTTTTTCGTAATTAATCGCCTGAACGTGGATGCCAGCGGTTAGTGGATCTTAGAGTTTGAGCGTCATCACCGATGCTTCTGAGGTATGTGATTTCATTACATAACTCTTGTGCTAACTGTTTGAAGTAGTTCTCATGTAGTAACAATCCTGAAACTTCTAATATGTTCGGTAGTTCTGTTTCAATCTCGTTATCAAGGCAGGCTGCTGATAGTTCAGCACAGAAATTGTAGACGCTGTCTGGTGAATCTTCGTCTTTGCTGAGAATGCGACCGTTACTGCGTAAGATGTAATAGGTGCCATAGCTGCGGTAGCTACACCTGCATTGTTCAATAAATTGTGTGATGAAACCGTCCAGCTGCCATGATTGACCGCCATAGACTTTAGTTGTCCGTCTGCCGAATACACCGGAGGCATTATGCTTACCTGTGAGATAGGCGTTAAGAGACTTAATTAACCGGTTGGTTAGTTTGGGCAGTTTTCCCTTCATCATCCAGTGAGTTGCTTCGATAAATTCATCTATGGTGTAGTCAGTTGCAGATGCCTTCGCGTAATTCCTGAGACCTTTTAATTGATCGGTTGCACTGTCTTGGTAATTCCAAGCAAGAGCCTCTAATGCCACCAAGTCGTCCACCGTTGGTATCTGCTCATGTTGAAGTGCATCACGAACGCGGGTGAACAGATCGTTGATCCGTTGCTTGTCTGCTACTGAATGATTAGCCATGATTATGCACCAGACCGGTTAATAGGTACTACATCAGCACCAGCCTTGATACCGTCGAGATAGTCAGACCATGCCTGCATCATGGTGGTTCTACCAGATAGATACTCTGCCTTATTGTAGGTACCACGTACTGAGTCACCGCTGGCATGAGCGAGCTGCATTTCGATCCAGTCACGGTTAAAGCCTTGCTCATTGAGTAGGGTTGATGCGGTATGTCTAAAGCCATGTGCAGTCTGCTTGCCACCAAACCCAAGACGTTTTAATCCGGCATTAATGGACTGCTCGTTAATCGGTCTGACTTGGCTGCGTGGTGATACGAAGACATACTCACTGCTACCGCTGATAGGCTGCATAGATTGAATCAGTTCTTTAGCCTGTCTTGATAGCGGTACTACATGGGGGCGTTTCATCTTCATACGATTTGCTTCAATGGTGATTAGGCCGTTGTTTAGATCAACTTCACTCCAACGCAGACCGGCTAATTCAGCAGGACGTAGGAAGACATGTGGGGCCAGTTTCAATGCAGTAGCGGTGCTGATGTCACCAAGATAGGTATCAATGGCATTGAGAAGCTGATACAGGTCTGCTGGCTTGGTGAGATGATGCAGGTTTTGTTTAGTCTGCTTCTTGAAGATGTCACCGGCTGGAATATCTCGTACAGGGTCAACCGAGCATAGACCTAGGCCGACACCATAACGGAACATTCTACTGGTGTACTGCTGCACCTTTCTGATTGAGTCGCCTAAGCCTTTTGCTTCCATCTGCTTGAGTGCGAAGATGACTTGCTGCGGGGTTATCTCGTCAATAAACTGATCACCAAGAACAGGTAGTAGATGAATGGTAATTCGGTTGCGGACATCGGTTGCGTATTTGTAGTTCCAGCCACCTTCGTTATGGTCATGCCATTGTTCAAAGAGTTGGGTAAGCGTTAACCGATTCTGCTGTGTTTGTTCGATCGCTTGCTGTTCTGCTTTGGCTTGCTGCTTCTGCTGGATAGGGTTAATTCCTTGGCGAACTGCCGCTTTGACTTCATCACGTTTAATACGGGCTTCAGCGAGGCTAAGAGCGGGATAAGCACCAAGAGTGATGTTGCTGTCCTTACCGTTGACTTGATAGCGGTATTTGAATGACTTGGTGCCAGCCTTGCTGATCTCTAGACGCAGACCGTCGCCATCATTCAGCTTTTGAACCTTACCGTTTGATTTAGCCTTTCTTATTTGAGTATCTGTTAGTGCCATAGCCGCCACCTCATCAGGGGTAATTACAAATCAGGGGTAAATGAGAGTGTTGTATCAGGGGTAATTTGTTTTGCCCCTGAATTTACCCCTGTTAATTATGCAATTAGATGATATTGGATGCAACTAGGTAAAACAGGTGTGGTCGCTGTAAGGCTTGTTAATACGTTGTTTCAGGCATAAAAAAAGCCCGTATGGAACGAGCTGATATTGAATGTTGGTGGAGCTGGGGGGAGTCGAACCCCCGTCCGCAAAGCCGCCATCTAAAAATCTACATGTTTATTTGGTCTATTCATTTAACTTAAATGCTGCCCGACCAGCAGGGATCACACCAAGCGAGTTTGTTAAGTTTAGTGGTACGTACCCAAACACGCACGCAACACGATCCTTTGTAAGTCGATACAGGCTAGGGGCCAAAGGCAACGGGTCTAGCCTGCACTAGCGGGATTAAGCCGCTAGAGCGTAGTTATCGTCGTTTGCAACTATAACAAAAGTGAAATAAAGATTTACGTGCATCATTCAGGCACGACATGCATTTTAAACTTTGAACTCCCCGTCGAAACCAGTGCAGCCCCAATAGAAAGATCGGTGTTTATCTAAAGATGGGTATTATAGTGAAATTTTCAAGGGATTACAGCGACACTTTTGGGATTTATTCGGATATCTGTCGCTTTCCGAGAAAGGAATAGACATTTATCAGTGCTTAAATTATCTTTACCTCATATATATTATGTTTTGAATGAAGCTCGCCGAGCGTTTGGATGTCCTAAGAGACGATTGAATGGCGCTACGGGTTTCTCGATATCAAATGGTACAAGGGAATGATGCCGAAATTGTTACAGCAGGGCGTTTTAAGTTATCAGCAACGGTTGGCCGCGAGAATTCGCTGGTTTGTTTTAATTCTGTTTATGCCGGTGTTGATGTTGCTGATTTTTCATTTCCTGATTAAGGAAAACTGGGCAATGGTGACGGCTTTTTCGATTTCTCTGTTTGGTTTTCTCGCCAGTTATCATTTTCATCAGAAGCATTCCGATGCGCTTTCCTCTCTGATTTTGCTCAGTTCACTGTATATTCTTTATCTGCTGAGCCTGTTTGCCGTTTCCGAGGGGCAGCAGCAGATCTACTACTGGGTACTGGTTCTGCCGATACTTAATATTTTTATCAACCGTTTAATCCATCAGCTGGTGTGGTTGGTGATTCTATTGATTCCGCTGTTGCTGCCGAGCTGGTTTGCCGAGGGGGGGGAGTTTGAAGGCAGTTATACCAATATTGCCGTGGCGCTGATTGTTATCAGTGTCATGTTGTATTTCGTAAAGGAGTTCTTTTTACGATCCGAGCAGAATATTCATCACCTTAACCGCGAACTGGAATACCAGCAAAAGATTGTCGACAGCAGCGTTCCAATGCTGAAGATGGATCTTAACGGTGAAATTACCTATGCGAGTCTGGCAATATCGCGCATTCTCGGCCGCAGTGTCAGTAATATCGTCGGCAAGAATTATACGGATTTGAAATTAATTTCCCTGAGCAATGATCCCCAGGTTTGGTTGTCGGAACGCAAATTCTGGGGAGGGATTCTGTATTCGGAAGTCGGGCCGAAAAGCTATTGGCTGGATGCGATGATTCGCCCGGAATACGATGCGTTTTCCAATAAAACCGGTTATCTGCTGATTGCGGAAAACATCACCCGTCAACAGTCTCTGGAAAAACAGGCTAACCATGATCAGTTGACCGGAGCGCTTAACCGTCGTGTTTTTGATGAGTTTATTTTTCAGACAATCGAGGAGTTCAACCGTCATAAGGATCCGGTCTGTTTGGTGTTGTGCGATATCGACCATTTTAAAGAGGTGAATGACACTTTCGGTCATTTGACTGGGGACGATATCCTTAAAGAGTTCTATAAGATAATGGATGAGAGTTTGCGTCAGACGGACTCTCTGGCGCGGTGGGGCGGTGAGGAGTTTGCCATTCTTCTGCCTATGACCAATGTGGATCAGGCGCTCACTGTGATCGAGAAATTACGCGAAAAAGTCGAAGAGCATGTCTGGCCGAAAAATATCTCGCTAACCTCCAGTTTCGGGATCTGTCAGCTGCAGCAGGGATGGTCGTCAAAAGAGTGGTTTGAACAAACGGACAATGCGCTCTATCAGGCAAAAGATCAAGGACGCAACCGGGTTATTGTCTGTTCATAATCAACAGCGCTTGTTGGCCACAAATAAAAAACCACCGTTTCGGTGGTTTTTTATTTGTGCAGTAGGGTGAGGTCAACGGGTCATTTTCATTAAACGCTGTTTATCACGGTTCCATTCACGCTCTTTTTCGGTAGCGCGTTTGTCATGCATTTTCTTACCTTTAGCCAGACCGAGGCTGAGTTTCACCTTGCCGCGGGACCAGTGCAGGTTTAAAGGCACCAGTGTAAAGCCTTTCTGATCAACGGCGCCGATCAGGCGGTCAATTTCGCGGCGGTGCATCAGCAGTTTACGCAATCGTAGCGGATCTTGCTTGGTGTGGCTTGAGGCGGTGATCAGAGGTGTGATTAAAGCACCGAAAAGCCAGGCTTCGTTGTTTTTGAGCAGGATATAGCTTTCATTGATTTGCACTTTACCCTGGCGCAGACTTTTGACTTCCCAGCCTTCAAGTGTCAGGCCGGCTTCAAACTCCTGTTCAATAAAGTAGTCGAAACGGGCTTTTTTATTCTGCGCGATGACATTTGCAGGCGTTTTCTTTTTCGATTTTTTTGCCATGCTTTACCTATCTCTAAATCGTTTGCTGAGGATTTCCGATAAGTCGGATATTCCACAAGCGTCAAGTTCCAAATGGGAGACGATTATAACACCGCCTCGTTGGGTTTTTGCTCAGTTTATTGAGGCTGTTGCCGTCTAATCGTCACGCAAAGTTCTACTGAGTAGACAGAAATCCAGAACTTCAGGTGGTGCAAAATTTTTCAGACGTTGTACATCCAGAGAGTATTTTTGCTGTATGCCGTTTGGCATGTCCAATTGAAAATGCATCGGTGTAGAGTTCTCGATAGCCGTTTTGAATGCCTTGAACAGTTCACGGCTCAAGTCGGTATTTTTGGTACTGGTAAATGAAGGGATTTCCTGAAAGACCATCGAGGTGTGCCAGCTGACACTGACTTTGTCTTTATTTGCCGCTTTGAAACTGTCGGCAAGGGGAAACCAGTTGCTCAGCGCTCGAATCTGGCCGCCGACGGAAACGTCTTCACTGAAAGAGCGGCCTGCAACTTTAACCTTAAGATCTTGCTTTTGATCATAGATAAAACCGTGTTTGGCGTATTTGGAAGAGTCGTTATGCAGTTTGCCGTTTTCCATCAGGTTGTTTTTCTCTTCGAGAAAAGCGGTGCTGAAGTTGGTATAGAAAGGTTGGCAACGGATAAGAAACGCTTTTTGCGTGGCGAAATCCTGCGGGGCGTAAGTCAGTTTGGCGTGATGAATTTTTTCGCTGAAATCATCGTATTCATATTCCAGCTGCCACGAATCATTCGGCCAACTGGTATTTTCGGTCAACAGTTCTTCGGCAGCCCAAGCCGGGCCGATGTTCAGGATCGGTAATATAAAAAATGCCCAAAGAGAGAAGAAGCCTTGCCGTTTGCTCAAGTGTTTCATGGGGGTCTCCACTAAAATATTTTTTCTTTATGCTAAGTTGTATAAATAGGCGGCGCTGCAGCGCGTCCCTTGATCGGTCAGCGAAGGAATTTGTTATACTATTGTGCCTTGAATTTTAATGCTGTGCGGCCGAACATTTACTTAGTCTAAGTAGTTAGGCATGCTTAAGCAAATATAGGCTCTTGAGGTTTTCCTGAAAGCCGTTGAAGGAAGGACGCTTTAGTGAATGAAAAAAATTACCCGTAGTGCCTTATTGCCGTATTCGGCCAAAAAAATGTATGACCTGGTCAATGATGTCGAGGCTTATCCTGAGTTTCTTCCGTGGTGCGGAGCCGCGGAAGTTAAATCCCGCGACGGTTCCAGTATGTCCGCTTCGGTAACCATTGCCAAGGCGGGGATCAAGCAGACGTTTACCACGAAAAACCATCTTGTTGACGGCAAGCGCATTGAAATGCAATTACTCGACGGCCCCTTCAAGTCATTGAGAGGAGAATGGGAATTTAAAGTGCTGGATGAAGATGCCTGTAAAATTCTGTTCGAAGTGGAATTTGAAGTCAGCAGTGGTCTGTTGAATATGGCCATCGGACCGATTTTCGAACAGATCGCCAGTACGCTGGTGGACTCTTTCTGTGAAAGAGCGAAAGCGGTTTATCCGAATCCTTTTGCTTAAGAGTGCGTTTGCAGCCGATACAAAAAGATGAATTAAGGTGAATACCGTGAAAATTGAAATAGCCTACGCCTTACCGGAAGAGCAGTTTTTATATGAGCAGGACGTCGCCGACGGGAGTACGGTCTCTGAGGCGTTGCAAGCTTCCGAACTGTTGCGACGTTTCCCAGAGTTGGATATCGAAAAAGTCGGAATCTTCGGCAAACCGGTTAAACATGATCAGGTTCTGCGCGAAGGCGATCGGATCGAAGTATATCGTCCTTTGAAAGCGGATCCGCGCGAGCGCCGGCGTGAAAAGGTCACTAAAGAGCGTGACGGGAAGCTGAAATAATCTTCTCTTGAAATAAAAAATGCAGCTTAAAAGCTGCATTTTTTATTTAGGATAGCTTCGCTAAAAGACGCTTTACCAAAAACGTCAGAACCAGCCCAGTCCCAAAAAGCTATCGTCTTTTTTCATTTGCACCTTGATCGGATGCGACTCCCATTTGGTTAAATAGAAGTTCTTATCGAACTGCAATACAAGGTGTTTTTTCACCGTCAGCTCGGATTTCGGGTCCGTTGTGTAGAACAGATATTCCCAGTGGTAAGGGTTAAAGGTGTTTTGCCCGATCGGTGGCCCCAACAACTTTCTTACCTGAATCTGATTTAAGCCTTCCTGAATCAGGTCTAACGACTCTTCGGTCATAACATTTCCTTGAGTAATCGGAGCTTCATAAGGTTTAAAGGCAGAGCAGCCGTTCAAGGCACCAATCGTGCTGAACAGTAATCCGGTCAGGATAAGTTTCTTAATGCGGGACGGTTTGTTTGCGGGGACCTGGGCTTGTGAAAGCATGGGTGTGATTCTCATTTAGATTCTTGTTTTGAACGCTTTTTTCGACATAAAAAAATCGGAATTGGGTTATTATACACACATAATGAGTTTTTCAATCTTGTTAAGCGGATTTTACTAGGATTGTATGTTTGCTTAGACGTTTAATGTTTGAATTCGATATCCCGCGTATTGTCGGGGCGTAAGTGTATCAATATAGAGGTTTTGATGAGCGGTGCAGAATTAAAAAAAGTGGGCTTGAAAGTCACTTTGCCTAGACTGAAAATATTGGAAATTTTGGAAAGCGCTGGCGAAGATCATCATCTGTCGGCTGAAGATGTTTTCAAGATTTTGTTAGAGCAGGGCGAAGAGGTCGGATTGGCGACCGTTTACCGCGTCTTGACCCAGTTTGAACAGGCGGGAATTGTTCGCCGTTTGAACTTCGAAAACAATGTCTCTATTTTTGAATTGGATACTGGTGACAATCACGATCATATTGTCTGCATGAAGACCGGTCGCGTACGTGAATTCGTCGATCCGACCATTGAAGAGCGTATTAAAGAGATTGCCAAAGAGCTGGGCTATGAATTATCCGGCCATAATCTGGTGATTTACGGCGCTTATAAAGAAGAGCAATAAAACCTGGATTAAAGTTATTGCCTTCTTCTTTAGACGCGGGCAATAAATCATGCGAAAAAGCGGTTGACCTTAGAAGGCAGCCGCTTTTTTTGTATGTAACTATTTTTCCTGTGCTTGAGAGAGCATTTCTTGAGCCATCTTCTGAGTCTGTTCGGTGATTTTCATGCCGCCGAGCATACGCGCCAGTTCTTCGATTCGTTGTGATGGATCCAGATGGTTCACTTCGGTATGAGTCATTTCGGCACGTGTGCTTTTAGCGATTTTAAAATGGTGATTGCCGTGAGCCGCGACTTGTGCCAGGTGGGTGATCGACAAAATCTGTTTGTGTTGGCCCAGTTGACGCATCTTCTCTCCAACCACTTCGGCGATGCCGCCGCCGATTCCAACATCGACTTCGTCAAAAATGAGAGTTGGCAATTGCGCGACTTCAGCGGTCGCTACCTGAATCGCCAGACTGATGCGCGATAATTCACCGCCGGAGGCGACTTTTGCCAGCGGCTGGATAGGTTGTCCTTTGTTAGCGGATACTTTGAAGTCGATCTGGTCGACTCCTGTCTGAGCCGGTGTTTTACTTGCATCGAGCATCACTTCGAAAACGCCGTTTGCCATGCCGAGCTCCTGCATGCCTTCGGTAATCTGTCGGCTTAACTTCTTGGCGGCTTTCTGACGCGAAGCCCGTAGCTTATGTGCTTTTTCGTAAAAGTCCGCTTCCTGTTGCTTGATTTCGTGGCGCAGTTGTTCCAGCGATTCTCCCGAATGCTGCAGGGTATTGAGCGCCTCTTCGATCTGCTGTTGCTTTTGCGGCAGCTGAGAAGGTTCAATCATATATTTCTTAGCGATGGAAAACAGGGCGGACAGACGCTCTTCAACGGCTTCGAGCTGATTTGGATCCAGCTCGATATTTTCTGCAGTCGTCTGGATTTCCGCGGCGGCTTCCTGAATTTCGATTAATGCACTGTTGAGCTGCGCTAAAGGTGCTTCAAATTGCGGGCAGAAAGCCACCACTTCTTCCAGCTGGTGAATCGCATGATTGATTTGATCGCTGGCACCTTGTTCGACTTCGAGGTGGTCATAGGCGCTTAAACCGCGACGTTTGATCTCGCTGGCATGCGAAAGTTGATTCTGTTGCAGTTCCAGTTCTTCAAATTCGTCGTCGAGCGGGGATAGTTCGGCAAATTCCTGCTGCTGGAAGCTCAGGAGTTCCAATCGGCTTTGAAAGTCCTGTTGCTGCTGTTCCAGTGCGCTCAGCTGTTGTTGCAGGCTTTTCCACTGCTTGAAGCTGTCGCGAGTTTGCTCAAACAGTTCCGTATGGGCGGCGAAGGCATCCAGAAGTGCCAGTTGTTTGCCGCTGTGCAGTAGCGACTGGTGTTCGTGCTGGCCGTGAATATCAATCAGCTGATTACTGAGTGTCTTAAGCTGGGCAACCGCGACCGGAATGCCGTTGATGTAAGCTTTGGAGCGACCTTCGGCGGTAACGGTGCGGCGCAGCAGGCAGGAGGTTTCATCGTCCAGTTCATTTTCCTGCAGCCAGAGTTGAACATGCGGGAGCTGACTTAAATCGAATGCCGCGCTGATGTCGGCTCTTTTGCTGCCGTGGCGTACCAGAGAACTGTCGGCGCGTTCTCCGAGTGTCAGGCCGAGGGCATCAAGCAGAATGGATTTTCCGGCTCCGGTTTCTCCCGTCAGGGAGCTGAAGCCGTTACTGAAGTTTAAATTCAGCTTTTCAATTAAAGCCAGATTTTGAATTGACAACTCGCTTAACATGCGTCTATTTCCAGATCAAAAAAGTGCGTTGCAGGAGGTTTTTTCAGCTGAAAAAACCGAGAGAATTTTCATTCCGGCTTTAGATTACTTGAAAACGGTTACAAAATCCAAAGGTTTTTTACAGCTTATCTCCCCAGCGCAATTTTGCTCTGAGAAGTTCAAAATGATCGTGCCCTTTAGGGTGGATCATCTGAATGAATTTTTTGTGTCGGCTGATTGTTGTTTCGTGTCCCTGACCGATGTTGTGAGTCAGCTGGCCGTCACAGATAATATGTGCCATGCCGTTACAGTTTTTATGCGGGTAGATGCGCACTACGCTGCTGCCCGGAATAACATAAGGGCGCGTGCTCATGGTGTGCGGGTTGACCGAAACCAGACTGAGCACATCCAGACGCGGGTCGAGAATCGGCCCGCC
Organism: Thiomicrorhabdus xiamenensis; assembly: GCF_013282625.1. Lineage (NCBI taxonomy): Bacteria > Pseudomonadati > Pseudomonadota > Gammaproteobacteria > Thiotrichales > Piscirickettsiaceae > Thiomicrorhabdus > Thiomicrorhabdus xiamenensis. The sequence goes on from NZ_CP054020.1 coordinate 1,088,394, forward strand.
CGCAGACAGGGCGTAGGCGGTAGAACCGGTCGGGGTGGCGATAATCATTCCATCGGAACGCTGGGTATTCAGAAAACGGCCGTCCACCTCGGTTTCGAATTCAATCATTCGCGGCGAGTCGGTTTTGTGAATCACGACGTCGTTGAGCGCCAGCTGATCGAATTCGAGTTTGCCGTCCTTTCGTATCTGAACATGGATCAGATTGCGTTGCTCGTATTCACACTCGCCGACCATGACTTCATCCAGTGTGTTGAGCATCTCGTTAGGCGAGATGTCCGTCAAAAATCCGAGACGTCCCAAGTTGATGCCGAGAATTGGAATGTCGTGATCGACCACGGAGCGGGCTACATCGAGAAAGGTGCCGTCTCCGCCGACAACGATGGCGATATCGATATGTTTGACCAGTTCCAGTCGGTCAATGACTTCGACGCCGTATCTCTGATGCGGGAAGTCGGCGCAGGAAGCCGAGTCCAGCAGGACCGTTTTGTCATGGCTAAGCAAATGCTGCAGCAGGCGATTGATCGTATCCCAGCAGGCAATGCCGTCGTATTTGCCAAAAATGCCGATTCGCTTAAACATGATTTTCTTTTCCTTCACTTCCCTCAAGGCTTGAATAAGAGGGGGATAAATTTATAATTTAGCACTCGTGCCAGGGGGAGTGCCAGACACTCTCGGAGTTTGCTGTTTGCAATTATATGAGAATAGCAAAATTCAATTTGTCCATCTCAAGGCTTTGCTTTCAATTTAAGTTGGTTTACGTATGTTAAATGATCGTTATCAAATGTTGTTTAAAAACTTGATGGGATTATACCTTAGCGACGGCAAGCCGGTAGGTTCGAACACCTTGAGCAAGCTGCCGGAAGTCGCCTTGAGTTCTGCGACCGTGCGGAATGTGCTGGCGGATCTGGAAAAGATGGGATTTCTGCACTCGCCGCACACCTCCGCCGGAAGGGTGCCTACCGATAAGGGATATCGACTGTTTGTCGATACTCTGCTGACCTATCAGGAACCGAGCAAGGTACATGAGCAGGATCTGCGTCAAAGGTTGTCGGTCGATCTCAATCAGGATCGTCTTTTGCAAGAAGCATCCAAACTGCTTTCCGGTCTGACCGGTATGGCGAGTCTGGTAATGCTGCCGCCGAAAACTCAGGAAAAACTGCAACAGGTCGATTTTCTGATGTTGTCGGCAAGACGCATTCTGGTGGTTTTGGTCTTCGGTGATCAGGATGTCCAGAATCGCATAGTGGAACTGGATCGGGATATTCAGTCCGATCAGCTGCAAAAACTGGCTAATTTCCTGAATCAGCAGTGTCTGGGGCTAAGCCTGCTTAAAGCACGGGAAAAACTTGCTTTGGCGGTCGAACAGAATCAGCTGCAGGAAGATTTCCCGTACAGTTCGTTGTTGCAATCGACCGACGATCTTTTGAATCAGCAGCTCAACGATCGAAAACCTCTGGTCGTGTCCGGCAAAACCAATCTTCTGGATTACCAGGAATTTGCGGATTCGCAGAAACTTAAACGTATTTATCACGCCTTTAACCAGCAGCAGGGATTGTTGGAACTGTTCGATAAAAGCCTGCAGGCGCCTGGGTTGAAAGTGTTTATCGGCAGCGAGTGCGGTAATGAGGTGTATCAGGGATGCAGCTTGATTACCCGGCCGTATGCGGTTGAAGATGAAGTGCTCGGCGTACTCGGTGTGATCGGACCGAGCAGAATGAACTACCAGAAAGTGGTGCCTCAGGTCGATTTGACCGGGAAAATTTTAAGTTCCCTCTTGAAAAAATAGCGGATGCCCCTTATGTCAAACCCTAGTCAAATACAGAAATAACTATTCGGCCGATGCGTTAAGCGTCGTCTGAAAGTGCAACAGAGATTTTAAACATTAAAAAATAGGAATACATCGTGGCTGAACAAAACCAGAAAGAGATGAATCAACAGGAAGTGGAAGAGAAGGTTGCAACGGCAGAAGAGGCGATGCAACAGAGCGAAGAGCAGCTGGAAGAGGCTCAGAAGGCAGTTGATAACGATATCGAGTCGATGCTGGCGGAAGCTAAAGACGAAGCGGCCAAGCATAAGGATATGGCGCTGCGTCTGCAGGCGGATATGGAAAACCTGCGTCGACGTACGCGTTTGGATTTGGAAGAAGCGCATAAGTACGCCCTGAAAAAATTTGTTGATGCATTGATTCCGGCAATGGATTCAATGGAAATGGGGATTGAAGCCGCGTCCAAAGAGGAAGCAACCAAAGAAAGCATTAAGGAAGGGGTCGAGATGACCTTTAAGCAGATGCTGGATGTGCTTGCCGAATTCAGTGTTGAGCGTATTGACCCGAAAGGGGAGAAATTCAACCCGCAGGATCATGAAGCGATGACGATGATTCCGTCTCCGGATCACGAATCGCAAACAGTCGTCGATGTTATCCAGAAGGGGTACAAGCTTAATGACCGTCTGGTTCGTCCAGCGCGAGTTATTGTCGCTCAATAAGGTTTTTGCCGAAGCTGAAGGGAAACGGTGAAAAAATGATAAAAAAATGCATTTTTCCCTTGAATCCTGAAAGAGCACCCCTATAAACAGTTCAAACGTAATTTTTAAACGAATTGAGTTCATAAAGAATTGTCAAAATTTGCCAACGGCTTAAACACGGTTTCGTGTTTATACCTATCAAACTGGAGAGAAATCAGATGGCTAAAATCATTGGTATCGACTTGGGTACAACCAACTCTTGTGTATCGGTAATGGAAGGGAAAGAAGTTAAGGTTATCCCGAATGCGGAAGGTGCGCGTACTACGCCTTCGATCGTTGCTTACACAGATGACGAGATTTTGGTTGGTGATCCGGCAAAACGCCAGGCGGTAACTAACCCGGAAAACACGCTTTTTGCAATTAAACGTCTGATCGGTCGTCGTGCCGACGATGCGGTTGTTGCCAAAGACAAAGACATGGTTCCTTACGCGATCGTTGCCGCCGATAACGGTGATGCTTGGGTACAGGTAAAAGATAAAAAATTGTCTCCGCAGGAAGTTTCAGCTCGTACTCTGATGAAAATGAAGAAAACGGCTGAAGACTATCTGGGTGAAGAAGTTAAAGAAGCGGTTATTACCGTTCCGGCTTACTTCAACGATGCACAGCGTCAGGCGACAAAAGATGCCGGTAAGATCGCTGGTCTGGATGTTAAGCGTATTATCAACGAACCGACTGCGGCGGCACTTGCTTATGGTATGGATAAAGTAACCAACGACAGCAAAATCGCAGTTTACGACTTGGGTGGTGGTACTTTCGATATCTCGATCATCGAAGTTGCAGACCTTGATGGTGAGAAGCAGGTCGAAGTACTGTCTACCAATGGTGATACTTTCCTGGGTGGTGAAGACTTCGATAACGTCATCGTTGATTACATTGCTGAAGAGTTCAAGAAAGATCAGAATGTTGACCTGAAATTGGACAAGTTGGCACTACAACGTGTTCGTGAAGCGGCGGAAAAGGCGAAAATCGAGCTTTCTTCACGCGAGCAGACTGACATCAACCTGCCATACGTAACGGCGGATGCGACCGGTCCTAAGCACTTGAACATGAAAATCACGCGTGCCAAGTTCGAATCTCTGATTGAAGACTTGGTTAAGCGTTCAATCGAACCTTGCCGTATCGCTCTTAAAGATGCAGGTCTGTCTGCTTCTGAAATCGACGACGTCATTCTGGTTGGTGGTTCGACTCGTGTTCCGATGGTACAAGCTGCGGTTAAAGAGTTCTTCGGTAAAGAGCCTCGTAAGGATGTTAACCCGGATGAAGCGGTTGCGATGGGTGCGGCGATTCAGGGTGGTGTTCTATCCGGTGATGTAAACGACGTTCTTCTTCTTGATGTAACGCCTCTGTCTCTTGGTATCGAAACCATGGGTGGCGTAATGACCAAGCTGATCGAGAAAAACACCACCATTCCGACGCGTAAGTCGCAAGTGTTCTCAACGGCGGAAGATAATCAGTCTGCGGTAACTATCCACGTGTTGCAAGGTGAGCGTGAAATGGCTTCCGGTAACAAATCTCTGGGTCAGTTTAACTTGGACGAAATTCCGGCGGCTCCTCGTGGTATGCCTCAGATCGAAGTAACTTTCGACATCGATGCCAACGGTATTCTGAACGTTTCTGCTAAAGACAAGAACACCGGTAAAGAACAGCACATCACTATCCAGGCTTCATCCGGTCTTTCTGAAGACGAAATCGAAGCAATGGTTAAAGATGCCGAAGCGCACGCTGAAGAAGATGCGAAACTGAAAGAACTTGTTGAAGCGCGCAACCAGGCTGATGCGATGGTGCATGCGACCAATAAGATGATTAAAGATGCTGGTGATTCTGTGACTGCCGAAGAGAAAGCTCCGGTTGAAGAAGCGATCAAAGCGGTTGAAGAAGCGATTAAAGGCGACGATAAAGCGGCGATTGACGAGTCGGTTCAGAAACTGATGGAAGCGAGCCAGGGCATCGCTCAGAAAGCGCAAGCGCAACAGCAAGCCGGTGGCGAGCAGGCTCAGCAGCAAGGTTCGGACAAAGCGGATGACGATGATATCGTTGATGCGGAATTTGAAGAAGTAAATGACGACAAAAAGTAATCATTTTACGCGCTAGCTCTGCTGGCACTGTGTTGGGAAATGGTCTCGTATGAGTTATACACTCACATTTCCCGCCTTGTTCCAGCAGGCTTGCGCAAAAAATGAAAGACTTCTTGAATCTTGCGAAAGATTAAGTCGATTTAGCAAAGGCACGGAGTGACGAAGGTTTAAACTTCGGTTTGGAATTTTCACGATCTCCGTGCTTTTGTGTTTAAATACCGCGAAATTTATAACTTGGCTAAGTGAATAAACGAAAGCACATAATACAAGTGTGTTTTGGTTTATTAATTTTGTTGTTTAACGAAACAAAGAAAGTTTAAGAAAACTATGTCGAAAAGAGATTATTACGAAGTTCTTGGGGTTTCCAAGAGCGCTTCCGAAGGTGAAATCAAAAAAGCCTACCGTAAACTGGCGATGAAATACCATCCGGATCGTAACCCGGATAATAAAGAAGCCGAAGATAAGTTTAAGGAGGCGTCCGAAGCTTATGAAGTGCTTTCCGATGCGCAGAAACGGGCTACTTATGATCAATTCGGTCATGCCGGACTGGATGGACAAGGGGGTGGTCACGGTGGCTTCGGCGGTGGCGGCTTCGGCGGTTTTGGTGATATCTTCGAAGATCTTTTTGGCGGCGGCTTTGGTGGAGGGCATCGCGGCCCGAGACCGGGTGCGGATATGCAGTATGAGCTGGATATCACTCTTGAGCAGGCGGTCAGCGGAACGAAAATCGATATTAAGATCCCGACCAAAGACGTTTGTGATGTTTGTGATGGCAGTGGAGCAGAATCCAGTAGCGACGTAGAGGTTTGTTCGACTTGCGGCGGTGCCGGCCAGGTTCGTATGCAGCAAGGTTTCTTTGCCGTGAATACCACCTGTCCGACTTGTCACGGTACCGGTAAAATCATCAAAAATCCTTGTAAGAAATGTCACGGCGAAGGTTATGTGCATGACACCAAAACGCTTTCGGTCTCCATTCCGGCAGGCGTGGATACCGGCGACCGCATTCGTCTGCAAGGCGAAGGGGAAGCCGGAGAACCGGGGGCTCCGAAAGGTGATCTGTATGTACGCATCCATGTTAAGAAACATTCCGTTTTTGATCGTGACGGTAACAACCTGTTCTGTCAGATCCCATTGAGCTTTGCAACGGCTGCGTTGGGCGGTTCTTTGGATGTTCCGACCCTGGGCGGCAAAGCCAACTTGAAAATCCCGGCCGGTACGCAATCCGGTCAACGCTTCAAATTGACCGGGAAAGGGGTTAAATCGGTGCGTTCTTCGCTGGTTGGTGATTTGATCGTTCAAGTACATATCGAGACGCCGGTGAAATTGACTGCGCGTCAGAAAGAGTTGCTGGAAGAGTTTGACGCCAGTCTGAAAGGCAAGCACCATAAGCAGCACTCGCCTAAAGAGCATAGCTGGCTGGATTCGGTGAAGAATTTCTTTACCGGAGACGATACCGATAAGGGCGACAAGAATGACGGTCCTTGGAATTAACGGAGAGATTGACAGATGAGAGTTGCAATTATTGGTGCCTCCGGGCGTATGGGAAAAACCCTGATCGAAGCGGTTAACCAAAGAGATGGCTTGACGGTGTCTGCCGCAATCGAGCGCCCAGACAGTTCATTGGTGGGCGCTGATGCCGGTGAAGTTGCTGGGATCGGTAAATTAGGTGTCAAGGTTGTCGGTTCGATTGAAGAGGTTGTCAATGATTTTGATGTCTTGATCGACTTTACTACTCCGGCAACGACTGTACATAATCTGGAAGTCTGTGTCGCGCACAATAAGAAAATTGTCATTGGAACTACCGGTTTCGACGATGCCGGTCTGGCGGCAATTGACTCAGCGGCGGAAAAAATTGCGGTCATTTTTGCGGCCAATTTCTCTGTCGGCGTCAATCTGTGCCTTAAACTGCTCGCTCAAGCAGCCGAAGTGCTTAACGAGGGCTATGACATAGAAGTGATTGAAGGTCACCACCGTCATAAAGTTGACGCTCCTTCCGGGACGGCCCTGCGGATGGGACAGGTTATAGCCGATACGCTAGGTCGTGACCTGAAAGAGTGCGCGGTTTATGGTCGTGAAGGGATTACCGGAGCGCGTGATCCGAATACCATTGGCTTCGCAACCGTACGTGCTGGGGATATTGTCGGAGATCATACGGTACTGTTCGCGACGGAAGGGGAGCGTGTTGAGATTACCCATAAGGCGTCAAGCCGTATGACGTTTGCCAAGGGCGCGGCTCGTTCCTGTAACTGGATTGCCGATAAGGACAAAGGTCTGTTTGATATGCAGGATGTGCTTAATTTGCGTTAATATTTATTCTGATTCAGTACCTTGTTATAAAAAGGAGTCTAAACATTTGGTTTAGGCTCCTTTTTTGCTTTGAGGGAGTAAAGGCTTTAACGCAACGGATATTTTGTTTAATATCAATAGAGTTAACCTTGAAATCATATACGTACAGGAATATTGACGGGCGGAAATACGGGTGCTGAAAACGAAAGTGGAACAGGTCAAACGGCAAGAATTTGCTTGTGAGCGCAGTGGTAGAAAACAAATTTCCTTCGCTGTCGGCTTGTCAGCGGTTCTGATATTTTCTGTCTCGGTTATTTCCGGTTGTTCTTCTACAGGGAAAACCTACGCGGTAGGTGAAGCGGCGTCAGATGATTCAGTGTCCGCTACGCTTGATTCGCCCAGCAAAGCTGGCGATTATTCTGCACAGCGTTCTGTGCATGGAGAGGTGGTCGATTTACACCTCTCAGCGGCCAAAAAGGCAACGCAAGGCGCGGATAGAGTTGGCAAACAGGCACAGGATAAACTGGATCGTTTGGCACAAAGTTTCTACCCGCAGTCCTCGTCCCATTTAAAACGCTCTCCCGTTGAGAGTATCAGTGAATCAGTTCCGACCCGTTTATGGCAGCATTACCGTCAATGGGAGAGTGTTCCGTATCGTTACGGCGGTGTCAGTAAAAGCGGAGTGGATTGTTCGGCTTTTGTGCAGATCGCTTTTAATCAGAAATTTGGTGTATCGGTGCCGCGAACTACCAGAGATCAAATGCGGGCCGGAGCCAAGGTATCGATTTCCAGACTGAAAGTCGGGGATATGATTTTTTTCAAAACCGGTCACCGAACCTTTCATAACGGTATCTACCTCGGAAAGCAGCAGTTTATGCACGCCTCCAGCAGTCGCGGTGTGATGATTTCTTCGATTGATCAGAATTACTGGGCGAAACGGTTTTATATGGCGCGAAGAGTATTGGAGTGAAATTACCGATTTCGGCTCTGATCGTCAAGGTAAAAGTGGTGTCGAATTTACAGACGGACAAACTTATACGGAAGTGGGTGAATTGTCGGGATTTATTATAGACATGAAACCGCAAATCGAGTAAAATCCGCCTAACTTTTAAATGACTAAAATTTAAGCCTTAAGGCGATTTATATGGGGTATTTAGCGGAGATGGCATTTAGTCATTCAGCATTCTAAAAACGGAGTGAGTTCCTGTGGGACTGGCTCCGTTTTTTTATATGTGCTGCACGCTACCCTGTATAGAGGCTGCTTAAACGTTGCTCACTTTGTTATTTCTCGGATGGACATATTAATGAAACAGGCTTTACTCGCGTTGGAAGACGGTACCCTTTTTTGGGGAACTTCGTTGGGTGCAGAGGGCGAAACTGTCGGTGAGGTTGTTTTCAACACTTCATTGACCGGTTATCAAGAAATTCTGACAGACCCTTCTTACTTTAAACAGATTGTCACTTTGACCTACCCGCATATCGGTAATGTCGGCGTGAATGAAGAAGATGAAGAGTCATCGCGTATTATGGCTCAAGGTTTGATTGTTAAAGACTGTCCTCCGCGCATGAGTAATTTCCGTGCCCAGAAGAGCCTGCCGGATTACCTGCAGGAGCAGGGTGTGGTTGCAATTGCCGATATTGATACGCGTAAGTTGACTCGTCTGCTTCGCGATAAAGGTGCTCAGTCCGGAGTGATTGTTGCCGGTGATGATATTGATGCCGATGCGGCAATTGCCAAGGCGAAAGCATTTAGCGGCTTGAAAGGCCTTGATCTGGCAAAAGAAGTAACGACTCCGGAAACCTACAGCTGGACTGAAGGAACCTGGCAACTTGGCGCAGGCCATAAAGATTGTTCATCCAACCAGGAATTCCATGTCGTTGCTTTCGATTACGGCGTAAAACGCAATATCCTGCGCATGCTTGCCGATCGCGGCTGTAAGCTGACGGTGGTTCCGGCAAAAACGACTGCAGCAGAAGTATTGGCTATGAACCCGGACGGAGTCTTCCTGTCCAATGGTCCGGGTGATCCGGAGCCTTGCGACTACGCGATTGAAGCGATTCAGGAAATTCTGAAAACCGACGTTCCGGTATTCGGTATCTGTTTGGGGCATCAGCTTCTGGCTTTGGCGTCCGGTGCGCAAACCGTAAAAATGAAATTCGGTCACCACGGCGGTAACCACCCGGTGCAGGATATGGATTCAAGCAAAGTAATGATCACCGCTCAGAACCACGGTTTTGCGGTTGATGAAAACAGCCTGCCGTCTAATCTGAAAGCGACGCATAAATCACTGTTCGACGGGACCCTGCAGGGGATTTCCCGTACCGATAAATTGGCATTCAGTTTCCAGGGGCACCCTGAAGCGAGTCCGGGACCTCATGATGTCGCACCTTTGTTCGACCAGTTTATTGACAATATCAAAACCGCTAAGAACGCTTAACGGATAACAATAGGATTAAAATCGATGCCAAAAAGAAGTGACATACAAAGCATTATGATCATTGGTGCTGGGCCTATTATTATCGGTCAAGCCTGTGAATTCGACTACTCTGGGGTGCAAGCCTGTAAAGCGCTGAAAGAAGAGGGTTACCGAGTCATTCTTGTGAACTCTAACCCGGCGACCATTATGACCGATCCGGGTCTGGCGGATGCAACCTATATCGAACCGATCGAGTGGAAAACGGTTGAAAGCATTATCGCTAAAGAAAAACCGGATGCGATTCTGCCGACTATGGGTGGGCAGACGGCACTTAACTGTGCCTTGGAACTGCATGACAAAGGAATTCTGGAAAAATACGGCGTTGAGTTGATCGGTGCCGATGCCGATGCGATCGACAAGGCTGAAAACCGCGACCGTTTCCGTCAGGCGATGACTAAAATCGGTCTGGATATGCCGATCTCCGATGTTGCGCATAACATGGAAGAGGCGTGGGCGATTCAGGAACGCGTTGGTTTCCCGACCATTATCCGTCCGTCATTCACCCTGGGTGGTTCCGGTGGTGGTATCGCTTATAACAAAGCGGAATTTGAACAGATTTGTAAGTTCGGTCTTGATCTATCTCCGACCAAAGAGCTATTGATCGAAGAGTCGATCATCGGTTGGAAAGAGTACGAAATGGAAGTGGTTCGTGACAAAAACGACAACGCCATTATCGTTTGTTCGATCGAGAACCTTGACCCGATGGGTGTGCATACCGGTGACTCGATCACTGTCGCACCGGCGCAGACACTGACCGATAAAGAGTATCAGATCATGCGTAACGCTTCTTTGGCGGTACTGCGCGAGATCGGTGTCGAAACCGGTGGGTCGAACGTTCAGTTCTCGATCAACCCGGATACCGGGCGCATGATCATTATCGAAATGAACCCGCGTGTTTCGCGCTCGTCGGCGCTGGCATCCAAGGCGACAGGTTTCCCGATTGCCAAGGTGGCTGCCAAGCTGGCAGTGGGTTACACGCTGGATGAGTTGCAGAACGATATTACCAACGGTGCTACCCCGGCGTCTTTCGAACCGACTATCGACTATGTGGTCACGAAGATTCCTCGTTTCACCTTTGAAAAATTCCCGCAAGCGGAGCAGCGTCTGTCTACGCAGATGAAATCGGTCGGTGAGGTTATGGCTTTGGGTCGTAACTTCCAGGAATCGCTACAGAAAGCGTTGCGAGGACTGGAAACCGATAAGAGCGGTTTCGACGAAATTCTTGATCTGGCCAATATGGATGAGCGTGTTGTTAAAGATACGCTGCGCCAAGAGTTGCGCAACCCGGGACCAGAGCGTCTTTGGTATGTTGCCGACGCGTTCCGTGCCGGCTGGAGTTTCGAAGAAATTTTCGATACCTGTCAGATCGATCCATGGTTCCTGGCGCAGATTGAAGAGATTATCAATCTTGAAGATGATCTGAAACAGCGCGGTCTGGACGCTTTGGATGAAGCGAACCTGCGTAAGCTGAAACAGAAAGGTTTCTCCGATAACCGTATTGCTCAGCTTTTGGATACGGATGCTGCCTTTATCCGTAAGTTCCGTCATACGTTGAATGTTCGTCCGGTCTTCAAGCGTGTCGATACCTGTGCGGCGGAGTTTGAGACTTCAACGGCGTATATGTATTCGACCTACGACGAAGAGTGCGAAGCCAAGCCGAGCGATAAAGATAAAATCATGGTTCTGGGCGGTGGTCCGAACCGTATCGGTCAGGGGATCGAGTTTGACTACTGCTGCGTGCACGCGGTCATGGCAATGCGCGAAGACGGTTACGAAACCATTATGGTTAACTGTAACCCGGAAACGGTTTCAACCGACTACGATACCTCGGATCGCCTGTATTTCGAACCTTTGACACTGGAAGACGTGTTGGAAATCGTTGAAGTCGAGCAGCCGAAAGGCGTTATCGTTCAGTACGGCGGTCAAACGCCTTTGAAATTGGCTGAAGATCTTGAAGAAGCCGGTGTTCCGATTATCGGTACTTCTCCAGAGTCAATCGACCTTGCTGAAGACCGTGAGCGCTTCCAGAAGATTCTGAATGATCTGGATCTTCTGCAACCGCCAAACCGTACCGCGACTTCAACCGAGCAGGCGGTTATTCTGGCGAATGAAATCGGCTATCCACTGGTGGTACGTCCGTCTTACGTTTTGGGCGGTCGCGGTATGGAAATCGTTTACGATGAAAGCAATTTGCGTCGTTACATGACCGAAGCGGTCAAGGTTTCCAACGACTCACCGGTTCTTCTGGATCGTTTCCTTGACGATGCGGTTGAGTTGGATGTGGATGCGGTTTGCGACGGCGAGCAGGTCGTAATCGGCGGAATTATGGAGCACATCGAACAGGCGGGTATCCACTCCGGTGACTCGGCGTGTTCGATTCCTCCGTACAGTATTTCCGACGAAATTCAGGATCGTATCCGTGATCAGGTTGAGAAGATGGCCAAAGCATTGGGCGTTGTCGGTCTGATGAATACGCAGTTTGCGGTTAAAGGCGATGACATTTATGTGCTTGAAGTAAACCCTCGTGCTTCGCGTACCGTACCGTTTGTTTCCAAAGCGATCGGCCACCCGCTGGCGAAAATTGCAGCCCGCTGCATGGTCGGTCAGAAACTTCAGGATCAGAACTTTACAACCGAAGTGAAGCCTTCTAACTACTCGGTTAAAGAAGCGGTCTTCCCATTCATCAAGTTCTTGGGTGTGGATCCGATTCTTGGGCCTGAGATGAAGTCGACCGGTGAGGTTATGGGAATCGGCGATAATTTTGCCCAAGCGTATTCCAAAGCACAGTTAGCTGCGGGTACCGTTCTTCCTCGTTCCGGAACCGCTTTCTTGAGTGTGCGTAAAGCGGATCGCGTCCGTGTTGTGGATCTAGCCAAGCAGCTGATCGACCGCGGCTTCAAGATCGTTGCAACTCGCGGAACGGCGGCATCCTTGCAGGAAGCCGGAATCGATTGTGAAGCGGTAAACAAAGTAACTGAAGGTCGCCCGAATATCGTCGACTCGATCGTCAATGAAGAAATCGATCTGATCGTTAATACTTCCGACGGTTCGGTCAGTATTCAGGATTCGTCGAGCATCCGCCGCGAAGCACTGATGCATAAAACCTGTTACACCACGACGATTGCCGGTGCTTTTGCAATGGTTGCGGCAATGGCGTACCTGGATGATCAGCCGGTAACCCGATTGCAAGATATGCACTAACTTTATTTGGTTAACACCCACGGGAGGACTTCCATAGGATTTAGAAAAACGACTGAATTTGATGGAAGTATGCAACCCGGACGCCAAAGCAGATGCTTTGGCGTTTGTGTTTATGGCAAAATGAAAACAGACTGCCGTTAAAGGAGAGAAAATGAATAAACATCCGATGACCAAAGAAGGCGCTGATGCGCTTAAAGAAGAATTAAACCGTTTGAAAAAAGATGAGCGTCCCCGTATTACCGAGGCGATTGCCGAAGCGCGAGAGCACGGTGACCTGAAAGAAAATGCGGAATACCATGCCGCACGCGAACAGCAAGGGCTGGTGGAAGCGCGTATCAAGCAAATAGAAGGCATTCTTTCGCATTCTCAGGTTATTGACGTCACCAAGCTGCCGGATAATGGCAAGGTGGTTTTTGGGGCGACCGTTACTTTGCTTAATCTGGATACTGAAGATGAGGTGACCTACAAGATTGTCGGAAACGAAGAGGCGGATATCAAGCATAACAAAGTCTCTGTCAGTTCCCCGATGGCGCGCGCCTTGATCGGTAAAGAAGAGGGCGATGAGGTGCAGGTTCAGGCGCCGGGCGGTAACATCGACTATGAAATCGTTGAGGTGCAATATATCTAAAGGCACGCTTTTGTGTCTGATAGAGATACGCTGTTTCCGTAGCTTGTGTTGATAAGTGACGCTTTTTATCACAGCAAATATGAACTAATACACTTACGTTTTTTAGATGATAGATTAGCTGTTCGTTGGATAAATAATGTTTATAAGCATTTCATTATTTTCTAACATCAAGCGGGTTGCAATTTGGGGTGAAAAGAGTCAGAATTGACGCGTTTAAGCGAAAACGATTAAAACCTCGGAGTTTACATTAAATGAAAAAGATGACTTTGAAAGCTCTATTCATCTCAGCAGCGGTAGCTATGTCAGCTAACGTACAAGCTGAAGATGTATACAGTCAGTGTCTGGCGGATGCGGAAACCGTAATCGCAACCGCAAAGAAAGATGGTAGTACAGCAGCAAAAGCAGTAGAACAAAAAACTACTGTTGAGCAATGCTATGCTGAAGTTGATAAAATCGAAGCAAAATACGGTGACAAAACTGTTGCTGTTAACCCTTCTTCGGTTATGACTCCAGAAGATCGCCTTAAGTGGTCTAAATTGATGGATGCTATCGACGCTAAGAAGTATAAAGGTACTCGTTACCTGATGGCAGCCTACTACCGTTAATTAAAACGGAAAGAATACAGTTATTGCGCTAAAAGCCGGTCTTTTGACCGGCTTTTTGTTTTTCATTTATCGTAAAATTCGTCAGTTTAAAATAATTTGGAAATCCGAGAAAATCCCAAATGAGCAAAAATCTTTTCAGTACCGTTTTAACTTGCCTGCAAGAGGCGGATCTCAACCGTAAAGTGAAGCAGTTAGATCAGCTTCTACAGGACTGGACCGAAGACCGTTTCGATATAACGCCAACCGAAGAGATTATCCGTATTCCTGATCCAGGCCGTCCGTCCAAGCCGGAACTGGTTTCGCCCAAAAAATTGCCGCGCCGTGGATTGGGCACAACAGAAGGGCATGCAGCTCTAATGCACTCCATAGCCCATATTGAATTTAACGCCGTTAATCTCGCACTGGATGCGATTTACCGCTTTCAGGAGATGCCGCGACAATACTACGGTGATTGGTTGGGTGTGGCCGGGGAGGAGTCTTATCATTTCCAGATGGTGCGCGAGCATCTTTTTCATCTGGGGTATGAGTACGGGGATTTCCCGGCGCATGACGGTCTGTGGATGACGACTTACCAGACAGATCATAATCCCTTGGTGCGGATGGCGCTAGTGCCAAGAACGCTGGAGGCCAGGGGGCTGGATGTGACACCGGCGATGATACAGAAGTTACGTGCCATCGGTGATAAGCGCGGCGTGGAAATTCTCAAAATACTGTTGCGCGACGAGATCGGTCATGTCGAGGTCGGTACACGCTGGTTCCGTTACCTTTGCGAGCAGAGAGGAGTCAATCCATTCAAGACCTTTCAGGAGATTATCGAGCAGTACTTTCATGGTGATTTGCGCGGACCCTTCAATATCGAAGCGCGCCGTGAGGCGGGCTTTAGCGAGCAGGAGATTCAATGGCTGGAGTCTTTATGATCTCTGGCAGTTCGCCGTTTTATTATAATTGACGGTAATAAAACCAATTGATTACTAAGTAGGTCGTGGTAGCCGTTGATGTTTTTTTATTCTTTGGTGTGTAAAGGATTGGTATGCGGCTTGGAATTGATTTAGGCGGAACCAAGATTGAGATTATTGCCTTGGATCACTCCGGCAATGAAGTTTATCGGCAGAGGATTGCGACGCCACAGGGAGATTATGCTGCAACTCTGGATGCGGTGGTTCAATTAGTCGAGAAGTGCGAAACCAACTTAGGAAGAAAAGGTTCGCTTGGTGTTGGTATTCCCGGTGCTTTGTCGAATACGACAGGGTTGGTCAAAAACGCCAATTCGATCTGTCTGATCGGCCAGGATTTGAAAGGGGATCTTCAAAGACGTCTTCACAGGGAGGTGTTTGTCGCGAATGACGCCAACTGTTTTGCGCTTTCCGAGGCGGTAGACGGCAGTGCAAAAGGCGCTAAGGTTGTTTTTGGCGTCATTATCGGCACCGGCTGCGGCGGTAGTGTCGTTGTGGATGGTCAAACTCTGAATGGTGTTAATCTGGTGGCCGGAGAGTGGGGGCACAATCCTTTGCCCTGGTCATGCGCAGAACAGCATTTTTCCTGTTATTGTGGCCACAAAGGCTGTATTGAGACGTTTCTTTCCGGTAGTGCGTTCGAAAAACATTTTCAGCTGCGTAGCGGGCAAAGTCTTAATGCCGAGCAGATTGTTGCCTTAGCTGAACAGGGGAATCCTCTGGCTGAAGCGATGTTGCAGGATTATGTGGTCTGGATGGCGAAAGCTTTGGCGTCGGTGATTAATCTGGTCGATCCGGATGTTATTGTTCTCGGCGGTGGTATGTCGAATATACATCGCTTGTACGAAGAAGTACCGAAAATCTGGGAGCAGTGGGTTTTTACTGATGAACCCGTGTTAACTCAACTTTTGCCGCCTGCTTTCGGTGATTCAAGCGGGGTGCGTGGTGCGGCGTGGTTGGCAAATACCGTTTTAGCGGATAATAAGTAAGAAGGAAAAATATGCTGAATATCGAGACGTGTGAAGAATTGCAGAACTTAAAGCAGCAGAGTGAGGCTTTGCTGGTTCTGTACGGCGGTAGCGAGTGTAATGTCTGTCATGCGATTAAACCGATGTTGATCGACCAGATTTCCGAGCATTATCCAAAAATGCAGATGGCCTATATCGATTGTCACAAAACGACCGAAGTCTGTTCGCAGGAAGGTATTTTTTCATTGCCAGTGGTACAGGTGTATTTTACCGGGCAGAAATTTATCGAAGAGGTGCGCAGCTTTAGTTTGCAGAAGCTGCGCGATGATATACAACGACCGTATCAGATGCTGTTCAGCGAGGCTTGATTTCGGGAATTTGCAAACCGGTTAGCGTTTGCCGTCACCGCCCGCTTTGCTTAAGAGCTTATCAAGAGTCCGGTTGGGAAGCAGCCGTTTCAAAATGGCAAATGCTTTGGTCGGCACTGTCACTCTATAACGGATCCGAGCCCGTTTGCTTTGCAAAGAATGAATAAGGGCTTTGTAGACGGCCTCAGGCCCTAAAGTGAAAGGCGCGCTCGGCCCGACGGTTTCCAAACGGTTTATCATTGCCTGATATTGCTCTTGATGTGCGCTGGTGTCCGGATTAATCCATTTTTTAAACTGTTCAAAAGCATTCTTTCTGAAGTCTGACAGAATCGGTCCCGGTTCGATCAGACTGACTTGGATATTGTCTTTTCTAACCTCCAGCCGCAAAGTATCGGCAAACCCCTCGATAGCGAATTTGCTGGCATTGTAGGCACCGCGATATTGCATCGCAGCGAATCCCAGAATTGAACTGTTGTAGATGATTCTCCCTTGTCCCTGCTGACGCATGATCGGCACGATTCTATTGGTCAGCTCCTGCGTTCCGAAGACATTGGTTTCAAACTGGTGGCGCATGGCGTCGCGACTTAAGTCTTCAACCGCGCCGGGAAGTCCGAAAGCACCATTATTGAATAAGGCATCAATCTTACCGCCACTTAATTGCAGCGCCTGTTCAAGCGCCGTTTTAATCGAATCGCTGTCCGCCAGATCAAGTTGGATTGCGGTGAATCCCTCTTTCTGCAAGCGTTCAACATCCTGCGGATTACGGGCAGAGGCGATGACGCTGTAGCCAGCTTGATCAAGCTGTTTCGCACAGTAATATCCGATGCCGCTGGAACAGCCGGTGACTAAAATCGTACTTGGGGGTAAAAGGCGTTGGTTCATGAAGGGGTCTGGTTTGTCTCTAATAAGCTGTATTTTATACTACAACTAAGTGGAATTGATTAAGCGAGAGGGTGATTTGCTGTGAACGCTCAACGCAGATATAAAAAAAGCCGCAATTGCGGCTTTTTCGGCGAAAAATCGCTTATTGTTGTTGCTCTTGCTGGGCTGCAGCGACATCTTTGCGAACTTGTTCCATATCCAGTTCACGCAGTTGTTTGATACCTTCTTCAAGTGCATTCCCAGGAATGGCGCCTGGATTTGAGAAAACAACGATTTTTTCGCGCATAAAGACCAAAGTTGGAATTGAACGAACCTGGAACATCGCCGCCAGTTGCTCTTCTTCTTCAACATTAACTTTGCAGAATTTAATGTCTGGGTGCTTTTCCGCTACTTCCGAAAATACCGGAGCAAACTGTTTACAAGGACCACACCATTCAGCCCAGAAATCAAAAATAACGATATCGTTATTGCTAATTGTGTCTTCAAATTGCTCGGTTTTTAGATCGATAACGGCCATAGTGGTTCCTTTTAAAGTTTTAAAAATTTCAGGCAACATTGTAACAACTCAAATATTGCCTGTAAGCATAAATTGGCTGCGTTTCCGCCTTTAATCTACCTTAGGATTTCCGCCTTCGGTCAATAGGGCAGGATTGAGATACTGCTTAAGCGTCGCTTCATCCAGTTCCGTCATTTCGAGAGCGACTTCCAGAACAGGACGACCAGAAGCATAGGCTTCTTTTGCGATGGCTGCACCTTTTTCATAACCCACCAGTGTGTTCAGAGCGGTGACAAGAATCGGGTTAACCTCCAGAGCCTGATTGATGTTTTGCTGATTGACAGTGAAACCTTTAATGGCCAGATCTGCCAGTTGAATACTGGCATTAGAGGCAATCTCGATGCTTTGCAGCAGGTTGAGCGCAATCATCGGTAACATGACATTCAGCTGGAAGTTACCCGCTTGAGCACCGACCGTGATGGCCGTATGGTTACCCATAATCTGAGCGGCAACCATGCACACTGCTTCCGGAATGACCGGGTTGACCTTGCCAGGCATAATGGAGCTTCCCGGCTGCAGTGCCGGCAATTGAATTTCGCCAAGTCCGGCTAATGGCCCGGAATTCATCCAGCGCAGGTCGTTAGCGATTTTCATTAGGCTGGCGGCAAGCACATTCAACTGACCGCTGAGTTCCAGAGCGCTGTCCTGCGAGCTCAATCCGATAAACAGGTTGTCCATCGGTTCGAAATGAATGGCGGTAATCGTTGCCAGATTGGCGCAGACCAGTCGGCTGAACTGCGGATCGGCATTCACTCCGGTACCGACCGCCGTACCGCCTTGAGGCAGTTTCTCAATGCGTTTCTGAGTGTCTTTGAGGCGGGCGATATTATCTTCGATTTGTGCACGCCAAGCGGAAAGTTCCTGGCTAAGCCGAACTGGCATGGCATCCATCAGATGCGTTCTTCCGGTTTTGACCACGGCATCCAGTTCCTGTTCACGATCCTTGATGACATCGCAAAGATGACGTAAAGCCGGTAGCAGCTGTTCTTCCAAAGAAATCGCTGCGGCTACGTGAATACTGGTTGGGATAACATCGTTGGAACTTTGGCTCATATTGATGTCGTCGTTCGGGTGAACTTCGGTTCCGGTTAGCTTTTGTGCCAGAGAGGACAAGACTTCATTGACGTTCATATTGGTGCTGGTTCCAGAGCCGGTCTGGAATACATCGATCGGGAATTGATCCAGATAGCCGCCTTTGATCACGGCATCCGCAGCTGCTTGAATGGCTTCCGCTTTTTCCTCGCTTAATAGACCCAGTTCGCGGTTGGCATCAGAACAGGCGAATTTAACAAAGCAAGCCGCTTTGATAAAACTGGTTGGCAATGGGGTTCCACTGATTGGGAAATTATTGATCGCGCGTTGCGTCTGGGCTCCGTAAAGGGCGTTTTCAGGAACTTCCAGGGTTCCCATGCTGTCTTTGACTGTGCGGGTTTTAGCTGAGGAATGTGTCATGGTATTTCGTCTTTTAAATGTTAAGCGTTGTCGTTTAGATTAAAAATCGGGTTTAGCTCGGGTATTTCAAAGGTCTGACAAATCAGAGGCGAGTAAATGCGCATATTTTACGCAGTCTCAGTGTAAAAACCTAGTGAGATTTGCTACGAATCAGGTTATTCAAGCCGTATTGAGCGGTAAATTCAGAAATAAATTGATTTGAGTAAATTATGGTAAAAGAAATGGACTCTTTACTTATAAAGTCCGTTACATTGGGCGCATAAAGTTGCAGAGGTTGGGGACGGATGCCAAGCGGAGATGCCGGATAGACCGCATTGCGTAAGGTTCAGATTGCTTGGGCCGCTGTTCGGAACGCCGTCGAAGTCCAAGAAGATCGCTTCGGCCTGTAGTGAAAATCCGCAGAATTTCTTGGTAAAAATGATTCGTTTGAGTTGATTGTATATTATTGAAAATAATAATAAAACTGATCTTTTTACGTACCCTGGTGGTATAATTTTATCAGTAGTTTTTGATTTTCTCCCGGCCGCGATGGCGGAAGCTTGGCGAGTGTTTAATTGTTTGCCCATTCTTGAAAATCGGCTCCTTAAGCGTCTATTTTCTGAGTAATCGCATTCGGCAAGCGTGAGTAAAGTTTACTGAGATCATAAAAACGGCTTAAATCCGCTTTATCTGCTCGAAAATTCCTTGAGGATTTAGCTTCTCTTGGGAATAATTCAATTAATAGTAACTTCTACGTATTTGGTTTGCGCGGTGTTCTTTGAACCGCTATCAGATAGTGAAATAGTTTAAAAAGAGTATTTTCATGTCAGAAAAAATTACAATTGTATTGGCTGAAGACCATTCATTAGTTCGCGCAGGCTTTAAATCGATTCTTGAAGCACATGATGATCTGGAAGTTATCGGTGAAGCGGAAGATGGCTTGGAGTGTCTGGAACTGGTTCGCAGCAAATCTCCGGACGTTCTGCTATTGGATCTGTCTATGCCCAAGCTAAGCGGAATGAATGTTATTAACCACATCAAAAAACGCTATGCAGATACCAAAGTGATCGTGTTGACCGCAGCCGAAACGCTGAGTGTATGGCGCGATGTTCTGGATCTTGGGGTTTCCGGGTTGTCGATGAAATCCGTCTCTCCCAAAGAGTTAACCAACGGCATCCGTGATGTTTACCATGGCGGCACCTTTATCCATTCCGAAATTCAGCCATCGCTTGAAGCGGCGGAGGGTTTGAAAAATCGCCGTTTATCGGTACGTGAAAAACAGGTGGTTAAATTGGTCGCCGAAGGCTACAAGACCAAAGAAATTGCCGAAATTCTGGAGATCTCCGACCGAACGGTTTCCAAACACCGTGAAAACCTGATGTCAAAATTGGGAATCGATTCAACCGCGGAACTGACTAAGTACGCCAATGAAGCAGGCTTGACTCGAGTCGGACTTGAAGAGATCGAATAAGTAAGATGTTTCCAGCGCCGTAAAAAAGAAAAGCTCCGTAAAGGGGCTTTTCTGATTTTGTGCACTAGAGCGTCCAGATTTCAAGAATTGTTGCTGGAGGAGGTTTCAGTACTCTCTTCTACAGTCTCTGGACTGGTTTCGATACCGAGATAATCATTACGGAAATTTTCCAGGCCGCTTTGTACCAGTTCATAGGTCTGGTTGATTGTTCCTTCGATTTCATCGTTGATTACGTTAAGGTCACCGAGAAAGCTTTTAGCTTGTTCAAAACCGGTGCTGATACCGTTGCCGATCACTTCCATAAAGCGGTTAATTAATTCTTCCCCTTCGAGTTCGGGGTGGGCATTTTGAAAACCTCCAAGGAAAGCGGTTGTTCCCTGGACAATCCGCTGCGCAGTGTTTTCCGGACTCCAATAATCCATACCGCCTTGCTGTTGCATAGCTTCTGCACTGATCGGGTCCGTAGCGTCTTCGTCCAGTCCAAGGTCGATGCGCAGCTGTTTGTTAATTTCTTCAATGGCACTTTGAAAACTGATTTTCAGAGCCGATTGAGGGGCTTGTGTTTTATCGCCGAAAAGCGTGGCTACAAGGTTAGCCTGCTG
Source organism: Thiomicrorhabdus xiamenensis (assembly GCF_013282625.1). Lineage (NCBI taxonomy): Bacteria > Pseudomonadati > Pseudomonadota > Gammaproteobacteria > Thiotrichales > Piscirickettsiaceae > Thiomicrorhabdus > Thiomicrorhabdus xiamenensis. The sequence continues at coordinate 1,109,420 of NZ_CP054020.1, forward strand.
TTCGAATTTTGCGGCGGCGGGGTTGGTGGCAACACGCTCTTTGGCCTGTTCGGATGCCTGTTCCGGCAAAACCAGTGTTTTATCGATACCGCGGCCACGGTTATCCTGAGCGGCATCGTTACTTTTTTGATAGGCTTGCAGCGCGCCAAATGCTTTGATATCCATTGCGATGACCTCGTTTTTAAATGTTACTTTTAGTGTACTCTTTTGCCGAGCGTCTGAATTGACAGTTGTCAATCGCGGCGCGCAGTGGCGAATTTCTATTTTGTTTTATTCGCAACTTTATTATCGGCAATTGTTTGAAATACTTGAGAAAAATTCATGATTATTTGTCGCTTGCGGATCGGAATTAGCAGAGAAATTTTTCCTGAAAACTGGTATGATTCGCGCATTTTAAAAAATACGGTATTACAGCGGTTCTCAGTAGCGTAGAACACTGCTTGAACCGGTATCTGTCGTAAAACTAAGGTTGAATTTATGGAATTGAATCCTGTCTATAATCGCATTAAGGACTACCAAGAGCGTACTTCTGTGCTTAGGGGGTATCTTTGACTTCGACGTAAAAGCGGAACGTCTTGAAGAAGTCAATATGGAACTGGAAGACCCGAATGTCTGGAATGACCCGGAAAAGGCTCAGGCGCTTGGACGTGAAAAGTCTCAGTTGGAAAATATCGTCAGCACCATTAATGAGCTGGAAGAAGGCTGCTCGGGAGCTAAGGAATTGCTTGAGCTGGCCGAGATGGAAGAAGATCAGGAAATGGTCGATGATGTGATTGAAGAGTGCGACCGTCTGGGCGAGCTGATCGACAAGCTTGAGTTCCAGCGTATGTTCAGCGGTGAATTGGATGCCAATAACTGTTATCTGGAAATTCAGGCCGGCTCCGGCGGTACCGAAGCGCAGGATTGGTCGAACATGATTTTGAGAATGTATCTGCGTTGGGCCGATTCACACGGTTTTAAAGCGGAGATCGTGGAAATTACCGATGGCGATGTCGCCGGCATTAAAGGCGCGACGATTCATGTTCAGGGGGATTACGCTTATGGTTGGCTACGCACGGAAACCGGTGTGCATCGCTTGGTACGTAAATCGCCGTTTGACTCTTCAAACCGCCGTCATACGTCATTCTCGTCGGTATTCGTTTCACCGGAAATTGATGACAGTTTTGAAATCGACATTAATCCGGCGGACTTGCGAATCGATGTCTATCGCGCTTCCGGTGCCGGTGGGCAGCACGTAAACAAAACCGAATCGGCGGTTCGTATTACGCACTTGCCGACCAATACGGTTACCCAGTGTCAGAATGGGCGTTCTCAACATCAGAACAAGGCCGAGGCTATGAAACAGCTGCGCGCCAAGTTATATGAATTGGAGATGCTTGAGCGTAATGCCGAGAAGCAGGCTTTGGAAGATTCCAAAGCGGATATCGGCTGGGGAAGCCAGATTCGGTCTTATGTTCTGGATTCAGGACGCATTAAGGATTTGCGCACGAATGTCGAAACCGGTAACACCACGGCTGTTCTTGATGGTTCACTGGATCAGTTTATCGAAGCCAGTCTGAAAGCCGGATTATAAAAACCGAAAGCAATCTCTTGAGAATTCTTGCCTGGTCTTGCAGGGCTTCTCTAGAGATTCAGGCGTAAAAGCCGTAAAATAGCGACAATTTTTAAAACCTTTTTGAATCTGAAACGACTGCAAAGCAGAGAAGCTTAGCGGTCTTTATTTTTTAAGCGAGATAGTGAATGTCTGATAACCAAAATACTGCGCCAGAAGTCGATGAAAATAAAATCATTGCCGAGCGTCGTGCGAAACTAGCAGCTTTGCGCGAAGAGGGTCACTCTTATCCAAATCATTTCCGTCGTGAACACGATGCCGCCGACCTTCAAGCCAAGTACGGTGAAATCGAAAAAGAGGCCATGGCGGAAGCGGAACCGGTACGCGTTAAGGTGGCTGGTCGTATGATGCTGCGCCGTATTATGGGGAAAGCGAGCTTTGCAACCCTTCAGGATCATTCCGGCCGTATCCAGATTTACGTGACGCGTGACGAGTTGCCGGAAGGTTTCTACAACACTCAGTTCAAAAAGTGGGATCTTGGGGATATTGTCGGTGCCGAAGGTTACCTGTTCAAAACCAATACCGGTGAGTTGTCGATTCACGTCGAGCATATTGAGTTGATCACTAAATCGCTGCGTCCGTTGCCGGACAAGTTTCACGGTTTGCAGGATCAGGAAGTTCGCTACCGTCAGCGTTATATCGATCTGATCGTGAATCAGGAAAGCCGTGACACCTTTATGTTGCGTTCAAAAATTGTGCAGCATGTCCGCGATTTCCTGATCCGTAAGAACTTTATGGAAGTGGAAACGCCGATGATGCACGTTATTCCGGGCGGCGCTACGGCAAAACCTTTCGCAACGCATCATAATGCGCTGGACATGCCTTTGTTCCTGCGTATTGCACCGGAACTTTACCTGAAACGTCTGGTTGTCGGTGGCTTTGAGCGCGTTTTCGAAATCAACCGTTCATTCCGTAATGAAGGGCTGTCAACGCGGCACAATCCGGAATTCACAATGGTTGAATTCTATGCGGCTTATACCGATTATCATCAGCTGATGGATTACACCGAAGAATTGTTGAAAGAACTGGCTGAATTGGCTGTTGGCTCAACCGTCGTACCTTATCAGGGACAGGAATTCGACTTCGGTAAGCCGTTTGCGCGTTTGACCATGAAGCAGGCAATTCTGGATTACAATCCGGGGGTTAAGCCTGAGCAGCTGGAGGATTACGATTCAGCGAAAGCGCTTGCCGAGTCTCTACACATTAAAGTCGAAGACGGCTATGGCCTCGGTAAGATTCTGACTGAAATCTTTGAAGAAACCGCCGAGCACCGTCTGATGGATCCGACTTTCATCACCGAATATCCGGCTGAAGTTTCTCCTCTGGCACGACGTAACGACGAAGATCCGTTTATTACCGACCGTTTCGAGTTGTTTATCGGTGGGCGTGAGCTGGCCAACGGTTTCAACGAGTTGAATGATGCTGAAGATCAGGCCGAGCGCTTCAAGGCTCAAGTGGAAGCGAAAGACGCCGGTGATGATGAAGCGATGCATTTCGATGAAGATTATATTACCGCTCTGGAGCATGGGATGCCGCCGACGGCGGGAGAAGGGATCGGAATCGATCGTCTGGTCATGCTGTTTACCGATTCAGCCTCTATACGCGACGTATTGCTGTTCCCGCATATGCGTCAAAGCTAAGTTAGCTGACTCGTACAGATCTTAACCCCGCAATAGCGGGGTTTTTTATGCCTGCGTGGAATATAAAAAAGCCTGCTTGGATGAAGCAGGCTTTTGTTTTTAAGCGTGTTTTTCATACCGCGCAAAGCGATATTTTCGCCTTATTCTTCTTCGGTGATCAGATACGGAAGCGGTTCGATGGTCGCTGGTTTTCCATTTTCCGTGCTCAGCTCGCCTTCGACCGATTCCAATGATTTCAGCGTTCCGACCGCATTACAAAGGTAACCTGAGAAAATGTCCGGCTTGCAGTTGATGACCGTCAGCTTATGGGTTTTTCCGTTCGGATCTTGAAGGTTTAAGCTATCACCGGGTTGTAGGTCCAGATCGTCTTCCAGACGGATGCGCAGCATGCGTTTGGTGATTTTTCCGCGGTAATGGATTCGAGCAATGATTTCCTGTCCCGGGAAACAGCCTTTTTTAAAGTTAATGGCATCGAATTTGTCCAGGTTCAGGAATTGTGCAGTGAACTGACCACTGGTTTTGTCGGTGACTTCCGGAACGGCAGCCGCGATATTGAGCAGTTGCCAATCGAAGTTGTTGGTCAGGTCGCAGTTAACGCGCAGGTTGTTCCAGGCGGTGACCATCTGTTCGGCAGGGCCGAAGATTTCGTATTTATGGTAAGGTCCCGGTACCTTGATAATGAGAATGTCTTTAGTTTCTTCATCCTGCGACAGGTTGGCTTCGAAGACCTCTTTGACCTTGGTGTCCAGACGACGCTGAACGTCAAGGTCGGCAAATTCTCCGGCGAAGCCGATATGGATAAGATTCTGCGAAACTTCTTCGATTTTAACGTCTGAGCGCAGAACAAACATCTGCAGACGTTTGTGGATGCTATCCCGTAGCGAACCGTCAAAACTCAGATAGAAGGCATCCTGATATTTGAAAACCAGAAAAATGGCCAGTACGTTTCCTTGCGGGTCACAGTAAGCGGAAAGCTGCGCTTGCGTTTCCGTAACCTGATTAATGTCGCTGGTCAATTGCGCCTGCAGAAACTGCTGCGCTTCCGAGCCGGATACTTTCAACAATGCCTGATGGGTTAAGCTGGTGACCACCGGTCCGTTTTTAATCAGGAAGTGTTCCAGTTCAGCCTGTCCGAAAGTCGTAATCCTGCCGGACTCGTCGAATTGCGCATTTTGTTGCTGTAAAAAATCCAGCCAGGTTGCATCTAGAGAAGCGGTCGCTTGCATAGTGAATCCTTTAGTTTTTCAAATTTTCTTTATTTGGATGTTGCGCAAATGATACCGGAATCGGCGTCAACGCAAAACTAAATGAGGTCGGTTTGCTGTATTTCAAGCAGTAAACAGTTGATTTAAGCGAATTTGTTACGCACAAATCGTTAAAAGGCTTTTGCGAGAGTGTTGTTGAAAGCGAAATTGAGCTAAGATTAACCGATATTTTTATACGGAAATTGCTGCGGCGAAATTTCGATCATCAGACGGTTTTTCAGGGAGGCCATCAGTGGCGAACAACAAAGAGTTTTTAACGTTTAAAATCGGACGCGAACAGTTTGCGGTGGATATTCTGCGTGTGCAGGAAATCCGTGGCTGGGAAAAGCCAAATCCTTTGCCAAGCGTACCGCCTTTTGTGAAAGGGGTTGTAGATCTGCGTGGCTCGGTAGTGCCGATTGTCGATTTACGCGAACGTTTTAAACTGCAGGCCAGGTACGATGCGACTACGGTTGTTATTGTTGTTCATGTTCTCACATCACAGGGCGAGCGCGTTGTCGGTATCGTGGTGGATGAAGTCAGTGATGTACAGTCTTTCGATATGGATTCACTACAGCCGGCCCCGGATATTTCCACTGAAATCAGTTCGCAATTCATCCTTGGACTGGCAACGGTAGGGGATGCTCAGAGAACGGGGGAGATGGAGGATAGCCGTAAAGCGTCAAGCAACAATATGGTGATTCTGGTGGATCTTGATCGTCTGATTTCCGAGGGCATCATCGACGAGATCAGTCAGAACGGACATATGCCGTTCGGAAACGGCTAAACTTAATTAAGATTTGTACCGGCTGGTCGGGTTTTTTCCCGGCTGAGGTTTTAATACAGTCGGTTTAGCGGCCTTGAACGTTTTGGGGTAGTCCAGATTGTAGTGCAGGCCGCGACTTTCCTTGCGCTTCTGCGCGCTGAGCACCATCAGTTCGGCCACCATGGTCAGGTTACGCAATTCGAGCAGGTCACTGCTCAGAGTGTGCTGGCTGTAATATTCATTGATTTCCGCTTGTAGATTACGGATACGTTTTAAAGCGCGTTTTAGACGTTTGTTGGTCCGTACGATTCCGACGTAATCCCACATGACACGACGCAATTCATCCCAGTCGTGGCTGACAAGTACTTTTTCTTTCGGGTCGGTAATACCCCGGGTATCCCAGGGCTTGGCATTGAACTCGTGTTCTCCCAGCGCAGTAAAGGATTTTTCGATGCTTTGGTGAGCCAGTTTGGCGAAGACCAGACCTTCGGCCAGAGAGTTGCTGGCCAGTCGGTTGGCGCCATGCAGACCGGTATAAGCGGTCTCGCCGATCGCGTACAGCCCTTCAAGATCGGTTTTCCCTTCCAGATTAGTCATTACGCCACCGCAGGTGTAGTGTGCTGCCGGAACAACCGGAATCTGTTCTTTGGTAATATCGATGCCGTCTTCCTTGCATCGTTGATAGATGGTCGGGAAGTGCTGTTTGATAAATTTGGCCGGTTTATGAGTGATGTCCAGATAGACGCAATCGATACCGTGTTTTTTCATTTCCTGGTCGATGGCTCGGGCGACGATGTCACGCGGTGCCAGATCGGCGCGCGGATCGTATTCTTGCATAAAAGCGGTTCCGTCCGGCAATCTTAAAATACCGCCTTCACCACGAACCGCTTCGCTGATCAGAAAGGAACGGTCTTTGGGGTGAAACAGACAGGTTGGATGGAACTGATTGAACTCCATGTTGGCCACGCGGCATCCTGCACGCCATGCCATGGCGACACCGTCACCGGTGGAGGTGTCCGGGTTGCTGGTATACAGATAAGCTTTGGAAGCTCCGCCGGTTGCCAGAACTGTGAAAGGCGCTGTAATGGAATACACCTGTTTTTCGTTTTTGTTGAGAACATAGGCTCCCATGCAACGATTGCGCTTGCGGTTCAGGATTAAGTCAATTGAGATATGTTCCGGCAGCAGTTCGATATTCGGATGTTTCTTAACTTGGTTGATAAGTGTGTCCGCGACTGATTGACCGGTATGATCCGCGACATGGATGACGCGTCTGTGGCTGTGGCCGCCTTCCTTGGTTAGATGATATGGGAAGTTCTTGGCGTTGGCGCCTTCTGTGGTGAAGTTTACACCGTACTCAATCAGTTCCAGAATCGTTTCCGCGGCATGGGTTGCGACCACGGCGACCGCTTTGTCGTCGCATAAACCGGCACCGGCGATCTTGGTGTCTTTAATGTGCGCATCGATGCTGTCGAAAGGATCGAGCACGCCGGCTATTCCGCCCTGAGCGTAGCTGGTACTGCCTTCTTCGAGCGATGCCTTGGCAAGCACGATCACCTTGTGCTTCTGTGCCAGTTTGAGAGCGATTGACAGCCCGGCAATACCACTGCCGATAATCAATACTTCAGTCGATTTTGCGTACTCTTGGTTGGCTTTCGATTGTTGCATTGCCGGGTCGCCTCAAAGCTAATGAATGGGATTTTGACGATTAAAGTCGTAAGGTGGCGCTTACTATAGGTAGCCGACGCCAGATTGCAAGTGAATATTTTATCTGTGAAGCGCTTTACGATGGGCGGTTTTTGACATTTTCATGCGCTTTAACTTGAAAAAAAAACAGCGCAAACCTAAATTGAATACCTGAGGAATTATATGAGCAGTCCAATGGAAAGAAATAATGACCCCGGCTTTGACGACGACCGGGATTCGCTTGTCGGCGTTTCCGCCAAAAGTAGTCTGACCGAAAGCGGAACGGTCGTGGCGATTCAAGGAGAGTTTGCTCTGGTTGAGGTGGCCCCGAAAAACGGTTGCAGCGGTTGCGCCCAAAGTGGTGGGTGCGGAACTTCCGCTTTATCGACGCTGTTTGTTGCCCGGCACAATAAGCCGATCCGGGTAGAAAATCCTCTTGGGGTTGAAGTCGGAAATCTTGTCGATCTGTCCATGGATGAGTCACGATTGGTTAAACATTCTTTTATGGCTTATGGCTTACCATTAATTGGACTTTTGGTGTTTTCGGTTCTGGCCCAGAAACTCCTGTTTATCTCGGGAATACCTGTCTCGGCGGCAGAAAAATTCGCTGATGTCAGTGCTATCTTTGGAGGCCTTTTCGGGCTTTTTGCCGGCTGGTGGGTAACGAAACGTTTTTACCGACCGGTCTTGCCGGAAATCACTCGGATTCATAACGCATCGCAAACGTTGGATGACGCGCAGATGCGGGATGTCTAGTCTTTCATTGGTTGTGATTTTTACTAAACAAGAGGAAGGGTGTATCGAATGAAACGGTGTTTAACCTTTAATGGATTGTTTTTGAACTCTCTGCTGCTGGCGGCTGCTTTACTGTTGCAGCCGATGGTAACCCAAGCGGCTGAAAAATATGGTTTGCCGGATTTCACGGAACTGGCAGAGCACAATAACAAGGTTGTGGTTAATATCTCTACAACGAAAACCGTCTCCAAACAGGATAATCAAATACCGCCGCAATTCCGGGGGATGCCGGAAGAACTGTTGCGACATTTTTTCGGAATTCCGCCGGAAATGTTTCAGCAACCACCGCAGCAGGATACTCCGAAAAAACAGGCACATTCGCTGGGATCTGGCTTCATTATCAGTGAAGACGGTTATATTCTGACCAATAACCATGTTGTGGAAGATGCCGACGAAATTATCGTGCGCATGCGCAACCGCAAAGAGTTAAAAGCCGAATTAATCGGAACCGATCCTCGTACCGATGTGGCGTTGTTGAAGATCAAGGCGGATAACCTGCCTTATGCCAAAATCGGAAAAAGCAAGGATTTGAAGGTCGGGCAGTGGGTTCTGGCGATCGGTGAACCATTCGGATTGGATTATACGGTGACGCACGGGATTGTTTCCGCTCTGGGAAGATCGCTGCCGGAAGATACCTATGTGCCTTTCATTCAGACTGATGTGCCGATTAATCCGGGGAATTCTGGCGGACCTTTGTTTAATCTGGATGGCGAAGTCGTCGGGATTAACTCGCAGATCTACTCCAATAGTGGCGGTTCAATGGGACTCTCTTTTTCGATCCCGATCGATATTGCAATGAATGTCGCCGAACAGCTGAAAGCGAACGGTAAAGTTGTACGCGGTTTCCTGGGTGTACAGATTCAGGAAGTGACCAGCGATTTGTCCGAATCGTTTGGTTTGGATAAGCCGACCGGAGCGCTTGTCGGAGAAGTGTACGATAATACGCCGGCCAAGGAATACGGTATCGAAGCCGGGGATATTATTCTTGAGTTTGACGGCAGAAAGATCGAAAAGTCTTCGGATCTTCCTCCTGTGGTGGGGATGACGCCGATCAACGAGAAGGTGAAGGTTAAACTGCTGCGTCAGGGCAAAGTGAAATACCTCACCGTCAAACTGACCTCTCTGGATAAATCCAAAGATCTGGCGATGTCGTCTGATCGCAAGCTTAACAGTAATCGTTTGGGGGTAACCGTCGAGGAAATTCCGAAAGAGTGGTTGCAGGATAACGGTCTGCCGTATGGTGTCCGTGTAACCGACGTCAGCAGCGGACCAGCCGAACAGGCGGGTATCCGCAACGGAGATATTATCGTCACCATCGACTTCAAACCGGTTAAAAGTGTGCGTGAATTGAATAAACTGCTGCAGAGTCTGCCGAAAAAACGTTCCTTGCCGGTTCGCGTTATCCGTAACGGACGTTCGGTATTCCTGCCGCTTGTTCTGGACTAGATGAAAAAAGCGCATTGAAGCCGGAAAAGTTAGGCCTATCAGCGATAAATAATGTCTTTATCAAGAATTTAGCGTAAAATACGGCCTAACTTTTTTAGCCAGTTCCATCCGTTAACTGGAGAGTGGGATGGAAATGACAGTGCAGCGGTCTTTTAAGGTGAAGACACTGTAGGATTCAATGAAAAAATGTCATAAGAAGGGGGCGGAAAAGTCCCCTTTTTTATTAGCTGGAATTCGGGGATTTATTTCACCTGCCGGATGTTTTTTCATGAGATAGGAATCTAGGCTGCTGTCAGGCAAATGAATTCTGTTATTCGGAGATTAAATGTCTAACGACTTATCACTCATTCGTAACTTCTCGATTATTGCACATATCGATCATGGTAAATCGACGATTGCCGACCGCTTCATTCATCTTTGCGGCGGCTTAACCGACCGTGAAATGGAACAGCAGGTTCTTGATTCGATGGATATCGAGCGCGAACGCGGTATTACCATCAAAGCGCAGAGCGTTACCCTGAACTACGAATCGGAAGACGGCAAGGTCTATCAGCTGAATTTCATCGATACTCCGGGGCACGTAGACTTTTCCTACGAAGTTTCTCGTTCTCTGGCAGCCTGTGAGGGTGCTCTGCTGGTAGTGGATGCTTCACAAGGTGTTGAAGCGCAGACCGTGGCCAACTGTTATACGGCCATTGAGCAGGGGCTTGAAGTGTTGCCGGTATTGAACAAAATTGACCTGCCTGCTGCAGATCCTGAGCGCGTTATCGAAGAGATTGAAGAGATTGTCGGTATTGAAGCGGAAGATGCGGTTAGAGCTTCGGCAAAAGCGGGTATCGGCATTAAAGAGACTCTGGAAGAAATCGTTAAGAAAATTCCTGCGCCGGAAGGGGATACCGATAAGCCGCTTAAAGCTTTGATTATCGACTCATGGTTCGATAATTATCTCGGCGTAGTCTCTCTGGTTAGAGTGATTGACGGTAAGATCGGTAAAAAGACCAAAATGAAAGTGATGTCCACCAAGGAAGAATATCTGGTGGATGATGTGGGTATTTTTACTCCGAAGCGTACACCTAAGGCCAGTTTGCAAGCCGGTGAGGTAGGGTATGTCATCGCTGGAATCAAAGATATCGATGGAGCGCCGGTAGGGGATACTTTAGCTGATGCGGCGAAGCCGGAAGTTGAGGCATTACCGGGCTTTAAACCGGCACAGCCGCGCGTCTTTGCCGGTCTTTTCCCGATCAGCTCGGAAGATTACGAAGATCTGCGTGAGTCTTTGCGCAAGCTGCGTCTGAACGATGCGGCACTGCATTTCGAACCGGAAACTTCGGAAGCACTTGGTTTCGGTTTCCGTTGCGGTTTCCTCGGAATGCTGCATATGGAGATTATCCAGGAGCGTCTCGAGCGTGAGTATAATCTGGATTTGATTACTACCGCGCCAACGGTTGTTTATGAAGTTCTGAAAAAGAACGGCGAATTAATTAAGATTGATAATCCGTCTGAACTACCAGATCCGGCAATCATTGACGAGATTCGCGAGCCGATTATTCAAGCTAATATTCTGGTGCCGAATGAGTATGTCGGCGCGGTCATGAAATTGTGTATTGAAAAGCGCGGTGTGCAGAAAGACATGCAGTACTCCGGTGGTCAGGTATCGATCAATTACGAGATGCCGATGAATGAAGTTGTTCTGGATTTCTTCGATCGCCTGAAATCCTGTTCGCGCGGTTATGCATCGATGGACTACGAATTTAAACGCTTCCAGGCGGACGATCTGGTACGCATGGACTTCCTGGTCAACGGCGAAAAAGTCGATGCTCTGGCGGTTATTGTGCACCGTTCCTTCGCCGTTCAGCGAGGTAAGGTCATTATCGAAAAACTGCAGAAGGTTATTCCGCGTCAGATGTTCGATGTCGCGATTCAGGCGGCAATCGGTGCCAAAGTCATCGGTCGAACCAATGTTAAGGCGTTGCGTAAGAACGTAACAGCGAAATGTTACGGTGGTGACGTTTCGCGTAAGAAGAAACTGCTGCAGAAACAGAAAGAAGGTAAGAAGCGCATGAAGTCGATCGGTAGTGTTGAATTACCGCAAGAGGCTTTCCTGGCGATTCTGGATACGGGAGATTCCAAATGAATTTTGAACTGATTCTGGTTCTTGTCACTCTGGTAACCGGGGTGATCTGGTATGTTGATCGCCTGGTATGGCGTCCGGCACGCCGTAAATCGACAACCGGTGCTAAAGAGCCGATTATTGTTGAATATTCACGTTCGCTGTTTCCGGTTTTTCTGGTGGTGTTGATTCTGCGTTCGTTTATCATTGAACCATTCCGAATTCCTTCGGGTTCCATGTATCCAACGCTGGAAATCGGTGATTTCATCGCCGTGAACAAATTCGCATATGGTATTAAACTGCCGGTTGTGCAGACTAAAATCATTCCGCTTGGCGAACCTGAACGCGGTGATGTTGTGGTCTTTAAGTATCCGAATGATCCGGATGTCGATTATATTAAACGTGTGGTGGGACTTCCGGGCGATACGGTCAGCTATATCGAGCGAACACTGTTTATCAACGGCAAAGCGGTAGAAATGAAAGCTTTGGGTCTGTATCGCGGTAATGATTCCGGAGCGGTCATGAACGATGCACAGATTGTGCAGGAAAGTTTTGATAACGGCGTCAGTCATCAAATCCTGCTTGATCCGGATAAAACCTCGGTGGATATGGGGCCGGTCACCGTTCCTGAAGGGCACTACTTTATGGTCGGTGATAACCGCGATCACAGTAATGACAGTCGTTTCTGGGGCTTTGTTCCGGAAGAAAACCTGAAGGGGAAAGCCTTCGGTATCTGGATGAACTGGGATAACGGCATCCACTTCAATCGCATCGGTAAAGGGATCGATTAAGCTATGGCAGGCAAAAAACAGCCACAACTGGATCAGGAAAGAATCGCAAAGCTCAATATGCTGGCGAAGAAGTTGGGTTATGACTATCAGGATCTGACTTTGTTGCAACGCGCCTTAACGCACCGCAGCGTGGGGGCGAAAAACAATGAGCGCCTCGAGTTTCTGGGGGACAGTCTGGTCAACTATATTATTGCCGATGCGCTTTTCCATCAGTTCAGCAAACTTCCTGAAGGCGATATGAGCCGAGTGCGAGCTCACCTGGTTAAGGGGGATACGCTGGCGGTGATTGGGCGCGAATATCAGTTGAGCGATTATCTGGTTTTAGGCCCCGGCGAACTTAAAAGCGGTGGTTTCCGCCGCGATTCGATTATTGCCGATACTGTTGAAGCGATAATCGCTTCGGTCTACGAGGACGGCGGTCTTGAGCCGTGTCGCGAACTGGTTCACCGTTTGTACGAGAAGCGTTTGCAGGATCTGGATCCGAAAAAAGTCGGTAAAGATGCAAAAACTCGATTGCAGGAAATGCTGCAGTCATTGAACGAATCTCTACCGGAATACAGCATTATCAGTGTAAATGGTGCCGCTCACGCGCAGGAATTTACTGTCAGCTGTTATGTCGATAGACTGAAAACCAAATTCGAGGCGACCGCTTCAAGCCGTCGCAAGGCCGAGCAGAAAGCCGCCGACAGTGCAATTCAGGCGTTGGAAGCGCAAGAATAAGCAAAATAATATGCCACGTTTAAATGCCCGAGGAAAAACGCATGAGTCAAGATGAAACCGAAGACAAAAAAAGCTTGTCGCTGGAAAAGATTCTGGCTCAGGCCGAGACAGATCAACAGAGCGACGAAAATTATCAGGCAGGGTTTGTTGCCGTAATCGGACGTCCGAATGTCGGTAAATCGACGATTATGAACGAAATGCTCGGCCAGAAACTGAGTATTACCTCGCATAAACCGCAAACGACCCGTCACCGTATTCACGGTATCCACACGAACGATCAGCATCAGATTATCTATGTCGATACTCCGGGTATGCACTTGGGCGGCAAGAAAAGCATTAATGTTTATATGAACCGCACGGCGCAGAGCGCCTTTGCTGACGTTGATGTGGTTCTGTTTGTCGTTGAGGCCGGGCGCTGGACCAAAGAAGATCAGGCGGTGGTCAAAAAGCTGCAGAATATCGAACAGCCGGTGATCGTTGTGGTTAACAAGGTTGATAAGTTTGAAAACAAGGAAGAGCTGTTCCCGTTTATTCAACAGATTTCGGAAGGTTTGAAGTTTGATGCTCTGGTTCCGGTTTCCGCTTATAAAAAGGTCAATCTGTCGGCGATCGAAGAAGAGGTTTTGAAATACCTGCCGAAGCAGGGCGCGATTTTTCCGGCGGATTACGTGACCGACCGTTCGAGTCGTTTTCTGGCAGCGGAAATTATTCGCGAGAAGCTGATGCGTACTTTGGGTGACGAAGTGCCTTACGGTGCCACGGTTGAGATTGAACAGTTCAAGTTCGATGAAGAGGAAGGGCGTTGGTTGATCAACGGTCTGATTCTGGTTGAGCGCGCAGGGCAGAAACAGATTATTATTGGTAAACGCGGCGATGTCATTAAACGCATCGGAACTCAGGCGCGTAAGGATCTGGTCAATATGCTTGATGCCCGCGTTCACCTTGAGTTATGGGTCAAGGTGAAAGAGAACTGGTCCGATGACGCCCGTGCTCTGGCGAGTCTCGGCTATAACGACAACTACAGCTCTTAAGGTTTTTTCGCAGGTTTTCCGCCGTGTTGGTAGAACAGAGCGCTTACGTTCTGCATAGTCGTCCTTATAAGGAGACCAGTGCGCTGGTGACGCTTTTCAGCGCCGAGCAGGGGAAGTTCAATGCCATTATCCGTTCGGTTCGCGGCAGTAAAAAAGCCCATCTCAAGGCAGCACTGTTGCAGCCTTTTCAGCAGTTGCAACTCAGTTGGCGGCAAAAAGCGCATCAGGATCTGGTTAGTCTGAATACGATCGAATCCGGTGATCTGCGTTTCCCTCTGCACGGCGAAACCGCCGTATGCGGCCTGTACAGCAACGAGCTGCTGTATCGTTTACTGTATCCGAATGTTTCTTACGATAACCTGTTTCAAGACTACTGTGATCTGCTGTACTATCTGGCGCAGCTGCAATTTGAAGAAGTCTCGATTCAGCAGCGTAAACAGGCTTGGGCGCTGCGTTGGTTCGAGTTGCGTCTGTTAAACGGTTTAGGGCACGGCTTTAATCTAGAACAGGACTGCCATCATCAGCCGATCGAGGCGTCGCGAACCTATTTGTTCTATCCGGAATACGGTTTTGAGGTGTTGACGGATTTTGCTGCCGATCAGGCGTTTCTGCAGATTCCGGGTGAATGCCTGCTGCAACTGCGCAGTTTGTTAACCGAAGATCTTTCTGCGATCGAACTTGGAGTGCCCTGTTTGAAGACACTGCGGGTTCTGATGAGCCAGAGTTTGCAACCTTATCTCGGAGACAGGCCGATACAGGCGCGTTTACTTTTAGGGCGTAATCCGTCGCAACCGGATAAATTGTCGTAGATTGCGCATAACAAAAACGACTCGTCCACTCTGCTTCGTTGGAGTGAAGCGGTGTGTGTCCATTCTCAAGCGCAGTCTTAAGAAATCTTGAATTCGCATGTGATCTCTTTACCGCCGAAAGCGGCAATTGGTAAAATCACTCTTTTAACATTTGTTTAGGAATACAGCCATGAATCCGATCTATCTTGGTTTAAATATTGACCATGTTGCCACCCTTCGCCAAGCGCGCGGTACCCGTTACCCAGACCCGATCAAGGCGGCATTGGATGCGGAAATGGCTGGCGCCGACAGTATTACTTTGCATTTGCGTGAAGACCGTCGTCATATTCAGGATGAAGATGTGGCCCGTATCACGCAAATGCGTCAGACAAAAGTCAATTTGGAGATGGCGGCAACCGAAGAGATGGTGCAGATCGCCTGTAAAATGCAGCCTGAAGATATCTGTCTGGTGCCTGAAAAGCGCGAAGAATTGACGACCGAAGGTGGTTTGGATGTAGCCGGACAAAAAGCCTGGCTGACGGAAGTCTGTGCGCGTTTGGCGCAAGCAGGTTGCCGGGTTTCGCTGTTTATCGATCCGGAGGAGAAGCAGATTCTGGCAGCCAAAGAGGTTGGTGCGCCGGTGATTGAACTGCATACCGGAACCTATGCGGAACTGGAAAAACCGCAGGAAGTCGCTACTGAACTTGATCGTATCAGAAAAGCGACCGCGTTAGCTGTAGAGCAGGGGTTAGTTGTCAATGCCGGACACGGTTTGCACTACCATAATGTACAGGCGATCGCTGCGATTAAAGAGATTGAAGAACTTAATATCGGTCATGCGATTATTGCCCAGGCGGTTTACAGTGGTTTGCCGGATGCCGTGCGTGAAATGAAACGCCTTATGGTGGAAGCGCGTCAACAGGCGTATCTCGGCTAATTCGTTAGCAGGTTGGTTAAGCATGATTGTAGGCGTAGGTACCGATATCGTTGAAAATGTGCGCATAGCACAGCTTTTCCAGAAGCAGGGCGAGCGTTTTGCACGCCGCCTGCTTTCTGATGACGAGTGGCAGAGTTTTTCCGCTTCGCAGTTTCCGGAAAGCTTTCTAGCCAAGCGATGGGCGTTGAAAGAAGCAGTTGCCAAGGCTTTGGGAACCGGTATTGCTCAGGGCGTCACCTTTGAACAGATGACCATCGCACACCATCCCGGTGGGCAGCCTTATCTGATTTTAACCAGCGCCGCTCAGGAAAGAGCGCAGCAGATTCAGGCCGACAACTGGCAGATCAGTGTCAGCGATGAAAAACATTATTGTGTTGCCTTTGTCGTCGCGCAAAGCCTAGGGCTTTGATTCAGCTGCATTGCAAATTTGATTACGTAGGCGGTTTCGACCGCTTATTTTTTAAAACTTATTCTTACCCCGTCATACATTTATGCATTATACTTTTCCCAAGCCTCTGCCTCAGATAGCAGAGCATTCCCACGCTGCTGACAAGGTGCCGTTGTGTCTGGAGCTGCAGAATTTTGTTCAACAGAATATTGAATTAATTGACCGTAAGCTGATAAGAGATCTGAGTTATATCAATCCTTTGGCCTATTACAAAGAAGGGATGCAGATTGAAAAGATCGAACCTTTGGGGGAGGACTTGTATCAAATGCATTTTTCCTACCGTTGGCATATTTTTTCCGGGTGCATGGGCATGGAAGACGAGGGGCTGCTTAAAGATAAGGTGAAGTTTTCCCTTAACGGTGAGGGAAGCTTGAGTTTCGATCTGCATGGATTCGGAGAATTGTCTACCGCAGATGAACTGTAATCCGGTGAGGAATAATCGATTCGTTTTCTGCGCTAGAAGGGGGGATTAGAAGGTGCGCTTATCGGGTGAGAAGAGTTTTAAGGTGCCCTTATCATGCTGTTTGGCATAATAGAGTGCGCTGTCGGCCATGCTTATGAGATGATCGAGTTTTTCGGAATCCTGAGGGTAGGTGGCGGCGCCAATTGTGGCCCCGATGTTTAAATGGTGCTGTTTGACGACTATTGGGCTCTCGAAGAGTTTAAGCAGTTTGTTGCCGAATTGAATCTGTTCCTCTTCGCTGTTCAAGCCACTGGCTACGATTAACAGTTCGTCCCCGCCAAGTCGGATGACCAAATCATTTTGGCTGCGAGTTGCGGAAAGTAGACGTTTAGCAACAACCTTCAGAACTTCATCGCCTATATCATGCCCATAGGTGTCGTTAACCGGTTTGAAACCGTCCAGGTCGAGATAATATAAAGTACAGCAATCGTCCGCTTTGCGTGATTGCATCAGTTTTTTTGGCACGGTGTAATCCAATTGCGAGCGGTTGAACAGTCCGGTCAAGGCATCGTGATTGGCTAAATATTCATTTCGCAGCAGGAGTGTGTGTCTTTCTATCTGGTATCGGGAAACCAGTACGGCGGCGATAAAAGTGGCAAACAAAGTCAGAATGATATAAATCAGATTTTGCTTGATGGTATTAATCGTGTGTCGGTTGAACTCCACTGTCGGCAGGAAGCTGACCAGTATCCAGGTCGCATTTTCATGTCCTTTTTTGGTAATGAACGATTTTTGCTCAATAAAATTGCTGTGAATACCGGTAATCGGGTGGAGCGGGTTGACTTTCATAAAGCTGTAAAGCCCGTTGCGGTTTTTGTACTGTCCGCTTGGGTGCTGTTGCATATAGGCCCAGACGTCCGGATGCAGTTGGGCGAAGGTGAGATGTTTTTTATCTTCGAACATAAAACCCCATTCACGTTCTGGGTTATTGTCCTTGAGCCAGTAACCATCCTGATTAAGCATCATCAGTTGCGACGGAACGGTCATAATACTGTGTTCTTCACCAATGGCGTGAAACAGAAATTTGCCTTCATAGTTGATAATCAGCATCCCGACCGGTTTGCCATTTTGGTATAAGCGTTTTCCGAGACGGATCATCGGTCTGTACGGTTTCTCGATTTCTCGGTTCTCTATATTCAGGTCAAACGGCGAGACGTAAATCTCGTCTTGTTTAAGTTTGAGAATATCCTGTATATAGTAGCGATGGCTTTTATGTTGCAGTTCCTCTTCGGGGACGATATAAACCTGATCTTTTTCGAAATTGATGCGGATACGTTCGTTTCCTTGGTTATCCAAGTAGCGGATCTGGTTATAGCGATCGCGAGCTTTGGCAAAAGTGCTGTATATTTCCTTGAGTTCGCTGATTTGTCCGTTGCCAGGGTGCTGGCTGAAATCAATGGTGGGGAGTGACGACAGAATCGTCAAATCGGCGATTACCGACTCGTATTCGGTGGAAAGTTGGTGTTCATGAATCTGCAGCAGTTTGTTGCCTTGATCTTTATGCTGGGTAAACTCCTGAATGCTCTGCCCCAGATACCAGCTGACAAAGACGGCTGTTGCCGAGCCGAAAAACAGCAGAAAAAAGAGACTTGTCTGCTTGATGAAAATTTTGAGTCTTCTGACCGCGTCTAAAGGTTTTATTTTCATGCTATTGTTCTCAACGGAAATCTTAGCCAGTTTTTCAGGTTAGAAATTCCGGGATTACATAGGTGATCCAGATGGTATGTTGAAACCGGAAATCTTTATCTATGAATGTTTTGCCTTTCTTTTCATTCTAGCAAAGGGCTGCATCGGTGAGCGGCAAAGCCTTGAAATTCATCGTTAATTGAATAAAAAGTTATTTCAACATATCTAGGGCTTAACTGTTTTAAAATAGCGCCACTTTATATAGGCATGGTATTACACAAAGAGGGCAGAGAATGGGATTCCGTCTTGATAAAAAATTCGTTACCAATTTTGTTGCACTGCTATTGGTCGTTGCCGGCTGGTGGAGTGGACAGCTTGTATTGTTAATGATCGGGTTGTTTGCGCTATCGGGTGCAGTGACCAACTGGCTGGCAATCTACATGCTGTTTGAAAGGGTGCCGGGGCTGATTGGTTCCGGCGTGATTCCGGCCCGTTTCAGCGAGTTTAAAAGCGCGATTAAAAATCTGATGATGGAACAGTTTTTTACGCAGGAAAATATCGATCGCTTTTTACAGGATTCTTCCGGAGAAAACAAAATCGAACTGGCGCCGGTCATTCAGAATGTTGACTTGACTCCGGCGTACGACCGTCTGGTTGAGGTGATTATGAATTCATCCTTCGGTTCGATGCTGGCCATGTTTGGCGGGGCTGAAAAACTGGAACCTCTGCGAGAGCCTTTTATCACGAATCTTCAGGCATCCCTGATTGAAATCGCGGCTCGGGATGAAGTTAAGAATGCACTGCAGGCGCAAATTGATCAGCCGGAAATGATTGCGCAGATTCAGCATAAAATCGAGCAGATTGTGGATAGCCGCCTTGAGGAATTAACGCCGCAGATGGTTAAGCAAATGGTACAACAGTTGATCGATGAGCACTTGGGGTGGCTGGTTGTCTGGGGCGGCGTCTTCGGGGCGTTGATCGGAGCTTTCTCCGTGCTGGTACTGCCGGCCTGATCCGGTCTTGGATAAAAGAAAATGCAGAAGACGTTAATTGTTTTTCCGCTCTGGGCATTTTTGGGCGCGCTGGCAGGCTGGATCTGGCCGGAATCGCTGGCTGCTCTCAAGTCCTGGATTGTTCCTCTGCTGATGTTGATTATGTTCAGCATGGGAATGACGCTTTCGCTTGCGGATTTTCAACGCGCCTGGGGCTACCGTAAAATTGCCTTTTGGGGCGTAATGCTGCAATTCAGTCTGATGCCGCTGCTGGCATTTTTGCTGGCAAAGTTTTTAAACCTGCCTCCCGAATGGTTGATCGGTCTGGTTTTGGTCGGGGCTACCGCTGGCGGAACCGCGTCGAATGTTATGGCCTATTTGGCGCGTGGCGATTTGGCCTTGTCGGTGTCCATGACACTGTTTTCCACCTTGCTTGCCGTCCTCTTGATGCCGTGGCTGACCTGGATATATCTGCAAAACACGATTGACGTTCCGGCCGCTTCGATGCTATGGATGCTGTTAAAAATTGTCTTGCTGCCGGTTTTCGCCGGAATGCTGGTTCGACACCTGGCCGCCGCAAGGCTGCAAACGCTTGAAAGTCTACTGCCGCAGGTTGCCGTACTGGCAATCGTGTTGATTATCGGCATTGTTGTGGCTTTGAATCAGAATAATTTTAGTTCGCTCAGTGCATTGCTGGTTGTGGCGGTGGTTTTGCATAATCTGGGCGGTCTGCTCATGGGGTATTTATTGAGTCGCGGGCTTGGTTACGATTCACGGGTGTCGCGCACGGTTGCGATTGAAGTTGCCATGCAGAACTCCGGGTTGAGTGTCGCACTGGCGATTAAATATTTCGGTGCTGCCAGCGCCTTGCCGGGCGCTTTATTCAGTGTCTGGCATAATATTTCCGGTTCTTTGTTTGCTGCCTATTGGCAAAATCGGCATAATCGAGATTGAATCCTCGGAAGTCATTAACAATAAGGCAAAATGCAATGAGAGTCATTTCCCGTACGGCCGCGACAATATTGGTTTTTATAATGAGTCTGTTTTTGCTGCCTGCCCAAGCGCAGGAGCAAGAAGCGCTTAATCCTCAGCAGGAGATTCACAGTAACCTGATTAAGTCGGCTCTGCTTAACGACGCTTTTGCCGAGCGTTGTCGCGGTATGAGTGTCAACAAAAACTTCAATCAGGTGAATCGCCTGTTTATTACCAAATACGGTGTCAGTGCCAATAACTATATTGAAACCTTTATCGCCGAGGATTTCCGCGACTATAAACGTCAGTTCTCGCGGCACTTTAATATCGTACTGGCGAAAAAGGGCGGTTGTCAGGCTGCTAAAGATCAGAAGTGGGATAAAGAGATGCATGACGAGTTTAAAGAGTTGTATCGTCAGGCAGAAGCATCCAACTGGTTTCCGATTATCGAGTATTAACGATTTTATATGACTAACCGAAATAACCTGATTACTCCGGAGGGCCGACAGGCTCTGGAAAAAGAACTGGATTACCTATGGCGTGTCGAGCGTCGTAAAACCACGCAGGCCGTAACCGAGGCCGCTGCTCATGGCGACCGTTCGGAAAATGCCGAATACAAAGAAGGCAAGCGCAAGTTGCGTGAGATCGACCGGCGTTTAAGATTTCTGCGCAAACGACTAGAAGTGGTTCAGGTTGTCCCCTACTCAGTGCAGCAGGAGGGTAAGGTCTTCTTCGGCGCCTGGGTCGAGCTGGAAAATGATGATGGCGAGATTCGCCGCTACCGGATTGTCGGGACTGACGAGTTTGATCCGACGAAAAATTTTATCAGCATCAAGTCGCCGATGGCGCACGCACTGATCGGTAAGCAGGTTGATGATGAGATAGTGGTGCAGACGCCGGAAGGGAAGAAACTCTGGTGGCTTAATGAAATCCGTTATCAGCCGTTTGCCGACGAGGAATCAGTCGGCTAGGGCACCGGTTGCCTGCAATTTCCGGAAAACCGCTTCGGCCAGAGCCTGATACCCCTGACGATTCAAGTGAACATAGTCCGATTTCATCGACGGACGCATGACCAGATCGCCGACAATTTCGTCTTGCAATGGAATGTCATAATGCTCGGCGAGCTTTTCATAAAACGGTGCACTATCGGAAAACAGCCGTTTTTCCGGTACGCCGATCAAAAGAATCTGTATTTTCTTTGCCTGCAGAAGTTCGATCATCTTGCGCAGGTTCGCTTCGATCTGTGCATAAGAACGCTTTTGCAGAATATCATTTCCGCCTTCAAACAGTATGACGAGATCGAACTGTTGTTCCGCAAGCAGCTGCTGCATGCGCAACAGGCCCTGATCCGTGGTCTCTCCTGATACGCCGGCGTTAACGACTTTACGTCCGCTCAACGATTGCAGAACGCTTGGATAGGATGCGGGTTTTGGGACTCCATAGCCTTCGGTCAGACTATCGCCAAAAGCCAGAATAACCGCATTTTCCGGTAACGGCTGATGGGGTTTGCTGCAACCATTCAAGAGCGGAATAAGCACCAGCAAGATGAATACTGTTTTTAGTCGGTTCAGTGAAAGGGATCGTTGCGGCATAGGCATCTCGTTGGATGAAATTCAAGTTTTTTCAATGGCTACCGATACATTATCGGATAGATCTTTATAAAAATACACCAAACAGTCACGAGGGGAAACCACTGCAAGAATATCAGGAGACTGTTTACGATGATTATTACACACCAGCAACTGAGTTTATCCGCACAGCAGCGGTATGAACGACAGGAACAGAGCCAGCTACGACTGGAAACTTATCAGAATGGGCTGCTGCAAACGCAAAAGGTCGAAACACAAACACTGACCCAAACCGAATTCCGTTCCAGTTCAATGTCTTTGAGTTCTGGGATGGATGAAAGGCTGGAAAAAGCGCACACTCTGGCGAATTCGCCAACAAGTCGCAGCGACAAAGTAATCGCCAATAATGATGGGCAAGCGGAGGCACCGCGACGCCTGCAGGAGGCTTTTAATAAAGCGCCGATGTTACGCAGCGAGGCGACCTCTGGTGAGTCTGAGACATGGTTGCCGCCGCATCTGATCGAAATGATTGAAGCGATTGAAGCCATGATGGAGCGTTTGACCGGAAAAACCTATCACCTTAAAGTCTACGGCTATCATCCGCATGATAAAAATGATTCTTCCGAATTTTCCGGTTTTCAGGATGAGAGCAGAAGCTTCCGCTCTGAATGGTCCCAAGCGGGACGAGGTATGGCGGGAGATGGTTTTCGTGTAAATGTTTCGCACAGGCTTCAGGAAATGGAAACACTGCGCTTTCACGCTGAAGGAACGGTGAAGACGGCGGATGGTCGTGAGTTGGCGTTTGATCTGACCACTCAGCAATCAAGAGCTTACTCCAGTAACTCTTATGTCGCCATTCAGCAGGGCGCCGTGCCACAGGATCCGCTGGTAGTTAATTTTGGCGGTCAGCCGGCGCAGCTGAGTCTCGCTAAAGTGGAACTCGATTTGAACAATGACGGCGACTCCGATCAGGTTGCCATCTTGCAGGCCGGTAGCGGTTATCTGGCACTGGATAAAAACAACGACGGCAAAATCACCGAAGGGCATGAGCTGTTCGGCACCGAAAGCGGCAATGGCTTTGTCGATCTGGCGGCGTACGACCAGGATGGTAACGGGTGGATCGATGAAAATGATGCGGTTTTTGCCGATCTGCAGATTTATCACCAGGACAGTTCTGGGTTTATGCGGCTCGATGGGTTAATGGCATTAAATATCGGTGCGATTTCACTCGCTTCGGTCGCTTCTGAATTCAGCCATAAGGACGAAAACAATCAATTGCAGGCGCAGGTTCGATCCAGCGGTGTTTTTCTGTTTGAAGATTCGGGCAAGGCTGGTTCTGTTCAGCAAATTGATTTGATGATTTAAGCTCTGGCAGGGGGGGGCTGGAGAGAGAATACAGCAAAAGGCCCGGCGGCGAGTGCCGTACCGGGTCTTTTGCGTGTTGTAGCAATTAGCGGTATTGACGCAGATAAAGACCTTCGAAAATCCGTTTGGCCCAGTGGAACAGACGGCAAGGCGGTAGCAGGGTTGTGCCTTTTTCGGTGCGTTTGATCAGAATGCCGTGTTTAAGCGTATCAACAATACAGATCAGTTCGTGTTTAAAGGCTTGGTAGTCGGTTTGACCATTAAGTTCTTTAGTCAGGTTCTGTGCCGCGGCTGTCGCTTGCAGATCGGCTGCATGAGCCTGTTTCGCCTGCCAGTCCGGTCCGGGGAAACTGCCCGCATCACCGGCAACATAGGTTGCCTGATAACCTTCAACCTGAGCAAATTGATTGGCGGTAATCATTCCGCCGGCTGATTTCGGTAGTTCGCTGTTTGGCAACCAGGCCGGGCCGGTCATGCCCGGCATAAACAGAATCAGATCCGCAGCGAATTCTTCGCCTTCAGTTTTAACCAGGTTCGCTTCAAATCCCTTCATCTTATGACCCAGTTTGGTTTCGATGCCTTTCTTAGCCATCATTTTGGTAATGTTTGCCGGAACCTTGTCGCCCAGACGTTTACCAGGCTGAGCTGCCGGGTTGAAGAAAATCAGTTTGAATTTGTCGCGACGTCCCTGCTTACGCAACAGGTTGTCGATACCGAACAGGAATTCGAACATCGGCCCACCGCGCATTGCCGAAGGTTCATTCGGATTGCCGCCGAAACCAATCGCAATGGTACCGCTGTCCATTCCATTTAAACGGTCACGGATTTTTTCGGCTGCCGGAATGCCTTCGCACGGGGTAATCGCATGTTCGATGCCGGGAAGTTTCTTAATGAAACGGCCGCCGGAGGCGATAATCAGACCGTCATTGTCGAATTCGCCCGCATCGGTTTCGACGGTGCGTCCACCGTTGGTGATGTTTGTTACCGACGCTTTGACGTGTTGGATATTGTTTTTGTTGAAGAAATTTGTCAGATCAATGCGCAGATCGTCACCGTTGCGCATACCGGATGGTATCCAGATCAAACTCGGTAAATAGATAAATTCTTTCGATGGAGAGATGACGGTGATCTCTGCATTCGGGTTCAGTTTCCGCAGTTGCTTCGTGGCGGTTAAAGCGGCAAAACCGCTTCCCAGAACGGTTAATTTACGGTTGTTTGCTGACATAAAGTAATCCTTTTCTTCGAATTTTGTGTGCAAAATAAATACGATTTATTTTAGATTAAAAAAGTTTATTTACTGATAACTTATTTTTATTCTGGTTTCAAAGCGGGGCTTATTGTTTACTTAACAGTGTTTGAACGGTTCGTGTTTGAGTCTAAAACAAATGCACTTTAAAAAAAGTGCCTGATAGCAAAAGATTTGCTTGTTATTGATTTAGAATAAGCGCCTTCAAGCGTTTATTTAAGGTGAGACTGGCTTAGCATGATTCATCTGATTTTAGGGGGTGCCCGTTCCGGGAAAAGTGCCTATGCGGAAGGACAATCCCTGAGTTGGCAAAAGCAAAACGAGGCGGAAAACAGGGCGGCGGAAGTGGTCTATCTGGCGACGGCCAAAAGTTCTTTCCGTGATGCCGAGGAACAGCAGGAACACGAAGTGTCTGTCGATCAAGAGATGTTGCAACGGATCGAACATCATCGAAATCGTAGACCGGAGGACTGGCTGACCCATGAAGAACCGCTTCTACTGGCACAGGCGTTGCAGAAAATTGAGCATCAGGCTTTGGCGAGTCAACGTAAGACGGCGGTTTTAATCGATTGTTTAACCTTGTGGATGCTGAATCTGATTGATGCGGATTGCCGCGAAGAACAGAGTGAACGTTTTTTGCAGCAACTTGAAGCCAGTCGCCTGCCGATTTTTATCGTCAGCAACGAAGTCGGGTTAGGTGTTGTTCCTCTGGGCCGGCTCAGTCGAGAGTTTGTCGACGAATTGGGTCGTTTGCATCAGGAAGTGGCCAAGCGGGCGCATAAAGTGACCTTCGTTACCGCGGGCTTACCGATGATTTTAAAAGACAGTCAATAAAAGTACACGAGAATTCAATTATGGAAGCAAACATGCAACGTTTTTTCTGTGCCAATCAGGATCTGGACGAATCGTTTATCGAGGCGGCTTTTCTGCATCAGCGGCAATTGACTAAGCCGGAAGGTTCGTTAGGGCGCCTGGAAGAGGTTGCGATTCGTCTGGCCAGTCATCAACGGTGTACTCAGCCAGAGGTGGTAAAACCTTGGATTTCGGTATTCGCAGCCGATCACGGTATTGTCGAAGATGGGGTTTCAGCCTATCCGCAAGCGGTTACGCAGGAAATGGTTAAAAATTTCAGTCGCGGGGGCGCCGCAATCAGTGTTTTGGCCGAATTTTCGCAGGCCGAGTTCGAGATTGTGGATGTCGGTATCAAAGAAGATCCAGCGCCGCTGGCGCATCTGCTTTCCGCGAGAGTTGCAGCCGGTACGCAGAATTTTAGTAAATTGCCGGCAATGAGTGAACAACAACTGTTTGCGGCCTTGAGCGTCGGTGCTGATGCTGCCGAACGAGCCAGGAATGCCGGAGCAGACCTGTTTATCGCCGGTGAAATGGGGATTGGTAATACCAGCAGTGCTGCTGCAATGACAGCCGTACTCAGTGGTAAAGCCGTTAGCGAGGTGGTTGGGGAAGGCACCGGAATCAGCTTTAGCCAGAAAAAACAGAAAGCGCAGGTTATCGAGCAGGCGATCAATTTGCATCGTGAGCATTTGACTTCGCCTTTACGGGTTTTGCAATATCTTGGCGGGTTCGAGATTGCGGCGATGACCGGCGCCTATATTCGTTGCGCGCAATTGGGCCTGAGCGTCGTCGTCGATGGAGTGATCGCTTCTGTCGCCGCCTGGGTCGGTGATTTTGTCAGCCGCAACGAACAACTTCTGCGCTGTCAGTCAAGCGAGGAAATGCTTGATCTGGGCAAATATTCAATGCCGGAAACAATATTCTGTACCTGCGGTTCTTGTCCGCGTCTGGTGGAGTGGTGCTTTTTTGCCCATCTGTCAGCGGAGCCGGCGCACGAAGTAATTCTGGAAGCACTCGGCGTTGAACCTATGCTGCAATTTGAAATGCGTCTGGGCGAGGCTTCGGGTGCGGCTCTGGTCATCCCTCTGTTGCGGCAGGCGTGTGCTTTGCATAACCGCATGGCAACCTTCGAGCAGGCCGGGGTCAGTAGTGCGGATTGATCTGATCCGTCATGGAGCCTGCGAAGATGACGTATTTTTGCGTGGTCGCACGGATTCACCTCTGAGTTTGGAGGGCGAAAACCAGATGCGGCAGGCGCTAATCGGTTTGCCGGAACCGTGCCAAATAATCACTTCACCGGCGAGCCGTTGCCGGTTTTTTGCGGAGCAGCATTTCAAGCATGTTTCGGTTCGTCAGGCGTTGGCGGAAAGGGATTTCGGAAGCTGGGACGGGTTGAGTCTCGATGAAATTCGCGCGCACTATCCGAAGCAGTTGGAGGCCTATTTCGCTGATCCATTTGCCGACGACATTATTCCGTATGGCGAAAATTTACCTCTTTTCGAAGCGCGTGTCGTACAAGAATGGGATCGCTTGTGTCGATCCGAGTGTGACCATCTTTTGATTTTTAGCCACTCCGGAGTGCAACGGATGGTATTAAAACGGATATTGAAAATGCAGAATGAAGCCTTGTTCAATCTTAAGATCGGTTATGCAGCACGCCTAACCTTTGAAGTGACACGTGTCGATGAGGCCTGCTTTACGCATCTGGTCGAAATGCGTCAGAATGAGCATGCGGGCGTCGCTTGATTGCGGGTCGTACAGTGTTCTCGAACCATCTTCGGAATTGACATTTCAAACGAGTCGAACTTATTTATGCGTCATTTTTTTCGTGAACTCTGCCTAAGTTTACAGTTTTTCAGCCGTATTCCTTTCAACTTCGCTTGTTACAGTGAGCAACGTCAGACACGGGTTCTTAATTATCTGCCACTGGTCGGACTGCTGTTTGCCGGATTGTTGAGCGCAGCAGTCTTGTCGATTGCCTTAATGGATTTGTGGCTGGCGGATTTGAGCGGCCGTGAGCATTTCTTTTCCGCCGCAGAGGCTGCCTTCGTGGTTCTTGTCGTCTGGCTTGGCTTGAGCGGTGCTATGCATCTTGACGGAGTAGCTGATAGTGCCGATGCAGCCATGGGGAGTTTGCGGGATCCGGAGAAGGCGTTAAGGATTATGCACGACAGCCGGATCGGTACTGCGGCGGCAGTTGCCTTAGTTGTTGTACTGCTTGGTAAATGGATATTGTTACAACAGTTAATTGAGATTTACTGGCAGGCGCGGGATCCTTTTTTCTGGATGCCGATACTGCTTTTGGCGGCGAGCGTGATTATGGCCAGAATTGCCCCTTTGGTTCTGGTGAAAACGGCGCCCAGTGCGACGCGAACCGATATGCATCAGGCGATGTTTGCCGAGGTTTCCTGGTGGTCGATCGGCATCTACGGAGTCGCGATGTCTTTAATGCTGTTATGGATGGTACCCGGTGGACTGTCTCTATGGGGGGCGCTGCTACTTGTTGTGCCGATGATTGCGGTTTTTGCCCGGCGCTTAATCGGCGGGCTTAACGGTGATTTGCTGGGGATGGCGATCGAGTTAAGTGAACTGCTTTTACTATTCGTTGGTTTAGGGCTTTTACGTCTGAGCGTTTAGGGTGGTGTGCTGTAACCCTGGACGATAGATCGTCCTTTCAACCCACACCTTGCAAACCTCCTGTATGTAACAATACAACTACAGAGTCTTTGCTAATTTCATGATTTATAAGGTCTTTCCAAAAGCAATGAAAGGCTTTGGCCGTATACACCGGTTCGATTGGAATCCGGAACTGCGGCCAGATTTCCTGAATGAATTGTTCCAGTTCCGGGTCGGTTTTGGCATAACCGCCGGCATGACAATTCTGTCGTAATTGCCAGCGATTGCTTTGCTGTGGCTGTACTGTGGTGATCCACTGAGCAATCTGCGGCATCAGATAATCACTGTCATTAATCGTGGCCACTCCGTTGAGTATTCGCCGTATATCGTATTGCGAATAGGCGCTGAGTCCGGCTAAAGTGGCGCCGGTTCCAACCGCGCAGTATAAATTCGTCCACTGCGGGCATTGTTGATCCAGTTCTTCAGCCAGACTTTGAAAGCCCTGAACGGCCAGTTGGTTGGATCCGCCTTCAGGAAGGATATAGGCATTTTGTGGATCAAATTGCGGATCGACAAAATCCGCTAATTGTTCAGCGTAATTCTGTTGCAGGAGTGACAAAAAGTCATCGCGAGTTTTAAGCCGGTAGTCCGGGCGCCGGATAAAAACCAGATGCATGCCGTTTCTTTGCGCTTCAACGAGCGTATGACTCCATTTGGCCGGGTTGGCTGCTAACTCGTCACCGCGAATGACACCGATTGCCGGAATCTGGAATTGATGTGCGGCAGCTGCTGTGGCTGCGATATGATTCGAGTAGGCGCCGCCAAAAGTTAATAAAAATTTTTTATCGCTGTTACGGAAGTGTTTTAAGTTTAATTCGAGCTTGTATAGCTTATTTCCTTGAATTAATTCATGATTAAGTTCTTCTCTTTTGACTAGGACGCGAATTTTATGTTCGTTGAACAGCGGGTGTTCGATAGGTTGCAAAGGTGTGGTTTTGTGTTTCAGCATGTGGGCTTCTGGTAAAATTGTCGGCCTGACAAAGCGTTAGCCGTTGCGAAAAATCCAAAGAAAATTTTATTGTAAAGGTCGGGCAGACGCCACTGCTTATCCAATGAATGTTCGCATGAAAGTTTGGCGAGCATTATGGATCGACTTTTAACGACTTTTGACAGTAAGCAATAAGCAAGGATGCATTGGATACGTCTTCCGGCGGCGAATAAAAAACGCTCATATTTAAATTGGATTACATTTAGTTTTAGCCAGAGGTTTCTATGGAACAACTTACCACCAGTCTGGATGTGCTCTTTATCTTACTGGGTGCTATTTTAGTTTTATTCATGCATGCGGGTTTCGCTTTTTTGGAAGTCGGAACGGTGCAACATAAAAATCAGGTTAACGCCCTGGTAAAAATCATGAGCGATCTCGGCGTTTCGACCGTCGCTTATTTCTTTGTCGGTTACGGTATCGCCTACGGCGTCTTTTTCGGCTTCAACATGGACGGTCAACTGACTCAGGCGATGACCGAAAAATCCGGTTATGAACTGGTGAAGTTTTTCTTTCTGATGACTTTTGCCGCGGCGATTCCGGCAATCGTTTCCGGCGGGATTGCCGAGCGCGCCCGTTTTTACCCGATCCTGGCGGCGACCTTTCTGACAGTTGCTTTTATTTATCCGCTGTTTGAAGGAATCAGCTGGAACGGTAATTTCGGATTGCAGGCGTGGTTGGAAGATCGTTTCGGTGTCGGCTTCCATGATTTTGCCGGATCCATTGTCGTTCACGGCGTCGGAGGCTGGATTGCATTGGCTGCGATGCTGGTGATCGGTTCTCGTAATAATCGCTACGCCAAAGACGGTTCGATCCGTCATGTTTATCCGCCATCAAGCATTCCTTTCCTGGCATTGGGGTCGTGGATTCTTGCGGTCGGCTGGTTCGGTTTCAACGTCATGTCGGCGCAGGCGATCGAAGGCATTCAGGGATTGGTGGCGATGAATTCACTGATGGCAATGGTCGGTGGAATTTTGGCGGCGACCTTTATTTCCGATAAGGATCCGGGCTTCGTGCACAACGGACCGCTTGCCGGATTGGTGGCGATCTGCGCTGGTTCAGATATCGTCAGTCCTTTGGGCGCTCTGGTAATCGGTCTGGTAGCCGGTGCTTTGTTTGTTAAGGCATTTACCTGGACGCAGAAGAATTTGAAAATCGACGATGTGCTTGGCGTTTGGCCTCTGCACGGTCTTTGCGGAATCTGGGGCGCGATAGCGGCCGGTATTTTTGGTTCAACTGCCTTGGGCGGTCTGGGCGGAGTTTCCCTGATGTCTCAGCTGGTCGGTATTCTGGCTGGAGTTGGCATCGCATTTATCGGTGGTTATCTGGTGTATGCCTTGGTCAATATGTTTGCTCCGATCCGTATGAACGAAGAAGAGCAGTATCTGGGTGCGGATTTGACTTTCCACAAAATTCACGCCAATCCGCCGAAAGAAGATTTTAATCGTTAAGAGCGTCGCTCTTAATCCTGCGACCCGATGAATCGGGTCGAACTTCGTATGAACCCGCCGTTGTTGCGGGTTTTTTGTTATAGTTGTCATAGTTAAGTTATCCCCCGAAAAATAGATCAATCTTCAGCGCTCTTCACCTTACGGCGCTTTTCTAAGTAAAGAAACTTTATGGAAAAACTTTCAGTATCGCAGCTCTATCGCTACACCCACCTCGAACCGAACAGCTTCATTGTCAAAGAAAACTCTTCACGCGATAAGGATCTGCTGGCCTTTATGCAGCATTTTCATCCGCGCGCCTATCAGTCGTTAAATTTCGGTCTGCACCTGAAACGGAATCAGAACCACATTTTTATTATGGGTGAGCCGGGTGTTGGACGTATCGGTATGACCAAAGCGATGCTGAAGAAGATGGCACGTAAAAAAGAGATGCCGCAGGATGTTGTACTGGTATCCGATTTCTCCGAAGCGAATAAGACGCAATATCTGTACTTTCAAGCGGGGCATGGACACGCCTTTAAACAGGCGGTAGAGAGTTTTATCGCGCAACTCAAAACGCAGCTGCCGATTCTGTTCGACGGCCATGTCTATCAGCTGAAATCGCAACAGTTGGAAAATGACCTGGCGGATAAGCAGCAGGCGATCCTTCAGGAAGCCTTCGACATCGCCGAGAGCAAAAGCATTGAAGTGACGCAGTCGGAGAACAGTTTTATTCTGACGGCCATTATCGACGGTAAACCGTATCGCAGTGCAGAGCTGAAAAATCTGGATCAGTCCATTCAGATTCATTTCGAGCAGGCTTTCGAAGAGGTTGAAGAGGCGCTTAACCGTGCTTTGACGCATTTTCCGTTCTTGCAGCATGAATTTATGGATGCCGGCAAACAGTTGAATACGGATTTCGCCAAAGAGCATATGGAACCGATGGTTCAGACGCTGAAAATGGAGTTTGGAAAAAGCGAAGAGATTTGCGCTTATCTGGAAGATCTGCAAAATGCGGTAATCAGTAAACTGCACCTTTTCTGGGATCAGAGCGGTGATCGGGTGACCTCCAGTAACAGCAATGCCAGTATGGACGAACTTCTGGCTGAGCAGCAGTCGCTGTCGATTTTCGAGGTCAATCTGTTGGTTGATCATCGCGACTTGCAACACGCACCGGTCATTTACGAGCAGAATGCGACGATTCCGAAGCTGTTCGGTTATGCGATTAATTCGGCACAGGCTTCGGCAACCGATACCGTAACCTTGGCAATGAGCCATCAGGCGGGCTTGCTGCAGCAAGCCAACGGCGGTTATCTGTTGTTGAATATCCAGTCGGTATTGAAAGAGCCGGAAATCTGGTCGCATCTGAAAGCGGCCTTAATGAGTAAGCGTATTTCCTTCGAGATTCCGTCTTCAAGTGCAGTGGTGCCGTATCATCTGCCAGATTTCCCGTTGAACCTGACGTTGGTTCTGGTCGGTCAAGCGGCGCATTTCTATGCACTACAGGAGCTGGACGCTCAGTTCAGCCGTCTGTTCAAAGTTCAGGTCGAGTTTGAAGCGGAACTGAACCGGACGCAGGAACATGAACTGGCGATGGCGCGTCAACTTGCTTCGGAAGTCAACGAGTGGAACGATCTTGAGGTTGATGTCAGCGCTTACGAAAGACTGATTGAGTACGCATCGCGGATGGCTGAAGACGAAAACCGTCTCTATACAAACAAAGCGATTCTGCGTGATGTTCTGGCCGAAGCGAATGCTTATGCCCGTGCTTTGGATCAGGACGTAGTCAATCGCGAGATTATTGAAAAAACCATTGAGCAGCGCGATTTCCATACCGGATTGATGGAAGAGTATTACCACCGTGCCATCACCGATCAACAGGTTTTGATCTCGACGATCGGTACCCATATCGGAATGGTTAACGGTTTGACGGTTTTGACCGTTGGGCGCCAGTCATTCGGTCAACCGGTGCGTATCACTGCGCAGGCTTCGGCAGGGGATGAAGGGGTCGTTGATATCGAACGTGAAGTCGATATGGCCGGTCCGATCCACTCAAAGGGAATGCTGATTCTTTCGGGTTATATGCGCGGACGTTTTTTGAAACGCAAGGCGATGGGCTTTAGCGGATCGATCGTGATGGAGCAATCCTACAACGGCATTGAAGGGGATTCCGCTTCCTCTGCTGAATTGCTGGCTCTGCTTTCTTCTATCGCCGAACTGCCTATGCGACAGGATATCGCCATTACCGGTTCGATTAACCAGTTCGGTGAGATCCAACCGATCGGCGGCGTTAATGAAAAAATCGAAGGTTTTTACAAAATCTGCTCAACTCGCGGACTGACCGGCAAGCAGGGCGTGATTATACCTAAAGCCAACGCCAATCATCTGATGTTGAATCAGCAGGTTCGTCAGGCGGTGGCCGAAGGGAATTTTTCGATCTATACCATGACGCATATTGACGACGCTCTGGCATTATTGAGTGGTAAGAGTGCCGAAGAGGCCAACAAGCTGGTGATCGAAGCACTTGAAGAGATGAATGCCAAAGAAGACAGTGAATAAACCCTCTTCAGATTAAGTTGCGGCGGTACCTCTAGCTGCTTGAAGCCCCGAACGAAATAAATCCGTCGTTCGGGGCTTTTTTATTTTTAAAGGGTATTTTGATTTAGTGCAGGTGTGATTATGCAATGAAATTGTGTTTTAATGGGATTTTAAGTGGTGCGTTAAGTATTTACTTGTCTGTGTTGCGTTTCTGCAAAGCCTTTCTGCAGCGGCTTTGCCAGAGCTTGAGGACGTGGCGGCGCCACAGGAAATGAATGCTGAAGTAGCCGGTAACGCCAAGTACGAGCCCGACGACGGTGCTACCGAGATACAGAGGTTGCCATAATTCGCCTAAAACTTCGGTGAGCCAGTGCCAGCTTAATTCAAAATGAAGTTTTGCCGTGGCTTCCTGGCCGAGGAGTAGCGACCCGATCTCGTAGTTGAAGTAAAAAATCGGTCCCATTGTGAGGGGATTGGAAATCCACACCAGAGCAATACTCAAGGCAAGGTTGGCTCGGAAGGTGATTGCAAACAGTGCAGCGATGATCATTTGTGACGGCACGGGGATCGCCATCCAGAAGAGTCCGATAAAAAACGCCTTGGCAACGGAGTGTCTGTGCAAATGCCAGATATTGGGATTGTGCAACCAGGTTCCGAGCCAGCCTAAACCTTTGAGTTTTTTAACTTTTTCCGGGCTGGGGATATAGCGTTTAATAAGCTTTTTAGGCATGATTTACTATTTTGTTATCGGTTTTATTTCGGCCGTTACCCTATTTTACGCATTGGCAGAGCGTCCGAGTAGCTTTATCGCAATCTGTGCGGCGATTATAAGTCTGCTGATTATCGTTTTTACTGTTTACTATCAAGTTCGTAGGTCAAAGACGAAACCGGACGCAGGTCTTATTAAAAAATCCGGGGCAGCATTGAATTTGTGCGCGGGACTTATTATAGGTTTCAGTTGGGCATTTTGGCAGAGTTTTTTTTCCTTAAACTTGCCAGAAAATGCCGCCGGCGAGCATTTTTTGGTAAAAGCCGAAGTGTTACAACTTGAGGTTTCACCGCAAGTGACGGAAAACGTCTCAAGCGAAGCGGCTTTGGAGCGCGTTAAACTCAGTTTACGATTACAGGCATTACAGCCGGTCGATTCACTGTTTTCGGATAGCGAAGCAAACAATGAATCGTCTTACCGCAGGTATCCGTTTATGCAGCCGCGGGTGGAGACAACGCTGTATCTGCGTCCTGATTCGGCAAACAGCGCATGGTTTTCCAAGCATGCTTTGCCGCAAGTCGGAGAAACCTGGGTTTTCGCGATCAAATTGAAATCAATTCATGCTTCGCAAAATTTTCTAGCCAGCGATTATGAAAGCTATCTGTTTCAGCAGGGCGTTGCCGCTAAAGGTTACCTTCCCGAATACCGTGTTGAGGAAAGGGTGCGGTTTACAAACTGGATTCTACAAAATTGGCCGGTATCTGATGATTATGTGACTACCGGCATTCGCGCTAAGACATCCTTTGCTATGCGGGTCTCGCAGGCGTCGTTATATCAGTGGCGCCCATGGCGTCAGAAATTACTGGATCGCTTTACCGAGCGGCTCGGATCTTATGAATATTGGCGTATTTACCGAGCCTTGCTTTTCGGCGAAAAAAGCATGATGACCGATGATGACTGGCTCCTTCTGCAGGAAACTGGAACCATCCATCTGATGGCCATTTCCGGGCTGCATATGGGAATCATGGCCGTGCTCGGCGCACTGCTTTTTAAAGGATTGTGGTGGTTCGGCGTGTACCGGATGGCGTTTATTAATCTGCCTTTCTGGATGGGCAGCGGTGCAGTTTTTTTTGCCAGTCTTTATCTGTTGTTGTCCGGCCTGTCCATTCCGACGCAGCGGGCCTGGTTAATGGTGACCAGCGTACTGCTGTTTCTTTTTCTGCAAAGACGCTTTCAGCCCTGGAGTGCGCTGGCAATAGCCGCCTTTGCTGTGGTTTTGTATGATTCGCGTTCGGTATTGAGTCCGGGATTTTGGCTCTCCTTTACGGCAGTGGCATTGATCTTTTGGGTTCTTCCGAAAATTAAAATGCATTCGCGATGGCAGCAGTTGGTCGTTATTCAGACGGTTCTAACGATCGGTCTGGCGCCGCTTTTGGTGTGGCAATTTCATCAACTGCCGCTGCTTGCCTTTTTGGCTAATTTAGTTGCGGTACCGTTGGTTTCGCTGCTCGGACTGCCTTTACTGTTTTTTAGCAGTATTCTGAGTCTGATTTCGGTTTCCATAGCAACGCCATTTCTGATGCTGAATGACTGGCTCTGGCATGGATTATGGCTCTATCTTCTGAGTCTTCAGCAGTGGCAGGGAAACCTGAATCTGCAGTTGTTTACCGGTACGAAATCGCTGTTATGGCTGTGCGCGGTTTATCTGTTGCTGTTTTCTGTGTGGCAACTGTTAACTTGGATAGCAAAATATCGACAGCGCCCCAAAATCCCGTTTCGGTCGGCAGATGGTGTGCCGAGCGTCAGCCGTATCAGTCTTGATCAAGCGGTACAAAGGCCAAGTGTATTCAAAAATGGAATCTGGGTTTTGTTGCTGCTTATTTCCGTTGTCTGGCTTGGTATACACTCGGAAGAAGAGGAATTGCTGTCCGGCGAGTTTGAATTGACCGTATTTGATGTGGGTCAGGGAATGTCTGCGGCGATAAGAACCCGAAACCACCTGCTGGTATATGATACCGGACCGCGATGGGGGCGTGTCGCCGCCGCGCAGTTTGCGCTGCTTCCCTGGTGGCGTGGTCACTCTCAACCATTAATCGATAAGCTGGTTGTCAGTCATTCGGACAGTGATCATGCCGGCGGTCTGGAATATTTAACCGGGCATTTACCGGTCAAGCAATTGCTGAGCAGCCAACTCAAGATGCTTTCAATTCCGCAAAATCTGGATTCGCAGCACTGTGTGAGTGGCATGAACTGGCAGTGGGATCAGGTACACTTTGAATTTCTGTCTCCTCAAAGTGCTAAACTCTCCGATCGGACGGTCAGCGATAACGACCTGTCCTGTGTTTTGCGTGTAACGAGCGGAGCAGGGGGAAATGCCAAAAGACTGCTCATCCCCGGTGACCTGAGCGCTCGTGGCGAATTTGAACTTCTGCATCGTATGGGGAAAAATTTGGGGGCGACGGAGATTCTGATCGCCGGACATCACGGCAGCCGACACTCCTCTTCCGAGAGTTGGTTAAAAAGACTCGATCCGCAGGTGGTGATTTTTTCCGCCGGCTACCAGAATCGCTTTGATTTTCCGAATGATGAGCTCTTGCAGCGTCTGCAGCGTTTTAATCCGGCTGCTCAACTGTATAACACTGCTTGTTCCGGGGCAATGCTGTGGCGGGTGTCGCCGAATAAAATCGAATTGATAGATCAGGCACGCAGAACGCGTGCAAAATGGTATTATCAGCGCTGTTCTGAAACGATAAAGTGAGGATACTGTCTTGATACGCTCGATGCGATTAAAGGAACCGAGGTGAGTTGGCCAAATTTCTGGTACAAAAAGAATTGGTTGTCGGGTCTGCTCTGGCCGGTTTCCAAGCTGGTCTGCCTGGAAGCCGAGCGCCGTTTGAAAAAGTTCAACCAAACCCGGCAGGCTGACGCCCATGGCGCGAAAGTGATTGTTGTGGGGAATCTGGTTGTTGGCGGCAGCGGCAAAACCCCATTGATCATCTGGCTGACCCGGGCTTTGCAGCAGCGCGGCTTGAAAGTCGGGATCGTTAGCCGTGGCTACGGCGGGCAAAGCCAGACCTGGCCACAGGCCGTTACCCCGGAAAGTAATCCTATTCTGGTCGGAGATGAACCTTTGCTGCTGGCCAAGCAATTACAGGTACCGATTGCTGTCGGTCCGAAAAGGGATCAGGCAATTGCGCTGATTGAAAAAGAGCAGGCTTGCGATGTGATCCTCAGCGATGACGGTTTGCAGCATTTCGGTATGCAACGAGACATTGAACTGGTTGTCGTCGATGGCGAACGTCAGTTCGGTAATGGTTGGTGCCTGCCGGCGGGGCCGCTAAGAGAGCCTTTACAGAGAATCACCGCAGTCGACGCGGTGGTAATTAACGGCGACAATCAGCTGAAGGTCAAAAACAGTCTGCAGAAAAAATTGCCACCGCGATACGGAATGCAACTCAAACCGACGGTTCTGAGAAATCTGCTGAACGATAAGGTGACGCTGGCGGTGGAGACCTTCTCCGGACAAGAGGTCAATGCCATTGCCGGGATCGGTAACCCTAAGCGTTTTTTCGACACGCTCGAACCCTATGTCGCCAAACAGAACAGACATCCTTTCAAGGATCATCAGGCCTATAACCGCGATGACCTCAAAGGCTTCGATCCGCAAAAACCGCTGATTATGACCTCTAAAGATGCGGTAAAATGTCTTCCCATTGCTCAACAGCTAAATGCGAAGAACTGGTGGGTTTTGGAAGTCGAAACGCAAGTCGATAACGAACTGTTGACTCTGATTTTGCAGAAATTGCAGAATTGATGGCGTGTTTATTGTCCGTTAACCCGCCGTGAATAAAGAATAAAGAGAGAATTATGGATCCTAAACTTCTGGAAATTCTGGTCTGTCCGGTCAGTAAAACCAAGCTGGTGTTCGATAAGGAACACCAGGAATTGATTTCAACTTCGGCCAATCTTGCTTATCCCATCCGTGACGGTATTCCAATTCTTCTGGAAGACGAAGCGCGTCAAATCAGCGCCGAAGAAGCGGAAAAGTATCGTAAGCAGAAAGCATAGTTTTTCTTCAGGCAAAATAAATTTCTAAAGGACTCAGAATGTCATTTGTGGTGATTATTCCCGCTCGCTTGCAGTCAAGCAGACTGCCGCGAAAGCCGCTTATGGAGATCAATGGCTACCCGATGGTGTATTGGACTTGGATGCAGGCGAAAAAATCCGGTGCCAGTCGTATTATTATTGCGACCGAATCCCACGAGGTTGCCGACGCATGCCACGCATTCGGTGCGGAGGTCTGTATTACCGGTGAGCATCACCAGTCCGGTACCGAACGGATTGCCGAAGTGATCGAACTGAGTCTGATCGGTGACGAGCAGATCATTGTCAATGTTCAAGGTGACGAGCCGATGTTGCCTCCGGAGTTGATTCATCAGGTCGCTCAGGGGCTGGAGGAAAACCCGAGTGTGCCGATGGCGACCCTGTGTGAAACCATTGATTCGGCGCAGGCACTATTTGATCCGAATGCGGTTAAGGTCAGCCGTGACGCAAACGATTTTGCCCTGACATTCAGTCGTGCACCGCTTCCATGGGCGCGCGATGAGTTCGCTCAGAACAAAGAACATTTGCCTTCATGCAACCTCTATCGTCGACATATCGGACTGTATGCTTACCGTGCAGGATTTGTAAAACGCTATGTAGCTTGGCCGGAGTGCGAGTTGGAACAGATTGAGAAGCTTGAACAGTTACGGGTGCTGTGGCACGGCGAAAAAATTCTCGTATTGGATGCTTTGATGGATGCCGGTGTCGGGGTGGACACGGAACAGGATCTGTACAGAGTCCGTCAGCTTATGGCGTCCGGAGTCGGAGCATAACGGCGAATCAGCGCACAATAGGAAACGCTTTCTTCTATGCTTAAATATATTACGCTTCTGGCGATTATTTACTTTTTCTACTGGCTGATAAAACACAAGATCCGCCAGCGCAAACTCGAAAGCCAGGGCTATCAGATCGAGCAGCAGGGGATGCGCCCGGTAACGATTCTCAGTATTGTACTGGTTGTGATCTACGGCGGTTATCTGCTGTATTATCTGGCAACCGGTGGCGAAAACAGTTGATTTTGTTGATAATTCATTCTTATTGATGGATAGAATTATTAAATATCAAGGGTTTCTTAAGAATCCGCTATTGGCTTTTGTTTTTCGATCTTCATAATAAGTTGTAATTCAAGGTGATCCGCAACGGTGACTTGCTGTCTCCGTTTCTGTTAAGGACAAGGCGCGATTATCGACATTACTTCAAGATGCAAGGATCGTGTTATGCAGTCGAGTCAAACCAGTTCAACCAGTAATTTTTCTATTTTGAAAGTGGCCGCCTTATTGGAAGGGACTTCCCTGTTACTGCTATTGTTGGTTGCCATGCCAATGAAATACGCCATGGGAATCCCAGAGGCGGTTAAGATTATCGGGCCGATTCACGGTGTGTTGTTCGTACTCTTCAATATCGTATTGTTTACCCATGCCATGAAAGGGCATCTCGGATTCTTCAGCACCATGAGCGGTTTTTTCGCTTCCTTTATTCCTCTTGGAACCTTTATTTATAAAGCAAAGGTCTTGAAGCCGAAAAGCCGTTTCGCTTAAAGTGATATTTCTACTCTCCTAAAACAGACGCCGCCACTCGAATTTTCGGGTTGCGGCGTTTTTTATTGCCACGCTGCAACGCCACGGCGATCGCGTGCTTGTTCCAGCAATGCGCACAAAGGCGCGAGAGCGTCGATAAAGCGTTCGGTAGGTCGCTGGTAGAGGTCGTTGTTCAGTTTATAGACGCTAGCGTCTTTCACCGCACGAACTTCCGGATACTTTTGCCAAGCCTGATACCAATCGTTCTGGAAGGCTTTCTGTCCTCCGAGAAGGATGACTTGCGGATTGCGCAGAATAACCGTTTCCAGCGAGACCTGTCCGGTCAAATTACCCAGATCGTCGAAAATATTGCGCCCGCCGCACAGCTCGATACCGAGACTGATAAACTGATTTTTGCCCATGGTAATCAGCGGTTTGTTCCAGATCTGATAAAAAACCGAAACCGCTTCACTGGAGGCATATTTTTGCCGTAGTTCGGCAAGCTGTCTACGCAGCTGACGGGCTTTCAGGTCGGCGGTTTTTTGCGTTCCGGCCAGTTGCCCAATTCGGGCGATCAGATCCGGAATGTCCTCAAGAGTTTCGATCTCGGACTCATGCAACCTGAAGCCCAGTTTTTCCTGCAACGCCTTGAGACGCTGAAGATCCTGCAAACGGTTGCCGGAGCGCCAGGTTAAAATCAGATCGGGCCGCATTTCGACAATCCGTTCCAGGTTGATCGCATTATAGCTGCCGATAATCGGTAAGTTTTGTGCTTCGGGCGGGTAGTCGGAATAGTTGACCACGCCGATCAGTTGCGCGCCAGCTCCGGCCGAATAGACCATTTCCGTCAGGTGTGGAGCCAGTGAAATGATTCGCGGCGGATGAGATTCTTCCGCAGTGTTTTGGGATGCAGCATGGGGGGATACAAGCATTAACAGAATCAAACTGCAGAGCTTAACCAAGTCGGCGAGGGTCAACGGCATAAAGCATTCCTTTGTTTTAAAGATGATAACAGAGTGCGCCAAGCGCTACACAAACGGAAATGAGCGTCAGATCGATTGCATTGCGGCGTTGCAGGGCACACTGCAGATGCTCAGGCGTAATGACTGGGTTGTCGTGCGGGCGTCCGAAATAGGCTTTT
This sequence comes from Thiomicrorhabdus xiamenensis, assembly GCF_013282625.1. Lineage (NCBI taxonomy): Bacteria > Pseudomonadati > Pseudomonadota > Gammaproteobacteria > Thiotrichales > Piscirickettsiaceae > Thiomicrorhabdus > Thiomicrorhabdus xiamenensis. The sequence goes on from NZ_CP054020.1 coordinate 1,149,615, forward strand.
TCTTCAAGCTTTCCAAAATAAGCGGTCGGCCCGCCGAGGCGGCAGCGACAGGATAACGCCATGGCGGTAATCGGGTGTCCGGCATTCGGGCTTTTGTGCTGTCTGCCATTAGTATAGAACGACCAGAAACGCCACTTCCGGTTAAGCAGCATTATCAAAACAGCACTGATGCGCGCCGGAATCCAGTTGGCCAGATCGTCGATGCGCGCCGAGAACTTCCCGAATTTTTCATAGCGTTCCGTTCGATAACCGACCATTGAATCCAGGGTATTGACGGCCTTATAAAAAACGATGCCCGGCAGTCCGAATAGAAGCAGAAAAAACAAAGGGGCAATCACGCCGTCGGAGAGGTTTTCCGCATAGGTTTCGATCGCTGCCTTATAGGCATCGGCATGACTCATGGATTGAGTGTCTCGGCTGACCAGCATTGTCACGGATTCCTGTGGCTGAGGGCTGTGTAGAACCGTATTGACTGCGTCGTAGAGCATTCTGTGCGCCAAAAGCGTGGATGCCAGTGCTGTTGTCAGCAGAAAAGCAAGCCAACCGGGCAGCATCTGCACCATCCATACAGTCAGAAAGGCTGCTGTTAGCGCGATTGTCAGCGTCGCAAGCCAAAGCAAGACACCGCGACCAAAGGAATCGGCATACAAACGCTGTTCAAACGCGCTGATAAATCGGCCGATCAGAACGACCGGATGGCTGCGCTGCAGAAATTCGCCAAAGAGCCGGTCGATTAACAGTGCGCCGGTAGCAATAGCCGCATTCATCGCTATCCAGTTACAGAGTGTCGTGTCCGGCATACTGCTTTTCCATATTCAGTCGGCTCAAGGCGTTAAGCGCCTTGAGCAAGCGGATGTTATCGGGAGGGGATTTTATCGCCAGACGGGCATGGTATTCACTAAAACCGAAACTCTGTACGGGGCGGATCAGTATTCCTTCTGTTGCGAGGTACTGTTGGACGCGACTGACCGGCAGCGTAAAACGCAGCAAGACGAAATTAACGTCTCCCGGATAGAGCTTATCGACAATCGACAGTTGGGCGAGTTTCTGTAAAAAAACCGGCTTGACCGTTTCCAACCAGTGCCGGGTAGTGAAGATATGCCCCGGATCCTGTAGCGCCTGACTGAGCCAGAGTCGATCCAAAGAAGAGATTGGCCACAGTTGCGGCAAAAATGCCTTTGTTTGCGCCGAGCCGCTGAAGAGAGCGCCTATGCGTACTCCCGGACAGGCATAAAATTTGGTCAGAGATTGGATAACAATCAACTTCGGATAGCGTCTCAGCCATTGGCGGAGGCTGAGTTCAGTGGCGAAACCGATAAAAGGCAAAAAGGATTCATCGACCAGTAGCCAACTGTTTTTTCGATGTGCGTCCTCAAGCAGTGGCAGCAACTTATCCGGCGGCAGATAGGTACCCTGCGGCGTTCCCGGGTTAACTATGACCACCAGCCCGTTTTGCGGCAGAGGCATGCTGTCTTTATTCCATTGACTTGGGCAGCAGCGGTATTCAATCACCTCTTTACTGTATACCTGCGCAGCCCTCTGGTATTCGCCGTATATTGGTGTGAAAAGAACGCTGTGCTGCGGACGCAGAGATGCAAAAAGTTGGTGGATTGCCTGAGTGGCTCCGTTACTTAAAAAAATCTGTTCCACTTCAAGCGAAAACCGTTCAGCCAGTAGAGGCTGCAACGGGGAGAGGGAATTGTCCCGTTCGGGAGGGTAGTGAAGGAGTTCCGACTGGGCTTGCTGTTGCAGGCGCTCCCAGTCTATTTTCGGCGTCTGAGGATTAATGCTGGCAGAGAAATCCAGTACCTGGTCGAGTGCCAGCACGTTGTGTTCGGCAAACGCAAAGACCTGGCCGCCATGTTCGCAAGATGGTTGCTCAATCACGGCCTTAGTTCCGCTGCAAGGTCTCATGCGGATCGCCAGTCATCGCCATTAATAGTCGATCCCTTTTTGCGCCTTGATCCCGCTTTTATAGGCGTGTTTGACATCCTGGACTTCGGAAACCGTATCGGCCAGATCCTTAAGTTCGGAAATGGCGTTTCGTCCGGTCACCACGACATGCTGCATTTCGGGTTTTTCCGATAACGTATTGAGGACCAAGTCTTTGTCGAGATAGTCGTAGCTGAGCAGATAGGTTAACTCATCCAGTACAACCAGATCATAACTCGGATCGCTCAGCATCTGACTGGCGACTTCCCAGCCGCGTTCCGAGGTGGCAATATCACCGCTGCGATCCTGAGTGTCCCAAGTGAAACCGTCGCCAAGTACATGCCAGTCACAGTTGTCGTAAGCACCGAAAAATGCTTCTTCACCGGTATCGGTTCGACTTTTGATAAATTGACAGACGCCGACTTTCATGCCGTGGCCGAGCGCACGGCCGACCATGCCGAAGGCCGATGTCGACTTGCCTTTGCCGTTACCGGTAATGACCAGCAACAAACCTTTCTCGCTGTCGGCGCGGGCAATGGCCGCATCAATCTGCGCTTTCTTTCGTTCCATGCGAATCTTATGGTAATGCTCGCGTTTCTGTTCACCACTCATCTGGCTTAGATCGGGCTTGTCGCTCATTGTTCATCCTTGTCTTGCAAATCAGCGATTTTCCTGTCTGCTGGCAGCGATTTGATATACAGATCGTGCTTGCTGTAAGGAATTTCAATTCCTTCCTGATGGAACCGTTTATAAATCTGGGTGTTCATGCTGTCGATCACGCGACCACGGATTTCCGGATCGGAAATCCATATCAGGACTTCCAAATCGAGACTGGAAGCGCCGAAACTGCGAAAGCGTACACGCGGCTCCGGCTCAGCACAAACTTCGCTTTCCGCCAGAGCAACTTCCATCAATACGCGCTTTACCTGATCAATATCGGAGGTGTAGGAGACGCCAACCGGTACGCGTACCCGCGAACGGATATCGCGGCCGGCACTTTCATTGATGATCTTGCCATTGGCGATAATCGCGTTGGGAACATTCACTTCCAGGTCATCGCGCGTCAGAATCCGTGTCGAGCGCAGACCGATATGGGTTACTTTACCGCGTTCACCGGAGTCGATCACGATATAGTCCCCGATCTTGTAAGGGGAGTCGGCAAGAATAAAAACACCGGAGAGCAGATTGGCGATGGTGTCTTTGGCGGCGAAACCGACGGCGATCCCGATAATCCCGGCAGAAGCCAGCCAGGCGGTCATATCGATATCCCAGGTGATAAACAGCAGGTAGACGATCAGCAGAATAATTACGACCGAAGAGATGTTCTGCATTAACGGCAGTGTCTGCGGCTTGATAATCGATCCTTGCGCATTAAGTGCGCTGAAACGCTGTAAATAGAATTGCGAAGAGCGGTAAAAGAACTGTCCCCAGATCAGGATGTCGATGCTGCGGAAGAGATCATGGAGCAAGCCCAATTGGCGCTCGCTGAGCGAAAACAGTATCAGGATATTGCCAAGCGCAAACAACAGGATCGAAATACTTAACGGATAGCGTAACCCTTTAAGAACAAAGTGGGTGACCGGGTGTTCAGCGGCGAGAAAGCGATGTTTTGCCAAAGAAGAGAGTGTGAAATTTCCGATCAGCAGGATTACCAGTGCGACCAGGCCGATCATGAACGCATCAACCCAGATCGAATTCATTGTCAGAAGTTGCTGCAAGTTTTCCCAGCTGAATTGTTGATCCGACATTTTCTCTCCCTTGAAAACAAACTGTACGCTAAAGCGCTTATTTTAACGGATAGCGGTACGCTTCGCTGTTAAAGTGAACGCGGTTCCGTTAACGGAACTCGACCGCCAGTTCTTGCGCATAGCGCTTCAAGAAATCATTTTGTAACTGGCATACGGGAACCAGAGGGTCTTGACGTTTCTCCCGTGCAGTTTGCAAAGCCTGCGATAACTCGATTCCTGCCTCCAACATCAAGCTGACTGCGACGGTTCCGGCACGTCCTCTGCCGCCATGACAGTGGATTGCCACTTTAGCCCCTTGTTCAATTTGCGGTAACAGTTGGCGATTAAATCTCTGTAAGCTATCGAAGTCCGGTACGTCCATATCCTTGATCGGAAAGTGCAGGAACTGCATGCCGGCCTGAAGGCTGAGCGGCTCTTCGTCAAGCAGTTGCAAGGCTTCCATTTCCGGCTGGCGTAACAGACTCACTAAATGCGTGACGCCGTTGTTGCGATAAAACGCGATATCGGCGGCAAGCGTTTCCGTATTGGGTTTCGGCATCATAATGATTTCACCGCTGCCGATTTGGCAGATGGGAAAGACAGGCGGTTGATCGTTATTGTGATGGGTTTGATTCAGTGGATTCATGTGCCTATTCAACTCTTGAAATTTGCTGCCTAGTCTAGCCGAAATGATGCGTCCGGAAAAATTTATTCTGTCGCCGTTGGGGGTGATTGGATAGGGAAGTGTGTCTTGATGAGCCAGAAAGGTCATAGACTCGTTTAATTGATTGATTTTAATGATATTTATCGTTAATGAAATAGGCGGGGATAAAATGCACAGAAATTCACATTTTTTGTGGATAACTCCAGGATAATCCTGTTATTAAACTTTTAAGTCACTGATATTACATGGTGTTTTCCATCGCTGATTAAAAAGTAAGCAACGCCTGTTTTTAGTAAAGATTTTCTTGTTTTTTGACAGGGCGTAATTGCAGCTTAAAAAGTGAATAAATGCAATTGAAATGCAAGGTGCAAGGGCTGTAAAAAAGGACGCCAAAGCGTCCTTTTTTTGGATTGAATTAGAACATTATTGCACTTGGCTAAACGCACGCTTCCTATATTTCATAACGGTCTTTACCGTTGTGTTTCGCTTGATAAAGGTTCTCATCCGCGCGTTTGATCACCTGTTCGAAATCAGGATGTTCATTGAAGGGCGCCAAACCGAGAGAGACCGTGATTTGCAAACGATGGTTATTGCTGACTTCAATTTCCAGCTGGCGAACCGCTTTCAGCAGCTTTTGTGCGAGTATCTGTGCATTCTCAATCGGGGTTTCCGGTAACAGCAACAGGAACTCTTCACCCCCGTAACGAAATGCGTAATCGGTGATTCTCAAAGTTCGTTTAATCAGCAGTCCGAGCTGCGACAACACCAAGTCGCCGGCCTGATGACCATGAATATCATTAATCTGTTTGAAATCGTCGATATCGAGCATAATGATGCTGTAAGGCTGTTTGGAATTAATCGCCAGTTTGGTTTCGCTTTTGAGAATTGGCGCCAGAAAACGGCGTTCGATCAGCGTGGTCAAGGTGTCTTCGCGGGCGGCGTTGTCGATATTGCGCTCGGAAATCTGCCCCAGAAGCCAGCCGCACTCATTCCCCAACTCCGTTATCTGCTGAATGGTCTGTCGTCTTTGAACCGGGTCGGAATCCGGTAGTCGATTCACCAGATCCTGCAGTTCGTCGACCAGCTGCTTTATTTTCGAAGTGGTCTTTTCATCCTGACAGGCGTAGCCGATTTTATGTCGAATCCAGAGTGCAAACTCCTGATTTTGCAGATTCAAATGCGATGTTTGCGAAGTGGTCAAAAGGCCGCTCATCAGCTGACTGATCCAGTTAAACAGAGACGCTTTGATGCGTTCGACTTCGATGGCGATCTCATGCGCGTTACTGCGGGAACGGTATTCCTGTGCGGCGCGTTCCTGAGTGACATGATCGTCGATATAAGATTCGTTAATCAGTGTCAGACTTGAATCAAGCAGATTATTCAAAACCCGATAAAAGGCGATTTTTTCCGTAGCGGGCAAATCGCTTACCTGATACAGCAACTCATAAAATCGGTTCTTGATGATGCTCATAGCGTGATTAACGGCCGTCATCGGGACCCCGACACGGGCATGGACGGCTCCGACATGGCGGTGCTTGAGAATCATCGCCTGATAATCCTCTTCTTTATATTGCGGGCTTAACGTCTCCAGCAACCATTTTTTCAACTCGGTTTTCAGATGCGTTTCCACAACAGCGCTACTGAGAAATTGAGCACCGATCGGGTCCGGCAATAATATCTCGTAGAACGTCTCGATACATTGCTCAATGCAGGCCGCAATCAAATCATGGTTTTTATCCAGAAGCTGATTGTTTTCAGGGGTATACAGGTTGGCAACGAAATATTGATTAAGGGACTTCGCGGTATCGGTTATCGGCATAGGGAATAAGTTTTTTTGAAATAATTAAACCACTAATTATATAGGGTTAAAGAAGTCGTGATAATCGAAAAGGTTTATAAACCTGGATTGTTTGCGCTAAGGATGTATTAATCGCTGTGCAATGGGGTAAAAGTGTCCCCTATGGATGGGCTTTTAACGCTTTGTGACAACGGTTCCGGTTTGCATAACCGATAGGATCTGCTCGATATCCAAATGTATTTCAAAGCAATCGGCAAGACGGTTCAATTGCCGCTCGCGAAGATCGTACAGATCAAGCGGTTCGCTGTTTTCCATTCCGGCCCATTGCAATAAAGACTGTAGCGCCTCAGGCCGGTCGAAAAGGCCGTGACAGTAACTGGCCAGAATTTGATTGTCTTCACTGATGGCACCGTCCGTCTCCCCGTTGGCATAGCGGATTGCCGAACGCAATCCGGCAAAGTCCGTGGTTCCCTGATGGATTTCATAGCCCTGTATTTCAGCAGCGCCGTGGAGATTGAGTATTCCTCTACGGTTAAGCAGCTGTTTATCGCTTTGAAAGGTTGTGCTGTAGGGCATCAATCCAAGCCCTGCAGCCTCGCTTGTCTCGGACTCGATCTTTTCAGGATCGAGTAATTGACGACCGAGCATCTGTAATCCGCCGCAGATTCCGATCAGTTTGCCGCCATAGCGCAGATGTGTGTTCAGATAGGATTCCCAGCCTTGCGATTTGAGCCAGTTCAGATCGGCGATAACGCTCTTTGAGCCCGGCAGTATGACTAGATCGGCCGGTGGAATGGCCTGATGATGCTTAATCCACTGAAAATTGACTTGAGGGTGCTGGATCAGCGGGTCAAGGTCGGTGTGGTTGGAAATATGTGGCAGCAACGGACAGACAACTTTTAAGGTTTGTCTGTCTTGAATCGCTTCCATTTCCTGATGAATGGCATCTTCGGCATCGAGATGCAAGCCGTGCAGATAAGGCAGTACGCCGAGAACCGGTTTAGCAGTTTTTTGTTCCAGCCAGTCGAGACCGTCCTGCAGCAGTTTAATGTCGCCGCGAAAACGGTTAATGATAAATCCCTTGATCCGATCCCTTTCAGATTCGCTCAGACACGCCAGTGTTCCGATGATATGAGCAAAGACGCCGCCTTTATCGATATCGGCGACCAGAATCACCGGACAATCAACTTCTTCGGCAAAGCCCATATTGGCAATGTCTCCCTGTCGCAGGTTGATCTCAGCGGGTGAACCGGCGCCTTCGACAAGTATGTTGGAGTATTGTTGCGAGAGAATTTGAAAGGAATCGAAAACCGCTTGCGCGGCTTTCGGTTTGTAAGCGTGATAATCCATGGCGTCGAGATTGCCGATGGCGTGACCTTGGAGAATAACCTGAGCTCCGGTATCCGAGTTCGGTTTCAGCAACACCGGATTCATATGCACCGACAGAGGTACCTTGGCTGCGATAGCCTGTAGCGCCTGTGCCCGGCCGATTTCACCACCGTCTGCGGTGACCGCCGAATTGAGAGCCATATTCTGCGGTTTAAAGGGGGAAACTTGAATCCCTTTTTGCTGCAAAACACGGCATAAACCGGCAACAACGGTACTTTTGCCCGCATCGGAAGTACAGCCTTGGATCATCAAGCTGTGAGTCACTTTAACTGCTCTTTAGAACTGGTAGCTGGCAGAGACATAGTAGTATCGCTCATAGTCAGTCGCATAGACGACACTGCCTGTTGATCGGTACAAATATAAACCGTTCGCTTCATCAAACAGATTGTCAATGCCGAACTGAACGCTGAGATGCTTGTTCGACAGTTGGTAGCTGATGTCAGTCGTTTTGTAACCGGGCGCTTTGTCGGCAACATTGGCAAAGTCATCAATCATAAAGCTGTCCGAAGTCTGCTTGTGACTGACGGCGATGCGGTGCTGCGGAAGCGCGGAAATCAGCGGGCTGGTAAATTGATAACGGGCATCGAGTTTAATCGTATGCGCCGGTGCCGACGGCAGAGTATTTCCGCTGTAGTCCTCTCCTGCTTCCCGGTCAATAACGGCATCGACGTAGTTATAGGCTATTCCGTATGAGAAGGCATCGTCGCCACGCGACAGAGACAGGTTTACACCTTGTTTATGGCTCTCATCAATATTAGTGTTGCGGCTTCCCCATGGCAGTGCCGAGTTGTAGTAGATCTCATTGGTCAAATCGATATAAAACAGTTCGGCTTTCAGGTTGAATGCCTGTTGATTTAACTTGTAGCCGAGCGTAAAAGTGTCGCTTTCCTGAGGTTCGATATTGTCATTGAAGCTGCCACCTTCAAACAAGCGATCAAAGTTCGGAACCAGAAACGCATGGTTATAGCTGGCGTAAAGCGCTGACTGGGCGTTAAGCAGATAGTTGACGCCAACTTCATAAGCGTTTAAATCATCGTCGCCTTCATTTTGGTCGGCATACTCGAACTGCTGTTTTCGGTAACCGGCATTAATGACGGTTTTGTCATTCAGATCAATACTGGCGGAGACGTATGCCGCCTGATCTTCTCTGGATTTATCCCCGTAAGTTCCTGTAACCTCTGAACGATTCTTACTGAGGCCATAGCGGATAATGGCCGAATTCAGGATGGTCTTGAGGTCGAGTTTATGATCGGTGATCTCGTAATCCGTCTCGCTCGAGTAGGTGATGTAAGCCGAGTTTTTGTTTCGTTTGTTTAAGGTATACTCGAGAATCGTGTTGTCTGCCAGTTCACTTGAGAACAGAAGTTTTTTGGTGATGACATCATACGTCTGTTCGGTGGAACCCGAAGACAGATCTGCATCCGGGTTAGTCTCAAATTCGTCAATGCTCATGGCGCCGGCATAGTTGACGGTCGAATCGTTTTTAGCAATGCCGATCATCAGACGCGTTCCTGCTTTTTCAACACCGAGGCGGGTAGAGAAATTGGTGTTTTCACTACTGTTTCGAGTGCCGTCCGATGTGATTTCTTTTGAACCGTCGCTCTTGAAGGTTTCGAAGTTCATGTTCCCCAAAAGCTTGTAACCCTTATGGGTTTCGGTTTTTGTCGCTTGAAAGGATTTGCTTACCGTATTGTTGGCGCCGTAAGAGACCGTGGCGCTAAGGGCGTCATGGCTGCTGAATTCGCGATTGGTGTTGATAATAATGGCTCCGGCAACCGCGCCGTTACCATAGAGAACGGAACCCGAACCGCGGAGAATTTGAATCTCTTGAATAGCGCTCAATGGAATACTGCTCAGTTGCTGAGGAACCAGGTCAATATTATTGATGGAGATACCATCGATAATAACCTGGATATTTTCGCCGCCATTGGTTCCAAAACCATTCATATCCAGTCTCGGAGCAAGCGGGTTGCCGTAGCTCGGTTGCACCGATAACGTCGTTTTCTGATTCAGAAAGTCGCTTAAAGAACGCGAACCGCTTTCTTGAATGTCCTTGGTGTCATAGGACTCGACGGAGTAAGCTGTTTGCAGGTTGTCGGATATAACCGGCGTTTCGGATACAAAAATAGTTTCCAGCAAAGAGGATTTCTGTTCAGCAACGGCTGTATCGCTGAATAATGCGATCAGAAGAGCTGAGGAACGTTTGGATAATTTCAATTGGATTTCCTTCATTTCATAAGTTATGAACGAAGGCAAAACGGTTTATCAGGCGGATAGCCCGGATAAAGAATAAATAGTCTTGTTCCGTCGCAGACAGCGAACGAGAGCAAATATGCCTATTTCTTCCGTATTGCCCACCGCAATCGGTTGAGAGCTTGCCTTACAAAGACAAGGTCGGATTTCCAGGCCGGTATCCGGGCTTAAGAGCGATTTCTTTGACCTTCCCGGCTAAACAGCTTGCACCGATTTAGCCAGTGGTTGGGACAAGCCCATCAAAGTTTTCTCTATTACCGTTGCGGGGGCAGCGTTGGAATTGAAAATGAATTTCGCACCAATCTTCCCGTTTAACGCCCTATGTTAGTTAACTGGGAGCGCACCTGAAAGTGGGGGATTTTAGAGTTTAAAATGCTCTAGCGCAACAACAATACGCAGCGTTTATTTTAGTCCTCTTTTGCAAGAGACAAAAGATTACAATAATCTCTGCAAAATAAGGAGAAGTTATGCATCGTCGGGCGAGCCTGTTTTTATTGTTAGCGTGGGGGTTTGGCATTACCGGATTACTGTTGGGTGTATTTCTGGAGCCAATGTGGTTTGCCCGTTTCGGAAGTCTGGTCGTTCTGTTTGCCGTCATGAGTGAATACGCGCTTCTGCACGGCGAATTTGATGTGTTGTACCGCAAGTTGGATAAGCTGGACGTCGGTGAGGATATTCCTGATCTGTCTCCCAGCAAATGGCAGCGAAAGAAAGTGTGGGCAGCGCACCTGACGGTGGTGGTCGGCACGCTGGTGTGGGGCTTCGGCGATTTATTCATCTGGTTTTAGAATAGGATGCCGGCGCGTTAAAAATGCGCTATACGAACAGATTATTCTTCGACCAGTTGTTCGCTGCGATAGAACCCTTTGTTACCGCCGAGTGTTTTGGCCAGCAGCGGCAGCACCGTATCCAGTTCGGATTTGAGTGTCCACGGCGGGTTGATGACAATCATACCGCTGGCCGTCATGCCGATTTCTCTGTCGTCGGCAATGCCCAGCTCGAACAGTTGGATATTACGAATTCCGCTGTCGCGAAAACGCTTTTCGATACGGTCAATGCGCTTGCGTTCGACTACCGGATACCAAAGGGCATAAGTTCCGGTGGCAAATTTCTTATGCGCTTTACTCAGCGCATCCACGGCGGTGTCGTAGTCCTGTTTAACCTCGTACGGCGGATCCATCAAAATAAAACCGCGTTTTTCTTTCGGCGGCAACTGCGACAGGCAGGCGTGAAATCCGTCGCTGTTGAAAACCTTGAAACGACGATCATCGGCGAAGTTGTTTTTGCAAAGCTTGTATTCGCGCGGATGCAGTTCGAAAAGGTGCGCCCGATCCGTTTCACGCAGCAGCGCCTGCGCAAACCAGGGCGATCCCGGATAACGTTTCAGTTCCGATCCACCGTTAAACGTTTTGACCAGTTGCAGATAGCCTTCAAGCGCAGCAGGCGCTGCCGGCATAGACCAGAGTTTTGCAATGCCGTTGAGGTATTCCTGGTTTTTCTGAGCTTCACGATGTTCCAGCTGAAAAGCGCCGCTACTCGAATGGGTGTCTAGGTAGTAAAGGGGTTTGGGCTTTTGCGTCAGGTACTGAAGGATTTGAGTACTGACAAGGTGTTTGAGAACATCGGCAAAATTGCCCGCATGGAAGGAGTGAAGGTAACTCAGCATAACGAAAACCTGTAGAAAAAGAGTCAAATTGCCTGAAAGTTCGCGGCAAGGTTTTGAAGCTAAAGCATTTTACTCTGTTTTATGCCGGTGGCATCCTTTTTGTTAGTCTTTTATTTCGTTTTGAGGCAGATGAACAAGTGGATATCGGAATCGGTGCTGCGGATTCTATTTGCGGTAATTACCGCTTTTCTACTGGCTTCAGCGGCAATTACGATTAAACTTCTACAGAAGCCTATTGGGTTACTAAGAATAAACGGAGCGGGGTCCGGAGTCGGCATGAAAAAAATTCGAGTATTAAACCAAATTTCACAAAAAGGACTGGCATTACTGGACGAACAGTCGTACCGTTTGACGGAACAGACCGAGGAGGCCGAAGCGATTCTCGTCCGTTCGGCGGATATGCATGCGCTGGATATGGGGTCTCATCTTCAGGCGGTCGCCAGAGCCGGTGTCGGGGTCAATAATATTCCGGTATCACGTCTGAGCGAAGCCGGTGTCGCGGTATTCAACGCTCCGGGCGCCAATGCCAACGCGGTTAAAGAACTGGTGATAGCAGCCATGCTGATGGCGGCACGAAATCTTTATACCGCTGCCGATTATGCAAAAAATCTGGATCCAGCCGCAGGCGATCTTGCAGCTCAGGTCGAAAGCGGAAAAAAGCGATTTTCCGGCTTTGAATTGGCCGGGCGCAAGCTCGGCGTAATCGGTCTTGGCGCCATCGGTGTCAAGGTCGCCAACGCCGCAATCGGAATGGGCATGGAAGTGTATGGTTACGATCCGGTGATTTCAGTACATCACGCCTGGCACTTGAACTCCGCCGTGCATCAGTGCGAGCGCCTGGAAAGCCTTTTACAGGCCTGCGATGTGGTGACTATTCATGTTCCTTTGCTGGATTCAACCAGGGGGATGTTGAATGCAAGCCGACTGGCGCTTCTAACGAAAGGCGCGATTCTGCTTAATTTCTCGCGCGGTGAAATCGTTGATGAGCAAGCGCTGAAAACACATCTGAACAATCACTATCTGCATGCCTACGTCAGCGACTTTCCGAATGCAGAGTTGCTGAGCTTGCCGAATGTTCTCAGCTTTCCGCACCTTGGGGCGTCGACGCTTGAGGCGGAGGAACTTTCGGCTATTCAGGTTATCCGCAACTTAAAGAGCTATCTGGAGCAGGGAAGCGTTCAGAATTCGGTGAATCTGCCGGATGTTTCAATCGAACCGAAGGGCGACGGTATTCGTCGTCTGGCAATCGTAAACCGCAATCAGGCGGGGATTCTCGCCGAGATTACCGAAACGCTGGGTCGCAGAGAACTTAACATCGAAGATATGCTTAACAAATCCCGCGGGGAGATTGCCTACACGCTGATTGATCTGCGTGCCGATATCGATGAATCGTTACTTGATGCGTTGCGGACTCTGCCGAATGTTCTGTCGGCTCGGGAGTGCCGATAGGCGTCTTAAGGTTTATCTCTGCGACGAATCGTTTTATTATTCCTCTTTTTGAAAAGTTTCGCACTGTCGGGGGATGCGGGCTGAACACTTGATAAATCCGTAAAACAGGAGTTTTCCATGGCAGTTTTGGTTGAAGGTTATTCAATTATCATTAATAAGAAAGAGGCTTTGCAGAATACGCAGGTGCAAGAAGCGCTGCAAAGTGTCGGAGCCGAACTGTATCCGGGAGCGGTTTGTGCTGACCAGGATCTTCTGCGCATCGGTTTTCTGAAGCTGGATGAAATGCAGGCGTTTTGGAAACAGTTGCTACAGGCTGGTATGAAAGAGCGTATCGAGGTTAACGGCGAAGAGCAGGCCGGCGATATGGTGATGCTGACCCAATATGGTGAACTGGAAGTGCTGTGCCCGTGGTTGACCGTTACCTTTCAGAAAACCAAGGATAATCTGCTGGTCTGTATGGCGTCCTTGAAAGGTTCGGCGGCGGCGCAAAAAGCCGCTTTCCCGAAAGGTTGGACAGCGGATCAGTCGATTCTGCGCCAGTTTCATGACGACCGTATGCACTATATGGAAGAAAACTATGATCGTATCGGTGAAGAATCGACTTTCTATCGTTTCCGCGAAAAGGGCGGCGATAAGGTTGTGAAGCTGCTGAAACTGTATTATTCGGAACCTGAACAGCTTTAAAAGCGGACACGAATTTTTTAAGCTTTTCGCCATTCTTTGCCTATAGCAAATGCTTAAGATTGTATCATTCGCAAATATCCGACTCGGTTGCGACAGGATTGTCGTTTAAACAATAAAAGGGCTATTGCAAGGCTATGATAAAGAGTTTTTTCGGAGCCCGAGAATGGGCGCTCTGGGCGTGGGGCGGTTTGTTGTTCCTTCTCGGTCTGGTGGTTTTTCAGGTCGAGATGACCGTTCAGCTCAACCAGTGGTACAAAGAGTTCTACGATATTCTTCAGGCGGCCAATGATATCGATGCCTTCTGGGAAAAAATGGTGCAGTTTCTGTATATCGCCATCCCGTATATTTTCGCCGCTATTGTCTCCAGTTACTTTGCTCGCCATTACGCTTTCCGCTGGCGTCAGGCGATTACCTTCTATTATCTGCCTTACTGGAGTTCGCATCCGGGGAATATCGAAGGGGCGTCGCAGCGTATTCAGGAAGATACTTATCAGTTTGCCAATGCACTTGAGTCGCTCGGTTTGGGCTTTTTCCGTTCTTTGCTGACCCTGATCGCCTTTATCCCGATTCTTTGGGCGCTTTCCGAACAGATGAATATTCCATGGCTATCCGACATTCCCGGCGTCCTGGTATGGATCGCTTTTTTGACCTCGCTCGGAGCGGTACTGATCTCTTTTCTAGTCGGTATCAAGTTGCCGGGGTTGGAATACAACAACCAGCGTGTCGAGGCCCATTACCGCAAACATCTGGTGTATTCCGAAGACGATAAAAGCTACGCCAGTCTGCCGACAATGGCGGAGTTATTTCTAGGACTGCGCCCGAATTACTTCCGTTTGTTTAATCACTACACCTACTTCAATCTGTGGTCGAATATCTACGGCCAGCTGATGATTGTTCTACCGTATCTGATGATGGCGCCGTCTCTGTTCGGAGGCATTATTACGCTTGGGGTTGTCACTCAGACCGGTAACGCTTTCGGTAAAGTGAATGAAGGTTTCAGTTTCTTTATCGATCGCTGGACCGATATCACCAAATTCCTCTCGGTGATCAAGCGTCTGCGCGAGTTTGAAACCCACCTGATCGACAATCATCCGGACCCACACTCACTTTCAGGGGGCTGAGAATATGCCTGAATCTCTGTCGGAAACAGTGGAAAAGATTAATTGGGACAAGACGCTGGCAGCGGTATGGTCCGGACGCAAACAACGGTTGCGCGGCGTCAGAGCGCTTGATCCGATCGATATGCATGAACTGCTCGGAATCGATGAACAGAAACGCCGTTTTAACCTTAATATTCAGGCGTTTTTAAACGGTCTTCCCGCCAATCATGTTCTTCTCTGGGGCGCTCGGGGAACCGGGAAATCTTCGTTGATCAAGGCGGCGCTTAACGCATACGGCGATCAAGGACTGCGTGTTGTCGAACTGGAAAAGGATGATATTCATGACCTTCCGGAGATTAGCGCTCAACTACGCGAGTTGCCGTGGAAGTTCATTTTATATTGCGACGATCTCAGTTTCGAAGCCGGCGACAAGCGTTATCGCTATTTGAAAGTGCTGATGGAAGGATCGATTGAGCTGCCGCCGGAGAATATTCTCATGATGGCAACTTCCAACCGTCGCCATCTGATTCCTGAAAAACAGCAAGATAACCAGTCGGTCAAAGCCGCTGTTAACGGTGAGCTTCATTATGGCGATTCGATCGAAGAAGGATTGTCTTTAGCGGATCGTTTCGGGCTCAGTCTTTCTTTCTATGCGCCGGCACAGGATCTGTACCTGCAAATGATCGACGCACTATTTGACGATTATTGCGGCGATCGCTCAGAGTTGCACCGTTTGGCGATCCGTTTTGCTTCATTGCGGGGCGGTCGCAGCGGCAGGGTCGCCAAGCAGTTCAAAATCGACTTTCAGGCCCAGCAAGTGTAGTCATCTCCGGTTGGATTCGTTACCGGCCGTCTTTCTTCCTTTGATCATCTTCTTCTGCTCTTTTCAGCCGGCTTGCTCTGCTGTCAGGGGCTTCAGGTCTTTTTATGCTGTTTACTTTTCATAGTATCAAGACAGCTTGTACGCTCAGAATCCGGTTTTGCGGACTTGTTACGGCTTTCCTGCATACCGGTTAAATCTGCTAAGTGCGATTCAATATCGGCTGGTGCGGCTTTTGCTTGAAATACCGGTGAAGGGCCAAATAAACCGGGAGAATGCGCCTGCAGAGTTTTCCGGTATTAGGTTCTTACTTTCTGATGCTTGGTCAGACATTCGATTTCGGGATTTAACATTAATTTTTTAAAAGAGAGCGATTACAAAAAGTTATTTCTGTGACGGCTTGCGGTTTTTATACTGGAGCCAGAGGTAAGGTCATTAAAAATTTATAGCATTTAAAAGCATTTAGTAGAAGGAGAGCTGTCTATGGCAAGCATATCTGTACTGACCCCCGCGACTTTACCTGAGAAAACAGAAGCCCGAGCCGAGCGAATTATCGGTTCCGACACACGCAAAGTGGTTCCTTTTCGTGGGAAAGAGGAACTTATGCTTCCATGCGATTGGGAGGAAGTCGGCAATCCGTCCGCCTACGAACTTCGCGTCACAATCCATACATGCCGTCATCTGTGGAAACTGAACAAAGCCGCACTCGAGGATCCTCTGTACGATCATGAGAAGTGTCTGGAAAATATTCACGTTCTCGAAAAGCTGCATATCCATCTGATGGCTTATCTTGTCGAATAACGGTTTTACGGTGCATTGCAAACCTTATTGTCGATAAAAATGCCTTACCTTAAAACGCACTCGTTATAAGCCCTATGCTATAATCACGCGCAATAATGAGAGGGCCGTTTTGCGGCCCGTTTTTCTTGATGAGTTTGTTTATAGGTTAGATATTTCCATGAGTAATAAGCCGGAAGCGATCGAACGTCCTGTTAATTTTATCCGTAATATCATTAATGACGATTTAGCGAAAAATAAATACCAATCGGTCAGAACCCGTTTTCCGCCTGAACCGAACGGCTATCTGCATATCGGGCACGCCAAATCAATCTGTCTGAATTTCGGACTGGCGGAAGATTACCAGGGAGAATGTAACCTGCGTTTCGACGATACCAATCCGGCCAAAGAGGATATGGAATATGTCGAGTCGATCAAACGTGATGTGCAGTGGTTGGGCTTCAAGTGGGCCGGTGATATCAAATACTCATCGAACTATTTTGAGAAGTTCTACCAGTACGCGGTCGAGTTGATTAATAAGGGACTGGCGTATGTCTGTTTTCTTAATGCCGAAGAGACCCGAGAATACCGCGGAAACCTGAAAGAACCGGGGAAAAACAGTCCGTACCGCGATACTTCGCCTGAAGAAAATCTGGCGCTGTTCGAAAAAATGCGTGCCGGTGGTTTTAAAGAGGGCGAGTGTGTGTTGCGCGCCAAAATCGATATGGCATCCTCGTTCATGTGTATGCGTGATCCGACCCTATACCGTGTTCGTTTTGAAACGCATCATCAGACTGGCGACAAGTGGTGCATTTATCCGATGTATGATTTTGCGCACTGTATTTCCGATGGTATTGAAGGCGTGACACACTCGTTGTGTACCTTGGAATTCCAGGATAACCGTCGAATCTACGACTGGCTTCTGGATCATTTGGATGATTTTTCACGTCCGGATCGCCCGTTTCAGTACGAATTTTCGCGTTTGAATCTGGAATATACCGTAATGTCCAAGCGTATGCTGCACCAACTGGTCAACGACAAGCTGGTTGACGGCTGGGATGATCCGCGCATGCCGACGATTTCCGGTATGCGCCGTCGCGGTTATACGCCGGCTTCTCTTCGCGACTTTGCTGAGCGTATCGGTATTTCCAAAGTGGACAGCATGACTGAAATGGGCATTCTCGAAGCGGCGATCCGTGACGACTTGAATGTGGTCGCACCGCGTACTATGGCGGTGATGGATCCGATCAAACTGGTGATTGAAAACTATCCCGAAGGAGAAATTGAATCCATTCAGGCTCCGGTTCACCCGCAGAATGAAGCGATGGGAACGCGCGAAATCTTCTTCGGCCGTGAACTCTATATCGATCGCGCAGATTTCGAGCCGGAAGCGCCGAACCGCAAGTTCATGCGCCTAGCAATCGACAAGGAAGTGCGTCTGCGTAACGCCTATATTATCAAGGCTGAACGCTATGAAACCGATGCCGATGGTAATATTACGACCGTTTACTGTTCTTACGATCCGGATACCCGTGGTAAGAATCCGGCCGACGGTCGCAAGGTTAAGGGCGTTATTCACTTCGTTGAATCGACTAAGGCGCTGCCGGCTGAATTCCGCGTTTACGACCGTCTGTTTACCGTACCGAACCCAGCCAAGGAAAACGATTTTGAAGCGGTTCTGAACCCGGATTCGCTGATTATCAAGAACGGATTTGTCGAACCGGGTATGGCGGATGCTCCGGTTGAACAAGCCTACCAGTGCGAGCGCGAAGGCTACTTCTGTCGTGACAATAAAATCACCGACCGTCTGGTCTTTAACCGAACCGTGGCCTTGAGAGATACCTGGTCACAGAACAAATAAATTGTTAAGGCGGCTTCGGTCGCCTTTTTTGTTTTACTGCGCAAGCATCGGACGTCGGATTTAATTGACGAGCGTATGCAATGAGTGTTGGTAGTAAAAAGAGATAAGGAAAATGCAAATGCGAGTTTTAGGAATCGAGCTGAGTGCTAATGATGCAATCGTCGCTTTAGTGGAATACAGTACCGGGATGTTCTATCTTCCGGAATGCCGTGCACGCAGAATTGAATGTCGCAATCCGGACAATGCCGGTGATTTGCGTTACTTTCAAAAGAGTTTGGTCAAACTGGTTGAAGATTATAAGATCGACCGTATCGTTGTTCGCGAGCGCATGAAGAAAGGTAAGTTCGCCGGTGGCGCCAACGGCTTTAAACTTGAAGCGGTGATTCAGTTGATCGACAGTTGCGAAGTTCGCTTGATGAACACCACCGAGCAGAAAGCGATTTTCAAAAAATATCCGATGACGGTTCAGTTTGCCGAAACCGGGCTGAAAAAGTTCCAGCAGGGGGCTTTTGAAATCGCTTACGCCAACTTGTCGGATCCGAGTGGACAGGTTGAAGCGGCCCGTCTGCAGGAAATTCAAAAACGCAAAGAGCGACGTGAAACGGAAGTCGAGTAGGCTTTACATCCATAAAACAGGAGGCCGTATGACCGCGAATTCGAAATCGAGTGCACTGATTTTAGGTTTCAGTCTGGTAATTGCTTTGGGGTTACTGGGATGGCTGCTGGGTAAAGCGGCAATTGAATACAAGTCCTATGAACGCGTGGTAACGGTCAAGGGTTTGGCGGAAAAAGAATTTCCGGCTGATGTGGTGATCTGGCCGATTAAATTCTCCGCTGCGGACAACGATCTGACCAAGGTTTATCAAACGCTGGAAGATAACAGCCGCAAAGTCAGCGACTTCTTGAAATCGGGAGGCGTTGAAGCATCGGAAATTTCTTTTTCTGCACCGGGAATCACCGATAAACTGGCGCAGCAGTTCGGCGGTCAGGGACGCGCTGAATTCCGATATACCGCTTCGCAGACGGTGACCGTCTATTCTCATAATATTGAGCGGATCAGAACTCTACAGAGTCGGCTTTCTGAGCTGGGTAAGCAGGGCGTGGTTCTTTCCGGTAATAATTACGAATCGAGAACGGAGTATCTGTTTACCCGTTTGAATGAAGTCAAACCTGAAATGGTTGAAGAGGCAACGCGCAATGCGCGTGAAGTCGCCAATAAGTTTGCCAAAGATTCATCGAGCGTCCTTGGGAAGATTAAATCCGCTTCTCAGGGGCAGTTCAGCATTATCCCCCGTGATAAAAACACCCCCTATATCAAGAAAGTACGCGTGGTTTCGACCGTCACCTATTATTTATCCGATTAAGTTTTGGCAGGCCGTTTTAATTAGTCGGTTTAAATTTACGGTAAATTTATGACCTTATACAGTGCCGTTGCCCTGACGATTTCGATGTTTTTTCTAGCCGTTACACCCGGTCCGGGTGTCCTGTTGACGGTTTCCCAGTCGCTTGCCTCCGGTTTCCGGAGTGCGGTTCCGGTGATTCTCGGTATCATCAGCGGCGATCTGCTGTTTGTATTGTTGGCTCTTTTCGGCATGAGTGCCGTGTTTGAAGCATTTCCGCTTGCCTTCAAAGGCGTTCAACTTTTCGGAGTTTCCTATTTGTGCTGGCTCGGATGGCGCTACTGGTCGAGAAAACCCAGAGCCAACCAGGTTTTCGAAGCCGAACTCTCAACACCGGGCGCTCGCTTTGCGTGTGGATTCATGACCATCTTTGCCGACCCGAAAGTGGTTCTGTTTTATATCGGTTTTTTACAGACATTCATCTCCGTCGAGCCAATCGCTTTGCTGGATGCTTTTTGGGCCACTTCGATCATTATCGGAGTGATTGCAACGGTCATGGCTTTTTATGCCTTATTGGCGACACAGGCTCGGCGTTGGTTTCAGAGTCACACGCTGGAGCGGAGTCTGAATCGTTTTGCCGGTTTGATTATGTTAATCAGTGCTGTGGGTCTGGCCATAAACGCTTTTTAGCCGGTGACTGCGAGTTTTAAGAGAGGGTTGCGCAGGAAAACGCGGGACGGGTTTTATAGAAAATCGGAATTTCTTTAGTTATAAAAAGCCGCCGCAAGTTGGCATATGCGGCGGAAAAAAGGAACTCATAAGAGTCAGATTCAAATCAATAAGACTGATTTTGCTGTTAGTAGAATAAGGGTCCTTTCTGATCTCCGGTCGGGAGATCAAATCTCAATTCTTCGCTACAGAACCTTCGACAGGTTTGCTGAAAAACGTCTGATAGATCATCGACCATGAGAAACGTTGATTATGATTCCAGGGCATGAGAGACATAAAGCGCGCCAGGAAACAGTAATCAAACAATACCATTGCGGTTGTCCCGAGGATTACAGGATACAAAAGCCAGTACAACGGCGGCCAGAAAGCGATAATCAATAAAAGCAGATAGGCGATGCGAACTTGAACCGGAAACGCCGAAACTTTCGGATTCTCCGCAAAAAAGTGCAGAGTCTGCAATAGCGTCAATACGGTTGCGGCGATCAAACCGTAACCTTGCCAAACCGTTACCTCAAGAATCAGTAAAAGATCGGTAATCAGCCAATAGCCCCATACTTTGTTCAAAATTCTATTCATATTCACTTCCATTAATCATTACAGTTATCTAACTAACGTTTGTTAGTTTATCTGTATGAATGAAAAGGTCAACACTTTTACGGCATGAATCGGGTTATGCTTGTATTAGCTAAATTTATAGTTTTGCTGGGCGGAGGAGGAAAAGAGGGGGACTGTCTAAAAACGGCAGGCAATAAAAAAGGCAGGTTTTAACGCCTGCCTTTTCGAGGTATTCGATCTATCTGCAAAGATTACAGTACAACGATATTCTCTGCTTGAGGGCCTTTCTGGCCTTGAGTTACAGTGAACTCAACTTGCTGACCTTCGGCTAGGGTTTTGAAACCTGAACCGGTAATTGCGCTGAAGTGTGCAAATACATCTGGGCCGTTTTCTTGTTGGATAAAACCGAAACCTTTAGTTTCGTTGAACCACTTAACGGTTCCTTTGACTGTTTCATTAGACATGACAGTTTTCCTGAATTTTAAATCAATTGTTACTTTTAGGCTTGACGTCTTCTAAAAGCTTAAACTTGGAAAATCAGACTGGTACTTAAAAACTGCAGGACGGGTGTTACTAAATTGAAACAGCGAAATGTAGGATGTAAATAAAAGACTTCTTTCCAACAGGGTTAATCTATAGCTTTGCGGCGGAAATGTCCAGTTAAGTTTATGAAGAATGGGATAAGTTTTTAAAATAATGGCTTTTTAGGGCACTTATACGTACTAAATGCCCTCTGAATGATCAGCGTGCGGCGATGTGAAACTTATTTTTGAGATTATTCAATTCCGCCAGCATCAGAAATAACAGCGCTGATAAAACACGCAACGAGCATGATCGGTTCGAGCAGAGCCTAAGTGACACTTAGAGAATCGATGCCGGTTTCCGGTCTGGAGATCAGAAAAGAGACGCTTGCCGAGTTCGTCGCTATTCGTCGGCCTCTTTGGCGATCGGTTTTACATAGTCCAAGTGCAAATCCCAAGGGAAATAGATCCAGGTGTCTTGCGGCACTTCGGCAATGAAGGTATCGACCAAAGGGCGGCCTTCAGGTTTCGCATACACGGTCGCGAAATACGCTTTAGGCAAGCGTTGCCGGACAAATTTGGCGGTAACGCCGGTATCGACCAGATCGTCGATCAGAAGAAAATTTTCACCGTCTTCGGTGGCACTGACATCATTCAGGATGACCGGCTCTTCGATCTGTTGATGACTGTAGGTGCGAACCGAAATGCTATCGACAACACGAATGCCGAGTTCTCTGGCTAAAATCGCCGCTGGAATCATACCGCCGCGGGTAATGGCGATAATGCCATCCCATTTACGATCCATCTGGTTAATCCGTTGCGACAGCTTGCGGCAATCGCGATGCAGGCGATCCCAGGAAATAATGCATTTTTTCTCGCTCATAGCGTGGTCTGCGGTCTTTAGTTATTGGAATTGGAATGCGGCTATTTTAGTAGATAATCCGTTTTGATGGCCATTTTGATGACTAAAGGATTTTGTACTTCGTTTCGCATCTTAGTTGGCGCTTGATTATCGGTGGCTTCCGTCCATAAAAAAGAGCGGCTGTTTAGCTTTCCGGGCTTGAGTGGTTTGTGTTAATTTAACGCTAAGTATAATCACCAATACACTTATCATTTGGAGTAAGAATGAAAAAGCGGCTTCTGCTGGGCATTATTCTATTGGCTGTATCGGCATTCTCTGCCTGGTATTACTTTCACGAAACCGGGGTAGAAGAAACTGACCAGATTACGCTCTATGGTAATGTCGATCTGCGTCAGGTGAACCTGGCTTTTCAGGTTTCCGGCCAAATTGAAAAAATGCAGGTTTCCGAAGGCGCGCATGTTAAGCAGAATCAGGAACTGGCCAGTATCGATTCCACGCGTTATCAAGCCAAGTTGGATTATGCCAAGTCCAGCGTCAGTGCCTTGCAGGCGACGCTCGATAAATTAATTGCCGGTAACCGTCCTGAAGAGATCGCCCAGGCTAAAAGCCGCTATCTTGCCGCGAAAACGGAAGCGCAGCAGGCGCAAAGCAGCTATGAGCGTTTGAAATCATTGCTGCCGAAAAAGTTGGCTTCTCAGGATGCGGTCGATAATGCCAAGGCCAAAGCCCAAGCGTTACGCCATCAACAGCTTGCGACTTATGACGCCTGGCAGGTCGCATTAATGGGTGCCCGCGATGAAGACATTGCACAGGTAAAAGCACAGATTGAGCAGGCTCAGGCACAGGTCGCTCTGGCGCAGAAAGACTTGGACGATACCGTATTGCATTCACCGATTAACGGCATTGTCCGTGATCGTGTTCTGGAGCCGGGCGATCTGGCGCAGCCGCAACAGGTGGTGATGACGCTTGCTGTGCAAAGCCCGAAATGGGTAAGGGCCTATGTTTCGGAAACCGAACTGGGGAAAATCAAACAGGGCATGCCGGCTGAGATTATGACCGACAGTTATCCCGGTAAACGTTATTCCGGCTGGGTCGGTTATATCTCTCCGGTGGCTGAATTTACCCCGAAAACGGTGCAAACCGAAGAGTTGAGAACCCAATTGGTTTATCAGGTTCGTATCTACACCTGTGACCTGCAGAGCGAACTGCGTCTGGGGATGCCGGCGACAGTTAACATCGACCTGCAAAGTTCCCCTCTACTGTCTCCAGAGTGTGACGGTACCACGGCACAGAATAACGCCGATTCCTAAACACATGCCGCGAAGCAACCCATGACTACGACCAGATCGCCATCGCCTCTGATAATTGAAAATGTCTCTAAACAGTTTGAGCTGCCTGGGCGGGTCATTGATGCGCTGTCGGAGGTCAGTTTCGAAATTCGGCCCGGACAGGTGACCGGCTTGATCGGTGCCGATGCGGCCGGAAAAACCACGCTGATGCGTTTGATTTCCGGGCTACTGACGCTGGATAAAGGACGCATTACGGTATTGGGGAAAGATGTGGCCAAAGCGCCGTTGGCGATCCAATCCTCGATCGGTTATATGCCTCAGCAGTTCGGGCTTTATCAGGATCTGACAGTCATGGAAAACCTCAGACTGTATGCCGATTTACAGGGATTGCCGGAAGCGCAGCGCCCGGACCGTTTTCAACAGCTTTTGGATATGAGCGGACTGTCATCCTTTGGCAATCGTTTGGCCGGCAAGCTTTCCGGCGGAATGAAACAGAAGCTGGGTCTTGCTTGTACCCTGGTGAAATCGCCCGAGCTGCTTCTGTTGGACGAACCGACCGTTGGTGTCGATCCGGTTTCGCGCCGTGAATTGTGGCAGATCGTCTATCAGGCGGTCGAGGAAAACGGCATGAGTGTGTTGCTTAGCACGGCCTATCTGGATGAAGCGGAACGCTGTCATGATATTAAACTGCTGCATGAAGGACGACTGCTTGCCCAAGGGGCTCCGGAGCATTTTACCCAGCCGCTGAAAAACCGCACCTTTCTGCTCTCTGCCGATAAAACTACCCATAAACGGCAGCTGAAAAAACAGTTGGCCGCTCAGCCTTTCGTGCAGGATGCGCTTATTATGGGAGAAAGCGTTCGAATACTGACCAGAGACACGGTCGGTACGCCAGCGGAACTGTTGCAAAAGCTTCCGGGCATAGAACCGGCAGATCGGCAGAGTTTACAGGTTGAAGCCGTCGAATCCCGTTTTGAAGATGCTTTTGTCGATCTTCTGAGCCAGCAGACGGAATTCGCACCGGTTCTTGAAAAGGAAACGGTTCAACATTTTGCACAGGCATCCGCAGTATCTGATGACCTGCCAGCCATAGAAGTCGATAAGCTGGTTTGCCGCTTTGGGGATTTTGTCGCTGTGGATCATCTCTCATTTCAGGTTCAGCGCGGTGAAATTTTCGGTCTGCTCGGTGCCAACGGTGCCGGAAAAACCACCACTTTCCGTATGCTGTGCGGCCTGTTGCCCGCGACTGATGGTCATTTGCAGGTCGCCGGACATAATCTGCGTCATGCGCGAGCCCAAGCACGCGCCAAACTGGGCTACATGTCGCAGAAGTTTTCTCTGTATGGTGTGATGTCGGTGGCGCAGAACCTTGATTTTTACAGCAAAATTTACGGGTTAAAAGGCACCAAACGCCGGGAACGCGTGGACTGGGCGATAGAGACTTTTGAACTGCAAGAGCTTCTCAAGCAGCCGAGCCGGGATCTGCCGCTCGGTTTCAAGCAGCGTCTGGCGATGGCCTGTGCGTTAATGCATGAGCCGGATATTTTGTTTCTGGATGAACCGACCTCCGGCGTCGATCCCATGGGAAGACGGGATTTCTGGAATAAAATCAACGCGCTGGCCGAAAAAGGGGTGACCATTATGGTGACCACGCACTTTATGGAAGAGGCCGAGTACTGTGACCGTATGGCGATTATGTCCAACGGACGGATAATGGCGCTAGGCACTCCCGCTGATATTAAACAGGAAGCCGGGCGAAGCGATATGGAAGAGGCCTTTATCCATATTATCGAGGCCGATAAAAGTGCGGAGGCGGGGGAATGAGTCAATCTTCGCTCAAATGGATGCGAATACGTGGTTTGATCCGCAAAGAATTTCTACAGATCATTCGCGATCCGAGCAGTATCAGCATTGCGTTTATCTTGCCGGTTATTCTGTTACTGATTTTCGGCTATGGGGTCAGTCTGGACGCCAAGCATATAAAAATCGGGATCGTCCAGCAACAACCGTCCTTGGAGTCTCAGGATTTCATCAGTCATTTTCACCAGAGTGATTACTTTAGCCCGCAAACCTTTCAGAATTTGGTTCAGGGCAAGCAAGCCATGCAAAACGGCAAAATCAAGGCTCTGCTGATTTTGAAAAGCAATTTTGCCGCTGACTTTCACCGCTCGGGGGCGGCGCCGATACAACTTCTGGTCAATGGGGTGGATTCCAATACCGCCAACTTGATTAATGGCTATGTACAGGGTAACTGGCAGACCTGGCTCAACGCTTATGGTACAGCGCAGGGCGTTAAGGTGAATCAGCCGGTCGAAGCGCTCACCCGCATCTGGTTCAACGCTCAGGTTAACAGCCGTTATTTTCTGGTGCCGGGTCTGATCGCCATTATTATGACTCTGATCGGGGCTTTGCTGACCTCTCTGGTGGTCGCGCGTGAGTGGGAGAGGGGAACCATGGAAGCGCTCCTGATCACGCCGATTTCTATCCATGAACTGCTGTTAAGCAAAGTGATTCCCTATTTTATTCTCGGCATGGGCGGCATGCTGCTCAGTCTGGTGATGGCACTGTATCTGTTTGAAGTGCCGTTGCGCGGCTCCTTATGGATACTTCTGCTCAGTTCGGCGCTTTTTCTTTGGGTAGCGCTGTCGATGGGCATCTTGATTTCCACCGTCGGTAAAACGCAGTTTGTCGCCGGACAGATCGCGATTATCGTTACTTTTTTGCCGGCGTTTCTGCTATCTGGTTTCATTTTTGATATCGGCAGTACGCCACTGTTTATTCAGGCCGTAACGCATATCGTTCCGGCGCGTTATTTTGTTGCGTTGCTGCAAACCGAATTTCTGGCCGGGGATATACTTTGGGTGCTGCTACCGAACCTGCTGGCATTGTTCGTCATGGGCATCATTCTTACCCTGATTGTTCTGAAAAAATCGCATAAGAGGCTGGATTAATGGCTTGGTTATCCTGGGCGCGTATCTGGGCGCTGACAATTAAAGAGTTTCGTGTATTGCTGCAGGATAAGCGCGCCCGTTTTGTAGTCATCGGGCCGCCAATGATTCAGCTGTTTGTTTTCGGTTATGCTGCCACCTTTGATCTTAAACAGGCGCCGGTGGCAATCTTCAATCAGGATCAGGGAATTATTTCGCAGGAGATTATCGGCCATCTGGCCGGTTCCGACACCTTTGAAATCGTCGCGCAGTTGCACCATCAAAGAGAGGTTGCGCCTTTGATTGATAATAGAGAGGCGTTGATAGTATTGAATTTTCCCAGCGATTTTTCATCCCGCTTGCAAGAGACCGGCACAACCCAGCTGCAAGTCATTGTCGATGGGCGCAACTCCAATACCGCCTTGCTGGCGCAAAACGATGTCATGCAGGTCATTAAGACCTTTAACGAGCAATGGGCACAAGCCCACCAGTTGAATCAGGCGCCGGTCAGCTTGGTTCAACGTAACTGGTTTAATGAAAACCTGAAAAGTAACTGGTTTTTTGTTCCCGGAATCGTCGCTTTGATTGTACTGGTCGTTTCGCTGCTCGTCACCGCTTTGTCGGTTGCACGCGAGCGCGAAGAGGGGACTTTTGATCAACTTCTGGTCACACCGGCCGTGCCGTTGGAAATTCTGATTGGTAAATCTCTGCCGGGGCTGATGATCGGCCTGCTGGAAAGTAATATTATTATTCTGATTGCGGTGTTCTGGTTTGGCGTGCCTTTTCGCGGTGAATATTTCCTGCTGCAATTCGCGTTGATCTTTTTTCTACTGTCGGCGATCGGTGTAGGGCTGATGATTTCGGCGCTCTCCACTACGCAGCAGCAAGCGCTATTGGGAGCCTTTATGTTTATGGTGCCGGCGGTGATTCTGTCCGGCTTTGCGACGCCGATCGACAATATGCCCGATGTCATCCAGTGGCTGACCTATGTCGATCCACTGCGTTATTTTCTGGTTGTGGTGCGCGGTGTCTTCCTGCAGGATTTGAGCCTGGAAACTCTCTGGCCGCAAATCTGGCCGATGATGCTGATTGCGCTGTTTACGCTCTCCTCTGCGGCATGGTTATTCAGGCACCGGAGTGCTTAGCAGAGTAGGGGGGCAATTGTCAGTGGTGGATGCATCCAATTATTAAAGAGAGGCATAACACCTCCTCGACTGCTGGAGGTCACATTGCAGGTGCTTGTTATAACCTTTCCAGCACAATATCTGACTCAATGTCATTATGATCACTGAATTTTAATAATAAATTCACCCCCTCGAATACGAATTCGATTGAAGAGAATTCTTCGAAGGAGCCTTTGCAAGCAATTGACAAAACTTTCTTTCCTAGAAGATTTAACTCATTTGCAAGATCTACATGCTCTAAATCCTCTAAATCGTAGAAGTTGTCTTCCTCGTCCCATTCTTCCCAAAAGCCAAGTGCGGCATCAAGAAAGAATCGCTGATAGAGTGCGATTTCCTTAAGCTTTAAAACGAGCATCAAAACGTCGCTTCTACTCTGATCCGTATAAAAAGCCGAGAAATATTCAACTGTATTATTAGCTAAAACTTCGCAATCAAAGCTATGGTCGTTTGTAATTCTCTTGCCTGTCACGATCTACCTAGAACGTTATAACGCCTTGCTAAGCTGTGAGTATACGTGTGCCATATTTGAGCGCCGCGAGTTCGGCACACGTATACGAATCCGACTTAAGCAATTTGTTATGATTATTCGAAAACAGTTTCTCTTTTAGATACTAAACATATGCTATTTTCAGTACCTTGAGGGGTAAGGTAATAGTTTGCACCACCAGCATTTTCGAGAACTATAGTTTTATCAGCCAAAGTTCCAACATAATCCATTTCTTTATATGTTGTCTCCCTCACCATCATGCAAGATTTTGGTAAAGCAAACGTTTCCATGTAATAAGTATCACATTTTCCTTCTGAGTTTATTGCACCGACGATAGAAACATGAGAATTACCATCAGTGTAATTTTTTGAAGTCATTGATGTATACATTCTGTTGTCAGGAGAAGTGCTACTCCAAGAGGCATGAGTGCCGTGCCCCTTGTCTCCAATTATAAAATTAGAGACAGCTTCTAGTTGCTTCAAACATCGTTTAACACCACTTTTCTTAGCCATATCGACGACTGATGTAGTATTTTCAGCTAAAGCACTACCAGAAAACACAGATAAAACTAGTGCAGTACTAGTAATAATTAAACCTAACTTCATGTTTACTCCTTTTTTAGTTTTTAAGCATAACTATTATTAGACATCCTAATACTTATAAAAAGTGTATTTGAAGCAGTAATAAAACTGCCGTTTTATATCCGTATTTAGGATGTGTTTGCTGTGAAAATTATTTGATTTATAACGGGTTATGGGATTTAGGTGCGATTTTATTTGACCTAAATAGCATTGCCGTAAATCTGTAAACTGCATCCATAATAGTTTTTTAAGTGGATTAAATCCAGTACTTAATGGGTTATTTAGTTAGGCTGAATGCGCATTTAGAATGGTTTCATGAGTCAGTTGATCGGCCAGTTGATTTTGCTTGTTGGCGGTATGGCCGCAAATCTGCCCGATGATGCTGATTGCGCTCTTTCCCCTTGCGTTTGCGTCTTGGTTATTTCGACATAGAACCGTATAGAAGGGCATCAACGCTTTTTACAAAAGGGGGGGGCTGTCTTTTGTTCAAGTATCTCTTTTGGAACCGATTTTCCCCAAATGAGTGTCGGTAAAACCACTGCCATACTTCAAGCCATAACCTAAGGCGCGGTCAAAACCTATGTGTGCAAAACAGATAAGGGCCATGGAAATGGCTAAATCAGCATCGCTTAGCAGTCCTGAGGCTAGCAACAGGGCCGGTCCAATCATCGAGTGGGTCGTGTTGTATAAGATTGCCCCGAATTTGGAATTGAATACATAGCCTAAAAAAGCTAAATCCGGCACCAGAAACAGCCAGGCAAACAGTATCCAGTCTGCGCTGTACTGATGGAAAATCAGCGCCGAGAGCAGCAGAATCGATAAGCCTTCAAGTCGTAAAACGGTTCTTAAATTTCCTGTTACAAAAGACATTGGTTTTTCTTTTGGAAAAGTTGATTTTCTCTTTTTCCTTCAAATGAAAATGCTTAGTTGCAAGCATAAAATTACTTGAAATATATCATTTAATTAAAACATGAGTGGATTTTTGTATAATTTATTTCGGCTATAAAAAATTAATAGGCAAATAAAAGGAATTATTGTGATTAAACGAACAGCCCCATTTCTATTAACTTCAACTTTACTGACCGCCTGTGGTGGTGGTGGCGGTGGCGGCGGTGATTCAACCGACGACAATCAAATCATTTCTGGCGGCACAATCGAGCCGACATTCAATTTGACGGATTATCGTTATATGCCAGAATCAAGTGGTGTGGCATACACTTACACGGTTGACGGATATGTTGATATTAACGGGATTTCTTCTCCGGCATCTATGATGCGATCAGTTGAAGCCTCTGAGCCATTAAATGTTAAAGATACGCCGTGGATGCGAACTGTCCGCACCGACTGGACGATTGACAGCAACGGTCAGACAGCCACACAAAGCGACGAGAAAATTGTCTTTGTGAATAAAACGACCGGCAAGATCGCTTCACTGACAGACCAGTTTTCTTATAAAGCAGGATCGTCAGAACAATACATTCCGGCTGATAGTTTGGATAAGGTTATGACGCACAACCCAATGCCTGCTACAGCGAACTATGGCGACGGTGGAACGCTTTTAATCAACCCAACACTACTTGGGTACACAACAACGGTTACATGGTCACTAATCGACTCTGGTGTTGAATCCGAAGCGATTCTTCAATTCGACACGCAGACAGTTGATGACAACGGACTAACCGTTTTTACAGAACAGCAAAAGCTGACGATCAATGAGAGCGGAACACTGCTTTCAGTCGAAACATCAGGCACTTCTGAGGTGGTCGGAAATGTCTCTTCCGGAACGGCGATGACGGTTGCATGGCAACTATCTGGACAGCAATAACAAGGCGAATAAGGAGAAAGGATATGAAAAAGACTATTTTAGCACTAGCAATCGCGGCAATCGCATCACCCGTTATTGCAGGATCAGACATGCCGACCCCTGTAAAAGCGCAGGCGGCTTCTGCTCCTAAAGCACAAAACTTGGAATCAGATATTTCACTAACCACGCTGAACGTGAAATTCCATGAAGCGCCGACAGAAGAGCAGATTCAAGCGGTGCTTGACGTAGCGGGTGCGACCGTTAAATCGAATCATTCACGATTCAAGATGATTACAATTGAATTCGACGGCAACCCTGACGAAATCAAAACGGCAATCGAAACCCTGCCTTTTGTAAAACAGGTTATGTTCGATAAGGCGATTAAATCGCAAGCTTTGACAACTACAGCCCTACCAGAAGAAGACTTGTTTTCTCAAATGTGGAACTGGCATAACGGCGGCGGATTTATTGAATCGACCGACCGACCAAACGACACCAACCCTTACCTATACGTGAACGGTGTTGACTTGGGGGCGCTTGAAGCACGACGCCTGCTTGAAGATCGCGTAAACAGCATGGAAGACATTATCATCGCTGTATTTGACTCAGGCGTGAATTATAACGATCCCGCGTTAAAAGATATGATGTGGGTTAATGCTGACGAAATTCCTGATAACGGAATTGATGATGACGGTGATTCATACATCGACAACATTTATGGAATCGCACCAAACAAAACAGTATCAGGCGATCCGATCGCAACAACCTCAACACATGGAACGCAAGTGGCTGGCGTTATCTGCGAAAAGATCAATAATGCCTATGCAGGTGCAGGTTTAACCCCACGATGCAAAATCATGGCAATCAATATTGAAGACGATAACGGAATTCAGTGGGAAAACGCGACTATTAGCGGCATTGACTTTGTTTTGAACGAGGGGGTGAAGATCTCTAATTTCAGCAATAGCATGTCTGGTTCTGCGGATGAAACGTTAATGGCCTCTTATGATGCCTTTGTTGCGCTAAAAGACGGCGGGCATCTGGTTGTTGCGGCTTCTGGGAACGATTCCCAAAGCATCGACGACACCCCTTTGTATCCAGCCTCTTATTCTATGGATAACGTCATCACGGTAAACGGTATCACTGGCACAGGGGGTCGCGCCACCTATTCAAATTACGGGGCCATTTCGACGGACATTGCCGCTCCAACAAACGGCATTGTGACGACTTCATTCACCAGTGACGGAAGTGTATTAACCCCTGTGGAAAGCACCTCGTTCAACGGCACCTCTGCGGCCACTCCGGAAGTGGCGGCAGTGGCCGCGGCGCTTTGGTCACTTTCACCTAGCCTAACCTACACCCAAGTACGCGATTATGTCTTAAACAATGCTCAAGTTATTCCGAATTACACGGATGTTCGTGACATTGAGGACGGCGGTTCAGTGCTTGAGAACGTTACGCTATCATCGACAGGTGGAATGCTGGACTTTACCGCGTCGGTTAAAGCTCTGATCGCTGATATTGAGGGGAATTCAACAAAACTTGGTGTACCAGCCAACAAAGTTTTTGAATCCCTGAATTTCGGGTCGGCACATACGCCTTAAACCATCAAAACGAAAACCGGTGCAATGCCGGTTTTTTTAATAAAAAATAATAAGAAAGCTCCATTTTGTAAAAAGATAATGGCACTAATTTCATTTTCGGGGGGAACAATATAAATATAATTTTTATATTCGATTAACTGGAAATTTGGCTTTTTAGAATGTTTTCTCTAGCGAGTTGATCGGCAAGCTGGTTTTGTTTGTTGGCGGTATGGCCTTTGATCCAGTAAAAATCGACGGGGGCGTTTTGTGCTAGAGAGTAGAGTTGTTGCCAGAGTTCGGCATACACGACTGGGTTGCCGTTGGCCGAATGCCAGTTGTTTTCCTGCCATTTCGGGTATTTATCAAACAGGCCTTCAAGTAGAATCTGTGCGTCGGTGAAAAGGGCGATCGGGCTGTCGGGGTGTTGCTGTAGTTGCCACTGTAATGCCTTAATCGCTGCGATCAGTTCCATTTCCAGGCTGGAATGGGAAATCTGTACGCCAGAAAGGCTGTCGATGAGCTGTCCGGTTTTGTTATAGATGGCGAAACCCCAGCCGCCGAGCTGGCATTGCTTGAAGTAGGCTCCGTCGCTATAAAGTTGAAATTCATATTCGGATTGCGGTTCGCGCAAAGCATAGGGGGTGTGCTGCCGGAAATCCAAGAAATGCGCCTTAATATTTAAGCAGCAGGTCTTGCAGGCACTTGAGGTAGGCCATTTCGTCCGGCTCGGACTGCGAGCGTTGCGCCTGCCACATCATTTCGCCGAGACAGTCCATCATAGCGTGTTCGGTCTGCATCACATCACCGATCTTTTCCCCCAGTTGCTGATAGACCGCTTTGATGCCGGCCGGACGATCCATAACCACCTGTTCCTGCAGGCCGAGGTGCATGCCCATGTGCAGAAACGGATTGGTTTCGCCGTCTTCCGGCTTGTACTCGTTGCCGAGTTTTTCGTTTTCCAGCATGGCGTGATATTCCGGGTGCATTTCGATCACGCGCGCGACCATCTGCTCCATCGGGTCCATCGGCAGGCCGTTGCGTGCCTTTTTCCAGCATTCGACATAGAACAGGCGTAATTTGTCTCTTTCGGATGTATATAGCATGAGATTATCCGGTTATTACTCGGTTTTTTCTTTGTATTCGCACAAATCGTAGATACAGCAGGCGCCGCAGCGCGGTTTACGAGCGGTGCAGGTATAACGGCCGTGCAGAATCAGCAGGTGATGTGCCGGGATCAGATACTCTTTCGGTACATTTTTGAGCAGTTTCTTTTCCACTTCAAGCACGGTTTTACCCGGCGCCAGTTTAGTGCGGTTGGAGACGCGAAAGATATGTGTATCGACTGCCATGGTTGGCTGACCGAAAGCGGTATTGAGAACGACATTCGCCGTCTTGCGGCCGACACCCGGCAGAGCTTCAAGATCTTTACGATTGTCCGGAACCACCGAGCCGTGCAGTTCGACCAGCATTTTGCAGGCTTTGATAATGTTTTCCGCTTTGGAGTTAAACAGACCGATGGTTTTGATGTACTCTTTAAGACCGTCTACGCCCAAGGCATAGATCGCTTGCGGCGTATTGGCTACCGGAAACAGCTTGCGGGTGGCGATATTGACGCCTTTGTCGGTTGCCTGGGCGGAAAGAATCACCGCGATCAGCAGTTCAAAAGTACTGGAATACTCCAGCTCGGTTTCCGGTTCCGGAATCGCTTCGCTGAGGCGTTGGAATATTTCTAATCGTTTCTGTTTATTCATAAGACGGTGTTTTCACGGAATTTTATCAATCGTAGCTCGGTGGCAGAATCATAGCGGATTTGTCGGTCGAGTCCAAATTATCTTGATAAATTTCCTGTTTGACATACTTGCTTGTCCGGCCGGAAATTCTTTTGCGATGATTGAACGTCAGGATACGGATGCGCCATAATTCATACATAAGTGAGATAAGAATTTATCGAAGCGTTTGACAACCTATTGCAGCAACCTATCGCAACCTAGGGCGACGACAGCAAGAGAGATACGAATGCAGAAAATGATCGAGTACCCGCAGATAAAACTGAATTTTTCCAAAGCGCCGAAAACCGATGCGCCGGTTTTCTTGGCGGAGGGTATTCGTCCGTTGAGCATCGAGCATAACGGGCCTTTTATCCGCAACTGCGACGGGGATCTGCTCTGTATCCACGGGAAAACCGCTTATCTGTCCGCGAACGACGGCAAAGATTGGCAGACATTTGAGCTATTTTCCGAGCAGATGCTATTCAAAGCGACCGATGCGCACAGCTTGCTCTGTACTCGGGATGGTACGGTTATTCTCTCTTTTCTGAATGCCGAGGAGTACCATTTCAACTGGGTTAAAAAGCGCAATGCGCCGACAAAGAATTCCCGTTTATATCACTATGTTGTGCGCAGTGAAGACGGAGGACGGAGTTGGCAGGAGCCGATACGAATTCAGACCGGTTATGCGGCGGTCAGTTCGACCATTATTCAGCTTGAATCCGGGGCGATCGTGCTTTCGGCGCAGAATCTGGATTATCAGCAGGCGCGCCATTACAGTTTGAGTTTCCGTTCCGACGATGACGGCTTGAGTTGGCATGCGAGCAACAAACTTGATATCGGCGGACGCGGCCATCACGGTGGCTGCTATGAAGGGACGCTGGTTGAATTGCCTGACAGGGTTTGGTATTGCATTAGAACCAATCAGGATTACTTCTGGCACGCCTATTCCTATGATGACGGGCGCAGTTGGACGCAGATTCATCCGGGTATCGAGGCGAGCAGTTCACCGGCGATGTTGAAACGTCTGGCAAGCGGGCGTCTGTTAATGGTCTATAACACGCTTTATCCGCGGGGCAAAACGGAGTTTCCGCGACGTGGCGGGCAGTTTTCGGAGGTGGCCGCTTCGTGGCACCGCGAGGAGTTGGCAGTGTGTTATTCGGAAGATGATGGAGAGAGCTGGAGTGATCCGTTAATTGTGGCGCAATGCAAAGGGGCCTGGCTGGCTTATCCCTATTTGTTTGAAGTCTCGCCGGGCAAAATCTGGCTGACGACCATGCAGTCCGAATTACGTCTTGAGTTTTACGAAGATTGGCTGCTGCAACAGACCGGATCGTAAACTATTTGATAGCGATCTTAATGCCGAGGTCGTTCTGCAGTTTGGCGGCTTTTTTCTGGTCGATATAGTTTTTGGCCGCGATCAGCAGACCCAGTCCGATAAAAGCTCCCGGCGGCAGAATTGCCAGCAGAACACCTTGATAGTCGTCGCTGAAGGTGATGGTCCAGTTGCTTGCTGTTTCTCCGAACATCAAATAGGCCTGATCAAAAAGGGTTCCGGAACCGATAATCTCGCGCAAGGCGCCCAGCAGCACCAGAACCACCAAAAAGCCCAGTCCCATAAAGAAACCGTCAACGATGGCTTTATCGACGCTGTTTTTCGAGGCATAGGCTTCGGCGCGACCGAGAATCGCACAGTTGGTCACGATCAGGGGGATAAAGATGCCCAGTATGCCGTGTAAGGTATGGAAATACGCGTTCATCAGCAGGTCGATCATGGTGACGGCCGTCGCGATAATGGCGATATACACCGGAATACGGATTTCATCGGAGACGTGACTGCGAATCAGGGAAACCAGCGTATTGGAAACCAGTAATACCGCCAGCGTTGCCAGCCCGAGCCCCAAACCGTTAACGGCGTTGTTGGATACTGCCAGCAGCGGACACAGACCCAGCAGGGCGACCATGGCCTGGTTGTTCTGCCACAGGCCGTTGAGCATAATCTTTTTGTATTCGGCTTTTTTTGCCTGCCAGACGCTCGGCGTTGTTTCAATGGCATCGGCGGCGGTAGAATTCGGAGTATCCGCCAGAGTATTGGTATCAGTCATACAGCTTATCTCCTAACTCGTTGACCACTTCAAGCGCATGTTTAACGGCTCCGACGACAGCGCGCGGGGTAATAGTCGCACCGGTGAACTGGTCGAAATCACCGCCGTCTTTCTTCACTGCCCAGTCATACTGGTTGCCGGGGGTCAGGATGCGGCGGTCGAAAGAGAGTATCCAATCATGTTTCTGCAATTCGATTTTATCGCCGAGTCCGGGGGTTTCCGCATGTTTGAGAACACGTACGCCGGAAACCTGACCATCAGGAAAGATGCCGATCAGAATATAGATGTTACCACTGTAACCATTTGGCGCAATGGCTTGAAAAATGGCACCGGTCGGTTCAATTCCCTTGCGTGCCCGATAGACCGTTACCGGCTCTTTGGCACCGAGACGAGCCAGAATTTTAGGGTCTTTGAGCAATTTAGTATCTGCCAGAGGATCGTTATCATAGTATTCCGCCGGCAAAACTTCATTGAAGCGATCCAGTAGATTCTGCCGTTCGGCGGCATCGATTTTTGGTCCGGTCAGGGCGCGAACGCCAAGCAGCAGAATAATGCAGATCACCACGAAGGCGCTGAGTTTTCCTGCCGAGTTGCCCATCGCACGAAACAGGGCAGAATTAAACATCGGTTTTTGCGATTTCTGGCTCACGACTCTCTCCTATCGCTTATGTCCGAACACGCGCGGCTGGGTGTACTGGTCGATCAGAGGAACAGCGATATTCATCAGCAGTATGGCAAAAGCCAATCCATCGGGGAAAGTTCCCCAGGAACGGATGACATACACCAGAACGCCGATACCGCAGGCGTAGATAAAGCGTCCGACAGGGGTTGTGCTGGCGGAGACCGGGTCGGTAATGATGAAAAATGCCGCCAGCATGGTTCCACCGCTCAACAGAACAAAGCTTGCCGGCGGGTACATTTCCGGGTTATAGCCGTGGAAAATCCACGCCATCAGAAACAGCGAACCTAAAAAACCGACCGGAAACTGCCAGCGGATAGTACGTTTATACAGCAGATAGATGCCGCCGACCAGAAAGGCGATATTGATCCAGGCCCAACTGTTCAGGCCGAGCCAGTAATGGGTTTGGCTGGTATGGCCGGCGATCGGAGCCAGTGTATCGGCAACGGTTACCCCTTGAGCGATACCGATACGCATTTCGTTCAGCGGCGTCGCACCGGTGAGCATGTCAAAATCGGCCGAACTTAAAGCACCGGTGAAAATGACCTGAACCGCATCCATAAAGCCGAGGTAGTGACCACTGATTTCTGACGGCATAATCCAGGTGGTCATCTGCACCGGGAAAGAGATAATCAAGAAAGCGTAACCGAGCATTGCCGGGTTAAACGGGTTGTAACCCAGCCCGCCATAGATGTGTTTTCCGAAGATCAGCGCAAAGGCCGAGCCGGTGACAACCACCCACCAGGGAGCCGTGGGCGGAATACAGAACACCAGACCGGTGACGGTAATCAGCGCGCTGAGATCGGTTAGAAATGGCATGACCGGACGGCCACGCAGTTTGAGCATGCTGTATTCAACGACCAGGTAGGTAACGACCGCCAGCAGCCATTGAACGACAATACCGAAACCGAACAGGTAGATGTGCATCAGCAGTGCCGGCATGGCAGCGAGCTGAACCTGCAGCATCACCTTGCGCACGGTCTGATCGTTGTGCGCATAAGGTGAGGAAGGGGGGATAGGCATGCTTGCCGGATTCATCAATGCGTTTCCTCTTCTTGTTTTTTTCCATCGCCGGCTTTGCTCTCGGCCAGTTTTTGTTCAGCACGCTGTTGAGCGCGTTTTTCGGCTGCACGTTTTGCGGCAGCCATGGCCGCCTTTTTAGCCGCCGATTTGGCTTTGTCTTTGCTCTTTTCCTGATCGCTTTGCTGTACGGACGCTTTTTCAGGTGCTTCTGCATTGCGTGCCGTAGACGGTGTTTGTTCCGATGCAGGTTTTTCAGCGTTTTCGACTGGTTCCTGTTTTCTTTGTGCCAGTTTGCGCGATTGAGCCGCAGCTTTGGCTTTTTCGATAGCGGCACGCCGCGCCTGCTCTTTTTCCAGTGCCGGCGAAGTCTCCTGAGACGCCTCCGTTAAATCGGTTGTTTGCGTTTCAACTGGTTCGGAAGATGCGTTTTTGGCTTCTTGCGCTTTTTTTCGGGCAGCTGCCGCTTTGGCTGCGGCAATCGCTTTGTCGCGAGCGCTGTTTTTTGGCATCTTATTTTGATCAAGCTTCTGCTCGGAAGCCTGATCCGTTTTGTGGATGGTTGCGGTTTCAGTGATTTCCGCAGATGCCTTTTCTTCGCCACGTTTTTGCGCCGCTTTTTTGGCTGCGGCCGCTTTAGCCGCGGCGATCGCTTTATCTCGAGCACTTAACGGCTTGCTCTCTTTCGGGGTCTCTTTTTCCGCTGTCTGTTTTTTAGCAGCAGCCGCTTTAGCCGCGGCCATGGCGCGTTTTTTGGCCGCCTCGGCCTGCGCTTCCTTGTCTTTGCCGGTCGTAAGGCTCTGACCTTTGACTTTCTTGTCTTTGTCGGTCTGTCCCTGTTTGTTAGCGGCGGCTTTCTGTGCCGCCAATATCGCTTTTTCGCGGGCGCTTAAAGGTTTGTCGCCAGCGGCTGAAGACGCCTTTTTCGATGCGGCTGCTTTTGCGGCGGCCGCACGGGCAGCGGCAGCGGATTTGGCAGATGAATCCGAGTCGGTTTTCGGGTTTTCGGCACTCTGTTTTTTAACCGCTTCTTTCTTCGCTTTGAGACGCGCTTCGCGTTCGGCTTTTTCGCGTTCGATGCGCGCCAGCTTGAATTCATGACGTTTTTTAGCCACTTCCGCCGCTTCTTTCTCGGCATTCAGCAGTTTGATTTCGGCTTTGGCATGTCGGTAGTACTGCACCAGCGGGATATGGCTCGGACAGACATAGCTGCAACAGCCGCATTCGATACAGTCGAAAACATTCAGTTTTTCAACTTTTTCGTATTCATGACCTTGAGCGTGCCAATACATCTGTTGCGGCAGTAGATTAACCGGGCAGGCGTCCATACACTCGCCGCAACGGATGCACGGCATCTGCATTTCTCGCGGTTCTGGCGGATTGGCGAGAATACAGTTTGTGGTTTTTATCACCGGCACCGCGTTATCCGGCATCTGTACGCCCATCATCGGACCACCCATGATAAGCGGATAATCAAGGGGCGATTTCGGTTCGGCAAGTTCGGCCAGAGCATTGAAAGGCGTTCCGATCAATGCATCGATATTAAATCCTTTTTGCAGTCCTTGACCGCTGACCGTCACCAGACGCGAAGTCAGGGGTTCTCCGAAGGCGACGGCGCGGTACAGGGCGCGCAGGGTCGCGACATTCATCATTAGAATGCCCTGGTCAATCGCATGGCCGCGCGCAGCCAGTTCCACTCCGGTAATTTCATATACCAGCTGTTTCTGTCCGCCCATCGGATAAACGGTAGCGACTTCGTGGATGCGGCTGGCAACCGGAGTTGGTTGCGAGCCGGAGAGCTGTTCGATGGCCGTTTGCATCTGATGAATCGCTTGCGGTTTATTGTTTTCGATACCGCAAACGATTTCGTCGATCCCCAGAGCATGAGCCGTGATCTGCGCGCCGAGCAAAATTTCCTCAGCATGGGTTTGCATCAACAGGTCGTCGCAGCTGATAAAAGGTTCGCATTCGGCGCCGTTGATAATCAGCGTACGGATTTTGCCTTTTTCCCGAGGCAGTTTGGCGTAAGTCGGGAAGCCGGCGCCGCCCATACCGATAATACCGGAATCGGCGAGGATATCTTTCAGCGGTTGAGGTTCTGCCGGCCATTCGCCGTTGCTGTTCAAAGCGTTGTCGATGGCGTCATCGCGACCATCCGGCTTGATTACGATACACAGCGATTGCAATCCGGACGCGTGCGGCAGAGTGCGCGGTTCGATGGCGGCGATCACTCCGGATGTCGGGGCATGCACCGGAACCACCAGTTTCTTGTCGGCGCTGCTGTCGGCGCGGGCGATCAACTGGTTTTTACGGACTTGTTCGCCGACTTCTACCAGAGGTTTGGCTTCTTCACCGACCGGCTGGGCCAGCGGAAGAATCAACTCTTGTGGAATGAAGCGGGCATGAATCGGATTACGTGCACTGAGCGATTTATGGTATTGCGGAAAGACGCCGCCGTGAAAGCGGTACAGCAAGCGTTTTGCCATCGGATAGATCGGTGCCAGGGTGTTCGCCAGTGATTGCAGCAGACTCATTTACGAATTCTCCTGCAACAGATTTGCCAGAGGCTTGGAGTCGTTCGGCAGGGCGCTTTTAGGTTCGTTCGGTGCCGGCCATTGCCAGTTTTTCAGATTGACTTCCTGCGGACGCATTTCGATGCAATCCACCGGACAAACCGGAACGCACAGTTCACAGCCGGTGCACTCCTGCTGGATCACGGTATGCATCATTTTCGTGGCCCCGAGAATCGCATCGACCGGACACTCTTTAATGCACAGAACGCAACCGATACAAAGGTCTTCGTCGATAAAGGCGGTTTCCTTCGCTTTTTCATCCGCCGAGGTGTCTTCCATCGCTTTCTGCTCGCGTCCGGTGATTTCGGAAATCTTGATCATGACTTCGGTCCCGCCGGGAACGCACAGATTGACTTCGGATTCGCCGTTGGCCAACGCTTCCGCATAAGGACGGCAGCCCGGAAAACCGCACTGGCCGCATTGTGTTTGCGGCAGTTCCTTGTCGATCTGATCGGCCATAGGGTTGCCTTCGACTTTGAAACGCACAGCCGCATAGCCAAGCGCCAGCCCGAACAGCAGTGCCAGCGCAAGAAAAATTCCCAGCGCTTCAAGCCCGTGAATCCAATCCATCAGACCAGACCTCCGAAGCCCATAAAGGCCATCGACATCAGGCCGGCGGTAATCAAGGCAATCGGCGCTCCTTTGAAAGGACCGGGGATATCCGCTACTTCAAGACGTTCACGGATTGAGGCGAACAGCACCATGACCAGAGTAAAGCCAATCGCCGCGCCCATACCGTAAAAAGCCGATTCGATAAAGTCGTTCTGTTCTCCGACATTCAACAAAGCAACCCCGAGAACGGCGCAGTTGGTGGTAATCAGCGGCAGATAAATACCCAGCACCTGATACAGTACCGGCGAAGTCTTGTGAATCGCCATTTCGGTAAAGCCGACGACCGCCGCGATGGCCAGTATA
Source organism: Thiomicrorhabdus xiamenensis (assembly GCF_013282625.1). Lineage (NCBI taxonomy): Bacteria > Pseudomonadati > Pseudomonadota > Gammaproteobacteria > Thiotrichales > Piscirickettsiaceae > Thiomicrorhabdus > Thiomicrorhabdus xiamenensis. The sequence continues at coordinate 1,190,655 of NZ_CP054020.1, forward strand.
AAGGCAATTGTTTGCAGGTATTCAAGCCCGAAAGGCTGTAGAAGATAGGTGTAGATAATGTAACTGAGAACAGACGACAGCGTCAGTACGAAGGTTGTCGCCAGACCCATGCCCAGAGCGGCATCGGTTTTTTTGGAAACCCCCATAAAAGGACACAGACCGAGGAATTTGACCAATACAAAGTTATTGACCAAAACGGTACTAATCAAAATGATTGCGTAATCCTGCATCTGTATCCCTAAAGTGTTTTGAATGTTCGAGGCTGAATGTCTGATCGGCAAGGATCATTCAGCGCTCAACATCCGTAATGAAACATTATTTGACACGCATACCCGGTTTAGCGCCGTCATCCGGGTTCAGAATATAAAGATCCGATCCGCCCGGGCCGGCGGCCAGAACCATTCCTTCGGACAGCCCGAAACGCATTTTACGTGGCGCCAGATTGGCGACCATGACCGTCAGTTTACCGATCAGGTCTTCCGGGTTGTAGGCGGCCTTGATGCCGGCAAATACCTGACGCTGTTCAAAACCGATATCCAGAGTCAGTTTGATCAGTTTGTCTGCTTCCGGAACCGCTTCGGCGTTGACGATTTTGGCAATGCGCAGATCGATTTTAGCAAAGTCGTCAATAGTGATGGTTTCCGCCAGTGGGTCGAATTCGCCGGTTTCGGCCGTTTGCTTGTTTTCGCTCATCTTTTTCTCTTGGGATTGTTTCTTAGGTTTACTGTCGTCTTTTTTGCCGTCCGGAACTGATTTAGCCGTCAGAGATTGGGCTGAGGCTTCAACCATTTTCTCGATAGCCGGCATTTCCAGACGCGTCATCAAAGCTTTGAATTTGTTGATTTCATGACCCATCAACGGCTGATGCACTGCTTCCCATTGCCATGAATCCAGGTTGAGGAATGCCAGTGATTTTTCTGCCGTTGCCGGAATAACCGGCGCCAGATAGCTCATCAGAACACGGAAAAGGTTGATCCCGACCGAAACGGATTCGTACAACTCGGCTTCTTTCCCTTCTTCTTTAGCCAGAACCCAAGGGGCGGTTTCGGCAATATATTCATTGGCGCGATCGGCCAGCGCCATAATTTCGCGCATGGCGTGTCCGTACTCGCGTTTTTCGTACAGACCGGCGATCTCTTCGGAAGCATTAGCGAACTGCAGGTACAGCTCGTTAGCAGAATCCGACCAGCTTTCGGCCAGTTTGCCGTCGAATTTTTTCTTGACGAAACCGGCGCAACGACTGGCGATATTGATGACTTTACCGACTAGATCCGAGTTCACGCGCTGGGCAAAATCTTCCAGGTTAAGGTCGATATCGTCGATACGGCTGGTCAGCTTGGCTGCGAAGTAATAACGCAGATATTCCGGATTCAGATGTTCCAGATACGTCTTGGCCATAATGAAGGTACCGCGCGACTTGGACATCTTCTGACCGTCAACGGTCAGGAAGCCATGCGCCCAGACCGCATCCGGGGTACGGAAATCGGCTCCGGAAAGCATTGCCGGCCAGAAAAGGGCGTGGAAGTTAATAATGTCCTTACCGATGAAGTGATACAACTCGGCCTTGGAGTCTTTAGCCCAATATTCGTCAAAATCCAATCCGGATTTTTCGCAATAGGCTTTGAAGCTCGACATATAGCCGATCGGCGCATCCAGCCAGACATAGAAGTATTTATCTTTCTCGCCCGGAATTTCAAAACCGAAGTAAGGTGCGTCGCGGGAGATATCCCAGCCGCGCAGACCGCTATCCAGCCATTCATCAATTTTGTTGGCGATCTGAGTCTGCAGGTGACCTTCGCGGGTCCAGCTTTTCAGCATGTCGGCAAACTGATCCAGTTCGAAGAACAGGTGGTCGGAGTCTTTTTCAATCGGCGTAGCACCGGAAACCGCGGATTTCGGATTGACCAGATCGGTCGGTGCATAGGTTGCGCCACAGGCTTCACAGTTATCGCCATACTGATCCTCGGCCCCGCACTTCGGACAGGTTCCCTTGACGAAACGGTCCGGAAGGAACATGGATTTTTCCGGATCATAGAACTGCGAGATCGATTTGCGTGCAATATAACCTTTCTCTTTAAGACGGTTATAGATCAACTCGGCGTAATATTTGTTTTCCGGAGAGTTGGTGCTGTGATAATGGTCGAATGCGACGTTAAATCCGGCAAAATCGGCCTGGTGCTCTTCGGATGATTTGGCAATTAAGGCTTCCGGGGTAATGCCTTCGGCTTCGGCACGCAACATAATCGGAGTCCCGTGCGCATCGTCGGCACAGACATAGACGCAGTCATGACCGCGCATTTTCTGAAAACGTGACCAGATATCGGTTTGGATATATTCAACCATATGCCCAAGATGGATCGGTCCATTGGCATACGGAAGGGCACTGGTAATCAAGATTTTGCGAGGATGTGGAGGCGTTGCCATAGTCTGCTGCAGTCCTTATTAATTATTTGCTGTGCGTGAAAACGTTTAAACGCTAATACGTCGCCGAATCCAGATGCTTGGAAAGGGCGGTCCGACGAACGTGAATTGATGCGGTCGGTTTAGCGCAAAATAGCCGTGTATTGTAATGGCTTTTTCAGATTTTTGCTGGAGTTTGTCCGCCTCTAAAGCGGTGCAAAAGAGGCGGGCGTCGATCAGGTGTTTTGGATCACGATTTCCGGGAATACGCCGGCGTAGTTGCGTTTTTTGACCCCGATCTGCGCGCCGATCTGGTGTGCGATATTACGGTATTTACCGGCAATTTCGCTCCCCGGTTCGGCTGTGACCGTTGGAGCCCCTTGATCGGCTTCTTCGCGGATGCGTTTATCCAGAGGCAAGGCGCCGAGGAAATCGACATGATATTTTTTAGCCATCTCTTCGCCGCCGTTCGAACCGAAGATCGCTTCTTCGTGGCCACATTGCGAACAGATATGTGTACTCATGTTTTCGATAATGCCGAGAATCGGAATTTCAACCTTCTGGAACATCTTCAGGCCTTTTTTGGCGTCAATCAGCGAGATCTGTTGCGGGGTGGTGACGATCACCGCACCGGTAACCGGAATCTGCTGCGCAAGCGTCAATTGAACATCACCGGTCCCCGGAGGCAGGTCAATAACCAGATAATCCAGCTCGTCCCAGTTGGTTTCTTTGAGTAGTTGAGTCAGTGTCTGGGTGACGATCGGGCCGCGCCAGATCATCGGGGAATCTTCGTCGATCAGCGCGCCGATCGACATCGCCTGCAGTCCGTAAGCTTCCAGTGGTTGCATGCTTTTACCGTCTTTGGTCTGCGGTTTATCCTTGATGTTGAGCATGGTCGGGATACTTGGGCCGTAGATATCGGCATCCAGAATGCCGACCTGTGCGCCTTCCTGTTGCAGGGCCAGAGCGAGATTGACTGCCGTTGTCGATTTGCCGACACCGCCTTTACCGGAGGCGACCGCGATAATGTTTTTGACGTTCGGCATTGGCGTAGTGCCTTTCTGCACGTCATGAGCAACGATTTCGGTTTTGAATTCGATGCTCACCGTCGAAATGTCGTTCAATTGTTTCAGACAGTGACTCAGGTTCTGTTCGATGGAAGGCCACAAACTCTTGCACGGATAAGGCAGGCTGATTTCGAGTGTGATTGCATCGCCTTTAAGATGCATGGCTTTAAGGGCTTTTAACTCGATCAGGTTTTGCTCTGTGTGCGGTAGATTATAGGTTTTGATCTGTGCTTCGATCGCTTCCTGGAGTTCTTCGCTGATTTTGGATGCGCCACCAAACAGTTTGCCTAAAAATCCCATGTCTGTATCCTTTTGTTACCCTGCGTCTAAGCGTTTGTCCGCTGACTGAAGTACCTGAAATATCGGTCGATTAGAAAACTGCGTATTTTATCAGTTTCCGGCAACGAATGCTTTATGCATTCTATGGGATGTGGCGCTTTCTCCGAGGAAAAGGACGTTATAATAAGCCGCTTTGAAAATGGAAAATCTTCCGAGAAGAATCAGCGGCAAAGTTTTTGAGAGTGGATATATGAGTTTATTAGCCTGGCTGGCAGAATATCAGACCCATGCACCGATCCGTGCGATTGAAACCCTGCCGGGAAATCTCGCCGACCAGATCGCCGCCGGAGAAGTGGTGGAAAGGCCGGCGTCGGCAGTGAAGGAATTGCTGGAAAATGCATTGGACTCCGGTGCGGATCAGATTGAGATACACCTTCAGGAGGGCGGGAATCAGTCGATCGAAGTAATTGATAACGGCCGGGGGATTCCAAAGGAAGAACTACTGCTGGCGGTAAGCCGACATGCAACCAGTAAAATCTATTCGATGCAGGAGTTGGTTGCGGTCAGATCGCTCGGTTTTCGCGGGGAGGCGCTGGCCAGTATCAGTTCCGTCTCGGACTTTACGTTGCGCAGTCGTACGGTACACGACAAGAGTGCTTGGCAGATCAGTGCGCGCGGCGACGGAAATTGGCATGGACCGGAGCCATCGGCCGGTCAGCAGGGGACATCGGTAAAGGTCAATAATCTGTTTTTTAATACCCCGGCGCGCAAAAAGTTTCTCAGAGCGCCGCGTACCGAGTTTCTGCAAATTGAACAGCTGGTGAAACGCATTATTCTCAGTCACCCGCAAGTCGGCTTTAAGTTGATTCATAACGGCAAGATGGTGCGACACCTTCCTGCCTGTCAGGATGAGCTGAGCTTGCAGAATCGATTGAAGAATCTCCTGGGACAAGAGTTCGTCGAGCACTCACTGGAAATCGAGTTCAATACCGATGATTGGCATTTGACCGGCTGGGTCGGCTTGCCGACATTCAACCGGTCGCAGACCGATATGCAGTACCTGTTCGTTAACGGACGTGTCGTCAAGGACCGCAATCTCTCATTTGCTTTGAAGCAGGCGTATGCCGATGTGTTGTATCACGGACGTCATGCCGCCTATGTTCTGTTTCTGAATGTGCCGCCTGAGCAATTGGATGTTAATGTGCATCCGGCCAAGCATGAAGTGCGCTTTGCCCGTAACCGTGAAGTGTATGATTTTCTGCGGCGCTCGGTGCGCGATGCGGTCGGCAAACCGCTGGCGGCGTCGGAAAGTCTTCAGCCCGGCAGCGGGAAATCGCTGGATGGTGCGCAGGATTTGGATCTCAAGTCCGAAGCCAAGCCGATGCATTTGAACTTTACGCAACGGTATGACAGCGTTTCAGCGGACGAACTTGAAGCGGCTCGACAGTTTCAGCAGCCGTTTGCTTCTTCTTTCGGGGGGCGTACCGAGCAGGCGAGGGATCTTTCCAGGCTGATCGAAGAGCGGCGTTTCCACGGAGAAAGTCAGGTTCAGGAAGCCGAAGCACCGGTTTATCAGAGTGAGCGGGGTGAAAACGATGACAGTCCGGTGCCGCCACTGGGCTTTGCCAAGGCGCAGCTGCATGGCGTGTTTATTTTGTCGGAAAACCGGCATGGACTGGTATTGGTCGATATGCATGCGGCACACGAAAGAGTCGTCTATGAGCGTTTTAAACAGCAGTGGAAGCAGCTCAGATTGCAAAGTCAGCCGCTGCTGGTTCCGATGGCGGTAACGTTGGATGTTTCACAGATTCTGGTGTGGGAAGAGTTTGAAAAAACGTTTAGTGATCTGGGATTCGAGCTCGAAGCAATGGGCCCGGAACAGTTGAAGGTTACCGCAGTTCCCGCACTGTTGATCAAGTCGGATGTGGTACGTCTGCTTAAGGATATGTTGGCGGATTTTGCCGAATTCGGCGAGTCCAGTGTCGTTGAAGAACGCATCGACAGCATTCTTTCCACTATGGCCTGTCACGGGTCAGTCCGAGCCAATCGCAAATTAACGGTCCCGGAAATGAACGAGTTGCTGCGTCAGATGGAGCAGACCGACAAGATTGATCAATGTAACCATGGGCGCCCGACCTGGGTTCAGTTGTCTATGGATCAACTCGATAAACTGTTTATGCGCGGACAATAGGTTGGATAGCTGAAGATGAGTGAATTCAAAGAGTTGGATTGTAATAGTTGTAGTGACTCTCAGGAAATGGTATCCCGTTTGATTGCCGAGAAAAAAGCCTTGGCCTTAATGGGGCCGACGGCTTCCGGTAAGAGTCAATTGTCGATGGCGCTGGCGCATTGTCTGGATATTGAAATTATCAGTGTCGATTCTGCACTGATCTACCGGGGGATGGATATCGGATCGGCCAAGCCTTCAGTCGAGGAACTCGCACAGGTTCCACATTACCTGATCGATATTGTTGATCCGGCCGATTCATATTCCGCATCGGAATTTGTCGAAGATGTTCATCGGCTTGTTGCAGAAATATTCAGTCGCGGGCGTCTGCCGGTTATGGTCGGTGGAACTATGATGTATTTCAATGCGTTACAGCAGGGTATGAATGAACTGCCTCAGGCGGATTCGGCCATTCGTGAAGATTTACAGCGGCAGTGGCGCGAGAACCCGCAGAGTTTGCATGCACAATTAGCGGAGATCGATCCGGTTTCAGCTCAGCGCATCCATCCGAACGATCCGCAGCGCCTGATCCGCGCGCTGGAAGTTTACCGTGCTTCAGGAAAAACGCTGACCGAACTGCGGGCCGAACCGACCAAAAAAGCCTTGAGTGCATTCACTTTGCTGAAAGTGGGGCTGATTCCGGAAAATCGTGCGCAGTTGCACCGGCAAATTGAAACGCGTTTTATGCAAATGTTGGATGCAGGCTTTATCAAAGAAGTCGAATCCTTGCGTGAAAACCCGCAGCTGCATGAAGAGTTGCCATCCATTCGCTGTGTCGGTTATCGTCAGGCTTGGAGCTATCTTGAAGGCGAATACGATTACGAGACGTTTGTGCATAAGGGGGTGGTGGCGACGCGCCAGTTAGCCAAGCGTCAGCTGACCTGGTTGCGCAAGGAGGAGGGTATGCTGGTAATCGATCCGTTTACAACCACCTTGCAGCAGCGTTTAGACCGTGTTTGCCAATTTTTATCCCTGTGAGGTCGAGGTTTACGGTTATCTGATATGGCGTTGATTGGATTTCTACAGTCCTGGAGAAGGTGTTGCAACCCTTAACTGGTAGGGGTATCAGATTTATTAATAAAATTTTTAATAGCGTATGTTATCCTCTTGCTGTTTAATACGTAAAAATATCGCGAAAACACCTTAACTACGGTTTTTTACAGGGTTAAATCCTTAAAAAACAGTCAGTTTTCGGTTTTTACAGGTTAAACTAGACTCGGGTTGCGAAGAATGGATTCGTGACGGCGTTCTTTCAGTGAAAATGTGACTGAAAAAAAACAATAAAAAATAACAATAATAGGAATCAGGATGGAGAATAAAAAAGTGACTAAGGCACTGCCGATTCAGGACCCTTATCTAAATGCGCTTCGTAAAGAGCGTATCAACGTTTCGATCTATTTGGTCAATGGCGTCAAGCTTCAGGGTAAAGTGGATTCGTTCGACCAGTTTGTAGTGCTTCTTCGATCTAATGTTACTCAGATGGTGTACAAACATGCCATCTCTACGATTGTGCCAATGCGTGATCCGAAACCTTATGAGTTCGGTCATGAGCAGAACGCCAATAACTCTGAAGGCGAATAAGCCGATCCCACGCGATTTGATTCCCTTAATTCTCCGAGTGTTCAACAAGTTTCGGTTGCTTTATAATAGCCGCCCTCTAAAGGCTAGGATTCAGCCAGCAACGGAAACTTAATGGAATTATTTGATCGTCTAGAAAGACGTGAACTGGAACGAGCGGTTCTGGTTCACGTTGACTTCCACAATGAAGCCGACCGTGAAGAAGTCGATGAACTCTACGAGTTAGTCGAATCTGCCGGTGCGGAAATCTGTACTCTGGTGACAACCAAACGCAGTCACCCCGACCCTAAGTATTTTATCGGTAAAGGTAAGGCCGAAGAGATTAAGGATGCTGTCGAGCTTTTTGATGCCGATGTCGTCATCGTCAATCATGCCTTGACCCCGGCTCAGGAACGTAATCTCAGCGACTATCTCGAATGTCAGGTGTTGGATCGTATCGGCCTGATTCTGGATATCTTTGCGCAAAGAGCGCGTTCGCATGAAGGGAAGTTGCAGGTCGAGCTGGCACAGCTGAAACGCATGGCTACACGTCTTGTACGTGGTTGGAGTCACTTGGACCGTCAGGGCGGTATCGGCGCGCGAGGTCCGGGGGAAACTCAGCTGGAAACAGACCGCCGTCTGGTTCAGGGGCGAATCAAGCAGCTCGAAGCGAAAATCGAAAAAGTTCGTAAACAGCGAGATCTTGGGCGTCGCTCACGTAAACGTTCGGAATTACCGACGGTCACGATTGTCGGTTATACCAATGCCGGTAAATCAACGCTCTTCAATTATCTGACGTCGGCCGGCGTCTATGCGGAAGACCGTCTGTTTGCGACGCTGGATTCGACTTTGCGTAAAGTTCGTCTGCCGGGTGCCGGTGAAGTGATTTTTGCCGACACGGTTGGTTTTATCCGCCATATCCCGCACGATCTGGTCACTGCTTTTCGGTCGACGCTCGAAGAAACCCGTGAAGCCAGTCTGTTGATTCATCTGATTGATGCAGCAGATCCACATCGCGAAGAGAAAATTGCCGATGTCGTCGAGGTAATCGCCGAGGTCGGTGCGCAGGATGTACCGCAGCTGATGATCTTTAATAAGATTGATGCACTTGAGCCGTCTATGGAACCAAAGGTCGATTACGACGAAGACGGCTATACACCGAAAAGGGTTTGGATTTCCGCCAAAGAGGGGCAGGGAATCGAGCTGATGATGGACGCGGTTGCCTCTTTTTTCAAGGGGCGCTTCTATACGGTAGAACTGGTGCTGGATGTAACGGCCGGTAAGCAGCGTGCTCAGTTGTACCAGCTGGGCACTATTCTTGAAGAAGGTTTTGATGAGCAGGGGAACAGTCTGTTTAAAATGAGCCTGACAGAGCAGGAATGGAATACTATTAAAGAGTGGCCGCAGTTTATAAAAGCTGAGGTCCTTGAGGAGCAGGAGTCATCGGAGGGTAACCTTGAGTTAACGGCCTTATAAGGAGGTTGTGAGTCTTAATAAAATTCCTTAATAGATGACTTTTGCTTTTAGACTATCTACAATAGTCGAACTCTTGTCGAAATTTGCTCAAAAGTACTTAATGATAAGTCGTGAGCAGAAGGGCAAACGATTTAAATGCTAACGCATGGAGAAGGTTGAATGGCTTGGAATGAACCAGGTAAACCAGGACAAGATCCCTGGGGTAATTCAGGAAATAATGGCGGCGGTAACCGTAAACCGAATCGTGGCGGAGACGACGATCTGACAAAGCTGCTGAAAAAGGCGGCGGAGAAACTGAACGGCGGCGGCTCTTCAGGTGGAATCGGCGGAATCGGCGGAACAGCTATTTTCGCAGTTATTGTTGTTGTCTGGTTGCTTTCCGGTATTTACATTGTCGATCCTGCTGAACGCGGTGTTGTCACACGCTTCGGTGCTTATGTTGATGAAACCAAAGCGGGGCCGCACTGGCATCTGCCGTATCCGATTGAGAACGTGACTATTGTCAACGTGGATCAGATCCGTACCGCTGAAATCGGTTACCGTTCCGATGTCCGTAACCGCGCCGGCAATGTTCCGAATGAGTCTTTGATGCTGACAAAAGACGAAAATATTGTCGATCTTAAGATCGCCGTGCAGTATCAGGTACGCAGTGCCAACCAATATCTTTTCGAAACAGCTGATCCGGATCCAACACTGCGTATGGTTGTCGAAAGTGCCTTGCGTGAAGTGGTCGGTCAAAGCCGTATGGACTTTGTCTTGACCGAAGGGCGTAACGAAGTGGTTGCTCGTGTACAGGAATTGGCGCAAGAGCGATTGGATGCCTATACTACCGGGTTGCTGATTACCTCGGTCAACCTGCAGGATGCACAGCCACCGGAACAGGTTCAGGCGGCATTTGCCGATGTGGTCAAGGCGCGTGAGGACCGTGAACGTCTGATTAACGAAGCTGAAGCCTACTCTAACGAAATTCTGCCGATTGCCCGCGGTAAGGCGGCACGTCAGTTGGAAGAAGCCAGCGCGTATCACGATCAGGTGATTGCACAGGCAAAAGGTGAATCATCACGCTTTACCAGCATTGTCAGCGAATATAAGAAAGCGCCGGAAGTTACCCGTAACCGCTTGTATATTGATGCGGTATCAAACGTACTGGGCTCGACTTCGAAGATTTATGTCGGTTCTTCGGATGCCAACAATCTGCTCTATCTTCCGCTGGATAAAATGGTTGGCTCACAGCAGATGAGAATTCAGCCGAATATGGATACCACTGCTGCGCAAACTCAGAGTTCGAACAGCAGCAGTACGAATACAACCAGCAAACCGACTTCGAATATACGCGATTACCTAAGAAATAGGGAGCTACGTTAATGAAAGCAGTCTTATCGATTTTAGTTGCCGTAGTGTTGTTTATCGGCAGTAGTTCCGTTTATATCGTTAATCAATGGGAAACCGCGGTCGTTCTACGTCTGGGGGAAATTGTTAAAGCGGATGTTAAACCTGGTCTGCATTTCAAAATGCCGTTCGTCAACAACGTTCGCCGCTTCGATTCGCGTTTGCAGACACTGGATTCTGCGCCTGAACGTTTCCTGACCAGCGAGAAGAAAAACCTTGAGGTTGATTCTTTCGTACGTTGGAAGATCCAGGATGTTGCCAAGTTCTATACCACTATGAACGGAGATTTCCGTTTGGCGGGTATGCGTCTTGGACAGATCGTTAAGGACGGCTTGCGTGCCGAGTTCGGTAACCGTACCGTTAAGGAAGTGATTTCCGGAGAGCGTGTCGAGATTGCTCAGAAGATCAAAACCGCTACCGCGAAAACCGCTGAGTCTTTCGGGATCGAGATCGAAGACGTTCGTATTAAACGTATCGATCTGGCGCAGGATATTTCCGAGTCGGTTTACCGTCGTATGGAAGCCGAGCGTAAGCGTGTTGCCAAGGATTTACGTTCCAAGGGTGCTGAGGCTGCGGAAAAAATTCGCGCCGATGCGGATCGTCAGCGATCGGTTATTCTTGCCGAAGCATATTCCCAGGCTGAGATTATTCGAGGTGAGGGGGATGCTCAAGCCGCGGATATTTACGCCAAGGCGTATAACCTAGATCCTGAGTTCTACTCTTTCTATCACAGCATCAATGCTTATCAGAAGTCGTTTAAGGATAAGTCCGATGTGATGGTGGTTGATCCGAACTCGGATTTCTTCAAATACTTTAATAACCGTGCTCAGCCATCCGCTGAGTAATATCGAGAAGGTGGGGTAACCCACCTTTTTTATGGAATCATGTTAGAGACGTTACTGGCCGCCATTGCTCTGGTCTTCATTCTGGAAGGCCTGATGCCGTTTGCCTTTCCGCATTTCTGGAAAAAGGTTATGAGTGAAGCGGTTATGCAGCCTGAAAATGTCTTGCGGATAATGGGTTTGATCTCCATTGCCATCGGCATGATTCTGCTACTAATTTTTAGTTAAGCGGACGAAATTGTTTTACAATACGTCGGCTCAGACAAATTTAAGAGATTTAAAAGAAGTTCACAATGCAACAATCGACGTGGTTCACGCCTGAAGGCCTGGAAGACCTGTTACCGCCTCAAGCACAAAAGCTTGAATTTTACCGCCGCCAGTTAATCGATGGCTTTCACCTGTCCGGTTATGATCTGGTGTTGCCTCCGCTAGCGGAATTTACCGATTCTCTATTGACCGGTACGGCTCGCCATATGGCGATTGATACGTGCCGTTTCACCGATCAGGAAAGCGGTCGTATGATGGGGGTTCGTGCGGATATGACTCCTCAGGTTGCGCGTATTGTTTCCAACCGTCTGAAGGCGCAGGGAGAAATTTCACGCCTGTGCTATGTCGGTGAGGTTCTGAAAACCCGCAATAATAAAGCCAAAGGTTCACGCAGCCCGATTCAGGTCGGTGCGGAAATTTTCGGTCACAGTGGCCTGGACAGTGATATCGAAATTGTCGAGTTGATGCTGGAAAGCATGAGTCGCATGAAACTGGATGTCAAGCTGAGTCTGGGGCATGTAGGCATTGTGGATGAATTGATTGCGTTGGCGTGTCTGAATGCTAACCAGTCCAAAGATTTGATTGATATTCTTGAGCGCAAAGCGATTCCGGAATTCAACGCTTTTGTCGCAGAGCATTTGGGTGACAGCGAATGGGCGCAGCGTTTCAATCAGCTATTGGCCTACTGCGGCAACGCACAGGATGTGATCGGTCAGGCTAATGCAGGTTTTGCCGGTCTTTCGTCGGCAATGGATGATTATCTGAATCACTTGCAGGGCATGATTGATCATCTGGGCAAAATGCATTCCGTTGATATTCATTTGGATCTGGCCGACATTCGCGGTTACCAGTATCACACCGGAATTATTTTTGCGGCCTACAGCGCCTGCGGTTTCCTGCAGCCGATTGCCAAGGGCGGTCGATATGATGATATCGGTGCTGATTTCGGCCTGGCTCTGCCGGCGACCGGTTTCAGTCTGGATTTGCGCGGGGCGCTGGATCTGTTGGAAGACACGGATGAAACGGCTACACAAACCGTCTATGCTCCTTGCGATTCGGATGTTGATCTGCAAGTCGCCATCCGTCAGTTGAAACAGCAGGGCATCAAAGTAATCAAATCTTATGATGCCGGACAAGTACCGGCCGGAAGCCAGCAACTTGTCAAAGAGAATGATGCCTGGACGGTGAAGTAAGGTTTCAGGTAATTAATGCTACTGCTGTAAAGCAGCCTTGCAACAGAATTTGACAGAGAGGCCTCGGCAAAACGCCAGCGCCTCTCTTGTTTTGTAAACTTAAGCTAAGAAGAAAAATTATGACCAAACGCAATATCGTTGTTGTCGGCACTCAATGGGGTGACGAAGGTAAAGGAAAAATTGTTGATTTGTTAACTGACCGCGTTGCGGCAGTGGTTCGTTTCCAAGGTGGGCATAATGCCGGCCATACCCTGGTAATTGATGGTCATAAGACAGTTTTGCATCTGATTCCTTCCGGAATCCTGCGTGAAGAGGTTGAGTGTTTTATCGGTAACGGTGTTGTACTGGCTCCGGATGCCCTGCAAAAAGAGGTTGCTCAGCTTGAAGCAGGCGGTCTTCAGGTTAAACAGCGTTTGAAGATCAGTGACGCTTGTCCTTTGATCCTGGACTACCATGTCGCTTTGGATCAGGCGCGTGAAGCGGCACGTGGTAAAAAAGCAATCGGTACTACCGGTCGCGGCATCGGCCCGGCGTATGAAGACAAGGTTGCTCGCCGCGGTCTGCGTGCCGGAGACTTCCGTAATATGGAAGCCTTTAAAGCAAAACTGCAAGAGACGCTTGCGTTCCATAACTTTGCGCTGGAAAACTACTACAAGACTGATCCGGTAGACTTCGACGAGTTGTGGGACAAGTGTCAGGATTACGCAAATCTGATTGTACCGATGCTGGCTGATATTCCGAATCTGATCGATCAGTATAACCGCGAAGGTAAAAACCTGATGTTTGAAGGCGCTCAAGGGACGCTTCTGGATATCGATCAGGGAACCTATCCGTACGTAACTTCTTCCAATACTACCGCCGGTGGTGCAGCTGCGGGTGCCGGTATCGGTCCGACTCATCTGGATTATGTATTGGGTATCACCAAAGCGTATGCAACCCGAGTCGGTGGCGGACCTTTCCCAACCGAATTGTGTTACGACTGTGTAACCGATGAAGGGGATGAAACCGGTAAAGAGCTGGGGACTCGCGGCCATGAGTTCGGTGCTACTACCGGACGTCAGCGTCGTTGCGGTTGGTTCGATGCGGTTGCATTGCGTCGTTCGGCGCAGATCAACGGCTTGACTGGTATCTGTCTGACTAAACTCGACGTTATGGATGAGTTGGAAGAGGTTAAAATCTGCGTTTCCTACAATAAAGATGGCGAAACACTGATGCTACCTCCGTCAAGTGCCGACGAATACGAACGTTGCGAGCCAAATTACATTACTCTTCCGGGTTGGAAAACCTCGACGGTCGGTATCGCTTCCTGGGAAGCACTGCCTAAAGAGGCCCAAGACTATATTCGTTATCTGGAAAAAGAGGTCGGCGTTAAAGTATCGATCCTTTCAACCGGACCGGACCGCGCGGAAACATTGGTACTGGACGATCCTTTCGAAATCTAATTCAAATCCCAACAGATTTTCGATCTCAAAAACCCAGGTTTATGCCTGGGTTTTTTGTTTTTGGCCGTAATTTTTATATGGATTTCGGCAAAGTCATTTTATCTGTACTCTTTTGCGCAGAAAGCCGCTCCGTTTGGCGTAAATATAATGAAACGCCGCGCTGAGATTGGTATCATAGCAGGACTTTATTTTGTGTATTTTGCTAACGAAGGAAAGCGCATGTTACAAGCAATTCGAGATCGTGCCCAAGGCTGGATCGCTTGGGTGATTATCGGAATTATTATCTTGGTTTTTGCTCTATTTGGTATTGAACAATACGCTCAGGGAGACAAAAGTGTCGATGTCGCCGAAGTCAACGGAGAAAGTATCGGTAGTGGTGAGTTTCTGACGCTATACAATGCGCAAAAACAGCGCCTTCAACAGCAGTTCGGTGATATGTACGACACCGTCGTTAAGGATGAAGATCTGCGTAACCAGGTACTGGATGCGTTGATCGAATCGAAGTTGATCGAGCAGTGGGCCGATTCCCAAAAGATGGTCATTTCCGATCCTCAGCTTGCGGCAGCAATTCAATCCGCTCCGGTGTTTCAGGAAGAAGGCAAGTTTTCCGATAAGGTTTATAAGGAAATTTTGAGTCGCAACGGTTTCAGCGTCGCGCGTTTCGAACATGAACAGCGTCAGTTCCTTCTGGAAAACCAGTTCAATAATCTGCTGATGAGCTCAAGTTTTGCAACCGATGCGGAAGTGTCTCAGCTTGCTGAATTACAAGCGCAACAGCGTGAAATTAATTACATTCGTGTTGATCAGCGTCCGTTTATGGATCAGGTGACTGTCAGTGAACAGCAGGTCGCCGAGTATTTCGAAGCCCATAAAGCCGATTACATTGAATCTGAGAAGGTTAAAGTTGATTACATTGACCTTTCCCAGCAGCAGATCGCCAAAAATATTGCAGTCACCGACGATGCGATTGAAGCGTTCTACAATCAGAACAAATCACTGTTTACCACACCTGAAAAACGTCAGGCCAGTCATATTCTGATTCGTACTCAGGAAGGTGAAGAATCCGAGCAGAAAGCGTTGGAGAAGATTAATGAGATCAAGACCAAGCTGGATGCAGGCGAAGATTTTGCCGAGCTGGCAAAAACCTATTCCGAAGACCCTGGCTCGGCTTTATCCGGTGGTGAATTGGGCAGTTTTGAACAGGGAATGATGGTTCCGGAGTTTGATCAGGCGGTCTTCTCGATGCAAGCCGGTACGATTTCCGAACCGATTAAAACCGAATTCGGTTACCATCTGATCAAACTGGAAAAAATTCAGCCTCAATCGGTTAAGCCGTTGGCTGATATCCGCGATCAGGTTGTAGCGGAATACCGTAATCAGGAAGCAGAAAAGAAATATTACGATCTTCTTGATCAGATGAACACGATGGTTTACGAACAGCCTGATACGTTGCAGCCTGCGGCAGATGCATTGGGACTTAAGGTTCAGAGCAGTGAATTCTTCGGACGTCACGGCGGAGTGGATGAGCTAACGTCCAATCCGAAGGTTTCTCAGGCGGCGTTTTCTGACGATGTCCTGAAATCAAAACTGAATTCTACAGCCATTGAATTGGGTGATAACCGTGCGGTGGTCCTTCGTATCAACACTTATCAGGAAGAGCGTCAAAAGGCTCTGTCTGAAGTGGCTGACGAAATCAAACAGCAGTTGTTGCGCGAGGCGGCGGTTGCAGAATCGTCCAAGCTGGCGGATTCTCTATTGGCTAAAGTGCAACAGGGTGAATCGCCTGAGTCATTGATGAATAGTGGTGTTGAATGGCATACCGTCGGCTGGGTTGGCCGTGATTCGAAAAATATTCTGCCGCAGATGCTGGCTGAAGTTTTCAAAATCAAGAAACCGCAGAAGGGTGAATCGGTATGGCATAAATATCAGCTTCAGACCGGGGATAGCGTTCTGATTCAGTTGAAAGGCGTGAAGTCACAAGAGCTTACTGCTCAACAGCGTGACAACCTTAAGAACGCATATTTGGAGTTAAACGGTAACGCTGAATTAGCAGCACGGTTGAATGCGCTTAAAGCGACTGCCGATATTGAGAAGTTGAAGGTCTATCAGACACTGAAGTAAGCTTGTCTCAGCTCTAAAACGAAAAAACCCGCTTATGCGGGTTTTTTTATATCCTGAAAACAGGATTGTAACGAGAATAGAGCGCTACAGGAATTAGTAAAAATTGTAATGTTTGCGGATCGGCTTGGTTACATTCCATTCGCAGGACATGCCTTCAGGAAAGGTGACCAGATCGCCGGCTCGTATGATGACGGCATCGCCGTTTTGCGGGGTAACGGTGACTTCACCTTCCAAGACCAGGCAGACTTCTTTGGCGTCATAGGTCCAAGGAAAACGCGAGATTTCTTTTTCCCAGATCGGCCAGCTTCCACAGCCATATTGATCCAGGGTTGCCTGATCCGGGTTATGGATGATTTCAATTTTCATATCTGTTTGCATATAAGGTACCTGTTTTCTTACTGGGTTAATGCATGCCGTAAACGAACTTAACAATTAGCGCGGATCGTCTTCACGATCCGAGAATAGGTTGGTAACCTTCTCGCTGCTAGATGCAGTCTGCGGACGATATAGACTCTTGGCATTCTGCAAATACTTTTTACGTGACCAGATAAGGTTCCAACGCGTGCCGCCGACCTGATACCACAGCAGTGCAGAGCGAATACCGGCCAGAAGAAGAGCACGTATCTTATTGGCGATGCGCTGGTTGCCGAGATAGTTATGGTGTCCATTGACCATGATTCTCGGCTGAACGTTACTGACATTTTCCGTATAGGCTCGGGCAATGGTGGCAATCATGTTTTCATGCAGATCGCCGAAGTGTTCCTGTTGCGCTTTGGCTGTATCCAGTACCGTGGCAATCTGGCTTAAAGGTGTTCCTTGCTGTTTGAGTTTCTTGGCCAGAATCATCAGGTTTAAAACGTAGCGGGTGATTACCAGATTACGGTTTTCAGAGGCCGTATCCGCTTTCATCTGAGCGAGCAAGGTTTCGACGCCGAGTTGAAGGTTGTCGACCGTATCGCCGAAAACATTCAAGGTACTGTTTGGATTCTCTACAAAGAGCGACTGGATGCTGGTGGCAAAAGCATTGTCATCGGTTTCCCCTGTACTTGCCAGATCGTGAACCATTTTGGCACATTGATAGATTCCGACTAATGCCAGAGTCCGATCCTGTTGGCTGTAATCGCTCATAAGTCTCCTTTGCCTGTGTTTTTGTGCGTGCTGATTTTTATAGCGGATCTTGCCGTTTTAGTCCAGCGTAGCCGTGTCTACCTGATGCAGCCGTTGTTCGATTACGCCGCCGCCGAGACACTCATCTCCGTTATAAAACACCACGGATTGTCCAGGGGCAATCGCAGTCTGATTCTCGTCGAACTCGACCAGAAGACGGCCGTTTTTTTCTTCGATAATCTGGCATGGCTGTTCCGGTTGACGATAACGGATTTTTGCCTTCAACGGTTGCTTGATCGGCGGCGTTTCACCGCTGACCCAGTCAAGCGTACCTGCGACCAGATAGCGGTGCTGAAGCAGCGGGTGTTCTTTGCCTTGTACCGCTATCAGTCGGTTGTTCTGTAGATCCTTGTCCGCGGCATACCAGGGATCATTGCCGTGTCCGTGACCTCCGCCGATGCCCAAACCTTTACGTTGGCCGAGCGTATGGTACATCAAGCCGTCGTGCTTACCGATTACATTCCCCTGATCGTCGACGATGTCGCCGGGTTGTGCAGGAAGGAAACGCTGCAGGAAGTCTTTGAATTTACGTTCGCCGATAAAACAGATTCCGGTACTGTCTTTTTTATCATGGGTGATCAGACCGGCTTCTTCCGCTAATCGGCGAACGTCCGGTTTATTCAGTTCGCCGACCGGGAACAGTGATTTTTGCAGCTGGTGTTGTTGCAGGGTATATAAGAAGTAGGTCTGATCTTTGTTGTCGTCCAGCCCCTTAAGCATATGGCATTGGCCGTCCTCATCGCGGGCGATGCGTGCATAATGCCCGGTGGCGATGTAGTCCGCCCCCAGCTCCATGGCGTGCTGCAGAAAGGCTTTGAATTTAACTTCTTTGTTGCACAGAATATCCGGGTTGGGTGTACGCCCGGCGGCATATTCGCTTAAAAAGTGTTCGAAGACATTGTCCCAATAAGCTTTGGAAAAATTCTCGACATGCACCGGAATATCCAATTTTTCGGCGATGGCCAGTACATCTTTAAGATCTTCAGCCGCTGGACAGTAGTCTTCGGTATCGTCGCCTTCCCAGTTTTTCATAAACAGGCCTTCAACCTGATAACCCTGCTGTTTGAGGAGCAGTGCCGCAACGGACGAATCGACGCCGCCCGATAATCCGACAATGACTTTGGTTGCTGAGTTATCCATGTTTTGATCCTGTTGCTGATAGAGTTAATAAAAGTGCGCTTATTTTAACAGATGCGGCAAACAGCAAAATACTGTGCTGAAAAAATTCCCGGGCGATTGTGTAATTTAAGACTTGCGACGGCGTTGTTTATTATTTGACCGATTGCCGGGCGGCTTACGCCGCGCTTGGGTGTTTGCAGTCGAGCGCTTTTTATCGGGACGACGGCTCGATGCGGTCTTGCGTTCGGAAACTTTTTTTACGTTGTTTGTCAGAAAACCCGGTGGCAGGGTGCTTTTGACCTCGTCAAGATTTAACGCTTGCGTTTCTCCGGGATTAAGATTGCCTAGTTTCCATGGACCTATAGCGATACGGATCAGGCGCAAGGTCGGAAAGCCAACCGCAGCGGTCATTCTTCTCACCTGACGGTTCTTTCCTTCCTTGATCGTCAATTCCAGCCAGGAAGTCGGGATGTTCTTACGCTCTCTTATCGGAGGGTTTCTCGGCCAGAGCCATTTCGGGTCATTGACCTTTTTTGCTTGCGCGGGCTGGGTTGTGCCGTCTTTCAAATCAACGCCGGACTGGAGTCGGGAAAGCGCCTGGGCGTCGATTTCTCCTTCGACCTGAACCAGATAGGTTTTGGGCAGTTTAAATTCCGGATCGGCGATTCGCTGTTGCAGTTTGCCGTTATCGGTCAGTAGTAGAAGCCCTTCGGAATCCCGGTCGAGACGTCCGGCGGCATAAAAGTTTTTCTGGTCGATAAATTCTGCCAGTGTCTGACGTTGCTCGGCCAAGTCGCTGTGATCGGTAAACTGGCATAGCACATTATAGGGCTTGTTAAAAAGCAGGATGGATATCGGCATGAGTAAGGGCGATTTTAAGCGTTAAATTAAACTGGAGATGAAATTATAAAGCTTCCTAGGATTAAGCTTAAATTTCTTTAAGATGAAAGATTGCAACCGCTCGCTGCAAAGACGCATTTAATGGGGACTTTGACTGAAGGTTTCCTTAATTTTTACCCGTCCGTGCGGTAAAATGGAAAAAATTTATCTTCAAGGAAAGGGGCGGAGAAATTCGATTCGCGCCTTACTCAGTCAAACTCTAGGAATTATTTGCATGACAGATCAAGCTAAAATCATCTATACACTGACCGACGAAGCGCCAATGCTGGCAACTTTCTCCTTTCTGCCGATGGTACAGGCCTTTACCAAGGCGGCTGACGTTGCAGTGGAAACCCGCGACATCTCACTGGCGGGACGAATTCTTGCTAATTTCCCGGAATATCTGACAGAAGAACAGCGAATCGGCGATGCTTTGACCGAGTTGGGGCAGTTGGCGCAAACACCGGAAGCGAACATCATTAAACTGCCGAATATTTCCGCTTCGATTCCACAGCTGACAGCAGCGATCGCTGAGTTGCAGGCTAAAGGGTATGCGCTTCCGGATTACCCGGCCAATCCGAGCAATGACGAAGAAGCAAAAATCAAAGCAACCTATGCCAAAGTTCTCGGTTCTGCGGTTAACCCGGTATTGCGTGAAGGTAACTCTGACCGCCGTGCACCGGCTTCGGTAAAAAATTACGCCAAGCAGAACCCGCATTCAATGGGGGCTTGGGCTAAGGAATCGCAAACCAAAGTAGCGCATATGTCCGAAGGCGATTTCTACGGTTCTGAAAAATCGGTTACCTTGCCGGAAGCGACGACTTTCCGTATCGAGTATGTTGCCGAAGACGGCTCCGTAAAAGAGTTGAAAGGTACCGCACCTTTACAGAAAGGTGAAGTTCTGGATGCATCAGTCATGTCACAAGCGGCGCTGCGTAAATTCCTAAAAGAGGCGATTGCTGAGGCGAAAGCGGAAAATGTTCTGTTCTCTCTGCATTTGAAAGCGACCATGATGAAGGTTTCCGATCCGATTATCTTCGGTCAGGCTGTCGCGGTCTTCTTTGAAGACGTTTTCAACAAGCATGCTGACACTTTCGCGCAACTGGGTATCAATCCGAATAACGGTTTGGGCGATGTTTACGCAAAAATTGCCTCGTTGGATGAGTCCAAACGAGCAGAGATCGAAGCGGATTTAGCGGCGGTGATTGAAAATGGTCCGGATATCGCGATGGTGGATTCCGATAAAGGGATTACCAATCTGCACGTTCCTTCGGATGTGATCGTCGATGCTTCCATGCCGGCTATGATCCGTAATTCGGGAAAAATGTGGAACAAAGACGGTCAGACACAGGATACGATTGCGGTCATTCCGGATCGCTGTTATGCCAGCGTGTATGAAGAAACCATCCGTTTCTGCAAACACTATGGTGCTTTCGACCCGACAACCATGGGAAGCGTACCGAATGTCGGTCTGATGGCTCAGAAGGCTGAAGAGTATGGTTCACATGACAAAACCTTCCAGGCTGAAGGCAAAGGGGTGATTCGAGCGGTGAACGATGCCGGAGACGTTCTGCTGGAGCAGAATGTCGAGCAGGGCGATATTTTCCGTATGTGTCAGGCTAAGGATGCGCCGATTCAGGACTGGGTTAAACTGGCCGTATCGCGCGCGCGCGCGACCGGTGCACCGGCGGTGTTCTGGCTGGACAGCGAACGTGCACACGATCATGAACTGATTAACAAGGTTAACGAATATCTGGCGCATCACGATGTAAGTGGTCTGGAAATTCATATTATGGCACCGGCCGAAGCGACTCGTTTCACACTGCGTCATGTTAAAGACGGCAAAGACGTTATCTCGGTTACCGGGAATGTTCTGCGTGATTACCTGACAGACCTGTTCCCGATTCTTGAGTTGGGAACTTCGGCAAAAATGCTGTCGATTGTTCCTTTGATGAACGGCGGCGGCCTGTTTGAGACCGGTGCCGGTGGTTCGGCGCCTAAACACGTCCAGCAGCTGGTTAAAGAGAATCACCTGCGTTGGGATTCTTTGGGTGAATTTTTGGCACTGTCGGTTTCTCTGGAGCATCTGGCGCAGAATTTCGATAATCCTAAAGCTCAGGTTCTTGCCGAAACATTGGATCGAGCTACGGGGTCCTTCCTGAATAACAATAAATCACCATCCCGTAAAGTAGGCGAATTGGATAACCGAGGTTCTCACTTCTATCTGGCGATGTACTGGGCTCAAGAGCTGGCTGCACAAGATCAGGATGCGGATCTTAAAGCGCGTTTCACTCCGGTCGCCGAGGCAATGGCGGCGCAGGAAGCGCAGATTGTGGAAGAGTTGAACTCTGTTCAGGGACAGGCGGTCGAGCTGGGCGGTTATTACAAGCCGGAGCAAGCCATGGCTTCAGCGGTAATGCGTCCAAGTGCGAGTTTGAACGCGATTATCGACGGAATTTAATTTTTAGCGACTCTATTTCGGGCTGATGTCTGAAACACGTCCAATAAAGCGGCCTTGAGCCGCTTTTTTTATCGGTGTATTTTGGGCTGTCGATAAAACGCCGATAATTCGCCGAATAAAGAGATAAATTAAAAACAATCAAAACAAAAAAGCCGGGATAATTCCCGGCTTTTTTGCATTGGCTGTACGCGATTAGTGCATTTTATTTAATCAGACAACTCTCTTTTGAATTACCCTGGTCGAAGTATTTTTGGAATACCTTTGGCGCACGACCACGGCCGGTCCACAGATGCTCCTGTCCGTTTTCATCAAGGATACGATATTTCGGTTCAACGGTTCGCGTAGCAGGCTTTTTCGTTGTAGTTTCAACCGTATCCATATCCATAAGGTCTTCAATCGATAGCCCCTGAGCATTGAGTAGGCTCTTCATCTCTTCGATTTTGGCGAGTTTCTGCTGTTGTTCTGCTTTTTGTTGTTCGATTTCCTGTTCACGTTCGGCAAGCAATTCATTGATATCGCTGGCCAGCTTCTGCAAATCATTCAATCCAAG
Source organism: Thiomicrorhabdus xiamenensis (assembly GCF_013282625.1). Taxonomy (NCBI): domain Bacteria; kingdom Pseudomonadati; phylum Pseudomonadota; class Gammaproteobacteria; order Thiotrichales; family Piscirickettsiaceae; genus Thiomicrorhabdus; species Thiomicrorhabdus xiamenensis. The sequence goes on from NZ_CP054020.1 coordinate 1,213,091, forward strand.
GCTTTTTATCGCTGCACGCAGGCGTTTACGGTGCAGAGCGATTTTGACAAATTCGTTTGAATCCATTTGTTTACTCCCAAAACGGTTTATTTGTTATTCCAGAATTTATTATTTATTTTTATTTACTTTTTCGTTTTACAGTACGAAAAGTTGAAGTTTATTCTAACGAATAATTGAAACAAAATAAAAGCGATTTAAATCAATTTAATTACCGTTTTTAATGATTAATATTAGTTTGGTTTAAGCCTTATATTATGAGCATTCCGCTACCGGTCCCCATTTATTTAAATGCAGTAATTTTATAAGCGAATAGTTTTTACAGAAAAGGACAAATTTAATTAGGCCGGGCACAACAAACGGATAGCGGTTTTCCAGTAAGCTGTTGTTATGGCTATAACCAGTGGTATGCCACTGTAAAAGTGCTTACCAGCACAACAAAAAGGCTTTCGCTTTATAAGATGACGGTTAAGAGGGTGGGTAATTCCGCTAGGAGAAACGGTTCTGGTCACGGACAATCTTTTGAATTGATTACCGTGTGAGTGGGGAAATTTAGAGATAAAAAAACCCGGATAACCGGGTTTTATTTTACTGTCTGCGAATTTTAAAATTCGGCATCGTAATAGATATTTTGAACGTCGTCGACATTTTCCAGAAGATCGATGAATTTCTCGAATAGCTCAAGATCTTCGCCTTCGATCTGTTTGGTCATTTTCGGAATGAATTGAATTTCATCGACCTCAAACTCGATACCGTCGAAGTTTTCCATCAGCGCTTTTTTGGCGTTGTTATATTCGTTCTGAGGTACGAATACGGTGATTTTGCCATCTTCGGCTTCAACGTCGCTGACATCGACATCAGCCATTAACAGCGCTTCAAGAACCGCTTCGTCATCTTCACCGGCAAAAGAGAGAATTGCCGAATGGTCGAACATATGGCTTACCGATCCCTGAGTACCGATTTTGGCTTTGACTTTGGTAAAGCAGCCGCGTACATCTCCGAAAGTACGGTTCGGGTTATCGGTCAGACATTCGACAATTACCATCGTGTTGGCCGGACCATAACCTTCATAGCGTGCTACCGCAAAGTCTTCACCGCCGCCGCCTTTGGCTTTATCCAGTGCCTTGTCGATAACATGCGCCGGGACCTGTTCTTTTTTAGCGCGATCGATCAGGCCGGCAAGCGCAAGGTTGCTTTCAGGTTCGACACCGCCGTTTTTGGCGCACATATAAATCTCTTTCGAGTATTTACTGTAAACCTTGGCTTTCTGGTCCGAGGTTTTGGCCATTGACTCTTTGCGGTTTTGATATGCTCTTCCCATAGGGTTCTCCGATGAAGTTTTTGAATTCTGCAGATTTTACACTTTCGGCGTTATAAAACGAAAGACGTTTTATGCCTTAAGCTTTTTTGGTAAAGGCTGCGACAATGACGATCTGGCTGCCGTTGATTTTTCCTTCGATGTGCTTCGGATTGTCGGTAAGGTGGATGTTTTTGACCAGAGTTCCGCGTTTTGCGGTAAAGCCGGCACCTTTAACGTCCAGATCTTTGATCAGGGTTACGTCATCGCCTTCATTCAACTGATTACCGTTGCTGTCAACGATTTTGATCTGATCTTCCGCCGCTACGATACCTTTAAGGGCCCATTCGCGGGTGGCGTCTTCCATGTACATCATGTCCATCAGTTCTTGCGGCCAGCCTTCGGAAGCCAGCTGATGCAGCATGCGGTAGGCAACGACCTGAACGGCAGGGTTCGGGTTCCAGATGGCATCATTTAAACAGCGCCAGTGGTTGGTGTCGACAGAATCCAGGTTTTCAATCTGGCTACGACAGGTATCGCAAACCAGAATTGACTCGTCTGCCGAACCGTCTGAAGGTTCAACAGCCATGACCGATAAATTTTCAGTTGCGCCGCAAAGTTCGCATTTTCCTTCGCTGCGCTGCATTAATTGTTGTTCGATGCTCATTATTTTTCTCCAACTTACCTCAAAAAATAAAGCCAATATTATGCACAATTCACGGTACTTCCGCAGGCTAATTAAACCGAGATATGTTTATTGTCAGTAATTAAAGAGGCTTTTTAAGCATTTGTACGGTTGGTAAAGCCGATTGGTTAAAAAAGAAAATCGCCTTAGAAACTGAGTGTAGAATTTATTCTTGCTATAAAATACGGTGTAGCTATGGCTCGTTCCGCAAATTATTTCAACGGTCGGATTTCGTTTTGATTAACCATTTTGATTCCAGTGTCGATTATTTTGCCATTTTAGGTGTGCATTATGGTGCCTGTCCCAAAGCGGTTAAGCAGGCTTACCGGAAAATGGCACGGCGATTTCACCCCGACGTTTCAAAAATTCACAATGCGCAAGCCCGTTTTCAGCAGGTCGCAGAAGCTTACGAGGTGCTTGACCGTTATCGCGAGGACTATTGCCGGGCATACGAGCAGCATTCCCGTCGTCAGTCGAATTTGTGGGGCGCGTCCGTCAGGCCGGATAGAGCGCATGATTTCACTCGCGATTCAGCGCAGTCTAGCCAGGGTTCCAGAGAACAGAAGGATTTCGTTTATCGGCAAAAGCAGAATGCATATGCCGATGGTCAAAACGGCAAGTCTCAGCGCGCTTCCGAACAGGGGGATAAGCATGAGTACCGGTTTCATTTCGATAGTTACGGCCAGCGGCCCGTAGATGGAAAGCATCGTGAAGTGGTCTATCCGATGACTTTGCGTTACGCGATACGTCTGTTACGTCTGGGAAGTTTCTATATTCCGGGACTTAAACTGCAAATGAAATTTACCCGTCAGGCGTTCGAGGGCAAAACTTTCCGCTTGCGCGGCAAAGGGTATAAAGGCCTTTTTGGCGGCAAGCCCGGTGATTATCTGGTCCGTTTCAATATCAAAATTGATGAAAAGCGTTTCCGGCTCGACGGTGATGATATTTATGCGCAATTTGAGGTTTCTACGTTGTTTTTACAGCCTGGAAAAGCGCTGTATCTCGACAGTCCGAGCGGCCGGGTGGAATGGATGGTGCCTGCGGATGCGGATTTCAGCGATTACATTCGTTTCCGTGGTATGGGGTTGCCGGCGGATGAGGTCAACCCGCCTGGTGACCTGTATGCCAAAGTCATTCCGGTTTGAACAAGGCGGCAACCGGCTTGAATTTTTCAATTTTGCATCCATAAAATGAGTCAAACGCATTACGCATTACAATTAAAGAGAATTTAAATGTCTGAATCGCACGATTATGATGATGGCAATCTATTGCTGGATCGAGCAAAACCCAAAACCAAACCACCGCGTCGTTATCAGGTTGTCTTGTTGAACGACGACTACACGACCATGGAATTCGTTATTGAAGTACTGCAGCGATTTTTCGGTATGGACGAATTACGCGCGCAGGCCGTGATGCTTAAGGTGCATCATGAAGGTAAAGGTGTTTGCGGTGTTTACAGCCGGGAAGTCGCCGAGATGAAAGTGCGTCAGGTTAACGCCTACGCCCGTGAACACGAATTCCCGCTCAGATGCCAGATGGAGGTGGCGTGATGTTAAGTAAAGAGCTACAGCATATTCTCAGTGGCGCATTTGGAGTCGCCAACGAGTACCGGCATGAATTTGTCACTTTGGAACACCTTCTGGTTCAGCTTTTGGAAGCGCCGTCGGTTCAGGAAGTTATTCTGGCGTGTGGTGCGCATCCGGATCAATTGATTGATGAACTTGAAAAGTACCTGGAATCGGAAGGCGAAGTCGAGCACGCGCACGAACTGCAACCGACGATGAGTTTTCAGCGTGTCATCGAGCGCGCAATCTATTTTGTACAGAGTAACGGCTATCCTGAAGTTCTGCCGACTCATGTACTGGCTTCGATTTTAAGTGAACAGGAGTCGCAGGCGGTTTATGTCCTTGAATCGCATGGCGTGGATCGTCTTAGTGTCACTAACTATCTATCGCATGGCGTCAGCGTTCACGACGGCGATGACATGCCGATGTCTGGCGAAAATTTGCAGAATGAAGAAGAAGGCGCACAAGAAAGCAATTCGACTTCTCCTCTGAAATCGTTTGCGGTCAACCTGAACGAACAGGCGGAAAACGGCAAAATCGATCCGATCATTGGGCGTGACTGGGAAATCAGCCGCACGATGGAAGTCTTGAGCCGTCGCAGAAAAAATAATCCGTTGCTGGTCGGTGAACCGGGAGTCGGTAAAACCGCTGTAGCAGAGGGTCTGGCCTATCGTATAGTGCATCAACAGGTTCCGAAGATTTTGGAAGACGCTGTGGTCTACAGCCTTGATATGGGGGCTTTGCTCGCCGGCACGCGTTACAGAGGGGATTTTGAAAAGCGTTTCAAGGCGGTTCTCAAAGCCTTGCAGGAGTTGGATCATGCGATCCTGTTTATCGATGAGATTCATACCATTATCGGCGCTGGAGCGGTACAGGGCGGCGCCATGGATGCTTCGAATCTGATGAAACCAGCGCTTTCATCGGGAAATTTACGTTGTATCGGTGCAACCACCTACGATGAATTCCGTGGGATCTTTGAAAAAGACCGGGCATTGGCTCGCCGTTTCCAGAAAGTCGATATCAAGGAGCCGACGGTCGAAGAGAGTTTTGCCATTCTGAAAGGGCTTAAAGACAAATATGAGGCGCATCATAATGTCAAATATACGCTTCCGGCGCTCAGAGAGGCGGTTGCTCTTTCGGCTCGCTATATAACCGATCGTCATCTGCCCGATAAGGCAATTGACGTGATTGATGAAGCCGGCGCCAAGCAGGCATTGGTCGCGCCTTCCAAGCGCAGAAAACAGATCGGTGTGCATGAAGTGCAGCAGGTGGTCGCATCGATTGCTCGTATTCCGGTGACCCAGATTACTCAGAAAGAGCGCGATACACTTAAGGATTTGGAAGCCAATCTGAAAAGAGTGGTTTTCGGACAGGATCATGCCATTGATCAGGTGGCCAAGGCAATCAAACTGGCGCGTTCTGGTCTTGGTGAACCGAATAAGCCGACGGCCTCTTTCCTGTTCGCCGGCCCGACCGGAGTCGGTAAAACGGAGTTGAGCCAGCAACTGGCGAAGTTGATGGGTGTAGAGATGCTGCGCTTTGATATGTCCGAATATATGGAGCGGCATACGGTATCCCGACTGATCGGGGCGCCTCCGGGTTATGTCGGCTTCGATCAGGGCGGTTTACTGACCGAGGCGGTCAGTAAGAATCCGCATGCGATTGTGTTGCTGGATGAGATCGAGAAGGCGCATCCGGATGTCTTCAATCTGCTGTTGCAGGTGATGGATCATGGTACCTTGACCGATAATAACGGGCGCAAGGCGGATTTCCGTAATATCACTCTGATTATGACATCGAACGTCGGGGCCGAGCAGATGGCTCGCGCCAGTATCGGTTTTACCGAGCAGGATCATACGTTGGATTTTGATTCGGAACTGAAAAAAGTTTTTACACCGGAATTCCGTAACCGCCTTGATGGTGTGATTCAGTTTAATCGTCTGAGTCAGGAGTCGATGGAGTCGGTGGTCAATAAATTTATCTATCAGTTGGAGAACGCGCTCCAAGAGAAGAAGGTGGAGTTGAATTTGAGCGACGAAGCGCGTGCCTGGTTGGCGAAACACGGCTACGATCCGCTGATGGGGGCGAGACCGATGGGACGTTTGATTCAGGATAAACTCAAACAGCCTCTGGCAGAAATGTTATTGTTCGGCGACCTTCAGCAAGGCGGTATTGCAAAAGTAATTGTCAATCCGGATAAGGACGATCTGGAGATAGAGATTCTGGAGAAAGTTTGAGGTGTGTTATAGAGGGCGCGTATGCGTCCGCTAGCGCCGAACCCTGTTAAGTAACCTTGGTAGAAGCAGGTACGAAAATAAAAACCCCGAGCAGAAATTCTGCTCGGGGTTTTTTACTAAGGGTTTTGCAAAGATCTGATAATGGTCTGGGAGACCGATTATTTTCCGCGGTAGGTGATACGACCTTTAGTCAGATCGTAAGGCGTCAATTCTACTTTAACGGAATCACCTGCAAGAATACGGATGTAGTTCTTACGCATGCGGCCGGAAATGTGCGCCAGTACCTGGTGCCCGTTTTCCAATTCTACACGGAACATGGTGTTTGGAAGTGTTTCAATCACAACACCATCAAATTCAATAACGTCTTGTTTTGCCATATTTTTAAAATAACCCTTAGTTGAAATCGGGCGGGATTTTAACAAAAAAAACGTTTTAACTCAAATAAACTGTCTTAATCTGTTGGATCAGGGAACGAAACTGAGCAGGAATCGAATCGTCGCATGCGGGATCGACGTGCTCAGATGCCTGAAGTAACCAGCAAAACAGGTCTTGATCACTTTGAGCCAGCAATTGTTGCAGGTGTTGTCGATCTTCCTGCGGATAGAATTGCAACTGATTAATGAACTTCACCAGAAGTAACTCCGTTTCCAGATTTCCGCGCTTGGCGGCAAAGCGCATCTGTTTTTTCCAGATTTCAAAGCTCTGCTGTGATTCCATATCGTTCATCACTAAGACCGGTTTTTGACAATTTTGTGTTTCAAGCCTTGAATGGCGCGGCTTGGATTTAAACCTTTCGGACAGGCGGCGGTACAGTTCTGAATATGTCGGCAGCGGAATGTTTTCTCTGCCTTGTCCAGGGATTTCAGTCGATCAATTGTGGTGATATCGCGCGAATCGATGACAAAACGGTTGGCCGCCAGCAATGCCGCAGGGCCGGGGAACAGGTCCGGGTTCCACCAAAAGGAGGGACAGCTACTCGAGCAGCAGGCGCACAGAATGCATTCGTAGCTGCCGTCGAGTTTTTCGCGTTCTTCGGGCGATTGCAGTATTTCGTGTTCCGGGTCACTGGACAGTTTTTCATCACTTTTCAGGTAAGGGTCAACGTTTTTATATTGATCGTAGAACAGCTGCATATCGACGATAAGGTCTTTAATTACCGGAAAGCCGGGAAGCGGGCGGATATGAATTCTATTGCCGAGCGGTTTGGCCAGCGTAATGCAACTCAAGCAGTTATTGCCGTTGACGTTCATGCCGTCCGAACCGCACACGCCTTCCTGACAGCTGGAACGGAATCCGAGTGTTGGGTCTTGGATGCGAAGCCGTTGCAGCAGCTCCAGAAGCATGGTGTCTTCGCCAATCTCATCGTCGATAAGGTGGTACGACTGGGTGTAGGGGGCGGAATCGCTCTGCGGGTTGTAACGGTCGATAAGAATCTGCATAGTCGGTACCTGTTGGCGTTTCAATAGACCCGTTTCTGGGGCTCAAACGGCGCATGTTGTGTGGGTTGTCGGTTGACCGGTTTGAAAAGTATGCTTTCGTTTTGCGGATAGAAAAGGCTGTGCTTTAACCAGTTCTCGTCGTCGCGTTCGGCAAAGTCGACCCGGGTGTGGGCTCCGCGGCTCTCTTCGCGGGCCAGCGCGCTGCAGGCGGTCGCCTTGGCGACAGCCAGAAGGTTTTCCAGTTCCAGCGCGCTACAGCGTTCGAAATTGAACACAGAGCTGTCATCCTGAATTTGTACTTGAGCAAAACGCTGTTCCAGTTGACGCAATTGCTCGACGGTCTGTTGCATGTGTTTGCGGTCGCGAAAAACGCCGCATCCGCTTTCCATTATTTTCTGCATTTCGGAGGCGATCGCAAACACCGAATCTTCCAACGACGCTGACGACGGAGTTTGCAACCATCGTTGGTAGCGTTGCATCAGGGTATCCAGATTATGATGAGAGGCTCTTGCCGCTGTTTCTTGACTGTTTTGCAGTTGTTTGCTGATCTCTTGAGCCGCTTTGCGTCCGAAGACGATAATGTCGAGGAGGGAGTTTCCGCCGAGTCGGTTTGCACCGTGAACTGACACGCAGGCACATTCGCCGATCGCATACAGGCCCGGAACCGCTACCTGAGACTCCACGTTTTGCCCCGAACGGTTTTCAGGAGCCGGGATATCCGGTTTGACGACTTGTCCGTTAAGGTTTGTTGGAATACCGCCCATCATATAGTGACAGGTTGGAAAGATCGGGATCGGGGCTTCGATAGGGTCGATTCCAAGAAACGTCCGGCTGATGTCGCGGATTCCGGGTAGACGGTTTTCAATGACTTCGTGCGGCAGGTGCGTCAGGTCAAGCAGTACATGGTCTTTTTGCGGCCCGCAGCCGCGTCCTTCCTCGACTTCGATGGCAATGGCACGCGCAACCACGTCCCGTGAAGCCAGATCTTTCACTTTTGGTGCGTAGCGAACCATAAAGGCTTCACCGTCTGCGTTGCGCAAAATCCCGCCTTCGCCGCGAGTGGCTTCGGAAATCAGCATTCCTTTACCGGCCACACCGGTTGGGTGGAACTGCCAGAATTCCATATCCTGCAGAGGAATCCCGGCGCGCTGAACCATGCCTAAACCGTCGCCGGTATTGATACTGGCATTGGAGTTGGTTCGAAAGATTTGCCCGGCCCCCCCGGTTGCCAGCAGAACATGTTTGGCCCATACAGCCTTGAGGGTGGAGTCGTGCAGGTTTTGTATCAGTACGCCGCAGACGGCTTCGTTGTCTTCGAGAATAAGATCCAAGGCAAAATGTTCAACGAACATTTCCGTGCCGGCGCGCAGGTTCTGCTGATATAGCGAGTGCAGAATCGCATGTCCGGTCCGGTCGGCTGCAGCGCATGTGCGTTTGGCCTGTTTTTCTCCGTAATTCTGGGATTGGCCGCCAAAGGCGCGCTGGTAGATCTTGCCGTTTTCAAGACGTGAAAAAGGTACCCCGAAATGCTCCAGTTCACGAACGATCTGACTTGCTTCCTGACACATAAACTCGATTGCGTCCTGATCGCCAAGGTAATCGCTTCCCTTGATGGTGTCATACATATGCCATTGCCACTTATCCTCGGTGACATTACCCAGTGCGGCATTAATTCCGCCTTGAGCTGCGACCGTGTGCGACCGGGTTGGAAATACCTTGCTGATCATGGCAACCTTATGTCCGGCTTCGGTAAGCTGGAGTGCGGCACGCATGCCGGCACCTCCGGCTCCGATGACGACGGCGTCAAACTCATATTCCTGAAGGGTGGTTTCTTGCGACATAAAAGATCCCGTGTTTATAGGTAAGGGTTAACCGAAACGATCAAAGCAAGCAGGTCGGCGGTAACGACGATCAGTAACAGATAGTACAGGTTGAGCCAAAGGGTTAATCGATTACGCGGAATATAGTCGATAAGAATGTCTCTGCCACCGATCCAGACATGCACCAGAAGCAGCAGGTAGGCAACGATACTTAAATATCCGAAAAAACAGTAGTACAAAAGGTTTCCTACAATGTTTTCCAGAGAATTGGTTTCCGGCAAAAAAGCGATATAGAGCGCCATTAGAGGAATGTACAACAGCAGATAAATGGCGCTGATTCGTTGCCAGAGGTGTGCTTTGGAACCGGTGAGTCGCTTAAGTGACAGCATTTTAATCGGCATCTCCTTAACTTGGGCGGTCTCAGTTCCAGATCGTATGCCAGCTGAACAGGCAGACCAGTAACCAGACAAGAAGTAATAGGGAATTGAATAGAGGGCTTGCCAGTCTGGCATACCAGGCCGTGTCATAAAGCTTCTCGGCCAGGAGATGACGCAGTCCAGTTAGCCAGTGGAAGCTGATCGCAGCCCAAAAGGCGCTGTGCATACATAATGGTATCCAGTGCTGGTTGATCGCGCTCAGGCGGACGTCGGGGTGTAGCCAGATCAGATTGGCCAGTGCGAGATAGCCGATAAAGCTGACAATCAGCAGCAGGCCGGTAATTCGGTGCAGAACCGAGAGCCAGGCGTTGAGCGGGAAATGGAAGGCTAGCAGATTCAGTGATCTTGGACGGGGGTCATTGCTTTGATACATGGCATGGGATCCTGAAATTTAGTCCTGAAACAGTTAAGCCATTGCTACTCAATGGGTAAACGGCTGGCTGCGGAATTTCTGAAACATTGGTTCCATTCTACTGAACTCTACGCACGGGTAAACCATTTGTTTGTGTTCAAGTTATGTTTAGGATAGTGTTTTTATCTAAATAAATGCATTTAAAATAAATAGTTACCTTAATATTTTAAGTCTAAATATTAGGTGTATTTATGCAGAGTTTACGCGGTTTTTTGGTGATAATGCCAGGTGCGCGACAGTCCCTTGCCTTCGGTGAAGGCAGGGAGTTCATTAAATAACGCAGCGGGAGATTAGGCGTCGGAATGACGGTTGCGAAAAGCATCCAGTACGGACGGCCAGTCGAGCTCGAAATCCCAGCTTTTGGGCGGGAAAGGCTGGCGGGTAAAATAACGCAGACCGACCTCGAAGGCATCGCGAGCGAGTAATGTTGCCCCCATGCTACTAAGGTGCGACGTCTCGACTTGGGTATCGATCCACTCAAAGCCCCATTCTTCAAGCTGAAAACAGATTGCAATCAAGGCCAGTTTGGAGGCGTCGGTTTTATGGGCGAACATCGATTCACCAAAGAAGATCTTGCCGATGGCGAGACCGTACAATCCGCCGATTAACTGGTCGCCGTCCCAGACTTCAACCGAATGAGCATAACCGTGAAGGTGCAATTGCAGATAGGACGAGATCATTTTGTGATTAATCCAGGTTCCGTCCTGATCTTTACGCGGGATCGAAGCACAATTGTGCATGACCGATTGAAACGCTGTGTCGAGCGTGATTTTATACTTGCCGCTTAGCACTTTGTCACGCCAGCTCTTACGCAGACTGCGACTGATTTTCAGGTTTTTGATCTTAAGAACGCTACGCGGATTCGGGGTCCACCAGAGAATCGGATCATCGGCGTTGAACCACGGAAAGATTCCGTTTTTGTAGGCATGCAACAGCCACTGCGGGGTCAGGTCGCCGCCTATTGCCAGAAGTCCGTCCGGCTCATCCAGAGCGAGTTCGCTCGGAGGGAAGGCAATGTTTTCGGGGGAAAGCCAGAAAGGGGCCTGTCCGATTTCAATGGAATCGTTCATTTACTGTTATGTCCATAATCGGGTGAATGGAAGATCGAATTATTTTACGTTATTAACGGTCGTTAGTTAAGTGCAAGCGGAATTATGCCAAAACAAAGCGACGCTTTATTGCACTTTTACTCCAGCATCTTGGAGGACTAAGGTTTACAATAGGTGCTCAAATCAATTCTGACCGACATAAGAAAAAACGCCCTTAAGTTATGCCTCAATTTGTTCATCTTCATCTTCATTCCGAATATTCCGTCATCGACGGAACGCTTGGCATTAAGCCGCTTGTTTCTCTAGCGCAAACCGATAATCAGCCGGCAGTGGCATTGACCGATATAAATAATATGTTCGCGTTGGTGAAATTCTACGGCGCGGCAATGGGGGCGGGGATCAAACCGGTTCTCGGTGCCGAGGTTCTGATTGAAGATGAACAGGGTGCGGTTTTTCCGGTGGTTCTTCTGGTTCAGAACGAGCAAGGGTATCTCAACCTGTCACATATGATTTCTCAGTCTAATCTGCACCATCAGAAAACCTATCAGTACGCGGAACTCGGCATGATTCCGAAAACGATGCTTGCCGAGTTGAATGAGGGCCTGATTGCGTTGTCGGCCGGTCGATTGGGGGATGTGGGCAGTGCATTGCTGTCACAGAATCAGGAACTGATTGAAGAACGCCTTAACTGGTGGCGCGAGTATTTTCCGGATCGTTATTATCTGGAGTTGATCCGTACCGACCGTGAACATGAAGAGGCTTATATTCAGCTGGCGTTGCAAACTGCCGAGCAGTGGCAGCTGCCTGTAGTGGCAACCAACGACGTGCGTTTTGCAAGAGAGGAAGATTTCGAAGCGCACGAAGTCCGCACCTGTATTCACGACGGTTTTGTTCTGGAAGACCCGAAACGGCCGAAACGTTACTCTCCGCAACAGTATTTCCGTACTTCGGAAGAGATGGTTGCACTTTTTGCGGACATTCCGGAAGCGATTGCCAATACGGTCGAAATTGCAAAACGCTGTAGCCTGAATCTGACCTTGGGGACCTATTTCCTTCCGGACTTCCCGATTCCCGAGGGGATGACAATGGACGAGTTCTTTGTTCAGGAAAGTCATAAGGGATTGGACGAACGTCTGGCTTTTCTGTTTGGTGGAGAACCCGTCGAAATTCAACAGCAAAAAAGGCAGGAGTACTACGACCGGATTAAATTCGAACTGGATATTATTCTGCAGATGGGATTCCCGGGGTACTTCCTGATCGTTGCCGACTTCATCCAGTGGGCCAAGAATCATCAGATTCCGGTTGGGCCGGGACGGGGTTCCGGTGCCGGTTCCCTCGTCGCCTATGCACTGAAAATCACCGATCTGGATCCGATTGAATATGACCTGCTTTTTGAGCGTTTCCTGAACCCGGAACGTGTTTCCATGCCCGATTTCGACGTTGACTTCTGTATGGATCGACGCGACGAGGTGATTGATTATGTTTCGCGACATTACGGACGCGATCACGTTTCACAGATCGTCACTTTCGGAACCATGGCCGCCAAGGCGGTGGTGCGTGATGTCGGGCGTGTACTGGGACTTGGCTACGGAGCGGTCGACGGGATCGCCAAACTGATTCCGAATGAACTGGGAATCAAGCTCAAGGACGCCATCGAGCAAGAACCGGATATGCAGGCCAAGCGCGATTCCGACGAAGATGCGGCGCAGCTGTTGGAGTTGGCGCTCAAGTTGGAAGGAACCGTGCGAAATACCGGTAAGCACGCCGGGGGCGTCGTAATCGGGCCGAAGCCGCTGGATCATTTCTGTCCGCTGTCGTGTGAAGTGGACGGAAGCGGGGTGGTAACTCAGTTGGACAAAAACGACGTCGAATATGCTGGTCTGGTTAAGTTCGACTTCTTGGGGCTGCGTACGCTGACCATTATTGATTGGGCCTTGCAGTCCATCAACGGCAACAAACAACCGGGTGATGAAGGCTTTCTGGATATTGCACGTATTCCGATCGACGATGAACCGACTTTCGATCTGATCAAGACCGGTAAGACCACCGGGATTTTCCAGCTGGAATCTTCCGGGATGCAGAATCTGATCGTTAAATTACGTCCCGACTGTTTCGAAGACATTATCGCTTTGGTCGCGCTTTTCCGTCCGGGGCCGCTGGATTCAGGGATGGTGGATAACTTCATCAACCGTAAACACGGTAAAGAGGCGGTCGCTTATCCTGATCCACAATATCAGCACGAAAGTCTGCAACCGATTCTGGAACCGACCTATGGGGTTATCCTCTATCAGGAGCAGGTTATGCAGATCGCTCAGGTGCTGGCCGGTTACTCTCTTGGTGGGGCGGATTTGCTGCGCCGTGCGATGGGTAAAAAGAAACCGGAAGAGATGGCGAAGCAGCGCTCGGTCTTTAAAGAGGGTGCCATCGGTATCGGTGTGGACGGCGACCTTGCGATGAAGATCTTCGACCTGGTGGAGAAGTTTGCCGGTTACGGTTTCAATAAATCCCACTCCGCCGCTTATGCATTGGTTTCTTATCAGTCGGCGTGGTTAAAAACCCATTACCCGGCCGAATTCATGGCCGCGCAGATTTCCTCGGATATGGATAACACTGAAAAAGTGGTTCATATGGTGAATGAATGTCTGGCAATGACCTTGACGGTGCTGCCGCCGAACATCAATACCGGCGAAATTCATTTCAAACCTTATGGCGATCGCACCGTTAATTACGGTCTGGGGGCGATTAAAGGCGTCGGCGGCGCGGCACTCGAAGGTGTGATTGCCGAACGCCGCGAAAACGGTCCTTTCAAGGATCTGTTTGATTTCTGTTTGCGAGCCGGTAAAAAGGTTAATAAACGTGTGGTCGAAGCGCTGGTGCGATCCGGGGCGATGGATGTCTTGCACGGAAACCGCCAGGCCATGCTGGAAACCATTCCGACTGCGATGAAGCAGGCCGAGCAGCAGCTTAAAAACAACGAAACAGGACAGAACGATCTGTTTGGCGACATGTTTGCTGAGGAGCAAGAGAGTACTTCGCAGCTGGCCGATGTTGCCGAGATGTCGCAGAAGTTACGTCTCAAAGGCGAGAAGGAAACACTGGGTCTGTACATGACCGGTCACCCGATTGATATCTATCAGGATGAAATTAACGGTTTGGTGGATTCGCCGCTTATTCAGATGAAACCGGAGCGCTGGAAAAAACGTTGGGGTGCCGGACTGGTGGTTGACTTAAGAGTCAAAATCACCAAAAAAGGTACAAAAATGGCGATCGTCACCATTGATGATAAAACTTCGCGAATGGACGTAACCATGCGTCCGGCGATTTACGAACAGATTCAAAATGAACTGGCGGTCGATAAGGTGATTATGGTTTACGGTGAAGTTCGCGAAGATACCTTTAACGGCGGTGTGAAATTCGAAGCCGAACAGATCGTTAGTCTGGCGGAAGCCCGTGTCGAGAAAGGGCTGGCCCTGGAGCTGAATGTGACGGTAGAAGAGCTTGACGAACAGCGTATGCAGACGTTGCAGCAGATGGTTTCGCCATTCTGCAACGAGATCGGACTGCCGTTGCAGATACAGTATCGCAATCAGCAGGCACAGGCGCTTCTGAAGACTAGGCAGCTGTATTACCCGGATGACGATCTGCTTGAAGTGCTCAACGCACAAGGCTGGCAACCGAAGGTACTTTCCCGATAAAGTCGGTAAAATGACGGTCAACGGACACTTTCAGTCCGATTTTTATTGAAGAATTGCCTCTTTTTGGTCAATTGGGGTTTTATCTCCTTTTTCAAGTGATAAACTTGCACTACTTTTTCTTTGTATTACCGGTCAGGACCTTTTTGCGGCCGGTATTCCTGTTTACTTAATCAGAATAGATGCGGAGTATTCATGTCGAATATTGAATCAATCCTAACGGAAAATCGCGTATTTGAAGTCAGCGATGAAATTAAAAAGACGTTTTCTGTCAGTGAAGAAAAACTGGCAGAAATGCGTGCCAAGGCTGCCGAAGACCATGTGGGTTTTTGGTCTGATCTGGCGCGAGAGAAACTGAGCTGGAGTAAACCCTTCACCGTTGGTCTGGATGACTCTAAAGCCCCGCACTACAAATGGTTCACCGACGGTGAATTGAATGTTTCCTATAACTGTATCGATCGTCACCTGCAGGATAAAAGCGACAAAACAGCGATTATCTTCGAAGGTGATCGCGGTGATATCGAACGCTACACCTATAAAGAACTGCATGATCAGGTATGTCGTTTTGCCAATACACTGACGGCTCAAGGCGTAGAGAAAGGCGATCGCGTTATTATCTATATGCCGATGATCCCGCAGGCGGTCATTGCCATGCAAGCGTGTGCCCGTATCGGTGCCATTCACTCTGTTGTGTTCGGTGGCTTCTCGGCCGAGGCATTGCGTGACCGTATTGTCGATGCCGGTGCCAAAATGGTGATCACTACCAACGGCAGTCGCCGTGGTGGTAAGACCATTCCTTTGAAGCACGCAGTGGACACGGCTCTGGAAAAAGGGTGTGAACAGGTTAAGAAGGTAATTGTTTATCGTCGTACCGACGATGAAGTGGAAATGCAGGAAGGGCGTGATATCGACTGGTTGGAAGCCGAAGCCGGTATGAGTAACTATCATGATCCAGTCGCAGTGGATTCTGAACATCCTCTGTTTCTTCTGTATACCTCCGGTTCTACCGGTAAGCCGAAAGGGGTGCAACACAGCTCAGGCGGTTATCTGCTGAACGCGCATGTAACCAATGAGTGGATGTTTGACCTTAATGATAACGACGTTTTCTGGTGTACTGCCGATGTGGGCTGGATTACCGGACACTCTTATGTCGCTTACGGGCCGCTTTCGGTCGGTGCGACTATGGTCATGTTTGAAGGGGTTCCGACCTATCCGGATGCAGGGCGTTTCTGGCAGGTCTGTCAGGATCACGGTGTAACCGTTTTCTATACTGCGCCGACGGCAATTCGTGCATTGATGAAATTCGGTGCCGACCTTCCTAAGCAATATGATCTTGAAAAACTTCGCCTGCTTGGTACGGTTGGTGAGCCGATTAACCCGGAAGCCTGGATGTGGTATCACGATGTTATCGGTCAAGGTCGTTGCCCGATTATCGATACCTGGTGGCAGACAGAAACCGGTGCGCATATGATTGCACCTTTCCCGGTAACGCCTTTGAAGCCGGGTTCTTGTACTCAGCCACTGCCGGGTATTGACGCGGTTATTCTGGATGAAGAAGGGAATGAGCTGATCGGTAACGAAGGTGGTCTGCTGGCGATTAAGCAACCGTGGCCGTCGATGATTCGCAATGTATGGGGTGACGAAGAACGTTATCGCAATACTTACTTCCCTCTGGAAGGCAAGCCTTACTATGTCGTTGGTGACAGCGCGCACCGCGATGCTGACGGTTATTTCTGGATTCTGGGTCGTGTTGACGACGTTCTTAACGTTTCCGGTCACCGTTTGGGAACCATGGAAATCGAATCTGCGCTGGTATCGCACGCCAAAGTGGCCGAGGCTGCGGTTGTCGGCCGTCCGCACGATGTTAAAGGGGAAGCGGTTGCCGCTTTCGTGGTACTGAATGTCGATCTTCCTGAAGGCGATGAACGTGATGCGCTGGTTCAGGAACTGCGCAACTGGGTCTCGCAGGAGATCGGGCCGATCGCCAAGCCGGACGATATTCGTTTTGGTACTAACCTGCCGAAGACCCGTTCTGGTAAGATCATGCGCCGTCTTCTGCGTGCGATTGCCAAAGGCGAAGAGATTACTCAAGATACTTCGACTTTGGAAGATCCGACCATTCTGGATCAATTCCAGAAGAAGTAATCGGCTTTTACAGGCTTCTGCCTGGTTCGCGCCTACATCGGGCCGAATCGGTAAAAGCCTTTATAAACAACTGGCCCTCGATTGAATTCCACTTTAATCGAGGGCTTTTTGTCGTTAAGTACAGACTCTCGTTGGCATCTAAAAAAACTGTAAGTTAATAAAAAATACTTATTTCTAAGAGTCCGCTTAGCAAGGGATAATCCCAATCATCAGCGCCAAAGAGTGTCTGTTTTAATAAAAAAATTTAAATCTCACCAAAAACCGAGGAGACTGATTTTGGATCAAGAGAAAATCGAGAAGATTAAAAATCTTCCAGAGTATCAACAACTGGTCAAGGAGCGTACGAGCCTTGCCTGGATTCTGTCCGGAGCAATGCTGGTCGTATACTACGGCTTTATTTTGTTATTGGCGTTCAATCCTGAGTTCTTTACCACCATTGTTTCCGGCGAACATATTTCCATCGGATTCCCGTTGGGTGTGGCGATCATCGTATTTGCCTTCCTGTTAACCGGTTACTATGTCAAAAAAGCGAATGCGGATTTTGACGAGCTGACTGCAAAAATCAAGAAAGAGGTGGAGTAATGGCACAAGTCTTTAAATACTTAGGTGCTTTTATTGCACTGGCTTTATTGCCTGTGGCTGCGATGGCGGCCGGAGCGATTGAAGGTGGCGAAAAGCAGCCGATTAACTGGCCTGCGATTACCATGTTCGTTATTTTTGTTGGCGGTACTCTTTATATCACCTATTGGGCGGCACAGCGTACCAAATCCGCTAAGGATTTCTATGCGGCCGGTGGTGGTATTACCGGTTTCCAGAACGGTCTGGCACTGGCGGGTGACTATATGTCAGCGGCGTCCTTCCTGGGTATTACCGGGATGGTATACCTTAAAGGGTATGACGGTCTGATTTTCGCAATCGGTTTCCTGGTTGGTTGGCCGATTATGCTGTTCTTGATGTCCGAGCGTCTGCGTAACCTTGGTAAGTTTACCTTTGCCGACGTTGCCGCTTACCGCTTTAAGCAAACCCCGATTCGTGTCCTTGCGGCTTTCGGTGGTATTGCCGTTGTTATCCTGTATCTGATTGCTCAGATGGTGGGTGCCGGTAAACTGATCGAGCTATTGTTCGGTCTGGACTTCAACTATGCGGTTCTATTGGTGGGTGCGCTGATCATTGCTTATGTTACCTTCGGTGGTATGTTGGCGACGACTTGGGTACAGATCATTAAAGCGGTTCTGCTGCTTGCCGGTGCGACCTTCATCGCTATTATGGTTATGTACTACATGGACTTCAGCTTCGAAACACTGTTTAAGACGGCTGTTGAAAACCGTAATGGTGATATGAATATCCTGTTCTCCGGTGGTTTTGTCTCCGATCCGGTTAATGCGATTTCACTGGGTATTGCTCTGATGTTCGGTACTGCGGGTCTGCCGCACATCCTGATGCGATTCTTTACCGTTCCGGATGCAAAGGAAGCCCGTAAATCTGTGTTCTTCGCAACTGGTTTCATCGGTTACTTCTATATCCTGGCGTTCATTATCGGTTTCGGTGCCGTTGCTCTGGTCGTCGGTTCTGAATATTTTGCCGGTGATAAGCTGGTTGGCGGTAACAATATGGCTGCTATCCACTTGTCGCATGTTGTCGGTGGAGACTTCTTCCTAGGCTTTATCTCGGCGGTTGCATTTGCCACCATTCTTGCCGTGGTTTCAGGTCTGACTCTGGCAGGGGCTTCGGCGCTATCGCATGATATTTATGCGAACGTAATCAATAAAAACGCGACGGAAGCGCAGGAAACCAAGGTTGCCCGTATTTCGACGCTGGTTATCGGTGCTCTGGCAATTCTGTTCGGTATCGGGTTTAAAGATCAGAACATCGCATTCGTGGTTGCTCTGGCCTTTACCATTGCGGCATCGGCAAACTTCCCAGTATTGATTATGTCCATGTTCTGGTCGGGTATGACCACTCGTGGGGCGGTTATCGGTGGTTGGCTGGGTCTGATCTCGGCCGTTGTCATGGTTGTTCTAGGTCCGGTTGTCTGGACGCAGATCCTGCAAATGGGTGAAGCGGTTGTTCCATACAAATTCCCGGCTCTGTTTACTGTTGCGATCGCTTTTGTTTCGATCTGGTTCTTCTCGATTACCGATAAGTCCGCTCGTGCAAAAGAAGATAAAGAAGGTTTCGAGGCGCAGTTCATTCGCTCGCAAACCGGTATTGGTGCAGAATCTGCATCCGAGCACTAATTAACTCAGGTTAATTTCGCTTGAAAAAAGGGAGGCTGGTTAAAACCAGCCTCCCTTTTTTTATTGCCGAAGCAAACAGAGTTGTTATATTAAAATTTCTTCAACAGGGAACTTTGTATGGCCATAGAGCAGCATTACCAGTTTTTACAGAATGTGACGCCGTTTGACCGTCTGCCAGAATCGCAATTGATGGCGATTGCACAGACATTCGATGTGCTTTATTACCCGAAAGGCGAAGTTGTCGAGCTGTCCGAACCTTGTTTACTGCTGGTGATAAAGGGTGTGATCCAGGAAGCTCAAGATGCTAAAGTCATGGCTAAATATGCAAACGGAGCCTACTTTAACGAAGCTTCTCTGCTCCAGAGTGAAACGAATCGGTCTGCCGTGATCCAGTATAAAGTGCTGGAAGAGGCGATCTTATACCGCGTTCCGCAAGCGGTGTTCCTTGAAACCATTCAATCCTTTGCTGACTTCAAGGCGCATTTTTATTCCAATATCGTCGATAAACTCAATGCGTGGCATCAGCAGCGACAACAGGTGGCCGCAACCGAAGTGATGATGGAGGCAGTCTGCTCTGCACCGATTCAGCCGTTGGTTGTGGTTAATGCGGACGCCAGTGTGTCCGAAGCGGCGCGGAAAATGGTAGAGAATAAGACAGACTGTTGCCTGATTGATTTGGGTGATTTACAGGAGAGTCAGGATACGCGCTGGGCAATTTTAACCTCGACTGATATCTTGCGTTTTACGGCACATCAGTGCGAGCGGGATTCCATTTCTTCGGCAGTCGAGTTCAGAGCGCGTGATTTGGCTAATAAGCCATTACAGACAGTCCATGAACTGGAATATCTATTTAATGCGTTATTGAAAATGACCCGGTTTCAGATTGATCGTCTGGTTGTCCGCCGTGAAAAAAACAACGGCGAAATCGAATATTCGGGTTTTCTGCACCTTAAGGATCTGATGGGAGTGTTTGCCAATCAATCTGCTCTGGTGTTGCTTAAGATCGAACAGGCAAACTCTGTCGACGACCTGGCCGAACTTTCCAATCAGTTGGACGATTTGGTCGTTACCTTGCATCTCAAAGGGATTAAGGTGCACTATATCGCCAAGCTAATTAACGAACTGCACCGGAAAATTATCCAACGGCTGATTTCACTTCTACTGCCGAACGATCTGCATTCCAAGGTGGCGGTGATGCTGCTGGGTTCGGAGGGACGTTCCGAGCAGCTGCTGAGAACGGATCAGGATAATGCATTGTTGTTTGTCGATGATCTCAGTGCCGAGGAAAAAACGCAGTTGTTAGATTTCTCCGTAGCCTTTAATCAGGCAATGCTGCAACTCGGTTTTCCGCCTTGTCCGGGAGGGATAATGCTCAATCAACCGACATGGCGCCAGTCGCAAAGCGGTTTTAAGGCGCAATTGCGAGACTGGCTGGATAGACCTTCAATGGAAAGCTTTATGCGCTTGGCTATTTTTGCCGATGCACAAATTGTTTTCGGTCAGGCGACTCTGCTTGAGATACAACGTAAATTTATGGCGCAGCGTCTGGCAGATACGCCGCTTTTTTTGCGCCATTTCGCCAAGGTTGCGTTGCAGTTCGAAACCCCGGTGAGTTTTTTCGGCGGCTTTATCACTCGACAATCGGAACAAGGCGCTGTCATCGACATCAAGAAGGGCGCTATTTTCCCCATTGTTCACGGCGTCCGGGTTCTGGCGTTGGAACACGGAATCCAAGAGTGCAATACGCATTGGCGAATCAAGGGGCTAATGGATCTTGGTGTTTTTGAAGCGGCGCAAGGAATCGAGCTGGGAGAGACGCTGAATTACTTCAACGGACTGCGTCTTGACGCTATGCTGCGGCAAAAGGACAATGCCGCACCGGGTGAAGACGGTGATGGCGCTCTGAACAATGACGTGGCGTTGGATGATTTAACGCATTTACAACAGGATATTCTCAAACAGGCGCTGCAGGTCGTCAATCAGTTCAAGAGTTTTCTTCAACAGCATTTCAAACTGCGTGAATTGATGTAAAGAGGCGAGTGGATGAGCTGGTTGAAGAAAAAAATTGCACAGCATCGCCGGGAGCGCAACCGACGCAGCCTTAAGGATTCAACGTACCAGTTTCTCTTCGACGAAACGAAAGAGGAATATGTCTGTTTTGATTGTGAAACAACCGGGCTGAATCCAGCCAAGGATCGCATCGTTTCTCTGAGTGCGGTCAGAATTTCGGGAGATCGCATTCTGACCAGTCAGGGAATTAATTTTCTAGTCGCGCAAACCGATTCGATCAGCGAAGAAAGTATCAAGGTGCACCAAATCCGTAATCAGGATCTGCAACAGCAACAGGGCAGTCTGTTGAGCGAAGAGGAAGCGGTCAGGCGTTTTCTGCATTTTATCCGTGGCGCAACTCTGGTCGGTTACTATCTGGAATTTGATGTTGCTATGGTCAATCGCATCTTAAAACAATGGTTGGGGATTGAATTGCCGAATCCAAGGATTGAGGTTTCCGAGCTATATTATGACTTGCGCGCTAAAGAACATTTGTATGGGGTCTATCAGCCGGCAGTGGATTTGTCTTTCGAGGAAATTCTCAAGCATTTGCAGTTACCGAATTTCGGACAGCATAACGCCTTTAATGATGCGCTGATGACGGCACTGATTTTTGTTAAGCTGCGCAAATTGCAGCAAACATCGTTCTAATGACTCTGAAGGAGCTATTGTCATGTTGAACTACGCAATATATGGCACGCGAATCTTGACATTTAAGCGCCTTGTCATTATTATCCCCGTATTCTTTTTAAAAATTCTTAAGCGTTGTGGTTTTTATAATCCTCGCAGCGGCTTAAATGATAAAAGAACCCCGTTTTTACGGGGTTTTTTGTTATTTGAATTCACGAAACCTTGGAATAACATCGGTGAGATTAGAAGAGAAACTTGAAAATGCTTTAAAGCCAACGATTGAGTCGATGGGCTTTGAATTTTGGGGATTGGAATATATCTCTGCGGGTCGGCACTCGACTCTGCGCCTTTTTGTTGATCGGGAAGGCGGCATTAATGTTGACGACTGTGCCGATATCAGTCATCAGGTCAGCGCGATTATGGATGTCGAAGATCCGATCTCCGGTGCCTATAATCTTGAGGTCTCTTCACCGGGTCTGGATCGTCAGCTGTTCAAACCGGAACAGTTTGCCCGTTATCAGGGACAGACGGTTCAGATTCGCAGCGCGGTCGATATTCTCGGGCGCAAGCGTTTTAAAGGGAAAATGCTTAAGGTTGATGATCAAGGTGTCGAGATTGAAGTGGACGGTGAAATTTATCCGATTCCATTCGACGAGATTGAAAAAGCCAATCTGGTACCGGAATTTTAAGTTAACCGAATAAGTTTACGTTTTTTATCAGTTTTTACAGTTTTAGGTAAGGCGAACGAGAATGAGCAAGGAAGTATTAGCCGTTGTTGAAATTATGGCCAATGAAAAGGGCGTTGAAAAAGAAATTATCTTTGACGCTATCGAAACCGCTTTGGCAACAGCAACCCGACGCAGCTACGATGATGAAATCGATGCACGCGTGGAAATCAACCGTATTACGGGTGACTATAAAACCTACCGTCGTTGGGAAGTTATCGAAGACGATGTCTATATCGAAGATAAAGTGGGCTGGTACATCCGTCACATGGACGCTGTCGATGAAAAGCCGGGTGCTGAAGTCGGTGAATACATCGAAGAAGAAATTGAATCAATCGATTTCGGTCGTATCGGTGCGCAGACTGCCAAACAGGTCATTATCCAAAAAGTTCGTGAAGCCGAGCGTAAGAAGATTGTAGAAGTCTACGAAAAACGCGTAGGTGAAATCCTGACCGGTCAGGTCAAGCGAATCGACCGCGGTGACGTTATTCTGGACATGGGCGACAATGTTGACGCGATTATTCCACGCAGCGAATTGGTTGGCCGCGAAACTTTCCGTATGGGCGACCGTGTCCGCGGATATCTGCAGACGGTTGAATTCCGTCCTCGCGGTCCGCAGTTGTTTATGTCACGTGGCTGTAAAGAAATGCTGATTGAATTATTCAAGATCGAAGTGCCGGAAATTTCCGACGAGTTGATCGATGTAATGAGCGCTGCGCGTGATGTTGGCTTCCGTGCCAAAATTGCCGTTCGTGCTAACGATCCGCGTCTTGATCCGATCGGTGCTTGTGTCGGTATGCGCGGCGGTCGTGTTCAGGCGGTCACCAACGAACTGAACGGTGAACGTATCGATATCATTATGTGGGATGCTAATGATGCCCAGTTTGTTATCAATGCGATGGCGCCTGCTGAAGTCACCTCGATTATGGTCGACGAAGATAAGCACACGATGGATCTGGCGGTTGAAGACGAACAGCTGTCACAGGCGATTGGTAAAAACGGCCAGAATATCCGTCTTGCTTCGGAATTGACCGGTTGGGAATTGAATGTAATGACCCAATCCGAAATGAACGAGAAGCATGAGCTTGAATCTAAAGGTCAGATTGATATCTTTGTGAACAGTTTGGATGTCGATGAAGAAATTGCCGAAGTACTGGTTGCCGAAGGCTTTACTACTTTGGAAGAAGTCGCCTATGTTCCGGCGGGTGAAATGCTGGAAATCGACGGCTTTGATGAAGAGATCGTTACCGAACTGAAGCAGCGTGCGAAAGATGCGCTGCTGACAATGGCAATCGCTGAAGAAGAAAAACAAGCGCTGGCTGAACCGGCGCAGGACTTGATCGACCTTGAAGGGATGAATCTGGACATGGCGAAGAAACTCGCTTCGAACGGTGTCATTACTCAGGAAGATCTGGCAGAACTAGGTACTGACGAGGTATTGGAAATTCTGGAAATAGATGAAAAAGAGGCGGCGGAGTTGATTCTTAAAGCTCGTGCGCCTTGGTTCGAATAACAAAAAGGGAGAGGTTAATGGCTGAAGTTACAATTAAGAAGTTTGCAGAAACGCTCAACCTTTCTGTTGAAAAGCTACTGACTCAGTTGGCTGATTCAGGTGTCAAAGGTAAAAGTGAGGATGACTCCATTACCGAAGAAGAGAAGCTGACACTATTGAATTATCTGAAGAGTCTGCACGGAGAAAAGGCAGAAGGTGCACCGAAAAAAGTAACTCTGCGTCGTAAGCAGACATTGAATCTGTCAACCGGCTCGGGCAGCGGAAAGCGTACCGTCAATGTAGAAGTTCGTAAAAAACGAACCTACGTTAAGAAGGAAGAGCCGACTATGGTCGACGAATCTGAAGAGGTGATCGAGGAGACGCAACTGGAAACAGCGGCGCCGGAAATCGAAGCGCAATCGGTTGAACAGACCGTTGAAACGACGACTGTAGAGTCTGCTAAAGCGGATGAAAATGCTCCGGTTGCAGCCGTATCGGAAGATCCTGCTCAGGAAGGTGGGGTTGCGCCTCTGCCTCCGAAGGAAGATCATTCGAAAGCGGCCAAAAAGAAAAAAGATAAAAAACATCAGGAAAATCGCGAAATGGGCCAGGCCAAAGATGGTGGCAAAGGTAAAAAAACGGCTGCACCGAAGAAAAAAGCCGGTAAGCGTATTGATCTGGATGATGAGAACAAACCTTCTCGACTTGGCGCCCGTGGTTCCAAACGTAATAGCAAGTCCAAGGTAAATGAACACGCCTTCCAAAAACCGACTGCTCCGGTAATTCGTGAAGTTAAAGTTCCGGAAAGCATTACTCTGGCCGCACTGGCGGATGCTATGTCGGTCAAGTCCGGTGAAATCATCAAATATATGATGATGGAACTGGGTACTATGGCGACCATTAACCAGGTGTTGGATCAGGAAACTGCGATGTTGATCGTAGAGGAAATGGGCCACAAGGCGGTTGCCTTTACCGAAACAACAATCGAAGACGAAGTTGCTTCACAGGAATACCACGGTGCGACGGTTAAACGTTCTCCGGTTGTGACCATCATGGGTCACGTTGACCATGGTAAGACGTCTTTGCTGGATTATATCCGTAACGCTAAAGTCGCTCACGGCGAAGCCGGTGGAATTACTCAGCATATCGGTGCTTACCATGTTGATACCTCTATGGGTGGTTTGACCTTTATCGATACTCCGGGTCACGCGGCTTTCACCGCCATGCGTGCGCGTGGTGCTAAGGTAACGGATGTGGTAGTTATCGTGGTGGCTGCCGATGACGGTGTTATGCCGCAGACAAAAGAGGCGATCCAGCACGCCAAAGCGTCTGGTGTCGGTATTGTGGTTGCCGTCAACAAGATGGATAAAGAATCCGCTAACCCTGAGCGTGTAAAACAAGAGTTGGTTGCGGAAGAAGTTGTTCCGGAAGATTGGGGCGGTGACGTTCAGTTTATTCCGGTTTCAGCGAAAACCGGTATGGGAATCGACGATCTTCTGGATGCGATTTCGTTGCAGGCGGAAATCCTTGAGCTGGAAGCACCGACCGAAGGTCACGCTAAAGGTGTCGTTATCGAATCACGTCTGGATAAAGGGCGCGGTCCGGTTGCCACGGTTCTGGTACAGTCCGGTACACTGAAAAAAGGTGATATCGCACTCTGTGGTATGGAATACGGTCGCGTGCGTGCCTTAGTCAGTGATACTGGTGAAAGTGTTGACGAAGCGGGTCCTTCGATTCCGGTAGAAATTCTTGGGCTTTCCGGAGTTCCGGTTGCCGGGGATGAGATGATTACCGTTGATACTGAACGTAAAGCGCGTGAAGCGGCTATGTACCGTCAGGCGAAGCATAAAGAGTTGAAGATTGCCCGTCAGCAGAAAGCGAAGCTGGATAATATGTTCAACAAGATGGCCGAAGGGGATATCCAGAATATCAACATTATCCTTAAGGCGGACGTTCAAGGTTCGATCGAAGCGATTACCGATGCATTGGTTAAACTGTCCAACGATGAAGTTAAGGTTAACGTCATCGCTTCCGGCGTGGGTGGTATTTCCGAAACGGATGCCAACCTGGCTCTAGCTTCCGAAGCTCTGGTTGTCGGTTTCAACGTTCGTGCCGATGCCTCTGCCAAACGTATTATCGATAGCGAAGGCATCAGTCTGAAATACTACAGTGTTATCTATGAAATCGTTGACGAAGTGAAACGTGCGGTTGAAGGTAAACTGGCTCCGGACTTCCGTGAAGATATCGTCGGTGTTGCAGACGTCCGTGACGTCTTTAAAGCGCCTAAGATCGGAGCAATTGCTGGTTGTATGGTTACTGAAGGTAACGTTAAGCGTAATAATCCGATTCGCGTACTGCGTGATAATGTGGTTATCTACGAGGGCGTTCTGGAGTCGCTACGTCGCTTTAAAGACGATGTCAACGAAGTGCAGAAAGGCATGGAGTGTGGTATCGGCGTTAAAGATTATAATGACGTTAGGGTCGGTGACCAGATCGAATGTTATGAACGAGTAGAAGTTAAGCGTACACTTGATTAATTCGAGACGAGACAATTAATTTCCGATCAATGCCTCGTTTACTGTAAACGGGGCATTTTAGTATTCACATCGTTTAAAAGGATTACATAGATGGCAAACTCTACTGTCAGTCGCCCGGTTCGTGTTGCGCAGGAAGTTCGCAGAACTCTAGCGACTTTGTTATTACAGGAAGCGAAAGACCCGCGCTTTCAAAATATTACGATTACCGATTGTCAGGTTTCCAAAGACCTGAGTATCGCAAAAATCCATTTTTCCCTGATCGGTCATAATTCGACGGATCCGGAAGTTGAGCAGACCCTAAAAGCACTGGATAAAGCCAAGGGATTCCTGCGTTCCGAAATCGGCAAGCGCCTGAAATTGCGTATTGTCCCGGATCTGCGTTTCTATTTCGATACGGTTCCGGAAAATGTTCAGTACATGGAAGACCTGATCAACAAGGCGCTCAATAAGAAATAAGATAAGCACGGAATTCATGGCTCAATATCGCAACCCTCCAAAACAAAAGGTGAACGGTATCGTTCTTCTTAATAAGCCGGCCGGAGTCTCATCCAACGGCATTATGCAGCAGGTCAGACGTATTTTTAATGCGGAAAAGGCCGGACATACCGGTGCCTTGGACCCATTCGCAACCGGTTTGTTGCCGGTCTGTCTCGGAGAGGCAACCAAAGTTTCCGGACTGCTTCTCGATTCCAATAAGCGCTATACGGCGACGTTAAAACTCGGCGAACAGAGCGATACCGGTGACACCGAAGGCGAGATCATCGCCACCGCTGAAGTTCCTGAACTGAATGAGCAAAAGGTTGATCAGGTTTTGCAGCAGTTTAAGGGCGAAATCGAACAGATCCCTCCGATGTATTCGGCTCTGAAACATCAGGGCAAACCGCTGTACTGGTATGCACGTCAGGGCATCGAAATCGAAAGGCCGGCGAGAAAAATCACCGTCTTTGACATCCAACTCAAGCAGTTGCAAGAACGGGAGTTGGTATTTGATGTTCTTTGCTCAAAGGGAACTTATGTCCGTACCCTAGGTGAAGATATTGCCAAAGCGTTGGGAACGCTCGGTCACTTGACGGCATTGCACCGTACGCAAACAGGCAGTCTTAGTGGTGATGACATGCTAACGCTTGAAGAAATTGAACAACAGAAAGAAGCGTGTCTGAAACCGATTGATATTGCGCTGCAGCATCTGCCGGCGATTCATTTAAATGCGGAACAGAGCAAGCATCTGTTGCATGGCGGTATGCTGCGTCTGCCGCAGCCGGACAGTGAACTGGTGCGTTTTTATAACGAGCAGAATGTCTGTATCGGCGTCGGCGAGTGGCACGAAACAAAACAACTCCTCAAACCCAAGCGTTTGTTTAACCTTTAAATACTAGATTGACGGCCCAGGCATGGAACAGATGCGTTTTATTACCGCCGACGGCATTTTGGATTTGCGCTCGGCAGCGGATTATCAGGCGGGACACCTTAAAGAATCGACTTTGCTTCCCTTCGAATCCCTTTTCGAAAGTCTCAACCAGCTTCCGGCGGCACCCGCCGAACTGTTTCTGGTTGGCGATAAGGATCAAATCGATACCGCCACACTTTTTCTCGATGCCAAAGGGTATGAGGTTAAAGGCTCTCTGGTTTTTCAGAATCATGAAGATATTGAGTTCTGGTCACAACAGCTGGCTGATTTCTGGTGTACCGGTAAAGAATCGAAAATCCTCTGGAAACCGAGTACGCTGGTACAGGAATTTGCCGATAACTGGCTTCCTGAACTGCAGGGAAGAATGCCGGAAAAGCAACGTCCATTGGCTCTGGATATTGGCTGCGGCGGGGGACGTGATGCGGTTTTTCTCGCCAAACAACGTACTCAGGTGCTGGCGATCGATAAGGAACGTCGGGTATTAAAGCGCGCTAAAGAACTGGCTCATGCCAGTGGCGCTCAGCTGCAGTTTAAATGCTGTGACCTTAAGCAGGAAAGTTGTATTCCAGAAGAGGTTAAAGGACGACCTTTCGACATCATTTTGGGGGTTCGCTATCTGAACCGTGAACTTTTGCCGCAGCTGAAAAATCAGCTGGCACCCGGCGGTTATTTTTTATGGCAGACCTTTGTTGATATCGGCGAGCCGATTGAATCCCCTAAAAACCCGAATTTTTTACTGAAACAAGGCGAGCTGCAGCAAGTTTTTTCAGGTTTTGAAATGATTGTTGATAGAATACAGCGGTTGGACGATGGACGACCACTAAATACTTTTATCGCTCGCAAACCGCTCGGTGATGACAAATAAAAAAAGACAAGAAAAGGAGTGCCTATGTTATCGATGACTGCCAAAGAGTTGTTCCGTTTTTTCCAGAATCACTTGATCTGTGAATCTTTGACCCTTGAGGAAGTAGAAAAGCTGATGGCTTATCTGCAGGAAAGAGATTTCACAAAAGACGAAGTGATTTTTGATATCGGAGAAGTCGGAGATGCACTTGGTTTCGTTATGAATGGCCGCGTACAGTTTATCGGTCCGGACAAGGATAATGTCGCGGTAGGTACTCAAGGTGAAGGTTCCCTGATTGGTGAAATGTCTTTCTTCGATCGTAAACCTCGTGATTTGCGAATGAAGGCTTGTGGTAAGGAAGGGGTGACAATTTTGATGTTGACCCGTCCGATGTATGACCGTTTGAAAGTTGAAGAGCCGTTTATTGCAGTAAACATTCTGGAGAACACGATTGTCAGTCTGGATAATCTGGTGCGTCACATGGGTGAAGACATCTCGGCGCTGGGGCACTATATGCACGGTTTCGGCCGCCAATAGTTCCTGAAAGAGCTAAAACGCCCTCACTCTTTGTTGCACTTCGCTTATTTAGTTTTACTGAACTGCGTTTAGTGCGCCTTGATTGAGGGCTTTTTATTGTCTTTAGAAAGCCTCTTTGAAGACGATAATGGACGAATAATTACTTAAATGGTTGACTCTTAAGCAAAAACCATTAAAATTCACGGCTTATTTCTGTCATCGGTTGCGGAAATAGGCTTTTATTAAAACCGATCTAATTGGAGATAACCCATGTTTGATGCTGAAACTAAAGCAAAAATCATCGCTGAATACGCGACTTGTGAAAACGATACTGGTTCACCAGAAGTTCAAGTAGCACTTCTAACTCACCGTATTACTTACCTAACTGAGCACTTTAAAGCACACAAACAAGATAACCATTCTCGTACTGGTCTTTTGCGTTTGGTTAGCCGTCGTCGTAAGCTTTTGGATTACCTTCACAAGAAAGACGGTGAAAGATACCTTTCATTGATCAAGCGTCTAGGTCTACGTAAGTAAGCTTTTACGCACTTGTAATCCATTTTGGATGACTGAAAAAACCCCGCATCGTCGGGGTTTTTTTGTATCTGCTAAATTAAATATTACCGTCATGTGACAAGTTTTCTTGCGTGTGATAGTTTATAGCCTCTTTTAGAGGAGAAGTAATGACACTGAAAACAAATAGAGTGTGTCAGCCGTGTACCGCCTGTTGTGACGGCTGGGTGCAAATCAAGGTCAAAGGCTGCGAGGCCTATCCGGGAAGACCCTGTCCACATAGCACCGGCAGTGGATGCGACGACTATCACAATCGTCCTGTAGATCCATGCCGAAAGTTCGAATGTGCATGGGTTAAAGAGGGGTCTTACCTTCCGGATGATTTCAGACCCGACCAATGCGGTGCTCTGGTGATCGACAATGTGTTGCAATGGCAGGGAATGGACGTCGATCTTGCCGTACCGGTCGGTCGGGAAATTCCGCTAGAGACATTGAATTGGCTCAAAAGTTATGCCGAACAGAAGATGCGACCGCTGATTTATCAGCAACAGCCAGCTAACCGCCGCAAACTGGTTAAGAATCCGTTAACACTGGCGCATGGACCGCCGGCCTTTCAGGAATGGCTTCAGCAGAAGCTCGAATCGGGTGAGAAGCTCTGGTAAATATCGAGCGCTCTCCGAGCCTCCTGTGTTTAGAGTGAAAATAGGACAGAAAAAATTGTTTTTTCTGTCCTATTTTTTTGTCAAAGTCAGTAGAATGTTAGCCCTGTAATCGATTTATTATTCGAATTGAGTCTGTAAACCCTAACAAGCCTGAATCCCTAAGGCAGATGTTTATCAAGCATGCGTACTATATAACTGCTTTAACGCTGTTTTAGGGATTCAGGTTTCGGACTCAAATTTATATCTGAAACCTAATGAAAGGATTTTGCATGTCAAAAATCACTGCGGCTTTCCAATATGGAAAACATCAAGTTACTCTAGAAACCGGTGAAATCGCCCGTCAGGCTGATGGTGCCGTTATGATCGGCATGGGGGACACCCGCGTTCTGGTTACGGTCGTTGCCGCAAAAAGTGCCAACGAAGGTCAGGACTTCTTTCCGCTGACGGTTAATTACCAGGAAAAAGCCTACGCGGCCGGTAAGATTCCTGGTGGCTTCTTGAAACGCGAAGGGCGTCCGTCTGAAAACGAGACCCTGACTTCACGTTTGATCGACCGTCCGATCCGTCCTCTTTTCCCGAAAGGTTTCTATAACGAAGTTCAGATTATTGCGACCGTAGTTGCGCTGGATCCTGAAGTCGGTTCTGAAGTTCCGGCTATGCTGGGTACTTCGGCGGCTCTGGCTATTTCCGGGATTCCGTTTAGCGGTCCGATCGGTGCGGCGATTATCGGTTACAAGGATGGCGAGTATCTGTTAAACCCGAGTAAAGAAGAACTGATGGAATCAGATCTTGAGTTGAGTGTCGCTGGTACCAAAGAAGCGGTTCTGATGGTTGAATCCGAAGCGTCCGAACTCTCCGAAGACATCATGCTGGGTGCGGTGGTTCACGGTCATCAGGAAATGCAGATCGCGATCGAAGCGATTGAAAGTTTCGCTGCTGAAGCCGGTAAACCTGCATGGGATTGGCAGCCGCCTGCGGAAAATACCGAATTGAAAGACGCCGTTTTTAATCTGGTTGAAGCAGATGTTGCCGAAGCTTATCTGATCTCTGACAAGATGGATCGCTATGCGGCTTTGGATGCAGCGAAAAGCAAAGCACTGGAAACTTTGTCACAAAGCGAAGAAAACCCTGATGGTTTCAGCGAAAAAGAGATCGAAGGCATGTTTGCCAAAGTACAGAAGAGTATCGTTCGTGGCCGTATTATCGCCGGTGAGAAGCGTATCGACGGGCGAGACACTCAGACGGTTCGTACGATCGACTGTCAGGTTGGTGTTCTTCCTCAGGTTCACGGTTCAGCGCTGTTTACCCGCGGTGAAACTCAGGCGTTGGTCGTAACGACACTGGGTACAGAAAAGGATGCCAAGATTGTTGACGAATTGACCGGTTCCTACCATGACCGTTTTATGCTGCACTACAACTTCCCTCCATTCTCGGTAGGTGAGTGTGGTCGTGTCGGTAGCCCTGGTCGCCGTGAAATCGGTCACGGTATGTTGGCGCGTCGCGGTGTGGCTGCAATGTTGCCGACCGAAGCGGAATTCCCTTATACCATCCGTGTGGTATCGGAAATTACCGAGTCCAACGGTTCCAGTTCGATGGCATCAGTATGTGGTACTTCGATGTCTCTGATGCATGCCGGTGTTCCGATCGCTTCGCCGGTCGCAGGTATCGCGATGGGCTTGATCAAGGAAGAGTCCGGTTTTGCGGTTCTGTCTGATATCTTGGGTGACGAAGATCACCTTGGCGATATGGACTTCAAAGTAGCCGGTACCGATCAGGGGATCACCGCTTTGCAGATGGACATCAAGATCAACGGTATTACCGAAGAGATTATGCGCATTGCATTGGATCAGGCAAAAGCCGGACGCCTGCATATTCTGGGCGAGATGTCCAAGGCGATCACGCACTCGAATCAGGAAGTCGCCACTACGGCACCTCGCTTCTTTACCATGAAAGTGAAGCCGGAAAAAGTGCGCGAAATCATCGGTAAAGGTGGGGCGACCATTCGCTCGATTACCGAAGAGAGTGGTTGCGTCATCGAGCTGGATGACGACGGTAATGTGAAAATTGCCGCTGTTGACGGTGATGCGGCGCAAATCGCGATCGACAAGATCAACGAGATTATCGCTGAACCGGAAATCGGCAGAACTTACGAGGCTGTGGTTAAGAAGATTGTTGATTTCGGTGCTTTTGTCGCTTATATGCCGGGTCGTGAAGGTCTGGTGCATGTTTCACAGATCGCCAAAGAACGTGTTGAAGACGTTAACGATTATCTGAAAGAGGGGCAGGAGATCCGTGTCAAACTGACCGATATCGACAAGCAGGGGCGTGTGAAACTTTCAATGACGGCCGTTGAAGACTAAGCGGTTGTAATCATTGTCCTGAAAAGCCATTCTTACGAATGGCTTTTTTGTCTACAGAAGGAAATAAATTCGCTTCGAAGTACAGGCTGAGTAAACACTTAAAAGAATAATAGAGTCAAAAGGTTATGCTGAGTATTTAAACTCATTACTCAGCTCTATTAGTACTTCGGGACAGCAAATAACAGAGAGACATATATGAGTCGAAAATTACATCCCGCCTTTGAATATATCGGTGCAACAGAAATTGAAACCCTGAAACTTTCGGTCGAGCATTATCGTCATAAAATCACCGGAGCAGAGCATTACCATCTTGCGGCGGATGATCCGCAGAATGTTTTTATGGTGGCTTTGCGCACGGTACCGATGGATTCTACCGGTGTGGCGCATATTCTTGAACATACGGTGTTGTGCGGTTCGGAAAAATACCCGGTGCGCGACCCTTTCTTCATGATGATTCGCCGTTCTTTGAATACCTTTATGAACGCCTTTACCTCGAGCGACTGGACCGCTTATCCGTTTGCTACCGAAAATCGCAAGGATTTCCAGAATCTGTTGCAGGTCTATCTGGATGCAGTTTTCTTTCCGAATCTCGATCCGCTGGATTTTGCACAGGAAGGCCACCGTTTCGAGTTCGAGGAGATGGATAATCCGCAATCGAAACTGACCTACAAAGGGGTGGTTTTCAACGAGATGAAAGGGGCTATGAGTTCACCGGTTTCAACCTTATGGCAGACACTGACAACAGAACTCTATCCGACCAGTACTTACCACTATAATTCCGGCGGGGAACCGGAAGATATTCCGGATTTGAGCTATCAGCAACTTAAAGATTTCCATCAGTTGCATTACCACCCGTCCAATTCCGTGTTTATGACTTATGGCGATATTTCCGCCTATGAACATCAGGAGCAGTTTGAATTGCTGGCTCTTGAGCGTTTCAAAGATGCGGTAAAACAGATCGAAGTATCGACCGAGCAGCGCTATTCCGAGCCAAAGCGCGTGCAGCACAGCTATGCACTAGATGAGGAGGAAACGGCTAAAAAAACTTATATCAATATTGCCTGGTTGCTGGGTGAAAACAAAGACCCTCTGGAAGTTCTCAAAGGGCATCTGCTGTCGGCGGTTCTGCTGGACAACTCCGCTTCACCGATGCGTCAGGTGTTGGAGAACACTGATCTGGCCGAAGCACCATCACCGCTTTGCGGTTTTGAAGAATCCAATAAAGAGATGGCGTTTGTCCTTGGTGTGCAGGGTTCTGAGGCGGAGAATACCGAAGCCTTCGAAAAACTGATACTGGATGAATTACAACGCATTGCTAAAGAAGGTGTTGATCAGGGACAGTTGGAAGCGATGCTGCATCAGTTGGAACTGTCTCAGCGTGAAGTCGGTGGTGACTCTTACCCATATGGTCTACAGCTGATTCTGCACGCTCTGTCCGGTGCAATGCATGGCGGCGATCCGATCGCTCTGCTGGATGTCGATGCAGCATTGAAAGAGCTTGAAGAAGAGATCAAGGATCCGAACTTTATCCCGGGGTTGGTGCAGAGCTGGTTGCTGGACAATCCGCACAGAGTTACTTTGACAATGGTTCCGGATAAGGAATTGTCGGCGCAAAAAGAACAAGCGGAAAAAGAAAAACTGGCCCAGATTCAGGCCCAATTATCGGACGAAGAGAAACAGGCCATTGTTGAACAGGCATTAGCTTTGCATGAACGTCAGGGTATGCACGACGATCCTTCTCTGTTACCGGAGGTGACTAAAGAGGACATTCCGGTCGATATTAAAAACCCGCAGGGTGAAAAAAGTCGTCTGGGCGATCTGCCGGTGACTGACTTCGTCTGTGGCAGTAACGGTATTACTTACCAGCAGATGATTATGCAGCTTCCGGAATTGAGCCAGCATGAACAGGCGATTATGCCGTTGTTTAGCAGCACCTTGACCGAAATTGGTTCGGCCGGCCGCGGTTATCTTGATACTCAGGCCTATCAGGCGGCGGTGACCGGGGGATTCGGTGCCCGAACGGCGCTGCGCGAAGATCTTAACGACAGCGCTCGTTTCCATAGTCACTATGTATTGAGTTCCAAAGCATTGGATCGCAATGTCTCTGCAATGAGCGAGTTACTGGCCGAGACGCTCTACCAGCCGAACTATACGGAGCATAGCCGTTTGCAGGATCTGTTTGCACACATTCGCGCCGGCATCGATCAGGGAATTACCGGCAGCGGCCATATGCACGCCATGATGGCGTCTATGCAGCAGTTTTCTCCGATTGCCCGTTGGAAATTCGAACGCAGCGGATTTGCCGGCGTTCGTTTCATTAAAGAGTTCTATCAGGAGCTTCAGACGTCGCCGGAGAAAATCGAACAGCTGTCCAGCGATCTTAAAGGGATTGCCGATAAGATCGCATGCGCTTCGAAGCAAGCACTGGTGGTCAGCGATGAAAATGGAATCGATAATGCCTTGGCGGCTGTCGAATCTTACTGGCAGGATAAGGCTTCGACCGCTTCGCAAGGCGAATTCAGTTTGAGTGCATCCGGAACGGCCGTTAAACAGGCGTGGATTACCAGTACGCAGGTGAATTTCTGCGCCATGGCTTATCCGACGGTGGCAGCCGGACATCCGGATGCTCCGAAACTGGCCGTATTGGGTGCCTGTCTGCGCAACGGCTTTTTGCATACAGCGGTGCGTGAAAAAGGCGGCGCCTATGGCGGCGGCGCGACTTATAACCCGGAAGCCTCCGGATTTGTTTTCTACTCCTATCGTGACCCGCGTTTGATGGAAACTTACGACGACTTTGCACGTGCCAAAGAGTGGTTGATGTCTGCTGAAGCAACTCAGGCCAAGGTCGATGAAGCGATTCTGAACGTTATCTCGGCAATGGATAAACCGGGCTCTCCGGCGGGAGAAGTCAAAAAAGCGTTTTTCCAGGAGTTGTACGGACGTACTTATGAAATTCGTATGGCTTACCGACAAGGCGTTATTTCAACGACCATCGAGGAGTTACGTGAGTTGGCTGATAAGTATTTCAAAGCGGAACGGGCATCCTATGCTGTCTTGACTCAGGCGGCTTCGCAGGAAATGCTTAAAGATCAGGGCTTTGACTGCTTCCAGCTGTAACAATTAGCATTAGCCTGTAACTGAACCGTCTGTATTTGCCTCGCTCGCGTAATTTTCGAAAGTGAGACAAGTACCGACGGTTTTTTTATTTGCCTCAAGTTATGCTGAGTTTAGTTTATGGTAAGCTAAAACACCTATCGTGTAGTCTCTAGAGTGAAGGAAGTGAAGCAGAAATTCGGTACTTTTGAATTGATGAAAGTCGATGACTTATTGCGTTACCGTGATTCCGCGGGGCGTAAGTTCACCTTGGATTGTGAAAAGTGCGCGGCCTGTATCGATTTCGATTTCAGCTATGCTTTTCAGCCGATTGTCGATCTTGATAAGCAGGAAATTTTCGGTTACGAAGCGCTGGTTCGCGGCGTCAATAATGAACCGGCCAGAGAAATACTCTCCCGAGTCAACGAAAAAAACCGTTATGCGTTCGATCAGATCTGTCGGCAGAAGGCGATCCGCATCGCCAGTGAACTTGGCCTGGATAAGGTTTTAAGCATCAATTTTCTGCCGAACGCGGTTTATCAGCCGGAGCACTGTATTCAAAGCACTTTACAGGTGGCGAATGAGGTTAATTTCCCGACCCGGCTATTAATGTTCGAAGTCACTGAATCCGAAGAGGTCGTGGATCGCAAACATCTGACCAATATTTTCCGCTACTATCAGGCGCAAGGATTTATTGTTGCACTCGATGATTTCGGCGCTGGGCATGCCGGACTGAATATGCTGGCCAGTTTTGTTCCGCAGATACTTAAGATTGACCGGGAGTTAATCCAGAATATTGATTCCAACCCGGTTAAACAGGTGATTGTCAGGCATCTGGTGCAAACCTGTCAGGAGCTGAATGTTTCCGTGCTGGCCGAAGGAGTAGAGACGCGTGAAGAGTTGGATTATATTCGCACTTTAGGCGTGTCCCTTTATCAAGGTTATCTGTTTGCAAAACCCGGCTTCGAATCACTGCCTGTTATCGAGGACTGGTCTGTCTATTTTTGATCTGTTTGCTCTGCGTCGTCTTCTTGCAAAAATCACGATGACTCACAAACAACCTTTAAAATTTTCCTTGTGTCATGTGCTTCATTTCAATTCGTGGAATTAACCTCATATTCCTGCATTTACTTTTCTTGTGCTGAACACAGTTGAACCTACAGGGCTAAACTTACCTTTTCCCGATTTACATCAATTTCGGACGAATAGTATTTCAAGTTTCGCGCACACCTGCATTCACAATAATTAACGCGGTATTGCATCTTTCTCAAAACGCCATTAGCTAGGGTAAAATTTATCGACTGGCTAAATTGATGTTAATCAATAACAAAATGTACTGTCAATGTAGTATGGAACTCCTTTCTGCCATTTTCTTTTATTTAGGAGTGTGTCATGAGCAGTGTCAGCGTCAACGGTCTTTTACAACCGGTAAATAATCAGGTGATTGATGGAATCGATAATCCATACATCGGACATTTTCTTAAAATCAGCTACAGTCAACTGATCTCCCAACAGCCGGTTTTTTCCAAAGACCGTGTGGATGTCGAGGGTGGAGGCGCATTTCGCTTTGCCTTGCCTAAGGATGATTTGCTTCAGGGGAAATCGATTAAAATCGAAGTATTCTCTCCCGATGGCGCATTGCTTGGCAGTCAGAACTACAGTATCGGTAGTCTATATACGGCGGACATCGCAGAAAATGCCGAAGACGACAGCAAGCCTTTTCGTATTCAGGTTGATCCTAAAATCGTTGAATTCTGCCCAGGAGGTGAATGCGATCAGATTCGGGAAATTCAGCGCAATATCAGCGGAAAGCTGGTCGATATTTCCGGTGAAAATAAAGTGGCCGGTGTGCAGATTGTCATTATGGCCAGCGATGACCCCGCGGCGGAGATGAATGATAAGAGCTTTCAGCCGGTCTTAACCTTACAGACCGATCAGGGCGGCCATTTTTTCGGGCGCGCCGACAGCCGGGAATATGAGCAGGCTTACGGATTGATCGCCGGTCTGCAGGATACGCCGGTGCATGTTGAATTGGAAGATAAAAAAATTTCGGAAACGCTTCTTCTTGTCGCGGACCTGTCGACTTTGCAAACGACAGCGAGTGGTTCGGAAGGAACGCCCAAATTACCTGAAGCCAAAGACATGATCGGTAGTGGAACCTTTTCTCAGGACATTGGCGGGAAGTGCGTTGATTTTACCATTCCCAACCGGACACTCGAAGAGTTCAGTTTTTACCATACGGTACGCACCACCGAGCCTGAAATCCGCGGGCTGACAATCACCTCCAAGGAGAGCAGACAGTTTATTACTGAGCTTGATTCGATCTCTGATGAACTCTTTACGGTGTTTAACCGTATGAATAATTCGATGAGTTCAATGGATTTACTGCCGATCAGCGTTGATGAAGAGGAGCAAGAGAGCGCTTCGGCAGCGACTCAATCCGTTGACAATTCGACCGGCTCTATAAGCGAAGAGATCAGTGTTCAGCCCAAAACACTACAGATTGCCAGTGTGGCTTCGGCGACTCTCGATAAGCCTGTGTATCATTTAAAAATCGCCACAGGGATCGATAACATTAAGCTGGCAACACCGAAAACCTTTGATTTTACCGCGATAGCCAAGTTTCTAGCCGAGCAGGCTCGGCGCCGCGCCAAGTTGCAACGTTTGCATCATGAATTGGCCGCCGCTTACTGTGGCAAAAACGGCGCAGAAGCCGCAAGCAGCTACTGCGAAACCCTTAAAGCCGAAGATTCTCTCAATCGCGCCACCATTCTATCCCTGTTGGGGCATGTCGAACGCTATGCGCAGTTTGATCCGTCAAATCATCTTTTTGCAGACAAGGTACTGCCAAAACTGTTGTTGCGTTTTGTCGAAGATGTCAGAGAAATCATGAAACAGTCGTATGTTGAAGGCGAACTGATCTCTCTGACGCAGAAACGTGCTGAAAAAATGTTGCTGAGCATCGACCACGCCACCAAAGAAGTTCAGGATCAGGAAGAGTTGCTCGGTTATCTTCGCGATCTGATTCATCAGTTTTCGCTGGCAGCGGGTAAAGACTCGCATAATTTCGAACCTTGCCCGACCCGTAAAACTGCAACTATGGGTATTCTTTGTCTGGTTCAGCAGTTTGACGATACCCGCGAAACGTTACGTAATAAAGCCGTTTTTACGTTGGGAGAGATTCTGTCTATCCGTGCCAACTATGATACCTACATTGCGAGTATTAACGCTTTTAGCGGACTTTTGGAAAAGTTCCATAATTTTTACCAGTCCGGTTCCGATCTTTTTGTTTCGCTCGACGACCGTTATTTTATCGAGCACTATGATGCGATTCGTGCAGGCTTACAGACCATTAAGCGGCGTATTTTTACGGCGATCAGCAAGATCGAAGCGATTCAGGCCGAATACATTA
This sequence comes from Thiomicrorhabdus xiamenensis, assembly GCF_013282625.1. Taxonomy (NCBI): domain Bacteria; kingdom Pseudomonadati; phylum Pseudomonadota; class Gammaproteobacteria; order Thiotrichales; family Piscirickettsiaceae; genus Thiomicrorhabdus; species Thiomicrorhabdus xiamenensis. The sequence goes on from NZ_CP054020.1 coordinate 1,252,344, forward strand.
CAAACCATCCGGGCCGTAAGCAACTGAGTGCAGAAAACAGTGTTGATTGGGACGATACGCCGACCGTGTATGAGAATACAACAATAGCACACGGTCATATTCTGCACTTTAAACAAAAGTGGAAGGCGGACGGCTATTCGTTGGGCGATCTGTTGTATAGTCTGCCTCTGGCTCCCTGTCAGGAAAAACAGATTGCCATTATCGATTGGGACCGGGAAGAGCGCGCACAACGTTCGGAAGCGCAGACCGTTTCGGAATCGATCGCGGCCGATATTTCACATGATCGAGATATCAGCGAAATCATTAACTCTACCTTTGCGGAAAATATCCGTGCCAGTTCGCATAATGAAACCAGCGGTACCAGTGCCGGAATCGGCGGAGGAATTATGGGCTCGGTCGGCAAGTTTGTCGGCGGTTTATTCGGTGGTGTTTCCCATTCTGGAAGTTCTTCGTCATCGTCCGCTTCACAGGATTCGGCACGCAATCTTTCCGGCAGCACACTAAACCGTCTGCAAGACAGTATTTCGCAATCCGCTTCGGCATTACGCAGCCAGCGCAGCACCGTTGTGCAGACGGTCGGGCAGCACGAAACTGTGAGCGCGCAGACGGAAGTAATCAAAAACAACAATCATTGTCATGCGATGACGGTCGAATATTTCGAAGTGCTCAAGCATTACGCGATCGAGCAGGAACTGGTGGACGTGCAGGAATGTCTGTTTGTACCGCTCCCAATGAGTCATTTCGACTATGGAAAAGTCTTGCGCTGGAAAAACACCTTGCGCAGAGCGGTTGCCGGGCACAAGTTACAACGCGGCTTTGATGCCATTGAACGGATTACCAGCCTTTATGCGGATTCGGATATGCCCAGCGGTAGTTATGCTGACGAAGCGATTAAGGTTTTCAGCGGGCATTTCTCGATGACGTTCGAATTGCAGCGTCCTTATATGTCCGAGATCGAGGAGCAGACGAAAACCGTTACCGAAACCATTGAACTCAAGCACTGGTTTCCGTGGTTCGACAGGGTGTTTAAAATCAGCTACGACAAGGAAGTCCCATTAACCGAAGCAGAGAAAGATGCTGTTTTCGAAGCGGACTATGCCGCCGATATCGTACGCAAATTCATTGAGAAGCTCGATATCTACGCGGTGGCGGACGACGGATCGGAAATACGTTTGGATCTGGATTATACGCAACTCTCCAACTATCGTCGCGGCACGCAGATTCAGGTCAAAATTGCCAGCCGCAGTATGCAGCACATTACCCGGCGTCAAATTCAATATTTGCGCCTGCGCGCCAATACACAAGTCCATGCGTCGTCGAAAATTATTTTGCGTGCCGCTTATCTGCACTACCGAACGGCGTATTCGGGAGGAAGCATTATTCGCAATGGGCGGATAAACAATGATGTGATTAATGTAATCGATGTCAAAGTATCCGGCTTGTTTGATATCGATGTCGACTATGTTACCGATGCAGCCCTGATGTATACGCCGCTGTCCGACGCCGAATTACGCGATCCGCGCAAGGAGGACCGTGAAGCGGCGACAGAACTGCTGAGCTTTCTCAATGAGCATATGGAGATGGCGCATAAAGTTATCTGGTCCAGCCTGGATTCGAGCCGTCTGTTCGGTCTTCTGGACGGTTATATCGCTCCCAATTCAGGCGGCAAAAGTGTTGCCAGCGTCGTCGAGAATAAGGTGATCGGTGTGGTCGGCAATAATCTGGTGCTGAAGGTCGTCCCCGGTGAACGACTGGATCCAGTCTTCAAGAGCATTACCAATCTAATGGCTTACTACAAACCGACGACACGTCCGGATCCATATCGTATCAGCATGCCGACGAAAGGGGTCTATGCGGAATCGGTAATGGGTAAATGCAACAGTTGCGAAGAAATCGACGACAGCCGTCACTGGCGTTTTGAAGATGTCCCTTGCGGAACGACACCGACAGCGATTAATCCGCTTTCAACGGAAAGCCGCCGTAGCGATATCGGTGATCTACAGGTTAAGGATCTTCCGGCCAATATCATTACCATGCAGAATGCGCCGAATGCCCCGGATCCGACGGGATTGGGCGCCGCTTTCGAACTTCTCGGCAAAAGCGAGGCCTTCAAGGATATGACCGGGCTTAGCGGAACTCAGGCCAATGCGCTGGAAGCGCTGAAAACCACATCGAAAAGCGTAACCGATCTGGCCGGTATGGCAGTAGATTTCCAAAAACAGAATGCGATGAAAAAGGACATCGGTAAAACGTTAAAAGCGGTTCAGGAAGCTCAGAAAAGCGGACAGATCAGCAAGGAGCAGGCAAATCAGCTTGCCTATAAGGCATTGAGCTCAATGGTTGGCGAACCGACTGCCAAAGACAGTAAATCGACGGCGACCAGCGAAGCCAAGGAGTTGACCAAAGCCGCCGGCGCAAACAAAGCCTCGGTAAAAATCGCCAAGCCCGATGGTGAAAAAATTGAAGTTGATGCCAAGACATCGAACGACAGTCTGCAACCGCAGATTGTTCTTTCCAGTAATTTGACTGCAGAGGTTCGTGCCTTCAATCCGGCCAAAAACGATAAATCCTTGATTATCGAAGTGGGTGCCAGTTTGCAAAACGCGCCGGAGGGGGCCACGCTTCAGTGGGTGGCCGAAGATGCAAGCGCACTTAAAGTGGATTCACCGAATGCCCTGGTTACCCGTGTAAAAGGGATTAAACCCGGTAAACAGTTATTGGTTGCCAAACTTGCGGATGCTGGCGGTAATACGCTGGTCAGCAAAAAAGTTCAACTTTCTGTGCCTCAGTGCGTAACAGTTGACGAGGACGCCGCTCTGTTTGACGCTGCATTGAGCGCATTTCAGTTATCAAGTGTCAAATCCAATGTCGTCGATGAGATGAAAAAAGTTTCTGATCAGCTACTGTCGACTGCGAATGTTCGTGTATTCTGGAAATTCGGTGGTTACAGCGAGAGTGTTCCGGCACATGTTCCGAACACGATGGTGGTCAGCACGCAGATAAAAAATACCGATCCGGGCAATAACGGCGTTGCCGGCGTCACAACCGGATCTTCCTCATCCGATCTGTTCAATGAAACGATTGTGCTTTATCCCGGTGTTTATCAATTGCCGAATGCAATCGACGTCGATACGGAAACGCAAGGCATCGTTCTGCAGCTGGAAAGCAGTATAACAACAGATGAAGACGGCTTGATTCCGGTGGCAATCAAAGTATTTGGTCGTTTAATCGGTGAGACCTTAAGCCATGAAATCGGCCATGCCTTGCTTTGGGATGATATTAAAGGACAGGGGGGGCATAATTCGCCTTCCATTAGCGGCGATATTATGAACCGAGGTCTGGATCGCAATTTCAAACAGCGTACGGGAATGGAAAACACCGCACAGCAAAGCCCGGTTCACCCGGATGATTTCATCGATCACGGTATCGGTAAAATCAATAAGTTTCTGGCGGTTAATCAGGCGCATCTGGACAGCCAGTGGCCGGTTCCGCCGGCATTTGCCTAAAACGTCTGTTGCGACTTAAGTTGAGATAGACCCGTCAGCTAAAAGGGCCTGCAGTCGGCAGGCCGCAATAGCTTTATACTTTACCGGTGCTCGGTGCTCGGTGCGTCGATCAGACGTCTTCTTGCACCGGTTTTCTTTGTAAAGCCGTAATTTCCACTTCTATAAAATCCTAAAACTTGGATTGGCTCAATAAGTTTAAGCTTTTATACGCACTCCCGTGAATTTCTGAGATGATAGCTAGCAATTCAAACCGATGGAGAGGCGTATGGCCGAGTTCACAATCCAAAACATCTGGCTTATTTGTGATTCTCATACCCCCGAATCGCTATGGCAGAATATCGAGCGCTATTGCGAACAGAAGGGGTGGCATTTTCAGGGTGTTATTCAATTCAGGGATTTACATGTCGCCTCACTCAATACCAGTGATTTATATCTTTTAAGTCTGGCGGATCGCAACCTCAAAATCTTTCTCGAAGAGGTTGAGGAGATCCATGTCGGAATGCTTCCACATCCGCAGGCACCGTTTGCAAAAAAACGCTTCAAGATCGCCGACAATTTAGAAAAGGCATTGCAGGACGTTGACGGTTGCGAGACACCAAGAATCGTCGATAACCTTTACTGCAACAATCAACTGGTCCTGTCTTCTGTTCTTGCCGGCGACCGAGAAGCGATGCAACCGGCGTTAAAAATTCAGAAACATTTTCTGGCTCGGCTGATTTTCATCTGGCATCTGATGCTGCACATGATCAGAGGACGCCTGTTCGAGGTGAATTTTACAACCGGAAAAGAGTCGCAGTTACAGACGGCGGCGCTCGGTCTGTGTGTGGTTTATAACCCCAGCGATAACGCTTTCAGCCACAGGGTGATCGCCAATAGCGATATCGACGAGCCAAGTATGCATGCGGTAGTAATTTCGCCGCGCTCCATTTCAGAAATTTTGCATTTTGTGATTACCCGTCTGTTGCCGGTAAGTAAAAGAGATATGCCGCTGAATAATTATTTGGGACATATTAAAACGCAAACTTTGGACATTGTTTTTCAAAAACCGGTCAGTATCCGCCTCGATTCCGAAGAAGCGGAGTCGGAAAAATTGCAATGTGTCGTTAAAACGACGCAGATCGGATTATTACATCAAGGTCTGCCGTCAAGTCGGTCGACTGAAACCAAAGAGTCTTTTCGGGTCAAAAGTCTTCCCAAAGGCAAGCTTGTCAGCTCGTTGATTGCCCGCCCCTTACCATGGATTTACCATACCGATCCGGAAGAGGTTAAGGAAACCTTTATCGGCCTTAAGGAGAGCGCAAAATTTACGCAAACGTATGTGGTTCTCATGGCGCTTTCATCACTTTTGGCGACGGTGGGCCTTTTTGCCAATTCTGCGCCGGTGATTATCGGTGCCATGATTCTTGCCCCTTTGATGGCCCCGATTATTTCACTTTCGATGGGGGTGCTGCGACAGGAAGTGGATCTGATCACAACCAGCTCCAAAACCTTGATTTTCGGAATATTGTTGACTTTGTTCGGAGCGACGCTGTTTACCTGGGTAATGCCTCTGCAATCACTCAATTCAGAGATTGGCGCACGTTTAAGCCCGACTTTGCTTGATCTCGCGGTTGCGATTATTTCCGGCATAGCCGGTGCTTATGCCAGCGCACGCTCCGAGGTGGCAAAGAGTCTGGCGGGTGTCGCCATTGCCGTCGCCCTGGTTCCGCCGCTAGTCATTTCCGGTATCGGTATCGGCTGGTGGGATTGGCATGTCTTTTCAGGCGCTATGCTGCTGTTTATCACCAACCTTTTCGGGATCGTTCTGGCTGCCGCCGCGACCTTTTTGCTTCTTGGTTTCAGTCCGTTTCACCTCGCCAAACGCGGTCTGGTACTTTCACTGATGGTCGTGGCCTTGGTCAGTTTACCGCTGAGCTGGGCTTTCTATTCGATGGTACAGGAGCAGCGCATGGTGTCGCAGCTGGAAGGTGTTGTCCTTGTCCAGCAGCAGACGAAAGTGGAAATTCGCTCGGTGCATATTCGCCGCGGTGATCCTTTGAAAATCAACGCGGTTCTGGTTGCAGATCATAATCTGCAAACCGAGGATATTGATCGGATTAAAAATGAAATGCAACGTCGCCTGAATCGTGAGATCCAACTCGAAGCAACATTATCGCTGTTGCGATAGTGGATTTTCAGGCGGGTGTCAGTTTACGGATAAGAGCCAGTGAGTTCTCATCCGCCTGACCGTTGCAGAAGCGATCGATCGCCTGTCGGAAAGCAGGCTTATCACTGATTGCTGCAAAGAGCGTCATGCAGGAGCAGAATTTACGGTTGTCCGGTTTTCCGAATATTTCCAGCAAGGATTTATTGTGGTGTTCCATCACTGCTTCGGTGCATTGGATCAGGCGTTTGCCTAATAACGGGTGCTCCAGATAGGCGCGCGCTTCTTCGATATTTTTAATCGAATAGAAAACGGTCCATGGACGGCTGCCCAGTCCATCCAGTTGCGGAAAAATAAACCACATCCAGTGAGTTTGTTTGTGTCCGGCCTGAAGTTCGCTCAAGACGCCGTCGTAAACCTGAGCTTGCCCGTCGATAAAACGTTGCAGGTTATAAGGATCATCCGAACGGCTATCCGTTTTCAAGACGTCATCCATTGCAATTCTCCACAGTAAAACTGACCGGTTGACCGGCCTTATTCAATAAAGACCAGATACTGCAGTTTCCAAAGATCGAATAGCAGGGCCTGAACTTCGTCCTTTTGCAGGTGAGGGGCAAGCATTTCCTGGGTTAGGAAATTGTTATTGGCAAGCAAACTGATAAATTCGGCATTCGCTCCAAAACCATTCCAGATGGCGCCATTGATATATAGTTGGGTTTCGTTTTCGATCTGAGTATAGGCAAAACGACAGACGGCGTCCTTAATCAGGCCGTGTTCACTGTACAAGGCCTCGATAAATTCCTGTTGTGTCGGAGTTTCTTCTGCACTGAGCGGTTCCGGAAGCTGTTGGGCGGCACTTTGATCCAGTTGCGTTGCGAAACGCGCAAACCAGGTGTGCAGTAATTTCTCGTCCTGAAGTTTCTCAGCAAGCAGTTTTTTGGCCTGTAGAGCCGCGTCTTTGGTCACTTCGCCGGGGTTCAGATTTGCCGGCATTTCAGGATCGAAATACAACTCTTTGAAAAGAGCCATTTCCGACAGGTGATCACCGAGACTATCCCATAATTCTTGTCCACGGTATGAGCGGTAGCCGACAGAGAAAGTCATGCACTGATCATCGAGTGCCACACCGTGATGTCCGACCTTGGGCGGTAGATAAAGGATGTCGCCCGGATTGAGGATAAAGTCCTGTTCAATTTCAAAGGTTTTCATAAGACGTAGGTCGACACCTTGGATGTAATTATCTTCTGTACACTCTTGGGTCGTCAGGTGCCAGTGGCGCTGTCCGGCCGCCTGTAGAAGGAAAACGTCGTAGTGATCGAAATGTGGGCCGACGTTACCGCCTTCAGTTGCATAACTGATCATGATGTCATCGATGCGCCAGCGTGGCAGAAAATCAAAGTCGTTTAGAATATCGGCGACTTCTGGAAGTAAACGGTCACACCCCTGGACCAAAAGTGTCCAGTTCTCTTCCGGCAAAGCAGCGTAATCCTCTTCGGTAAAAGGGCCGCGTTTGAGTTCGTAATCTTCTGTACCGTGCTGGACAACAATACGACTTTCGATTTCTTCTTCAAGAGAGAGTCCCGCCAGTTCTTCAGCACTGATCGGCGTTTCAAAATCCGGCAAAGCATTACGCAAAAGAATCGGTTTTTTCTGCCAGTAATCTTTGAGAAAAGTCGGAAGGTCAAGTTGTTCAAAATGAATCATGTCAGCTCTTTATCCTGCATCAGTAGGTTGGAAAAGGGTATTGCGCTAATGATACCGAATTACCGGAACGGCTAGGAGGTAATTGAATGGGGCGGTAGTGGAAAAAGACAAAGCCTGCAAAAAATTAGGAGAGTCACTTTAGGGGAGTGCGCAGGCTTTGCTGTCAGGGGAGTTTACTGATGAATTTAAATTTTATTTAACCAGAGATTTAACCCAGGCTTCCATGGTGTCGTTGGCGATCGGGTTTGGCGCTTCCATAAAGTTGACGACAAACTTGTCACCCAGATCGGTTACGCCGATTGAACGTGGTCTAACTGCAACCGGATCCGCCGAAGGGAGTTGCATACCGAAGCACAGAATCAGGTTTTGTGCATCTTCGATGCCTGCACCGATTTCGCCGCCAATGTTTTTTGTGTGGCTGAAGTGGTCAAAACGGGCGATAAAAACGGCTTTAGGATGATTCTCTACCTGCTCCTGAAGGTAATCCAAAATGGCTGGAACGCTATCGTACTTGGATTCTTCCTTGGAGAATTCAAGAGAGAAAATTGGATATTTTTCTTTAAAGATTTTCTGTTGCATAGTCAGGCCCTCGGGTTTTTGATCTAGGTATTAAATTGTTTTATGTATTATAGGAATAATTTATAAACAATCTATTCGAAAAAATTTATAACCGCTAATAAAGGCCGCCAATCCGTATCGGTTTATGATGAGAGAGCTATGCAAGTCGTGTTAAATAATTATTAAGGCTTACTGTTGACGACTATTTAAACAGGGTTTGCTAAACGGTATATCCACTTCTAGGGGGGAGCTGGATATTCGGAATGGCTTCTTGGAGAATTGGACTACAGTCTGTCGGCTTGAAGAATATGCTTTCAATTAGGAATGGATGTTAGAGAAGACTTAAAGCTGGGGGTGGAAAAACAGCGATACTCAAGACAGAGGTTTTTGGCATAAAAAAACCGGCAGAAGCCGGCTTTTTATGAACAGCGGTTTGACTTTTAACGACCTTTGACCATGGTTAAAGCCAATTCGATATTGGCGGCCTGTTGCGCGGCGTTACCGATATAGGTTGCCGGTGTCATTTCGCGCAAGCGCTGTTTCGCTTCCTCTGGAAGTCCTTCCAGGGAGTCGACAAAGTTTTGCATGATCTCTTTGTTGACGCGCTGTCCGCGAGTTAGGTCTTTAAGCTTTTCGTACGGCTTTTCAAAGCCGTGACGGCGCATAACGGTCTGAATCGCTTCAGCCAGAACTTCCCAGTTATTGTCCAGGTCGTTTGCCATCGCTGGGGCGTCCACTTCAAGTTTACCAAGACCTTTCATGGTTGCTTGCAGAGAAATCATCGTGTGCGCAACACCGACACCCAGATTACGCAGTACGGTCGAATCCGTCAGATCGCGCTGCCATCGCGAGATCGGAAGTTTTTGACCAAGGTGATCGAAAATCGCATTGGCGATGCCCAGGTTCCCCTCAGAGTTTTCGAAGTCGATCGGGTTCACCTTATGCGGCATCGCTGAGGAACCGATTTCACCGGCTACCGTCTTCTGACGGAAGAAACCGTTTGAAATATAGGCCCATACATCGCGATCGAAATCGATCAGGATGGTATTGAAGCGCTGCATAACATGGAAATATTCGGCAATATAGTCATGCGGTTCGATCTGAATGGTGTATGGATTCCACATCAGACCCAAACTGTTAACAAACTGTTCCGAAAGCTCATACCAGTTAATTTCAGGGTAGGCCGCCAGATGCGCATTGTAGTTACCGGTCGCACCGTTGATTTTACCCATGATACGCACTTCCATAAGCTGTTTGGCTTGACGCTGCAGGCGGTAGGCGACATTGGCGAACTCTTTACCGGCAGTCGTAGGAGATGCTGGCTGGCCATGAGTACGGGACAGCATTGGAATGTCGGCCATTTCGGCCGCCATTTCAGAAATTTTACCGATGACTTCATCCATACCCGGAATAATGACGAACTCACGAGCGTCTTTAAGCATAAGCGCATAGGACAAGTTGTTAATGTCTTCCGAAGTGCAGGCAAAGTGAACAAACTCGCTGACAGACATAAGTTCTTCGTTGTCTGCGAAATGTTCTTTAATCAGATATTCGACCGCTTTCACATCATGATTTGTGGTGCGCTCGATCTCTTTGACTCTTTGCGCCATTTCCAATGTGAATTCGTCGACCAGTTTCATCAGATGTTGTTCCGCTTCGGAGCTTAACTGAGGAACTTCTTTAATCTGCGGGTGGTTGGCTAGCATACGCAGCCAGAAAACTTCCACTTTAACGCGGTTTTTAATCAGACCATATTCACTGAAAATTTCTTTCAGATTACCAAGACGTGCGCCATAACGGCCGTCTACCGGGGAAATCGCAGTCAATTCAGACAGTAACATTCCACAAACCCTTTGTTAATAAGATGAAAAACAGTTCGACATTATAGCCTAAAGTCTTTATGGATTTTGCTTGGATTCCATCTAAAGCCGCTAACAGGCGTGTTGATAAGAAAAATCACTACAAATGACTGTTCAAGAGCAAGTATTTATTCTGGTGTTAGGGAGCGATAGACAGGCTCGTTGAATGATCTTGTCGATAAACAGATAACAGTTGGCAAAGAGACTAAAAATGATTTGGAATAAATATTGTTTACTCTGTATTTGTCATTACCTGGAGAGGTCTATAGAATCCAAAAGGATTTAGTTTGAATGACTGCAACTCTCATTTGTGTAGGCTTTAATAATATAAATATCCTTAAATTACTGTATTAATGAGGTTTTACTGAGCTGCCATGGCCTTTAGTTAACTGTCAAAGGTCTTGCTAGGGTGGTGAGAAGCTTTTAATAAAAACAATGGTTGCGGGCGCTTTTAAATATTCAGGGGGAGGGGATTTATGCAGAGACTTTACAAGCAATCAATAGCGCTGGTGTTGTGCTTGATAACCGGCGGCGGATTGGTTTTTTTGAGTGGTTGTTCGACACAGCCGGAGCAACCGGTTGCCGAAGAAAAAGTTGAATACAGTACTTTTTCCGGGTTGCGGGAGTACGGCACTCATAACGGTTATGAGGTATTGACGCCAGAGAAACTGCAAAGTTGCATGGAAATGCAGGCCAGTTTCGAGCAACAGAAAAATGCGATTAAAGACTTACAGGCCTCAATAGCTTTGCAAAGAGAGCAGGTTATCGAGCAGAATCAGGAAATCGCACAAATCAAACAGGAAATAGATAAAGAGCAAACGCGCTCTTTGGTCGAAAAGGCGAATTATGAGCAGCACAATGCGCTGTTAGAGCAATACAATCAGAAGGTGACAGCCTTGCAAGAGAAACTGGTCGGTTATAACAATATGTTAGAAAAATATAATCAGATGAGCTTGTCTTACAATGCCGGAGTGACTTCGTTTAATGAAGAGTGTGCAATCGATAAAAGAATCTATCCACTCGATCTCAAAGAAATTTCGGTTCGGCATTAACTCCTGGTCTTAACGCCTTTTATCAACTTCGCTCCCTAGATACTTGCTGTTGAATTAAATTTGTATCATCAAGAGGTGAAAGAATCGCTGTAGGCAAACTTTTTGCGGTGGTTTCATCAAACTGTCTCTGTAAACGATTAAGATAAGGACGATAATTTTTCAGACCGTTTTTTTAGGGGGAAGGTTTTGCTTGAATCTGTTGCTGTACAAGCATTCTGGATTGGTATTATCAGTGCGGTTTCTCTACCGTTAGGCGCGTTGGTTACTTATGTTTGGCAGCCGGGGCAACGCCATATTGCGTTGCTGATGGCATTTGGTGCCGGAGCATTGCTATTTGCACTTACCATTGATCTTTTTGCACCTATGCTGAATTCAGGTATGGCATTAACGGTCAGTGTTGGGGCGATTATCGGTAGCTTGGTCTATTTGGGATTGAACTACCTGCTAAACCAAAAGGGTGGTTTTTTACGCAAGCGTGCGACGACCTTGCAGTTTTTCCGTAATCGTGTCCGCCGGCAACGAACTGAAATGTTGCGCTCTTTGAAGCGCCTGAATATTTTTCACTCACTGGACGAAAAAAGTCTTCACCAATTGGTTGCGGCAATCGATGTGGTTGAGGTGAAGGCAGGACAGGTTATCTATCATCACGGCGACCGTGCCGGGTCTTTTTATGTTTTGTGTGAAGGCGTGGTATCGATTCTCGACCCGCAAAAACATCTGCAGAAAATTATTCAGTTGGAAAAGGGCGATACATTCGGACGCATGGCCTTTTTTACAGGATTGAATAATGCAACCATGGCGATTGCCAAATCCGACTGTGTCTTGTGGTGTGTTGATTATCACTGTATCAACGATGTGTTACAGGAAAGTTCGGAACTCTATCAAACGTTACTCGATTTTTATGTTCAAGAAAGTCGCTATAACACAGAGTTACTGGAGTATTTGCAACAGCGTCACTTCTTTTCCCTGCAGCAGGCGCAGGAATATCTACGCGACATTCAAGCACATCTGTTGCAGTATCGGGAGCTTGAATCGCATCATTACCCTGAACACGAATTGAATTTTTCTCTGTTCAAACTGGCTCAGCGACTGCCATGGATTAAGTCGCTTCCTGAAGAAGATTTGCAGCTGTTTGCCAGAGGCTTTGAATGGCGTACGCTGAAAGCGGGTGATACCTTGTATAAAGGTCGTGTGCACTCCGACCAGCTGTATTGGTTGGAAGAAGGGGTCGTCAATTATTGGAATCCGCACGATAAAACCGGCTTGATACAAACGCATTCCGGTGGGGATTTTTTCGGTGTCCGGGCATTTTTGCTTGGCGCTAAGGAAGCGATGACGGTTGAGGCCAAAACAGATATCGAATATTGGGTTCTGAAAAGAAATGTCTTTGCCCAGTTGCTTAAACAGTCCGAAGCGCTGAGAAGCGTACTGAAGAAATTCATCAAAAACGATGCTATCGACACTTATCTGGTTGAAAATCAAAATTTATCAACCCCTCAGGCGCACATCTGGTTGAATCAGACCGTTCGCCACCTTTGGCCTGATCGATTGCCGAATCTGTCCGAATGGCAGGATCCGGTCCTGCCGAAGCATACTGCCTATCTGGCCATATGGCTCGGTATCTTTCTGGATGGGATCCCAGAATCACTGACGATCGGCGGCCTGATGACTTTGGAGTCGGCAGTCAGTTTGAGCCTGATTATGGGGCTGTTTTTATCCAACTTTCCCGAGGCGTTATCGAGTTCAGCCAGTATGCGTGCGCAAGGCATTCCTTTTGTGAGAATTTTTATGGCCTGGTTCAGCTTGATGCTCTTTACTGGTGTTGGCGCCGCTTTCGGTGTGGTCTTTCTGCACGACGCGGACGATGCGACTTTCGCCTTGATAAACGGTATGGCTGCCGGCGCCATGTTGACGGTCATTGCTGAAACCATGCTGCCCGAGGCTTATCATAAAGGAGGCTCTATTATCGGTTTTATTACCTTGCTGGGCTTTCTGGCGGCACTACTGTTTAAGGCGATCGAAACGACCTGAAGTTTGGTCGAAATGAAAATCCCCTTGGCAGCCATTAGTTTTCGTTATTCATCGGCTGTGGAGGCGGCAAATTGTGGTAAAATGTCGCCACGATTTTTTTAAAAACTTGGAGTAATAGTGATTATGTTAGACGCTTATCGCAAACATGTTGTCGAGCGTGAAGCAGAGGGCATTCCTCCTCTGGCACTGGATGCCGAGCAGACTGCGCAGCTGATTGAATTGATTAAGAACCCACCTGCAGGAGAGGAAGAGTTCGTTATGGATTTGCTGGTGGAGCGTGTTCCACCGGGTGTTGACGAAGCTTCTTATGTTAAGGCGAGTTTTTTGGCGGATGTAGCTGCGGGCAAGACTCAGGTCGATCTTATTACTCCTGAAAAAGCGACTTTCCTTCTTGGAACCATGATGGGTGGATACAATGTTCAGCCGTTGATCGATTGCCTGGATTCAGACAATGCAGCAGTGGTGGCAGAAGCAGTTAAGGCGCTATCGAAAACACTTCTTGTATACGAAGCGTTCCACGATGTCGAAGAAAAAGCTCAAGCCGGAAATGAAGCGGCTAAAACGGTTATGCAGTCTTGGGCGGATGCGGAATGGTTTGAAGCCAAGCCTAAAATGCCGGAAAGCATTACCGTTACCGTTTTTAAGGTAGACGGTGAAACCAATACCGATGATCTGTCTCCGGCAACGGCAGCCTGGTCGCGTCCGGATATTCCATTACACGCCAAAGAAATGCTGGCGGCACGTATGGAAGATGTTCAGGGTACAATCGAATCACTGAAAGCAAAGGGACACCCTGTTGCATACGTTGGCGACGTTGTCGGGACAGGGTCTTCGCGTAAATCGGCCATGAACTCGGTGATGTGGTATTTCGGTGACGATATTCCGTATGTGCCGAATAAACGCCAGGGCGGTGTGGTTCTTGGGGGCAAAATTGCGCCGATCTTCTTCAATACAGCAGAAGATTCAGGATCTTTGCCGATTGAGTGTGAGGTCGATTCAATGAATATGGGTGATGTGATTACCATCTATCCGTATGAAGGTAAGATCACAAACGAAGCCGGTGAAACAATCTCAACTTTTGAATTGGCACCGGATACCATGCCGGATGAAGTTCGTGCCGGTGGCCGTGTTCCTCTGATTATCGGGCGTGGACTGACTGATAAAGCCCGTCGTTCTATGGGGCTGGAACCTTCAGATAAATTCATCCGTCCGCAGGATAAATCACAAGCGGATCACGGCTATACTCTCGCCCAGAAAATGGTCGGTAAAGCGTGCGGAATCGAAGGTGTACGTCCGGGTATGTTCTGCGAACCGCATATGACGACCGTTGGTTCACAGGATACAACCGGAGCCATGACGCGTGACGAAATGAAGGAACTTGCGTGTCTTGGTTTCTCGGCGGACTTGGTTATGCAGTCTTTCTGCCATACAGCCGCTTATCCTAAGCCGGTTGATGTTAAGTTACAGCACACACTTCCGGATTTCATGACCAGCCGTGGCGGTGTTGCGCTTCGTCCTGGTGACGGCGTTATTCACTCTTGGTTGAACCGCCTGCTTCTTCCGGATTCGGTCGGTACCGGGGGCGATTCGCATACCCGTTTCCCGATTGGTATCTCTTTCCCGGCCGGTTCCGGTCTGGTCGCATTCGCCGCTGCACTTGGCGTTATGCCTCTGAATATGCCTGAATCGGTATTGGTTCGCTTTAAAGGTGAAATGCAACCGGGTATCACCTTGCGTGACCTGGTTAACGCGATTCCATATGCGGCCATTCAGCAAGGCCTGTTGACCGTTGAGAAGAAAGGTAAAATCAACTGTTTTAACGGTCGTGTACTGGAAATCGAAGGTTTGGAACACTTGAAAGTCGAGCAGGCGTTTGAACTTTCCGATGCCTCTGCAGAGCGTTCGGCGAACGGCTGTGTGGTCAAGCTTGGTCAAGAGCCTATTATTGAATATTTGAAGTCGAATATGGCTTTGATCGACTGGATGGTTGAAAACGGTTATCAGGATGCGCGTACCTTGTTGCGTCGTCGTGATGCAATGCAGGCGTGGATTGACAACCCTGAGCTTTTGGAAGCGGATAGCGACGCGCAATATGCGGAAGTCATCGAAATTGATCTGGCTGAAATCAAAGAGCCGATCGTTGCTTGTCCGAATGACCCGGATGACGTTAAGTTGTTGTCTGATGTTCAGGGCGACAAAATTGACGAAGTCTTTATCGGTTCCTGTATGACCAATATCGGTCACTACCGTGCCGCTGGTAAAGTTCTGGAAGGTATGTCAAATGTTCCAACTCGTCTGTGGATCGCTCCTCCGACTAAAATGGATGAACGTCAGTTAATTGAAGAGGGTTATTACAGCACTTACGGTAAAGTCGGTGCTCGTACCGAGATGCCGGGTTGTTCTCTGTGTATGGGGAACCAGGCTCGTGTAGCAGATGGTGCGACGGTCTTCTCAACCTCTACGCGTAACTTCCCGAACCGTTTGGGGAATGGCGCGAACGTTTATCTTGGTTCGGCAGAGCTTGCGGCGGTCTGTGCTGCCACAGGTAAGATTCCGACGGTCCAGGAATATATGGATGCGGTATCCATGCTGAATACCATGTCAGGTGATATTTACCGTTATCTGCAATTTGATGAAATGGCGGATTACAAGGTTGAATCTCCTAAGTCATTGGATGAAATCGGAGTTGCCGTAGCTTAATCCCTATAGCATTTTCCATTGGCAATTAAAGCCGCTTGAGAATTAAACTCTCAAGCGGCTTTTTTTATATTCGGCACAATGAATCCGATGATGCGCAGAGTTCTTACCCCATCATACATTTAATAAGAACAAACAATAACTCCTTTGCCTTGAATTTCATATAAATGGAAGCAAAAACAAAACAAATTATCTAATAAGCGGGAATGAGATTTATTTTGCGCTGGTATCAGTTAGAATACGGTGATGGTTGAAATCAATAAGGTATTTAACGGATGAAACTTTTTAAATTGACGGTACTTTCCTTAACGATAGCGGGATTATTCGGGTGTGTGCCATCGGATCAGGTTCAGCAGGATGATGAGAAGAAAGAGGTTGTTTCTCCCGCAGATATCGATTTATTGATTGCTAAAGCCAAAGCGGAAGAACGCGAGCGAATTTTGGCTGAGCAGTCGCGACAGAAAAAGCAGGCTGAAGTATTTGCTTTGTTAAAAAAACAGCAGGCGCAACCTGAAGCAATGACGATCGATGATTCGTCGATTGCCGGCAATATTGATGGACGTGTTTACAAAGCATGTATGGCTGAATTGACGATTCCGGCACAATATCGAATCGACAAGGAGCGTATTCTGGTCGAGCCTGAGTCGACGCACCAGGAATTCGAACCAGCCGAATATAAAACGGTTGAAAAACGCATTGAGATTGAGCCGGAACAGAAAGTGGTCGATAAAGTCGTTCCGGCTAAATACAAAACTGTAACTGAAGAAGTTGTTGTAACACCTGCCCGAGAACGATGGGTTTCAGTACCGGCCGAATATGAAATTCGCGATGTACGTATTAAGGTCAAGGATGGCTACGAAGAGTGGCAACCGTGTTTTAAAACGTCTCCGGGCGCAACCCTGAAAGATGGCGAATATCGTTGTCTGGTTAAAGTTGCCGATGAATATAAAACGGTTAAACAGAAAAAGCTGGTTAAGGCCAAATCGGTCACCAAAGAGTTGATTCCTGCTGAAACCAAAAAAGTTCAGCGCAAAGTGCTGGTTGAGCCGGAAAAGGTGGTTTATAAAACGATACCGGCCAAGTATAAAACGGTCACTTCCAAAGAGTTGATTGCCAAACCGAAAACGATGCAGGTAACATCGGCGGCAAAATACGAAACCGTAGAAAAACGCGTCAAGATCGAAGAGGCTCGCACGGAAACTCGCAAAGTGGTCTGTAAGGCGGAAAGAAGCGAAGAGTTGGTCAAGCGTATTCAAATCGTGCTTGAAAAAGAGGGCTATCTGAAACCGAGTCCACCGAATGATCTCGATGTGATTGATGGCTTATGGGGGCCGAATACGGCCAAGACCTTAAGTCGCTATCAGCGGGATAATAATCTGGCTGAAGGTGCGATTACTTTCGAGGTGCTGCATTTTATGGGGATTATGAAATAGCCAGTTGCCGTTGTTATTCAATACGTTGGAAAATAAAAAACCGCTCAATTAAGAGCGGTTTTTTTTAGATCGCTGTTGGTAAACGATCTGAATCTTCTGGTTCGCAATTATGAACGGTGGAAGGCGTTACCGCTTTTAACACCGAATTTGCGAAGGATTTTTACCATCGGACAGAAGCCTGTCATACCGGCAAACAGCAGGTTTGCACCGACAAAACCGGTTAGATAAACCCATTCCGGAGCATGGTAAACAGTAAGGATAGAGCCGGCCAGAACCATAGTACCCGCTAATAATAGAACGATTTTTTCTACTGACATATTAAGTAAACCTCGGTTGAAAACTCGTGGAGTTTTGAATTTTATTTAAACCTTTCTTGTGTTGTTTTCCGCTAAATCAAGCTCGGATACACAATTTGGCGCTATTTTAGCATTAAACTTTTGTTGTTGAAATTTTGATTACAGGACTTTTGTTGTTGTTTTTTCAAGGGTTTTATTCTTTTGCTTTAATTTTCATTGTTTAGTCAGTATAATTTTGTCCCTAAATTTGCTCCGTGCTGCCTGAGAAATCAGAGGGCGGTCGGTTAATTTGAATTAACTTTGAACTTTGAGAAATAAAATGCAAGTAACTGTAGAAAAGCCGGAACAAGGCCTTGAACACAAAATGACAGTGACTTTCGCAACCGAAGATATGGCTGCAAAAGTTGAAAAACGTTTAAATGAAATCCGCCGTAAAGTTCGCATCGACGGTTTCCGTCCTGGAAAAGTTCCGATGAAACTGGTGAAACAACGTCATGGTGCTGAAGTTCGTCAAGAGCTTATGGGCGAAGCTCTACAGAAAGCATTTTATGATGCGGTTGAGCAAGAGTCTTTGCAGGTAGCTGGTTATCCGCTATTTGACGACCTTAAAGATAGCGATAACGAAGTGACTTTCACTGCGCGTTTCGAAGTTTATCCAGAAATTACACTTCCTGAATTCTCCTCTGTTGAAGCGGAAGTGATTAAGTCTGAAGTGACTGATGAAGACGTCGATAATATGGTGAATCGTCTGCGTGAACAGCGTATGGCGTGGAAACCGTCTAAGAGTGCTGCTAAGAAAGTCAAAAAAGGCGAGCAGGTAATTATTGATTTCGTCGGTAAAGTTGACGGTGAAGCGTTCGAAGGCGGTTCGGCTGAAAATGTTCCGCTTGAAATCGGTTCTGGCCGAATGATTCCTGGTTTTGAAGACGGAATCGTTGGGATGAAGAAAGGTGAAGAGAAGACCATCGAAGTGACTTTCCCTGAAGAGTACCATGCTGAAAACCTGAAAGGTAAAGCGGCAACTTTCGATATCACTGTTCACTCGATTTCTACCAAGCAACTTCCGGATATTGACGAAGAATTCGTTAAGTCTTTCGGTGTTGAAGAGGGAACCGAAGAAGCACTGAAGAACGAGATCAAAGAGAGTATGACCAAAGAACTTGATCGTGCCGTTGAAGCGAATAACCGCACTGCAGTACTAGAAGCGCTTCAGCAGGTTGTTGATGTCGAAATGCCTAAGTCACTGGTTGATCAGGAAGTTAAAGGTCTGATGGATCGTGCGCTTCAGAATATGCAGCAGCAAGGCATGCAATCCGAAGATGTTAAACTGGAAGCGTCAATGTTTGAAGAAGATGCCAAGAAACGCGTTAAGCTTGGCTTGATCCTTGGTGATATCATCAAAGCGAACAACCTTGAAGCATCGGACGAAGAAGTTGAAGCTTACATCTCTGAACAGGCGTCTTCTTATGAAGACCCTGAAGAAGTGATCAAGTGGTATGCACAAAATCCAGGTGCACGTTTCGAGATCCGTTCAGTGCTAGTGGAAAACAAAGTTGCTGAAATGGTTAAAGAACAAGCGAAGGTTTCTGAAGTCAGCAAATCTTTCGAAGAAGTTCTAAACCGTAACTTCGCAGGTTAAGCTTTGCCTTTGGCGGAAAAAATTTTCCGCCACTAGGAATCTAAAGTAAAACCACAAAAAAACTTAATCTTGGTGATGTAATCTTTGATTTGTCATCGAGGTTAAGTTTTTTTTTGCCCGTAAAAAAGCTAAGATAGCTGAAAACAGGGGTTTGAAAGCACTTTGAGTAATTTTGGAGTGTTATCGGCTTTTGATCTTGCCGAAACGGAAACCTTGCAAACAGGCTGGCATACTTTTGCGGGGAAAAAATAAAAAAATTGCCTAAAGGATACATAGAGATTTATGGATAGTTCGATTCAAAACGCATTAATCCCAATGGTTATTGAACAGACCAGTCGCGGGGAACGATCATTCGATATTTATTCCCGCCTGTTAAAAGAACGGGTAATTTTTCTGGTAGGGCCTGTCGAGGATCATATGGCTAATTTGATTGTCGCGCAGTTGCTATTCCTTGAATCTGAAAATCCTGACAAAGACATTAGTTTGTATATCAATTCCCCAGGCGGAAGCGTAACAGCCGGTATGGCGATTTATGATACGATGCGTTTCATCAAGCCTAATGTCAGTACCATGTGTATCGGTCAGGCAGCAAGCATGGGGGCTTTCCTGCTTTCAGCCGGAACTAAAGGAAAACGTTATGCGTTGCCTAATTCCAGAGTGATGATTCACCAGCCGCTGGGCGGTTTCCAGGGGCAGGCAAGCGATATTCAGATCCATGCACAAGAGATTCTGGATATCAAAAAACGCTTGAACCAGGCATTGGCCGATCATACCGGGCAAGATATAAAAACAATTGAAAAAGATACTGATCGTGATAACTTCTTAAGTGCGGATGCCGCTTGTGAATACGGTTTGATTGATAAAGTTCTCAGTGAGCGCTAAATCTCGGGTGGTAGAAAATGAGTGATGAAAATCTAAAATGTTCCTTCTGCGGGAAAGGGCAGGAAGAGGTTCGCAAACTGATTGCGGGGCCATCTGTATATATTTGTGACGAATGTGTTGAACTCTGCAACGATATTCTCGACGAGGAATTCGGGCACAGTGATTTTACCGAGCTGGATTTGCAGAATCTTCCGACGCCGCATGAGATTAAAACAACTCTGGACGATTACGTTATCGGTCAGGAACAGGCGAAAAAAGTTTTGTCGGTTGCGGTTTATAACCACTACAAGCGCCTGCAAACATCGCATGTTAAAGATGATGTTGAGCTGACTAAGAGTAATATCCTGCTGATTGGTCCAACAGGGTCCGGTAAGACTTTGCTGGCACAGACATTGGCGCGACTTCTGGATGTGCCATTTGCGATGGCAGATGCCACTACGCTTACCGAAGCGGGTTATGTAGGGGAAGATGTCGAAAGTATTCTGCTGAAACTGTTGCAGCGTTGCGACAACGATCCGGAAAAAGCAGAACGCGGTATTATCTATATCGATGAAATCGACAAGATTACTCGTAAATCGGAGAATCCGTCGATTACCCGTGACGTTTCCGGTGAAGGTGTTCAGCAGGCGCTATTGAAATTAATTGAAGGTACCGTCGCATCTGTACCTCCGCATGGTGGCCGTAAGCATCCTAATCAGGAGCTGATTCAGGTCGATACCTCAAAAATTCTGTTTATCGTCGGTGGGGCTTTCGAAGGGTTGGATCGTATTGTCGAGCAGAGAACCGAAACTGATACCGGTATCGGTTTCTCGGCCACGGTCCGGTCAAGTGACGACAAGCCGTCGTTGTCGGACAAGTTCAAGCAGATCGAACCGGAAGACCTGGTTAAGTTCGGTTTGATTCCGGAGTTTGTCGGTCGTCTGCCGATGATCGCTTCGCTTGAAGAACTGGATATTAAGGCTCTGGTACAGATTTTGACTGAACCTAAAAACGCCTTGGTTAAACAGTTCCAGAAAATGTTTGAACTTGAAGGCGTTGAGCTTCAATTCCGTAAAGACGCGGTGGAAGAGATCTCGTCACTGGCGATTGCCCGCAAAACCGGTGCGCGTGGACTGCGTTCGATTCTAGAACAAATTCTTCTTGAAACAATGTACGACCTGCCAAGCTTGAAAAATGTTGAAAAAGTCATTATCAATAAAGCAGTCGTGCTAGGTAAAAAAACGCCAATGCTGGTTTATAAAGAGTCAGAGCAAAAAGCGGCAAGCGAGTAAGCGATCGATTTCTTGATCGTTAACCAGTGGTTGCATTGCGTTTTGAACCTCGAAACCCGGCTTTGGCTGGGTTTTTTGTTATCTGGGGAAAATTCAACTTAATTATCTTGCGTCCTATAGATGGAATCGGACGGGTGGGCAAATAATAAAAACAAAAGGGAAGAGAGCGATGGATATGGATCAAATCAGTATGAAAATGAATGTGTTAGTTTTGCCTCTAAGGGATGTGGTGGTATTTCCTGGAAATGTTATGCCGCTTTTTGTCGGGCGCGAAAAATCGATCCAGGCTCTGAATGAAGCTATGGATGGGGATAAAAAGATATTCTTGGTGGCACAAAAACGTGCGGATCTTGATGTCCCGGCCTTGGAGGATTTGTATCAAGTTGGAACCATGGCCAATATCCTGCAATTAATTAAGTTGCCGGATGGCACCGTAAAGGTATTGGTCGAA
Organism: Thiomicrorhabdus xiamenensis; assembly: GCF_013282625.1. Classification (NCBI taxonomy): domain Bacteria; kingdom Pseudomonadati; phylum Pseudomonadota; class Gammaproteobacteria; order Thiotrichales; family Piscirickettsiaceae; genus Thiomicrorhabdus; species Thiomicrorhabdus xiamenensis. The sequence continues at coordinate 1,273,866 of NZ_CP054020.1, forward strand.
GGGATACAGCGTTTCCGTCTAACAGGCTTGCATATGGATCACAGCGTTCTGCTGGGCGATATTGAGGAAATGGCGGTCGAAAGCGGTGATCAGTTGGATGTTAAGGTTCTTATTCGTGCACTTAAAGAACGTTTTTCTACCTATGCGGATTTGAAGAAAAAAGTGCCTTCTGAAGTCAAACGTTCGGTGCAAAACGAAGATGATCCGTCCCGACTGGTCGATCTGATTTCCGCCAATATCGCAATTGATCTGGAAATGAAACAGTCACTTCTTGAAATGGTGACCATCAGCGATCGACTGGAAAAGATTTTGATGATAGTGGAAACCGAGCTGGAAATTCTGGAATCGGAAAGACGTATCACCTCCCGCGTTAAAAAACAGATGGATAAGACTCAACGCGAGTACTATCTGAACGAAAAAATCAAAGCGATCCACTATGAACTCTCCGGTGAAGAGGAGGATATGAGTGAAGCGGATCAGTTGGCTCAGAAGATTGAAGAAGTTGGGATGCCTGAAGAAGCTAAAAGCAAGGCTAAATCCGAATTGAAAAAATTGCGTATGATGCCAGCCCAGTCTTCGGAAGCCACCGTTGTGCGTAATTATCTGGACTGGTTGCTTGAGGTGCCTTGGAAAAAACGCAGCCGCGTCTCCAAGGATCTGAATCGTGCACAGAAGATTCTGGATGAGCAGCACTACGGTTTGGAAAAGGTTAAAGAACGAATCGTTGAGTACCTGGCGGTGCAGAAGCGTATGCGCAAGATGAAAGGGCCGATTCTTTGTCTGGTCGGGCCTCCAGGGGTTGGTAAAACTTCACTGGCTAAGTCGATTGCCGAAGCAACCAACCGCAAATATGTCCGTATGGCGCTCGGTGGTGTAAGGGATGAAGCCGAGATTCGCGGGCATCGTAAGACTTATATTGGCGCTCTACCGGGGAAAATTATTCAGAAGATGCATTCTGCCGGTACGCGCAATCCGCTGTTCCTGCTGGACGAGATTGATAAAATGTCCAGTGATATGCGTGGCGATCCGGCTTCGGCGCTTCTGGAAGTACTGGATCCTGAACAGAACCATACTTTCAACGATCATTATCTGGAAGTGGATTACGATCTTTCGGATGTGCTGTTTATCGCCACATCCAACTCAATGGATATTCCGGAAGCTTTGCTTGACCGTATGGAAGTTATCAATCTGGCCGGTTATACCGAGGCGGAAAAACTGAATATCGCTCAGAAGCACCTGCTGCCAAAAGCGATTAAAGATCATGGATTGAAAAAAGCCGAAATCGAAGTCAGCGAAGAGGCGATTCTGGGCATTATTCAAACCTATACGCGGGAGGCCGGTGTGCGCCTTCTAGCTCGTGATTTGGCCAAAATTTGCCGTAAAGTCGTCAAAAAGCTGGATACCGGCGAGGCAAAAGCACCGGTTGCGGTCGAGCCGGATAATCTGGAAGAGTATCTGGGCGTCGCCAAATATCGTATTGGTTTGGCTGATGACGAGAATCGTATCGGCCAGGTTGCCGGCTTGGCTTGGACGCGTGTCGGCGGTGATTTGCTGCGAATCGAAGCGACCGCCATGCCCGGAAAAGGCAAATTGTCCAGTACCGGTCAGTTGGGATCGGTCATGCAGGAGTCAGTACAGGCGGCGATGAGCGTTATTCGTTCGCGTTCTGCGAAACTGGGTCTGAAAGAAGAGTTTTATGAAAATTTCGATTTACATCTGCATTTTCCGGAAGGCGCAATCAAGAAAGATGGTCCAAGTGCCGGTATCGCAATCTGTACGGCGATTACCTCTGTATTAACTAATACGCCGGTTAAAGCCGATGTGGCCATGACGGGTGAAATTACATTGCGTGGCGAAGTTTTGCCGATCGGTGGTTTAAAAGAGAAGCTTTTGGCGGCCTTGAGAGGGGGGATTAAGACGGTATTGATTCCGAAAGATAATGTTCGTGATTTAGCCGATGTGCCTCAGGAAATCAAAAACGAATTGAATATCTGTCCGGTGCAATGGGTTGAAGAAGTACTGAAAATCGCCTTGACAAAGATGCCCGAAGCCCTGCCACAAGAAGGTGCAGAAGCTGCTCCAGTAGAGGGATTTAATGATTCGGATCATGAAACAGCTGTTGAAAATGCCTCAGCCCATCATTAATTGGCGTTTTTAGGTGTTTTTCCTTGACACTGTAGAGTCTAGATTGCTATAAATGCTAAAGCTTTTCAGCTGGATACTATAAAACGAAAACTCATGGAGAAAATGATGAATAAATCTGAACTAATCAGTGCAATCGCAGAAGAATCAGGACTAACTAAAGCGGATGCAGGTAAAGCATTGGATGCGACTGTTAACGCGATCACTAAAGCACTAAGCTCTGGCGATTCTGTTGCCATTCTAGGTTTTGGTACTTTTGCTGTTGGTGAGCGCGCTGCGCGTACTGGTCGTAACCCGCAAACAGGTAAAGAGATGCAGATTCCTGCGGCTAAGGTTCCAAAATTCAAGCCAGGTAAAGCACTTAAAGACGCGGTTAATTAAGTCGGTAAATAAAACCGTAAAAAAGTCTTAAAAAACGTTTGACATGCTCTCCGAACACCCTATAATACGCCACATCAATTAGCGAGGCACTTAACCAAAACGGTTGAAAGCCAGTCTAATTGGGTGATTAGCTCAGTTGGGAGAGCATCGCCCTTACAAGGCGAGGGTCACTGGTTCGAGCCCAGTATCACCCACCACGGAGCGGTAGTTCAGCTGGTTAGAATACCTGCCTGTCACGCAGGGGGTCGCGGGTTCGAATCCCGTCCGCTCCGCCAGTTTCTGAAACGAGTTTATAACTCGTTTTTTTATGCAAGTTCGTAAACTTGCATTCGGTTGAAAGGCAATGTATTTTGCCTTCACTCCGGGTGATTAGCTCAGTTGGGAGAGCATCGCCCTTACAAGGCGAGGGTCACTGGTTCGAGCCCAGTATCACCCACCATACAATTCGGAGCGGTAGTTCAGCTGGTTAGAATACCTGCCTGTCACGCAGGGGGTCGCGGGTTCGAATCCCGTCCGCTCCGCCACTATTTCCGGACTTCCAGATGTCCGCTGTTTGTTACTGCAAACAAAATCTATTCTGGGTGATTAGCTCAGTTGGGAGAGCATCGCCCTTACAAGGCGAGGGTCACTGGTTCGAGCCCAGTATCACCCACCATACAATTCGGAGCGGTAGTTCAGCTGGTTAGAATACCTGCCTGTCACGCAGGGGGTCGCGGGTTCGAATCCCGTCCGCTCCGCCATTATTTCCCTATATTTCAACACCAATTCATGCATCGCTTAACGAGTCATAATCGTTATTACCACGCTGTCTGGCCCAGTACTAGGCTTTGCTCTTTAGTTGTCTTTACGATTCAGTGTTTAGTATTTTTGCAGGCTATGGTGATGATAAGAAGGTTGCCAGTATAATTGAGATGCTGGATTAAGCTTGTTCATAAGCTATCCGTTGCCAGAGATTATAAAAGGGTGTTGTTGCCCCGAAATAGCCAGATATGTCGATCCAGGTATCGGATAATAAAAAACCGCCGTTAAGGCGGTTTTTTTGTTTCTGATACGAAATGCAATCGAATCAGGTTGATGCGGTGACGTTGTAACCACCATCTACATAGGTGATTTCACCGGTAATACCGGAGGCAAGGTCAGAGCATAGGAAGGCAGCTGTGTTACCGACTTCTTCGATGGTTACATTGCGACGCAGTGGTGTGGCCGCAGCGGATTTGTCCAGCATCGTACGGAAGTCTTTGATTCCGGCTGCAGCCAGCGTACGGATCGGTCCCGCAGAAACAGCATTAACGCGAATGCCTTCCTGACCAAGGTCTGCAGCAAGATAGCGAACGGTTGCTTCAAGCGATGCTTTGGCAATCCCCATTACGTTGTAATTCGGAACTGCGCGCTCGGCACCAAGGTAGGAAACCGTCAGAACGGAACCGTTATTCGCTTTAAGCATTTCATGGGCAGCTTTGGTACACGCCGTCAGGCTGTATGCGGAAATGTCGTGGGCGATTTTAAATCCTTCACGGGTCGAAGCGTCGATCATGCGGCCTTCAAGTTCTTCACGCGGTGCAAATGCAACCGAGTGGACTAGAATGTCCAGACCGTCCCATTGTTTACCCAGTTCGGCAAAGACGGCGTCGATTTGTGCGTCATCTGCAACGTCCAGAGGTAGGATCAGATCGGAGCCCAGTTCAGCAGCGATTTTTTCAACACGCCCTTTAAGTTTGTCATTCTGATAGGTTAGGGCGATTTCGGCACCTTGCTCGTGCATCTGCTTAGCAATACCGTAGGCGATCGATTTGTTATTGGCGACACCAATAATTAAGGCTTTTTTCCCTGAAAGGAATCCCATAGTTTTCTCCAAATGATTGAATTTGTCTTGGGTTTTAAAATTTGTTTCTGATTCATCGGCCTTAAATAAGGGCCTGAATATGAATTTATGAGCATTATAACGCCAAATTATTCGTTATAATGCCTTTGTTTCATACGAAAAAACGGGTAAAAAATCAGTAAAAATGGAACCGGAAGAGTGCGTTGGCAGGTTCTGGAGAAGTGAAGCTTCTAAAACCCATTAAAGTAGGATGCGAGTGGTTTGGTAATGGAATTACAGAGCAGAATGGCAAGTGCTGTTTTACGACAGAAAATGGATATTTCTGATACGGGCCGATCCAATACTGGTGTCAATGTTTTTGGGTTCATTCTACTGTTTGTGCTGCTGTCTTTTGTCCTCAATACATCATCTGTATCAGCCGATTGGAACAATCCTTATCCGGCAAACAGCAGTAACGGAAAAACCCTCTACAGTACCTTCAGCTCACCACCAAAACATCTTGACCCGGTTATCTCCTATAATTCGAACGAATGGTCGTTTCTCTCGCAAATTTACGAACCGCCACTGCAATACCATTATTTCAAACGTCCTTATGCTTTACAGCCTTTAACGCTGGATAATATGCCGGAGATTTTCTATCTGGCTGAAGATGGGAATAAACTGGATCAAAGTGAGCAGGATAATGCGGTTTATACCGAGTACCATTTCCATTTAAAACAGGATATCCGTTTTCAACCGCATCCTGCATTTGCCAAGCAGGGCGATCAGTACCGTTACCACTCGCTCAGTGAAAAGGATCTTCTGGGCATCGAATCGATTAACGATTTTCAATATACCGCCAGTAGAAATCTGCGTGCCGAGGATTATGTGTATGCGATAAAGCGCATGGCGTTAAGGCAGAACCATTCGCCGATTCTCGATACGATGAAACAGTATATTATCGGTTTAGATGCATTTTCCGATCAGGTAACCAATGACTATCAGCAATTGCTGCAAGAAAATGGCGCTACAGTCAAAAACCGTTATTTTGACCTGAATGCTTATTCAATAGATGGCGTTCAGGTGTACTCCGATTTTCATTTCAGTATCCGTATCCATGGCGTTTATCCCCAGTTCCTGTACTGGCTGACAATGAATTTCTTTGCTCCGATTCCCTGGGAGGCAGACAAGTTTTATAAACAGCAGCTACTGGTTGAGCGCAATATTACACTGGATACCTCTCCGGTCGGAACGGGTCCTTTCTATCTCGCCGAGAATAATCCTAATCAGATCATGAGGTTGAAAAAAAATCCTAATTTCCATGCCGAATATTTTCCGCAAGAAGGCCTGCCAAAAGATGCTGATCCTGACTTGTTGAATGACGCCGGCAAGCAACTGCCACTTATTGATGAGGCGGTATATACTCTGGAAAAGGAAAGTGTGCCTTTATGGAATAAGTTTTTGCAGGGGTATTACGATGCCAGCGGTGTCAGCTCGGAGAGTTTTGATCAAGCCGTCAGCGTCTCCGGCGGCGGAGATATGTCGCTGACACCGCAAATGCAGCAAAAAGGCATTCAGTTCATCAATGCGATTCAGCCGACGATTTTTTATTTCGGTTTCAATATGGCAGATCCTGTGGTCGGCGGTTATTCGGAAAAGCAGCAGAAGCTGCGTCAGGCAATCAGTATTGCGATCAATTATGAAGAGTATATTTCGATCTTTCTCAATGGTCGCGGTATTGCTGCACAGGGACCGATTCCTCCAGGCATTTTCGGTTTCGATCAAGAACGCTTTAATCCTTATGTGTATGAGAAGAAAGCGGATCGAGTCCAGAGAAAGGCGATAGACACGGCGAAAAAAATATTGGCTGAAGCAGGATATCCGGATGGTAAACAGCAAGATGGAACGCCGTTAAAACTTTTCTATGATACCGCAGCGACCGGCCCAGACAGTCAGTCTCAGTTGAATTGGTATCGGAAGCAGTTTGCCAAACTTGGAATTGAACTGGTTATACGTGCAACGGACTATAACCGTTTTCAAAGCAAGGTACGCGGTGCCAAGGTTCAGCTATTTTCCTGGGGCTGGAATGCCGACTATCCGGATCCGGAAAACTTTTTGTTTCTGCTCTATGGAGGCAATGCCGCGATTCATACCAACGGTGCCGGAATTAACAGCGCCAACTACGACAACCCGCAATTTAATCAGTTATTCCAGCAGATGAAGCGACTTCCGAATGGTGAAGAACGACTTAAGATTGTCCAGCAAATGGTTGAAATTGCGAGAAAAGATTCCCCTTGGGTTTGGGGTTTTCACCCGAAAGCCCTGGCTTTGTATCATTCCTGGTTGCAGAATGTCTGGGCCAATCCTTTGGCAAACAATACTTTGAAATATCGTAATTTGGATGTTCAGCAGCGAAGCGATAAACAGCTCGAATGGAACAAACCTGTCCTCTGGCCAATTGGTTTGGTGATGTTGTTGCTGGTGATTTCCGTATATCCCTTAGTCCGAGGCTATGAAAAACGTCAGCAGGCTAAGATCAACGTGTCGAAGAAGGGAGTTGCGCGCTGATGTTTGCTTATATTGTACGCCGTGTGCTGTACGCCGTTCCGATTCTAATCGGGGTGAACTTTATAACCTTTGCGCTTTTTTTCATGGTCAATACACCGGATGATATGGCGCGCGCGCAACTGGGAGCCAAGCAGACGACACCGGAAATGATTGCCGCCTGGAAGCAGGAAAGAGGGTACGATAAGCCATTATTTATCAATCTTGAAGCCGAGGGCATCGCGCAGATTACCGATACCTTGTTTACTCAGGAATCCATTAAGTTGTTTAAATTCGATTTTGGGCAGTCGGATGCCGGCAGACAAATTTCGGCAGATATTTACGAGCGTATGTGGCCGTCGCTGGCGATCGCTTTGCCGACCTTTATTCTCGGTCTATTTACCGCCATTTCGGTTGCACTGCTGGTAGTGCTGTTCCGCGGTACTGTACTGGATACCGCAACAATGATGCTGGCGGTGACCATTATGTCGATTTCCGGTCTGTTTTATATTATTGCCGGGCAGGTGCTTTTCAGTAAGTTGTGGCATTGGGTGCCGATTTCAGGTTATCAGCCAGGAGTGGAAGGCATTAAGTTTTTGATTTTGCCGATTCTGATCGGGGTGTTTGCCGGCTTGGGAACCGGAATCCGCTGGTATCGCAGTATTTTTCTGGAAGAGATGAATAAAGATTATATTCGTACCGCCCGAGCCAAAGGGCTGGATGAGATAAAAGTCTTGTTCAGACATGTTTTACGTAATGGCATGCTGCCTATCCTTACCGGTGTTGTCGTAGTGATACCGACGCTGTTTATGGGGAGCCTGATTATGGAATCGTTTTTTGGAATTCCCGGGCTGGGCAGTTATACCATTGACGCAATCAATGCGCAGGATTTCGGAATCGTCAAGGCGATGGTCTTTATCGGTTCGGTTTTGTATATCCTCGGTCTGGTACTGACCGATATTTCCTATACCATTTTTGACCCGAGGGTGAAGCTGTCATGACAATGGTGTGGTTATGGACCGATTTTCTTTTATGGTTACTGCTGATGGTTTTTATCTTCGGCTGGCGTTCGATCCGTCGTTCGCCGCAGTCACAAAAGCAATGGCGAAAAATTTTTCAATCCAAGATCGCTATGGCTGCGGTGGTTGTTTTGAGTACTTATTTTTCACTGGCATTGCTCGACTCGGTCCACTTTAAAATAAACCCTCAGCAAACGCTTCAGCAAGGGCCTGTTGCCAGTTACATAAATCCTTATCTTCAAGACTGGGTTGATCCACAATTGCACGGCAAAACACTCAGTCTGCTGGATCTTTTCTCCCAGCATCTTATTTTGTCTACCGAAAGAACTTATTCCGCACCTTTTGCGCTGCAGGAATACAGCAGTTCGATCGTCTATACCGAAAACGGTGTTGAACAGCAATTCAAACCGCTTCAGTACGCCGGTCAGCATCTTGATAACCCGGATGAAATATTCAAGGATGTAATAATCAAAAGCATTTATGCGCTGGTGTTGAGTTTTTTCATCACCCTGGCCATCTGGGTGGTTCACGGTTATTTCCGCATTAAAGCTTACATATTCAGGGATATCACCGTAAAAATCGAGCCTTTGCCGTGGAACAGTTTCTACCTCGCTTTATTGACTGTCATATTTGTGTTGACCTGGTTATTTTATCTGAGCCATTACTATCATGTATTGGGTACCGACAAGGTCGGACAGGATGTTCTGTATCAGTCAATTAAAGCGATTCGTACCGGTGTGATGATCGGTCTACTGACGACTCTAGTCATGCTGCCTCTGGCCTTGATTCTCGGAATATCCGCGGGCTATTTTAAAGGCTGGATTGATGACATTATTCAGTACCTGTACACCACTTTAAATTCGATTCCCGGCGTGTTATTGATCGCTGCGGCGGTATTGGTTATGCAATCGATCCTCAATACGCATAGTGACTGGTTCGGTTCCACAGAGGAGCGTGCCGACATGCGTTTACTGTTTTTGATTTTAATTCTCGGTATTACCAGTTGGACAGGCCTATGTCGTCTTTTGCGTGCGGAAACCTTGAAAATATCCCAGGTCGAATATGTCGCTGCAGCCAAAGCCTTCGGTTTGGGCGGTTTTAGTATTATCAGACGGCATATTATGCCGAACCTGATGCATTTGGTATTGATCGCTCTGGTGCTGGACTTCAGTGGTTTGGTTCTGGCCGAAGCCGTTTTGTCCTATGTCGGAGTTGGGGTTGACCCGACTACGCCGAGTTGGGGAAATATGATCAATCAGGCACGCTTGGAAATGGCTCGCGAGCCGATGGTCTGGTGGTCTCTGGCGTCGGCCTTCGGTTTTATGTTTATTCTGGTACTGGCGGCCAATCTGTTTTCCGACCGTGTGCAGTGGGTACTTGACCCTCGCGCCCATTAAATTCACTTTGATAAAAGGCTTGCTGCTTTATGTTGACAAAAATGCCAAAAAGTTATGAGTTTCCGGTTTTGAGCGTTTTAAACCTTTCCGTTGAGGCTCAAGGAAAAAAGCTGGTCGACAAGGTGACTTTTGATATTCATAAAGGTGAGATATTTGCCTTGGTTGGAGAGTCAGGCAGCGGAAAATCCCTGACCTCACTGGCGATTATGCGTCTTCTGCCTCAGGCGTTGCAGATTACCGAAGGTTCGATTGAATTGGAAGATCAGAATCTATTCGATTTGAGCGAGGCGCAGATGCAATCGATGCGCGGCAAAAAAGTCGCAATGATTTTTCAGGAGCCGATGACTTCGCTTAACCCGGTGATGACAGTCGGTGCTCAGGTTGCCGAAGTTTTGCGAGTACATTTGCATTTACGCTCCAAGGCGGCTCGTAGCCGGGTAATTGAGTTATTTGAAGAAGTCGGTATTCCCGAGCCCGAACAGCGTTACAACTGGTATCCACATCAGCTTTCCGGCGGGCAGAAACAGCGGGTTATGATTGCCATGGCTTTGGCCTGCGAGCCGGATCTGCTGATCGCCGATGAACCGACAACCGCCCTGGATGTTACGATTCAGGCGCAGGTATTGCAGCTGCTTAAAAAAATCCGCGAGGAGCGCAAGCTTTCCATACTGTTTATTACCCACGATATGGGTGTGGTACATGAAATGGCGGATACCATTGCGGTCATGAAGCAAGGGACTTTGGTGGAACTGGCGCATAAAGAACGCTTTTTCAAAAGCCCGCGTCACAGCTATACCCAAAAACTGCTTGCCGACGCGATTCCTAAACGGCATGAGCGTGTACAGACCGTCAGCGAACCTTTGCTTAAACTCGAGCAGCTCAAAGTGCATTTCCCGATTAAGAAAGGGATCTTCCAGCGCACTGTCGGTTATGTTAAAGCGGTTGATGGGGTAGATTTAGAAATACCGAAAGGACAGACGCTGGCACTGGTCGGGGAGTCAGGAAGTGGTAAGAGCACAATTGGCCAGGCGATTTTAAACCTGACAAGGGCAACGGACGGCGACGTTATCTACTTTCAGAAAGAGTCAGTGGCTGGCCAGAATGACGCTATGGTACCGGTCTTCCTGAACTCGCTTTCGGAATCCGCAATGCGTCCGATGCGCAAAAAGGTACAGGTTATTTTTCAGGATCCGTTTTCTGCGCTGAATCCGCGTATGACTATCAGCGAAATTATTCGCGAGGGAATGAATAGTCTCAAAGTCGGCCCGAAAGCTCGTGATGAACAGGATCAGAGAATCGAGCAACTGTTGATGCAAGTCGGGTTGCTTCCCGAGCATATGGATCGTTATCCGCATGAATTTTCCGGCGGTCAGCGTCAGCGTATCGGTATTGCACGTGCTTTGGCCGTCGAGCCGGAGCTGATTATTTGTGACGAACCGACCAGTGCCTTGGACGTCAGCGTGCGTGCACAAGTATTGCAGTTGTTGCATGATTTGCAGCAGGAATACGGGATTTCCTATCTGTTTATTACCCATGATCTGTCGATTGTGCCGACCATCGCCCATCGTGTCGCGGTGATGCAGCAAGGGCGGATTGTCGAACAGGGCGAAATTGATCAGGTAATGCGCCAACCGCAGCATGAGTATACACAAGCCTTGTTGGCTTCAGCTCCTGAGCTGGTTCGCAAAGCGTTGGATGCAGCCTGAACTGCTCTGTGAGCAGTAGTTACAACAGGCTGTATTGTTTTGATTGCATTACAAATTGATTAAAGTCGCTTTGCCCTGCAGGAGCGTATGAGCCTGCATCTGGCTTAAGAGCGCCTGAACCATGCTTTCGGCGCTGGTGATCTGCGTCGGATTTTCTCCTGGAAAAAGGCGGCCACGGGATTCCGTAGCAAAAGCCCCTAGCTCAGCAATAAAACAGTGCATGCGACTGGCGCTGTTTTCCGCGGCGACACTGTGCATCAGTTGCTCCAGACCGCATTTTGCGACCCCATAGGCGCCGTAAAAAGCAGGGGTTTCGTGAACCGCCGAATCCGAAACCGCGACCAGATTTCCGCCACTTTTCAGTAGCAGAGGCAAAGTCTGCTGGATAATGTGAAAATGGGCATTCAGGTTCGTATGCAGCACTTCATACCACTGGGTATAGTCGAAATGCTCAATCGGGGTAAAGGCCGGAAGGATGGCTGCATTCAGGAATACACTGTCCAGCTCGCCGAACTCTTTTGTCAGGATTTCACCGAATTCTTTATAGTGGTCGATATTCGCGCCGAGCAGATCTATCGGGTAGAGAAACGCTTTTTGTGGAGCGATTTCTTCAAGTTCGTCATACAGCTGAACCAGCGGCTTCATATCCTTGTCCAGAAGAATGACGCTGTCACCTTGAGCGATCAGTTGGCGGCTCAGTTCTCGTCCGAGGCCGTTTGCGGCACCGGTAATCAGATGTGTTTTCATAAGCTACTCTTCAATTAAAACCGGTTTTCGATAAATTGACTGATTTCATACGGGGTGTTGAAAAACAGATCGGCGGGCCAGTCTTTGTCTTCGGCCTGTTCCGGCAGGTAGCCGAACAGGGCGGCACCAGTCATCATTTTGGCGTTAATGCCTGCTTCGATATCACGTGGATGATCGCCCAGGTAAATGCAATTTTCCGGTGCGCTGCCGCACTCTTTTGCTGCCAGTAGCATCGGTTCGGGAAAAGGCTTTCTTACCGCCAGTGTGTCACCGCAAATAACGGTTTTAGGTGTGCTTGGAAAATAGACGTTCTGCAACAGTTTTTCCGTCAACCAGGTTGGCTTATTGGTCACGATTCCCCATGAGGCGTCTTTTTTAGCCAAATGTTCGAGGCCGCTTTCAAGGCCCGGAAATATACGGGTATGGCGGTCGATATTATTGAAATAGACATCCAGAAAAAATTGGCGGCGTTGTTCCAGTTCCTCGCCTTCTAGTTCGGGGAAGGCCAGTTTGGTCATCGCCAGTCCTCCCTGCGAAACGGTTTTACGTAAATCCTGATAGCGTAGTGTCTTCTGATTGAAATGCTCGCACGTCAAATGCATTGCATAAGCAAAGTCATACGAGGTGTCCAGTAAGGTACCGTCCAAGTCGAACAGGACGCAGTTGATGTCGTGAGCGGAAGTGTCCACAAATAATCCTTGAGTGTATACGTTAAAACGCTTTAATAATTTTTCTGGTAGGCCAGCAGGTAGTTGATGTCCAGTTTATCGTTGAGGCCGTAGCGATTGAGTAGCGGATTGAACTCAATGCCTGCGCTGTCTTTTAGTTGCAGACCCGATTTGCGTGCCATGGCATCCATCTCTGCAGGGGTAATGAACTTGTCGTAGGTATGGGTTCCTTTAGGAACCAGGTTCAAGACGTTTTCTGCGGCCAGGATTGCCAGCAGGTAGGCTTTGTAATTACGGTTTAAGGTCGAAAAGAAAACCCAACCGCCTGGTTTGACCGTATTCGCAGCCGCTTGAATAATCGATTGCGGGTCAGGAACGTGTTCCAGCATCTCCATGCAGGTTACAACATCGTGCTTGCCTGGGTTTTGTGCCGCATAGTCTTCGGCACTGATAAGCTGGTAGTTGACCTTAACTTCCTGATCAAGGCTGTGCAGGCGGGCAACCGTGAGAACTTCCTGAGCAAGGTCGATTCCGGTAACATCGGCATTTTCTCTGGCTAAGGCTTCGGAAAGGATTCCGCCGCCGCAGCCGATATCCAAAACGGATTGATTTTCAATAGACTGCCAGCGTTTGATAAATTCGATTCTGAAGGGATTGATTTTATGCAATGCAGCGAATTCACCGTTTTCGTCCCACCAAGTGCTCGATAAACGGTTGAAATTATCCAGTTCTTGCTGGTCTGCATTATCCTTACTGTGCTGTTCAGTAATCGGTTCGGAGGTCATACTCTGTCCTGGAAATATATAAAGTGCATATCGCTCAACGGCGTTCGGCCAGATAAGCTGAACGGGTTCAGGGGTCAAATTATAACGGTTCGTGTATAAATAGGTTAAAAAATGCTTTAAATGCAGTTAGACGAAAAATAAGCCTCGCTGTGAAGATTTCTTGATTTTTCGACAGGGTGACGAGAAAGATTTTATAAGCCGAAAACGTCGCTTTAAAGGGCGAATATAGCTATAATTAGATTTTTAATCTGTTTGTCATAAAAATAAAGTGAATAGCTAATGGCGGAATTTGCACGAGAGATTATCCCAATTGCTCTAGAAGATGAAATGGAGCAGTCCTATTTAAGTTATGCCATGAGTGTTATTGTCGGGCGTGCGCTTCCCGACGTTCGAGATGGTCTTAAGCCGGTTCACCGTCGCGTACTGTACGCGATGAACGAATTGAAGAACGATTACAACAAACCTTACAAAAAATCCGCACGTATCGTCGGGGATGTAATCGGTAAGTATCACCCGCACGGTGATACGGCTGTCTACGATACGATCGTTCGTATGGCTCAGCCGTTCTCATTACGTTATATGCTGGTGGACGGACAGGGTAACTTCGGGTCGGTTGACGGTGACTCTCCAGCAGCGATGCGTTATACCGAGATCCGTATGGCGAAGATCGCTCACCAGCTTCTGGCCGATCTTGAAAAGGAAACGGTTAATTTCTCGGAAAACTATGACGGTTCCGAGAGCGAGCCGGATGTTCTTCCGACGCGAATTCCGAACCTGCTGGTTAACGGTTCCTCCGGGATCGCGGTCGGGATGGCGACCAATATTCCTCCACATAACCTGACGGAAACCGTCAGTGCCTGTTTGGCCTATATCGACAATCCGCAAATTGACATTTCTGGTTTGATGGAATATCTGCCTGGGCCGGATTTCCCAACTCACGGAATTATTAACGGTAGTGCCGGCATTCGTCAGGCGTATGAAACCGGCCGCGGTCGTGTGCAGATTCGTGCAAAAACCGCCATTGAAACTGACAAGAGCGGCAAATCGCAAATTGTGGTTAACGAAATTCCTTATCAGGTCAACAAGGCGAAGCTGATCGAGCGAATCGCCGAGTTGGTTAAAGAGAAAAAAATCGAAGGAATTACCGGTCTGCGTGATGAGTCGGATAAAGACGGTATGCGTATCGTTATCGAACTGCGTCGCGGTGAGGTTCCGGAAATTATCATTAACAACCTCTATAAGCAGACGTCGATGCAGACTGTTTTCGGTGTCAATATGGTCGCCTTGATCGACGGCCAGCCGAAACTGTTGAACCTTAAGCAGATTATCGAAGCGTTTGTTAAGCACCGCCGCGAAGTGGTTACCCGTCGTACGATTTACGAACTTCGCAAAGCGCGCGAGAAAGCACATATTCTTGAAGGTTTGGCGGTTGCGCTGACCAATATCGATGAAATGATCGAACTGATTAAGGCTTCTCCAAGCCCGGCGGTGGCTAAAGAGCGCATGATCGACCGCGACTGGCCGATCGGTTCTGTTGTCGATCTTTTGGAACGTGTCGAAATGGCGGATGTCCGCCCTGAAGACTTGCCGGAAGGATTTGGCGCCGAAGGTGCTATCTATAAACTTTCCCCGGTTCAGGCTCAGGCGATTCTGGAAATGCGTCTGCACCGTCTGACCGGTCTGGAACAGGATAAGATTCTTGACGAATACCGAGAATTGATTGCCAAGATTGCTGAATACCTTGAAATTCTGCGTAACCCGGATCGTTTGACCGAAGTGGTCAAAGAGGAATTGGTCGAAGTCGTGGAAAACTTCGGTGACGGACGCCGTACCGAAATTGACCACTCTTATCAGGATCTGGATGCAGAAGATCTGATTGCAGAAGAAGATCGTATCGTAACCATCTCTCAGGACGGTTATATTAAAGCGCAACCACTAAGTGATTACCGCGCGCAACGTCGTGGCGGTCGCGGTAAATCCGCGACGGCGATGAAGGAAGAAGATCAAGTTGGGCAGCTGTTTGTCGCCAGTACGCATGATATGCTGCTGTGTTTCTCAAACCGCGGTAAGCTTTACTGGCAGAAAACCTGGCAGTTGCCATTAGCCAGTCGCGGCAGTCGTGGTAAACCGATTGTTAATGTATTGCCACTGGAAGAAGGCGAACTGATTACTTCGGTATTGCCGGTGGATGAGTTTGATGACGAGCGCGTTGTCTTTATGGCAACCAAAAATGCGGTTGTTAAGCGTGTTGCTCTTAAAGACTTCTCGCGTCCGCGTGCCAACGGAATTATTGCTCTAGATCTTCTGGATGACGATGAACTGGTCGGCACGGCTCTGACTGACGGTCAGCAGGAAATTATGCTGTTCAGCGATATCGGTAAGGCGATCCGTTTTAAAGAGGATGATGTTCGTGTAATGGGGCGTACTGCTCGCGGTGTTCGTGGAATGAAACTTGCCGAAGGACACAACATTATCAGTATGCAGGTCGCTAAGCAGGATACTCTGATTTTGACAGCAACCGAGAACGGCTTCGGTAAATCCACCCCGGTGGATGATTACTCGACAATCAACCGCGGCGGTCAAGGAGTGATTTCCATCAAAACCACCGAGCGTAACGGTATAGTTGTCAAGGCGGTTGCGGTTACACCGGAACAGGAAATTGTGCTGATCACCAACAAAGGTACTCTGGTTCGTACCCGCGTCAGTGAAATCTCGATTGTTGGCCGAAATACCCAGGGCGTTAAGCTGATTAACGTGGGCGCCGGCGAGGCTGTAGTTGATATCGCTGTTGTCGATGTTGAAGACGACGATGAGTTGCTTGATGAAGAAAATCTCGATACGGCGGAAGTGGCAACCGAAAGCTCGGAAGATAAAGAACAGGAATAGAGTAACAGCCAGTCGTAACCTGTGAAATCAAAAGGTTGCGACTCTTTTTTAAGAGAAAATAACGATTATGAGATCATTTAATTTTAGTGCGGGACCGGCAATGCTGCCGGAAGCGGTGATGCGTAAAGCACAGGCGGAATTCCTTGACTGGAATGACACCACGATGTCGGTTATGGAAATGAGCCACCGTAGTGCGGACTACATGGCTCTGGCTCACCAGATGGAAGCCGATCTGCGTGAAATTATGGCGATTCCGGATAACTATAAAGTCTTGTTTGTGCACGGCGGCGCTTCTCTGCAGTTTTCGGCGATCCCAATGAACTTGACTCAACCAGGTGATACGGTTGATTACATTGATACCGGTGTCTGGTCTTCTAAAGCGATTAAAGAAGCCCGCCGTTTTGTTAATGTCAATCTGGTTGCCGGTGGTGAATCGAATCCGACAAAGATTCCGGATGCATCGGAATGGAAGTTTAGTGACGATGCGAAATACATTCACATCTGTTCGAATGAAACCATTACCGGTCTGGAATTTCAGGACGCACAGCTGGAGGCGGTATTTGCTCAGGGCAAGCCCGTGATTGCCGACATGTCTTCGAACATCATGTGCCGTCAAATCGACGTTTCCAAATATGCCATGATTTACGCGGGTGCTCAGAAGAATATCGGCCCGGCCGGCCTGGCGATTTTGATTGTACGGGACGATTTGATCGGTCACGAACGTGAAGATTGCCCGACCTTGATGAAGTGGTCGACTTATGCGGAAAACGAATCGATGTTTAATACACCGAATACTTGGGCCTGGTATCTTGCCGGTCTGGTTTTCCAATGGATTAAAGAACTGGGCGGTATTCAGGCGATTGAGGCGATCAATCAACGCAAGGCGCAAAAGCTGTATGACTATATTGATGCCTCCAATTTCTATCATAATCGTATTGATCCTTCAGAACGTTCGTGGATGAATGTTACCTTTGAATTGCCATCCGAAGAGATGAATGCGAAGTTTCTTGAGCAGTCCAAGTCAGCCGGCTTGTTAAGCCTGAAAGGTCACAGAGCCTTTGGTGGCATGCGTGCAAGTATTTATAATGCTATGCCGGAAGAAGGCGTCGATGCATTGATCGACTTTATGCAGAGCTTTGCTTTACAGCATGCTTAAAAACTGTTTTCCAGTGTGCTCCTAACCGCAAAAGCAATGCTTCGGCATTGCTTTTGTTTAATAAACCGAATCAATTTATGTAAGTTATGACGAAAACAACTGCCCAATCCGTTTCCGAACAGGAACAATTGACTGAAATCCGCAATCAAATCGATGCAATCGATCAACAGATTCAACAATTGATCGGTGAGCGTGCTGCCTGTGCGCATAAGGTTGCTGAAATAAAAACCCAAGGTGGGAAAGTGGATGCGGTTTTTTATCGCCCTGAGCGTGAAGCTCAAGTTTTGCGTGCGGTTAAAGAGCGTAACGACAGTCTGTTACCGGATAAAGAGATGGCGAAGTTGTTCCGTGAGATCATGTCGACCTGTCTGGCTCTGGAACAGCCGATCAGTGTTGCTTACCTCGGGCCGGAAGGCAGCTATTCGCATTCCAGCGTCATAAAACAGTTCGGTACGGCAGCACATCCGGTCGCGGTATCCAGTATTGAAGAGGTTTTTTCGGTTGTCGAAAAAGGCGAAGTCAATTACGGTATCGTGCCGGTCGAGAATTCTACGGAAGGTGAAGTTAAGGCGACTCAGGACGAACTTCTGAAAAGCAGCCTCAAGGTTTCCGGTGAGTTGGAGTTGGCGGTAGATCACTGTCTGTTGTCTCATGCCACTTCAAGCGATAAGGTTTCTAAGGTACTTGCGCATCAGCAGGCGTTGGGACAATGCCGCGAATGGCTGAAGAATAACCTTCCATGGGCGGAGCTTGAAGCGGTCAGTTCAAATGCCGCAGCGGCTAAAATTGCTCAGGAAGATCCGTCGGTAGCGGCGATTGCTTCGGAGCAGGCTGCGGATCTCTATCAGTTGCCGATTCTGGAATATCATATTTCCGATTCCAAGGCGAATACCACACGCTTCTGGGTTCTTGGTCGAGAGGATGTTGAGCCTAGCGGCGAAGACAAAACCGCTCTGGTACTCTCGATTAAGAACGAAGCGGGTGCGCTGCTAAAGATTCTCGATGCTTTTGCCAAGCGTCACATTAATATGACGCGCATTATTTCCCGACCATCGAAAAGTAAAAACTGGGATTATGTTTTCTTTATCGACCTGATCGGACATCAGCATGATGAAAATCTCAAGGAAGCTTTGCAGGAGGTCGTAGAACAGGCCGCTTTCGTCAAAATTCTGGGCTCTTTTCCCATCTCTCCACTATAACTATAGACAAACAAAGAAACGATTAGGCTATGAGTGAAACTTCAGAAAAGTTTATCGATCTGGTGCAGCCAGCAGTTACTAATGTCAGTCCTTACCAACCAGGCAAGCCGATTGATCAATTAAAGCGTGAATATAAAGTCAGCTATGTTTCCAAAATGGCATCCAATGAAAATCCTCTGGGATCCAGTCTCAAGGTAGCGACTGCACTGGTTAATTTCGCTAATCAAATGTCGCGCTATCCGGATGCGGACGGGCATAATTTGCGCGCTAAACTGGCTGAATTTCTTAAGATTGATATGAGTGAAGTCACTTTAGGTAACGGTTCTAACGAATTGTTGGAGCTGGTCGCTCGTGTATTCGCCGGTCCCGGTGACGAAATTATCTATTCACAATATGGTTTTGCGGTCTATCCGATTTCTGCTCAAATTGTCGGCGCCACGGCGGTGGAAGTCCCGGCGGTAAATTACGGGCATGATCTGCAGGCAATGTTGGCAGCGATTACGCCGAAAACGAAAATTATCTATGTAGCTAATCCAAATAATCCGACCGGAACCTTGTTCAGAAGAGATGAGTGGGAAGCCTTTATTTCTCAGGTTCCGGAGAACGTTATAGTGGTACTGGATGAGGCCTATCTGGAATATGCTGAAAACGCCTGTCGCGACGGTTCTTACCCGAATGGTGCGGAGTATTTCCGTGACTATCCGAATCTGCTGGTTTCGCGTACCTTTTCCAAGGCTTATGGATTGGCCTCACTACGTATCGGCTATATGCTGGGATGTGAAGAGATTCTTCAGTACATCAGTCGGTTACGTCAGCCGTTCAGTGTCAACGCCTATGCTCAGGTCGCCGCTATGACCGCATTGACGGATCCGCAGTTTGTCACTAAATCATTGCGTATAAACGATCAGGGGATGATGCAGATTCGTGCGGCCGTCGAAGCCAAAGGCTTGAAGGTTATCCCGTCTTATGCCAACTTCCTGACCATTGAATTTGGCGAAAATGCCATGGAGATTTACGACAAACTCCTGCATGAAGGCGTAATTGTGCGCCCGTTGGCGAATTACGGCATGGCAAATTTCTTACGTGTTTCGATCGGTAATAATCATGAGAACAGCCACTTTATGGGCGCTCTGAATAAAGTGCTGTAACGGGAAGTGACAATTTAAAAATGCGTACCGTACTTAATAAAATTACCGTGATCGGAGTCGGTTTGATCGGCGGTTCTTTTGCCAAGGGCATCAAACAGCTCGGATTGGCAAAAGAGATTCACGGCTTCGGTAACAACGAAGAAAACCTTAAAATGGCTGTCGATCTGCAAGTAGTGGATTCGTACAGTACCGATATCCAAACTGCGATGCAGGATTGTGATCTGGTTATGCTCGCCGTGCCTTTGGGTGCCATGCAGCCGGTTTTGGAAAGTCTGCGGCCGCATATTCCTCAGTCTGCGATTATTACCGATGCCGGGTCAGCAAAGCAGAGCGTAATCGATGCAGTCACGAAAGTGTTCGGTTATCTGCCTGAAAACTTTGTCCCGGGGCACCCGATCGCCGGTAAAGAGCAGAGCGGTGTTGCTGCGGCCGACGATCAGCTCTTTGTTGACCACAGAGTGATTCTGACTCCTGCCGAAAGCACGTCATCTGCAGCAGTGGAGACGGTTAAAAAATTATGGCTGGCATTGGACGCTCGTGTCGAAGTAATGAGCGCGGGCTTTCATGATGAAGTCTTTGCGGCCACTTCGCACTTGCCGCATCTTTTGGCCTTTGCTTTGGTGGAGATGTTGCATGAACATCCGGAACTTGGCAACGTCTTTAAATACACGGCGGGCGGTTTCCGAGACTTCAGCCGAATCGCTTCCAGCGATGCCACTATGTGGCGTGATATTTCCATCTATAATCATCAGGCGATTGCCAAATGGATGACCGAATATCGCGACTATTTAAGCGGCATGATTGAGCTGGTTGAAAAGCAGGATGCCGAAGCCTTGTATGAACTCTTTACGACAGCCAAGCAGGCCCGCGACCAACATATAGTGAACAAGCAGGATTAAAGATTACAGGGTTTGTAATGTAATGCTGCTAACGTATTGAATTTTAAGTTTTAAGAATGACAGAGAATTAAACTATGGCCAATATTCAGTTTCATGTACAGCCCGGTGGGAAAATTCAGGGCCGAGTTCGTGTTCCGGGTGACAAATCGATTTCGCACCGAAGCATTATGCTTGGTTCGATTGCCGAAGGAACCACAACCGTAACCGGTTTTCTGGAAGGGGCCGATGCATTGGCGACATTAAATGCATTTCGTGAAATGGGTGTGCAGATTGATGGGCCGGAAAACGGTAAGGTAACCGTGCATGGTGTCGGCTTGAAAGGGTTGCAAAAACCGAACAAGCCTTTGGATATGGGGAACTCCGGTACTTCAACGCGACTGCTGGCAGGGATTATTGCCGGACAGGATTTTGATGTGACTCTGGTCGGCGATGCTTCACTCTCAAAACGCCCTATGAAGCGTGTTGTCGATCCGTTAACTGAAATGGGTGCGGTGATTGAAACCCAGGAAGGCGGTACTTTGCCGATGGTGATCAGAGGTTCCGCTCATCCATTGAAAGCACTTGATTACACCTTGCCAATGGCGAGTGCTCAAGTTAAATCCTGTGTTTTACTGGCCGGCCTGTATGCCGATGGTACAACCTGCGCTTTGGAACCTGCTCCGACTCGAGATCATACCGAACGAATGCTGAATGGGTTTGGGTATCAAGTGAAATCGGAAAAAATCGATGCACAGCAAACCAAGGCTTGCCTTCAGGGCGGCGGTAAGTTGACGGCCTGCCATATCGACGTACCGTCCGATATCTCTTCGGCTGCTTTCTTTATGGTTGCGGCCGCAATTTCGGAAGGCTCTGACCTTGTGATCGAGCACGTTGGAATGAACCCGACACGTACCGGTATCATCGATATTCTTAAATTAATGGGCGCAGATCTGACTCTGGAAAACTTCCACGAAGTCGGAGGTGAACCTGTAGCAGATGTACATATTAAATATGCGCCATTGAAAGGAATTGAAATTCCTGAAGAGTTGGTAGCGCTGGCGATTGATGAGTTCCCGGTATTGTTTGTCGCGGCTTCTGCTGCAGAAGGTCAGACGGTGCTAACCGGTGCTGAAGAGTTGCGCGTCAAGGAGTCCGATCGCATTCAAGTTATGGCGGACGCCTTACAGGCTTTGGGAATTGACGCCCAGCCAACGCCGGACGGAATGGTGATTAACGGTGGCGAACAATGTACGCAGAAAGGGGAGATTCAAAGTCATCATGATCATCGAATCTCTATGGCGATGACGATTGCCGGTCTTAAAGCCAAGGCACCGGTGATTATTGACGATTGCGCAAATGTGAACACCTCCTTCCCTATTTTCCTTGATCTGATTAACCAGGTCGGGATGCAGGTCGAAGCTAAGGAAGCCTGATCATTATGAGTATGACAAAAAACATTATTGCGATTGACGGCCCGAGCGGTGTCGGTAAAGGGACTTTGGCGCAATGGCTGGCCTGTAAGACCGGTTTTCATTTTTTGGATAGTGGGGCGATCTACCGTTCACTGGCCTACGGCGTGATCGCTGATGGAATCGATTTGCAAGATGTGGCAGCATTGAGCGAATTGGCCAAGACACTGCCGGTTGAATTTAAAGCGACCAGTATTCTGTATAAAGGCGATGATATCACCTCTAAGGTGCGTACAGAAGACGTCGCAGCGGTGGCTTCCAAGGTCGCCGCCATTCCAGAAGTGCGACAGGCACTTCTGGAGCGCCAAAAGGCATTTGCACAAGAGCCGGGGTTGATTGCCGATGGACGTGATATGGGAACCGTCGTTTTTCCGGAGGCACCGGTTAAACTGTTTTTAACGGCCTCAGCAGAAATTCGAGCGGAAAGACGTGTTAAACAGTTGAAAAACCAAGGGAATGATGCTAATATCGCTCAAATTATTCAGGACATCAAGGCTCGAGACGAGCGTGACGCCAATCGTAAGACGGCGCCACTTAAGCCGGCTGACGATGCCATGCTGATTGATACATCAGATTTATCGATTGATGAAGTGTGTCAAAAAGCGGAATCTATTTTATGGGAAAAGGGTATTTTGAAATAACGCTTTTTGCCATAAAAAATCAGATATTTTTAGTTAAGTGTTTGATTTTGAAATGAATTTAATTGCCCCAGGGTTTCATTGAATCTGGGGTTTTGTTTTTTTATAAAATCGGCTCTTGGGAAGGCTGGTTTATCGTTAACTGACCCGACTGTTCCACGAAAACTCCCATGCGCAGTGGCAGGCGGTTGAGAAACTATTTGGTAATAAAATCCATGAGTGAATTATCTTTCGCTGAACTATTTGAAGCGTCTTTGCAAGAAGACAAATTTAAAACCGGCTCACTAATCATCGGTACCGTTGTTGGTCTTGATAAAGAAGCCGTTTTAGTTGATGCAGGTATGAAATCTGAATCAGCTATTCCAAAATCACAATTCCTAAACGCTGAAGGTGAGCTTGAAGTTGCTATTGGTGACGAAGTTGAAGTTTACCTTGAGACCCTAGAAGATGGTATGGGTGAAACTCGTCTGTCGCGTGAAAAAGCAAAACGCGCTAAGACTTGGGACCGCCTTGAAACAGCGATGGAAGAAAGTGAAATCGTTAAGGGTATGGTTACTGGTAAGGTCAAAGGTGGTCTTACAGTTGATGTTGAAGGTGTTCGTGGTTTCCTACCTGGTTCACTTGTGGATATCCGTCCGATCCGCGACTTCGGTTTCCTTGAAGGTAAAGAAGTTGAGCTTAAGCTAGTTAAGCTGGATCGTAAGCGTAACAACGTTGTAGTTTCTCGTCGTGCAGTTATCGAACAAGAATCTTCTGCTGAGCGTGAAGCAATTCTTGCGAACATGGAAGAAGGTTCAGTTCTTAAAGGTATCGTTAAGAACCTTACTGACTACGGTGCGTTCATCGATCTTGGTGGTGTTGACGGTCTTCTGCACATCACTGATATGGCGTGGCGTCGTGTTTCTCACCCATCTGAAATCGTACAGGTTGGTGATGAGCTAGAAGTTAAAGTTCTTAAATTCGACAAAGAGCGTAACCGCGTATCTCTTGGTCTTAAGCAGCTTGAAGAAGATCCATGGGCAGATATGGTTGCACGTTACCCAATCGGTGCTGAGGTTATGGGTAAAGTGGCTAACATCACTGACTACGGTGCATTCATCGAAATCGAAGAAGGCATTGAAGGTCTGGTTCACACTTCTGAACTTGACTGGACTAACCGCAACATCCACCCATCTAAAGTGGTTCACCTTGGTGAAGATGTTAAAGTTAAGATTCTTGATGTTGATCCAGAGCGTCGTCGTATCTCTCTATCCATCAAGCAGTGCACTGTTAACCCATGGGAAGGTTTCTCAGCGACTCATGCGAAAGGTGACAAAATCTCCGGTAGCATCAAGTCGATCACTGACTTCGGTATTTTCATCGGCCTAGACGGTGGTATCGACGGTCTGGTTCACCTGACTGACATCTCTTGGAACCAACCAGGTGAAGAAGCGATCCGCGAATTCAAAAAAGGTGATGAGCTAGAAACGATCATCCTTTCTATCGATCCTGAGCGTGAGCGTATCTCTCTTGGCCTTAAGCAGCTAGAACAAGATCCATTCGGACAGTTTGTTGCATCTAATGGTAAAGGTTCAATTGTAACTGGTACTGTTAAGTCTGTTGACGAGCGTGGTGCGGTTATCGACCTAGCTCCTGAAGTTGAAGGTTACCTTCGCGCTTCTGAGCTTGCTGAAGATACTCGTGATGCATCTTCAGTTCTTCGCGAAGGTGAAGAAGTTACTGCGAAGATCACCAACATTGATCGTAAAAACCGTTCACTTTCACTATCTGTGAAAGCGAAAGAAGCTCACGAAGAGCAAGAAGCGATCAAAGGTTACACTGAACAGCAGGCTGTTACTGGTAATACTCTTGGTGACCTTCTTAAGGACAAGATGTAATCTGAAATAAATTAGGTTCTCTAATTTATTAAGCCTCTAGAACAGATTTCTTTAAGTTATTGGTTTTAGAGGCTTTTTGGTCTAAATGATGGGGTTTTTATAAACTCTCTTTTTGTTAGTAATAAGATAAGAGTGAAATCAAATGACCAAGTCAGAACTGATTGAGTTAATTGCTCGCAAACAGACTCAGTTCTCGCAAAAAGATGTAGAGCTGGCTGTTAATCAAATTGTCGATTCAATGATCGATACTTTGTCGCAAGGTTCACGAATTGAAATTCGTGGTTTTGGAAGTTTCAGTCTTCATCATCGCAAAGCGAGAGTGGGACGAAATCCCAAAACAGGGGAAACAGTTGAACTGACGGATAAAAGAGTACCTCACTTCAAGCCTGGTAAGGCTTTAAGAGAGCGTGTCAATGATTCCAAAGACAATACTGACATTCTAGCCTGATCTATAGCTCTCAATTTGATTGAGAGTCTTAAAGGCCGCAAGCGTTTTATCGTTTGTGGCCTTTTTTATTTCTTCTTTATCTTGCTTATCACAGAAAGTCGTGAATATTGAGCCTGCTGATAGGCTTATTAATAGATTAAAAGTGTGATGCAAGTGCTTCACAACGCATCGTAAATACAGTTTTATCCGCCCGAATACCTTTTCTGCTCAGGGTTATTAGAAAACAATCTTTTTCTGATATTGAGCGCCTCTATCAATTTATTAATATCTATTAATTAGACACAAGGTCTCTCTGCCAACAAAAATAGGTCGTGCAATTACGCACGAAGTTTGAGGAGAGAGTGATGTCGCAAGGTAAATGTCCCTTTATGCACGGTGCCAATACCGAGGCAGCTGCTTCAGTAATGAACTGGTGGCCAAATGCTTTGAATCTGGATATTCTCCATCAGCACGATAGGAAAACCAATCCGATGACGGAAGGCTTTAACTATGCCGACGAGTTTAAGACGCTTGATCTGCAGGCGCTTAAAAACGATCTTAAGGCGCTGATGACCGACAGCCAAGAGTGGTGGCCGGCTGATTGGGGGCATTATGGTGGTTTGATGATTCGTATGGCGTGGCACTCAGCCGGTTCTTATCGGGTAGCGGATGGTCGCGGTGGCGCTGGAACCGGTAATCAGCGTTTCGCGCCGTTAAACAGCTGGCCGGATAATGTCAATTTGGATAAGGCGCGGCGTCTGTTGTGGCCGATTAAGAAAAAATACGGTAATAAAATCTCCTGGGCGGATTTGATGATTTTGGCCGGTAATATGGCTTATGAGTCCATGGGGTTGAAGACATTCGGCTTTGCTGGAGGTCGTGAAGACATATGGCATCCGGAAAAAGATATCTATTGGGGCTCTGAAAAAGAGTGGTTAGCGCCTACAGGAAGTGAAGGGAGTCGTTATTCCGGTGATCGTGATCTGGAAAACCCGCTCGCGGCAGTTATGATGGGCTTGATTTATGTTAACCCGGAAGGGGTCGATGGCAAGCCAGATCCATTGAGAACCGCCAAGGATGTGCGTGAAACTTTTAAACGTATGGCGATGAATGATGAAGAAACCGTCGCTTTGACTGCAGGCGGTCATACGGTCGGAAAATGTCACGGTAACGGAGATGCGGCAAATCTCGGGGCTGATCCCGAAGCTGCAGATATCGAAGAACAGGGGTTGGGGTGGAATAATCATCGTACCAGGGGCGTCGGTAGCAATACCGTGTCCAGTGGACTCGAGGGGGCATGGACCGCAAATCCGACTCAGTGGGATAATGGTTATTTTTATCTACTCTTCACTTATGATTGGGAGTTGAAAAAATCGCCGGCCGGTGCCTGGCAGTGGGAGCCGATTGCGATAAGAGACGAAGATAAGCCGGTGGATGTTGAAAATCCAATGATTCGGCATAATCCGATTATGACCGATGCTGATATGGCCATGGTCAAAGATCCTGTGTACCGTGAAATCTCCAAGAAGTTTTATGAAAACCCGGATTATTTTGCTGAGGTCTTTGCCCGTGCCTGGTTTAAGCTGACACATCGTGATCTTGGGCCAAAGAGTCGTTATCTTGGTCCCGATGTGCCGCAGGAGGATCTGATTTGGCAAGATCCGATTCCGCCGGGAAATAGCCAGTTGAATGATGCGGCTATCGGTGAATTGAAAGAACAAATACTCGCCAGTGGCTTAAGTGTTGCTGAACTCGTCGCGACAGCGTGGGACAGTGCGCGGACATTCCGTGGCTCCGATATGCGAGGCGGAGCCAATGGGGCGCGTATCCGTCTTGCTCCGCAAAAAGATTGGCCGGGGAATGAACCCATGCGTTTACAAAAAGTTCTTGGCGTGCTGGAATCCATACAGTTATCGTTTGATCAACCGATTAGCCTTGCGGATCTGATTGTGCTTGGCGGGGCAGCGGCTATTGAGAAGGCCGCGGCTGATTTTGGCGTTTCTGTAACCGTGCCGTTCTCTCCTGGACGAGGGGACGCGAGCGCCGAAATGACAGACATTGAATCTTTCTCCTACCTGGAGCCTTTACATGATGCCTTTCGTAACTGGCTGAAAGACGATTATGCGGTTTCGCCGGAAGAGATGATGCTGGATCGTGCACAACTAATGGGGTTAACGGCTGCGGAAATGACAGTGTTGCTTGGTGGGATGCGTGTTCTGGGGGCAAATTATGCCGCTTCCAAAGAAGGTGTTTTCAGTGATCGGATAGGTGTACTCAGTAACGATTTCTTTGTTAATTTGACCGATATGGCAAATACCTGGCGCCCTGTAGGCCGAAACCTGTATGAGATTCGTGACCGCATAAGCGATGCCCTTAAGTGGACTGCAACGCGGGTGGATCTGGTATTCGGTTCTAACTCCGTCTTGAGGGCTTATGCGGAAGTGTATGCGCAGGATGATAATCGGGAAAAGTTTGTTCTAGATTTTGTGTCTGCGTGGGTCAAGGTGATGGATGCCGACCGGTTTGATCTGAAGTAAAAGGTTAATTTGGTTCGTTACGATTAAGATCTATGGAAAATAGAAATGATTGTTGAGGTATCGTTTTAATAATTGCGATAATATCAATTAAATGAGTTATTTTTCTAGAATCTTTCTCGGTGCTGTTTGCAGGATCTTATTCGCAATATTACGCGAATGATTGCGATTTATTGTGTTCTGCAACAGCAGGCGGGACCATCAGTTGTCTTGCTGATTATTCGTCAATTCGTTTTGTGTTTATTCAAAATGTCAGTGATTTTCCTCTATAATCTGTCGAAGCTTTATCCAAAAGGGTTTCCGGTTATATGTTCAAGCTGATTTCATTGCTGTTTACCTCCGCTTTTCTCCTCTTGGGACTGGTTTTAGGGGTTCTAAACCCGCACTTGGCTGAGTTCGATCTGTTTTTTTATCATGTTGAATTCCCCTTGGGTCTGGCTATGGCCGTTATGTTGGTAATCGGTATGCTTATCGGTGCACTGCTGATTAAAATGCAGGTTACTCAACTCAAATGGCGTCTAGGCAAGCAGACAAGACTTAACCAAAAGCAGTCCGACGAAATGGTTCATATGAAGAAGCAACTGCTTGAAGCAAAGCAGCAGAAATCATTGGATGCAATACAACCGGCAAACCAAAACAATCATTTGCCGTCACCTTAAAATAGTGGAAAACAATCAATGACTTCTCACATGCAAAATTCCGTTCATGATCCTAAAGTATTAATTGCCCTTGATTTTGCCGATGCCGACGCAGCACTGGAGTTTGTTAAACCCTTGGATCCAAAGAACTGCCGCTTGAAAGTCGGTAAGGAATTATTTGCAGTTGCCGGTCCTGAATTCGTTCAGCAGTTGGTATTTCAAGGCTTCGATGTCTTTTTGGATCTAAAGTATCATGACATCCCGAATACAGTGGCTAAAGCGGTAGCTGCCGCTGCCCGTATGGGGGTATGGATGGTGAATGTTCATGCTTCCGGCGGCTCCAAGATGATGAAAGCCGCTAAGGAGGCTTTAACAGGCTTTGAAAAGCCGCCGCTGTTAATTGCCGTCACCGTCCTGACCAGCATGCAAAGAGAAGATTTGGCCGAAATCGGCTTGGATATCGAGCCTAAAGAACAAGTGTTGCGTCTGGCGAAATTGACTCAAGACTCTGGTTTGGATGGTGTGGTGTGTTCTGCACAGGAAACGGCAATGCTACGAAAAGAGCTGGGTGAGGATTTTTGTCTGGTGACGCCGGGAATCCGTCCTGCAGGCAGCGCCGCTAATGATCAGAAACGGATTATGACACCGGCCGACGCGCTGAAATCCGGCTCCAGTTATCTCGTCATAGGGCGTCCGATTACTCAGGCGGTTGATCCGATTAAGGCATTACAATCTATAAACGATTCGTTAGACGTTGAATAAGCTTTTAGTCGCTAAAGCCTTGTAAAACCAGCGTTTAGACAGATTGAACAGCGGTAGTTTTCGAGTGAAATTACCGCTGTTTTTATATTTACAGAATATGTTTATAGATTGCGGAATTCTGTGTCTTGCGAAAAAGACAAAAAGTGGTTATAATCCGCGTCTTTCAAGCACTGCTTGATATCCTTGTCTCACCGTAGCGTTCGGGAGACTGTTTATTCATCCATAAGGAGAAAATTGAATGCGCCATTATGAAGTCGTATTTCTAGTACACCCTGACCAATCAGAGCAGGTTCCTGCGATGGTTGATCGTTATAAGGCCATGATCGAACAATCTGGCGGACAAATCCACCGTCTTGAAGACTGGGGTCGTCGTCAGCTGGCTTACCTGATCAATAAGGTACACAAAGCCCATTACATCATGATGAACATCGAGTGCGGCCAAGAAGCACTTGACGAGCTTGAAAATGCTTTCTATTACAACGACGCAGTTCTACGCAGCATGGTTGTTAAGCAAGATGAAGCAATCACTGAGCCTTCAGTTATGATGGCTCGTAAAGATGACAAAGCTGATAAGCGTCAGAACAAGGAGTAATAAAGATGGCTCGTGGATTTGGTCGTAAAAAATTCTGTCGTTTCACTGCAGACGGCGTAAAACAGATTGATTATAAAGATCTTGATACTTTGAAAGCGTACATTACCGAAACCGGTAAAATCGTTCCTAGCCGTATTACTGGAACCAGCGCTAAGTATCAGCGTCAACTTTCGAATGCAATCAAGCGTGCGCGTTACCTCGCTTTGTTGCCATACACTGATCAACACAAATAATTTGTTTGAAGAAGTGAAATAGCTAGGACACGGGATGTTAGCCTTAGCCAACTACAGTATGAAAGGGCCGATGCAGGCCATTATTGCGGTAGTTCTGCTTTCACTCCTGAGTGTCTGGGTCGCTCCGGTCGGTATTTTAGCTGGTGCGATCATTGCCCTGATTACCTTGCGTATCAACGCAGGCGAAGGGGCGAAATCCCTCCTGTGGGCGGTTGCCGTCCAAATAGGAGCCAACCTGATGATAAGCGGAAGCTATTGGCCTGCTGTCATCGCAGTTATGGAATACCTGCTGCCGGTTTATGTGATGGCAGTGGTATTAAGAGAAACAAATTCTCTGGCCCAGGCGCTACAGTCTGGCATGTTGATGATCGGAGCCGGTTTAATTGCCTTTCACCTAATGGTGGGGGATACAACGAACTGGTGGTTGACTTTGTTCGACCAACAGCTTAAACCGATTCTTGATTCATCCGGTGTGGATTTTGACGCCGAACTGATACCAGGACTTGCAAAGTCAGTAACCATGTTACTGTCGGCTTTCGCTCTGGTTTTGTGGTACAGCATTTTATTGCTGGGCCGCTGGTATCAAAGTGTGCTGTATTATCCTGGGCAGTTTCAGCTTGATTTCCATCAGCTGACACTGCCGCAGAACACGGTTTATGCCGCTGCCGCTATAGCCGTTGCAGGTTTGTTTTTCGGACAGGATGTCCGACTGCTATACGATCTCTCAGGGATTGCAATAGCGGTTTTGATGTTCCAAGGCATCAGTGTTGCCCATTGTCTGGTCAAACAGAAAGATGCCAGCAGCGCCTGGTTGGTTGGATTGTATATATTGCTGTTTTTACTTCCGCAAATGATGCTGATTTTAGCTACCGTCGGCCTTTTAGATAACTGGATAAAATTCCGGGGCCGAGAGGAAATGCAATAAAGATAGAGGTTTAAGCCATGAATGTTATTCTGCTTGAAAAAGTACAAAATCTAGGAACTCTAGGTGATCAAGTTTCTGTTAAATCTGGTTACGCGCGTAACTTTTTGATCCCACAAGGTAAAGCGAAAGCAGCTACCAAAGACAATATCGCTGAGTTTGAAGCTCAACGCGCTGAACTTGAAGCGGCTGCAGCTGCGGCACTTTCTGTTGCGCAAGGCGTTTACGAAAACCTTAACGGTCAAGTATTTACTATCGAATCTGTTGCCGGTGATGAAGGTAAACTATTCGGTTCTGTTGGTACTCACGACATCGCTGATGCGTTGCAGGCTTCTGGTTTCGAAGTTGAGCGTCGCGATATCCGTATGCCTGAAGGTGCGCTTCGTTTCGTAGGTACTTACGAAATCGACGTTCAGTTGCACACTGACGTTGTTGCAACCGTAACGGTTGAAGTTAAAGCTGCCGAATAATTTATTCGTTATAAGCTGATACTTTGTGAAAAAGCGTTGACCTTGTTAAGGGTCAGCGCTTTTTTTATGTCCGGAATATTCTCTTACCGCGTTTAATTTTCCGCAAACGCTTCCGGCGACGTTATAATAGTTTGTCCTTTTCCTGTGCACTAAACCGATAGCGTCAATGCAGATTAATTCATCAAAAAACTCGACTCAAGAAGCAGAAAATCCATTTAAGGTTCCACCGCATTCCATCGATGCCGAACAGTCCGTTCTGGCAGGTTTAATGCTGTCGAATGAGACGCTTGATGATGTGATGACGATCGTCAATACAACCGATTTCTATACCAAACAGCATCAGGCGATTTTCGATGTCATTATCGAGTTGAACCGCAATAGCAAACCCTTTGATCTGGTGACGGTTGCAAACCAGTTGCAATCCAACGGAAACCTGGAGCTGGCTGGGAATAAAGAGTATCTGGTCGAGCTGGTCAAAAATACGCCAAGTGCGACCAATATTCTCTACTATGCGCAACTGGTCCGCGACAAGGCGATTCTACGCAATCTGATCGAAGCCAGTAACGAAGTGGCGCAAACCGCCTATTTCCCCAAAGGAAAAGATGTGCGCGAGATTCTGGATATCGCCGAATCCAAGATCATGAAGATCGCCGAGCACGGCGAAGGGAAAGAGCGTCAATATCAAACCATGCACAACCTGTTGACGGCCGCATTGAATAAGATCGACGAACTGTTCAATACCGAAGGGCACATCACCGGGCAGGAAACCCATCTCACACAATTTGACGAAATTACCGCCGGTCTGCAAAACGGTGACTTGATCATCGTTGCCGGGCGTCCGTCGATGGGTAAAACGACTTTCTCAATGAACATGGCCGAAAACATTGCGACCAAGAATAATACTCCGGTCGCCGTCTTTTCGATGGAGATGCCGGGCGAATCGCTGGCAATGCGTATGATCAGTTCGATCGGGCGTATCGATGCCGGACGAATGCGTACCGGTAAACTGCAGCAGGAAGACTGGCCGAAACTGAATAAAGCGGTCAACATCCTCTCTAAAGCAAAGATTTACATTGATGATACGCCTGCGCTGATGATTACCGAGTTGCGTGCCAGAGCGCGTCGTATCGATAAAGATATTCGTGACCTGCAACGCAAGGAAGCGGTCGAGGCCGGGCATGAAGATCCGGATAAGCATGTTACCGGCTTGGGACTGGTCGTGGTGGATTATCTGCAACTGATGCGCGGTTCGGCGAATGCTGAAAACCGTGTTAACGAAATTTCGGAAATTTCCCGAGGACTCAAGGCCTTAGCGAAAGAACTTAATATTCCGGTCATTGCACTTTCGCAGTTGAACCGCAGTCTGGAACAACGTCCCAATAAACGCCCTGTAATGTCGGATTTGCGTGAATCCGGGGCGATCGAGCAGGATGCCGACTTGATTATCTTCATCTACCGTGATGAGGTCTATCACGACGACTCCGAGGATAAAGGTATCGCTGAAATCATACTCGGGAAACATCGTAACGGTGCCTTGGGAACGGTACGCTTGACCTTTATTGGTGAATATACCCGTTTCGAAAACCATGCTGCCTTCGACATCGAGCATTAATCAATGGTTTACAGCGTTATGCAAAATTATTGCCGTACGAAAGGATTCTATCTGGCATGATTTATCGTCCTACCAAAGCCTATGTCTCTCTGCCCGCTTTAAGTCACAATCTAAAGCTGATTAAAAAGTTGTCGCCGCAATCCAAGGTCATGGCGGTCATCAAGGCCAATGGCTATGGTCACGGTATCTGTCGCGTTGCCCAGCAGTTATCGGAAGCCGACGGTTTTGCGGTGACCTCGATTGAAGAAGCGCTGGTCTTGCGGCAAAAAGGCTATTTGCACCGTATCGTTCTGCTCGAAGGTCTTTTTTCCGCATCAGAAATTCCCGTTGTTATCCAGAATCGTCTGGATCTGGTGCTGCATTCGCAGCATCAGTTGGAATGGCTTCTGGACTATCCTTTTGACACGACACTTAATGTCTGGATTAAGATCGATACCGGTATGCATCGTCTTGGTTTCCACCCGGATGCGGTAGAAAGCGTGGTTCAGCAACTATTGAATAAGAGCAGCGCTTTCCAAATCCATTTTATTTCGCATTTTGCTTCGGCTGATGAGCAAGATGGTTTTTCACGCGACTTTACGCTGGCGCAAATCGACTGCTTTAATGACAGTACTGAAACTTGGCCGGTGCCGAAAAGCCTGGCTAATTCGGCAGGCATTCTGCATTATCCCGCCAGCCATTACGATTGGGTTCGCCCCGGGATTCTTTTGTACGGATGCGGTAATCCGACGGGATCGCAACATAACTTCAAACCGGTTATGCGTCTTGAATCGCAGATCCTGTCACTCAAATGGATTCCTAAAGGCGAATTTGTCGGCTACGGCAATGCCTGGCAGGCCCCTAAAGACACCTATGTCGGCGTGGTTGCTATCGGCTATGCCGATGGCTATCCGCGCCATGCCAAAGAAGGAACACCGGTGCTGGTTAACGGAGTACGGGTGCGCATGGTCGGGAGAGTGTCTATGGATATGATTACTGTAGATTTGACTCCGATGGTCAACCAGGTGAAGGTTGGTGACCGTGTCGTTCTCTGGGGCGAAGAGGCACTTACTGCGGATGAAGTTGCCAAATGGTGCGGTACCATCAGTTATGAATTACTCACCGGTGTGACTTCCAGAGTTCCGCTGATTGAAGTTCGATGATGGCGGGATTCATATGAGTAAACAGCTGAATATACTGAATACAAGACAAGGTTATAGCGGCTTTTTTCGTATTGATATTCTTCGCTATCAACATAGTCTTTACGCAGGTGGAATGAGTGCGGAAATCGATCGAGAACTGTTCGGTCGCGGTGAAGCGGCGGTGCTGCTTTTGTATGATTCGCAGGCCGAAGAACTCATATTGATCGAACAGTGTCGGGCAGGGGCTTTAGTGCACGCCCAAAAGGCAAATTCACCGGACAAGGCATGGCTGATCGAGCCGATTGCCGGTATGATCGATTCTGGTGAGACGGCTGAGCAGGCTGCCGTGCGCGAAGCCAAGGAAGAGGCGGGCATTGATATCCCGGCGGCAGAATATGTCTGCAAGTTTTATCCGAGTCCGGGCGGTTCGGATGAAGTGTTGCACCTGTTTGCCGCTCAGATCGATATTAATGATGTCGCGGATTTTGCCGGATTGGAAGAAGATGTCGAAGACATCAAGGTTCTCAAGATCCCTTTTGATGAAGCTAAACAAAATCTCCTCAATGGGCACTATAATGTAGCCAGCACAATTATCGCTTTGCAATGGCTGTTTTTTCAGCGCCAAAATGATGCTGGCCTTTGTTAACCCACCTTTAACCAAGTCGAATTTTTATTATGTTATGTCTTTTCCGCAATAGCCGAATTCACCCTAAACTCAATCCGTGGGCCATCTTGTTGAGTTGGATTGCGGTTCTGTTCTGGTTGGAATTTGCCTTTCTGGAAAAAGAGCTGGTTGAAAAGATTTTTGCCGGTCATGCTCTGATCATCGATCTTTTGGTTGGTCTGCCTCTGGTACTGGCAATGGCGATCATGATCTACGCTCTGGTCTATTGGGGAATTAAGGTTGCGTTGATTTACCTTAAACCATCTTGGATTGTACATATCGAGCCAACTGAAGAAGAGCTTAATCGTCAGAATCAACTGGTTGAGGAAGCGGAAACGGAATTCGGCGAGGGGTACTGGAACCCTGACGATACGGATGCCTCGGATAGCAAACCTAAAAAAAACACTTCCAAAGAGTCTTCTCAGTGAAGCCTTTTTGATGTTTGACTGAGACTCCTCCTTTGCCAGCATCTTTTTTTTCTATTTCGTCACGGCGTTTCCGTCAAGAGTCGAAGATACTCCTCAGGCTTGCCTTTCCAATCCTTCTTGCACAGCTTGCATTAACCGCACTAGGCGTCGTCGATACTTTAATGTCCGGGTGGTCGGGAACTAATGATTTGGCTGCAATAGGACTGGGATCAAGCATTATGTTGCCGGTGTTTATTTTCGGCACGGGTGTATTACTGGCAATTACGCCTCTGGTCGCAAAAGCCTTCGGACGACATGATAATGCAGCCGTTTCCGTTTTTCTTGGTCAGGGGATTCTGCTCGCTTTGCCGATTGGGCTTTTGAGCGCATTTATATTGAACAATATGCAGCCGGTGCTGGATATTCTTGAATTAAATAGCGAGGTATATCGTCTGACCGACGATTATCTGCGCTATATCGCCTGGGGGCTTCCGGCAATCGCGTTCTACCAGGCATTAAGGTTCTATTGGGAAGGGCTTGGGCAAACTTTACCGACCATGTGGATCAGTTTCATTGCTTTGATCTGCAATATTCCTCTCAACGCTCTGTTTATCTATGGCGGCTTCGGAATCGATCCTCTGGGTGCGGCAGGCTGCGGTGTGGCCAGTGCGATAGTCATGTGGCTGATGTTGGCTATCGGCTTGGTTTATGTTTACCGCAACCCGAACACCCGTCAGCATATTAATTGCTCCAATCTGTTGCCTAAGCACTGGAAACTGGGCGTCCTCCCGGCCTTGAAAATCGGAATTCCGAATGCGATGGCCTTGCTGTTCGAAGTCAGCCTGTTTACATTGATCGCGCTCTTTGTCGCGCCTCTCGGTGCGACAGTGCTGGCCGGTCAACAGATCGCGATCAGTGTGACTTCAATGGCGTTTATGCTGCCGTTGAGTCTGAGTATGGCTTTAACAGTACGGATCGGTCAGGAGTATGGCAGGGGGGATTTAAATCGCCTACGGCAAGTAATTCAGGTCGGTTACTTTTATGCATTGATGATGGGGGCTTTCCTGGCGTTAAATACCTATTTTTTCCGACATGAACTGATCGGGTTGTACACCGAAGATACTGCTGTCATAGCGGTTACAATTACTTTGCTTATATTGGCGGCGATCTATCAGATATTTGATTCGGTTCAGGTCTCTACGGCGGGTATCCTGCGAGGCTTTCACGATACTAAAGTGACAATGTGGGTAACTTTTGTCAGCTATTGGCTTATCGGTATTGGATTGGGGTATGTACTGAGTTTTACCGACTTGATCACGGCACCGTTGGGCGTTGTCGGTTTCTGGCTCGGGATCTGTCTGGGCTTATCTGTAGCGGCCGTACTTCTTGTATGGCGACTTCGTTATCAACTGCCTTTTCTGTATACGGAAATGCAGTTGTCGCATGTGGTTACAAAAGGGGATTACGATTAATGAATCAGGAACTGTGTCCATGTGGCTCGGGCAAAACCTATCCGGAATGCTGCGGCGCCTTTCATAGCGCGCAAGCCAAACCCGAAACTGCGGAAGCCTTGATGCGTTCGCGCTACAGCGCCTTTGTTAAACGAGATGAGCGCTATCTGCTTACGACTTGGGATGAATCGACGCGCCCGGAAAAAGTCGATTTTGAACAAGGTTTGCAATGGACGCTATTGAAAATCAATGGCCGCAAAAAAGGCCGTAAGAGAGATCAGGAGGGGTGGGTGACCTTTGTTGCGCATTATCGCCTGCAAACGGATAATCCACTTTTAAACCCTCAACCACCGCAGGAAGGTGACTTGCATGAAACCAGCTATTTTCGACGTGACCCTTCAGGCCACTGGGTTTATGTCGATGGAGAAATTAAATAAAATTACCGTTCTTCTTTATTTCTGAAAACACGATACAACCACCACATTAGCAGGCCAACCACAAGAATGGAGGCACCTAAAAGCGCCAGGGTAATCAAAAGTGCGTCGCCGACACTCTGCATATCAGGCATGTGCGCAAATCTCCTTGGTTAAGATATATCTTTTTCACGCAAAGCATTCTACAATAATTTCACAATTATGCTCAGGGAATGATGAAGTTTAACTATGGCTAATACCATTTCAGAATTGGAAGCTGAACGCGCCAAGATCCTAGAAGAGATTGAAAACAAGGCGAAATCCATGTCCTCCTCCGAGAGTTCGGAACACTCTCTGCAAGATTGGCTGAAAGCCGCCAGTGAGGTCGTTCCGGAAAGTGCTCTACAGGCAGAACGTAATGTCTCGGACACGGTGCGCGAACGAGACGAAGCAGGGAGCAATCCGTATGCTTTTTCCGAGCCTGAGCCGAGCGCTCAAATCGCCTCTAAGCGTTTAAATACCGATCCTTATATGCGTGCCAGTGACGAATTAAACAGCAGTGTTAAGGATCCCGCACCGGATGATGATCTGGAAAGTGTACGCCTTTCTCTTCGCAGTAGCGGCACGTCCTCGCCAACGCATACACCATCGGCTGCGTCCGGTTTTAACGAATCCGAGCGCCTGCAAACCGCAGGAAGTCCTGGAGAAAAGTCTTCCAACCGTTCTATGGTTGCCGGTGTAGCGATCAGTTTAACCCTTTTGCTTACAACGCTTGGCGTAGTCGTCGTGGGTTACAACAGTGTCCATAAAGAGCTTTTGGCGGTAACGGACAGCAACGAGAAAAACCTGGCTAAGATCGAAGACCTTCAGTCACAGTTAAAGCAGTTACCGTTGAGTGCAGAAGCCAGCCTGACTACGGCCAGTGATAATCAGGAAAAAATCCGTTCGCTGCAGAATCAGCTGGTGACTCTTGAATCTCAAATTACTCAACTTAAAACGCAGTTGAAGCAATACAAGAATGACAAGGATGAACAATCGGAAGAACTGTCTGCTTCAGAAAACGGCATCACTGAAAAACTTACGGAAGTAGTGCAAAAGCTGCAGAAGCTGGAAAGCAGTCAGCTTAATACGGATGGTAAAAAGCCTTTTATCAAGCCTTTCCAGACACCGGTTAAAGTCGCGGTCGGCGACGAGGCGATTGCGCAACCGATTGCGCCGACCGAGCCGAGTATTTCCGAACCGGTCGCGGATCAGCAATTGATCTCACTGGTTGAAAAGCAAGCAGCAGATGTGGCAACAGTTGAAACACCTGTCGAGCCTAAGAAAAACTACACCGCCGATGTGAAATGGTTGATGGAACAACCTGCGCAGCATTACATTCTGCAATTGGCCAGCATGTACGACGAGAAATCGCTACAAGGTATGATCAAAGACAGAGAAATTAAAGATGCCAAAATCATTCCACAGGTACGAAACGGTAAACTCGGTTATGTGCTGGTAACCGGCTCTTTTGCCGAACGCAACGACGCGGATGCGCTGTCTCGTAGCATTAAGAAAGAGACGGGGATTTCTCCATGGCGCAGAAAAGTCGGCGACCTGATCAAACGAATCGATTAAACGGCTGAATTTACAAACGTCATTTTTATTAAACCGGTTTCTGACAGTCACCGGTTTTTTTATGTGTTTAATTTATTAATGAAATTGGTGAAGTCCGAATACACTTGGCTCGGTTGAGAAAAAGGGATTTGCTGACAAAAGTTAATTAAGCCAGTTTGTGTATCGGTAGCAGAATTTTAAAGCTGACGCCGCTTAGGTTTTGCCCTTTATAGATAAACTGACTGTTATCAGCGCTGACCGAGCCTTGATGGAAATCCACGATCAGTTTAACAATATGCAAGCCAAGACCCAGGTGGGCTTGTCCCTGGTTTAGGGCACGCATTGAGGTCATACCGTCGAAAATCTGCTTTTCATGTCCTTTAGGAAGAGGCGGACCGCTGTTTTCGACACGAATTTCGATCTGACTGCCGATTTTAGCGGCGCGAATCCGGATCGGCATCTTACCGTCTGAAAAATCATTGGCATTGCTCAGCAGTTTGTCCATCATCTGTTCGATCATAAAGCCATCCCCAAGTAGTTGCACATGATCATCCAGTTTTAAATCGGAACTGATTTGATAGTCCGGGTGCAGAACCAGAATATTATCGATATAGTGTCGTAACATCAGGCCAATTGGAAATGCTTCCGGCTGTTGACTGTGCAGACTGTCTTCAATACTGGTGGCTTCGGAAAGGGAGGCGATAATCTGTTTCAATTGCGTCAAAGCGTGTTTGGCGTAATCGAGTTGATGATGCTCGGTTTCTTTTTCCAGCAGCGTCAAAGCCATGGAAAGCCGGTTTAACGGGTTATGCAATTCATGGCGCAGGGTTTTCGGTAATTGCTTAAGGTATCGCTCATAGGAACCGAGCTGTTTGAGCATCTCATAGATGTGATGGCGCAGATCGGAGAGTTCATCCTGGTAAATACGGCTCTGACGATCGGGAAAATCGAGTTGTGTTAAGCGTCCTTTAAGATCGAAAGTTTTCTTAACATCATCATCTAAACGTATGATTCTGTTTGATAAAGAAGCCGTATGAATGATCGCACCGACAATTACGATAAAGAATATCGCTGCTCCTATACCAATCAGACGATAGAAATAATTCAAGCTGTCGCTGAATAACGTTTCCATCCTTTGTTCCAGAACAAGAGAGCCGATAATGCGGTTTTGTACCATAAGCGGCGTGGCAGACATCAGGGAAACCGGGTTGCCGTCACTGTCCATGCGATACTGTTGTAATGTCTGGCCGTTCAGTGAATGGCGGATCAGAGTAATTTCCGGTTGCGGACTCTGTGGGTAAGGGTAGGGCAAAGAATAGGGAATAAAGGTCGCCAGAGTTTTAATAAGCAGTTTACCGGTCGTGGTAAAAAAACCGGTGTCCGGATTCTCTTCCTTATCCGGCAATTTCCCGACGACATAGGTGGTCTGGCCATATTCGTTGACGACCCACAAAACGGAATTATTTAAGTTAAGGTGGGAGAGACGGGTTGGTTTTCCAGACTGAATCTGCAGCGCCCAGAGGTCGGTTCGGTTTTCCAGAATAAGGGCCAGATTTTCTACGGTTTGCTGTTGCACAATTGCCTGATTGTTCAGCATGATACGATGCAGATCAATCGCGAAACGGTAGGCTAGAAAAGGCAGTATCGTCAGTAGCAGTAACAGGATGAAAAGCCGGTCTCGTATTGAAAGACGGTAGTTTTTCTGAATAAAACGAAACATTAAAATGCGTTTGTCCTGTTACTTGCTTAAAATCGGCGAACTCTTAATGAGTCGGCATCACCTAGTCGTTGTTTTCCTGTTGCCAGGAATAGCCACGACCGTATTCATTCTGAATCAGATTGAATTCCGGAGTGATTTTCTTAAAGGCGTTGCGGATACGACAGATATGCGTATTGATCGTGTTACGTTCAACTACCCCTTGGGTCGATTGTTGCAGCGCGTCATAAGTGACCACATTACCTTCGCCGGCGGTAGCAAACTGGCGTAGCATTTCGAATTCGGTGGCTGTCAAATCCAGCGGTTTACCATGCCAGTAAGCCTTAAATTGGCTTGAGGATAACTCCAGTTCCTGGATTTTAGACTTGTCCGCATCCTGCTCATCGGTTTTACTGGAGCTGGTAATGCGTAGCAGGTTTTTAACCTTGACGATCAGGACATTGAGACTGATCGGTTTTGGCAGATAATCAATTGCACCCAAAGCGTGGCCGGTATAGATGTCGAATTCAGACTGACGTTCCGAGAGGAAAATGATTGGAATCGGTTGGTTGTAACTCAGCAAATGTTTGGCCAAATCAAAACCACCGTCCATTTCCGAGCCGAGGATAATATCGGAAATGACAAGATCCGGCAGTTGTTTGGCAAACGCCGCTTCGGCGCTAGGGCGATCGGAAAATGCCTCAACAACAAATCCTTGTTGTTCCAGCGCGGAAACCAGTGTTTCCAGTTGAATCGGATCATCTTCAATAATCGCAATACGATATTCGGTGTTCTGCATAAGCGATTCCTTTCTGTTATGACTTCACTCAATAAAAAACGGCTTATATATTTCTATATAAGCCGCATTATCTCTGATTTATTCTACGTGATGGAAGTCCAGAAGCTGCATATTCATAATTAATCCAGCATCTTGAATCGGCAGTACGATCGCATCTTCGCCGGAATCGTTATGGTGTGAGTGCCACCAGCCCGGAGGTGTAACGAAAACGGAGCCAGGTGTCCACATTGCTTTGATCGGGTCTTTGATCGAGCCGTCTTCATTTAACTCTTTACCAAGCAGGGTGTAGGTATCCGGTCCGGCGGAAACCACAAAATCCAGAGCGATTGAGTTATGGCGATGCGGCTTCTGGGTTACATTTCCAGGCAAAACGTTATACAGCGCCCACAGAGTGTGGGTGATAGTCATGGTGAGCGGGAAGTTCGGATTTGACAGCAAGATCCCGGTACGGTTTCGACCTGCGGCAACTTTACGGACATCGTCCAACTCTTTATTCAGACGTTCTTTGGTATACAGAACCGGCTCAAAGCGTTCCTTATTCGGCTTGGCACCAAGATATTCAATAATCGGTGCATCATGAACCCAATAGATTGCCGTGTCTTCATCGGCACTGTGTAGAGCGTCCGGAACGGCTGGAAGAGTAAACAGATCGCCTTCCTTCCACTCCATCGTGCCGTGTTTCATCTGGGTTCGGCCTTTACCACGGATAACATAAAAGAGCTGCGAGCTTGCGCTGACTTCGGTTTTCAAAGTGTCGCCGGCGCAGATACGCAGATAGTTAGCCAGAAGATTCGGAGTGGTCGCAGGGTATGGAGTCTGTAGCTTTTCAGACTGGTCAAACGAAATAATGCGGGTTTCACCTTCCTGATGCAGTGCACTCGGGTAGTGCACAATCTCGATTTTAGGCATAGGTGGGTTAACTGCCGACATATATTCCTTAACTTCAGCCTGACGTTCCCATTTTTGCTGGGCGGCTTCCTGAATTTGTTCAACCTTGTGTTGTTGCATGTCTGATCACCTTTTAAACGTTTTCGTTTGTGAACGGGTTAAATGAAAATTATTCTAATTATAAATTGATATCAGGGTTATTACTATCGAACGGGCGAGAATGTAAGCGGATTTTCGTTTATGGTTACAATAACGCACGCTTATGAAACGCTGATCAACCTTGACCTCTGTATATTTTATAGGCCAAGGTGGTCAGGTTTTGAGATTAAAATTTGTATTTATTTAAACGTTTACGTTCACTTGATGATGGAATATTCATGGCTTCACGATATTTTGCAATTGTACGTCGCGCCACCGAAATATCTTTTTCCTCTTCAAGAATCTTCATCAACTTGCTGTCACTAAGCGGCTTTTTCGGATCTTCTTCGTCAATCAGCTGCTTGATATGCGCTTTGATGGCCGTTGCCGACTGATCAGCACTGCCGTACTGGCTGACGCCGGTCGAGAAGAAATATTTAAGTTCAAAGGTACCGCGAGGCGTTTGAATATATTTCTGGTTGGTAGCGCGAGAAATGGTGGACTCGTGTAGATCCAGGTGCTCGGCGACCTCTCTGAGAACCAAGGGTTTCATCGCCTGCTCGCCTTCCTCGAAAAAGCTTTGCTGGCGGTCGACAATAAAGGTTCCGACACGTAACAGGGTTTCACCGCGGTTCTGAATGCTTTTAATCAAACCTTTGGCTTCATTAACCTGATCTTTAATACGCTTGTTCTGATCCGAGTCGTCCAGTTCGCTGGCCAGTTTCAGATAAGTTGAATTTACGCTTAAGCGCGGGAAGGCATCCTGATTCAGTTCGACTACCCAGCCGTTTTTCAAACGTTTCAGGCGCAGATCGGGAATGACAACCTCCGATTGCGTTGGCGAAAAGTCGCGACCCGGGCGGGGGTTCAAGCTCTGAATAAGACGCAAAAGGGTATTGAGTTCTTCGTCATTCAGGCCGTATACCTTTTTAATGCGTTTATGGTCATGGAAAGTGAGCCAGTCGAAGTTTTCTTCAATCAGTTTTTGCGCCGTGACGACATAAGGTGTTTGCGGGAAGCCCGCCAGCTGCAACAACAGTGATTCCTGTAAATTGCGAGCGGCCACGCCGTTAGGTTCGAACTGTTGCACCTGTTTAAGCGTGGCTTCCAGCTCTTCTAGGGAATACAGAGGGTGCTCATCGTCGGTTTCATTGTCATTAATGGTTGCCAACAACGAATCCAGATCGCTTCCGCTGCCGAGAAAACCTTCATCGTTTATGTCATCGATTATATAGCTGGCAAGTACCGTCTGACGTTCGTCAAATGGAGCAACGTCCAACTGCCATTGCAGGTGGTCGTGTAGCGTGGTTTCGGCACTGGTATAGTTTTCCGCCGCAGTGCTTTCAGCGCTGTCGCTACCGGCAGAGGAAGAGGTGTGGTCGGAAAAGACTTCATCCCATTGCATATCCAGTTCGATATTGTCATCGATCTGGTTGTCATGTTCGATATCCAGAGGCTGTTCTTCTTTTGTCAGCTCTTCGTCGCCGCCACTGTCCTTTTCGTCTTCCTTACGGGCATCATTTTCATCGGAGCCGATTTCTTCTTCATCTACCTCAAGCATGAAGTTGGTTTCCAGCATCGTATCGATCGTCTGCTGAACTTCCATCGCTGAATATTGCAGGATTTTAATGGATTGCTGTAACTGTGGCGTCAGCTTTAACTGCTGACCGATGTTGAGCTGCAAGCCGGGCATTAGCGCCATAAGGAGACCTTCTTGTTTTTGTATCTATGAGCAAATCAATTGAATTAGTAATAACCGCTAATCTGGA
This sequence comes from Thiomicrorhabdus xiamenensis, assembly GCF_013282625.1. Taxonomy (NCBI): domain Bacteria; kingdom Pseudomonadati; phylum Pseudomonadota; class Gammaproteobacteria; order Thiotrichales; family Piscirickettsiaceae; genus Thiomicrorhabdus; species Thiomicrorhabdus xiamenensis. The sequence continues at coordinate 1,317,439 of NZ_CP054020.1, forward strand.
TATAATAAACGCCAATTAGGTTTTAATTCCGTGGCGCTGAGCCAACGCGGATACCATTCCAGTTTCCTAATGTAAACTTTAGAAGATTTTTACAATCTCTTTAAAAACTGACTTAATTAGAAACTGGTTTAATTTGTGCTTTTCTCCAAAAGCTTAAAACAAATTCTACCTTAAACAATAGAAAATTGCCTAAGGGAAACACAATTTCAATTGAAGATTTTCGTTCCAGTGTCAAAATTGGACGAAACACCATTTTCGTTAGTCACTAAATGGTGAACAAAACGCTTATATCGGACGAGGAGTAAAAATGTCGATTAAAGAGGACGCACTAAGTATTGTTAATGCCCTGCCTGACGAGGCGACTTGGGAAGATTTAGTCAAAGAACTTTATCGCCAAAAAAAGATCACTTTAGGCATGAGCGATACAGAGATTGTTCAGGATGAACTAACTGAAGCAGATTTGAACGCCATTATCGCCAGACTGAAGTCTGCAAGCTCTTTACCGGATGATATGCGCAACACCAAGACATACAAGCCGGGCAATGCAACAACGCTTGGTATGGTCGCGGGTGTCACTGCGATCGTATTCAGTCTGGTTTTCCCGCCGATTGCCTGGATTGGCGCGGGTGTGGCCTTTATCGCCGGTATTTTCGGTTCAATGCGTAAGGAAGAGAAATCCTGGATACCGATCCTGCTGGCATTGGTTTCGATGATTCCGCTTGTCAGTATTCTGATGCAGCACGTCCAATAAAAGACAGTCTGTCTTTAGACCGGGCACTTCACTGACCCGGTCTTGAGCCAATTCCGGATCACCCGCATTACGTTTCTAATCGCTTCCTTTTTGACACCTATCTGATTCAACCGACTACGGTTATTTCTTTGTCTTTATTTCACCTTTTGATCCTAAAACCCTAGGTTGACGGCAAATTAAATTACGCCGAATCAATTAAAGTGCCTATTGATCTATCGCAAGCGCTCTCTTTTCGGTAGAAATACAAAAACGAGCCATGCCGAAAGGATGGTTTCAGACATCAAACTTTACTGATTATTCAAGCACTTGCAAACAGGCTGGCAATCAGTGTAAAGAGTGGAGTGTCGTTTAGGAGACGGTATGAAATTTTTTAAAGATATGCACAATGAAGTATTTGTTATTCCTGTCGGTCAGGAACATCTGATCAAAGCTGACTGGATGGAAATTACCGAATCCGAAAGAGAGCAGATTTTGATGGCTTCCTCGGAATTGACGCAAGAGCGGGTTGAGCAGATCAAAGCCCGTCTGGATATGATCGACTTTGAGTCGATCCGCCCCCTGAGGGCTCTGATGACGCAAACGGCTGACTTGTCCGACCATAAAAAGCTAGCGGCACTCAATGAAGAGCGCCGTAAACTGGTTGAGGAATTAGATTACAATCACCGTAACTGACCCGGATAGGGTTCCGATATTACTTCAGAAGTGCTATAGGACGCTTGCCGCTGAAATTCGCAGCTGAACATTGGTCCGTCCCATAAATGTATTCAGCGCCGGCTGGTAGGCACATTCGATCCAATCGCCACTATCAAAAGGCAAAGGCTCACCGGCATGGTTCAAGGCATTGAAATAAATGGCGCTGAAGCGTTGTCGATCTTCACTGAGTACTTTCATCGATAAATGGGTTCGGCTTTGCCCGACCGCCTTTACTTCATCGACGATAAATTGCCCGGAAAACACCGGTTTCGGCCATTCACGGCCAAAGGGTTCGAGCTGGGATATTTCTGAAATAAGTTGTGGTTGCAACTGCCAGCTGCTCAAAGGTCCATCGGATTCAATGATCGGATAGGGGGCTTGCGGTAATTGGCGCTGCACAGCCTGCTCAAAAAGATCACAGAACTGTTCATAGCGTTCGATCGGTATCATGCAACCGGCAGCCCCCTTATGTCCGCCCATTGATTTAAACAGTGCATTTTCCTGTTCTGACATCCATTGAAAAGCGGCGCGCAAATCCATTTCCGGCACGACGCCGCGACCGCTTCCTGCCAGGAAACCGTCCTGCAGATCCGTCATAGCAACGGTCGGCACGCCGTATTTTTCACCGATGCGCGAAGCGATAATCCCCTGAATACCGGCATTACCTTGCATTTTTATAGCCAGACTGTAGCGCTGGGGATGATAGATCTTCGCTGCCAGTTCGCGAGCCTGCTGCAACATCTCTTCCTGTTGGGAACGGCGGTTCTGATTATCTTCATCAAGCTGCTGTAAATAAAATGAAGCGCGCTCAACCGTGGGGGCTGTCAAAAAATGATAGGCAGTGGTGACATCGCTGACACGACTGGCTGCATTGATACGGGTTGCAACCTGAAAACCAAGAAATTCTGCATCATACGACTGTTTCTGATTGTCGTTCAGCAAGCGCATGGCCTGCCAGGCCGGAGTATTAAACTGATTGATCTGCATTAAGCCGGTCCGCACAATAGCCCGATTATTCGGACTTTTCAAACTGACACTGTCGGCAACCGTACCGAGAGCGACATTCGACGCCAGCGCTTTGAGGGAGGGGGCATCCTGATTCAGATAACCGGTTTTGATTAATTCTTGACGCACCTGAGCCATAACCAGAAAAATAACAAAGCAACCGGCGATGGTTTTGTCATACTGACAGCCTTCCTGCTGCGGATTGACCGTACAAGCCGCACTGGCCGGTGCGCCTTCTATCGGCATATGGTGGTGGTCGGTCACGCAGACCGGAATATTATGTTCCGCCAGGCGACGGATTCTGGGTTCGTCACTTGATCCCTGGTCGGCGGAAATCACCAGTTCAATCGGCTTATCGATGGCTAAAATCCGTTCGACAACCTCATCAGTGATACCATAGCCGGCGGAGCGCTCGCCAATAATATGTTCGACTCTTTCTTCGGCAACGCCGAAAAAATCGATCAGGGCCGTTTTAGCGACCCAGGCCGAAGTGACGCCATCCGTATCGTAGTCCGTCGCCAGTACAATTTGACCTTCAGCCAGTATTGCTTTGACGATTAGTCGGGCGGCGCTTTCGGCATTCTTGAGCTGGTTAGGTGGTTGCAGGTTTTTTAACTGCGGATGAACGATAGCTTGTAACTGTGCGGCATCGTCCAAACGGTTGGCGACAAGTTTGGCCTGCAGGTCGGTCAACCCCAGGCCTTTGGCGCTGGAAAAGACTTCGGGATTGGTCTGGCGTTCGATAATTTTCGGCTTTTTAATCATAGCAAGGGATTGTACCAGAGATGACGGACAAAAAAGTGTCTGAGAACGATTTGAAAACACTGTATCTGCACGGCTTTTTGAGCTCTGGAAACAGCTATAAAGCTCAGTGGTTTAAAAAACGAAATATACAGAATTCAGCTCATCCCTTAGGGGAAATGTTCTGCCCGACTTATTCTCAGCAATCGCTTGCGGATGGCCTGAAATCTATAGACACAACGCTCGCACGATGGCAAAAGCAAAATTCGCGCATATGCTTGATCGGTTCCTCGCTTGGCGGTTATCTGGTGCAGTATTACGCCCATAAATATGCCATTCCATACATTATGATCAATCCGGCACTTAATCCGCTCAGTTTGTTTGACGATTATTTAGGCCAACATACTAATCCCTACACGGGAGAGATAATCGAGGTCAATGAAGCATTCTTCAGTGTTTTGGCTGACTTGCAGGTTTCGCAATTAAACCCGGAAATACCAAGTCTGTTATTGGCCGATAAGGCGGATGAAGTCGTGGATATCCCTTTTGCATTGCAACGCTACAAAGCGCTACCGAATGCGAAGAGTATTTTATTCCCGGGAGGGGATCATACATTCCAGCATCTGCCGGAGGCGTGGGAGGAGATCAAACTGTTTATTGCCGAGCAAGAAACAAAGACTTCTCGCTGAGCATTGTTGAGTAAAGCTTGGCTTCAAACCCAAGTATCGAAAAGCTGTCCGATTAGACCGTCTTCGGTTTTGATGACTTTAACCAGCGCTTCGATATCTTTCTGCGCCATGCGATTGTCGATCAGTGCGTTGGCGGTATTATCGAAGCTCTGTTGCGGTGTAACGATGGTTTGCGTATTCTCGTTAAGCCGTTCGAAGTTTTTCTGAATGCCGTTATAGGCAATATTGGCAAAGTTGTTTACTTGCATAATTCACCTCAATAGGGCTTAGGCCGCATTGCGAATGTAGGAGGGAAGGACATTTGGATTTTGCTCGTCTTTGACCGCATAGGGGTCGTGTTTTATGATCCGATATTCGATAAAAACCTCTCCCATAGGATGTTCTCCGACACGGTCAATATGAATGGCAACCTCTTCATCCTGCCAGCTGTAACTTAAATAGGGCGCAAAACCTCCCCATCCTTTACGTTGTACTTGCGCCGGGCCTAGCTCTTTACTTAACTCGTGCGCGACTCGCTGAGTATTCAAAAGCCGTCCGTTGTTATCTCCCTGCGTCGAATAAGGACGATACAAACGTCTGAATCGGGTTACCTCACCCAGATCATTATAGTAAAAAGTCACGGAGTAACTGTCTGCAAGTCGTGTTTGCGTAAAGAATTTATCGATATTATGCTGCTTCAGACTGGATCTGGAAAACTTAAATCCACCGATTTGCCACAGCTGTTGACGAACCTGTTTCTGGGTTAGCTTGGCGACCTCCAAACCAAGAAAGCGAACTTGTTTCGGGGGTAAAGGTTCGGCGAAAACAGAGGGCGCGGAAAAACATAGCAGCATTGGAATCAGTAAACACCAGTGGGCCAGGGCTTTTATTTTCCGGTATGCAGATTTTAAAACGGGGCGCGGCATTGTCTCTCTCGGCGATTAGGTTCCTTTAAGAGGTTAACGGCAGGTTCAGGAATTGCTTTATCTGTTGCTGAGGAAATTCCTGCCGCAGCTTTTGTGCATTCAACCAGATGCAGGGTTCGTCATCTTGTGGTTTCTGCAGATAACGGGATTGCTGTAACATCACCGCCGCATCTGCATCGGAAGGATTCTTATCGTCTTCGGTACGCAGCCTGATCTGCTCGGCGAGAAAAACCGAATCCAGCTGTAAATCGGTATCAATATAGATCAGATAAACTGGTACTTGCAGTGCTTTAGCCAGGTTGTAAAAACGCTGTCGGTGTTCTTTTTTGAGAAAAGTGGCGTCGACAATGGTGTGCCAACCGGCTTGCAGTGACGTTTGGGCATTTTCTTCAAGCTTTCGATAGGTATTCCGGTTCATTGTCTGCGAGTAGAGGCGTTGTTTTTGTTCGTCAGACACCCGTTCGAGCGGTTCGATACCGAACAGCGTTTTTCGGGTGCGATCGGAATTGATGACAACCGCATCGATTAGGCGCAACATCTGCTCAGCCAAGTGGCTTTTACCGCTACCGGAGACACCTTGCAACAGAATCAGTTTTGGTTTGCTGGGAATTTGTGAAAGGTCGTGCGCCAAGGTGACGTAATCATCCGCCAGAACACACAGTTTGGCTCTTTCCGAAGAGCCGGAACGAAACTGTTCGGCACGAAGGTTGGTGATTTTCGAGCGAACCATGGCACGATACACCATATAAAAGCGCAGTAATTGCAATCCCTGATAATCCTGTGTGCGCTGCAGGTAAATTGACAGAATCTGCCAGGCCAAGTGAGCCTGGCGGCGCGATGCCAAATCCATTAACAGAAAGGCCAGGTCGCTGATACCGTCTATCCAGCGGAAACTGTCGCTAAACTCGATGCCGTCGAAGAGCACCGGCTGGCGATTAATCAGGGCAATATTATCAAGATGCAGATCGCCGTGGCAGGCGCGAATTCGACCTTGCTCTCGGCGTTGCAACAGCAGGGGCGTTTGTTGAGCATGATGCGTAAGCGTCCACTGGTAGAGGTCCTGCAAATAAGGATGCGATTCGGGATCGAAACAGGCTTCCAGGGCAATGAAATTATCGGTCATCGGCTTGAGGATTACATCAGGCGTACCGAGTTCGCTTTTCATGTCTACCGACTCGGCATTCAAGTGCAGTTTGGCGATCTGCAAAGCCAGGCTGTCGAGCTGCTGATGTGAGATCTGGATACAGTCTCCCTGACTTCCGAGAACGGCATTCGGGTCGAACTGCCGCATTTTAACCAGATATTCAACCGGTGCCGTATCGTTTGCTTGCATGCTGATCTTTTGCCGCTCGGCATCCCAGTAAATTGGAACCACGCCCAGATAGAGCTCCGGAGCGGTTCGCCGGTTGAGTTCAACTTCCAAAAGGCAGTATTTATAACGGGCTTCAAGAGTGGAGAAGTCCAGAAAACCAAAATCGACCGGTTTCTTTAACTTATAAGCGTAATCACCGGTTAAAAAAACGACGGAAATATGCGTCTCGATTGTCGTAATAACTTCGACCGAATGCGGGTACAGTGTCGGGTCGCTTAAGTCGCTCACCAAGGCTTCAAGAGAGTGTGTAGATTCGGGGCGCAAGGTCGATTTTCGGTTTGGCATGAATAGAAACTCTGTTCCGGTAATCCTGAATAATGGAGAAGGAGCACATCAAATATCAGCTTATTAGTTTAACCACTGAACTCGAAAAGGATCAGCCTTTCTGAACATACAATACCCAAACAATATTTATCACTGAATAGAAATTCGGAAATAAAAAACGCGCCTTAAGGCGCGTTATTAAACAGAGCGTTCCGATTAGGCAACGCCCTGTTTTTCCCGGATCTCTTGCTTACGTTTCATTTCTACCGTCAGAGTTGCGGTAGGGCGAGCTTCCATGCGGGCTAGGCCGATCTCTTCGCCACTCATTTTGCAGTATCCGTATTCACCGTTTTCGATGTCTTTAAGGGATTTATCGATCTTGGCAATCAGTTTACGCTCACGGTCACGGGTACGAAGTTCCAAAGCGAATTCTTCTTCCATTGACGCGCGATCGTTAGGATCAGCTGGCGTTGACGAGTCTGCTTTTAAGTGACTCACTGTGCTGTTGGCTTCTTCTAATAGTTGGTCTTTCCAAGCCAATAGTTTGTTCTTGAAGTGCTCAAGCATTTCAGGGCTCATATATTCCTCACCTTTTTTTGGCTCATAAGGTGGGTAGTTTTCAATGAAATCCACTCGAGTTTCCATGGTCCTTCTCCTTCCTAGTACTCTTTCTGTGTACTTTTATTATTGAGTTAAGTTGTTTTGTTATTGAGTACCATCTCTGATGACTAAACGACATTTTATATCAACTTTGTTGAAGCGCCACAAGCAAAAAATTCAATCTTTTTTGTATGAGATTTCAATGACAAACCCAAGATATGGCGATTTTTCCTTGAAATTCTTAGTCTTATCCGTAAGAATTCAGCACTTGAATCAATTATAAGAAACTGAAGTGAGAGAAATATGGCTGAGTTAAAGGCTTTGTTATTCGATGTCGATGGTACCCTGGCGGATACCGAGCGTGATGGACACCGTCCCGCTTTTAACATGGCTTTTGAAGCCGCGGGCTTGGACTGGAACTGGGATGAAGCTCTCTACGGCGAGCTGTTGGCGGTTACCGGTGGTAAAGAGCGTATCAAGTACTACTTGGAAAAATTCAATACGGATTTTGAAAAACCGGAAAATTTTGATGAATTCGTCAAAGGGCTGCACGCGTCCAAAACCGAATTTTACAATCAGCTGATGGCTGAAGGGCGCATTCCGCTTCGTCCGGGTGTCGAGCGTCTGATTAACGAAGCGCGCGATAAAAACATGCGTATGGCGGTTGTTACCACTACCACGCCTTCAAATGTTACCGCGCTTTTGACCAATACTTTGGGCGCTGACTCTGAAAGCTGGTTCGAAGTCATTGCGGCCGGCGATATCGTTCCGGCGAAAAAACCGGCTCCGGATATTTACGACTGGGCTATGGAACAGATGGACCTTAAACCGGAAGAGTGTATCGCGTTTGAAGATTCTGAAAACGGGATCAAGTCATCTGTTGCTGCTAAGGTAAAAACCATTATTACCATTAACGGCTACACGCAAAACGATGATTTCAGCACAGCGGATCTGGTCTTGGATAATATGGGTGAGCCGGGTCAGAGCTTTAAAGTTTTGATGGGCGATAGCCACGGTCACGATTATCTTGATCTGGAACTGGTTAAGAAAATCCATCAAGCCTGATTTTGCAGCCACTTAAAGTGTTGCAATAAAAAAAGCCGGGATAACCCCGGCTTTTTTGTTTTCGGTTTCAGCAACGTTTTATTTGGCGCTCAATGGCTGACTGGTAAACTCGATGCCCGCCCAGCCATACTGCATGAAATTCCGGATGTTCTGGTGATCATCACCTTGCGGATTCTGCAGCACGTCTTTGGTATAGAAATCCCCGAAAAGATTCAAGGTGGTCTGCTCATCCAGGTTATTCAACTGAGCAAAGGCAAACAGTTTACAGGAACCATTATTGGTATCTGCAGCGTTGGTGGTTTGCCCGTTCTTGAATTCGGTGGGCACGAAAATGTAGTTATCATCAATAACTTGCATGGTTCTGCTGAACTCAACCGGTGCGTTTGACGCCGCGCTAATCAATTCACTAATTGTCATACTTACCTCTGTTGTTACATGATTGCTTTTAAAGCCTGGCAAGGCGGGTTATCCCATAGGAGGCTTCTAAAGAAAAAGGGGATTGTAACGGATTTTGTGAATTTTGCAGATAGTGAGCTCTTAAAAGTTGCCAATAACTGTTACGGGTTCCTCCACCGACAGCATATAGAGCGCTTCTTTGTACCCCCAGTTCAGCCATTAGGTCATAGGCTTTTTTCTCCACTTGGGTCAACCCCTGAACGATAGAGGTGAAAAACCGCAAATGGTCGAGCAGACAAACAGTTTGCTGGTTATTCAGAACTTGTCCGAGACGCTTGGAAAGCTGTTGAAGATCCTTAACAGTTTTTTCTTTACGGAGTGATTCCAGTACGTGCGTAATACCATTGTCCATGCGACTTTCCGGTTTTGCTGCCAACACCGGTTGATAATCACTGTCCGCTACCGGAAAACGTTCTCCAGGCGTTGCTAAAGGATAGTATTCACCCAAACTGACCACTGTTTCGCACATCCTTGAGAGGACTCTGTAAAAAGCCTCGTCTTCGTTTCGGCTAATGCCTTTTTTATTTTCAGCCGCGCATTTCCAAAGTGTTACTGCAAACCAATCCAGAAGGGTGATTTCGTCGAGCGAATAATACTTTAGGAGAACTTTTCCGCCGCTGTTGGAGGCGCCTCCAACCAGCCAGTATTGATGAACCTTATGGCTGTAAAGACCGTGTGGCGTTGAAAAGACAGGGTTTCTCGCAAGCTGCTTAATTGCCAGTGTTGAACCTAAAGAGGTTACCGCGTCGCCGATTGAGGTTGCTCCGGAGGAAAAAAAACCGGCTATGCTGTCGGTACTGCCAAAAAGAATCTGGCATTCCGGTTTGAATCCGAATCGTTCTGCCACTTCCGGATGAATGGCTGCAATCGGTTCTCCGGGCACGCCGACGTCCGGCAGGCGCAGTTCCGGCGCTTCCTGCTTCAGAAATTGTTTGAGCCATAGTGGATAATCGCCTTGTACAGGGTCATAACCCAGTTTTAATAGATTATTTTCGTCACTGAGACATTTGCCCTGAGCGAGGAAGCGGAGGAAATAGTTGTTTAGCCAATCGACTTGGTGCACGATCTGCAACGGTTGTTTATTTAAGTTTTGCAGACTCAGGTTGCGATACAGATACAACACTTTCGCCAGGCTGCTGCTCACGCCGCTGGCAGCGGTTTCAATATCGCCATTAAGCGCTTTATAAAACTGCTGATAATCACTGATCAATTTAGCTTCATCTTCAGCCTGAGCGTCGTTGTACATCAGTGCGTGCGTTAATAATTGACCTTTTTCGCAACACAACATGACCGTCGAGGATGTCGCATCGGCAATAACGGCGTCAATACGATTGAAGGGGATGCGCGTTTTTAATTGGGTTAACAGTGTCTCGAGGCTAGACAGCCAGACCTGCGGATCCTGTATTGAGGATTTATTCGTTTGAACCCGCAGTTGATTATCATGGTTACATAAAACCGTATTCGAATGACTTTGGCTATCATCAATCACGATTTTGCTTTCGGCAAGAACGGTGTCCTGAATCGTATCCGGAAAATCATGGCAGTCGCGTGTTTCACTCTCTTGTGAAACTCGTCGTTCGACAATTGAAGCTCGCAATCCGGAAGTTCCCAGGTCGATTCCTAAAATAATCTTGCTGTGCAAATAGGTTGTGTCGCTATCTTCATTCATGGTTTTCGTTTCTTTCGTTACGGACTCAACAGTCATAAATAGCCTTAATCGAACGGCTAAGTAAAAAATGCCGTCATTGATTCGTAAAACGCCCATTTTTTACTAGAAAAGGCCGCTTATTACCAGTTACAATTTACAAGCTAAAATAATAACGATAAAAGATGTCGGGCTTGATTCTATCTTGGTTCTTTGTTGTTCCGGTACCTGATTGTATCTTGGACCAAAACCGATCTTGTCATTAAGCATTGCTTGCATAAAATGATTAGAGTCGGGCATTGCCTCGAGTTTCCCGTAAAAATAACCAATAAGAAATGTTGGCGGAGTTTTGAATGAGTGAATTAAATGAACTAAGTATGGTTTTAATTGCCATGATGGCAATTATTATCGTACTGATTCTAGTTCTAGGTTATCGAAAAAAGCAGAAATATCAGGAGTCTGCCGAAAAAACCAAACAAGAAACTCAAGAAATAAAGGCTCAGACACGAGCAGAGCCTTCCAAGAATGCCGCCAAATTCGAAAACGGTAAAATCATTCCCGGCAGCAATCCTTTCGGTAAACATGACTCTGCAAGCGCGCCAGAAGAGGAAGAACAAAAACAAGATGAATTGGCTGAGCCTTTTATTTCCGCTCAGGAAGTGGATCCGAATCAGCGCGAATTGCCTTTTGAAAATGAACCGGTTATCAGCCAACTTGAGCAATCTGTCCCTCAGCAGGAAAGTACCACCGCAACAGAACCTTCGGTCACTTCGAATCAGAATGTGGTTCAACCTGCCGTACACGCTGCTGTTCAGAGTATGGCTACAGAAACAGAACAAAGCCCGCACCATGTTTTGATGGTCGATGATCCGGGCATGACGGGAGAATTAAGCGAGCAAGACTTCCCTCCTGCTCACGAGAAGCCTACTTTCGGGGTTCCGGATGATAAATCTGAAGTGCAGCGCCGTGCTTTTAACGCCATTATGGATTCGGATAAAGCGGAGCCTAAAACTTTTGTATTGATTGTCGTTGCTGAAGATGAGGTCCAGGTTACCGATATTCACCAGTTTATGATGGCCAATACACTGAAACGAAATTATAAAGGGCATTACGAATTGCGTGATAACCGCGGTAACACGGTTTTTGAAGTCGTCAATCTGCTCAATCCAGGCTCCTTCCCGGAAAACCCACGCGTCAATGATACAACGCTTGGTGTGGTGGTTATACTGGATCTGCCGACATGTATTCCTGCAGCGGCAGCAATGCACGATTTTATTCAGGTTACCCGTAAGCTTGCAACCCGAATTAACGGCAAAGTATTCAACGACCAGCAACACGAAGTGAATGAACCTTATTTCCGCTCTTTGCGAGACAGTGCTCTGGGCTACGACTCACAAAAAGTGACCGAAAGCCTATAACCATTCGCCTCTCAAACGCTATATCCTTCAAGCTCTCCTATTCGCGGTTATCGCAGCTGGGAGAGCAGTTATCCTGAATAGCCTACCTCTAATCAAACTTAAAACGGCACATGAGTAATCCATTAAAGACTGAACATCAAAAACTCTGTAAAGAGTTGAATTATCACAATTACCAGTACTATGTTCTCGATGACCCTCAAGTGAGTGATGCCGAGTATGATGCTTTGTATCAAAAGTTGCTGAAGCTTGAAAAACAGCACCCGGAACTGATTACTTCCGAGTCTCCAAGCCAGCGAGTTGGAGATGCTCCGATTGAAAGTTTCCAGTCTGTCAAACATGCCGTACCGATGTTTTCTCTTGATAACGCTTTCAGTCAGGAAGATCTGCAGGATTTCGAGCGCCGAATTCAGGATCGCCTGAAAATCCCTTCTGAACAGATAGACTATATTGCCGAACCGAAAATGGATGGTCTGGCAATTAATATCCGTTATGAAAACGGCTGTCTTAAGCAAGCGACTACACGAGGGGATGGTGTTACCGGCGAAGACGTAACACACAATATTCGCACATTGCATTCGGTTCCTCTGCAGCTGTTAGGCGATGACTGGCCACAAACACTTGAGGTACGCGGAGAAGTTTTTATCAGCAAAAAAGATTTTGCGCAGATAAATGAACATCAGATGGCTAAAGGGGATAAAGCGTTTGCCAACCCGAGAAACGCGGCCGCCGGAACCCTCCGCCAACTCGATCCGCGTATTGCCGCACAACGTAAACTGAGTTTCTTTTTGTATGGTTGGGGTGAGATCAGCCATGATTGGCCGCAGCCGGACACCTATTCTGAAACTCTGCAGCAATTCAGAGTCTGGGGACTGCCGACCAATCCGGAAACGCAGTTAGTGATCGGTGCCGCAGGAATGGGCGACTATTATCAGCGCCTGGTTGAAAAGCGGGATTCGCTCGACTATGAAATTGACGGCATTGTTTACAAGGTCAACCAGATCAACTGGTATGAACGTCTTGGATTTACCGCCAAGGCGCCTCGTTGGGCGATAGCACGCAAATTTCCCGCTCAGGAAAAGTGGACGGATCTGTTGGGGATCGATATTCAAGTCGGGCGCACCGGCGCTTTAACCCCGGTAGCCAGACTGCAGCCGGTCGAAGTTGGCGGTGTCGTTGTCTCCAATGCCACTCTGCACAATTTGGACGAAATCCGTCGTAAAGACGTTCGTGTCGGCGACAAGGTGATCGTACGCCGAGCCGGAGATGTTATTCCGGAAATTGTCGGTCCGGTACTTTCCTTCCGCAAGCAGGAGTTGCCGCTGTTCAATATGCCGAGTTCGTGTCCAGAGTGCGGTTCAGAAGTGGTTAAGGACGGCGACAAAGCCGTGCATCGCTGCTCTGGAGGGCTTTTCTGTCCGGCACAGCGTAAACGAGCGCTGCAACATTATGTGTCGCGCAAAGCGATGGATATCGTCGGGTTGGGTGATAAGTTAATCGACCAGCTGTGCGATCTCGAATTGGTAAAACACCCGGATGATCTCTATAAACTGGATGTAGAGACATTGGCCGGTCTGGAAAGAATGGCACAAAAATCCGCCCAAAAAGTCATTGATGCGATCAATGCATCGAAAAACACCACCTTGCCACGCTTTATCTTTGCTCTTGGCATTCCCGAGGTCGGTGAGGTTACGGCACGAAACCTGGCAAATCACTTCAAATCACTACCGGCAATTGAATCCGCAGAAGAGGAAATGTTACTGGCAGTAGATGATATTGGTGAGATTGTCGCTAAACAGATTAAACACTTCTTTGCCCAGCCGCATAATCTGGAAGTGATCGGCGGTTTACTTGCCGCTGGCATTCACTGGCCGGAAATCGAGATCGCCGAGCAACCTGCAGATTCACCGTTTGCCGGGAAAACCGTCGTTTTGACCGGCTCCTTACAGCAGGGATCTCGAACTGAGGCCGCAGCAAAACTCGAAGCTTTGGGCGCCAAAGTCACCTCAAGCGTTTCAGCTAAAACCGATTTCCTTGTTGCCGGTGAAAAAGCGGGATCAAAATTAACCAAAGCGGAGCAGCTGGGCGTGACTATTTTAAACGAACAACAATTTACCGAACTGATGGAGTCAAGCCATGGTTAGACCACGCAATGTTAATCGCAGTAAAGTCGAGTCGAAAAAAGCGGACTGGGAGCAAGAAGAGTTTGACAGCCGTACACAGATTAAAGAAGCAGCCTTGGCGGTGACCGAACTGGGCGAACAGCTTTTGCAAATGTCACCGGCAACACTGTCCAAACTGAACCTGCCTGGCGACCTGCGCGAAGCGCTGGATACCATGAGCCGAATCACAAAAGGCAATGCCATTAAACGTCAGAAGTCCTATATTGGTAAACTTCTGCGTCAAAACGAACCACTTATCGTTGAAATTAAAGCACTTTTAGATGAAGAGGAAATCAAACGCAAGCAGCAGAATGCCCATTTCCATAAACTGGAACAGTGGCGCGACCGTCTTGTTGAAGAGGGCGACGAAGCACTTGGCGAATTAATGCAACAGTATCCGCAGGTTGACCGCCAGCATCTGCGTCAGGCCATCCGTAACGCACAAAAAGAACAAGAGCAGGGTAAACCACCCAAGGCGGCACGCGAAATCTTCAAGTACTTACGCTCGCTTGAGTGGTAAACCGCTCGCAATTTACTTGTTTACACCTCGCTCCTGTTGGCAAAGCATCATGATTGTTTTTGAAACAGGAGCAGTCCAATCAAAACCAGCGCGGCACCCGCTGCAATATCCCAGCCCAGTGGTTCTGCATTCAAAAAGTGCCCCAGTAAAATTGCAAAAACCGGTGTAATTACCGGGATCAACGCGACTTTAAGCGCATCCATATTTTTCAATAGATAGAAAAACAACAGGAAGCCGACGACCGAGCCGATCAGGGCCGCATAGACGATAGCGGCGACTTCCTTGTGACTCAAATCCGGATAGCTTTGTGGAAACAGAAGTAAATCAGGCTGGACAACAAAATAACCCAATGCGCTAAGAATTAAAGCGGCCGCAACGATATCGAGCGAGGGCAAATGCGTGGCACACCGTTTCGTTAAAACCGTGCCGAGCGAGTGTACAAACACCGAAGCAAAAGCACTAAGGATAGCAAGCAGTTGATACCCGGCCAGCTCCTGACGTAAATTGGGCGCAAAGATGATTATCAGACCACATAAACTGATTAGAATTGCCACGACTTTATACAGATTCAGACGGCTTTTCGGTAGTAGAAAGTGTGCGATAACCCCCGTAACCAGCGGCGTCATGGCAAAAATAACCGCAATCCAACCCGATGGTAAATACTGTCCGGCCCAGTACATCAGCGTCATACCGCCAAAAATCGGTAGAGCGGCAAACAGAGAGATTTTGATATTTCGCCAATTAAGTGCGAATCGTCGATGAAAACCAAACCAAAGGGCAACCGGCACGATAACCAGTGCAGCCAGTGTGGTTCTCGAAGCTACGGCAAAATACCAATCCGTAGCGCCGCCCCATACAACGGCTAAAGGCGTTGTGGTCCAAATCAGAACCACTGTCAAGTAGGCTAAAGCGAGAAGCATTATGAAGCTTTCCTATATGAAGCAAGCCGGCTGAATACGGCAAAAGGGAGGTCTAGTGAGCGTTACGGTAAAGTTTCTGCCGTGTTTAACTCAAATGAGTTCGTCTATTAATGCAGGAAGTTATTGGGCTTCAAAAACACCGAGTTGGCGGTTCTTCTGAACCCGGTCTGCAGAATGCAGTAAACCGTTCATACAGATATAAACACCTGGTGGTGCGGTTTGTGCGGCCATCAAAGCTGCGCCAAGATTAAAAGCGGCATCAGAATTGCCGAGAGCGAAAGGGCGCATGGCTCCGGTTAAAACGATTGTTTTTCCGCGAAGTTTATCGAACTCACTTGATTCGCCCAGTGTGATGAGCATTTTTCCGGTTTCGACCATCGTGTCGGTACCATGAGTGACCACGATCTGATGCGCGTTGGTTTCAATACAGGCTTTTGCAATCATTTGCCGGTCGGAGTCATTCATTTGCAGACTATCCAACGCCATAAGCGGGCTGATTTCGACCGGTGCCGTTACCAGCGCCTGTGCGAATATCTGTGGCAGATGCGTCTGCGGGAAATTGAGTTCGCCGGTAAGAGAGTCGTACTCTTTATCCAGCGTTCCTCCGGTAGCAATGATTTGAATCTTACTCATTAACGAGGTCTCTTAAGCCTGTTTCAGGATGCCGCGGACGATACCAAGAATTTCAATATCCTGGTTTTTCAGAAAAATTGGCTGCATTTCTGCATTGGCCGGTTGCAGGCGAACACCGTCTTTATCGATATAAAGTTTTTTCATGGTGACTTCTTCACCATTGATACGAACCACGACCGACTCACCGTTTTCCGCGGTTGCCTTACGTTCGACAATGACAATATCACCGTCATGGATGTTTTCTTCGATCATTGAGCTTCCTTTGACACGCAAAGCGAACGTTTCTTTGCGTACCATGGACTTCGGTACCGCAACAGTGTCGTAATCCAACTCCATCTGAATCGGCTCGCCGGCTGAAGTCCAGCCCAGAAGGGGAATTTCCACAATCTCGTCGTCGAGCAATTCGACCGGATCGTTAGGATGAAGGTGAAGCTTGCTGTTCGGTATCAGATAACTTACGCTCATATCGGTTTCCTGTTTGGCTAAGAGAATTTTATGTCAAAGGAATCAAGGTTTCAGTCTTGCTCTTCTTCCGGAGCGGGAAGAACTTGCTTAAAAGGCTTAACTTCCACTTTACGATAGACACCGGTCTTCAAATAAGGGTCTTCGGCAGCCCATTCCTTGGCATCATCAAGCGACTTGAATTTGGCGATGATGATGCTGCCGGTCATGCCTGCAGCACCGGGTTCATTACTGTCTATGGCAGGATTTGGACCGGCAATAACCAGATGACCGCTCTCTTCCAGTACTTTTAAACGCGCAACGTGCTCATGGCGCACCTGAGCGCGCAGTTCTAAACTGTTCTCGACGTCATAGCCAACGATTGAATATAGCATTTGTGCCCCTTAATGACAGTGGTTAAAACTCTTTGCGATTTGAATCTGCTTTACTTTTTACGATTTCGTCCTGATCAACGCCGTCGTTCAGAGCTTGGGCTTCAGCCGGAGAATCGGATTCTTCCATATAACGGCTAATATAAAGTCCCTGGATAATAATAAACACGAAAGTCATTCCCATCAATCCAAAAAGTTTGAAATTGACCCAGGTATCGGTGTCGTATTGATAGGCGACATATAGATTGGTGATACCGGAAAGGATAAAGAAGGCGATCCACATCCAGCTCAGACGTATCCAGATTTGATCTGGAAGGTGAATAGCGCCGGACATCATACGTTCGATAATCGGTTTTTGACCGATATAGTGGCTCCCCAAAAACGCCAGTGCAAAGCCCCAGTTAACAATAGTCGGTTTCCATTTGATAAAGGCTTCATCCTGCAAAAATAAGGTTAATCCACCAAGAACCAGTATCAGGGCAAACGTAATGACATGCATTTTTTCAACACGCTTGTGTTTCATGTAGGCGTAGCTGATCTGAGCTAAGGATGCGACGATAATCACAGCGGTAGCGGTATAGATGTCGTACATCTTATAGGCGATAAAAAAGAGGATAACTGGGAAAAAATCAAATAGGAATTTCATAAGATAGGAACCGATATAAGCCCAAAGTCAAACCGGTGTCACGACACTACAGCCGAACAGAGCGGTAAGATAAATGTTTTGTTAATGTTTATAATAACAGCGAATAATAAAATACTGATTCTAACGGCCTTTGCACCGGATTAAAAGCCATCTATCGAGGTTCCCTATTTTGAAAGTTGATTTTCACTGCCATACCACTGCATCCGACGGAACCCTGACACCGGAGGCATTATTGGATTTGGCTCGTGAGCATGAAGTACGCACATTGGCCATTACCGATCACGACACCACCGCCGGTTATCAGCAGGCGCTCGGACTGGCGCAAAATTTTGACATCGACCTGATCAGCGGGGTGGAAATTTCCTGCGAATGGGGCGGTCATACCATTCATATTGTCGGCCTCGATTTCGATGTTGAAAACCGCGTTTTACAGCAAGGCTTGGCGTCAATTAGAGAAGCCAGAATCCTCCGGGCGCAAAATATGTTCGACAAGCTGACGGCAAAACCCAATGCCCATCTGCAAAAATTGCCCGAGAGGGTTTCCAGTCTGGTTGGTGAAGGGGTAATCGGTCGCGGCCATTTTGCTCAGGCGATGGTTGAACTTGGGCTGGTAAAAGATAATGCCCAAGCGTTTGAACGTTATTTAAAACGCGGCCGGATCGGCTATGTCAAAGCGCAATGGCCGGCGCTAGCCGAAGTCGTTCAGTGGATTACCGAAGCCGGCGGTATCGCGGTAATCGCCCATCCCAAAATTTATAAATTTACCAGCTCTAAGCTCAACCGGTTAATTGAGGATTTCATTACGGCCGGCGGCAAGGCAATTGAAGTAGTGAATGCGCCACGGCCAAGTGCAGATATGATCGGTATGGCTGAGCGTGCTCGTCGTTTCGGTCTATATGCATCCATGGGTTCGGATTTCCACTCGCCCAAACACCACTGGCGAGGTCTGGGTTGGCTCGCGCCTTTACCCGAAGGCTGTATTCCGGTGTGGGAGCAATTTAGCCGTTGATATAGAGACTTCCCGGAAGCAGGGATTTATAATCTACCCATATATTGATTAAAAAGTATCTAAAGGAAGTATTTTGAGCGACTGTCAATACATTAACGTTCACCCGGATAACCCACAACCGAGAATGCTGCAGCAGGCGGTGGATATTCTCAATCATGACGGTGTCATCGCCTATCCGACGGAATCCGGTTATGCTTTAGGCTGCTTACTGGACAATAAAAAAGGTGCCGATCGTATTCGCAGAATCCGTCAGCTCTCCGAAAAACACGAATTAACTCTTGTCTGTAAAGACCTCAGTAATCTTTCCGAATACGCCAAGGTCGGGAACACCCAATACCGTTATCTGAAAAAACATCTTCCCGGCCCTTATACTTTTATCTTGCCGGCGAGCCGTGAAGTACCGAAACGCCTGCAGTCTCCGAAACGAAAAACCATCGGGCTGCGGATTACGCCAAATATCGTGACCAATATGCTCTTGAGTTATTTCGATAAACCCTTATTGAGCGCCTCACTGATTCTCCCGGGTGACGAGCATCCGATGACTGATGGCTGGAGTATCTATGAAACGCTTAACCATGCACTGGACGCTGTTTTGGATGGCGGTTTCAGCGGTTTCGAACCGACCACCATTATCGACTTTACCGACGAGGAGCCGGTTTTGGTCAGACAGGGGCAGGGTGAGTTTTTTGGTGATGAATAATGAATGAACTCAATACCGTTCAACTGATCGCCGTCTGGGCCTTGCCGGTACTGTTTGCAATTACCCTGCATGAAGCGGCTCATGGCTGGATGGCCAATAAGCTCGGAGATCCTACCGCGCTGATGCTCGGCAGGGTGACTCTCAACCCGATTAAACACATCGATCCAATCGGAACGGTGCTGTTACCGATCGTGCTCCTGATGCTTGGTGGATTTATTTTCGGCTGGGCCAAAGCCGTGCCGGTTACGGCGCGTAACTTCAAAAACCCACGAGGGGATATGGCTTGGGTCGCACTGGCCGGCCCGACCGCCAACCTTTTAATGGCTCTTGGCTGGGCTCTGGTCATCAAAATAGGCACACTTACCCAGTTCAGTGCGCCGGATATAGGACGCTTTCTTGTGTACACCGGAACCGCCGGGATCAGTATCAACCTGGTTTTGATGGTGCTGAATTTACTACCAATTCCACCACTGGACGGTAGCCGAATTCTAAGCGCATTTTTATCGCCGAAACTCGCCTGGCAGTTCAATCGCCTGGAACCTTACGGTTTCTTTATCTTGATCGGACTTCTGTTGCTTGGTTTTCTGGGTCCTTTAATCATGGGGCCTTACGGTTTCCTACAGAACCTGATTTATCAGCTGTACGGACTGTGAAAGGCGTATAATATGGCTCCATAATCCGCTCACCGTAATTTTAAGGTTCAAGTACAGTCCATGAAACAACCCAATCAGCCACAGACGGAAAAACTGCAGAAAATACTTGCACGCGCCGGTTTTGGATCGCGACGTTCTGTCGAGACTCTGATCGAGCAGGGCCTGGTCAAGGTCAACAACCGTGTCGCCAAACTCGGTGACCGAGCCAGTCAGGAAGACAAGATCAAGGTTCGTGATCAACTGCTCAAAACGTCTCAACTCGCCCCAGCCGCCACTAAAGTCATTCTGTATAACAAACCGGAAGGACTGGTCTGTACTCGCAAGGACGAAAAAGGGCGTGATACGATTTTCCGTCACCTGCCGCGTTTGCATCAGGGACGTTGGATCAGTATCGGCCGTCTGGATCTTAATACCAGCGGTCTGTTGATTCTGACCAACAACGGAGAATTGGCTAATCGTCTGATGCACCCGTCCTACCAGATCGAACGCGAGTATATGGTCCGTGTTTTCGGCGAAGTCAGTGAAGAGATCGTCAAGCAGTTAACCAAAGGTGTACAACTTGAAGACGGACCGGCGAAATTCGACCGCGTCATCGCTTTACCTTCCGAAGAAGACTCTTTAAACCGTTGGTATCGTGTCATCATTAAAGAAGGGCGCAACCGTGAAGTCCGTCGTCTTTGGGAAGCAGTCGGCTTGCAGGTTAACCGACTGCACCGAATACGTTACGGCGATTTCTCTTTACCGCGAAATTTGAAAAAAGGCAAAACTGAAGAGTTGACCTGGAAACAGGTTAATCAGCTGCTACGTTCCGTTGAGCTTGCTGAAGAAGGTCGTCCTGATCTGCGGGTAAACAACCGCATCGATAAAGCCGGTTTGGCCAAAAGAGATGCCAGAAAATCGGAGCGAACCATGGTTGGCCGCTATACCGGTAAAGGTGCGCGTAAATCAAATCGCATGAATGGCGGAAGTGGCCGAGCATTTAAAAACGGTAAGTAATCCGCTTAACAGCAGATAAATATTTAGTTTTCGAAAGAAAAAAGGCGGTCAATTAGATGACCGCCTTTTTTGTATGCAGTATATATTCGAGCCTGAAACCTGTCAGTAAATCACCCGGCTACCAGGAACGATAATATTCACGTCTTTAACATACAGAATTTCGCCGGCGTGCTCGCCTTTGTCATTACGTTTAATCGAAGTTTTCCATTCCCAGCCCGTCGTGCGTTTAATATTGACCAAAGTTCCGCGTAATGAAACGATATCGCCGATTTTAATGTCCAACATTTTCTTGCGCACGTCTTTGCTGGCCGGAATAAGGTGTACGCTGGCGGTACTGGTCATGACCTGGTCATCACTGATCACATCCGGGCTGTCAATATCCCATTTGTACTGGTGATTGAAAATAGAAATGTCGACATTTTGATAAACACTTTCATCGGACATTTTCCCCCAACCAATTACCAGCTGCATCGGTGCCAGCCACCCCTTGCGATCCAGGTAGGAAATCGATGCATCCAGCACTCGAGCTTCGACTTCAAAATCCGCAAGCGGATGAAAGATAAAATCATCCATACGGAACTGATCCATGCTGGTTTCATATTGATAAGGCGCCGATGCGGCGAAGACTCCGGGACCATAGGAATCAGCCTTACCGATATGGTAAAAATGAAACCACAGGCCGCCCAAAATCAATAGTGCAAGAATTTTTTTCATAGAACGCTTTTATTGGTTTAGATTGAATAAAACTAGTATAACCTCTGTTTTAAGAGGTTTTTAAGCATATTAATAGTGCGGTGGTGGAATTTCTTCTTCCGGGCGTTTTATGACTTGTTCATTCAACGATTGAATGTAGTCTTTCAATAACCCCAGCTTTTTTTCCAGCATCTGAATTTTCGTATACTGATCCGCCAGCGTTTTTTCCATTTCAACATGCATCTGTTCGTGATGACTGATGGCAATTTCCAAGGTTTCGATTCGCTGCACAAGCTGTGCATCGGAGGCTGTCTTTTCACTATTCTGATTACACATCGTTGTTAACACCATTCGAAGGGTTTTCCAGCCATACAGCCCCCTCGTTCTGAGGCATTCTTGGCTCCTTAAAGGAAAGCTCTACCCGATCGGTTGTCGATGCAGTTAAAACCAGTCTACATTGACGCAATTCATCACGACGGAAATAGCTGCATGTCCATTTATCACCTATCTGTGCACGTTTAAGAAGGCTTTCCAGCTGCGACTTCGACGTTACTCTCAAGTCATTTATCGCAATAATTTCATCCCCGGAAGAGAGTCCGGCAAGCTGTGCGGTTCGCTCCTGCCAGACATGTCTCACTGCCAGTGTCTGGTTGGCTGTTTCTTCCAGGTTCGCGCCAAAATCGACTGCCAACTGTTCCTGAGTATTTCCTTGTCCTCCGGTATCAGCAAGCGAGTTCATATTGCGCAGGGTGAAATTCACACCAAAATGGCTGAACAGGGTGGCGAGATCGTAGTCTTCCGTCTGATCCAGAAGCTGAGTAAAGAAATCCTTCAGATCGATACCGCTGACTTCCGAACAGATGCGTTCGATTTCAAATTCCTCAAGCCCGATTCCTTTACTGCCGAAGTGCTGCCACAGATGCAATAGAACCGTATCCAAGCTTTTCTTCCCTTGCGTCTTCTCGCGGATCAAAAGATCAAGAGCCAATGCAACCAGGCTGCCTTTGGTGTAGTAGCTGATAATCGCATTCGGAGCGTTTTCATCCTGCTGATAAAATTTTGTCCATGCAAAAAAGCTCGAATCGGCAACCGACTGTTTAAAACGGCCCGGCATACGGTACACACGGGTCAGCTGTTTCCCCAGCTGATCGAGATAGGTCTGTTCGTCAATCAGACCGCAACGCTGCAATATCAACGCATCGTAATAGGAGGTAACGCCTTCAAACCACCAAAGCTGGCGCGAATAGATCGGCTGACTCAAATCCGGGTTCTGATATGCCTTGGGCATTATGCGTTTTACATTCCAACTGTGAAAATATTCGTGGCTGCACAGTTCAAGAAATTGCAGATAGCCTTCGGTTGGTTTTTGCATGCCTTCATACGGCAGATCATTGCGACTGCAGATCAAGGCAGTTGAGTTGCGATGCTCAAGACCGCCGTAGTCGCTGCCGGTAACCATTACCTGAAACAGATAGTTGTCAAAAGGGGCAGCTTCACCAAACAGGCGAATTTCATATTCGCAGATAGTCGTCAGATCTGACTTGAGGCGTTCTAAATCGCAATTGAAAACACCGGTTAAGACCATCTTATGCGGCACGCCACAGGCACGGAAATCGATCTCCACATAGCTGCCGATTTCAACCGGATAGTCGATCAGCGCCAGATAATTTTCAGCATGGTAATGCCCGAAACCGTGGTGATCGACTTCCAGAGACGGCATCCCGGTTGCAACCTTCCAGGCATTTTTGACGCAAACCGGTGATTTTTTCAAACTCATCACACATGGGAAATCACGCTGTCCTTCGGCTTCCAAAAAGACCGATGTACCATTGAAGAAAGCATGAGTGTCATCGAAATGAGCGCCGCGTACAGACAGATCCCAGGCATAGACTTGGTATTTAATGGTAAATGCGTTACCCGAGCTGTCGACTTCCCAGGTTGATTTATCAACCGGCGTAACCGTCAAAGGGGTCTGGGCATCGTCATATGCCTGCAAATCAATTAAATGTTTGGAAAAATCGCGAATCAGATAGCTTCCTGGAATCCAGTTAGGAAGACTTAAACGCTGTTTCGGTGCCGGAAAAGCAATGCGAAACTCCACAGTAAACAGGTGACCGTTTGGATCAAAAGGGGTGATCGTGTAATGACGGGCACAAGGTTCTTCTTTGGTTATAGGCTTAGCCAGTTCCGGGAGTTTCATCTCCGCCATGTAGGATTGATTAATCTGCTGCAGCTGTGGGGAGCTAAATTGACTCATGCTAGGTTTCCGAATTTCTATTTAATCTTATAAATTTTATGTTCTGCGGGTTTTGCAAGGGGATTCTAACAAACTTAAAAAGCGCGGGTTAACGCAAAATTAAGTTTGATTCCCCCCTGTTGCCAGTAATAACTGTCGGCATTATTTTATTTTTCTGAAAGGGCGGCTGTCGGTGGCTGAGCCATTTTCGGGTGTGGCTGGCACAACTTTCCGTTACGCACCGCTACCGCGGTTTTAAAGCTCAGAAGCACAACCAGCAGCAAGAGGGCAGCTAACAGCGCGCCGGCGCAGACAGCAAAAAAAGTTAGTCCGCTGTGTTCAAACATTTTGAAGCTGGCCAAGGCAATCGCTGCGAGAGGGAAGCTGTATGCCCACCATGAAAGCGCAAAAGGAATCTTTATAAAGCGTGGCAACTGGGTCAGCAACAATAAGGTCATAAAGAGGGCGCTGTAAAAAAGGATTCGCGCGAAGTTATCCATCTGCCCGTCATTCAGAATCAGGTACGCCAAGAAGCCGACGGCAGGCGGTGCAATCAGGATAAACAGGGTCGGCTCCAGAAGTTTCAGCATGGGCGGGTGGAAGAACAGTCGATAGAGAACGATTGTGAATAGAACCAACCAGAACAAAAGCCCGATACTGAAAAAGAACCAGCCGATTTCGGGCGAGGAGAAGCGTACCGCACCCAACGGAATCAGGATGTTTCCGACAACCGGTATAAACCATGCCGGGCTGACATGGGTAATCATCCATTTTTCATGATGCATCCAGTTGCTTAAGATAATCAGCGTCAGTACCAGATGCAATACACTCCCGACATGCCACATAATGGATGCCACCGTGTGGGAAATTTCACCGATAATCAAACTGATCAGAAGCAGGCTGATACTGAAAGCGGGGAAGAAGTTAATCGCAACCGGGTGGTCTAAGTCATGTTTTACCTCCTCCGGAAAACGCAGAATTTTGATCAGGTACAAAAAGCTGATCAAAATAAATAGTGCGCTGGTTACCAGTGCACTGATAACAAAGGCATTGGAAGATAGCCAGTTGAGCTTGGATGCTTCCAGAAGGCCCAGTGTCAAACCACTGAATCCCATGACGGCGCCGAAAAGATTAATCGGGAAATAGGCTAAACGAGACTTTTGCTCTGATGACATAACCACCTCAGAATTAAAACTTATAAAATTAACTGCAAATAGAATGCAAAATGAAATACGGCCGATTTTCTCGACTGTGATCGCCTGCACCACACATCATAATCATAACCTCTGGTACAGTCACTTAAATACCTTATGAAAAACAGAAGGAAATTCCATATCTGACGAGAGTCAATTGCCACAGGTTTGACGAGTAAGAGTATAATGTGCGCTTTATTTCTAAAATTAAATCATTGTGGAGTCTTTAAGTGATTCGTACACGCTTTGCACCAAGTCCAACAGGTTATTTACATATCGGCGGCGTCAGAACCGCGCTCTATTCTTGGCTATATGCCAAACGCTTCGGCGGAGAATTTATTCTGCGTATCGAGGATACCGATCTTGAGCGCTCTACGGAAGAGTCCGTCAATGCGATTCTGGAGGGCATGAGCTGGCTTGGTCTGGATTACGATCAGGGGCCGATTTACCAGACGCACCGTTTCGAACGCTATAAAGAAGTGATCGACGACCTGTTCAGCAAAGGGTTGGCTTATTACTGCTATGCAACGCCAGAAGAACTTGAGCAGATGCGCGAAGAGCAGAAAGCCCGCGGCGAAAAACCTCGCTACGATGGCCGTTACCGCGATTTCGACGGCACGCCACCAGAAGGAATTGATCCGGTAATCCGTTTTAAAAACCCGGTTGACGGCGAAGTTGTTATTGATGATATGGTCAAAGGCCAGGTTGTGATTAACAATAAAGAGTTGGATGATTTGATCATTGCTCGTTCCGACGGCACGCCAACATACAACCTGACGGTTGTTGTCGACGATTGGGATATGGGCGTCACGCACGTTATTCGTGGCGATGACCACCTGAATAATACGCCGCGACAGATTAATCTTTATCAGGCGATGGGGGCATCGATTCCAAAATTTGCGCACATTCCTATGGTACTGGGCGAAGATGGTGCTCGTTTGTCAAAACGTCACGGCGCGGTCAGTGTTCTGCAGTATAAAGAACAAGGGTTCCTGCCGGAAGCGCTGCTGAACTATCTTGTACGCCTTGGATGGTCGCACGGTGATCAGGAAGTCTTTACGATTGACGAGATGATCAATCTTTTCGACTTCGACAGCGTAAACGGTTCCCCATCAAGCTTCGACACCGTTAAGCTGACTTGGATTAATGAGCAACATATCAAACAGGCGGATGCCGAACACTTGGCTAGACACCTGGCTCCGTTTATGACTCAAGAAGGCTGTGATTTGACTCAGGGGCCTTCGCTGGCAATGGTTGCAGACCTTCTGCGCGACCGCGCCAAAACCCTGATAGAGATGGCTCAATCGGCAACTTATTTCTACAATGACTTCACGGAGTTCGAAGCCGGTGCGGCCAAAAAACATTTGCGCGGTGTAGCGGAAGAACCGTTGCAGAAGTTGCTGGAAAAACTATCATCTCTGGATACTTGGGAAGCACACGCGATCCATGAACAAATCAATGCAACCGCAGAAGAGCTCGAAGTCGGTATGGGCAAAGTTGGCATGCCTTTGCGTGTAGCGATTACCGGAGGAGGGCAGTCACCGGCGATTGACGCCACGGCCGAACTAATCGGAAAAGAACGTTGTTTGACACGCATTCAGATGGCTTTGGACTTTATTGCCGAGCGCGTTGCCAATCAATAATTCCGATCTTAACGGCTATTGATTGCCGTGTAATCCCTCTAGGAACCGCCGCTATGCAGGCGGTTTTTTTATTTTTGTGCATTCGTATACAGGCGCAGAAATCGAAAAATCAATGACTTATGATTAGTACAAAAGCGTAATGGAGACAGGCGGTTAAAAAGCGCTAAAAAAATACGATTTTTTTGCATTTTAAGCTTGACCCCACAAGGGAAGTCTTTATAATACGCCTCCATCAGATCAGGGGGGCTATAGCTCAGCTGGGAGAGCGCAACACTGGCAGTGTTGAGGTCAGCGGTTCGATCCCGCTTAGCTCCACCAATATCTGTAAAGTCCTTGAAAAAGGCAACGCATTACAATGCGTCCCGTTCGTCTAGAGGCCTAGGACACGGCCCTTTCACGGCTGTAACAGGGGTTCGACTCCCCTACGGGACGCCACGCGGGAATAGCTCAGCTGGTAGAGCGCAACCTTGCCAAGGTTGAGGTCGCGAGTTCGAACCTCGTTTCCCGCTCCAAATTTAGTCATATTGATACTCAGTCCAATAGAGTTTCAGTAGGGCGCTTATTGAAATATAAGCAATTTAAAAATTGATCTCATTAATTTGAGAGCTTTTTAAGAAATTTTAGCTAGAGATTTTTCTTTAGTTCGAGGAAGCTTGAAGGGCCTGCAGATGGGTAGGTGACTGAAAGCAGACAAAGACATTAAGAAAAATAACAGCTAAAAATCTAAAAAAGTCCCGTTCGTCTAGAGGCCTAGGACACGGCCCTTTCACGGCTGTAACAGGGGTTCGACTCCCCTACGGGACGCCACGCGGGAATAGCTCAGCTGGTAGAGCGCAACCTTGCCAAGGTTGAGGTCGCGAGTTCGAACCTCGTTTCCCGCTCCAATTTTATTGGATGAAAAGATGATTTCAAATCATCCAATTTAAAGTCCTGCGCAAGCAGGCACTACAAGCAATCTCATTTGAGATGCTTTTTTAGAATTTTCTGTTAGGAATTTTTTCTAAGATTGCGAAAGGTTTCGCGAGTGTACAAAAGGGTACTCGAGCGAAAACTGACAAAAAGATTAGGAAAAATAACAGTAGAAAAGCTAAAAAAGTCCCGTTCGTCTAGAGGCCTAGGACACGGCCCTTTCACGGCTGTAACAGGGGTTCGACTCCCCTACGGGACGCCATATTCAAAAGCCCGCTGGAATGTTTGATTTCAGCGGGCTTTTTTATTGCCCGTAAAAAGATAAATAAAAAAGCCGGTCAATATTAATTGCCGGCTCTATTTAGCTACTGCCTTACACGATCTGATCAAACGGTACGTATTGAGGCGGATTCAACGTTCTGGATCATTTCAATGCGGTCCAGAAGGTCGCCCAACTGCATGGTCGCATTCAATTCCAACGTCAGCTTCATATTAACCGTACGGTCATCTTTATCGGTATAGGTATTGGATGCTATCAGGTTAATATCCATTAAGGTCAACTGCGTCATGATATCGCGCAAAAGCCCGCGACGGTCAAACGCCAGAATCGAAAGTTCGGCCGTATAGCTCGGATTTTCGGCAATCGACTTGTCCCAAGTAACCTCGATCAGGCGGCGCAATTCTTCGTGGCTCAAATGCAGAATATTGGCACAGTCACTCTTATGAATGGTCACGCCTCTACCGCGGGTAACATAACCGACGATATCATCGCCTCGATGCGGATGACAGCAGGGGGCCAGATAGGTTTGCAGATTGGTCGCACCGATAACAAAGGCGCGTTCCGCTTCTTCCGGATGCTCAGGCACATATTCATGCCCCTGACGTGCTTCTTTGGCAACAGGCTTGTTAAGTGTCTGCAGGGCGCTGGTCAGTTGACGTTCATTAATACGACCTTTACCTAAATCTTCATAGAACGCTTCTTCCGAATCGGCTTTGAATCGTTCAACCAGTTTTTCCAGAGGGATATGTTCAGCGTGCAGACGTCTGACTTCTCTGTGATAAAGCGCTTCACCGGATTTGATGTTTTCCGCACGATTCTGTTTGTTGAACCAGCTTTTCACCTTATTGCGCGCGCTGCTGCTGGTTAGATAACCCAAGTTCGGATTCAGCCAGTTGCGGCTTGGCTGACCGTTTTTAATGGTCAGAATTTCAACCCGATCACCGGTTTTCAAACTGTAACTCAACGGTTGAATTCGACCGTTGATTTTCGCGCCACGACAACGATGTCCCAGCTCGGTATGAATGTTGTACGCAAAATCGAGTGGCGTCGCGCCTTGGCGCAAGGTGACAATCTCGTTATTCGGCGTCATCACATAGATGTGCTGGCTCTGAAGTTCGGTACTGATTTCTTTGAAAATATCCGGATCATCTGAGGTTTCAAGCATCTGACGAACGTTCGAGATACTGCGCTCAAGATTATGATCGAACCCTTGACCGCCTTCTTTATAGCGCCAGTGAGCGGCCACACCGTATTCTGCATGATGATGCATGGCAAACGTACGGATCTGAATTTCCACCGTATTGTTTTCCGGACCGATGACAACCGTATGGATCGATTGATAACCGTTTTCTTTCGGTGTGGCGATATAGTCGTCGAATTCCTGTTTAACGTAGTTCCAGTGGCTATGGATGGCCCCGAGCGCTTCATAACAGGTCTGAATACTGTCGACATAAATCCGCACCGCACGAAGGTCGTACAATTCGTCAATCGGAATATTTTTACGCATCATCTTTTTCCAGATGCTGTAAATATGCTTTGGACGTCCGGTAATCTTCGCTTTGATATTCTGTTTGGCCAAAAGCTCATGCAGGGTCTGAATCACCCGCTGAATATATTCTTCCCGCTCAGTACGCTTTGATTTCAGACCAAGGGCAATTTCCTTATATTCTTTGGGATGCGTAAAGCGGAAGGAGAGGTCTTCAAGTTCCCACTTGAGCTGCGCGATCCCCAGGCGATTCGCCAGCGGGGAGAAGATCAATTCGGTTTCCAGAGCGATCTGACGTCGAACCTCTTCATCCTCGTATTTAAGATGACGCAGGCGGGCAACGCGGTAGGCGAGCTTAACGATCATAATCCGGATATCGACCGTCATCGCTAATAGCATCTGGCGCAGACGCTCGTTCTGAACATTGTCCGAACTGCGCTCTACCTGAAACTCCTGGAAACGATTTAGTTTGCGGATACCTTCGACAAGATGACTGATCTTTTCACCGAATTTTTCGGTAATCGACTCGATACTGTAAATGCCTTCCAGGTTCCCGTCACTGATCAGCGTTGCAATCAGGGTGTCCATATCAATTTTAAGATCAGCCAGAATCTGAGCAACATCAACACTGCGAACAACAGTCTTTTCCGGCAGGCTTAAAGCTTCAAGGGCAAGGGTACAAGCTTGTTCGATCTTATGCCGATCTTCTCCGGAATATTTATCCGGCTCGTTTAAATCGGGGAAAATAGCTTGAATGATTTCTGGCAACGTATTCATGAAATTGAAATCTATGAACTAGGGACTCTGAAATAAAATTTTGGGTATTTTAACTTAAAATGAAACGCAATCATGCCCTCTACTATAAGAATACTTTATGATTAAGGCAATTTTTTGCATGAATTAGAAAAAATTCCTCTCGGAAGAGAGCTATTTATGTGCAGAGTAGGGGACTTAATAACTTCTGAGAAATGTTAAGTTTTGACATTCAAAATTTCAGAGTTAAGATAGCGCTACTGAGTAAATTCTATTAACAGGAGATGAATTAATGGCGAAGTTCACTTTAGGCGGAAAAGAGTTCGACACGGATAATATGTCCGAAGAAGCAAAAGGACACTATCAGGCAATCCAGGTCTGCGAAGCAAAGATCATGGATTACAACGCTCAGATTTCCATTCTTCAGACCGCACGCAATGCATACGGTGAGAAACTGCTTGAGTTGATGGACAAGAAAAATGACGATGCCGGCATTGAAAGCGACGGTATTCCATTATAAGCGTTACAACAATCAGCATCTTACGAACATAACTTATCGTTATTGATCAAGCCATGCCGGATTGCGGCATGGTAGACACCTCTAAATTTAAACTTAATAATGCGTCGCTCAATCTACTTGCGACGGAACTCTCTGCTTAACACAGCTTTCCGCATCTTTTTCCGTAATCAGTTCAATCGAAATTCGGTCTCGTCCATTTTCTTTGGATTCATATAAAAGATCATCTGTTCTTTTACTGACTTTCTCGGGCGCCGGAATGCAATTCGAATCACAGTACAGCACCCCCATGGATAGCGTCAAAAAGCCGAGCGGTGCATTGCGGTTTTCAATTCGTTGCTTGCGAATGGATTCCTGAAGGTTATTCAAATGCACTTTCAAAGCGCGAAGATTGTCAAAATAGCTGATAATGAAAAACTCCTCTCCGCCGACACGGAAAACGAAGTCATTGGCACGATTGAAATAGGCATGGATGGACGTCGATACCTCAATCAGCACTTCGTCGCCAACCTGATGGCCGTAGTCATCATTAATTTTCTTGAAGAAATCGATATCCAGCATAATAAAAGTTACTGATTGTTTTTCACGCTTCGCACGCTGGATTTCGCTGACCAGTTTCTTCTGAAAATAACGGCGATTGTAAAGGCCGGTTAATTCATCTGTAATCGAGATCGCCTCGATTTTCTTGCGGTCGCTTATATCAATGCGTGTCGCAAGAACGGAAGTCACTTTACCCAACAAATTCTTATTGGGTATCAATGTCAGTTCGACCCAGTATTCTTCCCCGTTTTTCTTCACCGCGGGCACTTCGCCGCTCCACGATTTACCGAGATCAAGAACCTGATGGTAAATAGACTGAATAACATCAGAGGTCACTTTCTGGCTCGCTAATTTAAGATAAGGCATGCCTGTAAGTTCTTCCGTTGTATAACCGCTGAGTTTCCCGTAAGCCTTACTGCTCCAGATAATTTTCATACTACTGGCATCAATAAGAGACGCATAAGAGAGTTCGTAGATTTCCTTCAGGTAGCGCTGTTTACGATGATAAGAAACCAGCAGGGTGGTCAGTAGAATAATGACAAGCAGCAACGGCAAAATTAACTGCATTAACAACTGGTAATTAAAGATTCGCACTTCCGGAACTTTCAACCATTTCTGGTAACCGATTTGACGGTTACCGTCCTGGATATACTGCAAAGCTTTCTGAATAATGGAAAAAAGAAGCGCTTCA
Organism: Thiomicrorhabdus xiamenensis; assembly: GCF_013282625.1. NCBI lineage: Bacteria > Pseudomonadati > Pseudomonadota > Gammaproteobacteria > Thiotrichales > Piscirickettsiaceae > Thiomicrorhabdus > Thiomicrorhabdus xiamenensis. Next base: position 1,349,053 of record NZ_CP054020.1, read on the forward strand.
TCTCTGTTGATTGCCATGGAAAAGGGGTATTTATGCTCGGACTGACCGATAATCTGAAAATTGGTATAGCCTTCGGTCTGTACTGCATAGTTAATCGCGACCAGATTATCCGCCAGAGCGATCGCTTCGCCATACTGCACTTTGCGCAACCCCTCTTTTAAAGACTCTACCAGCACAAGATTGATATTCGGATAGTGAAATGTCAGATATTCCTGAGGAAAACTGTCTTTGAGCACAGCAACACTGTAACCGCCGAGTGCCGTAAAATCCTGAATAAATCCGCTGTTATCACCGCCTCTGCCAACTAATACCAATGGGAAGCTAAGATAGGGTTTGGTAAATAAATACTTAGATTTCAGGACAGGCGTTTCTGAAATTGCCGGGATAAGATCAATAGGGTGATCGCTGCCAGGAGGGAGTGATGACGCGGTAATAATCTCCACTCCAAGCATGCGCTTGATCGCTCGCATGTAATCGGTAACCAAACCCTCGCTTTCGCCTTGAGCATTGACCATATGAAAAGGCGGGTAATCCAGGGTATCGCTGACAACTAAAGTGCGTTTATTTTTTAAATATTGCTGCTCTTCATAAGTAAACACTTGTGTGTTTTTATCAAAGATAATATTGGAATTATTAATTTTCTGATATTCACTTTGATTGATAACTCCGAGATTGAGTGCATCCGATAAAATCGCAAGGATTTTTAACTGATCAAGATGACCAATCGGAGTACTCCCGACCTGAACAAATTCCTTAAGAGTTTTGGCTTCGTTCAACAGATCAGTTTGTGATTTATCTACCGGGTAGTGCTGCATCAGGTAGTTTATGACTTCCTGTGGATGCGTGATCGCGAATTCCCAGCCTTTAATGGTCGCTTTACGAAAACTTTCAACCAGGTCTGGCTGCGTTCTGGCCAGAGTCGAACTGGTAAAGACCAGACCGGAATAACTCTGGATACCGTAACGCTTAGGATCAACTGTATAAAACGGAACGCGCATATTTCGTAGAATAAAAGGTTCATTGGAAACATAAGCGCCATAAAAATCCACTTTGCCGTCAATGAAATCCTGCAAATTACCGGAAGAATAAACCTCTTTAGGCATTTGGGATTCTGGAAGGGTACTGTTGGCGAGCAGGCTTTTGACCTGTATCCCGCCGTTATGCATAACCGTTTTACCGGCAAACTGTTTTAAATCAGTCAAAGGGAAATGCGACAACAAAATCAACGGAGAATACTGGAATGACGTCATCACCATTTTCAGGTCTTTGCCTTTGGCGATATCAATCAATACCGAACTGACACTGATACCGAAATCCGCATCGCCATTTTCAACCTGCTGCGCTGTAGAAATTCCCGGACGCCAAGGAAGTAATTCAACATCCAACCCGAATTGATGATAGTAACCCTGTTGAATAGCGGCATAGAACCCCGCGAATTGAAATTGGTGATGCCAGTTAAGCTGTACTTTAATGGATGTCAGCTGCTTGTGGTCAACTGGGTCTGTGGAACTCTGCACGGCCTGCACTTGCAAAGCCAGTAGTGACAGCACACTAAAGAGCCCTGTTAAAAATATCGATCTTGCGAAACCTGTACATCCCGTCATAAATAACATCCAATCTAATTACTATCAGCATAGCGACTTTCCGACTTTAATTATTGCCTACAATCAACAAAAATGCTCTAAATTGATCGCAGAACAGTAAATCCTTTGCGACAGGCCTTCGTTCCAGGTACTCGAAATCCATCAAGCGGCAGATGCGAATCATATCTGGATTGTACTTCTGCAGCCCGGTTTGAAAAACAGTAAAATAAGCGCCATTCGACAACCAGAACTTGAATGATTCATGCCAACTTCACTTTTAACACCTACAAATGCCAAATCTAATAAAGAGAATAGTGCACAACACTTTTCTGTTGCCCCGATGCTTGATTGGACAGATCGGCACTGTCGTCACTTTCACCGTAAATTAAGCAAAAGAACCTGGCTTTACAGCGAAATGGTAACGACTGGCGCAATTATTTATGGCAATAACCTGCCGCGTTTTCTCGGGCAGGATAAAAACGATGCGCCAGTGGTACTTCAGCTCGGTGGAAGCAATCCGACTGAATTGGCGCAATGCGCGGCTATTGCCGAAGAGTGGGGCTATAGTGAAGTTAACTTAAATGTCGGCTGTCCGAGTGACCGGGTTCAAAACAATATGATTGGTGCCTGCCTGATGGCGCACCCGAACATTGTTGCTGAGGCGGTTGATACGATGAAAAGCGCAACGCAGCTTCCGGTCACCGTCAAGTGCCGTCTCGGAATCGATGAACAAAACGAAGAAGAAAGCGTTTTCCAATTTGTCGAGGCACTGAATGAAGTCAATACCGACGGCGTTATCATTCATGCCCGCAAAGCCTGGCTTCAAGGAATCTCTCCAAAGGAAAACCGAGAGATACCACCATTGAATTATGATCTGGTACACCAAGTTAAAAACGTCTATCAAGATCTTCCAATCGCCATAAACGGCGGAATCAAAACACTGCAATCCGGCATGCAGCATCTTGATAATTACCATGACCTTCCTGCATTGGACGGTTTTATGATCGGAAGAAGCGCTTATGAACAACCGTATCTACTTGCTGAAGCCGATCAACTGCTATACGGTTCGGACGAAAGACTGTTGACGCGTAAACAAGTTGTGGAGCAGATGTATGACTATATCGAAAATCATCTTCAGCAAGGCGGTAAACTGATTCAAGTGACCCGTCATATGCTCGGTCTTTTCCATGGTTTACCGGGCGGGCGTATGTGGCGACGTTATTTAAGTCAGAATGCCTTTAAAGCAGAAGCCGGCCTAGAGACGCTGCAAGAAGCCTTGCGAATTGTGGAAGATGAGATCGAACGAATGGCAGAACAACTGGCGCAAAAAGAAAATACTCAGAGCCAATAGCAGGAAAGCAAGCTATCACTATGATTTATCTAAATGTTCCTTTTGCTCAAAAAGATCAGGCGAAAAGTCTGGGCGCACGTTGGGATCCAATCGCCAGAAAATGGTATATCCCTGAAGAGTTGCAGGAACAAAAATCACAATTTGCTCAATGGCTTACAAATGAGATGGCTTATACCGAGCCAACAGCAAAAACTCAACAACCTCTGCACAAGCAGGAGCCCGCGCAGCAAAACGCTTTTTTTGAACAGGCTGCGCTGAGTGCACACCAACATTCCGTAGCAGATCACAACACGGAAGTTCAAAAAGGCCAGACACTTTCTCAATTTCTGAATCGCATTCAACAAGTCATCTGGCAGAACTTCGCCGGCGGCCACTGGATTGTAGCCGAAGTAGGCAGCATTAATGAACGCAGAGGGCATCAGTATCTGGAATTGAACGAAACCGATGCAAACGGACGTTCAATCGCCAATGCCAGAGCGGTTATCTGGAAAAGCCAGGCGGCTTATTTGTTGCAAAAATTTCAGCAGGAAACGCAAATGCAACTCTGCGCCGGGCAGAAGCTGTTGATGCTGTGCGAAGTACAGTTCCATTCACAATATGGCCTGTCACTGGTTATTCAGGAAATCGACAGTAGCTTCAGTCTTGGAGAGCTGGAACAGAAGGTCCGGGACATTCGCCAGAAACTGGTTTCCGAAGGGGTCTATGGCAACAATAAGAAACTTGTATTAAGCAACGACTTCTTCCGCATTGCCGTCATTGCGCCGCCAAATGCTGCCGGTTTAGGCGATTTCCAAGCCGATGCAGATAAACTGAGCCGGTTCAAATTATGCCACTTTGACTACTTCTACAGCAGCTTTCAAGGTGAACAAGTTGAGAAAGAATTTGCGCGGGCTTTTGCAGAATTTACACAACGGCATCAAAATGAAAGCTACGATGCCTTGGTGATTATTCGCGGCGGCGGAGCGAAACTGGATCTTCATCAACTCAATGAATACAGTTTAGCTAAACAGATCACCGAAATGCCAATACCGGTTTTGACCGGAATTGGTCATGAGCGCGATAACACGATTCTTGATGAAGTTGCCCACAGCCGTTTTGATACGCCCAGCAAAGTCATTCATTATATCTGGCAGCAGATTCAATCCCAGGCCATGAGTGCCCAGCAGAATTGGCTACGTATTCAAAGGGTGTCACAGCAAGAAATCATTCGACTTGAGCGCCAAAGTGAAGCCTTATGGCAACAGGTCAAGCAGCAAAGCCAATATAAGCTAAATCATTGGAAACAGGTTACTTTAATACCGTTTACCCGGATTGAGCAACTGGCACAAAATCAAATCAGCCAAGAAAAACAAATGCTTAGCTGGCTTATTCAACAGGTAAAACAGAACGGTGAACAACAGGTCGAACGCCAGAAACAGCGCCTGTTCACCCTTGAAAAAGAGATAAATCAACAGGCCTATAGCCGAATACGATCCAGCAAGCAACAGATGCAGGATTGGATGGCGATGATACTGAATGCCGGGCCAAAAGTGCAGATTGAAAGGGGGTTTGCCGTCATCAGCGATCAGGAAGGCAAAACTATCGTGAGTAAGCAGCAAGCCCTTAAGCAAGACAAATTAGCGATTCAGTTTAAGGATGGTAATATCACCGTTAGCGTTGATAAAAACCAGAATTGACTTGGATTCACAAGCAATAAAGCCTGATAAAACAAGACATTACGACGAGACATGACGATGGATCAGAACAATCAAAATTTCCAACAGAATTACCAGAAACTGCAAGAAATCGCCAACAAGCTTGCCCACAACCAAGAAGTGGATATTGATCAATTGATTCCAATGGTCGACGAGGCCAGTAAAGCATACCACGCTTGCAAAGAGCGAATTGAAGCTGTTGAAAAGGCGCTCAGTCAGCGCCTGGAACAAAATCCTGAATCGGACGCTTAATTCTAAATCCATTCACTGTTTAAGTAAAAAGCAGGGCCTTACTATGTCTAAAATCGAGATTTACCACAATCCACGCTGTTCAAAAAGTCGCGGCGCTTTGGAAATTCTCAAATCCAAATTTACCGACAACGAAATTCAAGAAATCCGCTACCTGGACAATCCTCCATCAAAAGAGCGCTTGGCTGAAATCTGCTCGATGCTTGCATGTCGTCCGTTTGAAATAATTCGTACCGGCGAAGCGCTTTTTAAAGAGTTAGGCTTAACGAAAGACGATAACAAAACGGATCAAGAGTGGTTGCAGATTTTAATAGATAATCCGAAGTTAATTGAACGTCCGATTATTGTGTATCGTAACCGTGCCGTTATTGGTCGTCCGCCGGAAAAGGTTAACGAATTAATAGCATAAAAACTTTTCTTTAACGGCAAGACAAACAAGAGCAAGCTTCGCTAAACAGCATGAGGCTTGCTCTTTATGCATTGAAGAAAGCTCGCTTTACCGTTCTCATCCAGTCATTGTGCAAGACGAGAAAAATCTAATTCTTAAAAAGCAGAGAGTGGAGTAGAAGCGGAGCCAAACAGACCAATGGAAAATTATAATAATATTGTATTTAACATAATATACATTATACGAATAATAAATAATAAATTTAAAACAGGACGTCTAGCGTCCTGTGCGCGTTAATTTGTTCTTTTTACAACAGTTAAAGAATGCTACTTAAGGATTGAACAGGAAATGCATAAAGCTCTACCGATCCAAATGATGATCCGGATAAAAGATATCGTTAAACCGCTGAAACACCCAACCCAGAATCAGCGTAAACGCACAGATCGCTGTAAAGGAAATAAAGTCGCTTAAATAGTATTCCACCGGATTTGCCTGAATCGAAACAATATCTTGTGGACTGTACGAAGTACGAACTCCAGTAAATATGACCGTAATTAAAAGTGATATGCCTGAAAATTGTAACGGACTGATTCTAGGTAAATTCAGTGGTAATAAAAACCAGGCCCATAAAATAGATGACGTATAACCAATCATCAAAGATGTAACCAGCATGTAAAATAAATCGAAAACAATTTGCACCCACATCGCATCCAGCCTCCTGAAGATTAAATTTACAGTTTAACCACGTACACACAAATGTCTATAGCACGTCAACCTTATCCAAGCCACACACTTATAAAACTATTTCCTTTTATATTCAGTTACTTAGAAAGCTTTACCAGCCATTATTTTTATCGTCACACTCTCATTGACCACCCTTCTAAACCACATACGATTACAGGATTTTTCCTAGCAAAAAAAAAAAGCGCTTCGGGTTCAGAATAAACCCAAGAGCGCTTTTAATTAGGATAATAGCATGTTTCGCGAGCAGAAATGTCAGGCGACATTAACTACTCTGATGGCGACTGAGCATTGATTACTCCAGAAAATCCAAAATTGCCTGCTCAATCTCTTCTTTGTTAACCACTGTTTTCTGAGCAATCGCTTTATCGAACAGTTGCGCAATCTGCACAGGAATCTGCACGCCGGCTTTCTGCGCGATCATTTCCAAAGCTTCTTTATCATGCTCCGGCTTTTCACCGGTCAAGGCATAAGCGATTACCGGAGAGAACTTGGTCCATTCGGCAGTCGAATAGGCAATCGTTTTGATGGATTTGTCCTGACGGCAAGTATCGTACGCTTTGAAACAAGTCGCTGTATGTGGACACATCAGGTAGTTGACTTCAAATGCCTGTTTGATATATGCCAGCCCTTCATCATCGGTACAGAAATCTGCAGCAAAAATTTCCTGAACTTGCGCCAGTTCATCCGCATTCAACTTGTAATATTTATCGCTATCCAACTGAAGCATCAGTTCTTTAGTACGTTCTGCGCCGAACAGATCAAACAAAATACGTTCGATATTCGATGACTTCAAAATATCCATCGCTGGTGATGTGGTCGGAATCACCTTTGATTCACGCAGATCATATTCACCGGTGGTAATAAACTGAGTCAGAATATTGTTCTGGTTGGATGCAATATGAATCTGCTTGACCGGTAGTCCCATTTTCATTGCATAGTAGCCGCCCAAAGCGTTACCGAAGTTGCCGCTCGGTACATTCAGATACACCTGATCACCCATTTCGATCGCACCCTGACGAACCAGTTCCAGATAACTGTAAACATGGTAAATCGTCTGGAAGATAATGCGCCCGAAGTTGACCGAATTGGCTGCCGAAAGCGAAATATTGTGCGCTTGCAAAGCATCTTTAAACTTGTCGGAAACCAGCAGGGTTTTCAATGCACTTTGAGCATCGTCAAAGTCACCGTGAATACCGATTACTTTCAGGTTTTCGGCATCTTCGGTTACCATCTGCAAGCGCTGTACATCTGAAGTACCGCCGTCCGGATACAGGCAGGCAACCTGTACATTGTCGCGATTCTTGAAGGTTTCAAGTGCTGCAGGCCCCGTGTCACCGCTGGTTGCAGCCAGAATCAGGTATTTTTCATCACGTTCCTGAGCGACGGCAGACAGGACTTTACCAAACGGTTGCAACGCCATATCTTTAAAGGCGCGAGTCGGCCCGTGGTATAACTCGCTGACATACAGGTCGTCATAAACTTTAACAACCGGCACAGGATTGCTTGGGTCGTCGAACTCATCATACAATGCCAGTGCCGCATCAATTACCGACTCATCAATATCAACCTCAAAAGAGTTCAAAATATCCTTGGCCAGTTTCTTATAACCAGAATCGACATGCTCTAACAGGAATTTCTGATCGAATGACGGTAGGCTTTCCGGAGAGTAAATACCACCAAATGAGGACATTGGGCTCAAAATAGCCTGAGAAAAAGTGATGCTGCTCGGTTTTTGACCGTCGTTGCCACGGGTTTCAATAAAGTTCATGGGTTACCTTATTTAAAAGACTGAAATTTTGTTATTTTGATTAGAATTCAATAATTTGCGGAATTATACCGAATATCCTTATAAAATGCTTCTGCTGCTCGATAATCAAACCATCTTTAGCAGCGAGATTAATTGCAAAGCGCCCGCCAATTTTTCTTCCAACGCCAGAAACGCTTAATTTTACGGTTTGTCAGATAAAACTGCTTTCCGGCACCTAAATCCAGAAACACACTGCTAAGGCCCCCTGTCCGCAGCGCTTCGTCGATTGGTTTTGCCCATTCGTTTTCGACATTCTCAAGCGCGGTTAACCACTCCTCCAATTGCATATTTGGAATCGCTGCACAAAGATTGTCGGGATAAACCAGGCTGTGACCGTTAATCGATTGAGACTGCCATTGCTCAAAAGCGTTCATCGACGGACAGGAACGCGCGCAACACAGTTTTGCCATCCCTTGCAAATAAACATTATCGGCACATACACAGGCAGCAGAACGCTCTTTGATCTTGTGCTGCAACGAACCTTCACCCCATGGCCAAATGCTATTGATCTCGGGAAAGCCTTTGTTGCGGCGCGCTTCATTAACCGGGTGGCTGTAAAACAGCATCTGAGTTTCATTAATCAGTTGACGCCAGTAGTTGGCGGCATTTCCCTGAGGGTATGCGTCCGTCACACTTCGATAAGCAACTTCGTGCAGATCGGTCGACTGTAAATCGATCGGCTGCTTGACACGCATAAACCACTGATCGGCCTGTCCATATAGAAGTTCTACCTGATCCTGAGCAAAATGCCGGTTAAAACTTTCCAGTAGTGCCCGCGATTCCTCTTCGGTGATCGCAAGATCCTTAGCCGGAAAAAGGATAAGTGTATCCCGATCCGGAATCATCTGTACCGGATCGACACTTAACCAAAACTCCTCAATCCCGTTCTCAAACGCTTCTGGAACCAGTACGGCAGCCCGTGTAATGGCGCTGGGCAGTTTTTCCGTCTGATGAAAAAGATAACAGGCCTGAGCTTCAAAAGCGCGCCGCTTTGATAAACGGTAATCCGCCCTGCTTAATAACTTCTGCAAATGCGGTAACTCAAGCGATTTCAGAGCATCTTGAGCCTCATCGATACGCTGTGGATGCAGAAGCCCGGGGATCCATAGGGTTAAAGATTGTGTCGCTGGCATAAACAAGAACCTTTAAATAAAAAAGCCAGCGATATCACTGGCTTATAAGCTTCACCTGTAATCTGTTTAGTTAACCCAGATCGGCAATACGAATACGCTGAATTTCGGAATCAACCACTTCAAGTGCAATCAAGGCTTCCAGCGCCTGATTAAGTTTGGATTCTTTTACCTGTTCGGTCAGCATGACCAAAGTGGCGTCGTCAGGGTTTTCTTCCGACGGTTCCTGATGTAAATGTTCGATATTAATTTCCAGCTCGGCCAATTTGGTCGTAATCTGCGCCAGAACACCGGCGTTATCCTTAGCAAAACAGCGCAAGTAGTAAGCCGAATGAATTTCATCGATCGACTCAACCGGAGCCTGTGCAAGTTGATCCGCTTTAAATCCAAGTCCAGGAATACGATCTTCGACAGTCATCGACTGCGCGCGGATCACATCGATAATATCTGCGACAACCGCACTGGCCGTTGGCCCGGCACCGGCACCCGGTCCATAATACATAGTCGGACCGACATGGTCGCCTTTTACCATGACCGCGTTCATTACGCCGTTAACGTTAGCGATCAAGACATCTTTTTTGACCAATGACGGATGAACGCGTAGCGAGAAACCATTTTCGGTACGATTGGCAATACCAAGGTGCTTAATCTTATAACCGAACTGGTCGGCAAAATGGATATCTTCGGCCGTAATGCGACTGATACCTTCGGTATAGGTTTTATTGAATTGCAGCTCAATACCGAACGCAATAGAAGCCAAAATGGTCAACTTGTGCGCAGCATCGATTCCCTCGACATCGAACGTCGGATCCGCTTCGGCATACCCGAGTTCCTGAGCAACCTTCAACACCTTGTCAAAGTCGGCATCCGGTTCTTCCATCTCGGTAAGAATGTAGTTCCCCGTACCGTTAATAATTCCGGCCAGCCATTCGATCTTATTCGCCGCCAAGCCTTCGCGTAACGCCTTGATAATCGGAATACCGCCGGCAACGGCCGCTTCGTAGTTTACGATGACATTATTCTCGTCGGCCAGCGCGAACAATTCATTACCGAATTCGGCAATCATCGCCTTGTTGGCGGTAACAACATGCTTACCATTACGGATCGCCTGACTGACCAACTCCTTGGCCAGCCCGGTACCACCCATTAATTCAACAACAATATCCACATCAGGATGATTAACGACATCCTCAGGGTTTTCGGTCATCTGAATACCGGTAGTATCCACCGGACGTGCGCGATTCAGGTCACGGACAGCAATAATACTGATTTCAATCGTGTGTCCTAAACGGCGCTCAATCTCATTAAGGGTATTTTGCAGAATGTTGACGGTTCCGCCGCCGACTGTACCAAGCCCTAAAAGACCGATCTTATAGGTTTTCATAATGTGGTTGGATCCTAGTTTAATATTGTTTTTTAATCTTGTTTAATCAGGCCGTCTTTGCGGAACATGTCGCGGATACCGCGAATCGCCTGACGGGTACGGTGCTCGTTTTCAATCAAACCGAAACGTACATGGTCATCACCGTAGTCTCCGAAACCGATACCCGGAGAAACCGCGACTTTCGCTTCCTTAAGCAGTTTTTTGGAAAACTCCAGAGAGCCCATTTCGCGATATGGTTCAGGGATTTTCGCCCATACAAACATGGTTGCTTTAGGCGGAGTCACTTCCCAGCCGACTGCGTTCAAACCTTGGCATAAAACATCTCTGCGTGACTTGTACATCTCACAGATTTCATGAACACAATCTTGTGGCCCTTCCAGAGCGGCAATAGCGGCAACCTGAATCGGTGTAAAAGTTCCATAATCAAGGTAAGACTTCATGCGTTTAAGCGCATGAACAAGATCCGGATTACCGACCATAAAGCCGACGCGCCAGCCTGGCATATTGTAACTTTTGGATAAGGTAAAGAATTCGACCGCAATGTCTTTGGCCCCTTCCACTTCCATAATTGACGGCGCTTTGTATCCGTCAAAGACGATGTCCGCATAAGCCAAGTCATGGATGACCCAGATATTGTGCTCTTTAGCAATTTTGATAACACGCTCGAAAAAGTCTAACTCGATGGTGTCGGTCGTTGGGTTGCCTGGAAAGTTAAGTACCAGCATTTTCGGCTTCGGCCAGCTGTCTTTGATCGCTTTTTCCAATTCTTCAAAGAAGTCTGTGTCCGGCGTCATGCGTACATGGCGGATGTCGGCACCGGCAATGACGAAACCGTACGGATGAATCGGATAAGCCGGATTCGGAACCAGAACAGTATCGCCTTTATCCACGGTAGCCAATGCTAAATGAGCCAACCCCTCTTTCGAACCGATGGTCACAACCGCTTCGCTATCCGGATTAAGGTCGACGTCGTAACGGTCTTTGTACCAGTTACAGATCGCTTTGCGCAGACGAGGGATCCCCTGTGAAACCGAATAACGGTGCGTGCCTTCACGCTGCACCACTTCGATCAGTTTATCGACAATATGCTTTGGCGTATCCTGATCAGGATTACCCATACCGAAATCGATAATGTCTTCGCCGCGACGACGGGCTTCCGCCTTCAGTTCGCCGACTATGTTAAATACATATGGAGGGAGTCTTTTGATTCTTTGAAATTCGTCTGCCACGAAAGTATGCCTTCTACTCAATTGTTGAGTCAGCCAACTTGGATCACAGGGATCGGTTAACCACTCAGACATGCTTAAAAAGAGGGGTTTAAAGTAAAACGATAATGATACAGCATCCTGATTTTTCGTCAATTGAAAATCCATGCCGAATCGGCTTTAATAACGGCCAATCAGCATTTAAAACAGACCTCTGCGCACTTTGTACAGAGATCGCTGTTCATTCACTAAATTCAGGGCCAACATTATGAAATTTACAGAGCACCGCGACTCCAATATCAATGTGGTAAAACACTACGAACCCGGCCTGGTGAAAATCAACGCCGACGAATACCGTCACAGTCTGTTTTTAAACCAACATGAAGTCTATCCGGATTGGCCGGTCGAACATATCGAACAGCTGACGACAGCATTGTTAGATGAGATTTTACAGACGCAACCCGAGGTGATTATTCTGGGTACAGGAGAACAGCAGGTTTTTCCGCACCCTTCCCTGTTTGCACATTGTGCCGGTAAAGGCGTTGGACTGGAGGTCATGGCGAACGATGCCGCCTGCAGAACCTTTAATGTAATTACTACCGAGGATCGTGATGTCGCTCTGGCACTGATTTTCAAGAACGCGGATTAAACACGCTTATAAGGGGCAAGCCACCTGGCAACTAAGCGCGCCCCTTTGAAAACCAAAAGATTAAACCCTTTCGCCCACTGAACTCAACTTTCACTCACCCAAAACTTTTTTGATTGAAATCTTCTGCCCGTGATAACGAACTTCAGTGTACAGCTTAGGCTTGTCGGTAAGGCCAGTCGATCCCATAGTCGCAATCTGCGCCCCTGAGCGTACCTGATCCCCTTTTTTCACCAACAATCGCTGATTGTGTGCATAGACGGATAATTTACCGTCCGGGTGTTTGAGCATAATCATATTGCCGTACTCGGTAATGCCATCGCCGGCAAAAACCACTTCTCCATCTGCCATTGCATACACTTTCTGGCCGATAAAACCGTAAATTTCCAGAGCGCTGATGCCATGTTCGTCACGAATAAAACGGTAATCCGTCTGTTTACTCATCGGCCAGGACCATTGCTTAACTGAATCGGCACTTAAGTCTTCGGAATAAGCCGGTTCACGACTGACATGATAGGTATTGACGCTATTATCCGTATTGATAGATGAGTCGTAAGCTGACGCATTATCTGAATAAGGGATTTTCAGCTCCTGATTCACGTAAATCAGGTCAGCACGGCTGATGTGATTAACTTCCTGTAGAAGCGTGAGTGGCACCTGGCATTTCTCGGCAATCCGGCTCAGGCTATCGCCGGGTTTTACAATATAGACACTCGAACAGGAATTTGCGCCGCTTACCGGTTGGCTTTTCAGCACTGGAGCCGGTCTACCGTCGTCACGAGCTGAAGGGTCATATTTAAGTGGCGAACTGCATCCCTGAAGCTGTAACAACGAAATCGAAACAACAGCAATCAACGGGAGATTTTTTTTCAGATAGGTTTCCATAATGAACCGAAATATTTTTTGTATTGGTTTAATCGTTACGAATCGTTTAGGACTCTAATCATGAGTAATTCAGCAACCAATTGCAACCATAGGACGCCAAAATAGAGTCTCGAAGCCTTTAAGTGTGCATGATAGCGCCGGCAGTAAATGTATTAGCTGGACAAAAACATCATTTGAGATAGTGCCAGCCGATTGCCAGCACAATAAGCGCAACCAGCGCCCAACCGATCCAATCGACCCACTTACGGATAACCGGCTCAAAGGAAGCGCCACCCCAACGCATCAAGGCTGCGACCAGATAAAAACGTGCACCCCGTCCGACTAGAGAAGCAATAATAAACGGTAACAATGCCATGGCACTGGCCCCGGCCGATATAGTAAAGACCTTGTAAGGTATCGGACTGAACCCGGCTATAAAAACGACCCAGACTCCATACTGATCAAAAAAAGCTTGTGCGGCATCCAGCTTAGGCTGATAGCCCAGTTCGACAATCAAAGGCTGAATCATATCCATCGCAAAATAGCCGATCGCGTAACCCAGCAGGCCGCCGAGTGCGGAAAACAACGTGGCGATCCATGCAAAATAAAAAGCCTGTTGCGGCTTGGCCAGGCTCATCGGCATCAGCATTACATCGGGGGGAACCGGAAAAAACGATGATTCGGCAAAACTCATTCCGCCCAGATAGCGGGTTGCTTTAGGATGAGCAGCCCACTGTAAAACCTTATCGTACAGTGGCGTAAAAATTTTCATTGCGCAACTCCTTTACGCATTGGAACAAACGAGACATCACCGAGAGCGACCTGCTCCAGTCGGTCCTGATGGCGGATAAAACCATACAGATGTTGTGGATGCGAACCGATGGGCATAACAAGGCGGCCGCCTATTTTCAGCTGTTCGACCAGTTCGTACGGAAGTGTTTCCGGAGACGCCGCGGAAATAATAGCGTCAAACGGTGCATAGCCAGGTAATCCCCAGTGACCGTCCGCAGTAAAAAACTCGACATTACCTGCCTGTAATTGCTGTAATTTTTCCTGTGCCTGACGACTTAAATCGGGAATACGCTCAACGGTGTAGACCTTGTCACACAAAGCCGACAGGATCGCTGTCTGATAGCCTGAACCGGTACCGATTTCAAGAACCTTGCGCACAGGGTTGTTGGCGTCCGACAACAACCATTCGGTCATAATCGCCACAGTGGAGGGATGGGAAATTGTCTGCTCATGACCGATAGGTAATGCACAATCTTCGTAGGAACGATGGGAGAAAGCCGGGTCAACAAAGAGATGCCTCGGGATCATATTCATAACATCCGCGACTTTTGTCGTCTTTAAGGCGCCCTGCGCCTGCAGCTGGGTAATCAGTTTTTGGCGTTTACGCGGCGAGGTCATTCCGACACCATCATATTGGCGACAAATTTCGAACTGGATTCTCTGATCTGGATTCTGCTGCATAAAGGTCAATCTGAAATCCTGTCCGCCCATGCCTTGAGATTTTGCAGCGCCTGGTAATGCGTTAAGTCAATCTTCAGCGGCGTAATGGAGACGTAACCATGCTCGACGGCATAAAAATCGGTGTCTTCAGCAGAGTCTGCCGCACTGCCGGCCGGACCAATCCAGTGGATAGGCAGTCCTCGAGGATCTAACTGACTAACGACTGGCTCCGAAGCGTGACGGCGTCCCAGACGGGTTACCTTAAATCCTTTTATCTGCTCAAGAGGGAGGTCTGGGATATTAATATTAAGGATCGTATCGGACGCCAACTCTATATCGGCCAAGTCATTGAAAATTCTTAAAAAATAATGTGCCGCACTATCAAAATTAGTTTCGCCGCAAAGCGATATCGCAATCGATGGCTTGCCAAGAAAACGCCCTTCCGTTGCCGCCGCGACCGTGCCGGAATAAAGCACATCGTCTCCCATATTCGCCCCAGCATTAATTCCGGAAATGACCATATCCGGTTGAAATCCGAGCGCACCGTTAACCCCCAGATGAACACAGTCTGTCGGAGTACCGTTAACACTGTACTGAGTTGTATTCTTTTCGTCATCCTGCTTAACCAGATGGAGACGTAAAGGATTAACCAGAGTCAGAGAATTACTTGCCGCGCTGCGGTTACGATCCGGAGCGATCAGAGTCAGGGATTGAATAGTCGGATGCCCTTGCAAACTCTGCAAGAGGGTTTGAATGCCGGGGGCGAAATGGCCGTCATCATTCGAGATAAGAATTTTCATTCAGTTTACAATACGTCTTAAATTTCAGCCTAATAATATAAACCATACCGGCAGGCTTTAGCAAAATAACCCAATAAAAGTTTCTTGAAATTATGAGCAATGACGACCAAGACCTTTTCGCCGCAGCAATGAGCGATGTTACCCCTCTGAAAAAGTCGAATAAAATCGAGTCTTATGACCGGGAAGAACAGATCGCCAAAAGCAAGCGCCTCCTCAGAGACAGTAAAAGGAAACGCATGCAAAAAACGCATCCGGAACTGGAGTTGGATCGAAAGCAGATTTTTTCCAAAGTCGGCGCCTTTGACAAATTGTTGTATTCACAGAAAGGCGTCCAACTGCGTGAAATCAATCGTTTGAAAAACGGCGATTTTGCGGTTCAGGCGCTACTGGATCTGCATGGTAATACCGAAGAACAGGCCGAAATCCTTTTAAACCGGTTTCTGGCGGATGCCATAGCGCAAAAGTTGCGTTTCATCCGCATTATTCACGGTAAAGGCTACAACTCGGAAAATGATTTTCCGGTACTGAAAAACCTGACAAACCAGGTATTACGTCAGTGTCGTCCGGTCATTGCATTTAGCAGTGCTGCAGAAAAAGACGGCGGCGTTGGAGCGGTAAACATCCTTCTTAAATCCTAAAAATCCTTAGAATCAAAAAGTTAAAGATGCTTTTTGAGAAAATTTAAAACGTAAACAATGCCGTGAAAAACGACTTTTGAATAGAATAGATTGACACGATTTCGTGTACAGAAGTGAACCAGGTTTAAATCAGGAACTTTGATCGCTGTCGCGCGGACCATCCTTCTGTAAGGATTCGTCTTCAGAATCATTCTGAATGGTAATTGGAGCCAGTGGAATTACTTCGATAAAGACCTCGTTTGGTTTAACCATCCCGAGCACTTGACGTGCAATGGTTTCGATCCCTTCATCGGAAGTTTGCAATTCGTTGACTTCCTGTTTCAGAAGGCTGTTTTGCTGCTGCTGGTCGGCCAGCGTTCGATCAATCTCGTTAAGCTGTTGTTTCGCCTGCAGATAATCGCTAAAACCACCGTCGGATGACAGTAAACGCAAAAGAAAAACCACGCTTAAAAAGATCAAGAGGTAATTAAAGTATTTTAATTTCATCCTAATCTCCTTAAAACGTGGCTTCATTATCTATCCCGTATTCGACAGGATAGATCAATAACCGATTAATTCGCGTTATTTATTTCAGGTTGTAAAAAGCGTCTTTACCAGGGTAAACCGCTTCCGCACCCAATTCTTCTTCGATACGAATCAACTGATTATACTTGGCGATACGGTCGGTACGAGATAGAGAACCGGTCTTAATTTGACCTGAACCTGTCGCAACTGCGATATCCGCAATCGTAGTATCTTCTGTTTCACCTGAACGATGAGAAACTACCGCTGTGTAACCCGCTTTCTTAGCCATAGCAATCGCTTCGAAGGTTTCCGTCAAAGTACCGATTTGGTTAATTTTGATCAGGATAGAGTTCGCGATCCCTTTCTCGATCCCTTCAGCAAGGATTTTAGGGTTGGTAACGAACAGGTCATCACCAACGATCTGTAGACGCTTGCCATCTTTTTCTGTTTGCAGCTTGAAGCCATCCCAGTCAGATTCGTCCAGACCGTCTTCGATCGAGATAATTGGGTACTTAGTTACCCACTCAGAAAGAAGGTCAACCATTTCCGCTGAAGTTAAAGTTTTGTTTTCTGACTTCAAGAAGTAAGTACCATCGTTGTAAAGCTCAGAAGACGCCGCATCCATTGCGATCATAATATCTTCACCCGCTTTATAACCGGCTGCTTCAATTGCTTCCAGGATAACAGTGATCGCTTCTTCGTTAGATTTAAGGTCAGGTGCAAAACCACCCTCGTCACCAACTGCTGTATTGTAACCTTTGTCAGAAAGAACTTTTTTCAGGGCATGGAATACTTCCGCACCGTAACGGATTGCTTCAGACATGCTTGGCGCGCCAACCGGCATGATCATAAACTCTTGGAAATCAACAGAGTTATCCGCATGCTCACCACCGTTGATGATATTCATCATAGGAACCGGCATTTTGTAATCATCGGTTTTCAGGTAAGCGTAAAGTGGCAGACCTTTAGATTGCGCTGCTGCTTGAGCAGTTGCAATGGAAACCGCAAGAATAGCGTTTGCACCAAGACGCCCTTTATTTTCGGTACCGTCCAGTTCGATCATCGCTTTATCGATAGCGACCTGATCGGTTGCATCCATACCGATCAATTTAGCTTTAATTTCTGTATTGATGTTGTTTACAGCGTTCAGTACGCCTTTGCCACCAAATTTAGATTTGTCTCCATCGCGCAATTCGATTGCTTCGCGAGAACCGGTAGAAGCACCGGAAGGAGAAATACCACGACCTTTTGAGCCGTCTTCAAGAATCACGTCCGCCTCTACGGTTGGGTTCCCGCGAGAATCAATAACCTGACGTGCTTTGATATCTTTAATTAATGACATTGTTTTTCCTATAAGTTAATGTAAATCTAAAAACTCTTGAATGAATCCATCAATTTTAAGGTGTTATGATGACATTTTAATGAAGTTTCAAAATAAAGCCCCGAATTATAAGAATAAATTCAGGGCTTTTGATCTTTGAATGACTAAATGTCCAGCAGGCTGTTTTCAATAAAGCCGTGCTTTTTAACCACCTGATCCAGTTCTTTCATGGTTTCAAGGAGTGGTTTCAAATTGCCTAAAGGCCACATGTTCGGGCCATCACTCAAGGCATTTTTCGGATCCGGGTGTGTCTCCATAAAGACGCCTGAAATACCTGCTGCAATTGCAGCACGTGCCAGAACCGGAACCATTTCACGCTGTCCGCCGGAAGTCGTACCCTGACCACCCGGCTGCTGAACCGAATGCGTCGCATCGAAAACGACCGGACAACCAGTACTGCGCATCTGTGCCAAACCGCGCATATCTGAGATCAACGTATTGTAGCCGAAAGAAGTACCACGATCGCAGACCATAATCTGTTCATTGCCGACCTCACGGGCTTTAGCGACAACCTGATCCATATCCCAAGGCGCTTGAAACTGCCCCTTCTTAATATTGACCGGTAGTCCCTGGCGGCAGACATTTTGAATAAAGTTGGTTTGTCGAACCAGAAACGCCGGAGTCTGCATAACATCAACAACCGAAGCTACCTCATCCAAAGGGGTATCTTCATGGACATCAGTAAGAACCGGTACGCCGATTTCGTCTTTTACTTTCTGCAGAATGCGCAATCCTTCTTCGATCCCTAATCCACGGAAACTTTTGGTCGATGAACGGTTCGCTTTATCGTAAGAAGACTTATAGATAAACGGAATACCCAGTTCATCGGTCAATTCCTTCAGAGAGGCCGCTGTTGCCAACGCCATCTCTTCGGATTCAATGACGCATGGACCTGCAATCAGAAAAAGAGGCTTATCCAGACCTGCTTCGAAATGACATAGCTGCATATTTTTAACCTTTTTTCCCTTTACGGTATTCATTCGCTGCATTCACAAATGCGCCGAATAACGGATGTCCTTTACGCGGCGTAGAGGTGAATTCAGGGTGGAACTGGCAAGCCACAAACCATGGATGATCGGCAATTTCAACAGTTTCAACCAGTTCACCGTCTTCTGAACGACCCGCGAAACGCAATCCTGCATTCTCAAGACGTGAAATATAACCGTTATTGACTTCATAACGGTGGCGGTGACGCTCGCGAATGGTCGTAGCACCGTAAACTTCAGCAATTTTGCTGCCCGCTTCCAACTGACAGTTCTGACCACCAAGACGCATAGTTCCGCCAAGATCAGTCTGCTCGTCACGCTCGACAACATTACCATCCTCATCGGTCCACTCGGTAATCAACGCAACAACCGGATGCGGAGTTTTTGCATTCAATTCGGTTGAATGCGCGCCTTCAAGACCGGCAACATGGCGCGCGTATTCAACAACCGCCATCTGCATGCCCAGACAGATACCTAAATAAGGAATCTTGTTTTCGCGAGCGAATTGGATAGCATTGATTTTACCTTCAACACCGCGTTCACCGAAACCGCCCGGAACCAGAATCGCATCTTTACCGTTCAGTACAGAAAGGTCTCCGGATTCCAGCTCTTCAGAGTCGATATAGTCGATATTCACCTTGGTACGACTGTGAATACCGGCATGAATCAGGGATTCAATCAGAGATTTATACGCTTCGGTGAGATCAACATACTTACCGACCATTGCGATCTCAACAGACTGTTCCGGATTCAACTGATCATGTACAACTTCATCCCAATCGGAAAGATCTGCGTCCGGAGCCTGAATATTCAAGCGTTCGACAACAAGATTGTCCAATCCTTGCTCATGCAACATACGCGGTACTTCATAAATCGTACGCGCATCCAACGAGTTGATAACTGCACGCTCTTCCACATTGGTAAAGAGCGCGATTTTACGTTTTTCACTTTCCTCGAGCGCCATTTCTGAACGGCAGATCAGGATATCCGGCTGTATACCGATAGAGCGCAACTCTTTAACGGAGTGCTGCGTAGGCTTGGTTTTAACTTCACCGGCCACAGCAATATACGGCAACAACGTCAGGTGCATAAACAGCGCGTTGGAACGACCGACTTCGATACTCAACTGACGGATCGCTTCCAGAAAAGGCAAAGACTCGATATCACCGACCGTTCCACCGACCTCGACCAGTGCAACGTCATAACCGGCCGCAGCCGATTTAATGCGATTTTTGATTTCATCGGTAATGTGCGGAATCACCTGTACGGTTCCACCCAGATAGTCTCCGCGACGCTCGTTACGGATTACCGTCTCATAAACCTGGCCGGTGGAGAAACTGTTGCGACGGGTAAAATGACGCTGAACAAAACGTTCATAGTGCCCCAGATCGAGATCGGTTTCGGCGCCATCATCGGTTACAAAAACCTCACCATGCTGAAGAGGACTCATGGTGCCAGGATCTACGTTGATATACGGATCCATTTTTAACATGCTGACTTTTTGGCCGCGTGCTTCCAACAGAGCACCGAGAGAAGCGGCTGCAATCCCTTTACCGAGCGAGGATACAACACCACCTGTTACAAAGATATATTTTGTCATCTAGGGTCACTTTTTGAAGAAAAAAAGAACTTAAAGAATTAAGTATTTGAGTCATCAGAATGGAAGCGCATTATAGCCTATAAGTGCGTATTCAGCAATGCGTTTCCCAAAAAAGCGCCGTAAAAAAGCTTATTTGCGCAAACGGGTTGACGTTATCGCTTATTAACGCATTTTCAAACGCACTTGCGAACTCTTAACTGTTGTCGAGCAGCGGAATTTCCATGCCTTCGGAAAGCAAGCCCAGCCATTGCCATAATGCAACCTGATCGAAGCCGCCGAGATTACAGTTATCGCCCGATGACTTTCTTAATCCCAGCACGCTAAAACCGTTTTCATCGCTATTAGACTCATGCATATATTCACGCGAAACCAATACCGGCCAGTCTATCCTTTCCCAGTAAGGGATTTTCTGCTCCTGAAAAAAATTCTTCAGATCTTTCTTGGAAAACGGGAATGCGCTGTGTGTTTTCACCTCGGACAAAGGACGAATATCCGCAACCTGCGGCGCCCTATTAAGCTGCCCAGACCCCCAAAAGCACCAGCGCGACTCGACTTTCGTGCCCGGCGACAATAAAGCAGCGCTAAATACTGAAGCATTAAACGCCTTTGTTTCAGGCTCCTTGAGCAGATACAGCCGATCTTTGTAGATTCTAAATTCAAGCCCTTGCGGTAACTTATAAGCAAGCCGGTGATTCTTTCCGGTAAACGGCCGATACCAGTATTGTTCGAGCCATGCAAAATGCACGCGATTGACAAGAATTTTATTCCCCGCAAGATGCTTAAGCCAGTATTGCACTAGATTCTTATGTTCCGGCCAATCCAGCTCTGGATGTTTTTCCAGGTACAGTGCCGTTGCAAGCTCGGGTTGCAACTGCAGTCGAGCTAAACGTTCAAGCAGATCTTGGCTTTCCTGAGCGTTTTTGGCAGTTTCCGCAAGGTTATGTACCGCACCGGGAACTTCTTGTTGCAGTTCAGGCACAATCTTCCGTCTCAGCCAGTTACGACGAAACATTAAGTCTGCGTTACTTGGATCCTCGATCCACTGAAGGTTTTCGACTTTGGCGTAGGCACTCAAGTCATTTCGGGAAAAAGTCAATAAAGGCCTGAGTAACCATTTCTGCCGCTTTCGTTGAATTTCGGGCATGGCGGACAAACCACCGATTCCGGTTTGCCGCAGGCTGTTCAGTAAAAAAGTTTCCGCCTGATCGTTTTCGTGGTGCGCGGTCAACAGGACCTCGTTCTCGGCAAGATCGGAAAACAATGCCTGATAGCGTGCTTGACGTGCTACAGCCTCCAACCCCTGACGATTACGAGAGGTAATACAAACATTAATCGATTTAAAAGGAATCGACCATTGCCGGCATAAATCGCGACAAAAGGCTTGCCAGCCTGACGAATGGGATTGCAACTGATGATTAATATGCACGGCACGGCACGGAATGGATAATTGCGAACAGAGATGAAGCAGCACAGCCGAATCAAGACCGCCACTCAATGCAACAACCAGTGACGGGCTTGTCAGATCGGTTTTACGAAGAAGAGAATGCACGCTTTGCGAAAAAGCAGCGCTGATCGATCCGCGATCATCGTGCAACAGGCTCTCGTCCGATAGGTTGGCGTTATGAATGCAATAGTAAGACGCTGCAGGGTAATCGGACATAGATTAAACGAAAGAAAAAACTGAAACCGAAGACAGCAAGCAAACTGCATTCCCGAGATCGGAATGCAGTTTTGTGAACAGTTTAACCTTCAAAGTTTCCATAATTCATATAACGCTCGTAGCGACTGCCGAGAAGATCGTCAATCGAACGCGTTTTGAGATTAGCCAACTGTGACAGAATTGCAGATTTCAGGCTTTCCGCCGCTTTGTCATAATTGCGATGCGCCCCACCCAGAGGTTCTTCGATAATTTCATCGACCAGCCCCAGTTCTTTAAGACGCGTAGCGGTAATACCAAGCGCTTCCGCGGCATCGGCTGCATTAGCGGCATTCTTCCAAAGAATTGACGCACACCCCTCAGGTGAAATAACCGAGTAAGTCGTATACTGCATCATCATAGTGACGTCGCCGACACCGATTGCCAAAGCACCACCGGAACCGCCTTCTCCGATAACCGTACAGATAACCGGAACTTTAAGTTCCGCCATTTCGATCAGATTGCGGGCAATCGCTTCACTTTGACCGCGTTCTTCGGCATTGATCCCAGGGTATGCTCCCGGAGTGTCGATGAATGTCAAGATCGGAAGATTGAATCGTTCCGCCATTTTCATCAGGCGAAGCGCTTTGCGGTAACCTTCTGGACGAGGCATACCAAAGTTGCGGCGAATCTTCTCTTTGGTATCACGCCCTTTCTCCTGCGCAATTACCATTACCGATTGGCCGTCAATTCTTGCCAGACCGCCGACAATTGCTTCGTCATCGGCAAAAGCGCGGTCACCGTGCAGTTCTTTGAATTCAGTAAAGATACGCGGAATATAATCCAGCGCATAAGGACGCTGCGGATGTCTGCAGAGCTTCGAGATCTGAACATCACTGAGTTTGCTGAAAATAGATTGCGTCAATTTTGTGCTTTTCTCTTCCAACGCCGAAATCTCATGCACCAGATCCATATCGTCGCTTTCCAAGTGACGCAATTCTTCGATCTTTGCTTCCAGTTCAGCGATAGGCTGTTCAAAATCCAAAAAATCTAACTTCATAATTCTTTATCCATCTTCAGACAGTTTGACACGGTGCAATTTATAACAATGCAAATTATTCGCGCATTTTAACAAAACTTGCTGCCTTTAAAGGCTTTTTGTCATCACTTCCACTACACAAAGCGCGTAACCGATTGTATTTGCAAATAATAATGACCGCAAAATACCATCCGGACCGAAAATTGACCTTTCGAACTTTCAGTTTATTATTATTTACTGAATAATAGCGAACCGTATTTTTCGACGACCGTTAAAATTTTTTTAACGCGGTTACGGTAAACAATCCAAGGAACTTTTTATGCACTTAAACCGTCACAATTCCACAACTAAACGATCCGGCATCGTTCTATCCACTTTACTGGCGGCCACACTGGCGAGCCCGGTCATGGCTGACGGCCTTAGCGGATCCGGTGAACTCGGTTACAGCGATTCCGACGGAAACACTGTCAGCACTTCACTCTACGGGTCATTAAAAGCCAAATACACTCAGCCGGTGTACGAAGTAAAAACACTGATCGAAGCCAACTATAAGTCTGAAAATGATATCCAGACCCAAGAGCGTTATTTGCTAGATGCACAGATGAACCGTTTCTACAACGAAGCACACAACTACTACAGCTTCGTGGGCGCACGTTTTGAAAAGAGTAAATTTGAAGGTGTTGATCTGGACGCTACCTATACGCTAGGTTTGGGTAAAGAGTTGTACAAGACAACCAGCACCCAGTTCCTTGTTGAATTGGGTGTGGGTTACCAGACCATTGATTACTCCGACGATTTCGGCAACGGATCTGAAGACCAGGTAATCGGTCGCTTTAAAGCCGAGGTCACCCATAAATTGACCCAATACGCGGACTTCTCGCAGGATGTAACCGCTACCTTTGGTGAAGCCAACACGAAAACCGAAGCCAATACCGCCGTCAAAGTCAAAATGGCGGAGAAACTGCGTCTAAGCGTCGGTTACAAATACCGTCATAACTCCGATCCGGCCGACGGCGCTCTGAAACTGGATACCCAAACACTTGTCACGCTGGTATACGATTTCTAAACTTGATCCATTACACTTGTTCAATATCGAGGCGGAACGCTTACTCCGCCTCATCACGCTGAGGCCTTCTTGCCCTCTCACTACGCGGCCACACATCTACTTCAGTCTTCCCCAGATCTATATCCCTATAAAAAAGGCTTGCTTATTCCAGAATTCCTTTTCGTTAATAATACGGTTTTATACAAGTGTTCTTAGTAAACCAATTCAATGCATTTTCGACGCAAAGCCTTCCTCCGATACACTGTTAAATCACTTGCACTTTCTACCTTTTTTTCAGCCCACTCAGCTTTAGGATTTTCCACCGAAGACTGGGACATTCCCGTCGCATCCGGAGAACCCATATTTCTTTTTTACAAAAAGGAATGGTAGAACCTTAAAAAAGGATGCTAATTATATGTTTTTACACAAATATAAACAATCTTTACTCTATTGTTTAAATTTGTTTACATTGCGATAAATTTTCAACATCGTCTGATGCTGCTCAGCGCTGGAAAAGATTCCTATTCCGGTCGGAGCCCCCCAAAACTGCATGGAACCGTCAAGATGAGCTAAAACCTTATCCGCCACCTGATTACCGAATAGAGCCTGTACTGCGCTTGTATCCTGAATGCCGTCGCTCGTTTCATCGAGCATAATTTCCAAAGCAAATTCAAACGCTTTGTAGATCGAATAGCGCTTGTCGTTCGGATCGATAAAGAACCAAACGCCTGCAAGTGATTCCAGCGCTTCCTCGAATTCCTGTGCCGCCAATAAGCACCAGAATTTAAGCTGCAGGCAGTTTATGCCGGCCCAGAAACTTCCCTTATCAGCCATCAGACCGATCAAGGACGCAACGCCCTGGTGGTCACTCAAACCCAACTGGTCGATAAGATCGACGATTTGCAATGGATCCTGATGATCCGGATAAGTCAGCAGCGCTTCTCGTAAAAGTCGTCCGAAGTTTTGATTTGCATCGACAATTTCATGTTTAGGGTAAACTTCGGACATACCGGGAACGATAATTCTGCACGCTTCAAAACCGTAGTGATTGTAATTGGCGACAAACACGTCCGTACCCTGTTGGTAGACCAGTTCACAAAGATGTTTCCACTGTTGCTCAACATTGCCGGTAAAATCCCAGGCGACGAATTCGTAATCGAAATCTCTGGACACAAAGTGGCTGTGAATGAGCCCGCTAGAGTCGATAAAGTGGTTTTCAATATTTTCGTCCGATGCAACATCAAACTGATCGAAACTCGGTGTCTGGAAGCCATCCAACTCTTTGAGATGACGGCCTTGCAGAGATTCGGTCAAGGTTCTTTCCAGCGCAACTTCAAAAATCGGATGCGCGCCGAATGACGCGAAACAACGGCCGCTTGCCTGATGGAACAGCGTAACGTTCATGACCGGGAAAATACCGCCCAATGAAGCGTCGCGCACTTCGGTATAAATTTCTTCGTCCTGCAGTGCCGCTATCGCTGTAGCGACCTGTGGAAACTGATCAAGAACATCCTGCGGAACAAGCGGCAAGCAAATATTTTCACGCAATATACGGTTTTTAACCCATCGCTCGAACACCTCGGACAGCCCCTGTACCTGCGCTTCCAGAGCGCTGTTACCTGCGGACAAGCCGTTACTGGCATACAGGTTACTGAGCAGGTTCATCGGGAAATAGCAGGTCTCCCCTGTCTTCTGCGACATTAAAGGTAAGGCACGAATCTGATCGGCATGATCATTCAGACTCAAAAAAGTATCGAATTCAAAATCCTCTTCGGTGAAGTCTGCATATTCCTCACTATGGCTCAGATCCGCATAAAAACGCCACAATTCAGGATTCAGCATCTGCTTGAAATTTTTACGGTCATACGATTTTTCATTCGGATAATACAACCAGTCGTTTTCGCTTGCTGCAAAGTCGCTTTCCAGCCAGAAGTCGGAAAAGAAATAATTGGTCGACAAGCGCTCAAGATATTCACCCAATGCGCTGGCAAGCGTGGCCTTTTCCGAAGCACCTTTGCCATTGGTAAAAATCCCCGGACAGCTGTTTTCATAGATATGCAGTGAATGAATTCCCGGAACCGGGTTTAACGTCAACCCTTCACGGATATCGAACCCGACTTCCGACAGTATCGAACTGAGATGGGATATGGATTCTTCAAGGGGTTTCACCTTGCCTTTAATAAAAGTTGCTTCGCTCACAGAACGCTCCTCGTTATTCGTATTTTTTAGTATAAGTTTGCTTATTTTGGGCTAAGTAATTTTGATGAGTGGTTATTAAGATAAATCAGTAGAATGAAGAACAACCTAGCATTTTATTCAGGTATTTCTGTCATATTTCGAGCGACTGAAGGAGGCTATATGAAGAGAAGTTTACCCTTAACCGTTTTGGCAAGCGGGCTATTTTCACTTCCGGTTCTTGCCGAACCACATCCGGGGCAGGAACTCCACGCCAGTGCAAACTGCATGAAGTGTCACGCGTCCCAACCTTATGACCCGGTCAAAACCCCTACCTATGAGAAACTTGTCAAAGCGGTCGCATTCTGTAACAACAACCTGAACACCGGAATGTTCGAGGATGAAGTGGAACAGTTGGCGGACTATCTCAATCAGGAATACTATAAACATCCGAAACCCTAATAAAATTAGACTCGTCCGATAAACAAAAGCCATATATTCAACGATATATGGCTTTTTCCGTTTAAAAGCGGCTTATTTCTCTCTGCGAATGCTCTGAGTCAGCTGACGAAGTCGTTCTACCTTGTCTGAACCGGCGTTTTCAATACCTTCTTCATATAATTGATCCGCGGCATCAAATACCACTTTGTCGATCGCTTCGATCATGAAATAGTCATAAGTACTCTCAGCAATCTTTTTCCAGTCGCGGTTTTTCGCCTGCCATAATTTCTGTAACTTCGGATGCTGGTCAAAAATCTTCTGCACTTGTTCAAGCATCATTATTGCCGGCGCAATTCTTTCAAAAGCGTATAAAGGGCGATTATTCGTGTCGTAAAAAACTTTACGATGGTATTTCACCAGATCAAATACCGGTACCAGCTCCTCGAGCCCGGCATTTTGCGCTTCACGTTGGGCACGGGCAATACGGTCAAGCGTCATAACCGGTGCATCGGATTTCCAGCGTCCGAAAACAATATACAAATTATTTCGCTCGACAAAATAATGCTTACCTTCCCCCAACTTCATACTCTGCAAACGCGGTACGACATAGTTCAAGCGTTGCTTGTCCAGCTTGGTGGTGTCTTTCCACACTTCCCAGCCGGCTCCGTAACCTCGCGCCATCGCTTCCGGATCTTCCTTTTTAATCATAGGAATGCAGGAGCTGCCGTAATCATGCCCTTCGACATAATCCTGCACTTCAATCAGGTAATCACCGTTTTTTTCCAGGCGTTGAACCGTTCCCACAATGAAAGCGTCATCCTTGATATTACCGGCCGGAAAAGCCACAAAAATCGTATCCCCCGGCTTGAATTGGTGGACATTCATTTTTGCTTGTGCCGTCGAGACGGCAAAAGCCATCAGCATTGCGCATAACGTTGCGAATAAAGTTATCGGTTGAGTTATCTTTTTTAGTTCGGGCATAGTTGATCCGCTTTACTTCTTGGTCAGTTTAACGTTTAACACATCGCATTCCGCTTCGATTAATACCGAGCGGCTGGTGCTGCCGATCAGATTATGTAATGCGGAGTGCCCATGATATCCGATCAAAATGCAGTCAACCTGATGCTGACTGGCATAGTCGCATAATTCCTGAACGGGATGGCCAATCTGAACTTTAGCCTCTATGTGCAGCTTTTGACGGGCATCCTCTGGTATCGTCGCCATCCATTCATCCAACTGCTTATGAGCAACATCAAGCCACTGCTTGGTTAACTCTTCGTCCCATAGGCCAGGAAGTCCGGTGACAGCAATATCTTCGAGAATCGGATTTACCGGCAGCTCGACCACATGCATCAGAGTGATTTTGGCCTGCAGATCTTTCGCCAGTTTTAACGCCCGATTGAGTGCAGCGCGGCTGGAATCAGAAAAATCCACTGCGACCAGTAAATGTTGATAGGACTTGTTCATATCATCTCCTCAAACTTGCTGGCATCCCGCATACGGAAGCATGCATTGCGGTTGTTCACAGAAACTGTGGATAAGCGTGTGCGTAATCATTTTGTAAGGCAAATAAATGCTTAATCATCAAAGACTTTTCCACCATTGACTATAAATTAAGCAACCCTGCCACAAACCATTGTTACAAAAATCAAGGCTTGCAGAAAGTATTATTATTTCGCGTCCTGCGCTTTTAGCAACTGCTTCGCTTGTCGCTCTTGAATCGTTTCGGCTACCTGATTACGCAAATATAAAGGAACCGGCAATCCTTGCTGCAATGACTGCTTACGCGACAGATAAATTTCGGCCAAATTGAGCATCGCCATAGCATTCGGTTGCACTTCTCTATAGGCGTCGTTGTCAGCGATTTCCGGATATTCGCGGGTAATGTCTCCGAAAATCAAGAAACCATGCTCTTTTTCCTGCGCTTGGCTCTGTAGTAGCGCAAGTCGCTCTACCACTTCCAGAGGCGAAACCAACACGGCTTGTTCGGCTTGCCACGGCGTCTCCGCAGCCGGGTCATACAAACCTTTCTGCAAATAGATCTCGTTCATTCGCGCGTCCATTAGCGCACACCATTGTAACGGCTTTTGACGGCTTTCAAAGAGCACACTCTGGTACGCCATCGCTTCCAGTGAAGAGATGGCAACGAAGTCACTATTCCAACCTAAAGCCAACCCTTGAGTCACGCCCGCAGCGATACGAACACCGGTAAAAGCCCCCGGCCCCTCTCCGAAAGCGATCAAATCGACACTATCGCCATGAATACCGGCTTGTTGCAGCAATTCATCGATCATAGGAAGCACTCTATGTGCGTGCTTCTGCGGCGTCATTTCATGAATGGCATAGGCTTCCTCTGCATGGCGCAAAGCAACCGAGCAAGCAACCGTTGAGGTATCAATCGCAAGAATGGTTTTTTGTGTATTAGACATATCAATCAGCTGTATTATCAAGTAATTTCAAGGCATCCTGCGGGCTGTAAACCCAGGAAAAAGGCGGCAGACTGTCACCGATGGTTTTACCGTATCCCTTTGACGACAAACGCGGATCGCACAGCATAAGCACGCCGCGGTCGTTGACGTCACGAATTAAGCGCCCGGCCCCCTGTTTCATGGCGATAACCGCTTCCGGCAGCTGGAAATGCACAAAGGCATTCAAGCCTTTTTCCTTCAAAAACTCTTCGCGTGCTTGCACAATCGGATCATCCGGCGGTGCAAACGGTATACGGTCGATCACCACCAACTTGAGCGCCTCTCCTTTAACATCCACCCCTTCCCAGAAACTGCTGGTACCCAAAAGAATCGGCGCGTCTACTTCGCGGAAACGTTGCAGCAGCGTAGATTTAGGCTGCTCGCCCTGAACCAGAAGCGTGCCGTGCCAATGTTCTTTTAATATCTCGCGTGCCTCCTGCAAGGCTCGGTGGCTGGTAAAAAGTAAAAATGCCCGGCCATCGCTGGCCTTCAATAGCGGCCAGGCCGCACGTAAACAAATTTTGATATAGCGCGGATCTTTCGGCTCCGGCAGTCCGATCGGGTGGTAGATAACCCCCTGAGTCCGGTAATCGAACGGGCTCAACCAATTCGCCGTTTTAGCATCGTTCAGTCCAAGGCGTTTGGCAAAATAATCAAAATTGTTGCGCACACTCAGTGTCGCTGAAGTAAACAGCCATGCGCCGCCGATCGCTTCACGCTGTCGGCTGAAGGGCCCGGAAACATTCAACGGCGTCAGAAACAGGCGGAAACGCCCCATTGAGGACTCAACCCAGCGGATTTTATTTTCACTCGCTTCCGTACGCCAATCGTTCAACTGCTCGAGAAATTCTTTAGCACGCTTATGTACCGAAGCGATTTGCTTGCCTCGTTCACTGAGTTTTTTAAGATTATCAGTCAGTTGTGTCAGTGACTGAATAAGGCGTTTTAACTGCTGTTGAAACGCTGCCTGGGTTTCCAACTGCTCCCAGGTCCAACGTTTTTCCCATTTACCTAACGTCTCGCTGAGCAGCTTAACCTGTTCGCCGAACAGGTGTGCCTGATCGCTGATGGTCTGCGACTCCGGCGCTTCCGCTTTCTGTGCACTGACAATATCGCGAATCAGTTCATCGAGTTGTGATCGTGAAATACTGAACCCCAGAAACTGCGCGGCAATATCCGGGAGCTGATGTGCTTCATCGAAAATATAAATTTCCGCTTCCGGTAGCAGTTCGCCGAAACCTTGTTCGCGAAGCGCCAGATCGGCACAAAAAAGATGATGGTTTACCACCAAAACTTGAGTTTCCTGTGCTTTCTGCTTCTGCTCGGGATAAAAACAGCCCAAATCGCTTGAACAATCGGCAGCCTGACAGAATTCCAAACGCGCACAGGTTTTACGCCAAATAGGGTCTGCTTCAGGGATTTCGGAAAGTTCAGCACGGTCTCCGCTCAGAGTCTTTTCTTCAACCCAGTCGCGAATCAACTCAAGCTTTTTCCAATCCTCTTTGGAATGCTGTTCAACGGTTTCGGTAATTTCCAATCGCTGCGGACAGATATAATTGTCACGGCCTTTAAGCAATTGCGGCTTGCCTTTGATACCGCATACCTTATACAGCATCGGCAAATCCTTTTGCACCAGCTGTTCCTGTAGCGTTTTGGTCGCCGTGGAAACAATCACCTTTTTGCCGGACAACAGCGCCGGCACCAGATAGGCAAAGGTTTTACCGGTACCGGTACCCGCTTCGGCAAGTAACGTTTCCTGCTGCTCAATCAGTTCCGCGACCTCATTTGCCATTTCGATCTGCGCTTCGCGCGGTGCGTAGCCTTCCACCTGCTCACTCAGTACACCGTCGGCGCCCATCACCGCTTCGATTGTCAAATCGGAAACCTGAGTAGTCTTTTTATTTTTTTTGCCCGAAGCCATATCTGATTGCCAATAAAAATTTCCGGCCATTATACTGCATATTCCCCTCTTCTTGAGGGCATCATCTAATGCTAAAAAGGGATGAAAACCCTCTGTTTGACAACCTTCATCCATTAAAATTGGGCTGTGTATAAAGCTGTCGATAAATATAGGATAATTTTTAGGCCCGCGGGCTGGACTTCCGCTTGAAAAGCACTTATAATCCGCGGCTTCAAATATTTGAACTTAAGTCGGATTGGTTTTGAAATATCCGGCACTAAAAATTGGATATATCTGATGAAAATTTTATCTTCTCTAAAATCTGCTAAAAACCGCCACAAAGACTGCCAGGTTGTTAAGCGTCGCGGTAAGGTTTATGTTATCAACAAAACTAACCCTAAATTCAAAGCGCGTCAGCGTTAATATTTAGGCTTAGCAGCAGAAAAAAAGCGCCCTGATCAGGCGCTTTTTTAGTTTTATAACCTATTGAATTTAAACAGATTACTAACCTACATCTATTCTCCGTACCGTAAATAATACCGTTTTTTGTTTTATTTCGGCTGTTTTGCCCTCTCTACTTACTTCTAAATCCTGCTCATTACTCAGGGCGTGGGGGATATGTGTTACAAGATTCAAAATCATTCCCTGCTAATAAACCGGCTTTACTAAATTAATATCTGTGCCAACTTGCACCGCTTATCTTAAATCTCAATACTTCTGAATTTGCCCGCCCCTCTCTACTCTTTTTATAAAAAACGGCATGGCACCTTTTGCCAAAAAGAAAACACGCGCGCAATTTTTGCCCTGTCATTACTTTCTCTGGGATTCGGCACAAATTAAGCCCGACTACAACGGCCGTTAATTTCTCCGGCATCTGGCACAAATTAGTACCAACTATAACGACCGCTATTTTCTCTGGGATCTGGCAGAAATTACCACCAACTATAACCGCCACTAATTTCTCTGGGTTCCTGCTAGAAGTTTTCGGCATTCGTGAACATTAAACCGATAACCGGCACACGAATTATTTAGCCTTAAATTTTAAGAAACTGACCGGTGGCGGCCTCCTTTGGTTGTGGATCTGGCACCACATGGGTACCCAAGGGCGGGGTCAAAAGTCTAGCGCCCTATAGACCTAGACCGTAGCCCCAGTCGCGTGTACTCGCACGGCAATTTTTATAGGGGGGGGTATCTAGTAATAGTGCTTATCAATCCTGTAATTCAATATCTCAGATTCAAAACGGCTCAATGTGGCCGGTCAAAAAATACCACGGCCTATATTTTTCAAGGGGGGGCTTTCTTCTTGGTTGCCAGAATAAAAAAGGTACTTCCTAAGGGTGTGCCCTGCACGGGGGATTAGACGCGCAGTTTATTTGCAGACGTAGAATTTTCTGAGGGGGGTTCCGGTTTTAGGTGATGAGTACAGTCAGTGCTAAGGCACATGCAGCCCACTTCCTAGAACCAGAAATAAGGCAGTTTTTATAAGATAGTTATATTTTTTAACGGTACAAACGGTACAAGCGGTACGAGCCTTTATTCATAAGGGTTTCAGCCCGTGCCGTTTACGGTACAAAAACGGTACGAACGGTACAGGGCATTGCTTTTAGATAGTTAAGTATAGTATTTTGATTGCCGCCGCCTCCAGTTAAGGCCAATTAGACGCGGCAAAAGGCCAAGTTTGCGCGCGCGTTCTTCCTTTTGGAAAAACCAAACCGGCATTTTTAGAAATTTCTTTTAAGAGATAGCTAAAATGGAAGCTTTTCAAATAAAGGCGTTAATTGATGACTAATGAAGAATTACTAGCACCTGCATCTTATGAAGAGGAAATAGCGGCACTTGAATTTCATGAAGAAAATGATTCTTGCTATCGAATTACTTCAAACGGTACTGACTTACCATTCAAAGTATCTTCTATAGATGGAGGAGAACCTGAGCGTGAAAATCTAATATGGTGGCTTGATGCTTATAAAACATTCAAAGAACTTATAAAAGAGAGCGGATACGACACTCATAATGTCAATAATGTTTGCCTTAAACACACAAAAACCCGCTCTTTTAAGGTTTTCTATGCTTCTGAGACTGTTAGCCTAACTGCTGAAAACACACTTTCTGAAAGAAAACAGTACATTTCAGTAACAAAAATTTAAATTTATTATCACAACGCCCATATATCGGGCGTTTTTTTATAAAGACCAACTTACTCACTTTCTAGGATGGTGGATTTCACCGCATAACTCGGAACCCGTTTACCGGTTTCCGTTTCTGGGGTTAGGTGGGTGTTGCGGTCTGGCTGATGCTTTAGGTAGCCATGCTTTTTCAGCGTGTTTAAAGCCAGCTTCCAACTGATCCCCTTGCAGACCTCTTTCTTAAAGACTTCCTGCAGAAAGTAATAGGTGTACTCAATACCCGTTTCATTTTCGCCGCCACGATAACCGGCACGGTCTCCAATGTTCGGTTTATGGTCATCGTTCACGCGGTTAAGGTTACTAAAGCGGCTCTCAGCGTAACGTTCGATAAAGCCGCGTACTTGGGCAATGGCCTGCATTTCTTCTTGCGAGTGGGTAGAACTTTGCAGATTACTAACCCAACTATCAAAACACGCCTTAGCCGCGTTCATGGCTTCCATTTGTTGCCAACCGGTTAAGCCGTAGACCGTTGCCAGTTCGCCCCCTGCCGCTACCATAGCAAAGCGGTTAATCACCCGTTTAACTTGGCTGTTTGCCTCCTTTGGGGTGTAGAGTTCAATAAACTTAGCGTAGGCGGTTCTGAACGCTTTCAGGCTTTCCGCTTCGTTCTCCGTGAACTTCTCTAAAAAACGAATGCCAACGGCACCGTAGTATTTATTGGTCTGCTCTTGCAGGGTTTCAGCCTGTAACCGGCTATCGGTATAACCATCAATCAGGCAATCAAACACACCATATTCACCCGTCACGGCTTCAATATCGACTAGCCGCACCTCATGCCCAGCACGGCTTGTATTCCCCGTTTCAGCCAAGGCACTTTTTAAATCAATTTCACCGGTAGAGATAAACAACAACCGCCATTGCTTCGGGTGTGCATCATTGTGCCGTTGCTTGGCTTGGCCGTTAGCCAACATGTAAACCGTTTGCCCTATCTCTCTTGGGTTCATCTCCCCCATTTCATCCAATAAAAGCAAGCTGTCGTTATGCTGGTAGGAAGTCATTTCTAGCCCGTTGGACGTGGCGCGCCATGTCTTTTTGCGCTCATGGCTTCCCCATACCGAACCGGCCGCATAAAGGGTAATAGTCTTGCCCTTAGATGATTCACCGCGAAAATGGAAACCGCCACCCTCAATACCCAACTTGGATAACAAAGGTGCGGTAAAGGCGGCACTGATAGCAAAGGCAATACGGCTATTACCGGCAGCGAATTTTGCTACATTCTTTTGCCACTGCTCAATAGTTCCGGCTGTTTGAAAACCTAACTGGCTCGGGAAATCAGTTTGATATAACACCTGTTGGCCGTCTGTATCGCCAATGGTTTGCGTAGGCAATACGTAACACTTTTCAAACCAGCCGATACGCTCTACACAAATACTAATACCCGCTCCGTGGCATGATTGAATGTATTGAGCCAGTAGGTTCTTGGCCTTGGGGCTGTTGCTGATACTCAGCCCCATACTAAGCAAGGTACTATGCAGCGCATCCCCGCGACCGGCAAGCATCGCCATTGGCATTACCCAGCGCTTTTTACGCTTCTCCATGTCCTGAAATTCAAGCACGCGCCCCCAGTTTTCCCCGTTACGGTCTCTGGTACTCGCGGTTACTTCCAACTTAGAACAAATCCAAACAGGGTTGGCGTTGTCATTGTATGGGTCTAGGTAGTTAAGGCCATTCTCACCAAAACTAAACCCCTCGGGCATGGTTGGTTGCTGAATCGGTACAATTTTATCTGCTAGGCTCTCACTCATAGTTCACCCCCGTATTTTGCATGGGTGATGTATCGAGCAAGTACCGGTCGTTAAAATCCGAGCCGCTTTCATGCGGCGCAAACTCCGGCCACACTATAGCCCCGTCTACAGCCTTAGCCGCCTTTTGACCATAGACAATACCTTTATTCACTTTGGCCGGTGTACCGTCTTTATTAAAGCGGTCATTATCGGCCGCAATGATTAACCGGCTGACTGGGTAACGGATCTTAAAAGCACGGGCTACCGGTTTAAGGTTGGCGGCATCAAAGGCCACCACTATTGCGGATTGCGTATCATAGTGGGCGGCATAGGTAATGCCGGTGGCGATACCCTCACACACCACAATAGATGCGCTATCCGGATGAAAGCGTAATACAAAGAAACTGCCGGTCTTTTGCGAGCCTTTTAAAAAACGCTTGTCGCTGTCTGGGTTAATAAACTGCACGCTAACCAATTTAAGCGCCGTGCGTAAATCTGTGTCTTTTGGGTGCGCTTTTGGCTGGGTGTTAAAGCGGTATACCGGTACCATGACCGCCCGCCCTAACTGCAATGGCAGATTCAAGCCGTGTAGCATGTCGGTTACGCCCTTCTGCACAAAATATTCGTTTCTCGGGTTGGCAATCATGGCGCGCTGTACAAGGTCTTTTGCCTTGCTCTGTGCCGCTAAATACCCCTGTTCACGCTCTTGGGCTTCTTGTTGTTCGGCTTGCTTGCGTTGGTTTGCACGCTTGCGTTGTTCGGCTTTGAGTCGCTTCTTATCGGCCTCATTCATGGGGGCGAACTTATACCCGTTTTCGATAGCCTCATGGATTAGGCTTCCAATGGTTACGCCCCCACTGGCACGGATACTACGCCATGTACTAATAAAGGCGTTCTTATCGTAATTTGATGCGGTGGCGCTCCATGCTTGCATCACTTCTTTGGCATCCTCTCCAAATTCGGATTTGGCCGCCATCAGCAGGCGCGCCCAGTCTTCACGGGCTTGCTCTGCCGAGATGTAATTAAGCATCTGCTCTAAAATGCTTAAATCAATGTCTTGGTGTTGTTTGTTCATACTCTTACCTATGGATTCTTCTCTAGGGTTTTGCGTATTGCGGCTAGGTGCGCTCTGGCTTCATCCGGCGGCGTTGGCTTGGCTTTCCGAATAGGTTGGCCCGCCTTAACGCCGTAATAGTGACGGTAGGTTTTACCAAGTGCCCTGCATTTAATCACTAGGCGCTGTGCTACCGGATTGAGCACATAGAAAAAATGATAGGTTTTGCCGGTATCGTCTTTTGCTCGAAAGTTATAAATCACTCCGTTAAAGGCAATAACCGGCATTTTCACTATCTTTAAGCCTGCAAAGGTCGTGGCAAAAGCCTGTTTAAAATGGCGCTTGATTTCGTCATTGTCTTGGCTCATGAAAGAATCAGTCCTTTCCTGCCATCAATGCAGGGTATGCCCGTACTTCTTCATCAATGTCTATAACTTCCATTGCGACACCTCTACGGATCAGACTGCTTAGATTCGTTTTCCGAATCCTTTAGGTAGTCTTTACCGCCGTGCTTAAAGTGTTGCTCAATGCCGAAATTCGCTTGTGCATTGATGTACTGGATTTCGCTTAATAGATCCATTTCTTCCTGTAACCAGATTGCAAAGCATTCGACCTCATTCTTTTCTAGTGGATCATCTTCATAATGCAGACCGGCACGGAAAAGCTTTGCCATCAATTGAATGTTCATCGGTCGCGTTTCCATTTCATTACTGGAATAGCTTTGCAGTTCATCCAGTGCTTTTAACTGCTCTGCATTCACTATCGGCCTATTGAAATCAATAGCGAAATTACGCGAGTAATCAGGGTTACGTAGGTTTTTTAGGATATGGGCTAAAGAATGCATTACTCACCCCCTTTTTCAGCTTGTGTAGAGTTCATAACCGGCATGGCGTTTAACAGCTCTTCCATGTCGTTTACGGTCTCTTTGAGAGTGAATAAGGTAGATAGGCAGGTACCAACATCAAACGCGCTTTTTAGCTGTTCAAGGTCATCGACAAAGGCTTGCGTTTCATTGGCAATAGCGGTCACTACCTTGGCGTTCTCCTGCAATATGGCTTGCACCTCGATAACGCCGGTCATTTGGTTAAAGGTCTGTTCTGCTTCGTCTGTATCTGGAATAACTAACGGCTCAGGGGGTGTAAATACCGGCGGTACATTTAACCCTTTCGAGGTGATACTCTCTCGTACTTGGGGGTGTGCGTATGAATTTCTAATTAACCCTTCCAAAGTCGAGAAGAACCCAACCAAAAAGCCCTTTTCAGCATCGTTTAAGGTGTCTTTATCCGTAAAGGCATAGGCAATGCCCTGTAAATTACCGCCGGTATAGTCACTCTCACACAAATAACGCACGTAATCATAGACACCGGCCTTACCTACTTTGTTAGCTTGGCAATAGTCTAGGCATGGATCTATGTTTAATTGCAGCTTGCCGTTTTTATAGCAGTTCGAGAAAAAAGGTCTGTTTGCACTGTTCATTACTTGGTACCTCCCATGGTTGGAAGTAATACCGACATTTCCGGCACGCCTTGGCTGGCTAACCAAAGGGCTAGGCTGTCGAGCGTTTCAAAGTATCGAGCGGATTTGGTAACAGGGTTTTGAATGGTTGCCAGTTGGCCGCTTTCGGTTTCAATGGATAAATTCCAGACACCGGCAAGCGAAACGGCAATAAAGCGTTTAATAAAGCTGTTTTCAGGCAGATTAATCGAAAAAGAGAATTGCCCCACAGTGGCGGCATTTTGAGAAGTATTAGGCATAGGATTGCCCTCCATATAGTTTAGTCAGTGTTTGCCCACCTGCGTTAATTACAGGTGGGCGGGTCTCAACTACCGCTATATGACGGCTGGACTTATTCCCCGTAAAGGGTCTTGTATTAAGTCCTATCAACCCGCCCGCATTTTTAATAATACGGAAACGGTTTTCCATGCCGCTAGATAGCATTTTAGATACAGCTATCCATAGATTTTGGGCATAAAAAAAGCACGGTTTAAAGGCTGTGCGGGTGGCCTCATATAGTTTAGTAGTGCCGCCAATGTTAGCGGCTCCGGCTAATAGATGCAAGCGCATTGAGTTAAATGGGGGCATTAAGGCAAACTTAGGCATGTTTACCTCCACGGGCTTGACGGTATAAATCTAGCGCTTCTAGGGCGCATTCTTTTTGGTGCCCTGCCAGTGTGTAGTAACCGGCGTTAGAATTGCTCCCGTCTTGGTCAATGCTGCTCATACGGCCGGTATCAATCACCCAACCGGCTTTTCTCAGTTTGAGAACAATATCAGGGGAATTAGCCACACCGGCAATCTCGTCCAGTTCTTGACGGGTGACAGGTCGCTGTACCAACACTTTAAAGAATCGGTATTCTTTTGCTGTGCGTATCACGGGGCATTTGCTAGAATGAAAAAGCTCTGCTTGAGCCGTGGCATTGTCTTGGGTGTTGCGGCTCGCTTCCATTAGGCTGCCTCCCCACGAGTTGCTAACCACTCGTTTACCTCTGCCACACTCCATACAGAACATTGCAAAGAAAGCTTTTTAGGCTTAGGGAATCCTTGGGTTTTAATCCATCGGTACACGGTTGACGGGTTTACACCCCCAAGCATTTCACGGCACATATCGGCCATGCGAATCTTGGGGTCTATGGTATTGGATTGGGTCATATTGCCACCTGTTTTAATTGGTTAAAACGTAGCGCAATGCGTTGCGCTTGGTGGCAATGTAAGAAAGTGGTTTAAGGAATGTTACTAAATGGCGGTAATGTCTTTATTGACTGCTTGATGGCGGTATTGGCTCTTTGGTGTACCTCTTGAGCCGTTTTAAGAATGCTTCTTTATCTATCTCTTTTCCATCAAGCAGAATAGCGTTTTGTTTTTCATTTAAGCTTAGATAGCTTGGTAGGTTTATTTTGAAGTACTCCCATGCTTCTACTCTCTGAGGAAGTCGGCCGTTATCACTTAAAAACGCGGCAAACACCGTATTCATTGCATTGAATAAGTCGTCTTTTTTGCGCGGTGGACTGCTAAATACATTAGTTGTATTTTGCTTTGGCGTGTTTACTTTCATTCTGTGTTCAATTCCTAGGTACTCTTGTTCGAAGCACATTAATTCACGCCTTGAAATATAAAATCTGTCCGCTTCAATCAATCTTATAAAGTAGTCAGTATCAAGTTCATGCTGATAAATTAATTCAACATTACATAACTCTGTGTCTGATTCGTACTGTAGTTCATCTGGCAATTCATCGCACGGCAGATTAACAATTACTCCTTTAATAGGTTTTAAAACGTCATTGTTAAGGTCAGTAAATTTAGAAATCTTTAAACGCTTTAGGTACTCTATATCACCATGTAAGACTTTAAGAATCCAATTAGGGGCGAACCACTCAAACACTGGGAAAATAAGCCTTTCAGGTTTTCCTTTAAGCCCAATCTCATCAATTAGTGGTTCATAGTTGGTATCATCGTGTTTTTCTTGTTCTTTATCCCAAAGCAATACAGGCGG
Organism: Thiomicrorhabdus xiamenensis; assembly: GCF_013282625.1. Classification (NCBI taxonomy): domain Bacteria; kingdom Pseudomonadati; phylum Pseudomonadota; class Gammaproteobacteria; order Thiotrichales; family Piscirickettsiaceae; genus Thiomicrorhabdus; species Thiomicrorhabdus xiamenensis. The sequence goes on from NZ_CP054020.1 coordinate 1,388,617, forward strand.
ATAGTGAAAACGGTACTTTTTTACAATGGGGGCGGTTAGTCGGTAAGTCTCAAGTAAGTACTTTGTAAGATACTCATTCCCATCTTTTACAGACTCGTAATTTTCATTAGAGTGCTTCTTATGGTATTCCAGTTGTTTCTTTAAGCCATTATATAGACGCCTAGCTACTGCTGGATATTTGGACTCATAATAGGGTTCACCAATAACCCTAATTTCATATCCTTGCTGTTTTGCTAAACGCTCATTCCATAGGTCGGTATTTCCCCTTGTAAATGGCAAAGAGAGTAAACCAAAATTTAAAAGCCCTCTAGCCCCCAAATCTAAAACACTTTCACGGGTTACCATTGGATCTCTTTGCTGGAAAATCTCTACCACTTCTTCTATGTGGTAATAGGGCTTCAAATACGCCATTAGTCAAACCCTCCCGAGCTTGCTATCCACTGGAATAAGTAAGGGCGGCACGGTCAGGGGATGGATATTCCCTTTTCGCCCCGTCGGGCTAGACCGTGCCAGTGCTGTTCTATTCGGCTAATCCGCTGTTTTACAGTGCATTAACGCTTGTTTTTCATTTCTCTGTACCGTTCGTACCGTTTTGAAAACAAAAACGGTACAGGCTCTAGGCCGCGTGAATAAAGGCTCGTACCGTCCGTACCGCTTGTACCGTTGGTTTTTACGTATGTCATAAGCCTATGAAATAATTTTTATCTCTGAATAAAGTGGAATACTCATGGAAAGGTTATACTTTGACTTTTCCCAATCTGTTGGGATGCAGTCTTCTGGATTTGGTATTTCTACTATTACAGGGAATACTTGATTTAGCAGGGTTTCGATATTAGTGTTATCCCCATAAAGCGCCCCCCAAAACGCCACAATTTGATCATCTGCAGTTTTACATTTAAGCCACGTTACTTCTTTGTAATCTGAAAAGTGATGTTCAATTTTTTCAATAAGCTTTATTTCCATAAGCGACCTTTTGCTTTATGCCGTTGCCATATGCGGCTGTAAACGGAACTCTAGCCCGAGTGCTTGGATTACTTTAAACACGGTTTCAAAACGGGGGTGCTTGCCCTCCCCAAACGATTTATAAAGGCTTTCACGCCCTAGGCCGGTCTGCTTGCTGATTTCTGCCATACCTTGAGAGCGCGCCGCAATGCCTAGCGCTTTAATAAATAGCTGGGGGTCGTTTTCTTCTAAACAGGCTTCTAGGTAGCTTTTAACGTCCTCAGCGGTGGTTAGGTATTCCGCCGGATCATAAGGCACCGAATTTAAGTTACTCATCTAACCAACTCCTTACTTCTTTAATGTCTTTCTTTTGGTTGGGCTTATCGCCTACCAGTATTAACAAAACGATTTGAGCGCCCTCTTTGGTGTAATAAACGCGCCACCCTTTACCTACATCAATTCTTAATTCAAACAGGTTTTCACTTAGTTGCTTATGGTCTCCTGCGTTGCCCATTGCTAGACGGGTTAACCGTGCCGTAATTCTGCTTTTGGCCTGTTTATCTTTGATTTGGTTAAAGCGTTCATCAAACGGGCTTTCACCATTCCTAAGGTATTTTCGGATTTCAATCATAGTTAGAATTGTATCTTATAAGATACGAATTAAGCAAAAATGTATTCACTTAGATACAAAATAGGGGTTTCTGTACCGTTCGTACCGTTTTGAAAACAAAAACGGTACAGGCTCTAGGCCGCATGAATAAAGGCTAGTACCGTCCGTACCGCTTGTACCGTTAATTTTTACGCATGTCATAAGGTTGTACAAAATAACAGGGGTGAAAAGTGGCGCTATTTTCTGTTGGATTCGGCACAAATTAATGCCAACTATAAGCGCCACGATTTTCTCTCGGAATCGGCACAAATTAGTGCCAACTATAAGCGCTACTAATCTGTGGGCGTGCTATCCCGCATTGGCGTTATTGCGGTTAATCGGGATAACGTCACCACCGTTTTTGAGTGCATCTAAATGGTCTGCCCATGCCTGCATCATTTTGGTTCGGTCTTCTATCCATTCCGCATTATTGTAGGCGGCTCGAATCCGGTCTTTATCCATGTGGGCTAATTGCGCCTCGATAACGTCAGGCGAAAACTTTAATTCATTGAGTATGGTGCTAGCAGCGTGCCGCCAACCGTGCGGACTCATTAAGCCTTTGCCTACTGGCTCCCCTGTTTCTGGGTTCTTAGTTTTGTTAATGGCGCATGAAAGCGTACTAACGGCAAGCGGCTTATCCTTACCCGCTGTGGACGTGGTGAAAATGTAGGTCTTATCCCCGTTTAGCTCTCTCATGGCATTGAGGATATTAAGCGCCTGCTTTGATAACGGTACTTTATGGGGGCGGTCTGTTTTCATTTCCCCGTCTTGGTAGGTCATCATCTTGGTTTCAAAGTCGATGTTTTGCCATTTAAGTTCTCGTATGTTCTTTGGGCGCATAAAGACATAAGGCATAAACTGCAAAGCCATTTTTACCGGATAACTACCGTGATATTGTTCAAAGCCTTTTAGCAGTACCTTGAGTGTGGCCGGATCGGTTGTGGACGGCATACTTTTTCTAGGCATTGCCTTGGCATTGGTCGGGAATAGATCCGTTAGCCCTTGCGCGGGGTTGGTGCTGATAATCTGCAAAGCAATAAGCCGGTTAAACACTTCCTTAGTTGCACCTATGCACTTTCTAAGGGTTTCTCTCTTACCGATGTCATACAGGTTTTTGAAGTGGTTATATAAGTGAATGGTGGTAATGGTTTCAACCGGTACCCTGTCCAGTACAGGGAATAGGTGAATTTCCATTAATTCGCGCTTCTTGCGCTTGGTTACTTCTCTATTGGGTGAATCTTTGAGTATATCCAGTGCATAGGCGCTGAATGGCTTAAAGCGTTCGCCTTTGATGCGTTTAAACTCAACTCTAGGATCAAGCCCTTCTGCTACAAACGCCCTTGCCTGTTCGTGTAGGTCTCGGGCTTTCTTCAGTGGAATATCTGGGTATTGACCAATTGTAAGCGTGTAGCGATGTCCGAACAGAGAGAAGTCATAACGCCATGTTTTGGTGTTGCTTGGCTTGATAAGCAGATACAGGCCGCCGCCGTCTGCTTCTTTATACTGTTTCTCTTTTGGCTTTAGTGCCTGTATTTTTCGGTCTGTAAGTTTCCGTTTCATGAAAAAAGCGCTCAAAATTGTTCCGTACCGTAAACGATACCGTAAATGGTACCGTAAATGTAGTGCAATTGAGAAAAACACTATGCAACACTAAACCACAAAAAAGCCCCAATTAACGGGGCTTAGAGCAACACTATGCAACTTGTTAAAATTTGAAAAATACCCTCTGATCAGGCGCTTTTTTTGTATTCGGAGTTTAAAAATTCCCACAAAATATTTCAGGAAAAATCTTCTACTTACATCACCCTATTCAAATACGAGCAAACACAACACTCAATTTGAATAGAAGTCATTTTGAACCTTCTTGATCGTGTCGACGATCATATCCGTATCAACCTTACCGATAAAGTAGTTAGCCCCCATACTCAAAACTTCCCGCGTATTGTTTTCACTGGTCATTGAGGTATGGACGACAATCGGGATATCATGGGTTTTACTATGCTCGCGCAATTCGCGAATTACGGTATGCCCTGAAGCGACCGGCATCTCCAAATCGGTAAACACCATTGATACCGAATCCATACTCTCCAGTCCGTCGATATAGTCCAATAGCAAACGTCCGTTTTCAAAGGCTATGAACTTTAAGCCGAGCTGGTCGAAAACCATTCCCATATATTTCTGAATCGCTTTGGAGTCTTCGGCAAAAAGAATGGTTTTCTGGTACAACTCCGGAGCAAACATATTCGCTTCGATGTCGATTTCTTTCGCCGACGAAAAGATTTTTTGGGCCATGCTAGGCATCGCCTCAATCAGTAGCTTTTCAATATCCAGAATAAAACACAATGTCTCACTGTTATCCAGATAGGTATGGTTGATAATCTGGTTGGTGTTTACATTGATATTGTAATTACCGGCCGGGTGAATATCCGACCAGTTTTTCTCTTCAACGCCATGAATATGCGAAACACGCAAGCCGACAAAGTTGTGACTGAAATCGGACACGATAATAATCGATTTTTCGCGCTCCTCTGAGCTCATTGGAAAGCCCATCCACTGCGGAAGATCGATAACCGGTAGATACTGCCCGCGCAACTCGATCATGCCTTCAATCAGATCGTTGGTATCCGGCATCGGAGAAACCGGGTAACTACGCCCTTCCAGAACTTCTCTAACCTTAAAAACGTTCATTCCGTAGTAAGGGGGATGATAGTCGTCATTGCCAAACTGCACCTGAAAAATCATCAGACTCAACTGATTGTTTTTACTTAACTGAGCGGTTTTTTCGACTTGTTCCAGAGTGGTGGTCATATGTAAGCCTGTATAAGAAGTTAATATTCGGATGGAAGTTATTCAGATTCTAACGGAAAGCGGTGGATTTTCCCAAGTATAAACAGGGTTTTATCAAAACAATTGATATTGGCCAATTTAACAACCGTATTGAACGACTAGCTCTGCTCCAAAAGCAGACGTACCGGTTTGAAAGAACGGCGATATTGCTCAAGCACAGGCAAGTTTTGCAACCTGCTCATGTGCTCTGCTGTCGGGTATCCCTTATGTTTGGCAAACCCATACTCAGGATAGCGTTGGTCAAGCTCAATCATCTGCCGGTCACGATAAACCTTAGCCAGAATTGATGCCGCGGAAATCGCTTTAATCTTGGCGTCGCCTTTGATAACCGACTGACATGGATACTTAATGTCCGGGCAACGATTCCCGTCCACCATCACCAAATCAAAGCGGGATTGCGATGCTACCGATTCGATGGCCCGCGTCATGGCCAGCATGGTCGCCTGTAGGATATTCAATTCGTCAATCTCTTCTGGAGAGGCAACTTGAATGCTGTAGGCAACCGCCTGTTCGCAAATTTGATCGAACAGCAGTTCACGTTTCTTTTCAGACAGTTTTTTGGAGTCGGCAAGAGGCAAACTGCAATCATCGGGCAGAATCACTGCTGCCGCCACCACATCGCCAATCAGAGGGCCACGTCCGACTTCATCGACACCGATGATAACCTGTGAATCTTCCGGCGAGTCGTTTGCAAAAAGATCGATCTGTTGTGTGTTTTTCATTATTGTGGTTCGTTGCCTATTCCCGTCCAGCGCTCGATTGCCGCTACGGCAATCTGTGCGGAAGGCTGTTTAAGTTGCTGATACTGCTGCTCGAAGCATCTCAGCTGCTGTTCACGGATCACTTCGGATTCAATCAGGCTTGCCAACTCTGTTGAGATTTTTTCCGCTGTCGCCTGATCCTGAATCAACTCCGGAACAATATCCTGCTGCGCGAGAATATTGGGTAATCCAATCCATTTGGTCGTTGCCAGACGCGACATAATCCAATAGGAAAGCGGGTGCACTTTGATCGCCAGAACCAACGGACGACGCATTAATGCGCACTCCAGCGTTGCCGTTCCGGAAGTAACCAGAGCCTGGTCACACGCCTCCAAAGCCAACTGAGCCTGCCCTTGCAACAACAGTACCTGTTCATCCAATTGCCATTTTTTAAGTGCCTCTTCGATTCTCCGACGGGCTCGGTCATGAATCACCGGAATAACGAAACGCATTGTTGGATAGGCTTTAAGTAGCTGATCGGCCGCCTGTAAATAAGGATCAATCATCTGGTTGATTTCACTCATCCGCGACCCAGGCAGTATCGCCGTCACTTGAGAATCCTCGGCAAGACCGAGTCGGCTACGCGCGCTGATTTTATCCGGCACTTCCGGCACTTGTTGCGCCAGAGGATGCCCGACACATTCGACCGGGATCTGGTAGCGGTGGTAATATTGGGGTTCAAACGGGAATAAAACCAGAACACCGTCAACGGCGCGCTTGATTTTCTGCAGACGTTTTTCCCGCCAGGCCCAAACAGAAGGCCCGACATAATGAACGGTTTTAATCCCCTGCTGTTTCAGATGTTTTTCAACTGTGAAATTGAAATCCGGTGCATCGATCCCGATAAAAACATCAGGCTTCAACTCGATAAGACGCTGTATAAGCTGCTTACGCAGTTTGAGAAGTTGCGGCAGGCGCTTTAAGACCTCAAAAAAACCCATAACCGACAAGGTTTCCATCGGATACCAGGAATCCATACCTAAAGCGATCATTTTTGGGCCGCCGATACCGACAAAACGAGCGTTGGGATAGCGTGATTTAAGTTCGGAAAGGAGGTCAGCCCCGAGCGTGTCGCCGGAAGCTTCTCCGGCAACCAGGGCAATGGTAATCGATTGATTGCTGTTGTGAGACATCAGTATAGTATTCCGATCATCATTCGACCCGAAGAAATTTCGGGACAAACTTAGCGTGTAATGCCCCGTTCGGAGTTCTGAAGAAATTCAATAAGATGTTGCAAGGTATTTTTCGAATCTTCGATTTTCTGCAATTCTTTAACCGCGTCTTTGACCGACAGACCGCGACGGTAGATGACCTTATAGGCTTTTTTGACCAGCGCTCTCTGTTCGGCATCGTAATCCCGGCGCTTCAAACCTTCCAGATTGACTGAACGGGCTTCGGCGATATTGCCGGAAACGACGATAAAATCCGGGACATCTTGATTGATGACACTGCCCATACCGCAGAACGAATGACGACCGATCCGGCAAAACTGATGCACCAGTGAATAACCGCCGAGAATAGCCCAGTCTTGCACTTCGACATGACCGGCAAGCGCGACATTATTGGCCATAATGGTGTGATCGCCGATAATACAGTCATGTGCAATATGAACCCCAGCCATCACCCAGTTATCGTTACCGATAATGGTTTTTCCAAGATCTTGGATTGTGCCGCGATTCAAGGTCACGTTCTCACGGAAAGTATTATTGTTGCCGATAATCAATTCGGTCTTTTCCCCGGCATATTTCTTATCCTGAGGCGCGGCACCGATTGAACCGAACGGATAAAAATGATTATTTTCACCTATCCGTGTCGGGCCTGAAATGACAACATGGGATTCTAATTTACAGCCGGCACCAATTTCGACATCGCCTTCAACGACACAGAAAGGTCCAATTTCAACGTCATCGGCGATTTTCGCGTCCGGGTCTATGATTGCTGACGGATGGATCAAAACTTATACCTTTCTCTCTGCACACATCAGATCGGCTGAAGCGATAACTTTACCGTCAACCTTGGTTGTGCATTCAAATTTCCAGATACCGCGCTTATTGCCTAACGCCTTAACCTCGAAATCCAGACGATCTCCCGGAACGGCAGGCTGGCGGAAACGCGCATTATCGACAGCAGCCAAATAGTACATTGAGGTTCCGTCAGGTTTAACGCCTTGACTGCGGAATGCCAGAATGCCCGTACATTGCGCCATAGCTTCGATAATCATGACACCCGGCATAATCGGGTTATTCGGAAAATGGCCGGTGAACTGCGGCTCATTGAAAGTGATATTTTTATAACCTTTTAGACTCTCATTTGGAGTAAATTCGGTTACTCGGTCAACCAGCAAAAACGGGTAGCGATGCGGCAAATAATCAAAAATGTCTTTTACTTCCATCATAAGAGTATCCAGTTTTATTAATTATTATTTTGTAGTTCTTTAAGTTGTTTTTGTAATTCTTTTATCTGCATTGCCATCTTATCCAGATTTCTCTGGCGTACGATCTGCTTTTGCCACTTTGCCGTTTCCTGCACCGGAAATCCTGAATAAGCACCGGAATTTTTGACTGTCTGGGTGACCCCCGACTTGGCGGCAAAATGACAATTGTCAGCCGTGCTCAGATGTCCGGCGAATCCGGCCTGACCGGCAACAATATTGTGCTTACCGATTTTGGTTGTCCCGGCGAATCCAGCCTGACCGGCTATAGCGGAGCCTTCTCCAATAACGACATTATGTGCAATATGCACCAGATTATCGATTATACAGTGATCTTCGATTACCGTATCTTCGATTGCTCCGCGATCGACACAGCTGTTGTTACCGATCGAAACATGATTACCGATTACAACGCGCCCGACCTGCGGGATTTTAGACCATTGGCCGCGATTAGGTGCCCAGCCGAAACCGTCACCACCGATGATCGCCCCGGATTCTATGCGGGTATGATCGCCGATAATGCAATTCTCATGAATGACGACATTGGAGCCGATCTTGCAATGCGCACCGATTTTAACATTGCGATGAATTACCGCTCCTGACTGAACCCAGGTTTGACACCCGATCGAAACATTTTCTTTAACGACAACCTGATCCTCGATGCAGACTTGCTCTTCGAGATCCGCCGTCAGAGCGACCGAAGCACTTTCAGCTACACCGGAAAAAGGCGCCGCATCCGGATAAACAACCTGTGCGAGTAAAGAGTAGACAAAATAAGGGTCATGTACGGAAATTGAATTGGTCGGGCATTGCGCCTGAAATTCGCTACGAAGAACCACGACCCCGGCAAGGGTCTGGTTTAATGAGTCGATAAACTTGTTTGAATTAAGAAAACTCAGGCTGTCTTGGCTTGCATTATCCAGACCGGCAACTCTATTTATCTCTACCGATTTATCGCCAGAAAACTGATAATCGATTTGGTTACGGTCCAGTACCGAAAGTAAAGAGTCTATGCGCACAAAACAGCCTTGTTGTTATTTATTGAAATCAGAACGTTTTTTTTGAGATTCCGTTCTCAAATACTGTAAAACGTCCTTAGTGACATCGATGCGACTATTGGTATAGGCAATTCCTTCATAGAGAATCAGGTCAAAGCCCTGTTTTTCTCCGATGGTCTTGATGGCTTCATTCACCAGATTCTGGATTTTTGCCAATTCTTCGTTACGACGCAGATTGATGAGTTCCTGAACATCGTTACGACGGCGCTGAATTTCACGCGTCATCATGGTCAATTCACGCTCTTTAGTTGCGCGTTGCGCATTGCTCATGACGGTTTTATTTTTTTCGTACTCTGCCTGTTCGCTTTCAAGCTTTTTCGCCAGGTTTTTTAGTTCCTGCTGCTCTTTGGAAAACTCTTTCTTTAACTTTTCCGTGGCCAATTCTGCTTGAGGCGCCTGCTCAAGTAACAGGGCGACATTAACAACCCCCAATTTCACCGGCTTATCTTCAGCGGCATTTGCTTGAGAAATCATTGCCAAAAAAGAGAAAGCGACAATCAGGAAATAAGGTTTAAACATCGATCCATCCTATTATCTATAGTTTTGGAGATTTTACCCTAAATTATCATCAGTCTTACTGATAATTTAGAAGTAAAACTCCGCTAATACGCATTGTTTGGAGCCGGACGCCCTAAGCTTGCCCGTTTTTAGAAGGCGGTCCCGAGTGTAAACTGGAATGCCTGGGTTTTATCATCAGACTTGGAGTTGACCGGTTGTGCGATACTGAAGGTCAACGGCCCTACTGGCGTAATCCAGGAATAACCGATACCGACTGATGAGCGTAGTTCGGTGGTCTCCACTTCCTTAATATCTTCAAAGACGTAACCGGCGTCGAAGAACCAAGAAATACGCTGGTTACTGGAGTCCTCGATAAACGGCGTAGGCGAAATAATCTCGATCGTACCCAGGACACGCGTATTACCGCCTCGCGGACGGTCACTACCGTCCTGAGTCAGATCGAAACGATTTCCAAGCGAGTTCGGTTCAAAACCACGCACAGTTCCGATCCCACCGGCATAGAAGTTTTCATAGAAAGGTAGCGTGTCGATATCGCCGTAACCATCACCGAAGGCAAAGCCACCTTTAAAGTGCAATGACAGATTTTCCGTCATAGGCAGATAAAGGTTCTCTTCAGCAAACACTTTATAGAATGGCGCATCGGAAGTTCCCGGTACGACCGCTTCCAGAGAAACCGAAGCTTTACGCCCTTTACTCGGGAAATAGAAACTATTGGTGGTATTGCGTACCCAACTCAAGCTTGCCTGAACGGAATTGGTATCCGAACCGTATTGATCAATGTAATCATGACAATAGGTAAAATCGGAGTTACAGACCAGTTCCTGAGAATCCAACTTCAACCCGAAACGAATCGAATCATCTTCGTTCAACGGATAGCCGATACTGGCTTTCACACCGTAGTTGTTGGTCGTGTAGTCGGCTACATCCAACTCTTCGGCATCGATTTCACGATAATAGATCCCCATCCCGAGACTGACACCGTCTTCGGTAAAGTATGGATCGGTCACCCCAATATCGGCCGTTTTTCTGGCCGCACTGGTTGCCACCTGAAGGTCCAATTTATTACCACTACCGATAAAGTTACGCTCGGAAAGTCCGATATTGAAACTGGCTCCGTCAAGCTGAGAGTACCCGATACCGGCGGTGAAAGAACCGGTTGGCTGCTCTTCGATTTTGACAATCAGATCAACCTGATCGTCAGAAACGCGTTTGGTTTCGATTTTACTGCTTTTAAAAAAGCCTAGACGATCCAGTCGGGATTGTGACTGGCGTACTGCTTTCAGTGAGTAAGGCGCGCTCTCCAGCTGTCGAAGTTCACGACGAATAACATGATCGCGTGTACGTGTGTTGCCTTCAAAGTCGATATAACGGATATAAACACGATTTTTCGGTTCGACTTTAAAGGTGACCGACATGGTTTTATCTTGCGGATTGATGACCGTATCCGGCGTCACTTCGGCAAAAGCATAGCCTTCTTCACTGAGACGTTCGCGGATGGTATTGACGGCATTGATAATCTTACTGCGCGAGAATGTATCTCCCGCACGCACATCAACCAGTTGATCAATCTCATCAAGAGTCAGAATGGTTTCACCGGTAAACTTCACTTCACTCAAAGTAAAGCGATCGCCTTCCTGCATATTGATGGTCGTGAAAACACGGGTTTTATCGACCGACAACGAGACCTGCGATGAAACAATATTAAACTGCGCGTAGCCGCGATCCAGATAGAAAGAGCGGATTTTCTCAAGATCGGCTTCAAGCTTCGGCTTGGAATAAGAATCGCCGGTTCCCAAGATCCCGCCTTCACCTAAGGACATCTGACCTTTAAGACGGCGATCCGAATAGACTTCATTACCGACCAGCGTAATGCGCCCCATACTTGCCGGCTCGCCTTCGATAATTTTGATCTTCAGGTCAACACGGTTACGCGGTAATTCTTTGCTTTCGATTTCAACCGAAGCAGCGTAATACCCCTGGTTCTGATAGCGGCGTTTCAGATCGATGATAATACGATCAAGATCCAGCTGGTTATAGATTCGTCCCTGTTTGACACCAAGACTCTGCAAGGCATCTTGAAGAATATCGGTTTCGATCAGCTTATTCCCTTCGATTTTGACTTCGGCAATCGACGGACGCTCTTCAACCTTGATCACCATCTCGCCCTGTCCGCGCTGGTAGATGGATACATTATCGAAAAAGCCGGTTTTGTACAGACGCTCAATGGTCTGTTGGGTCAAGGCAGAATCAAGAAACTGTCCCTTGCTGATCGGTAGATAACTGTTGATGGTTTCGTAACCGATACGGTTCGCCCCTTCAACGACAATTTTCTCAACCACAAAGGCGTTGGCAATTGCAGGTGCTAGCAAACTCGCCGAAAGAGCGGCAACAAGGGTGGTTTTTCTAAAGTTTACAGGATTCATCTTAACCATTGGATATTCTTAAAATGTCATTAAATATAGCAAGTAAAGTGAGACTGAGAATCAGGAATAACCCAACTGTCTGACCATATTGCATAAATCTGTCGCTCACAGGGGAGCCTTTTATCATTTCGACGAGGTAATATAGCAAATGACCGCCGTCTAAAACAGGTATTGGCAGTAAATTTAGGATACCGATACTCAGGCTGAGAAGTCCCAGCAAGCCCAGAAAACTTATTAAACCGCTCTGTACGGCCTGACCGGACATCTGGGCGATACTGATCGGGCCGGATAAATGTTGCAGACTGACTTCGCCGAACAGCATTTTTTTAAGCATTTGCAGACTCATATAAGTCAGATCCTGCATACGCTGCCAACCCGCTTCAATCGCCCCGCTCAAATCATAACTGATCCGGTTACTGAAAGGCGCCATCGCATGGCGATCAAAACGCACGCCGAGCCCTACCTGACCAACCTGCTGCTCATCTCTCAGCACACTGCCAAGACGAATCGCAACCTCATACTCGACACGATCACGTAAATAGCTCACGTTTACCGTCTCACCCGGTTTATCCTGGATAATTTTGACGAACTCACCCCAGTTCTCGACCGGAAAGCGATCAACGGAGGTAATTCTATCTCCCGGCTGCAGACCGGAATTTGCAGCCGGTCCGTCAGGCAAAACCCGATCAATAACAGCAGGAATCCGTGGAGGTGCAGGGACAAACCCTAAAACAGTCAGCCAATCTGTATCGGCGGCATTTAAATCCAGCAACCGAATATCCAAACCGGAAACCTGAATAGCTTGTCCGCTATAGACTTCCTGTAACTGCAAATCGACATTGGCACGTTTCTCAATCATCGCCAGCATCAACTGCTGATTAACCTCGTTCCAGGCATTAACCGTTTTACCGTTAACCGCAACGACCTCCCACAGGCCATCTTGCGCTCCATGCGACTGCAGTTGCTGCATATTTAACACCTGAGAAAGCGGTGTATTTTCAGGAATCACTTCAATAACTGGTTTTAAGGTATTGATTCCTATTAGATAAATAACAATAAAAACCAGCCAGGCAAAAAGGATATTAATCAAAGGACCGGCTGCAACCACAGCAAATCGCTTATAAACACTTTGACGGTTAAATGCTCTTGGCAAATCCTCGTCCGCAACCGGCCCTTCGCGCTCATCGGTAAAGCGTACAAAACCGCCCAAAGGAATCATCGCAATCTTATAGTTTGTCTCGCCTTTTTGCTTCTGGTAAAGGGCCTTGCCGAAACCGATTGAAAATTCGACAACTTTAATATTGAACCAGCGCGCGACCTGGAAATGTCCCCATTCATGCAATGTAACCAGAATACCGATAACAATGAGAAAGCCGACTAAAGACCATAAGAAGTCCACAAAGCAGTCCTTTAAATCAATTCAATCAAACCGTATATACGGACCAAAGCAGGTAAGTCAAAGGCATGGCGACCAGAAGGCTGTCAATCCGATCGAGAACACCACCATGCCCAGGAAGAATCGATCCGCTATCCTTGATATCGGCCTGTCTTTTAAGAACACTCTCAAACAGATCACCAAATACGGACAACAGAGCGATCAGAGTCAGTGCCACAGAAATCCATACTCGTTCAGTAAACGGTGTATCTGACAAGACAAACGAAAGCACGGCATAGGAGAGAATGAAGGCACTCAAAGCACCACCCCAAACGCCTTCCCAACTTTTCCCCGGGCTTACGTAACTCGCCAGTTTGCGCTTACCGAAAGCGCGGCCGCTAAAATAAGCCCCTGTATCCATCGCCCATACAATCGCCATACTGAGTAAAAGTATCGCTGGCGCTACAGACGAATGCAAAGCGAGCAAAGCAACAATAAAAACCAGTGTCAGAGCAAAACTCAGCAACAACATTAAGGGCCTTGAATTTAAACCGACACGTCCCTGCGTCCGCTGATAACGGACAACAACGGACAAGACCGCGAGCATGACGACAATCGTCACCAACAGATAAGCGTAACCGTTAATAAACGGAGACAGGAGGTAAATCAATACAGCAGAAACCGCTGTAAATAGTATTTTGAGCCATAATGCGCGGCACTCGGCAAGTTTCGCCCACTCCCATAAAGCGAGCACAGCGAGAACGAACACCCCTGAAGACCAAACACTATCCGAGGCATAAAAAACGCCGCCGACAACAATAAAAACCAGAACCAGCGCAGTGAGTATCCGAGGAATCAACATTGCTGCACCTGCTCACTGGTTCGTCCGAAACGACGTTCGCGCTTGGCGAAAGAGTCGATCGCCTTATCCAGCTCTTCGGCACCGAAATCCGGCCAGAGTGCATCGGTAAAATACAGCTCAGAATAAGCCATCTGCCAGATCAGAAAATTACTGATTCGCTGTTCGCCACCGGTACGAATTAACAGATCAGGCAAAGGCAGATCCGCATTGGCTATGTACTGCCCTAATTCATCGACCGACAGCTCCTGAACCGATTTATCTGGATTTGCAGCCTGCCAGGACTTTACTGCCTCGACAATATCCCACTGTCCGCCGTAATTGGCGGCAATATTAAGTACCAGACCGTCGTTTTCGCGAGTCAAGGCTTCCGCCTGTTCGATATGCTGCTGAATTTCCTGACTGAAACCGGAACGATCGCCGATAATCCGTAGCTGCACGTTATTATCGTTTAATTTTTTGACTTCTTTCTGCAAGGCGGTCAAAAACATCGACATCAACTTATTGACCTCGTCCTTTGGACGTCGCCAGTTTTCCGTACTGAACGCAAACAGGGTTAAGGCCTTTACACCACGCTTGGCGCAGTGGGTAATGGTACGCTTAACGGCCTTCAACCCCTTTTGGTGTCCGATAAAACGCGGCAGAAGCCGTTTTTTTGCCCAGCGCCCGTTACCGTCCATAATAATCGCGATATGTTGAGGAACATGAGTTTCAGTCAATTTGTCAGGCAATGTCACACCCTGCGTCAGTTTAGAAATAAAAATACCAATAAAAAAGCCAAAAACCTATTCGATTTTTGGCTTTTTCATATTCTACCAAATTCGCTAATTATGCCCTATTACGGCGCAAATAGCGAACGGCTTTACCGAGTTGCTGATGTACGCAACGGCAGAAACGATTACAGATCCATCAGAGACGTTTCTTTATCAGCAAGAAGATCATCGACTTGCTTAACCACATCGTCAGTAATTTTCTGAATCTGATCTTCGGCACGACGTGCATCGTCCTCAGTAATCTCTTTATCTTTCAGTAGATTTTTAACATCGTTATTGGCGTCACGACGCACATTACGAATAGCAACACGCGCCTGTTCCGCTTCAGCACGCGCAACCTTGGTCAGGTCACGACGACGTTCCTCAGTCAACGGCGGTAACGGGATACGAATCAGATTACCGGTTGTTGCCGGGTTCACTCCAAGATCCGAAGTCATAATCGCCTTCTCTACCTTGGCGACCATTGGTTGCTCCCATGGTTGAACCGTAAGCGTACGCGCATCCTCAACATTAATATTGGCCACTTGGCTCAACGGCACATCAGAACCATAATACTCGACCATGATGCTGTCTAAAATAGACGGGTGCGCACGCCCAGTACGAATTTTGGCAAAATTCGTTTCCAGGTTTTCGAAAGACTTCTGCATTCTTTCCTTAGCGTCTTTTTGAATTTCGTTTAACATTTTTTATTCTCCTGAGCTAACCAAGGTGCCTTCATCTTCACCTTGAACAATTCGAATAACTGCCTGATCCTTAAACATATCGAAAACTCGAATCGGCATTTTATGGTCACGGCACAGCACGAACGCCGTCATATCCATAACCTGTAAGTTTTTCTGAATGACTTCATCATAAGTCAAAGTAGTATAACGCTCGGCACTTGGATCTTTTTTCGGATCAGCCGTATAGATTCCGTCAACCTTAGTCGCCTTCAAAACGATATCGGCATCGATTTCCACACCACGAAGCGCTGCGGCCGTATCGGTTGTAAAGAAAGGCGAACCTGTTCCCGCTGCAAAAATAACCACTTCGCCATTACTTAACTGTTTTTTAACCAGGTTTGCATTAAAACCGGTTGAAATCCCTTCAATGGACATCGCCGAAAGCACCTGCGCCTTGATATCCATAGATTCAATCACATCACGCAACGCCAAAGCATTAATAACCGTCGCCATCATCCCCATATGGTCACCGGTAGTTCGCTGAATACCCGACCCCTGAATCTGGGCACCGCGGAAAATATTACCGCCGCCGACAACAATCCCGACTTCTACGCCCAGGTCACGCAGATCCTTGACCTGCTTGACAACCTTGCGCAAAGTTTGTGCACAAAGACCAAACTCGCCATCGCCCATCAGGGCTTCACCGCTAAACTTCAACAATATGCGCTTATATTTAAGAGCCATAACTCATCCTAAGAAAAGGGTTAAAAAACAATTTGTAAATACCTGATAAATAAAGCTATTTACAAATTACTCTTAAAATTAATACAAAAAAACCACAGGGTCAGAAACACTGATCCCCATGGTTTTTCTCAACAAGGACGATTAAGAACCTTGAGCTGCTTTCGCCGCTTCAGCAACTTCGTCTGCAAAGTTGGTTTCTTGTTTTTCAATACCTTCACCTACTTCCAGGCGAACGAATGAAGTAACCATTGCAGAGTTAGATTTCAAAAGCTTCTCAACAGTCTGATCAGGATCTTTAACGAAAGACTGACCTAGTAGAGTGATCTCACCGACGAATTTACGCATACGCCCTTCGATCATCTTCTCAATAATTTCCATTGGTTTACCGGAAGATTGCGCCTGTTCGATTTGGAACGCGCGCTCTTTCTCGACAACCGCTGCATCTAGATCATCAGAAGAAACCGCTTGTGGCTTAGCTGCAGCAACGTGCATCGCAACGTCACGGATAAGCGTTTCATCACCACCGTCCATAGCAACAACAACACCGATCTTCTCACCGTGCTGGTATTGACCGATTTCACCATTGGTCTCAATAATTTCAACACGACGCAAGCCCATGTTTTCACCGATCTTAGCGATCAATTCACGACGGGTTTCATCAACGGTTTTACCGTTGGCCATAGTCTGGCTCATGATAGTATCGATATCAGTTGTTTTATTCGCTAGAGCGATCGCTGCGATTTCATCTGCAAACGTTTTGAATTCGTCACCTTTAGCAACAAAGTCAGTTTCACAGTTAACTTCAGCAATTGCCGCAGTTTTCTTGTCATCAGCGATAGCGATTGCGATAACACCTTCAGCAGCAAGACGGCCGGCTTTTTTATCAGCACCCGCCATACCTTTTTTACGCAGGAACTCAATCGCCGCATCCATATCGCCGTCAGTTTCTGCCAGCGCTTTTTTACAATCCATCATACCTGCGCTAGTGATTTCACGCAGTTCTTTTACCATTGCAGCAGTAATTGCCATGTTTAATTCCTTGAGTTTTTATAAGGGTTAAGAAACTGGGAGGGAAAATCACCGGCTCACTTTTGGTCAGCCGATGATAGAGCTCAGAGATTATTCAGCTGCTTTTTCTTCAGCTTCAACAAAATCATCGCCTTCGACCGCTGTAGTGATCGAAGCTTTCGCTTCATTGATCGCATCAGCAGCTGCGCTTAGGTATAGGCTGATCGCACGGATTGCGTCGTCGTTACCTGGGATAACATAGTCAACATTGCGCGGATCGTTGTTGGTATCAACAACACCGATAACCGGAATACCTAGAGTCTTAGCTTCCTGCAGAGCGATTTTTTCATTACCGGTATCGATAACAAAGATCGCATCAGGCATGGCACGCATATCTTTAATACCACCAAGAGAAAGCTCAAGCTTCTGCTTCTGACGAGTCATCATCAGCGCTTCTTTCTTAGTGATCTTTTCGAAAGTACCATCCTGCTCCATTGCTTCAAGCTCTTTTAGACGCTTGATAGACTGCTTAATGGTTTTGAAGTTAGTCAACATACCACCCAACCAACGGTGATCGACATAAGGCATGCCGCAACGTTGTGCTTCCTGAGCAACCAATTCACTCGCAGCGCGTTTAGTACCAACAAACAGAACATTTCCTTTGTTAGCTGCAATGCTACCCATGTAGTTCAGGGCATCGTTGAACATTGGAAGAGTTTTCTCAAGGTTAACGATATGAATTTTGTTGCGCTCACCGAAGATGTACTCAGACATCTTAGGATTCCAGTAACGAGTTTGGTGACCGAAGTGAACACCGGCTTCCAGCATTTGACGCATGGTAACTTTTGCCATGATTTTTCTCCAATATAGTGGGTTAGGCCTCCGTCTACCCATAAAAACGAACTGAAAAAAGCCTTGGCATAGGATTTAGTCAGCACCCCGTTTTATGTCTCGGTAAACGTGCGGATTTTCTGTTAAAATTTCTCTCATCTGAGAGGCGCGGCATTTATACCATAACCAGCCGTTTTTCTCAATATTTTCTGAACAAAAAGCTAACCGAACTTAACAAAAACGAGATTTCATGACCATTAAAATTAAAACCTCTGAAGAGATTGAAAAATTACGCGTTGCTGGTCAATTGGCCGCTAATGTCCTGGATATGATTGCCCCGCATATGAAACCGGGGGCTTCAACAGGTGAACTGAACCAGCTCATGCATGATTACATGACCAATGAATTGGAAGTGGTACCTGCCACCTTGAATTATCATGGTTTTCCAGCTTCAAGCTGCATCTCAATCAACCAGGTTGTCTGTCACGGAATCCCGGACTTTAATAAAAAGCTGAAAAAAGGCGATATCGTCAATATCGACGTTACCGTCATCAAAGACGGTTATCACGGTGATACCAGTATGATGTTCGAAATCGGCGAGGTTAAACCTTTTGCCCACCGCCTGAGTCAAGTTGCACGCGAATGTCTATGGCTCGGTATCGAACAGGTCAAACCGAATGCAACCTTGTATGATGTTGCCAAGGCGATCCAGACACACGCCGAAGCCAATAATTATTCCGTGGTACGTGAATACTGCGGTCATGGTATTGGCGCCGAATTCCATGAAGAACCTCAGGTGCTGCACTACGCAGCCGAAGAACTTAAAGACATCGTACTCAAGCCAGGCATGGTTTTCACCATCGAGCCGATGATCAACCTGGGTAAGGCCGACGTTAAACTTTTACCGGATAACTGGACGGTCGTTACCAAGGACCGTAAACTCTCCGCGCAATGGGAACATACTCTGGCCGTAACGGAAGACGGTTATGAAATTTTCACTATGCGCCAAGGCGAAACCCCGTTTTTACCAGAGTAATACCGTCCCCTCCTGCAAAGGCTGAACCTTTGCAGGACAGACTCCTCTTTACCTTGGCTTCGTTAAATTAGCTTAAATTCAGTAGGTCCTGCATGTTCAGCGATATACACCGCCCCTCCCTGCCTCAATTTATCAGCGCACTACTTGATCCGGAAATGTCGCATCTGGATAAAATAAAGGCCGGGCGAAATGTTATCCAGCGCTTTGTCGATTATCAGTTCAAACAGTATGAAGCAGGTGCGCCGGTTTCAGAACTCTTAAAGGAACGAGCAAGCTTTGTCGACCAGATTCTTAAAAAGATCTGGTCAAACTTCGTTCAAGACCCTGATGCCGCGCTGATCGCAGTCGGTGGCTACGGACGCGGAGAACTGCATCCATATTCAGACATTGACCTGCTGGTTATTGCCGAAAATCCCGACAAACTGCAGAACAGCCTATCGGAATTCATCACTTTTTTATGGGATCTCGGATTTGATGTCGGCCACTCTATCCGCAGTCTCGACGACTGTTATGAAGAAGGCTTAAAAGACGTCACCACCGCCACCAACCTATTGGAAGCCCGCTGGATCACCGGGAATTATCAGGCCTTTCAGAACCTGATTAGCCTTTGGGCAAGAAACGACTTCTGGCCGATTAAAGAGTTTTTCAGTGCCAAGCTCGAAGAACAGAAAAAACGCCATCATCGCTTTCAGGACACAACCTATCAGCTCGAACCAAACATTAAGGAAAGCCCCGGCGGTCTGCGTGATATTCATATGATCAACTGGGTCGCTAAACGCTATTTCCGCGTCAAATCGATCAATGAACTGGTCCAACGCAACTTCCTGACTACCGAAGAATATGTCGAAATCGAAGCAGCGAATAAGTACCTGAACCGTATCCGCTTTGCGCTGCAACACCTGAAACGCCGCCGCGAAGAGCGTTTACAGTTCGACTTTCAGCAGCAGATAGCGAGTGAATTTGGCTATCAGGACAATCCGGAAAAAATGGCGGTTGAGCAGTTCATGAGCAGCTATTACCGCAATGTGCAAAGCGTGGCTAAACTCAATGAAATTCTGTTGCAGCACTTCCGTGAAGAACTGTTTGAACCGGATGAAGTGACAATCACCCCAATCAACAATCGTTTCTGTATTCGTAATGACTATCTGGACATCACTTCTGAAGATGTTTTTTCAGTCAACCCGACAGCGATTTTCGAGATGTTTGTTGCTCTGGCCAATCTACCTCATATTAAAGGTCTGCGCTCGACAGCGATACGCTCGATCCGCGACCATTTGCACTATATCAACGAACAATTCCGCGCCGACCCGATTAACAAAGCCCTGTTCATCGAAATATTCCGACAGCCCAAAGGGGTCTATGCCTCCATCAAACGCATGCATAGCTACGGTATCCTCGATAGCTACCTGCCGGTTTTCAAGAAAATCAGCGGCCTGATGCAGTTTAATATCTTCCACGCCTATACGGTCGATGACCACACCATTCTTGTCATCCGTAATCTGCGCCGTTTTTTTGTCGATGATTACGCCTATGAGTTTCCAACGGCGCACCAGATTGCCAAACAGATCTGCCGTCCGGAAGTGCTTTTCCTCGCCGGGCTATTTCATGACATTGCCAAAGGGCGAGAAGGCGAACACGAAGTTGTCGGAGCCGAAGATGCCGCCGTTTTTGCCCGCGAGCACAACCTTCCTGTCAAAGATCAGAAAATGATCAGTTGGTTGGTGCGCTATCACCTGGAATTTTCGCATGTCGCGCAGCGCAAAGACCTCAGCGACCCGAAAACCATTAACGAATTTGCTTCCTTAATGGGCGATCAGGAACATCTTAACCACTTATACCTGTTAACGGTGGCCGACGTCTGCGCAACCTCAAACGACGTCTGGAACGACTGGAAAAACTCCCTCTTCCTGGAACTGTACAACGAAACTACGAAAGCGCTGGCACTCAGTTCAAACGCACCAAAAAACAAGGCAATGAAAGCTTTGCAGACTCAGGAAAAAGCCAAGGAGCAGTTGTCGAAACGCGAAATTAGCACCACCGCCTACCAGCCCTTCTGGGACAGCATGGCCGACAGCGAATTTTTCAGCCGTCAAAGCCCGAACAGCGTATCTCGGATTACCGAACAGCTCTATCTTGCGGATCGGAATCAGATCCATGTTATGGTCCGGGCCAAAAGCCCGCGTGGTGCCTCAGAACTGCTGATCTATATGCCGGATAGAGATTACCTGTTTGCCAATATCACCTCGGCGCTCGACCGGCTGAAAATGGATATTATGGAAGCTCGTATTTTCAGTAGTAATGACGGCATGACTCTGGTCATTATGTACTTCCTGACCAGGGATGAACATCAAGCCGTTAAAGAGCAGGATACCGCGTTAATCTGCGATACGATTCGCAAGCATATGCTGGGTGACGGTATGGAACCGGTTGCACAAAACAACTTCCTTAATCGCCGCATACGCTGTTTCGAGACGCCAACCGAAATCCATATTGAAAAACTCAATGATCATCGCAGCGAGCTACATATCTCGACCAAGGATGCGCCCGGACTTTTATCGCGGATTGGATTTGCTCTGCGTTCGTGCCATATCAGGTTGCATGACGCCAGAATCACTACGGTTGGTGAGAAAGCTGAAGACTGGTTTATTATCAGTGACACAGACGAAAAAGCCATTACCAGCAGTGAAAGTCAGGCCAGATTGCGCGACGCCTTGATCGAAACGATCGAAAATTAAAATCAAACAGCGAACCCGCAACGGATACGACTGCTGTTTAACCGCTACAACCTGAATTTGAGAAGCCGGTGGGCACTCGCTTTGAGCGCCAGTGTACCGGCTAAACTACAAATCAGTTTTGCAAATCAATCAACCTCAGTCAGTTCAATCGCATTGCCATCCAAGTCTCTGAAAAACAGTGCTTTTCTCCCGGAACGGCTTTTGGTATATGCAACACCCGCCTGCTCAAGCTTAGCGACAAAAGTTTCCAAATCCTTGATACGCAGAGCAAAATGAAAATCACGCCCGCCGTGCTCGGGAAGACGGTCGTTGAGAACATGCTCTCGACTTACCTGTAACAGGTGTAGCGACTGTCCCTCGCCCAAATCCAACCAAACCCCTGGAAAACCGAGGTCCGGGCGCTCAAGAATAGCCAGGCCAAGAATATTCTGATAAAAGGTTGCGGCTTTATCCGCATCCTGTACCAAAAGACTAATATGATCCATTCCGAATACAGCTGACATACGACCCTTCATAATTAGACTAAAAATCCACCGCATTATATCAGTGCACGAGCCCTTGCAGGCGTAACATAACAAGCAACAAATCAGCAAATCACATGGCAAAAAGCACTGACTGAGAACATCAAGCGGATATCTTGAAAAACGTGAATACGCTTAGAAAAGAAAGACAGGAACAGGCGCAGGAGAGACCTGACGCCTTATACGCCCAGCCGGATCGGCCGGGCTACGAGCGGGGATAATTAGTCGTTACTGTGCAGTACGCTATTTAGTCCGCCCCACAGGGTACCGTCGGTGACAATTGCTTGTACCTGACCAGTCTGACTATGACGACGGAACAACAGTTTCGATTGTCCAGACAGTTCGCGAGCAGAAACAACAGAACCATCAGGCATCTGAACCTTAGTACCTGCGGTCAAATACAGTCCGGATTCCACAATACAATCGTCACCCAGTGAAATCCCCAGACCCGCGTTCGCACCCAACAGGTTACGCTGTCCCATAGAGATTACCTGCTTACCACCACCGGAAAGCGTTCCCATGATCGAAGCACCACCACCGATATCGGTATGATCATCCACCACAACACCGGCAGAAATTCGGCCTTCAACCATAGACTGACCCAAAGTTCCCGCGTTGAAGTTAACAAATCCTTCATGCATGATCGTTGTTCCAGGTGCAAGGTGCGCCCCTAGACGTACACGATCTGCATCACCGATACGAACGCCTTCCGGAATCACGTAATCGACCATACGCGGGAATTTATCGATTGAAGTCACAGTCAACTGAATCATTTCTTCTTGGATTGCTTCACGCAGGTTTTCAACTTCTGAAGGCAATACAGGACCGGCATTGGTCCAAGCGACATTGGTCAACAGGCCGAAAACACCGTCTAGGTTAATGTCATGCGGCTTATAGGCACATTCAGATAGCAGGTGAAGACGCAGATACGCTTCTTCAGCCGTTTTTGGCGCTTCATCGACTGATTCAATCTCTACGGTAACAAAATCGCTTTTGATAATGCCTGCCTTGAGAGCCAAACAGTTACGCGCAATCTCTTTATTAGAGCGCGGAAACCACACATCCAATGTAACGCCGGTTTGTGCATCGCTATAACGGTGTCCAATTCGCTTGATTGTCATAATTCAAATCTCTTTAAAAGGTTAACAACAGATAAACCCGAGAGTATAACCTGTCGGCCGTAGAGATACAAAAATCAAACCGCTAATTTCGTCAGGCCAAATTCTTAGTTACTGTGAACGGTTTTTTTAAACGGCTATTTCAATAGAGTATTTTTCACAACGAATCATAAAGCCGTATAATTGCCCGACTTTAACGGATCAAAACGGAGAAGCCATTCCAATGACGACTATGTACGGCATCGCCAATTGCGACACGATTAAAAAAGCCCGCAAGTTTCTGGATACACAGAACATCCCCTATCAGTTTCATGATTTTCGTAAGGATGGACTCAAGGCGGAACAGATCGAGGTATGGCTGCAAAAAGTCACTCTTGCCGAGCTGATCAATAAACGCAGTACCAGCTGGCGCAATCTTGACGAGCAGTTGAAGACAGCTTTACAGGAAAACTCACCGCAAGCCGTGGAAATTATTCTGCAGCAGCCGACATTAATCAAACGTCCGGTTCTTGAGAAAGGTGACTCCCTGCTAATCGGTTTTAAAGAAGCCGAATACAAACAGTTGATATAAAACATTAAACAGTAAAGCATCTGTGCGTTACGCTTCTCAAAAGCGCACTCAGTGCCTAAAATAAAATTTCTTCAAAAAAACAGTACAAAATGAGAGTGTCATGAGCGAAACCATTGACCTGGCCCAAGCATTAATTCAAGTTGATTCCGTAACCCCGGAAGACAAAGGGTGTCAGCAGATGATTGCAGACTACCTTGAACCTCTTGGGTTCAAAAACGAATCCATGCCTTTCGGGGAAGTCACTAACCTCTGGTCTCGCCGCGGTAACGAAAGTCCTTGTCTGGTGTTTGCCGGCCATACGGACGTCGTACCGACCGGGCCGCAAGACGCCTGGAAATTTCCACCCTTTTCAGCCCATATCGAAGGCGACATGCTGTACGGTCGCGGCGCAGCCGACATGAAGAGTTCCATCGCCTGTTTTATGGCGGCAAGCAAACGCTTTGTCGAATCCTATCCCGAGCACAGAGGATCAATCGCCTTCCTGATCACCAGTGACGAAGAAGGCCCGGCGGTTGACGGTACGGTCAAAGTGATCGAAACGCTGGAAGCTCGCAACGAAAAATTCGAATACTGCCTGGTTGGCGAACCCTCCAGCTCTAAAAAACTGGCCGATTCAATCAAAAACGGACGCCGCGGCTCCCTGAATGGAAAACTGAACGTAAAAGGCATTCAGGGACATATCGCCTATCCGGATCTTGCTGACAACCCGATTCACAACCTGGCTCCAGCACTGGAGCAATTGGTCAACATTAACTGGGATCATGGCAACGAATATTTCCCACCGACATCCTTTCAGGTTTCCAATATTCATGCCGGCACCGGTGTCACCAATGTCATTCCCGGGGAAATCGAAGTCCTGTTTAATTTCCGCTTCTCGACCGAACATACTGCGGAAGCGCTGCAGCAAAGCGTGCAGGCAGTACTGGACCATCACAATCTGGACTACGATATTGAATGGAATCTTTCCGGCAACCCGTTTATTACCGAGGGAGACGGAGAACTCATTCAAGCCGTTAAACAAGCGTGTCATTCGATTGTCGGCTACGAGCCGGAGCTGTCGACCGGCGGCGGAACTTCCGACGGACGTTTTATCGCGCCAACCGGCGCGCAAACGATCGAGCTAGGCCCCCTGAACGACACTATCCACAAAGTAAATGAGTGCGTCAGCGTGTCGGATCTCAATAAACTGACCGACATCTACTATCAGACTATGATCAATCTGTTGGTTAAATAAAAAGGAATTCACGTGCAGGAAAATGACCTACCGGCTGGCGTGCAGTATTTTCTGATTGCTCTGCAGATTATTGCACTGCTTATATTTCTCTACTTTATCTGGCCACTGGTCAAAAGCGAAAACTGGAAAGCAAAATTCATCGACAATAAAACTGCACGCTCGATCCTGATTGTGTTTGTTCTGATTTTTGTTTTCGTTTACGGACTTGGTGCCGCATTCGATGCGCTTTTTCCGATCGAACGCCTGGATCGACAGCACTAATCAGAAATCAGATAATCCCCCTATTCCCATTCTTTAAAACGCGGTGCCAACCGCGTTTTTGCTATCAATC
Organism: Thiomicrorhabdus xiamenensis; assembly: GCF_013282625.1. Taxonomy (NCBI): domain Bacteria; kingdom Pseudomonadati; phylum Pseudomonadota; class Gammaproteobacteria; order Thiotrichales; family Piscirickettsiaceae; genus Thiomicrorhabdus; species Thiomicrorhabdus xiamenensis. Next base: position 1,414,045 of record NZ_CP054020.1, read on the forward strand.
GTCTTGAGCATCTTTATACAAGCTCAGACAGCGCTTATTTATTTTGAATAAATGACTAACAAGCGTTAATTTTTTTACTGTACAGATAAAAGCAATTTATCTGTAGAATCCACATAAATATTAGGTTTATAGCAATGGTCGCAATTTATTCGCTCCGTTAGAGACCGCTTACAGAATTCAAACCACAAAAAAATCAAACTTTGGAGAAAGAGTGATCTTAACCAATACTAAAATGCTCAAGTCGCTGCTTGCACTCGTTTTAGGTGTCGGTTATCTGACTTCAATACTCTATATTCTCGATCGTAATACCGCTCATCAAGAATACGTTATTGAAGATAAATGGTTCAAATTCGAGGAGCTATGGAAAGCCGCCATACTGATCGATCACGATAAACCCAGTGCAACTTTCATCTCCGAAAACCCGGAAATCCTATCCATTATCAATCGGGCCGCACAAGCGGATTATCCGCAGCGTGCAGTTTTGCGCAGACAACTGTACGACCTCATGCAGCCCTACTATGAAAAGTTGCGCGAAACGGGTATCCATCAGCTCCACTTCGTTTTACCTGACGGCACCAGTTTTTTACGCATGCATGCTCCCGAGCACTTCGGAGATAACCTTAACGAAGTCCGTAACTCCTATCGTCTGGTCAACACTTATAAAAAGGTGGTTTCCGGTTTCGAACTCGGGAAAGTCGTATCTGGCTATCGTTATGTGCAACCGCTGTTCATCCACGGACATCATATTGGCGCTTTCGAACTCAGCACTAAACTTGAACAGATCAAGAAAAACTTCAACGCACTGGATGCCTCTCAGGAGCTTGCCTTTCTGCTGACTCCCGGTTTGAAAAACATGCTGCTTGAGGACTTTAAAGACAGTTACAAGAGCCTGGATTTTGCTCCAGGCTGGTACTTGGAAGACCCCAACCGAGAATATTTTTTCGATAAAGCGCCTCTGTCGGCGGTTTTTCTGTCCTCACTGGAGAATATTTCAGTCACCGGAAACCTTCTCGAAAAACTCGATGCTAAACAGAAATTTATTGAAACCCAAAATCTACAAGGCCATTCCTACACAATCACGTTTACACCGATCAATGACCTCTCCAATCACTTTTTCGGTTATGTCGTCGCACGCTCCTCAGCGCCTATGCTTGACCAGATAAAGAACGATTTATTGCTTAATATTGCGCTCACGACGCTGATTTTTCTTTTCCTGAGCATTATCGGTCTGATTTTAATTCGCAACATCCAATCACGATTGATCGCGGCCAATGTTTTTGATGCCAAAACGGCGATGTTGATAACCAACGCTAAAGGCAAAATCTGCAAAGTGAATTCGGAATTCACCCGTTTGACCGGCTATAAAGAGGAAGAAGTCATCGGCAAATCCCCGTCACTCTTAAGTTCCGGGAGGCAGGACAAGGCATTTTACCGCACAATGTGGGACGAACTTCTCAGCAAGCGAAAATGGCAGGGAGAGATATGGAACCGCAAGAAAAACGGCGAAGAGTATTGTGAAAATCTGACCATCAGCGTGGTTGAAGACAACTTCCACAAGATCCGCTTTTTTGTCGGCTCTTTCTACGATGTCACAGGACATAAAAAAGACCAGGAAAAAATCAAACTTCTGTCGTCTTATGACTCACTTACCGGACTGGTCAACCGAAGCCTGTTTGAAAACTATCTTGAAGCGAACTTGAAAACCGCCTTATGCGAGGAAAAGAGCGGTGGCCTGCTGTACATCAACATCAACCGCTTTAAGTTCATTAACGATCTCGAAGGGTTCGAACTCGGCAACCAGCTACTGAAAACCTTTTCTCGGAAACTCAAGTCGCGACTGAAATCCAATGAGATTCTTGCCCGTTTCGGTAGTGACCGATTTGGGATATTACTGTTGGATATCGCCAGCGAAGAAGAAATTGAACAAAAACTTCACGACCTCTGCGAAAAGTTGCTGCAATTGACCAGTAAGGCAATCAAAATCAATCAGGAAGAATACCATATCGGCTTGTCTATCGGCGCTGTGACTTTCGGCAACAACGGTTTAACCACAGTCGACAATATCCTGCTGAGTGCGGAAAGCACCACTCATGAAGCAAAACAGCATGGCCAGAACCAGGTTCAATTTCTGACAAAAACCCTACTGGAGAAATTCAGTCGTCGCAGAGATTTACAGACCCGTTTCAAAACCGCCCTGTTAAATCGAGAATTTACTCTGTATTACCAACCGCAACACGATCGCTTCAAGAAAGTTAAGGGGGTTGAAGCCTTAATCCGCTGGAACCATCCTCAATACGGCCTGCTGTTCCCGGATGACTTTATTCCGCTTGCCGAAGATACCGGTTTCATCGAAGAGCTTGGACTCTGGGTCATCGAGGAAGCCTGTCATACTATTGAAAAATGGCAGTCGTCGACAGTGTTGAGCGGCATTCCGATTTCAGTCAACGTCAGCGCCAAACAACTCTATCAGGACGAATTCTACAATCGTGTTTCCGGCTTGCTTCAGAATTATCATATTCCGCAAGGCTTACTTAAATTCGAATTAACCGAAAGTATGGTTATCTCAAATGCCATGACCGCAGAAAGACTGATGAAACTGTTCATCAACAAAGGAATTCATTTTGCGCTTGATGATTTCGGAACCGGCTTCTCGTCGCTGTTGAGCTTGAAAAACCTGCCTTTCTCCCAAGTTAAAATCGATAAATCCTTTGTCTTTGAAATTCTTGAAGACAAAAGCGCCGCTGTATTGACGAAAAATACCATTGCGCTCGCCAACGAACTGGGACTGGACATTGTTGCTGAAGGTGTCGAAAGCGAAGAACACAAAAACATTCTGGAAAAGATGGGCTGCCACCTCTACCAGGGCTATCTGTTCTCGAAACCGCAGCCCTACTCGGAAATCGCCGGCTATATACGGCAATATAACCGTAAACCTAGTCACTAACCTCTGATGGTTCTAAAGTAGCCTGACAGCCGACTATGCGCCGGAGCGCTATTTGGTTTCATCCTGAATCAGCTCATCCCCAAACTTGCGGCACGCCGCTAACAGCTTCGTTACCATTTTCTCGTCCTGCAGTGAATTCGCCACCGCCACACCGCCGATCATCATAGCCGTCAGAGCCAAGACCCGATCACTATCTGCAGACTCACCCATCAGTTTCGCGATAAAAATAACCAGCCGTTTGTATACCTTGGTGTAAACATCGCGCACTTCATCGTTTCGATGGGCAACATCTGTCGCCATAAAAGCCAATGGGCAAGACGGTTCATCGGTAGACAAATGGGAAACATCAAGATATTGATCCAGAAGAAAGTGTAATTTTTCCGCATCCGTCATGGACGCTTCGGGCAATCTTGCTGCCACACTCCGCTGCGCAGCCATCTTAATCGCTTCAGCGTAAAGGGCGTCCTTGGATTGGAAATGCGAATAAAACCCGCCTCTGGTAAGACCGGCATTACGCATCACATCATCAATAGAGACACGGTCAAACCCCTTTTCACTGAAAAGCTGGGCGGCGCATTCAAGAATCTGATTTCTGGTATTTGCTTTTCGCTTCTCCGGCCATGCCATTGCCACACTCCTAAAATATGTTCTTGAACATATTGTTATCAGAATTATGATAAATCACAACCACTATTCAGGTCTTAAAGGAGTACATTTTGCAGCAACATATTATCTTTTACCCGATGCTCGTCATGATCGGATTAACCTTCTACACCGGTATCAGAATGCTCTTTTTGCGTTTCAGAGCGGTTGCGCATGAGGGGTTGAACCCTCGCTATTTTTTGCATAATCGCGGCGGGAAGTTACCGGACGCCCTGACACAAACCGAGCAACACTATCAGAACCTTTTTGAACTGCCGATCCTGTTCTATCTGCTGATACTTTCAGTTTACGTAACGCAAACGCTCGATCTGCTACAAGTTACCCTTTGCTGGCTGTTTGTCTTATCCCGGCTCTGGCATACAACCGTACATCTTGGAACAAATAACTTCGTAAAAAGGAGAAATGCTTTCCTGTTCGGCGGGCTGGTGCTGTTTCTGAGCTGGAGCAATTTTGCCTACCATCTCGTCAGCAAAACGAACTGACAGCCATACCGACACCATTTTAAGTTGTTACGTGTTTTACGGTTGATTACGGCTATTCGAAATCAGATATTAAGGATCAACAGAGTTTTATGCTTTAGTTCCTATAGCCAGAATCGCCAAAGAAATTTGCAGAGTATCTGCTTGGAAATCAGGAAAGTATAAAGGAATATAAATGGTGCCCAGGGCCGGAATCGAACCGGCACGGTATTTCTACCGGGGGATTTTAAGTCCCCTGCGTCTACCAATTTCGCCACCTGGGCAGGTGTTCAGCAAAGCATGTATAAGGGGCACGATTTACTGAGAAGAATTTGCAGACTGGGAGTCTGCAAACTAAGAATATGGAGGCGCGACCCGGAGTCGAACCGAGGTCCACGGATTTGCAATCCGCTGCATAGCCACTCTGCCATCGCGCCATATTTTGGAGCGGGAAACGAGGTTCGAACTCGCGACCTCAACCTTGGCAAGGTTGCGCTCTACCAGCTGAGCTATTCCCGCTTAGATGGGGCGTATTATAGGGTCTGGACGTAAAAGGTCAAGCGGTTTTTACGACTTTTTTCATACCCTTTTCGCTTTGAGGATTCATCTAAGTCTCCTGCCCGGAAACAAGATCCGCTAACCCTATGATTTCGTTGAGGCGATGATCTGCGGCAAAGCCGCTTTGGTGTATTGAATCCAGGTAATCAATGTCAGAACCGCTGCAAAATACAACATCGGGAACCCAAGCTCACCCCAGTTAACGCCCCACAGCTCGCCACCGTACAGCAGCCAGGTCAAGGCAGCCAACTGCGATGCCGTTTTGATTTTTCCAAGATAGGATACCGCGACCACTTCACGGGCGTTATTTTCCGCCATCCATTCGCGCAGCGCGGAAATCGCCACCTCTCGCATCATAATCACAACCGCCGACAGAATAACCAGCAGGTTATCGTGATATTCGGCGGCAACCACTATTAAAGCCGCTGCAACAATCAGTTTGTCGGCAACCGGATCCAGAAAGGCACCGAGTTTACTTGAAGAACCCAGTTTACGGGCCAAATAGCCGTCGAACCAATCGGTAATTGCCGCGATCATAAAGGCCAGTCCTGCCCAGAAGCGCGCATCTTCGATCGGAGCATAGTAGCAAATTAGGAAAACCGGAATAAGAACGACACGACTCCATGTCATCATCATTGGCAATGATTGCAGATTCATCTGATATGTCTTTTATTGAATGAGTTGAAAAGGCGGATGTCTTTACACTTGCGTAAATTGCAAGCGAGATAAAATTCTGAGGCAATACTACCATATCTGGATAAAAATCGGGGATTAAAGCGCAAAACCTTGCCGCCTTTTTCAGACTTCGCCGTGGAAAAAGTCATAGATTGTCTGCGCCTTATCTTTACTGATCCCTTTTACTTTTTGCAGTTCCGACACCGCCGCATTCTTAACCTCGCCCAAACCGCCGAAATGCAGCAACAGGTTTTTGCGCGTCTTGGGGCCGATTCCCTGAATATCTTCAAGACGGGAGTGCGTCATTGCCTTGGCGCGTTTTTTACGATGGGAAGTAATCGCGAAACGATGCGCCTCGTCGCGAATATGGTTAATCAGGTGCAACGCAACGTCATCGTCTGCCAGATCGATTCCATCACTGTTATAGGGTGTATACAGAACCTCGAGCCCCGCTTTACGGCCTTCCCCCTTGGCCACAGAAACCAGAGGCAGAAAATCCAGTTCCAACCCTTTCAGAACTTCGATCGCCTGATTCAACTGCCCTTTCCCGCCATCAATAACCACCAGATCCGGCAGTCTGTCAGCTTCTTTTTTAAGACGCGAATAACGTCTCTGCAAAACTTGATGCATGGCGGCATAATCGTCGCCGGGTTGAATGCCTTCGATATTGAATTTACGGTAATCACTACTGCTTGGGACCCCGTCTTTGAAAACGACACAGCTGGCGACCGTTAAATTCCCTTGCGTGTGACTGATATCGAAGCACTCCATATGCTTCGGAGGCTGAGCCAACTCCAGCGCTTCCTGCAAAGCTTTGAGTCGCTGTAACTGGTTACTCTTTTGCGTCATCTGCTGTTTCAAGCCCGCTTCAGCATTAGTCTGGGCCAGTTGCCACAAACTTTTATCGGTCTGTGTTTTAGCGACTTTGAAGCCGGTTTTTCGCTGGTACTTCTCCGTCAGCAGCGACTGTAGCGCCTTTTCTTCCGTCAGTTTGCGATCAAGCAGAATGGTATGTGGTGCCGGATGCAACTGATAGTGCTGAACGATAAAAGCATCGATAATTTCTTCCGTTTCACTGTTTGCGGCCACTTTCGGGAAAAAAGTTTCGCTGCCCCATAAATTTCCGCCACGATACATCATCAGACACAGGCAGACTTGATCGCCCTGCGAAGCGACGGCAATCACATCAATATCCCGATTCCCCGGTTGATTGATCAGATGCTGCGACTGGATCGAGCGCAGTGCAGAAATTCGATCACGGTAAACTGCTGCCTGCTCGTACTCCATCTGCATCGACGCTTGCTGCATCTGCTCGCCGAGTTCTTCCACCACAGCAAAACTTTTGCCCTGTAAAAACATCATGGTATGACGGACATCACGCTGATAATCGTCATCCGAAACCAACCCCTCGATACAAGGACCGGAACAGCGCTTGATCTGATATTGCAAACAGGGACGCGAACGATGCTGAAAAACGCTTTCCGCGCACTGGCGAACCGGAAAAATTTTCTGTAAAGCATGCAAGGTATGGTGCACAGCAGAAGCGTTGGGAAAAGGCCCGAAGTACTCTCCTTTTCGGCGCTTGGCACCACGATGAAAACTCAGCGAGGGATATTTTTTTGCTGTTGAAACATAGATATACGGATAAGACTTATCATCCCTGAAAAGAATGTTGTACTTCGGCTTATGGCGTTTAATCAGTGTGTTTTCGAGGATGAACGCCTCGCTTTCCGTTTCGGTGATCGTGACTTCAATACGTGCGACTTGCTCGACCATTTTGGCCGTCTTGATTTCGTCATGACGTTTTTTGAAATAACTGCTGACTCGGCGCTTAAGATTTTTTGCCTTGCCGACATAGATAATCTGCCCCTGATTATCGAGCATTCGGTAAACGCCCGGTCGCTCGGTCAGATGCTTCAGAAAATCGTCAATATCAAACACCTCGTCGCGATCTCGTTCCATAGCAGGCTCCTGCGACGGGTTTTCAAGGGTTTTGTCAGGATGCTCGGCTGGCTTTTGTTGGGTCATAGTCAATATCGGGGTAAAATGCACAAACTTGCTTATTATAAAGGATCAGGAATGGAACAAGAATCGAACAAAGCCACGCAAGAAAATCAACCACAGACTGCTGCGCAGTCACCGGCAGTCGAAATGAAGAATTTTGACCGTCTGGCCGGCGCCGTCGAATCGCTTGTCAAACAGGAACGATGGAGCCGACGCTTCGCCAACCTTCTGAAACTTGCCATTGCCGCTTATGTCGTATTTTTCATCTATGTTGCCATCGACAACATGGGTACCGCCGAACAGTTGAAACAGGCCGATGCCTCTCAAGAACATATTGCCGTGATTCGCCTTGAAGGCGCTATTATGCCGCAGAGTGAAGTCAGCGCCGAAACAATGATTCCTCTTCTTCAGCAAGCCTTCAGCAACCCGGCTTCCAAAGCGGTCGTCATCAAAGCGAACTCGCCAGGCGGCAGTCCGGTTCAATCGGCATTGATCAATGACGAAATCACCCGTTTGAAGAAACAATACCAAAAACCGGTTATCGCGGTGGTTGAAGATATGTGCGCCTCCGGTTGCTATTACATTACGGTAGCGGCGGATAAAATCATCGCCAATAAAGGCTCGCTGGTCGGCTCAATCGGCGTCAGAATGGACTCATTCGGCTTTACCGGTCTAATGGACAAACTCGGTATTGAAAACCGCTCCATGCATGCCGGAGAACATAAAACCTTTATCAATCCGTTTGCACCGAAAGACGAGGAAGGTCGCAAGTTCTTCCAGAGTCAGGTATTGGAAAAAACGCATCAGCAGTTTATTCAAGCCGTACGTGACGGGCGCGGTGATCGCATCCAGGAAAACGAAAACACCTACACCGGTCTGGTCTGGCTGGGTGAGGATGCAGTTACAAACGGCATGATCGACGGCATCGGCGATATGGGCTCGGTTTCTCGCGAAATCATGGAAGAACCTAATATTCGCTACTACGAAGTCGAGAAAAACTTCTTCGAACAGTTGATGGGCGATATCAGTACCCAGACTGCCAGTCGTTTGAGCCTGTACTTTACCGGTATGCGCTAAGCGCCCGGCTCAGCAATAAAAAAAGCGACCACTCTGTCACAGAAATGGTCGCTTTTTTATTTATCAGCCTTCACAACCGATCTTTCAAGCCAGTTCGAGGCAATTCAACCGGCAAGCTTCGCTTCAAAATCTATTTTTTTCTGCTGGATAACCTCTTCGATTTCCAGCCACTGCATTTCCAAATCTTCCAAATCCTGTTTGCATTTGGCTTCGGCTTGCAGACACTCGGTTAATTTATCCTTGTTCGCTGCGTCATACAGCGAGCTGTCTTCAAGTAAAGCGTGCAGCCGATCCAACTCCTGCTGCGTCTTTTCAAGCGATTTTTCCAGTTTACGACTCAACTGCAGATCAGCCTTAAGCAGGGCGTCCAGCTGTTTACGCTGATGCGCATTCTGTATCCGTTGCTGCTTTTTATTTGTTGTTTTGGCGGCAGAAGCGTCTTCTGATATCAGCGCTTTTTTCTCTTCTTCCGACTGCTGGCGGATTCGTCTCAGCTGCTCGTTAAGGTATTCGTCAAGATCGCCATGGAACAGTTCCACCTGGCCTTGATGAACCCACCAGTACTGATCGGCAATCGAGGCCAGAAGATGTTTATCGTGCGATACCAGCAACAAAGCACCGGTGTAATCCTGCAGCGCCATCTCAAGCGCGTCACGCGTTTCCATATCCAGGTGGTTGGTCGGCTCATCGAGAATAATCAGATTAGGCTGTTGAAAGACGATCAACGCCATTGCCAGACGCGCCTTTTCACCACCGGAAAAAGGTTCGACCTGCTGTAGACATTGCTCGTTGCTAAATCCGAAACCGCCGAGAAAATCCCGAGCCTGCTGATCGCTTGGCGCATCTTCCAAAGCCAAGAGATGCTGTAACGGACTCCATTCCGGGCGCAGGGTATCAAGCTGATGCTGCGAGAAATAACCGGTTTTCACCCCTCTGGCAACCTGAATTTTACCTCCCTCCGGCTTCAATTCCCCGACGAGCAGTTTTAACAGCGTGGTTTTACCGGAGCCGTTAACCCCAACCAGCCCGATACGGTCGCCGGCACGCAGAACCAAATCCGCTTTTTCGATAATCGCTCTGTCCGCATAGGAGAAACGCAATTGTTCGATCTGCAACATCGGATCCGGCTGCACCTTCGGTTCGGGAAACTCGAAATGAAAAGGGTTGCTCGCCTGTACCGCTGCGACCATCTCCATACGTTCCAAGGCTTTGACACGGCTCTGCGCCTGCTTGGCTTTGGAAGCTTTCGCTTTGAAGCGGCTGATAAAGGTTTTAAGATGCTGCATCTGCTGCTTCTGCTTGTCATGCAACGCCTGTTGCTGCATCAGGCGTTCATTGCGCTGACGTTCAAAAGCGGCAAAATTGCCGTTGTAATAGGTAATTTTCTGCTGCTCGATATGTGCAATCCCCTGCACAACCTGATCCAGAAAATCGCGGTCGTGCGAAATTACCAGAACTGCACCGGGAAAGTTTTTCAGCCACTGCTTTAACCAGGAAACCGCTTCGATATCCAGGTGGTTGGTCGGTTCGTCCAAAAGCAGCAGATCGGCACGCTGCATCAGCGCCCGCGCCAATTTAAGACGCACCTGCCATCCGCCGGAAAACTCAGCAATAGACTGCGAAAAGCTATTTTCAGTAAAGCCTAAACCGTACAGCAGTTGTCGGGCCTGATTTTCGACTGCGAATCCCTGCAGCTTATCCAACTGATCATAGGCGCGTACGATGGCATCTTCGTCTCCCGCTTTTTCGGCCGCGTCACGGCTCGCTATCGCATCGGCATATAACTGGTCGCCAAAACTGACATACTGCAGAACTTTCTGTTCCAGCTCTCCGCTTTCCTGTTCCACATAACCGATGATCCAATCTGCCGGGATACTTAAATTTCCGCCATCAATCGTTACCTGACCGAGAATCGCTTTAAACAGCGTGGTTTTACCGGCACCGTTCTGGCCGACAAGACCGATTTTCTGGCCCGGATGAATCGCCAGATTGGCGCCGGACAACAAAGGTTTGATTCCGGCACGTAAAGAGAGGTTTTGTATATTGATCATATAACTATCGGTTTACTTGTTACACAGGCTTATGCTGGCGTCTGACCTGACGGATTCTGGGCGCTTTCTTCCGCATGCAGTTCGCCGTTCTTAAGTCGTAATATGCGATCCATACGGTTAGCCAGTTGCATATCATGCGTTACGATCAGCACCGCTGTTTGGAATTCCTGATTCAGCTCCAGCAACAGCTCGAATACCTGTTTGGCCGACTCCTGATCAAGATTCCCGGTCGGTTCGTCGGCAAGAATGCACGCCGGATCGGTAATCAGGGCTCTGGCGATCGCCACTCGCTGACGCTCACCACCGGACAGTTCCGCCGGTTTATGCTTCAAACGGTGTCCCAGACCGACATGTTCCAGCAGTGCAGTGGCCTTGGCTGTGGCCTCGTTCAGATTGCTTCGGCGGATTCGCAGCGGCATCAATACATTATCCAGCGCGGTGAATTCAGGAAGCAGATGGTGAAACTGATAAACGAAGCCCATATTGGCATTACGCAGTTTGCCGCGCTTACCTTCGCTCTTTGCAGAAAAAACCTCGCCAAGCAGCAACACTTCGCCGGAGCTGGGATTATCCAGACCGGCCAGCAGATGCAACAAGGTACTTTTCCCGGAACCGGAGGCACCGACAATCGCCAGTTTTTCTCCGGCGGCAAGACGGAAATCGATATTTCGAAAAACCTGGGTTTCAATCACTCCTTCCTGATAGGTCTTGCCGAGATTTTTCGCTTCCAATACATAAGAATTACTCATATCTCAGGGCCTCCGCAGGTTGAACCTTAGCTGCTTTTCTGGCCGGATAGAGCGTTGCCAGCAAAGTCAGAATAAACGCGATACCACTGACCGAATAGACATCGCTCCAGATAATTTTCGACGGCACCTGACTGATGTAATAAACATCCGGCGGGAAGAATTTGAAACCGAGCAGATTTTCGATAAACGGCACAATCACATCAATATTGGAGGCGAGGCTGATGCCACCGACAAGCCCTAGAAGCGCCCCGAAAAGTCCGATCACCAGACCTTGAATAATGAAAATCCACTGGATACTGTTCGGCGTGGCACCAAGCGTACGCAACACGGCAATATCCGCCTGTTTATCGGTCACGACCATGACCATGGTCGAAACAATATTGAACGCCGCAACCATAATAATCAGCGCCAGGACAATAAACATCATGCGCTTCTCCATTTCGATAGCCTTGAAGAAATTCAGATGCTGCTGACGCCAGTCGCGAACATACAAAGTCTGCTGCAAGTGATTGGCCAACTCCTGCTTGACTTCGCCGACACGGAAAAGGTCATCAATCTTGAGTTGCAGACCGGACACACTGTCGCCGTATTTGAACAGAGTTTGCGCGTCTTTAAGATGGATCAGTGCCAGCCCGCTGTCATATTCATGCATGCCCGCCTCGAAAAAACCGACGATAGTGAAGCGTTTGATTCGCGGAATGATACCGACCGCAGAGACAGATCCCTGCGGAGCAATCAGGGTAACTTTATCGCCGATCGAAACACCAAGACTGAGCGCCAACTCTTTACCCAGAATAATCGAAAACTGTCCCGGCTTGAGTGCCTCCAGCGAGCCGTAACGCATCTTTTGCGCAATATCACCGACTTCATTTTCATAAACCGGCAGTATGCCGCGAATTGCAACACCTTTGACTTTGCCGTTATAGGTCAGCATCCCCTGCTCCATGATATTCGGGGCGGCGCCGAGAATGTCCGGCTGTTGCTTGACTTGCTCGTACAGAGGCTGCCAATCGCTGAGATGCTCATGCTGTTCAGTAATCGTCATATGTGCCGTCATACCGAGGATACGGTCACGCAGTTCCTCTTGAAAGCCGTTCATTATCGACAGCACCGTAATCAGCGCCGTCACACCCAGAGCAATGCCGATAATAGACGAAAATGAAATAAAGGAGATAAAACCATTGCGCCGCTTGGCGCGCGTATAGCGTAATCCGACAAAAAGCTCAAAAGGGAGTTTTAACATAAGGTCTCGATTTTATTTGGACGAATCTTCTTTATTGAGGTTCGATTCTTCGGAAACCGGATTGGGAGAAGTCTCCGGCGCTTTATAGGAAATAAACACGGGCAGCTCGATTTTTCGCATAATCGCCCAGACCCGCAGTGTCACTGTCAGCAGAATGGCCGTAATGACCGCAACATCCTGCTCGATACCGACGTGAAGCAGAAGCAACAACAGGCTTGCACCGATAAAAGACGCGGTCGCGTAAATTTCCTTTCGTAACACCAGAGGGATTTCACCGACCAGTACATCGCGGATCACACCGCCAACAACACCCGTCATAATACCGGTCATAATTGCAATCGGATCGGAGAACCCGAGTTCCATCGCCTTTTGCGTCCCTATGACGGTAAACACGGCCAATCCAAGCGCATCCGTAAACAGCAGCATCTTAACCGGCAAACGCTTATAGCGTGCGAGAAAAAAGAACGCCACGGTAGAAATCACGACAACGTAAATATAGATATCGTTCTGGGTCCAGAAGACCGGTACACCGATAATCAGATCGCGTAAGGTTCCGCCGCCTATCGCCGTTACCATCGCGATGACAATCGCACCAAACAGGTCAAGTTGTTTGCGGCGTGCAGCAAGCAACCCGGTGATGGCGAACACCACGGTTCCGAAAAGATCCAGAGAATAGAGAATTTGCACAAGATTCATAATGGCGCTCATTATAAACCAGGGTCAGGAGACAATACATCGTTTGCTATCCGTTGACGCAGATTTTTTAGCAAATCCCTTCAGAAGCATTGTGGCAGGCAAGCACCGGTTGCTATAAACAGGCACAAACAAGGTGTTTTGAATGTTTTTTGCAGGCAAAAAAAACGCCCCGATAAACGGGGCGTTTTTTCAGCTTTGGGAATTCAATTATTTGTCTGATTTCAGACGGTTGATTCCAAGCATTTTCATAATGTACTTCTGATAGATCGGTTCAGAGTTACCCGCTTTCATATTACGGATAAAGTACTTCTCAAATGCGATTTTCGCCAAGTGTACCCACTTACCTTTCTTAGCCCAGGTCAGGTTACGAGGCGGGATCTGAGGCAGAGCAACAAACGCTGCACCGGAATCACCCATATCTGCCAGACAGACGGTGTTCCAAGTTGGCTCTTCGTGTGCATCCTTACCTTCGATGTTCGCTTCGATGTTGTGGCAGATCGCCGTTACCATCGATTCAATCATCAAACCGGTCTTAGGTGTACCACAAGGTACCGGACAAGTGGTATCAACTGGAGGAATGGCAATACCAACACCTAGTGCATAGATGTTTTTGTAAGTCGGGTTACGGCTGAACTGGTCAACTTTAACGAAACCGCGAGGGTTAACCAGAGGGCCACCCATTTTCTCAGGATCACCATCAACCAGGTCGCACAGGAATTTAGATCCTTTAAACGCCGGTAGCATCATAGAGTATTTGAAAGGCAGTTCATGCTGTTTGATAACATTACCCTGCATGTCGTGCTCGTCAACATACATCACACCGTCTTCGATCTTAGTTGTCTTGGCGTTACAAATCCAGTTGATGTGACGGTTACGCAATTCGCTTTCCATCAGACCTTTCGAATCACCAACACCACCAAGACCCAAGTGTCCGATGTAAGGTTCTGCAGTAACGAAAGTCATAGGAACGTCTTTACGGATTTTACGCTTACGCAGATCCGTTTCCATAATCATGGCAAACTCGTAAGCCGGACCGAAACAGGATGCACCTTGTACCGCACCAACGATAATCGGACCAGGATCTTTACAGAATTCTTCCCACTGCTCGTAAGCTTCCGCCGCGTGCGGAGTCGTACAAACAGAAACAGTGTTACCGCCGTGGCTCTTAGGGCCAAAACCTTCCACTTCATGGAATGCCAGAGACGGACCGGTAGACAGGATCAGGTAGTCGTAATCCATTGTGCTACCGTCGTCCAGAGTGATTTGATTATTTTCTGCATCAAGGGCCGTACAGGTCTGGTGATAGAATTCGATGCCCTTACGGTTAAGATGCGGTTCCAGCTTGAATGAGATATCTTCCGGTTTACGCCAACCTACCGCAACCCAAGGGTTGGAAGGTACAAAGTTAAATTCGTCGACCGCGTTAACGACTTTAACGGTATGCCCTTTATCCAAATGCTTACGAATGTCGTAAGACATTGGAAGACCGCCGGTGCTAGATCCAACTACAACAACTGTTGCCATGCTCACCTCTATTTTTTGTATTAACTCAATTAATATATTTATTTATATACTTATAAGAATTTATATAGACTGTAACAACTTGTTTACAGCCAGTAAAAACGTTCCCAAATAGTGCAGGATTGCTCATTAAAATGAAAATAAAAATTTTCGATAAAGAGCAAGTTTTGCTTATTTAAATCAAAAATAAAACTTATTCGCAAGATTGCCAACACAGTTAATTTCTGATCCAAATTCGGGTTTGAAATTCAACGTCTCTGTAAACGTACAGTTAATCGTTTGTAATTTCAGGTTTTTTTGTCAAAACCAGCGGTAGCCAAAGCAAAACCATAAAGGTCACAACAAAAATACTGCTCAGTGTTAATAAAGCTGCTGCCGCAATAAACAGATTACTATTAAACACTAAAATTAACATGGTTATTGCCAGCAGCCATGAAGTGATCCATATCGGTCTGGCGACACTGGCCATGGAAAATTTAACCGCCGACAGGCTGTCACGGAATACGCCCTGCTGAGCATAATGGTAACGACTGAAAAAATGCACGGCATCATCGATAATCAACCCCAGACTCAACATCAGAATAACCGTAATCGACTGTTCCAGGTCAAATGCACTGCTCTTGGCATAATACGCCAGTTGCTCCAATAGTGGAAAGACCAGCTGCTGATTGATCTGAAAACTGATCAGCCATGCAGTCACCGCCAGCCATAAAGCGAAAAATACCAAGCGCGGACTTTTCCAGTACAGCAGAAACAAAGCGCCGAAAACAACCAGTAACAACAGCATCGGCAGATTGAACAACGGTTTATAACTGGCCCACAGCAGCACCGCCGTGAGTAGTGCAGTAACCAGGATAAGCGCTTTTCTCCAGTGCAATTTGCTCTCCAGCCATTCGAGCAGATTACGGAAACCGTGACGGTCGGCTGTATTACCGACGCGGAATTCAAGCAAGAAACTGAGCAGTAGAATCGGCATCAATGTCAAAGTAAGAATCAGACTGACCAGTGCGCCTATAGCGACAATCCATCCCATATCCATCATCTGCGGGTTCAACCAGCCGGCAAAGAGAAAACCCAGCGCCGTCGTCAGATTGGAAAGAAAAATCGGTTGGAAATTCAGTTTCAGGGCTTCGGCTACTGCATCGTACTGAAACAGGCCGCGGGCCATTTCGCGCAGTAATGTATTGAGTGCGTGGACCAGATTACTGCTGACCATCATGATGACCGCCAGAACCGCCAGTATCGAGGCCTGATGAACCGCGATTTCCAGCCAACCCATAACGCCGAAGGTCGTCAGCAAAGCGACAATTGACAGGAATAACTGCAGCAGTGCCGTTTTGAGCGATTCGGTTATCCAGGCCAGAAATCCGGTAATCGCCAGAGATGCGATCACCAGCTGAGGTGCCAGATCCTGTAATCCAGTCCAATCGAAATCCACTAAGCCATAACCGATAACCGCGAAAAGCAATCCCAAACGCCACGCAATCGGCTTTTTATTGTGCGCCACTATTTGCACCCAGTTAAAAGCCCAATTTCCCATTTTTCTCCCTTTTGTATATGATTTGCCCCATTCAAGCCTGCTGCATGGGTTTTAATACCTACAGATCGGCTTTAGATCCCTATAATAGGCGTACATAAAAGCCCCGGTAGTTTAGAATAAACCGCTTGATTTAGATATATAACTTCAGTCATGGCCGTAAAAAAACAGAACTTTTTTCCCTTATCCGACTTCACCGTAGCCGGACACAGATCCGTTACCACGCCTTTAAATCTGGCAAGTAGCGCACTGTTCATTAGTCAACTGCAACAGCAGCACCCTTTCTGTCTGGTACTTGCAGCCGATTCGCAAAAAGCCAGTCAATTGCAACAGCAGATCGAATATTTCGCCACCGACAACGACGGCTGTCCGGTTTTTACCCTGCCGGAGTGGGAAACCCTGCCTTACGACCAGTTTTCTCCGCATCAGGATCTGATTTCCGAACGTCTGAGAACACTGCATTATCTACCTAAAACCCGCTCCGGGATTTTAGTTATTCCGTCCAATCTGCTTAACCAGCAGCTGATTCCGCAAACCTTTCTGGCGCAGTTTACGTTTCTCTTCAAAAAAGGCGACCGTCTTGATCAGGAACAGTTGATTCAACAACTGGATATTTCCGGTTATCAGCGAGTCAGTCAGGTTATGGAACATGGTGATTACGCTGTGCGCGGCGGTATTATCGACCTCTTCCCTATGGGATCGAAAACCCCTTTCCGCCTCGATCTTTTTGACGATGAAATCGACTCCATCCGCAGCTTCGATCCGGAAACGCAGCGAACCACCCACAGTATTGATGCCGTCGACCTCTTACCTGCAAAAGAGTTCAACTTAAACCGCCAAGGCATTGATACCTTTAAACAAAACTTCAGACACTACTTTGGCGACGATGCCCGTAACAGCCAATTGTACCGTCAGGTCAGCGACGGCGAATCGATTGGCGGACTGGAATATTACCTGCCGTTTTTCCATAAGCAGACCGCAACGCTTTTCGACTATCTTCCCCAAGAGACATTGGTGATTGATTTCGACAGCATTGAAGAAGCGTTGGAAAAAAACCTCAAAGAGTATCAGGAACGTTATCAGGTCGGACAATACAACAGCGATTTTCCGCTGATTAAACCGCAGGACCTGCTTATACCGTCCGATCAGGTGATGCACGGTCTTAAATCCTATCATCGAATTTCCATCTCGGCCGAAGATTCCGCCAAAAAGGCAACGCATAAATTCAATCGGCACAATCTGCCGAACCTCGGTATAGAATCGCAAAGCGATTACCCTCTGGCTCGTCTGAACAGTTTTCTCGACCAGCACGATCAGCCAGTCATTTTCTGTGCCGAATCAACCGGTCGTCGTGAAACCCTGATGACCGTTTTGAGAAAACAGCTCACGCAAAAATCGGCACAAACGCCGGAAGTCTGCCAATCGTGGCAAGAATTGCAAAACTGGCTCAATAAAGCGCATACAAGCCGTCAACTCGCCACCGCAATCATCGTCGCACCGCTCGAAGAGTCGATCTATTTCGACGATATCTGCCTGATTACCGAGGCGGAAATTTTCGGTCAGACCGTACTACAACGTCGTCGTCGCAACCGCAAACATCAGGACTTCGACACCGCAATCGCTAATCTGGTTGAACTGGAAGAAGGCAGCCCGATCGTACATATCGACCACGGTGTCGGACGCTATCTCGGACTGGAAACCATGGATGTCCGCGGTACCGCACACGAGTTTCTGAAAATCCAGTATGCCAACGAAGCGATGTTGTATGTACCGGTCAGTTCATTGCATCTGATCAGCCGTTATACCGGCGCCACTCCGGAAACCGCGCCTCTGCATAAACTCGGCAGTGACAAATGGGATAAAGCCAAACAGAAAGCGGCACAGAAAGCGCACGATGTCGCAGCAGAACTGCTGGACATCTACGCGCAGCGCGCGGCACGCAAAGGCTATGCCTTCGAACTTGAAGATGACGCTTATGCCCGGTTTGTCGCCGGCTTCCCGTTTGAAGAAACGCCGGATCAGTATATCGCCATCGAATCGGTTTTAGCCGATATGAAGTCCGCGCAACCGATGGATCGTCTGGTTTGTGGCGATGTCGGCTTTGGGAAAACCGAGGTGGCCATGCGTGCCGCCTTTATTGCCGCGCATGCTGGCCGTCAGGTAGCCATGCTGGTGCCGACGACCCTGCTGGCCCACCAGCATTTTGAGAACTTCCGTAACCGCTTCGCCGACTGGCCGATTCGAATTGAAGTCCTGTCCCGTTTTCAGAACGCCAAAGAGCAGAAAACTATTCTTGCCGATCTGGCCGACGGTAAGGTCGACATTATTATCGGTACGCACAAGCTGATCCAAAAAGACGTCAAATACAAACAGATCGGCTTGATTATTATCGACGAGGAACACCGCTTCGGGGTTCGTCAGAAAGAGCAGTTGAAGAAAATTCGTGCTCAGGTTGACGTTCTGACCATGACGGCGACACCGATTCCACGAACCTTGAATATGGCCATGAACGATTTGCGCGACCTTTCGATCATTGCCACACCACCGGCCAAACGTCTGGCGGTGCAGACTTTTGTACAGCAGTGGAACCCGGAAACCGTGCGCGAGGCCTGCCTGCGCGAGATCCGCCGCGGCGGTCAGGTGTATCTGCTTTATAACCATGTCGACCGCATCGAGCGCATGGTTGAACAGATGCAGGAGTTGATCCCGGAAGCAAAAATTACCTATGCGCACGGTCAGATGAATGAAAAACAGCTGGAATCGGTCATGGAAGATTTCTACCACCGCCGCTTCAATATTCTGGTGTGTACGACGATTATCGAAACCGGTATCGACATTCCGACGGCGAACACGATTCTGATTCACCGCGCCGATAAATTCGGACTGGCGCAGCTGCACCAGTTGCGCGGTCGCGTAGGCCGTTCGCACCACAAAGCCTATGCCTATCTGTTTACCGGGGATAAAGCGATGCTGACCAAGGATGCTGAAAAACGCCTTAGCGCCATTGCCAAACATAATACGCTCGGTGCCGGCTTTATGCTTGCCAGCCACGACTTGGAAATCCGCGGAGCCGGCGAACTGCTGGGTTCCGGACAATCCGGTCAGATTCAGGAAATCGGTTTCGGTCTATACAGCGAGATTCTCGACAAATCAGTTAAAGCGCTTAAATCCGGTAAACAACCGGAATTGAATACGCAATTGCATTACGGCTGCGAAGTCGATCTCGACGAACCGGCATTGATTCCGGAAGACTATCTGCCGGATGTTCACAGCCGTCTGGTCCTGTATAAACGTCTGGCCAGCGCCGAGACCCTTGAGAGCTTGCGCGATCTGGAAGTCGAAATGATCGATCGTTTCGGACTGCTTCCGTTTCAGGTCAAGAATCTGATCGCAGTAACCGAAATAAAACTGCTGGTCGAGCCGCTCGGTATTATCAAAATCGACGCCTCAGAAGCGATGATTCGCATCGTATTTAACGAGCAGCCGGATATTGATCCGCTAAAATTGATTCAGTTGATTCAAAAACATCCGAAAAATTATCAGATGAAAGGACAGAGCGAATTGAAGTTTTTCGATACAATGCCAACTCTAGAAGAGCGAACGGCCGCTATCGAATTACTGATTAAACAAATTCGCCCATCTTAAAGACGGAAAATACCTTATGCGCACCCACTCCATGATGCTTAACACCGAAACCATTCGCAATACACTTCGCAACTGGGCTTTTCTCGGCGCCCTCTTTATCCTCTTCCTGATGGCCGGTCAGAATGCGTACGCGGAAGATAAAACACCTCGCTATCAAGTGGAAGTCATTGTCTTTGAACAGCTTGCGTTAAAAGGCTGGACCGAAGAGAACTGGCCTGAGATTCCATCCGGTGTCGATTTAAGTAACAGCACGTCTTATCTGACAACAAACCAGAAGCCGCTGTACTTGCGTGCCGGCGATTTAACGCTGACCGACGTTGCAAAACGCATGAATCGCGGCTATCGCGTCATTTTCCACGAAAGTTGGAGCCAATTCGCTTACGAATCCCGTAAGTCACCGAAAGTGCTGATCGAGAAAGAACATGGTGGCGATTCGCTTCTGGGCACGGTCAAAGTCTACAAGACCAAATTCTCACACATTGAACTGGATCTCGAACTGGAAAGAACCATTCCAAACGCCATTCGCGCCGAGTTTGCCCAGCGTCTCGGTCTTGACGAATACAACCTGCCGTCGACCTGGCGTTTCAAACTACAGGAAAAACGCAAAGCGGATAGCGGCGAACTGCATTACTTTGACCACCCTATCTTCGGCGCTCTGGTCAGAATCCAAGCCCTGTAAAACAACATCGTAATAACAAAATATAAAAGACGTCAGAAGATTTCTGGCGGCTTTCTTGTATCAAAAACCTTAAAACTTCAAGACAAATAAAACTGAGTTATCGCCACACTTCAAGAAAAACGTGTTTGGTCAATAAATTATCTAAATAAATAAGCGCTCAAAATGACCTCAAACAAGGGCAAGCTGAAGCCGGAAGCTTTATACTGTATAAGCTTTTCTACTTAAGCTCGGTAGATTAAGCCGTTGAGATTCTCACACGAAACTTATCGACATCCTTAAGCTTATTTAGGCTTAATTGCTCGTTTATCTGGAAACACAATATGCAAACGCACTCCATGAAAAAATACATTTCTATTTTCGCTCTGGCCTTAGCTCTGCCTCTTTCGGCATCTGCCGACACCTTAAGAGTCGCAACGGATGAATGGTGTCCCTACGACTGTATTCCGTCCCAGAATAATGGCAAGGTTGGCTACCTGGGCGACATGCTGGTTGCCGCCATGGAAAAACACGGCCACAAAGTCGAGTTTGTTGAAGTTTCTTATTCTCGCGGCCTGACTCTTGTCAGAGAAGGCAAATTAGATGCAACCGAAGCCTGTTTTCGAGAAGAAGCCCCCGACTTTATCATGCCTCCTACCGTGCAAGGGATTAGCAACACCACGTTTTTCAGCTTGAAAGACAACTCTTGGCGCTACACCGGAACCGACTCGCTGAAACAGGCGAAAATGATCGGCGTGATTAAAGGTTACGATTACGTAGAACCTGAACTGATGAACTACATCAATCAACATCCTGACAACGTATTGGAAATCACCGGCGAAAAACCATTGGAAAGATTACTTGAAATGCTTCTGGCCGGTCGTCTGACCACCGTTATCGAAGATAAGAGTGTTTTGGAATACAAGCTGCAACAGATGGGCAAATCGGATCAGGTCACTGTTTCCGGTACCACGCCTGTTGTGATCGATGTTTTTACCGGTTTCTCTCCGGCAAATGAAAAATCGAAAATCTATGCGCAGATTTTATCCGATGAAATTGAAAATATGCGCCGCACAGGAGAGCTGCAGGAAATACTTTCAAACTACGGAATTCAGGATTGGAAATCCAAGCCTTAAAACCGGAATGAAAGTCGCCTAAACGCCCATGTCATTTCGTCATTCCATTGCACTGCACCTGTTGACGGTCATTTTCGGCTTCTATTTTCTCGTCGCCGTTATCGTGACCGTGGTCCAGTTGTACAAGGAATATGAAAACACCAAAGAAAGTTTTTATCAGGAAATCCAACTCTTACCGACGACCTTCGGGCAGGGAATCAGCGACTCCGTTTGGACCTATAATCAGGAATTACTTCAATCCATTTTACGCGGTGTTTACAACAGCCCGATTGTCGTTGGAATTGAAGTGAAGTCTCTTGACCATAAAATGGACTATAAAATCGGCTCCATTTTGGACAAAGACAGTCACCCTGCCTACTTCGATACCGACGGCAAACCCGGCAAATCCGCCGAAACCGGTCTGGGAGCCGATGCCCTCTTTGGTTACACCTTTCCGATCACCTATCAGGGACCCGCATTCAAAGACCCTCAACCGCTTGGCGAAGTCACCATCTACTCAAACGAGCGGCTGGTTTTTGAACGCGTAAAATATGGTTTTTTTCTTATCCTGATCAACTCGGTCATCAAAACTCTGGCACTGTGGTTTATTATTTTTTACTTCATTAAACGCTACCTGGGTAATCCGCTGAATGAATTTACCCGCAAAATCAAACAGCAGGACAGCAATCAACCGCATCCGATTACGCTTGATATTCCCTGGTCGGACAATAATGAAATTCTGTTGCTGAAAGACAGCTATAACCAGATGATCCTTAGCGTGAACGAGTATCAGGCGGCTCTGAAAACCCTTAACAAAGAACTGGATGATAAGGTCCGAGAACGAACCCATGAACTGTTTGCAGCGAAAGAAGCAGCCGAGATGCTGGCCTATACCGATGTGCTCACAGATGTCAAAACCCGCAGAGCTTTCTTTGAGTTGGCCGAGCAGGAGTTAAAGAACGCGGTTCGTCAGCAAACCGCAGCGTCGATTATCATGATCGATATCGACCATTTCAAAAATATCAACGACACTTACGGACACGCGACAGGCGATCTGGTATTGCAGACTTTTGCCAAGACACTTAAAAACTCCTGTCGCGCTTGTGATCTGATCGGGAGACTTGGCGGTGAAGAATTTGCCATTCTGCTCCCGCAAACCGATCTGAACGGCGCGCTACACGTTGCCGAGAAGTTGCGCCTGTCCGTCGCCGACTCGAAGCTGACACACAATCGGCAAACCCTTCACTTTACCGCCAGCTTTGGTGTTGCCGAAACGGCTCCGGGACAATACATGCTCGAAGAAATTCTGCTGCAAGCCGACCAGGCGCTGTATACGGCAAAAAATCAGGGCAGAAACCAGGCGGTCGCCTACAAGCAATCAACGACCGAGAATACTTGATGATGTGGGTTTGACTTATCCGCGTTTACTTCAAGCCGAATGCCAGAAAGGCGAATCCAGTGTTGGTGTGCTGGCACTCGCGGCGTGCTGTTCCGCCATCGGTCCGGCTTCATAAGCAAGACGGCCAGCTTCAATGGCGCCGCGAAACGCTTGCGCCATTTTCTGCGGCTGCTGAGCATGCGCCACGGCAGTATTCAGCAAAATCCCGTCAACGCCCATTTCCATCGCCTGAACCGCATGTGACGGCACGCCGATGCCCGAATCGACAATGATAGTCACCTCCGGAAAACGATCGCGAATGGCCTGCAACGCATAAGGATTCAAAAGCCCTTTGCCGGTTCCGATTGGAGACCCCCACGGCATAATCACTTTGCAGCCCGCTTCGACCAGATGGCGGGCAATCACCAGATCATCGGTACAATAAGGCAAGACTTTAAAGCCGTCGTTCAACAGGATTTCCGTCGCTTTGACCAGATCAATCGGGTCCGGCTGGAGATTAAAATCATCGCCGACGAGTTCCAGTTTGACCCAATCCGTTTGAAACAATTCCCGGCTCATTTTGGCCATATTCACCGCTTCTTTAACCGAATGGCAGCCGGCCGTGTTCGGCAAGAGTTTCAAACCGAGCGAGCGGATAATATTCCAGAAGTTTTCGCCACCTGCCTGTTGTGGATTCTGACGACTCAGCGACAGCGTCACCACTTCCGCAGCGGACGCCAGAATACTTTCCTGCATCACTTTAGGTGACGGATAGAGCGCACTGCCGATCAGCATCCGGCTTTTCAGCTCGGTGCCATAGATATTTAAACCCGACATAATATTAATTCCTGAATTCTGTAAAGATATGTTTAAGAGCCATATTGATAAACACTTTCTTAGCCGTCCTGAAAAGCTTAGTTAGCTCAGCTTCCCTAGCCACCTTGAATCGCACTGACGACTTCAACCTTATCCCCGCCATGCAAAATACGTTGTTCGTGCTCGGAATTCGGGACAAATTCCTCGTTCAGCATGACCGCATAAGGCATTCTTGCTCCGAACAGAGACAAAGCCGACTGCAGAGTCTGCCCCTCTTCAAGGACCAGTTCATGACCGTTTATTTCAATTTTCATAACGCCTCCCGAAAAGCATGACCATTGTCAGCGCCCTGCACCAGTTCTGGCAAAGCACCCAGATAACGCCCATCCATCGGTTGATCAAGTAGATAGCTGCGACACAGATCAACCAACACCGGAGAAAGCAGATAACCATGACGAAACAGACCGTTAAGACTGATGACGTTACCGTCCACCCGCATTTGCGGTTCGTTATGCAGGTATGCCGGTCTCAAGCCCGATTGAATCTGCAGAATTTCCGCCTCGGCAAAACCGCTATGCACTGAAAAACAGGAAGAGAGCAACTCCAATGTCGAGCGCACCGTCGGCTGACGCTGATCCTGAGTTTCAATCTGAGTCGCCCCTATCACGAAATGATGGTTCGGTTTCGGAGCGATATAGATCGGATAACGGGGATGCATTAAACGTACCGGACGCCGCAAGGTGACCTGCGGTGCATGCACCCGAGCCACTTCCCCGCGCACACCGCGCAGATCCGGCTGAGAATCTTTGCACGCGCCCAGACCGCGACAATCAATAATCCAGTCATAGCCTTTTCGCAAGTCTCCATTAATCAGCAACTCAGATTCAATCAGTTGCACAAAAGCTTCTGTCTGCCAATTAATGTTCGCATGCGCTCGCAAAACATCACCGAGAACGGCAAGCAGCTGACGGTTGTCTAGCTGCCCTTCATCCGGAAGGAACAGGCCTTGTGCAAAACGCTGATTGATCTCTGGTTCGAGAGTGGTAATCTCCGCACGATCAATCCGCCGGTAATGATCCCCTTTTAAGTTTTTCTGGAGAGTCTCCAGACTGGCTCTGTCCTGTTCGAAAGCAAGCAAAAGCGAACCATTGCGTTGAAAAAAGACCTTCTGCGGTAAAGCCTGCAAAATCTTCGGCCACAGCTCCAGCGCAATCTCTCCGAGCTGCATAATGCCGGTTCCGCTTTCTGCGGATTCCGCCAAAGGCGCAAGCATTGCTGCCGCCAGATAAGCCGCGCTCAGTTCTCCCCGGCCATCATCCTGATCAAACAGATCGATCTGCATCTCGTCTTTGAGCGAAAACGCCAAAAGACGCCCTATAAGACCGGCGCCTAAAATGGCGATTTTAGGCTTACACCCTGTATGCGCAGACCGATCGATTCGGCCACTCATTTACGCTTCCTTCTGATAGATTTCACTACCAGCTTCGACAAACTCCTGCGATTTCTGTTTCATTCCGGCCTTGATTTCGTCCAGCGTAATCTCGGTGATCTGTCCGTTATTACCGGCCGCTTCCTGTTCAGCCGCATAGTCGCGAACCTCTTGAGAAATCTTCATCGAACAGAATTTCGGACCGCACATCGAACAGAAGTGCGCCACCTTGCCGGATTCCTGCGGAATGGTTTCGTCGTGGTATTCGCGCGCGCGCTCCGGATCCAACCCCAAATTGAACTGATCGACCCAACGGAACTCGAAACGTGCTTTGGACAGCGCGTTATCACGGATTTGCGCACCCGGATGGCCTTTTGCCAAGTCTCCGGCATGGGCCGCAATCTTGTAAGCCATCAAGCCTTCTTTGACATCGTCCTTATTCGGCAGACCCAGATGCTCTTTCGGAGTGACATAACACAACATGGCGCACCCATACCAACCGATATTGGCGGCACCGATACCTGAAGTAATGTGATCGTAACCCGGCGCGATATCGGTGGTCAGCGGCCCAAGGGTATAGAAAGGCGCTTCACCGCACTCTTCAAGCTGCTTATCGACATTTTCCTTAATCATATGCAGCGGAATATGCCCTGGGCCTTCGATAATCACCTGAACATCGTGCTTCCAGGCGATTTTGGTCAATTCACCAAGCGTTTCCAGCTCGGCAAACTGCGCTTCGTCATTGGCATCGGCAATAGCCCCGGGACGCAGCCCGTCTCCAAGCGAGAAACTGACATCATAAGCTTTCATAATTTCGCAAATCTCTTCGAAGTGCGTATACAAGAAGTTCTCCTGATGATGCGCCAGACACCATTTGGCCATAATCGAACCGCCGCGTGAAACGATGCCGGTGACACGTTTGACAGTCATCGGGATATAGCGCAACAAGACACCGGCATGGATCGTAAAGTAGTCAACCCCCTGCTCGGCCTGCTCGATCAGCGTATCGCGGAATATTTCCCAAGTCAGGTCTTCGGCAATCCCGTTCACTTTTTCCAGCGCCTGATAGATTGGAACCGTTCCGATCGGCACCGGCGAATTGCGCATAATCCACTCACGCGTTTCGTGAATATTGCGGCCGGTCGACAGATCCATTACCGTATCCGCGCCCCATTTGGTGGCCCAGACCAGCTTCTCGACTTCTTCGGCAATCGATGATCCGACCGAAGAGTTACCGATATTGGCGTTAACTTTGATCAGGAAATTACGTCCGATAATCATCGGCTCCGATTCCGGATGATTGATATTGCACGGAATGACCGCACGACCACGCGCCACTTCGTCACGCACAAATTCCGCGGTAATGTCCTGAGGAATACTGGCACCGAAAGATTCGCCGGCATGCTGCTGACGGATCATCTCGTCGCGCACCTCTGCACGCTTCATATTTTCGCGAATCGCAATGTATTCCATTTCCGGCGTGATAATGCCCTGACGTGCATAGTGCATCTGAGTGACATTCTTACCCGCTTTGGCACGGCGTACTTCGGGAAGATTTTCAAAGCGGATGTGGTCCAGCCCTTCATTGGCCAGACGTTCTTGAGTAAATTTGGAAGTAACCGAATCCAGAACTTCGGTATCGCCACGTTCGACTACCCATGACTGGCGCAGTTTCGGCAGACCTTTGTATACGTTAATAGCCACATCTGGATCGGTATAAGGACCGGAGGTATCGTAAACGCATACCGGCTCGTTTTTTTCCATCAGCGGATTGTCTTCCGGCCCGGAAACGTAAGTATCACTCAACGTGATTTCGCGCATGCCGACTTTAATCGGATGCAGTTGTCCGTCAACATAGATTTTTTGTGAATTGGGAAAAGATTGCCCGGAAACGTTCTGGATAAACGCTTCGGCTGCCGCACGTCGTTCGCGACGATCAGTCGTTTTGTGGTTTGAACTCATTTTCTTGCCTATTAATAATTAACGATAAATTTAATTAGGCGAAGAACTCGATAGACATCTAAATAGAGGAAATGAAAAACCTTGGATTCGAAAGAATCTGAGTAAGGTGTCACTGACAGAATTGTCTTCAAGAAATTGAAAACAGTCATGCAGTACTAAGGTCTCATTCTGACGATTGTTCCCTTCGCTGGTACTAACCAGATCAGGTTCAACGGATCCCGCTTGCGCGATCTCAGCCTATGTCTAAAGGCACTCCGACAAATTTGCCGATCAGTATAGCGGGAAACTTTGGGAATTCAACCACTAATTTGCAAGGCACTGATAACAATACCCTTTGTTCCGGCTGATAAGTAAAATGTAAACACATGCCATTTAACGGCAAGAAGCGATTGTTAATCCATAACGAGTCCGTTATATTAACTAGCAGTTTTTAATCGCATTTTTCAGCATCAACACCGGTAAGTGCCGTAATTAAAAGACCTTTGCGGAAACCATATAAACACTACAACAGAACTCTATGAAATTACTTAGCTCTCCCAACACCGACAATCATACAAACTCACGTTTTTCCGTCATCGGAAAACTGCTCACCGCACTGAGCGTCATGCTGATCAGCCAGCAATTGTATGCTTTCAACCCCAATGCCTGTCTGAATACTTTTCAAGGCGAAGCCCTGAAGATTTGTCAGGCGGCAATCAAAGGCGATCCGAAAGCCCGTTACCAACTGGCGCGAATCTACGGCGATGCAATGAATTCCCGTAGCGTCGACTATCAGCAGTCATTTCACTGGCATCGCGAGCTGTCGCGTCAGGCGCTGCGTCAAGAATTGCAGGATCCGATCTACTCTCTGGCGATGTATAACACCGGTGTCATGTATGCCGACGGCGTCGGCGTCAAACGCAATGCAAAAAACGCCCTTTTCTGGTTTGATAAAGCCGCTAACCGCGGTGAACCTTTGGCAATGACCCGCTTGGCAATGCTGTATGAACAAGGTGCTCCGGGGATCAGCGCGGACTCCAACAAGGCACGTAACTGGGTGCAAAAAGCCGTCGACAAAGATAATCCGCAAGCCAAAGTCATTATGTCTAAATGGATTCTGGAAGGGAAAATCAATAAAAACCCGACGCAGGCCATCGAGCTTCTCAAGTCGGCAAGTGCTCAGAACTCGCCGCAAGGCGCGTTTGCTCTGGCGAATATGTATGCGACCGGATATGAGCAGCTGGTCAAACAGGATCTGATTAAGGCGAAACAGTTCTACAGCATCGCCTGCAGCCAATATGTGTTCGAAGCCTGCAAACGCTATCACGATATCGACACCACCGGAAGACTGGAAGGCGTCAAATAAAACCTTCCTCTCCTGCGCAGACAACATCGAACCCCTGTCGTGCAGGAAAATTCCTGCCGAATAGCTGACAAATTTCAAATTCTCTCTAAAATAGCCGTCTGTCATTAATGGATTAACAAACAGGAAAACGGAGCGGCTATGTTTCAGATCGAACCTATCGACCCAAAGGTCTATCGTAAAAAATCACGTAACGCGACCTTAATCATGATGGCTATCTTTATTGTGATCGGCTTTATTTTTGCCAGCCTAAGCGTTCACTACCTCGGGCCTTACAATAATAACCATCTGGTTCTGAACTTTTTGGGTGCATTTGTCGGTCTGCTGATCACCGCGTTTATCGTCAAGACGTTTATGGCCGACAAACCTTTTATGCACGAGGCAATGTACGGCTTTCGCCTGAAACGTAATTTGATGCATGTCACCAATCGTTTGCGTCATATTCAGGAATCGGCACAGCAAGGCGATGAGCAAGCGATGAAAATTCTGCGCTTCTACCATCTTGGACTGACGCAAATGCACAAATTCGATCAAAACAGTTCGGCGTTGCTGGATATACAGCGAGAGAAAGAAGAGTTGGAAAAACGTATGTCGGATCTGGGACTGGAATTAAACCAGATCGAATTCGATCCTGTCTGGACTCAGGACTATAAAGAAAGCAGTCACGACTAAAGCAAGCGGCATCATTTCCAGAGAGCCCTAGGCCGCCTCGCCAGGCGCTTTTTTAAGACTGCACCCTGGAAAGATTTCACTGCGGCTTAGGCCAAACGACTTTTTCGCTGCCAGATATAGGCGGAATAGAGCATCAGAGTGATGCCGACCATAATAACGGTACTGTCGGCGGCGACCAGATTGGAGGCAAACACCACCATTACCGCGACCGGTGCAATCCACTTGAGATCGAAAACCAGCAGTTTCATCCATAAAGGCGCCAACTTCAACTGATCTTCACGTACCTGATCATTCATAACCCAGGCGACAAACACACACATCAACATTCCGCCGAGAGGAAGCATGATATTGGTGGTAATGAAATCCAATGTTTCGAAGATGTTGCGTCCGCCCAATACATCGAAATCTTCCCAGCGGTTGAAAGAGAAAACCGTACCGATCCCGATAAACCAGATCACCGATCCGAGCAACCACGCCGCCTTGGAACGCTTCATTCCCCAGCTCTGCTCCATCCAGCTCAAGGCCGGTTCAATCAACGAAATAGCCGAGCTCAGTGCCGCCATCACCACCAGGGCGAAAAACAGTGTTCCGAAAAAGACACCGCCCCACATCTGACCGAAAGCGACCGGCAGCGTCTGAAACAGAAGCCCCGGTCCGGAGCCCGGTTCCATGCCGTTGGCGAAGACAATCGAGAAGATAACCAGACCGGCAAGCAGTGCAATTAATGTGTCTGCAGCCGCAATCCACAGACCCGCCTTAATAATCGACTGTTTTTCACCCAGATAAGAGCCGTAAACCATCATTGCCGCCATCCCGATACTCAAGGTAAAGAAAGCGTGGCCCATCGCAATCAAAACCGCTTCCCAGCTAAGTTTGGAAAAATCCGGACTGAACAGAAAGCTGAAACTCTGGCCGAAAGCGCCGGTGGTGGTCGCGTAACCGAGTAGAATCAACAGAATAATCAGCAAACCCGGCATCATAAAGTTAATCGCTTTTTCGATGCCGCTGCGAACGCCTCGCGAGGCAATCATCACCGTCGCAATACTGACAACCGTATGCCAGAACAGGAGTTCATAAGGGCTTTGCAATAATCCTGAGAAATGTGCGCCGACAGCATCAGATGAAATCTGATCAAAACTGCCCTGCAAACTGCTGATGAAATAGGCGACGCCCCAACCGGCGATCACCGTATAAAAAGAGAGAATCAGGACGCCGGCCAGGACTCCGTTCAGCCCGAGGAGCCACCAGAGTTTCGAGGCTTTGTGCCGTCGCGTAAGGTTGGCCATGGTTTGCAGGGGGTTGGCACCGCCGGAGCGGCCAAGAAGAAATTCGGCGATCAAAACCGGAACTCCGATCAGCAAAATACAGATCAGGTAAACTAAGACGAATGCACCACCGCCGTTTTCACCGGTAATATAGGGAAACTTCCATAAATTTCCCAAGCCAACGGCCGAACCGACGGCGGCTAAAATAAAGACTGTCTGGGATGACCAAGATTCCTTAGAAAGATTTAGTTGCCCCATAAATATTCCTTTATAATACTCCCCTACTGCGGAATCATTATACACAAATGCTATGCACATTCAGGCCAACTACTCCCTACTCAAACACAACACATTTCATGTCGATGTAAGCAGTCAATACTACGTCGAGATCAATAAGCAGAGTGATATTCTGACCCTGCGAACCGATGTAAAACTGGCCTCACTGCCTTGGCGAATTATCGGCGACGGCAGTAATCTCCTGTTTACCCATGACTTCCAGGGTCTGACACTGAGATGCAGTTACAATAAAATCCGCGTCGTCAAAGAAGACAACGAAAACGTCTGGCTGACGGTCGGTGCCGGAGTCAAGTGGCACGATCTGGTTAAATATAGCGTCGAAAACAACTGGTGGGGGCTTGAAAACCTTGCCCTGATTCCGGGCTCGGTCGGTGCAGCACCGGTTCAGAATATCGGGGCCTACGGTGCTGAAGCACAGGATGTGATTACCCGCGTGCAAACATTGAACGTATTTGACGGCCAGCATAGAGAGTTCCGCAATGCCGAATGTAACTTCGGCTATCGCACCAGTATCTTCAAACAGGAATACATCAACCGCCTGATGGTATTCCGCATCACGGTTCGACTGAGAAAATTTGCCAGCGGCAAACCCAACCTTTCCTACGAACCTCTAAGAGACTCTTTCAGAGACATTATCAATAAAGACAGTATCACGCCGAAAATGGTGTTCGACCGCGTTGTCGAAATCCGTAAGCAACGTGTTCCGGATCCTGCCGTAGAGGGTAATGCCGGAAGCTTTTTCAAAAACCCGGTGGTCGATGCCGACTATTTCAAGCAACTTCAAGAACAGAATCCGGATCTGCCGCACCACAAAATGCTCGACGGAACTTACAAGATTCCCGCAGCCTGGATGATCGAACAATGTGACTTGAAAGGTAAACATATCGGCGCGGCCGGTGTTTCCGCACAACATGCGTTGGTCATCGTCAACCTTGGCGGTGCCAAAGGCAACGAACTGGTCGAATTGTCTCAACAGGTTCAGGAAGCCGTTAACCACAAGTTCGGTGTCTATCTGGAACCGGAAGTCATTATCCTGTAACCCCCCGTCATTCCTTAGTTTTCAATAACTTATTCTAATCGAATAAGCCCTTTCTTAAGACTTATCATTAAATAATATAATCATTTACTTATATTATTTTGCGCAACTTTTAGATATAATCATATCAGTATTTTCTTATATAAGAGGTTTCCGCAATGACTTTACGACAGTTTATGACTGCGGCTGCTATCAGTTTATTCTTCTATACCGGGATGGCTCAGGCGTGGCAGGAACAGACTACCGTTGATAATAACGATGTGCGCGTATGGACCAAAAAAGTTGAAAACTCTGAATTCAAGGCGTTTCGCGGCGAGGTCACCATTGCCGCCCCGATTCAGCAAGTGTTTGATTTTATTTCCGATACGCCAAAAGCCAAAGAGTG
Source organism: Thiomicrorhabdus xiamenensis (assembly GCF_013282625.1). NCBI lineage: Bacteria > Pseudomonadati > Pseudomonadota > Gammaproteobacteria > Thiotrichales > Piscirickettsiaceae > Thiomicrorhabdus > Thiomicrorhabdus xiamenensis. The sequence continues at coordinate 1,446,218 of NZ_CP054020.1, forward strand.
GTATTTCAACACTCTGGAAGCAAAGCGTATTAAACAGACCGGAGACAAACAATTTTTGATTTACAGTGTGACCAACGCCCCATGGCCTGTCAGCGATCGTGACAGCGTAACCCAGGTCACCGTCGACGATGCAAAACAGGACGAAATCACGATCACTCTGCAAGCGAAACCGGATGCGCTCCCGTTAAAAGAAAATAAGGTACGCATTACCGAATTGAACGGCTTTTGGAAGCTGCAGAAAATCAATGACAACACGACTCGGGTCATTTTTGAAATGGCGGCACAGCCCGGCGGACTATTGCCGAGTTGTTTGGCCAACAGCATGGCGGTAGACATGCCCTATCAGTCTTTGACCAACCTCAAGGCGAAGCTTGAGCGCCACCACACGACTGCGGCCAACTTTTAATCCAGCGTCAGCGTTGCTCTGACGCTGAATCGCTTGCCGCAGTTTCCACCTCATCCTTCTCGATATACAAAGTGCGTGTCGGGAAGGCCATCTCCGCACCATGACTCTCAACGATTTCACTCACTTTCAGTAGTACGTCCTGCTTAATCTCGTGAAACAGAATCCAGTTGGTGGTTTTGGTAAAGGTATAAATAAAGAAATCCAGTGACGAAGCGCCAAAACCATTGAAATTAACAATCAAGGTTTGGTTAGTGTCAATTTCCGGGTGATTGAGCAGCATACTGCGCACATCATCGACAATCAGTCGCATTCTCCCGACATCGGCGTAACGGATCCCCATGGTTTCTTTAATCCGCCGGTTGGTCATACGCGACGGATTCTCGATCGAGATATTGGCAAAAATCCCATTCGGGATATACAAAGGACGCTTATCGAAAGTACGCACCGTCGTCATACGCCAGCCGATATTTTCAACCGTCCCTTCGATATCTTTATCCGGCGAACGGATCCATTCGCCTACCGTGAATGGCTTGTCCAGATAGATCATCAAACCGCCAAGCACATTGCCCAACAGATCTTTGGCAGCAAAACCGACGGCAATCCCCCCGACCCCACCAAAAGCGAGCAACCCGGTCATACTGACCCCGAATGCACTAAGGAAAAACAGACCTGTCAGAACAAACGCCAGTAGCTTGATGATTTTAGCCAGCGCTTCGACCGTCACTTCATCCAAACGATCGTCTTCTTTGGCTACGTCTTTGAGATGCAGCTCCAGACGCTGTACCAGACGAATCACAAACCAACCGACCGACAAGGTCAGAATGGTCGACTTGAAGTCGGTAATATATTTAATCAGTTCGACATAAACGCCGACTTTGAGTATCAACGTATTTAACGCCAGAACGGTCCCGGTGACCCAGATAAAAAAGGAAGCCGGCGAGCGCGCCGCATCCACAAAGCTGTCCAGCCAGATTTTTTCTCGTCTGACCAGCTGATTATGCAGAACACTCAAAACCTTTCTTTGAATCACATCGGCCACCGCCGTTGCGGTTAAGATCAGCGTAACCATCAGAAGCCATACCTGTCCACCGAACAGCATAACCAGATATTCCCAGAGTTCCATTAAGCTTTGCATGCCGAATGTCATTGATTAGACCTTTATGAATTGATTTAATTGGAAATTAATTTAACAGTGACGCGGAAAACTCGCCTGCAGTGTTATCTGTGACATGTTTTTCCGCCCAGGCGTTGAGATGATCCACGGCCTGTACCGCAGCCTGCCAGAGAGGTTCATAGCGCAGTTTATGAATCTGGTGCTGATGATGCGCATGCAGACGAATCAGTCTGGCGTGACTCAGAAGATCGCCGACCCATTGCACTTTGGCCAACACCTGATCCGCAGCCTGAGGATCGTTACAGACCAGAACCAGATCGCAACCGGCCTGCAAGGCGGCCTCGACTCGCTGGGTAACATCGCCGTATTCAACGGCTGCCTGCATGGATAGATCATCACTGATAATCGCGCCTTCAAAATGGCATTGCTGACGCAAGACTCTCTGTAACCAGAATTCGGAGAAGCCCGCCGGCTTGGAATCCACTTGAGGATAGATGACATGTGCCGGCATAATTGCATCCAAACCGTTCTCAATCAGACTCAGGAAGGGTTGCATATCCTGCTGTTGAATCTGTTGCAGCGTACGCGGATCAATCGCTGTTTCAGTGTGCGTATCGGCCTCGATAAATCCATGCCCCGGAAAATGTTTGCCAACCGACGCCATTCCCGCCTGTTTCATACCATTCATCAAATGCAGTGCCAGTTCACCGACCTCTTTCGGCTGCGCCGCAAATGCCCGGTCGCCAATCACCTTGGAACCGCCATAATCAAGATCGAGCACAGGCGCAAAACTGAAATCGACACCGACACTTAGCAATTCGGCAGCCATTAGCCAGCCGATCTTATGAGCATAATCAAGCGACGCTTTCTTGTCTTTTTGGTATAAAGCGCCCAGCAGACGCATAGGGGGAAGATGGGTAAAGCCCTGGCGGAAACGCTGTACCCGACCGCCTTCATGATCGACGCCTATCAGTAAACGCGGATGCCGTAATTTATGAATCTCCGTCGTCAGAGCCTGCAACTGCTCGACCGATTCGAAATTACGGCTAAACAGAATGACGCCGGCGACTTTCGGATCAAGCAAGCGTTCCCGCTCCTGACTGGTCATTGAGGTGCCTTGCAGATCAACCATGATCGAACCTAAGGACATCGCCTTACCGGCTTGATTTACCATACAATTCCTTTGCATCTTGTTTTGTTATTCATACCGTTTACCTGTGCAAATTCAGCTGCGTTTTTCATCCTACTGTCATCGGAACACTTTAAAATAGTAAAAATTCAACCCGATGATTTTACCCTATACGGAGTTTTTACCATGCCGAAGTTACTGGCTATAGCAACCCATCAACAAAGTCGAGGCCCTATTACTCTTCATCAGCACGCTTTTGTCAATACCGAAAACGGGCTTGGGGACCATCAGGGAAATAAGCGCGCCAGCACCAGTATCACTATTCTCAGCCAAGAGGCCTGGCAACAAGCCTGTGCACAAGCCGGAGCCGATATTGACTGGCAGGAACGCCGGGCCAATCTGCTGGCTGACCAGATCGATTTTTCACCGTCGGATATCGGCCGTCAACTGCAAATCGGTAAAAACGTTATCTGCAAAATCACCCGAGAAACCGATCCTTGTTCGAGAATGGATGAATTGGCGCCCGGATTAAAAGCTGCTCTGACACCAGACTGGCGAGGCGGCGCACGCTGCGAAGTCCTGCAAGGTGGAGAAATTCATTGCGGCGACGATATCCACTGGCTGGATTAATCACAATAATCAACAGGCACAAGCGCTTAAGCTTTATGCTGATGACGTCCTTTGACATCCAGATAGTCACGTAACTGATCACCTAACAGATTGACGGCCAGAACCAGCAGCATAAGCGCAATTCCCGGCGCCAACACCAGATGAGGTGCCACCAGAAGGTAACGGGTTCCTTCTTTGATCATATTCCCCCATGACGCTTCGGGCGGCTGGACACCCAAGCCCAGAAACGACAGTCCTGCCTCGGCGATGACCGCACCGGCAATGCCGAAAGTGGCTTCTACCCCGAGCGGCGCCAGAATCAACGGCAGCAGGTGACGGTAAAAAATCCGGTAGTTGGGAACCGCCAAAGCTTTTGCCGCCAGAATATGTTCGCGCGAGCGCAGACTCAAGGTCTGTGCACGTGCCAGACGGGCGAAGCCGACCCAACCAACGACAACCAGTGCAAAGATGACATTTTCGATTCCCGGCCCAAGTACCGCCGCCAGCGCAATGGCCAGAAGCAGACCGGGAAAAGCGAGAAAGACATCGATAATTTTGGTCAGAACGCGGTCTATCCAACCGCCGTAATAGGCACTGACAATACCAATAGTGGTACCAATCATCGCTGAGAACACGACCACACTCAGCGCCACCATTAACGAGGTCTGGGCGCCGAGAACCACTCTTTGCAACAATGGACGGCCGAGTTCGTCGGTACCGAGAAGATGTTCGCTACCGGGCGGAGTCAACAGCAGGTTCAGATTGACCTGGTTAGCGCCCTCGCCGATAAAAAACGCGGACACCGCCATTAGGAGCCATAGAAATACAAGAAGAAAACTGAACTTACCAATCATCCCTAATCACAATACCTATCGTTAGTAGCCGATATTCCTTTATTTCGCCAGACGGATCCGCGGATCGAGCCAGGCATACACCAGTTCCGTCAGACCGTTGATACTGATATAGGCGACACTGATGACCAGAATACACCCCTGTACAACCGGATAATCGCGCCGCTGAATCGATTCGACCAGCAGATTGCCCAGTCCTGGCCAGTCGAAGACTACCTCGGTAATCACCGCTCCGCCCAACAGGGTTCCTAATTGCAAACCGAGAATGGTGACTACTGGCAGGAGCGCGTTGAACAGAGCATGCCGGCCATACACCTGAATCGAAGACAAGCCTTTGGCCTGCGCCGTACGAATATAATCTTCATGCATCACTTCAAGCAGAGAAGCGCGTAACATACGCGCCAGAATGGCGGCCAAAGCCGTCCCCAGAGTCACCGTTGGTAAAACCCAGGACCAGGGTTGCTGTGCGCCGCTGACTGGCAACCAACCGAGCCACAATGCAAACACCAGGATCAGCATCGGCCCCAACCAGAAATTCGGAATGGAAACCCCCAGCAGAGAAACGCCCATGGACAGATGATCCGGCCACCGGCCTGCGCGCAAAGCGGCCCAGATTCCTAAAGGGAAGGCGATTAGAATGGCCAGCAAGAGCGACATTACCGCCAGGTGAGCCGTTAACGGGAAACGTTCGCCAATCAGATCGGCAACCGGCTGCTGATAAAATAACGAGCTGCCTAAATCGCCTTGAACAAGACCGGTAAGATAGTGCCAGTATTGCTGCCAGATCGGCAGATCAAGGCCGAGCTGCGTTCGCAGCGCCAACTCGTCTGCCGGAGATGCCCAGTCACCGAGCATGACGGCAACCGGATCGCCTGGAACCAGATGCAACAGCATGAAAACCAGCGTTCCGACGATAAAAGAAACAAACAGAACCGATCCGAGCAGACGCAGAATAAACCCGATCACAGAACAATCTCCACTTCGGTTCCGTAGCCAACCTGATCGAAAAGTTCCACAATATCGGCATTGCGCATACGGATACAGCCGTGCGATAAAGGAACGCCCATCGGTTCGCTATCCGGGGTTCCATGAATATAGATATAACGTTGCATGCTATCGACATTCCCGAGACGGTTGATACCCGGCTGCGTTCCACATAACCAGAGAATACGGGTCAGAATCCAGTCGCGTTCGGGGTATGCTTCGGCCAGATATTGCGAATAAATTTCTCCAGTTGCCCGGCGCCCGACAAAAACCGTGTTTTCAGGCTGTCCGGCACCGATTTTGGCGCGAATGTAATGCTTGCCGATCGGTGTCTGCCCCGAATTTTTAAGATTGCCCGGACCTTTGAGAGCTGTACTGACCAAATAACGTTTAAGCACTCGACCATCTTCTGTTAAATCGAGTTGCTGATCTGCAATGGAAACCTGAATCGAAAACTTCAAACAACAACCACCTGCCGGACAAATTCAACAAACACGTACGGGCGGCTATAAAATTGCAGCTTCCGTACCGAGTGAACAATCGGATAAAAAAATAAAACCGCCCCGCTTTATCAGCGGCGCGGCAACTATTCTAACCTTGTTTAACTACGCTTTCACAAGCCTTGGCCGTTTTATTGAAAATTACGCTGTAATTCAGCGTCAAGACGCTTCGATCTCCTGCCACTGGGCACCAAATTTAAACGAATGATAACGCTCACAACGAATTTCACGACTCCACTGCACAATACCGCCCTTGCGCATCAGTTGCCGCACAAAATCGCCCTTATCCGGTAATTGCCCCCAAACCGAAGGGAGAAAAGTCGCCCGTCTGAAACCTTGCGTCAGAATCAAGCCATCCACATCAGGCTGCAGAGTGTCCAGCAGTTGCTGCATAGTCTCAATCCCCTGTATTTCCTGCGGAGCACTCAATACGGAAATTTCCATTTCGAGTAAACGGATCTCCTCAACCTGTACCGGCGCAAAACGAGGATCCTTGAAAGCCGCATTATAGGCATTGGCAACCACATCTTCCGCCAGAGGTCGGTGCGCCATAAGACTGCCGATACACCCGCGCAACTGTTGTTCCTTATTCAGGGTGACAAAACTGGCTCCGGGGCTGGACAGCTGATCATCCAAATTAAATTCTGTAGATAACCGGTTGTTTTCAAAGCCGTTCAATCCATTCTCTATCGACCCCTTGGCCAAAGACAACAGGCATTTTTGCTGCGGCTCAGTCAATGCGTAAGCGGTGTCTGCTTGCTTGCGTTCAAGTTCATTTTCACTCTGCTGCATTTAACTCACCTCGTGCGATTTTTCATATAACGCCCAGGCTCCGTAACCGACAACCCGGCTTTTATCTCCGGCGGTATCACCGGAATTCAACGTCTGCAAACGCACAACCTGTAATGAACGATCTTCACGCGCTGCAAGCACGCTTTGAATCCCCTTATAACCGCAAGCACGCTCTGCGGACAGTGACTGCCACTCTCGAGCCTCAATTAAATCCGCCGTTTCTGCATCAATTTTACGGGCGTTGTCATAATCCAGAAAATGGCTCAAATCGCTACTGATTACGAAATAGACGCCTTCTCTACGCCATAAATCACGAATCAAATCGATCTCATCCTGCACGGATACCGAACCGTTAAGCAGAGGTAAAACCTGCACATCGGGCAACAGATATTTTATAAACGGTAATTCAACCTCGAGACTGTGTTCAGGCGCATGTGCAGCATTATGAATGCTCAGAAAGTCAAAACGCTGTAAAAGTTCATCACGTAAACGACAATCCACCTCAAGTTCACCGAGCGGCGTCGCCAATGCTGAAAAATCCACCGTGCTGACACCACGAAAACCGATTCTGTGCGCCGGCCCCAGCACGACGACCGTGCGGATTTTATCTTGCGCACCCTGCCATAATTCAAATCCTTTGGCTGCGGTATCCCCGGAATAAATATAACCGGCATGCGGAACAATAATCGCTCGGGGAATTGTCGTTTCAACTTTGTTCGTACCTGCCTCAGAACCGAGTGTCGTGGCCAGCCAATCGCCTAAAACCGTTGCATTATCCGGATAGAAAAGACCGGCCACGGCCGTTTCGCGAATCGATGTCATAATTATAAAACCCTTGAAAAAATAGTGCCTTTGCCACTATATATATAACTGTAAATAAATGATTTTCAAGAGAATACCCATGAAAAATGTCGATTTAGCCGAAGATTCTGTTGTTCCTGTGGGCCATTGGCGCAAACTCGAAAACGGTTTAATCCAATGCGATCTCTGCCCTCGCGAATGCAAACTGCATGAAGGACAAAGGGGATTCTGTTTTGTGCGTGGCCGTAAAGACGACAAAATGTGGCTGACTTCCTATGGGCGTTCCAGCGGTTTCTGCATCGACCCGATCGAAAAAAAACCGTTAAACCACTTTCTTCCCGGATCCGCTGTCCTATCATTCGGCACGGCAGGCTGTAATCTGGCATGCAAATTCTGTCAGAACTGGGATATGTCCAAAGCCAGAGATATGGATCGACTGCTTGATCGCGCAGCACCGCAAAGCCTCGCCCAAGCAGCTCAAGGCCATAATTGTGCTTCGGTCGCCTATACCTACAACGACCCGGTTATTTTCTATGAATACGCCCTTGATACCGCTGAAGCCTGCCGCGAAGTTGGCGTTAAAAATGTCGCAGTGACCGCCGGCTACATCAGTGAAAAACCGCGAGAATCCTTTTTCAAGGCGATGGATGCGGCCAATATCGATCTCAAGGGATTCAGCGAACGCTTTTACCAGCAATTAACCGGTGCAAAGCTACAGCCGGTGCTGGAAACGATTGAATATGTCAGTCAGGAAACCGACTGCTGGCTGGAACTGACCACCCTGCTGATTCCGGGTGAAAACGACAGTGAACGGGAAATCGCCGCTATGTGCGAATGGATCGCGGAGCATTGCGGAGAGCAGGTTCCCCTGCACTTTACCGCCTATCATCCCGACTACCGGATGATGGATAATCCGGCTACGCCAGCGGCGACACTTGAGAAGGCGCGTAAAATTGCCATGCAGACAGGATTGCAGTATGTCTATACCGGAAATGTGCTCGACCCGGAAGGCCAAGGAACTTACTGCCCGCATTGTGGTAAAAAAGTAATCGGTCGTTACCGATACGACCTCGGAGAATGGAATTTACACACTACAGACGGCAAAACTTTATGCAATCACTGCAACGGTGAAATTGCCGGGGTATTTACTGAGACGCCGGGAACCTGGGGCAATCGACGCCAGCCGATCAGGCTTGACAGTTAAAACGATAAGACTTTACTTACAAGTAGTTACAAACGTTTTCAAATAATTTTATGAACATCAAGCAAGCCGTCAAAACGGCCATCGGCAAAAAGACGATAGCCGCGAAGCTGCTTGCTGTGGATCACATACTGATCCTCGTACCATAAAGGCATGGCTGCCAAACTGGCATGCAGGCGACGTTGCAGCTGCCGATAAAGTTCGGCCTGTTCATCAAGATCCGGACTTTGACCGGCACGCAAAATCAGATCGTCGGCAACCGGGTCGACATAGCGGCCACGGTTAGCGCCTTTCGGAGGAATCGCATTCGATGCGAAAACATACTGAAAAATATCCGGACTTTTAACACCGACCCAGGCCAGACTGTAAAGCTGAAAACGGCCTTTTTTAATGTCGTTGTAAAAAGTCCCCCAGTCATAACTCTGAATCTTCAGTTCAATTCCCAGCGGCTTGAGCTGCGCTTGATAAATGGTCGCCAAACGAATTCGCGTCGGATCGTTTGAAGTCTTGTAACTCAGCTCGATCACCGTCCGGTTCTGGGCGTCTTTCTTCAGCAATTCGGGCGGTACTTCAACCTGTCGCAGTAATTCGCGGGCCTTATGCGGATTATATTCGTAGTCCGGCATTCCTTCGACACCGCACCAGTGCTCAGGAACCAGAAGCCCTTGAGCCAGTCGCGCGTGCCCTTTAAACATACTGTCGATCACCGCCTGACGGTTAATTCCATGCGCAATCGCCTGCCGCAGTGCCGGCTGCTTTAATAAAGTATCCTCAAAATTAAAACCGATATAACCGAAATTGGTTCCTTCACGAAAGCTGACTGCGATCCCATCCTGCTGCTGGCAGTAATTAACCAGTTCCGGAGAAAGATCGTTCTGCAGCAGATCCACTTCGTTATTAAGCAACTTAAGTACCCGCACGGTTGCATCCTTAACCGGAACGAACTCCAACAGAACCTTGTCTTTGCGCCTTTGCAGAACGATCGACTGCTCGGATATTTTCAGGCACTGACAGGCGCCGGAACCGACCGGATCGAGATGAAACGGATGTTGCTTTTCAACCAGATTTTTCGGCACGATACCGATAACCAACCGACCGACAAACAATGCGTCCACCTGAGTCAGGAAAAAATCGACCGTGTTTTGATCAATAACTTCGATACGCTGAATATTTTTCAGCGAACCGCGATGCGCGGAACCGAAATCCTTATCCAGAACACTGTTATAGGTTGCCGCGATATCTTCTGCGGTCAGAAGATCGCCGTTGATGAAACGACTTTGTTCCCTGAGGCGAAAACGGTAGTGGGTATCTGACAACTTTTGCCAGTCGGCAAGATCGGGGATCGGTTCGAAACGTTCATTGAAATCGATTAACTTACGATAAAGCAGGCGGTTAACCCGGCTGGAAAGCGCATCGGTTGCCTTGCGCGGGTCAAGCATCTGTGGCCGTCCGGTCACCGCCATGCGAATCGTGGTGTCGGCCAAAGGCTGAGAACAGCCGGCCAGCAGGGACGAAGCCGCCGCAGCCGATGAAACATATTTTAAGAAACGCCGACGGCAATAAAAGTCATTCATAAACCAGATTCGCCGTCCATTAGGAGGCGTTGCTTCCCGCCTTAAGCAATCGGTCGAACTCTTCCAGATCCTGCGGCGTCAAATCGCCAAGCGCCGATTCCAAACGTAGACGGTTTAAAACCTGATTATGCAGCGCCTCAACGAGATTTTTGCGCGCATCCACTTGGTTGGCACGCGCACTCAGAACTTCAAGCATATCTTTAAGGCCGACTTTATAACCTTCTTCCGCCGCTTCCAAGAAAGCATCATTCGATTTGACCGCTTCACGCAGTGCGGCAATCAAAACTTCGCCACGCTGGATGTTTCGCACCTGCGAGCGGGCATTAAGACGTGCCAGGTTTTTACTGTCACGCAACGCCTCATTACTCTTCTGACTGGCAAAGCGCGCTGCGCTGACATTGGAAGTCGTACTGCCACCGGTGTATAGCGGAACCGTCACATTAACCCCGATTGAGGTATCGGAAACGTCAGATTGATCGGTCTGGTAATTCCGGTCGTTATATTGCGCCTGAGCAGAAACCGTTGGCCAGTGCCCTGATTTCTGCACTTCAATCTCCTGCTTGGCGATTTGCGCCTGATAAACTGAAGCGCGAACCCCCAGATTAGTCTCCTGAGCACGAGTTTCCACTTCGGCAAGACTCAGTTCATAGTGCGGCAACTGCGTTTCAAGCGGTAACATTTTCAGAGATTCGAATGGCTTCCCGGTAATTTTAAGCAGCTCTTCCTGCGCCAGATCCAAACTGTTTTCGGCGTTAATTCGATTCGACTTTGACAGGTCATAACTGGATTTGGCTTGCAGGACATCGACCTGGCTCGCCAAACCGACTTCTGCCGATGCCTGTGCGCTTTCCAGCTGTAACAGATCCGCCTTTTCACGCGACTTATACAATTCCAATGTCTGCTCGGCAAGCAACACATTGAAATAAGCTTCCGTGACTTTAAGGATCAGCTCTTCTTCTGCAGTCTGCAACGCGATCTGTGAAGCCTGTAGCGCAATTTCCGACTGATCGATTCGCGCCCAGAGTTCGTGCTGATAAACGCTCTGATTCAGCGTCAGCGACATATTGGTATATTCTGCGTCATAACCGGACAGCGAACTGTCGGAATTGGTGTAAGAGGCACCAGCCTGAATCTGCGGCAACAGCCCACCTTCCAACGCATTCAACTGTTCTTTATCGGCTTCATACTGTGCTTTTGCCTGAGCCAATACAGGATCGTACTGCAACGCCATCTGATAAACGTCGATCAGTCCGTTCGCTTTGGCATTAGCGCCTTGTGAAAGCCCGAAAACTCCTGCAATCAACAACGCCTTCGGAAGTGCTTTAAGTGGATTCCACTGCCCTTTAAAAAGTTTATTTGGCTGATGTCGCATAACTAAAATCCTTTTTTCTCGTTTTCGTTCCAGCTCTGGTACGGATATTCGGAAAGACTAATATTATAATAGCGTGCTTCCTGAGTCACCTCTTTGCCGGCCCATTCCGGCATCGCTATTTGCTCGTCTTCGGACGCCATTTCCACTTCAGCGACAATCAACCCCTGATTATCTCCGTGAAATTCGTCGATTTCCCAGGTATGACTGCCGTAGTCCACCAGATAACGGATTTTTTCGATTACCGGGCCGACAGCCAGGGTTTTTAACATTTTTTCGGCGTCCGCCACAGGAATTGAGTATTCATACTCGTCGCGACTTAAACCGATTTCAAGGCTTTTTATATTGATATTAGCCTGCTCACCTTCGATACGTACGCGTACCGAGCTCTTTACTGCCCCTTTCAACGGAGTCAGGTAGCCTTGTGCAAAATGGGTTTTCTTGTGCGCTAACGCTTTCCAGCTGTCGTCCTCGACTAAAAACTTACGTTCGATTTCCCTTGCCATTGTTTCTTTTTATCCTGCTTGATCCTGTTGTACGCGCTTAATTGAAAACACCCGTGGAAAGATAACGGTCGCCACGGTCGCAGACAATCGTCACCACCACAGCGTTTTCCACTTCATTGGCGACCTTCAGTGCCGCGGCCATAGCCCCTCCGGAAGAAACACCGGCAAAAATACCTTCCTTGCGCGCCATCTCGCGCATCGTTTCCTCGGCCAATGTCTGAGACATATCAATAATTCGATCTACGCGAGTCTCTTCGTAAATCTTCGGCATATACTCCTTCGGCCAACGGCGAATCCCCGGAATTGCCGCGCCTTCCTGCGGTTGCACACCGACAATCTGAATATCTGGATTCTGTTCTTTCAGATACATGGAGGTCCCCATAATGGTTCCGGTAGTACCCATGGCACTGACAAAATGGGTGATTTTCTGCTGCGAATCGCGCCAGATCTCCGGACCGGTCGAATGATAATGAGCCAGCGGATTATCCGGATTGGAGAACTGATCAAGCATAACCCCCTGACCGTCCCTGACCATTTTTTGAGCCAGATCACGAGCGCCTTCCATCCCCTCTTCTTTGGAAACCGTAATCAACTCGGCGCCATATGCGGACATGGACGCCTTGCGTTCCATACTCATATTGTCCGGCATAATCAGCTTCATCTTGTACCCTTTCAATGCCGCTGCCATAGCCAGGGCAATACCGGTATTTCCGCTTGTCGCCTCGACCAGAGTATCCCCCGGTTTAATCTCTCCGCGTGCTTCCGCCTGCTGAATCATATACAGAGCAGGACGATCCTTGACCGAACCCGCCGGATTATTCCCCTCCAGCTTGGCGAGAATCACGCTGTTGGTTTGCGGATTGAGAAGACGCTGAACTTTGACAAGCGGCGTATTGCCGACAAAATCAGTAAGGGTTGCAAACATTCGAATTCCTTCGTAGCAGTTTTATTCAAACGACACCGTTTCAAATCATCAGAGCTGAAGCGATGCTCAACGGAAAAAAGAGGTTTATTATGACATTCATTGCCAAAATTGGGCGCAAAATAGGTAAATTTTCTAAGCTGATTGCCATGTCCGGATGATCTTTGAGCCATTTTTTCAAATGTACCGCCATCCAGAGCATCGGGACACCCCAAAACGTCAGCAAATAAAGAACCTTATGCTCCAGAACCTGCGCCATAATCAACAGTAAAATCAGACTGGCCAGACAGGAGAACACAAACAACCAATAAGCGTTGCTGTTTCCATAGGCGATCCAGACATTCGTACGACCGACGGTTCGATCCGCCTGAATATCGGGTAGCTGATTCAACAGCAAGAGGTTATTAACCAGAAAAAAACAGATTAATGCAAAAATCATTGCCGCACTATCAGCCTGACCGGCAATGACCCAGTAAGACCCCAAAAGCATTACCGGACCGAATCCCAACCCGGCCGCTAGCCAATAAACCAACGGCAGTCGAGTTATCGTCGAAGTGTAAAAACGGATCAAGATCAGGCCGATTCCGCCAAAAACGAGCAGCCACGGGCTTACCTTCCAGGAAAAATACAACCCCAACACGATCAATACGGCAACCATGGTTTGATAGGCGCGTTCGGCAAAGCCAAGATCTGCCCGAAAATCGAGTAGCGCCCCGCTACCTCCGCTGAAAGCGGTTTTAAGGGTAATTGCATCGAGACCGGATTCGGTATCTTCGATTTCATTACGCAAATTGACCGCAGCATGCGCCAACAAAGCGCTAATCAATAATAATGCGAGTATCATGGGATGCCAATCAATGCCTTGATAGGAACTCAGCGCCGCTGCAGACAATGGCATAATCAGCCCTAATAAAAGAAAATTCGGTCGACAGGCAAACCATATCGCCCTGGCCTTTTGCAAAGAAGTTGAGTACACACCTTTTTCCTAATCAAGTTTATAAGTAATAATTCCAAGAATAACCTTATAATAATTGACGATTATCGGCTACTGCCGTTACAGTTTAATAACGCTCTGACGTGCTTTAGCGCGCCAGGCGTATATAAAATCCCCGGTAATTTTATAAATAATGATCTAACCCCATCGAGGCTAAATCTATGTCCGCCCAATCTTCGCTCAGAACAAAAGTCATTACCATCGCCACCCTTGTCGGCCTTTCCGTCGCATTCATTATCGGCGTAATCCTGTATTTCACTTCGGTGGCTCCGGTTAAAGGTGAGGTTGAAAGCAGACTGACTCACCAAATGAAAACCTTTATCGACGACCAGCTGCATTTAAAGGTTCAGGGCGGAATTACCGGTTCAACCGCACTCAGTTTTAACGATCAGGCAATCAATTCTTTAAGAAGCGGCGAATTGTCCGGCGCCAAGCAGCTGATCGAGTCCATTCGCCAACGTTATGCCGATCAGACAAATTATAAGAATATCAAGACGGAATTAATCGCTCCTAACGGTCAATCGCTGATTCAGTCTTGGCACCAAGGCATTCCAAATACCAATCATGCCCAAAATGCTTTTTTCAAAAAAGTGCAGCAAGACAAACAGGCTTTCGGTTCTTTAACGATTGACGAACGTGGTGTCGGCGTAGTCTCTCTGTCGCCGGTTCAGTATCAAGGCGAAATGATCGGTATGCTTTCAATGACACAAGGTCTGGCTTCTGTCAGCAAAACTTTCGTCAAAGAAAACAACGGCTACTGGGTACTTCTTGTCAGCAAGCAGTATTTGCAGAATAAATTCAACAACGCTCAGCTTCTTAATAAAAACACCTCTATCGGAAATAATTATGTCGTTGCCAACGATCGCTGGTTTAAGCCTGAATCGCTGGAAATGGTCAAAAGCAGCTTTAAAGAAGTTGGCGAAAGCGACCACCATGTCTATGTAAATGGTGACAAAGCTTATATTGACGTACCGGCCTTGGATGAGAACAATCAGGCCTTCGGACGACACATTTTCATTTTGGACAAAAAAGTCTATCAAGGCCCGATTGATCAGGCGATGAATTCCGCCTGGATGTCGATTCTTGGGATTATTTTCGGCATTATCGTTCTTTCGGGCATTCTGGTGATGGTCGTCACCCGAGTCGTTATCAGACCGTTGGAATCTGTACAGAAAATGACCGATCATATCGTAAACAGCGGCGATTTCAGTCAGAAATTTGCGGTTCAGAATCAGGATGAAGTCGGCCGTACCGCGAGCGCTTTAAACAATCTGCTGAATAATATCAGCCAGGCGCTGGACGAGGCCAATAACGTCGTCAAAGCAATTGCCTCAGGCGACTTCTCCCGCCAGATCAGCGGCGAGTACCAAGGAGATCTTGGCGCTCTGAAAGACGGGGTCAACAGCAGCGCACAAAATATTTCCCATGTAATGCATGAACTCTCGAACGTTATGCAATCACTCAAAGACGGTGAATATGACATTGCCATCAACTCCGGAATGGCGCAAGGCGATTTCCGCAGTATGCTGGACAATGCGCAAACGGCGATGAATGAAACCAACGAAATCATTCAGGGCATCAACCTGGTCATGCAGGATATGCGTCAGGGACGTTTCAACAGTCGCGTCAACCTGAAAACCAACGGCGAACTGACAACCCTTAAAGAACGTATCAACCAATCGATGGACGAACTTGAACAGGCACTGAGCGAAATTACCAAGGTCGTTACCGCGCAGGCTTCCGGCGACTTGACACAACGCATTAACGGCGAATACCAGGGCGAACTCGAACAGCTTAAGAACGCCATTAATCAGTCAATCGAACGACTGGCGGAAACCGTTGATCAAGCGGTACACACTTCCTCCACCGTCAGTGACGAAGCCGGAACGCTTTCGCGCGACGCAACCGACTTGAGCTCCCGTGTACAACAGCAAGCGGCCGCTCTGGAAGAGACTTCGGCAACCATGGAAGAAATGAATTCGGCAGTACAGAACAACACCGAAAGTGCGCATCATGCGGCCGTTCTGTTCGAGGAAGTTAACAGCCAGACCGAACAAGCCGGTCAGGTCATGGAAAAAACCATTGAAGCCATGGGTTCGATTCAGGATTCCAGCCATGAAATTGCCGAAATTGTTACTCTGATCGACAGTATCGCTTTCCAAACCAACCTATTGGCATTGAATGCTGCGGTCGAAGCGGCACGTGCCGGTGAACACGGCCGCGGTTTTGCGGTCGTTGCCGGTGAAGTACGTGCTCTGGCGCAAAAATCTGCGGACGCCGCGAAAGATATTAAGCAATTGATTGATTCCAGCGTGTTGCGAATTGACCAGGGAACCAAACTGGCCAGCGAGACCGGTAAAGTCATCAAAAATATTACCGAATCAATCGATAAAGCCAACGGCATGATCCATCAGATCACCAATGCTTCGGCCGAACAGTCCGAAGGTGTTAACCAGGTCTACCAAGCGATCAGTGATATCGATATAGCAACCCAGCAAAACTCGGCACTGGTCGACAGAACTTCTGCAGCAGCGGCGACAATGAGTGAGCAAGCGCAGGTACTCCAGCAAAATATGGCCTTCTTTAAAACTGGTAACCAACCTAGTTATGTTGCGCCGAAAATCAGTTCGTCAGCTGCACCGGCACCTAAACCTGCTGCTAAACAGCCAGCTAAATCTTCTGCGCCACAGGAAAAGGCTACCAAAAGCACGGCCAAAACCGCCCAGATCCCCGCTCCCAGCAACAGCCAAGGCGGAGATGAATGGGAAGAGTTTTAACCTACACGATTCATTCCTTTAAAAATAAAAAAGCCGGCTCAATGCCGGCTTTCTTGTCTGTACAAACAAATAACATTATTTAACGTTGATGATTTCCATCGCTTTGGTACGCATCTGCGGATAGATCTCCTTGACCAACTTGGCGTATTGCTCGGCACTCAGAACTTTCTTAACGAACTGATGACACTTCATTTTGCCTTCAACCAGTTTCTCTCGAAGTTCGGCGATTTTTGCATGACGCTGTTTGATGACTTCAAGACTCTCGCCCTGCAATGCCATGACCCGTGACTCCTGCTCCATTTTATTGATCTTCTCAATCAACTGCTTTCCTTTGACCGCTTTTTCCGAGCGGAACTTATTGAAAGTACGGCACTGCTCCGCCGTCAGATTAAGTTCTTTTTCGCTGTTAACGATCATTGGGATGAAGTTTGGCAGGTAGTTGGCATGCAGCGTTGCGCGAATTGCCTGCGCTGTCGGCACGACCGCTTTACAGACACCGGTTTCGTTCGCCATAACCTGGCTTGACGCAGAAAGAAGCGCTGCACCAAGAACAGCATGGATGAAAGGTTTTCTCATTGTCACTCTCCTGAATTATAAACGGGTGCTATGCCCGCGTAAGTGCGTTTCAATTCGTTGCAAAATTTTCAACAAACGGCAAATAGAACCGACCCGAAACTATTAACTTTTGTTATCTACAAATAAATAATACCTATTTATAAAACGTTTTTATACTTTAATTTCTGAATTCGCCGTCGAAAATTCAATTGACATTCACTGATATCTGCCTTTAAATTTACGTTCTTTTCGTTATTACTCAAAAGACATAATGAAAAATAAAGCATGCAAATAGTGAGTTCAATCCATTTTTGCAGCAGACAATACCGATTTCTCGTCTTTCGATATATACATAACGAAATATAAAATAGAAGTAACAACGTAATTCAGGAGTTTTAAATGAAATTTAGTGCACGTAACCAGCTAAAAGGCACCATCAAGGCGATTCATATGGGAGCCATCAACAGCGAAGTTGTCATTGAAGTCGGCAATGGTGTCGAAATCGTTTCGATTATTACCAACAGTTCGGTAGAAACACTGGAACTTGAAGTCGGCAAGCAGGCGTACGCGGTTATCAAAGCATCCAACGTTATGGTTGCTGTCGACTGACCGTCCTTTTCAAGTCGGGCCTTTGTAACGCTAAGCATGTCTCAGCCTGAACGGTCCCCTAAAGGAATTCTGCTTTCTTGCACGACACCAACCAACACAACACGACCAACGATAAAATGATTTATTTCCAAACCCATGAAATTGAATCCTGGATTAACGAAGATGCCCCTCTTCTAGACCTTACCGGTCATCTTCTTGAAATTAACAATCAACCCGCCCGACTGTCGGTCAAATCACGGCATGCGACACGATTAACCATGATGGAAGAAGCGGCACGCATTTTCGAGCTGCTCGGAGCAGAGATCAAATTGCAGTTGCCATCAGGCATAGACGTGACAGCAGAAACTGAAATTCTCCTTGTCGACGGGCGTGCCGATGCTCTGCACCGTGGCTGGAAAGTCGCCATGAATTTGTTGGAGTATCTGTGCGGCGTCGCCACACATACCGCCAAAATGGTTGCCGAAGTTGAAGCGGTTGGCCACATTCCTCTTCTGGTTACCCGAAAGCACCTTCCCGGCATGAAAAAACCGATGATCAAAGCAATCAGTAACGGCGGCGCACACCCGCACCGACTTGGACTGTCCGAAACTATTCTGATCTTTGAAAACCACCTCAATATTATCGGCGGACGCGATGCCTTAAAAGAGAAAATTCCGCAGATACAGCAGGCGGCATGTGAAAAGAAAATATCGGTTGAATGCGATACTTTAAAACACGCGTTGCAAGCGGCACAGGCCGGTGCCGATCTGATCCAGTTCGACAAGATTGAAGTGGATAGCTTGAGCCAGTGGATTGCACAGTTAAAAAACAACTATCCGCACGTAAAAGTCATTATCGCGGGCGGCATTAATCAACAAAATATCCGCTGCTATGCACAAAGCGGTGTCGACGGTATCGTTCTAAGTTCGCTATACCATGCCAAACCGGCGGATTTGGGCGTAACCATTACGCCCTTGATTAAATAACAAGAAAACGGCTTGGCCTGGTCAAAGGTAGGCGTCTAAACGCTTGAACCAACCCGGCAACCAGGTCGATTCCAATTTCGGATTCGGAGCCAATTGCGTTCGCTGTCGCAAAGTCTGTTTCGCGGCACGGATGAAGGCATTCAAAACAGTCTTTTCATTCCGATATTCGGGTAGCTTCATAGCCAATAGGACCTGTAAAAGCCCCCACCCTTTTCCTTGATAACGTTCTTTAGAATTAACACCTAATCCTTTGAAATTACTGTAATCCACCAAAGCAAAAACACCTTTATTGGATACAAGTAAAGCATCAACTTTTGCTTGTATTTCGTCACGTTGCTCGGGAGGAACCTGCGCTAATAGCTTCGGGAGACTTGATTGAAAACGCTGAACAATAAAAGCCGCTTGCAGAGGAAAAGAGTCCCGTAAAAACGCCTGCCAGTCCGCCAGTTTTCCAAGTTCTTTGAGCGCGTAAAAGATCTCACGGCTCTTCCACGGTGCCGCGGAAAATTCGGCATCACCAACAGGCAATTTTGTCTGTGGCGAAACACGCTGTACAAATCGTAAAAACTCCGGAAACGTCTGTTCAAAAGGCGCATCTACACCTTTTGGAAGCCAGATAAAATGGCCGATTCCTAAAGAGGGAAACGCCTCTTTTTCACTCCAAAACAGGAGATTTTCAGGTTTACCCGCGCACTCATTCTGGTAAATCTTTTCGCCAATCCAAGTGTAATTAGATTGCGAAACCGGATGAGCATTCGCTGACTGCCAGAACAAAGCAGCTGAAAAAACAAAAAGCCTAAGAAAATTTAATAAATACGTTTCAATCTTAATCTGTCCTGAGTGAATAATCATTGTTGCGACTACATTATTTACTTGACCGTATAGGATGCACTGTCTTCTTTTTTAACGGCAATAACGACAATGCCGTCGACTTCCTGGTAAGTGCTAAGAATGCCCTTTTCGTCTGTCATACTGTGCTCTTTGTACGCAACTCTATGCCTGACTTCCTTTACAACGTAGTCTTCGAAATCGATATTCAAAATATGCTCAATCGACGGCAAGGATAGCGCATTCCTGATTTTGATGTTTTTTTGAAGATGCGGAGGTTCTTGATTATCAAAAGTTTGAATCAGGTAATTTATTGTCATTTTTTTGTTCAATCACTGGTTGGTTAATATAAATAAACTTTACGCTATCGCTTTGTTAACGAAGCGTCTTTTCCCAAATCACATATTCGTTATTTTGCATGGCGGCCTGTAATAAATCGAGTAAAGGACCGGCTCGGTGCGACACGCTGACCGAATCGTCGTCCCAATTATCACCGCTTTGCGCACCGGGTGACGAGATCGCTCTCTTCAACTGATTAAAAGCCTGTTCGACCTCATTATCGGTCAAAGCGCCGGGAACGGTTTCGCTATGCCCCATCAAAGAAATCAAGTTCAGGGCAATCTGGTCAAAATAAGCAACATCCGGATAATCTTTGGTTTTAAAAACAATCAATTATTCTCTCCTTAAAATGGGGCCTTTGTGAAACACATACTCTAGCAAAACTCCGGGTCCTGCAGAAAACGGATAGATAGCGGATACAAAAAAAGCGAAGCGGTTTCCCGACTTCGCTTTCATTTTTAAGCTGTTTAGATTTTATCTTCGTTCACCAGATGAACGAATTTTTCATACAGCGTATCGTGGTCTTCAACCCGATCCGGATCTTTAATGATCACATCAATCGGGCAGACACTCAAACAGGTAGGATTATCGTAGAAACCGACACACTCAGTGCACAAATCCGGATTGATTTCATAGACCTTTTCGCCCATTGAAATCGCCTTATTCGGACACTCCGGCTCACACATGTCGCAGTTAATGCAGCCTTCAAGAATTTTAAGCGCCATTGCTCAAAACTCCTTAGCTAGCTTTTTTTGCTGCGGCAGCTGCGCGGTTGGCTGCATCCTTGGCTTCCTGCTCTTCTTTGGCTTTTTTCGCCGCAGCATCACGCTTGACGTCACCACCCCATGATTCGTTGCGCATAATCAGGCAGTAAAGCAGAGTTTCTTTATCCAAATCCTTGAACGGATTCGGGATACGTACACGCCAGCCGGAGCCTTTAGCACAATCGACCACTTCGTCATGATGCGTCTGCATATGATCCAGTACCATCGAAACGTTACCGGCCGGGGACATGATCTCTATCGAGTCACCGACACAGAATTTGTTTTTGACATCGATTTCCAGCATGGAACGACCGTCGCGTTCGACCACATCGACCACTTCACCAACAAAACGCTGGCGTTCCGATTTTGAGACGCCGTATTCGTAGTTCTGGTATTCCGAATGCACGTGACGACGCAGGAACCCTTCGGTATAACCACGGCTCGCCAGGCTTTCCAGATCTTCCAGCAATGAACGGTCAAACTCTTTACCTTCCAGCGCATCATCGATCGCTTTACGATACACCTGAGCGGTACGCGCAACATAGTAGTGCGACTTGGTACGCCCTTCGATCTTCAGAGAGTGAACGCCCATATCGACCAATTCCGGAATCAATTCAACTGCACGCAGATCTTTGGAGTTCATGATATAGGTACCGTGCTCGTCTTCGAAAGCCGGCATCAATTCCCCCGGACGCCCTTCTTCTTCCAGAAGCATCGCTTGGTCGGTCGTTTCACCTTCACCCAAAGTCGGCTCATAGGAAGGCATTTCCGGTGCCGGACGATCCGTGGTACCCGTCAAATCGGTAATATTTTCAACATTAACTTTTGGCGTACCTACAAGTTCACCGGTTTCGTCTTCTTTGGCTTCATAGGTGTTGTAGTTCCAACGGCACGCATTGGTACAGGTACCCTGGTTGGCATCACGCTTGTTGATGTAACCGGATAACAGGCAGCGACCGGAATAGGCGATACAAAGAGCACCGTGAACAAAAACTTCCAGTTCCATTTCCGGAACCTTCTCACGAATCTCGCGGATTTCGGCGATTGACAGCTCACGCGACAGAACCACACGGCGCACGCCGTTATCGTACCAGAACTTAACCGTCGCCCAGTTCACCGCGTTCGATTGTACCGACAGATGAATTTCCTGCTCAGGGTATTCGGCGTGAACCATCGCAATCAAGCCCGGATCAGACATAATCAGCGCATCCGGCTTCATGTCGATAATCGGCTTGATATCCTTCATGTAGGTATTAACCTTGGCATTATGTGCAGCGATGTTCGATACCACGTAGAACTTTTTACCCAGTTCGTGTGCACGAGCGATCCCTTTCGCCAGGTTCTCTTCGTTAAATTCGTTATTACGTACACGCAGACTATAACGCGGCTGACCGGCGTAAACCGCGTCGGCTCCGTAAGCGAAAGCGTATTCCATATTTTTCAGCGTTCCCGCTGGCGACAACAATTCGGATACAACATTTGTCGACTTCTGAGTCTCTGCTTGCAAGGCAAATCTCCTACATGAAGTGATTAAAGGAAACCGATTATTTTACCGGATTTTTTAGATTTCTGTTAGAGAATATTAGGATTAATTAAACAGAACAGGTGCCAATTTTTCTTTCCAGAACAATATCTTATCATCAATTGTTAAGCGTGCATTGGCCGGGCTGGTGGAAGTAAGCGTCGTTAAAATGAGATCATCGGGCAATGATTGCTTTTTGATGACCTGTTGTTGAAACAGTTTTGCGGCTGGCTGGCCGTTAAAAAAAATCGATTTGATGTGCGGAAATTGCGTCAAAAGCGAGACAAAGTCGTTCGCTTCCGGTTGTTTAATGGCGCTATCCAGACTGCCTTCGCGTTCACAGGCCGAAAGCACATCCCAAAGCAGTATGCCAAGTTCATTACAGGCACGGCGCTTATCCGCTTCACTGACCAATTCTCTGCCGACCAGAGAGGAAATAATCGGCCAGAAAGCATTACGCGGATGCGCATAGTAAAACGCATCTTGCAAAGACTTAACGCTCGGCATAGTGCCGAGAATAATCACTCTCGGATTCTCTGGAACAATTGGTGCAAAACCGCAGATTGCCGATTTTTGTTGCGATTTCTCAGGCATAGAACAGATTCAGTCCTTCATACAGACGTTGCCAGGATTTTTTATCCTTGCGCGGTGCGCGCTTGCTGACAACCGGGGTCGGTTCCAGCGGAAGCTCCTGCTGCGGTAATTGAGGAAAACGATCTTGCAGCAGAAACAGCGGTGAATGCACTTTTTTGGCGATCGGCTTACCGATCTCGAATTTAATATTCGCTTGCAAATGCGGCGCAATCTGGCGCTGATAGAGAAAATCGACCGCCCCCAACCCGGCTACCTTATGAATCAGGTCTTGGCGGATTTTCGGATTCTCGATCTGTTCTTCAATGTGCTTGATCGCCCCTTGCGGCGTGAGTTTGACATTCGCTGTCTCTTTAAATACCCAGGAAAACTTCACTTCGATTACCGGTTCATACAGACAACGAAAGTCACGGTACAGTTGCAGCAGACTGATGGAATGGGGATGCACCACCTGCTTAACCAGACTCAGATAAGGACTGCGCCCCAGCGTTTTTTTGGCAAACGTCATACGCGCTTTGAACTGCGCCTTCAATGCATTAATACGTTCTACTTCGCGGATTAAACTCTCATCTGCCAAAACAATTCCCGGCAATAGCGTGGTTTCTTTTGGATCCTGCTGCGGTAAAAAATGCACCTGTGCCAGATGGCCGGCCAACTGAGCAATTGCTGTATGCTTTTCGCTGCGCCAGTTTTCCGGCAGCCAGAACTGCTCCTTGTCGAGTTTTTCAATTCGCGACTGGAACAACCTGAGCTCGGAGAGCAGCTGCAACATTTCCTGTTCGATTTTCTGCGGTTTAATACCCGCTTTAGTCAGCTTTATTACAGACATTGAATGTTTCGATTTCCTTTGAAGCCGGCACCTTATTCAAGGCAAAGTGGCTTACGCTTTTTTAACAATTGTATGATGGGGTAAATATCTGTGCAAATAAAAAAGGAGCCGAAGCTCCCTTTATACAGACATCACAGAGACATCTAGGCAATTTGCTGCGATTATCCAAGTTCGATAAACGAGGTTTCCTGCTCGGCAAACTCTTCTACCGGCTTAGCCCAAAGATCATAGGCATCGGCAGCGACAATCTCGACCTGAACAAACTGCCCCGGTTGCAGATGATGTCCGTCTTCGATAAAGACCAGACCGTCGATTTCCGGCGCATCCGCCATCGAGCGTGCAACCGCCCCCTGATCATCGATTTCATCGACCAGAACCTGCATTGTCTGACCAACTTTAGCCTGCATCTTAGCGGCGGAGATACGCTGCTGGGTTTCCATGAAGCGCTCCCAGCGATCCTGTTTAATCTCGTCAGGAACCGGCTCGGCCAGATCGTTGGCGACCGCGCCTTCCACCGGCGAATACTGGAAACAGCCGACACGATCCAGTTGCGCCTCTTCCAGGAAATCCAGAAGGTCCTGAAACTCTTCTTCGGTTTCGCCCGGGAAACCGACAATAAAGGTTGAACGGATCGTCAGGTTCGGCACCTGCTCACGCCATTTTTTAATGCGTTCCAAAGTTCTATCGACATTGCCAGGACGCTTCATCGCTTTCAGGACACGAGGATTGGCGTGCTGCAACGGCATATCCAGATACGGCAGGATCTTCCCTTCGGCCATCAGAGGAATCACTTCCTCGACATTCGGGTAAGGATAAACATAGTGCAAACGCACCCAGAAATTCTCGACACCGCCCATTTCGCCCAAGGCTTCGCATAGACCGACCATAGAGGTTTTGGTCGGACGACCGTCGGCAAAATCGGTTTTATATTTAACATCGACACCGTAAGCGGCGGTATCCTGCGACACGACGAGAAGTTCTTTAACACCGGCTTCCTTAAGACGTTTTGCTTCGGAAATAACATCGGCTACAGGACGACTGACCAGATCACCGCGCATTGACGGAATGATGCAGAAAGTACAACGGTGATTACACCCTTCGGATATTTTCAGGTAAGCGAAATGTTTCGGCGTCAGCTTAACACCCTGAGGTGGAACCAGGTCGACAAACGGATTATGCTGCGGGGGCGGAACCACATCATGCACCGCCTGAACCACTTCCTGATAAGCGGCCGGGCCGGAGACAGCCAATACTTTCGGGTGAACTTCGGTAATCACATCTTCTTTCGCACCGAGACAGCCGGTAACAATAACTTTACCGTTCTCTTCCAGAGCTTCGCCAATGGTGTCCAGAGATTCCTGAACGGCGCTGTCAATAAAACCGCACGTATTGACGATAACCGTATCGGCGTCTTCATAGCTGTTAGTCAGCTGATAACCTTCGGTACGCAATTGAGTCAGAATACGTTCGGTATCGACCGTCGCTTTCGGACAACCGAGACTGATAACACCGATCGTAGGATTCTGTTTAGACATAATTTCCACCACTGCTTAAAATTCGTGGCGCTATTTTAGCCCAAAGCCTCTGCTAACGATAGTTACTCCTCAGTATCAAAATCCATGCTTGCGAAATTATTCTTCCCTGAAGTGACATTTATTTCTGAAAATACAGCTTACGCAATCGCGCCCCTGACAGGCGCTTAAACAAAATCTCTTGATCTCCTGCTTAGCTTGCGCATGCAACGGACGTAATTCACTTGGACGAATCGCCCCCTCACGAATCAAACGCTCAAGGATATGTGCCGGCAGGGCTACGGCCAATTCATCGGCCTGAACCTCTGTTGTCTCCAACTGCTGTGAAGACCGCAAATAATGAATTTTAGGACTCATAAAGAAACCTCCTGGAACCTCAATACATATTATTAATAGTAATTATTATCATTTCGCTTGACTTTTGCAACCCCAATCAACAAAATAGCAAACACAAATCATTATCATTAAGCTTACGTTTATAAAGATAAGCAAAGATAAGCTCTGTAACTTAATACAAATATTTAACAAAGATAAGACAAACAGGAAATAGAATGCCGTTTACCCGTCCTAGTTTCATTAGACTTAAACCTTTACAGATTGCCCTACTCATCGGCTTAACCGGCACAGCACAGGCCGGAACTGAACTGAACACCATTACCGTCGAGGAGACAAACCTGCAATCCAAATCGCAAATGCTGGAAGTAAAAGATGACACCGTGCATACCGAAAGCGTTTCAGCCAAAAAAATCGAACAGAAACAGGCTGCCAATCTGGCTCAGGCCATTGCCGACGAACCGGGCGTGCGTGTAAGTAACGAATGCTCTATGTGCGGCGTAAAACGCATTATGCTTAACGGGCTCAAAGGCGAGCATACGACATTGATGACCAACGGCGTACCGAATAGTTCGATCGTGGAAGGTTTCTACGGTTTTGATGCGATTCCGATGGCGGGCGTCAGTGCCATTGAAATATCCCGTGGTGCCGGCCCCTCCCTGATAGCTCCCGAAGCGATCGGTGGTGTCGTTAATGTCGTCACCAGCGCCCCCAGAGAAGATCGCCTGATTATCGACCTTTCGCAGGGAAATCAGGAATACCGTAAATATCAGCTCTCCGGCAGTAAAGTCTCCAAAGATGGAAAAACAGCTATGGCGGTTTCCGCACAGAGCGATAATCTCGATCAGTACGACCAGGACGATAACTGGGTTAATGAATCCCCTGCACTGGAAAATCGAGCGCTGAATGCGCAACTCTGGCATCAAGTCGACACGAACAACCGGGTTGAATTCCGCATCGAAGATCAGCAGTCAGAAATTTTCGGCGGACCTGTCGTTGGCTCACCATTAGCTGAATCCCGCAATGATGCCCGCACTCAGGAAGCAACCGATAACCCCGGTTTTATCGGAGACTCGATCAATAACACACCGAACAGCACCACAACGGCTCGTGATTTTCTCGAAAACATTCAGTCCGAAAAGCGCAGCCTGACGGCGAAATGGTACTCTGATCGCAGCGAGAATCTGCAGACCCGACTGACGGGATCGTTTGTCGAATCGAGCATGGACGCAATCTATGAACCAACAACCTATAATGCACAACAGGAGATTGTCTATCTGGATGCTCGCGGCGACTATTTCGCCGGTGACGAACATCAACTTACTTTCGGAACCGATTTAAAGCTGGATAAGATGCGCTCCGAATCGACTGGCGGAACCTACCCTGCCGACGACTCTTACGACATGCAGGCTAATGGAATCTATATCCGAGACACTTGGACGCCAAGCAGTAAACTGGAACTGGCTACCGCTTTGCGTATAGACCATATCGATGTCGATTTTGTCGATCAGGACAAAACCTTTAACGAAACCATGGTCGCACCACGCGCACACCTGCGATACGACCATAACTTCAACTGGACTTCACGCCTTTCTGCCGGTAAAGGCTACCGAGTGCCATTGCAGTTCTTTGAAGCGGATCACGGCATTCTCGATGACGGCTTCGGCGTGGATGTCGATAAACTGGAAAAATCGACAAACCTGCACTACGCACTGAACTATAACGATGCTGAAACGCTTTTCGAGACAACGATCTCCTGGGCCAAAGTTGACAACCTAACCTATATCGATGCCGATAACTATGCGCGCCCGACACTGGTCAATTCAGACGAGAGCGGACAGGTAGTGCATGCAGATGTTATCGCGTCGCACCAGCTCACCCCGCATTGGTCAATTGGAGCCAGTTTAGAAATGTTCCAATATGATCGTGCCTACCGAGATACTTTCGGAGTCATTCCGGTAGAAGAGCGTGCCAAACTGATGCTGGATTACGAAGGTCACGGCTGGGAGATGAACTTAACAGTTACTGCGATTGGCGAGCGCGACTACAACGACTACCAGAATGCCGCCTACTTCGATCACTATAACCAGGCAAACGGCGTCGATTCCAAAGGCGATCACTCTCCGGCGTATGTTACAGCGGATATTCGCATCGCCAAAGAAATCAGCAAGAATTGGCAGCTGTATGCCGGTATCAACAATATTACCGACTATACCCAGACGGGAGAAGGCGATTCACCGCTATTCTATGACGGTGCCGATGCCGGAAGTTCCGATTGGGATGTGGGGCACATCTGGGGACCGCTGCGTGGGCGATTAGTCTATGCAGGAACAAAACTGACTTTCTGAACAATACAAAAAGCACTATTAAGAACAAAACGCCCCTTGTTCGGGGGCTTTTTACGGACCTGACTTAAACGGATTTACACTCTCCTAAAAGCCTTAAATCGTTTAAGTCACTCCTAATTTTAAGCCGGGTCTGTTTCTGCACCCCGGCTTTTCTTTTATCTGCTGGTAGCTAGCAGGCGTAAATTAAAACGGTTTTACGACCACCAAAATCAGAATCGCAATCGCCAGCAGCAACGGAATTTCATTTGCCCAACGGTAATAGACTCCGCTGTGATCCAGATGCCCTTCCTGCATTTCCAGCATACGGCGCTTGGTCCACATGTGATAGACCAGCAGCAACACTACTACGACAATCTTGGCATGAAGCCACCCCATCCCCTGCGCCAGCGGAAAATAGGCAAACCAAAGCCAAAGCCCGGTACCAATGGCCAGCATCATCATAATGGTCATAAATTTATAGAGTTTTTCCGCCATAATTGCCAGACGCGTAACATCCTGTCCCGCTTCCTTGCCTTCGACAAAATGCACGAAAATTCTCGGCAGATAAAAAATCCCCGCCATCCACGACATCATAAACAGAATATGAAAAGTTTTAAGCCATAACATCCTGTTATCTCCTTAGTTATTTATCGAGTAGTGTTTGGAAAATGTTTGCAGAAATGTGCTTTTAAACATTCGAATCTGTATGATAACGGTTTTAGAACTTTTTAAAGCGACAAAACTTGGAACACCTTATGAATATTACAAAAGATATCGTTGGCCTATTCGAATACACCCTAAGCAATGATTCAGGAGAAACCCTGGATGCATCGAACGGCAATCCTCTGGCTTATCTGCACGGCCACGGTAATATTATCCCTGGTCTGGAAAAGCAGATGGAAGGGAAAAAAGTCGGTGATAAATTCACCGCTCAGGTTCCAGCCGCCGAAGGTTACGGAGAGCGAGTCGAGCAACTGGTACAAACCGTACCGAGCGCTATGTTCCAAGGCGTTGAACAGATCGAAGTCGGCATGCGTTTCGAAGCACAGTCCGAGCATGGCGTTCACTCTGTGGAAGTCACCAAAATCGAAGGCGAAAACGTGACTGTAGACGGAAACCACCCGTTGGCTGGCGTAGACCTAACTTTCGAGATCGAAATCACCGGCGTACGTGCTGCGACGGACGAAGAAATCGAACACGGACATGCGCACGGTGAAGGTGGACACCACCACTAATTCCGCAACGTTTCCGCGTTCAATAAAAAAGCCGCCCAGGTTAAATAAACCGGCGGCTTTTTTTTGTCTGCAGTGATTTTTATTCTTGCTGTCCTGCAAGCCCGGCCTATTGCCCGTCTCGTCTCACGCGTCTTTCCAGGTATTCTGCTCACTTTGCTGCCCGCGCCACGGCATAATCCACATCTGATACAGTGACGAGAAAATCATTACCGTCGATGCAAGAGAATAGCCAAAACCGCCGATAATGACAAAGTAAGCGAAGTTCGGATTGATTTTCGTCAGCCACCAGGAGGCGATATCAACAATCAAAAAAGCAAACGGCGTAAAAATCAATAACGCTTTAAGCCAACGGTTAAAGCCGACCGACATCGAAAAAATCAGCCCGATAAAGAAAAAGATGAACGCGATACCGAAAAGGTGAATATGCGAAACCCGAGTCAAAGCGCTGACTGAAGCGCCTTCATCGACTTTGGCGATCTCTTTCATTGTCTTGAACTGGGTAACGTTCGGAAGCGCATCGATATGGGCATGACACACCGCACATTTACTATCCACAATTGGCTTGATGGTGCTTTTCCACTCTTCTTCGGAAGCGCCGGTACGCGCCCATTTAATCAGAGTCAGGTTTTCTTCCGGCGTAGCCTTGTCTTTCATGGACCCATTCAGTTTTGATTCCAGCTTGGAACCTTCACGGTTTCCGTAATAGCTGTAAACAATATCATCCACCGATAAACCGAATTTTCCATCAGCCATACCGTGCGTCAGCATGATCTGGGCACCGGCCATAAGAAGGCCGAGACCGACAACCAGAAGATAGCCCGTAAAAAGTGCCTTGACCGGCAAGGAGACGCTGAGCAGATTAAGCCACGTCGTTTTTTCTTGTTGCATTTTTTATCCTTATATTTATGTATAAACCTATTAGAATTCTTTAAATAAAGAATATTCTTATATTCACGGCTAAAGGATAAAATCACCAATTCAAAATAATCATACTGAAATCAATTATTTTTATCAGTGCCTAGCTATTTATTTATTAAATAGGCATAGAAACACGGATTAAAAGCTTAAACTCTTGTACTTAAGCGTCATAAGCGCTTCTAAAGATGATCGATCAGATAATCTTCATAATCCAGGTCACCACTATCGACCACCACCGGAATCGCCAGTAATCCGACGCCGGCTTCGGCCACAGTCTCTCTTTTCCCCGAAACAAGCGGATGCCATTCCGGCAGAGGTTGCCCGCGATATAGAATCCGATAAGCACAGGTATCCGGCAACCAATCAAATTCCGCCACCCGCTCACGGGTCAATTGGACGCAGGTCGGGACATTGGTCGAACGGTTAGCGTAGTCGGTGCA
Organism: Thiomicrorhabdus xiamenensis; assembly: GCF_013282625.1. NCBI lineage: Bacteria > Pseudomonadati > Pseudomonadota > Gammaproteobacteria > Thiotrichales > Piscirickettsiaceae > Thiomicrorhabdus > Thiomicrorhabdus xiamenensis. The sequence goes on from NZ_CP054020.1 coordinate 1,476,534, forward strand.
CTGTGCCGTCTTGGGATCAGAGTAAGGACAAACCACGCGGGTATAAACGATTTCATCCGTCTCTTCATCCTGCAGCTTGGTAAGGCAACACAGTCCGCAACCGTCGCATACTGCTTCCCACTCTTCGTTGCTCATTTCATCCAGCGTCTTTGTTTCCCAGAACTTCTCTTTCAGAGCCATTTTTCATATCCCATTATGATTTGAAAAGCAGCCACGGTGACTGCCATTCATCCAGTTTAGTTTGCACTGCAGGCAGATTGAACCATTCGCCCTGCTGCGGTTTGCAAAGCAGACGTATCGTCTCGCCATGCCAATTAAAATCCAATGCATAAGCATGCAAATAGCCTCGATCATAGCGATCCGCATCCTGTAAATTCTGATAACGGTGATCGCCTATAACCGGACTACCGAGACTTTTCAAAGCCACTCGGATCTGATGCGTTTTTCCGGTATGCGGCTTGATTAAAAATAGACGTAGGCCCGCTTGAACCGATGTCGAAAGAAACTGCGTGACGGCCGGGTTGTTCATTGTTTTGGCAAGCATGAAACTGCCTCGTCTGGCCGGCAGCATATCGCCTTTTATCCAGCCCTGTTTTTTCTTGGGCTTTTTATCGGCCAATGCCAAATAAAACTTGGCAATTTTACGTTCGGCAAACATGACACTCAATTGCGCGGCCGCTTCGGCGTTTTTAGCCAGAATCAACAGACCGGAAGTCATTTTATCGAGCCGATGAACAGACCACAGCTTGCTATAACCGAATTGTTTTGCCGCCATATCCGCGACGCCACATTGGAAACCATTTTCACCGGCTTCGCCATGAAAATTAACACCGGGAGGCTTGTCCACGATAATAAAATCTGCATGATCGCGTAAAAGTTGCATTGAATGTTCTCAAATTTTTATTTGCGCCCATTTTAAAGCTTTTCCTGATCCCAAAACAAAAAAAGGCGCCGAACCGGTGGCGCCTTGAAGAGTGATAACATCCTTGTTACCGAAAGGTTTTTATCGTTGTCAGTAGCCCGACTAAGAGAAACCCTGAAAAGCCAATAAGAACTTATTCTGTGTTTCCCTGGGAAAAGTTTTTAAAACAACCCGCCGTTATCGTTTCCGTTATTGCCAAACAGATTGATATCCAAAAGAACAGTTTCAATCGCACCGGTAGTAGTTTCAACCAGATTTTCACCCTCTTGCGCAGCGGTAGAGGTCAATTCTTTCGTTCCATCTGCAAGAAGATTTTCCAGATCCGAGAAAAGCGTGTCTGCTGATTCGCTTTCAACAAGTTCCGCGCTGTCCAGAGACAGTGCGGTTGAATTGTCAAACAGTCCATCAAGCAAGCTGAACTCGGTTTCCACTCCGCCTGAGACTACTGAATCTAGAGAAATCAAATTCAAGCTGTCACCGTCAAGAATGCCTGAAACCAGTGAAGTCAGCGAGTTAACCGTATCATCGACAAATGAAGTATCCGTACCCAGTAACTGATCAACCAAGTCCGTCGCACCATCAACCACCTGGTCAACCGACCCGGCAGTACCTTCCTCAGGCGCTCCACCAAGCAGGCTATCAACCACTTCAGTCAATGTCTGCTCACCAGTCAACAAATCCTGAACATCTGTGGTTAGAGCGTTCAGACCATCGTCCAGATTTTCGGTATCGGTACCGATCAGCTGATCGACTAGGTCGGTAGCACCGTCAACTACACGATCTGCAGAACCAGCCGTTCCTTCTTCAGGCTCTCCACCCAGTAGGCTGTCAACCACTTCGGTCAATGTCTGATCACCGGTCAACAAATCCTGAACATCTGTGGTTAGAGCGTTCAGACCATCGTCCAGATTTTCGGTATCGGTACCGATCAGCTGATCGACAAGATCGGTAGCACCGTCAACTACACGATCTACAGAACCGGCCGTCCCTGCTTCAGGCTCTCCACCCAGTAGGCTGTCAACCACTTCGGTCAATGTCTGATCACCGGTCAGCAGTTCTTCAACATCGGTAGTCAGCGCGTTCAGGCCGTCGTCAAGATTTTCAGTATCGGTACCGATCAGCTGATCGACAAGGTCGGTAGCACCGTCAACTACACGATCTACAGAACCAGCCGTCCCTGCTTCAGGCTCTCCACCTAGCAGGCTGTCAACCACTTCGGTCAACGTCTGATCACCGGTCAACAGTTCTTGAACATCGGTAGTCAGTGCGTTCAGGCCGTCGTCCAGATTTTCGGTATCGGTACCGATCAGCTGATCGACAAGGTCGGTAGCACCGTCAACCACCTGGTCTACAGAACCGGCCGTCCCTGCTTCAGGCTCTCCACCCAGCAGGCTGTCAACCACTTCGGTCAACGTCTGATCACCGGTCAACAGTTCTTGAACATCGGTAGTTACAGAATTTAAACCATCATCCAGCGACCCGGTATTGGTACCCAGTAACCCGTCTGCCTGATCAGTAATAAGGTCGACAATCTGATCAACGGTACCAGCCGTTCCTTCTTCAGGCTCACCGCCCAACAGCGTTTCAAGAAGGCCACCTACGTTATCCAGAACGTTTCCAGCCGTATCACTCACGTCAGTCAATAGTTCATTCAGGTTTCCAAGAAGACCATCTACAGTGCCAACAACCTGATCGATAATTCCAGTCGCATCGTCGACAAGATCGGTAACCGTTTCAAGAACCTGATCAACAATATTGTTCAGACCGTCTACAAGATCATTAACGATTTCGGTTACAACATTTACCAGATCCTGAACCAGCTCGACAACAATATCGATCAGGTCTTCTAGCAGATCGATACCATTATCGATCAGATCTTCAATCTGTCCGATCAAGTCATCAAGCAGATCAAGTACATCGCCAATCACGCCGTCGACAATATTAATCAAATCATCAATCAGGTCCGTAATAATGTCTTCCAGACCTGTATCATCACCGTCCTGACCAGGAAGCTTAACAATTGAATCCAGAATGCCACCAACCTGGTCTGTCAAACCACCAATCAACTGAGTGATTGGTGCAGTGCTAAGAGCATTGATTGCGGAGGTATCAAAAGCGGTATCCACCTGCCCCTCAAGTCCTAAGCGATCAATCACCACAGCCGCCTGAAGAGAGCTTTCGTCATCACCCGCCGCCGTTGCTTCAACTTCGATTGGGCCATTGCTTTGGAAGATCGCCTGACGCAGAGCATCGATGGTCGTAATGGTTTCGGCTTGCAAAGGGCTATCCGCCATAGAGATCAGTTCGTCTGACAGATTAAGACTGCTTGCACGACCTAAAGACAAAGTCTCACCATTGGCGAGTTCAAGAGAGACGCTTCCGATAGGACCGGTCAAAAGCAATTCGCCCTGAAACACTTGATCACCTTCACTAAGAATTCTCTCTTCACCGGTAAGAGGATTTTTTACTTTAACTTCACCAATAACTGAACTGATTGTACCGATTACCTGCGCCATTTTGACTGCCTCCAAGCTGAGTAAATTTGTTTTACGGAGCCTATATTAAAAATTTTCTTTACCCCATATAATTGCCCGCACGGCCCAGTAACCTTTCCTTACTCTGTATATTATTATTACTGTAAAAAATACTTAATAATCTAAAATACCTACATACAGATATATATATCTCACATAAAGCATACTTAACAATCTTTAAAAGGTTTTTCCAGGTCAGTTTTTTTTACCAGTTAAAATTTAAAAAAAGTAAAAAAAATTTAAATTATTTCAAAAACACAGTGAATTTCTTTTACACAATCACGCAATACAGCTAATTGAATCCTTTTTTGATAAAAAAGAGTCCGCTTAACCGTCCGGGATACTGCCGACGTTTTAGAAGAGGGATTTTGAGTGCCGCAATTTCAACACCGTGCTTTTACAAACAAACAAACAACAACGAGTTTCTTGTAACGCACGATCGGTGTAAAGCACCAGTTGACGGGGTATTAATTAAGTAAGTGCGCCTGCCGAACAGCAGGCGGTATTAGGAATGTATTTGTATCATTTACACAGATAAATGTTAAAACGCATATGGCCGTCTTCAGCCGGTTCAACTGCAACGATACGGTTACCGCCCATTCTGACGGCCTCATTTTTCGCCAATGCGATCGAATTTTCGGTCACGGATTCGGAACTGCGTTCGATAAATCCAACTTTGGACAATACAGAGGTATTGACCGCACCAATTTTTTGGCAGGAAATAATATCCTGAACCGTCACCAACTCAACCTGATCCGCACCCTGTATCGGCTTTATCCAGGTACAACCACTGGTGACAAAGGACAGAAAAACTGTCACAAGGAAAGGTTTAAAAAATTGCCATCGTCCTCCGACATCGCTTCTCATTTGAGTATCCTCTTTTCCATCACACCTTAAACAACCGTTCACCGAGTGAACCGTAAACCACCATACAATAAACAACAGCGAGAAACAAAAAGCCAATACGTAGCGAGTGCCACAGTTGCCCAAAAGGGCAATTATTCTGTTTATTTATATTTAATCAGGTCTACTTTCTGCTGCTTTTTGACATTTTTATCAATGACCCATTTAGAGTACAGCGCCAGAGAGAAGATGATCAGCGCAACACCAATAATCAAATACAGTGCATTGAGCAACTGCGATGTATCATTCAGCGCGATCTTAAATACAACCATCAGCGCCTCAATCGACAATGCAATAATGATTGCCGTCATAAACTTGCTCAGTAGCTTGGCATCATCCTGTTTGTCCGCATAGGCTTTAAAAAAGACCTCTCTCTCCATGAGCGTCTTCGCCAAATCAAATATCGCTAACCCCATGGTTAAAGCAATAATCGGTTTAAACACCGCTTCAAGGGTGTAGTCTGTCGGATCGAGCAATTGCTTGACATAGTCGAAAAACGCATAACCGATCGACATTAGCGAGAAAAACATCAAAGAGGCCCCAACCAGAAAATAAAATGCCAGAGTCACTCGGTTAAATACCTCATGCCGCTCAAGAAGCCCAAATCGGGTCAGCAGCGTCAAGAGATTAAAATCAAGAAATACGTAGTGCCCTTCAATCTTGAACATCAAGGTGATGCAGGATTCACTGGTAGCGGAACTGATATAAGGGTCGCTGATTGAAATATCCGCTCCCATGGGATGAACTCGATCGACAAGATAGCGGCGATCACGACCGTTTGCCGAAGTAATCTCTTTACGCCGAGTCAGATTCGGCGTGACCTGAATAAAATCCTCATCGGTAACATAGATCAATTCAAGGCTGGGAAGAATGTTGTAGAGACTTTTCAGGCCCGGAAGGTCGGATTTAAAATGATCCGCGTTGTGATTGATCGTTTCAATCAAAAACTTTTCGATCTGCTCCTTATGCATATCGTAAATATGAATAGCCTCTTGCATTGTCGCCCCCTCTTATCATTTAAAGCGCACTATTTTATAAGCCATTACAAGCAATAGTAAATCCATATTGATTTTGCTCTTAATTAGCAATTACTTATAAAAACCGATAAAAAAACCGGTCTCGTGTAACACCTATTTTTCGTTTTTTACGCTCAAATCGAAACGTAAAACGCACTAAAACCATGCGCAACGCCTTAGGGAATGAGACATAAACAAAGAGAAAGTCTAGAAGAAGCACGCAAAAGCCAAAAGACGCTAAAATAAGGCTCTGAAAATCAATCATAGCAAACAGCAGGAGTCTCAGTTTATGGCATTAGCCTTACTCGTCCATCAGATCAGCGTATTTTTGAGCATTATCGGATTTTTTGCCCGAGGATTGGGACACATCTTTGAAATGTCCTGGATCAATAACAAAGCCGCTAAAGTTTTACCGCACATAATCGATACAGCGCTATTAGTCAGTGCACTCACCTTATTGGCTTTAGGGCCATGGGCTCTGTCTGAACACTGGATTCAGGTTAAAATCGCAGGATTGGTACTCTATATTTTACTGGGGCTGATGGCTTTCCGTTTTGCCACAACACGCCTGCAGAAAGCCATCTACTGGATGCTTGCACTGGCCGTTATTTTCTATCTGGTCGCGGTCTCAAAAACCCACTCGGTATTACCGTTCATGGCACTGTAGACTCTCTTATAGAGTCTCTATTGCCAATCTTTCCCTTTAAATACGCCAGGCGTGTTTCTTCGGGAAATTTTTCTATTGCATAACGCAACATGGTTCGCGGCATTTTTCGATAATGCCGCGCCAGAAATGCCTGTTCGACGGCAAGATCCCGCTTACCGATTTCTCTGAGCATCCAGCCGACCGCTTTATGGATAAGATCATGAGCGTCATCCAGCAACTGCTCGGATAATGCCAGTGCCTCATCAAAGGTCCCCTGTCTGATAAAGTAAAAACAGGCAACAATGGCAATGCGTCTTTCCCACAGGGATTCCGACTGCGCCAGTCGATTAAGAACATCGATAGCACTGTGACGATGGTATAAGTATGCACCGACAATTTGCGGAGCCGACGAATCGACCAGATCCCAGCTATTGATACTGGAAGTATGGCTTAGATAAATCCGGAAAACCTGCTCCTGTATTTTCTCATCGCCACGTTGAAAGCGATCGACTAACAGCAACAGAGCAAACAGCCGAACCTCATGCCAATGGGAAGACAAGAGTTTTTCCGCATCTTGCAGCGCAAGGGTCCGGTAATCCGGTAGGCGTTTTCTTAGAACCGGCACACGGATACCTAGAAAACGATCGCCATAACCGTAGTCACCATGGCCGGTTTTAAAAAAACTTTGCGTTCTGGCGGCAATTTCAGGATCGCCCAGAGCTTTAAGTGTCTCGATAATCCGCTGATGGTCCATCTGCCGCACAACTTGATATCCTTAAAAAACATTATCGTATTTCAAGAGCAGCCGAATTGAAACACAAACTGGCACTGTGCTATTCAACAGGACAGAATGTCCTCGAGTTCACGATCACTGCGGTCTTTGGCAAAATTAAAATCCCAGTCCCGACGCGCCGCATTCATAATGACACTGATCACAAAGCGAATCACAATATATTCCGCCGCCTCCGGTAAATAGACGAGATTGATTTCCTTGTTGGCCAGCTTTGATATCCGCGTAATCAGATGTTTTGCTTCGCTGTCGGAAATGCCATGGTCGATCGAGCGCACCAGATCGTAAATTTCATTCGGCAAATAATTGTATAGAAAATGGTCGATTTTCAACACCATCTTAATCAGAACCTTGCGCTCCCCCATCTCTTTCAACAAAGGAACGTCAATTCGCTGATTCAGCCGGTCAGCCAGGTCCTTTACTTCCTGATCCGTCATCTGCCGTCTTTGTTCTGTTGGCGCGAAATAATCGTCCAATACTGAACGGAATTCCTCTTTGGTCATCTCTTGGATAATTTCGGACATCGTTTTTTCCTCCTGCCAAATAGTTAGCTGACTGCCGTACAACCCAAACATTAATGCACTGCATACAAAGCATTTTAAATAGTAATTTTAATAGACTAGCAAACCTTAACAGGTAAAAAAAGTATTCAGATCAATTCAGATAAAAGGATTTAAATGTCACGATTATGCCCTGACGACAGGTCCTTTAATCAGCAACCAGAGAGCGAAAACGAGTTCGGCAATCAAGGGTATCAGGTAAAGCGGCAGCAACACAGCGTGCACTTCAGGAAACAGAAAACGACTGAAACTGCCGAGTAAATAGACCACCGCGGCGGCAAGAAGAGCGTATCCCAGAAAAGACGGAAAATCGTCGGATTTGATCAGCAGATAACCGAGAAGGAAATTACTGAATGCAAAAAAAAGCAGACCCAGATCGTAACCATAGCCATGCAGTTCACTGAAAAATAACGCTATCGCCTGAATTTCGGAGTTGTTAAAAGCATTCAATCCAGGGGTCTGCAGAACCATTAAGACCGCAAAATAAAATAACAGGTTCAATCCCAGAATCGATGCCTGCATCAACCTGAAAACCATTGCCATCAATGAAACCAAAGCATCGACCGGTTTAAGAAGGATATAAAGCAGCACCGCCAAGGCGACATCGGAAAACAGCATCAATGAATCGGCAAAAAAACCGTAGCGGAACAGGCCTTGCTGCTCAAGAATATTCTCAGCCGTCAGCGCAGCTTCGCCATTGACGATCAGAGCTGAACGAACCATAAGCTCACTGGAAATACCGAAAAAGATAATCAACAAATACAATAAACCGGCCAGTCTGGCGTGAAATGCATGCGGCATCATCAGTCTCACCCTCCGAAATCACAATCAAAATCCAATTTAACATCAATAACTTAGTTTAAGAACTTTCCATACACACAGCACATTCTTCAGAAACAAAGATGTAACAGAAGAAAACTAGGTCACTGCGGAACACTCGGAGCACGTCGTGCAACGACCAGAATAAAAAATAGAACAATGGCATCCGCTACAAGATGCGGCCCGATATTCATATACCAGGGCCCAACTTCCAGCCGCTGAAGGGTTGCATAAAAAACCACATCCGTAAGCCCTGCAGGAATCTGATAGGCTGGATCCTGCATAGCCGTCAGAATCAAAGACAAACTGGAAACCGTTTTATAAAGGCCGACCAGATTGAAAGCGTTAAATATCATAACGCCGCTGGCAACGCCAAGGCACTTCTGTAGACTCCAGGAACGGCTTCTGGAAAAAACCCAGCCGATTACCCCGGCGGACCAGGCCACATAAAATTGCCAGAACGTTAAAATTTGATCGTTCAGGCGAAAAGCGATTTCCAAATCACTCATTGACCATAACCTCTACAAACACTGCAAATTTATCAGCTGTTACTTTCGGAAGCGCTTTTCGCACGCTTCACAGATTTCTTTGACAGATTCCGATCAGCATCGGTAATCCCCTTGATTAACAGCAAGACCCCGGGAATCTGAATCAAATGGTAAATACCGTTATGATCGAAACGCCACAGGAAGTTGAACGCCAGAAAATCCTGTGTCTGAACAGCGGCCGCCAGCAATGACAGAACGATGCCAGCCGTCATAAAGAAAGCGCCTGCTCGTCCTTGCCAGCTTAACCAGAGATAGACACACAGGGCAAACAGCATACCCACCACTTCAAAAGCGATAAAAAAACGGAAATTGTCTTGGAAAACCGTTGCCGCAAAAGCCAATAAAGCAATAATTAAAACCGCCGGCATCAGTTTACGCGCGACCCGATAGCCCCAAAAATCAAAAGCTGCAGCCAGAATCACCAAAGCAACCAGAAGATCCAGACATAAATACAGTGGATGCCAGATCAGCTTTAATATCGCCGGATCGAATACCAGACCGTGAGCGAGCGTTCCCAGGGCTGCCGCTGCGGCAAGAAGAAAGAAAACCCCTCGCCACACCAGAAGCTTCCACGGGTGCAGATGGCGTAAACGGTTCATCGAGAAGCCGGCAATCAGGGCAACGAGTGCAAGAAGCGCGTTCGTCGCCGCCGTGGTCTGTTCGGTCGGGATGGCAATTAACTCCATCGTAGAATCAACTCAAACCACTCAGTGGAGATTTAATCCGAGCGCTCCGACCACTCCGCCGAAAACCGCACCGATCAAGGCAAAAACCAACCAGACAATCAGCAACGCGGGAATCGCTGCGAAACTCAATTTCACCAAAAACCAAACCATTGACCAGAATGGCATTTTGATATCCGTAATGACGACTTGTGACTCACCTGTTGTGGCAGACTGTTCTGTATTCGTACTCTGCATTTCACATCCTCTCTAAAATAATTGCTTACGGCATTATTAAAATACATATCAGCATTAAACCACTGAAAAAATACCTCGAAAAGTCATAATAATCGGTCATGCACGATTGTGTGCTATGATTTGCAGCTTTATTGAGATCAAATAAGGATGACGTAAATGTCTGAAAAATACACGACTTCACCGGATATTGTCAGCTATGGTCTTGGACGTCAAATGGGCGACCAACTGGCTGGCGATCCTTTTGACGGCATGAACCCTCAAGCTGTCGCCGAAGGTCTTTTGGATGCCCTAGAGCGTAAGCCGAGTCCGATCGACAACGACGGTTTTGCCAAAGCATTTCAGGAAATCAACGAAATGATGCAGGCTAAACAGGCCAGTCTGGCGAAACAAGCCATGGCGGCAGGCGAAGCGTTCCTTGAAGAAAATGCCCAGAAAGACGGTATTATCGTGACCGAGTCGGGTCTGCAATATGAAATTCTAGTTGAAGGAGACGGAGAAAAGCCATCAGCAGAATCTGTTGTGTCCACTCACTACCACGGTACTCTGATCGATGGAACGGTTTTTGACAGTTCGGTGGAACGCGGTCAACCGGCGCAATTCCCCGTCAACCGTGTTATCGCAGGTTGGACTGAAGCGCTTCAAAAAATGCCGACAGGTTCCAAATGGCGTCTTTATATCCCGCACGACCTGGCCTATGGGCCACAAGGTTCCGGCGGTAAAATCCCACCTTATTCGGCATTGATTTTTGATGTGGAATTGTTGGAAATCGTCTCCTAACAGACCTTATCCAAACTTTCGATCAAAGCGGGATACTTTTCCCGCTTTTTTGTTTTCAGGTAAACCAGAGACAAGTGTTTCAAGTCTAAATTCATAACAGCACGACTCTGAAACCCGATACGGCACAATATAAACATGGAGGTTAAGCAAATGCACTTGGATTTTTCCCAACTCACGCCTACAGAACGCTACCACGCGATGACTCAGGCAATTATTCCCCGTCCGATTGCCTGGGTGCTGACTCAAAACGGCGATCGCGAGAGCTATAATCTAGCCCCCTATTCTTTCTTTACCGCAATCTGCAGTAATCCGCCGCTGGTACTTTTCTCTGCCGGTAAGAAAACCGACGATGAAGAAAAAGGTCAGCCTAAAGACACTGCCCGTAATATTCTCGAAAACAACGAATTTGTGATTCACATCCCGACCAGCCAGCAAGCCGATGCGGTACATCAATCCGCAGCCATCACGCGTCACGGCGAATCCGAAGTTGAAACGCTCGGTCTGTCAACCACGCCGTTTTCCGGTTCGCAACTTCCACGGCTTGCCGAGTGTCCTATTGCACTGTACTGCAAACTCCACCGGGTCGATGAAATTGGCAAGGCACCGCAGGCGGTCATTTACGGTGAAGTTATCGCAATGCATATTGACGACAAGATACTGGATGCACAACAACGTATCGATCCTCTGGAATTAGACCCACTGTCACGTTTGGGTGGCGACTATGCCGGGTTAGGCAACCTAATAAAAGCGGGTTAAGAGAGAAAAGTGCCTGGATAAAACGTCGTCAAACTGCATTCTTCGACACAATATCTACTTGACCAGCCAGCGATCCAACTGATTGGCAAAAGCCTGACGGTCCTGCTGATTTAAAGCGGCCGGGCCTCCGGTCTGAATACCGCTGGAACGCAACGACTCCATAAAATCACGCATATTAAGACGCGCGCGGATATTGCTTTCGGTATAAAGTTCTCCGCGCGGATTCAGAGCCAAAGCGCCTTTGGCAATCACTTCCGATGCCAGCGGGATATCCGCGGTCACCACCAGATCCTGAGCTTCACAATGCTGAACGATCCAATTATCGGCAACATCAAATCCACTGGGAACCTGACGCAGATGAATGTACTTGGAACTGGGTACACGCATAAAGTGGTTAGCCACAAGTGTCACCGACGTGTGCGTTCTTTGCGCTGCCTTGAAAAGAATCTCTTTAATCACCACCGGACACGCATCGGCATCGACCCAAATCTGCTTCATTTATTCTCTCTTTTATTATTGGTTAAGCGATAAATCGTCCCTGAATCGGTACCGATATAAATCCGCCCGCTACCATCAAGCGCCAGGCTGCGAATGCGCTGATTCAACTCTTGCAGATAGCGATTCTCGTGCAGTGGACTGCCGTGACTGTCGAGAACGATATGATTGAGATGTCTTAATTTTAACGCCCCGGTTAACAGATCGCCGTTCCATTGCGGAAATTCCAATCCCGAATAAACGATCAAGTCACTTGGCGCAATCGACGGAATATACACTTTCAGCGGTTCCTGCATACCGGCTTTATACTTGACGCCGACATCAATATCCGCGAAGTACTCTTTTCCCTGTGAAACTTCCGGCCAGCCATAGTTGCGACCTTTTTCAATCAGGTTGATTTCATCTCCACCACGAGGCCCGTGCTCAATTTCCCAAAGCCTGTCGCTGTTACGGTCGTAATACAGTCCTTGCGGATTGCGATGTCCATAGCTCCAGATTTCATTCAACGCCCCCCGGCGAGTGACAAACGGGTTATCTTCCGGAGTCGAGCCGTCCATTCTAAGACGCAGAATGGATCCCATATGATTACTCAGATCCTGAGCCGGAGATCGCATACCGCGGTCGCCGATGGAAAAGAACAGATGTCCTTTCCCGTCAAAAGCGATTCGACTCCCGAAATGAATATTTCGTAAACTGGCCGAGTCGCTGACCAGTAAATCCTGCCAATCAGTCAAAGAGTAGCTTTCAAGCCGGGCTCTGGCCAGAGTCGTTTTAGCCTGTAACAGCCCCGGCTTGCTGTAGGTAAAGTAAATCCAGTCGCCTGGTACATAGTCCGGCGGCACGGCAACATCCAGCAGTCCCCCCTGGCTCTGCGCATGCACCTCAGGCACCCCGGATAACCAGCTTACCTTCCCCGTATTGAGGTCAAGCAATCCCGCTTTCCCGGAGCGCACGGTAAAGATAAAGGTCTCTTGATCGATGGCTTCCATCGCCCAGACAACCCCGAGATTTTCGACCATTGTTTTAATTGCAAAAGGGGATTCCTCTGTCCGACTATCCGCCTGTACTGCAAGAGAAAACATCAGTCCGCATAAAATCAGAGAACGCATAATGAACATAACAACCTCACCTGTCAGCGATGGAAAGCGTCTTGTCATTCTACGCCGAAAGTCCGTGCAAACAAAAAGACGCCGTCTGAGTGTACTCAAGCAAAAGAGATGACACTCTGGGCAGGAAATGCACAAACTAGGAAAACGAACTCCAGGTTTCGACCCATCAAAAACCGTACAAAAGCTTTTCGCTACTGCAAATGCTCCAGATTGAATTGATCCAGCGAGTGCAGAACCTTATCGGCCAATCCCTGCATAGGCCGATGATATCGAGGTTCGGATGGCACGCCGATCACTCTCATACCGGCCGCCTTGGCGGCCATCGCTCCAGTTGGCGAATCTTCCAGAGCCAAGGCATGTGAACCCGCGACTTGTAAAGTCTCGAGTGCCCGGTGATAGATATGCGGGTGCGGCTTACCGGCCGAAACCATTTCCGCTGACAAAACGCACTCAAAAACGTCCTGACAAGCCAATGATGAAACAACCGTGTGACAAAGTCGTAGCGGTGCGTTCGACGCCAGTCCGACTTTTGCACCGGCAGTCTGACAAACGTCCAAAGCGTCGAAAAAGCCCGGTTTAGCCTGACACTGCTTACGGAGCAACTCATTAACTTCCTCAACAACAGCGTTTTCCGCCTGTTGCTTAGACAAAACCGACCAAGGTGATTTCGCATACCAGTAATCGGTTACGGCACGCGTTGTCAGGCACGCGGTATGCTGCTGATCTTCGTCGGTCACCTCGCACCCCAAAGAAGTGAAAACCTGCTTTTCAGCCTGTTTCCAATAAGGTTCCGAATCCACAATCAGACCGTCCATATCGAAAATGACCGCTTTGATAGTGTGCATAAACCTTAATCCAATCTGCTGTAGGCAATCTTGAGAGACTGGTACAGCGTCTCACCCGAGAAGCTGGACATTTCTTCGATGATTTCGAACATCACCACATTGTCTTCTCTACCGTCCCACTGTTTACGATAGGTTCCCTCTTTATAACCGTGATCCTGACGAAACTGGTTGAGAACATTCTTGGCCATATAGATCTGATATAAGTGGGCAAAATCTAAACCGGCCGTGTGGCAAGAGCGGAAAAAACAGACCGACAGCGTTTCAAGATAAGCTTCAGAGACCGCCGAAGAGTCCAGTGCCACGGCCATCATCTGCTCATGGACGCGAACCTGTTCAATCACATCTTCGGGCACATCCGTCGGCTGGTCGCTTTGCAAAGCCTGTAAAATGCACGCTTGCGCCTGCGCCGAGTCGAAGTTCTCAAGTGCCAGACTCAGGAGAAAATGCCAGATATCAACCAACTCGATCCGGACGTTTTCGATATCAGTCACAGCATCGACACTCTTCCAGTGTTTCCATGGATAACTGTCGATCAACTCGGCGGTTTCCATCACGATACAGCGACGCCAGTCGATCGTTTTTCCCAATTGAGTCTTACCTGAACGCCAGTGATCCCCGTTGGTGGCATTATTCAGTTCGTTTTGCATCTGCAGCATTTCGCTCAAAGCGGCGCTAAAATCATCTTTTGTCATCGTTATTCAATCCATTAAATAGCAATGGTCAGACTTTAGCAGATCGCACGAATAATTAACAGGCAAACCCTTATCAGTAGCGGCAACTCGGGCGCGAATAGGCGAGCAGTCTTAGGGTTTGCCGGGTTTGTTCCGGCAGGCTTATAATGATGGATACGATTCAACCAGCGGGAATACCGAGCCGTGATACAGGAAGCGCACAACTTATTGCTAGCCGGGGGCGGCCTGGGAATATTCCTTCTGGGTATGGTCATTATGACCGACAGCCTGAAAAAGCTGGCCGGCGATAAAATCCGTTCTGCCCTGTTGCGATTTACCCGGACGCCAACAACCGGTGCCATAACCGGTGCGATCAGTACCGCCATTGTCCAATCTTCAAGCGCGACGACTCTGGCGGCTATCGGCTTTGTCGGCGCCGGATTGATGAGTTTCAGTAATTCTCTGGGAATTATTTTCGGTGCCAATATCGGCACAACCATTACCGGCTGGATGGTCGCACTGCTCGGCTTTAAGTTTTCCATAGCCTCTATCGCCTCGCTGATCCTCCTCGGCGGAACCTTACTGTATCTGTTCGGTTCGCATAAACTGAAACATGCCGGCATGGCGATTGCCGGTTTCGCCCTGCTTTTTATCGGCATCGATACCATGCAGCATGCGATGTCCGGGCTGGTGGAATTTGTCGATTTCAGCAATTTACCGGCAAACAATCTCAGCGGAATTCTGCAACTGTTGCTGATCGGTTTGCTCTTTACCGCCATCACGCAATCCTCCAGTGCCGGTGTAGCTTTAACTCTGACGGCCCTCTTCAGCGGACTGCTTGCTTTCGAACAGGCAATCGCTCTGGTTATCGGGATGGATATCGGCACCACTGTCAAATCTCTAGTAGCGGTTATCGGCGGCACAACCGGCGCCAAACGAACCGGCCTGTCGCATGTTGTTTACAATCTTTTAACCGCCGTACTCGCGCTCTTTTTAATCATCCCTTATGTGTCACTATGGGAATGGTTTTCGCCTGACGCGTTATACGAAAATGCGGAAATCGCCGTCGTCGGCTTTCATACTCTGTTCAATCTGCTCGGCGTCATACTGATCCTACCTTTCACCAAACAATTTGCACGTCTGATTATTCGCATGTTTCCGCAAGATAATATCTATATCGATACCTTCGACCCACAACTGCTTAACTCTCCGGATCTTGCGCTGAATGCCGTGCAACAGAGCCTGTTAATGCTGAGCGAAGAACTGATTGATGAACTTAAGCTGATTGTTAGTGATCCCACATCGAAACGGGATCCGTCCAAGCTTCAACAACTGCAGCAGAACCTGGATCAGACGCAATATTATCTGGACGAAATCCACCTTAGCCACAGCGATCACCATCAATGGCAGCGCTTGGTCGAGATGATTCATATTCTCGATCATCTGCAGCGTCTACACGAACGTTGCGAGGAAGAGTCCGACCGCGCCGAAGCAAGCAAACAATTTCCAACCCTGCATCAATCCGCGCAACGCATGGCCGAAGATATCCAAAATTTCCAGTACGCGCTTGCGCGCAAAGAATGGCAACAGAACGTTGTATTGACGGAAGCATTGAGCCGCTTCATGAATCAGGATGCGGAAACCTACCGCCACGAAATGGTCGAGCGCATGGGACAAGGCGAAATTAATGCCGATCAGTGCTGGGATTCACTGGAGGCGATTCGCTGGATGCAAAGAGTCAGTCATCACCTTGCGCGCCTGAGTCTGCATCTGCAACAGATGGTTTTACAAACCGGCAAGTAAACTCCCCCCCTTCTTTACAGCCGGGTTTACGCTATTTTCTCACCAAACAGCAAACCCACTAAATACACACAAAAAAGTAGATTAATTCATACTCAATATAAATCATTCGAGAAGTTATTCGAAAAAAAGAAAACGTGAAATATTTGATTTTTAAATGATTTTTTTTTGAATTCGGCACTGTTTACACGATAAACTGAAAAATCAGCTGCGCTAAAAAACGTATTTGTAAAATCCTTAATCTATAGCAGGCGCGACTGATCCTGAAACTCGGATTTACCGAAGCCGTGGTCTAAGCGCCAGTAAATCCGGCTGTTGTTTATAAAGTTAACGTCTCATCTAAGTTTGTCGATTGCGCAAACAGACGCGTTAGTTATTATCGAGGTGGATATCTATGAGTACAATTGGTTATGCAATATTGGTTGATTTAGGGAACATGAAAGTTTTTTCAATCAATAAAAGTACGCAAAGCAGTATTTCTCTGCAGACATACCAACTAGAAGAAAACTTTGAGAGCCTAGCCAAAATCTCCCAAATCTATACAGATAAAGCCGGAGACTTTTCCAACTCCGTTAGCGATGTCGGGAGTTCTTACGAAAATAAAAGCGATATAGAAATAAAAAACCGCTCGATCGACCATCTCGGCGAGTTTATCAATGAATTTGCCAGTAATCATAAAGGTAAACTCTATCTTGCCGCATCCGCCCCGATTCACACAAAAGTTTCGGACAAATTAAGCAGCCAAACCAAAGAAAAAATCTGCAAATTTCTATCCAAAGATTTGACGAAGCAAAAGACCGATAAAGTCATCGGTGCCTTCGGCTTAGCCTAAACCTTCATTACCACAATAGCGGCAGACGGACTTTTGCAGACGTCTGCCAACATACTGCAGCAACGCCCAATCTTTTGTAACCGAATTTACGACTTTCGCTCAGTGCGTTCCATACTTCGTGGCGGGCAACTGCGATCAACGATCCCCTCTCCTTTGATCACAATCATTTATTTCTATAGCCCCTGAAAATTTTTTAGTTTCAGCACTCTTGACGCTTGGTTATTTTCACTTATCCTAACTAACAGTAGTTAGCATTACATTTTTGAACATTTTCACATATAAGCAAATGCTTATAACTACAAAGCAATAACAATACAAAAAATATCAGTCAACGGAGTTTCGCATCGTGAGATACCATTTCAAAAACCTTTGGTTCAGAGACAAATCTGAAGAGATACTTTTTATCAATAAACACGCCGTTCAACTCAGAGCCGGACTGCTGCTGCTATTGCCGATCTATATGGTCATCGTTCTGTTTACCACGGTCTTGGCACCAACCTGGACGGTTGTACCGAATACGTTTGTTGAAGAAACCTTTGAAATGACTCAAGACTGGCGCGTTATCTTTAATGTCCAGGCCTTTAAAACCGTATTCGATTATACGATTCCCAGTCTGGTTTTACTGTACGGACTGTTTGAAATGATCAGTGGGATGTTTGTCAAAACCGCTTATCTGTCGCCGACGATTCATCTCGCGACCTTTCTGACACGCAATGTCCGCCCGAAATGGGAACCGCTCAAGCCTAAGCGCTTTGCCTGGATCATCGGTGCTACCCTGGTTATTTCTTGTCTGGTATTCTTTAATCCGGATACTCTGGCGCGAATGATAAACGCGCTCTTCTCTGAGACGATTTTGCCGACCGATAGCAACTATATGCCGGACTTTATCCCTCTACTGGTCGGACTGTGTTTCATATTGATGTGGCTTGAAGCCATATTCGGCTTCTGTCTGGGCTGCAAAGTTCACTGGCTGCTGGCTAAAATCGGAATTTTCAAGGAACATTGCTACGACTGCATGAACGTCGATTTCGACCAGAAATCCTGGATCGAGGAGCGCAAGCGTATTGAAGAGTCCCTTAAAAAATAGTGCGCGATCAACGCCGACGTCGATCTATTCAACCTTTGGAGCAGCCTCTTTGCAATGAACATTGAACTCTATTCGATCTTTTTGGTTACCACCCTTCTGCTGATTATGGTTCCTGGGCCGTCGGCGATGGTCGCCTCGGCACAAGGGGCGTCATTACAGTCAAAAAAAGCGTTTATCGGGGTTCTCGGTATCGCCTCGGCGGACGTCATTTTTTTTGCACTGTCCGCAACAGGGATTGCTACGCTGATTATTGCCTCCAGTACCCTGTTTGCAATTATTAAATGGCTCGGCGTGCTGTTCCTGCTCTATTTGGGGCTGAGTGTCTTTTTCAGTAAAGGCTCGGCGATCCGCTTCGAAGGCGGAAAAACCGATGTTCGCCCGACAAAGCTGTACAGTCACGGACTGGTCGTTCAGCTGGCGAACCCTAAAGCGCTGATGTATTTTTCCGCGCTCTTGCCACAATTTATTGATCCGACGGAACCGCTTTTAACACAAATTCTGATTATGGGCCTCACCTGCTTTCTGGCTGACATCTTGGTATATAGCCTATACGCATACCTGGGCGCGCACCTTGCCCGCCAGCAACTTAAAGCCTGGGCCATCAATCTGGTCAATAAAACCGCCGGTAGCGCTTTAATCTATACCGGAATCAAAATGGCTTTTCTCGAGAACCGCCAACCCTGAAGATGGGCTTAGCGCCTGATTCAGGATTCTTCATTCAAAGATGAAATTTTTTTATCTTCATCAGGGTTTAGATTGTTTAAGATGAATTTCTTTAATCGAAACCCGACCGTTTTACATACACGCATTAAGGACTTTGCATGAAACTAGACTCGATTGCTCTCCACGCCGGTTATACATCGGAACCACCGACCCGATCCGCAGCGGTACCGATCTACCAGACGACATCCTACACCTTTGACAATACCCAGTACGGCGCGGATCTTTTCGATCTTAAAATCCCAGGAAATATCTACTCGCGGATAATGAACCCGACCAATGCGGTTTTAGAAGAACGCGTTGCCGCAATGGAAGGTGGTATCGCAGCCTTGGCAGTCGCTTCCGGTATGACAGCAATCACCTACGCGATTCAAGCCATTGCTCAGGCCGGAGACAACATCGTCAGTACCAGTCAGCTCTACGGCGGAACCTATAATCTGTTTGCCCATACCTTTCCCCGTCAGGGAATTGAAGTGCGCATGGTTAAAGCCGACGACTTTGCCGCATTCGAAGCGGCGATCGACAAAGACACCAAGGCGATCTTTTGCGAATCCATCGGAAACCCGGCCGGCAACATCGTCAATATCGAGAAACTCGCCGAAATCGCGCATAAACACGGCATTCCACTGATGGTCGACAATACCGTTGCCACCCCATATCTGTGCCGTCCGTTCGAACTCGGTGCGGATATTGTCATCCACTCGCTGACCAAATACATCGGCGGTCACGGAACGACTCTGGGCGGAGCGATTATCGACTCAGGAAACTTTGACTGGGCAGCACATGCCGAGCGTTTCCCGATGTTAAACGAACCGGACCCTTCTTATCACGGCGTCAGTTATACCAAAGATATCGGTCAGGCGGCTTTTATCGCCCGTTGCCGGGTTATTCCTCTACGCAACACTGGAGGCGCTCTGGCGGCACACAGTGCCTTCCTGATTATGCAAGGGCTGGAAACACTGGGACTGCGCATGGACAGACATTGCGACAACGCTGTGCAAGTGGCTCGGTACCTGAAAAATCATCCGAAAGTTTCCTGGGTTAACTACGCCGCCCTGGAAGACGATAAATATCATGCTCTCTGTCATAAAATCACCGGCGGACGCTCGTCCGGAATCCTGAGTTTCGGTGTCAAAGGCGGACGCGACGCCGGCGGACAATTTATCGATGCCCTGCAGATGATTCTGCGACTGGTCAATATCGGCGATGCGAAGTCACTGGCCTGTCATCCGGCGACAACGACCCATCGTCAGCTGAATGCCGAAGAACTGGAAAAAGCGGGCGTGTCAGAAGACCTGATCCGACTCTCGATCGGAATCGAACATATCGACGACATTATTGCCGATATTGAACAGGCTCTTGAACAGGTCGAAGCATAACCATTACCTTCTCTGGTTTTACAACGTCCAATAAAAAACCCGCACTATGCAAAGCGCGGGTTTTCTTTTTTGGCAAACTGATAACGGTCTATTTACCAGCCATTGCCGCCTGGAACTGCTGCTGCAATTGTCTTACCTGATCACTCTGCTGCTGAATCGTTTTAATTAAACCAGCGCTGTCGGGATTTTTCTGCTCAACAGCCTGCATAACAGAATCCTCAAACTTCTGAGCCATGGACTGCACTTCTTTGTCCTGTAGAACCTGCATCTGCTTCTGCTGGAAAACTCTCTGACGTTTCTGGAAATCCATAATCACTTCCTGACTGGGCTTTTCGCCGCTGGTCTGATACTTCTGGATAATATCACCCAAAGCTTTCAATTCGGCATCGGAATCATAGCCGTAGACATTCATTTTCTGAGTCACTTTGGCGCGTAAGGCATCACGCTGTTTCTGCAATTCAACAGATCCGTCAATCACCTCAGACTGCATAACCTGTAACTTCTGCTGGCTCTGCTGCAAAGCCATTTGCGCCTGTCGCATCTGTACCATCAGATTTTTCTGCTCTTCAGAAATTTGCATCTGACCTTGCTGTGCCATCGGCGGTTGAGCTTGAGAAGTCATTGACGCGCTCGCTAAAAACAGTGCGAAAAGCAATTTGCCGGAAAATAATCGCATACGAAAAATCCTTTTGTTGCGAAACCTTAAAATCAACCGCGCCCTCAAGCAGGATAAATTCACAGATTTCTATAATCTAAACAGGCACTACCGCCTGACAATAAAATTTAAAGGCACCACGCTACCATACCGCAGACCATGACGCAAACGCGACAGTACCGCGTTTCATATAATCTTAATGGTTGCTTATCGAAGTACTCTGCAACGGTGATCTGGACACATTAACAACGCTTAGCTGCTCTTTATTTATTTTTTGTCAAAAACATAATAATCGCAACCATCGCCACAAACACAAAAACCAAAACGAGTGAAAAATCGAATCCCATCTTTATCCCCCCTCATGCCACTATCTATCTATATTGACATATTGCACCTCTTTATGCACTTATCGATTCTTTTCAGCGCTATATTTGAACTGATGAGTCATACCGAATCGAAAAACTTGCCGGCGAGTACGCAAATGCGGATAACTCTTCTATAATCAGAGCCAGCACACGTGTTATACAAGGACCGGATAAAGCATTATGAAACCGTGCATTATGAAACCGCCTCTACTGGCAATTGGCATTATCTGGATGCTGCTCTTAAGCGGCTGCACTACTCACAGTGTCATCAGTAACAAAAAAATCACACCGTCCGCCACAAGTGACGGTTACGGTCTTGCCTCGCAGATTCATCGCAGACCGCCCGGAAAAATCACTTTGGTGCTGAGCTTTTCCGGAGGCGGATCGCGCGCTGCGGCTTTATCCTACGGCGTTCTTAAAGCGTTACGTCAAACACCGTTGACGCCATCAGAGAATACCAGCCTGCTTTCGGAGGTGGATGTCATCAGCGCAGTTTCGGGCGGCAGTTTTACCGCGGCTTATTACGCCCTGCACGGCGAGCGGACTTTCGCACATTTTGAAAACGATTTTCTCAACCAGAACATTCAGGAAAACCTGATTACCGAACTGCTGTACCCGTCACAATGGTTTTCCAATCTCGGACGTACCGATATTGCCGCCGACCTGTATGAGCAATCGGTTTTTAAGGGAGCAACTTTCGCCGACTTGGGAAAACGGCCAAATGCGCCGCTATTAATGATCAACGCATCCGATTTGAGCAATGGCGTACGCTTCAGTTTCGTACAGGAATATTTTGACTTACTCTGTTCCGATCTGGCCAGCTACCCGATTTCGCGTGCGGTCACCGCATCCTCTTCGGTACCGGTTCTGTTCAATCCGGTGGTCGTGGAAAATTTCAGCGGCTGCTCGCCGGACAATCTTCTGATCAAAGAATCGCCGCTTAACAGTCTGCAGCTAGAAGAAACGCGTCAAGGCCTGCTCACCTATCTGAATGAAAAAGAAAAACACCGCTATCTGCATTTGGTTGACGGCGGGATTACTGACAATCTGGGACTTCGTGCTATTTACGACTTTATGGAACTTTCCGGCGGACCGCTGGCTATGAACAAACGCTTAAAGCGGACACCATCGGACAAACTGGTTGTGATTGTCGTCAATGCGTCAACCCAATCGTCCCTCGACCTGGCCAGAAGCCGAGCTACACCATCAATTGAAACCAGTCTGAATGCCATGACCGACATTCAGATTCACCGCTATAATGCGACCACTCTGGAACTCTTCGAACGGGCAATGGCTTCATGGAGCACCAGTCTGTCAACGCAGGAAAAACAGGTTACGCCGTACTTTATCGAGTTGAACTTCAAACAGCTGGCAGATGAACAAGAGCGTCAATTTTTTAACGCCATTCCAACCGGATTCAACCTGACCGAAGAACAAAAACAGCAGTTGATTGAAGCCGGCGGCAAACTGCTGCAACAGCATCCTAAATTTCAACAGTTATTGAATGCGTTATAGTACCGCGGCCATTCCACTGTAAAGGACAATTTATACAGAAGCTTTCAGGCGCAAAACTAAGGACGACGGGTACACAAAGGCTGCATTGAAAACTCGCCCACATACAATGTATTACCGTCCGTGAAATTGCACGCAACTACACGATTATTATCGCTATTAACCGGCATTTAAGGTATGCTTCCGTCCTTTATTCTAGGCGCCATAGATGTGGCGTTTAGTTTGGCGCTTGTTTTCTCTTATTTCTCTTTCTGTCAGGATCGAAACCTTGAAATCACGGGCGCACCCATCATCGAGTCCACTCGTAAACAGTCAGAGAAAAAAGACCTATGCAATTTAGCCAACTAAACCTTAACGACAAAATCCTCAAAGCGGTCGAAGCAGCGGGATACACGACCCCGACCCCTATCCAGGCACAAGCCATTCCGGCGATTATCGAAGGCCACGATGTGATGGCGGCCGCACAGACCGGAACCGGTAAAACCGCCGGATTTACCTTACCGCTTCTGGAAAAGCTATCTCAAGGGCGTATCGCCAAATCCAATCAGGCGCGCGCTCTGGTGTTAACCCCAACCCGGGAACTGGCGCTTCAGGTCAGCGAAAGCGTAGAAACCTATGGTAAAGAACTGCCTTTGCGTTCAACGGTTGTGTATGGCGGAGTCAAAATCAACCCGCAAATGCAGCGTCTGCGCAAAGGCGTCGATATTCTGGTCGCAACACCGGGACGCCTGCTTGACCTTTATCAGCAAAACGCCATTCGTTTCGACGATCTGGAAGTACTGGTACTGGATGAAGCTGATCGCATGCTGGATATGGGCTTTATCCGCGATATTAAAAAGATCCTCACTCTACTACCGGCCAAACGTCAGAACCTGCTGTTCTCGGCAACGTTCTCCAATGAAATCCGCGCTTTGGCTAAAGGTCTGGTACACAATCCGGTCGAAATTTCCGTTACCCCGGAAAACTCGACCGCGGAAACCGTGGTACAGTCTATCTACCCGGTCGATAAAGCCAGCAAAACCCGACTGCTGATCCATCTGATCAAAGAGCACGCCTGGTACCAGCTTCTGGTCTTTACCCGTACCAAACACGGTGCCAATCGACTGGCGACCCAGCTCGACAAACACGGGATCAAAGCCGCCGCGATCCATGGCAATAAAAGTCAGAATGCCCGTATCCGCGCATTAAACGAATTTAAAGAAAATAAACTACAGGTGCTGGTCGCAACCGATATCGCCGCCCGCGGGATCGATATTGACCAGCTGCCACATGTGGTCAACTTCGATCTGCCGCATGTCTCCGAAGACTATGTACACCGTATCGGACGAACCGGTCGCGCCGGATGCGATGGAGAAGCGATTTCTCTGGTCTGTGCCGAAGAGTATAAAGAACTGGTCGGCATTGAAAACCTGATCAACCAAATACTGCCGCGAAAAATTCTGTCCGGATTCGAACCGCAGAAAGCCTTGCCTGAATCCAAACTGGGCATTAAAAAGAAAAAGCCTAAAAAGCCGAAGAAAAATAAAACATTACAGGCTATTCAAGAGCCGGGAAGCAAACCCGAAGTGAAAACGCCTCCGAAGGCTAAACCGGAAAACCGTAACGGCGGCAGCCAAAAAGATGACACCAAACCTCGTCGTCCGAGACGCAAACCGCAAGGAAACAACGCTAAGGGTAAATCGGCAGAAAATCGTTCGGACAATCCGTCCCGTCCGCAAAGATCCCGACGTCGCCCGAAAACCAATAACTCGAACTAATCCGCTTCCGTATAAAGGCCGGTAACGAATGAGCATGACAAACCAACAGCAAAAACCTTTTGCCCAATCCAGTGAAGAAAACAAACAGGTTATCCTGCAAGCGATTGAGGAATTAGTGCACGATTGCCGTTCGGTACTGGAAATTGCCAGCGGCACGGGGCAGCATGCGGTCTATTTTGCCGCTCAGTTGCCGCATCTGAAATGGCAAACCTCAGACCTGATGGAATGTCATGTCGGCATTAACCAATGGCTTGAAGAAGCCGCTTTGGAAAATGTCTCCGCGCCAATCTGCCTCAACGTCTCCGAAGAGCTTCACTGGCCAGACAGCACTTTTGATGCGGTTTTCAGCGCCAACAGCTTTCATATTATGGGCCGGAATCATGTCGAGGATTTTTTTGAACATGTCCCTAAGGTATTGAATCCTAATGCAATCATTATGATTTACGGCCCCTTCAACTATAACGGGGACTTTACCAGTGAAAGTAACGCTCGCTTCGATCAATGGCTCAAAGCACGCAATCCGGCAAGCGGCATCAAGGATTTCGAGTGGTGTAACTGGCTGGCCGAACAATCCGGCTTGAAACTGCTGAAGGACATTGAAATGCCGCAAAACAACCGTATTCTGGTATGGCGTAATAATCGCTGACGCCCCATGTAAGCTGTGTGTAGCAACGCACTACAGCAAACCGTTTCTGATACTTTACCGCACACCGACGGATAACCAACCTTAATTTGGCTTGCTTTGTGCTTTGAGACTGTTCAACTCCGACAGTCATAAAGAATAGAAGATAAGAATTATGGTTTCGTTTAACTTCAGTCAACCCAGTATTCTACGCAATATGTTCCTCACCTACATCGGTGCGGGTCTCGGTATGGGCGTAGTTTTTCCGCTGTTCGCCAGTCTGTTTGTCAACTTCAAGGAAGGCATGCTGGTCTGGTTTGTTATCGCTTGTATTCTGGCCGGGATATCGATCGGTATCTTCAACTACTGGCTTCTTAAAGAACGTCTGCTCAAACGCATGATGCGTATCGGCGAAGTGGCCAACGCCATCAGTCAAAACGATATTTCTTTGAAATGCAGCCTGAAAAGCCATGACTTTATCGGCGATATGGCCAACAGTTTCAATCTGATGGCTGAAAATCTCAGTCGCATGGTCAACCGTATCAAACAGGTCACCGACGAGTTGAATCAGGCTTCCGAAGGAATGATGACGGTCTCCCAGAACACACACGAAGGGGTCAATGCGCAGAAATCCGGAACGGAAAAAGTTGCCGAATCGATTACCAATATGACAGAAATTGCCGCCGAGATGTCCAATAATACGCTGGCGGCAACCGCTGCCGCACAGCAGGCTGAAAAAGCCACCGACTCCGGCTCGCAGGTCGTCAACCAGGCAATCGATTCGATTCAGATTCTGGCTCAGGAAGTGGAACAGACCGCGACCGTAATCCGCAACCTGAAAACCGACAGCAAAAACGTAACCTCGGTGCTTTCCGTCATTAAAGACATCTCGGAACAGACCAATCTGCTGGCTCTGAATGCGGCCATTGAAGCAGCACGTGCCGGCGAACATGGTCGCGGCTTTGCGGTCGTTGCCGACGAAGTTCGTGAACTGGCAGCAAAAACACAAGCTTCCGCGGTGCAGATTGAATCAATTATCGAACAGCTGCAAAGCGTCGCCGACGAAGCGGTTCAGGTTATGCAAAATGGACAGGAGCAGGCGCTGAACAGCGTTACCCAGGCCAATAACGCCGGAAAAGCACTGTCGATGATTGCCGAAGCGGTCAAAACCATTACTCAGAAAAATTTAAAAATCGAAGCCTCTGCAGAACAGCAGAAACAGCAGTCGGAGTTTGTTAAGGCCAATATGCTGGAAATTCAACAGGTCAGTCATAATGTTGCCGACGGCGCCGACCACACTGCCGATGCCTGTCAGAAAGTCAGCGCACACGCCGCCGAACTGCAACAGCTGGTACAGCAGTTCAAAACGCACTGATTGCGATTTACCTCACCTGCTGCCTTTCGGTTTGCAGCAGGTGCCATCTCCTTTCCCCACCAAACTTGAAACGGCCTCTGTAGCCGTTCCTCTATCTAAAACAAAATAC
Organism: Thiomicrorhabdus xiamenensis; assembly: GCF_013282625.1. Classification (NCBI taxonomy): domain Bacteria; kingdom Pseudomonadati; phylum Pseudomonadota; class Gammaproteobacteria; order Thiotrichales; family Piscirickettsiaceae; genus Thiomicrorhabdus; species Thiomicrorhabdus xiamenensis. The sequence goes on from NZ_CP054020.1 coordinate 1,503,058, forward strand.
TCGGTAGTGAAAAAGACGACGCCAAATCAGTCTACTGTAATATTCGTCATTCAAACCAATAAGCCCTTCATTACTGTTTGTAGTAGATAGTTGAGTCGAACCTTAACTTAGCGAAAGCGAGTGGTATCTTACGAGTTCCATACCACTCATATCGAATAACCCTTACTTGGCGATCACCGTCTGATCTCGCCCCTGCTCCTTGGCACTGTACACCGCTTCGTCGGCACGCTTAACGATTTCACTCAAATTTTCGTCCGCTCTGAGCTCGGCGACACCAATACTGGATGCCAGACGAATTTTCTGTCTAAAATGCACATTGTTGACTTCATGCCGGATCCTTTCCGCCAGAAAATAGGCCTGCTCGATATCGGTATTCGGCGAAATCAGCAGAAACTCTTCGCCGCCCCAGCGACCGAAGACGTCAATTTCCCGAATGCTGCTGGTAATCACTTCGGTAAAGGTCTGCAGAACTTCGTCTCCCATATCGTGACCATAGGTATCATTGATCGATTTAAAGTGGTCCAGATCAAACAGCAGAATGCTTAAAGGTGTCTGATAACGTTTTGCACGCGCAATCTCGGAAAGCAGTCGCTTATCGATATATGAACGGTTATAGACGCCGGTCAGATAGTCGGTGGAAGAAAGTTTGTGCAATATCTGGTTCTTTTCCTGCAAATCCTGCCGCGCTTTGCGTAATTGCAGTGTATAGAAAGCAATCACGGCAAGAATTATCAGCAGAGGGACCAACAGGCTTAGCAGCGTTTTCCAGTCAAATGAACTCTGGTATTGCACCATCAGATAACGGTTCTGCATTTCACTGAGTTCTTTAGGGTTTAACTGCGCCAACACCTTGTCCAGAATTCCTTGTAATTCCGGCCAATCATCGCGGACACCGATCGAAATCGCTTTACTGAACGGCAATTCCCCGCCGACTTGGAGATTGCCTAAGCCGCTGGTACGGATGTAGTGCCCGATAACGGCGACATTGTCGACATAACCGTCAGCATCGCCTTTGGAAACGGCCTTTAAACCTTCTAGTGGCGAATCCACCAAAAACAGCTGTGCCGCCGGAAAATTCAACTCGATAAACTCCTGCGCTGCATAACCTCGGACCACAGCCAGTTTCATGGTATCCAAAGTTTTCAGGTTGGATAAATATGGTGTTCCGGTCCGAGTTGCAACTACCGTGGGAAAGTTCAGGTAAGGACGGGTAAATTTCAAATACGTTTTACGTTCTTCGGTGATCGTCAGAGCCGAGAGTAAATCCAAGCGCTTGTGTTTTATCATATCGATCGTCTGTGCCCAAGAGTATTCCGGGCTGACCTCGAATTTCAAACCGGTTTTCTCTTCGATATAGTGAAACAGTTCCGATGAAATTCCGCTGAACTGACCGTTCTCATCAACAAAATCGATCGGAAACCACTCCGGATCAATGCCCAGTTTCAACACCGGATGAGCTTCGATCCACGCTTCCTCCTGCGCAGTAAAACTCAGCTTGCTGATCTGCGGTTGATAAATGCCTTCGGAAAGATCCCAGTCGTTTTGCACCAGATTGTGTTTATGAAACAGCTTTTTGGTAAATTCAAGGCGACCGCGATCCATAGTTCCAATCGGAGTACTGTTGACCGCCATCATCTCTTCGATAGCCTTGGCCTCGAAAATCAAATGATCCAGAGTTTTGTTTTTAGGCTGGTAGGTATCAAGAATATACTGGGCGATCTCTCGCTTATTCTGCAGAGCGTATTGCCACCCCTTTATGACCGCTTTGCGCATCGCCGCAACTCTTTCTGGATGCTCCTGAAGTTCTTTTCGAGAGGTGAAAAGCATATCTCCGTAGAGGTCAATCCCGTAATTCATCGGCTTGATGAGGTTAACTTCAATACCCTGCTGATAGAGATAATAAGGTTCGTTGGTCAGATAGCCGGCGTAAACATCCACCTCGCCTCGGACCAAAACGCCGGGGTCAGTTTTATGGTGTAGCCGTTGCAGATTCAGCTCGATGCCTAAATGGTTCGCCATCGCCAATACAGCAAATCCATCGGTATCTTTCTGATAGAAGGCAACGCTTTTGCCTTCAAGCTGATAGGGACTGTCGATTCCGGAGGATTTAAGCGTAATCAAAGTTTGCGGCGAATGCTGGAAAATCGGCGCTACGATAACCAGAGGGTTTCCTTTCGCCTGATAAAGCATCAGAATCGAATCGGCAATCCCGTATTGCGCCTCGCCGTTCAGTACCTGCTGAATATTGTTTTTTTCCAGGTCCCTTTCACGGATTTCAACGTCCAGTCCCCGCTCGGCAAAATAGCCCTCTTTCTGAGCCGCATAGTAGCCGGCAAACTGAAACTGGTGCAGCCATTTCAACTGCAGAACGACCTTATCAAGACTCGTAGCCGGTTTTTCCTCTGCCATGGCCGTTGTCTGCCATAGCAGTGCAAGCAACCCCAAAAAAACAAAAGACAGAATACGTAACATAAGCTTGAACAAAATCAGGAACCTGAGAAACTCACTTTAGAGACGAAATCGGAAAATTCTAACCGTCGACAGATCTGTATTCATCTGAAACTTAAGACGCCGCGCATCTGCCAAGGATTGCATGCTTAATAAAACAGAAAATTCAAACCTAAAAATTTTGCTTGAAATTATACCGCTCACCCAAGAAATTTCTATGAAATCCAATTATTTACTTTGATTTTCGGAATGTTTTCGCAGTTTATGACCGAAACCCTGTTGTTATTGTGAGTAAGAAAAATTTCACTTGCGGAAAATATGCCGAATTTTTGTTTGAGATGATAAATTATGGCAAGAGATAAAATAAATCGATTACTTATAAAACCGGTATCTAAACCAACTTAGGAAGACTTATGAATATAATTGATGTGACTATGATCGCTGCTCATATGCTCGCTGCCGTCGTTTGGGTCGGCGGGATGTTTTTAGCCTATCGAGTACTGCGCCCTGCCGCGATGGAAATTGACCCTCCACATAGATTAACCCTTTGGCTGGGCGTTTTCAGTCGCTTCTTTAAATGGGTTTGGCTAGCGATTTTTCTGATTGTTGTCACCGGCTATTGGGATTGGTCGGCCCGCTTCGCCGCAGAATCCTCAACCCTGTATATTGAAATTATGCAATGGCTCGGCTGGTTAATGATCGCCTTTTTCAGCTGGCTGTACTTCAAACCTTTTCAGGCTTTCAAAAAAGCCGTTCAAGAGCAGAGATTTCCCGATGCCGGCGCGATTATGCAAAAGCAGATGCGTCCGATTATCGCAATTAACCTGACGCTCGGCACACTGGAAATTCTTATAGGCGCAACGGGGATTTACTGGTAAAGCGCTCTGTATTTTCACATGCGAGGTTCAAAAGCATGCTCAATAAAAAAGCCTGACAAAGTCAGGCTTTTAAAAAGATTTTATAAGATGGAATTGACGACAGCCATTCTTTAAACAGGCACAAACGACCTCCCGCTTGTCAGACTAAATAAACGTCATTATCTCATCTTCACTCAGTCTCGATTTCGGCAAGCTAGCGTTAAAGTCCTGCTCGTCCCGGTACCCCAGAGCAATCAGAGCCTGTGCGCTATATCCACGACTTGGCAGATCAAATTCTGCATTTAAAATATCGGTATCCACCCCTTCGATCGGAACCGCATCCACACCCAAAACGCCGGCACCCAACAAAATCGTTCCCATATTCAGATACACCTGCTTCTGCATCCAGCATTCCGTATCCTGCAATTCCAGACGATGCATATTGACATAGAATGAACGGACTTTATAAGCACCGTCTTTTGCAGCCTCATCGGCAAAACGGCCATCTTGTTCTTCGACCGCCATCAGATGGCGTACATAATCATCATCAATCTGTGTTTTGGCGCAGAGTAGAATCACATGCGAAGCGTCCAATACTTTGGCTTCATTGGCACCATACTGCCCTTGTGTACCTTTGGCCAGACGTTGTTTCGCTGCAGGTGAATCAGCAATGACAAAATGCCAAGGTTGGGAATTGACGCTCGACGGACTAAAACGCAATAATTCTTTGATTTGCGCAAACACTTCATCCGGAATTCGTTTGTCCGCAGCGAACTTTTTAGTGGCATAACGGGTTTTGGCAACCTCTGCAATATTCATAAAATCACTCCCTTGTTGCATATTATTTTCGCGATTGAAGGCCATTATCATAATCGACGCCATATCATTGGAGAAGAGAAAAGCGTCCGAACAGAAAAGAAGTTGTGCCGATTTTAAGCATCCACATCAACCTCCGTTGATCGCACTCCCTTGCAAGCCCTCTCCCGCCTGGATTTTTCGTTGGACAGAGCCCTCAAACCATCCAATACACTTCAGCTTTTGCTTAGTGCACAACGCCTAATCGGATAAACCTTAATGCTGAGATTAGCCTGTAGCACCAAAAAAATTACGTCCGATTCCGTTTTTATTGCTAAACAGCTGCTTCCTCAATAATTTATTATTTTAATCTGTGAATTAATTTAATTTATCTATTGTTACGGATTAACCGTTATTAAAGGTACTTTTTTAGTCATTTCATTTCTCAAATTCGTAAAATCGCGCCACAAATACGCCATTACCAATTCTTATATCCTTATATAGAAAATTATTATCATCTAGCAAATAGCATAACCGCAAAATACTCTGCTATTGCTTATGCATACATATTAATAATTTATATTGCTATCAGCTATCTCGGCTAATGCCGGATAGCTCATGGCCGGGTACAAAATACAAAACAAGGATCCACAAAGGAAAACCATTATGTTGAAGAGAATTCCTGCGTTCGCTGCGAGCGTTCTGCTCGCCGGTAATCTTTCGCTGCTGCCAAGCCTCGCCTCTGCCGAGCAAGTTCAAGCGATCTCCATGGGTGAGGCCTTCGCAACCACCTGTTTCCAATGTCACGGACCGGAGGGTCAACACACTGGAGGCACCATTCCGCCTCTAGCCGGGTATCCGCGCGATCTGATGCTGCAGCAACTGAAAGATTTCAAATCGGGTAAACGTCCGTCGACCATAATGGATCGCCACGTAAAAGGATATTCCGATGCCGAACTTGAAGCGATTGCCGACTATCTCGCCACACTGAAACCGTAACGGAGGAAGCAACATGCAAAAATTACAAAGAAGAACTTTAGTAAAGGCTTTGGCCGCAGCGGGTATCGCATCTTCAACGTTCGGATTACAAGCCTGTTCAAGCAATGATAAATCGCAAGCTAACGGCAAACGCGTCGTTATCATCGGCGGCGGTTTCGGTGGTTCAACGGTTGCCAAATACATCAAACGTTTCGATTCCTCGACTCAAGTCACTATGATCGAACCGAAAAAAACCTATATGACCTGCCCTGGTTCAAACTGGTATCTGGCCGGTCTGGTCGATGTTGACTATCTGACACACGACTATGAAACCTTGAAAACCAAACACGGTGTCAACGTTCTTCATCAGATGGCGACCGGCGTTGATGCTGTGGCAAAAACCGTGACCCTCGACAACGGCGAAGTGCTTGAATACGACCGTTTAGTCGTTTCACCGGGAATCGATTTCATCTATGACGCGATTGAAGGCTATTCAGAGGAAGTGGCTGAAATCTTCCCGCATGCCTGGAAAGCGGGTCCGCAGACCGAATTGCTGGCCAAACAAATTCAGGAAATGCCTCAAGGCGGTCGCTTCCTGATGGTTGCGCCACCAAACCCTTACCGTTGCTCACCGGGTCCTTACGAGCGTGTTTCGATGATTGCCGAATACTTCAAGAAACATAATCCGACCGCAACCATAATGGTACTTGATCCGAAGACGAAGTTCTCCAAACAAGCCCTGTTCGGCGAAGGTTGGCGCGATGTCTATGGCCAGATGATCGAATGGTACGGCTCGCAGGATGGCGCAACAGTGACCAAGATTGATGTCGCCAGCAAAACCGTTTACAGCGATTTCGATGAAGTCAGCGCCGATGTCATCAATGTTATTCCAGCGCAAAAAGCCGGGAAAATTGCTTTTACGGCAGGTCTTACTGACGATTCAGGCTGGTGTCCGGTCGATCAGGATACGTTTGAATCGAAAATCCATAAAGACGTTTTCGTGGTGGGTGATGCCTGTATTGCCGGAGCCATGCCGAAATCCGGACACTCCGCGTCCAGTCAGGGCAAAATGTGCGCCGCTGCGATTGTCTCGAGCCTGAACAATCTGCCGATGCCGCCGACCCGTAACGTCAACACCTGCTACAGTCTGGTTGCCGAAGATTACGGTATCAGTGTCGTAGGCGTTTACGAAAACAAAGACGGCCGTTTGAGCGGAATTCCTGGAGCGGGAGGCGTCAGTAAAGCCGGTGCGTCTCTTCAAGAGCGTAAAATGGAAGCCGACTACGCCAGAAGCTGGTATCAATCCATCACCAAGGATATCTGGCACAGCTGATCAACCGATCACTGAAAATAAAAAAACCGCGTACCTACACGCGGTTTTTTTTATTTGGGTAACGGATCAATCCGCAACCACCTTTATCATAAAACTTTACAACCCTTGTTCCTGATACTGGCTGAAAGCCTGCATCGCCTCAATACCGTACACTACCGACGGGCCGCCGCCCATCAGAATCGCAACAGCGACCGTTTCCGCCACCTCTTTTTCACTGGCGCCGGCCTGCATCGCATCATGCACATGAAAAGAAATACAGCCATCACAGCGCACGGTAATTGCAATTCCCAAGGCGATCAACTCTTTTGTTTTCGTATCCAAAGCCCCAGATTTGAGGCTTGCCGCATGCAAAGCACCAAATCCCTGCATCACCTTAGGCGTTGCCGCCCCCAACTTTTCCATCCAGGTATTTAATTCTTTTAAATGTGCCGGAAAATCCTTCATAACTCTCTCCCATACTCGCTTGTCAATAATTGTCAGGTAAAACGCCAAGTCCTTGTTAAACCATGCTTTATTGTTAGCGGATAGTTGACATGGAGGATAATTCAAACTTTTTATGCAATGGAAATAAAACTAATGATTAATACGTATCACACTAAGAAAAATCCGGAACAGCGCGCCTAACCCGAAGAATTAAGCGAGACCCGGCGGCTGATACCCCATTAACAACAGTATCAATGTCAGACTGAAAAGCGACAGAACGGTTGTAAACAGAATCGTTTGCGCTGTAATCAAAGCGTCACGTTTATAGAACTCGGCAAGCATATAGGGTCCTGTTCCGGTTGGCAGCGCCGCCAGTAAAATCGCCATATAAGCCCATTCGGTATCCATTTTAAAAACGCCCAGTACCAGCCAGGCAACAATCAGGGGTTGAACAATTAATTTCAGAAAAGTCAGCTGCAAGGCGATCCGGCGCATCATTTGACTGGAGTGCGTACTTCTTTGCATGGCATCGGCCAAAAACAGGCCTAAACTGATCAGAGCAGCCGGACTGGCCGCCGCACCGAGCAGATCCAAAAAAGTTTCAGCTCCTTGCGGCAAACGCCAACCAGTCAGAGAAAACAGAAAACCCATGATCGGAGCAAATACCAACGGATTCTTCAATACCGCGATCAGTGCGTGAACGATGCGCACCGGCAAAATCGTATCCGCTTTTAAATCGCTCTCGATCAATACCAGCGCCAGCGCAAACAGAATGCAGACCACGATAATAGTAGCAATAATCGTCGGCACTTGGCTGGATGCACCGAAAATCAGAAACAACAACGGAAAGCCGACATAGCCGGTATTGGAATAAGCGCCGGCGACACCGTCGATACTGGCACAGGTCAAAGGCGCGCCCTGCCAGCGTCGCCACAGAATGACAACAAAGAAAACGCCCAGCGTCCCGACCAGATAAGCAACGATAAACTCGACATGCCATAAAGTCTGCCATGAGGTGTGGGCCATAATGTCAAACAAGAGTGCCGGCAGTGCCAGCCAGATAACAAAACGACTTAATTCACTCGCCGAATTCGGGCCTAACAGATTCAGTTTACGACTTGCGAAGCCGGCGGCAATTAACGCAAAAACAGGTAATAAAATCGATAAAGTTTGTAACACTGACAGAGAACCAAAAAGCGAGCCGCCTTGAACATCCGTTCAAGGCGGTATGGATAACAAGTAGGAAACCGATCCAAGCGAACGCTTAAAGATAAATACGCGATCACTCGGATAAAGTCGGTACAGATTCAAAGAGAATAGACTACCAGAGGTACATACTGGTCTGTTTTCCGAGAATTTCCAGACGATAGGACTTTCTGCACGCGCTCTGCGCCGCTCCATAACAGACGTGTAATGGCAGAAGATGCTCCTCCCGCGGATGATTATAGCGTGCTGCGGGGGACTGCTGTAGCCAATTCACCAGACGCGATCGTCGTTGCGCTTCGTCCAGCGAATCATCACCGCAAGTCTCTTGCAGCCAATCTTCAAAATCCGCATTCTGCTGCGCTTCAACCTCACTTGAGTGACTGAAAAATGCACGCATATTATGAAATGAAAAACCAGAGCCTAAAATCAGCAAGTCCGGATCGTTCAATGAAGCCAGCGCCTCGCCGAGGCGTATATGCTGTTCCGGATCTAGGTTTCTTAACAGTGATAGTTCGACACAGGGAATATCCGCCTCCGGAAACATAATTTTGAGCGGCACATATAAGCCATGATCGAAACCCCGTTCACGATTCTTGACGGACTCAATCCCTTCATCCGCAAGCGCCTGATGCACCCTATCGGCTAATTCAGGAGACCCCTGACAGGGATATTGAATTTGATAGGCTTCCGGCGGGAATCCGGAGTAGTCATAAATCAAACCGGGCTGCTCTCCGGCAATCAGTGTCGGAACCGCTTCTTCCCAGTGTGCACTGATAACCAGAATCGCTTTCGGACGCCGGATTTCATCACGAATCTGTAACAGCGTTTCGATCATCTCGCGATTATCCTGTGGATCCAAAAGCGGCAATGGGCCCCCGCCATGTGAAATAAAACAGATCTGTGTCGTCGCCATGGTTATTTCCTTGAAAGCCATATTCAATTTGATTTTAGCGACATCAAACGATGAAAGAAAGCATTCGTCATAATACTTATTGAACTAACACACTGTTGTCATACTTTATTAGAGTTTTAGTCACAGGTTACCTCTTTCGCAAGCTGTTAACGCCTTGCTAAGATGGCTTGGCACACACCTTAGGAGGAATTGAAAAATGCGCAAATTCGCTTTGATTTTAGGTTCAGCAATGATGTTAAGCCAAACGGCTATGGCCGAAGCGCCGGATGCACGAGGTGGCCTGGATAAGGAACAGAGTAAATATGAACGGGAAATGAAACTCCAGCGCGACAGGCAACACCGTCACTTCCATAAAGAATTGAAATATCGGGAAAAAGAATAACCCTTATCAAACAACACGGCGGGTAATTCGGTTACCCGCCAAAACACGAAGCCGGAGTAAAACGTTCCTATTGCTATCCGGCCAAACTTCTCAAAACTGCATACACGGTATTTGAAGTGTACGAGAACGGAACTTAAACTCGCCTCAAATACACAATCAACTTCAACGCACCCTGCGACAAAACAGCTGAATCACTTAACCGTAATGTTCGCTTTTTTTCTTAATGACTCTAGATAAGAAGTGGCCCGCTGCTGCCGAATAACCTGTTTTAGCTTTGCTTTTACCGAATCGAAACTGGGCGCTCGTGCCTCACGGCTATCTTCAAGCAGAATGACGTGATAGCCGAACTGCGTCTGCACCGGCGATTTCGTGTACTGTTTTTTGTTCAAGGCCGTCACGGCGGTACTGAATTCCGCAACCATCTGGCTTGGCGAGAACCAGCCCAAGTCTCCCCCGTTCTTTCCTGTCGGGCCAACCGACTTTGTTTTCGCTAACTCGGCAAAGTCTGCGCCTTTATCCAACTCGCGAATCACCGCTTCGGCTTCGGTTTGGCTATTGAGCAAAATATGCCGCGCTTTGTATTCTTTCTGAGCAAAGTTGGCGAGTTTATCTTCATACAGCTTTTTTAATTCGCTGTCGGTAATTGGCGGAGTATTTACCGCTTTTTCAATCGCGGCGCTAATCAACAGATTCAACTTGATCATTTCCAGTTTTTTCAACAATACAGGATCTTTATCAAGCCCTTTACTCATCGCATCCTGAAAGACCAATTCTCGATTAATCAGCTCAGCGATCACCTGCTCTCGGTCGATATTGGGGACCTGAGCCTGTTTATTCTCCTGAATGAACAGCTCATAATCCTGCTCTGTAATGGTTTTACCGTTCACCGACGCAATGTCAGCGGCAGAAACAACGGCTGCGTTAGCAAAAGCCACCACAGCAAAAAGGGAAAATATAAACGGTTTAGTTGTAAACATATCGATTCCTTTGATTCCAGTAAGCATTCGTATCCGCGTATTTTTATAAATGGATTAATGAAAGAATAGGTTTATTATTCATCAAAATGCTTTATTTGTTTAAAGGTTTTACATTCAGTAAGGAGACAAATAACGAAATCACGATCGTTCCGAACATAAAACAGAAAACTCCTTGCAAAACGGTAATCGCCCAGGTAAACAGGTCGGCCGGAGCAAAAGCCCCGCTCATCGTGAAGTGAATCTGCAATGCCTGAATTATGCCGCCAAGCGACATCGCTTGAACAAGATAGGCCGGTACGTCTTCGAACAATCCATTAATCTGATAAATGGTCGCAAACAGAAACATGGCGGTCAGATAGTTGACCATTGCTAGAACGATAACCCTGCCGGTTGCAGAAACGGCCGTCCCTTCGGTAATTTTGCAAATTCCGAAGAGAATCACTCCCAGTTCCTTATTGACGATACCGACAATGCGCAGAAACAGAAATGGAATCAGCCAATACGACAAGGGATAGAAAATGGAACTCACCATTAAAACGAAGGACAGAGCCAGCCAGCCGACAATGTAAAACTCTGAAAGGAACAGTCGTCGATTACGAAGAGATTGCCATTCATGCGAATCGATTACATAATCCAGTTCGCGGAGTTTGTAGTAGCGATCAACCCAGAAATAGGGCGAAAAGTAATAGACCAGTTGAATCAACCTTTTAACCAGCTCGGCAATATTCATATAAACCTACTTAAACAACAGTGGAATCTTTTGGCCTTGCTTTAACAGTGGCAGATGGGGATAGAGCTCAATCTGCTCATTATTTAGCCCGTGACCGATAACATAGCAGCCCGGTTTCAACCAGGATTCTACCTCTGAAAAACTGGCATGCCAGGCATTTGAATCAGGACGGGCGTCGATGATAAAGGTATCCGCTTGGCTCAAAGTCCGATACAACTCGCTTTCCATGGTTGAATCGCCGGTGTAAGCCAATAGTGCCCGGTCTTCATAATAGAGAATAAAGGCAAAACTCAACTCGGAATGCCGACCCTGGAAAAATTCGATTGCCAAATGCTCATTCAGTGCCGTGCGCATCTGTTGCGGCGGAGTTAACCATTCAGCCAAATCTTCCGCAGCAATCTGTTCCAAATGTTCGGCGAGGCGGTGTTGCTGAAGGCGCTGGGCAATCTGCTGCTGGCAGATTACACGGCACTTCCTGCCTTTAGCCTGTTCGACGCGCAGAACAACCGGTAAATCGCCGGCATGATCGGAATGGTTATGGGTAATGACAATATCTTTAGGGAAACGGCCAAAAGATTGGATGACTTCGCGCCCGACGCCCAGCCCCAAATCGACAAGACAAACTGGCTGTTTATTCTGTAACAGCATAAAACTGCTGCTCGTTAAGCCGTCGTACACCTGAGACGCTCCGCCGCCCGTGCCCAGAACCTGCAATTCAAATTCAGTCATATGCATCTAAAACTACAAAATCAGCAGGCATTTAACCATAAATGCGCTAATCGGTGCTGATATTTCGAAACCAAAATTAAACACGAATAAGCAGACCTTTTGCTTCTTTCCTTGCCAGCCAGCATAGAGGCTTGGCAAGATGAGCGAGGTCTTTTTGCTCGTCCTTCCGCTCCATCTTGGCCTGCATCCCTCATGACTGGGACGAATACAACCGTGCAAATTACGCCTGTCTGAAAAACCTTGATTGGTAAACCTTAATGCCTTATGCCCGTCGTATTCCATCGCTTCAAAAACTCCAAACAACTGGCTTGCAGTAGATTAAGCTGCGGATCAGGTCATAAAACACAATCCGTCAAATCTTCCCGTTACTTTCCCGTTAGAAAGTTCATGACTTCAGTCAATTCCACACTCCAATTTCATAATTTTCTAATCTCTTTTGCTAGACTGCTGCGAAAACAAAAATAAATACTACTTGCAATAAAACAATAGAGAAAAATAATGAAAAAGGTTTTATACACCGCCCTGCTTGCCGCACTGTCACTCAATTCTATGGAAGCCTTTGCCGACAAGAAATCCACTTCGTCCGGCTTGGATAGAGTTGAAGCTTCGCATCTAACTTTTATGCGTGAGGAAGAAAAATTGGCCCGCGATGTTTATTTAACACTGGCCGAAATGTATCCGGAGCAATCGGTATTCAACCAGATCGCGACACAGTCTGAACAAACCCATACAGATACCATGCGCGATAAGCTGGCGCAATTTAACCTTACCGATCCGAATCCGGACGCCAACAACCTGCCGGAGGAAATCGGTCAGTTTTACGGTGAAGAATGGGGCTGGTATTTCAAAGAGAAATTCGACGCGCTGATTTCCAAAGCAACGGAAAGCGAACTGAGCGCTCTGTATGTCGGTGCCTTTATCGAAGAACTGGATATGAACGATATTGTTGTCTGTCCGGAAGTCATGCGCGAGAGTAATTATCCCAAAGTTTGCGGCCTGGAATACACCGATGAAAGTGCACTGATCAATGCCTACAGCTCGCTTGTCGATGGCTCGGAATACCATCTGCGCGCCTATGTCGGTCAGATTGAAGCGGTTATCGGCGAAGGGAATTACCAAGCACAATACCTGTCGCAGGAAGAAGTTGACACTATTCTTGGCCGATAGTAACCGAGGCTTTTCCAAGTGAAAATTTGTGTAATTTCGTCTCTATTGCTGTTGACCTCCATGACCGCCTCCTTTGCGGCATTCGCAACGGATTCCGATTTTGACGGTGTTGAAGACGCGATCGATAAGTGTCCTGATACCGCTCAGTTAAAAAAGGTAAACAAAGATTTCCGCTATCGAATGGTTGTAAACCCGGAACGGCTGCAGAAAAGCGTTCAGGCCTACCCGGTTGATCCCAATGGATGCGAGTTGGATGACGATGGGGATGGCGTGGTCAACAGCAAGGATTACTGTCCGGAAAATACGCCGCTGGAACTGTCTAAAGGTATTTCGGCAAACGGCTGCCCTCGGCATTCTGATCAGGATGGTGTTCCGGACTATCGTGACCGGTGTCCCGGAACCGCAGCGGGTCAAAAATCCGACCGCTTCGGTTGCCCGATTCACACGCCTTAATTCCGTGAATCTTTAAAGGAACACTCTAAAGCACGCTAAGGTGTTACGGTCGTTAAACCGGCCGCATGCCATGCCTGCATCCCGCCGCGATACCAAAATATCTTGTGGGCGGGATAACCCAAATTCACCAGCGCCTTGATATTGGTCGGCGACTGTCCGCACCAGGGTCCGTTGCAATACATCACCAGCGTTTTCGCATTCGAAAAATCCCAGATATTATCCACCACTATCGCCCCGAATCTCAGGGTGAGAATCTCTTCAACCTCAAGCGGTTCGTAAGAAGAGGATTGAGGAAATAACTTCGTCCACGGAATATTGATCGCACTCGGAATCGTCTCTTTCGCGACCCAATCCGGAGTGCGCGAATCAATGATGACAATTGACTGATCTCCCTGAGCCTTACGCTTCAGAAAATCCAGCATTTCCAGCTCGCCAATGGTTTCCACGCCCGGTAGCAGTTTGATCGGCTGCAAACAGAACGGCGGGCAGACGCGGGAGGTAAGCGCATAATCTTCATCAATGGTATTGGTTTGATCCTGATTGCGCTTGATGGTGACGGATTTGCCGTTGTGCTTGACTTGAATTTCCGCCAGTTTGTCGGTGATTTTAACTTTAACCTCTTCGGCAGCAAACGCCGAGGTCGACAGCAACAATAAGCTAACTAAAATCGTTACGGGTAATGTTTTGCTGGACATGATTAACTCCTTTGCCATGACTCAAATTTGTTAAATACATACAAAACTTTTAAGGCAAGGCCTTATGACTTTCCAATAAATACCGCTTCAATATAGAAGCAATAATTTACAAGAAGCACACACCCATCTTATACCTATAACTACGTACTTAAAAGAAAAAATCAGAAATTAAATAAAAATTACCCTTAAGAAATCAAGTACTTAAAACTTACTTTTCACGAGTGAAATCAACGGATATCCGGCTATCCGCGCACAGCAAGTTCGGCTTGTTTGAGGGTATTCAAATGCGCTAATGAAAAGCAGCTCATCCAACAGATGCCGTTCGGAGTAACCGTTATCCGTTACGTAAAGAGGCAATCAGTCGTTTCGGTTGCAGGAGAGAATCCAGCAGATCGTCAATCGAACCGAAAAGCAGATCGCTGGCCATCAACGTTTTGGTCGCGCATCCCTCTTCCTGCATCAAAACAATGCCAAGTCCAGCCTCTTGCAGCATCAGCGCGTCGTTCAAACCGTTTCCTGCGGCAACACAGTTTTGCGCGCCTAATTGCCGAATGTATTCCTGCTTCTGACGGTCCTGATCGTTTTTGGCAATCACATGAATGGTAATAAACGCTTCTGCGCAGGCTTGATGCACCGAGCCGTGCGTATCCGCGGTAATGACATGTACCTGCAAGTGCTGCGAAAGTTCATGCAACTTCTCGATTACACCGTGTTTGATAGCGCCGTCACAGGCTAGGGTGCCGTTGTAATCCAATACCAGATGTGCCAAAGCGAAGGTTTGATTACCGGGGATTTCAATCTGCAGCATTTTTCTTCCTAAGTATCTTGTGCACAAAGCGTAGATTATAGACCGGATCGCGTAAATCGGTTCGAATCTGACAAGACGAGGCGAGAGATTCGAGTAAATTCGACCATGACCTTGCTTATATTGCCGCTTTACAAGGTTAATACGTAAAAAAGCCAATCCCGCAACGACAATAAATATAATGAAGCATTCAAGCCCGTTGCATCAATTTATTCATTCCTTGCGACTCGGATTGCTGAGCGCGCCGTATGATCTGCAGCAGGCAAAAGCGAACACTGACTTTACAGCAGCAACGTCAATAGGACTTTTCCATAAGGAAGGAACGTTACCATGTCGACAGAAATACTTTTTCAACCAGTACAACTCGGAAATCTCACTCTCGACAACCGCTTTGTCATGGCGCCGCTTACCCGTTGCCGGGCGATTAACCATATTCCCAACGAGCTGATGGCCGAGTACTATACCCAACGCGCCAGTGCGGGATTAATTATCACCGAATGCAGCATGGTTACACCGCAAACATCGGCATTTGGCAACGATCCCGGGATCTATTCCCAGGAACAGGTCGATGGCTGGAAAAAAGTGACCGACTCCGTACACAAAGTCGGCGGACGCATCTATCTGCAAATCTGGCATGCCGGCCGCGCCGCCCATCCGTTGCTCAATAACGGCAAAGAGGCGGTAAGTTCGAGTGCCGTTGCCATTGACGATGAAACGCATACCCCGGAAGGCAAAAAACCCTATACGGTTCCTCACGAATTGACGCAGGATGAAATCGCCGCAATTGTCGATGATTTCCGTCAAGGTGCAGCAAATGCCATTGCCGCCGGTTTTGACGGTGTCGAAGTACACGGCGCTAACGGCTATCTTATCGACCAGTTTCTGCGTGACGGCTGCAACCAGCGCAGTGACCAATACGGCGGTTCGCTGGAAAACCGTGCACGCTTTTTAAGCGAAATCCTCAGCGCCGTTACCGACGAGATCGGCAGTGATCGAGTAGGATTGCGCCTTTCGCCGCTCAACAGCTTCAATAGCATGCAAGACAGCGATCCGGTCGCCTGGATTCGTTACCTGTCCGAGCATTTGAATCAGTTTAATTTGGCTTATCTGCATGTCATGCGTGCCGACTTTTTCGGCATACAGAAAGCCGATGTCATTCCAATTGCCCGCGAACACTATAAAGGTCATTTGATGGTCAACATGGGCTATTCCGCAGAAGAAGCGGCACAGACTATCGACAACAATCTGGCCGACTCGGTCGCCTTTGGAACCGGATTCCTGGCCAATCCGGACTTTCCCGCGCGCGTGCAGGCAGGAGCGGCATTGAATGATCCCGATCCGGATACCTTCTATACCGACGGATCGGAAGGCTATACCGACTATCCGTTTATGCAGGATTAGTCATTCACTCCGGCAGGCAGCAAACCGCTGCTTGCCGCTTCTGCTCGGTTTCGATTCTTCCCTCTGTCTTCCAATCTCGCATCATAAAGCACCGCCCTTTCTGATTACATCTCCCTTTAACTCGACTTATTTCACACGGTCACGTCCTATTCCGTAAACACACATAAACAAGCCTTAAGTTTCCTGAAATTAGCGTAAAATAACCGCCTTTAAAAATAACTTCGGGAATGCAGCCATGGCGGGTTCACTCTTTGACCAACTGAAAAAATCCGGCTTAGTCGACGATAAAAGAGCCAAGAAAGTTCAACGCGAAAAGCAACAGCAAAACAAACAGAAAAAAGCCAATAAAAGCAAAAAAGGTCAAGGCGGCAACTCACAGAATGAAGCCGCTCTGCTTGCTGCAAAAGCAGCTGAAGAAAAAGCGCAGCGCGATCGTGAATTGAACCAGAAGCGCCAGCAGGAACAAGCCGAAAAGGCCAAACACGCAGAACTGAGACAGCTTATTCAAAGCAATCAGCTCAAAGGCTACGAAGGCGACATCGCCTATAACTTTTCCGACGGAACCGCAGTCAAAACCCTTAAGGTGAATGAAAAAACCCAAAGAGGACTGGCCGGCGAAAAAATCCTGATCGTGCGTTTTGGCAAAGGTTATGCGCTGATCAGTGCCGAGCTACAGGAAAAAATCGAACAGCGTGATGCGTCCGTGATCGTCAGAAACGAAAGTCTGCAAACCCAACTCTCCAAAGAAGACGAAGACTACTACGCCAAGTTCGAGATTCCGGATGATTTGATCTGGTAATCACTTATTAGGTAAAGATCGAGCAACACAATCCCTCGTCTTTTCTGTTACTTTAACAAATCAAGCGCGCCGAGAATCCGTCGCCATCGTACAGCCCGAGGTTTTTATGTCATTTGCCAAACTAGGATTATCCGACCCGATTCTTAAAGCCCTGTCCGATTCCGGCTATCAGACACCAACCGAAATTCAGAAAAAGGCTATTCCACTTATTCTTAAAGGGGAAGATATTATCGCCTCGGCGCAGACAGGTACCGGTAAAACCGCCAGTTTTGTCCTGCCGATTTTGCAAAAACTCGATAACGGCGAAACGGTACGCGGGCGTTCGATCCGTGCGCTGATACTGGTGCCGACACGCGAACTGGCGATTCAGGTGGAAAAAAGCATCCTGGCCTACGGCAAACATCTCCAGCTCAGTTCGGTTGCTGTTTATGGTGGTAGCGACCTTGAAGAGAACAAACAACGTTTGGCACAAGGCGTGGATATTCTGGTCGCCACGCCCGGCAGACTGCTGGATCTCGCCTACCAGCGTTCCGTGTTTTTTAACGATTTGGAATTTCTGGTGCTGGATGAAGCCGACCGAATGTTGGATATGGGCTTTATCGACGATCTCAACAAAATTATCGACCGCCTTCCAAGCCATCGCCAAAGTATGCTGTTTTCGGCGACCATTAACCCTAAATTACGCTATCTGGCCGATACCGTTTATGACGATGCGGTTGAGATAAAGGTTTCGTCCAAAGGCAAAAAATCCAATATTGAACAGTGGATGATTGCTGTCGATAAAGACACCAAATCTGCTCTACTGAGTCATTTGATTAAAGAAAACCAATGGGATCAGGCACTGATTTTTGTCGAGAAAAAACACTCTGCCGCTAAACTGGTCGAACAACTCGGAAAGCGTGGCATTATCGCCGACTCCATTCATGCCGGGCGCAGTCAGGCGCAACGTGAAAAAGTCTGGAATGATTTCAAAACCGGCAAACTGCAATTTCTGATCGCCACCGGCGTTGCTGCTCGCGGATTGGATATGGACAACCTCAGCCGAGTCGTCAACTACGACCTGCCTTATCCTGCCGAGGAATATATTCACCGCATCGGGCGAACCGGTCGTGCCGGAAAATCCGGTGAAGCGATCTCTCTGGTATCCAAAGACGACTTTAAAAATCTGTGCATGATCGAAAGCCTACTTGACCACCTTCTGGAACGTCGCGAAGTGGCAGAATTTCCTGTAAGAAAAGCCGTTCCCATTTCAATACTGAACTACCAACCGCGTTCGAAACGCTAAACCAAAAAGCCTGCATTTGCAGGCTTTGATGGACTGTATCAGCAGCCAGAAAAGTACTTTCCAAAGGAAACAAATTGCTTACTAAATCATATAGTTAAGCTTGGTTTAGCAATTCAACTCTACTCTGGCTCCAGTTATTCCCCGGTTCTTCAAAATTCGAAATTGCGCAGAATCTGGTTTGATCATCGAAACGCAATAGTATGTTCGCCAAGCAACAATAATTAAAAGTACGTATCTACTTTTTCGTACAATAACAGATCATTGCAGTCTGCATTAAAAACAATCACGCACGCTGCAATAAACAGGCAAAACACTATGTCCAGTGTCCAACCTGAGTATTCACCTTTTCAGGAGTTGATTATGAAATCCACCCAAAGCATTAAAACGTTTTTCTTCGCATCACTGACCGCATTATGGTCGGTGACAGCTATGGCCGATCAGGCAAATCAAAAAATACTGGTTAGCGATGTCGGCTTTGCGACGCCGGAATCGGTCGAATATTATGCTGATCAGGATATCTATCTGGTCACCAATATCAACGGCAGTCCATTCGACGAGGACGATAACGGTTTTATCTCAAAACTGAGTCCGGACGGTAAAGTCGTTGACCTCAAGTGGATTGACGGCGCAGATGATAAGGTTGAATTACACGCCCCTAAAGGGATGACGATTATCGGCAATAAACTCTATGTCGCCGACATCACGCAAATACAAGTCTTTGAGCTGCCAAGCGGCAAGCAGCTTTCTTCGATTGACGTAAAAGGCAGCAGCTTTTTGAACGGCATTACTCCAGGAGACGGCGACTCCGTGTATGTCACCGATACCGGCATGAAACCGGGGTTCGAAGCCTCCGGTACCGACGCCATCTATAAAGTCTGGGCAGATGGAAAAGTGGAAACCATTCTAAAAGATCCCGAGATGGGCAGACCAAACGGTATTCTGTATGATAATGGCGATATTTACGTGGTATTTTTCAGCAGCGCTAAAATGGTCAAAATGAATGACAAAGGCGAAATCACGGAAATGCCTGAACCCTACGGTGCAAGATTAGACGGTCTAGTGAAGCTACAAGATGGTAGTCTCGCCATGTCCAGCTGGGAAAGCTCGTCGATTGATGTTTATAGAAACGGCGAATACGAGACTATCGCCGAGTTCCTTAACTCCCCTGCCGATATGGATGTCGACACCAAACGTAATCGTTTACTGATTCCGCTCTTTAATGAAGATAAGGTATTGATCTTGCCGTTGTAAAACAAAAACGCGAATGAGCGTCCTTTGCGGATTAATGCTTTTGCATAACAAGCCATAGCAACATAGCAAACAAATCCTAAATACAGAAAAGCCTACAATTGCAGGCTTTTTTAATATAGAGACTTAAGCAATCCGGTTGGTTTCCTTTAAGTCTCCATCCTGTTTTTAAATGACTCAGCGTACCTGCATAATCGGCATCTGAGCGGACGGTTTATCGACTTCAAATGTCACGGTTTTGCTGTTGTTTCTCCGATTAGCATCTTTGAATTTCGGCATTTTCAAGGTCGCTGTAATTTCGGTTGTTTTGTCGATTTTCAGCTTATCAAATGTATAGCCGACACGACGTCCCGGTGTCTTTAAAGCACGCTCCGGATCCAGCCCTTTGAGAGTAACGCCGCCCCAATTTTTTCCATTCACTTTGATGTTCAGTGCGAAAGCATCCTTACCTCTGCGCTCATACAGATCGTCACTCAAACGACCTTCGCCGTTGTTTCTGACCTGCACATGAACTTTATCATCGCTTAAGCGGATCATGCGGATACCAAGATCACGAGGCGGCATCAGGTTGTCTGCTACAGCATACTGATCTCCAGGAAAATCGACTTTCAGTTCGATCTCCGGCGTCAGGCTTCGGCTGACATTCTCCAATACCACAAAGTACATTCCCTTAGTCAAGGAGAGTTCCACGGCATCAATATCGTAATGCCGTCTACCGACGGTTACCTGATTATCAGGCGTGTTGGCAAAACGCACCGTATTAGAGTAAACATGGATGTATCCAGGTAAAGGTTTAGGTTTACGTTTTTTGCCCATCAGTCCATCGAGTGTTTTTTTGAGCGCTCTGGTAATACCCCGAATCTGATCACCGGCGATATACTCGGCCGGATTGTATTGGTTAATATCGTTAACGATCTTCTGGAATTGACTCTGATTCATAGGCTTTTTTTCAGCCGAGAAGAAACGGGAATCCACTAGCATCATACGTACCGGACGATTCGCGTCTCTGAATCTTTCAGGCTTATAGTTGTTCACTTTTACTTCAATGTTGACCCTGCCCGGCTTGGTCACTTCGAATGGATAAAACATGGTATAAGGATCATCTTTCTTGCCGTTGTAAAGGACCAGATCCTGATGCAGCAATCCTTCATTCTTCTCGATAGCGGCATACAGATTAGTACTTCCTATCGCAACCGCAAATGCTAAAAGCATTTTTATGACCTGTGACATCTTGTACATCGTTTTATCCTTTTTTTTATTGATAATGCCAACTAAAGATATCACAATTGTTTTTAGTCGTTGAAAAGACAGATTGATTTTGATCAATTGCCACAAGAGTAAATAAATAGACAAAAGAGGTTTTTATGAAAAGCAGCAGAGCACTACTCATTCTCCTGTCATTATTGGTTTCCGGCTGTTCGGCGGACACGAGTGAAATAAACATGGAAGAAGGTAAATGGAAAATCCAGACGACTGTCGAGATGGAAGGCATGCCAATGATGATTCCACCGGTCACCGTCGAGCAATGTATCACTGAAGAAGACATGGTTCCTGCACAGAAAAATCGCGATGGCTCGGAATGTGAAATGATGGAATACGATATCAATGGAAATACCGTTACGTGGCAATTCAAATGTAACGACTCTTCCGGAAGCGGAGAGATTACCTACAACGGCAAGAGCATGGACGGCAAGATGACCACAACGGCGGCCGGCATGAAAATGAATTCCACAATCAAAGGCACCTACATCGGGCCTTGTGATTAAGCACTAACTTAAAAAAGGGGATCGAGCCTGTTTATTTGGCTCCCCCTTTTTGAGTTCATTAGAGGACAAAGTGAAAATTAAGAATGGAAGTCATACGATGTCCAACAGGGAAATATTTACAGCAAGGTTTATGGAAACGGTGAATATAAAGCCATCGCCGAATTCTTTGACTCCCTTCCGAAATGGATGTCGACTCCCAACGAAACCGTTTACTAATTCCGCTATTCAATGAAAATATGGTTTTGATTTTGCAGTTGCAAGAAGAACAATAACCGCAAGTAAACTCTAAATAACAAAAAGCCTGCAAATAGATCAATATTTGCAGGCTTTTTAAATAATTGGGTACTGCCTCTTTTTGTTAACGACTCTGTTTTCTTAAGGGGTCTAAAAGCGGTTTTAAACCATTGTGATCCAGCTCATGCATTAGCGCCAATAATTGCCCTAAATTTCCAGATGGAAAGCCTTTACTGGCAAACCAATTAAGGTAATTTCCCGGCAAATCCGCAATGATACGCCCCTTGTATTTTCCAAAAGGCATTGTAACGACAACGAGCTTTTTTAAGTTCTCAGGATTCATAAATTATTCACAAAAAAGTAGCGTCACCGTTTCCACTATATATCTCAATAGGTTGTAAATTTAATTTTAATAAAAAACCCGCATATAGCGGGTTTCTCAAAAGCACTAAGTTGCGAAATAAAACTCGTCAGTTCAAGGCTTTGAAATGTGAGGCTACAGTTAGTAGCTGACCATTTCAATAACGCAGAAGTTGGGCTTTTTAGCCAGAAATTTACTTTTTACGCTTAGGTGGCATTAAGTCTGTGATTGTTCCTTCCGCCATCTCAGCTGCGAAGCAGATTGTCTCTGACAGCGTTGGATGCGGATGGATGGTTAGACCGATATCTTGCATATCCGCGCCCATCTCAATCGCCAGCATCGCTTCGGCAACCAGTTCACCGGCGTTCGGGCCGACAATACCGCAACCTAGAAGACGATGCGTCTTGGCGCAGAACAACGCTTTGGTCATCCCTTCGTCACGCCCCAGACTCAGGCTGCGTCCAGAAGCCGCCCAAGGGAATGCGCCCTTCTCGTACTCGATACCTTCATCCTTAAGCTCTTGTTCGGTTTTACCGGCCCAAGCCACTTCCGGATCGGTATAGGCAACCGATGGAATGCCCATAGGGGTAAAGGCGGACGGCATACCGGCAATCACTTCCGCGGCCACTTTACCTTCGTGTACCGCTTTGTGCGCCAGCATCGGCTGACCAACGATATCACCGATCGCGTAAATGTGATCCACATTGGTTTTCTGACGTTCATCGACTTCGATGAAGCCCCAGTCGTTAACCATCACACCGGCTTTGTCCGCGTCGATCAGCTTACCGTTCGGCGCACGCCCTACTGCGACCAGAATACGGTCGAAGGTATCTTTCTCAGGACATTTCTTCCCTTCGAAAGTGACTTCCAGCCCTTCCGGTTTGGCTTCAACATTGGTGACTTTCGAGTTCAGATAGATATTCTCGTATTTCTTCTGAATTTTCTTCAGAAGCGGCTTGGAGATATCTTTGTCGGCACCCGGGATAATGGTATCGCCCAGCTCAACCACGGTAATGCTTGCGCCCAGTGAGTCGTAGACCTGCGCCATTTCCAGACCGATGATCCCGCCACCGATCACCAGCATACGCTTAGGCACTTCTTCAAGTTCCAGCGCATCGGTTGAATCCATTACACGAGGGTCGTCGTGCGGAATAAACGGCAGTTTTACAACACGCGAACCGGCGGCGATAATTGCCTGTTCAAACGCAATGGTTTTAGTCGTGCCGTCACCGGCTTCAACCGTAACCGTATTAGAAGAACTGAATTTACCGTAACCGGTTACGACCTCGACTTTACGAGCTTTGGCCAGACCGGCCAGACCACCGGTCAATTTACCGATAACCGAGTCTTTGTAAGCACGCATTTTATTGGTGTCGATTTCCGGTTCCTGGAAAGTGATTCCGTGCGCACCCATTTCGCGGGTTTCGTTCAGTACCACCGACATATGCAGCAACGCTTTGGACGGGATACAGCCGACGTTCAGACAGACACCACCGATGTTGTCATAACGCTCAACCATGGCCACTTTCTTGCCAAGGTCAGCCGCGCGGAAAGCGGCGGTATAACCGCCCGGGCCTGAGCCCAGCACCAGCACTTCGCAGTGAATATCGGCCTCAATACCGTCGGCGGAAACCGCTTTCGGTGCCGCGGCAGCAGCTTCTTCTTTGGCCGGAGCTGCAGAAGCTTTTACCGACTCTTCGACGTTTGCAGAAACCGTATCGGTATCGGCAATTTCCATGGTTCCAAGAATAGAGCCTTCGGAAACCTTGTCGCCGACTTCGGCCGAGAAGGAAGCGATTTTACCGGCGAAAGGCGCCGGAATTTCCATGGTCGCCTTATCCGATTCCAGAGTAACTAATGAATCATCCTGCGCAACTTCGTCGCCGGCGGAAACCAGCACTTCGATCACGTCTACTTCTGCGAAATCGCCAATGTCCGGAACAACAATATCAACAATCTTACTCATGAGTCTTCCTTATAGAATTAGCTGACGCAGATCGGACAGATATTTCGCTACGGTCGTCGTAAAGCGAACCCCTTCGGCACCGTCGATTGCACGGTGGTCGTAAGAAACGCTGAACGGCATAATCAGGCGCGGTTCGAAATCGCTACCGTTCCAGACCGGCTGCATTTTCGCTTTTGACAGACCCATGATGGCCACTTCAGGCGCATTGACGATCGGCGTAAACTGAGTACCGCCGATACCGCCAAGGCTAGAGATTGTGAAACAACCGCCCTGCATATCTTTCGGCCCCAACTTACCGTCACGCGCTTTAGCGGAGATTTCCATCAGATCTTGAGACAGCTCGTAGATACCTTTCTTATCGACATCCTTAACTACTGGAACCACCAGACCGTTCGGCGTGTCTACCGCGATACCGATGTTGTAGTAGTGCTTGTAAATGATGGATTGCGCATCTTCGGACAAAGACGCATTGAAGCTTGGGAAATCCTGCAGCGCTTTGACCACGGCTTTCATAACGAAGACCAGCGGAGTCAGTTTGATGCCCTGCTTCTCGGCCGCCGCTTTCTGATCCTTACGGAACTGATCCATTTCGGTAATGTCGCATTCGTCGAACTGAGTAACGTGCGGAACGTTCAACCAGCTCGCATGCAGGAACTTACCGGAAATTTTCTTGATGCGTCCCAGCTCTTCGGTAGTGGTTTCGCCGAACTGACTGAAATCGATACCTGGAATCGGTGGAATGCCGGAACCGGCAGTTTGTCCCGGAGCCGCAGCCTGACCGGACATCACTGCTTTAACCGCCGCTTCAACGTCAGTCTGCTGGATACGGCCTTTCGGGCCTGTACCGCTGACCGTTGTCAGATCGACGCCTAAAGTACGCGCAAACGAACGAACAGAGGGTGACGCGTGGAATGCCGCGCCCATCGCTTGAGGGTTAACCGGCTTGGCGGCAGCTGGCACATTGTGCGCAGGCTGTTTAACCACTTGCGGCTCCGGTTTTGACTCCGCAGCCGGGGCAGGAGTCGCGACCGCTTCTTCTTTAACTTTTTCTTTTGGCGCTTCGGCAGCTGGCGCTGAAGCGGCCTCTGCTTCGATATCCAGGATGTAGTCACCCTCAGAAACCGAGTCACCAACTGAAATTGCAATTTTGGTAATTTTCCCTGCCACCGGCGATGGAATCTCCATCGTCGCTTTATCGGATTCAAGGGTAATTAAAGAGTCGTCCAGGGCAACTTCGTCACCTTCTGCGACTAGAACTTCGATAACTTCGACCGAATCAAAATCCCCGATATCAGGAACATTAACTTGTGTAATAGCCATTGGAATTTTCCTTCCTGTAGAGCCACCGCCGCAAGATTCTGCTGCGGCAGTGTCTCGAAAATACTATGTATGATGCATCATACGTTAATTCTTTCGCGTAAAAAAAGCCACACTGCAACAGTGCGGCTTTTAACATCAGGCGTGAACCGGATAGACTTTATCCGCTTCCAGGCCATATTTCGCGATTGCTTCGGAAACAACCTTAGCATCGATAGAGCCTGCATCAGCCAACGCTTTAAGGGCCGTAACCACCACATAGTGGCGATCGACTTCAAAGAATTTACGTAGCTGTTCACGGGTATCAGAACGACCGAAGCCGTCGGTACCCAACACATAGTATTCACCCGGAATATAATCACGGATACGTTCAGGATAGTCACGGATGTAATCCGTCGCTGCAATGAACGGCCCTTCGGAACCGGTAAGCAGTTCAGTTGCATAAGGCACTTTCGCTTCCGCTTCAGGGTGCAGCGTATTCCAGCGAGTGACTTCGATACCGTCGCGGCGAACCAGGTTAAAGCTTGGTACACCCCAGATATCAGCCGCGACATTCCAGTCGCTTTCCAGCATTTCGGCCGCCGCAATCACTTCACGGAAGATCGTACCCGACCCCATCAGCTGAACTTTGTTCTTATGCTTGGCAGCGGATTTCTTGAAGGAGTACATCCCTTTCAGAATGCCTTCCTCGGAACCTTCCGGCATTGCAGGATGGCTGTAGTTTTCGTTCATACCGGTGATGTAGTAGTAAACGTCTTCCTTATCGTGGAACATACGCTTAATACCGTCACGGATAATTACCGCCATTTCGTAAGCGAAAGTCGGATCGTAGGACAGACAGTTCGGAACGTGGTCGAACTGGATCAGGTTGTGACCGTCCTGGTGCTGCAGACCTTCACCTTCAAGCGTCGTACGACCGGCGGTACCACCGATCAGGAAACCACGCGCACGAGAGTCACCGGCCGCCCAGGCCAGGTCACCGATACGCTGGAAACCGAACATCGAGTAATAGATATAGAAAGGAATCATGCTCACGCCGTAGTTCGCATAAGCGGTCGCCGCAGCAACCCAGTTCGCCATGGAACCGGCTTCGTTGATCCCTTCTTCGAATACCTGACCGTTGGCAGATTCTTTGTACCACATCAACTGGTCGGCATCCATCGGCTCATACAACTGACCGGCCGGATCGTAGATACCGACCTGACGGAACAGACCTTCCATACCAAAAGTACGCGCTTCATCCGGGATAATC
This sequence comes from Thiomicrorhabdus xiamenensis, assembly GCF_013282625.1. Taxonomy (NCBI): domain Bacteria; kingdom Pseudomonadati; phylum Pseudomonadota; class Gammaproteobacteria; order Thiotrichales; family Piscirickettsiaceae; genus Thiomicrorhabdus; species Thiomicrorhabdus xiamenensis. The sequence goes on from NZ_CP054020.1 coordinate 1,529,578, forward strand.
GGAACAACACGCGGTCCAAGCGCCTTGTCACGCAACAGGATCGAGATAATACGCACGAATGCCATGGTGGTCGACATTTCACGATCACCGGTACCGTCGGTCAGCATTTTGAACGCATCCAAAGCAGGCACCGGTAACGGTTCTGCATCGTCATGACGTGCAGGAATCGGTCCACCCAGCGCATCACGGCGCTCTTTCATGTATTTCATGATGTCGGAATCTTCGTCCGGACGGTAGAACGGAATGTCTTTTTCCAACTCTTCGTCTGAAATCGGAACAGAGAAACGGTCACGGAAATATTTCAGGCCGTCTTTATCCAGTTTCTTCTGTTGGTGAGCGGTGTTCGCCGCTTCACCGTAAGCGCCCATACCGTAACCTTTAACAGTTTTCGCCAGGATAACCGTCGGTTGACCTTGCGATTCGGTTGCACGCTTATAAGCGTTGTAGATCTTACGCGGCGAGTGACCACCACGAGTCAGCTTGAAGATCTCATCGTCGGTCATATCCGCAACCAGCGCTGCGGTTTCAGGGTACTTACCGAAGAAGTGCTCGCGAACGAATGCGCCGTCTTTCGCTTTATAAGCCTGGTATTCACCGTCAACGACTTCACCCATGCGCTCGATCAGCTTACCGGTTTCGTCTTTCTGTAGCAGACGATCCCAGCCTGAACCCCAGATGACTTTCAGAACCTGCCAACCGGCACCACGGAAGACGCCTTCCAATTCCTGAATGATCTTGTCGTTACCACGAACCGGACCGTCAAGACGCTGCAGGTTACAGTTGATAACGAAAATCAGGTTATCCAGTTTTTCGCGTTTCGCTAACTGGATCGCACCACGTGATTCCGGTTCATCCATCTCACCGTCACCCAAGAACGCCCAGACTTTACGTCCTTCGGTCTCAGCCAGGCCGCGAGCCTGCATGTATTTCATGAAACGCGCCTGGTAGATTGCCATTAGCGGCCCTAGACCCATCGATACGGTCGGGAACTGCCAGTAATCCGGCATCAACCAAGGGTGAGGATAAGAGGACAGACCTTCCTGATCCACTTCCTGACGGAAGTTACGCAGGCGATCCGCTTCGAAACGGCCTTCCATAAAGGAACGAGAGTACATACCCGGAGCCGTGTGCCCCTGGAAGAAGACCATATCCGCGCCTTGCGCGTGCTTAGGTCCTTTGAAGAAGTGGTTCATCCCCACCTCATACAGCGTACAGCTTGAAGCGTAAGAAGCGATGTGCCCACCAACACTGGTGGTTTTGTTTGCGCGTGATACCATCGCCATCGCATTCCAGCGCAATAGCGAACGAATACGGGTTTCAAGCCCCATATCGCCAGGATAGTTAACCTGTTCTTCAACGGAAATGGTATTGATATAAGGTGTATTGGCAGAGTATGGAATATCAATGCCGTGAACACGCGCTTTTTCGATTAGACTGGCAATAATGTGCTGAGCCTTGTCGGAACCTTCAAATTCGACCACCGCTTCCAGCGCATCGATCCACTCTTGAGTCTCCTGTGGATCCTGATCTACAAACTGTTCGCTCATAATAAGTTTTCCTCAATGGGTTGGATATTTGTCTTCAGGAGCTGGGTAAGCCTGAAGTGACTTTTCGCTATGGATAGTTCTTATCGCTAGCGCCAACATTTTTTTAACGCCAAGGTTTCCAGCTACTTAGTTTTCCCTGACGCAAACCTACCCGAAAAAGCCGACCAGAGGGACATTTCTCGCAATTGCAGGTTTATTAAAAGTTGGGGCATCATACCATTTTTTATTTAAGTTTTCAGTGATAAGCTTATGTCACGCGGCTTTGCCGGCATTCAGAAAAGCTAAGCTTTTGTTTTTCAAAAGTTTCTCTTTCGTTCTTAATCAGCATTACACAGTAAAACCATAATAAAAACCCCTTATATAAAGGGGTTTAAATGACCTTGAGCGCATCCCCGATCCGGAAACCTAAAATGAACTCATCAGATTGCACCTAATCGTGTTCAACAACGCCTGATTTAAGTTTGAAAGCCTTGATGATAGATTGCATAGTGTCTGCCGACTCTTTCAAACCTTCTGTGCTGGCAGTGGTTTCTTCAACAAGTGCGGCATTCTGTTGTGTGACGCTGTCGATATGTGTAATTGATTTATTCACCTCTTCCACACCTACCGACTGGTCTTTGGAAGCCCGCTCGACTTCAGAAATAATCGATTGAACCTGTCCAGTAATATCCGTCACCTCTCTCAGAGACTCTCCTACACGATCAACCTGTTGGACACCAATATCAATCGCTGCGCTGGAGGCTTGAATCAACTGCTCGATCTCTTTGGTTGCTTCCGCTGACTTACCGGCCAGATTACGGACTTCGCCGGCGACAACGGCAAAACCACGCCCATGCTCGCCAGCTCTCGCCGCTTCAACGGCGGCATTTAGAGCCAACAGGTTAGTTTGGAATGCAATTGAGTCAATCAACACCGTAATATCGCGGATTTTCTGTGATGACTCCTGAATACCCTGCATTGATTTACGGGTATCTTCCATTGCACTGTTCGCCATTCCAAGCTTCTGGCTCTGCTGATTCGAGAGGTTTGAGGCTTCAATGGTATTATCCAGATTACTGCGAATCTGCGCAGTCGTCTGCTCCATAGCGGCTGACGTTTCTTCCAGGGATGCCGCCTGACTCTGGGTCCGCTGATTGAGACTCTGGGTTCCTTCCACGACATTTTCGGTATTTTCATAGACTCTGAATGCAGCCTGACGCAGTTTCATCATTGTTTCCGTCAGGCGTTCCATGCTGGCGTTTACTGCCGTTTTCGCGTCGTTCAGAGCATATTCATAATCACCGCTGATTGGTTGTGAGAAATCACCTTCCGCCATTCGTTCACTTGCCTGAACAACATCGGAAAACCCTTGTTCAATCAATACCAGAGACTGGTTAATGCTTTTCTGTAAATTCTCAATATCGCCTTGCTGGAAGTTAAGGATCCGCTCATCCAATTTCCCGCGAGCGGCATACCCCATAACTTTATTGATTTCAGAGAAGACTTCCGCCAGGTTTTGTATCGCCGAAAAACCTCTCTCGACAATCAGCGCATACTCCCCCGTCAGATTGTGCTGTGATTGATTACGGAAGTTCCCTTTTTGCATATTTTCCATAACCTCACCCAGAGTTCCAAAGGTATCCTGCAAAACTTCACAGGTATGGTTAATGCGCCCTTTTAACATATCGTAATCGGACTCAAACGGGGTACGAATCCGATAATCCAGACGACCTTTAACCAACTCTTCCATAGCGGCATTCGACTCGGCAATAATACATTGCGATAACATGACCTGGCGATTATAGGCCATACCTAACTGACCGATTTCATCCTTGGCATAGTAGCGTACGCGTGCAAACAAATTACTTTGCGCCGTCGCCACATCCATCGTTCTCTGGACGTTTTTTAACGGTTTGAGAATAAACAGCCATAGAAGCCAGGCAATAATCAAAGCAAGAATCACCACCGTAATGACCACATTCATAAACGCCTGAATGGCTATATCAACCTTTGCGCCAACATAATCATTGTAGGCAGCAACCGGTTCACTGAGAATGTGATACCCCATTAACTCTCCGGATTGCGACTTAATAGGCGTTGAGGCGTGAAAATAGGTTTCACCGACAAAATAGCCGTTGGAAAACAACGAATCGATATCAATTCTTTTTAGAAGTTCAATCTGTTTCAAACTGTTTTCACTTGAGAATTGCTGATTATTACCTACTACCCATTTATCATCGCTGGAAACAGGTCGGTTTTTAGCGTTTTTCTGTCTGAACTGATCACCTTTAAGAGCATAATCAACCGACATGGCTGCCAGATATAACTGATCCTGTTTTTCGAAATCACGACGTAATGAACCGACGCCTTGAATAAATTCGACAAACCCTTCATAACGCCCCTGATAGAAAACCGGAACGATCGATTTGATGTTGTAACCCACAGAACTGAGCGCATTGGTTACCAATGGCTTAGGCTCTAGACTCATTTTTTGAATATAGCTGCGTGCCGAAAGGTCGTCCATTCGCTGCTGTTCAAGCGGCTTCCAGGATTTAAGATAAGATATGCCGTTTTCATCGACAAAATGCAACTTAACATTCTTCAAATCGGAAAACTTCGAATAACTTTGACCTGCTTCGGCCAGTAACTTCAATAAAGCCGCCTGATCCCTTTCAGCGACAAATTTTGCGACATGGTCAGAAAAAGTAATCCCGATTGCATTGGTAATCCCGATATCGTGCTTTTTCTCCATTTTAGCGGTAACGTATTTGCCCAAAGTCACCGAACGATAATCGGCCGAGTCCCGTTTAATCTCGTTAATTTCATTTATTGCCATAAAACCGGCAACGGCAATAATCAGTAAGGAGGCCAGCAAAATGGCTAAAAGGGTTTTCGTCAACAGAGAAGCACGCTGCAGACCGAAACGAGACATCCATTTATGATAATTTTCGCCAATCCAGATTCCGTTGGTATAAACTTTTTTGCCGTCGGCAATTTCTCGATACAGGCTTTCATAGCCAGCAATTCGGGCGGGATCGGAAACCACTCTTTTGATTGAGGTATAACCGATATAACGCCCTTTTTCGAAAATAGGCTGAATCGTCATTTCCGCCCAGTAAGTTTCACCGTTCTTTTTCATTTCCTGAATCGGGAACTGCACCGGATGGTTCTTACTTACCTGCTCTTGAATTGTCGTCTGGATCTGTTCGGGAATGCCCGGTGCTCGAAGCATACTAGTTGGTTGCCCGAGAATTTCCTCTTCACTGTAACCCAACCACTCAATGTAATCCTGATTGATGTAATCAATTCTTCCTTCAGCATTAACATTCGCAGCCAACCTTAAATTATCAGTCATCCATCCACCTTCAATATTTCCTTATTGCACCATAAAAGATACTTTAACCAAAAAAAACCACATTGGAAGTATGCTTTCTAATTAAATGATCTTTTTCAGACGTTTTCTCGATACAACTCAAGTCTTCGGCTCACAGCCCGCACTATTCAGACTTCTTCAAACAATAAAAAACCCCGCTCGCGGCGGGGTTTCGTAAAAAGACACTCAATTACAGCCAGAATTTATTCAATGCATGCTCCAGTTCGGTCAAGGCTTTGTGGTACACAGCCTGTTTGAAGTTAACCACTTCCTGAACCGGACGCCAGTAATCGACCCAGTCCCAATCTTCGAACTCCGGCGTATCATGCCGGTTAAGGTCAATCCGACTGGCGTCGCTTTCCAAGCCCAGCAGAAACCAGACCTGCTTCTGCCCGACGCACAAAGGCTGACTGTTGTGCCGGATCAGGTGCTTGGGCAGATCATAACTGAGCCAGCCGTTGGTACGACCAAGCACACGTACATCCGAAGGTTCCAGACCGACCTCTTCTTTCAGTTCGCGAAAAGCGGCCTGTTGCGGAGTTTCATGCTCGCGAATTCCTCCTTGCGGAAATTGCCAGGCTTCCTGATGAATCCTCTTCCCCCAAAACAGCTTGCCATCTTTATTTACTATTATTATTCCGACATTCTGTCGATATCCATGTTCATCTATCATGAAAAACTAAAAACACTCAAAATCATTTAATTCGGATAATAGTGCCTAAAATGCGCGGATTTTTCAATTTAAAATTGCCGTTTAGTTCACGCCTGATAAGAAATAATTAATATTTAGCAGGCTTGATTTTTCCGCACTCTGGAACATTTTTTGGTGTTTAATCACATGCACAGGGAATGATTCGCAGCCGTCGAATCGGTTGACAAAAATGCGTTATCCGCTAGGATGCGCATCAATTCATTTTGTATATAAGGCTTTAAAGTCATGGCTTTAGCGATTTTCGATCTTGATAACACTCTGATTGCCAACGACAGTGATTATCTGTGGGGCGAGTTTCTGGTTCAGAAAGGTTACGTTGACGGCGAAGCCTTCGCCAAAACTAACGCGCAGTTTTATGAAGACTATAAAAACGGCACACTGGATATTTACGCCTATCAGCGATTCGCCCTGCAACCCTTAAGCGAGCAGAGCATGGAAACACTGACCGAATGGCATCGCCAATTCATGAATGAGTTCATCGAACCGATCGTTTTACCGAAAGCGCTGGCACTGGTCGAAAAGCATAAACAGCAAGGCGACGATGTTTTAATCATCACGGCAACCAACACCTTTATTACCCGGCCGATCGGATTGCGTTACGGAATCGAAACACTCCTAGGTACGGAAGGAGAAATCAAAGCCGGTCGTTATACCGGCGAGGTCGAAGGCACTCCGACGTTTCAGGAAGGCAAGGTCGTTCGTCTGCAGGAGTGGCTGCAATTAAACAATAAAAACCTTGATGGCAGCTATTTCTATTCCGATTCGCACAATGACCTGCCGTTGCTAAAATTGGTTGATCATCCGATCGTTGTCGACGGCGATGAAAAGTTGATCGCTTATGCTCAAGCGCATGACTGGCCGTGCATTTCATTGCGCGATTAAGCGACCAAAAAGCGATCAGACAACAAAGTTTTAAAACAAAAAAGCCGTGGTAAGACAATGCATTACCACGGCTTTCTACTAAATATTCGAAACAGAAAGTTACAGTTCGAATTCTTCTTTGATCTGCTCAACCCAATTGTCGACGCGTTCATCGGTCAACTCCGGCTGCTGATCTTCATCAATTCCCAGACCGACAAAAAACTCTTCGTCTTCGGTAACCGCTTTCGACTCGTCGAATTCAAAACCGTCGGTTGAAGTATAACCCGCAGGCGTTGCTCCGTTTTCTACGGCGATGTCATGCATCATTCCCATGGCGTCCAGGAAATACTCGGAATAATCCGCCTGATCCCCCAGCCCGAAACAGGCAACCGTCTTACCGGTAAAATCGATTCCTTTGAAATCTTCCCAGAAATCGTCCCAGCTACTCTGCAATTCACCGTAGTACCAGGTTGGCTGACCAAGAATGATTTTATCGTACTTGGCAAAATCATCGGCACTGGCTGTGGCAATATCGTAAACATCAACCAGATCTTCTCCCATCTTCTGCTTGATTAAATCTGCGACACGTTCGGTATTTCCGGTATCCGTTCCGTAAAATAGGCCAACTTTACTCATGCTGTGATCCTTTAAACTGCTAGTTTGTCTGTTTGCTGCTACGGCCTGAGCCACCTTGATAAAAAGGTGGTAATTTCATCAACTATTGACTCAAGCAAAATTGGGCGCAATCATAGCATAGTCAGATTAACGCCTCATTTATTAAATTTTTATCGTTAATAATGAAAAAAACTAATTCAGTCGACTGCTTCAAATGCAAACATTTCTATGTCACCTGGGAGCCTTCCAACCCTCGTGGCTGCAAGGCTTTCGGCTTCAAAACCGCCAAAATGCCCAGCCAGGTTGTGCTGGAAACATCCGGCGAAATCTGCCTGAAATTCGTTCCAAAAGAACCAGACAAGACCGACGGCAATCAGAAACCGGGTAACCGCAACAACGGCAATGGCTGGATTGCCTGATCATTTTCCATTCTTAACATTCAAGAATAGGTACATCTTAAAACAAGCCTCGTCCGAACGACCTGTTTAAAATCAAATATTACGCGCTTGACCCCTTAACGCAAAAAACGCTGTTGCAAGAGCCGTTCAAGCGCTTCCCAGACAAAATAGACGCCCGGATCGGTTTTTCGGCCCGGAGCAATGTCGCTATGACCGGTTACCGCCTCGGTCGGCATTTCCGGGTAAGCTTGCCAGATCGCATGGATTGACGTTGCCAGACTCTGGTATTGCGTTGCTGTATAGGGTGTAAAATCCGTCCCCTCCAACTCGATACCGATCGAAAAATCGTTACAACTCTGACGCCCGTGATAACTCGACAGACCCGCATGCCAGGCACGCTTGTCAAAAGGGACATACTGAATAACCGAACCGTCGCGACGGATAAATAGATGCGAAGAGACGCGCAAACCGTCAATCTTGGCGTAGTAAGGATCTTTTTGCGGATCAAGCTGATTGGTGAAAAGTTCGCTGACCCCCTCGCCTCCAAACTGATTCGGCGGAAGTGAAATACCATGGACAACAATCAGATCAAGCGACGCATTTTCCGGTCTTTCGTCGTAATTCGGACTTGGCACAAATTGCGCCTGATCGAGGAGCTGTAAATCTGGCAAAACCTGCATAATTAAAATCAATTCCCTTGTATCAATGCCCGATAGTATAACGTCAATTCTGTATAATGATTCCTATTTAAAAAGTGCGCAAAATAATCGACAGACTACGAAAAGTAACGATCAATCAACGCACGGTTATATGACACTAAAATCACCAGTAAGCCATTTGCCTGGCCGCACGTCAGAAAAGTGGCCCGTAAGCCCAAGTAAGTAAAAGACAATGACTGACATTAACTACTTTGAAGATATTGAAAACACCGTCCAGAAAGCGCTTGAAGAAGACATTAAAGGCGGCGACCTGACCGCCAGTCTTATTCCGCAGGAAACCCAGGCTGATGCCGCTATTATTTGCCGTGAAGAAGCGGTGTTATGCGGTCGCCCCTGGTTCGACGAAGTGTTTCGTCAGGTTGATGACAGCATCAAGATTAACTGGCTTAAAGAAGAAGGCGAACCGGTGCATGCGAATGACACTCTGTGTGAGATTTCCGGTTCTGCACGACATATTTTGACGGCCGAGCGTACCGCACTGAACTTTCTGCAAACACTTATGGCGACCGCAACCACCACTTCAGCCTACATGAAATATCTGATCGGCAGCACAACGACTTTACTGGACACCCGTAAGACCCTTCCCGGCCTGCGCTTGGCACAGAAATACGCCGTCGCTTGCGGCGGAGCGCAGAATCACCGTATCGGCTTGTATGATGCGATCTTGATCAAAGAAAACCATATTATGGCAGCCGGCGGTATCAATGCCGCAGTTACAAATGCCAAACGGCTCTACCCTTCGGTCAAAGTTGAGGTGGAAACGGAAAACCTCGATGAAGTCCAGCAAGCCCTTGAAGCCGGCGCCGATATCATTATGCTGGATAACTTCAGCATAGACATGATGCAGCAAGCGGTAGAAATGGTTGACCATAGAGCCAAACTGGAAGTCTCGGGCAATGTCGAAATTCAGCATCTGGCCGAACTGGCCGCGACCGGTGTTGATTACATTTCGACCGGCGCAATTACCAAGCACCTGCGCGCTATCGACTTGTCCATGCGTTTTAAAATGAATCAATAACCCTCTGTTTTTAAAGGATTACCAGTTTGAACTCACACGAAGACCACCTACTGTTTAATGCCGTCTTCCTGTTGGCTATTGCAGTAATAGCAGTCGCCTTTTCGCGCCGTCTGTCCTTCCCGCCGATTCTCGGTTACATTGCCGTCGGGATGATTGTCGGTCCGCACGGTTTCAGTCTCATCGAAAACGAAGAAAACATCGCTCTTCTCGCCGAACTGGGAATCGTATTCCTGCTGTTCGCCATAGGGCTGGAGTTTTCCATCAACCAGATGATGGCGATGCGCAAACTGGTTTTCGGCATGGGTAGCGTTCAAGTACTGACCACCGCCGTAGTCGTCTACTTTATCGGTCACCTTGCCGGTCTGGACACCAATACCAACATCGTCATAGCCAGCGCTTTCGCCCTCTCGTCCACTGCAATCGTCATTAAACAGCTGGTCGAACAATCCGAAATACAATCGCGTCATGGCCGCTCGGTTCTGGGCATACTGATTTTCCAGGACATCATGGCGATTCCATTACTGATCCTGATTCCAACACTGGCAATGAGCAGCAACGAAGACGGTGCCCTGGCAATGGCGATGACCATCGCCTTCCTCAAAGGGATTTTTGTGGTCGTGATCATGCACCTGATCGGGCGCTATCTGCTGCGCCCGCTGTTCCATGAAGTCGCTTCGGCCAAATCTCAGGAGTTGTTCACGCTGACTGTTCTGACCGTTGCCTTGGGGGCTGCCGCCTTCACCGAAGAGATGGGACTCTCTATGACATTAGGGGCTTTCCTGGCCGGGATGATGTTATCGGAAACCGAATACCGTCACCAGATCGAATCCGATATTCGCCCGTTCCAGGACATTCTACTCGGACTGTTTTTCGTTACGGTCGGTATGATTATTTCCATCGATATCCTCAGCAAATATTTCCTTGAGGTCATCGGCATCACCATCGCCATTATCATCGTCAAGGGCGTCATTATCTATTTCGCTTCGCGTCTGTTCAACAAGGAGCCGGGCGTATCGGCACGTATCTCCCTGTCTCTGGCGCAGGTCGGTGAATTCGGGCTGGTATTGATGACGCTCGCATTCACTTACAACCTGATGCCGCAGGAAGAAGGTAATATCCTTTTGACAGCGGCGGTGCTAAGCATGGCGGTCGCCCCGTTCATGGTTAAATTCAACGGTCATATCGCCAAATTCCTGCATAGGGGAACCTATGCACAGAGTCATGAAACGCTGGCCGAATCAATTGCCGATCAGAACAAACACATCAGCAACCATGTCATTCTGTGCGGATTCGGGCGTGTCGGTCAGACCGTCGGACGCTTCCTGCACAATTCCAACGAAATTTTTACCGCACTGGATATGGATATCAAACGGGTTAACGAAGCCAGTTCTGCCGGTGAAAGCGTGTTTTACGGCGATGCGACCAAAGAAAGTATTCTCAGAGCGGCGGGGATTGAACGCGCCAAAATCGTGATTATCACTTTCAGCGATTACCATGCCTCCATGAAGATTCTGCTGCGTATCCGCCAGATCGATGCCAACATTCCAATTCTGGTACGTACCCTTGATGACTCGCACGTCAATGACTTTATCGAAGCTGGCGCCAACGAGGTTATCCCGGATACCTTTGAATCCAGCATCATGCTTTCATCGCACCTGCTGCTGATGATCGGGCATCCGCCAAGCAAGGTTTTACGCGAAACGCGCCTGATCAGACGCGACCGTTACCGCCTGCTGGAAAACTTCTACCCCGGTGTTGACGACGACCCGTCCAACCCGCTGCAATCACACCAACTGATGAAAGGGATTATTCACAGTGTGCCGCTGAATGAAACCGATTTTGCCGTCAACAAGCTATTAAAAGAGATACCTCTGGAACGCTGGCAGGTCACGGCGGATGCAATAAAACGCGGTCACGTGCGTGGAGAAAACCCTTCCGGTGAAACCAAACTGCGGATCGACGACCACATCGTACTCAGCGGATTGCCCGAAGATGTCGCCAAAGCCGAAACCTATATCCGAACCGGTAATCAGGATTAATCTGTAAAACACCTTCCAGAACCGGAAGGTCTGATTTAATGTCGATGGGAACCAGTCGTTTTGGTTTTAATCGGCCAACCAGATAAGAGACGCTATTCGCCCGGTGCGTCCGAAGTCGTTTTCGGATGCCGGGTAATGGCAGGCGTAACGGTACGAATAAAACCGTTCCGGTTCGGCATAAGTACACAGACCGCTCTGCGTAACCTGCTCCACGCCATAGACTTGCAAGATGCGCTGAACAATGCCACCTAAATCGGCCAGATATTTCCCCTCTTTGCCCGCTTCGGCCTGAAAGTAATCGGCTGCAAAAGCGTGTTTGCCGACAAATGCCTCGTGAACTTCAGAACCGACTTCAAAATTAGCTTGAGAAATCGACGGTCCGATCCACGCCAGAACTTGATTCGGTGGCGTCTTTTTTTGTTTGAGAACCTGCTGCAAGCTGCTTTCGACGATTCCGTCCAGCAACCCTTTCCAACCGGCATGAATCGCCGCTACCCAAGTACCGGCCCGGTCGCACAGCAAAATCGGCATACAGTCCGCGGTCATCACAACACAGGCGCGTTGCTGACGATCACTCCAACAGGCGTCGGCAACCGGCGGCACCTCTCCTTTTTCAGGAGGAACCTCGTCGAAATAAACCAACTTGGTCGTATGCTGCTGATTCAACCACAAGGGTTCGCTCCGCAGCCCCAAATCCGCAACCAGCTTTTCCCGGTTGACCAGAACCTTCTGCGCATCGTCACCGACATGCAGTGCCAGATTAAGCGAATCGTAAGGTGTCGCACTGACACCGCCGGCTCGCGTGGTACTCAGCGCCCGGACATTATCCGGAGCCGGCCAATCGGGTTCGATTAAAGTCAGAATGAGAGGACTCCTTTATTACGCCTCTTAATAGTCCGGAATATCATCATCGGTAACCCACTCGACTTCAACGCCGTTATCGTAGTCGTACTCGTCATAGCCGAGCTGCTGTTCATGGAATAGCTCGATGTCTTCGCGCAGGATATCGACCAACTCCAGCATGTCGTCCGGCATAGGAGCCTTCCATTTCATTACTTTTCCGCTCACCGGGTGGGTCAGACTTAAAGCTCCGGCGTGCAGCGCCTGACGATGGAAGTGGCGCAGGTATTCAACAAATTCAGGATCCATTCTTTTCGGAATACGGAAACGTTTGCCGTATACCGGATCGCCGACCAGCGGATATCCCAGATTCGACATATGCACGCGAATCTGGTGAGTACGACCGGTTTCCAGTTTGACGCGAATTCGGGTGTGCGCACGGAAATGCTCCAGAACTCGGTAGTGTGTGACAGCCGGTTTACCACCGGCGGCGCGTACCGCCATCTTTTTGCGGTCGCTCGGACTACGTCCGATCGGCTTGTCGATCGTACCGCCCTGATTAAGATTGCCGACCACGACCGCGTCGTAAATACGTTCTACCGCATGACGTTGTAATTGCTCCACCAGATGGGTCTGAGCACCGACTGTTTTAGCGACAACCATCAGGCCGGAAGTATCCTTATCAAGTCGGTGAACAATCCCCGCTCGCGGAACCTCCCGCAAAGCCGGATTATGAAACAGCAAAGCGTTCATTAGCGTACCGTCTGGATTTCCGGCACCGGGATGCACGACCAGACCGACCGGTTTATTGATGATCATAATCGCATCGTCCTCATAGACGATATTCAGGGAAATCTGTTGCGCCTCGACCTGAGTGCTGTCTTCAAGCACTGCGTCGATTTCTGCCTTCTCTCCACCCAAAAGTGCCTGGCGCGGCTTCTTGCAAACCGTTCCGTCAATCGTTACCCGCCCGTCTTTAATCCACTGCTGGATACGGTTTCTCGAATAATCCGGCAGTTGCTGCGACAGAATGGCATCCAGACGCTGCCCTATTGCGCCGTCGGGAATTTGAATTTGAATCGTTTCTCTGGACAAAAGTCTCTCCTTGAAGTACGCCGCGGGCCATTTAATCTACCAAGTTTACCCCTGTTTTCAGACGAAAATTCGTACCGAATAAAAGCCCTGACAAAAGCTTTGAATCGCCTTGATATGACAATGTTCCCGGAATATTTTGTGATATACTCAACGGCAATTTTGATTATGCCGTATTGTACAAAAGAATGATGAAAAAAACGTTGCTATCCGCCTTTCTTATAGGCAGCCTTTCCCTCAGCGGATGCTCGACCATTTCGAGCCTGGTCGAAAAGCCGGACGAAGAGAAAAAGGTTGAAGATTTCTATGAAGACGCAACTGAGGCATTCGAGAATCAGCAATGGGATGTTGCCATAGAGAACTATGAAAAACTCAAAGCCTACTTCCCGTATGGTTCCTATGCCGAACAGAGTTACCTTGAACTTGCGTACTCTTATTACCGTTACGACGAGCCGGAATCCGCTATCCGCGAACTGGAAGAATTCATCCGTCTCTATCCGCGGCACAGCGAATTGGCGTATTCCTTCTACCTGCGTGCCCTGGCGGCAGACTCGATCACTCGTAGCTGGCTGGACTCTTTCCTGACCGATCCGGCAAGCCGCGATACAAAGTCGGCGGACCGCGCCTATGGCTACTATGTCGAATTGATCAATCGCTTCCCGAACAGTAAATATGCCCAGCAGGCAGCTAAACGCCTTCTGGTGCTGCGCAATCAGATGGCCCGCCATGAAATTCAGGTGGCCAACTTCTATATGAAGCGTGAAGCTTATCTCGCTGCCGCCAACCGTGCCAAGCGCGTATTGGAACAATACCCGAATGCCGCGGTCACCGGTGAAGCACTGAAAATTCTGGCATTCTCATACGATAAACTGGGCATGAACCAGAACCGTGACGACGTGCTTAAGGTGTACGAGTTGAACCGCGATGCACTGGGCGTCAAAACAGCAACCAGTCACCAGATGGACAGTCTCGCCGAGCCGAACCGCTCGACCTTCGACTCCGTCTGGGAAGGTATTAAAGACCTGTTTTAGGCGCAATATCAGTTATTGACGACTCAATACGATCACAATAACAAAAAACCGGAGTTCAGCTCGCTGACTCCGGTTTTTTTATTTTCCGAATAACGAATAATTGTAAATTATTCTTTGTAACCGCTGGTAATCGGATAACGTCGATCACGACCGAAAGCACGGTGGGTGATTTTAACGCCCGGTGCCGCCTGACGACGTTTATATTCGCTGCGATCAATCAAACGGATAACGCGACGCACTTCTTCTTCCGAATAGCCCATAGTGACAATTTCCTGCGGTGTCTTATCCTGCTTCACATACGCCTTGATGATCGTATCCAAAGTATCATAATCCGGCAGGGAATCCTGATCCTTCTGATCCGGGCGCAGTTCCGCAGACGGAGGACGGGTAATGACACGTTCAGGGATTACCGGAGAAAGCGTATTGCGATACTGTGCCAAGCGATAAACCATGGTTTTCGGAACATCTTTCAACGGAGAGAAGCCACCGACCATATCCCCGTATAGCGTCGAATAACCAACAGCTACTTCCGATTTATTACTGGTTGCCAGCACCATTTTCCCGGTTTTATTGGAAATCGCCATTAACAGTGTGCCGCGAATTCGTGCCTGAAGATTCTCTTCGGTTATATCCGCTTCGGTACCGGCCAGCGTCGCCTGCAGAGAAGATTCGAAAGCCTGATACATCGGCTCGATCGGAATAGACTGATACTTAACCCCCATAACACTGGCTTGCTCGGCTGCGTCTTCCTGACTGATCTGAGCGGTATAACGGAACGGCATCATAACCGCCTCGACCCGATCAGCGCCCAAAGCGTCAACCGCAACCGCCAGCGTCAGCGCCGAATCAATGCCACCGGAAAGCCCTAAGAGCACACCCGAAAAACCGTTCTTGGCGACATAATCATGCACCCCGGTAATCAATGCCTGATAGACCCGCGCTTCATCTTGATACAGTTCCGACTTGGCTCCGGGCACGACAACGGTCGAGCCGTTCTGCTTGAGTAGAGCCACTTCGGTCAACTGACTACTGAATTCGGCACTTTGTACACAGACATCGCCGTCGGCACTCATCACAAAAGAGCCGCCGTCAAAAACCAGTTCATCCTGACCACCAACCTGATTGACATAGACAATCGGCAGACCGGTTTCGTTAACGCGATGCGACAGGGTTTCAATCCGATCCTGATGCTTTTCCTGCGAGAACGGCGACGCGTTCAAAGTTAACAGAATCTCGGCTCCGGCCTGCTTGGCCTGAGCCGCCGGAGAGATTTTCCAGATATCTTCGCAGATCAGGATTCCGAATTTGATTCCTTTGAATTCCACAACGCAAGCCTGATTGCCCGACCTGAAATAACGCTGTTCATCAAAAACGCTGTAATTCGGCAGGTTCTGCTTGATGTAACTGGCCTGAATCTGACCGTCGGCAATAAAAGCGGCCATATTAAAACGCTCACCCAGCTCATCCACCATCGGGTAGCCAACTACACAAGCGATATCCTCAGCAGACTGGGCAACTTGCAAAAGCGCTTCTTCGACCTGAGGATAAAGCCCTTCTCTGAGCAGCAGATCTTCCGGCGGATAACCGGTGATGGTCATTTCCGGGAACACGACCAGGTCGGCGCCCTTCAACTTGGCCTCTTGCAATTGATCGATAATGAGATTCACATTTCCGGCAATATCCCCCACTTTCGGGTTAATTTGCGCCATGACGAGTTTGACGGTATCGGTCATTGAAGATTCCTTTAGCCAAGCAGTGAAGATGGACTGGCTGATAAGAGTCGAACTTATATCGGTTGAATAAAATCAATCGATTATGGGTGTTTCCGGCGCCTCATAAAAGTGCAGCCGGAGATGTAATATTAAAATCGTTTAGGAGAAATGTTTCAGCATTGCCGTGCCCAAATCCGCCGGCGAATCAACAACGGTCACATTGGCAGCTCGTAGCGCAGCAAATTTTGCTTCCGCTGTACCCTTACCACCGGAAACAATTGCTCCGGCATGCCCCATACGTTTGCCCGGAGGCGCGGTAACACCGGCGATATAGGCGACGACCGGTTTCGTCACGTTGGCAGCAATATACTCGGCAGCATCTTCTTCTGCCTGACCGCCGATCTCACCGACCATAATAATCCCTTCCGTCTGAGGATCTTCCTGGAACAGACGCAGGCAGTCGATAAAGTTCATTCCCTGAATCGGGTCACCACCAATACCGACACAAGTCGATTGACCGAGTCCGTTAGTCGTTGTTTGATGAACCGCTTCGTAGGTCAGCGTTCCGGAACGCGAAACGATACCGATCTTTCCTGGCTGGTGAATATGACCCGGCATAATACCGATTTTACAGCCATCGCCATTGTCGCCCGGAGTAATCAGACCCGGACAGTTCGGACCGATCAGATAGGCATCGGATTTTTCCAGCACCGCACGAACCTTCAGCATATCCGCAACCGGAATTCCCTCGGTAATACAGGTAATCACCTTGATCCCGGCGTCGATCGCCTCGATAATCGAATCGGCGGCAAATGCCGGCGGCACATAAATCATCGATGCTTCGGCACCGGCCAGTTCTACCGCTTCGCGAACCGTGTTGAAAACCGGCAGACCAAGGTGGGTCTGACCGCCCTTGCCCGGCGTCACGCCACCGACCATTTTAGTTCCGTAAGCGATCGCCTGTTCCGAGTGGAAAGTCCCTTGTTTACCGGTGAACCCCTGACAAATAACTTTGGTGTCTTTATTAATTAAAATACTCATCTTTTCCGCTCTGCCTTATTTTGCCAGTTCAACCACTTTCTTCGCTGCATCCGCCAGACCGTCGGCACTGACAATACTCAGACCGCTTTGCGCCAGCTTCTCTTTACCCAGCTCAACATTGGTTCCTTCCAAACGAACCACTACCGGAATTTCCAAACCGACTTCCTGTACCGCCTGAATAATCCCATCGGCAATCAGGTCGCAACGTACGATTCCGCCGAAAATATTCACTAGAATCGACTTAACCTCTTTCGAAGACAGAATCAGTTTAAAGGCTTCCGCAACGCGCTCAGGCGTAGCACCGCCCCCGACATCAAGAAAGTTGGCCGGCGAACCGCCATTCAGCTTAATCAGATCCATGGTTGCCATCGCCAGACCGGCACCATTCACCATACAGCCGATATCACCGTCCAACGCGATATAGTTCAGTTGATGCTCCGATGCTTTGGCTTCACGTTCGTCTTCCTGAGAGAAATCACGCATCGCCACCAGATCCGGCTGACGGTACAGAGCGTTGGAATCGATATTCACTTTCGCGTCCAGAGCGATCAGATTGTTATCTGCCGTGCGGATCAAAGGGTTAATCTCCAACTGGGAAACATCTTTGTCCAGTGCCAGCTGATAGAACTTATTCATTAGCTGTCCAAGCTGTTTGAAGGCATCGCCGGTGAGACCCAGCGCAAAACCGACTTCACGACACTGATACGGCATAACACCGACCGTCGGATCGATGTGTACAGTGAAAATTTTCTCAGGAGAGGTTTCCGCGACTTCCTCGATATCCATACCGCCGGCTGCTGAAATGACAAACGTATGTTTACGCTCCACTCGATCAACCAGCAGGCTAAGGTACAACTCTTCTTCGATATCCAGGGTTTCTTCGATCAGCAAACTGTTGATCGGCAGTTCTTTACCAGCAGTCTGAATCGTCGCCAGTTTGGAACCCAGCAGCGATGCCGCAACCTCTTTGGCTTCCCCTGCCGTTTTGACCAGCTTAACACCGCCAGCCTTACCACGAGCACCAGCGTGAATCTGCGCCTTGACCACCCATGCCTGAGAACCGACTTTCTGCATAGCCGCATCCAACTGCGTAAGGTCTTCGATCAACTCCCCTTTCGGGATGCCTATGCCATACTGCGCGAAGAGCGCTTTGGCCTGATACTCATGTAGGTTCATTAATTCTCTTCTCCAAAATTCCCAGACATCGGGAGCAATTCAAAAATTGCCGATTATTGTAAGATTTTTAGCGGTATTTTGCATCCACCAATCCGCTGTTTAGCGCCTTTTAAAGACGTAATTGCTCTTTCTCGCCACGGATTCCGTAACAAAATTCCCATACTCGAATTTGCCCGTCTCCGAGAATGGTAGAATAGGCTTCATTCAAAGACACATTTTGAGGGAATGTTTTGCGCGCTATATTTCTTTTTTTAATCGTCATTATTGTTTTTCTTCTGATTATGACCATTATCCGCGGTCGCCAAGAGCGTAAATTCGCTAAAGAGCAACAAGAACAACAGGAAAAAAACCGCAAAGACACGGCACAAAAGATGATTTCATGCGAGGTATGCCACGCCTACCTGCCTGAAAAAGACGCGATCTGCCGAGACGGTAAATGCTTCTGCGGCGAGGAACATCTTCGTCAATACGAAAACGGCTGAGCAATCACCTGATCACTAGTCGTGAATCGCCTCGATGGTTGCCGTAAAACGGACATCGGTATCAGCCAGGGGGTGATTGAAATCAACGGTCACCGTTTCTTCGTTGACTTCAAGAATGGTGCCAGGAATCTCTTGGCCGGTAGGCGTATTAAAGCCGATCACCAGCCCTTTTTCCGGAGGAAGCTCGGCGGAAAAACTGTCCCGCGGCATCTTATGGATATTATCCGGGTTAGAACGGCCAAAAGCACGATCCGGTGACAATGTCAGTTTTGCCGTGGTGCCCAACTCCAACCCGACCAATAACTCTTCAATCTTGTCCAGAAACTCGCCTTGACCCAGTTTGAAACGCATAGGGGCTTCTCTACTCGCCTCTTCAATCAGAGTGCCGTCCATTAACTCCAATTTAAAACTCAGACTGATTTCGCTGTCTTCTTTGACAGTCGGCAAAGGTGACTTCACTTCACTCATTTTTTTATTTCCATCAATAAGAATTTACATAAAACCCGCAGACAAAAAAAAAGCGCTCGGATCAGTATTAAAACCTCAATCTCTAAGCGCTTTGATCAATTCGGGACACCCGATCAGGTTTTCCCAAACAGACTGAACGGCTCTTCAGGTACATCCTGGCAACGGATATGCCATTCCAGGGTATAACCGCACTCGCCATCGCATAATGCATCGGATGCAGCCAGTTCACCGTCTTTTCTCGCCTGACGCGACAACGGAACATAACCGATCGGACACAGCTGCTTGGCCACGGTTCGAAAATGCGAGGAATCAAAAGATTTGAAGCTTTCGTGCGAAGACTGCCAGATCAGGTATTCGTTTTCCGCTAACTGTTTGTTGTGAACATCCTCTTCCAGTTTTTGAAGCGAATGACCGATTGCCGATAGCCCCTGTTCGATTTTCGCGGCTCCGCTTTGAACCGAACAGCCGGACGCCAAAAACGAGACGGCAACAAGCAGGGAAAGAGACCCGATACCGTGTCTCAGAAATTTTGAAGGTTTAGATGCCATTTTAGTGTTCATTAATTTGAAATCGCTCTCAAACCCGACGTAAACGATTAGCACTGGATCGGGCATTTTTGAATTAACGCATCTTAGCAAATTTACGCGTCTATTGCGGCAATATTTGCGCCTTAGTCCCTTTTTCGGTAATGATGTAACACATATTGGTATTCACCTTCTTACCATCAACAAGCAAAGAGGTTCCCAAGGTATCTTCCGGATTAATTCGGACATCGCCTTCGAATACTTTCAGCAATTTACCGCTCATACAGCTGTAAATCTCAATACGACGATCCAGGCCAACCCAATCCGACTGCAGATTTTTAGCGCTGTTGGCCACCTTGTCACAACCACCGATTATAAAAGGGGTGGCTGCAAGAGATGTGAGCAGAAGAAGTTTCGCGAACGTTTTTTTCATACCGTTACCTTTTTAAACGGCCTATTTTTCCGGCCCGATTTCATCATGCACGTTCTCTTCATGCACTTTATTGAAAGCGTCCGATACGGTATCGGCAGCGCCGGACGCAGCCTCTTTAGTTGACTCCCAGGCATTCACATAAGTCTGCCTGTCGCTTACGGTATCGACCACACCTTTAGCGCCTTCTTTAACAGACTGCATGGTTTCGGATTCTTTGGCATCCTGAGTCCATTCCGACACCTTTTCCTTGCTTGTGGTCCAGGCGTTACCCGCAGCCTCCTTGGTATCTTCCCACCAGTCGGCATGCGCGATCACAGGTGAACACAATAAATAACCAGCCAATAATAGAGCACTTTTCTTCATCTATAACCCCTTATTTAAAAAGCACCTGATTGTAAGACCAGGTGCTTTATATAATTCACTGGGCAAACCGGAAAAAATCCGGGGTTGCCTAACAATCAACAGCCACGTCTATAGTATCCGACGCCGGCAGTTACAGCTGATTGACGTACTCGGCGACCGCCTGCATATCTGCATCAGAAAGGCCCGAAGCCATCGGTGCCATCATACCGGTCAAAGGTCCGATCTGCTCGCCGGCCTTATAACGTTGCAGTTTGTCAACAACAGCATCAACAGCCTGTCCGGCAAGCTTAGGACCGACACCACCTTCACCCTGAGCACCGTGACAACCGACGCAGGTCGCATAGACTTTATCTCCGGAGACAGCAGCCGGTTCAGGAGCAGGTGCATTAACAACCTCTTTGACTTGCTCGCTGGCCTTTTCTACTTGTGCGGCCACTTCTTGCTCAACAGCCTCTTTGGCTTCTTCAACAACCTTAGGCATATCGCTTTCTTCAGCCAGAGGCGCTTTCGTTTCAGCCGTCGGTTCAGGCTGTTTGACATCCATAGTGTTCGTCATCTGAGTGGACTCTTGTGGCGCTGCCGTTTGCTCGGCACTGTCATCCGAACTATCCGAGCAGGCCGTTAAACTCAATGCGCCCGCCATCATCAACAGGGCCAGAAACTTTTTTGAAATTAGAGATGTTTTTACATACATATCAATCAACCTTTACCGCCACAGGCGAGTTATTTAAATCCGGTAGAGTTGCCACTATAACCAAGCCGAGCGGCTATGACAATCATTACCCGCCCCCTTAATTTGCGATCCAAATTCATTCTCTCTCAGCCCGCCCGGAAAAGTCTGACAAGAAGCTGGAACCTGTTACCAATACAGTACGCAACATCATAGCGCTTTGAGACGTTTCTCCAAGCGCTGAATCGAAACCGGCTCAATGGTTTTCAACGGCTGGGAAAACAGTGAAACCCTCAACTCTTCCAGCAACCAGCGGATTTCGATCAACTCCGCATGCTCGGCATACACCGGGTCTTCCGCCAAAGTTCGATAAGTTTCCAGCAAAGGCGCGATTTTGCGAATTGCCTGCTGATCTTTATTGGGATCCTGATCGATTTTTTCAAGTCGTTTCTGTAACGCCTGCAGATAACGCGGCAGCTGCTGAAACCACTTCGGTGGCGTCTTAAGGACAAAACCGGAGGAGATCAAAGTGTCCAACTGAGTTCTTATATCGGCAAGGGAAGCCAGCCAGCGCGGGTTGATGGTTCCTTTGACCTGCTTGGCAATTTTCTGATGCTCGGTCAAAATCTGCGTAACCAGTTTTGCCAGCCCTTGTGCCTGCTCGATCCAATGCGTGCGAACCCGTTCCAGAGTCTCTTCATAAAGCGCCTGAGTGCGAATTTCCTCCGCCGACGGCACCAGATCAAGCAATGCCCGATGAATGATTTCCTCGGTCAAATCGACACAGGTTCCGTAAGGCGCATAACAGAGACACGCCTTCTGCAACGGCAGTTTTTTCTGCAAGTATTTATCTTTATCATTCAGTTCGCGTCGCAAGAGCGCCAGCACAGCAAGACGATGTTCTTTCAACGCCTGCGCCTGCTCACCGAAGAGCTTTAAGGTTATCTCGCCATCAACCGACTGCAACGCCGGGTAAGCCGTCATCTGCACGCCGCCTTCCTTGATTGTCTGACTCGGCTGCAAATCGCCAAAATCCCAGTGTTCGATAATACGAACCTGTGCATCCTGTTTCGCCTGATGACGTTCGATCTGCGCCTCGACCAGATGCTGATATCCTTCTTTCAGCTGCTGCAGATCCTCTCCTTCTGCAAGCTTTTTCCCTTTGCGGTCCTGCAGAATAAAGTACGGTTTTAAATGATCCGGCAGTTCAAGCGCACCGAAATCTTCGCTTTTCACCTTTTGAGTTCCGCGACGGTTCAGCGCCCACACCAATTGCGCCAGAAACGTGACCGGCCTGCCCTGTTCGATACGCTGCGGCGACATCTCCTGAAGAACCAAATCGGCATATTGCGGCGCGGGAATAAACTGCTTACGCAGATTCTTCGGCAACGCTTTGATGTAAAAAGCGACTTTCTCTTTCAGCAGGCCCGGCGTCAGCCACTCAAACTCCTCCGCCTGAAACAGATTCAACTTGCCCAAAGGCAATTTGAAGACGACCCCGTCCTGTTTTTTACCCGGCTCAAAATGGTAGTCGACATCAATGCGAATGTTATTCGGCAAGGCCATCTGATCAGGAAACTCGAGCTGCAGACGCTCATCCGCCTGCTGCTTCATTAACTGATCTTTATCGAGGAAAAGATCTTGCAAGCGCTGCGGCTCGCTTTTCTCAACTTTGCGAACCCATTTTTCAAATGCCGGTTTACTGTAGATATGGCCCGGAATGCGTTCGGCATAAAACTGATAGATCTGTTCGTCGTCAACCAACAGTTCAGGACGGCGCAGCTTGGATTCCATCTTCTCGATCTCTGCAACGAGATTCTGGTTATGCACAAAAAACTCGACTTTAGAGAAAAGTTCGCCTTCTACCAGACCATGACGCAAAAAGATTTTATGCGCCTCTTTCGGATTGATCGGACCGTAATTGCAATGGCGGCGATTGATAATCGGCAAACCGAACAAAGTGATCGACTCATAGGCTCCGACCTGACCCGCTTTTTTCTGCCAGTGCGGATCGGCATAGCTGTGTTTAATTAAATGTCTGGCAAGGTTTTCGACCCAGTGCACATCGATCTCGGCATTGGTACGCGCAAACAGCTTCGAGGTCTCCACCAGTTCAGCGGACAGCATCCATTTCGGACGGCGTTTAAACAAAACCGAACTCGGATGGATAAACAGCTTAGTATTACGCGCCCCGAGATAGGATTTGTCTTCATCACGCGTCGAGATGTTGCCAAGCAAGCCGGCCATTAATGAACGATGGATCGCAATCGAGTGCAGATCACTGAGACGCTCGATCACCTCATTGCCTTTTTTTACTTCTTCATACAGATGCAACTCACCGATTTTAAGCCCAATGCGTTTAAGACTCTGCTCAAGCTGCATGCCCAGTTCATGCCACTCTTTCATTCTCAAATAGGAAAGAAAATTGGTTTTGCACAGTTTGCGCAGTTTACTTTGCGAGAGATGGCGGCGCTGATGTTCGTAAAAACGCCACAAGTTCAGGAAAAACAGGAAATCGGAACGCTCGTCTTCCCAGCGTTTATGCGCCTGTCTGGCCGCCTGCATGTTGGCTTCATTGATATCGCGCGGATCCTGTATGCTCAAAGCACTGGCGATAATAATCACCTCGGCCAGCACACCGTTTTTCTCCGCTTCCATCACCATTTTGGCCACGGATGGATCAATCGGCAGCTTAGCGATTTTGCGCCCCTCATCCGTAAGGCGACGTTTTTCATCCAAAGCGCCCAATTCGAACAACTGACGATAACCGTCATTGACCGCTTTATCGTTCGGCGGCTCAATAAATGGAAAATTCTTCACTGACCCGAGACGCAGCTGCGCCATGGTCAGAATAATCGACGCCAGTGAAGTACGGTGAATCTCCGGATCGGTAAACTCCGGTCGGCTGCGAAAATCTTCTTCGTCATACAAACGAATGCAGATCCCTTCGCTGACACGACCGCAACGCCCCTTTCGCTGGTTGGCAGAAGCCTGGGAAATTTTCTCGACCGGCAGACGCTGTACTTTGGAGCGCACGCTATAACGGCTGATTCGAACCTGTCCCGGATCAATCACATATTTAATACCCGGAACCGTCAGGGAGGTTTCGGCGACGTTGGTACTTAGGATAATGCGTCGTTTCTGCGAAGTCTGGAAGACCTTATTCTGCTCAGCCATGGAAAGTCGTGCATACAGCGGAACGATTTCGGTATTTTTCAGGCTTCGTTTACGTAAAATTTCAGCGGTTTCCTTGATGTCCCGCTCACCAACCTGAAACACCAGAATATCGCCAAACGGGTCTTCGTACCCCAACTCTTCGACCGCATCGGCAATGGCCGTACCCATATCCTGCTCGATTTCGTTTCCTGCATCGTCTTCGTAGGTCACCAAAGGACGATAGCGGACTTCAACCGGGTAAGTTCGTCCCGACACTTCGACGATCGGCGGGCGTTTGCCCCCGACGGTAAAATGGTCGGCAAAACGTTCAGTGTTAATCGTCGCCGAGGTAATGACGACCTTAAGATCCTTACGTTTTTGAATCAGCTGTTTGAGAATCCCCAGCAGAAAATCGATATTGATGCTGCGCTCGTGCGCCTCATCGATAATAATCGTGTCGTAGCGATTCAGGTACGGGTCATTCTGCACCTCGGCCAGCAGTATCCCGTCGGTCATTACCTTCAGCAAACTCTGTTCTTTGACCTGATCCAAAAAGCGCACCTGATAACCGACCAGGTCGCCGATATGCGAACCCAACTCCTCGGCAATTCGTTCGGCAACACTACGTGCCGCAAGACGTCGCGGCTGCGTACAACCGATTTTCCCGAAAACCCCCTGACCCGCCTCGAGACAGATTTTAGGAATCTGCGTGGTTTTCCCGGAACCGGTCTCCCCGGCAATCACCACAACCTGATGGTTTTTGATTAAATCGACCAGTTCATCTTTTCTGGCAGAAACAGGTAAATTGTCCGGATAAGAAATTTCCGGAAATTTTTTTAATTTTTCTTCGACTTTTTCAATAGATTTTTTTAATCGGTTAATCCATCCCGATCCACAAACTTTTTCAGGATTATCAATGGATTCAGGCTGATCTTTAAGCGCCCTGAGCAATTTATGTCTGTCTGAAAGCAGCGTCTTATGATTGATAAGATCAATTAACTCTTCTTTTTTGTTAGGTAAATTCAATAACATAGGTTGACTACTGCATTTTAATCCGCATAATAATTAGTAAATTCTAATATGCTTATTAGCTAAATTTATGACAAGCCCAAAATTTTTTTAGGCATTGAGATATACAAAAAATTTGTTTGGGTGACAGTCAGGACGGTTTCAAGTCATGTGTTCTGCATATTTCGAGAAACCGGCATTATACCAAACTCAAAAAAAAGGCTCCGAAACTATGAAAATTCGCCAATTATTTGATTACGACACTTGGACCTACACCTATCTGTTGTGGGACGAAGAAACCAAAGAAGCGGCGGTTATCGACACGGTAATCGAGCAGGTCGATCGCGACATGCAACATATCGAAGAGCTAGGGTTGAACGTAAAATACCTGATGGAAACACACATCCACGCAGACCACATCACGGGTGCCGGACCTTTGCGTAAACGTACCGGTGCGGAAATTGTTGTCCACAAAAATTCCGAATCCCAGTGCGCCGACATCCTTGCCGAAGAAGGCGATGTTTTCAAACTGGGTGAACAGGAAATTCGTATTTTGCATACGCCTGGCCACACTAATACCGACATCACCTATCTAATTGACGGTGCAGCTTTCACCGGCGACACTCTATTGGTTCGCGATTGCGGTCGTACCGACTTCCAATTGGGTAGTAATGAAGACATGTACAACTCACTAACCAATAAACTGTTCAGCCTTCCGGAAGACACCATGGTTTTCCCTGGGCATGACTACAAAGGCTTTACCCAGTCCACAATCGGTGAAGAGAAGAAATACAATGTTCGCGCTGGTGAAGGCAAGTCTTATCAGGACTTCTCGACCATCATGGACAACCTGAACCTGCCGCGTCCTCGTCGTATCGACATTGCGGTTCCAGGCAACCTGAAATGCGGTAATCTGGACGAAGAATAAGGTCTGACAAAGCCCTGCGAAAGCTGAAAAAAGCTAAAACAGATCAGGGCTTCGAACATTTTCCTTTAGCCTTAAAGCAAAAAGGCTCTGCATCGTCATAATGCAGAGCCTTTTTTATTGCGCCGGTTGTGCCGAGCCAGTCGCTAGCTTGTAAAGACTGGCTCGCCTTTCGAAACTCAGTGTACTTCGAGAACCTCAACCTTGTAGTTAAGCGTTTGCCCCGCCAGAGGATGATTTCCATCCAGAAAGACTTTATCTTCGTCGATTTCGATAATACGGAAAGTCACTGTATTGCCGTCCGGATCTTCCGTTTCAACAGTCGAACCGACTTCAATCTCGACATTATCGTCAAAATTATCAGGGCCGGCATACACGATCAGGTCGTCATTTACCGGGCCGTACGCTTTTTCCGGTGGCAAAGTCAGTTTGGCTTCAAACCCCGGCTCCTCGCCTTCCATGAACTCTTCCAATCCCGGAATAATCTCGCCTTCACCTTGAATATAGATCACCGGATCAGAATCAAAAGTGGAATCAATCAGGTTTCCTTCTTCATCTCTCAATTCATAATGAAAAGAGACGCGACTGCCCTTTTTAATTTTCATTAAATCCCCTTTGCTGCAAATAAGCGCTTGAATGCTTTAAAATAACCGGCGTATTTTAACCTGAAAAGAGATAACACATGCGGCAAATATTTCTGGATACCGAAACCACCGGTTTCAACCCTGAAGAGGGTGACCGGATCATCGAAATCGGCGCGGTCGAGCTGATTAAACGACGACTGACCGGAAATAACTACCATCAGTACATCAACCCGGAGAGAAGCATTCCGGCCGAGGCGATTCAGGTTCACGGCATCACCGACGAACGTGTTAAAGATGAGCCGAAATTTGCCGAAGTGGTCGACGCTTTTATGCAATTTGTCGAAGGTGCCGAACTGATCATTCACAACGCGCCTTTCGATGTCGGATTCATCAATCACGAATTGTCGATGCTGCCGAACAACCGATGGGGGCGTATCGAGGATCACTGCCTGATTACCGACAGTTTGAAAATGGCCAGCAAAATGTATCCGGGGCAGCGCAACAACCTGGATGCTCTATGCCGCCGTCTCTATATCGACAACTCTAGTCGTACCTATCACGGGGCCTTGCTGGATTCTGAAATTCTCGCCGACGTTTATCTGGCCATGACCGGCGGTCAGACGGCGCTTTCACTGGACAGTGATAATGGTTCCATTGCCAATAATTTGGATATCAACATTCAAACGCAAGATCGTGCGCCCTTAAAGGTGATTCACGCCAATAGCGAAGAGCTGGCGCGTCATCAGGACAAACTGGCGGAAATTGCCAAAAAATCCGGTAAGGAACTTAACTGGTAACGGTAAGTACCGCACGGCTCAGGCACTTTTCTGCAAGAATTCATCCATTGCAATATTGGCCAGCTCGTCCACCCTCTCGTTTTCCGGATGGCCGGAGTGCCCTTTAACCCAGTGCCATTCCACCTTGTGCGGCGCTATTGCCGCATCCAGCCGCTGCCATAACTCCTGATTCTTAACCGGTTTATTGGCCGCAGTGCGCCAGTTTTTCTTTTTCCAGTTCGCCATCCAGGTCGTAATGCCATTTTTGACATACTGAGAGTCCGTGGTAATAACGACATGACACGGCTTTTTCAGGGCTTCGAAAGCCTGAATCGCGGCCATCAACTCCATCTGATTATTCGTCGCTTCGGCTTGTGCACCCTTAAGTTCCTTAAGATGCTCGCCATATTTAAGCAGCGCTCCCCAGCCTCCCAAGCCCGGGTTACCGCGACAACCACCGTCGGTATAGACTTCCACTATTGGCTGCTTGGCTTGTGTCATGATGATTCCTTATTGTTGGTTTTAACGGTGTTGGCCTGCTGACAGCATTTGGCCCCGGCTATTTTAGTCGAATTCAAAGCGCCGCCGCGAATCGATTGCCAGCGCGGCATATGCCACTTCAATCCGACCAACGTCGGTGCATCGACTTTCTTTTTGGCAACCAGGCAATACACATTGCCAAATTGAAAACCCAAGCGACACAAAACTTTCTCGAAACCGGCGGTAACTCGTCCCCAGAAGCCTTCCTTTGTGGCACAGGATGCGCACTGTATCGGACTGTAGTTTTCAAGCGTTATTTCATACCCCAGAACCGATAACCAATCCTTTAACTTGGACGGTGCGAACAAGTGTGCCTGCTCGAACAGCCGGTCGGTATGTAACCATTTATTCCGCCACACCCAACAGCCTTTAGGATTAAAACCGCTGATGACAACATGCCCTTCCGGCAACAGCATTGCATCCAGCTGGCGCAGCAGATAATGCGGGTCTTCGGCCGTCTCAAGCGTATGCGGCAATAAAATGACATCCACTTTATCGTGACCGATCGGCAGAAAATCCAAATCAGCCAGAACGAAATGCACCGAGTTTTCCAGAACCGATGCTGGAGGATAAACGCAGTCGAGTAACACCTTGGCGTTGACCCGGCTGTGTTGCAGCATATCCTCGTTCGAAATCGATCCGACCTGCAACAGAAAATAACCGAACAGTTTATTCAAAGCGCTGTCGATCAGCTGTTTTTCATGCTCATAGACCGAGCATCGTCCCGAAGAGGCGTATTGTCGCTTCAATAACTGCTGAAAACTGGTTGACATGGGACACACCTTAAGTCGCGTTTTTTTGGGATATCTCAATACTTTTGCCGTCAAACCGCAATTATCCCCATAGAAAAAACTGTTATTAATCAGTAAAATCCTTATCTTAATTCAAAATTCTAAGATTCGACATGATACAGATTGCGGGCATACCGGCCCTGGTGGGCACTTACGACAATTATATTTGGGTTCTTTATGATACCAGCAAACGCAAAGCATGGGTTTTCGATCCGGGTGAATCAGCGCCAGTAATCGACTATTTAGAAGCGCATAAATTGCACCTTGAAGGTATTTTAATCACCCACCGCCACTTTGATCATGTCGACGGCATCCCCGGATTAAAGCAAACCTATCCGGATGCAATCGTATACGGTCCGGTGAAAACGCAAAATCCGTTGATTGAAAAACGGCTTCAGGAAGGCGATGAGATCAAGCTCAGCGACGAATTAAGTTTCAAGGTTCTGGACACGCCCGGACACACGGAAGACCACATCAGCTACTACAACGAGCACGCATTATTCTGCGCCGATACGCTTTTCACCGGCGGCTGTGGACGACTGTTGGGCGGAACCCCGCAAGAATTTGCCGAATCGCTGATTAAACTCCGCAACCTGCCCGATCATCTCGACTTCTACTGTGCGCACGAATACACCGAAGATAATTTGCGCTTCGCCGCTTATGTCGATGAGAATAACGCCGCACTGAAAAAACGCATCGAAAATCTGGACATCCATTACCCGCAAATACACAATGGACAGGTCTCGACTCTTGGCTTGGAAAAAGAAACCAACCCTTTTTTGCGTTTTGATCAGCAACCGATAAAGGACAAACTCAAGTCGCAAGGCAGCGATGATTCGGCCGAGATGCTCTTTGCAACCCTAAGAGAGTGGAAAGACCGCATCGACCAAGGTCTCGAGTCCATTGACTGAGCACAATAATACTAAGCATGATAAAACAATGAATAATCACTTTGACGCTACAGCCCAGAAAAAAACCGAAAAATCGACTTTTAGCGCCCTTCTTCCCCCTTTCCCGAACACGCTGACGAAATCTCTGAGCTTATTAGGATTGGGACTGGCGACATTGCAACTTAGCGGCTGTAATCTGCCGCTGCTGTCCAAGTCTTCCGGCGATCATTACGAACAGAAATTGATCAAACCACAAACACCGGAAATCACCGCTGCGACAGTACCTGCAAAGCAGACGAGCCAACGCGAAGTCCTACACCTTGGCGACAAGCCGGAAATCAAAAAAGAGATCGAAGCACAATATCTTGCCCAAGAGAAGGCAAAGCCGACCAGCAATAATTTGTGGGATCACTTCAAAGGCGAGTTCAAGCTGGTCGAATTCAATCAGGGCCATTTCGACCACTCGATCTCATACTATAAAAAGCGTCAAAAACACATCGTCTCGGTCTCCGCTCGCGCCAAACCCTACCTGTATTACATTGTCGAAGAAGTTAAAAATCGGAATATGCCGTTGGAAATCGCCCTGCTGCCGATGGTCGAAAGCGGCTTCCAACCTCATGCCAAGTCGCACCGCAAAGCACTCGGATTGTGGCAGTTTATGCCCGGTACAGCGGAAATGCTCGGTCTAGAACGAAACTGGTGGTATGACGGCCGCCGCGATGTTGTTCAAAGTACACAAGCGGCTTTGACCTACCTGCAACGTCACTACAACAACACGCATGACTGGCTACTATCGCTGGCTTCCTATAACGCCGGATACGGCAATGTCCTTAAAGCGATCAAACGCTACCAGAAAAAACATGGACAGAGCGAACAGCTGCCAAGCTTCTGGCAGATCAAAAAATACCTGCCGAAAGAAACCCAGAACTATGTTCCGGCTTTACTGTCGCTGGCTTACCTGATCGAACATAATGACCGCTATCAGCTAGCACTTGAGCCGATCGCCAACAAGCCGTTTTTCGATGTCGTTGAGCTGGATAAGCAGGTCTCTCTGTATGCCGTTGCCAGCAATACTCAAACATCGCGAGAACTTCTGGCTATGCTGAACCCAGGCTATATCCGTAAAGCGACACCGCCGCAAGGGCCGCATCATCTATTGCTACCGGTCGGCAAAGATGACGTTTTCAATGAACGTTACCAGAAAAATGCCGCTGTTTTCCGCGTCAACTGGCAAAAACACAAGGTACGATCGGGCGATTATCTGGGCAAGATCGCCAGCCGTTACGGCACCAGCGTGTCGGCAATCCGTAAACTCAACAATATGCGCGGCAGCTTTATCCGTGTCGGACAAACACTGCTCATTCCCGTTGTCAGCACCTCAACGCAACTGGCAAGCAGCAGTCCGACTGCGCCAAAACCGCCAGCAAAGCAACAATCTCGAAAACCGGATAACGTCAAAAACCGCGTTCCGCAAAACCTGCTTGTCTATCATGTACAGAGTGGCGACACCCTGTCGGAAATTGCCGAACGTTTTTCCGTAAGCACTGATGAATTGCTCAAATGGAACAAACTGTCCAAAAAGTCACTCCTGAAAGTCGGCCAAAAACTGTTTTTAGCTGAAAACAAAATTCAGGGACAGCAACTGACCTACAAAGTGAAATCCGGTGAAACCCTGAGTGAGATCGCTTCAGTGCATGGTGTATCGGTAAACCAGCTGATGCAGTGGAACCGAATTCAATCGGCCAAAACCATTCAACCGGGTGAGCAACTTACCATTTGGCAAGGGCCTAAAACCAGCAAACACACCAAGTACACGGTCAAAAACGGCGATAACCTGTGGGATATTGCCAAAGAGTTCAAACTGTCGGTCAAAAGCCTTGCTCAATACAACCGCCTTACGCTTAAGAGCATGCTGCAACCCGGCCAAATCCTGAAAATTCCTTTCAATATCTAACCGTTATCGGGCAGATAAACTCTCTTAGTGGTGAGCATAAAAATATATGATTTATGCTCGGCCACGCCAACCTTGCACCATTTGCTAAAATTAACCCTCAATCGGCGCGACAAAGAATGACCGTCGATTTTTTAAATCCTGCAAAAAGCCAAGACGTCTATGCCCTTTTATCACTGCAAATCTCCCAACTTAATCGCCGCACTGCTGGTCAGTCTGTTAGCGTTTCTTTTAACGCCGGTAGCTGCGCAGAGCAAAGAGAGCAAATTGACTGTCGAACAACAGGCCTACATAGATGCCTATGAGGCAATCAAGCGTAACGACCGCCAGAGCATTGCCAAATACAAGAAGCAATTAAAAAATTACATTCTCTACCCTTACGTCCTCTATCACGACTACCGAGTCAATATCGCGCATACGCCTCCACGGGTAATTCGTCACTTCATCACCTCCAATCCGGATCTGTATCTGTCCGAGAAATTACGCACACACTGGCTGAAACACCTGGCCAAAAAAGAACACTGGAAAACCTATCTGGCCAACTATAAGGCGCAGAAAAGCACCAGTCTGCAATGCCACTACTTTACCGCCGCCTTCAAGCACGGCAGCGAAAAGCTGAAATCCGAAGCCATCAAGCAGGCGCAGAGTGTCTGGCAAAGTCTGAGCTCAACTCCCAAGGCTTGTGCCCCGGTCGAACGCTATCTGCGAAATCATAAGCAGTTTACCGCCGCCATGGTTTGGAAACGGATCACGCTACTGATCCATAAAAAACGATTCAAGCAGGCGGAAGCACTATCCAAAGATCTTTCGACAAAAGACCGTAAGGCAGTCGCTCATTGGATTAAGATCGTTAAAAATCCGCAACTGGCGAGCCAACCGATTCGTGAAATCAGCGGAGTGGTTCGCAAAGAAGCTTTTATGCAAGCCACGCGTTATCTGGCTAGTTCCAACCCGACGCTGGCCAAGCAATCTCTGGATCGGTTTGCCGAACAATACGGCCTGAATCGTGCTCAGTACCACGACCTTGAAAGACGCATTGCCCTGCGCAGCGCTTACCGTTATAAAGACGAGGCTAAATCACTGCTTCTGGACGTCAATAAAAACGGCAGCCGCACCGAAGAAACCCTGCGCTGGCAGGCACAGATCGCCATTCGCGAATCCAAGTGGATCGACCTGCTCGATACCATTGACATGATGCCCAAAACGGAACAGAACGACCGTCAATGGCAGTATTGGAAAGCACGCGCTCTGGAAGCCCGCGGCGATAAGGCAACCGCCAAGAAAATTTACAGCCGTCTGGCGACAAAACGTAATTATTACGGTTTTCTCTCCGCCGACCGCATCGGTACCGACTATAAGTTCAATCCGAAACCCACCAAGAAGACTGATCCTAAGGCGCTGTTGAAAAAATACCCATCACTGCAGCGCATCAAAGAATTGATTGCCATCGACTGGATCAGAACGGCGCAGGTAGAGTGGTATCACTTTCTGCCGAAAGCGAACGCCAATGAGCTGGGATCGATTGCCGTTTTGGCCGATCAGTGGAAACAGTATCCGCACGCAATTCGCAGTCTGGCACTGGCTAAGGAATGGGATCAGGTCGATCTGCGCTTTCCGACACCGCACAAAACCCCGGTAATGCAGAATGCCGAGAAAAATGAAATCGAAGCGGCATGGATCTATGGCATTATCCGCCGGGAAAGTGCTTTCAATCCGACAATCCGTTCTTCTGCCGGTGCAGTCGGTTTAATGCAGATTATGCCGAAAACCGCCAAATATATCGGCAAACAGATCGGGGTTAAAAATACCTCAGTACATGCTCTGACCGAAGCTAAAAACAATATTCAACTCGGCAGCGCCTATATGCGCTATCTCTCCGACAAATATAAAGGCAATAAGGTTCTTGCGACCGCAGCTTATAACGCCGGACCGCACAGAGTGCGACAATGGACTGAGAATCTTCCGGAAATTGAAGCCGATCAATGGGTCGATGCCATCCCTTTCACCGAAACCCGAAATTACGTTAAAGCGGTGATGGAATATACAACCGTATTCAACTCCCTGCTGCATGGAAAATACAATCGTCTGAGCGACAATATGCCGCGCATCGGAAACAAGAAGTTGGCGCAGAAATAAGCCGCATAACGACTTCCCCTCTTAACAGGTCCATTCGTTAAATTCAGAGCAAAAAAAAGCCGCGGTATCGAACCGCGGCTTCAAATAACTTATCTCATTAGAAATAATCAGAGGAGGATACTCATGAAGAAACATGAATGAGCTTAGTTTATTAGCAAATACTTATTCTGTCAAGCATTAATAAAACTCAGACTCAAATTAAATGATTTTATACCCATAAATTAAAGGGCCTTTAATTCTTCCTCAATACTCCTAATAAATTGAAATTGTTAAACAAATTTTTCGCCCGATCTATTTAGTGCAGCAAAGCAGTTAGATTTTTCGCCAGGTAGTTCCCTGAGGACTATCCAACAGCTCAATTCCTTGCTCTTTCAACTGATCACGAATTTCATCGGAACGGGCAAAGTCTTTATTGACGCGCGCCTGTTTGCGCTCTTCGATCAAAGCTTCAATCTGCGCCTCGTCCAATTCCGAATCCGAAGGCTGAGATTTAAAGAAAGCCTCGATATCCTCTTCCAGAAGACCGATCTGGTTGGCCAGCTTAACCAACAACCCTGCCAGTGCAGCATCCTTGGTTTTATTGACTTCTTTCGCCAGTTCAAACAGTACCGCCATCGCTTTCGGCGTATTAAAGTCGTCATTCATTACCGCCATAAAGTCGGCTTCATATTGTGAATCCGCCAGCGGAGCGCCAATCTCAACATTCTGTAGGGCAGAATACAGACGACCGACACTGGCTTTGGCCACTTCCAGGTTTTCTTCGGTGTAGTTCACCGGGCTGCGATAGTGGCTGGCCAACAGGAAGTAACGGATCACTTCCGGATGGTACAGCTTCAATACTTCACGAATGGTAAAGAAGTTGTTCAAGGACTTGGACATCTTCTCATCGTCAACACGGACAAAACCGCAATGCATCCAGGTATTGACGTAATGTTCGCCGGTGGCACATTCCGACTGGGCAATTTCATTTTCATGATGCGGGAAGGACAGATCCATACCACCGCCGTGAATATCGAAATGGTTCCCCAGACACTTGGTCGACATCGCCGAACACTCAATATGCCAACCCGGACGACCGCCACCCCAGTTCGAATCCCACGATGGTTCGTTTTCTTTCGACGCTTTCCACAGAACGAAGTCCATCGGATCCTGCTTAACTTCATTAACATCGACACGTGCACCCGCTTCCAGATCTTCAAGATTTTTACCAGACAGACGTCCGTACTTCTCGAAAGCGTTGACCTTAAAGTAGACGTCACCGTTACTGGCCGGATAAGCAAACCCTTTATCGATCAGAGTCTGAATCATATGCTGGATTTCATCCATATATTCCGTCGCTTTCGGCTCCATATCCGGACGCAGAACATTCATGGCCGCTTCATCGGTATGCATTTCTTCAATCATGCGACTGGTCAGAGACTGAATCGATTCATTATTTTCCAGCGCGCGCTTGATGATTTTATCGTCGATATCGGTAATGTTGCGGACGTATGTAACGTCATATCCCAAAGCACGCAGATGACGAACCACCGTATCGAAAACCACCATGACGCGGGCATGGCCGATATGACACAGATCGTATACCGTAACGCCGCAGACATAGATGCCCACTTTATTTTCATGGATCGGTTTAAAGATCTCTTTTTGACGGGTTTCGGTATTAAAAATCTGTAAGCTCATAGGATTTCCTGTGAAAATGGCAACTAAACGGAATTCATTCGGGCGCAATCTGAACTTCAAGCCTCGCAAGCACTTTGTCAGACTCTATTCAAGGTCCGAAAAAGCGAATCTGCGACACTAAAAATCAGCCTTGGCGCCAAAGGACACCAATTCTGTCTTAATCAACGGCGCCCCAGGTGTTAGAATGCGCCTATTGTATCTTACTGGCTGAATTTTTTTTGGAGTGAATCATGTCAAGACGTTTATTTTTAGCCCTTAAAGCCGCTTTTTTAAGCTTACTACTGAGCCACGCTTTTACAGCGCAGGCAGCAGAAAATCCTCAGGTTCTAATCGAAACCAATAAAGGCAATATTCTGGTTGAACTCTATCCTGAGAAAGCCCCTAAAACCGTGGAAAACTTTTTGACCTACGTGAATGAAAAATTCTATGACGGCACCATCTTCCACCGTGTCATTAAAGACTTCATGATTCAGGGCGGCGGCTTTGATAAATACATGAACCGCAAACCGACGCATGCACCGGTTCAGAATGAAGCGGACAACGGTCTGCGTAACCGCATCGGTACTCTGGCGATGGCGCGAACCAATGACCCGCATTCAGCCAGTTCACAGTTTTTCATTAACACCAATCAGAACAGCTTCCTGGATCATCGCGAAAAATCTTCGTCGCGCGCTTGGGGTTATACCGTTTTCGGACGTGTTATTAAAGGTATGCGCATCGTCAACGAAATCAGTCACGTTCGCACCGGATTTAAAGACGGTATGGGCGATGTACCGGCAGAAACCGTCGAAATCATCAAAGCACGTCAAATTAAATAAGTTCAATTCTAGATTTAATTCTATAAAGGTTTAATTATGTCTAAAGTCATTATCAGCACCACTATGGGCGATATCACCATCCAGCTGGACGAAGAGAAAGCGCCGATCGGCGCGGAAAACTTTATCCACTATGTTATGGAAGGCTTCTTCAACGGTACGCTTTTCCACAGAATCATTCCTAACTTTATGGTTCAAGGCGGTGGCATGCTTCCGGGAATGGAAGACAAGCCAGCCGGCGAGCCGATTGAAAACGAAGCGGATAACGGCTTGAAAAACGTTCGCGGCAGCGTCGCCTACGCGCGCACCATGGACCCTCACTCGGCAACGACACAATTCTTCATTAACCTGAAAGACAACAGTTTCCTGGATCACACCAGCAAAGATATGCAAGGCTGGGGTTATGCGGTGTTCGGTCAGGTCGTTGACGGAATGGATGTTGTCGATGCGATGGCGAAGGTGGAAACCACCAGTCGCCGCGGCCACCAGGATGTTCCGGTCGAAGACATCCTGATCACTAAAACCACGCTGATCGAAGACTAAGTAATCATTACATCTGCTATCAGCAGACATACTGCTTACAATCGAGCCAAGTCAAAATCCGGGAACTTTCCCGGTTTTTTACTTATCAATGCCGTGAAACCTTCAAACTTGTTATCCCTCTATTGTTTCGAGCAATCTATAACAAATCAGCTCTAACAGCTTCCATTCTCTTAAACGCGGCTTTAACCCATAATTCCCATTCGCTATTGGTCGGTTTTTACATTAAGATTTCCCTGAATTAGCAAAGTATGTACACAGATGCCCGATCAGACCCAGCAAACCAGCCTCGTTATCGCTGATATCCACCTGCAACCCAATCAGCTGCAGCACCCTATCAACCAAACGTTTCTGCGCTTCCTTCAGCAAAAGGCGATTCATGCGCAACGGCTGTATATTCTCGGCGATCTCTTTGAAGTCTGGCTTGGTGATGATATCGGCCTGCAGCAATACCCGACGGAAATACAAGCCTTAAAGGAACTCAGTAATTCCGGGACTGAACTCTATCTGCAGTACGGCAACCGCGATTTCCTGATGCGCAAGCGCTTCCAGCAGGCCAGCGGCGTCCACCTGTTAGCGGATGAATACACGCTGACAATTGGCGACCGAGAAGTCCTGATACTGCATGGCGACCAGCTCTGTACCGACGATATCGATTACCAGAAAATGCGTCGTATTTTCCGTAACCCGATCATTCAATGGCTGTTTCTGCATCTGCCGAAAAGCAAACGAATCAAAATCGGTGAAAAGATGCGCCAGGAGTCGATACAGGCAGGAAAAACCAAAAACGCAGAGATTATGGATATTACCGAAGAAGCCCTGCAAGCGCTCCTACAACGCCATCCAGGCTGCACGACGGTCATCCATGGTCATACACACAAACCGGCGCAGCATACACACCACTTCAACGGCCAGGATTATCAGCGTTATGTTCTGAGCGATTGGCGCCCCGCCACACAATATCTATCGCTAACGGCCGACGGTATTGAAACCCACGAATTTGAATAAAACGCACCGCTTCCCGCACCGACAATAAAAAACCCGGCCTGTGAGCCGGGTTCTGTCTAACCGTTTTGGACAATCCGTTCTTAAAAGATTTTACTGACCAGAACGTGTTTTTCACCTTCGGATTTAGCAATGACCGCCGCACCGACCGAATCACTGAAGACGTTAACCGTGGTACGCATCATATCCAAAAGGCGGTCGACCACCATTAGCAGACCGATGGCTTCGGCAGGCAAA
Source organism: Thiomicrorhabdus xiamenensis (assembly GCF_013282625.1). Taxonomy (NCBI): domain Bacteria; kingdom Pseudomonadati; phylum Pseudomonadota; class Gammaproteobacteria; order Thiotrichales; family Piscirickettsiaceae; genus Thiomicrorhabdus; species Thiomicrorhabdus xiamenensis. Next base: position 1,567,705 of record NZ_CP054020.1, read on the forward strand.
CCAACCGCAACCAGAATAATCGAGATCGCCACCAGGCTTGCCGAAGGAATTCCCGCCACCCCGATAGAAGTCGTCAAAGCAATGAACACGATCAATACCTGCGTACTTAAATCAAGCGGCACACCGAAAAGCTGGGCAATAAAAATCGCCGCGACACACTCATACAAAGCCGTCCCATCCATATTGATCGTCGCTCCCAGAGGCAGAACAAAACTGGTGACACGGTTGGATACCCCGGCACGATGTTCCAGCGAGTTCATCGTCACCGGTAAGGTCGACGACGATGAACTGGTGGAAAAAGCGGTCAAAAGTGCCGGAAGCATCGCCTGATAATGCAGCCATGGATTTTTAACGCCACCGATAAAGCGCAGTATCATCGGCATGACAACGGCGAAATGAATCAATAATGCCGAGACAACCGTCACAAAGAACAGCGCCAGATTATCGAACTGCGCAAAACCGTTTTTGGCAACCGAAGACGCAACGAGACCAAATACCCCGATCGGCGCAAATTTCATAATCAGCCCTGTCATCAGCATCATGACGTCGAAGACCCCTTGCCAGAAATTCTGAAGGGTTTCCTGAGCCGCGCCTTTGATCTGAGTCATAAAAAAACCGAATAACAAACTGAAGAAGATCAGTCCCAACATCTGCCCTTCAGCGGCAGCTTCGACCACATTGGTCGGAATCATGCGCAGAAATACATCAACGGCATCACCGGCCGAGCGCCCTTCGATCACTTCGCTGATATGTTCTTGCGATTCAAGTTGCGGCGGAGGTTGATCGCTGACGCCGGGCTGAATGATATTCACCATCGTCAGACCGATAATGACCGCAATGAAACTGGTAAACAGATAGTAAGAGATCGTTTTAAGCCCCAAACGGCCAAAACCGCCATTGGAGCCGATACCCGAAACGCCGGTAATGATCGCCGAGACCACCAGCGGTACAACAATCATTTTCAATGCATTCAGGAAAAGCGTTCCGATAAAGGTATACACAGCCAGCCAGTGCACCCCCAGAATGGTCCCTTCTTCACCGCTCCAGGTTCCCATTACCACCGCCAGTAGCAAGGCGATCAGAATTTGCCAGTGCAAGGCCAATCTCATAACAATCTCCAGTTGTGTATTTTTTTCAGCTATAAAAAAAGCGCCTTATACAGCGCTTTTTACTCAACAAGACGGCTTAATTAAGCGTCCGGGCATTGGTGCCAAGCCATATAAGGCCCTAGATTATATACTTCTGCAAAGCCCATAGACAGAAGCATCTGCATCGCCATTTGCGAACGCTGACCTGAACGGCAGAAAACGACTACCGGACGAGATTTATCCAGCTGCGCCGCCAGTCGATCCAATTCTTGTAAAGGAAGGTTGGTTGCTTCAGGAATTTTGCTCGCTTCGTATTCTTCCGGAGTACGAACATCGACAAGCTGGGCATTTTTGTTTTTGACTAATTGTTTCGCTTCTTCACATGCGATAAACATGACATCTATCTCCAAACTACTGTTTATTTTTTAATTTGCAGGTAATAATACAGAAATATTCGATAATCTCAATATCAACAAATCCATTTTAATAAATAAATTTTATCGCCAAATACACCAAAAAACGAAAAGTCGAGATTTTAATATCAAAATCGCTCACTTCTCATTTTGAACGACTCTACTCATTAAACACCCCTTATTTCAGCAAACACTGAAATCCTTTCTCCTGCCGGACTTACCACACAAGCGCATAAACCAGCCAAATTGACACTGCGGCAAAGATTGCGGCAATGACATCATCGGCCATAATACCGAAACCACCTTCCAAATGCGTATCGAGCCACTTGATCGGCCAAGGCTTCACTATATCGAAAAAGCGGAAGGCGATAAACGCCGCCAGCCAGGCAAGCCAACTCTGCTCCGGTAACAGAACCATCACTATCCAGATACCGACAAATTCATCCCAGACAATTCCACCGTGATCATGCACGCCTATCGCATCGGCCGATTTCTGGCAAATCCAGCTACCGGCGAACAGCCCGATTAAGAGAACAATCCAGGCCGCCGTTTCCGACCACAATAAAATCGGCAGAAACAGAATCAGCCCAGCCAAAGTGCCCCAGGTTCCCGGCGCCGGTGTAATCAGGCCGGAACCGAGACCGTAGCCCAGAAACTGGGCAGGGTCTTTAACGATTTGGTTGAATGGGGGCGCAGGAATTTTATTTTTGTGATTAGACATAATTTATTAGATAGCGACTTTATAAGGATATTGGAGAGTATTTTACGGAAAAAGAATCTGAACAGAAAATTTAGCCGCTAAATTCTTGTGTATCGATTATTTTCAACACCGCCCTTGTTAGAAGATTCTAAATGATTCTATTCTGCTTTCTCTTGCAGCATCTTTTGTGCACACTGTCGAACAGCCGGGTCTGAATCCTTGGCTAATTCTCGAATAGCTAAGTCGGCCGGAGCATTGTGCATGGCACCCAAAATCTGGCAGAGCTGTACTCGTTTTTGAGTCTGCCGGTTTTCACGCGAGTAGTTATTCAATTCTTGCCTTATATCGGCAACCGCAGCAGAACCGAGACGGATAAGCCCATTTGCCGCACTTTCCTGGGTCTGCGGTTCTTCGTCCGGCTGAATTGCTGAAACAAGTACCGGTGCCGCCCGGGCATCAACGATCTGCGCCAAAGCTGCAATTGCTTCATCACGGGTTTCCGCCATCCAGGCGGATTGTATAAGGACAGGCACCGCTCGAGAGTCCCCTATCGCACCCAGCGCCTGGGCGCTCATTTCTCTGCCCAGCCAATCTTCATCAGCAAGTTGCAGTAAATCCGTAAGCAGCGGAATCGCCCTTACATCTTTTAGCCGGCCAAGAGTCGGAATAATTTCCGCCCAGATCCCAGTCCTTTGATTAAGGTCTTCTTTGAGTAAACTTAGCAATTCAGGGACATCAGATTTTTCTGCAAGCAGACAGAACTGACGAATGCCGCGACTTTTCTCTTCAAGGTCGTTTGATTGGACCCGTTGCAAGGCCTGCTTTTTTTCACATTGACGATGACATTCAGTCATTATTGCCTCAAACCCCATTGCGACATTCTGATGGCGTCTTTGGCACTGCTCCAGGCAGTTTTGCATCGCAAACTCTTGAATTTCATCGAATGCCTGCCGGTTCTCCTGCAAAGAATCCCTGACCACAGGATCCGATTTCGTTTGTGGATGCTTGCTGCTCAAATTATCCGCTAATGCCTGCAAGGGAAGCTGCAGCAGAAAAAAGAAAATAAATAGGTTGTGAAGTTTATGGATCATGCAGGACATCCCGAAAAGGTCTAAAGGCGAATCGGTTTACAGCGTAAAAACTGAAAAAACTCTACCGCATCATACAATGGAGTCAAAAAGCGTGTAAAGGCATACCCTACCCGAAGATAGATGCTGCAAACCCATGAATAATAAAAAGGTAAAGTTGAACAGAAAATTTCTTCTGATTTATGAGTATTAAAAAAAATACTTTAGACCCTGTTGAAAATTCAATCTATGAAAATCATACTAGATAAGCCATAGCTCTCAAGCTTTTCAGAGAATTCCGGAGGACAAGAATGAAAAAAATCAGCATGATGCGAATGATCTTGATGGGCTTTCTGCTCATTACCTTTACCCTGCAGACCGCGCAGGCGGACACTCTGGCTGAAAAGAAACGGTGGTATAACGAACTTAACCAGATGGTTAAAGACCCCAATGTCCTCTGGCTTCCCACCTCCATCTTTATGGAGGATGTACAGTTTTTGACCATTGATCAGGTCAAAAGAAATATCACCCAAAATCTCCTTTCCAATCCACAGTTTAATGTCCACACCTCGCGCGAATTTCTTGAGCAATATATCCGAACATCGATCAGACAAAGTATTGAGCTCTCCAATTTATCAAAGCTACATGCAAAACAGACCCTACTTCCTCAGTTGGCAGATGAAATCCAACGTTTGGAGTCGCAACAGGGAAATGACTGGCGCAAAGGCGGGAAAGAATTCAGAGATCTGATGACTGAATTAAATTCTCGTCCCGCTCCGGATTATTCAGCAGGCTCTAACCAGGCCATCTCTGATAATAACGAACCACACTACGCCTCCTGTCCGAAGTTCAATACCAAAAGTAAGCGTTGCTGGCCTGCCTATACAAGTGGTGTAACCGGTGGCAACACCTATACCCAATGCTGCTATTATGCAGGGAGCGGCAGCCATATCATTTCTGAAACTCCCTATCTTCACGGAAAAAAAGATGGCACCGAACTTCAATGGACCAAGCATTCAAATAGCTTCTATTTTGCCAAACGAAAAAACTGGAAAAACGGCAAACTTGACGGAATTTTTGAAACCTACACTTGGATGCCGGCAGTAAATGGGCCTTTTTTAACTTCGGTTGACCAATATAGCCAAGGGCAAAAAGTGGGGCACAGCGTTGATTATAAGGTTTCCGGTAAACGAATCGAGACTATTTGGTTTAACGGTGTTAGTGAAAAAATTTATTACTATAATCCAGACGGCTCTCTGGAAAAATGCGCTACAAAAGATCACGCCACCAGACGTTGGAGAGACTGCGATACAGGAAAACTCTGGTAATTTTTTTCATAAAAGAGTGTAAGGAATTCAAATCAACTGCGACTAAGTAGTGAACAACTCAAAACCCGGGCTTTAATCGCCCAGTTATTTAAGTTCAGCTTTTTATAAATCAGAGGTCGCTATCATGAAAACCAAAACATTTTTTTACTCGATTCTTTCCGCAATGCTTTTGTCTGTATCGATGAATGCCAGCGCTGCTGCAGATAATCCTTTTACCACTATTCAGAACGGCTTTACAGTAATTGCACAGACCGAAACATCGGAAGGCAAATGCGGTACGGCCAAGTGTGGCGGTCAACAGAAAGAGGCAACAAAGTGCGGAGCCGTTCAACCCGCTCAAGAACCATCTAAATGCGGGGCCGGTAAATAAACTCATTACTTTGTCTAACCGTCCTGGGCATACGATGATCTAGATTCTATGCTCAGGTCTTCCTTTCTCTCCTCAATTCAAAGGAGAAAGATCATGAACACGCTTATCATAAAATCTGCCAACCTCTATCAGACGGCTCTTTCAGGATTAATGCATTTTGACGGCTTGGCGCCACTATTACTGCGCCTCTATCTTGCCCCGATCTTTATGCAGGCTGGCTGGAATAAACTGGCTAACTTTTCGGACACCGCCGCCTGGTTTGGTAACCCTGAATGGGGGCTCGGACTGCCCTTTCCCGAACTGATGACCCTACTCGCCGGCGGCTCGGAATTTCTTGGCGGTATCGCTTTGATTGTCGGCTTGGCAGTGCGCTGGTTCTCGATCCCCTTAATGATCACCATGATTGTTGCCGCTGTCACTGTACACTGGCCTAACGGCTGGCTGGCTATTTCAGATGCTTCAAGCTGGCTCGCCAATCAACAGGTATTGGATGCACAGCAGCAGCTGGCGATGAGCCATCAAATTCTACAAATGCACGGTAATTTTGAATGGCTGACCAGTAATGGACAGATTGTTATTCTCAATAACGGGATTGAATTTGCCGCTACCTACTTCATAATGCTATTAAGTCTGCTGTTTACCGGCGGCGGTCGTTATGTCAGTGCCGACTATTGGATTCACCGTTGGATACAAGGAGACGCGACAAATCGATAAGAGTCAATACAAGGAAGGCTGAATAATCAATGCCAGCGGAACCATGTCAAAATTGCAGCCAAGCAGAATTCGAACAACGCATAGATCCTCTGCGACCTAGGCTGATTGCCTTTGCAAAATCACATCTGAAATTCGAAGCAGATGCCGAAGACGCGGTTCAGGAATGTTTAATAAGCGCCTGGAAACGATTAGAAAAATTTGAGGGCAAATCATCGCTGGAAACCTGGGTATTTGGCATTTTGCGACACAAATTGATTGACCTTTATCGTCGCCACTCAAAAATTCAGACTTTCGAATATGACGAATCAAAGCTACCCGATACCGACGGCTGGTTTCAAAAAGACGAACACTGGCACAACGAACATGCGCCTTCGAGCTGGAGTAGCCCTTATCAAACGTTGGAAAACGAACATTTTTGGCAAGTGTTTGATATCTGTGTCTTTCACTTGCCGGAACAGACTTCGCGCGTATTTACCCTACGCGAGTTTATGGGGTTTGAAACTTCACAAATTTGCGAATCTCTGCAAATTACCGAACACAACTGCTGGACCATTCTGCACCGCGCACGACTAAGACTGCGCGCCTGCTTGGAACAAAACTGGTTCACAGCGCAGGAGAAACCATTATGAAAGCAATGAGTTCCTGTAAACACGCTACCGCACTGATGTCGCAAAAACAGGACCGCAAACTGACCTTTAAAGAGCAATCCTGGCTGATGACTCATCTGGCCCTGTGCCACAACTGCCGCCGTTGCAACAAACAATTTGAGCTCTTGGACAAGGCTTGTGAACAGCGGCGAGAAACACTCGAAAAGGCCGATCAATAATTTTCAATCGAACCTGATTCCTAATAAACCGCCCTCTCTCGCTCAACAGATTGAGAGAGAACGCTACAATTTATCAGGAGCAGGAATTTTATTTTTATATTGAAACGTCAAGAACGGTGCTTAAAAAGAATGGGCACGAATGCAAAACGACGCTGCATCATTTCGAGATTAAACCGCAAATTGCTACCGTGACAGGTTTTTAATTACTCCGACGCTTCCATCACTATCACGACACCCGAAGGGTCGAACTCCTTAACGATCTGACGCACGCTCTGTACTTTATTATTATCGATAATAAGCATCAGCAATCGTCGCTCGTTTCCGGTGTGCAGCATTTCGCCCTCTAGAATCATGCCGCCTTCGTGTCCCAATTTATGCATCAGCTGCATTTTAATGGTTTCGGCATTGTCCGAGGAGATATGCACGACTTTCTTGGACGGACGTCCGGAGAGAATCAGATTGATGCCTCGTCCGCTGACATAGACCCCCAATAAACTCCACAGCATACTGTCAAGATTAGGGAAAACAAACCCCGCCGAAAAAACGATCAAAGCATCGACAAGGATAACCATATTCCCCTCTTTCCAATGCGTTTTGCGCGCAACAATGCCGACAATGATCGACGGACCTCCCGGGGAGGCGCTGGAATGAAGAATCAACCCGACTCCCAGGCCGATAAACATTCCGCCAAACACCGCCGCAAGGACAGGCTCATGAGTCAGAGCAGGAAGTTTTAGGAGCTCCAGCAAAATATCCGTAGAGAGTGCAATAACGAGAATCGCAAAAACGGTTCGAAACGCATAACCGCGTCCGATAAACTTTATGCTGATGAGAATCAGAGGGATATTGATCGCCAACATAATCATCCCGACGGAAAAGCCTGTGAAATAATTCACCAGAATCGCCATCCCGGGCGTTCCGCCGGAGGTGATTTCGTTTGGAACCAACAACAGACTCACTCCGCTAGCCAGAACCATCCCGCCGACAAGGATCAGCAGATAACGGCTCAATTCTTTGGTGTATTTCGTTTGCATGATTTTCCTTTTTTTACAGTGCAAGCAACTCTATTGCGCCAACAAGAGAGAACTCTCAATATACAGGAAGTACTGACATTTGTAGTTTTCGCAGAAGCGATCGACGGATGCTCGATCAAATTTCGCCAAAACAACCAGAAACAAAAAAGGCGCTGATGAAAATCACCAGCGCCTTTCTTTTTAACAACATTCTTTGATTAGAACGAGTTTATTTACCGCGTTTTTTCGCCGCTGTACGCAGACGCAGCGCGTTCAGCTTAATAAAGCCTTCTGCGTCTTTATGGTTGTATGCACCGCCGTCGTCTTCAAAAGTCGCAATCGCTTCGTCGAACAGGCTGTTTTCAGAAGTACGACCCACACAAACCACATTACCTTTGTACAATTTAATGCGAACGTTACCGGAAACATTTTCCTGAGACTTGTCGATCATCGCCTGCAGCATTTCACGCTCCGGAGCAAACCAGAATCCGTTATAGATCATCTCGGCATACTTCGGCATTAATTCGTCTTTCAGGTGCGCGGCATTACGATCCAGAGTAATCGATTCCATTGCGCGGTGCGCCTTAAGCATAATGGTTCCCGCCGGTGTTTCGTAACAACCACGCGCTTTCATACCGACAAAACGGTTTTCAACCAAGTCGTCACGACCGATACCGTTTTCGCCACCGACTTTATTCAGGTATTCCATCACGGTTGCCGGAGACATGGCTTCACCGTTAATCGCTACAATATCACCTTTCTCATAAGTGATATCCAGATAGGTCGGCTGATCCGGTGCATTTTCCGGTGAAACTGTCCACAGCCACATATCTTCTTCCGGCTCATTCGCAGGATCTTCGATAATGCCGCCTTCATAAGAGATGTGCAGCAGGTTGGCGTCCATAGAGTAAGGCGATTTTTTGCCTTTTTTCTTCTCGATGGAAATTCCGTGTTCTTCAGCATACGCCATCAGTTTTTCACGGGACATCAGATCCCACTCACGCCAAGGCGCGATGACTTTAACGTCCGGCATCAGAGAGTAAGCATTAAGTTCGAAACGGACTTGATCGTTCCCTTTACCGGTTGCGCCGTGAGAGATTGCGTCCGCACCGGTTTCCTGAGCGATTTCGACCAGACGTTTGGAAATAAGCGGACGAGCGATTGAAGTTCCAAGACGGTATTCACCCTCGTAGATCGCATTGGCACGCATCATCGGGAAAACGAAATCACGCGCGAACTCTTCACGCAAATCTTCGATATAGATCTCTTTAATGCCCATCGCCTGCGCTTTAGCTCGAGCCGGCTCAATCTCTTCACCCTGACCGATATCGGCAGTGAATGTAACGACTTCGCAGTTATACTCATCTTGCAACCACTTAGCGATAATTGAGGTATCAAGGCCGCCAGAGTAGGCTAAAACGACTTTTTTAACTTCGGACATTGCTGATTTCCTTTCCCGGTTTCTTAAAAATTTTGTGTCTTCTATGAATTGCGCGGATTATACCTTAAAATCCACATCTTAGAGAAATAAACAAAGGGATTTTAGGTGGATTTTTTATCTTCCAATCTCTGTTTGAATGATGATTTTACAGCCCTCTCGAGGCGGGACGACACTATGACCAAGTTACTCGACTTTTTTAAAGTCACTCCTCAATATCTTATTCCCCAGCATCTGCTGTCGAGCCTGATGCACTGGTTTATGCATGTCGAGGTGAAATGGATCAAAAACGGCATTATCAGACTGTTGACCCGACTGTACGGGATCAATCTCGACGAGGCCGCCAGCAGTGACCCGAACGACTATCCGCATTTCAACGCCTTTTTCACCCGTGAATTGAAAAAAGACGCCCGCTTGATCGATGAAACGCCGAATTCCTGGTGTTCGCCGGTTGACGGTCTGGTCAGCCAGTCATGCAAAATCGAACAGGGCAAAATCCTCCAGGCCAAATGCCACTATTACTCGGTTGAAGCCCTCGTTGGCGGTGACATTGAATATGCCAAACAGTTCCATAACGGCGATGCGGCGGTTATCTATCTTTCGCCGAAGGACTACCACCGTATTCATATGCCAAGCGATGCCAAATTGATTTCCATGACGTATGTTCCGGGAGATTTATTTGCGGTCAATCCGGCCACGGTCAGAAACGTTGAAGGTCTGTTCGCACGCAACGAGCGTCTGGTTCTGCGCTTTGAAAACGAACACGGTCCCTTCTGTCTGGTTATGGTAGGCGCGATTTTTGTCGGTTCGATGGAAACCGTTTTCCAGGGCAAAATTACACCGGAATACCGCCCGACCATCGAATATTGGGATTATTCTGATCAGGATTTGCACTATGCAAAAGGCGATGAAATCGGCCGTTTTAATATGGGATCGACCGTTGTTCTGCTCACTCCGGAAAATCAAATGCCCGATTTAGGAAAAATCCCTGCGAATACCCCTATTCAAATGGGACAACATCTGGCAGACTATCCAGATACATTGGCGTAAAGACCTTATAAGACCAAAATAAACCAAGTACAAAAATCCGCGCAAAGACCAAGTTAATTGAGGAAAACAATGAAACTGATTACAGCTATTATCAAGCCTTTTAAATTAGATGATGTTCGTGACGCCCTTCATAATATCGACATTCATGGTATGACAGTAACCGAAGTTAAAGGTTACGGCCGCCAGAAAGGTCACACAGAGATGTACCGTGGCGCGGAATATGTTGTCGACTTCCTGCCAAAACTGAAACTGGAAATCGCCATTAGCGGAGACCTTGTCGAAGCGGCGGTTGAAGCCATCATCCAATCTGCGCAAACCGGTAAAATCGGTGACGGGAAAATCTTTGTCACTAATATCGAACAGACGGTTCGTATCCGTACCGGCGAAAGCGGAGTTGAAGCGCTTTAAAATCGACCATACGGCTTTGTGCAACTTAGCACCCAATCAATTTTCTCAATGCTAAGTCTAAGCAAAGCCGCTTTCTTCAAGCCTGCCCTCTTCTTAACTTGTTCGACTATCTAACTCTCTTTATCCTTGCACTACTGTCGGCCACCTTACTGCCCGGCGGTTCGGAAGTCTATCTGCTGACTCTCGCACAGGAACCGCAATCCGTAATCTGGCTTCTCTGGCTGATCGCAACCATCGGTAACACTCTTGGCTCGGCAATCAATTATCTGCTAGGTCGCTATCTGTTGCATTGGCAGGATCGAAAATGGTTTCCGGTATCCTCGACCCAGCTGAATAGAGGGCAGAAATGGTTTAACCGCTATGGTTACTGGTCACTGCTTCTGGCGTGGGCCCCCTTGTTCGGCGACGCTTTAACCCTGATTGCCGGCATTATGCGCCTGAAATTTATGCTTTTTTTGCTTTTGGTTTTTACCGGTAAAGCGATCCGTTACGCCTTGGTTCTCGGCGTCGCGCAAGGTGTCGTATTACTTTAGAAGAACGCCCCGGGCTCTCAGCTGTCTTTACTGCTTCTTTTCAACAATCTGTTTTTTCCATGATCGTTTTTGGCAAACTGCTGCTGAAGTGCCGCAAAATGCGCCACCTTTTTATCGATCAAAGCATTCAGGGTTCCAAGCGGATATTTGCCATCATCTGCTCGCAGCCCCATTTCAACACCGGTCAAAAGCGTCATCGCCTCATCAATCATCGATACGGCGTACAAGTGGAATTTTCCTTTTTCGACCGCCTGACAGACTTCATCCTTAAGCATCAGATGCTGGATATTGGATTGTGGAATGATCACCCCTTGTTCACCACTGAGACCGCGCTCGCGACAAATATCGAAAAAGCCTTCAACCTTTTCGTTGACTCCGCCGATCGCCTGAATTTCTCCGTGCTGATTGACCGACCCGGTAATTGCCAGACTCTGTTTGAGCGGTACTTCCGCAATTGCCGACAGTAATGTACACAGCTCGGCCGCAGATGCGCTATCGCCTTCCAGAGAACCGTAAGACTGTTCGAAAACCAAGGTTGCGGACAGCGCCAGTGGCTGTTCTTTTGCATAATGGGAAGCGAGATAGGAAGAAAGAATCATTACGCCTTTGGAGTGAATTGCCCCGCCCAGTTCGACTTCGCGTTCGATATCAATCACTTTGCCGCTGCCAAGGCGCGCCGTAGCGGTAATCCGCGAAGGACGACCAAAAGCGTAGCCGTCCAATTCGATTACGCTTAAACCGTTCACCTGCGCAATGACTTCTCCGGAGGTCGCAATCTTATAGATGCCGCGGATAACCGCTTCCTGTAAACGCTCTTTGATCTGTCCCATCATAAACAGTCGCATATCGATTGCCTGTTGAACATCCTCTTTGGCAATCGATTCACGCTGCTGTTTCCGCGCCCAGTGGTCCGCCTCGACCAACAGATCGCTGAGATTCCCCATGTGCAGCGACACCCTGAAAGCATCCTGAGCCATACGCGAACTCTGTTCAATCACTTTTTCCACCGCACCCCTATCCAGAGGCAGTAAATGGTTTCGTTGTTGAATTCCGGCAATAAGGCGGACATAGAGTCCAATATTATCGTCATCGCGAATCATGTCCTCCGAGAAATCTGCGGAGACCTTAAACAGACGACTGAACTCGGGATCATAGTGCTTCAATAGATAGTACAAAAGACGGCTACCGGTCAGAACCACCTTGATATCCAGCGGAATCGGTTCCGGCTGCAAAGACGTTGTACTGGCCAGACTCATTAACTGTTCAAGCGATTCGATTTTGATTTCCCGCGACGACAGCGCGCGTTTGAGGCCCTCCCACGCATAAGGCGAACTTAAGATTTTACGCACATCCAGAACCAGATATCCGCCGTTAGCCTGATGCAAAGCGCCCGGTTTGATCAGCGAAAAATCGGTAATCAGCGAGCCGAAATGGGCAATGTGCTCGATACGGCCGATCAGGTTCTGATAACTTGGATGATCTTCAAATACAACCGGCGCACCCTGAGTGGCCGTGTGGTCGACCAAGACATTGACCTGATAGGCATTAAAATCCGGTGGGAGCTTGTTGCTTCCGGTCTGACTGGAGTCTTTCATCTCCGCCGCATACTTACGGAACAGATCGGTATTTTCAATAACGTCTTCGGTTACTTTATCGACAAAATGAAGCACCGAATCCAGTTCAAGATATTTCTGCTTCAGGTCTTCGGCATACTGTTTTACGGTGCCTTGCGAAACTTCGCGATTAAGCTGTTTCACCTTGGCCCGACTCTCTTTCTGCCATTTCGGGATCTGCCGCAAAATGCGCTTAAGCTCGTCACGCACCTCTTCCACAACCTGAGTAACCGCCTGCTGTTCTTCGTCCGGTAACTGGGAAAATTCCTCGGGCGACATGACTTTATCGCCCTGCTTCGGCCCGAGATTCCAGCCACTCGGCGTCCGCATCATCATGATATTATTCTTTTCCGCCTTGGCAGCGACTTCATCCAGACTCTGCTCTTCACGACGCAAATATTCTTCATTAATAGTTTGCATGGCAGCATGATATTCATCACTTTCGAACGCCGCCGGCAAGGCGATCAGCAAATCATCGATGAAACGCAACATATCCTGCTGAAGCTGGCGCCCCATTCCTTTCGGTAAAGCCAGCACCAAAGGCTTGTGCGCCTGCTCAAAATTATTGACGTAGCACCAGTCACTCGGCACAGCCGTCTCTTCGGCTTCTTCAGTCAACAGTTCGCGAATTGTGGTCTGTTTGCCGAGCCCACTTGAACCGAGAACAAACAGGTTATACCCCTCTTGCTTGATGCCTATGCCGAACTTCAGCGCCTGCATTGCCCTCGACTGGCCCAAATGTTCTTCCAACGGCTCAAGTTCGTCTGTCGTTTCAAAAGAGAATTGGCTGAGATCGCAGGCATGATACAGCTCTGACTGCTTGACTGTGAATTGATTGATAGCGGATTGAGAGTTTCTCGACAGGCTTTGCATAACACCATCCCTAATAGGCATTTTTAACAGGTCGTTTACCTGCAATAATTGACTGCAATGCCCTGAGGATAGCACGCGATTTAGAGAAAATGGATCGCTTTTTACGAATAAATACGCAAAACTATAGAGAGATCAAGAGGTAAACCGTGCACGACGAAACTCCGAATCGCACGGCGTCTTTAAAGGGTTACGTTAATTGGCTGGATAGCACGGTTTCACAGAATGGAGACGGCAACCCGGTTGACCTGCCGTCTGTTGGCTCGACCTTCGCCAAAAGGAATCAACTCCCACTCCCAGCTTTCCGTCTCCGGAGGCGGTTCGACTTCCCACCAGGTATCCAAGCGGTCGGTTTCTTCGTCGTAGACGTTGTATTCCACCGATTCCCGATCGGCAATCAGGCAGACCCGGCATGCAAAACGCTGCAGATAATCCAGATGTGAGCGAATCAACTCCCTGCCGAGTTCATCCGCCTGAAGTTCAGAAATACGGTAATTGACAATCAACTGGCGCACTGGAATCAGCGGCAACTGTGTAATCAGATTTAAAGAAACCACCAGATCGACCCGTTCATCGTCCAACCAGCGTGATGGTTGAGGAATGCTCGGAGCACCGTCAAAAACGCTCTCGAGTGATTCGGTGACATCGTGCTCGATCAGTTCGACATTGGAATAGAGCGCCGCCTGCCTGCGGGCCGCCTTGAGAAAGACCAGATCGACCAACAACACCCGCTCGAAATGCTGCGCCAAATAGTCTAAAGGCACATCGCGCAGGGAACCTGCTCCGATAATCAGTACCGTGTGCCGAGAATCTAGATCTTTGGCCGCATCAACAATCGTTTCTTCGCAATGACGGTAATGCTTGTCCCACTGTCGGCGACAGCGTCTGGCACGTGCGGACATGGCAATAGCCTCTTTCAGAAACCCTTTGTTGCGAACATAAGAAAATGCAACCGGTGTCGTAAGGTATTGCCAAATTTCCCGTATCACAGGCCTGAGCCCTCTTAATCTTCCAGTCCCAAAGCCTGCATCTTACGGGTCAGGGTATTACGCCCCCAACCAAGCAGTGCCGCCGCTTTCTGTTTATGCTGACCGCTGGCTTTAAGGGATTCCTGGATCAGTACCGTTTCGAATTTCGGTTCTGCCGAAGTATGCAGCCCCTCTTTTCCGGTGGACAGGAACTGCTGCGCCCAGCGTCTTAAAGGCGTTTCCCAGTTATCGTTTTCCAGTTCGCCGGAAAGGTCTTCGCTCGGTTCCTGAAGTTCCAGCGGAAGATCTTCGATATAAACCGTCTTGTCCGGGGCCATAATCGTCAACCAGGTACACAGACTGCGCAGTTGGCGGACGTTCCCCGGCCATTGCTGCGAAGACAAGAATTTCTCGACTTCTTTGCTGAGCGTTTTCTCTTCCAGACCAAGCGCTTTGGCTTCCTGTTCCAGGTAATAACGAGCCAGAAGCGGAATATCTTCACGTCTTTCACGTAACGCCGGTACCTTGATACGGATAATATTCAGACGGTACAGCAAATCTTCACGGAAACGCCCTTCGCGTACCAGTTTTTCCATATTCTGGTGGGTTGCAGCCACAATTCGCACATTGGTATGAATCGGGTTGCGACCACCGACGCGATAAAAGCTACCGTCGTTGAGAACGCGCAGCAGTCGCGTCTGCAGGTCAACCGGCATATCCCCGATCTCATCCAGGAACAGGGTTCCGCCATCGGCCTGTTCGAAACGCCCGATGCGCTGCGAATGCGCTCCGGTAAATGCGCCTTTCTCATGCCCGAATAATTCCGATTCGAGCAGTTCCCGCGGAATGGCCGCCGTGTTCAAGGCGACAAAAGGACCTTCGGAACGCGGGCTCAACTCATGCAACGCTCTGGCCACAAGTTCTTTACCCGTTCCCGTTTCCCCGTTAATCAGGACGGTTACATCCAGCTTGGAGACGCGCCCCAAAACGCGGAAAACTTCCTGCATTGCCGGTGCGCCACCGATAATATTCAACGGTTGCTTACTGGCTTTGTTGCTGCGTCGCGACTTGACCATACCACCGGAAAGATAGCGTTTTACGGCACGCTCGATCAGAGAAGTCGCCTCATCAATATCAAACGGTTTCGGAAGGTATTCAAACGCTTCGCTCTGATAAGATTTCACCGCCGTATCCAAGTCGGCGTGAGCGGTCATAATAATGACCGGAATCTGCTTATCCTTCTCATGGATCGCTTCCATAAAGGTCAAACCGTCCATGTCCGGCATACGAACATCGGAAAGAACTGCCGAGGGAGGAAAGTCCTCTATGCTTTTAAGTGCCATTAGAGGAGAATCAAATACCTTAACAATATAGGGTTTGTCCTCTAAAGCGGCTTCCAATACCCAGCGGATGGAGGCATCATCATCCACCACCCAAACAATTGGCATTACTTCCATTTCCTCACTCATTTTCTAGCGTTCCTTCTGCTTCAGTGGAAGATAAACATTAAATGTGGTTTTACCCGGTTCGCTTTCCGCTACGATCAGGCCTTCATGCTGTCGCAGGACATTCTGTGCGACCGGCAATCCCAGACCCGATCCCTCTTTTTTCGAACTGACCATCGGATAAAAGATCGAATCAAACACTTCCGGCGGAATTCCTTCGCCTTCATCGCTAATGCTGATCATGGCGACCAGCGGATAAGTCTGGGTTCCAAGGGTAAACTTGTGCTCAACCCGTGTCTTGATCGTCAAAAGCCCGCCGAACTGTTCCATTGCCTGCATCGCGTTCTTGATCAAATTCAGCAGGGCCTGCACCATCGCTTCAAAATCAACGGTTACTTCGGGAATCGACGGATCATAGTCCAGTTTGATGTAAACATTGGCCGGCTTTTCCCCTTCGATAATCTGTAGTACATAGCGGATAATCTCGTGGATATTATGTGCTTCTTTATGCGCCGACTGTTTTGGCCCCAGCATCCGATCAACAAGATTTTTAAGGCGCTGCACTTCACGGGAAATAATTTCCAGAAAGTCATTCGCTTTATCTTCCGGCTCATAGCGTCGCTGCAAAAGCTGAGTTGCGCCAAGAATACCGGCCAGTGGATTTTTCACTTCGTGCGCCAGCGTTCTGATCAGCAAGTTACCCGCTTCGTATTGGTGCCAACGTTCGTCTTCTTCTACGATTCGATGGTGACGTTCGGTATTGTAAAGTTCAAACAGCCAGCCTTTTTCGTCGCCCAGTTCGTAAGGCGAAATGGTACAACTGACACGGACCTTAAACAGGTCGCTCTGTTCTACGACATATTCGTGAATGGTGATTTTTTTCTCGTTCGCCAGACTCAGAGAATCGATTAAATCTGGCATCAGCATCTGCCATTTGGTGCCGAGTACCCGGTTCGGACTGAGTTGAAAAATTTCCCCGGCGGCAACATTCATAAAGGCGATCTCTTCGCTTTCGTTAACCCAGATTACCGCTGTCGTCAGCCCTTCCAAAACTTCGCGAAAAAATTCTGTCTGTCCAGTCGACATAAGGCTCTGTTTACTTTTTTCGACCATTCAACTCCACCATTTAGAGACTCTGAAGAGCCCAGTCATTTTCGGCGCCTGTCAGCAAGCCCCGTCTGATTAATTTCAATAAGGTATGCAGGCAAGATTCCTGCATAAATGCCCGGCCTGGTATGTTAAAACGGCCGGTTTCGAGAGTCCCCTACCAAATAATGTTCCAAAAACGATAAAAGTGGCTAAGAAAGCTTCGAGAACCCACTTATTTCGATTGCGCCATCATTTCCCGAACCACCTCTGGATCGGGGAATGCGAAGACGTAGATAACCAAAAACAGGACATAGAAGACAAAGCGTCCCAGCCCTTGAAACTGAAGTCTCGGGTGACTGATTACCGCAATCGCAAGGCCGGAGACCACCCCGCCAACCGCGCCCAGTGTTGCCGCCAGCATTGCCAAGAGGGCTCCGAGCGCCATCATGTAGTAGTGCCAAGTAAACTTTGCTTTTTGTTGATTCATTGCTAATATCCTTGCTAAATCAAATTCAGCCGTAAGTGGCCAAGCGTATGTTGCGCTCATTTTACTCGAAAAAGAAACAGATTACTTACTCTAATTAACTGTTTTAGTGCATGCTTGCACCAAAATATTTTCTCAAATAAAAGGTTATAGGAAGCAGTATGAAAAACCCTATTGTTGTCGTTGGGCTAGGCGAACTGGGCAGCGTCTTCGCTCGTGGATTTCTCCGTCTTGGTTACCCGGTTCAAGGTGTCAATCGTGATCAAAACATGACCCAGCTAGCGAATGATATACCAAACCCGGAAGCCGTGTTAATTTCAGTCGGTGAAGCCGACATTCATCAGGTCCTTTCGGAAATTCCCGACAGCTGGAAAAATAAACTGATTCTGCTGCAAAACGAGCTTCTTCCGCGCGACTGGAAAGCCGCCGATTTACCGATGCCAACAGTGATTTCCGTCTGGTTCGAAAAGAAAAAGGGAATGGATTCGAAAGTGGTACTGCCTTCACCTATTTTCGGCGAGAGAGCCAAACTGGTCTTCGATGCCCTAGCCAAAGTCGATCTGCCAGCTTACATCGTCGACAGTGAAGAGGAACTGCTGTATGAACTGGTACGCAAAAACCTTTATATCCTGACGACCAATATCGCAGGGCTGGAAGTCGGCGGAAATGTCGAACAGCTTAAAAATGAGCATGCCGACGTGATGCAGGCTGTCGCGCACGATGTTTTGGAGATCCAATCCTATCTGAGCGGACAGACTCACGATGCCGAACGATTGATTACGGGAATGCTGGAAGCATTTGACGGTGACCCGCAACACGGTTGTATGGGACGCTCGGCTCCTGCACGATTGAAACGTGCTTTGACTTTTGCCGACCACGCCAACCTTGAGGTTCCGAAACTGCGAGAAATCGCCCGTAATGCCCTGTAAACAAGGTTGCTCATCAGCTGCCGTACAGGCAGCTGCATTCTTTCTTACACTAAGTAAGCAATCCACTAAAACGCCAAATCGCAAATTTCAACACGATAAGTTTGTCCATCCGGCTGAATAATGCCCTGACACTCCACAAACGCATTCCTTTCTGCAAGACTATTCATGCACCAAGTATTTGCTAGAATACGGGTCTAATATTCACTTTTCACTATGAGTAACGCCATGCTTGTTGAACTCACTCACCCTCTTGCCAAAGATCTGGTCAATCGACTGCGTTCGACTCGAACGGAAGCTTCCGCATTTAAAGAGATTATCGAAGAACTGAGTCGGATCCTGATTTACCGGGCTTTGGAAGAAATCGATTTACAACCGAAACAAACCCAAACCTGGCGCGGAGAATCCGAATACCCGCGAATCAATCAGCAGGATATTGTCCTGATTCCGATTATGCGCGCCGGGCTTCCAATGCTCGATGGTCTTTACTCCCTGTTACCGCACGCGCCAAACGGCTTTATGGCGATGCGTCGAGATGAAGTGACCCATGAAGCCAAATTTTATTACGACAGAATCCCAGACTGTAGCGACAAAACCGTGATTCTTCTGGATCCGATGGTTGCCACTGGCGGATCATTGAACGATGCCGTCGCCGTCATCCGTGAACGGAGTCCGCGAAGAATAATCTCTTTGAATATTATCGGCGCCCCGGAAGGCATCCAACGTGTTCGAGAACGCCATCCAGAGCTGGATATCTATATTGCACAGATAGACGAATGTCTGGACGAAAATAAATTTATCTTTCCGGGATTAGGCGATGCCGGCGATCGTGCCTTTAATACGCCGGAATAAGCATACAAAGCCCTATTTACAACGGCCTGATGTAGACGCTTACTCCAGGCCGGCCAATTTTTTAAGCTGCTCGAGGCCTTCTGCTTTCTGCACATTGAGACTGGTAAAGTCTACCGAAACAGCGACTGTTTTCATGGCTGTATTCTCCACCAGTTCCTCAGTATCTAAATGCAGATCGGCAGGACTGAGAATCACGAAATCGTCTCCCATAACGCGGAATACAATCGCCTCTTCTTCCAGCCCCATCAAATACTCTGCAACCGATTTCAGCACTTCGTTTCCCTTAAGCCAGCCGGCATGCTGATTCAGTTCGGCAAAGCCGTGCAGACAGACCAATTTGGCATGTTTGAACTGGAAATCCAGGCCGTTAATCAGCATAAACTCGAGATAATTTTCGTTATAAACCCCGGTCAACTGATCATTGAAGAAGTAAGCGAAGCGTTGCTGTTCGATTTCCGTTTGCGGCAACTGCTTGGCATCTTCCTCGACAATCACGTTCCGCAGCACGACTTGCGCAGCAGCAACCACCTGCTCGTCGTACTGTCGACCTGCCAGTTCATTCAGCTCCTGCAAAGCGGTTTCCACTGATTTCCGCGGCTTATAGATTCGATAGGAAGTCATGGCATCGAATGAATCGGCAACCGCCATAATGCGCCCTTCCAGGGGAATTTGCTCGCCCTTAAGACCTTGCGGATAACCACTGCCATCAATCCATTCATGGTGATGACGCATAATTTCCGCCAGATCCTGATACATTTTAATTTTGGAAAGTGTCTGATAACCTGCGGTAACGTGCTGCTGAATCAACTTATACTCCAGTGGAGTCAGTTTCCCCGGTTTGAGCAGTACCGAATCCGGAATAACGATCTTCCCGATATCATGTAAAACCGCTGCCCGATACAGTCGTTCAACACTCTCTTCCGGCAATTCCATCTGGCGGGCGATCAAGGCCGAATACTCCGCGACGCGTTGAGTATGACCGGCTGTATAAGAGTCGCGCTGCTCAATCAAATCAACCATTGAAAGAATGGTTTCTTCGTAATTACTGATGCGATCCTGCTGCAAACGGATACGCTCGTTTCGCTGCTCAAAAGCATGCACGGCAAAACCCAAATCCCCCGCCAACTGCTCCAGCATACGCATCTCTTCATAATCAAACCCTTCTTCACGCTCGCTGAAAACCACAAGAACGCCGAACGGCAGATTAAATGCATCCTGCCGAAGAGGCAGAGCGACCACACTGCGACATCCCAAAAGAACGGACGGCAATTGCTCCTGAAGACTTTGATTTGCAGAGATACTGCGTAACGCCAGACTGTCTTCATCTGTATCGAGCAGCGCTCGCATCTGTTCGGCCGAACCGAAAGATCTACCGACTATCTGTAGCCTCTGCGGCAGTGCGTCCTGGATTTCGACAGGAAACTCATCCGGAATACCTTCTAATTTGCCGACCCAGGCGAAACGGTAGTCAGGATGAACGATCAATCGATCACAGGCTGCTTTGAGCATCTGCTGCTCCGCATCGGAGGTAATAATAATCTGATTGACGTCGGCAACCGTCTCCACCACACCACGCAGCAGCCTCTCGTGCAACATCAACCCTTCAATCTCCTCGGTACGCTCTGCAACCCGATTCTCCAAACCGGCATTCAAATTGCGCAACTCTGCATGATGTTTCTTGAGACGCTGATTCATGCTCAATACATAAAAAGCCAGAGACAGCAGCAAAACCATCAACAGAGTAACGATGACCAGCCAATACCAATAGTGTTCCAGAACCTGTTGCCAGCTTACCTCACGCAAATAGGCGTAAGGACCGACCTCCAACTCTTTCAGCGCATCGTGTACACTCTGATAATTCAACGGCAAGGTCCAGCCTGCCAGATTGGAACTTTGAAAAGAAGGGTCCTGCGACGAAATCTGCATTAAAGCGACGGCGACTTTAATCGCTAAAGCTTCGCTGACTCCGGAAACCTTGGCAATCGGCCATTCGGGATAGAGGTCTGTACTGAGCATATAAGGAAAGCCGGCGGGATGCCTTGGTGCCAGAACAACAAAGTCATTCAGAGAAATCCCTCCCTCTGCGGCCATTTTCTCCAAGGTTCCGGTTCGAACGATCCCGACATCGGCGGCACCTTCGGCAACCGCATAAACCACTGCATCGTGAGTACCGATAAATTCAACACGCTCCAGATCGCGATCAATATCGATGGCGTGATGCTTTAACTCGCGCCAACCGATCTGCCAGCCACCGAACGACGCCGAGTCCACCGCCGCCAAAGTCCGTCCTTTAAGATCTCTGAGTGTTTGTATATCCTCTCTATCGGCTCGCGTAAAAATTACACCGCCGTAACGTTTTAACTCGCTACCGCTTACGCCTTTGGTTCGCATGGTCGCAACGGGAGTAATGCCGTCGTTCTTCTCTAATTCAACATAAAAGGCGGGATTGGCAATAATAAAATCCACCCGGTGCTGTCGAACCAGTAAACGGGTTTGTTTAAAATCCAATGGAAGAATAGAGAAGTGATGTTCGGGAATCTGCTGATTGAGTTTTTCGGCAAGCGGCTGCCAATCGACCATGGCTTTTTCTTCACCGCGTAAAGCGAGTACCCCGATACGGACTTCCGCGGCAGAAGCATTCCATCCCAACAAGCAAAAAACAATAATCAGCGTTCTTTGTAAAAGCCGTTGCGGCATAGCGAATCCTCTTGTTCGAGAACACTTTGGTCGACTCGATTTCAAACAAATTCCACTACAGAATATACATGAAAGGCTCATGAATCATTAATTCTCGTTAATAGAGAGTATAAAATAATCCGTGAGATGAATAGGGTAAAAATACAATAACGCTCAAATAACCGATACAAGAGAGATAGACAAACTTAAGTTGCGTGTAAGGGTGAGAGTGCTTTCAACGCTGTTACTAACCGGGAAATAAAAAACCCCGCCAAATCAGAAATTTGACGGGGTTTCAAAATATGGTGGGTCGTGCGCGGCTCGAACGCGCGACCAATTGATTAAAAGTCAACTGCTCTACCAACTGAGCTAACGACCCATATTGTAAGTTTTACAATCGGTTTAATGATTAAAACCAATCGTTTATTCCGTGGTGGGTCGTGCGCGGCTCGAACGCGCGACCAATTGATTAAAAGTCAACTGCTCTACCAACTGAGCTAACGACCCGTTCGGAATGCGGCGTATTATACAAGCCTGAAGCTTACGCGCAAGTCCTTTTACGCATTTTTTTACAACTTTTTTTCAATTTAAACGCCGGTTTTCGCCTTGCTCCTTAAGCCTCAAATAAATGCTTCTGTAAAATCAAACGTTTAGCGGTTAATTCCATTTCTTTTGCATGACATACAGGCTTATGCACCATTTTGGTATAAGGTTGGATCCTCGACTCCCGCTTCTTTAAACCCTTGCTTTCTTAAACGGCAAGAATCGCAGACACCACATGCGCGCCCCTGATCATCGGCCTGATAGCAGGAAACGGTCAACGCATAATCAACCCCAAGTTGATGGCCGGTCTGGATGATTTCGGCTTTGGATAAATCAATCAACGGCGTCTGAACGCTTAAGTGGTGCCCTTCTACTCCGGCCTTGGTTGCCAGATTGGCCATTTTCTCATAGGCTTCGATAAATTCCGGGCGACAATCGGGATAACCGGAGTAGTCGACGGCATTGACGCCGATGAAAATATCATCGGCACCAATTACCTCCGCCAATGCCAGCGCATAAGATAAGAACACCGTATTTCGTGCCGGAACGTAGGTTACCGGAATGGTATCCTTTTCCACCCCGCCCACCGGAACCGCCATCGAATCATCGGTTAAGGCCGATCCACCAATCTGACGCATATCGACATTCATCACACGATGCGTCCGAGCGCCCATGCTTTGAGCCAGACGCTCGGCCGCATGCAGTTCAGCTCTGTGGCGCTGCCCGTAGTCAAAGCTCATTGTATGGCACTCAAAACCGCGATCTTTGGCAATCGCCAGAACGGTGGCCGAATCCAGTCCGCCGGAAAGTAAAATGACGGCTTTTTTGCTCTCTTGCATTCTCTACTCGCTTATTCATTCGGAAATTTCAGTTTCTTGCCGGCTATTATAACGGGCGAAAACAAAAAAACCCGCGATGAACCAAAGATTCATAGCGGGTCGGGTATCAGCCGAAAAAATCGACTTTTACATTTTTTCCAGACGTTTCTGAGCGTTATTCGCCGCACGGCTTTCAGGGAAGAGATTCACTACCTCCTGATAAACCTGTTTGGCCTCATCAAGACGCTCAAGCTTTTCCAGAGCGTCCGCCGAACGGAGCATGGAATCAGAGGTTTTCACGGAATCCGGATAACGCAGATAGACCGCCTGAAAAGCCTCATATGCCTTAGCAAACTGGCCCTTGATAAAGTACCCCTCGCCCATCCAGTAGTAGGCATTGGCAGCCAGATCACTTTCAGCGGAATTTTCGATAAACCCTGAAAACGCCTTGATTGAACCATCGTAATCGGAACTACGCATCAGACCGAAAGCATCCTGATAAGCCTTTTTCTCTGCTGTGGTTGCCGGACGGGTCTTGATCGGCAGTACGGAAGCAGGTTCTGCCGCCTCTTCATTCTGAACTGGTTGTGCTGTTTCAGTTGCCGCTGGCGGTGTTTGAACTTTCGGCTGGCCCTGCGTCTGAGTTGTCTGGGGCTGAGCAGGCACAGCCTTAAGCGCACGCAACTCATCCTCAAGAACGATGATTCGCGCACCCTGCACCGTGAGTTTATCGTTCATTTCATTGAGCCGCGTTTGCAGATCAGCGAGTGTTTTCTGCAACTCGGCGTTCTGCGGCGTACTGGTATGAGCGCTCACCGCCGCAGACTGCGGCATATCGCGCTGAATACGATCTAATTGATCCTGAAGTCCCTGAATTTCCCGCTCCTGATCATTGATCTTACGGGTCATCTCCAACATGACCGGATTACTGGCCATACGTTCAAGGCGTTCAAGGCGCTGCTCGATACTCTGAGCCTGAGCAGTAGACGCTACAAACAGCAAAGAGAGCGATGCCGCAAGCCATGCCTTTTTAACTGATACATTTTTTGGATTCATTCCTTTCCCTGTTCAATGAGTGCACCGATTAGGCTTACTTCAATTCAATTTCCACACGACGGTTTTTTGCCCAGGCCGCTTCATTACTTCCCAGGTCAGCTGGATACTCTTCACCCATACTGACGGCTTCCAGACGTTCCGGAGCAATACCTAAAACGATCATCGCCTTTTTTACCGCTGCGGCACGTTTTTCACCCAGTGCCAGATTGTACTCCGGCGAGCCGCGCTCATCGGTATGACCGCGCAAAATAGCGCGCCGCTCAGGATTGGCCAGAAGCACTTCGGCATAATAATTAACGGTTTCCATCGACTTTGGATCCAGATCGTACTGGTCGAAACCGAAATAGATAATCGGTTCATAAAGTGCGTTTTCCAACTCGTAAGTCGGAAGATTCGGATCCAATAGATCAACGTTGTCCATGCCATCCAACGGATCGACACTGCCCATCGACTGACCGTCTGCACTGATCACTTCAACCCCCTGAATTTGCGGCGAGTTCAAGTCTTCGTTCTTGAGTCGGAAACCGTCCAATCCCGGAGCGGTATCGTTACCATCCAAAGCCTGGTCGACATCTTTTTGCGGCGGCGTACTACAAGCCGCCAAAGATGCGCTCAGTGCCAAAAGTAGCACTTTGGAAAAAGTTTTCATTTTATCTCCTTATGCACCGTCTTAAACGGGCTACTGATCTAGAATTCGTTTACAAACACCTGTCACCCGGTTCTAGCGATTAAGGTACGGCCCCCACGCCGGCTCGCGTACTTCAGCATTTTTGACCTGCAGGGTCTGTGAAGTTTTACCATCAACCGTGACCACAGCCAATTGACCGCGTCCGCCCTTGTTCATTGCATACAGGATCATTTCGCCATTCGGCGAAAAGCTTGGCGACTCGTCAAGGAAAGTATCGGTAATCACCTCGAACTTTTTGGTTTGCTGATCAAGCAATCCGATATGGTAACCGCCACCACCGTGAACCACAGCGACATAGCGCCCGTCCGGCGAGACTTCAGGGTTGGAGTTGTATTTTCCTTCAAAGGTAATGCGCTGGACATTCATCGTATCCAGGAATACCTGAAAAACCTGCGGTTGACCGCGACGATCGGAGTTGAAAAACAGCGATTTGCCATCCGGCGCCCAAGTCGCCTCGGTTTCGATCGCTCGATCGCGCGTCACCTGTTTCAAACCTCCGCTGGCGACATCCATAATATAGATGTCGGCATTACCGCCTTTGGATAGAGTCAGTGCCAATTGCGTTCCATCCGGCGACCAGGCCGGCGAGCTGTTGATCCCGCGATAACCGGCGATCTTTTTACGATAAGTTCCATCCAGGCTCTGTACATAAACCTGTGAACGGTTTTCTTCGAAAGAGACGTAGGCCAACTTACTTCCGTCCGGCGACCAGCTTGGCGACATAATCGGTTTACTCGATTTTAGAATCGGTTGTGGGTTATAACCGTCGGCATCAGCCACTTCCAAGGTGTAAAAACGTTGCTTGGCACCACGCAACATAGTCACATAGGCGATTTGAGTATTGAAAGCACCGCGGATACCGGTAAGTTCTTCATAGACCGCATCACTGATCTGGTGCGCGACCTGACGCAGACTCGCCTCCGGAACATTGCTCCAGCGCTTGCCCATTACCTGTTCTTTGCGCAATACATTGACCAGACGCATATCCACCTGATAGAAACCATTGCTCAGACGAATCACCTTACCGATCACCATATTGTCGATATTCATCGGACGCCACTGGGCATAATCGATTTCGTTCAGTTCGCTTGGCAACGCCGGCATCTGTCCGCTGGACAACGGCTTAAAGCGACCGCTGCGTTTCAGGTCGGCCGAAACCACCTGGGCCAGATCCTGAACCCGGCGGTCAGAACTTTGAAAAGGCACGACGGCAATCGGTAACGCATTATCGAACCCCTCACTGATCTCGATCGTCAACGCGGCTTTCGACTGCGCCGAAAACAACATCAAAATCAGACTTAAACTTAGCGCCCACAAGTTTCGATAATGCATTTTGATTTCCTACATTTTAAGGTTTAAAGGTAAACAGAATCTCTTTTTCATACACTTCCGGTACCGGAGCCTGCGGCAGAGGCGATGCGCGGTAGACCGCATTTACTGCCGCATCCTGGAACTGTTTGGATGCCAGGGCATTACAGTTCAGGACTCGGGCCGAGATAATCGAGCCATCGCGACGCTGCAGAATATGCAAATCACACTGCGCCTCAGGCGATACATTTGCCGGCGTACGCCAGTTGTTTTTTACTTTGGCAGCGATTTCTGTGACATAGCGGACTTTCAGGCTTTGGATCTGTCTGTTACGTTCTGCTTCCAGGCGCGCACTCTCTTCGGCTTTCAGCTGACGCTGCAATTCGGCTTCACGAGCCGCCTGTTCGGCACGCTGACGCTCAAGCTCTTTACGCTTGATTTCCGCTTCCAGCTCTCGTTTGCGTTTCTCTTCTGCCAGACGTTTTTTCTCAGCCTCTTCCGCTTTATGCTGAGCTTCCAAACGCTTCTGTTTTTCCGCTTCAGCACGTTGGCGCTCTTCTTCGGCCTTGCGCTTTTCTTCTTCCGCTATACGCTTGGCTTCCAGTTCTTTCTGGTGGGCTTCCTCGGCCAGTCGTTTCGCCTCTTCGGCTTTGCGTTTTTCTTCGGCCGCACGCTTACGCTCTTCCTCAGCTTTACGTTTTTCCAGCTCCGCCTGCTTGCGCTGTTCTTCGGCAACCCGCTTGGCCTCGTCGGCCTTGCGTTTTTCTTCTTCCGCTTTACGTTTTGCCTGCAGTTCTTTCTGCTTCTGTTCCTCTGCAAGTCTCTGTGCTTCAGCGGCTTTGCGCTTTTCCTCTTCGGCTTTGAGACGCTGTGCTTCTGCCTGACGTTCAGCCTCCTCAGCCTTACGCTTTTCTTCGGCAGCCTGACGTTTTGCTTCTTCTAAACGCTGTTTCTCCTGCTGCGCCTCCTGCGCCAGACGCTCCTTCTCCTGAATACGCGCCTGTTGCTGCTGTTCGATTAATTTAATCTGCTCCTGAACCTGTTTGGCATCGACGGTTCGGGTTTGCATCGGCTGCACAAGATTCGGCTGAGGCTCCTGAGGTTCTTGAGCGGCATCCGAACCGATCTCGATCTTGACCGGGTCACTGAACAACTCCCACTTGATCGCCAACAGCGTGAAAATGGCCAGATGCATCAAAACCGCAAAAGCAAAGGATTTCGGATATTGCTTTAAAAAATCCAGCATCGCTTAGCGCTCCTGAATTTCAGGTTGCGTAATTAACGACACATTATTGACCCCGTTGGCCTGCAACAGCGTAAAGATTTGAATCACTTTACCATAGGGCGCAGAGCTATCCCCTTGGATGTAGAACTGCTGTTCCTGATTGACTTGGGAACGTGCCACAACTTCTGCGACCAGAGTCTGAACTTCACGGTCGCTGATGATAATATCCGGCTGAGCCGACGTGCGGTACAAACCGTCACGGGTAATGGTAATGACAAATGGAGGCGCAACCTCAAGCTGCTCGACGGTTCGTTTCTCGACTTCCGGCGTTTTCGGAAGATCGACGCTGACCGCCTGCTGCACGATCGGCGCCGTCACCATAAAGATAATTAGCAGAACAAGCGTCACGTCGATATAGGGAACGACATTGATCTCCGCCATCAGGCGGCGTTTTTGTCTGGAACTGCGCATACCTTGTCTGAACATGGCAAATTCCTCTTAAGCTTCGGACACGTTATGAACGCTTGGCTGAGATTCCGTTTCTTTTTTGGTGCCGGCTTGCAGGTGATGCGCCTGACGCTGCAGGATACTCATAAACCCCTCGGCAAAGTTTTCATAATCACCCAAAAGACGATCTACTTTTGTGCTCAAACGGTTATAGGCAATAACCGCCGGAATGGCTGCAAACAAACCGATCGCCGTTGCAATCAGAGCTTCCGAAATCCCCGGCGCAACCGTGGACAGTGTCGCGTTCTGTACATCGCCAAGTGATTGGAAAGCGTGCATAACCCCCCAAACGGTTCCGAACAGCCCGATATAAGGTGCCGAGGAACCGACGGTCGCCAATAACGGCAAACGCAGTTCCAGTTCGTCCGCCTGACGGCTGAAGGCGATCTTCATTGCTCTTTGTGCACCCGCCAGTAAATCGTTGGAGTTGGTCACGCCTTGTTTTTGCAGACGCATAAACTCCTTGAAGCCGTCGGCAAAGATGACCGCCATTCCCTCGGAAGTATCACGAGTGGCTTCAACTTTGTAGTAGAGATTGGTTAGATCTTGAGCTTCCCAGAAATCATTTTCGAAGTTGCGTGCCGTTTGCACAGATTTTTTCAACTGATAGGATTTTGCAATGGCAACGGTCCAAGCGGCAATAGACATCACGGCCAAAATTAACATAACGATTTGAACGACCGGGCTGGCCATTAAAATGAGATCTAAGATACCGCTATCCATATTTGTTAACCCTACTCTAAACTATATCTGTCAAAAGAAAATTGTATTACTTTTATTGGCGTTTAATATCCGACTGCACAACACATTGAATACCCACACAGTCAATAAGTCTTTATATTAGCTGCAACTTATTTCAAAATACCGCATTGCACTTTACCCATTCGTTTGCGGTTTTTCAACACCCAAATGCTGATAGGCTTGATTGGTTGCCAGACGTCCGCGCGATGTGCGTACGACAAATCCTTGCTGAACGAGAAACGGTTCAATCACATCCTCGATGGTACCTCTTTCTTCACCCATTGCTGCCGACAAACTGTCGATACCGACCGGCCCACCATCGAATTTATTAATCAATGCGTCCAGAAAGCGCAGGTCCATCTTATCCAGACCAAGTTGATCGACTTCCAGCAGGTTTAGCGCAGCATTGGCGATCTCCTGGGTAATAATCCCGTCCCCGCGAACCTGAGCATAATCACGCACCCGACGCAGAAGTCGGTTAGCGATTCGCGGCGTTCCGCGAGCGCGTCTGGCGACTTCCATCGCCCCTTCCAAATGCGCTTCCAATCCAAGGATATTTGCCGAACGGGTGACGATCTGACACAACTCGTCATGCGAATAAAACTCCAGGCGCTGTACAAGGCCGAAACGATCGCGCAACGGCGACGTCAAAAGTCCCGCCCGCGTGGTCGCGCCAACCAGAGTAAACGGCGGCAAATCGATCTTGACACTCTGTGCGGCCGGCCCTTCGCCGATAACGATATCGATTTGAAAATCTTCCATTGCAGGATAGAGAACTTCTTCAACAACCGGGCTAAGTCTATGAATCTCATCAACAAAAAGTACATCATGCGGTTCAAGACGCGTCAGAATGGCCGCCAGATCACCCGGCTTTTCAATCACCGGCCCGGAGGTTTGACGCAAAGTTACGCCCATCTCTTGAGCGATAATATTCGACAAGGTCGTTTTCCCCAGCCCTGGCGGTCCGTACAACAAAACATGATCCAGCGGTTCCGCACGCATTTTAGCCGCCTGCATCGACAGACTTAACTGCTCGCGAACCGCGCCCTGTCCGATATATTCGAAAAGCTGCTGCGGACGAACAGACGGCACATTGTAAATGTCGTCCTCGGTCTCTTGGGCACCGACAATACGATCCGTTTCAATCATTTAGATTTTCACCCCTTGCAGCGCGGCCTTAATCACTTCTTCAAGAAGCATTCCGTCCTGGTACGCCTGTTTGACCATTTTTTCCGCCTGAGTCGATTTGTATCCTAAAGCCAATAATGCCTCAACCGCCTTATTGACAACCATGACTTCACCCTTAAGATTGTTAAGAGAATTTTTAGCTTCTCCAGCCATATCGCCTGAAGGCTGAAGCGTGAAATCTTCCGTCGCATAGTTAAGCAGCCCAGCTTCGACCAGAGGTTTTAGACGATCACGGATCTCGATCTGCAGACGTTCGGCGGTTTTCTTGCCGACACCGGGAATTCTTGTCAAAGCGGTAACATCGCCCTGCTCGACAGACTGACAGAATTCATTGACCGACATCGAAGAGAGAATCCCCAAAGCCATCTTGGCCCCGACACCGTTAACCTTCAATAAGGTTTTGAACAGAGTTCGCTCCGCTTCCGAAGCAAAGCCGTACAGCTGGATCAGATCTTCACGTACATGCATATGCGTCAGCAACAGCACCTCGGATTCCTCATCACCGCTTTGCAACTGGTAGAAAGTCGACATAGGCGCTTCCACCTCATAACCGACGCCGCGAACGTCAAGCCACAGTAGAGGCGGCTGCTTCTTCACCAAGATTCCTTTTAAAAAACCGATCATATCCTATTGATTCCAAAAAGATAAATTAAAATTTTGTACCCTTAGAAAGGGTTTCCGCATCCAATCCCAGTGACATATAACGATCATGACACAAAGCACAGGCTAAAGCGTCCGCTGCATCTTCCTGCGGACACTCCGTTAACTTCAAAAGATTCTGCACCATATATTGCACTTGGGTTTTTCCGGCATGCCCTTTACCGACAATCGTATTCTTAACTTGGGTAGGGGTATATTCCATAATCGGCACATCTTTGATTGCAGCGGCACATAAAATCACCCCGCGAGCTTGTCCCAGCGTAATCGCCGATTTAGGATTTTTATAGACAAAGACTTTCTCTACCACAACCACATCCGGCTGATATTGGTCGATGATTTGGCAGATTGATTCGAAGATATTTTTAAGACGTTGCGATCCGGAAAGTTTTTCGACCCGGATCACTCCACTGACAATATAGTTGGGATTAAAGCGACCGGATTCGATAACACCGAATCCGGTTTTGCGAGAACCTGGGTCAACACCTAAAATCCGTTTTTTCGCTTTTTGCAAGAGCTTCTCCTGCCGTTAACCCAGTGAAGATTAAAGATAAATGATTAAACGGAGCAAGACTATTTAGTCTGAACCAGTCCCGCTTGACGGGAAAATTCGAGCATCCTCTGCACAGAGTTCAAGGCCTTTTTACGTACCTCTTCGTCAAGCACAATTTCCGGCGCCATATTACGCAAACAATCGCGCAGATTTTCCAAACCGTTCATCGCCATCCACGGACAGTGCGCACAGCTTTTGCAGGTTGCGCCATGCCCGCCGGTCGGCGCCACATACAACTGTTTTTCCGGAGCCAATTGCTGCATTTTGTAGAAGATATTGTAATCCGTAGCAACAATAAACTCTTTATCCGGCATCGTCTGCACAGCGTTGAGCAGAACTTTGGTAGACCCGACCACATCAGCCTGATCGACCACCGATGCCGGCGACTCCGGATGAACCAGAACCTTGGCTTGAGGATGTTTTGTGCACAATTCATCCAGTTCAAAACTCTTGAACTCATCGTGCACAATGCAGTGTCCCTGCCAACGGATCATTTCGATTCCGGTTTCTTTTTCGATCCAGTTGCCAAGATGCCGATCCGGTGCCCAGATAATTTTTTCACCTTTCTCTTTGAGATGACGCACTATCTGCAAAGCATTCCCTGAGGTCACAACCCAGTCGGCAATTGCTTTAACCTCGGCACTGGTGTTGGCGTAAACCACAACCGTATGCTCCGGATGCTGGGCACAGAATTCGGCAAATTCTTTGGCGGGACAACCAACATCAAGAGAACAGGTTGCTTCAAGATCCGGCATCAGAACGGTTTTTTCCGGGCTGAGCATTTTCGCAGTTTCGCCCATAAAACGTACGCCGCAGACAACGAGAACGTCGGCAGCGGACTGTGCACCGAAATTGGCCATTTCAAGCGAGTCCGCGACAACGCCGCCGGTTTCTTCCGCCAGAGCCTGCAATTCATCATCGACATAATAATGCGCCACTAGCTGAGCATTATGCTGTTTCAGAAGTTGCTTGATCTCATCCTTAAGTGCCTGCTTCTGCTGCTTGTTCAACCACGGCTGAGTCGGCGCGTCCGAAGCAAGCTTCTGGATACGCGACTCAAGCTGAACAGGAATCTGCTTGGCGTGAGACTCTGACATCAAAACTCCTATTTATCCGCAGATCGTACCGGCTTACGGAAACGCAACAACAACTCTTGCAGCTGGGCATTATCAACCATTCCCGGTGCTTCGGTCAGAGGACAAGCCGCCGATTGTGTTTTCGGGAAAGCGATTACATCGCGAATCGAAGGAATATCACCCAGAATCATGACCAGACGATCCAACCCGAACGCCATACCGGCATGCGGAGGACAACCGTACTTCAGAGCATCCAGTAGGAAGCCGAACTTATCTTGTGCTTCTTCGTCGCTGATTCCCAGCAACTTGAAGACCGCAGCCTGCATCTTGCTGTCGTGAATACGGACCGAACCGCCACCGACTTCCAGACCGTTAATAACCAGGTCATAGGCGCGTGACAGCATCTGGTGCGGCGCATCATGGTTAAGAATTTCTTCGGTTGTCGCTTTCGGCTGGGTAAACGGATGGTGAATCGCCACCATACGCGCTGTCTCTTCGTCTTCTTCAAACATCGGGAAATCAACAACCCAAACAGGTTTGAAACGCCCTTCCAGCATTCCCAGATCTTCACCCAGTTTAACACGCAGCGCACCGATCGCATCGTTAACGACTTTCGCACTGTCTGCACCGAAGAAGACGATATCGCCATCCTGAGCGCCAACACGTTCCATGATCTGCATTACCTGATCAGGGAAGAATTTAATGATCGGAGACTGCAAACCGTCGATTCCGGCTGACATATCGTTGACCTTAATATAGGCAAGACCTTTGGCGCCGTAAATACCGACAAATTTGGTATATTCGTCAATCTCTTTACGCGACATGGAACCCGCTCCCGGAACGCGCAGAGCGACTACACGCCCTTTCGGGTCTTTCGCCGGACCGGCAAAAACCTTGAATTCGATATCCTGTAGAAGGTCGGCAATGTCCACCAACTGCATGTCGATACGCAGATCAGGGCGATCAATACCGTATTTCTCGATCGCTTCGGCATAAGTCATGCGCGGGAAATCCCCTTCGAATTCATAGCCGATCGCTTCTTTGAAGATGGTTTTTGTCAGACCTTCCATCGTCTGCATAACCTGTTCTTCGCTCATGAAAGAGGTTTCGATATCCAGCTGGGTAAATTCCGGCTGACGGTCGGCACGCAGATCTTCATCACGGAAACAGCGCGTGATCTGATAATAGCGATCAAAACCGGACATCATCAGCAGCTGCTTGAAAAGCTGTGGCGATTGCGGCAAGGCAAAGAATTTATTTGGATGGGTACGGCTTGGAACCAGATAATCACGCGCACCTTCCGGCGTCGACTTGGTCAGAATCGGCGTTTCCATATCCATAAAACCGTTGTCGTCAAGGTAACGACGCATAGCGCGCGTAATCCCGTAACGCAATCTCAGGTTGTTCTGCATTTCATCGCGTCGCAAATCGATATAACGGTATTTCAGTCGCGTCTCTTCACCGACATTCTTCTCGTCCAATTGGAACGGGATCGGTTCCGCCATACTCAAGACATCAAGTTTCTCGGCAACGATTTCGATTTTACCGGTCGCCATATTCGGGTTAATCGTTCCCTCGGTACGAGGAATAACTTTCCCGGTAATGCTCAGAACACATTCGGCACGTAATTTTTCGGCTTTGCTGAAATTTTCAGCAGCATCAGGATTAACAACAACTTGAACAAGCCCTTCACGGTCACGCAGATCGATAAAGATTACGCCACCGTGATCGCGACGACGGTGTACCCAACCGGCAACCTGTACCGTCTGATCGATTAAAGTTTCTGTTACTTGTCCACAATAATGCGTACGCATATTCATTTAACCCTTTTGCTAAAAGTCTTTTAAAAAATTTCAAATCTATCGGTAAGCCATCTTACCTTGCCCCGCGAAGGGAGCTGTTAAACGGGCGGCAATATCAATTTCAACGCCCGATTAACCGTAATACTATCTATCGGAATTCTTTTCCTCGCGAACCGCTTCCGCTTTACTCAATTCTTCCGCAGCCTGCGGCAGTGAGTCCGGCGCAACAACACCTCCGGAAATCACCATTTTCAAAGCATCATCGACCTCAATATCCAACTTAACCACCTCTTTGCGATCCGCCATGATAAAGAAGCCGGAGGTCGGATTCGGCGTCGTCGGAACAAACAGATTGACGACTTCATCGAATCCGGTTTTTCGCTGCGGCTCCGACATATTTTTTCCGGTTTGGAAAGCCAGCGTCCACAACCCTTTACGAGGGTATTCAATCAGAAAGACATTCTGGAATGTCTGCTCGCCGGAGCCGAAAACCGCCTCGGCAATCTGTTTCACCGCTTTGTAAATGCTTCGAACCAGCGGAATTCTCGACAGAATCGATTCCCAAATGCCGACCAATTTACTGCCAAGAAGGTTCGCGGCCAGAACACCGGTAATCAAAATCAGCAGGAAGGACAGAAGAATTCCCAACCCCGGAATATTGAATCCCAAAAGGGTTTCAGGTCGGTATTCCAACGGCAGCAATAACAGACTGCGATCAAACAGATCAACCAGGAACTTGATGACGGCGAGGGTCACACCAAGAGGGAGCCACACCAGAAGACCGGCAATCAAATAACGCTTTAAAAAGGACATGGCCTTATACACCGTTGAAAAAACTTAGCCGCTTATTATAAAGGAATAATACTCAGATTTGAAAAGGAAACCGGCGGTTTTCTTCGGTGATCGAAGAATAAACCGCGATTCAATCCCGAACGCACTTCAAGTCGGGTTAATACTGCACAAACTCAAGACATAAAACCGTTTGCACCAGACTTATTCAGCAGTGCGTAAAAAGAGACAAGACGGAATAAAATCGGGCGTAATCGGTCAGATATAGATTTCAATCGGCGGCTCCTTGGCAAGCCGCTTGATCAGGTCGCCGCGCGTCACCATACCGATAGGCTGCTCGACGGAATTCATGATAACCAGAGCACCGACACGATATTCGCTGAATACCTGAGCAACCTGACGGATATCGGTATCCCGACTAGTGGTAATCACCTGTTTCTGCATAACATCGAAAACCTGCTTCTCGCCGCCAACCTCAATTTCGCCATTGTCGTCCAGCAATATTTTATGCAGCAAACGTTCCCGACTAAGAAGACCGACAAGCGTCGTTTCGTCTACAACCGGCAGATAGTCGATTTTCAAGCGCGTCATCCGATCGAATGCCTGTGCCAGAGTCGCCTCCTGGTTGATGGTAATCAGCGGTTCGGACATAATTTCGGCGACCTGAACCGCAACCCGTCTCTGTGGCTGCTCCTTGGCGCTCTGCTGATAAGCTCTCAACGCCTTGCTTTGACCGGCCAGAACCGACTGCTGCTTCCCCTCGTCCGGTTTCAACTGCTCTAACCCGGTATCCTCCACTTTATTTACCCGAGTGGCAGGGTCAACCCTCAGAACAGGAAGCTGCTGCACGGTTAAAGCTAACGACTGGCCTTCCGGGCTATAGACAATAAACATATCCGACTCTCGATAAATTCAAAAACACATCCCGGGAGACAAACCGCCCGGTGCATATACAATTATATCGGCTTGAATTTCAGTAACTTAATGCAAACAACAACGACGAGTGTACTTTATACACATTCCCTACCATTTAAACGTCGGCAAACAAATTTTGTACAGCGCAACGCTAATTCATTAGAATAATTCTTTTTCGCCGCTAACGGGCGAGATTCTCCATCTCCGACAACCTCAGGAATTGACGTTTGCATACTCAACTAAACCTCTATCAACAGCGCATCAATCAATACTTGTCACTGAAAGTAAGTCAGCTTAAGCAGACAACTTGTCCGCAAAAACTTCAGGAAGCTATTGCCTATGCGACTCTGGACCAGGGAAAACGACTTCGACCTGCATTGGTTTATGCTTGCGGGGAAGCCCTGAATATGCCTCTGGAAATACTGGATACGCCTGCGGCTGCCGTTGAATTGATTCATTGCTACTCACTGGTACATGACGATCTTCCGGCAATGGACGATGACGAGCTTAGAAGAGGAAAGCCGACCGCGCATATTCAATACGACGAAGCGACGGCTATCTTGGTTGGCGACGCTCAACAGACCCTGGCATTCCAACTGATTGCGACCGACGGACATATCAACGATCACAATAAAATCGAGATGATCAAAGTGCTGACGCACGCCGCCGGCTTAAACGGGATGATCGGTGGCCAGCAGATCGACATCGATTCCGCCGGAAAGTTACCGGAGCAATCGGCACTCGAACGGATGCATCAGCTAAAAACCGGCGCGCTGATCCAGGCCTCCCTTCTCCTTGGTGCCTGCCAGCATCCTGCATACCCGCAAATCAAGGAAGACCTTATCATCTACGCCAAGGCGGTCGGACTGGCCTTTCAGGTACAGGACGACATTCTGGACATCACTTCCGATACCGAAACCCTTGGTAAACCGCAGGGATCGGATCTAAAAGCAGACAAATCCACATATCCGAAACTGCTTGGATTGCGCAAGGCACAGGCCTATCGTGACAACCTGGTCATTGAAGCCAAAAAAGCCCTGCAACGCCTGCCGTTTAAGAGTGATTTTCTGTGGGATTTAACGGACTATATTGCATCACGCGAGCATTAAAGACAAAATCCGTATAAAACCGTTAAAATCCAACCAATTTCAGAGACTTATCTTTTAATCGCTGTGTAATTTAAGATATAATTATTTGCTTAATTTGAATTTTTCAGGGTAAGCGTAAATGGCGCAAAAATTTGTATTAAAAACCGTTCTTGATTTTGCCGCAGCCCACACTCTGCAAGGCTACCCCGGCGACTGTTCGAAACTGCACGGACATAACTGGAAAATTGAAGTCCAGATTGTCGGCAGTCAACTGAATGAAATCGGAATGGTCGTTGACTTCAAGGAAATCAAACGTCACGCCAAAGAGGTGATCAAAGAGTTGGATCACACCTATCTGAACGACCACCCGCATTTCACTCAGATCAACCCGACGGCTGAAAACATTGCTGCATTCCTGTACCGCCAGATTGCTGAACGCATCAGCGATGAACGAGTTGCTATGCACAGCATTACCGTCTGGGAAAACGACCGCAACTGCGTCATCTATTCGGAAGACGAATAAGGGGCTCCGCATGTTTTCAATTATCAAAAAGCCGGGAAATATAAACCCGGCTTTTTTGTATCCGACAAACGCCCGATATTTTCGCAAAACCCGTTTCGGCTTGACCTTTTCAAGCCTTACTTTTAGCATTTGTGCAAAATATTCATTGAGACTCAATTCATGCAAACACACCTAATGACGCCAATTGTGGAGCTGCCTCTCTTTTTAACGATTGCATTTTCCCTTCTTCTCGGTCTGATTATCGGCAGCTTCTTAAGCATGCTGACCTGGCGCATGCCGCGCTTTTTATTCGAAGCGGACGAAAATACCCCGCATTACAAAATAATGAGCATGGATCGTTCACATTGTCCGCATTGTCATGTCGCCCTGCCCTGGTACCGACTTATCCCACTCTTTAGCTGGCTTTACAGCAAAGGTAAATGCCACAACTGCCACGAACCGATCTCTAAACGCTATCCACTGATCGAACTCAGCAGCGCACTGTCGACAACTGCGGTCATCATGTATTTCGGCCTTTCACCCTTAGGGCTTGTCGCTTTGGTTTTTACCTGGTACCTGCTGGCCATTACCGTCATTGATATCGAACATCAATTGATTCTAGACAACCTGAGCTTGCCATTGCTTTGGCTCGGCCTACTCTTAAATACTCAGGAAGTTTTCACCAGCCTCGAAATGGCCGTCTGGGGTGCCGCACTGGGCTACCTGCTTTTATGGCTGGTTTTTCACGGCTTTCGTCTGGCCACAGGAAAAGAAGGAATGGGGTATGGTGATTTCAAAATGCTGGCGGCATTGGGCGCTTGGTTCGGCGTCATGGCGCTCGCGCAAATTGTGCTGATCGCCGCCGTAAGCAGTATTGTGATCACAATCCTTTTAAGCCTGATCAAACTGCAAAAACACGATGCGCCTTTTGCTTTCGGTCCATTCTTGGCACTGGCCGGCTGGATCACCCTCTTTGCCGGAAGCAACCTTATTTAAAACACATGCATAAAAAAAGCCGGAAATAATTCCGGCTTTTTACATTATCGGGCTCGCACCAAGGGTTCTGGCTCAGCTTCCCAACTTTTCTTCATCGACATCGCAGACCTGAGTCATTTTCAGACCATTACTCTGAACGAAGTTCATAACATATTGATACATATTGGGGTTTTTAATTTCCAGCTCGGTATCGATAATCAAACACTTCTGCCCTTCATACAATTCAGGATGCAGCAAATCGGAATACACCAGTCGATGCGATTCACCAAAGGAAGCACCCATTGAAGAAATCCGATCAATCCAATCACTTGGCCTAAATTTTCGACCGTCCTCGGTCACACCTTGAATAACGTATTTACAATGCACTATTCTCTTGCCTATTTGCATTTCTTAAAACTGCGAGGATTTTATCATAACTAGTTAAAATTCCGAGTGTTCAGTAGATTATTTTTAACTATCAAGTTAATAAGCATTTTAAATACATAAAAACCCGCATATCCCTCAGCATAGAAGACTGCATAAGAATAAGCTTATGAAATCATTAAATTCGTTGTAAACTAAACCCCAAAAAATGGCATAATAAGCGGTTTGGTGCGGTTTTCATTTATGAAATCCCTAAGAGAAGGTAAGAGGCGTCAAAACCCTCTCTGATCTCTGGCAATTCGCGGATGCGCACAGACGAAAGCGCACACTTAATCACATAAAAAGTAGTAACCATGAGCACGTATCAGACTGACGATTTACGGATTAAAAACATTACCGAAGTTCGCTCTCCGCAGGACCTGCATGAGCTTTACCCTATCACCGAGTTAGCGTCGCAAACGGTGTACGATACTCGCCAGCAGATCCATAACATTCTGGCTGGACGTGACGACCGTATCCTGGTGGTAATCGGCCCATGCTCCATACATGATCCGGGCGCGGCCAGAGATTATGCCGCTCAGCTTAAAGGACAGATCGAAAAGCATAAGGACGACCTGCTGATCGTTATGCGCGTCTATTTTGAAAAGCCTCGCACCACCGTCGGCTGGAAAGGCCTGATTAACGATCCAAACCTGGACGAGTCTTTCGAGATCAACAAAGGGTTAGGCCTGGCGCGTAAATTACTCTCCGACGTCAACAACATGGGCGTACCGGCCGCAACCGAATTTCTGGATCTGATCTCGCCACAGTATGTTGCCGACCTGATCTCTTGGGGAGCTATTGGGGCTCGTACAACCGAAAGCCAGGGACACCGTGAACTGGCATCCGGGCTTTCCTGCCCGGTCGGTTTCAAAAACGGTACCGACGGCAGTGTGCGTATCGCGGTTGACGCCATTCGCGCAGCCAACAACCCGCACATTTTCATGTCCTTGACTAAAGAAGGTCATTCGGCGATTTTTGAGACGACCGGAAATGAAGATTGCCACGTTATTTTACGCGGAGGCAATCAAGGCCCGAACTATGAAGCGCCATACGTTTCAAAAGCCGTCCAGCAATTGAGCGAAGCAGGTGTACAGAGCAAACTGATGGTCGATTGCAGCCACGCGAACAGCAACAAAGACCACACCCGCCAAATGATTGTCGCTCAATCCATTGCCGACCAGCTTAAAGACGGTTCGGATGCAATTATGGGTGTCATGGTGGAGAGTCATCTTGTCGGCGGAAGACAGGATGTTCAGCCAGGCAAACAGTTGACCTACGGGCAGAGCATCACCGATGCGTGTATCGACTGGGAAAGCAGCACCGAATTGCTCGACATGCTAGCTGAAGGTGTACGCCAGAGACGAGAAAAGTCAAAAGCGTAATCACCATCGCGTCTGATAGAGACAATAAAAAAGCCGTCAATCGACGGCTTTTTTATTACCTTGAAACTTTAAAAATGCTGAAACCCAGCAAAATCCGGTACAGCATCCCCCTCTCCGCACAGCGTCAACTCGATTCCGGCATACCCAGTAATTTCGCCGATCCTGGAGAGGACAACGTCATGTTCAGCAGCCAATGCCTGCAAAGCAGACCAGTTTTCCGGCTTCACCGTCAGACAGAGCTGGTACTCGTCACCTCCGCTTAGCGGCATCTGCCACAAAGCTTCTTGAGCAACAAGTTTGCGTACACCCGAAGAGAGCGGTAGATCGTTCAATTCAACCCGTGCCCCAAGGGGCTTCCCGGTGGACATCGAGGAGCGCTCAAGAATGTGCCCTAAATCTTGCAACAAGCCATCGGAAATATCGATCGCGCTATTGGCCAGAGGATACAAACATTGCCCCATAGCCAACTGGGGGATCGGTCGATTCAAGTAATTCAAAGCGTGCCGTTGATCTTGCTCACTCAACCCCGTTTTCAATTCAGTTGATAAGGTATCCAGCGCCAAGGCCAACCCCAAAGCTCCCTCGCCGAGAACGCCAGTGACCGCAACAATATCTCCCGCTTCAGCTCCTGAACGCAGGACTGCGCGCCCTTTGCGAACAACGCCTTTAGCACTGACCGTGAGCGTCAGAATATCGCTGCGCGTCGTATCTCCCCCAACCAACGGAATTTTCATACCGGTTGATGCAACCAGATCATGAAATCCTTGACTGAAATCAGCCATCCATTGCTCAGACTCGGCACAGGTTTTCGGTAAACTCAACCCAAGAGAAAAACCGATTGGCGACGCCCCCATCGCGGCCAAATCACTCAAATTGACCGCTAAAGCCTTCCAGGCAATGTCATAGGCCCGGGTTTCATGCGGAAAGTGGACGCCACTGACCAGAGTATCCGTTACCACGACCAATTGATGCTCCGGAGGAATAGTTATCAGCGCACCGTCATCGCCGATACTCAAATCACCTTCCGGCAAACCAAGGCTTAGAGGAGTGAAATAACGCTCAATCAGATCAAATTCCATAAATCTCTCTGGCAAAATGCAAAAAAGCCCTCAGACGAGGGCTTTCCTGTAATGAGTCTAAATTGACAAAACCGGCCGCTACACTGGACGCACCGCGATACGGCTAGGCATTGACTTCCAGGCTTCGAACCTGCTTGGCAACCTTATCAAGAACGCCATTAACAAACTTATGACTCTCTTCAGCCCCGAAGCGTTTGGCAAGCTCAACCGCCTCGTTAATGACAACCTTGTAAGGCGTTTCCAACTTACTGCGCAACTCATAACTGCCGATACGCAGAATGGCACGTTCAACCGGATCCAGACGCTTGATATCACGATCGATAAAATCAACATACATCTGATCCAGATCGCCGGCTTCTTCGGTAACCTGATTCAACAACTCTTTAAAAAGATCGAAATCCAGTTGCTCCAGATAACCGTCTTCACTGAACTGTTTCATAATCTCCAGAACAGAAGCATTCGTCAACTGCCACTGGTAAAGCGCCTGCAAAGCGACTCGGCGCGACTGACTGCGCGGCGAGACTTGCGGCTCTTTTTCTATAATTTCTTCGCCCTGTCCAGGCTGAA
The DNA here is from genome assembly GCF_013282625.1 of Thiomicrorhabdus xiamenensis. Taxonomy (NCBI): domain Bacteria; kingdom Pseudomonadati; phylum Pseudomonadota; class Gammaproteobacteria; order Thiotrichales; family Piscirickettsiaceae; genus Thiomicrorhabdus; species Thiomicrorhabdus xiamenensis. Next base: position 1,609,461 of record NZ_CP054020.1, read on the forward strand.
TCGAATCGGTAATTTTCATTAAATCTGCTTCAATACATTAACCATTTCAATGGCCGCAAGAGTGCATTCTTCACCCTTGTTACCCGCCTTGGTACCGGCACGTTCAATCGCTTGTTCAATAGTGTCTACAGTCAGAACACCAAACGAAACCGGGACACCGGTCTGCAACTGAATCTGTCCAATGCCTTTCACGCATTCACCGGCAACATAATCAAAGTGTGGCGTTCCGCCGCGAATCACCGCGCCGATCGCAACAATCGCATCATAATCGCCTGACTGCGCCATTTTATTGGCGGCAACCGGGATTTCAAAAGCGCCAGGAACCATGACTTTTGTAATATTGTCTTCGGAACCACCGTGACGAACAATGGTATCGACCGCACCCGCAACCAGGTGATCGACGACAAAACTGTTAAAACGACCTACTACCAGACCGATTTTCATTCCTTGTGCGGTTAGATTTCCTTCAACTGTTTTCATGTATTCCTGAGCCTCTTATTTTTGATCTTCAATCTTGTGATTATTTTCTATGACGCTGATTCAGCGACCTTAGGCATAGCCGCATATTTTGCCATAAAAACCGTCGTCCGAAGGGTAAAAATCCATTGCATTCTGAAAATAATGCATGGATTTCACAATCGTCAGACATCCTTTTTCGGCATAACTTCAACCACTTCCAGGCCGAAACCGCTCAATGCACTCATTTTCATTGCGGAACCGATGATCTTCAGTTTCTTCATGCCCAGATCGGCAATGATCTGCGCACCAAGACCGAAGGTTTTGGTGTCATCCGGATTCTGCGTTTCCGGAACCTTAATACCGCGATCCATCATCTGATAATGCTGGATCTTATCCAGCAAGGCGCCGGCTTCTTCATTCTTGCGCAACACGACAATCGCCCCGCTGCCCTCTTCGGAAATCTGCTTCATTGCCGCCTGCAGCGACCAGCCGCACTCCGGACGCTTGGAACCGAAGACATCACACAGGGTATCCAGCATATGCACGCGGACTGCCGTCGGCTGATCCGAAGAGATCTGTCCGTAAACCAATGCAAAATGCGCTTTCTGATCAAGTACATCCTGATAACCGATCAACTTGAACTCGCCGAACTCGGTCGGCAAAAAACACTCTGAAACGCGCTCGATGGTTTTCTCGTTCTTCAAACGGTATTCGATCAGATCAGCAATGGTACCGATCTTTATTCCATGCTCTTTAGCATAGGTTTCAAGATCATCGCGCCGCGCCATCGAGCCATCTTCGTTCATAATTTCAACAATAACAGAAGACGGTTCAAAACCGGCAAGGCGCGCCAGATCACAACCCGCTTCGGTATGTCCTGCACGCGTCAAGACACCACCCGGCTGCGCCATCAATGGGAAAATATGCCCCGGTGTAACGATATCCTGAGGACCGGCATCCTGAGCGACCGCAGTACGTACCGTAACGGCGCGATCCGCCGCTGAAATCCCGGTAGTCACTCCTTTGGCCGCCTCGATCGAGACGGTAAAGTTCGTTCCGTGAGGATCCGTATTGTCACGCACCATCAGCGGAAGATGTAGCTGATTGCAGCGGTCACGGGTCATGGTCAGACAGATTAGGCCACGTCCGTAACGGGCCATGAAATTAATGTCTTCAGGGGTTACCGTCTCGGCAGGAACCAACAGATCACCCTCGTTTTCACGGTCTTCGTCATCCATCAGAATGACCATTTTGCCCTGCTTATAATCTTCAATCAGCTCTTCTATTGTATTTAATGCCATCTTATTTAAATCCGTGTTCCGCCAAAAAGTTTTCAGTAATATTGGACTGCGCTTCTGCCTGCGGAGCATTCAGCATCCGCTCCAGATATCTCGCCAGAAGATCAACCTCCAGATTGACCTTGGTACCGACCTCGAAATATTTAATGGTCGTTTCCTGACGGGTATGCGGCACGATATTAACATCAAAAACACACCCGTCGACTTTATTGACCGTCAAACTGATGCCGTTAATACAAATCGAACCTTTAGCCGCTATGTATTTACAGATGGTTTGCGGTGCCTCAATCTGATAACGCCACGATCGGGCATCCTGAGAGATCGTCTTAACCTCACCCACGCCGTCTACATGACCGCTCACCAGATGCCCACCGAGACGATCCTGCAAGCGCAAGGCTTTTTCCAGATTGACCGGCGTACCCGGCGTCCATTCTTCGGCCGTGGTAACGCTTAGCGTTTCAGAAGAAACATCGGCAACATAGAAATCTTTGCCGAATTCGATTGCGGTAAGACAGATCCCGTTGGCGGCAATGGAATCCCCTTGCGCCACATCATTCATATCCAGTTTTCCAGTGTGGATCGTGACTTTCCAGTCGCCATCACGCGGCTCGATTTTACTGATTTTTCCTTCAGCTTGGATAATACCCGTAAACATAATTATGATTGCTTTGTTGGTTTGCTATTAATTGCTTTTAAGATGACGTTTCGGTTTTAGAATCATTCGTATATCGTCACCAAAAGTGCTGATATCAGTGACCGAAAACTGTAACTTATCATTCATATTTGTGACCGACGGCAAGACAAACATCGGTTTGGCTTGGTCCCCCATCAGAACCGGGGCGACAAAAGCGTGGATTTCATTAACAAAACCGGATTCGACAAAGGCTCCGGCGACAATCGCACCACTCTCAACCATCACATCATTGACCTGCTCTTCGTCCGCAAGATAGTGCAAGACGGACTCAATATCCAGTTTATCGTCCTGAGCGGCGACGGCGACCAGCTCGACACCATGACGGTGAAACTCCTCAACCCGCTCCAAACTGTTTTCAACGGTCTCTTTGGAGGTCATGACAATCGTTCTGCCGGGAAGCGCAAGCATTTTGGCCTGCATAGGCAGACTTAAATTCGGATCAAGCACCACTCGTATCGGATTGGCTTCTTCCGCACTCAAATTCATTTCAGCCAAGAGCGCTTCATCCAGCCGAACGGTCATACTTGGATCATCCGCCAATATCGTACCAATCCCGATAATCACTGCACCGGCATGGGCGCGCATCTTATGTACTTCAACCCGTGAATCCGCACCGGTAATCCATTGACTTTCACCATTTGCCATAGCCGTACGACCATCCAGGCTACTGGCCATTTTCAGGCGAACATAAGGTAAACCGGTACGCATGCGATGCAAGAAACCATGATTCAATTCATAAGCCTCTTTTTCAAGCAGCCCGACCTGCACGTCAATTCCGGCATTTTGCAGGCGTTTAATTCCATTTCCGCCCACCAATGGGTTCGGATCTTGCATCGCCACAACCACACGACTGACTCCAGCATCAATTAGCGCATCGCTGCACGGCGGCGTCCGTCCGTGATGCGAACAGGGTTCCAGAGTGACATAAGCAGTTGAACCGGAAACATCCTGCGCATTGTTCAGTGCATCCGCCAGAGCTTCTTTTTCCGCGTGCGGCTGGCCGGCTTTATGGTGCCACCCCTGACCGATCACCTTATCGTCCTTAACCAGAACGCATCCTACCGCCGGATTCGGCTTGGTTGAATAAAATCCCTTATACGCCAGCGCAATCGCCTGCTGCATATAGGTCTGATCTTCGCCTTTCCACATCACACCAACTCCTTTCGGTGAGCTTTTGCTATCGCTGCGCAAAGTTATTTTGACTTTGCCGTTGTCGAAACCATCAAACGCTCGATCTCTTCACGAAACGCATTCACATCCTGGAAAGAACGGTAAACCGAAGCGAATCGGACATAGGCGACCTGATCCAGTTCGCTTAGTTCATCCATCAACCATTCACCGATCTGGCTTGAAGAGATCTCTCTAACCCCTTCGGTCATAGCGCGTTTCATAATCGAATTGACCACCTGATCAATCGATTCACTCGCTACTGGACGTTTCTCTAGCGCCTTGATTAAACCGCGACGGATTTTCTCTTCATCAAAACGCTCACGATTTCCGTCACTTTTAACAACGCGCGGCAGTGAAAGCTCGGCGGACTCATAGGTGGTAAAGCGTTCACCGCACTGAATACACTCACGGCGGCGGCGAACCTGAACCCCTTCGGTCGCCAGACGGGAATCTACAACTTTGGTATCCGGGGCATTACAAAATGGACAGTGCATAGTGTTTCCTAATTTTTTTGAATCGGCGTTCCCGGCCGAACATAAATAAGCAAAAATAAGTTATCGCTAAATTAAGATTTTACTTATTTATCTTGAGCCCAGAATTGAAAAAACCACCAGATTTGGTGGTTTTTTCTGTTTAAAACAAGTTTATAACACAAGAGAAAGCCCAACGCGAACTTTTCGCACTGCGTTGCATGGCGCGCTCTAGATGCATACGGACTTATTTATAAACCGGCTTGGCTGCGCAAAGTGCAGAAACTTTTTCACGTACCTCTGCAACCACGCTTTCATCCCAGCTCTCGCTAGACTGATCACACGCGTCGATGACATCACACATCCAGGTTGCAAGGTTGGTACAGTCTTCCACATCGAAACCGCGAGTAGTTGCCGCAGCGGTACCGACACGGATACCGGAAGTTACGAATGGAGACATAGGATCGTTAGGAACCGAGTTCTTGTTGATCGTGATATGCGCCGCATCCAGAGCCGCATCAACCAGCTTACCGGTCAGACCTTTTTCAATCAGGCTAACCAGGAACAGGTGGTTTTCAGTCCCGCCGGAAACCACATCGCAACCGCGCGCCTTAAAGACTTCCGCCATTGCTTTGGCATTTTTGATTACGTTAACGCAGTAATCTTTCCATGAAGGTTCCAGACACTCTTTAAAGGCTACCGCCTTAGCCGCCATAACGTGAACCAGAGGACCACCCTGACCGCCCGGGAAAATCGCCGAGTTCAGTTTCTTTTCAAGATCCGGGTTAGACTTGCACAGAATCAGACCACCGCGCGGACCGCGAAGCGTCTTGTGAGTCGTTGTGGTGACAACGTCAGCGAATGGAACCGGATTCGGATATTGACCACCAGCAATCAGACCGGCAACGTGCGCCATATCGACAAACAGGTAAGCACCGACAGAATCGGCAATCGCACGGAACTTCGACCAGTCAATAACCTGAGAGTAGGCAGAGAAACCGGCCACGATCATTTTCGGCTTGTGCTCGTCAGCCAACTTCTGAACTTCGTCATAGTCGATCTGACCGCTAACCGGATCGATACCGTACTGTACTGCATTGTAGATTTTACCGGAGAAGCTTACGTGAGAACCGTGTGTCAGGTGCCCACCATGCGCCAGACTCATACCCAGAACGGTATCGCCCGGCTCGCACAATGCCATGTAAACCGCTGCATTTGCCTGAGAACCGGAGTGCGGCTGAACGTTCGCATAATCTGCGCCGAACAACTCTTTCGCGCGATCAATCGCAGCCTGCTCAACAATATCAGCAAACTCACAACCGCCGTAGTAACGCTTGCCTGGGTAACCTTCCGCATATTTATTCGTGAAGTAAGACCCCTGCGCTTCCATTACGCGTGGACTGGTGTAGTTCTCAGACGCAATCAGCTCAATGTGAGTTTCTTGACGATTCTCTTCATTTTTAATCGCATCGGCAATCAGATCATCATATCCAGCAATCGTCATGTCTTTTGTAAACATTGTTAAGCTCTCCGTTAAAGTAGAAAAGAGGCGGTCTATCGCGGCTTTTGGAATTCGCAACCCACAACCGTCTCATTAGAATCCAAAGCCAGAATTTTAATCTTTTTGGCCTGACACGGCAAATTAAAGGGCTAATTTTTATCAATAATCATGAAAACAGAAAGTAATAGTCTTTAACTGTTTTTCGATTCTCGGTAAACTTGCCGTCATTCACAGTTAATCCAATCCAGATTAGCCTCTAATCTATTCAGAAATTTAGGAACTTCCATGGCGCAATTTGTTTACACCATGAACCGCGTGGGGAAAGTTGTCCCACCGAATCGTCACATCTTAAAAGATATCTCTTTGTCCTTCTTTCCCGGCGCTAAGATCGGTGTTCTCGGTCTCAACGGAGCCGGTAAGTCGACGCTTTTGAGAATCATGGCGGGCATCGATACCGATATCGTCGGTGAAGCACGTCCGCAACCGGGGATCAAGGTCGGTTATCTGCCACAGGAACCGCAGCTGGACGAATCGAAAGATGTACGCGGCAATATCGAAGAAGCGGTTAAAGAAGTCAAAGATGCTCTGGCTGAACTGGATGCGGTTTACGCCGCTTATGCCGAACCGGATGCTGATTTTGATGCTCTGGCCAAAAAACAAGCTGAGATCGAAGACATTATTCAGGCTAAAGACGGTCACAATATCGACCGTACTTTAGAAATTGCCGCCGACGCTCTGCGCCTGCCGCCTTGGGACGCCGATGTTTCCAAACTATCCGGTGGTGAAAAGCGCCGTGTTGCCCTGTGCAAGCTATTGCTGGAAAAACCGGACATGCTGCTGCTTGACGAACCAACCAACCACTTGGATGCTGAATCGATCGCGTGGCTGGAACGCTTCCTACTTGAATTCCCGGGAACCGTAGTGGCGATCACCCACGACCGTTACTTCTTGGATAATGCCGCGCAATGGATTCTGGAGCTTGACCGTGGTGAAGGCATCCCATTCGAAGGAAACTACTCTTCGTGGCTGGAACAGAAAGAGAAACGTCTTGAACAGGAAGCCAAATCCGAAGCGGCGCGCATGAAAACCATTAAAAGCGAATTGGAGTGGGTTCGCCAAGGTGCTAAAGGCCGTCACGCCAAATCCAAAGCGCGTCTGGCCCGTTTTGATGAGCTGAGTTCGCAAGAACAGCAGAAACGCAACGAGACCAGCGAAATCTTTATTCCGGTTGCCGAACGCCTTGGTGAAAAAGTCATTGAAGTGAATAACCTTTCAAAATCTTTCGGCGAGCGTCTATTAATTGACGACCTCTCTTTCAACCTGCCACAGGGTGGAATTGTCGGGATCATCGGTGCAAACGGTGCCGGTAAATCGACCCTGTTCCGCATGCTGACCGGACAGGAACAGCCGGATTCGGGCTCTGTTGAATTCGGTGAAACGGTGAAATTATCCTATGTTGACCAAAGCCGCGATGCGCTGGATGACAATAAATCGGTCTGGGAAGAGATCTCTGAAGGCGACGATATCTTTATGGTCGGCAATATCGAAGTGAATTCACGCGCCTACTGCTCGCGATTCAATTTCAAAGGTGGCGATCAGCAGAAGAAAATCGGTCAGCTTTCCGGTGGTGAACGTAACCGTGTTCACCTGGCTAAAATGCTGCGCAGTGGCGGTAACGTCCTGCTCCTGGATGAACCGACCAACGATCTGGATGTAGAAACGCTACGAGCGCTTGAAGAGGCCCTACTGGAATTTGCCGGCTGTGCGGTGGTTATCTCCCACGACCGCTGGTTCCTGGACCGTATTGCGACGCATATTCTTGCATTCGAAGGCGACTCTCATGTAGAGTGGTTCGAAGGAAACTTCACCGATTATGAAGCCGACCTTAAACGCCGTAAAGGTGCGGATGCAGCACAGCCTCACCGCATCAAGTACAAGCCGATTTCAAAAGGCTAAAATAACTGTAAACGGCTGTTTTTATACAGCCGTTTTTTGTATGCCCTACTCAACAAATTTTCGTGTGGAGACAACTAAATGAGCGACGCGCTGAAACACACTTACTCTCATCTTGAGGCGATAGCCAATGCAATGCCCGACCCGATTTTCATTATGGGCCGGGACGGCACCTATCTGGACATTGTCGGCGGTCAGGAGCGTACGCTCTATGCTGACGGTTCCAGCCTTATCGGTAAAACCTATCATCAGGTACTGCCGGAAAAGATGGCTGACCGTTTCTTGAAAGTCGTGCAGAAGGCAATCGCATCCAATACGCTGCAAGAGATCGAATACCAGCTGGCGAATGACGAAGTCAACGGCGTTTCCGAAGGCCCTTCCGGCGGGCAATGGTATGAAGCGAGGGTTTATCCGGTTGACAGCGAAAGCTACGGACAACCGGCTGCGATCTGGCTGGCGATTAATATTACCAGCCGCAAGCATATGGAAGAACAGATCGAGCACCTCTCTTCCAATGACCCTTTGACGAATCTGTATAACCGCGACTTCTTCCTTGACCTGCTCAACGAAGAACTCAATCGCGCCAAGATGAATAATCAGCCACTATCCCTGATTAAGATCAATCTGGATTGCTTCAAAAACATTACCGACGGCTATGGTCACGAAATGGGCGACAAAGCGATTTTAGGTGCGGCTCACGCCATTCAATCGGTCATCAAGGATATGGGGCCGATCGGCCGCTTGAGCTGCGATCAGTTCATGGTCGCCCTACCGGAAGTCAAGGCTGTTGACGCTCTACGCATCGGAAAGCTGATTCAGGAAAAAATCTCCGGGCACAAATTCAAACTGGATGACGGCCAAACGACTTGCCTGACCAGCCATGCCGGTGTTACCGAGTTACGTAGCCCGGACGAAGACAGTCAAATCCTCTTCAAACGCGTTAACGAAGCCATTCAAAGCTTAGCCAGCACGCGCGAAATTATCCGCATTATGTAATCGCTTCCAAAGCGGCTCCCTGAACTGGAAAGCCGCTTTTTTTATCTCTAAAAACTATAAAACGAGGAGTAACCCTATGCATCTATTCAAAAAGATGATTCCAATTCTGCTGATCGCTCTGGCATTTTTCGGACTGAACACTCAGGCGCAGGCCGCCGATGACGGTGCCAAGGTGGTGTATCATGTCGATTTTGCCGACCCGACCCGTTACTCGGCAACCCTGACTTCCATCAACAATATTATGAACTTCTACGAATCCGAACTGATGGAACCGGAAGTCCATCTGGTCTTTGTCGGTTACGGTCTGCGCTTTACCACCGATGATGCCTTAAAGGGCACGCCTTACGAGCATGACGCAGCGTTACTGGAACGTCGTGATGAATTAAAAGGCCGTCTGGATGCGTTAATCAACGTGCGCGGAGTCAAAGTGCACTTATGCGACAAAACCCGCGATGAAGTCGGGCTTCCGCAGGATAAGGTCTATAAAGGCATTCAGTTTGCGCCGTCCGGCGTCGCCAAGATTGCTATTTTGCAGAGCGAAGGTTTTGCTTATTTGAAGATCCAGTAATATTCAAATCCACCCCTTCCCAGCCTGTAACAAAAACGCCTGCTTAATGCAGGCGTTTTTATATTTGAAACAGATAGAAGCAGCAGGTTTAGAAATCAACCCAATCTTCACCACTACCGTAGTTTGACTGACCCTTTCCTTTTCCGTCTTTACTTTGTATCTGTATCGGCTCTTCTTTTTTGGCTGCAGGTGCAGCAATTGATTTAACTTCACTCTGCACTGGCTTTGCCGAAACAGGAGGCAACTGAGAAGAAAGTTTGGTCGTTCTGAAGAATGACATTTTCTCCTTGAGTACTGTTGCCTGATCACGCATGCTTTCCGCTGCGGCAGAGGTCTCTTCAACCAAAGCAGCATTCTGTTGTGTCACCTGATCAATCTGACCGATGGCAATCTGCAGCTGCTGAACACCCTGGGCCTGCTCATTTGAAGCGCCTGAAATCTGCTCACTCATACGCGTGACCTGCTCGATTGAATCCGTAATCTGATTAATCACTTCTCCGGACTCCGTTGCCAGTTTGGTCCCCTGATCAATACGATTCACACTTTCATTGATAAGTGATGAAATGTCTTTGGCCGCTTCAGCTGATTTTTGCGCCAGCGCTCTGACTTCTCCAGCGACTACCGCAAAACCTCGACCGTGCTCACCTGCACGGGCCGCTTCTACCGCCGCATTCAACGCCAGCAAATTTGTCTGGAAAGCAATACCGTCAATCATAGAGACAATTTCAGAAATTTTATGGCTTGACTCCTGAATAGCATTCATCGCCACAATTGTTTGACTCATTACTTCAGACGCAGCTTTCGCCTTGGATTCGACTTCATGCTCAATATTGGTCTCTTCAGAAGCGCTCTGTGCATTATTTTGTACAGAAGAACTAAACTCTTCCATCGTTGCACTACTCTGCTCAATTGAAGCCGCCTGTTCTTGAACTCTCTGACTCAAGTCCATTGACCCGGCAGCAACCTCATCCGCTGCAGTCGCCACAGTTCCTGCAGCCTCCATTGCAACAAATACAATTTCATCAAGACTAGCAATCGACTTGTTAATCGCGTCTTTCAGAACAGCCAGCTCTCCTTCATAAGATTGAGTAATGGATTGCGTTAAATCCCCTTCAGATTGAGCGACAACAATACGCTTAATATCGCTAATCGCTTGACTCAACGAATCCATCGAGCTGTTCACTCGCTCTTTCAACTCAGCTAAATCGCCTCTCGCTTCAACCTGAACCCTCTGATCAAATTGCCCTTTATTCATCGCAGACATGACATTAATAATTTCGACCATCACAGTATTAATACTGTTCAAGGCATCATCGACCTGTTGACTGAAAGATTTTGGAACTCGTGGATCCATTTGGATATCAAACTGCCCTTGATACAACGCCTGCATCACTTTTGACAATTCGCTCATCATAAAGTCCACACTTTCCGCTGAACCATTAACACCTTGCTTCAGAATGTCTAGATCACCTTTCTGTTGACTATTGACCCGTTTGGTAAAATCTCCGTTTGCAATGGCACTGACAACGGTATTTGTTTCACTAATGCTGGTTTTAATCGCCATGAGCATTAAATTCAATGCCTTAGATATTTCGCCCAGCTCATCACTTCGATCAGATAGTTTCTGGTTGAAATTCATGGTATCAACCACCTGATTAACCTCTTGAACCGTCGAATGAATTCCCTTACGAATTGACTGAATCAACGTCCAGGATATGGCGACAATAAGTACCAGGAAAAACAATCCCGAACCAAGCATTAAATTTTCCTGAAAACCGGCAAAAGCTTCTGCTTCAGCCTGGGCTTCATGGCTCACTTCTCTCAAGTGTGCTCTGAACTGATCGATTTTCTGTAAAGTTTGCACCGAATCAGGGTTGATTACCGTCAGATAATGGTGATTGGCGTGAGTAAACTCCCCTTTAGAATAAAAGCGAATTCCTTCCTCAATGTCCTGAAAATATTTAAGCAAACGTTCTTCAAATGCTTTTACATCCGACGTAAATTCCTCTGCGGACTCATGCCCTTTAAATTCGCTTAACTGCGTCTTAGTCTCTTCAATCAAATCTTGCATTTTATCCCAATGCATCGACGTCGGGTGATCATGCATTTTGACAATATCGGGATTGGATGGGTCATGTTGCAAAGTCAAAAGATACTGCATATTGATCGATTGAATCTGATTATGAAAACTGGCAGCCTCCGATAACTCGACTATCTGATTGGTATGATGAATAATTTCTTTTTGCTTCTCACTACTCCATAAACTCAAAATAGAAACCAAAACAATCGATATAAAGGCTACCGCCGCCAAAAGTATCAACCTTGCCTTAATAGACATAATCCCATCCCTTAAAATTTTTCTTTATCTGTATTTACGTAACTATAAGCACTATATAAAAAGATTTACCTATAGATTAGCCATCTTGATATAGTAAACGCCTGAATACAGGCTAAAAAATCAAATCTAAGCTGGACTGAACCTATAAAAACATCATATAGGTTTTTTCCAAGTAATACGTAAAATTAATCAGGGTATAAATTCTTCACTCACTCATAAAAAGAAAGGGGATCCAATGCCATTAATAGTAATTCATTTACCCGAAAACACCTTTTCTGCCGAACAAAAACAACGTTTTGCCAAACAGGCAACCGATACCCTTCTTGCTCTTGAAGGAATGTCCGGTCATCCCAAAGCGCAAAATCTCAGCTGGGTTCAATTCTGTGAATTTAAACGAGACGATTTTTATATGGCGGGTCATAAGGTTGATAAACCGCATTACCGGTTGGACATCAGCATATTCCAAGGCACGATGGCCGGCGATAAAAAGGAACAGCTGACCGAACAGCTCACCGATCTGATCTTGCAGGTTGAAGAAACCGATCATAATTTACTGAATGCCGCTCGCGTCTGGGTCATGATTAATGAAGTTCCCGACGGTAACTGGGGCGGAGCCGGGAAAATCTACCGCATTCAGGACTTGATGAAAATGATGCGTTAACAAACAGTTAAAACGCTTCTTTTTTGGCTTTCCAGTCTGCCAAAGGCAAAATCACCGGTTCCTCGCCGTTCTGTCTGAACCATGAATCAACGGCGTACAGCCGACCGTCAGGTATTTCTCGAATGACCGCTGTCCAATGCACATCAAAAAAGAGAGGGTTGCGCACAACTCTTGGCATAACCTGATGATGCTTTAACCAGCCGTTCGCAGAAAAGAATTTGAGATAGGTCGTCGTATTAACCGACTCATCAATACAATCCATCTGCCCGCGCTCGCCGGTTCCGTCGTTTTCCGCCTTATCCCTCCAAGTACCAACGCTCTTTCCGGTCAACTTTTCCATCAATGCTACCGCTTCGGCAATTGCGACACGCTCTCTTTCGGGTTCAATTCCCCCCTCCTGAAACACTTGTTGAATTTGTAATTTTTCGTCGACGTCAAACTCAACTTCATCAAGCTGTTTACAACCGTATTCATGACAGACCATTACACGGTTTGCAGCCGCATCTTCATACAGATGCGCGATATCGGGTGCGGCAACCCAACCGCATCCTTGCAGAGAAAGCAGGGATAAAACAGTAAACAAGCGAACACTGAATGTATAAATAACAGGAAAAGTAAGACGACTGGAATAAATCACCGAAAGCACACCTATATGCATCAAACTCGATTTCTACATAACATCGATAAAAGATGCTTTTTAAATTAACACATCGCCGACGATAATCCACAGGCATAAAAAAACCCGGCGCAGATAAACTGGGCCGGGTTCTTTTGAGTGTTATAACTTAATTGAAAATTAAGCCATTTCACCTGGGTATGCTTCGATACCAGGGTTATCTGAAACACCTTTAAGCTTAGGATGGTTAACTTTCTTAAGCTTCATGTCGTTTTTGTGACGACGTAGGTAATCAGCAGTAACATCCCACATTAGACGACCTTCACCGATTGCCTCAACCTGCGCCCAACCGGCAACAGTATAAGTTTTGTTCGCTTCAAGCGGAGTACCATCGTCAAGACGCATGTCAGAGATACGGTTACCAAGTGCCGCATTAGGCTCACAAGTGTAATCCATACCACCAAGACGAACCATATCACCACCAGACTGTAGGTATGGGTCTTTCTGGAATAGGTTTTCACAGATACCTTCAAGGATATCTTTCATTTGCGCACCTGTCACTTCAGACTTGTAGGTTTCACCGTAAGTCATAGAAGTTTCGTCCATTACGCGTTCCATAGTGATGGTTTCACCCGCTAGTACAGAAGTACCCCAACGAACACCGGCAGACATTGCGATTTGCGTATCGTGCTCTTCACGTAGTGCGTTTACGATGATTTGATCCCAAGTCCCCATGAAGTTACCACGACGGTATAGAGTGTCTTCCGCTACCGCTAGCTCTTCACCAAGGATCTCGCCGTAAGTTTTACCTAGACGATCTTTGTTTACGTAAGCACTTTCACGACGTGATTCGATTACGTTGTTGTCATACTTGGTGTTGTATAGGTCATCGATGAACTTCTGAACGCCTGCATCCGCTTCAACAACGTTAGAGAATACTGGTAGAAGCGAGTAGTTAACACCTTTAAGCTTACCGTTCTGGATATCAAGGTCCATACAACCAACGAACTTACCGTTAGAACCAGCGTTAGTAACGTAACAAACACCGCCTTCAGGAGTTTTAACATTGATAGTTTTAGGAACACCATCGTGCGTGTGACCACCGAAGATTGCATCGATACCAGAAACACGAGAAGCCATCTTGATATCAACGTCCATACCGTTGTGAGAGATCATGACGATCGCAGCAGGTTTTTCGTTTTCACGGATGTGATCAACCGTTTCCTGAAGCGCGTCTTCACGAAGACCGAATGACCAGTCAGGGAAGTTAGACTGAGGGTTCGCGTTAGCTGTACGAGGGAACGCCTGACCAACAACCGCAACACGCTCGCCGTTAACAACTTTGATTACATATGGTTTGAATGCACGAGCTTCGTCTTCGTCGTATAGACCGATACCGTTGTTCGCTTCAACCATTTCACGGTAAGCGTCACCGAATAGTGAATCTTCTTTAACACGGATGTTCTGTGCAACGAACTCACCTTTGAAGTTGTTCAGGTTTTTAAGAACTTCTTCTTCTTTATAAGTGAATTCCCAGTGACCAGTCATAATATCAATACCGATCTGGTTTGACGCTTCAACCATGTCCGCACCACGAGTCCATAGAGCTGTACCGGAACCGTGCCAAAGGTCACCACCATCCATAGTGATCGTGTTTTGCTGACCGCCAGCTTGATCGCGAAGCATATCTAGAACAGTTTTAAGGTGTGCGAAACCACCTACTTTACCGTAAGTTTCAGATGCATCCTGGAAGTTTAGGTAGGTGAATGCGTGTGCAAGTTCTGGGTTAGCGTTCTTATCAATACCTAGTTCTTTAAGAAGCTTGTCACCAACAACGTGAGGAAGCTTACCAAACGCCGGACCTGTACCCAAGTTTACATTCGGCTCACGGAAGTAGATTGGCTTCAACTGAGCGTGTGTATCTGTAATGTGTAACAGACGAACCTTACCTTTCATAGGTTTGTTGTAGATCTCCGCAGACGCTTTTGCAGCAGCAGCTTTATCCGCACCACCAGACATTGCAGAAGCCGTACCTGGCAACATACCTGCCGCAGCAGCCATAGACATTACATGTAGAAATTCTCGGCGATTTAAAGACATCAGGTCTCTCCGTTGTTATTTTAAATTACATCGCTAACGCGAATATTTCTCTTAAAAAGGTCGAAGCTTCCAACCTTCCTGACCGGTAAGATTTAAGCCGGCCCAAAAAATTCTGTCAAATTTAAGGGTTCAGCAAATCAAAGTCAAATAAATGAATGTTATTCATTATTAGAATTTATTTATTAGGATTTACTAATAAATTTTTCCTCTTATATGAGAACTTAATTTACTTCGATCCTGTTACGTAAAAACCCGGATGACCCGGGTTTTCAATTATTGAATCAATGATTTGACGGCAATCAGCCAACCCATTTACGAGCGTTGCGGAACAGACGCATCCACGGAGCATCTTCCTGCCACTCATCCGGATGCCACGAGTTCTGTACGGTACGGAACACGCGTTCAGGGTGCGGCATCATAATCGTCACACGCCCATCCGGAGTTGTCAGACCAGTCATGCCGTTAGCCGAACCGTTCGGGTTGAACGGATAAGCTTCGGTCGGATTACCGGCTGCGTCAACATAACGCACACCAACCAGACCTTCGACCTGCGAGGCATCACCGGCACCGAAATCCATACGCCCTTCACCGTGTGCTACGGCAACCGGAATACGCGTACCTTCCATGCCTTTTAACAGGATAGATGGCGATTCTTCAATCTGAACTTGCGAGAAGCGCGCTTCGAACTGCTCGGAAGTGTTACGTACAAACGCCGGCCAGCTTTCCGCACCCGGAATAATCTCTTTCAGGTTCGACAACATCTGACAGCCGTTACAAACCCCAAGAGTAAAGGTATCTTGACGCTGGAAGAAACGCTCAAAAGTGCTGCGCGCCGTATCATTAAACAGAATGGAGTTCGCCCAACCGCGACCGGCTCCTAAAACGTCACCGTAGGAGAAACCACCACAGGCAACCAGACCGCGGAAATCGTCAAACTGCACTTCACCGGAAAGCACGTCGCTCATATGCACATCAATCGCATCGAATCCGGCTTTAGTGAAAGCGGCGGCCATTTCCTGCTGACCGTTAACCCCCTGCTCACGCAGAATAGCCACTTTCGGGCGAGCCTGTCCGGCAAACTCAGCGGTAATATCCTCATTGATATCGAAAGTAACCAACGGATTAATTTCGGTATTCGCATCGTTCTCGATCGCTGCAAACTCCTGTTTCGCGCACTCTTCGTTATCACGAATCGCCTGCATACGGTAAGAAGTTTCGGACCACCACTTCTGCAACTGTTTACGTGGCATGTTGAAGATTTCTGAACCATTCGCCGCAATTGCGATCTTATCGTCAGCTGCAAGCGTCCCGATAAAGTGGCTCATAGCAGAAAGACCGTGTTCGGCCAATACCGATTCAACAGCCGCTTTATCGGCAGACTTGATCTGCACAACGACACCGACCTCTTCGGCACATAGTGCAGCCACCGGCTCGCCGCCCAAAGCAGAGATATCAATGTTAAGACCGGTATGACCGGCAAACGCCATCTCAAGCAGTGTTACCAATAGACCACCGTCGGCACGGTCATGATAGGCCACAATCTTATCCTCGGCCAACAACGCTTGAGTCGCATTGAACAGGTTCAATAGATCATCCGCAGAATCCAGATCGGCCGAAGTTTCTCCTACCTGACCGTACACCTGTGCCAGACAGCTGGCACCAATACGGTTTTGACCTTTACCAAGATCGATAACCAGCAGTTCGGTATCACCCAAATCAGTACGCAGTTGAGGCGTAACGGTTTTGCGTACATCTTCAACCGGCGCGAAGGTCGTGATGTTCAGAGACATTGGCGAAATAACCGCTTTATCTTGATCACCCTCTTTCCAAACGGTCTTCATCGACATAGAGTCTTTACCGACCGGAACCGCAATGCCCAATGCCGGGCACAATTCCATACCGACAGTTTCCACTGCGTCATACAAAGCCGAATCTTCACCCGGATGCCCTGCGGCGGCCATCCAGTTAGCAGAGATCTTAATGTCCGACATCTTATTAATCTTAGCGCAGGCAATATTAGTAATCGCTTCGGCGATCGACAGACGCGCAGAAGCTTTCGGATTGATCAGTGCGACCGGAGGACGCTCACCGGAAGCCATCGCTTCACCGGTGTATCCGTTATAGTCGGAACAGGTGACACCGGCATTCGCCACAGGAACCTGCCACGGCCCGACCATCTGATCCCGTGTCACCATACCGGTAATGGTACGGTCGCCAATAGTGATCAGGAAGTTCTTCGACGCAATGGTCGGCAGCTTCATCAGACGTTCGGCTACGTCGTTCAAATCCAGATTAGCGGTTTCAAATCCAGCCTGCGGAATCTTGCGGGTTTCCGCAGTACGGTGCATCTTAGGCGGCTTGCCCAGCAAAACATTCAGAGGCATGTCGACCGGATTGTTTTCAAATACAGTATCGTTGACGACCAGTTCCTGTTCCTTGGTCGCTTCACCGACAATCGCATAGATAGCGCGCTCACGCTCGCAGATTTCGATGAACTGATCAATCTTGTCCGGATAAACGGCAATAACGTAACGTTCCTGTGATTCATTCGACCAGATTTCCATCGGCGACATGCCAGGTTCGTCGTTCGGCACTTTACGCAGATCAATCTTCCCGCCGCGACCGGCGTCATTGACCAGCTCAGGGAAAGCGTTCGATATACCGCCGGCACCTACGTCATGGATAGAGGCAATCGGCGAATCTTCACCCAGATAAGTACAACGGTCGATGACTTCCTGTGCACGACGCTCCATTTCAGGATTTTCACGCTGCACCGAAGCGAAATCCAAGTTTTCCGCACCGGAACCGGTTTCAACCGACGAGGCGGCACCACCGCCAAGACCGATCAACATCGCCGGCCCTCCAAGAATCACCAGTTTGGCGCCAACCGGAATTTCCCCTTTCTGAATATGCATTTCGCGAATGCTTCCCAGACCACCGGCCAGCATAATCGGCTTGTGATAACCGCGGATCTCTTCGCCATCATGGGTAATCAATGCATTTTCATAGGTACGGAAATAACCGTTGATTGCCGGACGCCCGAATTCGTTATTGAACCCGGCTGCACCCAGCGGCCCTTCGATCATAATGTCCATCGGCGTAACAATACGCCCCGGCTTACCGTATGGTTTCTCCCATGGCTGTTCGAACCCTGGAATATTCAGGTTCGAAACAGTAAAACCGGTCAGACCCGCTTTCGGCTTGGAACCGCGACCGGTTGCCCCTTCGTCACGGATTTCACCGCCTGAACCTGTCGCCGCACCCGGCCAAGGCGAAATCGCCGTCGGGTGGTTATGTGTTTCGACTTTAATCTGGAAGTGTACCGGCTCGTCGGAGAACTGGTACTGACGGGTCTGTGGATTCGGGAAGAAACGCGTCGCCATCGGCCCTTCGATTACCGCAGCGTTATCACTGTACGCCGAAAGCACACCCTCGGAGTTGCACTGATAAGTGTTACGGATCATGCCGAACAGCGACTTGTCTTTATCCTGTCCGTCAATTGTCCAATCGGCATTGAAGATTTTATGGCGGCAGTGTTCGGAGTTCGCCTGAGCGAACATCATCAACTCGGCATCGACAGGATTGCGACCCAATCCGTTAAAAGCGTCTACCAGATAATCAATTTCGTCTTCCGAAAGTGCCAGCCCCATTTCTTTGTTCGCAACCACAAGCGCATCACGACCACCACCCAGTACGTCGACCGTGGTCATCGGTTTAGGCGACTGATGCGAAAACAGATTTTCCAGTGTCGCAAAATCATGGCTGACAACTTCAACCATACGATCATGTACCAGCGCTTCAACAGTCGCTTTGTCGGCAGCCGTAACACCTTCAAAGTGATAAACAATACCACGCTCGATACGCAGAACTTTGTCGATACCGCAGGTGTGGGTAATATCGGTCGCTTTAGAAGACCATGGAGAAATCGTCCCGATTCGCGGCGTTACAATACAGCTGTCTTCACCCAGATCACCGTTTTGATCCGCAGCGTCTTTGTTCAGCAAGACATTCAGATGCGCTTTTTCTTCAGCGGAAAGTTCCGAGGAAAGGTCAACAAAATAGACAAACTGAGACTGTACCGCGCCAATGGGCGCGGCAGCTTGTAACTTTGCTAACAACTGATTTAAACGATAAGCGGAATGAGCGGGATTTCCCCAAATAATTTGCATAGTTTTTTGTCCTTTCGAAAAAAACAAAGCCCTCAAATAATGAGGGCAAATCTTTAAGTCGGATTATTTTGCCAGTAATCCGAGGCTTTCAAATACGTAGCGTCTCTGCTCGGCGTTAAGCGGCGTATCGCCGTCCAGGGCCGAAACTTTCAGCAGACTTGTCTGGTCGTCGTTTTCTGTCAGCGTCAACTTAACGCGTTCAGGAAGATCGGTTTTGGATCTTTCCTTCCAGAAAGCCAGGGTGTCAAAGAACCCGGTCTCTTCGCGAACCGATTCCGGTACATCCACTTCCATACGTTTAGTCTCGCCATTGCTCTTATGGATATTCCAGTTAGCGCGATAAATCGTAGATTGCAGATAATCCCACGAGGCATCGATAGACGCTTTCATGCGCAGACCTTCAAACTCTTCGCCGTCAACCGTCTCTACCTGCTGAACACTGGCTTTAAGCTGCGCCAGAGCAATCTCTTCGGTTGATCCGAAGAACAACATCGCCTGATACAGTTCCTGAGCTTCAAGTACCGGACTGTACGGACGCATCTGCCAAGCCGCAGAAGTTAGCGTGTCATTGCGTTCACCCGGCTCAACCATTTCGTGGTGGTTAATGTAGACACGGGTTACCCCGTTTTGCATATCGGTTTCGACACGGGCGACATACTTATCAAAGGCTCCGTCGGCCAGTTCCGGGCGCCAGCTGTTTAACAGCTTGCTGATCGCGCTTTCATAACGATCGGTCGGCGCCAGTTCTTTGCGACTCACATAATCCGTTTTCAGAATACCGATATCTTTACGCGCTTCGGCAATCTTAAAGCCCTGGTTACTGAAGAAGCGTTGCAGTCCGGCCCACACCTGATCACTGTCAATCGTGGCAAGTTCCAGCCAACGTTCGGAAAGATTGAACTTGATCGACACGCCATCGGCCTTGAAGGTCGGAATGTAATCATTCTTCATCTGCTCTTGGGCAATTGCATTCTCAGCCTGACGCAACGCAGGCGCCAACTGATTTTCTTTTCTACCCGGATCAAACAGATTAGGAGGAATTTCTAGAGATTTAACCGTTTTCGCTTCACCGTCGCGGTAAGACTCATCTGAGCCGAAGAGATTGGAGATGGTTGAGCATCCGCTCAGGCCGAATGTCATCACAAGGGTAGAAGCTACCAGCGTTTTTTTCGCAAAGCGCATAAACTTTTAAACCTTAAATTTTAGTTTGCTGAAAAGTTTTTTGGCTATCTGCCTGTGACCAGCTTTCACAGGCAACCAGATAAATGTTTAACGAATTCCGGCGCTCTGCATCGCCTGACGAACGGTCTGCTGGGCAGATTCGGACAAGACCGTTAAAGGCAAACGAATGGTATGACCGATCAAGCCCATTTCCGCCAACGCCCATTTTACCGGAATCGGATTGGCTTCGATAAACAGATCTTTATGCAGTGCAGTCAAAGGCGCATCTACTGCACGAGCAGTTGCTTCGTCCCCTGTCAGAGCCGCCGCATAAACATCATGAACAGCTTTCGGTGCAACGTTAGCAGTTACCGAAATACCACCGTGGCCTCCGGCAAGAATAAAATCCACTGCGGTCGCATCGTCACCGGTATAAAGCGCAAAATCTTCACTTACACCGGCTTTGATCTGAGCAACACGGCTGATATCGCCGGTCGCTTCCTTGACGCCGATAATATTATCAATCTCCGAAAGACGAATAACGGTCTCCGGAAGCATATCGACAGCAGTACGCCCAGGCACATTATAGAGAATTTGCGGAATATCAACCGTTTCAGCCACTTTTTTATGGTGCAGGTAAAGACCTTCCTGAGTCGGCTTATTGTAGTAAGGGGAAACCAACAGACAGGCATCGGCGCCGGCATCCTTGGCACACTGCGTCAGCTGGATCGCTTCTCGGGTCGAGTTAGCACCGGTACCGGCAATAACAGGAATGCGGCCGGCGACCTTCTGAACAACAAAACGCACTACTTCACAGTGCTCATCAAAATCCAGAGTCGCGGACTCTCCGGTAGTTCCTACTGCAACAATCGCATCGGTTTGCGATTCTATATGGAATTCAATCAACTTTTCCAAAGCGGCATAATCGACAGATTCATCTTCTAACATGGGCGTAACTAAAGCCACCATACTGCCTGTGTACACAGTAAAACTCCCCAATCCTATAACGCAAATTTTAAAAAGGTAATATTACCCTTTCCCCCAAGACACTTCAACCAAATTCATCCCCTTTAACCCGCTCTCTCCGGGCTGACTGCAACTGCTTGATCCACGCTTAGCCAAGCGCAAGTTTTTTTGCTTTTTTTCGGTTGCCTGTTTTTTTAAAAATGGCATACTGGAATTTCAGAGGCATTCTAACGTAAAAGATCAAAACCGAATCGTAGGCCTTAATCAACTTCAGCAAATAAAAAAATAAAGGATCGAGAATGATGGCAAAAATCGGCGATCGCCTGCCACAGTTTTCACTTCAAGCAACCAACGAAAGAACCCTTTCCGAACAAGACTTCATCGGCCGCTACAGCGTCTTATATTTCTACCCCAAAGACTCAACTCCCGGTTGTACTACCGAAGGCCTAGACTTCACAGCACTGCATAATGAATTCGCCGCGCTTGACGCCCAAATCTTCGGTATCTCCATGGACTCCATGCGCCGTCATGAAAACTTCAAAGACAAGCAGGGATTTACCTTTGACTTGATTTCCGACCCTGAAGCCGAACTGTGCCAGGCACTTGGCGTCTACCAACTCAAGAAAAACTTCGGCAAGGAGTACATGGGCATTGTCCGCTCAACTTTTTTAATTGATCCGGAAGGAAAGGTTGCCGCACTCTGGAGCCCAGTCAAAGTCAAGGGCCACGCAGAAGAGGTACTACAGACATTAAAACAAATGCTTTAAATTCATACACGACGCCAGCAAAGGGTTGACACCCCATTCAAGGCCGACGTACAACAGCCTGACATAAAGGAAATTGCCATGACCGATGAACCACGCCGCCTGTTTATCCTAGACACCAACGTGCTGATGCACGATCCTATGGCGCTCTTCCAATTCGAAGAACACGATATCTATTTACCGATGACCGTTCTCGAAGAACTGGATGCCGGTAAAAAAGGGATGTCGGAAGTCTCCCGAAATGTACGAGAAACCAACCGACTGATCGACCAGATTATCAACAACGCTTCTTTCGAAGAAATTCAAAACGGCCTCAGCCTGGAACGCATTCACCCTAACAGCGGCCTTGAACAGCTGCATTTAGGAAAACTGTTTTTCGAAACCGAACCGATGGTCGCCAAACTTCCGGCGCACCTGCCGAGCCATAAAGCAGACAATCACATTCTACAAACCGGTCTCGCGCTTAAGGAAGAGTATCCGAGCCGTAATGTTACGCTAGTGACCAAAGACATTAACATGCGTATCAAATCTTCCGCCGTCGGACTGCACTCGGAAGATTACTACAACGACCGCGTACTGGAAGATGCCGATCTTCTGTACACCGGATGGGAAGAACTGGAAGAGAACTTTTTCGAAACGCACGGGCAGAACATGCGTTCATGGCAAGAAGACGGCAGCACTTTCTATGAACTTGAAGTCGGTCATGACTGCAAATGGCAACCCAATGAAGCACTGGTCAGCGCAAACGACTCCGGTTTCAGCGCAATGATCCGCAAAATCAGCAATGGCGTCGCCACTCTGGAATACATGCGCGACTATACCTCGCCGACGCACAGTATCTGGGGCATCACAGCTCGAAACAGCGAACAGAACATTGCCTTGAACCACCTGATGGACCCGAATATCGATTTCGTTTCCCTTCTGGGTGTAGCTGGTACAGGTAAAACCCTCCTTACCCTCGCGGCCGCACTGGAACAGACTTTGGACCAGAATCTGTACAACGAAATCATTATGACGCGAGCCACCATTCCGGTCGGGGAAGACATTGGCTTCCTGCCGGGTACGGAAGAAGAAAAAATGACTCCGTGGATGGGCGCCTTGATGGACAACCTCGAAGTACTGACCGAATCCGACGGTTATACCGACTGGGAAAAAGAGAGCACTCAGGAACTGCTGAGCAAACGCATCAAAATCAAATCCATGAACTTTATGCGCGGACGAACCTTCCAGAAAAAGTTCATTATCATCGACGAAGCACAGAACCTGACGCCAAAACAGATGAAAACCCTGGTCACGCGTGCTGGCGAAGGTACCAAAGTCATCTGTCTGGGAAATATCAGCCAGATCGACTCGCCTTATCTGACAGAAACCACAACCGGTCTGACCTATATCGTCGACCGTTTTAAATCTTGGGAACACAGCGCACATATTACCTTGCAACAAGGTGAGCGCTCCCGTCTGGCAGAGTTCGCTTCGGATAATCTGTAAAAGAACCAGCCCCGTTTAGACGGGGCCGTTTCTGCTTGCAATACCTATAAAAAAACCGGGCATTGCCCGGTTTTTTATGTCGTCTGAAAACGCTGGCGGTTCGCTTAGCGACCCATGGTTTTCTGCTCTTCCTCGGTCGGAATACGGAAACCCAACTCCTGTGCACGAGCGCGACAGTAGTTGATAGCAAATTCCAGCAATTCACCAACCGCACGATGACGGAATTTATGTTTCTGACGCACATGCGAGAACGGACGCAAAATTGGCGGATCGAGCGGAATCGCTTTAAGCGTGTTCAACTTCAGCTCTTTAACGATAGTGGTACGGGAAACCACTGCCACCCCTACATCGGACTCGACAGCCATTTTAACCGCTTCAGGACTACCCAACTCCATAACAACATTAAGATCGCTATAACTGAAGCCCTGCTCACGAATATAAGAGTCGATAACCTGACGCGACCCGGAACCTTCTTCACGAGAGATGTAACCGAATTTACGGAAATCTTCGACCGTCACCTTATCGCGCTTGGCAAGCGGGTGATCCAAAGGACAAATCAGCTGCATTTCATCGATACGACAAACATCCACTTCTAGGTTTTTGTTCTGTACCGGCGCTTCCACTAATCCCAAATCGATCATGTTATTCTCGACCATTGAGACAATCGCATCGGTATTACCAACCTGCAGACGAATATTGACATCTTCATACTGTTTTTTGAAAGCACCAAGAAGACTAGGAAGCATATATTCGGCGATGGTAGTACTGGCGCCAATTACCAGAGTCCCGGTCACTTCACCCGTTAGTTCTCGAACCTCGGAATTCATTTTTTCGTACAATTCAAGAATCTGATCGGCGTAGTCATAAACAACCTTACCGGCTTCTGTGAGAGTGATTTTATTGTGAGTTCGGTCGAAAAGACGGGTATTGAAGAAATCTTCAAGCTGCTTTACCTGAAAGGTAACAGCCGGTTGAGTCATATGGAGTGTCTCTGCAGCTTTGGTAAAACTCATTACCTTAGCAACGGTATGAAATACCTGAAGACGTCTATCTGCCATGCGCTCTGTCCTTTTGTCATATTTTTATAAATTAGCGGTGAATATAGGCTTTTAATCGGAAAAAGTCAATCCTATTAATCGCCGGATAAATATACTTTAAATCAGCATTGAAACTGAAATGACCCTTCTCGGCTAAAGATCGTCCTGTTTAGCGGAAGAAACGGCATCCTCCGGCTTTTTATCCGACTCACGTTTTTTATCACCGGCGCTTAACTCTTGACTCTGCTTATGCATAAAAAGCGCTTCTTCTGAATTCTTCTCCTGCTGCAGTCGCTGCAAGTGCTCTTCGAGAAGCTGATAACGTTGCAACTCTTTCTGCAAACGATCAACTTCTTGGGTCGAATGCAGCATAATGCTTTCCACATGTTTCTCGATATCCATACTCTGCTTAATCAGACGCTTTTCGGTCTGGCGGACATAATTCAGAATATCTTTCTCCAGCTTTCGCTGGTCCGAACCGATCAGAAACGCCGAGAAGTTCGCCGTCACCAGCGAGAAAAACAGCACTCCGAAAATAATCAGAACGGTACCGAAAATTCGCCCCTCTTCGGTAAAAGGTACTACATCACCGTAACCGACAGTGGTAATGGTGACGATCGCATACCAGATCCCGTCAATAAACGGCCGATCTTCGATATAAGAAAAAATGCTACCGGCCCCAATGATCAGAAACACGAAACCGATCAGAATCTGCCCGAATCGATTGCGGCCGAGGAGCAGCATCGCATCCTGAAAAAAGCTGGTGATAAAACGCAAAAGCAAGACAAGACGCAGCGAACGGAAAATCAACGCCCAATCCCCCTGCCAATTAACCCATGGCACGGCCAGCATCACTATTAGAAGATTTAACCAGTTTTCGGCAAGGTAACGGCGTTTCTTGTCTACCAGAGAAAGATTGACGACCAGTTCGCAAAAGAAAACACTCCACAGAACCGCATTCAACCAAGGGGAATCGATCGGATAATCACTTAAGGCAAGGATAAGCTGAACAAAGACCAGAAGAAGCGCAAAAGCGACCAGGTATTCAAAAATTTTCCCGACCCTAAGCGCACGGCTATTTTCTCTGTCATGTACGCCCGCAACACCCAAAAGCGCTTTAATCTTCATTCGGCATCCTAAAATTTCGCTTGAATTACTGGGTCCAGAGCCCAAATATCGACTTTATTAGAGAAAGCTTACCTAAGGTACGCACGGGAAAACAGTACTCGATGGAAAATTTTCGACAGACTTGCTCGAACGCAATTAACGGCAGCAATCGTTAAAGCGAATACTTCCTAGCCATCTCGGGAAGCGCTTCACGCCCATTTAACGCCTGTTCCATCAACCAGTTTTTGCCGGGTTTAAGACGTTCCGCAAGCGGAAGCATCGTTTGTCTAAAACCGTTTTTGAGTGGATTATCCTGATACAACCAGGCAAACCACTCCATTGAGCGTTGCACAATCGCATTGTCGCCTCGACGCCAACGCTCATATTGTCGTAGTACCGATAAAGAGGTGAAGTTACGCCCTTCGGATTTGGCACGACTCAGCGTTTCGACCAGCGCCGCAGCATCCAGTAACCCGAGATTAACCCCCTGACCTGCTTGCGGGTGAATGGTATGCGCAGCATCTCCGATCAGGGCCAGACCCCGCTTGACATAATGGTTAGCGTGCTGACGAACCAGAGGGAAAGCGCCTCGTCCACCGACTTCGACGACCTGTCCAAGACGGTAGTCGGACGCTTTTCCAACTTCCGCGGCGAATTGTTGATCATCCAAGGACAAGGCCCAGTCACATTTTTCTTTCGGCAGATACCAAGCGATCGAACTGTAATTGTCCTGCATCGCTAAAAAAGCGAAAGGACCGTCTTTCGTATATCTCTGCCAACAGCAATCCTGATGCGACAGTTCGGTTTTCACCGTACCGACCACGGCACACTGGTCATAGTCTTGAGTGCTCAATCCGATCTGAGCCAGCTGCCTGACCAGAGAACGTCCACCATCCGCAGCGACAATCATGCGGGCATTTAGCTTTCGGCCGTCGGCGAGCGTCAAACTCGAATTAGACAATCCATCCGCAGGCAATTTTAAAGCCGTAATCTCCTGATCAAGCAAAACCGTGAGGCTCTCACAGGCGTCGAATTCCTGCCAAAGCGCATATTGAATCAGATCATTCTCAATCACATGCCCAAGATCTGTTTCACCAACATCGGCGGCATTAAATGTCACTTCAGCCGTCGTAAACTCATCCCATACCCGCATGGCACGAAAAGCATGACAACGTTGTTGACAAATTGCCTCCCAAGCACCGAGGTTGCGTAAAATATTCTCTGAGGCACGCGTCAGAGCACTGACCCGAACCCCCAAAGGCTCATCCGCACTCCAATGAGGCGCCTTGCGCTCCAGCAACAGCACTTCAAAACCGTTGCGAGCCAGACCGATAGCAGCAGCGGCTCCGACCATCCCTCCACCGACAATAATGGCATCCCATACAACATCGTCATTCACAGGCGGTAAGAATTTTGATTCTGTACTCATAACTTTACAATCTACTTTAGCGTTCTGAATAATGAGGTTTCGCAAGGCTCGGAAAACTAGGATTTACCCATTGCAAATCGTGAAAAACGTTTCTTCGCTCCAGGGAGTGCCTGCATGGCCATCAGCCCAAGCCCTCGAAGATGCCCGACCAGAGCCGATTTATGCTGAAAGATATCAATCAAGCTATCCGTCATCCCCATGACTTTCTTATGATCAGGTTGACGAAGCTCGGCATAATGCTGCAAAAATTCCGGCCTTGAAATATTCTCAACGGCACTCGCTCCGACGCCTTGTTTGGCGACCTCATCCAAAAAGACCGCAATATCGCGAATACCCAAATTCAACCCCTGAGCGGCAACCGGGTGCTGCGTGTGTGCGGCATTACCCAACAACAAAGCGCGCCCACGAGTAAAGTTTTCGACATAGGTTTCCTGCAACGGATAGGCAAGACGTTTGGAAACCGAAACAAAACCACCTAATCGTTCACCCATCTTCTCACTGAAAAGTCGCAAATATGCCTGATCGTCCAAAGCCATAACATCCTTAAGCTTTTCATCCGGACAGACCATCACCGCTTTATGGAAACGCCCCTGCATCGGCAAAAGCGCCACCGGTCCCTCGGTCGTAAAGCGTTCATACGACCATCCATGAGGATGTTCAGCCGTTTCCATTTGGGCCAGAATTGCGTGAGCGCCGTATGACTTTTTCTGCAATGGCAGACCAAGCGATTTGCGCACCTGGGAGTCGGTACCATCGGCACCAATCAGCAACTGAACCTTAAAGGATTTAACTTCTCCGTCGATGCTTACTTGAGCCTGAATTCCGTCCTGATCCTCGGTAAAATTTTCCAGTTTCGCCGGTGCCAGAATCTCGATCTGCTCTTTATACTCTTGAACCGACTGCCACAGAACCTGCCCAAGATCACGCCCCTGAATACTGAAACCAAGCGCATTGACATTCATCTCATCGGCATCGATTATGGTAATTCCCATAAAACCTTTCTGCGAAACATGAACATGCTCTATCGGAGTCGCAAATGGTTTTAACGCCTGCCAGACACCAAGATTCTGCAAAACTTCAATGGATCCGAAAGAGAGCGCCAGAACGCGACCATCAAATGCGTTTTCACTTTTTTCCGTGTCTGTGTTCTGTTGCTGGCTAGGCGGCTGAGACTCCAGCAACTGAACGGAAAATCCCTGCCTAGCCAGTCCTAATGCTAGCAAAAGTCCGACAGGACCACCGCCTACGATCATAATTTGCGACGCATCTTGAACCGATTGATCACTCTTCATTAGCTTTCCTTGGGAGTTAAAGTGCCACTGAAACGATGTTATGCATTCTCTGCGAACCAGGCTTCAATCTCTTCGACTGTTCGCGGCAAACCTGTGGTAAGGACTTCATGTCCTGCATCAGTCACAAGCACATCGTCTTCGATACGAATACCGATATTATGCCATTTGGCGTCCACATGAGTATGTCGACTGGAAATATAGAGCCCCGGCTCAACGGTCAGCACCATCCCCGGCAACAAAGGCCGCCATTCGCCATCAATTTTGTAACGCCCGACATCGTGCACATCCAGCCCGAGCCAGTGCCCGGTGCCGTGCATAAAGAAATCTTTATAAGCTTCACTTTTTACAAGGTCGTTCACATCCCCATGCAAAATCTGCAATTCGACCAATCCCTCAGTCAAAACTCGCAAAGTGATCTGGTGCAATTCATCATAGGTTACGCCGGGTTTAACAGCGGCGATAACACTTCTTTGCGCCTTCAGAACCAGGCGATAGAGTGCGGCCTGTTCCTGTGAAAATTTACCGCCAGGAGGAAAGGTATGGGTGATATCTCCGGCATAACCTTGATATTCGGCACCGGCATCAACCAATAGCAACGCCTCCCGATTCAGCTGATCGCTGTTTTCGGTATAGTGCAGAATACAGGCGTTCTCGGCGCTGGCGCTAATGGTATTGAAGGAGACTCGCTGCGCGCCCTGACGAATAAACTCCGCCTCAAGATCCGCCTGAACCGCTGCTTCCGTCGTATAAAGCGCCGCCGCACGCATTGCCGCCAAGTGACCTTTAACGCTGATTTGCGCTGCTTGTCGCATTACGGCTATTTCCGACTCGCTTTTAATCAACCTTTGCTCATGCAGCAGTTGATCCAGATCGGCAATGGCAGCCGGACTTGCAATGCCTTTGCGTACTTGCGCTTTGAGGCTTGCCAGCAAAGGGGTAAGCACCTCAGTCCAGTGAGCAAAATCCGCAAAGCTGACCAGAATGGTTTCAACGCCGCCGACCAGTTCAGGCAGGTGTTCCAGCAATGACTCGATTTCGAATGCCTGATCCAATCCCAGCTTCTCTGCGGCAGCGTCAACACCAAGGCGTCGCCCCTGCCAGATTTCCTGCTCGAGATCTTTAGGGCGCAGAAAAACAGCGGTTTCCTCTTTGCCGTTGTTTTTAAGCAACAACAGAACAGCATCAGGTTCGGCAAAGCCGGTCAGATACCAGAAATCGCTGTGCGTACGGAATGGGAATTCGACATCACGGTTGCGAATCTGTTCTTCACCGGAAAAAACCAAAGCCGCACTGTTATCGGGCAGCTGCGCAAACAGTCTCTGACGATTTTCTAAAGGTCCGTGTAGAGGTTCGTGCATTTAAACTCCATATTAAACTTGTGCACATGCATTACCAATCAATGGATCTGATGCTGTCCTTGAGGTGGATCCATAATCGGTGCCGCCTGCGTCGGGTTCAGCTCCTCATTCAGCATAATTACGCCGACTTTGACAAACTCGTAAAGTTCCGTCAAATCCTGCTCGACCTGCTCGGTAGTTTCCTTTTCCAGATCGATAAGGGTACTGACGTCAATGCGCGCGATTTCACTCAAATCATTAATGACCTCACGCACTTCTTCGCCAAGCGTTTTTTCCATCTCATTAAGCCCGCCGGCCAGACCGATACCGTACAGAATACCTTCACACAGCTGCCCCAGCATAGCGGCACGCAACACCATATCTTCATTGTCGTCAGGCAAACACAAAGACAATTCAAACCCGGAACCGTTTAATCCTTTATTGGTCTCGTTGTACATTTCGTGCAAGGCAATCAGGAAAGATTCCTTGATCGATTTAACCTGCGCCTCTTCAAGCAGTTTTTTAATCCACACGGTTTCCTGAATTTCGTTATCAACACACAGCAAGCCGATCAACATTCCCTGCAAAAACGAGGGCGATTCCAACTCGGGATACGGCGCGACGGCTTCATTGATGCTTTGAAAATCCATACTTAATATCTCTTGTTAAAGCGGGTTAATTGGGGAATAATACCATATCTGCTGTTATACAAAACGCCATCTATTTAAATAAAAACGCCCGGCGAGATAAAATATCTCGAAGCCTGGGAAAATCGAAGCCGGACACACCACCGGCCCCGCAGCACAAGCTATTTCACCCCCTTTCTCAAGAGATTTTGGAGACAAGGGATTTTGCGTTCGAGAACATTTAGGAGCTACACCCATGGTTGAAATCAACGTGATGGGGCATCGGTTTAACTTTCAATGCGAAGATGATGAACGGAAGCGTCTGCAAGAAGCCGCCAATCTGATTGAGCAAAAGATGAATGAACTGCCTAAAGGAAGTCGCAACGAACGCCACCTGATCATGGTATCGATCAATATCGCCTATGACTTGTTGCAACTGAAAGAAGAAGCCATGCATAACAGCGCCGATCTGAAAACCAAGGTTGAGGCTATCCATAAGATTCTGACGAACGCCATTCAGGAAAAAAAATCTGACGGGCAAAACAAAGCAAATCAAAATTAGACGGCTGCGGTGAATTCACCGGGATTCAATAATCGATAACGCTTTTTCATAAAATTCTTTTTATCCGGCAGCATAATTCAATTAAATAAACTTACCATTAATCGCGTTCAACGCCTTTTAAAAGCGTAGTTATATTGAGATTTTCATTACCAACTGATCGTTTTTCAATCTGGCTCTTCGCCTTGTCGGACAATTTTTCACAATCACACCTTAAACCGCATTTCACCAAACTCTTATTTTGCTATAATGTACCTACGGCATGTGGTCACGGGCTTAAACCCCGTTCCGATAATTACGACTTTGGGGCCAGATATTTGAAACGGTGCGCATCTCGCTAGTTCTGCTAGCCCGAGAAGCCTAAGTTTCTTAAGGAGGCTGCCACCTGAACTTCACGGTTCAGGGATTTTAGCTCGGACTGCATGCTTTCTCTTTCCCCTCTTTCACTCGTATAATGACTTTCCGACTTATTAGCTTTGCTTCCGAAAACCATGAGTGATTTAACCGCCGTCCCAGCAAAACTTCTACGTACCTCTCTGCGTGAGCGACGTAATCTTCTTTCACACCAACAACAGAAACACAACGAAGAGAAAGCTTTGCTTCAGGTCCAAAAACTTCTGGCGCAGGAAAACTTGCAAACGCCACTCAATATAGGGCTTTTTCTGAGTCAGGATGGAGAACTCGGCACAGGGAAAGTAATCGAATACCTGTGGTCACAAACCGAACACAAAGTGTTTCTGCCAATTCTGGCCGAAGACAATCATATGTTTTTCGGTGAATATCGTCCCGAAACCAAACTTCAGAACAATCGTTTCCAGATTCCGGAACCGGTTAATGAAACCGTCATCTGCGCAGGCGAATTAGACTGGGTGCTGACCCCTTTGGTTGGTTTTGACCGTTGCGGTAACCGCATGGGAATGGGAGGCGGGTTTTATGATCGAACCTTTGCGTTCAAACACGAACAGAAAGAAGAGTCGCCTTATCTGGTTGGCTGGGCGCACGCCTGTCAGGAAGTTGACCGTCTAGACAGCCAACCGTGGGACGTGCCTCTAAACGCAATTATTAGCGAAAAAGAAACCCTGTGGTTTTAAGACTGGCACCGGCCGTATCAGGTCATATTGTCCAGACGAGCTAGCAGCTGCTCGGTAACCGGGATACGCAACACCTTACCGCGATAAATATGATCGGCATTTTTGATCCGGTTCACCTGTTTGATCCGGGAAACCTCGGCGTTAAAACGGCGCGCAATTCCGCTCAGAGTATCGCCCGACTGAACTTTATAGCGCACAAACAGTGTGTCCGGCATAGTATCTGGCGAATTATTGATATTGTCGACAACATAACGGTTCAGCCCTTTCACGATTGCCGAAGCCATTTTTCTCTGGAACTTGGGATTCACCAGATTTCGTGCTTCGTGCGGATTGGAAATGAAAGCCGTTTCGATCAGCATCGACGGAATATCGATCGATTTCAGTACCGCAAATCCGGCGGATTGAACATGCTCCTTATGCAGGGAGACTCGCCCTTTCATCTCCGCCAATACAGAATTCGCCAGTTTTCGACTGTGTTCAACATTCGCCTGACGTGACAAGTCACTTAAAGCATAAGCAACATCATTATCAAACCCGCTCAAGCTGACATCCTGCAGATAGGCATTCTCCCGCTTCGCTAAAAGGCGCGCCATCGTGCTGCTTGCCCCTCGACGGGATAGAACATAAACGGAGCCGCCGCGAACGCGGTGATCGCTAAAAGCATCGGCATGAATGGAAATGAAAATATCCGCACCTTGCTCTTTGGCAATCTTAACTCGCTCATGCAGAGGGATAAAAACATCCCGGTCACGCGTTAACACCGCACGCATATGCGGCTCGGCATCAATTTTCTTTTTCAATTGTTTTGCCAGCTGCAAGGTGACGTCTTTTTCCATGATTTTTTTCTGACGGTTAATCGCACCGGAATCCTTACCGCCATGACCGGCATCCAGGGCAATCACCACCTCTTTAACACCTTTTTCAGGAAGGTGCAGCGGATTTTTCAACTGATCGGACAGCTCTCTAGCCAGTTGCTGCAGCGTTTTTTCCGCAACCGTATCGGAAACTTTATGTTCAACTACACTTGCAGTTTTCTGTTTTGCTTCGCTGGATTTAATGTTTGGGGAAGGTTTTGCACTTTGATGAGCAAGTTCAGAGGTTTTTCCATGATGTTCATTATGCGTCGAAACCGGTTTTGCAACGGTTGTCGTTTTTTTGACGATTTTTTTCTCAGCCACGTCCAAAGAAGATTTTTTATTGGCATTTAGTTCGCGTAAATCGACCACCAAACGCTCGAATCCCTGGGCATTTTTGGCCAAATGAAAACTGGAAACATCCAAAGTTCTATGTAATTTCAGGGTAACCTTCGTCACCTGCGGATTCGAGTCGACATCCAGCTTATACAATCGAGGGTCATTTAGAGTTTTATTTTTAAAGCTGATCCGGCTTTCGGCCTGCTTAAACACCACTTCCACACGTGACGGATTACTTAGGCGCATCACTTTGTAATTAACGCGATCTTTAAGATCGAAGACTACACGGGTTTTTTGCGAATCCTGACCGACGCGAATCTTATCAATAGCACCTTTGGCCCAGACCGAAGAAGAGCCTAAAAGCGCGCACAGCAAAACGGCAGAAGTCAGTAACTCCGCCTGTCGTTTTACCTGCTTGATCGATCTTAATAACATTTCGCAAACTCCTGATGTCGGCATCATATTGACCTCCGAAATAACAGCAACCCGTTAATCGTCACTCCATTGCATTCTGTAGCGCCCGGCTTTTTCGGGTTTTAAAAACCGGTCGAAAAAGCTTAAGCAAACTGCTTGCCAATTTTGCACACAACTCCTATTCAAGGTGCTCGACAACTTCCTGTCCAATGACCGTATAGGCCCGTAAATTCAGATTTCTACCGGCCTCCTGATATTGCAGGTCAATGATAATATCGGCCGCCGGAAGAACCGGCTGGCCTTTTTCCGGCCACTCTACCAAAGCGATATAGCGCCCTTGAAACAGATCCCGAATAGCAAGAAACTCCAATTCCTCCGGATCACACAGACGGTACAGATCAAAATGGTGAACCTGCGCGGGCCACAGCCCTAAATTCACCTCATAGCTTTCAACCAGTGTATAGGTCGGGCTCTTCACCTTTAACCGCGAATCATAAGATTGAATAAGAGCACGTGAAAGGAAGGACTTTCCGGCTCCGAGATCCCCGTTCAAATAAACAACAATCCCGTTTTCCTTCTCACAGCCAAGCACTTCTTTAAGCGCTTGCGCCAACTTTTGAGCAAAAGAGACAGAAGCCCCCTCATCCTCTAAAAACCGCTGCACGAGATTCGCGCTCTGCGTCATACCAACTCCTTTATCTGTACCAGGACGTCTCTGATAGAATAACGGCTAAGCACCCGATTCCTGATCGGCCCTAAACCCAAACCAAACGCCCCAATCGCTGAATGTCTCGCAATGAATAATTTGACCGCTTACGATCCTGAACAACTCGCCAGGCAGATCAAAACCTGGGGAGTCGAGCTCGGTTTTGCCGATATCGGCATTACCGAATGCGATCTGAGCGCCTATGAAGACGGCTATTTTAGCTGGCTGGACAAGCACTTTCACGGCGAAATGGACTATATGCAGGCTCATGGAACCAAGCGTACACGCCCCCAAGAATTGGTACCGGGCACTCTCCGTTTGATTTCAGTCCGCATGAATTATTTCGACGGTACGGCCGCCAATGCCCTGCAACAGCTTCACGCGCCTGAACGGGCCTATATATCCCGCTATGCACTCGGCAAGGACTACCACAAACTCCTTCGTAAGCGACTGCAGCAGCTGGCCGAAAAAATTCGTCTCC
Organism: Thiomicrorhabdus xiamenensis; assembly: GCF_013282625.1. Classification (NCBI taxonomy): domain Bacteria; kingdom Pseudomonadati; phylum Pseudomonadota; class Gammaproteobacteria; order Thiotrichales; family Piscirickettsiaceae; genus Thiomicrorhabdus; species Thiomicrorhabdus xiamenensis. The sequence goes on from NZ_CP054020.1 coordinate 1,644,105, forward strand.
AGGTACCCGATTTACAATTCAGAGCTTTTACCGACAGCGCTCCAGTTCTTGAACAGGCGATTGCCGAAAAATCCGGTCTGGGCTTCATCGGCAAAAACAGTTTGATCATTCATCCTCGCGCTGGCTCCTGGTTTTTTCTCGGCGAACTTTATGTCAACCTGCCTCTTCCGGTCGACGCGCCTTTCGAAAAACAGGGCTGCGGTCCCTGCGATGCCTGCATCCGCGAATGTCCGACCCAGGCGATCATGGAAAATAATCAGGTCGATGCCCGACGCTGTATCTCCTATCTGACCATTGAATACGACGGCGTTATCGACGAATCGCTACGTCCGCTCATCGGCAACCGCATCTATGGGTGCGATGACTGTCAACTGGTCTGTCCGTGGAACCGTTTCAGCGCCTTTACAAATGAACAGGCTTTCGCCCATCGCGCCCCTCTGGACAATAGCGAACTGTTACAGTTTTTTTCCTGGACCGAAGAGCAATTCCTCAAGCATTTCGAAGGCTCTCCGATCCGGCGTATCGGTTATGCGAAATGGACACGCAACCTCGCCGTTGCCCTTGGGAATCTGGTGCAGACGAATCCTGACGCTCACTCGACACACGTTCTGCAGAAAGCCCAACAAGCGGTCGACGATAAAATTGGCCTGCTCAACGAGATGGTCGATATTCATCTTCGCTGGGCCTCAGAGCGTCTCCGTATCGGTCTACAACAACGTCTCGCCGAAAAAAAACCGCTGGACTCGATTGCCGTCGAACTCAAACCCATTGAAGAGATCAGCCCTTTCAAAGTCCGTAAATACCACTATCCGCAAAACCGTAAAGCAAAATGAAGCTGCGATTTCGCTTTACAACATGTCAAAAATCGATCCCTGCGTCGCAGTAAACAGCTTGGCATAAAGTCGCGAGGCATAGGTGTTAGTCATACCGGCAATATAGTCGGAAATCACCCTTTGCTGTTCCTGCTCGGTTTTCTGCGCCTGATATTTGGCAAAATGTTTGGCCGGCAGAAGCGCTCCCGGATTTGCGCGCAAGGATTTAAACAGTTCCAGAACAATCAACTGCCCTTTGTACTCCATCTGCTTCACCTCTGCGATCGTAATGACGTTTTTAAAAACAAATCGCTTAAGCAATTCCAGAACCGCCATCGCCCCCTCTTCAAGTCGAGCCTGGTAAGCCAGCAACGGGTGGCTGAAGTTCGGATTTTCATCCATATAAATGGCTTCAACCATAATCCCCACCATCTGACTGACCGCGTGCTTACGACCTTTGGAAGAGTTGCTGAACAGCCTTTCAGTCATTTCGTCGCCCCATAACGGGTAACGCATCAACTCGTCACTATCCATGACTTCCTTTTGCCATATTTCGCGCCCGACCATCTTCATAGCTACCGCATCTTCCAGGTCATGAATACCGTAAGCAATATCGTCGGCCAACTCCATAATCGTGGTATCCAAAGCCTTATACTGAGTCCGGCTATGCCCGCCGTCACTTTCAGCCACTCGGGTAAAGAGCGATCGATCCGATTCGTTGAAAGGCTGCAGAGCCCACTCCAGAATCGGCATCTCCTCTTTGTAGATACTTTTCGGAGGCAGCCAGCTATTAAAGTCCAGCACCCGGAAATCACTGGTTTCCGGACTTTGCAATTTATTCTGATAGTCCGCATGTTTCGAGAGAACATCTTCATAGACCGCCGGGTATTTCATCACGCCCAATGTTGCTCTACGCGACAGATCGAGACCGTTTTCCCGCGTGTATTCACCCAGTTTGGACAGTATCCGCAAAGTCTGCGCATTACCTTCAAAGCCTCCGTAATGGCGCATCATATAATTTAATGCGACCTCCCCACCGTGCCCGTAAGGAGGGTGTCCAAGATCATGCGCCAGGCAGATCCCTTCAATCAGATACATTGAAGGCAGCCATTGAACATACTCTTTTTCGCGGCCAGCATCGTCGATGCCGACCGTAATCAATTGCTCAACCAGCCCGGAACCGATCTGCGCCACTTCCATGGAATGGGTCAATCGCGTGCGGAAAAAGTCGGATTCATTCAGACCGAATATCTGCGTTTTAGCCTGCAGCCTTCTAAATGAAGCAGAGTGAATCACTCTGGCCCGATCTCTCTGATAGACGATTCTGGCCGGGCGAGAATCTTTTCCGGAAAGAAAGTCGGTGTAACGCTGAGTCCATTCCATTTGCTCTAACATCGGAGGCACACTCTTGGTAAAAGGGTTAGAAACTGCTTTAAAATCAAACATATTAAATAATTTTCTAAAACAGATTCCAACTTTTTCCCCTTAAAAAGTTAAAAAAAGCCATTATTTCCACGAAACCGTCGCTACACAGGATGCAAAAACCGACCTCAATCAAATAAAGGCGAAAAAGTTATTCCCGAATGGGACAAGACTTAGCGATTTGCAGAATGCTGTTTTATACTTAACCTTTCAGAAAAATATCTGAATCGCTGTCAATTGCTCCCGCCCCTATGACGGGCTGAAAGATCATTTGTCGCGCATTCTTTCACTGGTTGTCCCTTGGAGTTGTAGCATGCACCTGATTAAAACGCTCTTGAAAATCCTCTTAGCCCTGATACTTCTATTAATCATCGGCATCGGAGCCTTGTTCGTCTTAGTCGAGCCCAACGATTATCGCCAGGAGATCACCGATCTGGTCAAGAAGCAGACCGGACGGGAACTGACCATTGGCAATATGAGCCTTTCGATCTACCCGCATATCGGAATCAATCTCGAGCAGGCAAAACTCAGTAACGCGCCGGGCTTCTCCCAAAAAGAGATGTTGCAGGCCGAGGTCATCAGTGTTGGAGCGGAAATTCTGCCGCTGCTACAGAAACGTCTTGAAATCGACACCCTGACCCTGAAAGATTTAAAACTGCATCTGCAGAAAGACGAGAACGGCAAAACCAACTGGGACGACTTGATGAGCAGCGATGGCAAAGACGATCAGCATGCTGAAAAGCACGATTCCGAACATGCGATGGATCTGGCTGCGCTCAGTTTCGGCGGTCTGGATATTCAGAATGGCCAAATCACATGGCAGGATGCGACTACCGGCCAGGATATTGCCGTTCAGGATCTCAATATTGCAACCGGCGAAGTCAGTTTCGGCAGCTATTTCCCGGTCAGTGTGCACGCCTCAACCAGCCTGAGCCAACCGCAACTAAAAACCGTGGTCGATTTGAGCATCGAAGCCAAAGTTGAAAAAAACGGCTCCTACGAATTACGCAATCTGCAGCTGAATAATCAGACGCAGAGTTCAGAATTGCCGGTTCAGCAGGTTATCGCAAAACTCAACATCCCTTCACTGGATCTCGCTCTTCAAGAGAACCGAATCGCGCTGGCCGACATGACGCTTGATGTTGAAACAAGCGGTGCCAAAGACTTTCCTCTGGCCGCGATCAATAACCAGATCAAAATGGATCAACTGCAACTCAATCTGAACGACATGTTGTTGCAGATCCCGCAAATCGCCATTGCAACCCAAGCTAAAGGTCAAGCCGACTTTGCCATTGCCGACTTGAGCAGCCAACAAACGGTTGAAAACTTGAGCTTCGATATCAACAAGCAACAATTGAATGCATTCGTGCGCAGCAGCACCGATGCCAGCGGTCCTGCCCTGACAAAAGGTATCAAACAAGCCAAACTCAACAGCCAAATCCAAGTCGACCTTGAGCAACAGATACTTAATATCGAGCAGCTGCAATTACAGGCCATGGGATTACAGGCATCGGGACAGGTTAAAGGCCAGCAAATCCTTGCCGAACCGGTTATCAGCAGCAACCTGCAAATCGCAGAATTCAATCTGAAACAGCTTCTAACAGCCATGGGAGTTGAACTGCCTGCGATGTCGGGAAATGACCGTCTGCAAAAAGTCGCCGCCGTCATGGACGTCAAATTCGATGCAAGCAAACAGTCCGCTCAACTTAACCTGAAAAATCTCACTGTCGACGACAGCACGCTTAAAGGGAAAGGTTCAGTGGCTAATTTTGAAAAACCACAGATCCGCTACGATCTGGCTTTAGACAAAATCGACCTGAACGCTTATCTTCCGCCTAAAACCGAAACCTCGGAAAGTGGCACTCAAAGCGACGAAGAGCTGGTTATCGAACTGCCTAACGAACTGATCCGCTCTCTGGATATCAAAGGGACACTCAAGGTCGGAGATCTGATCGTCGACAAGTTGAATCCGAAAAATATTCTGGTGACCGTCACGGCAAAAGACGGCAAGGTTAATATCACCCCGCTGAAAGCGGACATCTTCAAAACCACCGTGAATGCCAAAGCCGGATTGGATGTCACCGGTGATACGCCTCAATACAGCCTACAAACTCAAGCGCCTAAAGTGCCGGTCGGCGATGTCCTGATGGCCTTTACCGGTGACGACAAACTGAGCGGCTTGGGAAGCGTAAATCTTGACCTGAATACGCAGGGGAAAACCATTAAACAGTTTATGGCCAATCTCAACGGACGCTCCGATGTCGATCTAACCGACGGAGCCGTTAAAGGCTTTAATCTGGCGCAAAGTATCCGTGAAGCGCGCGCAAAACTTAAAGGCGAAACCCTGCCAGAAAGCAGCGAACCGAAACAGACCGATTTCAGTTCACTGATCGCCAAAGCGAATATCGTCAACGGCTTAGTGACCACTGAGACCCTGAGTGCGCTTGCCCCATATATGCGCATTAACGGCGAAGGCACCATCAACCTAGGCAAGGAACAACTCGACTATTTGGTCAATACCAAAATTGTCGGCACCGACAAAGGCCAAGGCGGAAAAGAGCTCGATGACTTGAAAGGCCTGACCATTCCGGTTCGACTTAAGGGGAACTGGCTTGATCCGAATATCTCTCTGGACCTGAAATCGCTGTTTGCTGAGAAAGCCAAAATGGAGTTGGAAAAGAAAAAAGCCGAAGCGGTAGAGAAAGCCAAAGCGCAAGTCGAGGAGAAAAAAGAAGAAGTCATTGAAGACACTAAGAAAAAAGTCGAAGACAAACTAAAAGACGCCCTAAAAGGCTTCGGCTTCTAAAACCTTACCTCCTCCCCCTTAAAAGCCCCGATTACTCAGTAGTCGGGGCTTTTTTTATCCCGGCAATCGGCCTATTCATTCTTTAACCGCTGTTCTTCGCTTGCATATGTTCACTCACGCACAAGGAAAAACAGACACAGAAAATCAAAATACGCTAATATTATCAATTCGTTATAAAATGTCGTTTTATTGCGTTATTGCAATAATCGCTTTGCGATTTCATTAGACCATTTCGTAAAATGGATCGCATGAAACCGGAATAAAGACTCAATTCCACTAGATCGATTTCCGGACAAACTACTGAGGTTTCCAGGAAGAAATGATTCGTTATCTTCGATTAAAACTACATCAGATCGGCCGCGCCACGAAACGTTCGACGTTTCTAAACAAGTATTTCCCGCGTTTCCGCGACCGTGTCTATTGGGCCGGGGATCGAGCTTCCTTTGCCCGTGCCGGATTTATCGGCGCCTTCTGCATGATGCTTCCGGTACCTTTTCAAATGGTTCTGGGCTCTATTTTTGCCTATTACGCCAGAGCCAATATCCCTTTGGCGACCGCCTTGGCGTGGATTACCAACCCTTTAACTATGTGGCCAATCTGGTATGGCGGCTACATTTTCGGAACCTGGATACTCGGCACACCAGACCTTTTCCATGCGTCACAGGGAATTGTCATCGGCTCCACGGAATGGTTTGAAAACGTCTTCCCACATATCTGGCAACCGTTCTTTATCGGTAACTCGACGCTGGGACTGATTTTTGGGACAACCTTGTATGTCATTATCGGCCACTTTAACTGGCACTTCCTGCGCAATCTTTTCAGCAAAAAGAACCGGGCCTAAGCCAACGGCGCTTTGACAGCTCCTCATTTCAAGCGGTTCCGTACAACAAAACCCGGAACCGCCCCCAACCGCAAACCAGCTTGAGGCACTTGATCACAAGGGAGTCGCGGCTTTTTCGACATCTGACAAGATCCCTGCCGCACAATGCGTAATCTGCTTGGTAACTTCCTCGTAAACTTCGCTCTGTGTCATGCTAAAATACGCCGATTTGAACCATGAATTTTGAAGGTAACTGCCCAAGATGAGAACCTCTAATCTACTTCTTGCAACAACGCGTGAAACCCCTTCTGACGCCGTAGTCGCCAGTCATCAGCTAATGATCCGTGCCGGTATGATCCGCTCTCTGGCCGGAGGTCTGTATAACTGGCTGCCGATGGGACTTAGAGTTTTGCGCAAAGTGGAAGCGATTGTACGGGAAGAAATGAATCGCGCCGGCGCTCAGGAACTGCTTATGCCGGTAGTGCAACCGATGGAGCTATGGGAAGAGTCCGGGCGCGACGAAGATATGGGACAGGAAATGCTGCGTTTTACCGACCGTCACGACCGCCCTTTCGTGCTCGGCCCGACGCATGAAGAGATTATTACCGATCTGGTACGTCGCGAAATTCGCAGCTATAAACAGCTACCGGCCAATTTCTATCAGGTACAGACAAAATTCCGTGACGAGCGCCGCCCACGTTTTGGTGTAATGCGTTCGCGCGAGTTCATTATGAAAGACGCCTACTCTTTCCACCTGTCGCAGGAATCTCTGCAGGAAACTTACGACACCATGTTTGAAGCCTACAACCGTATCTTTAGCCGTATCGGTTTTGAATACCGTCCGGTACAGGCGGATACCGGAGCCATCGGTGGTGAAGGCTCACATGAGTTCCATGTGTTGGCCGACTCTGGCGAAGACGATATTGCCATCTGTAAAGAATCCGGCTATGCCGCCAATGTCGAATTAGCCGAAGCGGTTGCGCCAGGTAAACCTCGTGCAGAGGCGAACGAATTGCTGGAAAAAGTCGCCACCCCGAACCAGCATTCCATTGAAGAAGTCAGCGACTACCTTCAGGTCAAGCGCAAAAAAACCGTTAAAACCATGTTGGTTAAAGGGGCTACCGAAGAACAGCCTGTTATCGCGCTGGTCGTTCGCGGCGATCATGAATTGAATGAACTCAAAGCCGAAAAACACCCTCTGGTTGCAACACCTTTCACTCTGGCAACCGATGAAGAGATCCAAGCCGCGGCCGGTTGTAACGCCGGTTCGATCGGACCGGTCGGTTTACAAATCCCGGTATTGGTTGACCGCACCGCTGCGGCCAGCGCCGACTTTATCTGTGGTGCAAACGAAGACGGTTATCACTACAAAGGCGCTAACTGGGAACGCGATGCTCAAATCAGCGAAATCGTTGATCTGCGTAACGTGGTCAAAGGCGACCCTAGCCCATGTGGTCAAGGCAAGCTGGAAATCTTCAAAGGAATCGAAGTCGGTCATATCTTCCAGCTCGGCAATAAATATTCGAAGGCGTTAAATGCGACCGTTCAGGACGAGAACAGCCGTTCACAGGTATTGGAGATGGGATGTTACGGTATCGGTGTCACCCGTGTCGTGGCGGCAGCCATTGAGCAGAACTACGATGACCGCGGAATCATCTGGCCGGATGCGATTGCCCCGTTCCAAGTTTGTATTGTTCCGATGCAAATGCATAAATCACCACGTGTCGCCGAAGCGGCTCAGGCGCTGTATGACGATTTGATGGCCAAAGGCATCGACGTACTGCTTGATGACCGCCCAGAGCGTCCGGGTGTAATGTTCTCCGATATGGATTTGATCGGTATTCCGCACCGTATCGTAATCGGCGAACGTGGCTTGGATAACGGCATGATTGAGTATAAGTACCGTCGTGACGAGAAGGCGCAGGACATCGCGCAAGCCGAATTCATGGACTTCCTGCTTGCACAGTTAAAAAACTAAGCCCAGAATTTAAAGAAAAAGACGAGACAACAAATATGTTTTTAGACAGTTTTTATCAAATGGATCAGGGCTTGATTACCATTACACCGGAGCAAGGAAGTCGCTTTGCCAAAGAAGTCGCCAATGACTTCAACCCCTTGCATAATCCGGATGCCAAGCGTTTCTGCGTTCCCGGCGACCTGCTTTTCTCGCTTGTTTTAAGCACTATGGGCTTATCGCAGAACATGGCCTTCAAATATACCGGAATGGTCGGCAAAGGCGCCGCTCTAAAATTTCCGCAAGCCGGCGACGGCGAATTTGCTATCTGCGACGTGAACGACAAAAGCTATCTTGAAGTCAGTTGTTCCGGCGCAACCTCGGACGATCAAACGCTGATAGAAAATTTTGCGCGCGCTTATGTGGCTTTTTCCGGACTCAGCTTCCCGCATATCCTTGTGCCGCTGATGGAAAAAAATCAAGTCATGATCAATCCTGATCGCCCTATGGTGATTTATGAAAGCATGGCATTTGAACTGCATGATCTCAATCTTGACAAGCCACAGCTTAAATTAACCGACAGCAGCCTTCAGGTAGACGGTAAGCGCGGTCTGGTCACGCTGAGTTTCGACATTCTGGAAAATGACATTCTGGTTGGCACAGGCCAAAAAACCATGACACTTGGCGGCCTTCGCGAGTACGACAAGATCAAGATGCAGGGATTGATCGATCTTTATGAGCAGTCCAAACAGGATTATCTTGAAGTCGCCTGATTCCTTCCTCTAAAAGCAGGCCCGTACCTCTACGGGCCTTTTCTCTTCTGCAATCCCTCCTCAATAGCATCTCAACCTCCCCGCGCCCTTCATAAGGCAAACCCGCCCGAAAACAGCTATAATCAGCCCTGCATTCGATTAGGGAGAAATTTATGGGTATTCAATGGTATCCGGGCCATATGCATAAAGCGCAAAAAGAAGTCCGTGAGATTTTCAATCAGGTTGATGTCTTTATCGAAGTCTTGGATGCGCGAATCCCCTTCAGCAGCCAAAACCCGCTGGTCGAACAGATCCGTAGTGATAAGCCGACCATCAAAATCCTTAATAAAACCGATCTGGCCGATCCGCAAAAAACCGAACAGTGGCAGGAATATCTGGAACAGGAACAGAGTGTAAAAACTCTGGCATTTAACGCCCAGCAATCCGACAAGCGTGAGCAGATCATCCAGTTGATCAAGAAAATGGCTCCGACTAAAGCGGATACCATCAAAACTATCCACGCCTTGATTATCGGTATACCGAATGTCGGCAAATCCACCCTGATCAATAACATTATGGGCCGAACAATTGCCAAAACCGGTAACGAACCCGCTGTCACCAAACAGCAGCAGCGCATCAAGCTGGAAGAGAATATTATTCTGATCGACACTCCGGGTATGCTGTGGCCAAATATCGAAAACGAGAACAGCGGCTATCGCCTGGCGATCACCGGCGGCATCAAAGAAACCGCATTCGAGCTTCCGGATATTGCTTCCTATGCTTGCGAGTATCTGATGCAGGCTTATCCGGATGCCCTTATGAAACGTTTTGAACTCGACGAATTACCGCATACCGATATCGAACTGCTGGAAACCATCGGACGTAAACGCGGTTGCCTGCGTTCCGGCGGAATGGTTGACTTGGAAAAGGTATCACGCCTGTTCATTATGGAATATCGCGACCGTTATTTCGGCGACATCACGCTGGAAACCCCAGAAATGATGATTGAAGAATTAAAACAGGTCGAAATCCAGCGCCAAATCAAAGAAGAAAAGCGCAAAGCCAAAGAAGAGCAAAAGAAAGCGCGTCGATCCCGTCATAAAAAAAATAAGCGCTAATGCCTGCGTTTTTCAGTTTGCGCAAATGCTGTAACACCTACAATAGATACAATTCGCAAAGCGCGCAGACATAAAAAAACCTGAGCCACTCTCTCAAAAACAGAAAAGTGATGCTCAGGTATCAATCAGGCGCAAAGCCTTTTGGGAAATAAACAAATTGGATCGACCTAGCCCACTTAAGCTACTCAAACGCCAATAAGACTAGCTTACGAGAAACTGGGTCACTCACTAATCAAAGCGAGTTCGAGTAGATTAATCTTTCAATTACTCTCCTCGACATAGCCAGATGTCTGCTTTTGCCTTACTCTGTCATGCAAAAGAAGCCTTCTTAACTACGCAAACTATTGTAGGAAGTACGCACCTCGGACGAAAGGGCATGTAAAAAATTTTTTTTGAAAAAATATGCCTAATCATCTGACACCCCGCCCGGAGCGAGGTTCGAAAAATAGCAATATTCCTGCGGAACAGGCAAAATAAGAAGGCACAGAGTTGTTCTGTACCACAGCGTCAATTCAGTCAAGTTACATAAGACGGGGCAATCAGAGTGTTTAGATTTAGTGACTATCTACGCATATGCCGTGAAAATAAAGGGGTAACGCAAACTGAATTAGTGGACGAATTAATCGCAGCAGATTCAGTTTTCCATTCCCTGGACGCCACGACATTAAGCCGCTGGGAACGCGGCGTATCGAAGCCTGCCTTAAGCAAGCAAACCTTAATCATCAAATACTTTTCCAACCACTTTGGAAGAGTCTACCCTTTTCTGGAAGAAGCGGAGCCGATCAAAATCGAAAAAAGCTTCTGCGCCATCGGTTTCTCCAAAATGCTCGGTCGACATAAAATGGTCATGGATTTTCCGACTCAAAGCATGGACATCAACCTCTTCCGGATTCAGCTTTTTCAGGACTCCAGCCATCAGCAGACCGCCGTCAGAAAAAACTACCTGATTCTCAAAGAACTCTACGGCTCCAATTTCAGCGAACAGCAGCACCAGATGCTGGCTGAACACCCTGCCAATTATTTTTCCATCTGTGACTATATGGGCGACTACTACGGGCACTTCTTCGCCTTGAAACTGACAACAGTGGCCTTTGAAAAAGTCATTAACTTCTCGATAACGATCGACCAACTGACTCTGGACGATATCGCCGCTCAGGATGAAGTAGGCAGCTATTACTATTTCGGCTTCTTCAGTATCGGCGAAGTCGTCATCTCACTCATCTGGATCAACTTCTATACCCACCTGATTAAAGAACAAAAACGGGTTCGAAACTTGGGCGCAACCATCGTCACCAAAGAAGGCGAAACCATTGCCAAGAACATGAATACCGAAAACACCTGCAGTATTGAAGTCGGCGGGCAGACGATCAGTAGTTTTCAGGCGACACCGGCACAAATGCTGATCACCGAAAACATCGTCAAGATGCTGTTCAATCCCGAGAGCTGTCCGGAGTTGCACTAGTCTGCAAAATGCAGAACTCGTTTTTGCAAAGACTCCAAAGTTATCGCTCTGCGGAAATTCACCCGGTCATGGATTGAAAAATTCAATCGACCATGGCAAAGCAACAACTTATTTTTATTTATCCATCAATAAAACAAAGTTATAAACAATTTTTTAATTTGAATATCAAAAGTTTTGAATCCAGAAACGCCGCATTTCCGAGCAAATGCACAGCGTTTACTCTATACTTTGCTGATAACTTTCTCTTTTAAACAAGGAACTTATAGATGAAATTGAAACCTGTTATAGCGGCAGTCGCGCTTGGCCTGGTAAGTAATATCGCCTATGCAAAAAACATTACAATTGACGGTGAAGACAAAGGTAACCTTGATCTGATGTTCAAGGTGATGACGATTGTCGATGGGAAAGATAACGGTTTTGATCCGAACTACGGAACTTCCGAGTTATTGAAAATGAAGTACACCACCCCGTCTTTTAACGGTGTACGCTTCTCTGCCGGATCCTACATCACCGGTGACCTTCTAGGCACTAACGATAACACTCTTGATGCCGACCAAAAGCTGGCACGAGGCATGTATGTCACCAACGACCAGTCCGCTGAACAGCTTCTGGGCGAATTGCACTTGAAAGGTCAACACGGCTCGTTTGACTGGTTTGCCGGTCGCGTCATCTATGACTCTCCGTTGACTACCGCTGCGGTCAGCACCATGCCGAATTTCCATACCGGTGCCGGGGCCACCTTTAAAGTTAACGAAAGTTTTAAAGTCGGCCTGGCGCAAATTACCCAGATCGCCTTTGGCGCACGTGCTGCGACGGAATGGGGGCTAATCGGGGAAGGAACCGGAACAGCAGGAACGGCAATCAACCCGCTTGATAAACAAGCTGAATTCCTTGATATTGCCGATGCAACCATTGCTAACAACACTGAAAACACCAATGGCATCACCACTTTAAACGCAAGTTACAAATTGGGCAAAAACGCGAATATCAGTCTCTGGAACTACTATGCGGAAGATATCAGCAATAACGTCTATGTCTCTGCCGACAATAAATTCCCGCTGGCGGACAAGCGAGCGATCAAAGTCGAATTGCAATATCTGAACCAGACCAACGTTGGTGCCGATCTGGCCGGTGATCTGGACTACAGTCTTGCCGGTGCCAAAGCAACCTATATCACACCGAAATGGTCTGCTTATGTAGCAGCGAACAACAGTTTTGGCGATACGAAAATGCTCAATGCCTGGGGCGGAGATCCAGCCTATACCAGCAGCATTTTCTCACGCAATGCATACCGTGAAAACGTGACCGCCTTTAAAGTAGGGGCGAAGTATAAAATCACGCCGAAGTGGATCCTGTCTGCAAGTTATGCCGATTACGGCCAGTCCGACACTTCAACAGCGACTTTGACGCCGTCATCGGACGCAACGGAAGCAAACGTCACGCTGGTTTGGAAAATGAATAAAAACACCCTGTTTAAACTATTCCATTCAAGCCGTACCAGTGAATACGACACGGACAGCAACGACCGCACTCAGGCTCATACCCGTCTGGCGGCTGTGGTTAAATTCTAATCCGCATCCAGTGCAAATAAAAAAGGCAGAGAAATTCTCTGCCTTTTTTATTTTATTCAGAATACCTGAACCGTCACTTGAATTCCCCGCTCCAACAAAAGCAGCCTAACTCTAACTTTATTCAGTCTATCTTCTTTTCCTGTAAATACTTTTCTGCCATCAACATCGCATCGTGCGGCGCAACGCCCTGATGCATAAAATCAAATGCCACTTGCATTTTTTCGGAAATAAAACGGCGCTCAAAATCACTAAGCATTGTCTTCCAATCTTCCCTGTCCTCAACCTTAAGCGGTGTATGGGCAATAAGCTTCGCCAAAATACTTAACGCCATTGCAGATTGCCCCGAGTGCTTAAAAAAGAGTCCGAAGCTTTCGACCTGCTCGATAATATAGCGTAATAAATCCTGCTGTTCTGAGGCACTCATAGGTTCGGCTTGCGGTTGCAAACGCCATTTGATCTGTTGCACCAGATCGGCGACAAGCTGATCTCCATCGTTTTGCTGAGCCTGCATCTCTGCGACAGCCAGATCCAACGCTAAAGAAGCTTCCTGCAGATCGGACGGATCTGTAGAAAGCGGAGACCCTTCTTCGATGAAATTGAATTCATCCATTTCACTGCTGTATAGGGAAATTTCCGCTGTAGCCGCATCGGTTATTACCAGGCGATGATGACTGAGCAGTTGAGAACTGGTTATCTGCACAATGTGACAACCACATAGAAAGCGTTCACCTTCCTTTTGGATATGAACGACCTTTACGGAATTCAGGCTATAGATCTCGCCGTCGTCCAGATTTTGCACCCGCAGACTGATCTCCTGCCCGGGCAGAAACCAGTCTGCATCGTTTATCCAGAAGCCGAGTCCGGTTAAATTAACATCATGGCCGTCAAACGGCTCGGAGAACTCGAGATCGTCAAAATCAGTAACCAGAAAACGTCGTTCGACACGACAGGACTGGCGTTGATCCATTTCCAGTTGAAACATGCAATTCCCTGTAGAAGGAGGAGGTTTGTCACCGAATAATCAGGACTTGGGCTTGAATCCTAATGCCAGACATTCCGCTTCAGGTAGCCAGCCCAGACAACTGCGGACTTTCAGTGACTGATAATTTCGCAGTATCGGCAAAATCGTCACAATACCCCACAGTATCTGATACCAATGCCAACCAATTGAGGATGGCTGTGAAGCCCACCAAAGATTATTGACGCCGAAGTGTTTGGTCTTAAAAATCAGATGAACGGCCAGACGCCAATATTTCATCCCGTACTTTATGCGAGTCGACCACATAAAACTCTCCCGAAGCGTTTAGTTTGGCGCCAGTTCAATCATCGGCGTGTTTTCTTTAAACACCGTCGTCCCGACCGGCGCGTGGATTTTACTGATTTTACCGTTTATCGGCGACTTTATATACAGATACTTGCTCCAGGACTGATGCATCGCAACCTGAGATTCGGCATAATCCACTTCCGACTTGGCAAGATCGTACGCCAACTTGGCCGCATCCAAAGCACGACGGGTGCTTACGGTACGGTCAAACAGATCCTGTGCCTGATCCAATTCAATTTGAGCATCAGCCAGTTTGGCTCGCGCCATGCCGACCTGTGCCTGCAATGACTTCAATTTAGCATGATATCGGCTCGCGTCCAGATCCAGCAGCTTCTGACCGACTTTCACCTGCTGCCCTTCACTGACATAGAGTTTATTAACCTGGCTGGAAACCAGCGAACCGATGACAACATTCTGCGCCCAACCCGCGCTGGAAACCAAGCCCAGACTGATGCCCAAAACCCATGGAGTGAAAGAACGGAAAGCGGTTTTCGAAAAATGACTCATAATACAAACTCTCTTTAAAATTCTTTAGGCAACAGCTTACTGCTGTATCGCCTGAGACAAGGCATCACTTCCCTTAGCCTCTCCGGAGCTAAAGGACTCAAGCGGTTTGCCGAGCAGATAATCCAGTTTCGCCCACAGCAGTGCTTTTCTGAACTGCCACTCGACCTGATTGTAGTTCGCCTGAGACAGACGTACCATCGAATCCCCTAAATCCGTAGCGGATTCGTTTTCATACAAGGCGCGACTGTAGTCAAGATATAGATCCGCGTAATCGGCAAATAAATTATTGGATTTTTCTTCCGCGGCAAGCATTTGAATCTGGAAATACAGATCGGTGACTTCTTGACGCAACGCCTGCGCCAACTCTTCATACTGCGCCTGATAGGAAATCAACTTCGCCTTTTCTTCTTCAACTCGGGCTTGCTGCAGACCGGAGTCGTAAAGCGGCATTGCAAGACTCAAATCGGCACGCCAGCGGCCCTCGCGTAACTCCGGATGACTGGAAAGCTGTCCTACCCAGGCGTCTGCACGTAGTTTGGGGCGATTCAGTTGATGCGCCGCCTGAACCTGTTTGAGCTGCCCCTCCCACTGAGTCTTAAGCGCACGCAGCAAAGGATGCTGTTCTATCTGTTGCTGCAGTTCGCTCAAGGCAAGCGATTTCGGATCGCGATGATCAAAATCAGACAGATCCGGAAAGGCCAGTTTGTCCGGGCGGGCATCGGCATAGCCGATAACATTGGCCAGATAAAGACGCATTTTCAACAGATTTTGCTCAGAACGGGAACGCTTCAATAACGCTTTTTGATAGGTATTTTCCGCTTCGATAAGCTCTACATCAGAAAGCCGGCTCAAGCTATGCTGATCCTTGCTTTTGTCGAAAGCGATATATTCGACCGCCATCGCTTCGTTGTCGATGCGGTACTGAAAATCGGCCAGCAATGCATCGAAAAAAGCGCTCATCACCTGAAGCTTATGGTTTTCCAACTGTGCCTGCTGTTTAATCTGTGCCGCATCGGAAAGCGCATACAGACTCTCCTGATAAATTTTGTTCAAGTCACCGTCATACAAAACTTTCCCGAAATGCAGTGCCAGAAGGTTGTGGTTTTGCGGCTCTTCGGTAAATTCGCGACGCGTTAAACGTCCTTCCAGATCGATTTTAAAACCGTTGGTTGAGTTCAATGTCTGCGCTTGCGCCAAAGCAACCCTGCTTTGCGCTTGCGCCAGCAGATTCGCGCCCGACTTCAATGGAAAGTCATTCAAAAGATATTTCAACGTCAAAGGGTTCGGCAGCGGTTCCTGCAGAGACTGGCTGAGAACGGACCAACTTTCAGCAGCCGGCTTTTGCGGCCCCTGTACCGATTCGGGCGCGGGATCCTGAGCTGCGGCGGCCGAACTCATAGCCAATGGCAGAGCGCCCAACAGGAAAAACAGTTTCAGCTTAAATGGCTTGTTCATTCATTTCACCTCAAGCTGATTAACGGGCGGCTTTCTTGCGTTCGCGTTTATAGGCGGTAAAAGACTGTTTCTGGTAACTACCGTCCAGAACATACTCCGCCAGCCACTTGAACTCCTCTTTGGTTCTGGTCGGGCCGGTATAACGTACAATCGGCTTGCCGTCCAAACCGAAAATAATCATTACCGGTGTGGCGCGAACCCGAAAAACTTTTTCGGCCAGTTCCTGTGCAGTCATATGGTTCCCCATAAAGTCGACCACTTCGTTACTGCCCTCGATATCGTGCATAAAGGTCAGGAAGTTATCCCGATATAACTTAATAACGTCCGGCTCCTGCATAATTGTAGTTCGCATACGATGACAGAACGGACATTCATCCATATAGAAAAACATGAATACCCCTTTTTTGCCGTCCTCTTCAGCGGTAACCAGGTCTTCTTGATAATTACCGAAGGATTCGTCAAAAAACGGATCTTGCGCTTGAGCGGAAGTGCTGAATAGCGAAAAACTAAAAATGGAAACAACTGCCAGCAGTGCGGCAGATCTGAACAACTGCATAATACCTCCTCTTTAGGGTCCTTTTGTATCTATTTTTGTAACAGGACCGGTGCAATATAGCAGGCTTTCAAACTAAGTAAAAGTACCCTGTAGTATAAAAAAACTGGGGGCGTGGAACGGTCTCTTCCTGTAACGGCTAACCCCGTCCCACCTCGTTTGGCCTGCGACTAGCGGGACTGACTGAAGTTTTTTATAAAGTCCTCAAGCATTGCTCCGTCAACCATTCCGGTACGAGCGGCGACAATCTGTCCTTCCGGCGTCACCATATAAGTCGTCGGCAGTCCGCGCAAGTTACCGAACGGCGAGGTCTTGCCATCCGGTTTTCCTTCAAAACGAACGATCGGATAGTTCACCATTTGCGATTCGGCGAAGTTTTTGACTTTCTGCGGATCGATATCTTCATAGTTCACACCGATAACCACTGCGTCCTTCTCTGCATGCGCTTCATGGAACATCACCAGGTCCGGAATCTCTTTCAAACATGGCGGACACCAGGTCGCCCAAAGGTTAACGACCACCCATTTACCGCGATAGTCGGATAATTTGCTTTTGTTTCCGTCCAGATCAATAAATGTAATCTCTTTGCTCTCTTCGGCCTGCACCGATGTACTGAAACCTATAAATACCGCCGAGGCCAAAAAAACGGTAAGCAGTTGTTTTGATAGTCGATTTTGTAAATACTTCATAATTCAGTCCAAAATTAAATATTGATTCAAGCAGGTTTAATTTAACGCCACTCCATGCCGAAACTGTCGGCATTGTATCCAAATCACGGCGCAAAACGAACCTCTTAAGCTATCAAGCCAGAGTTTAGCCATAGTTAACGGAAAAGATTTCAATAGGAGAAAGGAATAAAGGATTGCGACGGCAAGCGCCGTCGCTTCGAAAAGCGGTTACGCCCCTGCATCCGACAGAATGGATTTCACGAATGCCAGAGTGAGGCGGCGTTTCTCCACCAGCGAAGCCTCTTCAAGAACACGCAGAACGTTCATCAACTGAGGCAACTCGCCGGAAACATTCTTAACCAGAAACTCGCCGACATTGTCCGGCAGCTCGAATCCGCGTTTGACGCTGTGTCGTTGCAGCGCCGTAATCAGCTCGTTTTTATCACTCAAGTGCAACAGTTCAACCGGCAGCACACTCACCAGAGCCTTAGCCAATTCCGGCAAAGCAATCTGCCACTTTCCGATCGACGTATTACCGGCAAACAGCAATGTATTGCCCTGTACACTGGATTTGGTAATCAGATTGGCTAAAGCGGTCTCCCACGTCTTTTTCCCGATAATCGAATCAACATCATCCAAACAGACCAGTGAAGTTTGTTCCAATCCGTACAGGACATCCGGAATCAGCGGCAGACTGGCATCACCCAGCGGCAGGTAGACACTGTCCTGATTACGCTCGGTCATATAGCGGCAGGCCGCCTGAAGGATATGCGTTTTACCGACCCCCTGCTCTCCGCCCAGATAAAATGCACTCCCGCGTGGCTGAGAGAGATTTTTCTGCAACACATTCAATGCCAAAGCAACAGACTCCTGTTCGGCAACAAAAGTCTCAAAACTGGCGTCGTCTCGCAACCCCATTTTTAATGGCATTTGAACATACACGTTTACTGTCTCCTAAAGCTGTTTACAGGCATTTATAATGATTGAGAGGAATGTTGCAGTTGCTTAAACATTGCATTTATTGCGCGACTTCCGGCAACTCCGGAACCTCTTCCACCGGTTCGACATATTGGAAACGCATATCGATCTGGCGCAACATTTCGGAAGACGAAGTAATGGAAAATTGCGACAGGCGCTCCAGCCAGCCGATAAAATTCGCGTAATCTCCGCGATAGGCGACTTCAAGGCGCGCAGAATCTTGCTCGACCGTAACCAGCTTAATCTCGGTCACGGTAGGCAACGCCTGTTGCAACTGAGTTTTTGCCTGTTGCAGTGATTTGATATCGCCGATGTTGCTCAGGTTGATACTGATTTGATCACGACTGTCCAGTATCTGCCGATTCACCTCGACTAGTCGCGCCGCAACCATATCCAGCATATTATGCAACAGCGTCTGTCGGTCACTATCCAGCGTTTTACCCTTCGCCAAAATTGAACCGTTATCGGCAAACAGATGCCAGCTTAACTCATACTCCTGCTCGCGTCGCACCAACTTGAAACTCAGAAGATTGTTCTGATCCGACTGTACCAACACATCCTGTAAAGGCGTGATATTGTTCACCGGGTTGATCGGATAGATCCACGGCATGGTTTCCTGTGGCCATGAAACCGGCAACGCCAACTGTTCCGCATAATCCTGAAGATTGATATCGACTCGGTAGCCAAGCGCTTCCTGATCGAGTTTTGTAATGGTGTTACTCTCGACAAGCGTTCCCATAACCAACAGCTTTGGGCGCAGGTTCAGCGGCCAGACTTTAATCTGCATTTCGGCCAAGGCCTGTTTCAGTAAAACCTCATCGTATTTAAGACGGATTTTCAGACCGACCTTAACCCCTTCCTGCATCACGGGAACATAAGCATAGCTTTTCAACCAACGTCGCGAATTACTCAACAGTGACTCTGTACGCGGCGATGAAAGTAACGAGCGTTTGCCGGTCAAACGCACCAGCAACAAACGCATCCCCTCTTCGGCCAGTTGATTTAAAACCGGTTCGGATAATTTATATTCAATGGTGGCTTCCGGGTTCGGATTATCCAGCTCTACCGCATAAAGGTCTTTTTCAAGAACCGTCGGAACAACATTATCTGAGACGCTTAACTGGGTGGAATCTTCCGGAACGGCTAAAGCAGTCTGAGCCGTAAGCCCGCTGACAGACAAAGTCATAGCGGAATAGAGTAGTATTTGCTGAAAACTTCTCATATGGCGACCTAAAAATTTCGTTACAATATCATAATATTTTTTTAGGAAGCCTTTGGCGTTTTTTGTCGGCAGTGTAAACGCCCCGTTTCCGGGAAACGTGATACGCCTAAGCACGGCATATAAAGACGTCAATTCAAAACTCAATTTACCTCCCGCAATTATAGCGGGTAACAGACTATCTAGAGTTAGTAAAAGTTATGACCACGAACAACCAATCGATTAGTTATAAAGACGCCGGTGTCGATATCGACGCCGGTAACGCCCTTGTCCAAGCAATCAAACCAATTGCAAAAGCCACAACCCGTCCTGAAGTACCGGCCTCTCTAGGCGGTTTCGGCGCGCTGTTTGAACTGGACATGGCAAAGTACAAAAACCCGATTTTGGTTTCAGGTACCGATGGTGTCGGCACCAAGCTTCGCCTGGCGATCGACAGCGGAAAACATGACCAAGTCGGGATTGATCTGGTTGCGATGTGTGTCAACGACCTGATTGTTCAGGGGGCAGAACCGCTTTTCTTCCTGGATTATTATGCCACTGGGAAACTGGAACTGGACGTTGCAACCGACGTCGTCAAGGGTATCGGCGACGGCTGTCTTCAGGCTGGATGCGCACTGATCGGCGGAGAAACCGCTGAAATGCCTGGCATGTACCCGCAAGGCGATTACGATCTGGCCGGCTTCTGTGTCGGGATTGTTGAAAAATCGGATCTGATTGACGGCTCCAAAGTCAAAGCCGGCGATGTCATGCTGGGTCTAAGCTCAAGCGGCCCTCACTCGAACGGCTACTCGCTGATTCGTAAAATCATCGAAGTCAATAATGCCGATATCAATCAGGAAATCGATGGTCAACCACTGATCGATGCCCTGATGGCGCCAACCCGCATCTACGTCAAGCCGTTGCTTGAACTGATGAAAGAAATTCAAATCCACGCTCTATCGCATATTACCGGCGGAGGCCTTCTGGAAAACCTGCCTCGCGTTATGCCAAACAACACGCGTGCGAAAATCAACACCAACGCCTGGCACCGTCCAGCGGTATTTGACTGGATTGCCGAAAAAGGCAACGTTGATTATGAAGAAATGCACCGTACACTGAACTGCGGTATCGGAATGGTAATCGTTGTTGATGCCAACGATAAGGACAAAGCGATTCAATCGCTTGAAGCCGCAGGCGAAACGGTTTCAGTAATCGGAACCATCGAATCTTCGGAACAGGAAGAACCAAGCGTTCAACTGACTGCGAAATAAGCAACCCTCTTGCATTCGATCATGCCGTAACCGGCCTCCTGGCACGGCTACGGCAGATACATCTTCAGTCCTTCTACATCAAAACCGGTTTATCAAGCCGACCAATTTGCTTTCTGGAGCATTTCTGTAAATGACCCTAAAGACCCCTTCCGAACACCAACCCAAAAAAATCGCTGTATTAATATCCGGCAACGGTTCGAACTTACAAGCGATCATTGATGATCAGCAAAAACATCCTCAGCTATACCGAATTGCCCTGGTCGTCAGTAACCGTCCAAATGCTTACGGCCTCAAAAGAGCCGCACAGGCCGGCATCCCAACACTTGTTATCGACCACACCAACTACAGCGATCGGGAAAGTTTCGATGCCGAGTTACAGCGACAACTGGATCAAAGCGAAGTCGACCTGATCGTTCTTGCCGGATTTATGCGCATTCTGACTCAAGGTTTTACGCAGCATTTTCTTGGTAAGATGCTCAATATCCACCCTTCGCTGTTACCGAAATACACCGGATTGAACACTCATCAGCGCGCGATTGATGCAGGGGATTCTGAACACGGCTTAAGCATTCACTTCGTCACTCCGGAACTGGATGGTGGTCCGGTAATTTTGCAAGACAAGGTTCTTATCGAGCCGGGCGAATCGGCCGACAGTCTGCAGCAGAAAATCCATCAGCGGGAGCATATCGCCTACCCATTGGCGGTGCGCTGGTTCTGCGAAGGAAAAATTGCATTACAGGATAATCGAGTGCAATATCAGCAAAAAACCTTACAGGAACCGCTACAGCTTAATGAAAGCCGAGACCTGTAAAAGCATAAACTAGTTTGTGGAGGCATCTTTGAAGCATCGACTCTATCCCAAAAGCAGCGCCGATAAGTTCGTCTATATTATTGCTGCCCTGCTGCTTAGTCTTCCACTTCTGCTGAACAAAGCATTGGCTTCCGAACAAGCACAGCCGATCCCAGACTTCGATGCGACCTTTCTCGTTCATGCTTACGGTGTCGACCTCGGCAAAAGTCGACACCAGTTGCATTGCGAACAACAGGATTGTGTCCTGACAACCCTATCCAAACCGGAGGGCTGGGTAAAGATCTTTTTTAAAGACAGTGCCGAAGAAACAATTCAATTGAAGCAGACCGCGCAGAGCATTCTCTGGCAAGGCTATCAAAAGCAGGCGACTCGCTATAAAGGCGACGATGCGAAAATCAAATCAACCACCTACCAGCTTGAATCCGACGACCAACAGATCGTTTATCTTGAGAAAAAACGTCAATGGCCATGGAATCCAGGTGTTTTCGACGCCACTTCGATTGCTTATGCAATTCAATGGTACGCGCTTAATCACAAAGACCTGGCGACGGCACAACTTGTCCTGCAGACGACCAAGGAACAGTACCCGATTAAATTCAGCATTCTGGCACAGCCGGAAACCCTTAAGCTCAAATACGGCAAAGAGTCGAGCCAGAAATATCGTTTTGGTAATCAGCGTTTTGAGATAGACTTATGGCTGCTGCCGGAAAAACAGTACTTCCCCGGCAAACTTCGCATCTATGATCGGGAAGAAGACAAGACCATCGTACTTGTTTTGGAAAAAGCGCCAAAACTGCAAACCTCCTAATTTGCCTTATTTAATTATCAAAGACAAACAACATGAAATTAAGCGATCGCGATATAAAAAAACACCTTGAATCCGGTAAGATCAGTATTGATCCTCAGCCGCCCGAAAGTAAAATCAAAGGAATCAGTGTCGATTTGCGCCTCGACAATAAATTCCGCGTATTCAATGATCATACTGCCCCTTTTATTGACCTGAGCGGCCCCAAAGACGACGTTCAACGCATTATGGATACCGTGATGGGCGATGAAATCGAGATCGCCGAAGGCGAAGCGTTTTTCCTCCATCCGGGCGAATTGGCGCTTGCCGCCACTTTTGAATCGGTCACCATACCGGATGATCTGGTCGGCTGGCTTGACGGCCGATCGAGCCTTGCCCGTCTCGGACTGATGGTTCATGTTACCGCGCACCGTATCGATCCGGGCTGGCAGGGACAGATCGTTTTGGAAATATTCAACAGCGGAAAATTGCCTTTGGCTCTGCGTCCGGGCATGGACATCTGTGCAATCAACTTTGAAACTCTTTCCAGCGCTTCAACCACGCCATATAACAAGCGTCTTGATGCCAAATACCGCAACCAGAAAGGACCAACAGCCAGTCGCATTAACCAGGACCAGCAAGCACAGAGCAACTCCCCACAACTCGACCTCCTTTCGGATTGAAGAATCCCGGCAACAGGCGCATAATTTATTTATGCGCATTTTTTTGCCGTTTAGACACAAAATTCTCTTTACCAAGCACGCGAAAAAATCGATAATTCGCGCTTATAAATAAGTTCACTGTTACGAAAAAGTACCAAGCGTTTATCCACCCTTTTTTTGCCCTGGTTGCCTAAGGAGTCAGCATGCATATCGGATTTATGATCGCAAACTGGTCGGAGTTGACTCCGAGTAAAAATTCGACAATTCTGGTCATTCGGGAATGCCTTCGCCGCGGACATAAAGTATCGATACTTTATCCCGAAAATCTAAGGGTGAAAAACAATGTCGTGTACGGCAGCCTTCTGCGCATTCAGGCGATGGAGAAGATTCCCGAAAACATCAGCCAATTCTATAAAAAAGTAGAATTCAAAACGCTGAGCTCTCCTCTGCACAGTCTGGACAGCCTGATGATTCGTAAAGATCCGCCGATCGATCCGATCGTCTTCAACTTCCTGGATTCGATTAAAAACGAATGCGTCATCATTAACGGAATCGACGGCATTCGTAAAGCGAACAATAAACTTTTCACCACCACCTTCAGCGATCCGAATAACGACTATCTGCCGATTACCCATGTTTCCAAAGACAAGGACTATATCCGCCAGACAATCAACGAAATGCCGGGGGACAAGGTAATCCTTAAGCCTCTGGTGGGTTCCGGTGGACACGGCGTCATCGTACTTGAGAAAAATGCCCAATCGAATATCAGCTCGATTTTGGACTTCTACATTTCCGGTAAAGGCGACAGCAACTACATCATTATTCAGGAATATATTGAGGGTGCCGAACAGGGTGACGTTCGCGTACTGATGCTTAACGGAAAATTCCTCGGCGCTTATAACCGTCGCCCTCCGGAAGGCGATATTCGCGCCAATATTCAGGTCGGCGGCACCGCCCATAAATACACAATGACCGAATCGCAGATGAAAGTGTGCCGTAAGATCGGTCCTCGTCTCGCTGCCGACGGGCTGTATTTTGTCGGCGTCGATATGATCGGCGACAAAATTCTGGAAGTGAATGTTCTGAATCCGGGTGGAATCAGCAACATCAATAAACTGGATAAGTCCAAACTACAAATTCAGGTTGTTGATTTCATTGAAGAAAAGGTTCATGAAAAGCAGGAAAAACACGCCGAACTGGAATATCTGCTTAAACGCCTCAGCGATCTGCGCCAGAACGACCAGTAAAGAACGTCAGATATAATAAAAAAGGGCTCGAAAGAGCCCTTTTTTGTTTTTTGATTCAGGAGATTACAGCCCTCGCTGCAATCCGGCTAGCATCCTAGCCTAGCCGTTAAGCGGTTTTAGAAACAGTTTGTATCCCGGATTACCTGACTCATTCGCATACGGATAGCCCAGATTTTCCAGATACACTTCAAAATCCTGCTGTTCATGAGAAGGCACCTGAATCCCGACCAGAACCCGGCCATAAGCAGCACCGTGATTACGGTAATGGAACAGACTGATATTCCACTCTTCGCTCATATGCGTCAGAAAATTCAGGAGTGCTCCCGGACGTTCCGGGAATTCGAAACGGTATAGCAATTCGTCAGGCAAACCGTTGGCATGTCCGCCGACCATATGTCGCAAATGCAGCTTAGCCATTTCGTTATCGGTCATATCCTCTACCGGATAATTCCGCTCCCGAAGTTCTTGAACAATCGCTTCTCTCTCCGGCTTTCCGCCTTCGGTACGAACACCGACAAACACCACAGCCTGATTATCATCGGAAAAGCGGTAATTGAATTCGGTAATCGAACGACGACCGCCAAGAATGTCACAGAACTGTTTGAAACTTCCAGGTCGTTCGTCGATGGTAACTGCAAAGATTGCTTCGCGTTTCTCTCCGAGCTCGGTTCTTTCTGAAATATGTCGCAGACGGTCGAAATTCATATTGGCTCCGGACACAATGCATCCCAGAGTCAAACCGCTAAAGTTATACTTCT
Organism: Thiomicrorhabdus xiamenensis; assembly: GCF_013282625.1. Taxonomy (NCBI): domain Bacteria; kingdom Pseudomonadati; phylum Pseudomonadota; class Gammaproteobacteria; order Thiotrichales; family Piscirickettsiaceae; genus Thiomicrorhabdus; species Thiomicrorhabdus xiamenensis. The sequence goes on from NZ_CP054020.1 coordinate 1,669,038, forward strand.
CGACAAAACGCTTCATCCCTGCGACCGCCAAAGCGCCGGCCGGCTCCGAGATCGCCCGGGTATCTTCAAAAATGTCTTTTACCGCGGCACAGATTTCGTCGGTCGTGACGGTGATCATTTCATCGACGCAGCTCTTGGCAATTTCAAACGGCCTTTCGCCGACCTGAGCCACAGCAACACCGTCAGCGAATAAACCGACCTGTTTTAGAGTCACGCGCTCGTTGTGTTTCAACGCCTCGGTAAGACAAGCGGCATCTTCCGGTTCGACACCGACAATCCGTGTTTTCGGCCAGACCTGTTTAATCACTGCGGCAACCCCGGCAATAAGCCCACCGCCGCCAACAGCAACAAAGATCACATCCAGAGGCTTCGGATGCTGGCGAAGAATTTCCAACGCGATGGTTCCCTGCCCCGCGATCACATCCATATCATCGTACGGATGAATAAACGTCAGCCCTTTTTCCAGCATCAGTTCCTGTGCATAAGCGGACGCTTCGTCAAAGGAATCACCGTGCAGAACAACCTTTCCACCCAGACGCTCCACCGCATTATATTTGATCGGCGGTGTCGTATTAGGCATAACAATCGTTGCCTCAACCCCCAGCTTCGCCGCCGACAAAGCGACTCCTTGTGCGTGATTCCCCGCCGAAGCCGCAATCACACCACGCGCTTTCTGCTCTTCAGTCAGGTGAATCATACAATTGTAAGCACCACGCAACTTAAAAGAGAAAACTGGCTGTAAATCTTCGCGTTTAAGCCATACTTGGTTTTGAAAGCGCTTGCTCAGTAAGGGAGCCGGTTCAAAAGGCGTTTCTTGGGCAACATCGTAAACCGGAGCACTTAAAACACGTCGTAAAATCTGTTCAGGCATGAGAATCCATTAGGGTTACGGTTAAAAAATTAAACAAGCGATCATTATAGAACATCACAATACCCGAATATAGAAATGACAAACGATTATGCCAAAGTAATAACGCAATCGCACTTCGACAGCTTCTCCCTTTTTCCCAGTAATGAAAAATACTCTCCGGCACCAAGCGCATGCAGCAACGAAAAACTCCCCCCTCTCTCACATCTCTTGCACACGCTTTTGGTCAACGATTCGATTAAGAGCTCTTATCGGAGAAATGCGGCATCGGTTTATGGCTGCTATAAAACATCAAATTACACGCCGATAAAACCTAATGACAACCAACAAGAAGAAGCAAATACAATACTAATACATATACTTAACAAGTTATTTTGTATCATTAACATAATTCTCAAGGAAATCTCAACGCTCTGATCTCTTATCAGAGTCAATATACTCGCGTCGGACCAACATTCACCTTTCTGCATGCGTCCGGAAAAATTTTGAGCAAACGATGAACTATTGAATCTGAACTATTGAGTCGATTCAAAAATCATTCAGAAACGATGTGAAATAATATGAGCAACAAACTGACACTGGCTATTATTTTAATCGGCGCCTTACTCGGCTTCGTTCTCCTGAGTACGCCAATGCAAGAAAGCAACACACATTCACAAGCCCACCTGATACTTGATGATAAACCTCAGGGCGGCGACTTTACGTTAACCGCATACGATGGACAGCACGCTCTCAGCGAGTTAAAAAACAAACTGGTTCTGGTCTACTTCGGCTACACCTTCTGTCCGGATATTTGTCCAACTAACCTGGGAAATCTCTCCGTCGCATACCGTAACCTGACGCAGGAACAAAAAGACCAACTGCAGATTCTGTTTGTCTCGGTTGATCCTGAACGCGATACGCCGGAGCGTCTGCAACAGTACGCAAACTATTTCGAAGCGAACATTCTTGGCCTGACCGGTTCACCAGAAACACTAAGCGAGATCGCCAAACGGTATGGCGTGGTCTATCATAAGGTGGACGATCCGAACAACGGGACCAATTACGCGGTTGATCACAGCGCATTTACCTATGTAATCGATCAGAACGGCGCACTCCAGGAACAATTGCCGCACGCGACATCACCCGACCAGTTTGTCGCAACCATCGAAAAATATTTGAACTAAAACGAGAGAACTCTTTTTATGAAAAAAACACTTGTCGCACTTTCTTTCGGCGTTATCACAAGTCTATCATCGTTTGCCGCTCTGGCTGTTCAGGCAGATAACATCAGTGTCGAAAACCCGTTTGCCCGTGAAGTACCGCCAACAGCACCTGCATCGGCCAGCTTTATGACGCTGAAAAACGCTTCCGGCAAGGACATCAATCTGGTTCAGGCTCATTCGGAAGTCGCAAGAGCAGTAGAACTGCATACACATATCAATGACGGCGGAGTGATGCGCATGCGCCAGATTGACAAGATCACGATTCCGGCAAACGGTACTACTGAGCTTAAGCCCGGTGGGCTGCACATTATGCTGATCGGCCCACACAATCCGATCAAGGTCGGGCAGACCGTTACCGTCGATCTGGAGTTCGCCGATGGCAGTCATAAAAAGGTCGATATGCCGGTAAAATCCTTTATGGGAATGGGCATGCAGAATCAGCAAAAGGGCCAGCACCGCTGCGGTAGCGGCATGCATTAATCAGAATTATCGGGAGATAATTAAATAAGGCTTTACTGATATTTTAAAAGTCTTTAAAATCAACCGCCTGCATAAAACAAGGATAAGCATTATGAAAAAAGGCATTCTTTCAACTGCCCTTTTAATCGGCTCTTTCACAATGGGGTCAGCGATGGCTTCAGGGGATTCGCCAATGAATCGCGGCGGCGAACTGCCACAGAAAAAAACGCTTGATCTTTGCGTAGAGTATTCAACACTAGAAAATGACGAACAGCGTCAGGCGTATTTCAAAGAGTTGGAAATCCGCGGACAGCTAAGCGTTAAAGATCATAAGCTGGTATCACAAGGCAAAGTGGAAAACAGTATGACCATGTGCGGAATGTATATGGCCAAAGGAAAACCGATGGCCGAACAGTCGCGCCAGATCCGTCCGATGACATTCAAAACAGTACATGTTTACCAAGATATGTACCTTGTGACGCAATCCGGAATGGTGGTTGCCACTTACGAACGTAAGCCGGGTGTTTTGCCTCCTGAGCTGGAAGTTGCAGCCCCAGAGGTTGAACCATCACCGACTCTGAAGCACCATTAAACAGCGTCTGCTTCGCTAAAGCCGGTAATCCATTGAAATTACCGGCTTTTTTTATATCCGAATAAAAATCACCTCTCGATCGGGTGCTATACAATGCATACGGATTTCATTACAATAGCCAGTTAGCTTTAAAAAACACGAAAATAAAATAATAACTTTGATGAAGGATTCTCAACCATGACACAAGATGAATTGAAATTGAAAGTCGCACAGGCAGCCATTGAATATGTCGTTCCGGACACCATTATCGGCGTCGGTACCGGTTCAACTGCCAACTTCTTTATCGATGAGCTGGCCAAGATCAAAGGGCAAATCAAAGGTACGGTTGCCAGTTCGGAAGCAACGGCTGAACGTTTGAAAGGTCATGGCATTCCAGTTTTTGATCTGAACAGTGTGGATCAAATGTCAGTCTATATCGACGGCGCAGACGAAGCCGATCCTGGATTACACCTGGTTAAAGGTGGCGGTGGTGCCCTGACCCGTGAAAAGATCGTTCTGGCAGTTGCCGATAAATTTGTCTGTATCGCCGATGATTCGAAAAAAGTCGACGTATTGGGTAAATTCCCACTTCCGGTCGAAGTTATCCCAATGGCTCGCAGCTATGTTGCACGAGAAATCGTCAAGCGCTTTGGCGGTGAACCGGTTCTGCGCGATGGTTTCACCACCGACAACGGCAATGTCATTCTTGATATCCACGGGCTGCAAATCGTTGACCCGGTCGCAATGGAAACCGAACTGAACAGCATCGTCGGCGTCGTTACCAACGGACTGTTTGCCGCTCGCAAAGCGGACATTTTCCTGTGCGGAACCAAAGACGGCGTTGAAACCATCAGCGCTTAAACCAAGCAGATACATATAATAGCTGTACAACCCAGAGTGAGGTCCGCGGATTACGCGCGGCCCTTCCGCTTTAAGGAGTGAAAAATGCAGAATATTGGTAGTAAGCTATTTGGCGTGGTCGTAATCGGCCTTTTAGCGACTCTGGTTTACGTCACGGTTTTTTCCGACGGTCTCGGAAAAGCCCCGGAAGTCATGGTCACGAATAACCAAGGCGAAGAAATTGCCCTCAACAAACCCAAAAAACCGGTTTTGGTCAACTTCTGGGCGACCTCTTGTCCAAGCTGTATTCAGGAAATGCCGGATATGGCAAAAATGAAACAGGAACTGGGCGACCGTTTCGAATTGATTGCCATCTCCATGGAATATGATCCACAGGAGCAGGTGCAAAAGTTCGTTCAGGCTAACCCTTACCCGTTTGTTTTCGTCATGGATAAAGACGGTAAAATCGCCAAATCCTTCGGTGACGTCCTCCTGACTCCGACCAGCTTTCTGATTGCCCCTAACGGTAAAATCGTCTACAAACAGGTTGGTGAGCTGCATTTCGCGGATGTTACCGAACGCATTAAACAGATGAGCCCGCAGTTCTAAGCTGCCGCTTAACGCCGAAAAGCCTCTTGTCTGAGGCTTTTTTTATTTAAAGTCTCTGTAAAGAATTCCATGAACACAGTTACCAAATCTCGAATTCAAGGGCTCTATGCCATCACTGACCCATCACTCTGCCCGAACGATCAGTTGCTCGCTAAGGTTGAAGCGGCCATTCAGGGCGGAGCCAAAGTCCTCCAATATCGCGACAAAACGCAAAGCACCGAAGTTCAGATCAAAATGGCCAGCCGTCTGGTCACCCTGTGTCGGCAACATAACGTCTGTTTTATTATTAACGATGACATTCAGCTAGCGAAAACCGTGCAGGCGGACGGTGTTCATCTTGGTAAAGACGATTCGGCCATCGAATCGGCCAGAGAAACTCTCGGGCAAAACGCCATTATCGGCATCTCCTGCTATAACAGTCTGCAGCGTGCACAACAGATGCAGCAGGCCGGAGCAGATTATGTCGCTTTCGGGCGTTTCTTCCCTTCCAGGAGCAAACCCCAGGCCCCTCAAGCCGACTTACAGACGTTGATACAGGCCAGAGAGCAACTGGAAATTCCGATTGTTGCCATTGGCGGTATCAACCGGAATAACGCTCACCAGGTAATCGGTAGCGGAGCCGATTCGGTTGCCGTTATTCAAGGGGTCTTTGCACATGAAACACAAACAGCGATTACCGAGGCAAGCCGACAAATCAGCACTCAATTCACGTTATAATAGCGCCACTTGAAAAATCTGCCGCGCCCGACTTCCGGTCGGCGCACATAAGAAAGGATATTTTTATGAGCAAATCACACGACCTGTTTATTGCAGCCCAGAAACATATTCCCGGCGGCGTCAACTCGCCGGTTCGCGCTTTCAAAAGCGTCGGCGGAGATCCGGTCTTCTTCAAGGCGGCAAAAGGTGCCTATCTGACCGATGAAGACGACAAGCAGTACATTGACTATGTCGGCTCATGGGGTCCAGCGATTCTAGGGCACGCGCATCCGGAAGTGATTCAGGCAGTCCAGGAACGTGCAGTTGACGGCTTGAGCTTCGGCGCACCGACCAAAATCGAAACCACTATGGCGGATCTGGTCTGTGACCTGATCCCGTCAATCGACATGGTGCGCATGGTCAGCTCGGGAACTGAAGCAACCATGACGGCAATCCGTCTGGCACGCGGTTATACGGGGCGCGATAAAATCGTTAAATTCGAAGGCTGTTACCACGGTCACTCCGACTCGCTTTTGGTGAAAGCCGGTTCCGGCGCCCTGACATTGGGGGTTCCGTCTTCACCTGGCGTGCCAAAAGCGCTGGCAGAATCAACCCTGACACTGACGCATAACGACGCCGACGAGGTCCGTAAGGTCTTCTCCGAAATCGGCGACCAGATCGCCTGTATTATCGTGGAGCCGGTTGCCGGAAATATGAACTGCATTCCGCCGGAGGAAGGATTTTTGCAGACCTTGCGCGAGGTATGCGACGAGCACGGCAGTGTATTGATTTTCGACGAAGTCATGTGCGGCTTCCGCGTACATCTTCAAGGCGCGCAAGGCTACTATGGAATTACTCCGGACTTGACGACTTACGGTAAAGTTATCGGCGGCGGAATGCCGGTCGGTGCCTTCGGCGGTAAAAAAGAGATCATGTCACACATTGCGCCACTTGGTCCGGTTTATCAGGCCGGAACCCTTTCCGGAAACCCTCTGGCCATGGCGGCCGGTCTGAAAACGCTGGAGTTGATTTCCGCCTCAGGCTTCTTTGAAGATTTGAGCGCCAAAACCGCCAAACTTTGCGCAGGGCTGCAACAGGCAGCGGACGATGCCGGCATTGCGTTCACGACCAACCAAGTCGGTGGCATGTTCGGCTACTTCTTCAGCGAAGAGAAAAATATCTCCCGTTTCGCTCAGGTTGCGCAAGGCGATATGGAACGTTTCAAAAAGTTCTATCACGGTATGTTAAACGAAGGCGTTTATCTGGCTCCTTCCGCTTTCGAAGCCGGATTCGTTTCTCTGGCGCATAGCGAAGAAGATATTCAGGCAACCATCGATGCCGCAGCCAGAGTAATGAAAACGCTATAATCATAAAATTTAAGCGTTTTTCATCCTAAAAGAGCCGCTTCCCCCACCGGGAAGCGGCTCTTTTTTATGTATTATCTGACTTTTATTTCAGCTCTCAAAACAAAAAACAAATCCACCGGATTGCGTCATCAACTGGCCGCACGTTTTCGCAATTTGTCAAAGTCAGCAATCAATCTATCGCGATTGAGCAGTTGTGGAAGCGTATAAATAAAAGTCTTTCCAGTCACTCGCTCAACATTTCCAATCCTACTAGAGAGAACTTCTTTCCGGTCATCACCGCAAATTTCTATACGCAACCCTCTGCGATTAAGCGGGAAAATACACTTTTCAATCACACCTATCGAATGCCATGGAAAATGATAGTAGTCGTTGTAATCGTCACTTTGAATATAAAGTCCTTTCAGGTTGGCCTGCATGGTCACCAGAAAAAAACCTTTGAGATAATTGCGAACAATCCCAAAAAGAACCAAGGCATACAACGATAGACTTAAAACCTTAAGCCATAAAACAATCGGAAGTAGCAGCAAGGCCAAAGGGAGCGCCAGTAATCCCGCCACAACAAACATCTTGGCATACGCAGGCGGGGTGACTTTAATGACGGGAGATTCAATCTCATTTCCATGAATTAACTCCATCCCTTTACCTCAAAAAATCCGATTAAGTCTCAATATTAAACCTGAATTTGAGTCTAAATATACTTTATCGCTCGCAAATCAACAAAACAGGGACAACCAGTCAAACGACCATAAAAGATGATTGATTTAATCAAATCAACCGATTCACACAGTCTCGATAAAACAACGTTTCATGAGTCCACTTTTTACACAAATAACTTACTTCCGCTTAATCGAAGCGCCCGCTTTTTCTTTTAAGGGTTCGTCCGGCCAGCGATGCTTCGGATAGCGACCCCGCATCTCTTTAGCCACCTCGAAATAGGAGGTTTTCCAGAAATTAGCTAAATCCGCCGTAGTCTGAATCGGTCTCTGTGCCGGGGAAAGCAGTTCAAACGTCAGGGCGACTTGTCCGCCGCCCACCCTTGGAGAAGCCAGTTCGCCAAATAACTGTTGCAATTGCAACGAGACTTTAGCCTGAGACTGCGAATAACCAATAACATAATCGCGCCCTGTGGGAGCTGTATAGTGTTGCGGCGCTTCCTTATCCAGAAGCAGCAAATCGCTGTACGCCAGAATCGACTGTAAAATCTGCGCCAGATTGAGTTTTTGCAACTCGGCCACGCTGCTCATACCCAGCGTATAAGGTTCGAGCCATTCCAGCGACTCGCTCAATGCTTTCTCGCTTAATGCGTTCAGGGATTCAAAACCGGAAAACTGTGCCAGCCATCCCGCCCGCTCGACCAGTGATTGTGCCGCTTTGCTCCAGGGAAGCAGACTCAGGTCTTTCTGCACCGCCTGTAATAAACAGGCTTGGGCTGCATCGTTCGGAACCTCTCCGGATTCCCGAGACTGAATCAGAAGTTGGTCGAGCCAAACCGCTTGCTGCGCCACAACCCGCTGTTTCTGATCATCAAAATACACCGAACATTCTTCGCGCAGCGGCAGTTCTCGATCAACACTCTCCCAGTCCAGCGCAGCGGCGGAAAAAACTCTGCCCTGCTGAGTTCTACTATCGGTGGCGGCATCAACCTGCAAAGCAACGATATACTCACTCTGTAAAGCATCGTTCTCCGGCAAGGCTACACCGCGGCCATTCGCCAGCTTGTAATGGCCGGCCCGCCCTCTCTGTTTCCCGATTCGATCGGAAAATGCCAACGCCAACAGAACGCCAACCTGATCAACCTGTGTTTCACCTGAAAGGTTCTGAACATCCAAATCAAAACGACGATACAGACGGCTTCTGGTGCGCTGAAAATTCTGCCAGCGCGCATAATGCAGACGCTTAGCAGCCGTCTTATCTCGCAACGCCTGCCACAGCCAATGCAGTCGCAATTCAATATCCACGGTATCCGCTTGACTTCGATCCCGAGCAGGATCCCCCTCTTGTAATAAAGCTACCAGATCACATCCCAAAGTGAGGCACTCTTTTTCTCTGGCCACGAGCAGTAATTTAGCCAGGCGCGGTTCCGGATGCAGCGCCATTGCGGCCTCGCCTTGCGCAGTCAGACGTCCTTGCTCGGTAAGCAATTGCAGTTGCAACAAAGTCGTCTCTGCCGCCGCAATATGCGCCTTGGGCGGAGGGGTTAACCAGTCGATTTCATCTGCAGTCGCCACACCCCATTGCGCCAACTCCATTCGCAGGCTTGCCAGATCGGCGCGACAAATCTCCGGAGCATCGTGTTCATTTAACCCATGCTGCTGCATTTCGCTCCAAAGACGATAGCAATGGCCGGCCCGAACACGGCCGGCGCGTCCCATTCTCTGAGTAGCCGACGCTTTACTGACGCGCTGTAATTGCAGACGGCTCATGCCGACATTCGGGTCATAGAGCAGGTTTTTCTGCAATCCCGAGTCGATCACCGCCGTGATGCCTTCCAAGGTAATCGACGTTTCGGCAATATTGGTGCTGAAAATCACTTTTCTCTGCTCTGTCACCTTAAAAACCGCATCCTGCTGTTTACTGTTCAGGCTTCCGTATAAAGGCAAAGCCAATACTTCAAACCGGTTACAGATTGACTCGCATTCCTGCATCGCCTTGAGAATCTCGCTCTGCCCGGCCAGAAACAGCAATATATCGCCATCCGATTCCTGTAATGCCCGCGACAGTACAACTGGAAGCTGCAGAAAACGATTTAATGGCGTGTGCGGTGGCGCGGGGTAATAGGAGAGCGTCACCGGGAAAGTTCGCCCGGGACAGGAGATAAAACCGGCATCGGGCAAGAAACGCCGGATTTCGTCTTGATCCAGCGTTGCCGACATAATCAAACATTTCAGATCGTCACGCAGTCCTTGCTGTATCTCCAATAGCAGACTTAGTCCCAAATCAGCCTGCAGGTTTCGCTCGTGAAATTCATCGAATATGACCAGGCCGATGCTTTCCATTTCAGGATCTTTTTGAATCAGACGGGTCAACACCCCCTCGGTCAGAACTTCCAGACGGGTCTGCTTTGACACCCTATTTTCGTTGCGAATCCGGTAGCCGACTGTGTGACCGATATCTTCTCCTAACTGCCGCGCCAAAAATTCTGCCAATCGTTTTGCCGCCAGACGACGCGGTTCCAGCATCAGAATTTTCTTGTTCGCGAAAAGCGGCGATGCGATCAGTGACAAAGGCACCTGAGTCGACTTACCGGCTCCGGGTTCGGCCTGCAATACAAGCTGTCGGGCATCTCGTAGCTGTTCAAGTAAATCGGGAATAATGGCGTCAATCGGTAGACTCATAACAATCGGGCAATCGCTGTAAAATAGGACAAATGAATTCTTCTGCGTGGTGATTTTACTTTTTAATGGCTTCAAGGGTGTCGGGATTTCAGTTTTATTGTTATTTAAAGAATCCCTTGTTTAACCTGAAAACCGCTTTTAGCTGCATCGGTAAAATCACCATCACTGTTTCCGGAAATAAATTTTGCCCATTACAAGTACTTAAGTTTTTAACATTAAAAAAACTTGTATCGCAATAAGATTTTATTTAACCTTATCCGATACACAACACGCTAAAATAAGAATAATTTTTACATTTTTTTGAAATCTATATGCCTCAACAGACAGCTGCAAATCCAACCCTACTGAGCAGTGCTTTTAAACACGCCCTAAAGAGTATTCTGAAACCTTTAATCAAGTTACTTCTGAGTAAAGGAATCACTTACACCTCATTGCTCGAGGCGCTTAAACAGATCTATATTGAGGTTGCAGAAGAATCCTTCAAGCTGGAAGAAAAGCGTTTGACGGACAGTCGCATCAGTCTCTTGACCGGAATTCACCGTAAGGAAGTCAAACGTCTGCGGGAAAATCTCTCCGACGAGCTCAGTGAACCGGAAATCAAAGCCGGCGTCAGCGCCGCGATTATTGCATTGTGGCAGGCATCCGAAGATTACACCGATGAAAACCATAAGCCGCGGGTTCTGCCTCGCAGCGGCGAAAAGCCCTCTTTCGAGAGTCTGGTTTACGACGTATCTAAAGATAAACACTTTCGTTCCGTTCTCGATGACTGGCTCCATCAAGGTTTGGTAACTCAGGATAAGAACAACCAGGTCAGCCTGTGTGTTGAAAGTTTTGTTCCGGACAAGGACGAAGATGAGAAGATCTTTTTCGCCGGGCGCAATATCCACTATCACATCGAAATCATCAACCATAACCTGCATCTGCAGCGCCTGAACAGCAACGAACCGATTGATCCTTTGCAGGCAGCAGCAGCGGCGCCGATGTTCGACCGTTCGGTATATTACAAAAACCTGACCCCAAAATCTGTAGAAATACTCGAAAACAAAGCCAAGGAAAGCGCCCTGAATACCCTGTTGGAGATTAATCAGATGGCGAGCCATCTGCAGCAGAAAGATCAGGGGCAGGAAGATGCGGTTTCACAAATGCACTTCGGCAGCTATTTCTACCGTAAACTCAAAACACCGGATCAATAGAATACAGTCCATTTAGCATTGAAACCGCAAGACATGGAAAAGCGGATAAACTGGCCAACAACGCCAGAAAAAATGAACGGATTGATCCAAATTCTCTTTTTTTAAAACTTATCTTATGAATAACCCATCCAGCGATACCAAGACGCTCATCAAACTGTTTAACACAACTTTCCTTAAGACGCATAACACCGAACTGGTCTGTTGCGAGCCGGAACCTATATACCGACCGGCGGATCATGCGTATCCGCATCACCGGATAGTGTTTGCCCACGGTTTTTTCTCTTCAGCTCTGCATGAAATAGCGCATTGGTGTATTGCCGGAGACGAACGTCGGTTATTAGAAGATTTCGGCTATTGGTATGAACCGGATGGACGAACAGCTGAACGACAGGCCGAATTCGAACGCGTTGAAGTCAAGCCACAGGCTTTGGAATGGATTTTTTCGGTTGCCAGCAATCATCAATTTCATTTCAGTGCGGACAACCTTGAAGCCGGCCTTGCGATATCCGAAGAATTTACGACAAACGTTCGAAAGCAAGTGGAAGACTATCTTACCGATGGCTTACCCCGTGATGCAGAAATCTGGAAAAATGCGCTCGTCAAACACTATCGCGCGCACAACAGTCCTCTCCAGCTTAATGAATTTTGAGCATTGGCGGATTTAGCGGCCTGACATTACAAATGTCTGATTAAAGTATTCCTGCAGGTATCTTAAATGCACAATCACCTCTTGTTAGGATGGAGTTTCTAGCCTGTCACCATACATGGCTAGCCGCCAAGGTTTAGGGCATTTCGCTTGAAACAGGCGACTGAAACGGAACTTCCAAGATTGAAGGGCTTACCGCAATGCTGAAAATCCGCCCCTATCAACCTCAGGATCGGGACAAAGTAAATCAAATAGCGATTGATGCGTTCACTGAATTTCAAGAGCATTACAGTGACTGGAAAGCGATTAAATCTGTCGTGAGTAATATGTCTTCCTTAGCCAGCACTTCGGACCTCCTTGTCGCGGAAATCGATAGCGAAGTCGTCGGAGCGGTTGCACTGGTTCACCCCGGACAAGACAAAAACGTAAACATCTTACCAACTTGGGCGTCAATTCGTATGCTCGTTGTATCGCCTTCGCATCGCTCGAAAGGTATCGGCAAACGCCTGGTTCTCGAGTGTCTAAAAAATGCTCGACATCATGGCTATAATGAAATTGCGTTATTTACCAGTCCTATGATGAAAGTCGCCCTACCGATGTATTTGCGAATGGGCTTCAAGAAAGAAAAAGATATAGAGCCGATTGCAAATGTGGAATATGCTTTATATAAACTAGAACTGTCCACTCAAACCCTTTGATATCGCAACCATAAACTGATTGAAACCTTTAAACAATCGCCATTCCAGACTGAAAAAGGGTTATCTCGTCTTACCACAAGGACACCAGCATGTCACAATTAAGCGAATTTGCTCTTCAGGCCGACTACAACCGGTTAATGAATCAACGTCAATACAATGCCTGTGCAAACTTGTCGGAAGCGCAGTTAAAGCAAGATCAAGGCGCTTTTTTCAAATCCGTGCTGGGGACTTTGAATCATATTCTCGTCGGTGACATTATTTGGTTAAAACGTTTCGCTGCACACCCTTGCTCGCAAAAACCACTTGCTTACGTCAATCAATTGGCCAAACCGGCATCATTGGACAGCCTTTTATTTACCGACTTAAGCGAACTTCATAAAGAACGGGACAAAATAGATGCATTCATTATCGATTGGATCGGCAATCTGGACGAAGGTGCAATGCGGGAATGTATCACCTATACCAATATGGCAGGAGAGCGTTTTTCGAAACCTATGCCAAGTCTGATCACTCACCTCTTTCTGCACCAAGTGCATCACCGGGGACAAGTAACTACTTTGCTGTCACAATACGGCGTCGATTTTGGCGAAACCGATCTGATTGAATTGATTGATGAATGCTAAAAGCGCCCGACTTTAGCACAGATAATTTCGCCAGTAGAAACACATCAGAGCGACGCGTTCCTGCAACCGAAAAAGAGTTTACCCTTTAAAAAGATATTGGATTGAGGTAAGCTTAATTTTCATGCAATTGTCGTTATTCAGGGACGAATTCAGATACTAGTGCCGACAGCACTTATCTTGGTTGGAGGACTCAACCCCTTCAATTCCGGTTCATTTACGGCCTTCGGGCTTTAGATATCAGGAGTTGAATATGTCCCTTAAACATTCTTTGCAAACATTGGCAGGCAGCTGCCTGCTGAGTTTCTCAAGCGTTTTATTCGCAACCCCGGTAAACGTTAATCTGGCAACCTCCTATGAAATTGCCGAATCCCTTCACGTCGAACAACGACTGGCGGAACGAATATCCATCCACTGCCAATATGTCACCTGCCGAAACGCGAAAGACCTGCTCGACATCACCGGCATTAACAAAATCATGCTCAAACAGATCGAGAAAGATCTGATTTTCAATATTATGGATAGAGGCACCGGTTACAGCGACGACTGTTAAACATCTAAGCTTTTGGTGGCTTAATCAGCCACCAAATAACAAGAACCAGAATCGCCAACAGGCCAACTTCAAACAAAGCCCACATCAAGACTGACCGAGCGCGTCCAACAGTTTCTGATGAAGGCCACCAAAAGCCCCGTTACTCATAATCACCACCCGATCACCCGGCTCAAGAAAACGCGTTAACTTCTGTAGCAGTGTTTCATAAGCGTCGGCAACCTGTAACGGCTGAGAGAAGTTCTCGGCGGCAAGCTGCCAGTTCCACTGCGGATCGATAAAAGCAAACACCGCATCTGCGTCGGCAAAAGCATTCGGCAAGGTCTGAGCATGGATTCCCATACGCATGGTATTTGATCGCGGCTCAAAAACCGCAATCAGACGTCCACCATCGGATTCCTTGATCATCGACTGTCTGGCCCCTTTAAGCGTGGTCGCAATCGCGGTCGGGTGATGGGCAAAGTCATCGTAGATACGAATTCCGCCGACTTCACCTACCAGAGTCATGCGACGCCGGATGCCCTTGAAACGACACAACGCTTCAACCGCAATACGCGCCGGTACCCCACAGTGAACGGCCGCGGCAATCGCACTCAAGGCATTACGCACATTATGTAGTCCGGTTAAAGGCCAGTTCACCCGGCCGAGACAGCTTCCTTTATACAAAACTTCGAACTCGCTGCCATCGTCCTGATAGAGCCGGAAACTCCATTCGGCACCAGAACCCTGACGTTCGATCGGCGTCCAGCATCCCTGATCGATGACTTCCTGCAAAGCCTTATCCTCTTTCGGCACAACGATCAGTCCGTTCTGCGGAACGGTGCGAACCAGATGATGGAACTGTCTCTGGATGTCTTTAAGCGAGTCAAAAATATCCGCATGATCAAATTCCAGATTATTCAGGACACAGGTTCTCGGATGGTAATGAACGAACTTGGAACGCTTATCAAAAAAAGCCGTATCGTATTCATCGGCTTCAACCACAAAAAACGGACTCGATCCCAGGCGCGCCGAAACGCCGAAATTCTCCGGAACGCCGCCGATCAGAAAGCCCGGATCCAACCCTGCGTCCTGCAAAATCCAAGCAACCATCGACGAAGTTGAGGTCTTGCCGTGGGTACCGGCAACGGCGACAACCCAGCGATCCTGCAAAATATTTTCCGCCAGCCACTGCGGGCCGGACAGATATTTCTGCTGGGCGTTCAATGTCGCTTCCACCGTCGTCTGACCACGGCTTTTGGCATTTCCGATCACGACGCAATCAGGCTCTTCCTGAAGAAATGCAGTATCTTCGTCATCCGCTACAGCGATACCGGCCTGTTCCAGCTGAGTGCTCATAGGGGGATAAATCGCCTTATCCGAACCACTGACCTGATCGCCTTTGGCTTTCGCCAGCTGTGCAATGCCGCCCATAAAAGTACCGGCAATTCCGAGAATATGAATCTTCACCAGAGTGCGTCCTAATCCATTTATACTGAAAATAATCAAAGGGCTATTGTACGCAAAGCCGCTAAAGAGTGATACCAGTGGAACGAAATACGCATTAAAACAGCCTGAGACAATTGCGCCGCAGCGGACTTCTGGCTAAACTTCGCTGTATGACACATCAAGACAGAAAATCCCGCGCCTATCGATATATCGACAGCCATCAGCAGTTAGCCGAACTTTGTTCCCGTTTAAGCGATCAGAGCGACCTCACCTGGCTGGCGATCGACACCGAGTTTGTCCGCGTCGACACCTATTATCCGCAGCTCAGTCTGGTACAGATTGCGACCCAGGAGCGCGACTTTTATCTGATCGACCCTCTCGCCATCGAAACCTCATATCAGGACGCATCGGCTAATGAAGCTTCCGCTCTCCGTCCCCTTGTCGACCTTCTACAGAACGAACGTATCTGCAAGGTGTTTCATAGTGCCCGACAGGATATTGAAGTACTTTATCAGCTGGAAAGCCGCATGCCGCAAAACCTTTTCGACACACAGATTGCGGCGATTTTTCTGGGGCACGGAGACCTGGCAGGATTCGCCAGAGTTATCGAAGCGGAGTTGAATATAAAATTGCCGAAGAGCCAGACACGTACCAACTGGCACGCCCGTCCACTCAGCGAGGAACAGATCGAATACGCTCTGGACGATGTCGATTACCTGGCCTCTCTTTATCAAAAATGTCTGCAAACGCTCGGCGATGACGAGTTACACGCCGTCACGGAAGACTGTCAGCAACTGTTACAGCCCCAGCTGTACGATCTCGAACCGGAAAAGGCATGGCTAAAACTCAAAGGCCTCAAACGCTTCAACCCGAAACAGCTGGCCATCGTGCAAATTTTGGCTCAGTGGCGTGAAGAGTACGCCGTTGAACACAATCAGCCTAAAAAATGGACTTTGAGCGACGAGGTTTTGCTGCAAATAGCCAAGCGCCCGCCCAAAACCGTTCAGGCGCTGTACAAGGTACCGAATATCAAAACGTCCAGTGTCCGAGAATTCGGCGAGACCTGGATCGCTCTGATTGACCGGGTTTTCGAACAGAATCCGGAAAGTTACCCGACTCTGCCAAAAGCCGGTAAACACCCTTCGGCACAGGAAGAAATTCTGCTCGCCTTAACGCAGTCGGTCTGTCAGCAAATCAGCCTGCAGTACAAAGTGCAACTCTCGAATCTGAGCAGTAAAGAAGAATTGCTGACGCTGATTCGCCATCCGCACCAATCGCCGTGGTCGGGGTGGCGTCACCTGCTTATCGGAATTCCATTGCAAAAGCTTCTGGAAGGCCGTGCCTCTCTGAAACTTGAAGGCCAAGAAATCCGGATTCAATGAATCTTCTGCAAAGAACGATATCCAATTCTTTATTAATTGACGCCATTTAATATTTTTATAAAGATTTTGCATTAGAATGGAACTTAAGTAATCTCTAATTATTGATCCGCTAAATTTCGGGAGTTGAAAATCATGCCTAAAGCGAAAAACGTGCTTTATGCTCAAGCCGGTGGAGTGACCGCCGTCATTAATGCCAGTGCCGCAGCAGTCATCGAAACCGTACAGAAACATCCCGAAACGTTTGGCAAAACCTACGCCGCCATCAACGGCATTAAAGGCGTCCTTGAAGAAGAGTTGGTCGACTTAAGCGAAATCGATCTGGCGACACTGGAAAAGTTGAAATATCAACCTGGAGCCGCCTTCAAAGCCTGCCGCTTTGATCTCGACCCTCTGGAACACAATCCGCAGCAGTATCAACGCGTTTTAGAAGTCTTCAAACACTACGACATCGGTTATTTTTTCTATAACGGCGGCAACGGTTCAATGGTCACGGCGCAAAAGGTTTCTGACTACTGCTGTGAGCAGGGACATGAAGTGATCTGTATCGGCGTCGCCAAAACGATTGATAACGATCTGGCCTTGTCACATTGCAGCCCTGGATACGGAAGCGCCGCCAAATATCTGGCAACCAGCTTCATCGAAGCGACGATCGATATTCTCTCAATGCACGATACCTCGACGAAATTTTTCGTCATGGAAGCAATGGGACGTAACGTCGGTTGGTTAACACTGGCCGCTGGACTGGTCAAAGAGGTTATTCCGGATGCGCCCTTACTGTTGCTGCCGGCCGAACGTCCCTTCCGACGAGAAGCGTTTCTTAAACGCCTTGAACAGTTAGTCGACGAGAAAGGCTATTGCGTCTGCATGGTTTCCGAAGGTTTACAGGACGAAAACGGTAACTATGTCAATATCACCGCGGTGGAACACACCATTGAACAGGATTACACCCAACTGGGCGGCGTCGGACAAGTAATCGCCAAAATTGCCGCCGATCAACTGGACTGCAAAACCCACTGTGCGATTCCGGATTATCTACAGCGATCCGCCAGCCACTGCGTTTCGCTGACCGACTGGGAAATCGCGTACGGTGCTGGAGAAGCCGCTGTACTAGCGGCGCTTGAGGGCGAACATGGCACCTTACCGGTGGTGGTAAAAACTTCCGACACCCCGTTCAACTGGACCTTTGAGTCAGTTACTCTGCAAGATGTGGCCAACCTCGAGCTCAGGGTACCGGACGAGTTTATCAGCGAGGACGGTATGGATATCAGTGAAGCCGGGTTGAACTATCTGCTTCCGTTGATTCAAGGAGAGCATCGTCCCGACTACCGTAACGGCCTTCCTGAAGTCAGCCCGATTGACTTTATGCCTGTCAAACCCTGCCTATCCGCCTTTAAAGCAGTCAAATAAAATTTGACTCTCTAGTGAGCGGTTTCAGTAACCGCTCACTAGAGAATTCCCATCTCTAACCACTTAATACCACCCCGCCTAATACCTTCTCAGCCTCTTTTGCATATTCTCTGCAAAAAGCTCGAAAGCGGTATAAAAATATTACCATTGGATAATTTGTATCTAAAATAGTCATTATATGACATTATTTTTTGGTAAAAAATTCATACAATGAATATCCAAACCTCTCGGGAATGATAAATCATGCTTGATGAAAATAAACTGCAGCAGCTTCTGTTCGAATGTGCCGAACAACGCCAAGCCGCTTTAAGTGAACTCTATACGCTGACTTCTCCCAAACTCTACGGCGTTGCCCGTCGTCTGTTACAAAGCCATCCTCAAGCGGCTAAGGCCTTGCAGGAAGCCTTTGTCTACATCTGGTACCGAGCGTTTGAATATACTCCGGATCAAGGCAGACCCTTTGCCTGGATGACAAGCATTGTCCGCAATCAGGCATTCAGACTGATGCGTCTGGAAACGTCACAAGAAAAACGTAATCACTTACTGCTCGGTGAGCGGGAAGTCTATATGCGCAATGACCGTTTTTTTGATGAATACCATGCCAGAAGCAATCCGCTTTTAAAAGAATTACAGGAATGCCTGGATGAGCTCGAACCCTCGCAGAGACATGCGATCCTGCTCTCCTATTATTACGGCTACTCGCAATATGAGATGGTCAATAAACTTAAGCATCCCGTCGGTACGCTTCGAGCTTGGATTCGTCGCGGTATGAAGAGAGTTCGGAGCGTGTGCGATGCATATCAATAACCCCGAATTACGCCAAAGACTGGCAGACGACTATGTGATCGGCCTGATGACAGCGGAAACCCGACGAAACTTTGAAAAAAGACTGCATACCGATCCTCTGCTGAGGGAAGCCCTGCAAAAAAGCGAAGCCTTGTGGAACAACCTTGGCCTCGCCGTTCCAGATGAAATTCCCCCAAAGATGGTCTGGTCGCGGGTTTCCGAACGCCTATTTGAAGAAAGCGAACAGAACGAGATCACCTTCCTCAGAAACAATTTAGGCTCCTTGTCCGAACCTCAACCGAACAAAACCGCCGGCTGGTTGATCGCATGGAGCCTGATCGCAACCTTAAGCCTGATTACACTGCTTCCCTACACGCTCTACCAGCACTATCTTTCTGTCGGTTCGGACGCCATAGAAGTAGCCAGCCCCCATCATCACTCTCTTTGTGTTCTCTCCTCCAACGTCAAGGGGCCGGGCTGGCTGGTGGAAACAAGCGAAATTAACCGCAGCTTACGCATCTATATGCTTCAAGCCACTCCTCTGGACAGTAACCACACCTATCAGCTATGGCTTCTTACCGACTCCGGACAATTAATCAAATCCTTCGGTTTTATGCCGGAAACCCTGCATTACGAGCGCACCTTAAGCCAGTATGAAATCGAACTGTTAAATGACGCCGTCTACCTGTCAGTCACCATCGAGCCCGCCGGAGGCTCTCCTAACGGGACGCCCTCAACAGCCCCGATTTTTTTAGGCAAACTTCTGCCAAGTGACATGATTCACCCCGCAACAGATCATTGACCTGTTTATTGTGAATAGGCGTGTTTAATTTCTTCGCAGGGACGAAAACCGTTATTATTGGTCATGACAAATTCACCGGTCGAACATGGAGCTTTTATGGGCAAACTTATCTGGCTAACGATTTTTTTTGGTGTGCTGATCTGGTCGGCAATCAACCCGGCCGATCGCTATACCTGGTGGCTTGAAGTTGCTCCAGCTCTGATTGCACTGGCGATACTGGTATTCACTTACCGACGTTTTCCACTGACACCGTTAATCTATCAATTGATTCTTGTACACTGCATTATTCTGATGATCGGCGGGCACTACACCTATGCCGAAGTTCCGCTGTTTAACTGGATGCAGGAGTGGTTTGACTGGAGTCGCAATCATTACGACAAGGTGGGGCATTTTGTACAGGGATTTGTTCCAGCGATGGTCGCCCGTGAACTCTTTATCCGTCTTGAGATCATCGATCCCCTGAAA
This sequence comes from Thiomicrorhabdus xiamenensis, assembly GCF_013282625.1. NCBI lineage: Bacteria > Pseudomonadati > Pseudomonadota > Gammaproteobacteria > Thiotrichales > Piscirickettsiaceae > Thiomicrorhabdus > Thiomicrorhabdus xiamenensis. Next base: position 1,688,965 of record NZ_CP054020.1, read on the forward strand.
AACGCCTGGCGCAACTTTCTCATCGTCAGCGTCTGTCTCGCCATCAGCGCCTTCTACGAACTGATCGAGTGGTGGGTTGCCCTGCTCTCGGAACAGGCCGCCGAGTCCTTTTTGGGAACACAGGGTTATGTCTGGGACACCCAATCCGACATGTTTTACGCTTTGATCGGAGCCATCATGGCTCTCGCCATACTTGGCAAAACCCACGACCGACAACTTAATCGATAGGCTCGAAATACAAAAGCCCCATAAAAATGGGGCCTTATCTCATCTAATACAAGTTTAAGAAAAGTTAAGCAACCTCAGAATATCCTCCTAAATCTTCTTTAACATGAGAAAGCATTTCAAATTCCTCCTTAGCGGATTTAGCCACCAATTGTTTTTGACTGTAAATAAAGTAATAAGCTGCACCAATAGCAAATAGAATCATCGTATAGTTAAATGCTCTTGGATCAAACGCATAGACTCCAGTCAGAGCCAGCAAAGAAAGTATCAAAGCTATGCCGGATGTAAAGATGCCTCCCGGTGTTTTATAAGGACGTTCAAGTTCCGGCTGCTTAATTCTCAACAAAATATGACTCAAGGACATTAATGCATAAGAAATGGTCGCACCAACTACCGCCATTGCCAGCATAAGATCTCCCTCACCACTCAGAGAAGCGATAAAGCCTAGTACACCTGGAATAATTAACGCTCGCGACGGTACTTTCTTTTCATTTGTGATAGAAAGCGATTTTGGAAGATAGCCTGCTCTGGACAGAGCAAAGACCAGTCGGCTATAACCATAAATAATCGAGAAAAATGAGGCAATCAGTCCGACCAAGGCCAAAACGTTCACTAAAGTTGCCAAGCCACTGTACTCAACACTATTCAGTGCATCAACCAGAGGAACCCCGCTTTCACTGATTATTTTGGCGCCTGCAGCACCCGCCAGCAGCAGCACAACCAATACCGCCGTAACAATCAGGAACAGCATTGCCGCGATAATCCCCTTTGGAACATCTTTAGCAGGTTCTTTTGATTCTTCCGCTGCCAGAGGCACACCTTCAATTGCCAGAAACAACCACATTGCAAATGGTAATGCCGCCCAGACACCATACCAGCCCATCGGCATGAACTCGGTTGCACCGAAGGCATCGGTCACCGGAATATCAAACAAATTGCTAGCATCGAAATGCGTAATCAAGGCAAAACCCGTCGCCAAAATAGCAAATACAGCCAAGCCGCTAATCACCATCATAATCTTCAAAGCTTCCCCGACCCCCATTAAGTGAATACCGACAAACACCAAATAAAACAACGCATATATTATGGGCCCGTTAACGCCGATAAGCGCCTCAACCGCGGAGCCAATGAAGATAACAATTGCCGCTGGCGCCAAGGCATATTCTATTAATACGGCCAGGCCGGTTAAATAGCCGCCGGTTGACCCCATTGCCTGACGGGCAAAGCTGTAGCCCCCGCCCGCAGTTGGAATCGCCGCCGACATCTCGGCCAACGAGAGGACTAAAGTGAAATACATCAGCGCCATTAAGCCCGCCGCCATCACAAACCCTCCCCAACCGGCTTGCGCCAATCCGAAATTCCAGCCGGCAAAGTCGCCGGAAATAACATAAGAGACCCCAAGGCCGGCTAATAGAAACCAACCGGCTGTCCCCCGTTTTAATTGCCGTTTAGACATATATTCATGATGACTGCTTTCACTGTGACTCATACTTACCTCCAAGGTTCTTCATCAATCAAAAAGGTTTACCAAAAAATTTTCTGTTTCGTTCTTGTGTTCGATTACATGCTCATCACTGCGATCCTTTAAGTGAACACCGGAAAGTTGTTTCCGGCGTGACTCTCGAAGCAGATAAAATGCACGTTCAGCAGCTTCTTTGAAACTTAACCCCATCGGCCGGACATTAGAAATACAGTTTCTACAGGCGTCCGTCAGACCAACCCGAGGCGCCCAGGTCAAATAAAGTCCAAGGCTATCCGGAGAACTTAACCCCGGTCTTTCACCGATCATCACTAAAACTGCTTTAGCCCGTAAACTCTCGGCAACTTCATCGCCAATGGCGACCCGCCCCTGTTGCACAACGCTCAAAGGCGCAAGGCGCCACTCTTGACCATCCTGTGTAAGCTCCTCAAGCAACGCAGCCAAAAACGGCGTTACATTGTTTTGCACCGCTTTGGAGGAGAGTCCGTCAACGACAACCAGAGCCAAGTCGTATTCTTTCCCCGGGCCTGAGCAATAAGTCGAGAGTAAATCCCGCATGGAATGTTGCAATCGGCGCCCAAGATCCGGACGCTGAAGATAGTGCATGCGATCTTTTGCCTGAGAAGCCAATAAAATGGGGGCAGAAGGAAATGTGGCTTGCCGTATAGTCGCCAGTTGCGCCAATAGAGCCGTTACATCCAACGGCGTATGAACCGCATCCCTCGCCTGAGCGTGCGCCAGCTGGAACTCAAGCATCTCTTCCGTCGGCAAACTTACGCCGGCCCGCCCTAAACCGATTCTGGCCGATGTAAATTGACGTAAACTTTGCCAGGGGTTTTCGGTCACACTTGCCGTCTCGCACACTTTCTCTACTCGAGATGTTGTTGATTCATGCCGCTGCGTTTGCTTCATGCTGACACCCTCTTTAGAGTTGCCGCGAAAGGTTCCGGTATGTCTGAAGCCAAAGTGAACTTACCGCTATCGGAAAAAATTTCCATTCGTTGCAACCACTCGGCAAACTCCGGTGCCGGAGCCAGATCCAATACGCGGCGCAAATAAAGCGCGTCATGAAAGGAAGTCGTCTGATAATTCAGCATAATGTCATCCGATCCTGGAATCCCCATTACAAAGGAACAGCCCGCAACCCCCAGAAGAGTCAACAGCGTGTCCATATCGTTCTGGTCGGCTTCGGCATGATTCGTATAACAAACGTCACAGCCCATAGGGAGACCGAGTAATTTGCCGCAGAAATGATCCTCAAGAGCGGCACGGGTAATTTGCTTTCCATCAAACAGATATTCAGGCCCAATAAACCCGACAACCGTATTGACCAGTAAGGGCGAAAATTTACGCGCCACTGCGTAAGCGCGAGCTTCACAAGTCTGCTGATCAACATTATGGTGCGCATTGGCTGACAAGGCGCTCCCCTGCCCGGTTTCAAAATACATCACATTTTGACCGACGGTTCCTCGCTTAAGCTCCAGTGCAGCCTGTTGCGCATCGCCCAACATTGCAAGATTAAAACCGAAGCTACTGTTGGTCGCTTCGGTACCGCCGATGGATTGAAAAACCAAATCCACTGGAGCGCCGCGTTCGATTGCTTCCACTGTATTGGTTACATGAGTCAAAACACAGGACTGTGTTGGTATCTGATAACCCTGAATTACGTCATCAAGCATCTTCAATAACTTAACTGTCTGGTTAACATTGTCGGTTGCCGGATTAATACCGATAACCGCATCCCCATTACCGTAAAGCAATCCATCAAAAATGCTGGCTGCAATGCCGTTCAAATCATCGGTCGGATGATTCGGCTGCAAGCGAGTCGACAAGCGCCCCGGTAGACCGATGCTGCTGCGGAAAGCCGTGCTGACCCGACACTTCTTAGCCACCAGAATCAGATCTTGATTACGCATTATTTTGCTGACAGCTGCGGCCATTTCCGGCGTAATTCCCGTACTTACCTTGCTTAGGACATCGCTATCGCAATAATCACTCAGTAACCAATTACGAAAGTCTCCGACAGTCAAATGCGCTATTTCGCTAAAGGCTTCGAGATCGTGTTCATCCATAATCAAACGCGTTACCTCATCTTCTTCATAAGGAATCAACGCCTCATTCAGAAAATTTTGTAAAGGCACTTCTGCTAGCGCTAACTGCGCTGCACTGCGTTCAACAGCCGAACAAGCAATCACACCAGCCAGACGGTCACCCGAACGTGCTGGTGTCGCCTTAGCCATTAAATCGGCCAGATTATTAAAGCGATATCGAGTTTGCCCAAAACTATAGTGGTAAGCGGCGCACATTAACGTTGCGACTCCTTTCAACAAAACCTTAGATAGAAAAGATGAATGCAAGCCTTGAAGGCGGTATCAGGAATAAACCTTGCTAACTACCTGCTGTCAAACGCATAGTTAGTACGTCTTTCCAACCACTACTTGGCTGCATTCACCTTTATTTTGAGGACAAGCCATAAATATTCCGAGCGGATATCAAGTTTTGGCAAATCAAAATAAATACTTTATTTTCAAATACTTAATACGATCCATTTATTTCTTTAAGACAAAAGAAATATTCTTGAATCATGGAGTGGGAGAAAAATGCACCAAGAACAAAATTTACTGCGTCCAAAAAGATGCATTTTAGAGACCAATGATCTAGAGAATCAGGCTGAAGGCTTAACCAATTGGCAGCAAGAATACGATCAAATCAGCAACGGTAAGTTTTTTGGTCGAATAGAAAAAGTTGAAAGCGGCGGCATGCATTTCTTTAGCGAATACACCAGCCACACCCTGCATCAGGACTGCCAGATCTGGCAAAATGCAGTCTGGTTCGGTATTCCACAATTAAATCAGGATATATGTAGGATAAACGGTCAAATAATAGAACAAAATGCCATCGCCTGTCGTAACAGTAAAAGCAGTTTTGAACTGATTACACCCGAAAATTTCACCATATACGGCATAGTGCTGGAAGAGAAACTACTGCAAAGGCTTTCCGATAAGCAGGGAATTAATTTAATTGAAAACGCCCATCTGGGCATTCAGGAACAATTTCGTGTTAACAGTGAACAAAACTATCTTCTGCAATCTATTTTAAGCCGCTTAACTCACCCTCAAGACAGTCAGGTGGATCAAAGAATCCCTCTGGACTTTTTGACTAACGCTCTGTTAAGCGCCCTGCCACAAGAATTAAGTCGAGAGTATTCTTGTACTCCAAGCTATAAACAACGAAAACTTGTCGTTGACCGAGTGCGCGACTACCTAAGCCAATGCCGCGACGACCAACCAATTTCAATGCAAGAGTTATGTGAAATCGCTTGCGTCAGTCGCCGAACCCTGCAATATAGTTTCGAAACCATTCTCGGCTGCAGCCCTCTCAAGTTTTTACGCGCACTGCGTTTAAACCAGGTACGAAGAAAACTGAAATCGTCACAGGAAGATGAAACCATTGCCGATATCGCATCCTATTGGGGGTTTTGGCATGCTGGTCAGTTCAGTCGCGATTACAAACTATTATTCGGTGAATCACCTTCCCAGACACTGGCAAAAGCCAAAAAAGATTAGAGCGGAATAAATCCGCTCTTAAAACGCAAAAGACTTGAACAGGTTTCCATCCCTGCAAATATTTTCAGACATGAGGCAGAGGTTTACTCACCGACCTTAGGGCCGATCCAGATCTGCTGAATATTAACAAACTCCATAATGCCGTGCGGCCCGAGTTCGCGGCCGTAGCCGGAGCGTTTAATCCCCCCTGCTCGGCAATCGGTAAAGCATCCATATCCGCTCGAAGAGCAATATGATCACCGGGACGATTGATTCCTAAAATGGCTACCGTTCCCAAAGTCGCACAGGATCGCCATTCTATTCCCCAATCATCAAGACAGCTACGAATCTTCTCAGCGGTTTGCTCTTCTTCCCAGGTTAATTCCGGATATTGATGAAACCAATGACGCAATTGAACCGCTTGTTGAACGGCCTCTTTCCAATCCACAGATTTCTCCTTTCCAAGGGTTTCAAACTGCTAATGAAGAAAAGTCGACCGTTAATCGACCATAAAAAGCTTAACTTTCGACTCGCTTCCCGTACTGACAACCGTCAGATATTCTCCCATCCTATCCTTTCACAACATCAGTTTAAAGGCGGCAACGGAAAAACTTTCCGGTAGGGATTCAAGCGACAGCTCATTACAAAAGAAGGTAAACAGGAATTAAAAGTGGTTCAGAAAAGAATATAGCAGCGCTTTAAAAACGAAGCGAAATGGCGCGCCCGAGAAGATTCGAACTCCCGGCCTTCCCCTCCGGAGGGGGACGCTCTATCCAGCTGAGCTACGGGCGCGAATAAAGAAGCCAGTATTATAAGGGTTTGCCGATTGGTTTAAAATTTTTTTCTCGGAAAAATAAAATCAACCGTGAGTTTCACTTAAACAACGGCAAATCAAGCGTACTATATATCCGTTGACAAAGCACTCCTTAAAAAGCTCAACGCGATACGATAACCTTTTAGTCGTACGCTACTTATCCAATCGTATCTCCTTCTTTACAATTAAAGCCGACAGTACATATTGGCAAAACCCGAATAAAAATGCGATAGTGCAAATACGTCAGTGAAACAATCAGCAATGGAATCAAAATGTGTCGAGATCACGATCATCATAAATGGATGCAGCAAGCGATCGATTTATCGCTTGAAAAAATGAATGCCGGATTTGGCGGCCCTTTTGGTGCCGTTATCGTCAAAGACAATAAAATTATTGCGCAAGGTTATAATCAGGTCACCTCACTAATGGATCCAACCGCACATGCCGAAATCACGGCTATCCGTAGCGCATGCCAAACATTAAATAGCTTTGACCTGTCCGGCTGTGAAATCTACACCAGTTGCGAGCCCTGCCCGATGTGTTTGAGCGCCATCTACTGGGCACGTCTCGACAAAATTTACTACGCCAATACGCGACAAGACGCGGCGAAAATCGGTTTTGACGATGAATACTTTTACAAAGAGGTGTGCTCTCCCATTGAACAGAGAAATATCCCTTGTATACAGATCGGTCATGAGCAAGGACTCGAAGCCTTTAAAGAATGGCAAAACAAACCGGACAAAGTTCTCTATTAAAAATAGCCTCAGTATCCTTCATAGTAAAAACCATATGGAGGCAAATACTAAATTCGCCTAACAAAAAAATTATTAGAATTTACCTGTAAATTATCTTTACTTTTAAAGGCCCGTGCATAATATAGTGATTTAAAAGGATCGCTTCCAAACGGAAATGATCCAAATAAAGCAATATATGGGTAAGCTGGCTACAAAGTTATTGAGGCACGAATTCAGCCTTAATTGATCGCCGAAAACAGTTTAATAATAACTGCTACGGCAATATCAAAACCGGGCTGAAAGTATCAAGATCAACCAAGATGGTTAAACCACACTGATCACACGATATTTTTTGTGCAAATTACAATAACGATACTCAACCGCCGCGCTATTATGCGCGGCTTTTTATTTCTCTGAAATGCTTTTCAACCGCCTATAAAAAAGCCCCGACATATGCCAGGGCCTATAACCTCATGATTGACTTGAGTCAGAGATTTATTTGCTCAGATCATCTTCCAATTCACTTTCGATAATCTCTTTCAGAGTTTCATCTGGTGCAGGAGCTTCAGCGACCCCTTCAGGAGCAGCTGTCGTACCTTCTGGAGCGACATCAGGAGACGTTCCTGTCTCACCGGCAAGCAGATCTTGACCTTCACTCTCAGCGCCTCCTTCAGCAGGCACTTCAGTTGCTACATCGACATCTCCTTCGCCTTCGGCTTGGACGAGGTCTTCCACCGAAACGCTTTCAACTCTGGCACTTGCTTGAGGTACCATCATGGCTTCGGTTCCGGCAATCGCTTCGAAATCGAATGACTCATCCATTGCCATCATGGCTGCATCTACACTGGAAATCACCTCGATATTAAGCGTCGATGTATCCGTATCTTGAGGCGCAGTATCGTTCACATCAACCACGCTATAGCTGATTTCAGGCACTGAACCGACATAGCCGGCTTCCGGTGTAAAGCTGTAGTTACCATCGGCTTCAACCGTTACCGTTCCGTAACCGGTCATTACCGCGGTATCGCCTGCATCATAAGTAGTGCCTTCGACCGTAAAGTCATTTACTTCATGGGTTTGATCACTATCATTATCAATGACATTGTCTAGCAGGTTACCTGTCAGAACCGTGCCCTCCTCAACAATTGCCGATTCGCCGACGTCTTCGAACATCGTATCGTCGTTATCTTCATTGACCTGATCAATACCTACCAGAATTGTGCCATTTGCACTATCGCCATCCTGATCCGTTCCGGTCGCATCGAAGCCCAGAGCAACATCACTTGGATACAGAGCACTGAAGCCGTCAACGACAATACCGAAGTTTTTACCGGTAACATTACCTGCGCCAGTATCGGCAATGACTCGAACGTAAGCGTAATTCTCATCACCGATAACAGTATAGGTGTAATCGGCAGCAACCAAGATACCAGCACCGTCAGTATCGATGGAAACATTCCCCAACGTATCTTCAATCCGAACATCAACATCGACCAGATTGCCGTCCAAATCATAGGCTTCAACCGTAAAGGTTGCACCTTTCAAATCACTGGCAATCGAAGGGCCACCCGGAATGATGAACGCAAAGTTATTGATAACACTTTCCGTCAAATCCGCTGGGGAAGAAACGGTGATGCCCAGATCATCGATAACCGTATTACTTGATCCGTTAAGTCCGGAATTTTCATAGAAATCGAACTGCAACCACTCACCGCTATTTAACGATTGACCGCTACCTGCACCAAACTCGTGTGAGTCAGTATTAACAGTTGTGCTCGCGCTGACGATAACATCGACTCCAGAACCGACAGGATCTGTGTCGGTGCTGCCCAAGTTAGTCAGACCGAAGTAATCGGCGTTACCACCGGAAACATCCTGGTTGTTTTCAAACGGTACATCATCATCCTGCACCACAAACAAACCATCTACCGCATAGAAGTCATAAGTACCGTCAGTTGAATCAATCGATAGTGTAAACACAACCATTCCGTCAGCAACCCCTTGAACCTCGGTCGCACTGACTTGATTCCACATCACCGGATCAAAGTCATTACCAAAGTAAAGAAGCTGACCATCTGCAGTTGTCACCTGACCACCGTCACTGTAGTTACTGATATCTAAGTTATACCCGTTTACAGCAGCTCGGTCTGCACCAGCCGAGAAGTTCAAAGATACGTCTGCAACCGTTTCGCCTGGTGTTACCACGGAAATTTCCGGCATGAAATCAATTGGCGTATCATCATTAATCGTCAGATCGAATGACGTTGTCGCCGGAGATCCATCGGAATCTTCCACCAAAACATCAATCGGAATCTGTAGATTCAACTCTTCCGTATCATCCGCCAGGTTCACATCGTGATGACGAACTGCCTGATAGAGTGAGACATCATAGTCGGCACCGGAGTTATCAATGTTATACAACTCCACAGTGAAGACCAGATAACCTTCATCACCGGGACTGGTACCCTCTTTATAACCAACCAAGGTATGACTTACTTCGTCCCAAGTGGTCAGAACACGGGAACCGTCCAGCGTCGTAATGCCGGTTGCGTTCAACTCGCTGGCGTAAGTTGTCGAAAGAGCAACGCTACCCAATGTATCGTTACCCAAGACGAAAGCCAATGAGCCCGTTGTATCAGGAACAATATCACCAACCCCACCTGGGTTACCGATAGTGCCAATATCATCTTCATCAACAGAAACTGTTTCAGCCGTAACGGACGGATTATCCGAATCATCCAATATGGTTGTCGTAACAGGACTGCCGATGGAAACATCCTCAAAGTTACCACCAAAGGCGTCCGAAATACTCACCATAAAATCTTCGGGATTTTCCGCATTCGGATCATCCAGCGTTTGTACGCTAAAGGTCACCTCGTCACCATTCCCGTCGGTTGGATAGGTATCACCGGCTTTGATGACAAAGTTCTGGGATTCGGTCACAAGATCGCCTGAATCTGTATCGATATGACTGCTCACCACTGTAACCGTCATATCTGTTTCCGGAGGATTATCAACGCTCAAATGATAGACGGCTGCTTCACCTTCTACCACAGAGGCAGGACCGGAAATACTCACAGTTGTTGTGTCAATTGAATCAACAATTAAGGTTGATGCGCTGGCGCCACTGTAATCAACGTTTTCGTAGTTACCGCCAGTCGTGCCGGTCACATTGACATCAATACTGTCGCTGTCCACATACACATCTTCGAACTCTGCTTCATCAATAGTAACGGAGGTACTACCGGAGAACTGGTTCGCCAGAATAGTAATACTTTCGCCGTTTGACAGATCAACCGTCATGTCGGTCTGCGGTGCGTTATCCACACTGGCAACGTAAGTGATCACACCACCGTCTTCAGTCAGTTGTGGCGTCGCCGTCAAACTGACCGTTGTGGTATCAATGGTATCGACAATCGCAGTCGAAGCACTGGCACCGCTGTAATCAACGTTTTCGTAGTTACCGCCAGTCGTGCCGGTCACATTGACATCAATACTGTCGCTGTCCACATACACATCTTCGAACTCTGCTTCATCAATAGTAACGGAGGTACTACCGGAGAACTGGTTCGCCAGAATAGTAATACTTTCGCCGTTTGACAGATCAACCGTCATGTCGGTCTGCGGTGCGTTATCCACACTGGCAACGTAAGTGATCACACCACCGTCTTCAGTCAGTTGTGGCGTCGCCGTCAAACTGACCGTTGTGGTATCAATGGTATCGACAATCGCAGTCGAAGCACTGGCAGCGCTGTAATCAACGTTTTCGTAGTTACCGCCAGTCGTGCCGGTCACATTGACATCAATACTGTCGCTGTCCACATACACATCTTCGAACTCTGACTCATCAATAGTAACGGAGGTACTGCCCGAGAACTGGTTCGCCAGAATGGTAATACTTTCGCCGTTTGACAGATCAACCGTCATGTCGGTCTGCGGTGCGTTATCCACGCTGGCGGTATACAGAATCACACCACCGTCTTCAGTAAGCTGTGGCGTCGCCGTCAAACTGACCGTTGTGGTATCAATGGTATCAACAATCGCAGTCGAAGCACTGGCGCCACTGTAATCAACGTTTTCGTAGTTACCGCCAGTCGTGCCGGTCACATTGACATCAATACTGTCGCTGTCCACATACACATCTTCGAACTCTGCTTCATCAATAGTAACGGAGGTACTACCGGAGAACTGGTTCGCCAGAATAGTAATACTTTCGCCGTTTGACAGATCAACCGTCATGTCGGTCTGCGGTGCGTTATCCACACTGGCAACGTAAGTGATCACACCACCGTCTTCAGTCAGTTGTGGCGTCGCCGTCAAACTGACCGTTGTGGTATCAATGGTATCGACAATTGCAGTCGAAGCACTGGCGCCACTGTAATCGACATTTTCGTAATTACCACCAGTCGCACCGGTCACAGTAACATCAATACTGTCACTGTCTTGATAAACATCCTCAAAATCCGATTCATTGACAGTAAACTGTGTACTACCAAAGTTTTGGCCCGCCAAAATAGTAATACTCTGACCATTGGACAGATCCACAGTCAAGTCCGTTTGAGGTGGGTTGTCCACCGCGGCAATATAGGTAATTACACCACCATCTTCAGTCAAGCTTTCTGTTGCCGCCAAACTGACGGTGGTCGTATCAATCGTATCAACGATAAAGGTTGATGCGGTTCCGTAAGTCGTATAGTCATACTCACCTGCGTCACCACCGGTTGCATTAGTGATTTTTACAATGATCTCGTCGCTGTCTTTATAAACATCTTCAAAGTCAGATTCTTCAACCATGGTTGAAACCGAACCTGAAGTTTCGCCTTCGGCAATCGTAACAGACAGGCCATTATCCAGTGTTACCTCTACATCGCTGCCTTGAGGCGCTTCATTAATGGTAACGGTATAAACGATTTCACCGCCGTCTTCGGTTAATTCCGGCGTGGCTTCAAGGCGTAAAACAGCGTTATCAGGAACAACGGTAATTCCAACTACCGCATCGGAATAGTTTCCATTACCATCGGTGATTTGATAAGAAAAAGAATCACTACCGTTGTAATCCTGATTCGGAGTATAGGTATAGGTACCGTTTCCGTTGTCCACAAGTGAACCGTTTTCAGGCTGTGTGACCGAAACGATTGTCAGGTCATCACCGTCAATATCGGTGTCGTTTGCCAACAAATCTTCAGAGGTAATTACAAGACTGGTATCTTCTTGTGTGATAAAGGCATCATCCGCAGCAACCGGAGGGTTCTGCAATAGATCCTCGCCTTCCGGAGAGATCAATGCATCCTGCTCAGCAAAAGGATCGGACTCGAATGCCAGAGGATCGGTTGTTTCAACCACACGTGCCACCTGAGGCACACCACCTTCGGCCTCATATTGAGCACCTTCGGCATCATCCAGACTGTAAATTTCAAGCGTCATGGCCCCGCCTGCTTCAGCGGCACCACCACCGGCAGCTGTTGCATCCAAAGCTTCTAACAAATCACCGCCTTCAGGGTTATCAATTGCTGCCAGCGTCTCTTCAAGAGAGCCCGGCTCAATCACATTGTCACCTTCGGAAGCAACCTGCTCTGACAAAATACTATCCGTCAAAGCCAGAGTCTGATTTGGGCCTATATCAACCTTTTGACCATTGGTCAGCATAAGCGTGACAGCACCATCCACCCCTGTCTGAATAACATCGCCTAAATTTAAAATATCAGCAACTTCCACTAATCTGGAATTACCATTCTGATCATAGACAAGTGCTGAGTTTTGTACGTTGATAATGGTTGCGACTTGAGTTGACATGGTGTCCTCCTACTCGGCCTGAAAAACGAATTTTATTCTTTCTGTGATTTAATTCTAATTAAGAGAAAACAGTATTTCATCGTACAAAAGTAGCAATTGCCTGTCATTTACTCCATTTCTTGATCGTAAATCATTTTTAGAATGAAACCCTTCTTCAGACTTTTATTTGACATCAATTTACGTTTTAGGAAGAACTTTGTAACCAGAAAACCCTTCGGATATGGCGTTTTTCCAACTGCTGTTATAAGGAGCAAAAAACAAAAAAGCCCCGCTTAAAACGGGGCTTTCTATCTCCAGTCTAACGTTTAATCATTAATTATTGTCTAGCTCGCTATCAATAATCTGTTTCATGGTTTCATCAGGCCCTTGAACTGCCTCGGAACCTGCAGGGTCAACTGCACCACCAGGAACGCCACCAGCCGAACTGTGATCAGGCACGCCATCAGGAATATTGGCATTGCCCGCACCGTTTTCGGAAGCTTCCTGAGCAAGGAGATCCTGACCACCTTCATCCGATCCTTCAGCAGGTGATTCAGAACCGAGGGCAACCTCTCCTTCTGTCTCAGTCTGAACAAGATCTTCAAACGAACCATCAAATTCCGTTCTTAATTCTGCGGAAAGCGTGGTAATTCCCGCTCCAGTTTCCAACATCGCGTAGTCGAACGATTCTTCAACCATCATGGCGGCAACAGGGGTTGCTACAACTTCGATATTGAGCGTTGAAGTATCGGTATCTTCAGGTGCGGTATCGTTTACATCCAGCACACTATAGGTAACTTCAGGAACAGCCCCTACGTAACCGGTCTCAGGTGTAAAGCTATAATCACCATTTCCATCTACAGTAAGGCTACCCACTCCGCTAATGACGGCTGTATCCCCTGCAGCGTAGGTTGTTGCATCACCATCGACTGTGAAGTCGGTTACCTGGTGAGTCTGATCAGCATCATTGTCAATAACATTCAATAACAGATTGCCGGACAGAACCGTATCTTGTTCGACAGAAGCCGATTCACTGACATCCTCAAACATTGAGTCATCGTTACCATCACTGACCTGATCAATACCAACCACAATAGTTCCGCTGGCACTGTCACCATCCATATCGGTTGCTGTCGCATCAAAGCTCAAAGCGACATCACTCGGATTAATTGAACTGAATCCGGAAATGACAACGCTAAAGTTTGTACCTGTGCTATTTCCGTCAACACCTGTAATAACAACATTAGCATAAGGTTCATCACCGACTACTTTGTAGTCATACCCTTCTATCGCTGTATAGGAACCATTTAGATTGGTTGCAACCGGAATACCGTTACTATCTACAACCGTAACAGCTACTGCATCGCCATTAGAGTCATAAGCGGTTACAGAGAATGTAGGCGTTGTATTACTCGCTGTATCTGAAACCGTGAAAGTGAAATTATTAATTTCGCTTTCCGTTGAACCAATTCGCGGATCGGTTTCACTACCACCATTCAATGTTGAATCGGAGTAGAACTCGAAATTAAGGAACTGGCCAGCATTTAACGAAGTATTACCTGTACCAAATTCTACCGAGTTAGTATTTACTGCCCCAGTACCAGTCACGACAACATCCGTATCGGTTCCGCCAAGATCGACAATACCGTAGTAGGTATCGTTACCCGCTTGCACCGGCTGATCATTAGTAAACGGAACATCGTCAGTTTGAACCAGGAACTGTCCATCAACGGCACTGAAGTTATAGGTACCGTCAGAATTAATGCTGAGAGTAAACACAGCCTGCTCATCCACTGTGCCGGCATCAACAACCCCTTGTACTTCAGTTGAAGAAACACTGTTCCATGTAATTTCTTTGAATTCAGGGCCGAAGAACAGCAGCTGTCCATCTGCATTGGTTACTTGCTGACCGTCCGCAACACTGATGCTATAACCATCCGCTCCAGCACCATCCGCACCTGCAGAGAAGTTCAGCGGAACATCTGTAACGCCATCGCCAGGGGCAACCGCAGAGATATCTGCCATAAAGTTGATTGGCGTATCATCATCAATGGTTAGGTCAAATGAAGTTGTTGCCTGCAATCCACCAGATGCATTGACGACTACATCAATTGGAAGAACAAGGTCATTCGCTTCGGTATCATCGGCACTGGCTGGTTCGTGATGCTGTAGCGGCTGATAAAGGGTGATCTCATAACTTGCCCCTGAATTATCCAATGAGGTCACTTCAACCTCAAAGACCAAGTAGTCAGGCAGTCCTTCATCACCGGACGGAGCACCATCTTTATAACCGATTAAGGTATTGCTGACTGGATCCCATAGGGTCAGCACAGCCGTACCGTCTACAGTGCTGAGTCCAGTTTGATTTAGGCCACCCACATTGGTTGAAAGCATAATACTATCTAGATTCTGGCCACCCAAATCATATGTCAATGTTCCGGAAATGACCGGGGTGGTTAGATCATCCACTCCGCCTGGATTACCAACAACGCTTGCAATATCATCCTCGTCAACAGAAATATCTGTTGCTAATGCATCGTTATCTAAAATGGTACCGGTTGCAGCTACACCGCCTACAGTGACGTCGTAGAACTCTGTACCTTCATAATCAGCATCTTCTTCAGCATAGGTGGTGATATCAAACTCGGTCACACCGGCTGGTACCGTAATGGTACCGTCGCCATTGTTTACAACACCGTTGGTGAACTGCAGATTACTCCAGTCTTCCGGCTCGGTGGTGTTGTCCGCAATGCTGAAACTGTAGGTTTCATCATTGATGCTTTCACCACTCATGGTGACGGTATGCGTCAAGGTACTGCCTTCCGGTTGAGTATCGGAAGTCACACTTTCAACTGTGATTTCGCTGGTATCGGTAATGGTACCGGTCGCCGCAACACCGCCTACCGTGACGTCGTAGAACTCGTCGCCTTCATAGTTCGGGTCGGTCGCAGCATCGGTGGTGATATCAAACTCGGTCACACCGGCAGGCACCGTAATGGTACCGTCGCCATTGTTTACAACACCGTTGGTGAACTGCAGATTACTCCAGTCTTCCGGCTCGGTGGTGTTGTCCGCAATGCTGAAACTGTAGGTTTCATCATTGATGCTTTCACCACTCATGGTGACTGTGTGAGTCAAGGTACTGCCTTCCGGTTGAGTATCGGAAGTCACACTTTCAACTGTGATTTCGCTGGTATCGGTAATGGTACCGGTCGCCGCAACACCGCCTACCGTGACGTCGTAGAACTCGTCGCCTTCATAGTTCGGGTCGGTCGCAGCATCGGTGGTGATATCAAACTCGGTCACACCGGCTGGTACCGTAATGGTACCGTCGCCATTGTTTACAACACCGTTGGTGAACTGCAGATTACTCCAGTCTTCCGGCTCGGTGGTGTTGTCCGCAATGCTGAAACTGTAGGTTTCATCATTGATGCTTTCACCACTCATGGTGACGGTATGCGTCAAGGTACTGCCTTCCGGTTGAGTATCGGAAGTCACACTTTCAACTGTGATTTCGCTGGTATCGGTAATGGTACCGGTCGCCGCAACACCGCCTACCGTGACGTCGTAGAACTCGTCGCCTTCATAGTTCGGGTCGGTCGCAGCATCGGTGGTGATATCAAACTCGGTCACACCGGCAGGCACCGTAATGGTACCGTCGCATTGTTTACAACACCGTTGGTGAACTGCAGATTACTCCAGTCTTCCGGCTCGGTGGTGTTGTCCGCAATGCTGAAACTGTAGGTTTCATCATTGATGCTTTCACCACTCATGGTGACGGTATGCGTCAAGGTACTGCCTTCCGGTTGAGTATCGGAAGTCACACTTTCAACTGTGATTTCGCTGGTATCGGTAATGGTACCGGTCGCCGCAACACCGCCTACCGTGACGTCGTAGAACTCGTCGCCTTCATAGTTCGGGTCGGTCGCAGCATCGGTGGTGATATCAAACTCGGTCACACCGGCAGGCACCGTAATGGTACCGTCGCCATTGTTTACAACACCGTTGGTGAACTGCAGATTACTCCAGTCTTCCGGCTCGGTGGTGTTGTCCGCAATGCTGAAACTGTAGGTTTCATCATTGATGCTTTCACCACTCATGGTGACTGTGTGAGTCAAGGTACTGCCTTCCGGTTGAGTATCGGAAGTCACACTTTCAACTGTGATTTCGCTGGTATCGGTAATGGTACCGGTCGCCGCAACACCGCCTACCGTGACGTCGTAGAACTCGTCGCCTTCATAGTTCGGGTCGGTCGCAGCATCGGTGGTGATATCAAACTCGGTCACACCGGCAGGCACCGTAATGGTACCGTCGCCATTGTTTACAACACCGTTGGTGAACTGCAGATTACTCCAGTCTTCCGGCTCGGTGGTGTTGTCCGCAATGCTGAAACTGTAGGTTTCATCATTGATGCTTTCACCACTCATGGTGACGGTATGCGTCAAGGTGCTGCCTTCCGGTTGAGTATCGGAAGTCACACTTTCAACTGTGATTTCGCTGGTATCGGTAATGGTACCGGTCGCCGCAACACCGCCTACCGTGACGTCGTAGAACTCGTCGCCTTCATAGTTCGGGTCGGTCGCAGCATCGGTGGTGATATCAAACTCGGTCACACCGGCAGGCACCGTAATGGTACCGTCGCCATTGTTTACAACACCGTTGGTGAACTGCAGATTACTCCAGTCTTCCGGCTCGGTGGTGTTGTCCGCAATGCTGAAACTGTAGGTTTCATCATTGATGCTTTCACCACTCATGGTGACGGTATGCGTCAAGGTGCTGCCTTCCGGTTGAGTATCGGAAGTCACACTTTCAACTGTGATTTCGCTGGTATCGGTAATGGTACCGGTCGCCGCAACACCGCCTACCGTGACGTCGTAGAACTCGTCGCCTTCATAGTTCGGGTCGGTCGCCGCATCCGTGGTGATATCAAACTCGGTCACACCGGCAGGCACCGTAATGGTACCGTCGCCATTGTTTACAACACCGTTGGTGAACTGCAGATTACTCCAGTCTTCCGGCTCGGTGGTGTTGTCCGCAATGCTGAAACTGTAGGTTTCATCATTAATGCTTTCACCACTCATGGTGACGGTATGCGTCAAGGTACTGCCTTCCGGTTGAGTATCGGAAGTCACACTTTCAACTGTGATTTCGCTGGTATCGGTAATGGTACCGGTCGCCGCAACACCGCCTACAGTGACGTCGTAGAACTCGTCGCCTTCATAGTTCGGGTCGGTCGCCGCATCCGTGGTGATATCAAACTCGGTCACACCGGCAGGCACCGTAATGGTACCGTCGCCATTGTTTACAACACCGTTGGTGAACTGCAGATTACTCCAGTCTTCCGGCTCGGTGGTGTTGTCCGCAATGCTGAAACTGTAGGTTTCATCATTGATGCTTTCACCACTCATGGTGACGGTATGCGTCAAGGTACTGCCTTCCGGTTGAGTATCGGAAGTCACACTTTCAACTGTGATTTCGCTGGTATCGGTAATGGTACCGGTCGCCGCAACACCGCCTACCGTGACGTCGTAGAACTCGTCGCCTTCATAGTTCGGGTCGGTCGCAGCATCGGTGGTGATATCAAACTCGGTCACACCGGCAGGCACCGTAATGGTACCGTCGCCATTGTTTACAACACCGTTGGTGAACTGCAGATTACTCCAGTCTTCCGGCTCGGTGGTGTTGTCCGCAATGCTGAAACTGTAGGTTTCATCATTGATGCTTTCACCACTCATGGTGACGGTATGCGTCAAGGTGCTGCCTTCCGGTTGAGTATCGGAAGTCACACTTTCAACTGTGATTTCGCTGGTATCGGTAATGGTACCGGTCGCCGCAACACCGCCTACCGTGACGTCGTAGAACTCGTCGCCTTCATAGTTCGGGTCGGTCGCCGCATCCGTGGTGATATCAAACTCGGTCACACCGGCAGGCACCGTAATGGTACCGTCGCCATTGTTTACAACACCGTTGGTGAACTGCAGATTACTCCAGTCTTCCGGCTCGGTGGTGTTGTCCGCAATGCTGAAACTGTAGGTTTCATCATTGATGCTTTCACCACTCATGGTGACGGTATGCGTCAAGGTACTGCCTTCCGGTTGAGTATCGGAAGTCACACTTTCAACTGTGATTTCGCTGGTATCGGTAATGGTACCGGTCGCCGCAACACCGCCTACCGTGACGTCGTAGAACTCGTCGCCTTCATAGTTCGGGTCGGTCGCAGCATCGGTGGTGATATCAAACTCGGTCACACCGGCAGGCACCGTAATGGTACCGTCGCCATTGTTTACAACACCGTTGGTGAACTGCAGATTACTCCAGTCTTCCGGCTCGGTGGTGTTGTCCGCAATGCTGAAACTGTAGGTTTCATCATTGATGCTTTCACCACTCATGGTGACGGTATGCGTCAAGGTGCTGCCTTCCGGTTGAGTATCGGAAGTCACACTTTCAACTGTGATTTCGCTGGTATCGGTAATGGTACCGGTCGCCGCAACACCGCCTACCGTGACGTCGTAGAACTCGTCGCCTTCATAGTTCGGGTCGGTCGCAGCATCGGTGGTGATATCAAACTCGGTCACACCGGCAGGCACCGTAATGGTACCGTCGCCATTGTTTACAACACCGTTGGTGAACTGCAGATTACTCCAGTCTTCCGGCTCGGTGGTGTTGTCCGCAATGCTGAAACTGTAGGTTTCATCATTGATGCTTTCACCACTCATGGTGACGGTATGCGTCAAGGTGCTGCCTTCCGGTTGAGTATCGGAAGTCACACTTTCAACTGTGATTTCGCTGGTATCGGTAATGGTACCGGTCGCCGCAACACCGCCTACCGTGACGTCGTAGAACTCGTCGCCTTCATAGTTCGGGTCGGTCGCAGCATCGGTGGTGATATCAAACTCGGTCACACCGGCTGGTACCGTAATGGTACCGTCGCCATTGTTTACAACACCGTTGGTGAACTGCAGATTACTCCAGTCTTCCGGCTCGGTGGTGTTGTCCGCAATGCTGAAACTGTAGGTTTCATCATTAATGCTTTCACCACTCATGGTGACTGTGTGAGTCAAGGTACTACCTTCCGGTTGAGTATCGGAAGTCACACTTTCAACTGTGATTTCACTGGTATCGGTTATGACCGTGTTAGCCGTATCATTAACACCGATAACAACCTCTTCGAGACTGCTGTTGTGGCTAACAGAGACGATCTGAGCAACCAGAGGCTCATCGCCCTCATAATTGCTATCGGTCAGGGCTTCAACAGGGAAAGAGGTACTTGAGCCACCGGTAATCACTACAGAATCAGGCAGTGTGCTGGTATCGGCCCCGCCGGATGCTTCACCCGACCATTCCAGATTAACGGTGACGGTTTCTCCTACTGGAACGACAACCGGATTGCCTTGGTCATCAACAAGGTGAACGGTGTAATTAACAATCTCACCTTCCGGAACAGATTCGCTATCGACAATAATTTGCGCATAAACGGTATCAACAACCGGGGTAACGACAATATTTCCCGTTGCAGTGTCATAGCCGCCATTGCCATCAGTAATTTGATAAGTAAAAGAGTCATCACCGTTATAGTCCGGATTCGGTGTATAGGTATAGGTTCCATCACCGTTATCAATAAGCGAACCATTATCAGGCTGAGTTACTGAAACGATGGTCAGACTATCGCCATCCGCATCGGAGTCATTAGACAGAAGGTCTTCGGAGGTAATCAAAAGACTGGTATCTTCAGGCGTTGTAAAAGCGTCATCAACAGCAACAGGAGGAACCTGCAATAGATCTTCACCTTCTGGTGAAATCAATGCATCTTGAGCGGCAAACTCGTCGGATTCAAATGCGAGTGGATCCGTAGTCTCTACAACACGAGCAACCTGAGGAACACCACCTTCTTCTTGGTATTGCGCGTCAGCAGCATCATCTAGGCTATAAATTTCCAGCGTCATAGCCCCGCCTGCATCAGCGGCTCCACCACCAGCAGCAGTCGCATCCAAGGCCTCTAACAGGTCGCCACCTTCAGGGTTGTCAATTGCCGCCAATGTCTCTTCCAGAGAATCAACTTCGATCGAGTTATCCTCAACGGCATTCACTTGCTCTGCCAAAAGGTTACTGCTCAGCGTTAAAACCTGATTCGGGCCAAGACTGACCTTCTGTCCTCCGGTAAGCATCAACGTTGCTGATCCGTCCTCACCTGTCTGGATAATGTCTCCCAGATGCAATACATCTGCGACTTCTACGAGTTTACTATTTCCGTTCTGATCAGTAACGATAACGGAATTCTCTGCTTGAATAATGGTTGCGACTTGAGTTGACATAATTACTCTCCTAACTCTGTCTGAGATTTATGCATGTATTTTTATTGTTATTTGATTGTAAATAACGAAAATCCGCATTTCATCGTACTAAAGTATTAATAAGACTCTATTTACACCATTTCTTGATCGTAATTTACTTTTGAAACAAAACTTCATTAAATCTTTATCGCACAGATGTTTGTACTTTTTTATTGGATATAATCCATAACTATATTAATAATATTTCTTATCGACTAATTAAAGTTGCACAATAGTTTTATACATTGACTTTCGCAAGAAAGTACAAAAAAAACATAATCACAAGAAAAAAGGATACTCATTATGACTACTCAGCCAGACCGTTCTTTTATTCGTAAAGGTTTAAAGTTCCTCGCTTTATCCGGAATGATCGTATCTATGCCATCACTGGCGGTTTCTCCAGCGCCTATGTCGCCAAACAACCTTAACGATACGATTCAGTACGCCATCGATAAAAACCCTGAAGTTCAAGCACAGTGGCATAACTTCCTAGCGTCACAACAGGATACCAACAGCGCTGAATCCGAGTATCGTCCAAACCTGGACTTCTTTGCCGATTATGCTTTTATGTACAAAAGCTATACTCAGAACGAGCGTTATGACGGTGCCAGCGCCAAGCTATCGCTGACACAAATGCTGTACGACGGACACCGCACTGAGAAAAACACGGAAAGCTTTAAAAATACCGAACTGGTTCGCTATTTTGAACTTCTAAGCTCGGTAGAAAACACCGCTCTGGATACTTATACCGCCTATCAAGATGTCTTGAGATACCGCAAACTGACTGAAATCGCTCAGCAAAACTACCAAAACCACCTGGATGTTTATAAAAAGATCGCTGCCGGTGTTGAGACAGGGGCTACGCGACGTGCAGACCTTGAACAAATCAGCGGTCGTCTGGCATTGGCCGAATCCAACCTACTTACTGAAAAAGCGAACCTGCATGACGTCAGCGCCCGCTTTTTGAGAATTGTCGGCAGCATCCCTTCGAAAGATCTGGCGAATGTCGATTTTGACGAGAACACGCTTCCAACCACATTTGACGATGTCATGAATAATGCCTATCAGCACAATGCCGCATTCCATGCCGCAATTCGCAATATTGATGCAAAACGCAGCAGCGTTGAGCGCGAAAGAGCCGGCTTTAAACCTCGCCTTGACTTGGTCGGCGAATACGGAGCCCAAACTTACGATCTAGAAGGTAATGATGACGCAACCCAAAACGGAAGACTGGCTTTGGAGTTCCGTTATAACATTTATAACGGTAAACGTACCGACTCCCAAGTTCAACGAGCTTTGGAAGAAGTCAGTAGAGCAACTTATTTGCGCGAAAAAGCCTGTGTCGATATGCGTCAAAACCTGCAAATTTCTTTTAATGATGTACGCAAGTTAAATGACCAGATGCCAATTCTGAACCAACACTTAGATGCATCCGATAAAGTTCGAGTAGCCTTCAAGGATCAATTCTCGATCGGCCAAAGAACCCTGCTGGATTTATTGGATACCGAAATTGAATATTTCCAGGCTGGACGAGCCTATGCCAATGCGGTTTACGACCGAAACATTTCCACCGCTAAAACTTTGGCGGAAATGGGTCTACTGCTCAGCACACTGAATATTGTCAAAGGCGAAATGCCAAGTCTTGCCGACCTTGGAGCCGAAGAAATCCCGGTCGATCCTGAAACGACTTGCCCGATTGCTCAAATTCCTGACTTGTACGGCGAAGTCGAGCACCCAGGCCCACTTGCAATGCCTAAGGCAACAAAATTCGAAGTTCCAGCAGCTGACGATGCAGATGGCAACACTTATCGTTTGACCGTAAACTTCAAATATAACTCTTCTATCATTGACCAGAGTTATGCCAATGATATTGCCGAATTGGCTCAGTTCATGAAAGATCACCCTGATACTAAGGTTGAAATTCAGGGGCATGCTTCACTGGAAGGACCTGACACCTATAACCAATGGCTATCGGAAAGACGAGCAGAAGCCGTTGCAACCGAACTGGTTAAAACGCATCAGATTGAAAAATCTCGAGTCAGCAGTGTCGGCTTCGGTGAAACGCAACCGATTATCAATGCGATGACACCTGAAGCCCATAAAGCCAACCGACGTGTTGAATCTAAAATCACTTTAATCGTCAAAGAGTAAAGGGTTTTTAAAATCGACTTAAAGCCACTAAAACATTCGTTTTAGTGGCTTTTCCTTTTTTATACCGACTATTTTTTGCCAAAAATAGCTTTTAACAAGCAAATGTCTATAAAATAGAGCGTAAAAAAATGGAAGATAAATACTGTAGCTTTATATGAGTACTGATCTGCAACAACACGACCCTCTGGCAAACTGCCTGCTACACTTGTGCCAGCTTCACGACAGACCAATCTCCAGAGAATCGTTATTGAACGGTTTGCCTCTGGAACAAGGTTTTCTGACTCCTTCAACTTTTGAAAGAGCTGCCAAAAGAGCCGGTTTAAGCAGTAAAGTACAATCACGTAAACTTCAGCAGATCAATCCTCATCTACTTCCTTGCATATTGCTATGCAAAAACCCGACCACCGGTGACAACGACGCCTGCATTCTGTATGGGTTCGACGATCACAACGCACAGGTCGCTTTTTCCGAATTACCTGACAGCACCGATTCGATTCCACTCGAAGAATTGGAAGAGCAATATATCGGACAGGTGATTTATGTTCGTCCCGAGTTCCTTTATCAGAACCAGTCATTGAAAATCGAAAAGCCATCATTGCATTGGTTTTGGGGCGTAATTCAGGAAAGCCGGGGACTGTACAAAGACATTATCCTCGCCTCGGTAATGATCAATTTATTTGCAATCGCCATGCCCCTTTTTGTCATGAATATTTATGACCGCGTAGTGCCGAACCATACAACGGAAACGCTATGGATTCTGGCGGCGGGAATTTTTATCGTCATCGTGACTGAATTGGTATTGAGATTGATGCGTAGCTGGTTTATCGATCTCGCAGCAACACGCACCGATGTAAAACTTTCCTCAACGATTATGGAGAGAATCCTGAATATGCAGCTGGCTAACCGCCCATACTCCTCTGGTTCCTTTATCTCCAATGTACAATCGTTTGAAGCCATTCGCAGCTTTATCGGCTCACTGACCGTCACCACACTGGTCGATCTGCCGTTTGTCCTGTTATTCACCTTAATTATTGCTTTGATTAACCCGATATTAATCATTCCAATCGTTATCTCGATTATTATCGTTTTAAGCTATGCCTTAAGTGCACAGCAGAAAATGCATGAACTCTCAATCGATTCCATGGAAGCCAGTGCAACCCGAAACGATACCCTTTACGAAGGGATCTCCAACATCGAAACGCTCAAAAGTTTTAATGCGCAAAGCCGCGTGCAGTCACGCTGGGAAAAAGCCACACTTTTTATTACCCGCAATACCGCAAAAATGCGTTTCCTTTCCGCGTCAATTACCAGCGGTGCCCAATGGATACAGCACCTTGCCGGTGTCAGTGTGATTATTCTTGGCGTTTACCTGATTATCGAGGGTGAAATCTCCCAAGGTGGACTGATCGCCGCCTATCTTTTAACATCCCGTGCTATGGCGCCAGTCAGCCAAACGGCGGCACTTTTATCTCAATACCATTTTGCCTCCACCTCTTATCAAGCGCTCGAAGAGATTATGAAACGGCAGGTTGAACGTCCAGCCGGTAAATCCTGGATCAGCCAAGGTAAACTGAGAGGCGAAATTGATTTCCAACAGATTGATTTCAAATACCCGAATGATGAACGTCATGTATTGAAAGGTGTAAACTTCAAGATTAAGGAAGGTGAACATGTCGCTATTCTTGGTCGCAATGGCTCCGGCAAGACAACTGTCGAGAAACTGCTTCTTGGATTGTATCAACCAGAAAACGGTAGCATCCTTATTGACGGTATCGACTTGCGTCAAATCGACCCTGCAGAATTAAGACGCAATATCGGCTACATCCCTCAAGACATTGTTTTATTTAATGGAACCCTTAAAGACAACCTGACCTTTGCTGCACCTTTAGCCAGCGATGAACAGATTCTGAATGTCAGTAAAATCACCGGTCTTGAGAGTTTAATCCGCTCTCACCCTGAAGGATTCAATATGCAGGTTGGCGAAAGAGGCCAGCAGCTATCCGGCGGACAGAAACAGATGGTGGCACTGGCCCGTGCATTGATCAACGACCCGCCGATATTGTTATTTGACGAACCGACGGCATCCTTGGACTTCTCTGCTGAGAATCAATTTAGCCGCAATTTAAAACAGATTATTAAGGGTAAAACCCTGATTACCATTACACACAGAACAAGTTTACTTAATTTAGTAGAACGCATTATCGTCTTTGATAAAGGCAGATTGGTTGCCGACGGTCCAAAAGATCAGGTACTTGAGGCGTTGAGACACGGACAAATTGGAAAAAATGCATCATGAGAATGGATAACTCCAAAACAGCCGAAGAAGCAGCATTCAACGAAGTCGGCTCTCTCAGCAATAAAATTGGCGGAAAAGGAAAACCGCTAATGGATCTGGCTATTCCAAGAACGAATAAAATTAATGCCAGTGACTGGGTTGTCGATGCCGAATGGGCGCGAATCCAACAGCAACCGATTCGTGCCAAACGTGTTCTCTATATGGTTGTAATCACGATTATCCTGCTCATCATTTGGGCAGCCAATGCCAGTCTGGATGAAATTACACGCGGTGTAGGCAAGGTCATCCCATCGCAAAAACTGCAAATGGTACAGTCATTGGATGGCGGTGTTATCAAGGAAATACTGGTCGCAGAGGGTCAACAGGTTAAAAAAGGCGATCTGCTGCTGAAAATTGACGCAACCCGCTCGCAGTCGAATTTTTTTGAAAATGAAGCGCAAAGTCTTGCGCTACAGGCTGAAATTATCCGTCTTCAGGCACTGACGGAAAATACTACTTTGGAATTCCCGGAATCATTGGTACAGGCCGCACCGGATATCATTGAACGGGAAAAACGTCTTTACCAGTCAAACCAGTCCGAGTTCAATGAACAAAACAAAATTTTACGCTCTCAACTCTATCAGCGCCAGCAAGCACTGCGTGAAGCCGCTGCGGCAGAGGCACAGCATGAACAAAGTATCGCCCTGCTCTCAAGAGAGCTGGCCGCAACCCGCCCATTGCTTAAATCCGGTGCCGTTTCCCAGGTAGAACTGCTACGTCTGGAAAGAGAACTCAACAGGATGCGCGGTGATTTAGCCAAAACGCAAGCTATTATCTCCCGTAACCGCGGCGCCATTAACGAAGCACGGAACAAAATCGCCGAACTTAAGATCACAACGGATAAACGTTGGCGCGAGCAACTCACCGAAGCTTCGACCAAACTCTCAAGTCTGGAACAAGTGGCAAAAGGGCTGAGAGACGTTGTCGCACAGACTGAAATCAGAGCACCAATTAATGGAACGGTTCAGCGTCTTCTGGCCAACACAATCGGAGGGGTTCTCAGTCCTGGACAAACCGCTTTAGAAATCATCCCAACGGACGATAACCTAATTATCGAAGCAAAAATTTCTCCTAAAGATATCGCCTTTATTCGAGTCGGTCAGGATGCAACCATTAAATTCAGCGCTTACGATTTCGCAATTTACGGAGGTATGGACGCGATCGTCATGCAGATCAGTCCGGACTCCATTACCGATGAAAAGAACGAGACCTACTACATGGTAAAATTGCGTAATAACAGTACGGATTTATCTGATAAACTAGAGATTATTCCAGGTATGACTGCACAAGTGGATATCATTACCGGCAAAAAAACTGTCCTTGAATATCTTTTCAAACCCATTTTACGCGCTTCTTCCGAAGCAATGAGAGAGAGATAAGATGCAACTATTCACCGAAAAAGGCTTTACCACCGATCATTGGAAATCCGTTTTCCCTGACATCCAGGTTGAATTTGTTGAAGAGATGAATATTGATTCCGATAAAGAGCCAACGCCAAATGGACTGACTTGGATCGTAACGCAAACGCCCGGTTGGCAGAAGCGAATTAGTCAGTTTGCAAAACAGGGAAATAAAGTCATTGCACTGACCCGACAAGCTGACCTGAACGAATTCAAAGATGCATTTTCTTCAGGCGCAACCGGTTATCTTGACGCATTATCCAATGCGGAAATGTTGAAGCTAGCGAAACAGACTGTTGAAAAAGGCGCCGTCTGGCTCCCTTCGCCAATCGTAAACGATCTTATCAAAAGAACCTCTCAGAAAATTGAATCCAAATACCAGCCTAATCTTGATGAATTAACTCAGAAAGAAAAAGAAGTTGCTGAAAAAGTAGCCTTAGGTGAATCGAATCATGAAATCGCTGAAGAGATGAAAATTAGCGAAAGAACCGTTAAATCTCATCTAACACAAATCTATAACAAACTGAATCTTCGTGACCGACTGCATCTTATGCTTTATATCAGAGGCGCGGTCAATTAACAGGACAAACCGGTTTATGATGCTTTTCGGTGACTTCACCGAAAAAAGCACGCACAGCTTCCCACAATACAAATAAGAGTAATCAGGTACTAAAAACAATGTTGAGCCAAGGCGAACTACCCTCCCTGACCATGAATGCATGGCAAACTTTACTCAACCTGATGCCCAATCCGGTCGCCATACTACAACGGGTTCCTGGCGCGGATAAAGATAATGACGCCTTAATTCTGGTCAATAAATCCTATCTGGAAACCATTGGCTATCCGCTCGAAGAAACCCCTGATCTCCACACGTGGTTTACAAAGACTTGTCCTGACGACGACTATCGCAATCTGATCACAGAACAATGGAACACACAACTCTCGGCAAACAACGACAAAACCCATAATACACTTTCAGTTCCCTGCCATTTAAGCTGTCAGGACGGTGAAAAAAGATGGCTGCAGATATCCACTCACCGTCACTACCCCATCACCGATAATCTTCGACTGATGGTCATGCTGGAAACCTCGGAACCCGAAGAGATCATTCAATCGTTACAAGAAACGACAAAAGCCCTGCAAGCCAGTAATCATGAACTCCTTAAGCAAAAATCTCTATTAAAACAGACACAAGAGCTGGCCAAAGTAGGAAGCTGGGAATTGGACCTGCAAACCGGGCTGATTAACTGGTCAGACGAGATATATCAGATGCACGGAGCGGAACCCGGAAGCTTTCAGCCGGATTTGGCTTACTTACTGAATGTTTCCACTGAGGCCGACGAAGCACTGAAACTCAAAAAAGCATTGGAAACGGCCATCCTTACCGGGGAAAAGCAACACCTTACCCACAAGGTTAAACGTCGCGACGGTAAAACAGGAATTATAGAACTAACCGGCCTTATTGAATACGATGAAAACAACAAACCGATAAAAGCCGTAGGTTCTTCGACCGATATCACGCATGCCTTAGAACTGCAGACACAAAACAATGAGCTTGCTGAGATCATGGAGCGAGCCTACCAGGAAATCTTTATCTACAGCACTCACAACTCGAAATATCTATACGCCAACAAAGATGCTCTGGAAAGCCTAGGGTACTCTCTGGAAGAGCTTCAAAAAATGAGTATTGATCAGATCTATCCACATTTGACCAATGGTGAACTCGAGCAATACAGCATTCAAGCCGAGAAAAACCCCACTCAACAGAAGTTACTTTCACAGGTTCGAAAAAACGGCACCTCCTATCCGGTTAAGGCCAATATTCAGAAAGTCCAATTCAAAGGCGAGGAAGCCATAGCCCTTTTCAATAGAGACATCAGTGAATTAAAGGAAGTCGAGGAAACGCTGCGCGAACAAAACCAGTTGTTTGAAAACATTTTGCAGACCGTACCAACCCGTATTTTCTGGAAAGATAAGAACGGCGATTACCTTGGCGCTAACCAGCATTTCCTGAATGACCTGAAAATAAGCAGTCAGGATGAACTTCGAGGCAAAAACGATCTGGAAATCGAATGGCCGTCCGGACAAGGAAATGCCTACTTCAAGCAGGACATGTTTGTGCTGAATGAAGGCCGTTCTCTGCTGCAACTCGAAGACGCGTTCATTGATGACGATGGCAGTATTCAAATCTGGATGATGTCCAAACTTCCCCTCAGAGATGAAACCGGTAAAGTGACCGGCTTGCTGGGTACTTATCAGGATATCAGCAGCCACCGGCAGCTGGAAATTAAACTCCGCGAGCAGACTCAGACGCTGCAGCATCAGGCGTACCACGATGCACTAACCCAGCTTCCGAACCGGGCGCTACTGTATCAACGAATCGAACAGGCGATCCATAGAGCCGAACGCAATAACAGCCAGTTTGCCGTTCTTTTTATCGACCTCGACCACTTTAAACAGATCAACGATTCTTTAGGTCACGATACCGGTGACCAAGTACTACAGGCAATGGCCAGACGCCTCAGCGACAGCTTGCGCAAGGACGATACCATTTCCCGTTTGGGCGGTGATGAATTCACGATTCTGCAGGAACCGCTAAACGATTACCAGGATGCTTCGGCACTAGCGCAGAAACTGATCAATGCAACCAGTCAACCATTGACGATTAGAGATCATACTTTTTATCTGTCAAACAGCGTCGGTATCAGTATCTACCCGAAAGATGCCATTACGCCGGACGCGCTGCTCAAAGCGGCGGATGCCGCCATGTATCGCGCCAAAGATCAGGGGCGTAATAACTTCCAGTTCTATACCAACGATCTGACGGAACAGGCGTTCGAGCATTTGTCGATGCAGACGAAAATCCGCCAGGCACTGGATAGCGAAGAATTCATCCCCTACTTCCAGCCGCAGATCAATGCACAAAACGGCAAACTGGTCGGACTGGAAGTCCTTGTCAGATGGAAAAACAAAGACGGTGACATCATTCCACCAAGCGATTTTATCCCGATCGCGGAAAAAACCGGCCTGATCGTGCAGCTCGACCGACAAGTGATGCGAAAAGCCATTGAGCACTATACTCAATGGAAAAAACTCGGCGTTATCGAAGGCCGTCTCTCTTTGAATCTTGCCGTCAAGCAAGTACAACAGAAAGACTTTTTCACCTTTATCTATAACCTGCTGAGTAAGATGCAATGTGAAGGCTCCTGGCTCGAACTGGAACTTACCGAAAGCGATATCATGACCAATCTTGAAGAGATGTCGCAAAAAATGAATCAGCTTCGCGAACTCGGCATCAAAATTTCCATTGACGACTTCGGTACCGGCTACTCTTCGCTTTCCTACCTTAAAAAGCTCCCGGTCAGAAAACTTAAAATCGATCGCTCCTTTATCCGCGACTTGCCTGACGACGAGGATGATGCCGTTATCACCAAAACCATTATTTCCATGGCGGAAAATCTTGGACTGGAGGTTATTGCCGAAGGCGTCGAAACCGTTGAACAACGCGAGTTTCTGTTGCAGAACGGCTGCTATCAATTGCAGGGCTTTCTGTACAGTAAACCCCTCAATGCCACTGAAACTTTAGCCTACCTTCAGAAGCTGTAAACCGGTAAAGCCCTTCTTTCTTTTCCACAGAAACTGTGGATAACTATTTAAAAGATGGGGCGAAAATCAGGCTAAGTTATTCTTTAGCCAACAATTTCTCCAGCAATGCTTAAAGTTTAAGCAATCAGTCAAAATTTGCCCTTTCCAGAACATAGATTTCGTTGTATTCTGGTGAGTTCAGATTATGCTTCAGCACATCCAATTTCATACGTCTCACCGCAAATAGAAGGAATCTTTATGCGCATCTATGCCGAGACCGAAAATACTCCCTCCGTTGATCTATCCAACCGCCCCTACAGTTGGCAACGCATCTTCGATCTGGTGATCCGACATAAAAGCGCACTTATCAAAGCGCATATCATTGCGCTACTGGCTATGCTGGCAACCGTTCCGCTGCCCCTGCTACTGCCAATTCTGGTTGACGAAGTACTTCTGGACAAACCCGGCTACATCATCAATACATTGAACACATGGGTGCCTGATGACTGGCACGGACCGATTTACTATATTGCCGCGATTACCGTCATCACCGTCTTCCTTCGCCTGCTTGGACTCTTATTCGGTGTCTGGCAGATGCAGCAGTTTACCGTCATCGCCAAAGAGGTCACTTTTCAAATCCGTCGAGACCTCTTGTCCAGAGTGCAGAAAGTAGCTATGTCTCGCTATGAAACCATGGGCAGCGGCAGTATCTCCGCCACCATGGTCAACGACGTCAACACCATCGATAACTTTCTGGGGACCACCGTCGGCAAGCTGATTATTGCGGTTTTTTCTCTCATAGGCGTCACCGTAATTCTGCTCTGGCTGCACTGGCAACTGGCTTTGTTCATCCTGCTGATGAATCCTCTGGTTATTCATCTAACGATGCGCCTTGGCCGAATGGTCAAAACGCTCAAACGCGATGAAAACAGCGCGCTGGATATTTTCCAACAAGCTTTAACGGAAACGCTGGACGCACTGCAGCAGATCCGCGCCTCCAATAAAGATCACTCTTTCTTTGAGCGTATTCGAAGTCAAGCTCAGGATATTCGCACCCACTCTGAAGCCTATACCTGGAAAAGCGATGCCGCTAGCCGTTTCTCATTTATGGTTTTTCTGGTCGGATTCGACATTTTCCGCGGTGTCAGTATGCTGATGGTTGTTTTTTCCGACCTTTCTATAGGCGAAATGATGGCGGTCTTCGGTTATCTGTGGTTTATGATGGGACCGGTTCAGGAAATACTCGCGATCCAATACAGCTACAGTGCGGCCAGCGGTGCTTTACAGCGCATCAATAACGTTCTCGACCTGGAACAGGAACCAAGCTACCCGCTGAAACACAACCCGTTTCTCGGTTCAGAGCCGGTGGAATTGAAAGTAGAAAACTTACACTTCCACTACCCCAGCCGCGATGAACCGGTACTGAACAACCTTAATTTCACCATCCATCCGGGCGAAAAGCTGGCACTGGTCGGTGCCAGTGGCGGCGGGAAAACCACCCTGGTACAGCTGCTGCTCGGCTTCTATCAGGCCGATCAGGGAATCATCTCGTACAACGGCATTCCGGTTGAGGAAATCGGTCAGGATACAATCCGGCAGAATGTCGCGACCGTCCTGCAACACCCGGCGCTGTTCAATCAAAGCATCCGCTTTAACCTGACCTTGGGATCAGAGATAAACGATGAACAGTTATGGCAAGCTTTAGAACAGGCCCAGTTGGCGGAAAAAATCCGTGAACTGGATAATGGCCTGGAAACCGTTGTCGGACGCAACGGCATTAAACTCTCCGGAGGCCAGAGACAGCGGCTGGCGATTGCCCGTATGATCCTGCAGGATCCGAAGGTGGTTATCATGGACGAAGCGACATCGGCACTGGATATGCAGACCGAGCGACAGCTTTATCAGGATCTGGCGCCCTTCCTGAAAGGACGCACCACGCTGATTGTCGCCCACCGCCTGAGTTCTATTCGACAGGCTGACCGGATCATGGTCTTTGAAGATGGCCAAATTATCGAAAGCGGCAGCCACGATGAATTAATGGCCAATCAGGGAACCTACCACACCCTGTATCGATAAAAACCTTTTCAAAACACAAAAGCCCCGGCTAAATCGTTTAACCGGGGCTTTCGCTTGAATGGCTTATCTGTAAATACTTAGGCTTTTTTAGACTTACAGTCCAGTTTATAGGCCGCCTTCATGGTATTTTCCAGCAAAGTTGCAATGGTCATTGGTCCGACACCACCTGGAACCGGAGTAATCCAGCTGGCGCGTTCTTTAGCCACTTCAAACTCGACATCACCCACCAGACGGCCGTCTTCAAGCCGGTTAATCCCGACATCAATGACAATCGCTCCCGGCTTGATCCACTCGCCTTTAACCATTTCCGGAATCCCGACGCCGACAACGACCAGATCCGCTTGCGCGACTTTTTCCGGCAAGTTTTTGGTTGCGCTGTGGCAGATCGTTACCGTCGCACGCTCGTTCAGCAATTCCAGCAACTGCGGAACCCCGACAATATTTGATGCACCGACTACAACAGCATCCAATCCTCGCAGCCCGATCCCGGTTTTGGACAACATGGTCATTACGCCATGCGGCGTACAAGGCGCCATAATCGGCATACGCGTCGCCATACGGCCAACATTGTATGGATGGAAGCCATCGACGTCCTTACACGGATCGATACGCTCAATGATCTCCTCCGGGTCGATATGATCCGGAACCGGTAACTGAACAATGATCCCATGAACTTCCGGATCCGCATTCAGCTTATCAATCAAAGCCAGAACTTCTTCCTGTGTTGTCTCAGCCGGCAGAACCTCGGAAACGTCATTGAAACCGGCTTTTTCACAGGCGATTTTTTTATTACGGACATAAACTTGAGAAGCAGGGTCTTCCCCCACCAGAATAACCGCCAGTCCGGGACGACTGTTTCCTGCTGCAACCTGACGATCAACTTCCTGACGAATGGATTCCCGCAACTCTGCGGCAATCGCTTTACCATCCAAAATTTGTGCTGACATAAGAGGCACCCACTCCTTAATTGATAGGAAAAATTGCATTGTATGATACCGTAAAATGTCACATAAATTTCACTGCAAACATAGCTTCTGTTTATAAGAAAGATAAAAAAACCTTTAGAGCTCAATTCTCTCGACAACACCGGCGAATTTTCCTCGCCGTTCCGACCGGTTTGATCACATGAAATTTGCGAAAAGATGGTATCTCAAGCGTAACCTTCGGCCTTATAAAACCTCGCTGTTGTCACATATTTAAATCCACGATAAAAAAAATATATCTTTGATTTATAAAGTTTTTATTACCCCCATCAGTATTATTTCTCTTGTATTCCCCTACAAAAAAGGGGAAAATTACCTTACAAACAGATGGGAAATAAAATAAGAAGATAGACATGGGAAATCAATACGACAGACGCAGTAGTCAGCGCTATTCAGTACGCATACCATGCCGTGTTATTTGTAACGGCGTACAAGTCAAGGCAACGCTGGTTGACATCAGTGAAGAGGGTTTGGGGTTTGTGACTTCGATGCCTTTTCTGTATGAAGGGCGAAATGTCGAGGTGGTCTTTGAAGTAGGCCAACTGCACACCGACGAGAAAGATGGTGCTTTGCATCTGACACTGGAGATTCGCAATCAATTCAGCGACTCCTTTGCCAAACGCTTCGGCGCAAAACTTCGGGAAATTCCGCAGGATTACCTGCGCTATCTCAAAAATATACTTAATAAAAGCCGCTGCAACCTGCTGTGCGACGTTATGGCAAAAACTGCTGTTTAATTCTATTCGCTAGCATTCAATAGTCGAGACGATCGATAGGCCTTTCAGCTCAATTTGCTAAAGGTCTATTTTTGTTTCAGACGTTCCTGCAGAACCGGGAAACTGATGACGGCAGCCACGCCCCAGACAAAAATATAGACCCAGAGAGGGAAATCATCCAGCGCAAACAAGAGTACCGAGGCCATCACCCCCAACACCAAAGCGCCTAGGGCACTCCTTTCGGCAACCCCCATAGCTTGCCAAGTAGACAGTATTCCAATCATCCAATTTTTTTCAAAATCACCCGCTTGCGGCTCATGCAAACTCTCCAGAATAGAACTTTCGCTCTCAAGCGCAGTCAATATTTCACTGTCATTGACAAACTGCACCCTATCCCCCAGAGCGTTCTTAATAACGACCAGCTTTTGATCATTATTCAAACCTACATTTTCCAGAGCCTCGACCGCAAGCCCGAGATAAACCTTTGCCAAACGGTGCAAATGACGCATATACATCTGATTGGGAGCGGCATAAGTTGGTATCAAGTCCGGACTGAGATTAGGCAAAAGTTGTTCAATCATTTGGGCCTTGGTAGGCAAAACCGATAGCTCGAACTGCTCGCTTAATGCCTCCAGCTCATCTTTGCTTAAAAGTTGTAGCGAAAGTTCACGAACTTGTCTGGTTTTTGGTAACGGATCAAGAAACCCCTTTTGCAACAACCATTTATCACGTTCCGTTAATACAAAAAACGGTGTTGGGTAATCCTGATAAAGTTCCAAAATCTGCGGATGACAAGGTATCTGCACTCTCTGCCAAAAGCGGCTGTTTTCAATAACCCTTGCAAACGACGTTAAAACCGGGAAAGAACCTATTTCGGAAGTTTCCGAAACCTGAACAGGGGAAGAATGAAGGCCAAGCGAACTCGCCTCTTTTTGCACGTCACTGGGATTTAAGTCTTCGGCAGCATTGTTGGTTTCAGGCATTCAAGCCTCCTCATCAAGAACACGAAAACACGATTTCTGTGTCACAAAAACGTTTTGAGAATCACCCCATTAAAACCCATTAATCCTTGAAAGAGTGAACAAATATCGTCTGCGAAACAAACTAAGTGTCCATTAAATGATTAAAATCATTCTATCGGTTTACAAGCAATTGAAAATAAGCGCATATCCTGCCAACCTATCTGAAGCAGCCATAGAATTCTCTAACGACGTCAAAGTCTGGAAAACGTCGGTTAAAACGACTATCGATTATTTATTGGCTTTGCTCTGTCGAATACCGGCATAACGTCTTAAAAATATTCATATTTTCGCACTCCGCTTTCAAACCTATTCAATCGCCATGGGGAGTTTTTCCAATGAGCAAAACCACGGACTTCTACTCACAACAGTCACCCGAGGTCTCTATCAACCAGCTGCAGTCCAAGCGTAAAATCGGTTTAAGCGAAAAACAGGTTCGGGATCGACTTGAAGAATACGGATTGAATGAGGTTCAGGCTACCGAGGAAAGCGTTCTTAAAAGACTGATGAAACGTTTCTGGGGACCTATTCCCTGGATGATCGAAGCGGCTGCACTGCTTTCGGCCAGTGCCCAGAAATGGGAAGACTTCAGCATTATTATCGTGATGCTGCTGGTGAATGCCGTGCTCGACTTCCTACAGGAACATCGAGCTCTTAATGCACTAAAAGTCCTTAAGCACAATCTTGAAACGGAGACCCATGTTTTAAGGAATGGAAAATTCCAGACCATTCCCAGCAAATACCTTGTCCCCGGCGATATTATCGAA
Organism: Thiomicrorhabdus xiamenensis; assembly: GCF_013282625.1. NCBI lineage: Bacteria > Pseudomonadati > Pseudomonadota > Gammaproteobacteria > Thiotrichales > Piscirickettsiaceae > Thiomicrorhabdus > Thiomicrorhabdus xiamenensis. The sequence goes on from NZ_CP054020.1 coordinate 1,724,897, forward strand.
CTGAAAATAGGTGACCGGGTTCCTGCCGATGTTCAACTGATCGACGGGGAGTATTTACTCCTCGACGAATCGGCACTTACCGGTGAATCACTCCCCGTCAGTAAAGAAACAGGCCAAGTCGCGTACACCAATACTCTGGTCAAACAGGGACAAATGCAGGCTATTGTAGTCAATACTGCGACAAAGACACGCTTCCATTCCGTAGTCGCTCTGATTACGAAAACACAACAGAAAGAGACGAGTCATTTCCAAAAAATGGTCCTTAAAATCGGGCATTTTCTGATCGGTTTTACACTTCTACTGGCCATTATTATCGTTCTGGTCGCACTTAGGAACGGAGATCCTTTCAGCGAAATACTGCAGTTTGTTCTAGTGTTGACCGTTGCTTCGATCCCGGTTGCCCTGCCGGCAGTTTTATCCGTCACCATGGCGGTCGGTGCAATGAATCTGGCCAAAAAGCAGGCAATCGTCTCTAAACTGACCGCGATTGAAGAGATGGCTGGCATTGACATTTTCTGCTCCGACAAAACCGGGACACTGACTCAGAATAAAATGCAGATTTCCGACCCTATACTGCTTCCCGGCTATGAATTGGATACACTTTTCCTGAATGCAATTATGGCTTCAAAGGAAACCAACCGCGATCCGATCGAAATCCCCATCTTCGACTATGCACAGAAAAGCTTCCCGGAGCTGCTGTCTTCTTTACCCGAACAATCGAGCTTCACCCCCTTTAATCCACATGATAAATACACAAAAGGCGGTTACCAGAAAAACGGCAACCACTATATCGCCCTGAAGGGCGCTCCTCAGGTAATTTTCAAACTCTGCAATCTCTCCCCTGAAGGACTTGAGCAGATGCTGAAACAGGTCGATGAACTGGCAGCCCACGGCTATCGGACCCTGGCCATAGCCCGGCAATCCGAAATGCAAATCGAGTTGATCGGGCTCTTACCGCTTTATGATCCGCCGAGGGAAGACTCCAAAGACACGATTGACCGTATGGAATCTCATGGCGTTCAGGTCAAAATGATTACTGGCGACAACCTCGCTATTGCACGCGAGATAGGTAAGCTTTTGGGACTCAAAGGCGCTGGAATTCAAGCGTCCAAGCTCAGCGGCGGCGGCGGACAAACCCTTCTGGAACTGGCGCAAGTCTTGACTCAATCCATCTATCAGAACTTAAAGCAGGATGTTACGCATACTGAAGCGGGACAGTTTGCCGACAAAGTCATTCAACAACTCAAAGAAATGTACGACACCCGACTACTGGATCGTGAATTCATCTACCAGCATGAATCGGCGATTGTCGAACTGATTGAAAGCACCGAGATCTTTGCCGAAGTCATACCGGAAGATAAATACAGAATCGTCGATACACTGCAAAAAGGCGGACATATCGTCGGCATGACAGGCGATGGTGTCAATGATGCTCCAGCCTTGAAAAAAGCCGATTGCGGAATTGCAGTTTCGGGGGCTACAGATGTCGCACGAGCCTCTGCGGATATCATTCTGACTCAACCGGGGCTTTCCGTCATCAACGATGCCATTATCCAATCCAGAGAGACCTTCAAGCGCATGCAGACCTATGCGACTTTTCGCATTGCCGAGACCATTCGTTTGATTCTGTTTATCACTCTCGCAATCAGCGTCTTCAATTTTTATCCCATCACGGCAATTATGGTCATTCTTCTGGCCCTGCTGAACGACATTCCGATACTTACCCTGGCCTACGATCACGTAAAAAGCAATGGTACGCCTGTCCGCTGGCAGATGAAGCGGCTCTTAACCCTATCCACCGTTCTCGGCATTTCCGGCGTCATTTCCTCATTTCTGCTGTTTTTGATCCTGGAAGCCGAAGGCTTTGAGCAGGATATCATTCAAACAATGATCTTTCTAAAACTGGTCGTAGCCGGCCATATGACTCTGTGGATATTACGGAATGACGGCTGGTTCTGGGAAAAGCCCTACCCTTCTCCACTACTACTCGGCGCTATTTTGACAACTGAAATAATCGGAACACTCTTCGCGGTCTATGGTCTGTTCGTGACGGCGATCGGTTGGGAAATGGCTCTGCTGGTTTGGAGTTATGCCATTGCATGGATGTTGATCAACAATGCGGTAAAAATCGTCACCGTCAAGTTGCTGAATCGCTACCAGAAAGAAGAAACCGAAAAACCTTCTGCGGCTTTTTCCCAATGAATAAATACATGACAAGGGTATCTCACAGGCTCATTAAAACCCTCAAGCGAAGACAGACTTTTTTCAGATCAAGGAAAAAGTGGATCCAAGAAAAACATTAAGCAGCTCAACTTGTTAAGTAAAGCACAATAGGTTTATAGTAATTATCATTATGGAGAAAAATCTGCATATATTTCTTTTTTCGTTTCTTACAACGAAAATCTTCTCTACACACAAACGCGATCCGGGCAATGAACTGATGATATCTTCGCCCGACATAGACATTTTCGACTCAAACAACAAACCGGAAGACTATGAAACCATCCAGCGATGCCTCCAGCGACGCACTGCATATTGCTCTAATCAGTATTCACGGATTAATCAGAGGCCATGACCTAGAGTTAGGTCGCGATGCCGATACCGGAGGACAAACACTCTATGTCCTCGAACTGGCTCAAGCCTTGGCCAGGCGCCCCGGCGTAGCCGAAGTCGAACTTTTCACCCGTCGCGTTGAAGACCCTGCCGTTTCCGACGACTATGCCCAGCAGACCGAACAACTCAATGATAAATTAAAAATTGTCCGTATTGATGCCGGCCCCAAGGCCTATATTTCCAAAGAACAGCTTTGGGATCATCTCGATGTTTTTGCCGATAATATGGCTAACTATTTCCGCCGTAAAGCGAGGCTGCCGGATATCGTGCACAGTCATTACGCCGACGCAGGCTATGTCGGCTCCCTGCTGGCCAACCAGTTTTCGATCCCGCTGATTCATACCGGCCATTCTTTAGGTCGTGTAAAGCGCGCCCGGCTGATCGCCAGCGGGCTGAATACCGATCAGATTGAAAACCTCTATAACATGTCGAGACGAATCGATGCCGAAGAACATACGCTCGCAACCGCCGAAAGAGTTATTACCAGCACTCATCAGGAAATCGAAGAGCAGTATGAAATCTATGATTTCTACCAACCGGAACAGATGCGGGTCATTCCTCCGGGCACCAACCTGCAACATTTCAAACCGCCACAGGGAAACGAGCTTTCCGGCGAACTATATCAACGCCTGAGCCAACATCTGAAGGAACCGGACAAACCGATTATTCTCGCCTTGTCGCGCCCCGATCAACGCAAGAACATTTCCGCTCTGGTCGAAGCCTACGGAGAATCTTCACAACTGCAGGACAAAGCCAATCTGGTGATCGTTGCCGGAAACCGTGACGATGTAGACGATCTCGAAAGCGGTGCCCAAGAGGTATTCCATAAACTCTGGGCGAGCATTGACCGCTACGACCTGTACGGAAAAGTCGCCTTGCCCAAGCACCACTACCGCAGCGAAGTTCCCGAAATTTATCGTATTGCAGCCGCGTCAGGCGGTGTTTTTGTCAATCCGGCTTTAACCGAGCCCTTCGGCTTAACGTTGATTGAAGCCGCGGCTTCCGGTCTGCCGATTGTCGCAACCGAAGATGGCGGCCCGCGAGATATTCTGTCTAACTGCCACAACGGCATTCTGATCGACCCGCTCGAACCCAAAACCATTACCAGTGCGCTAGAAGATATTCTGGCGCACGCTGCCAAAACAAAAGAAATGATCCAACAGGGTTTGCAAGGCGTTCAGACGCATTATTCCTGGGAAGCACATACGCAAAGCTATCTGGAAATGATCTGCCCGATCATCAAGGAAGCGGAACGTCTCGAGCGCAAACCGCTCACCCGACGTCAGGGGCTTTATAAGGACCGCGCTTTTGTCAGTACCCTGGATCAGAATCTGATGGAGTATCCGCAAGCACTACAGCAAATGCTGGCAAAATTGAAAGAGAACCGCAAAACAACGCTGTTTATCATTGCTACCGGCCGTCGATTGGATTCAGCACTTCGACTGTTAAAACAACACCGGATTCCGGAGCCGGATGTTTTGATTACCAGCGGAGGAACCGAAATTAACTATGCTCCGAAACTGACCACCGATAAAGCCTGGGAACATCACCTGGACTATCATTGGATGCCGCATAGAGTTCGTGCCATACTAAAAGATTACCCTGGTCTCAAATTACAGCCAAAATCGGAACAAACACACTTCAAAGTCAGTTATTTCATTGATACTGAAATTGCCAATCTGGAAGAAATCAAATGCCTGTTGCATCAGGAAGAGCAGTCCGTCAATGCAATGCTGTCATTTGGACAATATCTCGACATTCTGCCGATACGCGCCTCGAAAGGAATGGCTTTGCGCTACGTTGCCGACCGCTGGCAGATTCCGTTGGAAAAAATTCTTGTCGCCGGCGGCTCCGGTGCCGATGAGGACATGATGCGCGGCAATGCCCTGGCGGTTGTAGTCGCCAACCGGCACGACGAGGAACTCTCGCAGCTGACGGACCTTAAACACATCTACTTTGCCAAAAACAGTTACGAGAAAGGCATCTTGGAAGCCTTTGACTACTACGATTTTTTCGGTACCTGCCAGTCACCGCTTACTGCGCCAAAGGAGGGATGATGACCTCAATTTTATTATGTACCGATCTTGATCGAACCCTTATCCCGAACGGAACCCAACCGGAGCACCCCATGGCTCGACCTCTGTTTCGGGAACTATGCGAACTGCCGGAGATAAGCTTGGCGTATGTCACCGGGCGCCACCTGGAGCTGATGCAAAGCGCCATTAAAAACTTCCAGCTGCCGCAACCCAACTACGCCATTACCGATGTCGGCACCAAAATCTATCACCGGGATTATCAAGACTGGCACCCGATGCGGGTCTGGGAAAATGAAATCGATCAAGGCTGGTCCGAACAGAACCTTGAGCAGATACAAACATCACTGCGAAAAATTTCCGGACTGAGGCTCCAGGAGCCGTCCAAACAGAATACCCACAAAATCAGTTTTTACGCGGACTTGCAACGACAGGATTCGAGCGATTATCTGTCGCAAACCAAAGAGTGTCTTGACCGGTTCGGACTGACGCACAGCCTGATCTGGAGTATCGATGAAACCATTGATCTGGGGCTTTTGGACATATTGCCGCCGAATGCCACGAAGCTGCACGCGATCGAATTTTTGCGGGATTATCTGAACTTTCCGTATCAGGCTACGGTGTTCTCGGGTGACAGCGGCAACGATCTGCCAGTGCTGATCAGCCCCATCCAATCAATACTGGTCGCCAACGCCACCGACGAGCTGAAATTTCAAGCGTACAGTGAAGCGCAGCAGAACGGAAACCAGCTACAGTTTTTTCAGGCGGAAAATACCCACCATTCCAACGGCAACTATGCCGCTGGCATTTTGCAAGGCGTCGAACATTACTTTCCGCATATCAAAGAACGATTACACGATTGGGATAAACTTTATGACTGATTTCAACTCCGTCACGATTTTCGGCGAGGTTCTGTTTGATTGTTTTCCGAACGGAGAAAAAGTACTCGGCGGCGCGCCTTTTAATATCTGCTGGCATCTACAGGCTTTCGGCGACAGTCCGGTTTTTGTTTCACGCATCGGACAGGATGATCTCGGCACGCAAATTCTAAACAACGCCAGAGACTGGGGGATTGAAACACAATTTATTCAACAGGATTCCCTACACCCTACCGGCCAGGTGCAGATCGAGTTGACTGACAATGAGCCGCATTATGACATTACAGCCCACAGTGCCTATGACTTTATCCGTTTTGACGAAATGAATTTAAACCATCTCGGCGGCATTCTTTATCACGGCTCCCTGGCTCTGCGTTCAGCCGATTCCAAAGAGCAATTTGCGCGTTTACAAAAAGCCGCCGACTGGTCCGTTTTTCTCGATGTAAACCTACGAGCGCCCTGGTGGGACAAAACCTCGCTTTTCGAGTGGCTTCATGTCGCCAAATGGGTCAAACTTAATATCGACGAGCTGCATGAACTTGGATTCAACAATCCTGATCTGCAAAAAGCCATGCATGACTTTCGCAACAAATTTGCTTGCCAGCAATTGATTGTCACCCAAGGAGCCGAAGGTTCGTCAGTACTGTGCGAAGAAGGATTTTTCCGCCAAACACCGCCGAAGATAAAACACTTTGTCGATACCGTCGGCGCCGGTGATGCTTTTACCTCCGTCTACATTCACGGACTGCTCCATGACTGGCCAATACAAAAGACGCTGCAACAAGCACAGACTTTCGCCGCAAAAATCATCGGTTTGCGCGGAGCCTTGAGCACAGACCCGGATTTTTACCGCAACGCTTTCATGCAATAAGCTGCTAAGATAAAAATTCCTTCGAACTTTTTTCGACGAAAAACAGACAAAAACCGGACAACCCCCGACGAGAGCCCTATGTACGAGCAAATTTCACACTCGCTGCTGAACGACATTCTTAACCAAATCAAACCCGAAATATCCGATCAGGATTTACGTCATTTCTATACCCGGCTTGGTGCCAACTTTTACGCCATTCACGGCTTGTTTGAACGCCTTTACGGAGACCGACCCGATTTCAATGAACAGGCATTGAAACTGGTTGAGACCATGGCCCGTAAATACATTAAACGTTCGGAGAAACTCAAACAGATCGATATCGACCGGGAAAAAGACTACAACTGGTTCCTGAGCCAAAAATGGGTCGGTATGGCGCTTTACGCCAACGGATTTGCCGGCGATCTCAAAGGAATGAAAAACCATCTGAATTATTTTCAGGAACTGGGCATTAATATGGTTCATATTATGCCGATCATGGAATGTCCTGACGGACGAAGTGACGGTGGTTATGCCGTCAGTGACTTCCGCGCCATCGATGACCGTGTCGGAACGCTCGAAGACTTGCAAGCGCTCTCCAAAGAAATGCACTCTCGGGATATCTTGCTGGCTCTGGATGTGGTGCTCAACCATACATCCGATGAGCATGAGTGGGCGCAGAAAGCCCGGGCCGGCGACGAAACTTATCAGGATTACTACTACACCTTCAAAACCCGTAACATCCCGGATATGTTCGAAGAAAGCATGCTTGAAGTTTTCCCCGAAACCGCTCCGGGCAACTTCACCTGGGATGAGGAAATGCAACGCTGGGTAATGACCGTCTTCAACGATTACCAATGGGATTTGAACTACAGCAATCCATCGGTCTTTATCGAAATGCTCGACATTATTCTCTACTGGGCCAATCAGGGAGCAGACATTCTACGCCTCGACGCAGTCGCCTTTTTATGGAAGAAAATCGGCAGCACCTGCCAGAACGAGCACGAAGCGCACCTGATTCTGCAGTTGCTCAAAGACTGCTGCCAAGTGACGGCTCCGGGCGTACTATTTATCGCCGAAGCGATTGTCGCACCGGTTGAAGTCACAAAGTATTTTGGCGAAGATGCCGTTATCGCCAAAGAGTGCGAGATCGCCTATAACGCAACCTTTATGGCTCTGCTGTGGGATGCGGTTGCGACCAAAAATGCCAACCTTCTGACTCAGGGAATCAAAAGTTTGCCGGTTAAACTGGAACGTGCGACCTGGCTCAACTATATTCGCTGCCATGATGATATCGGTCTGGGGTTCGATAATCAGGACATCATTCAAGCCGGTTACGATCCAAACTCTCACCGACGCTTCCTGATCGACTTTCTGACTGGAAGATACGAAAATTCGCATTCGCACGGTCTGCCGTTCGCCGAAAACTCAAAAACCGGAGACGCCCGTATTTCAGGCTCACTGGCGTCACTGGTCGGACTCGAATATGCTCTGAAGAACAACGATATTCAGGCACAACAGGATGCCATCCAGATTATCACCCTGCTGCACAGCATGATCCTTTCGTTCGGTGGAATCCCTCTTCTTTATTACGGTGATGAAATCGGCACCTTGAACGACGACTCCTATCTCGAAGATCCGAACAAAATGGATGATAATCGCTGGGTTCACCGTCCGTTTATTGACTGGGATAAAGCCGAAAAACGGAATACCCCTGGAACGGTTGAATATGAAATCTTCAGCGCGATCAAAAAAATGATCAGCGTCCGTAAAGAGATCGAAGTGTTTTCCGACTTCAATAACCGCGAACTGATTGACGTCGGCAATCCGAACCTATTCGTTTTCAATCGCTATAGCAGTCAACGATATAACGAACAGGTACTTGTGGTCGCGAATTTCAACAACCAGCCGCAAAAACTGGATATGCAGGATGTCGCCGGCTGCATGAAAGAACGCGAGTGCCAGTTTATCGACCTTTATACGCGCCAGAAGCCGGAGATATTCAATAACACCTTGGTTATTCCCCGTTTCGGCTTTTACTGGCTAAGCACGATCTAGGAGCACTAAAACCCTATGCGCAGCTTTATCGCTCTTCCCGTTGATAATAAAACCTCGGAATCGCTGTCGATAATTAGTAAACGTCTACAAACATTGCCCTGGGCAGATCAAGTTCGCTGGTTTCCTGAAGAGAATTATCATCTGACTTTGCAGTTTCTCGGATCGAAAGTGCCGCCAGAAAAAATACAGCAGGTAATGGACTCAATGGAGGAGTGGTTTTCCGAGGGGATGAGTTTTTTCGACGCCGAGGTACGGCAGATTCAGCTGTTTCCGACGCCGAACAAACCGCATACCGTAATCGCATCTCTGGATGCGACCCTACCGATGCAATATCTGGTCAGAGAAATCGAACAACACCTGAAACCCATCGGCCTGGAAGCCCGTAAACAGACCTTCCGGCCGCATATCAGCCTGGGCAGAATCAAAACCCATAGTGATCCAAGCGCAATACACATTCCAGCCGATATCGGGCAACTTGATGATGTCTGGCTTAAAGTTGAACGGATTACGCTCTATAAGAGCCAATTAACGCACACATCCCCCATCTACACGCCATTAAAAAGCATACAGCTGGAAACCTATGATTAATCAGTTGATGGCGTCTGACGCTTTATTGAATACCGAACGAATTTCATGGGACGCAATTTCCCCATCCGAATAAAGTGCAGGAACATGATCCTTCAAAAAAGCACTATTTTGCTTGCCTTCATAGACGGAAAAACCGCCAAAGATTAATAGTGATACACCAATAATCGTCAGTATTTGATATTTGGTTTTATTAGAAATATAGAAAAGAATCAGCGCGTAAATTATAGAAATGGCACCCATCGCCAGGATCAGATCACCGTTTGCAAACATAGATTATCCAGTTATTGGTTAAACAGAAACAGACTCGTACTAAGCAATTGCGTTGTCTTATCGTCAACAGCCTCTTTATCGGTTCTATGCCGATCAGTGAAAACATTATCTTGTGTCAGGCAACAACACAACAACTTTTTCAAATTGGTCACGTCAGATTGAAATACAGCCTATGGCTGCAACGGAAGTATTGCGAACGCCTAAACCAAATTACGACGAGTAACAGTATCCGTTTCACTATGCTTTGCAAACACACTTAAGCAACTGTCTGCGTCTAAAAGAAATTAAAAATCAGCTTTAAGATTCTGAAAGAACTGGGAAAGCAAAAAGATAAGACTAGTCTTGGACTATAAAAATTCAGGAAAAAGCAAAAAACAAAAAGGAAATAAAAGAAGAAAATAAATGGTCGGAGTAGAGGGATTTGAACCCCCGACCACCTGTACCCAAAACAGGTGCGCTACCAGGCTGCGCTATACTCCGAAACAGAAAGCTAAGTCTAGAGAAAAACTTAACTTTTGTTGAAAACCCGAAAAGAATCGAATCTTCAGAATGTGGGGCGAATGACGGGGATCGAACCCGCGACAACAGGAATCACAATCCTGGGCTCTACCAACTGAGCTACATCCGCCGTAATGTATTGATTGACACGCCGTAAATGGCACGCCCATCAGGATTCGAACCTGAAACCCTCGCCTTAGAAGGGCGATGCACTATCCAGTTGTGCTATGGGCGCATAATATCGAACCACAAATACCTTGGACCAAATTGAATGGTCGGAGTAGAGGGATTTGAACCCCCGACCACCTGTACCCAAAACAGGTGCGCTACCAGGCTGCGCTATACTCCGAAATCAAGATGTGGCGTATTGTATAGAGCGTAGCCTAGGGTGTCAACTGGCAAATTACAAAATAATTTATTTTTTTCCCATAAATGCCAAAGCTCGTTAAAACGCCCTTTTCAAGCCCCTAAAAAGAAAAAACCGCACTCGGCGAAAACCGAGTGCGGGCTTTGATAATAAGACATAATTGCAGTGAGATTAGAGGTTATAGGAAAAATTTCAACGATGGAAGTTTTCAGCCTCATAACCTGCAAGCAATCAGCAAGAAAAATTTTCTCTCTGATTTTATCTCAACAGCCCCTCTCTGGATTCTTGCAGTTCCTTGAGCATACACTCGACATCCGTTGATCCTGCCATGCACTCGTCGTTGTCTCGATGATTCAACTTATCCTGACTTGGACCGGCTCCGGTTGCTTCCAATGAATCAAAATCAATCCCCAGATCTTCGTCCGCAGCTGAAGCTTGAGCAATGTTATGGGATGAAAGCTTCTCTCCGTCAACACCGTAATCCGTAACCCAGGAAAGCATGATTAGCGAAGCCAACATACCACCATATATCGAGAAAAACGAGGAGTATACAAACCTCCCCATTATTTTACTGAAAACGACCCATAAACCTAAAAACAGGAGTATAAGAAATAAAATGGAATCCATCATTTAAAACCCAATAACTGCAAACTTAACCCGATTAAAAACAAACGGTTATGAGTTCATGGTACAGAAATAACAGCTAAAGGTAAAAATATTTTACTTACTAAATTCATATATTTTGATGTCATGTTCGGTTTCTGATGCGTGAAAAAAACGCTTAAAAAAGCGTACACACCGCGCGAACAGGGCTTCAATAAAGGAAGAATATCTCTGATACTTATAAAGGACTGAAAAACTCTTCTGGCAAGGCTTGATGGCGCGCATCGATAAAAAGAATAATCGCAATGCCAGGCTTTAACTGAGTTATTCAAGAGAGAATCTTGATCACCCTTTAGGCGTATTTGCAGGACAATAAATAAATGTGGATTTTAAAAACGAAAAAAGCCGAACATTTCTGTTCAGCTTTTTGAAATAATGGCGGTGGACTAGGGATTCGAACCCCAGGTAGGCTACTAACCTACAACGGTTTTCAAGACCGCCGCCTTCAACCACTCAGCCAGTCCACCTTGTCTTGATGGGTGCGTATTATAGAGTGCCTACGAAGATTTGCAAGGCAATTTTGTCATTTTTTACTAAAATATTTGGATATTTTTTTAAGCGCCGTCCGTCATGAAAAAAGACCTTAATAAAAACAGTCACTTAAGCTTTTCGGAACAGGTTTATCAGTTACTACTGGATGTTCCCAAAGGCAAGGTGACAACCTATGCCGCTCTGGCTCATGCTCTTGATAGCCGTGCCTATCGGGCCGTCGGCAGCGCCATGGCCAAAAACCGCCTGCCGTTGATTATCCCCTGCCATAGAGTGATCAAAAACAACGGTGAAATCGGCAATTATGCTCTGGGTAAAAAGACTAAAGAAAAGCTGCTGAAGCTGGAAGGAATCCGGATTAAGGATGGTAAAGTGCTGGACTTGGAACAGGTACTGTTTGTTTTCGGCAAATAAAAAGCCCGGCTGTTGAGACCGCCGGGCTAATCACTTCACTGTAGAAGAACAGAGATGAATTACAGTGTTTCAGTTCCGCCTAAATATGGACGAAGCGCCATCGGTACCGTAATAGAACCATCCGCATTCTGGTAATTTTCCAGAATGGCAACCAAGGTACGACCCACAGCCAAACCGGAACCGTTCAATGTATGCACCAGTTGCGGCTTGCCTTTAGCACCACGAAAACGTGCTTTCAAACGACGCGCCTGGAAATCTTCGAAATTCGAGCAGGACGAAATTTCACGGTAAGCTTCCTGCCCCGGCAGCCAGACTTCCAAATCGTAGGTTTTCGCCGACGAGAATCCGATATCGCCGGTACACAGAGTGACGACACGGTACGGCAGTTCAAGCTTCTGCAAAATGCTTTCCGCCTGAGCGGTTAACTCTTCCAAAGCCTCGTGCGACTTCTCGGGATGTACCAGTTGTACCAGCTCGACCTTCTCGAACTGGTGCTGACGGATCAGACCGCGCGTATCACGCCCGTAGGATCCCGCTTCGGAACGGAAACACGGAGTGTGCGCAACACATTTACGCGGCAACTGATCTTCTTCGATAATTTCATCGCGGAACAGATTGGTTACCGGTACTTCGGCGGTCGGAATCAGATAAAGATCGCGGTCATTGGTATCGTGTTCTTCGTTTTTGCTGATCTTATAAAGATCGGCTTCGAATTTCGGTAGCTGACCGGTTCCACGCAAACTGTCCTGATTGACCATAAACGGCACATAAACTTCTTCGTAACCGGCATTGGCATGCTGATCAAGCATAAATTGGATCAAAGCGCGTTGCAGACGAGCCATAGAACCTTTCAGCACCGAGAAACGGGAAGAGGTGATTTTAACCGCTGCATCATTATCGAACCAACCACGTGCCTCGGCCAAATCAACATGATCTTTAACATCGAAATCAAATTGACGCGGTTCACCCCATTTACGAATTTCGACATTATCGTCTTCAGAATTACCGACCGGAACCGATTCATGCGGAGTATTCGGAACACCAGCTAGAATATCATCCAGTTGCATCTGAACTTCATCCGCCTTCTGTTCGGCTTGCTCAAGCTGAGTTTTAAGATCTTCGATTTCCTCCAAAAGCGGTGCAATATCCTGCCCTTGCGCCTTGGCTTTACCGATCTCTTTGGAACGACTGTTTCTAAGTGCCTGTAGATCCTGGGCTTTAACCTGCCACTCTTTACGCTGTGCTTCCAGCGCTTCAATCTGCGCGACATCCAATTCATAGCCGCGGGTTTTCAGCTGTGCGGCGACATTCGCCAAATCACTTCTTAAACGTTTCGGATCTAACATTTATCTATCCTAAGTAAAATTTCAAACAAATCATTTTCAAACCGAATGCTTCCCAATGCTTACGGCGCTAGGAAGCCAAAAACTGTCTGCCGCCGATCATGCCGAGCCAGACGGCGCTCAAGGTCAAAATCAGACTGAGCGCCATATTTGCCACCGCCTTGGTCATTTCACCGACCTGAATATACTGCATCGTTTCGTAAGAAAACGTTGAGAAGGTGGTAAAGGCCCCCAAAAAACCAACCAGAATAAACGAACGCCATTCGTTCGACAGCGACCATTTATCAATCAATAAGACGGCCAGCAACCCCATGGCAAAGGATCCGGCAACATTTACCGCCAAGGTTCCCCAGGCGAAGTCACGCCCGAACCAAACATAAACCTGATGCGAAACGGCAAAGCGCGCTACTGCACCGAGAGCGCCACCGGCGGCAATCGCCCACCAACTCCAAATACTCATAAGATCCCCTTTGCCGTTGACTCAGTTCAGTCTCTAAACCGTTTACCGCCTTCTATTTACGGCGTTTATAAATCGCTTGCTGGTTGAGGTTTTGCAGATGCCTCATTTTAGCGGAAATTTTTATCTCCAAGCCTCTTTCTACAGGCTGGTAATAGCCTCGCTCTTCCATCTCTTCCGGGAAGTAACATTCACCGGCGGCAAAGGCTTCCGGCTCATCGTGCGCATAACGATATTCCTTGCCGTAATCCAGTTCGGCCATTAACTTGGTCGGCGCATTACGCAAATGCAACGGCACCTCGTAAGAACCATGCTGTTTAATATCTTTCAATGCCGCCTTGTAACCCATATACACTGCGTTCGACTTCGGCGCGACCGCCAGATAGGTTGCCGCTTGTGCCAACGCCAGATCCCCTTCCGGAGAGCCGAGACGTTCATAAGCTTCGGCGGCATTAACCGCTACCTGCAATGCCTTCGGATCGGCATTGGCAATTTCTTCGGAGGCCATGCGAATCAACCTGCGCGCCAGATAACGCGGATCAACGCCGCCATCCAACATACGGGTCAGCCAATAAAGTGCCGCATTCGGATCGGATCCGCGTACCGACTTGTGCAGAGCAGAAATCTGATCATAGAAAGCTTCGCCACCCTTATCAAAACGTCTTAAGCCGCCTTGAATCACTTCCTTGGCATGAGCCACCTGAATATTAGCCTGCAAGCCATTATCTGTAGGCGCCCAGTCAACAAAATCAATTACCTGTTCGAGGAAGTTCAACAGACGACGCGCATCGCCATCACTGGCACCAATCATCATTTCCGCGGCTTTAGGCTCGATACTCAAAACGACCTCTTTGCTCCCCCCTTCAGCAGACATCTCTTCGCTGAAGTCCTTCTGCAATCTGTTCAGCCCCTTTTGCAGAACTTCATGCAACTCCTCTTCATCAAGAGAGCGCAAAACCAATACCTTGGCGCGCGAGAGCAAAGCGTTATTCAATTCAAACGACGGATTTTCCGTGGTCGCACCAATAAATACAAAAGTTCCGTCTTCGACAAAAGGCAGAAAGGCATCCTGTTGCGCTTTATTGAAACGATGTACTTCATCCACGAACAACAATGTTCCCTGATTGAACTGCTCACGCTGCATCTTGGCCTGTTCAACAGCTGCACGGACCTCTTTGACGCCGTCAAGAACGGCCGAAAGACTGATAAACTGCAAATCAGACTGTTTGGCTAAAAGACGTGCCAGAGACGTCTTACCCACCCCCGGAGGCCCCCAGAAAATCAGCGAATACAGTTTTCCCGATTGCAGCATACGCGTCAGCACACGGTTCTTACCGAGCAGATGACTCTGACCGATATAATCTTCCAACGCCTGTGGTCGCAGACGATCGGATAAGGGCTGATACAAGGATTTACTGTTCACGTGGGTCACGATAATTGACTTCAAAGTCCGTTCTGAATCGGCTCGCCGATCAGATCCGCCCCTTTCGGCAGAGTAAAGCGGAAGTTGTCTTCGGCCAGCGGCTGATTGATCTGAATATTGCTGAAAACGATTTTGGTCACCTTGTCCGGCCCTTCATACAACCAGGCTTCGGTCATCACGCCATCCTTCAGACCGATCTCGATGCTCTGGAAATAGGTCCCCTTTTTCGGCTCAAGGTTATACCAATTCATACCCAGACGCTCTCCGGCATCGATAATTTCAAATTTCTCTTCGATTTTTTCATCGTACAGCAACCAGCTGAGCGGAATATCCGCTTGCACTTCGGCAATCGGGCGCACAGTGACCTGCATCAGATCCTTATCCCAAACCCAAAGATTCGCCCCGTCGACGACAATTTTCTGTCCATCTTTCGGTGCATACTCCCAAACCAGCTTGCTCGGGCGGGACAACTTAAAATGCCCTTTTTCGCTCTTCTGGTTGAACTGCAGATAATCCTCTTCCTGCAGAGTCTGAGAAAAGTCCGCCTCGAAAGTTTTCAACTGATTGACAAAATCCTGCAATGGATGAGCATACGCCGGTACGGCAAGAAACGTCGCCCCGAGTAGCAGCGTTTTCAGCAAGTGTTTTAACATCTAATCTTCCTAGAAATATCGTTATTCGCGCAGATGGTCTCCGCCGACCAATACTTCGCGCTGGCCGCTGGAGGTTTTCGAAGTTGAAATCAATCCGGAACGTTCCATCGCCTCGACAATTCGCGCCGAACGATTATAACCAATCGAGAATTGCCGTTGAATCAGCGATACCGATACTTTGCGGTTTTCGATGGCAAAATTCACGATTTGGTCATACAGTGGGTCGTCTTCGGCACTTTTCGGACCGCCGCTTTTGTCTGTCTCTTCCGGTTCCGCCGACTGAGTGATGGCCTGCAGATACTGCGGCTCCCCCTGAGATTTAACAAACTCGGCGACACGGATAACTTCCTCGTCACTCATAAAGGCGCCGTGAACACGTTTCGGTGAACCCGAGCCCGGCGCGAGATAAAGCATGTCCCCCATTCCCAGAAGTTGCTCGGCGCCTCCCTGGTCAAGAATGGTACGGGAATCGATTTTGGTATTAACCATAAAAGAAATACGTGTCGGAATATTCGCTTTGATCAAACCGGTAATAACGTTCACCGACGGGCGCTGTGTCGCCAGAATCAGGTGAATCCCGGCAGCACGCGCTTTCTGGGCAATACGGGCGATCAACTGCTCGACCTCTTTACCGACCACCATAATCATATCGGCAAATTCGTCGACCACCACCACAATATACGGTAATGGCGACAAGGTCGGCGGCGCTTCGGCTTTATCATGCCCGAAAGAGGCCGCCTGCTGATGCAACGGATCAATAATTGGATTGCCTTCGTCGATCGCTTTCTGAACTTTCATATTGAAGCCGGCGATATTACGCACACCCATCTTGGCCATTAACTGATAACGGCGATCCATTTCGAAAACACACCAGCGCAACGCATTGGCTGCATCATTCATATCGGTTACCACCGGCGTCAGCAGATGCGGAATATCGTCATACACCGAAAGTTCAAGCATTTTCGGATCGATCATAATCAGACGAACTTCCTGCGGCGTACTCTTATACAACATACTCAGGATCATACTGTTGACCCCGACTGACTTACCGGCACCCGTTGTCCCTGCAACCAGAAGGTGCGGCATACGGGCAATATCCGCCACTACAGGCTTTCCGGAAATATCTTTACCGATCGCAATACTCAACGGCGACTTCGACTTCAGGAATTCGCCTGAAGAGAGAACATCGCGGAAACTGACGATCTCGCGTTTCTCGTTCGGAATTTCGATCCCGACCACCGATTTCCCGGGAATGACATCAACGACACGCACCGATTTAACAGAAAGAACGCGCGCCAGGTCCTTAGCCAGATTATTGATCTGCGACACTTTGACCCCTGGGGCCGGCAATATCTCGAAGCGGGTCACAACCGGACCAGGCTGCACCGACTCGACCGTTACCTTGACCCCGAACTCGGCCAAACGTTGTTCCAGCAGTAAAGACAGATCGGTCAATTCCTCTTCGCTAAAGCCGTCATCATCCGGTTCGTAAGGATCCAGCAACTCCAGAGAAGGCAATTGCATATTATGCTGCTGATGATAAGCGCTCGGATCGCGATTACAGGATTTTACTTCCGGAGTTGAACCGTCTTCACGCCCGGGCTTGGCCACATCCGCAGTCGCTTGCGCAGCATTTGGCACATTGACCTCGCCCCCCTCAACTTCTTCCACATAAGGGGTCAATTCAAAATCATCCGGAGACTGTGTTGCTGCTTGAGAAGCCGCGGCATTGTCAGACTGAACCTGCATATCCTGTGGCGTTGGCACCTGTTCAGGGAGTCCTTCTTTAGGTGAAGAATCCGCAGAAACTTCTACCGCTTTGGGTTCGGATCTTGATTCAGGCTTGGATTCGTTGTGTATCACAGGCTTCTGAGCCGGCTGCGGTAGAGGATCATCCGGATTGATCGGCGGCATAACTTTATCTTCGACAATCGGATGCGCCGTCGGATTTCCTCTATTTTTCAGACCGTTCAAAGTATTAAACAGAGCCGATTTAACGCCTTGCAGACGGCTATTGTTGGAATCCGGTTTATCCTGAGAGGTTGAAGAGGCTTCAGCATTCGACTCATTTCTAAGGATCTTAACGTTTTTAACCGGCGATGCCTCTTCAGCAGCGGAGAAATCCACAGCCGTAACTCCTTTTTCGCGGGCAAAAGGCAACAAAGCATCTCGCACACGGCAGATTAATTTTTGGCATTTTTCGGATTCGTTGACTCGGTTCTGCCACTGCTGTTTGCTCCACTCAATAAGATTCAGCGTCAGACGTCCCGTCACCTCAAGAATCGTCAGCCACGACTGACTCAATAGCAGACTGATGGAGATGGCGAAAGTTCCCAGCAGAATCAAGGTCGTTGCCAGAAGATCCATAGACTCGACCAACTGGTTACTCAACACCTTGCCCCAGATACCGCCCGGAGAAAACGGCAACTCGTTGGAAAAAACTTCCGGATGCAGAAACAGGTTCGCCATACCTGCGCCGGCACTGACCATCAGCAGAACGCCGAGCAGGCTGAAAAAGAAACGATAAAAATCGATCTCACCTTCATCCTCCCGCAAGGGTAGACGCAGTGTGAACCAGCCGGCGAGCAAAATTCCGACCGGGATGAGATAAGCAAACACACCGAATACCGCAAGTAGGAAAGAAGAGATCCATGCTCCGGTCTTGCCACCGTAATTCTGAATTTCACTGCTCATTGAGGATGAATTGAATCCAGGATCGTCCTGATGGTAACCGACTAGAACAATGGTAAGAAAAACCGCAAACAGAATGCAGAAAATCAGAACAACATCTTTAAACACCCAAGAGTAGGACATGCCGACACCAGAAGGTTTGGCATACTTCTCAGCCTCCCTTAGCGTATCGCTGAGTTCAGCCGTCATTCGATCCTGATCGGCAATACCATCCTGCACGCCTTCCTCCGTATCTCCAAGCGGCTTGTCTTTAACTTTCGCTTTCATGGCCGCGCTCTTGCGACGTGCGGCAGACATTTTAATCGCAGTACGACTGGTTTGATCTAATGGCACAGTATCTACTTTCACTTTCTCATCAAATGAACAATTTTCTCGGGCAGAGAACGCCCTCTCCGTTTTCCTGCTGAGTGAAGTCCGTAAATGGCAAACAACCGCTCGAACGCCTGTTGCGTGTCTATTGTCACGGCCGTACGACGGCTCCATCGATTGCTTAAAACGCTCACCCGGCTCCTGATTTTTTATCCGAAAAATTGCGTCACAATTTTACAAATCGAATATCAAAAAAGCGGTTGTGAAAGCCGTCAGAAAACATCAATAGGCCCCGGAAAACTGCTAAAATTCTAGCACATTAACCTTGGAAACCTGCGAATAACTCCTAATGTTTTCCGCTTCCGATCCAGGAGGCACCATACTCTTCGGAAATTTTAAGGCTATGCGCAGTTTTCCTAAAGAGAAAAGTACCAAGATCACATGTAAAATGGCAATCCATACCATTTCATGATACAAATCACTGTTCTCACGGAATTGTTCAACAACCAAACGCATAAAATTTAAAGGAATTTCTATGTCAGCAAAACACTGTAAGCTTCTTATTTTAGGTTCAGGTCCTGCAGGCTATACCGCCGCGGTTTACGCTGCCCGCGCGAATCTTGAACCGGTGATGATTACCGGTATGCAGCAAGGCGGTCAGCTGACGACAACGACGGAAGTCGATAACTGGCCGGGCGATCCTGAAGGCCTTACCGGCCCGGATCTAATGGTGCGCATGCAGAAGCATGCGGAACGTTTCGGCACGGAAATTCTTTTCGATCATATCCATACGGCAGAACTGACCCAGAAACCGTTTAAATTAATCGGTGACAGCGGAGAATATAC
The DNA here is from genome assembly GCF_013282625.1 of Thiomicrorhabdus xiamenensis. Classification (NCBI taxonomy): domain Bacteria; kingdom Pseudomonadati; phylum Pseudomonadota; class Gammaproteobacteria; order Thiotrichales; family Piscirickettsiaceae; genus Thiomicrorhabdus; species Thiomicrorhabdus xiamenensis. The sequence goes on from NZ_CP054020.1 coordinate 1,744,337, forward strand.
TTGCGACGCACTGATTATCGCCACCGGTGCCACGGCAAAATACCTTGGTCTGGAATCTGAAGAAGCCTTTAAAGGCAAAGGGGTTTCCGCGTGTGCAACTTGCGACGGTTTCTTCTATCGTAATAAGAAAGTCGCTGTCGTCGGCGGAGGGAACACCGCTGTTGAAGAAGCGCTGTATCTTTCGAATATCGCGTCCGAAGTTACCGTCATTCACCGACGTGACCAATTTTCATCCGAAAAAATTCTTGCCAAGCACCTGATGGAAAAAGCGGAAAACGGCAATGTCAAAATCGAATTCCATTCCGAATTGGAAGAAGTACTGGGCGATAATATGGGCGTCACCGGATTGCGCATCAAGAACAATCAAAGCGGTGAGAGCAAAGAACTTGATGTTGCCGGCGTCTTTATCGCCATCGGGCACACTCCGAACACCGGTATCTTCGACGGCCAGCTGGAAATGGAAAACGGCTATCTGAAAGTACAGAGCGGATTACAGGGCAACGCGACCCAGACATCCATCGAAGGTGTCTTTGCTGCCGGTGACGTAATGGATCAGCATTACAAACAGGCAATCACTTCGGCGGGAGCCGGTTGTATGGCCGCACTGGATGCGGAAAAATACTTGGATAATCAGGAATAAATTCGAACCGGTCAAAAACCACCTTAAACGGTGGTTTTTTATTGTCTTTACTAAAATTTTCAACATTCAAAAAAGGAATCGACATGCGTTTACCGATGACGGTTTTTGCCGCATTCAGTTTCATTACCCACCCTTCCCTGACTCAGGCCGACGAGCACACTCAATCCGCTCCGACAATTCAAGCAGAATTGACCACCATCGAACAGAAGGCCAGCTATACACTCGGCGTCGATCTCGCCAAAAACCTGGCGAAACAAGGCCTCAAAATCGATGCTCGAGCCTTGGCAATGGGCTTGGACGATGCTTTACAACAACGATCGCTGGCTTTGACTCCGGAAGAGATGAATACAGCGGTCATGGAAGCTAAAAAAATAATGCAGGCCGAACAAGAAGCACAGAGAAAAATTCAGGCAGAAAAGAATACCCAGGCAGGAAAAGATTTCCGTCAGAAATACGCTGCGCAGGAAGGTGTGTTAGAGACTCAGAGTGGTATCTTATATAAGGTTCTGCAACAGGGAGAAGGCCAGTCCCCGACACCTGAAGACAGCATCTTCGCGCACTACGAAGGAAAGTTTATCAACGGAAAAATCTTTGACAGCTCCTATAAGCGTGGACGCGCATTAAGGATCCAAACATCCGACGTCATTAAAGGCTGGGGAGAAATTCTGCAGAGAATGAAACCAGGAGATAAATGGGAAGTGGTGATTCCGCCGGAACTGGCCTATGGAGAAAAAGGCGCCGGCGATATGATCGGCCCGAACGAAACACTGCTTTTCACTATCGAACTGATCTCTTTCGGAAAAGAGTAACAACTAATCCGTCCGCAAAACCAACAGGCCTCTTTAAATCTTATGATTTAGGGAGGTTTTTTTATGCGTAAAAAAATAGCTTAACAGCGAAGAACAAGCTGTAGAGAAAATAGATTCGGTAAAGAAAAGAATAAGAGTCGTGGGAAAAAAAGCCCCAAACAACTTACAAGAATTTATTTGGGGGGTTCCATATAAGGGGAACAATCTTAGCTCTTTTAGAGGAGTGTTGTAATGAAACAACGGTTGTCATAGTAATCGAATACGAACCAGATATCAACATCCTCTAATATTAAAAAGTATGAATAAATTCTTAATGACTCAACAGATTATACATACTTAACTACATATTTTTATCCCCACCCACACAACATCAATAAGTTATTTTTATAATAGATCAAGATTTCCTGACAATTGACATCAATCCAGACAATCTCTTGCGTCCATGCTTTCGATGAGATAGTAAGCCGGTTCTTCATACGGATGGCTGGCAAAAAAAGCCTGCAAAACCGCTTTGATCTTCTGCTGCGCAACATAGACCTCAACTTTATATTCCGGCACGACTTCAAGACGTCCTTGATCACCGATAAATGGCTGACTGCCTTCCAGCGGCTCGAACTGCCCTTGCCCTTGAACCTGCCATGCGCAATGACGATAATCTCCCTGAATACCCGCCCCCGCATCGAAAATCGCCTGCTTGACCTCCTGCAGGTGCGATTCGGGAACGTAAAAAGCAAAGTGGTAAAATGCCATTTTATCTTCTCTCCTGTTTTCCAGAATTTACCCAAACGCGGACTTTATTCACTACAATAGTGCCACGAAAAAGACAATGGAGACATTAAACACTATGCGAACCTTATTAGCGACTTATGCCGGTATTCTGATGTTAGGCATCGCCTCACTGCTGACCCAAAACCACTATTTCGCCAATATCGCCGGTTTTATCTCCGCGATCGGTTTTATGATTATTTTCTTTAAAGACCGGCCGGAAAATGAAAGTGATTCCGCAAAAAAAATGCGCCGTTACTGGTATATCGTATTTGCCACCGGTATCTTTTTCAGTCTGATTTTCGGTAGCTTCTGGAACACCCATATGGGGAACATGGAAGTCCGTTAAGGGCCGATAAAACAAAAAGCCCCGAAATAAACGGGGCTTAAGTCAAATCTCTATAAAGATTGCTTATTTTTAGAAGAGTTCGATTTCACCTTCATCCATTGACTCGGTATTCACCCGACTCATACGAGATTCCTCAATCATCTGTCGTTTAGCGTGAATTTTCTCGCGGAACTGATCAATACGTTGACGATATTCTTCTTCACTTTGTGCCGGCTGCGCTTGATTCTGCTCGAGGAATTCACCGATTTCTCTAGAGAATTGATTCAACTGTTCCAAATGATTCATCGTCTGCTCAACCAACTGACGGACAATATCCTCAAACTGAAGGGAACGGACTGCATTGGACACACTGGTTTCGATTTCGGTAATCATTCCGGAAACATCGCCCAGTTTTGACGAGATACCGTCGTTCATTGCCGACAGGTCGCCCAGCATACCGCTAACCTTATGCTGCGAAGAAACGGCATGTTCCATGTCTTTACTGGCGGTTTCGCTGACGATATTACGCACCTGATCAACCGTCGTGCGCGCTTTTTCCGCCTGTTTACGAATCTGCTCATTGAGGATATTGGAATTCAACGACAGTTTGCGGACTTCGTCGGCGACCACGGCAAAACCGCGCCCTGCTTCACCGGCACGTGCAGCCTCAATCGCCGCATTAAGCGCCAGAAGATTCGTCTGATCGGCAATCCCTTTAACATCTTCAAGCAGATTAAAAATCGCCTCGATCTGACCGACCATATCATCGATTTTATCGACGGTCTCTTTACTGCGCTCGGAAGCATTGGTCAGAAGATCGATCAGATACTGCAGTACCGATTTGATTTCAGAAGAAAACTTCTGAATCGACATCTGATTACTGCCCTCGCCACCGAGATTGTCTAACAGCGAAAGCACCAGTTCGTATTCCGCACGCGTCTGCTGATGCAAGCCAGAAAAACTGCTGTTCAGAGTCTCAATCGCTTCGGCGACCAGATCTTTCACCTGAACCAATTCACCGCGGACAACTTCCACCTCGCGCTCGATTACCGCATCCACATCTTTCATCACTACCTGCAGCGTCTCATCCGCGGTAGTCGCTTTCAACACGGCCTCAGCAACTTGAGAAGAAGAGGCGGACATTGATGTGCCTGCCGCTTCCTGCAACGCCTGGCGTCGACGTAGCGTTTTTAACTGCCGCTCCTCTTGCTTGGCAAGATTTGCCGCTACCAAAAACCAGCTTATGGAGAGCACAACAATCATCAGGATATTGACAACCGTGTTCTCAGACAAGCTTAAAACAATGGCCAATAAGGTTACCGTCAAGGGTATCCAATAGGCTCTGGCTAAATCGAGCATGACATTTTTCCTTTTATATCCGGCTTAAATAAGCTTCTTTTGTCAACGAGTAAGACGAAGCACGGATTATGCCATTTAAAATTAAACATTTATTCTTAATACGATCACTCTGGATTCGCGAAAAGCGATACGTTGCAGGCCCGCATCTTTCGTACAGCGGCAACTCTAAGACAAGTAACCGTCAATAAACGGTACAGATTTACCGTATAGCATTACCGGTAACAGCGGTTAACGGCTCCCGAGCTCAAGAATTTTCTGCGCAATCTGCTCTAATGGCAAAACAAAGTCGACCGCGCCGATTTTGACCGATTCGCCCGGCATTCCCCACACGACACTGGTTTTCTCGTCCTGGGCAACCGTTTTAACGCCCAGTTCATGCAGATCTTTAAGACCTTGAGCACCGTCGGCGCCCATCCCGGTTAGAATCACACCAACTGCCCCGGTTCCCACCGCCTGTTCAACTGAACGAAACATCACATCCACGGAAGGCTTATGACGGTTAACCGGCGGCCCGTCATTTAAGCGACAAACCAGACGAGTTCCCTCGCGCATAACCAATAAATGTTTATCACCCGGCGCGACATACACATGCCCTTTTTCAATAGGCATACCGTCTTCGGCATGATGTACCGTCATGGCTGCAATGCTGTCCATACGATTCGCGAAAGGCGCACTGAATGCCGCCGGAATATGCTGAGTAATCACGATAGGCGGCGAATCGGCTGGCAAACGCAATAAAATTTCCTTAATCGCCTCAGTCCCACCGGTTGAAGAACCTAACGCGATTAACTTAAAGCCTGTTGAGGCTCTGGAAACGGACGGCGTCTTTTTCGGTAACACGGCGTCGGCGGTATATTTTTCCGGAGAGGAAACTGTTGCCACCGTCGGCTGGCGCTGTTGATTGGAAACATAGCGTGCATACTGGCGCTCCAGCATGTAACGGCTTACTTTAGATGCAGTCTTAACCTTGCGTCTGATCTCGAAAGCGTAGTCTTCGAAGGTATGATGGAGATCGATTTTCGGCTTGGTAACAAAATCAACCGCTCCGAGATCCATCGCTTCAAAAGTCACATCCGCGCCCTTTTCAGTCAACGTCGAAATCATGACAACCGGCAAAGGGTGCAAACGCATCAGGTTTTTTAAAAACGTCACGCCGTCCATTTTCGGCATCTCTACGTCCAGCGTCAGCACATCCGGATGCAGCAGTTTGATTTTTTCACGTGCGTCATACGGATCGGAAGCCGTTCCGACCACCTCGATTTCCGGATCGGAACCGAGCATCTCGGATAGCATTTTTCTGACCAGCTCGGAGTCATCGACAATCAATACTTTTACCGACATATGAAATTCCTTTTCAATTTTCTATCACGCCAAAAACCATTTAAATCGGCACGTTTATCAACTGATTTTGCGATAAATCGTTTTACCCAACAATTCAAACCGGTCACAGACGTTATACAGCGATTCCGAATGACCGACAAACAAATAGCCGCCGTTCGGCAGACGGTCGGCATAGCGGTCGAACAGCCGCGCCTGGGTCGGTTTATCAAAATAGATAACCACATTACGGCAAAAGATCACATCGATCGCGTCGCGAATAGGCCAATCCGCCATCAGATTCAGCTGGGAAAATTCGATAATATCCTGCAGCTCTTTTTTCACCTTGGCAAAACCTTCACGCGCGCCGGTGCCTTTCAAAAACCAACGTTTTTTACGATCCAGATCCATCCCTTTCAAACGATCGACATTATAGACACCATTAACCCCCGTCTGAACCACATTCGAATCCAGATCGGTCGCAATCACTTTCGCATCCCAGCCAGCCGGCACCGTTTCTTTGAGAACAATGGCAATGGAATAAGGTTCTTCTCCGGTCGAGCAGCCTGCAGACCAGACCCGTATCTTACGTTTGTCGGCATTTTTCTCCAGCAACTCCGGAATGACCGTCTGTGCCAAATGTTCGAAATGGTGGTTTTCGCGGAAAAAGAAGGTCAGATTGGTCGTAATCGCATTGATTAGATGAACGAATTCTTCCTCACCCTGCTTATCGACAAAATCCAGATACTCTTTGAAACTTTGTTTCTCCAAAAAGCGAATTCGTTTCGCCAGCCGGTTATATACCAGATTCTTTTTGGATTCATTCAGATCGATTCCGGCAAAGTCGTAAACAATCTTTTTTATCTTATCGAATTCTTTATCGGTAAATACAAACTCGCGCTCATCCATGATATTTACCCGTCCTCTCAATGCCTAGTTAACGGATTTTGCTCCGTTAACGTTGAATGGTATGCTTGCGAAAGATTATTCGAGTCGTTATTCGAGATCGCTTTTCGACAAGCTCTACGTATCCAAACGGCCGCTAATGGCCGCTTAATGGGATAATTTTGACAAAAACCTTAAAATCCGGGGTTAATAATGCTCACAATCACCCACAATCTTAACTCAAGTCAACTAGCTCCGGACCTCCAGAAATCTCTGCTCGCCTCCCTTAAAACCGGGCAGATACTTAACGCTTCGATTGAAAAAATTAACGGTCAGGAAGTGACGTTGCGCGTAGGACAAAATGTATTCACGGCCAACACAACCGTCAGCGGACTGCAGACAGGCGAGATACAATTAAGCGTCAAGCAAACTCAACCGTCTCTGGTTCTGGCTATCGCCCAACGCCCGCAATTAACCGCCTCTTCGCAGGAGGTGATTCAGGCTGCAATCCGTCAACACCTGGTCAATCAGCAACCTCTCGGTCAGATTAGTCAACAACTGACACAACTCTTGAACCAACTGCCCAGTCAGCTACAACCACCGCTGACCGCTTTACTCGAACAACTGCGTAAACCGCTTAGCGCAAATACAGGCAACGATCTGAAAAACCAGCTCAATAACAGTGGACTGTTCTTGGAATCCAAACTGCTGCTGGGGAAGTCCGACGGCAACACCCCCAAACAAGATCTCAAAGCCCAATTCCTGCAATTCAAACAACTGGCCCAGCAAAGTAGCGGTGTACAGAATGCCGCAACGCAACTGGCCAGCAAATTAAGCGATCAGGCAATCAGCAAAATCACCCTCAATCAGCTGCAACTGTACCAGAATCCAGCGGTGATCGGTTTTGAATTCGCCCCACCCAATCCACAAACTATCGATGATCAGTTGGAATTCAGAAAAAAACGCACGGACAAAGGCAATCGCTGGGAGGTTTTTGTCAATCTGCAGACCTCTGACGGTGAACTGAAAAGCAAAATCAGCTTTGACGCCGAAGAGAATTTATACTGCGGCATCTGGTGCCAAAACGATACCCTTGGCAAGCGAATCGAAAGCAAGATCACCGAATTGCATGACTTATTCGAAGCTCTGGATCTGCAAAGCGTCCATCTGCGTCTACTGCCCTCACCGCCAGAACAAAGCAAACAGGGACAAAGAGTCGCCCTGATCGATATTCATATCTGACGGTTCCTAGCCTCTGGCGTAATTTGTGGCAAATCAAGTCGCCTGATAAATTTTCATTCAGTTCCGTTATACCCCTAGACCTTTAGTGGGTAATCGGTTAATTTACCCTAAATCCCATTACTAAAAGAGTTTTGCGCATGGAAAACGCGGAAAAAAACCTGGACGATATTCAGGAACAGATTGATCAAAGCCACTCCGATGATGATCAGGTTTTAAGTTTTGTTCTGGGGAATGAAGAATATGGCGTCGATATCCTGAGAGTACAGGAAATAAAAGGCTGGGAAAAAACCACCGACATTCCGAATACACCTGACTATGTCATGGGGGTCATCAACCTTCGTGGCGCGGTTGTGCCGATCGTCGATCTCAGAGTCCGTTTCGGGCTGGATAACATCACCTATAACGACTCGACCGTCGTGGTGATCGTTCGCGCCGAAGACACCAACGGCAGTCACAAGATTATCGGCATGGTGGTTGACGGCGTATCGGATGTACATTCGGTCAGCCAGCAGACGCTACAGGCTGCCCCGTCGATGTCAGGCACGATCAACACGGAATACGTCAAAGGATTGGCTACGGTGGGGGATAAAATGGTCATTATCCTGCATATCGACCAGTTGATTAACGACGGCATTCTATCGGCGATAAAAAAATCGCTTAATATTGAATAGGCCTTGTTTTAAGGCCCGTATCATACGACAATAAAAATCATTTGATTGAAAGCAAAAAGAGAGATTAGGATGTCAAAAATCTTAGCAGTGGATGATTCAAAATCAATGAGACAGATGGTTAGCATGTCCCTGAAATCGGCCGGACACGACGTCACGGAAGCGGAAGACGGCTTAGCAGCATTGGATATTGCCAAACAAAACCAATTCGATCTCGTAGTCACTGATATCAATATGCCGAATATGAATGGCATTGAATTAATCACCGCATTGCGCGCAATGCCGAACTACAAGTTCACACCGATTCTATGTCTGACAACGGAATCCTCCGGCGACATGAAAACCAAAGGTAAAGAAGCGGGTGCGACCGGCTGGATCGTTAAACCTTTCAGCCCTGAAAAACTGCTTTCGGTTATCGGACGCGTCCTTTAACTCCTGCCGGTTGCGAAACTGCCATTTAATTGACCTGATAAAGGATTTAGTGATGAGTTCTACCATTACTTTGAACGACAGTCTGATCATTAACCAGATTGAAGAACAGTTTTCGCAACTGAACGCCCAGTTCAATGAAGCGGAAAACGACATTATCATCGATGCTGCGGCAGTTGATACGATTGACACTGCCGGACTGCAATCCTTGCTGATGCTGATTCAAACCGCTGAAACCAACGGAAAAAGCATTCGCTGGGAATCGCCATCTGAAACTCTGGTTACTTCCGCCGATAAACTGGGCTTGAGTGCAATCCTGCGCTTGAACGCCTAACCCCCCGCCACTTTTCTCAGCCATACCGGCACAGCAATGCCCTCCTCCACAAATACGCCACCGCAAGCGGTTTCTCTGCAATACGACGGAGACGGCGCGCCTAAAGTGACCGCCAAAGGCCAAGGCTATATTGCCGAAGAGATTATTCAGGCCGCAAAAGAACACCATATCCCGATCCAGCAGGACAGCGAACTGGTCGCTCTACTCGGTCAGGTTCAGTTGGATCAGGAAATTCCGGAAAAGCTCTATGCAGCAGTGGCACAGGTTCTTCTGTTTGCGTATGAAGTCAGCGGCAAAGAACTGCCGCGTAAGTCGGAAGATTTATAGCGAAGTCGTGACGAATTTATTCGTGATTGGCAAAAATGGTATCCACATCGACCAGAATAATGACACTGTCCTGATAGTGGGCAATCCCCTGAATATGGCGCGAGGCATTATCTTTTGTCGATGAAAGCGCTTCAAACTTCTTCTCGGGAATATCTTTAACTTCCATCACAAAGTCCACCAGCATCCCCACCGTCCGCTCGTCATCCAGCTCGACAATAATGATCCGTGACAGATCATCGATCTCTTTCGGCATCATATCGAACATAATCCGCGTATCGACTACGGTAACAATCACCCCACGGACATTGATTACGCCTAAAACCTGACGGTTTGCCCCTGGAACCGATCTGATCTGCCCGACGCGCAAAACTTCACGAATCTTGCTCACTTGTATTCCGTAGATCTCATTCTCAAGAGCGAACATCACACAACGGACGCTCGGCCCCATAAAGTCTTCTTCATCCATATCGTTCATGATCGAGACATTATTAACGAATCCTCTACTACCGCTTACTTGCATAAATCACCTCAAATTCTTTATGACTAATACTGGAAGCGCTGAATCACACCGGGGAGATCCAGAATCAATGCAATATTACCGTTACCGGTAATGGTCGCTCCGGCATAACCAGAAAGCTTCTTCAACATAACCCCTAAAGGTTTGATCACGACCTCTTCCTGTCCATTTACCTGATCGACCACCAGTCCGGCCCTCTGATTCCCGATGGAAACAATCACGACTTTATCGTCGTCATAACTCTCTTTGCTGCTTCCCGGCGACAACCAGTCATCAAGGAAAAACAACGGAATACTTTTATCACGCAAACGCACCATTCTCTGACCGTCAATTTTGTTAGTCTTCGAAGCGTCATAATCGAAAATTTCCTGCACGCTGGTCAACGGAATCGCATAGCTGTCTTCACCGAATGCGACCATTAACGTTGGCAGAATAGCCAAGGTCAAAGGCACTCTGATACTGATTTGCGTACCCTGCCCAAGAACCGAATGAATATCGATACTGCCGTTAAGCTTGGTGATCATATTTTTGACCACATCCATACCGACCCCACGGCCGGAAATATCGCTGATCTGTTCGGCCGTCGAAAAACCGGCGGAAAGAATCAGTTCAAACGCAGATTTATCATCCAACTGATTCGCCGCAACCTCGTCCATCAGTCCTTTTTCGACCGCTTTTCGGCGCAGGACATCCGGGTCCATCCCTTTTCCATCGTCGGTAATTGACAGCAGAATGTGATCGCCTTCCTGTTCCGCAGCCAAAATCACCTGACCGGTTTCCGGCTTACCGGCAGCAATGCGATCCTGAGGCATTTCAACGCCATGATCCACAGAGTTACGAACCAGGTGAACCAAAGGATCGGCCAGGGCTTCGACGAGATTCTTATCCAGATCGGTTTCCTCACCTTTAAGCTCGAGAGCGATTTTTTTGCCGAGCTTTCTTGCCAGATCGCGGACAACACGCGGAAAACGGCCGAAGACTTTTTTAACCGGCTGCATTCGGGTTTTCATCACCGAAGCCTGCAGGTCAGTGGTAACATGATCTAAATTCCCTACTGCGTTCGAAATCTCTTCCGAACTGCCACTGCTGCCGCGCAGAGTCAAAAGACGGTTGCGCACCAGAACCAGTTCTCCGACAAGGTTCATAATTTCATCCAGTCGGCGGGTATCGACACGAACGGTAGATTCGGGGTTACTCTTGGCCAGCGGTTTGGGAGTCGTACTGCTGTTACTCTTCGGAGCCGGTGATGGCGTTGCTTGCGCTGCGGGCGCCGCCGGAGCTGAAGAAAGTTGCACGGCTTTTGCCGGAGGAATATCGAGCGTATCCTCATCATGCAACATCAGATCGCGCTGATTCAACAAGGCTTCAAATTCGTCGTCGGTAATTTCGCCATCAGGATCCACGCCTTCGGGCAATTTCAATTCGACAGTTGATGAAGCGTCTTGCGCCGCTGAAGATTGCTGGAGTTGGTCACGCTGATTTAACAGAGCCTCAAACTCGTCATCGGTAATATCACCGTCGGGATCCACACCTTCCGGTAATTCAAGTCTGACATTTTCCGGTTGCGACGATGCACCCGGCTGATCCGCATCGCCGAGGAGGAAATCACGCTGATTTAATAGCGCCTCAAATTCGTCGTCGGTAATTTCACCATCCGGATCAACCCCTTCCGGAAGCTGTAAAGAGACATCTTTAACAGGTTCAGCCGCTTGAGGGGCTGGCTGCACAAGTTCCGGCTCGGCAGCAGCGCCTTTGGTCAACTGATCAAGTTCAGCCAATAGCTGCGGATCGTTTTCCGGAAGATCACGTTCACCGGCATTCAAAGCTTCAATTGAATCGGAAATGACGTCAAACGCCCGCAGAATAACATCTGCTGCAACCGCATCATAGGAAACGTCGCCATTACGGATCTTATCAAAGACGTTTTCCGCTCTGTGGCAAACTTCGACCAGCGGCGTAATCCCCAGAAAACCGGCGCCGCCTTTGACCGTATGAAAACCGCGAAATACGGCATTAAGCAAATCCGCATCGGTCGGAGACTGTTCAAGCTCAACCAGCTGCTCGTTCAACTGGTCAACCAACTCAGATGCTTCGACCAAAAAGTCGCTTAAAATTTCTTCATCCACGATCATACCCTCTGTTAAAACTTGAGAAGCACGGCAAACCGGTTACGCTGCTCGCCTTGCGTTCTTCCATTGCCTGAAAACCGGCAATAATTTCTTATTAGGAATGATTCAGCAATCAATATGCCAAACAGAGTTTTTAGGACTAAATACCAAGATCACTCAGAAGGTCATCCACATCGTCCTGCGAAGCGACCGATTCTTTTTTGGATTCGCGCGTGACATTCGGACCGATTCCCTTCTCAAGCTCCTGTTCCGATTTCGGTTTATCCGGAATCGCATTGTAGTCGTGACCGGCATCCTGAATCAGCGCGATCAAGCTCTGTTCAAGCGAAGAGATAATTAAAATCACACGATTCAGAACCTGACCGGTCAGGTCCTGGAAAGATTGCGCCAGCATAATATTATTCAATTCGTCTTGCAGACGTTGCAGCGCGGCCGCAATATCGCTCGACGGATTTTGTCCCATAACCTGCTCAATTAGAGCCAGACTGTTTTCGGCACTGGTCAATGTCTTGTCACTGGCCTCCTCGACCGTATCAAGAACGTACTGCAAACGCTCGGCGGCATCCGGGATATCGTGTTTGGTCTGCATCAGAAGCGGTAAATGATCCAGTTCGTCCAGAGTCTGATGCAGATCACGGGTAAGAGAGGAAACTTCCTGATAGATGGATTTGTCATCTTGGGCGGAGAGCTGTTGGGTCAATACGCGGGCAGTCGCCTGATCACCGGATTCCAGCGCTTTAACCAGATCTTTGGCCAAAACGAGTTGAGGGTTATTCTGGGAGGCTTGAGTCATCAATTAAATTCCTGAGGGTTATGGGAAGAACAGCAAACAACCCGCATTGAGCCTGGAAAGGACAGGCTCGATCTGTATTTATTATAAGAATTATTAAGCTTGCTGACGTTGAGCGACGCGCTCGAAGATTTTTTGAATTTTTTCGTTAAGAGTCGCCGCAGTGAACGGCTTGACAATATACCCGTCAACACCGGCCTGAGCCGCTTCCAGAATCTGTGAGCGTTTGGCTTCGGCGGTAATCAAAAGAAACGGTGTATCTTTTAATTGCGCATCGGCACGAACACGGCGCAGAAGCTCGATTCCGGTCATCTCCGGCATATTCCAGTCACTGACAATAAAATCGTATTTCCCGGACTGAATCATCGGCCAGGCGGTCGCACCGTCATCCGCTTCGTCAAACTTGCTAAAACCAAGCTCTTTAAGCAAATTCTTAACGATTCGACGCATTGTCGAAAAATCGTCAACAACCAAAATATTCATATCTCGATTAATTTGCATCTGCTTTCCTTACTTTCATTTATATTCCATAAAAATTTTGCTGATTCTATCACAGCCAGGCATCCATACGTGCGCGGATGCGTTTTATCGCCTGCGAATGAATCTGACTAACCCGCGATTCGCTGACATCCAAAACCTGTCCGATCTCTTTGAGGTTCAATTCCTCGTCATAATACAGAGCCATCACCAGTTTCTCTTTTTCCGGGAGATTCTCGATCTCTTCGGCCAGCGCTTGCTGGAAATTATCGTTGGCTAATTCCTGAAGCGGCGTCTGACCGTTTCCAACCATGCGATCTTCGGCAAGCTCGTCATGATCCGGTTGGTCAATCGACAGCAACTGAGCCGAATTAGTGTCGTACAAAGCCTTGTGATACTCCTCGAGACTCACATCCAACTCTTCAGCCACTTCATGATCATGCGCTTCGCGACCAAGACGCGATTCAACCACATTGATCGCTTCACTGATCTCACGCGATTTACGGTGCACCGAACGCGGCGTCCAGTCTCCCTTGCGGATTTCATCCAGCATCGCACCGCGAATACGGATACCGGCATAGGTTTCGAAACTGGCGCCGTGATTATCACTGAACTTCTGCAACGCCTCAATCAGCCCGATAATACCCGACTGAATCAAGTCATCGACCTGAACACTGTCCGGCAAACGGCCCTTGAGATGGTAAGCAATGCGTTTCACCAGAGGAAGATAATCCTCAAGGTTTTTCACCTTCGGCTGAGCTTGCTTCTGTACCTGTTCGTAGATGTGCGCCCCGGTCATGATCGGTTAACTTCCCTGAAATAGGTTCTCGACAAAAAACTGTAAATAGCCGCTGGCATCTTTGGAAATCGGCCAGCGCTCAACACTGCGCGCCATGGATTCAAAAGATTTCGCGGCCAGACTGTTCGGACGGTATAGCGTCACGGGGATCTGTTTCTGGACGGCGTCTTTCAAGGAATAATCAAAAGGCACCGCGCCGAAATAATCCAGCGATACATCCAAAAACTGTTCCGTCACTCTGGATAATTTATCAAACAATTGCTTACCGTGTTCCGGTGTTCGAGCCATATTCGCCAACAGACGGAAACGCGACACCTTGTAATCACGGTTAAGCACCTTAATCAACGCGTAGGCATCGGTAATCGAAGCCGGTTCGTCGGTCACCACGACAATCACTTCCTGCGCAGCACGGCAGAAACTGACCACACTGTCGGCGATCCCGGCGGCCGTATCGATCAGCAAAACGTCCAAATCGTCAGCCAGTTCGCTGAAAGCATTGATAATCCCGGCATTTTCCATCGCATTCAATTGCGCCATCCGTTTAACACCGGAGGCCGCCGGAATAATTTTAAGCCCGCCAGGACCTTCCTGAATGACTTCACGCAGCGTTTTCTGGCCGTCAAGCACATGCGACAGGTTATATTCGGTATGCAGTCCGAGCATGATATCAACATTCGCCAAGCCCATATCCGCATCCATCAGCAACACCCTGTTGCCCATTTTGCTCAGAGAAATTCCCAGATTAACGGATACATTCGTTTTACCGACACCACCCTTTCCACTGGCGACGGCAATCACTCGAATCGGTTTTTGTGTGCCTGCTGCTCTCTGCATAGTCGATTGATTCGGCTGCTGTGCCTCTTTCTCCTGCGTTTGATTTGCCTTGTGCTGTGTGTGCAGATTTCTTAAACCTGCCGCCTGATCATTGAGCATTCGAGATCTCCTTAGCCATTCCCAAACGGAAGCTTTGCTCATCAATATTCTGTTTATTCTGTTGTCCGAGAACGATCGCACGATCGATCAAATCCCGCGGACGGATCATTTCCAAATCTTCCGGGACTCTCTGCCCGGTACTCAAATAACCGATCGGCAGATTGGATTCCAATAATACCGTCAACACATTCCCCAATTGCGTCGCCTCGTCGAGTTTCGTCAGGATACATCCTTTGAGGACGATCTCGCCGAAGGAGCGGACAATATCGCGCATTACACTCAACTGCGTTGCGGCCGACATCACCAGATAATTTCTCACCATATTGACGCCATGATGTCCGGACGTCAGTTGACGGGAAAGCTGCAGATCTTTCTGGCTCATCCCGGCGGTATCGATCAACACCAGTTTTTTGTTGGCCAGCGAGGTCAGCAGACTGTATAACTCCCCCTGAGTATTCGCCAAATGCACCGGAACCTGAATCAGGTCGGCAAACAGTTTCAACTGCGCCTGAGCACCAATCTTGTAACTGTCGGTGGTCACCAAAGCGATATCGGCCGGACTATGGCGCATGACAAAGCGGCTGGCCAGCTTGGCAATGGTAGTCGTTTTACCGACCCCGGTCGGCCCGACCAGCGCGACAATCCCACCGCGATCCAGAAGATCCCGTTCATCCGATGTGATCTTCTGTTCCAGTAAACCCAGAATGGACGACCACTCCAAAGAATTCTGTTCGCTCGCTTTGGCAATCAGACTCTGGCTCAACTCCCAACCGAAACCGAGTTCCATCAGACGCTTCAATAAGGCGATCTTTTCCGGATTGGCCAGCTCTTCCTGCCCCCAAGCCAGGCTGGTAACCTGGTTTTCCAGCAGGCTGCGGACCTGTTTAAGCTCTTCTGCCATCTTCTGCAGTTCAGGCGCTTGCATCGCAGAGGAGTTATGGCCGTCAAAAGCGACCTGCGAGCGCTCGGTCGAGGACATACGCGAACTTTCGGTATAGTACCCGGAGGATTCCGGGCGCTCTTTTTCCGCCTGCTGATAAGCCATCGCTTCCGGATCGAGGGCTGCCACGATTTCGACACCCTCCGCCGTCTCTTTTGTCGACAAAATGACAGCGTCGTCTCCATGTGCGTCGCGGACTGCGTTCATCGCCTGACGCATGTTAGGCGCAAAATAGCGTTTGATATGCATCTATCCCCCTTGTCCTACATTCGCGACCACACTGATCTGTCGATTTTCCGGCACTTCCGAATACGCCAAAATCACCAGACTAGGCAGGCTGTAACGGAAAAGGCGCGCTAACTGAGCGCGAATCTGCGGTGCAACCAGCAGAACCGGCGTCTGTCCGTTCACTTCAATTTTCTGCGACTCCTCTTTGAGAGTGCCGTGCAAACGTTCCGCAAGGCCCGGTTCGACCGCTAACTGTCCCTCCGGAGCGCCTTGAGTTGCTTGCAGCAATATCTGTTCCAGACTTGGGTCTAATGTGATCACTTTCAGTTCGCCTTCGTTCCCCACCAGCTGCTGAACGATCGATCGGCCCAATGCGGTACGAACCGCCATGGTTAATTCCGCAGCATCTTTACTGATGTCCGACTTACTGGTCAAGGTTTCCAGTATCGTACGCATATCGCGGATAGCAACCTTCTCCTGCAACAGGTTCTGAAGCACTTTCACCAGCGTCGCCAGAGAAAGTTTATCCGGAATCAATTCGGACACCAGTTTCGGCGATGACTGCTTCAACTTGTCCAGAAGCTGCTGGACTTCATCGTGACCGAGCAACTCGTACGAATAGTCCTGAATCAACTGACTGACATGAGTCGCAACGACCGTACTGGCATCCACGACAGTATACCCCAATGCCTGCGCCTGATCCTGGTTCTCAGGCACAACCCAAACCGCCTCCAGTCCGAAAGCGGGATCTTTCGTCTTGATGCCGGCAATTTCGCCGAAAACCTGTCCCGGATTGATCGCCAGTTCCTTATCCGGAAAAATCTCCCCCTCTCCGGACTCTACGCCCATCAGCATAATCCGATACTGATTCGGTTTCAGGTCAAGATTATCGCGAATATGTACCGGCGGCACCAGAAAGCCGAGCTCTTGGGAGACTTTACGGCGCACGCCTTTGATACGATCCAGCAGTTGACCGTTCTGACTCTGATCAACCATAGGAATCAGGCGATAACCGACTTCCAGCCCAAGGACATCGACGGCCTGTACATCATCCCAGCTAAGGTCTTTGGGTTTCTCCGCCTCTTCGCTCTGCGGAACCGTCCCTTCAACCGGTTTGGCCGCCTCTTCCTCCTGCCGCTTATGAATCAGGTAAGCGCCGGCACCGGCAACACCGGCAAAAGTCAGAAAGGCCGCATTCGGCATCCCCGGAATTAAGCCCATAAAACCGATGACCCCGGCGGTTGTCCCCAAGGCTTTCGGGTTGGAGAACATCTGCATTTGCATCTGTTCGCCCATATCTTTTTTATCGCCGCCGGTAACGCGGGTAACAATAATCGCGGTCGCCGTCGACAACAACAGCGCCGGAATTTGCGCCACCAGACCATCGCCCAACGTCAGGATGGTATAGATTTCGGCCGCCTCGCCGAAGCTCAGTTGGTGCTGCCCGACCCCGATGGCAAAACCGCCGATCAGGTTGATAAACAAAATAACCAGACCGGCAACGGCGTCGCCGCGCACGAATTTACTGGCACCGTCCATCGAACCGTAAAACTCCGCTTCGGTTGCAATCTCGGAACGGCGCAACTGCGCTTCTTCCTGCGTGATCAATCCGGCGTTCAAATCCGCATCGATCGCCATCTGTTTACCCGGCATGGAATCCAATGTAAATCGAGCACTAACCTCAGCGACACGCCCGGCACCTTTGGTGATAACCACAAAGTTAATGACGACCAGAATGGCGAAAACGACCAGACCCACCGCATAGTTTCCGCCGATAACGAATTCCCCGAAGGCCTCGATAACATTACCGGCGGCGTTACCGCCCTGGTGACCTTCCAGCAGAATGACGCGGGTAGAGGCGATATTCAACGAGAGTCGGAAAAGGGTCGCGACCAGAATAATGGTCGGAAAAATGGCGAAATCCAGCGGACGCTTGGCATACAGGGTTACGATCAAAACCACCAGCGACAGTGCGATATTGAAGGTGAAAAAGATATCCAGCATAAAAGGCGGCAACGGAATCGTAACCATCCCCAGCAAAGCCAGCACGGCAAAAGGCACGGCGATGCTTTTGCTCCACCCCTGCTTGATACTGTTCAATATCTGACTGAAATCCATTTATTTAATCCAAATACCTATGTCTCCTGGGCGCAGCAATAGCTACGCCAAGATTTATTCAGTTCGCACATTCTCCGGAATCGGTAGATTCTGGAAATCAACATCCTGTGCGCTGCCGTGTTCCTTAAGCTGGAACACATACGCCAGTACCGCCGCCACCGCCTTAAAGAGATCATAAGGAATCGGTTGATCGACTTCGGCATTATAGTACAAAGCCCTTGCCAGTGGTGGGGCCTCTACCACCATAATATTATGCTCCTGAGCGATCGTTCTGATCTGAGCGGCCATAAAGTCACTGCCGATGGCAACCACCACCGGTTCACTCATATTTTCAGGATCGTATTTCAGTGCAACGGCAAAGTGTGTCGGGTTGGTAATGACAACATCCGCTTCCGGCACTTTCTGCATCATACGCCGTTGAGACATCTCCCTCTGCACCTGACGAATCCGCCCTTTGACTTCCGGATTCCCTTCCTGCTGTTTAAACTCTTCCTTGACTTCCTGCTTGGTCATTTTCAACTGACGGTTATGATTCCAGAGCTGGAAAGGAACATCAACCAGCGCAACCACCAGCAGCGAGAGACTGACAAAAATAAACGCCTCAACAATGATTTTCCCGGAGTGCGCCAACGCGAAATCTTTTGGTTCGACGCCCAGTCCCAGCACTTCCGAAAAAATCATATACAGAAAAGCCGTCGCCATACTGATCACGAGCAAAAACTTAGCCAAAGCTTTGAAAAGCTCCATCAGAGCCTGGGCAGAGAATATCCGCTTAATGCCTTTGATCGGACTGAGTTTGGAAAACGACGGCGCCATCGCCTTGGTACTGAACGCCCAGCCACCGAGCAACATCGGGGAGACAATGGCAATGAACAGCATCAGCAGAAGGAAAGGCAGGATCATCAAAATGCCTTCGATCATAATGGCGATGATCAGATCGGCCAACTTTTTCTGATCGAAAGCGACATCGCGTGAAAAACTTAAGCCGCGCGTGAGGAGCGTTTCAAAATCGTTCATCATCTGAGCGCCATACAGATACAGAAAGACGGCGGCGCTCAACGTCATCAACAGCGTCGTTAACTCTTTAGAACGCGGAATCTGCCCTTTCTCTCGCGCATCCCGGAGTTTTTTCTCGGAGGGTTCTTCGGATTTTTCCGTTCCGTCTTCGTTTTCCGCCATATCTCAGCTCGCCCCTAAGGAGAAGTCAGTTGCAAATGGGTCAACGTCTCGATCGCCCTGTGTACCAGCTCCTGCAAGTGCGGGAGTATGACCGGCGTGGTCAAGGTCAACATCACCAGACCGGCCAACAAGGTGACCGGGAAGCCCACTGCAAAAATATTCAACGCCGGTGCCGCTCGTGTCACTACACCAAAAGCGACATTCACCAGCAATAGCGCCGTAATAGCAGGTAAAGCAATCAATACGCCAGCGGAAAACATATAACTGCCGAACTCGAAAATCAAGCGCAGGCTCTGCTGATTCAGAAACTCCACGCCTATCGGCAGATATTCAAAACTGTCCACCACTACATGCAATACCAGAATATGGCCATTTAACGCCAGAAACAGTAAAGTGACGATAATAACGAAATACTGTGAGACCACCGGCGTGCTGACTCCGCTGGTCGGATCCGTCATCTGCGCAAAGGCCAACCCCATGCCCATTGCAATCAAATGACCGGCGACGACAAACGCCTGAAAAATAACCAGAAAAATTACGCCCATTGCCAGCCCGATCAAAACCTGCTGCAGAATAAACAGAACCCCTTTCCAGGTAAACGGATCCACCGGCGGCGGAACCGCAATGGAGGGCACGGCGGCAATGGTAATAAACAGTGCGAGAATCACTTTCGTACGCGTTGTAACGGCGCGGTTGCCGTAAAGCGGAATAAGCGACAGCATTGCCCCTATGCGCACAAAAGGATAGAAGTAGAGTCCTACCCACTGCAGGAATTCAGTATAAGAGAAACTCATGCACCGTGACTCGACATAGGCAGGCGGCCTAACCGATATAGGCCGGAATATTGAGAATCAGTTCGCGGGTGAAAGAGACAATCGTTGTCAACATCCAAGGCCCGATAATCACCAAAGCCAAAGCGACAACCGCCAGTTTGGGAATGAAACTCAAGGTCATTTCGTTGATCTGAGTGGCCGCCTGAAACATCCCCACCAGAAGACCGATAATCAAAGCCGGAACCAGAAGCGGTGCGGCCAGCATTGCCGTTACTTCCAGCATCCGCTGACCCAGAGTCAAAACGAATTCCTGTTCCATCAAATACCTCCCGGCACCACAAAACTATTGGCCAGCGTCCCGACGACCAGCGCCCAGCCGTCAATCAGCACAAACAGCATCAACTTAAAGGGAAGCGAAATAATCATCGGCGACAGCATCATCATCCCCATAGACATCAGCAAACTCGAGACCACCAGATCGATAATCAGAAACGGAATAAACAGCATGAAACCGATCTGGAATGCCGTTTTCAGTTCCGAAGTCATAAACGCCGGAATCAAAACTTTAAACGGTACCGACTGCGGATCGGTCAAAGTAACATCGGCCATCTCGGCAAACATCCCAAGATCGTCTTCTCGCGTCTGCTGCAGCATGAACTCATGCATCGGTTTGGAACCGATTTCCACCGCTTCCTTAAACTGAATCTGCTCATCCAGATAGGGCGATACGGCCGTGTCATAAATCTTATCGAAGACCGGCGCCATAATAAACAGAGTCAGAAACAGGGCCAGACCGATCAGAACCTGATTGGAAGGTGTCTGCATGGTGCCAAGCGCCTGACGCAAGAGTGCCAAAACAATGACAATGCGCATAAACGAAGTCGTCGCAATCAACGCCGCAGGCAGAAGCGTCAGACCGGTCATCAACAACAAAATCTGCAGTGTCAGAGTGTAATCCTGATTGCCAGCGGCATCGGTTTCAACGGTAAATGCGGGGATTCCCGGCTCGGCCCAACTGATTACCGGAAAAAAAAGGAACAGCAACGGTAGATATCGAATCACGAACGCGCCTCCTGCTTGCTCGACTGAGCTGTCGAAGGCGTCTTTTGATCCGTGTTCGGCGTTCTTGATTTTGGCTGCATCGCTTCCTGTAAGCGCTGCGAGAAAGCACCGCCGGCGAAATTAGACAGCGGCTTCTGTTCGACTTCGACTGGTTCTGAAAGTTGATGTAACTTACTGATTTTACTGGTAGTCACTCCGACCACAATCTGCTCTTTTCCGGCCTGCAATAACAGAATGCGCTCGCGCGGCCCGACGGAAAGCGCGCCCAGAACTCTGAGATTGCCTTCCGCGACGCCAGGGAAACGACCGTAACGGCGTAGCAGCCAGGCGGCAGCAAAGATAATCATCAGGATAAAAATCAGCGACAGAAGAATCTGAGAAAAATAATCACCCGGCTGAGGAACCGCTTCACCTAAGGTGACTTGAGCAGATGCTTTATCGGCGTTCTCGGCCAAAGCAAATGAGGAAAAGAGCATTAAGAGAGTGGTCACTCCCTGAAGAAAACGCCTAGCACCAGAATGAGTTGTTGCCTGAAACATGAACAAGCCCTTGTATTTAGCTTTCAAAGTCTACGGTACGAAGCATATCATCATACCGTTCTTCGGACTACTTGAGCTTGCGAATTCTTTCTTGCGGGCTGACAACGTCGGTCAAACGCACCCCGAATTTATCATTGATCACCACAACTTCACCATGCGCGATCAAAGTGCCGTTGACCAGCAGATCAAGCGGTTCACCGGCAAGACGATCCATTTCGACCACCGAGCCTTGCGTATAAGACAAAAGGTTGCGGATCGACACCTTGGCACGACCGATTTCCAGCTGCAAAGTCACCGGCACATCCAGAAGCACGTCCAGATCCACTTTGTTTTTACCCGAAGCGGAGCTGTCGGCAATATCCTCAAAATCGGCTTTACTGGCATTCGCCTGCTCGTTGAGGGCATCTCCCCAAGCGCTCATATCATCGGCATCACCAGCAGCGGAATCGCCTTCTGCGGAGCCTTCCGCTTCCGCCTGTTCCGATAAAGCTTCATCCCATGCGCTTAGATCATCTTGTTCACTCACCGTACCACTCCTTCACATTCTCTACAGTTCGGTCCTGATAGGCTGGATGATGCAATATCTGTTCCACCTTGACCGCTTTTTTATCTTTGCTACGTCCAAGTTTTCCACGCATGATCGCTATATCCTCGGCCTTAATAGAAACCTGTTCCGGCATCTCGATCGGAATGATATCGCCGGTTTTCATCTTCATCAGATCGTCGAAACTCATTACCACGTCCAGCAGGTTGACACTCAAATCGACTTCGATATTTTTCGCTTCTTCCTTAAGCGTGCGCGACCAGCGATTATCACTTTCACCCTGCAGGTTCTGCATCCCTTCTTCGAGTTTGTCGCGAACCGGCTCCAGCATGGCATAAGGCATCACGATATCAACCCGTCCTTCAACGCCTTCAAAACGGATATTGATCGGGCTGACGACAATCATGTCGGTCGGATCGACAATACCGGCAAACTTCGGATTCATCTCCGAGTGCATATACTCGATTTCAATATCCATCACCGGCCCCCAGGCCTTGCGCAGATTGTCCGAGATAATATCCAGAATACTGCGCACCATGCTCATCTCAACCGGCGTATATTCGCGCCCCTCGATTTTGAACGGCAACAGACCGGTTCCGCCGAAATAGATATCCACAGCGGTAAATACCAGCTTGGAATCGAGTGTAAACAGCGAGACACCATTCAGCGGATTGACGCGATAAATATTAAGGCTGGTCGGGACAAACAGGTTACGCAGATAATCGATCATTTTAATGATCTTAACTTCCGACGCCGTCACCTCGACGCTGGCCATAATCATTTCATTGAAATGGCGTTGAAAACCGCGTGCAAAACGCTCATTGATAATATCCAATGCCGGTAGACGGCCGCGCACAATGCGCTCCTGATTGGTAAAGTCGTAAACTTTGGCACCAACCGCTTCCGAGCCATCGTCGTTTTCGGTTTCGATATCGCCGCCGCCCATCCCTTTCAACAGGGCATCGACTTCATCTTGGCTTAAAATATCATCCATGAGACTGTTCCATAGTGTTTGGCGTCATCAACACATCAAGTTATTGCATAACAAAACGTGTCATATAGACATCTTCAACCAGATCCGGGTAGATATTACTCTTTTCCAGAACCTGACGCGCTACATCCAGAAGTTCCGCCCGCAATTTGTCCGGGCCTTCCGCTTGAATCAGATCGTTATAATGCTGATTACGCAACAGGCGTTGAATATCGTTCTTCAAAATTGGTCGCAGGTGCTCCATATCCTCAACCACCTGAGGGTAATAGGTCATAAACTGCAAATCGACCGCCAGATATTTGGCCTTGCCGTCACCGTTGAAATTGACGACAAACTTATCCATCACAAAATAGACCGGCGGCGCTTCAGGAGCCGGTGGATCATACTGCTTATATTTTGGCGAATAGGTCTTGGCATGCCCCTTCGGTTCTTCACCATGCTCCGCCGAAGCGTGCACTTCTTCGCTAGCACCATTCGAAGCGCCATTCCCCTGAGAATTTAGCAATAAATAAGCCATGACGCCA
Organism: Thiomicrorhabdus xiamenensis; assembly: GCF_013282625.1. Classification (NCBI taxonomy): domain Bacteria; kingdom Pseudomonadati; phylum Pseudomonadota; class Gammaproteobacteria; order Thiotrichales; family Piscirickettsiaceae; genus Thiomicrorhabdus; species Thiomicrorhabdus xiamenensis. Next base: position 1,767,983 of record NZ_CP054020.1, read on the forward strand.
ATTCCGACCAGTAACAGAATGACGATAACCAACAGGATAATAATTAATCCCTTACCGCCTTTTTTCTCTTCTTTTACTTCCTCTTCGGCCATGCTCTATATCCCCTTTAAGTCAAACTTTTGTCAATCAATTCGGTCAATCAAGGCTGTTGAAATATCATCTGATCCTGAAGATCTTCAATCTGCGGTGCCTCGCTCAGGCTGCGCAACTTCTCTTCCGCCTCTTTATTAAGAACAATAATACTGATTCGACGGTTACGTGGATTATACGGATTCTCCCTATCAAAAGGCACCGTATCCGACATTCCGACAACCTGAGCAATATGCGCGGCGTCGACCCCGCCTTCAATCAACAATCTACGGGCGGCATTGGCCCGGTCGGCTGAAAGTTCCCAGTTGGTATATTCCGAACTTGAATGATAACCCGACGAATCGGTATGTCCGGCAATACTGATTTTCTTATCCGTGTTCGCCAGAACCGATCCGACCTCTTTCAATAATTTAGCGGCATAATCTTTCGGCAGATCGACACCGGTACCGAACATCGGGCGTTTGCGATCGTCGAGAATCTGCACCTGCAAGCCGTTCGGCGTGATTTCTATCTTGAGCTGTTCTTTAAGCTGATTGAGTACATCGTTTTCGGTGATTTTATTCTCCAGCTCCAGCTTCATCGCTTCCATTTGCGCCAGCTCTTCTGCCTTGCCCGAGCCATCTTCTTCACCCTCTTTCCCCTTAGGCGCATCCTTGAAACCACCCATATCAATCATGGCATCGGACGTCTGTCCTGCTTCCTTGGTCTCTACCAGAGTAGAAGGCGAAGCTTCGATCACCGTCGGGTCGCGAAAAAATTCCGCCATCGCTTTCATCTCTTCGTCATTGGTTCCGCCAAGCACCCATAACATAAGAAAGAATGCCATTGCGGCAGTCATAAAATCGGCAAACGCAATTTTCCATGCCCCGCCATGAGCGACATGCGGACATTTGTTTAATCGCTTGATAATAATGGATTGTTCGTCACTCATGCTCTGTTCCTAACAATCTGCCGATCGAGTTTATTTCTGACTCTGCAGATATTCATCCAGTTCCTGGAAACTTGGACGATCATGTCCAGGTGCAGCCTTACGCCCGAACTCGACTGCAACCTGTGGCGCATAACCGTTCAAATTCGCCATAAGACAGGTTTTAATCACGTGAAAGAAAGCCGCCTCGGCATCGGCACGGTTTGCCAACTCGGAAGAGATCGGAGCAACAAAACCGTAAGCAACCAGAATCCCCAAGAAAGTCCCGACTAGAGCAACCGACATATGATGGGCAATTTCCATCGGCCCGGCATCCAGATAAGTCATGGTAATCACGATCCCCAAAACCGCTGCCACAATACCGAATGCAGGCAAAGCTTCGGCAACCTTACCGATAGCGCCGCTGGGCATCATCGCCTCATGATGATGCGCATCCAGTTCCAATATCATCAAGTCTTCAAGCTGATATGGATTGCTGGCACCACTGACCATCAATCGTAAATAATCACAGATAAAGTCGACGGCATGATGGTTTTTAACCACATTTGGCGCGCTGTTGAACAGCTCGCTGGAATGAGGCTCTTCAATATCCGCCTCAATAGCCATTAAACCCTCGCGGCGTGCTTTATTGAAAATTTTAAACATCAATCCAAGCAATTCAAGGAACAGCTCTTTATTGTAAGGAGACGGTTTTGCCAGCCCCAAAGCGCCGGAAAACCCTGCTTTGATCACCCAGCCCGGGTTGGCGATGATGTAAGCACCCAGTGCACCACCACAAATAATCAAGACTTCCAGCGGTTGTATCAGAATGCCGAAACTGCCGTGCGGGAGGTATCCCCCTAACAGCGTTCCTATGACCACTAAAGTACCGGCAATTGCTTTCATTATAAATTCTTCCTGTCTCTTAACTCTCTACAGCAAACCGCTGTCCAGAATTTGACACCTTGAACGGTTATTTTCTCTCGTTTCAGTCACTCTGCAAGACTCGGGCCAACTCACTCTGCGCACCTTTGAGCTGTTCAAGATTCTGATCGATTTCCGATAGAATACGACTCACCTGACTGGCTTCGTTCTGAGTCGCTCCGACGCGCCCCTGGCCACTTTCCATGACCTGAACCGCATTACGGGCCCGCTGTTGCAGCTCTTCGATAATACTTTGAATCTCGGTCGTCGCCTGCTGCGTTTTCCCCGCCAAGATGCGGACTTCATCCGCTACCACAGCGAAACCGCGTCCATGCTCACCGGCACGGGCCGCTTCGATTGCCGCATTCAATGCCAGAAGATTAGTCTGTTCGGCGATATCACGAATCAGAACCAATACCGTACCGATATTGCTGGAATCTTCTTCCAACTGCTTAATTACCGTTGAAGCATGCTCGACTTCATCCGTCAAACCGGAAACTTCGGAGATAACCTGCTGTGCCGACCCCATTCCCTGCTGAGAACCTTCGGACAATTCACCGACCAGAGCGGAAAGTTTCTGCGACAATCCAGCCAGTTCGGCTCGATCATAAGATTCCGTCTGCTGAACGACGGGGGCAGAACTCATCTCTTGTTGCTGAGCATAACAGGCCGCGAGCGTTTCATTTAACTCTTCCATCTGCTGTTCAAGTTCCTGCGCCCTGGATTGAGCACTTGAAGCTTCAATCATCTGCTTGGTGACCGCTTCCGAAGCGGACTGCAGCAAATTATTCAACGCAGTGACCAGTCGCGGATCACTGGTTTCGGATTTAATCTCGACCGTAAAATCTTCACCACGACTGATTTTACGAACCTGTTCGACCAACTCTTCCTGATCACAGCTTCCCGGCTTGTTACACCAAAAGAGGTAAACCAAGGCCCCGACAATCACGGCACTGACCAAAGCGACCAGAGCGACAAAACCGATCGTCGGTATACCAGCAATCTCTGACCCTGCCTGAGCGGAACCGGCGAGCATCAATAAACCACTAAAAGTCACAAAGCGCATTTTCATATTCTGCTCCTAGGCATAAAAGTCGACAAGACTGTCGGAAGACAGTACATCTGCAAGCTGCTCATCACTCTCTGAGACTGCGCTGCTTCCAGACTGTTTAAAATTTCCTGACGATTGCGCCAACTCTTCTTGATCCGCCTGCTGGTCGGCAAAAGAGTCACCGCTATTCACATCCACTGAAGTCAGGTTCACTCCGGCCTGCTCCATCATTTCACGCAAACGCGGGATAGATGCATCGATTGCCTCACGCGTTGCTCCGTTTTGCGCGACAACGCTCAACTGAACCTGCTGATCGCGATCAAAATGCAATTTAATCTGAATCGGTCCGAGTTTTTCCGGGTTCAATGTAATCTGCGCCTGCTGAACCTGAGCATTAAGCATGTAGTTCACTCTCTGACCGAATGCCTGGCCCCATTGAGGGTGCTTCACCGGCAAAGGAATCGTTTGCATCGAAGGCGGCAAAGTCGCACGTCGCTCGCCACTGAGTCCCTCGGCGGTATTACCACCGTCCATCAGAACCGAAGCTCTCTGCAAGGCTTCATCCGCAGCCCGGGTCAGCGCCTGCTGACGCGCGCCGACATCCTGATCCATACGTTGCTGACTCATCTGCGCAGACAGATTTTGTCCAAATTGACTGAACTGTTGTCCCTGCTGTTGAGACGCTTGACCACCTGACGAACTCCCCTGACCTCCGGCTGCGCTCTGTTCTCCACCGGCAGAAACTTGTGTCGACCAGTTCGCGGTTTGCGCACTGGCTGAGGTTGATCCACCGGCTGACGAAGACGCCGTTGCCTGAGTCAGGCCGGCAGAGGAAGCCGGAACAGAGGACTGCGCATTATGGTTTATTTCGACAGTTTTCTGAGCGGCTTGCATTGTCTGCGCAACCGCATCTTCAGCTTGTTTCTGCTCTGAAACCAATCCTTCCACATGATCCGCCGTAGAATCAACAGAAACCTTTACTTCTGCATTAGCGGTCGGCAGCACATCTTCGTCCAAATCCGACAGCAAAGCCTCTTGATGCAACTCCTCGCTCAAGTCCGCTTCAGTCTGTTCATCAGTGCCTAAGGATGCCAAATTCTCTGGTACATCCTCGTTGTGAACAGAATCTGCCACCTCAACCGGTTGTTCAGTGAACTCGGCACTCATCTCGGTTATATCTTGTTCAGATTCCGCTACGGACTGCCCATTATCCTTGTTTGCCGTCGGGCGTACAGTATTTGGGTCAACTTTTTCGTCGCTTAGACGATTTTTCTGTTGGATATTCGATGAAACCTCAACCAGAGGCTTGTCTTTCTCACCATTTCGCTCATTGAACGCTTCGCCAAACGAAACATCAGAAACCGTTTTCAACGTATCGGCAGACGTTTTAAACCCTATAACAACTTCGGTTTCAAGACCGGCTTCCGTCGTTAGAGAGTCGATATTAGTCTGGAGCTGATCGGCAATCTCTTCCTCGCTCATATTCGGAGAAATACCTGTCCTCAAATCGGCATTAAGCTGCTGTTTCGGCACCTCCGCCAACTCCGGGTAAGCTTTCTGAAGGCGGTTCGACAACGCATTCACAACCTGACTCGGTTGATTTCCTGATTGCTGCAGACTTCTCAACCATCCTTGAGGCAATTGCAGCAACGATTCCGTATCCGAAGAGTCGGTATTTTCAGCATCCAAAAAATCAGGTACCCGTTCAGAAGATATTTCTGCTTCCCCCGTCAGGGAATCCGCTTCCAGACTCGAAGTAGCAGCAGGAGAAACTGCATTCGCCATTCCGCGCTCAAGACGCTCCGCAACCTCATCACCCTTCCCCAACAAACGATGAATTGCCATCGAAACCGAATCGACTGACTCTCCGTCGCCGGTGTCCAACAAAGCGTTCGCAACACCTTTAAACGCGGCAGGGTTGTCAGCATCCAGCGCTTTATCGGATCGTTTCTCCGACCATTCAGAAATTGATCCCATCCGCCCTTTCAAACTCTCAAAAAGTTCAGGGAAAGCGGTCTTATCCTGCGAATGTGGCAATTCTTGCCCGTCGGCGGCAGAGCCTTTCAAAGCGGCAACGGCACTGATAGCGGGACTTCTCTCTTGCGTGTGTTCAAGCACTAACATGGTTATCTCTCTCTGCTTGTTCGTTTTACCAAGTGCTCAGCAACTACCATGCCTATTTCTAGATTGCTTTAAAATTACTTTAGTGATGAGAGTGGGAGTTTTGGAAGGCTTGCTGGGAAGCAAGTTCATCAAGCATTTTCTGTTCTTGACGACTAAGACGGGAATCCATCTGTTTCTGTTTTTTGTCATACAACGATTGCAAGGCTTTTAACCGCGCTCTTTTTTCGCGCCAGGCATCCAACGCCTTTTCAACCATTTCCTGTTTTTCAGTCACCTGCTGAGTCTGCGCGGCAATAGCCTGATGCAACTTTTCGCCGAAAGCCTGATGCGTACGTAACTCGATCACGCCCATCGCCACTTTAGCTGTCGGCGCCTGAGCATACTCATCGGTATAGGCCTTTAGCGACTCTAACTGCTGCTGGGCATTCTGGAATTGTTCCTGCATATAGGCGACGGTTTTACCGGCGTTATCCATTTCGATTTCCGCCAACTCAACCAGTTTATGCCATCGCTGCAAATTACTCGCCATTCAGCCTCCAACCCCGTCAGCCCAAAGCACGCTTAAGCGCATTCAATGAGTGCTCAAACGGATACTGCTCTTTAATCGCTTGCGCAAGGAATCCATTCAAAGCTTCCTGCTTATCGATCGACTCGTCAATCAGCGTATCGGATCCCCGTCTATAGGCTCCGACATGAATCAGATCCTGATTCTGCTGGTAGGCGGAATACAACTGCTTGAATCTTCTCGCCATCGCGATCTGGTCATCTGAAACAATTTCAACCATAACGCGACTGACGGAAGATTCGATATCAATGGCCGGGTAACGTCCACTATCGGCAACTTCCCGCGATAAAACGATATGTCCGTCCAGCACGCCTCGAGCCGAATCCACAACGGGATCAGACTGATCATCCCCTTCCGCCAGCACCGTATAGATGGCGGTAATCGAACCACCGCCGGTACTGCCATTGCCGGCTCTTTCGACCAGTTGCGGCAGCTTGGCAAATACCGATGGCGGATACCCTTTGCTGGCAGGAGGTTCCCCTACGGCCAACGCAATCTCCCTCTGAGCTTGGGCAAATCGGGTAAGCGAATCCATCAGCAACAAGACGTTTTTTCCCTGATCCCGAAAATACTCGGCAATCGAAGTCGCCAGCATAGCCCCATGTAAACGCATCAACGGCGGATCATCGGCCGGAGTGGCGACCACGACGGATCGTTTAAGCCCTTCTTCACCAAGGTTGTTACGAACGAAATCGTTAACTTCACGTCCCCTTTCGCCGACCAGACCGACTACGACTACATCCGCATTGGTAAAACGCGTCATCATACCGAGCAGAACACTTTTACCGACACCGGTACCAGCCATCAGACCGACCCTTTGCCCCTGCCCAAGAGTTAAAAGCGCGTTAATCGCTTTAATACCGACATCCAGCGGTTCGGAGATAGGACGCCGGCTCAAAGGATTGATCTTCTTACCGCTCAACGAGACGTAACGCTCGACTTTGATAGGGCCTTTACCGTCCAAAGGCTTGGCAGAACCGTCCACAACCCGACCGAGAAGCGCCGGCCCGACTCCGACTTTAATACCGCCCTCGACCGGCACAACCTTGGCATTCGGTGCGAGGCCGTGAATACTGCCGATCGCCATTAAATACAGACGGTCGTTATGAAAGCCGACGACTTCGGCCTCGACCGGAGGTTCGTTACCGTTAAAAATCTGACAGCGGGATCCGATAGCCGCATAGGTGCCGACGACTTCCAGCGTCATTCCGACCATACGAACCAGACGTCCGGCGACCTGTAAGGAAGGTTTTTGCCAGTGCATCTGGCGAAGGGTTTGCAGCTTATCTTCCAACCCCGAATTCAGCGTTTCACGGAATTGGTCGATATCTATGGCATTAGGTGACGTTTGCGGATTGTCCAGACGATCTTTCGACATCCTCATCCTCCCAGTTCTGAACCTCCGAATCCGCTGCAGTCGCCGGTGCAGAGAGCTCCGAATCAATCTCGCCGCTCCCCTGACTTTCAGACTCGATTTCTTCGGCTGACAAGGCTTCACCATCCCACGGCATACTATCGAGAGAATCTTCGCCGGATTCAGCGGAAATCTCTTGATCATTCAGCATTTTGGCATTGGCGGCCAGCTGCTCCTGCAGACTGACAAAACGCTTCTGCCAACAGTTATGCACGGAACTGTCGTTCTGTTTGACCAGACAACTTCCCGGGCGGATCTTGGGATCCGCACTGAGTCGCCATTGCTGCCCCCACTGCGGTTGAATCTCTTCAAGAAACGCCAAATCGTCCGGGTTCAAAAAAACCTCGATCGTCTCATCCGACTCCGGAAGCGCCTGAATCGACTCTTGAACAACTTGATTCAGCCATTCGGTATTTTTCGGTAAGTGTTCGTTAAGTAACTGCTCGGCAAGGAATGAGGAAAATGCGACAATTTCATCAAAAAGTTTCTGCCGCATCTGTTGCTGAGGCGCCTGCAGACTTTGCAGAAGACGGGTCGCCGTTTCGATTTTTGGGAAAAGAAATTCTCGTGTTTCCGAATAGGCCTGCGATTTACCGGTTGCCAATCCTTCTTCCTGACCGACTTTAAATCCGGCTTCATACCCTTCCTGGTAAGCCGAATCGTAAACCTCTTTTTGCAAAATCTCACTGCGCTTCTGCAATTCCGGCTGAATCTTGCGTTCAACCTCCTGCATGATCGTTTGCTGTTTGAGCGCTTCCTGCTCCTGTTCAACTTCTTCAAAGTCGCTCAGAGACCAAGGGGTTATTGCCTCTCTCGGAACCTTGGCAGACAACTCCTCTTCGGAGATCAACTGTCCCTGTATCAGAGGCTGCACAAGTTGCTTGGCATTCTGGGCGTCATCATGAGAACCGGACATTTACACGAACTCCTCCCCGGCGCCCGGCATCATAATCTTCTCTTCTTCCGCCAGACGTCGGACAATCTGGATAATCGTTCTCTGTGCATCTTCTACCGCGCTGAGCTTGACTGGTGCGCCGGTTTCCAGGTCATCACGAATAATTTCTGCCTGACGTTTAGAGACATTGGACAGGAATTTCTCGCGCAACTTATTGTCCGCACCTTTAAGCGCAACAATCAGTACATCGCTTGGAATTTCGCCAACCAGAGTCTGAATACCACGGTCGTCGATACCGTTAATATCGTCGAAGACGAACATTTTGTCCTGAATCGCACGACTGACATCTTCATGCTCGACCGAAATATCATCCAGAATACGCGTATCGACACCACCGCCGACCAGGTTAAGGATCTCGGCCGCACGTTTCTCACCACCGATAGCCGCCAGCTTACCGCCTTCTCCATCACCTGAGGCCGCTTCAAGGACTCTATTCAAATCAAACAATGCGCGTGGCTGAATGGTAGACAGGGTTGCAATACGGTAGATAACTTCCGCCTGAAAACGTTCAGGTATTCCGCGCAGCACTTCGGCAGCCTGATCGGAGTCGAAATACGACAATACGATCGCCACCACCTGAGGGTGTTCGTTACGCAACATATTGGCGATGGTTGAAGGATGCATCCATTTCAATGCCTCCAGTCCTTTCACCTGATCGCCCAGCATCGTGGCGTCAAGCATGCTGCCGGCCCCCTCACCCAATGCATCCGCCATAAGTGACTGCGCATATTCGCTCGGATCCACACCCAGTGCATCTTCACCCAACTCGTTAAGGAAAGAGCGCATGACATAATGAATGTCACTGTGGCTGACGCTTTCGACGGAGGTCATCGCAGACCCCAACTGCTGAACTTCCCGCGGATTCAGGTGCCCCAATACTTTGGCTGCAGTCTCCTTGCCCAAAGCAAGCAGAAATATGGAGGCCATTTCAATACTGGGGATATCTCTTTGAGGTACTTTTTCCTCAATCTGAGCGTTATCATCTGCCATCTCTAGTACCTGTATTTATCCATTGACGCAGCACATGAGCCGCCACTTTCGGGTCGTTTTCGACAATCGAGCGAACCTTCTCGAGAAGTTCGTGTTCAGCCTGCGATTCCGCTTCTACCGAAGCCGCCGTCTTCTCGACTTCCTCGTTCATCTGCTCAAGCGCTTTGGAAATCTCGTCCGCATTTTCAAGCTCTTCGGCATCTTCTGCCACTTCTTCCGGATACTCCAAAATCTGCTCTTCGCGTTTCGACAGATCTCTCAGAAGCGGTCGGATAACACCGAGAATAATGATCAATACTGCCAGACCTGCAAGGAACTGCTTAACAAAATCCCAGAACCAGGCTTCCTGCCAGATCGGCGTGGTTTCGACCGGCTCTTCCGGCGTCACCGCAAATGACGCGTTAACCACCGTCAGAGTGTCGCCACGAGCTTCGTCTAAAGCCACGGTATCACTTACCAGCTGACGATAACGGAGAAGTTCATCGTCGGTCATGGCAACACGCTCTACCAGACCTTCATCATTTAAAGCCGTCTTGTCATCCAGCACCACGGCGACGGAAAGACGACGAATGCTGCCGACCGAATTCTTGATATGGCTGATGGTACGATCCAGCTCATAGTTACGGGTTTTCTTTTCACTGGAACTTTTGAGATTCGGATCACCTTCCGGCGAATACCCCTCTTCCGGTGCCAGACCTGCCCGCGGAGGCTGATTGGTCAAAGCACCGGGGATACCGGTCGGGCCGTTGTCACGGTTAATTTCGCGAATTTCCTGCTCCGAACGGATCGCATCCGGATCGGGCTGGTAGTTCTCACGCGTCTGCTCTTCCTGAGTAAAATCCAATTCGGCCGTTACCTGAGCACGAACCTTATGAACCCCACCAACGATCGGCGCCAAAAGATCGACAATTCGGTTGGAAAGCGTCTGTTCAACCTGACGGGTATAGTCCAGCTGCTTCATGCTCATATGCAGCATGCTGTTACTGCTTCGGGTTTCGTCAGTGAGAAGATTTCCGTTCTGATCGACGACCGTTACATCGGTCGGTTCCATATTCGGAATACTGGATGAGACCAGGTAGACAATGGAGCTGACCTGCTCTTCATTCAGAGAGCGGCCGGGATAGAGCTTGACTGCAACCGATGCCGACGGCTTCTGTTGCTTACGAACAAACACTGAACGTTTCGGCAAACCGAGCATAACCCGGGCCGATTTAACGGCATTAATACTGGCTACCGATTTGGCCAGCTCGCCTTCAAGCGCACGATGGTATTGAGTGGTTTCCTTGAACTGGGAGATCCCGAACCCCTGTTCGACATCCAGCAGCTGATAGCCGCTGGCGGCCTGCTTGGGAAATCCGGCCGCGGCCAGTTTCAAGCGCAGTGAATGCACCTGATCCGACGGCACCAGAATGCCGCCGCTATTGGTATCGATTTTGTACTGAACGGCATCCTGCTCGAGCGTCTGAACAATTTCGTTCATATCCTGAGGATCGATACTGCCGAAGAGCAATGTATAAGGCTTGGCCTGAGACCACATAACGATCCCGACGACCAGCGCCAGAACCGCAGCCAAGGCAACCACCAATCCCACTTGTTTGGCAATCGGAAGAGAGGTCAGATTATTAATAAACGTCGACCCCGCCGAAGGCGGCGTGTCCAGAGGATTATTAATGGTTGCTTGAGGTTCTGCCATAGGACAATCTTTTCTTTAATGACGGGCTATCGGAATTTACAGAGCATAATTAAATCGGCATCTGAGTAATTTCTTTATAAGCGTCGACCAGTTTATTACGAACCTGAGTCATCGCTTGAAACGACAGACTGGCTTTCTGCGCCTGTAACATGACTTCCGAAAGTTCGACACCCGGGTCGCCACGTTCGAAAGATTCTTTCATCTCTTTGGATAGATTCTGCTGCTCGTTGACCGCTTCGATCGAGCTATTGAGTAACTGGGCAAAATTTTCCGGTTTACCTGCTGCCTCAACAGACTGAATCCCTTGCAGGGGATCAACCGGCTTCGATTGTGCCTGCGCTGCCAAAGAGCGCATCTGCAACATTAAACTTTGCGTATCCACTGTACTCATTTTTCGCTCGTCTCCGTAATAGCCCGTTTCGATCAAAATATTCTTTTGCAGAAACGAGCAAAGCTTGTGCCACTTGCCGAGTTTTATTCATAATCCTGGCTGGCATTATAGCCTTTTCACCCAATTCAACCTTAATTTAATCAAGGGAAACGCATGGGTTTAACCATTTTTATGACTCTACCGCGTTTATAGCCCGACAGTTAAGGAACTTCAACCCCCTGCTCCTTAAGCTTAGCTATTTTATAACGCAGGGTTCGCGGACTGATATTGAGCGCCTCGGCAGTTTTTTGACGGTGCCCGGAAAACTGCTTAAGGGTTTGCAGTATCAGTTGCATTTCCCGCGCTTTAAGATCGACAGGCAAGGCTTCTTCAAAAAAACTGGTTTCGGTAAATTCCGCTTCATCATTACGCACAAACGCCTCACGCGGATGCGTTTCAGCCTCTCGACTTTCAACATCGCTGAACTGTTCCGAAGATGCGTCGGATGAATTATCCGGTACAACCGTTTCGCTTTCGCCGCTCAAACTTAAAGTGATATCCATTCCGTCATCCAACAGGATATCGCTCTCTTTAATGGTGTCACCGGTCATCATGAGCAAAGCGCGCTGAATAACATTATCCAACTCACGAATATTGCCTGGCCAGCCGTACTGCAGTAAACGCTTCATAGCCGGCGCGGAAATCATCGGTTGCACTCGGCTCAAACCGCAGTGTCGTTGAATAAGACGCTCGGCAATCGCCGCAATGTCTTTCGGACGTTCTTTAAGCGTCGGCAGACGCATCGGAAAGACATTCAAGCGATAATACAGGTCTTCACGGAAACCGCCTTCACGAATTGCGCTTTTCATATCGATATTGGAGGCGCTTAACACACGAACGTCCAACTGCAGTGGCTTAGTACTACCGATACGCTCCACTTCCCTTTCCTGCAACACTCGCAATAATTTAGCCTGCAGGTCGGCCTTCATCTCACCAATTTCATCCAGAAACAAGGTTCCGCCCTGCGCCTGCTCGAACTTCCCCGGCATGGCTTTATAAGCGCCGGTAAAGGAACCTTTTTCATAACCGAACAGTGTGGCTTCAAGCATATTTTCCGGAATGGCAGCGCAGTTTATAGCAACAAACGGCTGTCGTGCACGTCCGGACTGAGCATGAATATAGCGTGCTAACACTTCCTTACCGGTACCGCTGGCTCCGCTGATATAGACACTGGCATCGCTCTGAGCCACTTTTTTTGCCATCATTTTCAGCTGAATCGTCGCCGGATCGGCAGCCACAAAATCGTCTTCGCTTGACGCATCGCGGTTGAAATACGCCTGAGCCTTTTCTACCAGCACTTTGGCTTCAAACGGTTTTTCGATATAGTCGACCGCGCCGTATTTCATCGCTTCAACCGCCTGCTCTACAGTACCGTAGGCGGTCATCAGTACAATCGGTAAATAAGGCTTGAAGGCTCGGATCCGCTTCATCAACGTATAGCCATCCATGCCGTCCATACGGATATCACTGAAAACCATGCCGATTTCATCATCCAAAGCTTTCAGCGCTTCTTCGGCACTACTGACCGCAAGGACGTCGAAGTGATTGATGGTCAGAATGTCGACCAGTGCCTCCTGCAGTTCGGCATCGTCTTCAACCACCAGAATTTTCGCAATACTCATAGCCACTCCTATTCCGCCTCCAGAGGCAAACGGATTCCGAATTGAGAACCGTACCCGACAATCGATTTCACCCAGGCTTCGCCATGATGCGCTTCTGCAACCGCTCTGACGACCGCCAGACCCAAACCGGTTCCCTTGGCACGGCTGGTATAGAAAGGTTCAAAGACCTTATGCAGATTTTCCGCCTCAATCCCGGGGCCGTTGTCGCTGACGATGATATCAATATACGCTTCGCTTCGCTTGACACTGATGCGAATCAATGCCTGATCCGGAATATGATCAAGCGCATTATTGACCAGATTCTGCAAGGCCGTTGAAAGGCCGTCCATATCTCCGTTAATCTGCAGGTCACCGGCACTGTGATCATAACTCAGGTGGGCATGGGCATTATTCACCCGCTCTTCCAGGTTACGCATGGTCAAAGCGACGAGTTCTTCGACAGAAAGCGGTTTCCGCGAACTTTTACCGCCCTTGGCATACTGCAGCATATCCTGAACCAGAGATTCAAGATGATGCAGGCTGCTTTGGACTTTCAAGGCAAATTTTTCACGCTGCGCTTGCGTCAGTTCGGCTGCATTTAACTGAGAAACATAAAGAAGAGCTGAAGATAAAGGGGTTCGAATCTGGTGGGCCAGAGACGCCGCCATCTCGCCCATGGAGGTAAGTCTCTGATGACGGCTGACATGCTCCTGCAGTCGTCGTGCATCGGTCACATCTTGCAGCAGAAGAATTCGTCCGACTTCCTGATCCAGAGCGGTATTAGCCAATTGAAACACTTGCCCCTGATGGGTCACCAATTCACCGGCACTGTTTTTTTCAAGGAATACGTTGCGCTGAACAACCGGCCAGGTTCGTCCTTTCGCATCCTCTCCAAGGAGGTTTTCGGCGCTGGGGTTCATTTCGGTAATCCGGTTTTCACGGTCGAGGACAACAACGGAAGCGGGAAGAAGCTGCAGTAAACGAGTCAGACGGTCCGCCATCCGCTTCTTTTCGAGATCACTCTGCGCCAGCTGATCCTGAAGATCCGCCGTCCGCTTCTGGAGCGCGTTATAGCTTTCCGTCAATCGCTCGGAGGTCTGATTAAAGAGCGCAAACGCCTCTTCCAGCTCTTTGATTCGTTCTTGTTGCTCAGCTGACTGCAAAGCTTATCCTCTAGTTGAGTTCATATTTACGAATCTTCTCGACCAGAGTCGTACGATTGGTTTTCAAGAGTTTGGCGGCCTGAGAAACATTACCTTCGGTTTGCGAAAGCGCTTTCTGAATAAGTTTGACTTCCATCTCGACCAGATAGGATTTCAGGTCCAGACCGTTTTCCAGATCCATCACGCTTTCTTGCGCCGATGATTTATCAAGCGCGTCTTCCTGTACAGACTCCTTAAGCGCCACGCCTGCCGGCTGCGCATCCGTTATCTCGTCCGCTTGCGTTGTTGCGATAGCATCCTGTTCACCGACACTTGCCTCGATAACTGCCGCTTCGACAGGAATCGTATCGCTTACTTCGACCTGATAACGTTCCGGTAAATCCTCATAAGCCACCGTCTGACCTTCAAAAAGAATTGTTAAACGCTCAGCCAGATTCCCCAGCTCTCGCACATTCCCCGGCCACTGATATGCCTGTAAAGCACGCAACGCCTGCTCGGAAAGTTGCGGCGTCTGGCGTTCAGCCTGCTGAATCTGCGAAAACATGAAATCCAGCAACTCCGGAATATCCTCAGGCCTTTCACGCAAGGACGGCATCTCGATCGGAAAAACATTCAAGCGATAGAACAGATCCTCGCGGAAGTTGCCTTCGGTGATATGTTCTTCAAGGTTTCTATGGGTCGCCGCCACCACGCGAACATCACACTCAAAGGTCTTGTTTCCACCGACCCTTTCATAGTTTCTTTCCTGCAGTACCCGCAACAGTTTTACCTGCATCGGCAGAGGCATATCGCCGATTTCGTCCAGAAAAATCGTGCCTTTCTCCGCCATCTCAAAACGCCCTTTGCGTGCGGTAATCGCACCGGTGAAAGCGCCTTTTTCATGTCCGAACAATTCGCTTTCCAGTAACTCTCCCGGAATCGCTCCGCAGTTGATCGGAACAAATGCGCGTTCCGCTCTTTTGGAAGCGTTGTGAAGCGTTTGCGCCACCACCTCTTTCCCGGTTCCGGACTCTCCCAGAATCAGAACCGTCGCATCGGTTTTTGCGACCTGTTGAATCAATTTTTTGACTTTTTGCATGGCCGGGCCGGAGCCGACAAGAGAGGAAAACGGATCAAAAGACATTAACTGGACTCACCCTTCAAAGATTAGCTTCTATTTAAAAGGCAATAAGAGGAATTGTCAAAAAATTGACGTGCTTTTTACGAATTAGTGCGTAAAGATAATTTACTTTCAGATTTAATTTGCTCTGGAAAGAGAGAATAAAGCTAAGCACTTGAATTAAAAAGATTATTTAACATTCTAATTTAGAAGAAAAAAACCAACACATTGACTATTGCCAAGACCTGCGGGTAGACAGGGATAATTTTCTTCTATTTAGTTAATTCAACGCAACTTTTTAAAGATTGACATACTTGCGAACGGATTTATTCGCGTTCAAATCTTTGGAAAACGCCTGGACTAAATTTGCCTGTTTCTTTTCAAGGAGGGTTTGTAGCTGATCAGCATCTTTTTGCAAAATCGGACGAATGACTTCAAGTGCGACACCGTGTTTGGTCACCATCTCTTCCAATAACGTTTGCCACTGTATTTGCTGGATCTGTAACTCCGAAAACCGATCCTGCTCAGCCAGAAGCAGGAGGTTTTTTGACGAGCTAAGCAGCTTCAATTTATCTTTACGAAGCTGCTCAGGAGAAGTCTGTAATTCTGAATTCGTCATGGGAAATTACTGCAACTGATCTTTCGAAGCACGCTTGATCTCTTCCGGCATCTGCTGCCAGGCGCCTTGAAGACCGGAAATATGCTCAATTACCTCGTCAATCTTGGCAATATCATTCTTAGCCGTCGCTTCAAAAACCGTTCTATGGCAATAGTCATACAGAGAAAACAGATTCTCGGCAACATCTCCACCTCTTTCCAAATCCACGCCATCCTTTAGGCTGCTGATAATTGCCAGAGCCTTATTGGAAAATTCCGCTTTTTTGGCAAACTGCTTCTGTTCAATAAAAAGTTTTGCCAGCTTTAGGTTTTTAATTGCGCCGGAATACAGCATATCGACCAGCTTATGCGGGGTCGCTTCCGAAACGGCTGTTTCAACAAAATTCTTCGCGTATTGTTGCGCCATTTTATTTTGTGCTGCATAACTCATCTTAAACTCCCTTATGTTTTTCTTATATATTGAGCATTCCCATTCAATTAATTATCGTTGCCACTGTTAAACGTCGCCGTCAGATAATTTCTTGTTTGCTCTGCACTGGAAAGTATCGACTGCAAAGCAGAAAACTGAAGTTGATATTTCATTAAAAGTCGTTCATAACGTGCATCAATCTTTTCTTGTTTCTCGTCGTACTGTGTATTTTTATCGTTCAAGCTGTCAATTCGCTGAGATACCAGACCGTTTTCATCTTCAAAAAGATTATTGATTACCTCTTCCATGCGACTTGCAAAGCCCTGGGTAAAGTTAATCGAACCGCGAGCACCTGTTGCCCCGCCAAGTACTTCAAATTGCAAGCCGCGCACTTCTGCCGGCTCGGTTCCGATAACCGCATAATCGGAAATATTGATCCGACGACCATCTTCAGAAGAGGCATAGGCCCCGATATTCAGCGTACCGGTCGCGGTGGTAATTGTACCGTCAACATTCTGACCCACATCCGCAATCGCGCTTCCATCGGCAAAACCAGCGTTCGCCAGACCGGAGAAGTTGCTTAGATCAATATTGGAAAAAGCCCCAAAACGGCTGGAACTGATATTGAGAATCCCACCTTCGGTCGAAACCGATACCGATGCGCCTACCGCTTGAACTTCGGCATTGTTATTGATTCCCGATTGAATACGTCCCGCCAGCTCGGAAAGTGTATAGTCCCCGGCAGCAATCGTTAAAGTAGAACTGTTAGCGTCATCGATCACAAAATCAAAACTACCGTCTGCTGCCAGATTAATCAAATTTTCACCGGTGTAATCGGTCTGCGTGAAGCCTTGATTGGAGAGGCCGGTAACATTCGAAAGTGAAACCGAACCCTGACCCGCTGCGGCATTGAATTCAAAGCGCGATTGCGTCGAATCGTACGACAGACTAACCACACTGGCTCCAAACGCAGTATCGACCACGCCTTGCATTGCCGCCACCAAATCGTCTTTGCTTGCATAATCACCGGCAATACTGCTGAAATCAATGATTTGACTGCCCGAAGCACCGGTGGTCATGGTAAACCCGGCATTCGCATCCAACGTTAAAACAGCTTGCTGATCATACACTTGACCGGAAGCAACCTGCTGATCCGTTCCGGCGCTTACCGCACCGGAAGCCACCGTTGCACGATCGGCCAATTGGGTAATATCCAAAGTATAAGAACCTGCTTGTGTACGGTCATTACCGCTTAATACATTAACCAGAGGGTCGTCCGAAGACCCGCCTTTGGAAAACAACGATTTCAGTGCATCCAGGTTCGAAGCGGCCACTTCCTCAAAGCGCGCCTGATCAAAACTCATCTGACCTTCAAGATCGATACTGAGACCGATTACCGACAGACTGTTATAAGGCGAATTAATCTGATCCAGAGTACCACGCAAAGAAGTTTGCAGTTCACTGCGTACCTGGCGTAGCAAAGAAGATCCGGCCAAATCGCCCCAGTACTCATACTCTTCGGAGTCCTGCTGATCCGAGGTCAAGGATTCGTAAGAACCCAACTCGTCAAGAATAGTATCCAACTGATTGTAGACATCGACAAAAGACTGTATCGATTCAACCACCGAATTCGTATCCTGATTGACGGACAAAGTATTAACCGTTCCCGGTTGCGCCGATTTAAGGTCAATCTGCATTCCTGGAATCACTTCATCGAACTGGTTGGTTGAACTGGTTACCGCCAGACCGTTCACCACCATAATCGCATCCTGAGCGACGGAGGTCGTCGTTAACCCATTGGTATCAAAATCGGCCAGACCGGAGATCTGCATCTCATTGGCCGCACCGGTATTCTGCGAGGTAAACATCAACTGATAACCGTTTCCGGTATTGATAATCGAAGCATTGACACCGTAATCACCGCTGTTGATGGTTTTCTGCAACCCTTCCAAGGTGTTATTGGTCGCATCGACGGTAATATTGTGCGTGCTGCCGGCAATCGAAATGCTCAGGGTTCCGGATGAAATGGTATCCGAAGCAGAGCTGTATATTTTATTCGCGACCTGAGTGTTGGCCTGAGCAAGTTGTCTCGCTTCAATCTGATAGCTCCCGCTCACAACAGAGCCGGTGACCGTACCGGAGACAACGGCATCATTCGAAGACGAAACAGCCGACTGCATAAAGGTGTCCGGATTCGAAAGATCCTGCAAATAGGTTTTAAACGCCGAAACATTCGACTGCAGATAGGTCAAAGCGTTTAATTCGGTATTGGTTTTATCCCGATTACTCTCCAAAATCGCTTTCGGGCCAGCAACTTCCGCTTCAGCCAAAACTTTTGACATATTACCAATATCAAAGGTGCTATTAGTCAGGGAGTTTAAGAGCGTAGTACCAATTTCATTTGCCATTTCAGGACTCCTTAGGCTTTCTTTCGATCAGTCAGCCCAATCAAAACAATCATCTTACTTATATTTGTATTATCGGCAGGAAAAGTCAAAACTTTAAATAAAAAAAGCGGCCATAAAGACCGCTAAACACACAAGGGAACTGGTTACTCAGGCCTGCTCATCTGTCAGCAAACCTGTTGGAAATTGAGAGGTTTCAGAATTCTGCTTCTGTAACGCCAGATAATCTGAAATATTCTTGGAGATATTTAAGAACGCTTCGGACGGAATCTGTCTGATCACTTCGTCGGTTTCGTTATTCTTAATTATAATCACCATTTTCTGCGATGATTCATCTTTTTCAAAACGCAGATAATTCTGCAGTTTTTCCAGCTGCTGATTGATTCTTTCCAGATTCGCATCGACTTTCTGGGAACCGCCATCAACAACTTGTAAATTCTTGGCCGCAACATCCGATTTTGTTTGCACATCGTCAGTCACTTGAGCCGTTTGCCCCCCGACAAGCTGTTCCGGGGATTGTGAAACAGACGAACTCCGAGTATTGGTATTCGCCTGCTCACTCAAGGTTTTAGAGACATAGACAGACTCAGAACGCAGTGGTGAAATACCGTAACCTTCTGCCATCGGATGCCTCCTGTAAAAAACCTTATTGTTTATATGATTTCATTGATTAAGCTACCTGTCAAACCTTCAGACGGAGCTCCCGTTTGGTTAACCCCTTCTAAGTATGCTTGAAGCTGATGGAGCATCCTTAAAGCATCTTCGGAAGGAATTTGTCTAATCAACTCATCCGTTGCCTTATCCACTACTTGAACCACTGTTGAATCAGATCCCTGATCGACACTGAAAGTAACGGATTGTTGAAGCTTGCTCATCAGCCGGTTAAGGCTTTCCGCTTGAGCAACTAACTCTTCCTGAGAGACTTCTTTTACCTCAGAAACTGAGGTGGCTGAATTAACAACCGGGTCAGGTGTATTAGACTTCTCCTGCCCTGTCAGTTTATTCACTGACTGAGCGGGAGATGATGTCATTGATGTAATATCCATGATCACCTCCTACTCAATCATGCCCTGATATTATCGGAGCAGTGACAGAACGTTTTGCGAGTTAGAGTTAGCCTGACTCAACATGCTCATACCGGCCTGCTGTAGAACCTGGGTACGTGCTAGGTTTGCAGATTCCTTAGCGAAGTCAGCGTCTTGAATACGTGAGCGCGCCGCGTTCATGTTTTCATTAACGTTAGCCAAGTTAGAAACTGTACTTTCTAGACGGTTTTGTACCGCACCCCATTTTGCACGGAATTCATTGATTGATCCCAATTTGGTATCAATCGAAGTGATTGCAGTCGAAGCGGCTGTTGCTGTTGAAATGGTCAATCCACCAAGATCAGACCCCAAAGTCAATGCATCATAGGTCGATAGTTTTACTTGGTTTGCCGAACCGACTTGCCATCCGACGTGTACGCTGAATTGAGTAGCCGAGCCATTCAACAAGTTTTTATCATTAAAGCTGGTTGTTTCACCAACACGTTTGATTTCAGCCGCAAGCTGAGAGTACTCGGTGTTCATCTGTGCACGGTTCTCATCCGAATAAGTACCGTTCAATGCCTGAACACCCAACTCACGCATACGCTGCATCATATTGACCACTTCTTCCATGGATCCATCCATAGTTTGTGCCAAACTGATACCATCGTTAGCATTACGGATCGCTTGGTCAGTACCTCTAATCTGCGAGGTCATACCGGTAGCGATTGCCAGACCTGCCGCATTATCTTTTGCGCCGTTAATTTCCAAACCAGAAGTCAAACGCTCCATCGAAGTAGATTGTTCAACCGTAGTTTTATCCAAAATACGAGTCGCATTGATGGCGGCCATATTTGTATTGATTACCATTGCCATGATATATCTCCTTTTTCAACTTTGTTAGTCGTGCCCTAGTCGGCTTGCTAACTATTTTGTTATCCGCCAACTAGGTGGCAGATTCTTTTTGGGTTACCCCAAATTCAGTTCTGTAAAGTGGATCCACCTGGCCGCTTTACCAATTATTGCAGCAACTGCAGTACATTTTGTGACTGTTGATTAGCCTGGCTAAGCATGCTCATACCCGCTTGCTGCAGAACCTGTGTTCTTGCCAGGTTGGCAGATTCGGAAGCGAAGTCTGCATCCAGCGTTCTTGAACGCGCTGCGTTCATGTTTTCGTTAACGTTTGCCAAGTTGGAAACGGTGCTTTCAAGTCGATTCTGAACCGCACCCCATTTCGCACGGAATTCATTGATTGACCCCAATTTGGTATCGATTGAAGTAATGGCAGTTGAAGCTTTCGATGCAGTGCTAAGAGTAAGAGTACCAAGACTACTTCCCAACGCATCAACATTGTAGGTAGAAACTTTAATTTGATTCGCTGATCCTACTTGCCAACCAACATGGACGCTGAAAGTATCATTTGAACCATTCATCAATTTTTTGTCATTGAATGCAGTTGTCAATCCAACTCGAGAAATTTCAGCCGCCAACTGTTTGTACTCTGTATCCATCTGAAAGCGGTTTTCATCGGAATAGGTTCCGTTCAATGCCTGAACACCCAACTCACGCATACGCTGCATCATATTAACCACTTCTTCCATGGCACCATCCATAGTCTGTGACAAGCTGATACCGTCATTCGCATTACGAATCGCCTGATCCGTACCACGAATCTGCGTGGTCATTTTGGTCGTTACCGCTAAGTTCGCAGCATCATCAGCTGCTTTATTAATTCGCAACCCTGAAGTCAAACGTTCCATAGAAGTTGACTGATCTTTTGAAGTTGTATCCAGAATACGTACCGCGTTCAGGGAAGCCATATTTGTGTTGATTACCATTGCCATGATATTTCTCCTTGTGTGAGATTCTGTGTGTGTTTGTAACTATTATTTTTATTTGTTTGCTTTTTTAAGCTGAGACATTTCTTGCCTTCAATAGGGTTAACGACTCAAACAAAAAAACTTTAGATTTTTTTTAAAAAAATAAAAAAAGCGGCCTATAGCCGCTTTTGTACACAGGAAAATCAGAGTGTTTAAGGTAATTGAGCCGCCAGACCGGCCAAGGTTTTCTGGTATGCGGATGCCGCCTCTTCACGACTGAAAGATTCAAGACGCTGGCGAGCCTGATCAAAACGTTGCAAATCAATCAGGTGCTGTACCTGCTTCAATTGTGTCTGAGCATCTTGCGGATGTTTTTGCAGATACATTTCAAGTACACCGCTTGCCGCCTCTTTACTGCCCATTAAATCCAGCATGTCGGCATACGGAACCATATACTCTAATGAGAAATGACACAATTGTTCGAGAATATTCAATGTCGAACTGTGATCGGCTTGTCTTGTTGAAATACCCAATGCAAATTTCAGTGCATTGTGGCGCAGGAATGGCGTAACAACACTCTGATAACGGAGCAAGGCCTCCGCCTCTTGATTATTCAGTTCCATCCACATCGCTTCGGCAATTCTCGCGATATCAAGCTTCAATGACGTTTCCTGCTCAGGCCATTCCTGTTTAGACATGAAATCCAATGAATCGTATAACTCTTGTGAATCTCGATCTCGGTAGGCTTTTTCTATCCGTTGATACAAAGACTTAAGATTGGTGCTTCTTTTTTTCAGGTTCGCCACTTGCTTGGTTTCTTTAACTTGCAGAACATCCCTAAACAGGCCAATTGATTCTTCAATAATCAATCTATCTTCATCTTGCTCAGGCACTCCGTGCCAATTCTGCCAACATAGAGCCCGGCCAAACTGGTTCAGCTTTTCCCACTCGCTAAAGAGCGGTGACAGATTTTGCCGAGTCTTTAATTCTCTTTCTCTTAATTGCAGACGCTGCTCCGATAATCTGATCTGTTCCAGAAACCTTTCGGTCGCCTGTTGCACACCATTGAAAAACGAGTGCAGCTGTTCGCTGACCTCTTCCTGCGACATGTTCGTTTCGTCGGAAACATGCTGAAAACTGCCTGTGAACGAGCTGTAATCATAGTGAAAAAGAGTATCTCCGTCTTCACCGATCAATTTATTGACTTTATTTTTGGCTTTAAGGACTTTCTTAACAATTTTCGAATCCTCTTGCCCGTCGCTGTACAGCTTAGGGATAAACTTGACGGCTTGTTTCGCTTCGTTTATCAAATCCAGAAAACGTCGTTTTTGTTTTTCAATCTGCTTTTTCGTTGATTGCAGGTGCTTCAACACTTCCTCTGGAGAAAGGCTTAACTGTGTGCGTAACTCACTCATTAATGCCAAAGTCTGCTCGGTATCGGTAAAAGAGATGCTTTCCTGAGGAATATAACTTACCCCTTCTATATAAGCGGCATCGAGACTTAAATGAAGAAAATTCAATTCCGCATTCTGTCCTTTGTAGTGTTTAACCTGCTGCTCGATCGTATCCCGACTGATTGCATAACGCGGTTGTGTACTGACCCACTTACCGGCATTGTTTTTCACCTTCTGCAGATCGGAGAACATAAAGGTCCCCCCGATCTGAGCTTCATCACTGCTGGACTCATATGCTTGACCGCCGGGAAAGCAGAGATCTACACCGGAAAAAATAAAATTCTCGCAGCCTAATTCAAACGCCAGATGGAGCGCGGTATTGATAACATTCGGCCCAGGCGCATTAAGATTCTCTTCGCCCTTGGTTAACCAGGGAAATTTCGCCCCCGTATAAGCTTTAAGTCCCGACCACTGGGAAAGAATAGCGGAATTGATATGGTAGGAATTGAGCAAAACCGACTGATCGGCAAACTGAAAAATACCTTTTGAGTTATCGAAGCTGACATCATGCGGATCAACCGAGATAAAGAAATCCGGAGTAATCCCCTCTTTGGCCAATCTACGCGCGATACGGGCCGCCGAAAAAATAACCATTCCTTCCCGGTTTTCTCTAATCCATTCGATAGACTGATCCAATGTCGGACCGCCCCCCAGAATTAAAGCCGTAGTACCTTCAAGAGCCTGTCTTAGGTTGATAAAAGGAACGTTATTGTCGGCAAGATTATTCAGTTGCGCGTCAATAAAAGGCTTTGAATTCAGAGAGATCAATTCTTTGGATATGAACTTATTGTAGCGTTCCTCAACCGAAGTCCACAAAGCGCGCATAATGCTTTCCGGTTGAGAATCCAGAACACCGATCGAGCGTACCAGACGCACTCTTTGCTGTACGACATAGTTCATATGCGAAACAGCTAAAAGTGCCAGATCATAATCACTGGGAACAACAAAAATTGATTTTTCTTCAATATCATTCAATTCCCGGCTTTCAATGACTTCCGGCAATTCGATAAAAACGTAGGATGTGCTTTCCGGTAACTCCGGATGATTTTTAAGATATTCATACAACAGACCAGAGTCCGATCCGACAAAGACATTT
This sequence comes from Thiomicrorhabdus xiamenensis, assembly GCF_013282625.1. Lineage (NCBI taxonomy): Bacteria > Pseudomonadati > Pseudomonadota > Gammaproteobacteria > Thiotrichales > Piscirickettsiaceae > Thiomicrorhabdus > Thiomicrorhabdus xiamenensis. Next base: position 1,791,816 of record NZ_CP054020.1, read on the forward strand.
AATACATCTTTCTGGAGAACCAGATCGGCGAACTCTTTTTCAAAGACCATTTCCGAAGATTTTTTGGTAAACGACAGGCCATTTAATGACTCGTAGTAGGAGTCACCATATTTATTCTGGCTCAATGGCCCCAAATTAAAATCCATAATACCCTCTTCTGTTTTTGCGCTTTTTTCTGATCTTTGTTTATTAATGATTCAGAGGTGTAAAGTGCACCTCGTAATCCACTTGTGCCTGTTCAAAATCCGGAAGATGGCCGATATCTTTCCAATATTCTGTAATCGGAAACGCACCGACTTTCGCGGCAGGATCAAGCGTCAATTCATCCAGCAATGTCGGCATGTCGTAAAATTCGTTATAGGGAATTGCGGCAATCTGTTTCGGTGACAACACATAAATACCGGCATTGACGAAATAACGATAGATCGGTTTTTCGACAATCTGCTGAACCGTCTCATCTTCAATTTCCACGACGCCATACGGAACCTGCTGCGAGTATTCACGCACACAGACGGTGATATCGCTTTCATTACTGCGATGCGATTCAAGCAGAGCGGTAAAATCGACTTTGGTCAGAAGATCGCCATTCATCACAATCAAATCGTCGGTCACTTCTTTATCGATAAGGCTCAAAGCACCCGCCGTTCCAAGACGCTGCTCTTCCTTGATATAGTCAATCTCAACCCCCCATTTCTCACCATGACCGAAATAATCCTGAATCTGGTGTCCGAGATAATTAATGCAGAAATAGAAATGGCTAAATCCCTGTTCGATAAAACGCTCCAGAATCGTTTCCAGAATCGGCTTGCCACCGACTTTCAGCAAAGGCTTTGGCGTATCTTCTGTCAAGGGCCGCAACCGCATTCCCTGGCCGCCAAGCATCAGCACCACCGAATTCGGCTGGTTACTGTACGGCATGACTTTGTCGTAAACCAACTGTACCAGCTTACCGTCTCTATCGATAATCGGCAGATGCCGGCAACGGGCGCGTTTCATAATCTGAACCCAGCCCATCATATTCAGCTGATCCGATCCGGTCGCTGGGCGAAGATTAATCGCTTCTTCGACCGGAGAATCCAGAGTACTGCCGGACAGCAAAGCTCGACGGATGTCGCCATCGGTCATGACCCCTTGCAGGACACCGTTTTGATCGGTCACCAAAACAATCTGCATAGCGTAACGGTCCAGCAGAGCCATCGCCTCTCGTATGGAGGCGCCGATACAAAGGGTAATCTGCTTAAAATCAGAATAAAGCTTCATGGTTTACGATCCTATCTCATCAACCTATTCAGGCTATCGACATCCGTTTCAACTTGTTGAATTAAATGCTCAAATTTTTGCCATTCACTCTGCAGCCAGTATCCCGAAACGACATATCGTTCAATTAGAACACACTGCGAACGAACGCAACAGGCGATCATCGCCTCAGCCAAGCTCATCGGGCTATCCAGTATGCCATACGCCTGAAAAAAAGCGGCTACTGACGACGCCCAGTTTTCAGTATCCTCATCTCTCAATGGCAGAAAAACTCGATGAACCAGCATGGCCACATCCATTATTCTGGGCAGATAACTGTAATGACTGTTTTCAAAATCAATCAGTAACGGCGTGCCGTTTTCACCGGCCAGAAGGACATTACCGGGATTTAAATCGCCGTGCACAACCTGAGCCTGGGCCAGATCAAAATGCAGTAACTGCAGCCTCTTCTCAAATTCGCCAACGAAATTTCTCGGCTCTGATTTGGAATCCGTTCGGCAACCAATCATTTCCCAGAATTCCGCAAGTTTCCGATCACGAAATTCCCGCCAGCTCTCTTCAAAATCGTATAAACGCTTCTGCCATTGCAAACGTACCGTTTCGCGCTTGCTCTGGTTTAACTCCTGTGCCAGACAGTTATGAACTGCAGCAAGGTGTCGACCTAACTTGCTGGCCGTCTGAGGGTTTAATTCAAACGGCAGCAACTCAAGATAAGGCAGACGACAGATGCAATAATCCTGTTGCCGGTAAACGGACATTTGTCGAGAACACAGTCCTGCCTGCAACAACAGCTCTTCAAAATGAGCCGAATGTTTTTCCAACTCGAATGCCGCAGCCGGTAAGACCTTATAAAAGTCCTGCCAATTTTTCTGTTCTGTAGGTTTTGCCCGAAAAAAACCCAAAGGAAACTGATAACTGCTCGGTAAAACCTCTAAATCAACTTCATCTAAACCCAACAGACCCTGCAAAAATCTCCTGTGCTCTATTGAGAGCGGCTGGAAGCCTTCCGCGCCATGCCGATGATCTAAAAAAGCCGGAAGTTTATGCATTCTTCTCTAATTCCCGCATGATGAAGTCGTTATTAAACACACAACCAAACCTAGTCCAACATATGCCACTCGATGGGTTGACCTAACTTGAGCTCCTGGCGAAGTTTTCTGCCGGCAACCAACTCCCAGTGCTCAACCGGAATTCCCAAAGCCGGCCAAGCGAATTGGGCTTTATCCAGCGTTAATTTTTCTCCCGGTTGCAAGTCGCATTTTGCAACAACCCCCATTCGGGCGGCATGCGTTGCCTGCGGAGCCGGTCGCATACCGTACCTGGTCGCTTCGGAAATGGCCGCAATCTGTTTGAGCACTTGCGGCACCTCTTCAACCGTCATTGCATGAGCCGTATCCTGCTCTCCCTGCATGGATTGAAACATAACGCCTTTTTCCAGTATCGAAGCGCCTAAAGGAACCGCTGCCAGCAACATCTCATTCCCGTCATAATGATCTGACAAACCGACCGGACAATTAAAAGTTTCCTGCAGAATTGGCAGCATGGATAAATACTGTTCGCTCGGCGGAGCCGGCGGTGCGACAGGGCTGTGCTCAATCAGCATATCCCGGCCTCCCGCCTGTCGGAACCACTCGACCGCGCGGGCGATTTCATAAAAATGCGCCTTACCAGTATCAATAATGGTCGGGATTCCGGATTGTGCGAGATATTGGATCAACGGCTGATGAACCAGATTCGAAGAAGCCACCTTTATTGCCTTTGCGCCGATCGAACGGGCGAAATCCGCTCCTTCAATATCATAGACAGAAAAGACCAGATGCAATCCCTTGGAGGTCGGATAGGAAAACATCGCTTCATACTGTGCAAAAGAAACGATCTTGCGCTCGATCAGCCGACGGTAGTTTTCCTGTTTAAACGCCTGCGCATTTTTGTCGTAATAACTCGCCTGGAAGTCTGCATCCAGAGCGACATCGGCAGTATGAAGAATCTCTCCCTTGATACACTCGACGCCCATATTAACCAATGACTCAACCAGTGCGTGTGCCTGATTCTGATCCTGGTTAAAAAAGGTTCCAACCTCCGGCAAAAAAATTGGTTTCTCGGACTTTAGATCCTGATAATCTCTGAATTCAAACATCCCGCGTCCTTCTTATTCAGCGCGCCGCTTTAAGTACAAACTGCAAACGGTACTTGGCTTGATCCTGACTGAAAGCTTCGGGAGCCATTAAAACCGGAAATAACAACTCTTTGAATACACCAACCCATTCGGCTTTAATCTCTTGGCGATTTTGCGGGCTGATCGAAGCCGCCATTTTATTCAGCATAGGGAAAATCGGTCTTAATCCGAGATTCCAGATATGCGCGATCGATGCAGGGAAAATATTTCGTTGCTCGACAACTTCCAAACCGGCCGCTTCAAATAATTCTCGCCAGCCTTCTTCCGATCTTAAGCCAGGATTCGTCGCCTGTCGCCCGCGATTCAACATCTCCTGCCATTCGGATGAGGTTGATGGGAACATCTTGCCAAAGTCCAACTGCTTTTTCTCGGTTGTGAAAACGTCAATAATCATTTCACCGTCTGGCTTCAATTTGTCCTGCATCTGCTTTAAAGCCACGTCGGTTTCGGCAACCCAGTACAGGCTATTGCAATAAATCTTATCCAGACTGTGGCTTGCAATCGCTTGCACATTGTCTCTTAAATCCGCCAAATGCAGCGCCTCGTAGAAATCCAAATGCTGCGCCTTTTTAAGCAGATTTTGCTTATGATCGGTTCCGACTGCATAGTAAACCTCCGGCTTTACATTCACCTTCGGAAAGTACTGCTCGTCATAATGATCAAACAGATCGACATTTTTCGCCGCAACATCTTTGGTCGACTGAGAGCCGATCCCGGCTAGAAACAGATCGAATTCAGGAGCAAAACGGCCTCCGCATTTGAAAAAAGTATTCACTCCGTCGCCACAGGCAAAATCTGCCGCTTTCTGTCCTTGTGTCGGCTTCAAATCCACACCATGAACCACATAAGAAGCCAGCGCCAATGCGTTTTCCGGTCTCAACCACCAGAGATTCAAAGCATCTTCTAAAACCTGATCGGCCTTTTCCATCATCTCCATTGCAACCATTCAGACACTCCTTCAATTTCAATCTTTTGGTTTTAAAAAACGTTCGTAAATCGCATGCGCATAAATCAGATCTTCTTCTATATCGATATCCACCGAACGGAATTCCGGCATCGGGAGAATTCTGAAATGGCTGCTGTAAAAACTGTTTTCTTTCAAAAATACTTCCGTCCAGGCTGAATAAATCGCACCGTTTGGATAGTACATATCGGGGTAATCCTGACTGCGCGTTTTACCATGAACCACCATAGTATCTTTAACCAGAGGTTCCGCCGTCATACAGTCATCCGCCTTAAAAATAAAATCGGGAACCGTCGGACTGGTCTTCATCGAGATAACCGAATCGTACTCTTCGGTCAGCAACTGATGCGCGTCCCGAATATCCTGAGCCGAACGAAAAGGACAGGTCGGCAACAACAGACAACACTGCGCGAAGTTTTCCCCTTCCTCGGCCAACTCAAGAAGCAGCTGGCCCAAGACCTGCGGCGCAGTTATCTTATCGCCGGAAAGCGCATCGGAACGCTGATGCAACGAAACCCGATCGCGCCCATACTCCTTGGCGACCCGTAAAATTTCCGGGTCATCACTTGAGACCACAATTTTGTCGAAGACACCCGATTCGATGGCGGCTTCGATCGTCCAGGCCACAAGCGGCTTACCATTCAGCAAAGCAATATTTTTTTTGGGAAAGCGTTTTGATCCGCCTCGGGCGGGGATAAAAGCGATCGATTTCATTAATGTCTATTCACTCTGGCTATTGGATATCTTTTAACTGCATAAAACTCTCTGCTGCCATACAAGCAACTTGCGAGCCACGTAAGCTAGCCAAGGCACGAATAGACACTTCACTTCTCGGAAAAGGGTGTGGGGCCATCTCGGAAGCAAAAATTCGCATAATGTCGATTTTGCCTTCCAAATGGTCACTGATATCGATAAAAAGATTCGGCTGGAATCCCGAATCCTGAGTGTTCAAACCGAAATTGGTTTCCGACAGAGTTTCATAGACTCGAACTCTTTTGACGCTCGGGTAACGAAACGATTTGCTACAAGCAACCGCCGCGTCAAACACATAAGCATGATCGGAATGCGCATCGCCACGATATGGCAGATAAAGCGTTGTCGCGCCGATTTCCTGAACAACCTGAGCGATAGAGGTCACAAGATCCGACATGGGTACCAGATCCAGTTGCATTACCGGCCAGCCGAGATGATGTGTTTGCGCAAATCCGTAAGCTTTAGCCGCGGCTTCGATCTCCGCTTGCCTCTGCTGCTGTTTTTCCGGCGCGAACCCCAGGTCTTCGCGCATTTCCGTAACAATCAACCAGTGAACCTCATCTCCTTTCGCTTTGTGCTTAAGGAGCGCGCCGCCGCAGCCCAGAGTTTCATCATCCGGATGCGGAGCAATAACTAACACAACGTCTTTTTCTTTCATAATCTCTAATCTAAATATTGTTCTGGTTGAATCCGCAAATTCCCCTGCCATTCGGTCAGAAGAATATAGCCGTCATAAGTTCTGATAATCGGTCGCACTTTACCGTTGGTTTCCTGTAGCCAAACGCATTTTCCCGGTTCATGATCCAAAGCGGCCCAAGATTCTCGACCGCTTACCGGATAAGGTTCTGCCGCCCACAGAATAAATTCTTCTCCCGAATGCGAAAAAGTCGCTCCGGGATACGGACGTGTTAAAGCGCGAATCAGATTGATAATGGCTTCGCTGGACATCCGCCAGTCGATTATGCCATCCAGACGACTGCGTTTACGCCAGAGATTGCTCTGCGTCAGGTCCTGCCGCTGTGCTCGGAAATCAGGATCTTGCAAGCTTTGTACCACTTCCGGCAATTGCCGTTCGGCCATTTTTTTAATTTTTTGATAGAGATCAAATGCGGTATCGGTAAAAAGAATTTCAAAGTTTTTTTGCGAAACGATGGGACCGGAATCCGCCCCCTGATCCATTTGAAAGAAAGTCAGCCCCGACGTTTTAAGCCCCAGAGCCTTGGCCCATATCAATGGATGACGGCCACGGTTGCGGGGAATCAATGCCGGATGCGCACCAATGACTCCTTTCGGTGCCAGTTCCAGCAAAGGCTCTCTAATGAGCTGTGACCAACCGAAACAGAAAATCACTTCCGGCTTCCGCTCAGAAATCCATTGCAAGATATCGTCTGAATTAATATTGTCGGTTGTGATCGCAGGAATGGCGTTGGCGTCCGTCAGAGGAAGCAGATCGGCAAAATCGGAATACGCCTCCGGCCGACTGGTCGTAACCACGCCTGCGACCTCGGCTTGCATGGTCAGCAAAAGTTCTAGGCAGTGCCTGGAAAAATCCACTGCGCCAATCAATACAATTCTCACGCCTACTCCTTAAAACATGATTCCGGCAGATCATAAAAGCGTTTTTTTAAAAGCCGGCTTTTATCGTTTAAATTTACCTGAAGCAATTGAGCAACGATTTTTTCGGCAGCCCGCCCCTTCCCATACGGATTTTCCATGGCCCGAAGGCAGGAAAGAAAACCTTCGGAAAGCGCCGTCTGTACCGCCGCCTGAATTTTTTCCCGCTCGCAATCGACTTGAAGTACATTCTCAGCCTGAATTCGACCGGCCTGGCGATCGCCGATATTCACCACCGGCAGACGAAAACTGGCCGCCTCCAAAATACCGCTGGAAGAATTCCCCACCATCGCCGCTGAATGCTGCATCGCAGACATATAGCCTTTCATGCCTAAACTCGATACCAGTTTGAATCTCTGCGGATAACGCTCAATGGCTGAAAGCAATCGCTTCTCGATTTGCTGTCCGCCGGTATCCGCATTCGGTAGCGTCGCCAAAACCTGATAAGGTAATTCCTCCAAAGCGGAGACCACTTCGTCAGCCTGCGCTTCCGCTTCCTCATACGAGTCTAAAGTCACCGGATGAAAAGTCACCAGTAAAACCGGTTGACTGAAATCCAGCCCGGTCTTTTGCTCCAGTTCCTGCCGACTCCAAGCGGAAAAACGCCTGAAGTTATCCAACCCTATCGCCCCGACATTCCACACTCTATCCGGCGACTCTCCCATCTGCAGGACCCTCCGGCGATAGGCTTCATGGGCAACAAAATGCAGAGATGCCATTTTCGTGACACTGTGTCGTATCGCTTCATCAATCAGGCCAAAGGTCGCTTCCCCACCGTGCAGATGGGCAATAGGAATTTTATGGATCAAAGCACTGTTACAGGCAGGCAGTAACTCGAACCGGTCCCCCAGAACGACAAGGAGATCCGGCTTAAGCTTTTCAAAGAGCAGAGAAAATTTAACCATACCCGTTCCCATCGCCCGGCACAGGTCGGTTTCAGAGTCGCCGCTCACTTCCAGATCCACCGTTTCCAGCGGCTCGACCCGATCATCCTCAATCTGCTGCAGAGTGCGTCCCTGAGAAGGCATGAGGTGCGCACCGGTCGCGATCATAAACGGATCAAAATCCGTCTTCTGCAACTCGAGCCAGAGCGGCTTGAGCAAACCGTAATCAGCCCGGCTGGTCGTCAACAATGCAATGCGTTTACGACTCACAATTCAATTCCTTCGCCTGCGTGATAATCTTTTTGCGCAACCGCGTCCATCACCTTGTCCCAAGCCTGAGCAAATTCACCCGAAGAGGAACGTTTGATATCGCAATTGTCCGCAGAAAACGGTTCGCCGCTAGAAATCGGTCGCTTGGCGACAATGCGCTTACGGACAATGGCGATGTTTGCCTGTTCGGATGCAGAAGGCTCCTTTAACCCGGAACCTAAAGCCTGTTCGACATGCCGAATAGCAGTGACCATGGCCTTCAATTCATCCGGTTCCAAGCTGGCTTTGTGATCCGGACCGGGCATATGCTTATCCAGCGTAAAGTGTTTTTCGATCACGCGGGCGCCCAGCGCGACTGCAGCAATCGGCACTTCAATGCCTAAAGAATGATCTGACAGGCCGACCGGTAGATTCAAGGCCTGTTGCAAAGTCTGCATGGCCCGTAAATTAACGTCTGGGAAAGGGGTTGGATAGGCGGTATTGGCATGTAAAACACTCAATTTATCTGCTGCCAAACCCGCTTCAAGCAAGGTTTTAACGGCAAACGCAACTTCATCCAGGTCACTCATGCCGGTCGAAAGAATCGTCGGCTGGTTCAACTTGGCGATTTGCCGCAGATAAGGTACTGAAAGCACTTCGCCTGATGGGATTTTCCAGCGTTTCATTCCCAAGCGATTCAATAATTCAACGCTTTCGGCATCGAAAGGCGTCGACATGAACTCAATATTTTTTTCAGCACAGTAATCGAGTAATTCACGATGAGCACTTTCATCAAGCTCCAAACGTTGCAGCATTGAAAACTGGCTCTCTTTGACACCGGTATTTTCGGTTTGATAAGCCGCCTGCTCGGCCGACTCAGTCACCAGATTATGGGCTTTGAAGGTCTGGAACTTGACTGCATCCGCACCGGCCTCTACTGCAGCATCGACAAGTGCTTTGGCCGTCTCGAGAGAGCCGTTATGATTGACGCCGGCTTCAGCAATAATAAACACGCTCATTTAATCGTTCCTGTATAAGTACCGGGCTCGGTAATATCTTTCAGGACCGTACTGTTGGCACCGATCACCACCTTATCGGCCAGAGCAATCCCCTGTTTCAATACCGCTCCGCTGCCGATAAAACAGCTGTTTCCAAGTACGACGCCGCCATTTACTTTGGCTCCCGTGGCAATATGACAGTGGTCGCCGATAATGACATCATGCTCGATCAATGCCTGAGAATTGATAATGCTATTCGCCCCGACCTTTACATAGGCATTGACCAGTGCTTGATGCATTACAATGGTTCCCGAGCCTAATTCGGCGGAACTGGAAACATAGGCCGTTGGCGAGATAATCGTCGGCAGAATGGCGCCCAGTCTTTGCAGCTTTTCGAAAAGGGTCTGTCTTATTTTGGCGGACTTGATCTGGCCTACGGTAATCAGACAATGCGGGAATTGTTCGATCAATGCCGGCAGTTCGGAATCGAAACCAATAAGCGGATAAGGCGTTTTGCTGTCGGCCGTTGCACCGTCCGCTTCGACAACCCCCTGAACTTTATAAACGCCGTCGGCTTCAATCACATCAATGCAACTGCGACAATGCCCCCCGCCGCCGATCAATAAAAGAGGCGTTCTATCACTCACGACAAAGAACCCCGCTCGGTAAATTCACCACTCTGGAAGCCAGACTTTCAGTTATTGGCAAATCTGTTTTAAAAGAGTGACGATAGATATCCAACTGATGCATCGGCGTCCACAATGGGCGCGTCTGGATATCCTGGGCATTGGAGTCCGCCAAAAACGCCTGTGCTGACTCCGATTGATCGAATGTAATGGCATTCAGCCAGTAATTAGCTTGCGTATTGTCCGGTTCGACAAGAAAACCAAATCCTCGACTGTCAGAAAATGCTCCCTGATAAAAGTCTGCCAGCTTGCGCTTTTCCTTCAGGAACTCCGGCAACTGCTGAAGCTGAGCTACCCCCAAAGCGGCATTCAAGTTCGGCATACGGAGGTTATAGGCGATTTCATCGTGTTCAAACAACCAGGCGTGCGGTTTTTTGGCCGTCGTACTGAGGTGCTTGGCCTCTTTTGCCAGGCGTTCATTGTCTGTTACCAGCATTCCTCCGCCGCCAGTGGTCAGAATTTTGTTGCCGTTAAAACTGAAAACGCCGATCTCGCCAAAAGTCCCGGTATGCTTGCCTTTATAAAATGACCCGAGACTCTCCGCCGCATCTTCAATCAAAGCAATGCCGTATTTCTGGCAGAGCATGGCGATAGCATCGATCTCACACGCAAAACCCAAGGTATGCATAGGCACACAACCACGGATAGGTTTTCCGGAAGCTTTATGAATTAAATGGCCGTTTTTATGTTCGGTTTGCGTCGCCAGGAAGTCTTCCAAACCGCTGGCGCTCATCCCTAAGGAAGAACTGTCGACGTCCAGAAACAGCGGTTCGGCGCCAAGCATTGAAATCGCATTGGCGGTAGCGACAAAACTCAGAGACTGGGTCAAAACCAGATCTCCAGACTGAATACCGGCAACCCGCATCGCCAGCATCAGTCCAAGCGTTCCGTTGACCACCGCCACCGCATATTTTGCTCCGGTAAATTGTGCTATTTGCCGCTCGAACTCATCAACATACTTACCAACCGAAGAAACAAAGGTCGAGTCAATGCAGTCGATCAGCTTGGTTTTTTCCTCGCCCTGAAAGCATGGCGCATGCAGAGGCACAAAACCATCGCCATAGTGGCTGCGCACGGTCTCGATAATCGAGGCAAACTCAGACATTATAAATATCCGCTTTATACTGTTTCAGGTTGTCGGGTTGTGTAAACCAATCGATGGTTTTTTGCAGACCGGAACGGATATCCTGTTGTGGGGTAAAACCGGTCAGCTCTTTGATCAAGGTGTTATCGCACCACAGGCGGAAAACTTCGGAATCCTTCGGTCTCAAGCGCTGTTCATCGGTAACGAACTCGACGTCACTGCCCATCAGTTCCTTGATTAACAGCAAAGTATCCTGCACGGAAATTTCAAAATTGGAACCGATATTGACCGTCTGCCCAACCGTTTTGTCGGAAGCGGCAATCGCCATCATGCCCTGACAGGTATCCGTGACATAATTAAAATCGCGTGTCGGAGAGGTATCGCCAAGCTGAATCTGTTTTTTGCCATTAGCAATCTGGGTGATAATCGTCGGGATAACCGCGCGTGCCGATTGTCTCGGGCCGTAGGTATTGAATGGACGCGCAATACAAACCGGTAACTCGAAGGCGTTGTAGTAGGACATTGCCATCGAATCGGCACCGATCTTACTGGCGCTGTATGGAGACTGAGGCTGCAGAGGATGCTTCTCGTCAATCGGTACATATTGCGCAGTCCCATAAACTTCCGATGTCGAGGTATGCATTAAGCGCTCGACACCGTTTTCGAGACACGCTTGGGCAATATTCAAAGTTCCGTTAATATTGGTTTCGACATAGGAATTCGGTGCGACATAAGAATAGGGAATCGCAATCAAAGCCGCCAGATGAAATACGGTGTGACAATCTTTGGTAATCTGCTTACAGAAAAACGGATCGCGAACATCACCGCTCACCACCTCAATCTGATCCTTGTAAGGCGAATGGTCCAGCCAGCCCCAGCTGTTAAAAGAGTTATAGATGGCCAGAGCTCTCACCTTGGCCCCCGCTTGCACCAGCTGCTCGGTCAAGTGGGAGCCGATAAACCCGTCCGCACCTGTAATTAAAACCTGCTTCCCTTGCCAGTCGCTCACATCGCTGTCCTTCTATACTTGATTGTTTTTCTGTCGTGCCGATAACACCTTGTCCAGATACTGCCGTGCTTCTTCCGAAGTATGCTGATAGCGCAAAGTTTGGTACAGCTGCTGTGGCGAAAGCTGATTAATCTCCTCCATCGCCCGCTGCGGGTTATTGGCAAACAGTTTAAGCACCGTATTTAATCCAGCATTATAAGCAGATATCACTAGGAGTTCACGATTCTTGGGGTCTTTCACTTCTTTAAAATACAAATCATGTAAAAGCCCCAGATAAGCAGTACCGATACGGATATTATTCTGCTCGTCAAACAACTCGGACTCGGTTGGCAACTGCATTTTGCCGTCGATCAACTCGTACACATCCCTGCCGGCCGAGCCGGCTTTGATCTGCATTAACCCGATCGCATTGGAGCGGCTTCGCGCCTTGGGGTTAAAGGCACTCTCAACCCGCATAATCGCCATTACCAGATCATAAGGCACCTTATAGCGCAAAGCATAATACTGCGCCCAGTTCCGGTAACGGTCAAGTCTGGCCATCTCATCGCGCGAGTTGAATTCTTCAGTAATTTTCGCCATCGGCGTATCGCTCAGAGGAATCTGAACATGCAGATACTTGTCCCCTTGATCGTCAACCCAGTAGGCATGTTCGGCCAACAGTATCTTGGCGTACTCATAAGCTTGTGCCGGATAGCGAATCGAGTGCTGCGACTTATCCAGAATACGGTTGTAGTAATAAGGCTTAATGGATAAATCGAATTTCTGAACATTCTGCAGGTCACTGTCCCCTGCCGGATTTCCCGATAAAAGCAAATGGCTGATCGCCTTTTTCATTCTGGTCGTCGTTGCCAGCGCTTCGGGAAATTCAATAATAATCTCGTCGTCATATTCAACTGCTTCAATCCGATCTTCTTTAACGATCTCAGAATGGACCTGACTGGCGGTTTGTTCGGTATCGACGGTTGAAGACGAGCTTTTTGCCGAGGCAATAGCGGAATGGGTAGACGCCGGTTTTTCCACTGTCAATCCCGAAGCATTCTGCATCAAAGATAGAGACAGCCAGGGCCACAACGCCTGAGAAAAGCCCGTCTTCTCGGATAAGGCGACAGCACTCTGTGTGGACAGTTCGTCGGTTTCATCGCTTTGAGAAAGCGTCTCGTTATTCAGGGACGGATAAGATGAATTTGATTTATGTCGCTCTTGAGGGAGTGCATTGGGCGTAACAAGATTTGCTTTCTGTGACGATACAGGGTCAACCGTGGAGGTATTAGAAAAAGTGCCGGCGACCGGAGCGCCAGAAAAATCGGAGGAATGTCCTGCCTGCTGCAGCCAATTGTGCATGGAAGAAGCGTAAGAAGCCGTCAGCAGCAAAAAACCACCGACAGCCAGTAACCAGAAATTTGACGCTTTTGCCATGTTCACAACCCCTCTACAGAATGGTTATGATTTCAGCAAAAGCTATACCAATTATCTCAGATAATCAAATAACGACATGCCATTGACTTTAGTAAAGACCTGTTGCGCCATTTGCAGCGCATTTTGACTTTTCGTCAAATCCGTTACGCCTTGAACGACATCAGTCTCTTCTAGCTCCATTCGACGCTCTTCCAAAGAGAGCTTGAAGCTTTCGCCGGCATTATATTGGGTCTCAATACGGTTCTGACGACCACCGATCTCCGCTCTGACCGTGTTCAGTTGATCCAGAGAAGAGTCGATATCATTCACAACCGCTTCCGGAGGCGGATCTCCGGCAAGCAGGCTGTCTCTCAAAACAATCAGACTATTGAGGATATTCGCATCAACTCCGGCAGGTGTGGAATTTCCGTCGACCTGGAAAACTTTGCCACCGTTATCGGTAATTCGAACTCGTGCAGCATCCCCCTGATCGTCCGCTCCCAGACGGTTGTCATCGTCAAAACCGATTTGAACGAAACGGGCTCCGTAATTGGCCAGATTATATTCTGCTGCCTGCTCCGGTGTCGCTGCCGCCGCAACCCCTTGCGGACTGCCGATATAAGCATAATATCCGGGGTTGTTCGGATCTTCGATAAATGCCGCCTGCTGGTTGACGCTGTTACCGGCAAAAAGCAATTCGCCGTCCGAATTCCGGTAATTCATCATGCTCAGCTGCTGTTTGATAATCTGATCAATTTCTTCTGCTGTCTGCTGACGGTTTTCCGCCGAATAGGTTCCGTTCAACATCTGAATCGAAAGTTCGCGAACACGCTGCAAAGATTCAATACTGTCGGTAATCGCAGTCTCTTCCTGAGCCAATTGATTTTTCGCATAAGCGCCATTTTCCGCGTACTGATCAATGGTATTCATCGTACGGTTCAACGCATGCACCTGACTCAAGCCGACTGGATCGTCACTTGGCGCATTGATTTTTTTCCCTGTGCTCAACTGCAACTGTGCATCCAGGACATTTTGCTGATGATTCTGAATCGAATTTAGCCCCTGACTATGAAACAGGTTGGTTGAGATACGCATGATACTATCCTCTTACTACACTCAGCAGCGTCTGAAAAATCGACTGCGAAGTGGAAATAATCTGTGCCGACGCTTCATAGGCCTGCTGGAAACGGATCAAGTTCGCCGCTTCTTCATCAAGACTGACCCCCGAGAGCGACTCGCGTTGATTCATAATCTGGTTGTACACATTCTGCTGCGCGGTCAATTGAATTTCCGTACCGCGGACATACATCCCGACGTTGGACGCCATACTCGAATAGCCGCCAAGAATATTCAGCGTAGCCTCGCCGTTTTCGTCGGAAAGCAGAATTTTCTGCGAAGCGAAGCTGGCCATGTTCGCCATATTGACATTATCACCGTAAGCGGCAGGTGCCGGCGTTTCATCGTCCAGACCTGCGACCCCGGTATCGACAGGAGACTGTCCTCGAGCAGCGACATCATTCGGATTCTGCAAAATCGTGGTGAACTGTTCCAGCATCTCCTGATGAGGTTTAACTAAAAACTTATCGCCGTCGTTATTGGTTTGCCCGCTGAAATCGAATTCCAGTCCATCAACCTTGTAAACATCGCCATTCACGGCATCTGGCGTAATCTGTGCACCGGTTTTATAGTCAAAGAACTCGTAACCGGTTCCATTGGCGCGAATTTCGTAGTCACGTGCCTGCATCTGGCCTATTTCACTTAGAGCCTGCTGCAGATAAGCCTCTTTTTCGCCATAAGTATCCGGTTGAGTGGCTGCCGTATATGGAGGCGTACCGTTCAGCCCCGTCAGAGCCGTGGTGTCCGGATTAAACGTCACCGTTATTCCGCTACCGTCTTCAATATTTCCCTTGGCTGACATGGCTGTTGCCGACAAACTCTGAAAGAAATCCCCTCCGGCATCACCTTCCAGATCATACCCCTGATAATGCTGCCAATTAATGGCGGCGACGAAACCGTTAAGCGTCAAGCCCAATTCATTCTGAGCCTGATCCAATAGATTTTCACGCACATCCAGAACCGCACCCAATTGGCCACCGGAAATCCGGTCACTGATCATCTGCTTCTGACCACCGATCGACATATAGATTTCCATCCGTCTGTCATCCTGATAAGGACTCAGGTCGGCCATAATATAGGTTTTATGGTTATCG
Organism: Thiomicrorhabdus xiamenensis; assembly: GCF_013282625.1. Lineage (NCBI taxonomy): Bacteria > Pseudomonadati > Pseudomonadota > Gammaproteobacteria > Thiotrichales > Piscirickettsiaceae > Thiomicrorhabdus > Thiomicrorhabdus xiamenensis. Next base: position 1,807,095 of record NZ_CP054020.1, read on the forward strand.
GCCAAAAGCGGAAGATTGCCGGGAGAAGTGAAGATATCCAGACCGCCGTCTTCCTGAGGAAAAGTCTTGATATCGATATAACCGCTGAGTTCAAGGATTGCCTGATCACGCTGATCAAGCAGATCGTTCGGCGGCTGCGTACCGGTATTCAACGCACGCTCGACTTCCTCGTTGATCTGCTGGATGGTGTCCAGACGATCGTTAATTTCTGTCATTAGGCCACTGATTTGGCTATTAATCTGCTCCTCGGTATCATCCAGTACCGAAGCCAAATTTCCGATATGCGTTTCCAGATTCCCCGCTTCGTCCAGCAGCATCTGGCGACTGGTCTGCGAGGTCGGATTATTAGCGACATTCTGCAGGCCGTCAAAAAACCGCTGCATGAATTCCTGCACACCTTCATCGTTACTGGCGATCACCCCTTCAACCTGAGTAGCCAGTGAAAGCTGCTGATCGTAACGCTCGACAGCAGAATTACTGGAATTGAGTTGCGTCTGGATATAGTCGGATTGGATGCGCAGAATCGAATCTACCGTCGAACCACCACCGTTAAAGGAAGCACCTATCAGAGATGGCGTATTGCTACTGATTTCCGCTCTCTGACGAGAATAGCCTTCGGTCGAAACATTGGCGACGTTATGACTGGTGACGTCCAGAGCCTGTTTATAGGTATTGGCCGCCTGGGAACCTATCGTTAACATATCTGCCATAATTCTTCTCCAATACCTGCTTCCGTGGAAAAATTCATTCTAAACCAATCTTAGTGAAATCGATAAAGTCAGCGATTTACAAGTTTCTCAATGCCAAAGCATTTTGCGTTGTAGGGGCTGCTGCCTGAGCTTTTTGCTCGCTCTTTTGCTCTTGCATCTGGTAATACGCTTCCGGCGTGTACACATTATCGATCTTCGGCGCCAGCTGCTCGACAATAGTATCGGCCAGTCCGAGAGAACCTTTAGCCGATAGCGACTGCGCCAACTGACTGTCATGCCAGTCTTTGAAAAAACCGCCCTGACCACCGTCAAGCCAACCGTCGTCAAAAGAAACCTTTCTCGCTTCTTTCATAATCTGTTGCAGAAACAAAGCCTCAAACTGCTCGGCAACCGGGCGCAAAGCCTCCTTCGGATCTTCCTGAGCCTGAGATTTCAAAGCATTTAACGACTTGGCATCCGCAACGTTCTGAGCTTGTTTTGCCGCCGCCTGCGAAGCGGATAGCGAATTTAATTCCAATCCTTCCATCATCGTCCCCTCGGCAATCAGATAATCATCAGTTCCGCTTTCAACGCGCCCGACTGTTTCAGCGCTTCGAGAATCGCGACCAGGTCACCCGGCGCTGCGCCGACTTTATTCACCGCCTGCACAATGTCATTCAGCGACACCCCTTTCGGAAACTGGAACATACGCCCCTCACCCTGCTGAACATCAACGCCGGAATTAGGTGTCAACGCCGTGGCCCCGCCGGCAAAGGCATTTGGTTGGGAAACATCGATATCTTCGCTGATCTTAACCGTCAAACCGCCGTGGGTAACCGCGGCCGGACTGACGGTCACATGCTGCCCGATAACAACCGTACCGGTACGCGAGTTAACAATAATCCGCGCCGGCGCTTCACCAAGAACCACTTCCATATTTTCCAGCATGGATAAGAAAGCCACACGCTGGTTCGGGTTGCGAGGTGCCATCACTTCAACCGTCTCGGCGTCCAATGCCTTGGCGGTTCCACCACCCAACTGTTCATTAATGGTATTCACCAGATTAGTTGCCGTCGTAAAGTCGGCATTTTTCAGGTTCAGCTTAATCGTATTTCCGAGGTCAAAACCGGTATTGACGGTTCTCTCCACTGTCGCACCATTCGGAATGCGCCCGACACTAGGCACATTAATGGTAATGCGTGAACCGTCGGCACCGCTGGCATCCAGACCGCCCACAACGAGATTACCCTGCGCCAGAGCATAGACATTACCGTCCACCCCTTTCAACGGAGTCAACAAAAGTGTCCCACCGCGCAAGCTTTTCGCATTCCCTAAAGAAGACACGGTAATGTCGATTTTTTGACCCGACTTGGAAAACGCCGGCAAGTCGGCATGTACCGCAACTGCGGCAATATTTTTAGCGTTCGTTTTAACCCCGTTCGGAACCTTGATACCGAACTTATTCAACATACTCAGCAGGCTCTGTTCGGCGAACGGCGTTTTATCACCAGAGCCATTCAGACCGACAACCAGACCATAACCGACCAACTGGTTGGAGCGTACTCCGGCAACATTGGCGATATCTTTCACCCTTTCCGCGTAACTTAAGGTGCTCCACAACATCAACAGTGTCAGCAAAATGACGGTAATACGTGCCATATGCCCCTCCTTTCAAACCTTTCCAGGCGTTTTAACGCAACCCGGAGAAAGCGTTATTAATTAAAAATCACAAGTTAACCTGAATATAGCACTGTTTATGCCAAAGTTATTGCATGCAAGGATTGAAGAGAAGAAAGAGATAAGCTGTTGTACAGAAGAGAGACACAAAAAGAAAAATGCTGATCCGCAAAAAGGAGATGAAAAACGGATCAGCGCAAAAGGAAAGCTTTTGCCAAAATTGGATTATAAAACCCTTTCGACCCAAAGCCCAGAGGATTTAGCGATTAAATCCCTTAAAATTCATAAATTTAAATCCATTCTCCGACAAAGAATGTTCAAACGATTCAATTAAAACGGCCAGTATTTGCTTAACCACTCTGTTGCGGCGCCGGCTCTAGCCGTACTGCCTGCCATGCCGACGTCTTTGTATACCAAGCGTACATCGGCTACCTTAGTCGAAGAAATCGTATTATCCGGCTGAATATCTTCCGGACGGATAATTCCGGCAAACTGAACCACTTCGTCTCCATCATGAATCGTTAACCATTTTTCACCACGGATCATCAGATTCCCGTTCGGAATGACTTCAACAACTGTCACGGCGATCGATCCGCTTAAACTAGAGTTCTGTTTGACATCACTTTTACCCGAAAAAGCCCCTTTGGAACCGTAACCGATACCCAGACCAACAACAGGTGATGTCACCCCATCCACCACATCACCGGCAAACCCTTTAGGGCGCGTCACACTGATCGGAGAGTTAATGCCAAAATCCTGACTATTGGATTTATTGTATTTGGCCTCATCTTTCTTATTCGCAGAGATACTCTCATCCAGTGAGATCGTAATAATATCGCCGACCCGGTGTGCTCGCGAATCGTCAAACAGCGTCATGGCGCCAGTCTGATATAGTGAACCGTTATTCGGCTGCTTCTGCTGCGGAATATTCAACGGATAAGCCGGCTCGTAATTCAGCGTTTGATGACGCTCTGGTGTGGTACTGCCACAGCCGGTCAGCTGCACTGCCGCCAACAGGCTGACCACCATTAATGAAATTCGTTTGTTCAAAATCATAATCCCTCCTCGCAAACCTGCTCAGTTATTATCGAGATTAGGTGTTATTGTTCAGATACTGCATCATGCCATTGGCCGCAGAAATCGCTTTCGAGTTCATCTCGTAAGTACGCTGCGCTTCAATCATTCCGATCAGCTCTTCTACCGTATTAACATTCGATGCTTCCAACGCCCCTTGCAGCACGGAGCCCGCTTCTGCAGTTCCAGGGTTATTAATGTTCGGCGCACCGCTGGCAGTAGTTTCGCCATAGAAGTTTTTACCTAAAGACTCCAGACCGGCCGGATTGATAAAGGTCGCCAGCTCAATCTGACCGACCTGCACCTGCTGAGTATTTCCCGGCTGGCTGACATACACCGCACCGTCGCTGGTGATAGAAATATCGGTCGCATCCTGCGGAATATTGATGTTCGGTTCCAGTAGATAACCGGATGAAGTGACAATATCGCCGTTCTGATTCACTTCAAACGAACCGTCACGTGTATACATCAGGTTTCCATCTTGATCCAGAGCCTGAAAAAAGCCTTTTCCTTCAACCGCCATATCCAGCTGATTATCGGTCACCATCAAGTTCCCCTGGGTATGGATTTTCTGGACACCAATTGCCTTGACCCCGGTACCCAACTGCAAACCGGACGGTAATGTATTCGCTTCGTCCTGCGTTGCCTGAGCGCCCGGTTGACGAACATTCTGATAGATCAGATCATTAAATTCGGCACGCCCTGTTTTATAACCGTAAGTATTGGCATTGGCCAGGTTATTGGAGATCGCCGCCAGACGGAACTGCTGAGCTTCCAAACCGGTTTTAGCTACATAAAGTGCATTATTCATAACAAAATCCCCTTAAATTCCTTAACGTACCGACAATAATGAGTCGGATTTTTGAGAGTGGGTTTTACTGGTCGCCATCATCTTGACTTGCAGTTCATATTTACGGGACAGTGAAATCATTTCCACCAGTGCTTCCGCAGTATTAACATTACTGGTTTCCAAAGCACCGCTGACAACCGAAATATTTGCCTGATCCAACTCGCCTGCATCCTCACGCAGACGGCTAAATCCATCCAATCCCTTATACAACTGTTTCTCGTCCGGCGCGACCAGACGCAGACGATCAAGAACAATCAACTGATTTCCCTGACCGTCGGCCGGAACAAAAGAAATCGTTCCATCGTCACCGACAGCAATGCTTTTATACGGCGGCACATTAATCGGCACCCCCGCTTCGTTTAAAATCGGGTTTCCCTGCACATCGACCAGGTCACCGTTTTCTTTGACCTGCATACTGGCCGTGCGGACAAAAGCCTCATCCCCTTTCGGAGTCTGGATGGCCATAAAGCCATCGGATTTTGTCACCACATCCAGATCTCGTCCGGTCACCTTTATCGCTCCGGCAGAATAATCGGTTGCCGGTCTTTCATCCAGTGCATAGGTGCGCGTATGTTGACCCGGCCCTTCCATATGCTGGGCACGGAAAATATTGAAGTCTTTTTTGAATCCATCTGTTGATGCATTCGCAAGATTATTGGAATTATTGGCTTGTGCGAGCATTACCTCTTTGGCACCACTCATAGCAACATATAACATCCGATCCATCTTTCGACTCCAATATGAAATTTGAAAAATTGAGGCGCGGTCGCCCGACGCCTCGAAACGATTTGCCTACTTCAAACCACAGTAATGCGATTTACATAGGTCATTTATAAATTCCCTTGTGTGTTAGCGTTTTGACTAACTTTTTTGTTTCATGGAGTATTTAGCAGACACCGTGCCAAAAAAATAGAAAATAACTTAAAAAAAGCTAAAGTTTGTTAAGTTCCCGCCGATTAACTCAATACGGGAAAATAAAAAACCGGCAATAAATGCCGGTTTTTTTAGTTCACGAAAAAGCGTAATTACAGGTTCAGAATAGTCTGTGTCAGCTGCTGTGAAGTCGAGATCACCTGAGCCGAAGCCTGGTAAGTACGTTGCGTCTGAATCATATTCACCAGCTCACCGGCAACATCCACATTCGAATACTCCAAAGAACCGGCATTCACCGTACCCATCCCGTTACCCTGAGGGGTTGCCAGCTGGACGGCACCGGAAGCGAAGCTCTCGGCATAAGTCTGACCGCCTAGCTTTTCCATGGCGTTTTTATCGGCAAAGTTCGCGAGAGCCAACTGGGCAACCGGAACCGAACGACCGTTTGAGTAACGCGCTTCAATAACGCCGTCCAAACCGGTATTCAAACCAACAAGATCCCCTACCGCATAACCGTTCTGAGTGGTTCCTCGCTGGTTATAAGAACCGGCAAACTGAGTCATGGATTCGAAATCAACTGCAATCCCAAGAGGAATATCAATCGGCCCACCTAAAGGATCGCTGGCACCTGTCAAAGGATTGTCAATCACAAATTCCAGTAAAGGATCGGTTGAATCCGCGGCGGTAAGCGCAGCGTTACCAATATCCGCTTGTTCGAAGGCACCGATAAATCCGCCATTGGTATCGAATCGCAACTCATAGATCTGACCCTGATCACCACCGGCTGTTGGCGTGTGTCCGGTATAGGTCACATTCCCCTGAGCATCCGTATCGGTAATAGTGTATTGGACAACCCATGAAGTGTATTTAGGATTGACGCCATCATTGACGACTTCATTTTTATAAAAGTTTGCATTCAGCGTATGCTCGCCACCCAAGCTATCGAAAATCGTCATCGGGTAGAAGTAATCCGGAGCACCGTCATACGCATTGGCATTATCATCACCCGGAGCGGTTAACTGAGTTAAATCCGCCGTGACCGAAACACCGCTTTGATCGACATTGTTCGCCGCTTCGCCGTCCAGGTTAATGTCGTAATTCATTTCCGAGGTCGCTTTCGGAATTTTGTTCAACTCATCCAGATCAATCGAGCTTAGAGCCGTACTGAAAACCGGATTCGCCTCAGTAGATCGGGTCTCATCCAACAGGAACCCCTGCACCTTATTCCCTTCCTGAGTTGTCAGAAATCCGTCTTTATCGAGTTTAAATGAACCGTTGCGAGTATAGACATTGTCATACTGCTGAGTCTGATCTTCCAAGACAAAGAACCCTTCGCCGTCAATCGCCATATCCAGTTCACGACCGGTGTTATTAATGGTCCCCTGACCGAAATCCTGGGTGATCGACGCTACTCGCGTCCCGTTACCGGCAGAGTTCTGTGCGCCGGAAAACATATCCGCAAACTCGGTTCTGGAACTTTTGAAACCGACCGATTGCGAGTTGGCCAGGTTATTGGAAATGACGCCCAAACCGGTTGAAGCGGCATTAATCCCACTTAGTGCATTTAAATCGTATGCTGAACTCATAATATCCCTCCAATCTCCGATTTTCTAACCGGAAAAGTTGTGTGTTGTTAATCTGTATTAAACGTATTGCATAAAATGAAGTAAAAATCTGTATATCGCCAAGTCTTGTGTCACCTAACCCCCAATCTCGCGAACGGAATCCATTGAAACGCGCTCACCGGTGGCAAGCGTCAGAGTCATGCTTCCATCGTCATTGATACTGACGGAACTCACCTGCGAAGCGACCACACTGTTGATCGACTCCAAGTCACCCTCCGCACTCGTCCCGTAAGCGGTTAAAGAGTAAACACCGCTTGGCATTTCATTCCCCTGATCGTCCAGCCCATCCCAGCTGACAACCTCTTCGCCGACGCCAAGAGAACCGAGTGAAATTTCTCGAACCATACCGTTATTGCTGGAAATCACCAGAGTCGCATCTTCCAAAGGTTCTTCCGGCGTCAGGCGGAACTGCGATGCACTACCCGAGGTATGCGAAAAATCCTCGCCATCCACCTGAACGTTTTTACCGATCATGGTTGCGGCCTGCATCGTCTGCATCCCCTGAAAACTTTTGGTCATCGCCATAATCGACTCGTTCATGCGGGTCGTCGCTTCCAACTGATTCATCTGCGTCAGATCGGTAACAAAGCTGGTCGGATCCATCGGCTTTGAAGGATCCTGATTTTGCAGCTGTGTGGTTAACAGACGAAGAAAATCTTCCTGCCCCATGACATTACTGGGAGCCGAAGTGGACGGATTCGAACTCTGCTGCATCGATTTAACATAGTCGGTGCCTTCGGTCGTAATCATTGAACTGTAATCAGACATGGTTCTGTCTCCTTAAAACGTGTTATTGACCCAGCTGAATCGTGCGTAACAAAAGCTGTTTCGAGGTATTCATAACCTCAATATTGGTCTCATAGGAACGCGATGCGGACATCATGTTCGCCATTTCTTCAACAATATTGACATTCGGACGGTAGATATAACCTTCGTCATTCGCCATTGGGTGATTCGGGTTGTATTCCATCTTCAGCGGCGCCTGATTCTCAACAATTTCCTTAACCCGAACCCCGGATGCCGGTTGATTGATGCTGTCTTCAAGAATCGTCTGAAACACTGGCTGCTTGGAGCGATAAGTATCCTCAGCATTTGAGCTGACGCTATCGACGTTGGCCATATTTGAGGCAACCGTATTCAAACGGACCGTCTGCGCATGCATCCCCGTTGCGGAAATATCTAAAACTTTAAATAAAGACATGGTTCTCTCCTATCGGCCGATTATTCGCCTTTGAGGGCGCCGCGAATACCGCTGATTTTGCTGTTAATAAATTCGAGCGTCGCCTGATGCTGCATGGCGTTTTCCATAAACTGCGCCTTTTCGACATGCTCTTCAACGGTATTACCATCCAAAGATGGCTGAGTCGGCATACGGTATTTCAAAAAATCGCTGGTACTTAACAGCGACTCCCCGCCCAGGTGTTGACCGCTGGTTTTACTCATTTGCAGAGACTGCGATGAAAAACGATCACTTTCCTGTTGCAAGGCCTGACGAAAATCTACATCGCGCGCTTTGAAGTTTGGCGTATCGGCATTCGCCAGATTGCTAGCCAATACTTCTCCGCGCAAAGTCCGGATTTGCAACGCCTTTTCATGGATACCGAAAATCGAATCCGCCATTTTGAACTCCCTAGCCAGCCCCCTTTCAGCTTGTGCCAAATAATCGGCACCCAAAGGATCACTGACGGTTAAATTACTTTCTAGTAGAGATTCAGCAAAGCCGATGCCAAAAAAGCGAAAAGAAATGTTTTTTTGAAAAAAAAAGCCTAAAGAAAGGAAGAAAGCGGCCGATAACTCAAGTTAAGGAAAATAAGCGGAAAAATTTGCCGCCGTAAATTTTTTCACTATTAGGCAGCGGCAAATAAAAAATTGAGGGAAAACCGACAACAGAGTTGTGCCGGAAACTTACCAGGGACGGATACGATCTCCGATCTGAACCAGGTTTTTCTGAGTGATCAATTCGGCTACCGCGAATTCGGAATGGATCGCGGTAATTTTGAGAAAGGCCCCCCGGCTGATATTCAGAGCCAAGATCGCGTCCTGCAAAATTAACCGGCATATCGATTCGGTGGTAAACCGCCAGATCATCGCCGACTTTAACACCGACCTCCGGAGTCAAATACAAATAATATTTGCCGTCGCGAACATCAATGACTTCACTCTCGAAACGCTGACAATGTAAAAAGTTCAACACATTGTCAACTTCTTGACTTAACAGCGCATCAAAACCTTTACCGGTATCCGTAGCAAAGAAAGCATTGGTGGCAAACGGTCGCTCGCGGCCGACACGAACCTTGCCCTTGATATCAAAACCGGCTCGAGCCTGATGCACAATCTTCTTATTCAAAAGATCGACCAAATACCAATCCGCTTCGATATAGCGACCGTCATCGGAAATATCCAGATCGTAATGACGCTTTAGCTGGTTCTGCCAGCCGTTATCCTCAAGCACGGACCCCACTGAACGCAACACCGAAAGCAACAGATATTGCGCTCCGCTTGAACTGTATATTTCCTGCAGTAGCTGCGGATCCAGATTCGGAGAGATCTGTCTGTTTGGCTGAATATCTATAGCCCGATCTAATTTCCCCAGATTCTTCTGCCCTTCATTTAAAAGGCGGCGCTCTAATTCCAACTGATACCCGGATACCAGATTCCGGATATCCCGAGCCCCGGAAACATCCTTAACCGCCAGTGGAGCGACCAGTAAACGCGGGAAATATTTACGCCCGTTCAAATCAGGACAAAGACCTCGCTCGGAACTTAGGCAAACCTCAACTTCAACTTCGTAATTCAGAGGCTCCGGCTTGGCTCGTCCATAGAGATCTTCCGGGTCTTCCAAGCCCCCTTTGAGCAGAGTGTAGCTTTTGACATGACTGTTACTGACAAAACGGGAAGTTTCCAGCGTCAATTGCTGATTCTGCATAGTGATATCACTGCCGACTTTCACATCGCGCTGCATGGAAGCATTCTTTAACGCATCCCGGATCGCCATTTTTTTGGCAAATTCCAAATCCACTCCGTCGGTCGACGCACGTCCTTTGACAAGCAGACATTCAGATAACGCCTTTGAAGACGCATCATTGAAGAGATTCTGTTTCTTTTCCACCGCTCGCGCCCCCGGAACACACTCCCCTCGTTCATTACGTTGATACTGGACACCGGGAAGACATTCTGTTTGTGACGGAGATTGCGACGCGGAAGAAACTCGCAGCTCATCAAGCCAGGATCCGCTATCCGCACTCGCCGAAGAAATGAAAAACGCGGTGAGTAAAAGCGCACTAAAAAAACGATTGACCAGGTTAAACACAAAACCGCTCCACGGACCTGTTTTCCAAATGACTGATAGGTGGTTTACCATCTGTAATACTCCGATTACTACCTGTTACGGCCTGTTATGGCCTTCTTAACCCGTCTTTTCACTTCCGGAGGCAGTAACCTCATCGATGCGCGAGACAATAACGCGCGCCAATTGATCGGAATGCCACTTGGAGATAAAGGTATTGGCCCCGACTTTCTCGGTCAACTTATCGTTAAAGCCGCCGCTCAATGAGGAATTCAAAACCACATACAAATCTTTCAAGCGGTCATCCTTGCGAATGCTTGAGGTAAGCGTATAACCATCCATTTCCGGCATTTCGATATCGGAAATTACCATCAGAACTCGCTCGCTGACCGGTAATGCCATCCCCTGATCCGCTTCATCGGCCCATTTTCTCAAGAGCTCAAGCGCTTTCTTACCGTTATTGACAATCTTATTGGCGATGCCCATATGATCGAGAATATTCTTAAGCTGCGAACGAGCCACCGCGGAGTCATCGGCACCCAAAACAAAAAAGTTTCGTCCCTTGGTTTTTGCCAGATTTCGATCGATATAATCATCGGAAAGATCGGTTCGATTGCCAGATACCTCGACCAGAACCTTTTCGACATCAACAATCTCGACCAACTGATCCTGTGCACGGGTAATACCGGTTAAGTAATTTACGTTCTGCAGAGTTTCCGGAGGCGGCAAGATATCTTCCCAGCGCAGATGCACGATGCGATCGACATCTTCAACCAGAAAGCCCTGAACCGAACTGTTAAATTCGGTCACAATCGTCAAGCTTTCAGAATATTTTTGCGGATCGATCGGCTCCAGATCCAGAGCTTTCGCCAGATCAATCATCGGCATGGTCTGACCACGAATATCCGCCACCCCGACAATTCTCGAATCCGCTTTAGGAACAGGGGAAATCTGCGGCGTACGAATGACTTCGCGCACCTTAAACACATTTATGCCAAAAAGCTGCGCTCCGCGAATCGTGAAAAGCAGCAATTCCATGCGATTCATGCCTGCCAAAGAAGTACGTTGATCGACCCCTTTTAGAAAATTAGCCATGAATTTCTCCTTGTTATTCTTGAAAGACGGTACGCTTGGCCGCCTTGATCGGGATTCATTTCCCTACAATAGATATGAGTTTACTGTATTGCACACGCATTTAAAGAGAAAACTCTGCGTCTGCATTCCCGAACCCTTCGGCCTCCGCTTGCTTATAGACCTTCAAATCGGCACAATGAAACCAGCTTGCAATCAATTCCGTTAAAAAAGTTTTCGAAACGACCTATGCCTTTTACCGCCAATCAAATCCGCATTTCTTTTTCCAGACGGCTTTTCCTTGCCGTATCCGGTCTAATAATGCTCTTTGCCTTGGCCCCGGAAGCGCGAGCCACGGAGCAATATCAGTCTGTCGATGAGATTCACCAACGGGTTCTGGAACACATAAAGCAAAAAGCTAACCAAAAAATATTAGAACCGACATTTAAAATTCGCGAACTGAGCAAAACCCTTAAATTGGGCAAGTGTCAGACCGCCTTGAAAATCTCTGACAGAAACCCGAACGACTATGTCGGACGCATGACCATAGGCGTCGGCTGCGAAACCCCGAAATGGCAAGTATACATACCCGCTGAAGTGGACGGTAAAGTACGCGTTGTAATGACGACGCAGGCGCTATTAAAGAAAACCACTATTTCCGCCGATAAAGTGAAAGAGGTTCTGATCCCATACCGCAAGGCACCGCGCCAGAGCCTGCAAAATATCGATACGGCAATCGGAATGCGAACCAAACGCCCGATCGGCGCAGGGCAAATTTTAAAAGCCAGAGATCTGCAACCGCCCTATCTGGTTTTTAAAAAACACAAAGTCAATATCGTAACCTACATTGGCAATATCGAAGTTAAAACCACAGGGATTGCACAAGCCGATGCCGTCAAAAACGAACAGGTGGCCGTCAAAAATTCGGCATCCGGAAAAGTCGTAAAGGGCATAGTTATTGCTCCCAACACCGTATACATTCCTTGAATGTGTCTAAGCAGATGAAATTTATAAAATTAATCGCTAGAATAACGATTAATTTGACTTAAATCCCCGGCAAGGGATAAAGAGTAAAAAAAATTTATTTTTTTTTCTAAAGTTATTTCAGACGTAGCCGTTATAAGAATTAACGAAATAAGATATTTGTCTAATTTTTAGACTCTTATAAAGATATAGAGGCAGAAAAATGGATATTAAAACAATAAACACCCCCGCTGTAAGCGGTCGCAGCAACAGCGACCCCGGCAAGCCAGTGGCTGGGGATGCGGCTACAGCGAAACCTTCCGTATCGGATGAGTCCGGCAATAACATCGATAAAGTTACCTTGACCGAAATGCAGGGGAAGCTACGAGCGTTAGAGCAAAAAACGCAAAGCATCAATAATGAACGTGAAGAGCGTATCGCACAGATCCGCGAAGCCATTAACAATGGCTCATATCAGGTTAATTCGGAAAAAGTTGCCGAAAAACTGATGCAGACTGAAATACTGCTTTCGCGAGTTTAAGGACGTCAAATCGTGTCCGACGCCAATCAAGCCAATAAGAATGCGCTAAAAATCATCGAACTGCTGTCACCGGTAGTCGATGATTTTTTTATTTGCCTGGAAAAAGAATCTTCCGCCATCTCGAATGGCACAGTAGACATGCTGGAAGAGATGACCGAAGGCAAACAGCGCTCGGCCTTGAACCTTGAAAAAGCAACACAAATGGCGCAAAACTACCTGCAAAACACAGATCACACACTGGAGCAGTTGCTCGCGTCCGAAACCGCAAGGGACACTCTCTCCCTTGAACAAACAATTTCAGAACAACTGCATGCACTGACAGCTAAAATTCGCCAATGCTATGACCTTAACCAGGCTAACGGGATCGCCATTCAAGCACTGAAAAACATCAATCAGCACACCTTGAACCTGATCACCGGCAAGGAAAAAGAAGTTAAACTCTACGGTTCCAGCGGCGCCGCTTCTTCCTCAGGAAAAGGGCCTGGATCTCACCTCGGCAAAGCATAACCCTCTCTCCTTTTAAAGATTCTAAAAACCCAGGTCCATTCTGGCTTATTTTCTGCTTTCTCTAACCAAGCTCTCTGATGAGATTCACGTCATATACCCGCCACATGTATTCGCGGGAAAACTGGGCGAAATCAAGTTAGACGGTTTTTTCTGTTCTATCACTTTGGCTTAGAGCGTAAAAACACTACACTTTAACGACCGGAATCTGGAAACAAATTATTATGAGTATTGGACAAAGATCATATTTCCGCATTGATGTAATGATGCGTTGCAGCTATCGAATCGTCAAATCCACAGATATTGAAGACACGCCTCTGCCTGAAAACAGAGACAACAGTTATATCGAAAGCTATATGATGCAGGATCTTATCGAACTGGATAAGCACATCAATGATGCAATCGTTAAAATCAACGAACGCAGCTCTCTGCTAGCGACTGCTTTAAATGCTCTTAACAGCAAAATTAATTTTTTAATGGATACGGTTGATACGTCGCAGATTATCAAAGCGATTCCGCACCGCCCGGTCAATCTGAGCGGCAACGGCATTGCATTTGATATAGAAGAGGACATCGATATCGATGATAAGATTGATTTGCTGATGCAGCCTTTGGAAAATGAAGCGCCGATCTTGGTTCGAAGCAGCGTGGTCAATATTCAACCGAAAGAATTTGGGGCTATTAGCCGCGTCGCCCTGACTTATGACGATTTAAGCGAAGAAGATCGTCGTAAACTGATCTTCTTTATCCAAGCCAAAGAGATCGAACTGGCACAAAAAGAAAGAAGAAACCCGACCGATCAAAACGGCCTGATTTAAATCTAGGGATAAGTGTAACGCTTATCCTCACCACCTTGGCCAACCTTCTCTTTCGACTTTTTCTGCTGTTCCATCTGTTTATCCAGGCTTTTCACCTTGCGCTCGAGAAGATACACCCGGTTCATCCCCTGTTCAAACTGCTGCTGTTGCTCAGCCTGACTGCGAGAAACCTGTTTCACCGTTTTGTCCTGCTTGCTGACTTTGGATTCCAGCACGCGCACACGAGTGCTGATGCTGGCCGCCGCCGCGACACCTTCAAACAAAATCAAGGCACCCAGCACCACAATTTGCAGTTGCCGTTTACTCATAACGTTTCTCTCTACAATGCGCGCATTCAAGCGCGATTAACATCCTGGAATTTACTGATAAGACTGAATCCGGTAAGCCGCTTCCGGCTCACGGGCCGAGACCTCATCACCGGTATAAACAAAGGCCTTTTCGAAGAATGCTTTATCGACATAAACTTCCAGAACGGTTTCATAGTTGTTGTCCGCCATTGGCGTGACACTCACTACTCTCGCTCCACGAACCACGGCATTAATGCGGGCACGGAAAGAGTCATTTTTGGCCGTCAACGTTGAAATCGAAGTGTTACTGTCAATTTTAATCCCGGAAAGCTGTTCGGCCAGAGAACGGTACGCATCCAATTTCGATGCACGGATGGCCATCAATCGTCGCTGACCCGTCGTATAAGCCGCAAACGTACTTTCGGCACCATAACCGATACCGGTAATTTTGATCAGCTCAGATTTATCTTTCTTCACGGCTGCTTTCTCAGATTCATCGTTCTGAACAATCTGCTGATAGATCTTTTGATGAACTGGAGCTGGTTCACTTTGCTGAGTTCCCTGCTGATCGCAGCAGTCATTTCCTTGCGTGTAATTTGGTGTCGCGCTACATCCGCTCATTGCGGCAATGGACAATGCCACCGCGCTAGCCAAAAGATGTGACTTCTTCATTTTAAGTCTCCTTGTTATTATCGCTTTGTCTCAAGCGTCTAATATTATTAACGGCCGAACCGTCGAATTATTTACTACTTTTTTTAAATTATTGCTCTTGCAGATAAATCACTTTTCCAGCTTCTTCTGAATACAATCGGTTACTGTCGCGATAGTATTCAGGCACAACCATATAGCTGCCACGATCCTTTTCGAATCCGAGCTGATCGACCATTTTCTGCGAAGTTTCCTTGACCCAGGGAACCGGTTTCTGACTGCAGCCCGATACGAGCAACACCACCCAAAACAAGAACCCGACAAGTATAAAATTACGTTGCATAAGCCTGCCTTTCTACACCCGTAACACTATGGGTAAGAATCACCAACACCTTGATCATAAAACATACCGTCAGGCGTTTGGTAACGGTACTGACTTTCCTGTTCGGCTTTCTGCTTCGCCTCTTCGGCGGACTTTTCCGCGGCTTCCAGACGACGCTTCTCTTCCAACAATTTCAGTTTTTCGACACTCTTAACCGAGTGCAATACATCCTGCTGTTTTTGCTGCATGGCTTTAAGCTGTTTTTTGACTTCATCCAGAGCTCGCTGGGTTTTAATCAGACGGTAATTAATGGAATCGATCTTCTTCACAACCTTAGGATCGATCTCTGCGGATGCAACGACGGATGAAACAACCGGTGAAGCAACCTGCGGCACCGTCACTTTTTCAGTTTCAATCGGCTCAGGTGATGGTTCTAGCGTTTTTTGGGAGTCAACATTGAGCGCTCCCCCTTGCATTTTCAAAACATCTCCCGCCATCTGCTCAATCTGAAAATTGACGGCATCCAGTTTTTTCTCGACTGAATCCAAATTATCCTTAAGCCCGATGGTCGCGCTGATATTCTGTTCACTACTGACCTTGATCGACTCAATCATGGTCTGGGTTTCTTCGCTAACCCCTGCGTGCGAGGCCGCCATAGCACTCCAAACACCGATACCGATTGCAGTTAAAACCAGCACAACCGTCGAAGCGCCAAAAATAATGATTAGTTTTTTTAGGGAATCCATCTCTGCCACCGTTAATTGTGATTTGGCCTGATTATTTTTTGAGGCGCGTTTCTTAAGTACCGCTTCGAAGTCTTCATCTTCCAAAGGGGACTCAACGCTATCCGAGGATTTGGTATCGGCTTGCACCGCTTCTTTTAAAGCGGCTGCGCCAGCAACAGCAGCTCCGACTGCCGCGACATCTTCTGCATCTAAAGCGGCTTCTTCGGGAGCGGAAGCTTCCGGCTCCTCCGGTTGCTGTTCACTTGATTCAGGTTTATTGTCTTCGACGACATCCGGCTCGGAAGCCTCTTCTTCAGAACGATCGGGTTCCTCTTCAGGAAGCGATTCAGGGGCCTGTGGCTGAGGGGTAGGAACCTCGGCCGACTCGAGATCATTATCAATATCTTCCAAATCGGTATTTGCATCCAATTCTGCTTCATCCAATAAAGCATCGATACTGTCTAGATCATTTGGATCAATTACATCATCCGGGGTTGCCACAGATACATCCTTAGGTTGTTAAGTCCGAAAAAACGCTGGCCTGCCACACAATATGGCTTGCCAACAGTTTATTAATCGGTCACAACAGGCGTAACTTTAGCTGCGTCGAGTAAATAAACGGAGGGCAAGAGGTAAAATTGTCCGGAAAGCCGAGTCTCGACCTGACCGACAGAGGTATTGATTAACCAGTTTTGCTGATCAAACCGCTCTGAAAGGGTCAAAATCTCGATTGCCGCAGTACCTAAAGCATAAAAAATGCCAGTTTCTGCTTCCGGGCGGAAGTTGACTGATTGCTGATAAGCGTCATAAAGATAGGTGGGTAAAAACGCATAGGTTTTTTGCCATGAGGTTTGGTAAAGACTCAAGTCAGTCAGTTTCGGGGCTTGTGGTGAAAACCACAGATGGCGAGTATCGGAGAGCTGATAAAGATCCAGAAACGGAGAGACTTGAACGGCATCTTTAGAAGGCAGCAGACTGACCACGACATCGAAATCCTTTCGTGATCGAGGCACATACTCGATCGAGCGGCGGATCTGCTTACGCAATACTGCCGCACGAGTTTTCGACTCGCGGATGCCCAAACCTTCTTCAATGCTATCATCCAGACTTTTCTCGACGATCTGGGTATCAAACGGAACAGGATTGGCAGATTGCGCATTCAGAACGGCAAACTCATCCACCAATCCCATCGCCTTATCGCCATCCTTCACCAACATCAGAGCGCCTCTGTGGAAGTTCTCATGAATGTGATTCACCAACTTTGACAATCCGCCGGATCGTCCCGGTGACAGCGACTTCTCATTGGAAAAATAATGCAGCGGCGCATCATTCAAGTAAAGTGTCGGGATTCCGGTCTGTAGATCGTGCCATGCCTCGATATTAAGCTTTTTCAGAGGCCCGATTATCAGATCGGGCTGATAATGCTTCAGCCGCTCCCACAGGGAAAACAAGCTGCCGTACTCTTCCGTGTCGAAACGTACCAACTGCCCTTTGTAGCCCAGACGCTGCAAAGCCTGCTCCATTCCTTGAAGAATTCGCGACCCGGCTCGTCGATAGTCTCCGCTCATCGGTAACACCAGCGCAATCGTCGCATCCGGGTTTTGCAGATCAAATTCAAAAGAACTCCCCTGCAACCCCAAAAATTCAAATAGGCTTGGCATTCCTTTTTCACGTTTCAGATAGCGCTTTAGCTGCTCGACACGGGCTTCGTATATCGGCAAAACACCTGCGTTTTCCAGTTGCTCCACATACTGCCGTAATGATTTGATATCACCGTTTTTGATCGCCAATTCGGCCCGCAGGATAAGAATCTCTTGGTCAATCTGTTGCAGCTGGCTCTGCATCGCTTCTGGGCTTTGCTCTGCTTTCGCCTCATTGTGCTGCGACTTTTTCTCAGAGGAAGAATCGGAACCGAAACCGAACAGTTCTCCCAAACTAAAGGCAAAAGTTGCCGATGAGTAACTTAAACTCAAAGACAAGACCAGCAGCCAACTTTTACGCTTCAATTTCATCATCTTTCCAGCTCCGATACCTTATCCCAATGCACTTAAGCTAAAGACTTGCTCGCAATTTCATATACATCTTTGGAAACATTATCTCGATCGAGGATACGCTGTAAAGCCGCACGCATCAACTTCTGACGCTCAGCATCGTAGCGTTTCCAGTGCGTGAAAGGCCCGAGCAATCGAGCGGCAATCTGTGGGTTTAACTCATCGACTTTGATAATCTGCTCAGCCACCATCTGATAGCCGGCTCCGTCCGCACGATGGAACCCGACCAGATTCAGACGCGCGAAAACGCCCAGAAGACTACGAACCCTGTTTGGATTCGTCAATGAGAAGTCCGGGTGCGACAACAGGCTCTGTGCTTTTTCCAGCGCCGTCTCGTTTTGTGTTTCGGCTTGCATGGCAAACCATTTATCAATCACCAGATTATCCCCTCGCCATCTTTGGTAGAAATCCTGCAATGCCTGATCCGTTTGCGAATGACCTTGATGAAGCATGATTTTCATCGCTGCAAGCACATCGGTCATATTATGCTGAGCACGATACTGCTCAAACACGCGTTCCTGATGTTGCGCAAGACAACCAAGGTACGCCAGCGCAACATTTTTAAGCATACGCTCGGCTATCTGTCGTTTATCATAACGGTATTCGGAATCATCCTGCATGCGTAAGTAGGTGTTGCGCCATTCATCCTGCAGCGCTTGCGCCAGGCCATTTTTAAGCCAATTATGCGCTTGGTGAATCGCATCCACATCAACCTCTCGGTACTGCTCACCGATATAACCTAACTCAGGCAACGTCAGACTCATCGCTACCAGCGCCGGATCCAGAGAATGATCAAGCAACAGCTTCTCGGCAGTATCGACAAGCAACTGCGGAACAGCGTACTCTTCGACCGATTTCAAAGCCGCTACCTTGGCCTGTACCGTTCTTAACAACAAAGTCTGCATCGCCTCCCAACGGACAAAACTGTCTTCATCGGCAGAAGCCAGCAGCGCTAACTCCTGATCGCTGTAATCGTAACTCAGTTTCACCGGCGCAGAGAACCCGCGCAAAAGCGACAATATGGGCTGAGTCTGCACGCCGTTAAAAACGAACTGCTGCTGCGCTTTCGTCATTTTCAAGACCGCATTGGTCTCACTGCGCAATTCAACCGTCTGCAAATGGCTTTCAATCGGCTGCAGTTGCAAAGAATGACCTTCGGAATTCAACATCCCGAAACCGATCGGTATCAACAACGGCTTGAAATCTTCTGTCTCGGGTAAACTCTGCTCGCAGTTCACCGTTAAAGTCTGCATCTGAGCATCATACTCACTCTCGATCTTCAGAACAGGCGTACCCGACTGGACGTACCAGTTATGCATCTGCTGCAGATCCACACCGTTGGCATCCGCCATGGCGTTACGGAAATCTTGAACAGTGACCGCCTGACCATCATGACGCTCGAAATACAGATCCATACCTTTACGGAAACCGCCTTCACCAAGCAGCGTATGATACAAGCGAACTACTTCCGCTCCTTTTTCATACACCGTCATGGTATAGAAGTTATTCATTTCAATATAAGACTGCGGCTGGATCGGATGCGACATGGGTCCGGCATCTTCAGGAAACTGATTGGAGCGCAATCGCTTAACATCTTCAATTCGTTTGACCGCCGGGGAGAGCATATCCGCGGTAAACTCCTGATCACGGAAAACCGTCAAGCCCTCTTTCAAAGTCAACTGAAACCAATCGCGACAGGTGACACGGTTTCCGGTCCAGTTATGAAAATATTCGTGGCCGATCACCGCTTCGATTCCCTCGTAATCGACGTCAGTTGCACTCTCCGGCTTGGCAAGAACAAATTTGGAGTTAAAAACATTCAACCCCTTGTTCTCCATCGCGCCCATATTAAAATCGTCCACCGCGACAATCATATAGATATCCAAATCGTAGATCAGTCCGAAACGGCTCTCATCCCACGCCATAGAGCGCTTAAGCGATTCCATCGCATGCTCGCACTTATCGATATTGCGTGGTTCGACATAGATTTCCAAAGCAACATCCCGCCCGTCTTGTGTACGGAAAGTATCGGAAATTTTTTCCAGATTACCGGCAACTAACGCAAACAGATAGCACGGTTTTTTGAAAGGATCCTGCCACACTGCGTAATGTTGCCCGTTAGGTAAATCACCGGACTCGGTTAGATTACCGTTAGCCAAAAGGTAGCGATTTTGCGATTTATCGGCAACCACCTTGGTCGTAAAGACACTTAACACATCGGGACGATCAAAGAAGTATGTGATTTTCCTAAAGCCTTCCGCCTCGCACTGGGTGCAATAATTACCGCTCGTCCGATACAGACCTTCCAATGCGGTATTTTTCTCCGGGTTAATCCGGGTCACAATTTCCAGTTCAAACTGTTCCTTATCGGTTGAAAGGCTCAGTCCGGTTTCTTCAACTCGACATTGGGAGGTAACATCTTCGCCATCCAAATGCACCGAGAGTAAATCCAAACTCTCACCATCAAGCCACAGATCGCCAGCGCGCAAACGCCCTATCTGCATACGATTGGTTACCTGCGTCGCTTCTGGCTGAAGCAGAAACTCAAGAAACACCGAATCAACGGTGAATGCAGGCGTTTGATAGTCTTTGAGATAATTTACTTTCGGAGCACTCTTTGTCATAGAAAACCTTAAGAAAATGGAGTTACAAAAAAACCCCTCTTTTACAGTCAAAGAGGGGTTTTATTACAAGTTTGGCTGATATTTTAGCGCGAAAACGAATTAATAATTAAATTCCGCACGACGGTTTTTCGACCATGACGCTTCTGAATGGCCTTCGTCAACCGGCATATCTTCACCAAAGCTTATAACATTAATACGGTTTGCACTGACCCCTTCGGCCATAATCGCATTTTTAACCGACAAAGCACGGCGTTCACCAAGCGCAAGGTTATATTCACGAGAACCACGCTCGTCACAGTGCCCTGCGATTGTCAGCTTGGCTTGTGGATTCTGACTCAAGTATTCAGCGTTCATTTTGATAATGTCATAATATTCGGTACCAATGTCCGAACGGTCATATTCAAAATAAATCACTTTACCGCTCAATAGCGCCTTCATCTGTTCCGGCGTCAGTGCTTTTTTGCCTGCGTCAAGATCGGTTGCACCGCTCTGAGCGCCTTGATCGGCAGCACTTTGAGTTGTTGAAGCGGCACCATCAGCTTTAGGCTCACTGTATTGGTAATTATCGTTCACTTCCGGTGTGGCACTACAGCCGATCAAAGCTGAGCCCATCAAGGCCGTGGCAAAAAGTTTAGCGTATTTCTTCATTATTCAGAACCCCTTTAAAAATATAACGTTAACAGTTAACTATCCAGTGATTATCAGTTATTCGACACTATACCGCATTAAACTTTAAAAAATAAGCGTCTTAGCGCAAACAGCGCAACAGAAAAAAAGACAGTTTTAACTACTTGATATAAATCAAGTTAATGCCGCAGAGCCTAGTCATAAAGAAAACTACAGGTAAAATTTATCTACCTATTTTGCTAAGATGGTTGAAAATTTAGAATTTGTGCTAGAGAAGCAAAGATACAAGCTGGAGATTAAAAATCATCCACAAGCATACTGACAAAAAAGACAAAAGTATCAGACAAAAAAATCCCGGCAGATTTGCCGGGTAAGCGGGCTACATTATGAAAAACCGTTGAGAAAACCTTTCAAACACTCAACGCCTTCACAATCCTTATTAGAACATAAAACAGCCATGCTTTCTTGTTCTGAATCAACTTCAATTACCAAATGAAAAGCGGAATTACGCCGTTGCTTTGCATGAATCACAGCTTGAGTGCACGCCGGCGATATGCATCAGACGCTGCATATCATGAATCATGACTTCTTTCTTCTTCCAGGTAACGATATTTTCTGCATGAAATTTAGCGAGAATGCGAGATACCGTCTCTGGCGTTAATCCCAAATACACGGCCACATCACGATGCAGAATGCTTAATCTGAATTCATCACTGGCATAACCACGGTTACGGTAACGCTCGGACATATTCCAAACAAACTGAGCAACCCTTTGATCTGCATTGCGGCGAATCAAGAGTTCCGAATGCATTCGACCATCCAGAACTTCTTTACTGATTGCATTAAGCATCTGTTGGTTCAGATTCGGAATCGATTCAGTCAGTTCGGTGAATTTTTCAAAAGGAAGGGTACAAACACTGGTGGTATCAAGCGCGACAGCACTATATTGATGCTGTTTACTGCCCAAAGCATCGATTCCGAGAACATCGCCCGGCAGGTAGAAGCCGTGTACAATCTCTTCACCGCTATCCGTGAACGAATAAAGCTTTATCACTCCGGCTCGTATCGCAAACAGTGCGCTGAACTTATCACTGGCTTCAAAGAGATGCTGACCTTTCTTTAAAGGTGAGCGTCTGTCCACAATATCATCCAAACGATCTACGTCTTCGCGGCGCAAACCAGTAGGGAAACACACTTTTTGCAAACCGCAGTTTTTGCAGCTGACATTAAAGGCTGACTTAACTTCTTTCATAGAACCGTCTACTTAATTGTCCTTAATCAAGTTTTGATTGTATCCCTTTTAAAAATACGAATCACTAAAAAAATTATATGATTATTCTATATACACATAAATACTTACTCAAGACTTTATTCATAGTTCTTAAGGAATTTATATTATAAAAAGGTAATGTGACTATTTTTTAATCAGCAGTTTAACACCCTTGTAATTTCCTGCGTTTAAAGCACTTATTTCATAATTACTCACAAAGTTATCCACAGTTTCTGTGGAAAAACACACAAGTCCCCCACCACCAGCCCATTTTCCGAACACAAAAAACATTCCCTTTATTTTCAATAACTTATATAACAAAAATAAAACCTGTTTCGAGCCAATACTAAATAAAACACCTCCTTGTCAAGTCAATACAAAAATTTTATTCACTTTTATTTTTGTCAAGAGTTAAAAGATTTTTTTCAGGCAAAAATTCTCTCAAATGACGCTTATGTTAAAATTGGGCAAACAGTAACATCGGATAAACTTTTTTAATAAAGGATTAAGGAAATGGCAAAATTTCTGGCAATCGGGAATGCCGTACTGGATACAATTTTTACCGTTGAGCAACACCCTAAAGAGGATCAGGAGATCCGAGCCATTAGTCGAGAAAACAGAGTCGGCGGCAATGTAAACAACATGCTTTACGTCCTTAACCAACTCGGTCACGAAGCGGCAATTTGCTCAACAAGCGCAACCGATACGGAATCAAAACAGCTCATCACAGGGATGCAGGAGCGCGGCATTGACTGCACACATATCCAAAAGTTTATTCAAGGCAGTACGCCAAACTCCATCGTGACTCTTAACGCCCATAATGGTAGCCGCACAATCGTCCACTATCGCGATCTGCCGGAAGTCAGCTTTGATTTTTTTGCCAAAATCGAAATCGAAGAGTATGACTGGATTCACTTTGAAGGACGCAATGTCGATAATCTGCAAGGAATGCTCAATATCAGTAAAACCTTCCTTGATAATCAACCGATCTCAATGGAAGTAGAAAAACCGCGCGAAAATATTGAATCGCTTTTCCATCAAGCCAACCTGATTATCTTTTCGCATCACTATGCTGGAGCCAAAGGCTTCAACAACGGTGAAGAGTTGCTGAACGACATTGCCAAGTTGGCTCCAAACAGTCAGCTGGTCTGTACTTGGGGTGCCAAAGGTGTCTGGTATAAAGCGCTCAACGCGAAAGTCGAACACCTGCCGGCATTGCCGGTCAACCCGGTTGTCGATACCCTTGGCGCCGGGGATACATTTAATGCAGGTTTACTAAGTAAGCTATCCGAAGGCGCGTCCCTGTCCGAGGCATGCGAATTTGCCAACCATCTGGCCGCGCAGAAAATTCAGAAGATGGGACTGGATGATATCCTAAACGCCAAACCGGAAAACCAACCGATTGCCAATATTAAACAGCTGAGCAAAGCCAAAGCGACGGTGATCGACTTAAATAACCGCGGCGGCGTTATTCTCATTAAGCAGGATGAAGAAGTTCGCGCCTACGAAAATAATTGCCCGCATCAGAATGTGCCTCTTAACGAAGCCTACAAAATAGATGTAAACCCTTTTGATCAAACCATGAAGTGTTCGGTACACGACGCCTTCTTTAAAATTGACGACGGCGAATGCGTAGAAGGCCCTTGCTGGGGGGAGCATCTAACGCCCGTCAGCATCCGCATGGATGATCAAGGGGATATTTACTTGGTATAGAATTAAAAAAGGCTCACAATTGTGAGCCTTTTTTTAACTTGGACATTTTTATAAATTTCTCTGTCGGAAAGCTTCGTAAAGCGTCACCCCTGTGGCAACGGAGACATTCAAACTCTCAACACTCCCCACCATTGGAATGGCCGCCAGATGGTCGCACGCCTCACGCGTCAGACGTCGCAACCCAGTTCCTTCCGCCCCCATCACAATTCCGATCGCCCCCGAGAAATCCTGCTGATAAATGGTCTTGTCAGTCTCACCCGCCAAACCGATCATCCACATACCATTCTGCTGCAACTCTTTCATGCTGCGCACCAGATTCGTGACCACAACCAGCTTAACGGTATCCGCCGCACCACAGGCCACTTTTCGCACTGTCGCATTAACCCCGACAGACTGGTTTTTAGGAATGATGACAGCATCAACCCCAACAGCGTCAGCGGTGCGCAGAATCGCGCCTAAATTATGCGGGTCCTGAACTTCGTCCAGAAAAACAAACAGCGGATTAGCCGTTTCTTCGGCGATTTTCAGCAGATCCGCTTCGCTCAAATCTTTCTGCTTTTCAACCATGGCCATGACACCCTGGTGATTGCCATCGATCTTGGCAAAAACGGATTTATTAACCAACTCGACCTGCAGGTCCAAAGAACGCGCCTGATCCAGTAGTGCCTGTTGACGTGGATTCAAACGCCCTTTCAGAAAAGAGATGCTGAAAACCGACTGCGGAGCCTGCTTGATAAAGCGTTCAATCGCATGAATGCCGAAAATCAACTGTTGCTTCACGATTTCGCCTTCGGCTTGGAAGATTTACCTCCACTACGCTTCTTGCGATAGTAGCGTTTCTTACGTGGCTTTTTCTTAGCGCCATTATCGTCTTGTGATTCGCCTTCGGCCGGAGCAGAATCCTCACGAACCTCTTCGGATTCGCCGGTATCCTCGGATTCCGTCAGGCTCTCGATAAAACGCAAATCTACTTTGCGCTCATCAAGGTTAACCTGAGCAACCTGAACCTTTATGCGATCACCTAAACGGTAAACTTTACCTGTACGCTCCCCTTTTAGGCAGTGACGGGCGTTATCGTAATGGAAGTAGTCGTCACCCAACTCGGTAATGTGCACCAAGCCTTCAACATACAGAGGATCCATTTCAACAAACAGACCGAAGTTGGTTGCAGCAGTGATCACCGCTTCATACTCTTCACCCAGTCGGTGAGAAAGGAATTCGCACTTCAAGAAGGTTTCTGCATCACGGGTTGCATCGTCTGCACGACGTTCAGTATCCGAACAGTGCTGCCCCATCTCCACCATTTTGGCATCATCATAGATAAAGTCCGAAATGGGCTGCTTACTCCAAACATGACGGATTGCACGATGTACCAACAGATCCGGATAACGTCGAATCGGTGAAGTAAAGTGCGTATAGTTCTCATAATTCAGACCAAAGTGACCTTTGTTTTCAGGGTGGTACACAGCCTGATTCATCGAACGCAGCATAACCGTCTGCACCAGATGTTTGTACGGCTTATCCTCTACCTGAGCGGCAACTTCAGCAAAATCCTGAGCGGTTGGCGTATCGCCACCGTTTAAGGTCAAACCAAAGTCCGCCAGGAAAGTGCGCAGGTTCTGCAAGCGGTCTTCCATCGGCGATTCGTGAACACGATACACGATCGGCATTTTGTGCCATTTCAGGAAACGCGCCGTAGCCACGTTTGCCATCAACATACATTCTTCGATCAGTTTATGAGCGTCATTGCGCACGACCGGAACAATCTCTTTGATCTTACGCTCGTCATCAAACACAATGCGCGTTTCAGTAGTATCAAACTCCAGCGCACCGCGTTCTTCACGAGCCTTCTGCAGAACCTTGAACAATTCGTATAGCGTATCGACGTTTTCGATCTGCTCGGAATACTCTGAACGCAGCGGAGAATTGGCATCGGTAACCATTTCGTTAACCTGAGTATAGGTTAAACGCGCCTTGGAGTTCATTACTGCCTGATAGAACTGAGTACGTTCAAGCTTACCGCTCTCGTCAATCGCCATATCAGCAACCATACAAAGACGGTCAACATGAGGATTCAATGAACATAGCCCGTCGGAAAGCTTGGACGGCAGCATCGGAACCACGCGCTGCGGGAAATAAACCGAGTTTCCGCGCTTGAGCGCTTCCTTATCCAACTCGGTTCCAGGCTTAACATAATGCGATACGTCGGCAATGGCGACGATAAGCTTCCAGCCGTTCTTGCGACGCTTGGCAAACACCGCATCATCGAAATCTTTCGTATCCGCGCCGTCAATCGTCACCAGCTGCAGATTACGGAGATCCTTACGTCCTTCCAGATCCGCTTCAGTCACCTCGTCACCGATCTGATCCAGCTCGGCAATCAGGGCGTCCGACCAGCTATTCGGAATTCCGTGGGCGTGAATTGCCGAATCGATTTCCATCCCCGGAGCCATATAATCCCCGACGACTTCAACCACTTTCCCGATCGGGCCGGAACGTGCCGACGGCTGATGCAGAATTTCAACCAGAACAATCTGATCTTCCTTCGCATCCATCAAACCATCCTGCGGAATGAATACATCCTGCGCAATGCGATTATTATCCGGACGTACCCAAGCCATACCGTCTTCCAGACTCAAGCGTCCCAGAAGCTGGGCGGTACAGTGTTCGGTTACCTCAACGATAATACCTTCCTGACGTCCACGACGATCCTCTCCGACAACCGACGCGATAACGCGATCGCCATGCAGGATTTTATGCATCTCTTTTTCGGACAGGAACAGGTCCTTGCCGCCCTCATCGGGAACAACAAAACCGAAACCGTCCGGGTGGCCAAGAACGCGACCTTTAATCAGATCCATCTTCTTCAGCAGACCGAAAGCACCGCGGCGGTTTCGGATCAACTGGCCGTCACGCACCATCGCTTTCAGACGGCGCGACAAAGCTTCATAGCGTTCTTCGTCATCCTCGTCGACATTTACCGCTTTGGCTACTTCAAACAGGCGCAAAGGTTTCTGTAACTCTTCCAGCGTCTGCAAAATAAATTCACGGCTAGGGATTGGATTGTCGTACTTTTCTGCCTCACGCGTTGCATGAGGATCGTTAAGGTCTGTTTGTTTTTCAGTAGTCACTGTTTACCATCTAATCTAATTTGGATTCCACGATCTGCAGAACCCCTATTCAAACAAGGCTCCCGAGGCTTTTAACAGCGGAATCGTCTGCAAAATTTGGGCCATTATAACAAAAGAAATTGACCGGTTCCGTTAAAGACGTAACTCAGATAAAAAAGTCAAATTGAAAACCGATTCTCACCCTCTTCCTCCCCCTTTTCCAGCCATTGAAAAAACGTCACTCCCAAGCTTTACCAAGGCGATAAAAAAGGCGGCTGTATTGTGCACACAACCACCCTCTCACAACATCCATCATTATGCTTGATGAATAAACGCTTAACCTTCTAATGCAGACAACTCAGCCTCCATCCAATCAGTGTCTTGCGGATAAAGTTTATGCGCCAACTCTCTTAATGCCGACTGCAGAGCCTCCTCCAAAACCGGGTGATAGAAAGGCATTCGCAACAGATCCATAACCGTCAACTTCTGCTCAATCATCCACGCCAGAAGATGCGCCATATGTTCACCTTCAAACAAAAACAACTCTGCACCCAACAACTGTTTGCTTTCCTTATCCGCAAACAGCGAAATCGCACCTTTATCTTGCCCAATAACAATCGCTCGGCCGTTAGCACAGTTCAATTTAAAGGTTACCACCTCGATTTTATCCGCATCGAGTTCCGTGTAACGCTGGCCAACCAGCCCGATTTGCGGATCGGTAAAAGCGACCCCTAAACTGGTTTTACGCGCATAGGCCGAAATCTGCGGATAGGAGACGGCATTAAGCACTGCCATACGCCCTTCATCTCCCGCTTCATGCAGAATCTGACGGTAACCGTTCACATCTCCGGCAATAAAAATCGGCTTGTCCTCGATCTGCGAAGTATGCAGGTTAAAGTTCGGCATACCACGCCCATCCAACTCGACACCCGCAGCCGCCAGATTCAAGTTGTCGATATTCGGACGACGGCCAAGCGACGCGAAAACCGCATCGACATACACTTTTTCCTCGCCGATCTGTACCTCGACTTCCTCCGGATTATCCGGGTTCAGACGCAAATTCGCGGCAACCCCCAAATGCACCGGAAACTCTTTGGAAAACTCGGCAACCGCCTCTTCTACCACCTCAGGTACACTGAGTCCACCCAAGGTATTGAGCATCTCGACACCGACCACCTCAATACCTAAACGAGCCAGAGCCTGCCCTAACTCCAATCCGATAACACCAAGACCAATTACTGCAATACGCTTTGGAAGCGTTTCGAGCTCAAAAATCTCGTCACTGGTCATAAGCTTATCACCCAGCTCTTTCCACGGAGTAGGCACAACCGGACGAGAACCGTTAGCGATAATAATGCGCTCCGCTTCAATCACTTCGTCATTCACTTTGAGCTGATTCGGAGCCACAAATTCTGCATAACCTTCAATCAGCTGCCCAGGGGCAAGCGTATCCGTCGAGCCGGATTTCACTCCACCGGTAAAACGATCACGCAAAGCACGAACTCTTTGCATGACCTTAACCAGATCGACTTCCTGCTGTTCGGCATTCTCAATGCCGATTTCCGCCATATGATGACGCTGGTGATAATGATTCGCCGTATGAATCAGAGCTTTCGAAGGCATACAACCAACGCGGGCACAGGTCGTTCCGTAAGGCCCGCCCTGAATCATGACAAAATCTTCGTTGCGCTTCTTTAAATAAGAGAGTGCCGTCAAACCGGAAGTTCCCGCGCCGATAATCGCGTATTTCACCTTTCGCATAATTTTCTCCAATACACACAAGCAAACAGTACTCTCTTATATTAGTTAAAATCCATATTTAAAAGTTGAACCAGCACAAGTATTCATCTGAAATCAAAAAAACAGCGCAAAGCAATTTTGAATGACTAAAATAGGTGCTGGACTCACAAGGATTGTATTCAGGTATATGGCAGGAATCCGCTTACCGACTAAAAGGCCTCTGCACAGAGCATTGCTTGTCTTCAGTGTATTCTGTTTCAGTGCCTGCGGCCTCACTCTCAGCCCGTCGGCAGCCTCGCAGGAAGCGATTCTGTCGGATAAGACTCGTACTGGCGATTCAATCAATCAACGCATCAACAGCCAGTTTATCGGCGATCTCGAAGAGATTCGCAAACGCCGGATACTGCGCGTTCTGGTCAGCTACAATCGAACCAACTTTTTCCATACCGATAAAGGCCCGCGCGGAATCGAATATGAATTGATGGCCGCTTATGAAAAATACCTCAACCGCGGACCGCGAAAAGAACGCTTCAAAACGCATCTGGTTTTTCTGACACGCCCTTTCAACCAACTGATTAATGCACTGACACTCGGCGAAGGCGACATTGTCGCATCCGGCTTAACCATTACGCCGGAACGTAAACAACTGGTCGACTTCACTGCCCCCTACATCAGAAACGTCAATGAAATTCTGGTTTCCTACAAGGGTGCAAAGCCGATAACCCGCATTGAAGAACTGGCCGGTGAACAGATCATTGTCGTTGCCAACAGCAGCTATATCGTGCAATTGCAACAGATCAATCTGGCGCTGGGCGGCCTCGGACTGGAAAGCATGGAAATCATTCAGGCCAACGAACTGCTCGAAGCCGAAGATATTCTGGAAATGGTCAATGCAGGTCTGTTCCATTACACGATTGTCGACAGCCATATTGCCAACATCTACAGCTCCGCCTACAAAAATATCATCGTGCATGACGACTTCATTCTGCGTAACGGCGGCGAAATCGCTTGGGCAATCAACAAAAACCTGCCTAAATTCAAAGCTTCGCTGAACGATTTCATTGAAAACTATGCCCGCCAGGGCCGCTATCTGGGCAATGTCCTGTATCGTCGATACTTCGAAAACACCGCCTGGATCCAGCACCCTTTGGATTTTACCGCACTGGATAGAACCCCTTGCCTGCAGTATTACTTTGAAAAATACGCCCAGTTTTACGATTTCGACTGGTACCTGATCGCCGCTCAAGCCTATAAAGAATCCAAATTCGACCAGAAACTGGTCAGCCGGCGCGGCGCTTACGGCGTCATGCAGATCAAGCCCAGTACCGCCAATTCCAAGCACGTACGCATCGCCAACATCAAAACTGACATGGAAAACAACATCCATGCAGGGATTCGCTACCTGGCCTCCCTGCGCGACTATTACTTCGATAAACCGGAATACGCTCCCGAAGATGTCATCAACTTCTCACTCGCCGCTTATAACGCCGGCCCAGGGCGAGTTCGCCAATTACAACGCATTGCCAAAAGAAAAGGACTTGACCCTTATAAGTGGTTCTACAATGTGGAAACCATCGCTCGTAACGAAATCGGACTGGAAACCGTCAACTACGTCACCTTCATTCAAAAGACTAAAGAAGCACTCAAACTGGCGACCCAGCTGGAAAAAGAGAAAAGGCTGTTAAAACAGCAACATCTGAATGAATTAAACCCGGAAAACAGCAATTCTCCGGGTCCTGTCGATGATGATTTGCGATTGGATTATTCGCCGTTCGACGAAACTGATGACTCCGGCGAGGAGCAGGAGAAGAATGAGGGCGATGAAGATATCACGCCCGCCGTGTCAAATCAGCCTGCACCAGCCATAGAACCTAAAACCCCACCCCGTTAGCCCGGCGTTATGCCGGAATAATTAAGACTGTGGGCGGTAGACGCGCACGTTGTCAAACCCTTCATCCCGAAGATACTGTGCATGCAGCTGGCTCATCACCCCTTTATCACAATACAACAGATACTGTTTATCCTGATCCAGACTCTTGAACTCACGCCCCAGCACATTAAACGGCATCGTAATATGTTCAAGCCCAAGTGGTCGTGCCTTACGCTCTTCGTCACGACGAATATCAATCAGCACCGCATCGCCGACCTCATTCAACACTTCTACCGCCTGCGTCTGATTGACATCTTCGATAATCTGATCGACATTCAAATACTGAGCATCCTCAACCGCTTTATCCAAAACCGCCAAATCGAAATGACTCTCTTCGCGCTTGGCGCGTTCGAATGAACCGCTGGTGACCGGGTTGCGAGAAATCACTCCACAATACTCCGGCATCGACTCGGCAAATTCACGGGTTCCGATCTTATCGGCAATAGCCATAATTTCCGGTTTATCCATGACCGCCAGAGGGCGCAGTACCAGTTTATTGCTCGCTTCATCGATAATTGCCAAGTTTCGTAGCGTCTGACTACTGACTTGAGCGACGCTTTCTCCGGTAACCAACGCATCGATCCCCATATTGTGCGCTACCTGTTCAGCAGCCTTGATCATCAGACGCTTGAGCATCACGCCCATATAACTTTCATGCGAAGCACGGAAAATCTCGTCCACGACACCGTCAAAAGGCACTGAAACAAATTTCACACGATGCGATGCGCCAAATTTATTCCACAGATAAAGCGCCACTTGCTTTACACCGATTTCGTGCGCAGCACCGCCAAGATTAAAGAAGATAAAGTGCGTCTTAAGACCGCGCTTCATGGTTAAGTAGCTGGCAACGGTGGAATCAAAACCGCCGGACATCAGTGAAAGAACTTCACCTTGCCCCCCCATTGGAAAACCGCCAAGTCCGTCAAAACGACCGGTTACCACATTTAGAATTTTATCGTGCAGATCAAGCTTCACCGTGACATCGGCATTTTTCAGATCGACACCGGCACTCTCACCAAGCTGAAACAGGCGACTACCTACATAACGCTCGATCTCATTCGAGTTAACCGCATGGTTACCGGCACGCTTTACGCGAACCACAAAACGCTTACCGCGAATTTTATCGGCAAAAAACTCAACCGCCTTATCGGCGATTAAATCCAGGTCGTCGCCGGTTTCAAAAGCTTCAACTTCCCAAAACTGCTGAACCCCCGGTGTACGTTGCAGCAGACTGCGTACCGCCAGATGCATTTCACTATCGCAATACACCTCGATCTTATCGTGAAAACGGCGTACCCGACTTTCGCCTTCAATGCGTCCCAGCAAACGCTTTAAATTATCGGTCAACATCATAATCATACGCTTTTTAACCGGCGCGCCCTTGACCATAATTTCCGGGAAAAACTTAACAATAAATTTCATCAAATTAACTCAATACTACTTTTTTGAAAAGGCGATACAATCAGGCGTCACAAAAGGATATCGACTCTTATCGAAGGATCTCTCAACCCGACGACAGATCTTTATAAACAAGGACTCAGAACCGCCAAATTAAAACAATTTCGCTATTTTACCCTATCCTGTGCGCCACGTCTGAGAAGGCGTTCACAACCCTGTTACAACAAGGGTTGCAAATACGTAAGCACAGTAACAGCAGGTAAAAGGTTTGCGAATTTTTCGGCCGGCATGGTATGATTAGCGGAATTTGTAATTTCAATTTAAACAGCGAGAAACTCGATGAAAAGACTTGATCAAGTATTGGCTGCGGACAAAGTTCCAGCGGAATTAGAACTGGTTATCAATGATGTAATTGTTGCGTGTAAAGATATCGCATACAAGCTACGTCAAGGTGAACTGGCTGGTATTCTAGGCGCAACCGAAGATGAAAACGTTCAAGGTGAAACACAAAAGAAACTAGACGTTATCTCTAACGATCTGCTTAAAGATATGCTTGTTTCCAACCCTTTCGTTCGCGGAATCGGTTCTGAAGAAGAAGACTACACTGTTGCAGGTTCTGCAGAAGGTAAATACCTGGTAACTTTCGATCCACTAGACGGTTCTTCAAACATCGACGTAAACCTTTCTGTTGGTACCATCTTCTCTATTCTTGAAGCACAAGACGATCGCTCAGGCGACCAGCAAGAAGTTTTCCTACAGAACGGTCGCAAGCAGGTTGCTGCCGGTTACGTTCTATACGGACCTTCTGCACTGCTTGTCATGACAACCGGTAACGGTGTTAACATCTTCACTCTAGATACGACTGTTGGTGAGTTCGTTCTTACCAAGTCAGGCATCCAGATCCCTGAAGACACTGCAGAATTCGCAATCAACATGTCTAACCAGCGTTTCTGGGAACCAGAAATGAAGCAGTACATCGATGACTGCCTTAAAGGTGAAGAAGGTCCTCTAGGCAAGCGCTACAACATGCGTTGGGTTGCTTCCATGGTTGCTGAAGTACACCGTATCCTTATGCGCGGCGGTATCTTCATGTACCCTTGGGATAACCGTGATCCGTCTAAAGCCGGTAAACTTCGTCTAATGTACGAAGGAAACCCTATGTCTATGATCGTTGAACAGGCCGGTGGTGCATCTTCAACAGGTCGTATGGACATCATGGACGTTCAGCCTGAAGGTATTCATGACCGCGTTCCAGTTGTTCTTGGTTCTAAGAACGAAGTGGCTAAGGTTGTTGGCTACCACAACAAATAATCGAATTTTCACTTGATTCGACTAACACCCGCTCAATGCGGGTGTTTTACGTTAAAACACTTAATTTAAGGAAGTTACACTATGGGTTATGCAGCAGTTCCTGCCGGTAAAGACGTCCCTAACGACGTTAACGTAATCATTGAAATCCCGGCTTTCGCTCCACCGATCAAATACGAAGTGGACAAAGATACCGATCTTGTCTGGGTTGACCGTCTTCAAGGCTCCACTCTTTCCTACCCGGCTAACTACGGTTACATCAACGACACCCTTTCCGATGACGGTGATCCGGTTGACGTTCTGGTTGTCACACCGCACCCGCTTATGATCGGTTCAGTTATCCGCTGTCGCCCGATCGGTATTTTCAAAATGACCGATGACGGTGGTGAAGATGCCAAAGTAGTCGCAGTACCAGTCGACAAACTTTCTCCGATCTACTCAAACATCGAAAAAGTCGAAGATATTCCGCTTCTTAAGGAGCAGATCGAACACTTCTTCAGCCACTATAAAGACCTGGAACCAGGAAAATGGGTTAAGGTTGACGGTTGGGGCGATGTTGAAGCTGCCCGCCAGGAAATCCTGAACGGAGTAGAAACTTACAACGCGAAAAAAGCGTAAGTTTCCCGTTTTAGATTGCAGAAAATGCCGGAATCATTCCGGCATTTTTTATTTTAATACTGCCTCACCGCCCGACACATTTCTTCCATTTTTACCCCCGCTCAACGACGGCACTCCCCCTTCTCCGTTAATAAACCGATTTTCAAGGCATTTGATTGTGCATCAAGGCAATCATAAAAAAATTCTGCTATAATATTCGCTAATTTTGTTTTGAATAAATTGAGAAGACATATGGCAGAAAATCGTGACAAACAGCTAC
This sequence comes from Thiomicrorhabdus xiamenensis, assembly GCF_013282625.1. Lineage (NCBI taxonomy): Bacteria > Pseudomonadati > Pseudomonadota > Gammaproteobacteria > Thiotrichales > Piscirickettsiaceae > Thiomicrorhabdus > Thiomicrorhabdus xiamenensis. The sequence continues at coordinate 1,841,696 of NZ_CP054020.1, forward strand.
GAGCGCGAGTGAAGCTTCTTGGGAATATTCTTGGTAAAGTCATTGAGAATCAAGTCGGCAAGGAAACTTACAACGCGGTAGAAAAATTACGCAAAGGCTACATCCAGCTTCAAAAAGAAGACGATCCAAATCTTCGTCAAGAACTCACGACATTCATCCAATCTCAAACCTCAGAACAGCTCAATCTTATTATTCGTGCCTTCAATGTGTATTTCAGTTTGGTTAACCTGGCTGAAGAAGAGCATCAATACCATGAACGCCAAAGCCAGCTTAGATCCGACGGTCCTCTTTGGCCCGGCTCGGTACTGAACACCATTGAAGAATTCAAGGAACAAGGATTAAGCGGCAGCCAAGTACAAACACTGCTTAGCAAACTGAACTACATCCCGGTTTTCACTGCGCACCCGACAGAATCGAAACGTCGCTCCGTGATGGACAACCTGCGCCGCATCTTCCTTGATATCAGCGCACTTAACGAAGCGGAAAACTACAACAACGGCTACGTAATTGACACACTACATCAACAGCTTGAATCCCAGATTCAGGTACTTTGGCAGACCGACGAAGTTCGCCGCCAAAAGCCGACCGTAGAAGACGAAATCCGTAACGGTATCTACTATTTCCGTCAATCGCTGTTTGATGCGGTTCCGAACGTTTATCGTTATATGGACCGCGCTCTGGCCAAGCATTACCCGGACGACAAAATTGAAACGCCTAACTTCCTGACCTTCGGCTCATGGATCGGTGGTGACCGCGACGGTAACCCGTTCGTCACCCACGACACGACCATTCACGCCCTGCTGCTACAAAGCCGCGCGGTGATGTACGAATACCAGAAGCGCGTTTTTGATCTGAGCTCCAAACTGACTCATTCAAAACACCTGTGCCATATCTCGCAAGAGGTTGTTAACCGCGCCGCTATCGTCGATACGGACCTGATCAAATCGGTTTTCAATAGCCGTCCGGAACGTTTCAGAGACGAACCTTACCGTCGTTTCCTATATTTGATTCACGGCAAACTGAAACACAATCTGGAACATATCGAAGCGCAGCTTAACGGCGAACCTTTCGACAAGAGTCCTTTCGCTTATGACTCCGAAGACGACTTCCTGAACGACCTGCAGATCATCTTTGATTCACTGTGCGGTCACGGCGATAAAAATGTTGCCGAAGCCGAATTGCTTGACCTTATCCGTCTGGTAAAAACCTTCGGTTTCTATCTGATGCGCCTGGATATCCGTCAGGAATCTACGGTACATACCGAAGCGGTTGCCGATCTGCTGCAACACCTGAATATCGACTATAACGCCCTTAGCGAACAAGAACGAATTGACGTTCTGGCAAACCATGTCGCTTCGGCAACCGTAATCGATACCCAGCACCTTGATCTGCAGGACATGACCCGAGAAGTACTCGAAGTCTTCAATGTCATGCGCCAAATGCGCCAGGAAATCAGTCCGAAAGCGTTTAACAACTACGTTATCTCCATGACACATGAAGCAAGTCATATCATGGAAGTCTTGTTCCTGGCTCACCAGGCCGGACTTGCCGGTTATAACGCAGGTCAGGCCTATTGCGATATCCGCATCAGCCCGCTATTCGAGACCATTGTTGACCTTGAGCACATTGTTCCGGTCACTAAAGCGCTGTTCGATAACAACACCTATAAAGAGCTGCTGGCGGCATCCGGCAACCAGCAGGAAATCATGCTTGGTTATTCGGATTCGGCCAAAGACGGCGGAAACCTGTCTTCAGCTTGGAGCCTATACCAGGCACAGCAACAAATTATGAAACTGGCCGACGCCAACGGTATCGATTGCCGTCTATTCCACGGACGAGGCGGAACTCTGGCTCGTGGGGGCGGCCCGACGCACCACGCAATCCTGTCACAGCCGACAGGAACCGTACGCGGTTCGATTAAATTCACCGAACAAGGTGAAGTTCTATCGTACAAATACAGCAATGCTGAAACCGCTATGTACGAACTATCGCTGGGCGTAACGGGATTGATGAAAGCCAGTCAGAACCTGGTTAAACCGGTCACTGCGGACAACAGCAAGTATCTGGATATCATGCAGCAGCTAGCTAAAGATGGGGAAGCCTGCTACCGTGAACTGACCGATCATACCGACGGTTTCTTCACGTTCTTCTACGAGGCTACTCCGGTTACCGAAATCGGTCTTCTGAATATCGGTTCCCGCCCGTCACACCGTAAAAAAGGCAATCTGTCGAAATCTTCGATTCGCGCCATTCCTTGGATTTTCGGATGGGCTCAGGCTCGTCTGACCTTCCCGGCCTGGCAGGGAACCGGGTTTGCTATCGACCAATGGATCAACCAGCACGGCGAAGAAGAGCTCAAAGCCATGTATAAAGAGTGGCCTTTCTTCCGCGCTCAAATGAGCAATATCCAAATGGCTCTGTCAAAAACCAACCTGGTGATCGGTAAGGAATACAGCAAACTCGGCAGCGATCAGGAAATTGCGCAAAATATCTACAACCAGATCGCCACAGAGCATACACGTGCCTGTAAACGTATTCTGGAGATCAGCGAAAACGAATACCTGATGGCGGACAACCCGACCATCGCGCTTTCGTTGAAACGCCGCAATCCATATCTGGTGCCTCTGAACAATATCCAGATCGAGATTTTGCGTCGTTATAAAGACGAATCGCTAAGCGATGAAGATCGCAATATCTGGCTGACGCCGCTATTAAACAGCATCAATGCTATTGCGGCCGGTATGCGCAACACCGGTTAAAACCGAGCGCTATCGCAAATAAAAACGCCGGGGTTAAAATATTAATCCCGGCGTTTTTTGCTTTTTGGGACAGGCTGACTGACAATCAGTCGAAGATTATGTCAGGATTGTCATCCCATACTTCGAAAAAACCCAGTATAATAATCGCCTTATATTTGCCATTTAACTCGGCCAAAAGCCATTAACATCTATTCAGTTCAAGTAACAACGAGAGAACTATGCAAATTACCTTACTTAAATCCAAACTGCATCGAGTTACCACAACACACTCCGAGTTGGACTACGAGGGATCATGCGCGATTGACGGCCATTTAATGAAGATGGCAAACATTCGTGAATACGAACAGATTCAGATATACAACGTCAACAATGGCGAGCGTTTTACTACCTACGCCATTCTTGCCGAAGAACACAGCGGTATCATTTCGGTCAACGGTGCAGCCGCACACAAAGCTTCACCGGGCGATCTGCTGATTATCGCAACCTATGCGACCATGAGCGAAAAAGACGCCGATAAATTCAAACCGCAGATGGTTTATTTTGACGAGAACAATCAAGTCACACGGACATCGAACGCCATTCCGGTACAACTGGCTGAAAAAGCAAGCTGATTTCTTCTGTAAACAGGTGAATCCTCCGGACTCACCTGTCCTCACCCAAAACCGGTAAAGTCGGGCGATTTCTTTTCGCAACCAAGACCTCTACGCGTCGGTTTTTTGCAAACGCCTCTTCCGTATTACGCACATCAATAGGCTGAGTATCCGCCACCCCGACCGCCATACCTTGAGACGGTTCAATACTGCCGTCACGGATCAATTGCGTAATGACCGATGATGCACGTGCGCTGGAAAGCTCCCAGTTAGAACAGAAACGACCGCCGACAACCGGACGACTGTCGGTATGCCCGACAACTTTCACGATCAGATCGGATTTATGCAGAGATTGCAGCTTGCGCAACAGAACCATAAAGCGCGGCTTAAGCTCGGCCTTCCCGGGGTCAAAAGCAATCTGCTCCGGAAAGACCAGCTTTACTTCCTTACTGACTTCATCATACTCAACGGAAATCGCTCCTTCGCCAGAACCGGCAAAACGGTTACTGAGCTCTTTATAGAGCTGCATCATTTCCCGATTGACCATCTCGTTTAAAGCCAGTTTATGCTTAAGTTCCTCTATGACCAGAGGGTCGGCCTCAATCTCTTTCTGCACCGACTGGAAAAAAGCCTCCTGCTCCGGCGTCAACTCACTCCCCTGCCCGAGGGTCTCATTAAAGGATTTAACGATCGCTTCGTATTTCGAAATATCCACCGAAGACATGGCAAACAGAAGGACAAACAACGCCATCAACAGCGACATCAGGTCGGCAAAAGTCGCCATCCATTGCGGACTGCCGCCTTTTTTATTACTCACCCGACTCATCCTTCGCTTTAGGATTAACCGTTCCCTGAAGGTACGGCTCCAGAAGATCGCGCATGACCGCAGGATTATGGCCGCGGGCGATACTACCGACCGCCTCGATAATCATGGCCTGACGGTAGGTTTCGTTTTTCGCCCAGGACTCGATCTTATCGGCAATCGGCAACGCCAGAAGATTGGCAATCATCGCACCATACAAGGTGGTCAGCATCGCCACTGCCATAGCCGGTCCAATCGAAGAAGGATCATCCAGATTAGAGAGCATCTGTACCAGTCCGACCAGTGTACCGATCATGCCGAAAGCCGGCGCCGCCTCACCGATGGATCGAAAAACACCGGCACTGGTTTCCGCTTTATCGGTCAATAACTTGGTCTGTTCGTGCAGACTCTGACTAACCAGCTCGGCTGAATAACCGTCAACCAGCATACGCACACCGTTTTGATAAAAACGATTACCTACCTCGTAATCTTCCATCGCCAAAGTCCCTTTGGCGCGAACCAAGCGTATCAACTCTTCGGTAATATCAACCAGCTCGTTGAGATCGGTTTTCTCTTTATTCACCTTAAGAACGTCAAAAGACATTCCGATCGCGCTGAAAGAATTGGCCAAAGAATAACGAATCATGGTCGCAGCGGCCGTACCTCCGACAACAATCATCATGCCGGGAATATTAAAAAAGACGCCAAGTGAAACACCTTCCCCCATGGACATGGCAACAAGAACGATGGTAATCCCGGCCAATAGACCAATCAGAGTGGAGTAACTCATAATAAGAAAGACTCTTGATAACGTTTGACGCCCGAAACATGACTCGGGCGCTTAATTTAGAATGGAAATTATTTTTGGATACTAGCCAAGAGAAAGCAATATATTATCCAATAAGCGCGTTTCTCCCAATCTTGCAACGGCAAGGATGACAAACGCCTGATCCTGATCACTCGATTCAAGAAGCGTCTCAGGATGACGGATTTCAATATAATCAACTGTATCAAAACCGGCCGCCAGAACCGCTTCCTGTGCCGCATGACGCAGATCGGCAAAGTTACGATTACCGGATTCCAGCGCCAATGCGACGTCCATCAAAGCCACTTGAAGCTTCGGCGCGACCTGCAATTGGTGATCGGTCAGATATTGATTGCGCGAACTTAGCGCCAAGCCGTCAGCATTGCGCGCAATCGGCGCCGCAACAATTTTAACCGGCAAAGCCAAATCCTCGACCATCGCCTGGATTACTTTTAACTGCTGATAGTCCTTTTGACCGAAAACCGCCAAGTCCGGCTGAACCATATTAAACAACTTCAGCACCACAGTGGAAACACCGTCAAAATGTCCGGGACGACTAGCCCCTTCCAACAAACCGGTTAATGCTTGTGAAACAAGCACTTTAGTCTGGTGCTCCTGACCATGCGGATACATCTCCTGCACACTCGGGAAAAACATCAGGTCCGCCTGTGCTTCGGCCAGTTTCTGACGATCTTCCTCAAAAGTCCGCGGGTAGCACTCAAAATCCTCATCCGGACCGAACTGCAGCGGATTGACAAAAACGCTGCACACAACCTTATCCGCTTTCTGTTTAGCCAGTTCGATCAAACTCAAATGACCGGCATGCAGGTTTCCCATCGTCGGTACAAATCCGACAGTCAAACCCTGGCGTTTCCACTCTTTAATCTGGGCACGCAGTTTACTTAAAGTCTCAACAACTCTCACGATATTTCTCTCTCGAATCAAGGGGCTATCAAATGTTCTTGCGCAGGGAACGCCTGCGACTTAACCTCGGAAACATAACTCTCGATCGCTTCTTGAATCGAAGCGCTCTGCTGCAGATAATTCTTACTGAATTTCGGCGCTCTGCCCAGAGTCACCCCGAGAATGTCATGCCATACCAGAACTTGACCCGATGTGTGCACGCCGGAACCGATACCGATCACCGGAATCTTAAGCTGCAAGGTAATCTCTTGCGCCAAAGTCGCCGGCACACATTCAAGCACCAGCATATCCGCTCCGGCATTCTGCAAATCGGCGGCATCCTGCATCAGTTTCTGCGCCGATTTTGCATCCTTGCCATTGACCTTGTAACCGTACTTTTCAACCGACTGAGGTAACAAACCTAAATGGCCGCAAACCGGAATGCCAATATCGGAAAGCGCTCTGACGGCAGGTAGCGCTCGCGCGCCACCCTCCAGTTTAACCATATTCGCCCCGCCCTCCTTCATCAGCTGAGCGGCCGAGGACAATGCCAGCTCTACCGTGGCATCACTCATAAACGGAAGATCGGCAATACAGTAAGCGGAATGATTGGTTCTTTGCACCATTTGCGTGTGGTAGACCATCTGCTCGATAGTGACCGGCAAAGTTGTTTTATGCCCTTGAACGACCATCCCCAGGGAGTCACCGACCAGAATGACATCAACCCCGGACTGCGCTGCCCAATGAGCCTGAGAAGCGTCGTATGCCGTCAAACATGCGATCTTTTCTCCCTGGGAATACATTTTTTGCAGATCTGATAAGTTTTTGCACATGGTGTTAACCTACGGTGATTTGAAGCGATAATAAAAGGGAATGGAGAGGGCATAATTTACCGCAAAAGCGGTCTTAAGAAAACTGACCGGACCAAGAAAAGAATAATCTAAATCGTTCTTAGGAAACTGTCCTGCAGGCCCGCGATCAACTCTTCCACCTTGTCGCGCCCCGGAACAAGAATACCCGGTGCAATTTCCGCCAATGGAACGAGAACAAAGTCACGCAAATGCATTTGCGAATGCGGAATCTGCAAATGCTCGCTTTGTAACTGCAAATCATCATAAAGCAGAATATCCAGATCGATAGTTCGCTCACCCCAGTGACGTTTTTTGACGCGCCCCTGCTCGATCTCCAGCCTCTGTAGCTGCTGCAACAGTTCATCCGGCGCTAGCTGAGTTTCCAGCAAGCACACCGCATTCACATAATCCGGCTGATCTTGAGGCCCTAAAGGGCTCGAGGTATAAAGCGCCGAGCTTTTTATTACCCGACTTTGAGGCAGACTATCCAGAGCGCGCAGTGCCGCTCGAATCTGTTCGGCGGGCTGATCTAGATTCGCCCCCAAACCAAGAAAAACACGATGAGCCATCCATCACGCCTTAAGAGCTTGTATCTTCATGACCGCTCTCAACCTTATCCGCATTCTGGCTACGTTTGCGGTAAAAATTTCGGTTACGACGTCGCGGGCGACGCTTGCGCTGCGGCTTCAAATTGGAGACAAACGCCACTCGCTCAACCGGAGTTTTTTCCTGATATTCCGTCCACCATTCGAAAAGATGTTCCTGATCGGTTTCCCCGGCAGCAACACGAATACCCAGAAAATCATATGCCGCCCGGAAACGCGGATGTTCAAGAAGCGCCTGAGCACGCTCCCCACTACGTTTCGGCAAACGGTACTGCAACCCCCAGATCTCGCGAATCTGCGCCGTAAAACGCTTCGGAATAGCGGTATTGGCAATCTGCTTTTCAATGACTTCGTTCGCGGCGGCAAACAGCGCATTCTGATGCACCATTCCTTCGTCTAGCAATTCCTGCTTTCTCTGAACCATCGGCTCCCACAACATGGCGGCAAACAGAAAGGACGGGTTGACCGATTTTCCGCTGCGGATTCGCGCATCCGTACTCTTTAAAGCCTCAATGACCAGCATACGCGGAAAACCTTCCACTTCCTGTTTCAAAATCGCATCCGTCTGCGGAAAGAGGTGCTCAAATAGGTGATAGTGACGCAGTTTTTCGAATACCTGCAAAGCCACACCGCTATGGAACAGCTTCAACACTTCTTCGAACATACGGGCATTGGAAACATCCAAAAGAAGGTGCGCCAGAGCAGGAATTGGTTTCTCGGTTTTCGGCTCGATCTGAAAACCGAGCTTGGCGGCAAAACGCACAGCGCGAATCAAACGAACCGGATCTTCACGGTAACGCGTTTCCGGATCGCCGATCAGACGTAAAACGCCATCATCAATATCATCTACCCCTTGCCGGGTATAATCCAGAATAGAGAAATCATTAATGCTGTAGTACAGCGCATTAACGGTAAAATCACGACGCCATGCATCTTCATCGATCGTGCCGTAGATATTGTCTTGCAGCAATCTTCCGCTCTCATCGACTTCGCGCTTCTGAGCAAACTTTTTACGCCCGAAAAATTTATTATCGCGCGGTTGACTGACACTCTGCCCACGGAAAGTCGCGACCTCAATCACAACCCGACCGAAGCGAACATGCGCCAGACGGAAGCGGCGCCCGATCAAGCGACAGCGCTTATGAAAAACTTTTTTAATCTGTTCTGGTTCGGCGCTGGTTACCACATCGAAATCTTTCGGCTCCAAACCCAGCAAAAGATCGCGCACGCAGCCGCCGACCAGGTAAGCATCATAACCGGCGCGCTTAAGAGAATAGAGTACATCCAGCGCCGCTTTCTCGATTTCTCTCCGGGAAATATCATGCTCATCTCTGGTAATGACAAGAGGAGAATGATCGTCTGAACTTGAGGCGTTAGAGCCGGTAAAAAAGGCACTGATTTTTCGAATAAAACTCTGCATAGATTGTGATTTAATATCTCTGAAACGCTGCCTGCTGACCGCTAAACTAATTGCACTGTAAACTAGGTTCAGTTTAAAAGTGATGAAACTTTAAGAAAGTCATAAAAAATTTTTCCCATTTTAACGCCTTTTGCCCAGACTGCAACGCAAGTACTCGATTTTCCGCCTGCTTTCCAGCCTTTGCAAGCACACTTTAATCAAAAACGACTACCATCCACTCGACAGACCAGGAACCCGGCAAATGACCCCAAACGGAAAAACTGCAAAAATCCCGCACCCGATCTGGTCTTACGGACTGGTTTTTTCCCAGTTCGCACTGATCGCCCTACTGACTTATTTAAGCTTTCCCTGGTCGCTCGATTACTGGGTACTCGTCATCCAAAGCGCCGCCATCTTTCTGGGCCTATGGGCACTTAAAAGCATGCATCTGGGGCATTTCAATATCATCCCCGACCCCATGCCGGAAATAGATTTGGTGACGACAGGTCCGTACCGTTTTATCCGTCATCCGATGTACGCCAGTATTCTTTATTTTTTTGCGCCGGTTGCAATAAGCGAAAACCGTGCAGCTATCTGGGTACCGTTTCTGTTACTGGCCTTAACCTTGATCCTCAAACTCTCTTACGAAGAAGCCCTTCTTAAACGCAAACTGCAAGATTATGCACTTTATCAAGAGAAAACCTGCAGACTGCTTCCCTATCTTTTTTGAACCGTTCACCCCTCTGGCGATTCTGCCTTAAACGTGCGAAAATACTTCGCTATTTAAATTATTTTCTGCCGGCTGCGGCATCGATCAACCCCAACAAAAGTTTAGACGAACCATGACAGCAAAACCGACTCTTTTTAGCGGAATCCAGCCTTCCGGCGACCTGATGATTGGCAACTATATCGGCTCAATTAAAAACTGGGTCAAAATGCAGGACGACTACAACTGCCTGTTTTCCCTGGTCAATATGCACGCCATTACGGTAGAGCAGAGCCCTATCGACCTTAAAAACCGTAGCCTGGACTTTGTTGCATGGTATCTGGCATCCGGAATCGATCCGGACAAAAGCACGGTATTTATTCAATCGCACGTCCCGGAACACGCTGAACTGTCGTGGATCCTGAACTGTTATACCTATATGGGCGAGTTGAACCGCATGACGCAGTTCAAAGATAAATCTGCGAAACACTCTCAGAACATCAATGTCGGGCTTTTCGACTACCCGGTTCTGATGGCTGCTGATATCCTGCTCTATCAAACCGAAATGGTTCCAGTCGGAGCAGATCAGAAACAGCATCTGGAATTAACCCGAGATCTGGCCATTCGTCTGAACAATAAATTCGAGCGCGAAATATTTAAAGTACCGGAACCTTTCATTCCACCAGCGACTTCCGGCGGTCGAATTATGAGCCTGCAGGATCCGACCTCGAAAATGTCGAAATCGGACGAAAATAAGGACAACTTCATCGCGCTGGCCGATGACCCGAAAAAAATCCTTAAAAAATTCAAAAAAGCGGTTACCGATTCCGGCTCCGAAATTTACTACGATGTGGAAAACAAACCGGGCGTTTCCAACCTGCTGACCATCTACTCGGTGATCAGCGGCAAATCAATCGACGAAGTGGTCAAACACTTCGAAGGCAAAATGTACGGCCACCTGAAAGTCGAACTGGGTGAACTGGTAGCCGACTATCTGTCGCCGATACAGGAACGCTTCAAGCAGATTCGCGGAGACGAAGCAGAGCTTAAAGCGATTCTTGCCGACGGTGCTAAAAGCGCTCGCTCGCAAGCACAAAAAACGTTGCAAGACTTCCAGGAAACAATCGGTTTCGTTCTTCCATAAAACAATCCCGATATCAAAAGAGGGCAATCCGCCCTCTTTTTATCTATTCATAAAGCATTCAAATAATACTTTTTCTCAAACTTTCCAAGCATCAATAACCGCACTAAACTCAGATCCTCTGCTTTTAGGCCTTGAATCATCGCCATTATTCCTGTTAATAGACCATTTACCTACAGATAACAGCGCAGCCGCAAAAAAAATACCCCAACAAGCTCGCTGGCCCGCGTAAAATAAGTACTTATTCGTATTTCTATTACACTTCAGGCTCCCCTATTATTTATGGGGTATATACAAAACAAGCCTGCTGAGAGGATGTCAAGCATGGAAAAAGGCAACACCGGAAAGTCCATTAAACTTCTCCTGACGATCTATACGATCCTGTTTTTAGCGATCAATATCATCGGAGTCTCTATCTATATCGCTGTTGATAAACAATACAACACCGAACTGCAAACCCTTCAATCCGATATTCAGGAAAAACGCACCATCTTCCATGAAATCGATGCCCAGCTCGGTTACGGACAATTCATTCACAACTTTAAGAACTTCATCCTGCGCGGCGACAGTGATTACCGTACCTCCAGCTACCTGGAAGCATTCAACCAAAACGTTCAAAACATTAATCAGGCACTCGATAACTACAAAAAACTTGGCGACCTTTCAGCCGTAGAGACGCAATCTATTGAGACCATCCGTAATACCGTCAATGAATTCTCACAGAAAGCGCAAGTTGTCATGGAGTTGAAACAACAGGGAGCACCGGCCGATTATATTGACAGTCAGGTGGTTGTCGATGACCGCCCTGCGATCAAAGCCAAAGCGGACTGGTTTGAATATATCGAAACCACCAGTAATGACCGAATTATTCAACTGAACCAGGAAAGCGCCACTTTTCGCATGACCGAATTACTTACCTTCGTCATTATTCTTGTCCTGATCAACTTCTTGGCTATAGAGCTACTGGTTCGACAGCGACTGGTTAAGCCGATTGTAGCTTTGCGCGACAGCATTCTTACCGCCTTCCCGGACGAAGAAGGTATGAATCTGGATGCGGTAATGCCGGAAACCGGATCGGCGGAAACCCATAAACTCGGGCAATATATCAACTGCATGATCCGTGCAATCCGCTGCAACATGAACAAAGCGGAAATCATCACCCACGTCGTCGACCAGAGTACCTCGAATATTATGATCGCGGACGAAGATCTCAATATTACCTATATGAACGAGTCGATCTTAAACACGCTGAAAAACGTTGAAGCAGACATTCAGAAAATGCTGCCACACTTCAAGGCCGATGATTTGATCGGTAAAAACATCGACATTTTCCACGTAAATCCGGTGCATCAGCGTAAATTATTGAAAGAACTGAAAGACACCTATATCGCCGACCTCGCGCTTGGCGAACTCCACCTGAAAATCATTGTTAACCCGATCTGGAACATTGACGGTTCTCGTGAAGGCTTTGTTACCGAATGGAAAGACGTCACTCAAGAAGCGAAGATGGCCGAAATGCAATCCAAGGTCGAAACCAACCTGAAAACCATGGTCGAGAAAGCTGCTAAAGGCCATATCGGCGAACAGATCGATGTCAGCGTTCTCGACGGTTTCATTTATGATCTGGGTGAACAGATCAATCATATGTCCAGCGCCATTGCCACAGCCAACCACAATATTGCCGATGCGATTCACGCTTTGGCGGACAGCGATTTGACCCATCGAGTGCAAGGCGAATTCGAAGGCGGCCTTGGCGAGATAAAAGACGCCATTAACAGCTCGCTGGACAACCTGTCGCAAACACTGGCAGAGGTCAACCATGTTGTACACGGCATCGCCGAAGACATGAGAGCAACATCCGTCCGCAATGAAAACCTCTCTGGACGCATCCAGCAGCAAGCGGCGTCGATCGAACAGACCGCCGCAACAATGGAAGAGATGACCTCCACAATCCGCAACAACGCTTCAAATGCCCAACAGGCCGACCAACTAACTGAAAAAGCCTCGCAAAAAACTCAGCAAGGGGCCGCAATCATGGCGCAAACCATCGAAGCGATGCAACAGATCAAAACTTCTTCGGAACAGATCGAACAAATCATCGGACTTATCGACTCCATCGCCTTCCAGACCAACTTACTGGCCCTGAATGCGGCTGTAGAAGCCGCGCGAGCAGGTGAACACGGCCGAGGATTTGCCGTCGTAGCCGGTGAAGTTCGCGCACTGGCAGGAAAATCCGCCGATGCTGCCAAAGAAATCAAAGGCCTGATCGATCGCTCGGTTGACAAAATTCAACAGGGAACCGAACTGGCGCAAAACTCTGGAGAATCGCTCAATGAAATCAATGACGCAATTCAACAGGTTACCAGCATTGTCGCAGAAATCGCCGCTTCATCGAATGAACAGGCTCAAGGTGTCGAACAATTGAATCAGGCGATCGCCTCACTGGACAGCAACACTCAAGAGAATGCCGTTCTCGTCGAAGACTCGGCCCGAAGTGTCGCCGCAATCGAGCAGCAAACATCCGGGCTGGTTGAACGCATGCAGCAATTTAAAATCTCGGCCGAATTCACCGAACAAGCCAGAAGAAATTCGCAAAAGCCTCACGGAAACCAAACTGCTGCGATCGCAACAAACCCGAGCAAGGCGACAAAGATCGAAAAACCCAAACCGCAAACTCAACCGACCAGTGAAAATTCGGCGTCCAAATCGGAAATTATTAGCCCGCTCAAAAAGAATACGACCGACGAAAGTTGGGAAGAATTCTAAATCCAAACCTGCCAATACAAACTAAAGGCCCGCATAATGCGGGCTTTTTTATACATTAGCATTGCGTAATATAGAAGCAGACAATAGAGGAGAAATTATTTTTATTTTAATTTCGTGGCAAAGATAAGTACTCTTAATACATGGTTATAAGCCATATTCCGCAATAGCATCAGAGGTATCATTATGAAAACTACCACTTTAATTGCATCCGGCGCTTTGATCGCGTCCATCTTCTCCGCCCCAATTGCCAGTGCACAAACAACGCCTTCAACCAAACAAATCAGTTGCGAACTCATGAAAGTCGTTGCACAAGACGTAATCAGTTCCCGACAAGAAGGCCTGGTAATGACCGCTGTCGGCAACCGCTTACTTGAGCAAGGCTGGGAATACAAACAAGCCAACAGCATCGCCTACCAATATTTACAAAAAGCCTACCAAGTTCCTGTTCAACTTGATGATGAATCCAAACAGCACGTTATTCAGCAGTTCAGCAATCAGGCATATGAAGAATGCCTATGCAACTGGAGCGCTAAACCACAACAGGGAATCTAAACTGCACAACAAACCGACTTATGACATTAAATAAAAAAACCCAGTAGCCAAAAACTACTGGGTTATTTTTTTGCCACCGATAAAACAGTGTAAAAGCAAAAAACCCCGTCAGTGAACACTAACGAGGCTTTGAAATAATGGCGCGCCCGAAGGGAGTCGAACCCCTAACCGCTCGGTTCGTAGCCGAGTACTCTATCCAGTTGAGCTACGGGCGCTTTGTTTGTGGCGCGTATTATAGTTATCAACTTTATCTGTGTCAAATAAAATTTAAACTTTTTTGCGCTAGGCTTGCTTGTTCCATACGGTTCATCGCTTGCCTGTTGAGCGCGTATTATAGGGGCTAAAAAACGCCTGTCAACTCTTTTGCGGCGATTTTTGAAAACTTTCACCAACAGCAATTCAATGTACGAAAACACACCAATTCTCACCTCTGTCAAACTTACCCTACACGGCTTGAAAAGAAAATTAAAAGCGTCTCCTGTTACTCAGGCTTGTTTAAGAAAACCTGTCCTAATTTTCATCTAAATAGTTGATTTTAAGCAGGCAATACGAAATTGACAGTATCCTAGGCTTATGAAATCATAGTTGTAAGCAGAATTTACTTGGCATTACTCCTAAGCTGCCTTCATCATTTTAAGGATCATGCAGTGGCGATATTTTTTTCTTACCTCCTTAAAACAGACCTTAATCGGCGGAAATTATTCTCTGCTTTGGTTGGCATTCTTTCATTGAGCCTGCTCTTGAATGCCCAAACCTCTGCCGCGGCCGATGCCACCGTCTCCGTTATCGTCCACTACCCGAATGGCCATGTCGTCGAATATCAGCAGCAAAATGCCTACAGCCCGGAAATGATCGATAAAATATTCACCTCCAAATTGCGAAGCTGGCCCAACGGCTTGCCGATACAAGCCTTTATCCTTCCTGTAAACAACCCCGTTCACAGAGAATTTGTTCACAAATACCTGAATACCAACGTTTACCAGATTCAACGAATCTGGAATAGGCTGATTTTCAGCGGTCGCGGTATCGCTCCGATAGAACTCCAAAATGAAGAAGAGATGATCCAAAACGTTTATAAAACCCCTGGTGCAGTTGGCTACATTGCAACACGAAACCTTTATCGACTCTCACAAACATCTATTCTAAAGGAGAGCAAATAATGTTCCCGGCCATGCATCTCCGAAACCGTTTCGGCAAACCCGTCAGCAAACTTTTCTACGCCATGATTCTAGCCTCAACACTGGCAGTATCTCCTGCAAGCGCAGAAGTGCAAGCCAACGCTTTTATCTCTCAGGGGTTCATCAAATCGTATGACAGTCCGTTTTTAACCAAGGACTCGGAAAAAGGCTCCCTCAAACTAAATGAAATTGGCTTAAACCTGAACTGGATTTACAACTCCGACTGGCGTTTCAGCGGCCAACTTCTCTCACAGACTTTCGGCGATATCTATGAAGGCGAACCCAAGATCGATTACCTTCTTGCCGATTATCTGATTTTTGACAATGGACTCAATAGCGCAGGCATTCGTGCCGGACGCGTCAAAACCCCTTATGGACTGTACAATGATTCGCGTGATTACCCTTCATCTCGGCCGGGGATATTTTTACCAAGCGCCATCTATTTCGAAGGACTGCGTGACTTCATGGTGTCCACCGACGGCGTCAACCTCTATTCAACCCACTTTCTTTCCGGAGGAACCTTGGAAGTTGATGCCTATTATGGTGAAAAATCAACTTCTGACGATTCATTAGAACTCTACCTTCTAAAAGGGATCGATAACCGAGGTGACATCAACCGTATGAGAAAATACGGACTCAACCTTTATTTTGAGCCGAACGCTCTTCCAAACCTGCACTTTAATTACAGTTATATGAATGCTGAACCCATGATCGATCTTGACCCAGCTGTCACAAGCCTTATTAGCAATGCTCGATATACTGTGGGTCTACATATGCTTTCCGCCCAGTATCAGTATAAGAATCATATTTTCAGTTCCGAATACCTGGATATCCAAACCCATACGGATATCGAATACACTTTCCAGCCCTCTGACAATATCGACACCAAAGGCCATGCTTACTATTTCCAGTGGCAATGGCTTCCGTTACCGAGTCTGGAAACCTGGATCCGTTACTCTTACTACTTGGGAAACAACGACAAAAGAGATGAAGACAATCTGCGCGGTTACAGCAAGGTCTCGACCTTGGCATTACGCTGGCATATTCTTCCGGAGTTAAACTTCACTGCGCAATACGATCATCGCCAAGGGCACGCGAATATTCCGATCTTCCCGGATTATGACGACAATGAAATGGATAAACACTGGTCAGTGCTGTCGGGTCAGTTAAACTATCACAAACAGTTCTAACCTCATCAAGGACCTGACCCCCTATGAAGGCACAAAAGATCCATACCGCAACTTTGAGTTTACAGGCCGTTTCGGTATTGATTTTTGCCTTGTTTGTCTGGATATTGGGAGAAAACCTCTCAACTCTGTCCGAGGAAATCAAATGGATCGAGAGTTCTAAAGACGCCATCAATATCATAGAAACGACCAATCAATTAAGCGAAGAGGACAACCTCGGTTACCGACTGATTAATGGTGAAAGCCGTTACTTTAGCGCTTGGCAGGCTTCACAAAAAAAAACCGATGCCTTAATGACGAATTTCCTCGGAAGCACTCCGCTCTTCGAGATTCCCGGACTTGAAATCGCCTGGACAAACTTTAAAGACAAACGTCAGGTAATCGAGAATTGCGCCAGCGGGAAAAGCTGTTATTACTCTCCCTACGAAGGCGAAGAGATCCCACCTCTTGAACTCCAGAACATCCTAATCAATGCCAAGAAAAAGCTTTTTAACAGCCATTACTTCAATAACAACATCAGTGCATTAAGCGAGTTTGCCTGGCAGTTTAAAATCTGGAACAGTCGCTACCGCAGACTTTTAAGCATGCTGGAAATTTATGCCGAAAAGCCAAGCCCACAGCTGCGTAAACACATACTCGACATCAGCCTGATTATGGAAAAAAACGGGCTGCAACTGGACGCCGACCAAAATCTCTTCCAAACCTACCCGCTGATTTTCGAAAAGCTTGGAACAATCGCTAAAGACTACCAGCAAATCACGATCGATTATCTTCGCCCCCTGCATCAGTCGGGAAATAAACTCGTCAAACTCGAACATCTTCCGGACAGCAGTCACAATACGATTATCGAACACTCCAATGCGATGCAGAGTTTGGTTTATGAAACCATTATGCAAGAAGTGAACAAGCTTTATCACACCCGCTTCAACAACATCCTGTTTAAGTCCTTACTGATGCTGTTCGGCTTTATCGCCCTGATCGTACTGATTCGTCTGGTAAAAATTTCAGCACTCGAACCACTACGCCAGAATGAAGCCATTCTTGAAAATGCCGCCGCCGGAATTATCCAAATCAATGCACAAGGCGTGGTGACCCGTGTTAACCGCTCTGCCGAGGAGATGTTCGGTTATTCGGGCCAAGAGATGATCGGCAATAATATCGAAATCATTATGCCCCCTTCTTATGCCAACCACCATCAGGAGTACATTAACCGCTATCTTCAAAACGGCCACGGTCATATCATCAATCAGGGCGAGCGCGAGGTTGAAGGGCTGCGCAAAAACGGCACCACTTTTCCGCTTGCGCTGGCCGTATCGGAAATTAAATTACAAAACGATTCGGAATTTATCGGCATTTTGACCGATCTCACCGAGCGCAACGAAGCCCGAGACGCAGCGCAATTAAGAAACAAACTGCTGGACGCCTTAAAAACCGCCACCGAAGCTTCCGTAGCGACGCAAGACGGAGAAAACAAAGTCTGGGACAAGCTTCTTAAAGTCATCCTCGGCATCACCGGCAGCGAATCCGGATTTATTGCTGAAGTCGTCTATAAGGACGACAATCACCAGCGTTGCCTTAAAATGCATGCCATGAGCAATCTAGCCTGGGATAAAGAGTCCCAGTATATGTACGATCAGTTTAAACAATCACAAGAATCATTTTGCTCACCGGATACTCTGATCGGAGAAGTGCTCTATAAAGAGCACATGATCATCAACAATAATATGGAAAATGATCCCCGTTCGCAGAAAACGCCAAACGGCCACCCCAAACTTAAACGCTTTATCTGCATTCCGATCAAAAAAGGCAACCAACTCATTGGGATTTACGCTTTGGCTAATGCGAGAACGTCTTACAACGAGAAAGTTGTCGAGTTGCTTGAACCGTTCCATAGCACTTGTCTGGTCATGTTTACCGGCATGCATGAAGCTGAAATTCGTAAACAGCTGATGGAAGAATTGCATACCGCAACCCAGGAAGCCATTAGCGCCAAGGAACAGGCCGAAGCTGCTGCAGAGACCAAAGCGATATTTTTGGCCAATATGAGTCACGAAATCCGCACACCAATGAACGCAATTATCGGTATGGCTTATCTCGCCCTGAGAACCAAGCTTGATCCGCGGCAAAAATATTATGTCGAGCGAATCCATTCGGCCGGCGAATCGCTTTTAAAAATCATTAACGACATTCTGGATTTTTCGAAAGTCGAAGCCGGCAAGATGGAAATCGAATCCATCCCTATGAAACTCGAAGAAGTACTAGGGAACTCGGCCAGCCTGCTGGCGGAAACCATCCAGCAACGCCCTTTGGAACTTTTGGTGGAGATTAAATCCAAAGATGTTCTCGGTAACGCCGGCTGGGTTTTGTGCGACCCGCTGCGTCTTGAGCAAGTCATTAACAACCTGCTGTCCAATGCTTTGAAATTTACCGAAGAAGGCTATGTCAAACTGAGTATCGACGGTAAGTTCACCGGAAAAAGCATCCAGGTGCATATCGAGGTTCAAGATACCGGTATAGGCATGACTCAAGACCAGGTCGCAAACCTGTTCCAGCAATTCAGTCAGGCGGATGGTTCAACAACCCGAAAATACGGCGGTACAGGGCTTGGGCTGGCAATTTCGCAAAAAATCATCAACCTTCTTGACGGAACAATCCGCGTCAAAAGCGAAAAAGACAAAGGATCGACATTTTATTTTGACCTGGATCTGCCAGTCGCGCCTCAACGTCGTGATCCAACACAAATCAAAGAAAACCTCAAAGCGCTGATTGTCGACGACGTGAAAATTGCTCAGGAAACCCTCGGTAACCTGCTTAAAATCTACGGCCTGCAGATCACCAGCTGTTCAGATGTTGATGAAGCTCAGAAAGTGGTCTGTACCAAGGAGTTCGACCTGATTTTCATTGATATGGTCATGCCTGAAAAAGACGGTGAAGAGTTTATCAAATTCATCAGGCAGAACTGCCCCGCTCAGCTGCCTAAATGCATCCTTGTCTCCGCCTACGATCAAGAATCGATGGCCGAACTGGGTAACCGGTACGAGATTCCGGATGTCCTGAGCAAACCGGTATTACCGAAACATATCGAACAACTTCTGGCGCAGCACTTCCCTCATCTGCGCAGCACTTTAAAACTGGAGACGACAAACGGTCAAATCGAACAAAGTATGGATCTGAACGTCTCAGGAATGAAAATATTGCTGGCGGAGGATAATCTTTTAAACCAGCAGATTGCGGTTGAGTTAATGGAATCCAAAGGCGCCCAGGTAACCGTGGTCAATAACGGCCTGGAAGCCGTCAACGAATTGCAGGCCAAAGGACCCGATTTCTACGAGATGGTATTTATGGATGTGCAAATGCCCGAAATGGACGGCCACACCGCAACCAAAACTATTCGCAAGGATCCTCAATTCAGCAAATTGCCGATTATCGCCATGACAGCACATGCACTTGAAGAGGAGCGTCAACAATCCTTTGCCAGCGGCATGAACGGCCATTTAAGCAAACCGGTTGACCCGCAGGAACTTTACCGGATTCTGGGCAAATATTACCACGGTGACGACTCTACTTTTGCCGACTCAAACGTCCCCGACAACAAAGAGATCATTCATCCGCACAAAGGTCAGGCTTTCAAATGGGTCAATCTTGACGACGGCCTGCGCATGGCCGGTGGCTCGGAAAAACTGTACCACTCAATTCTTGAACAGTATGTGGATAAATACCAAAATCTGCCGGAGAATTTCCTTCAGCTTCAGAAAGAAAACAACTATCCGGAAATGTTACGCCTGATTCACTCCTTTAAGGGAATCAGCGCAACGGTTGGCGCGCAGGAACTTTCCGCACACAGCGCTGAGCTGGAAAACTTCCTGAAAGAGCATGAACAAGACTGGACGACAAATCAGAGCGAACTTGAAGAACGCTTAACCACGCTGGAAAATGCCCGTCAGGCAGCCTTTGAAGAACTCTCCGTGTATGTACAGACCGTAAACGAAGAAGCCACGGAAGCACATTCTGCGGCACCGGCATCAGTTGACACCAGCGAACATCAAGATAAGCTGAGTCAGCTCAAGGCAATGCTGGAAAATTTCGATGGCGAAGCCACCGTCTACTTTGAAAACAATCAAACGCTGTTTGAGACGCTGCTGGATAAAAAACGTTTCAACACGCTTTTACACGCGATCAACAACTTTGATTTCGACAAAGCCCTGGAAATTGTTAATTCAACCGACGAATAAAATGAAGAAGGCATTATCGGCAAAGATCCCCCTCTTATCTTGGCGATGGTTCCCTCAGAGATAAGACAAGCGTTCGAAGCAAACGACGATCAACAAACCTCAGCGCGAGTGATTGCTATACAGCAGCCAATTAGGGGATCTACGCGCCCAAACTCAATGGCGAGTCGGTTTGTTACACAACGCGAACCAGAAAAGGCTTAACAAGGCGCAAACGCGTTATTAAGGAATATGAAATTACATTATCTATAAATCCATCAAATGATTGAATCATCATAAATTCCACTCTTATATATGATAGAAGCGGTTTAATGTTTTTTTGGCATAGATAGAAAAATGGGAATGCTTCATGAATAAACAGTTTGTCGCTGTTATTACCGTTATTTTGTTTATTTCCCTCGTGTTTATTTATGACGTTTACAGTAACGTCACCAATACATACCGAAATATTTCCAGCCAAGTCGAATCGCAACAAACAAAACGTAACCTTCTAACGACTATGCACAATGCTGCTCGTGAACGCTCGTTAATTCTCTTGCAGATGATGGCGGAAACGGACGAATTTATTCTTGATGAATATTCTCTACGATTAAGCTTGCTGGCCAATCGCTTTATCAACGCCCGACAAGAACTCTATACCCTGAAGCTGAGCGACAGAGAAAAAGCATTGCTTTCCGAACAAACGGCCCTGACCAAAATCAACGCACCACTGCAGGATAAAATTTCTCAATTATTTCTTGATGGCGCCAAAGAAGAAGCGACGACGATTCTGCTCAATAAAGCAATCCCTGTCCAAACCGAAATTCTAAATAAATTAGCGGGCGTCATTGAGCTGGGGAGTATCGAGTCGGCCCTCTTGGTGGATAACGTCAACCAGAAGCTTATCGGTTCCAAACTGCGGTTTGGTCTGATTTTCGTGATTTTTTTGGCGCTGGTTTTATTTTTATTTTTCTACGCCTTTAGAAGCTCCCGCAAGGAGCAACGTTTACTGGCTTCCAACTTGAAAATGCAGCAAGAAATCTCCGAACAGCTGCAAACCTCGAAAAACAAACTGAGTCAATATACCGATGCGCTATCGACCTTCACCGTGATGTTAACCACTGACGGAATGATTGAACTGGTTAACAACTCTGCCGCGACATCCATGGGAAGTAATCAAGACAACTGGGTTGGACGCTATTTTTTCGAGTGCTACTGGTGGGGAGATAATGCGCTTCGTTCGCAAATTAAGTCAGACATTCAAATGTGTGCCTCGGGGCAGCAGATAAATAAAGAAGTGACCATTCGCTCTGCGAATGGGGAAAAAATGATCATTCACTTTATCTTGACCCCTATTCGTAATTCCGAACAGGAAATCACCTACCTGGTTGCCGAAGGGCAAGATATTACCGAGCGAAAGCTCGTTGAAAAGAAAATTTCTTATCAGGCTTCGCATGATGCCTTGACGGATTTGATAAACCGATATGAATTTGAACACCGCCTGTCTCTGCTGCTGCAAAGAGCTGAAGATCATCAATTACACTACGTTTTTTACCTGGACCTGGATCAGTTTAAAATTGTCAATGACACCTGCGGCCACAGTGCCGGTGATGCGTTACTCCGTCAAATCCCTCGTTTGATTCAGCCCTATATTCGCCAGTCTGATGTCTTAGCCCGCCTCGGAGGCGACGAGTTCGGTATTATTCTCGAAAACTCGAATCAGGATAACGCCAAATCCATTGCCAACGAGATTATCAATGCGATTCGCGATTATCAATTTGCCTGGGAAGGCAAGGTATTCCGCATTGGTGTAAGCATCGGAATCGTCGAAATTGATGACTCCATGACAAAACCGGACATGATTATGAAGTGGATTGATTCCGCCTGTTATGCCGCGAAAGACAAAGGGAGGAATACTTTCCATTTTTATGTATCGAACGATGAAAAATTACAGCTCAGAGCCGAAGAAATGGGCTGGATTTCACGTATCGAGTCCGCGTTACAGGAAAACTTGTTCGAGCTTTACGCACAACCCATCATGACCATTAATAGTGACAAGGATTCCGATAAAGGCAAAATTAATTATGAACTGCTGTTACGGATGAATTCCAACACTGGCATAGCCCTACCCGGCGCTTTTCTGCCCGCCGCAGAACGATATGACAAAGCGATTGATATCGATTACTGGGTATTTTCCAAAGCATTTGAGCTCTTCAGGGAATATCCCGATTTTTTACCTTCAATCGGTTATTGCGCCATTAATATTTCTGCGCAATCCCTGACCTCTCACGAATTTTTAACCTTTTTAACTGCCAAGTTTGCCGAGATGGGCAGCCTGGCACCAAAGTTCTGTATTGAAGTCACGGAAACCACTGCAATCGCGAATTTAGAGAATGCTCAGCACTTTATCTCTACTTTAAGAGAAAAAGGAGTGACCTTTGCACTGGATGACTTTGGCAGCGGGCTATCCTCTTTCGGATATTTAAAGACCTTGAAGGTAGACAAGTTAAAAATTGACGGTATGTTTGTCAAAGACATTGCTAACGATCAGATTGATCATGCCATGGTTAAGTCGATTCATGAAGTCGGCACGGTAATGGGACTCAAAACCGTTGCTGAATTTGTTGAAAACGACAGCGTACTAGAAAAGCTTAAGCAGATTGGCGTGAACTATGCACAAGGCTATGGAATCGGCAAACCACAGCCCTTAATTGAAATTTTACAACGTTAAACTGGTCAACATTTCTTGAATCCAATCCCTGTATTGGTCGGATAAAAATACAATTAAATCTTAAGATCTGTCGAACTTCGGCAAACCGAAGATTTCAGACATAAAAAAACCGCGACAAGCGCGGTTGATTTATCAATATGGCGGAGACGGAGGGATTCAAAAACTACTATCAATAAAGGAATGTAAAGCATAAAAAATAAAATATACTCACTTTTATACTCACATTTAAAAGAGTCACTTTGAACAGGAACGGGATTTAAAACCTAACCTGACTTGCCTCTAGCTCTTTTTTTGACCTTCTTATGGATCTCCCCCCGACCAAATCTTCTAACACTAAGAGGCTTTCCGATTTTATTGTCATTCAAACTGACATCCATAGGAACACTAAAAACAATATCAGAAGTAACAAAATAGTCTATTAAATAATTCAACGCCTGCTTTGAGCTACCATCCCTCTTATCAAACTCCCCGTGCAATGATTCAAGCGCACTTTTTCTTTTCGGTACTTGTGGCCGCAACCCTAATTTGTCTATATTCTTGATTAAATTTGACTGACTCGGCAAAGCTATATAAACCGAATAAGGTCCTTTACACGTTCCAACGCGACCTGTCGTAGGCTCCTGTTTTATGCAGTTTTCCTCTATGGACCTGTTGTTAACATTTAGC
Source organism: Thiomicrorhabdus xiamenensis (assembly GCF_013282625.1). NCBI lineage: Bacteria > Pseudomonadati > Pseudomonadota > Gammaproteobacteria > Thiotrichales > Piscirickettsiaceae > Thiomicrorhabdus > Thiomicrorhabdus xiamenensis. The sequence goes on from NZ_CP054020.1 coordinate 1,865,545, forward strand.
TTATTCCATGCTATAAACAATTCCTCTAAAATGTTTTCTTCAAACGATGCGCCGAACTCTTTTTCAAACACCAATAACAACTGCACCCCCCAAACCGGATGCGTTTTGTTTATAAAAGCATCTTTCTCTCCAACAACTTCAATTTTCCACACAAACCCTTTTACATCTGGCCAAAAGAACGCTTCCTTCGATTTTATCAATTCATTCCAGCTCTTAACTAAGCCCTTAACATCAATAGCATCAGGCCTATGAAAATCATGAAGTAAGAAGACTCGCATCATGTAAGGAGAATCTGTATTCTTTAAAACGCTCTGTAAATATCCTTTCAACCCCCCTCTTTTTTTTGCCGTATTCACATCAGAAAAAGCTAAAAGCGTGTCCTTTCTATCATCAACCCATACTTTTAAAGCATCTGATATTTGTTGAATTTCATCCAGTACAGCCTTACCTAAAGCGTATTCATCTGCACACCATTCTTTATATGTAATCAGTCTTTCTTTACCTTGAATTCCATTCAAAAACCTACTTAGCGGAGAACCAGATTCGAATTTTGAGAAGCAAAATAAATACAACTTATTATATTTACTTGAGCGTCCTATAAATGTACTTGGAAGTTGATACACCCTCCCCAATATTTTATGCATACGCTCAAGAGCACCTCCTTCTAAAATTCGTATTGGAATAAAGCTATTTTTATAGTGCTCAAGTAAAAAGGGATTCCTCTCCCAGACTCTCAACTCATTTTCTACCTCAAACCGATACCAACCATAATTATCTACATATTCAAGAATCTCTTTTTCTAACAAAAGTATATTTTTAAGCGCCTTGCTTTTACCTTCCAAGGCATTTACCAAATTGATTACTTTTTTACCTGCATCATTGCACCACAATATTTCAGGGACAACTTTATTGACCATCCTTATCTGATTATCAATTTTATTTATTCTAGCATTCGTCATTACACTTCCCGTCACATCGAACAAACGATTTCGACTAGTATTAAGTTAGAAGTTTTTTTATATAAAGTAACATTAAAATAAATTAAAAAACAATAACTTATAGTCCAAAATAAGGGAAAGCATTATAGCAATCAAACATCACCGCCAGACACCTCAATTCCATCTAAAAAGAAAAACCTCATTCCACAAAACGAGCAAGACGGCAGCCCCCCCCTATACAAAACTCAACAAACATAAACTTGATAATCGCTAGAAAAAAGCAACCCAGTGAATACAAAAGATGCAATCACTCAGCTAGGACTTGCTTTATTCTTCGTGTAAATACTTAGGCTGCTTAGTGCACATTTAAACAAATAAAAGTACAATGCAATAATTCGAAAATTCAGTGAAAATACATGACGAACCAAGAATTCAAATCCAAACTCTTTGCCGCCGCTGATAAGCTGCGTTCCAATATGGACGCGTCCGAATACAAGTACCCGGTTTTAGGGCTGATCTTCTTAAAATATGTCTCCGATGCCTTTACCAATTTTCGCACTGAGTTAGAAAAGCGCATTTCCGATCCAGACGATGAGTTGTACGAAGAGCCTGAATACCGCGATGATGTCTTAAACGACCGCGACGAATACACCTCTGAAAACATCTTTTGGACACCGGAAAAAGCCCGTTGGGCGTATCTCCAAGCCAACGCCAAAAGCCCTGATATTGCCAAGATTTTGGACGATGCCATGCGTGAAATCGAGCATGAGAACCCAAAACTCAAAGGCATTCTTTATAAAGAATTCTCGCGCCTTAATATTGCCGATAAACTGGGGCAACTGATTGATGAATTCTCAGTGATTAACTTCGATCAAGGCGAACTCAGCCGTGGCGATGCCTTTGGTCAAATTTTTGAATACTTCCTAGGTAACTTTGCCTCCAGTGAAGGTAAACGAGGCGGTCAGTACTACACGCCCGTTAGCATTGTTGATTTAATCGTTGAGATCCTCGCTCCGAAAAAAGGCCGGGTCTACGATCCAGCTTGTGGATCTGGCGGTATGTTTGTGCATTCTGAAAAGTTCGTCATGAACCATCACGGTAACCCAAACGACATTTCCATTTACGGTCAAGAATCCAACCCTACCACTTGGAAACTGGCAGCCATGAATCTTGCCATTCGAGGGTTTGAATTTGACCTTGGACGCGAACCAGCCGACACTTTCCATAACGACCAGCACAAAAGCGTGAAAATGGACTACGTACTCGCAAATCCTCCATTTAATATTTCTGACTGGGGACAAGCCGCGCTGATTGAAGATGCCCGCTGGCAATTTGGTGTGCCACCGGCCGGCAATGCTAACTTTGGCTGGCTGCAACACATGTATGCCAAACTTTCACCCAAAGGTCGTGCCGGTGTGGTGTTAGCTAATGGCTCCATGTCGTCTAATACTTCAGGTGAAGGCACCATTCGTAAAGCGATGATTGAGGCCGATATTATCGATTGCATGATTGCCTTGCCTGGTCAGCTATTTACCAACACCCAAATTCCAGCCTGTATCTGGTTTGTAAACCGCGACAAAGGCGCACGAAAAGGTCAAACCCTGTTTATTGACCTGAGAAACAAGGGCCAGATGATTAGTCGTGTACAAAAAGAACTGAACGCTGAGGACATTCACGAAGCTGCCCAGCTGTATCACAACTGGATGCAAGATGAATTTGCCGATGGCGATTATGAAGATATACCAGGCCTGGTGAAATCCGCTGATTTGACAGACATCCAAAAACACGACTATGTTCTTACCCCGGGGCGTTATGTCGGCGCGGCAGAAGTCGAAGACGACGGCGAACCCTTTGCCGAAAAAATGGCACGCTTAACCTCCCAACTAAGCGAACAATTCAAAGAAAGCGACCGTTTAGAGGCTGAAATTAAAAAGAACCTAGCGGGGTTGGGTTATGAGCTTTAAGGAGTATAGCTTTCAAGATTTATTATCTAATATAGTTGATAACAGAGGAAAAACCTGTCCAGTAACAGATTCTGGAATTCCCTTGATAGCAACAAATTGCATTAAGAATGACTCGTTATATCCTGTGTATGAGAAAATCAGATTTGTTGATGATGAAACTTATCAGAACTGGTTTAGGGGACATCCAGAGCCAGAAGACATTATTTTCGTTTGTAAAGGTAGTCCTGGACGAGTTGCATGGACTCAAAACCCTGTACCATTCTGTATTGCTCAAGACATGGTTGCAATTAGAGCAAATCAGGATTTAGTTTTTCCTAAATACCTTTTCGCTCTACTACGTTCTCCTAAGACTCAAAAAAAAATTGAGGATATGCATGTGGGGTCATTGATTCCTCACTTTAAAAAAGGTGACTTTAAAAACCTATACCTAGATATCATCGAAGATAAAGTTATACAGAAAAAGATTGGCGATATATATTTCAGCTTTTGTGAAAAAATAGAAGCCAACCGCCAAATCAATCAAACCTTAGAAGAAATGGCGCAGGCGATTTTTAAAAGCTGGTTTGTCTATTTTGAACCCGTTAAAGCCAAAATCGCCGTCCTCGAAAACGGCGGCACACAAGCCGACGCCACCCTTGCCGCCATGCAAGTCATTAGCGGAAAAACTACTCAACAACTACAAACCCTACAAGCTCAACACCCCGACAAATATCAACAACTCCACCAAACCGCCGATCTCTTCCCAAACGCCATGCAAAACAGCGAACTTGGCAAAATCCCTAAGGGGTGGCGAGTCAGCGAAATTGGAAATGAAGTAACTGTTGTTGGAGGAGGTACGCCATCAACTAAAATCCCTGAATTTTGGGATGACGGTGAGATTAATTGGGCAACTCCCAAAGATTTGTCATCGCTTCAAGATAAAGTGTTGTTAAACACCGATAGAAAAATTACACCGGCTGGTTTAACAAAAATTTCATCTGGGTTGTTGCCAGAAAATACTGTTTTAATGTCCTCTCGTGCCCCTGTTGGTTATTTGGCTTTGGCAAAAGTACCTGTTGCAGTCAATCAAGGTTTTATTGCCATGAAATGTGAGGGTGAACTTACACCGGAATTCGTTTTACAGTGGTGTGACTCAGTCATGGATCAAATCCAAAATCGTGCTTCGGGTACAACCTTTATGGAAATTAGTAAAAAGAACTTTAAACCTATTGCCGTAATTGTGCCTTCAAAAGCCGTGATGGAAAGATTTAGCACAACTGTTGGTAATTTGTACGATGGAATTAAATCAAATGTCGTTCAATCCAAGAGCTTAGCCAAAATAAGAGATTCATTGTTACCAAAACTTTTATCTGGTGATTTTAATTAGTAAAGAGTAAAGAGAAGTTTAATGTCAAATTCATGCATCCCTTTAAGTGATATATACCAGCAGAAGATCAACTTTATTATAGGATCAGGAGCTTCACATGGTTTGTTTCCTACACTATGGCTGCCATTAAAAGACTCTAATGATGAGACTAAAACTGAAACCTTAGAAACCCTTGCCACCAAATTAGAGCAAGGTGGGTGCAAAAATCATTTAACTTTACTCTTCATGTATTATTTTAGAAAAGTGATTGAGCCAGCAATAAATTTCAATCCTAATGATTTTTTGATTGATAACCCTTGTGAAAGGGATTCTTCCAGTGACGATTGTCTAAAAAGAAAAGTTTTAGATAATTATGAAACTTTTATAGACTCTATAGTCCGTCTTCTGCAGCAAAAAAGTGCTTTTAGTCGCCGATGCAATGTTTTTACTACCAACTATGATGGTTGTATTCCTTTCGTAGCTGATTATTTACTTAAAAAGAATTCTCTTGATTTTGTCTTAAATGATGGTGCAACGGGGTTTCTAGATAAAACATTATCTGCGAAAAATTTTAGTAATTATGTTTGCAGATCTGGAGTGTTTGGAAAAAACTCTACAGATATTCCGCAAATTAATTTAATTAATCTTCATGGTTCTGCGTATTGGAGAAAAAGTGCTGATGTTATTAAGGTCGATTATTCATCGCATGAGGCAGATGTTGTTATTCCAGAATCAGTAGGAACAAGTTTAGCTCAACTTGATTCAGTATTGAATGATGCAACAAAAAATACTCGTGATGTTTTAGCTATAGATGTTCAACTATCCTCTCAAGAAATTGAATCGTTTTGGAACTCATACAATCAATTACCTATCGTTAACCCAACGAAGTGGAAATTTCATGAAACAGTGTTTGAAGAACACTATTATCAAATGCTTCGGCTTTTAAGTTACCAATTGGAAGAAGCGAACTCGGTACTCATCAGTTTTGCTTTTTCTTTCGCAGATGAACATATTCTTAACTTAGTAAAACGATCTCTATCAAATCCAAAGCTGAAAGTTTATATCTGTTGCTTTAATGATCAAGAGAAGGCCGTTATGCATGAGCGTTTTAAAGGGTATCGTAACGTAGAACTTATCGCTCTTGACGGAAAGGTGCTGGATTTTGATGCTTTCAATGAAACAGTTTTTAACGCTGATTTACTTCGAGATGGTGAATAGATGAGCATTGATGTAGGAGAAGTTATCGCTGTTAGAGGCACTCAAGTTACGTTGAGGATTTTTGAGGAATCCAGCTTAGAAACTTTGTTTTATGAAGGCGACAAATACAAAGGCGTTTCAATAAGGGAATACCTGAGTATTAAACGTGGATTTCGCCAAATTGTTTGTATGGTCGAGGGAGAGTTCCTTGATGAAAATCGTTTTGACAACGATGACAATAAAAAACAATACATTAGAAAGGTTGAAGTAAAGCCAATAGGTTATTTCGAGCAAAACAGCTTTTATGATGGTGTTAAGGTCATGCCAATGATTAAAGATAAGGCCTATTTGTTGAATGAAAAACAAGTTGGTCAAATTTTTAGTCAAGGAGCTGATGGAACCTTCAAAATTGGCAATATGTTAAAAGAGGATATTCCTGTCTTCCTTCCGTGGAGTAAAATTTTTAATAGTCATATAGGTATCTTTGGAAATACGGGAAGCGGAAAATCTAATACTCTAACAAAACTGTATACGGAGTTATTTGATAGTTTCGAAGATGTAATCAAGGGTAAAAGTACTTTCTTACTAATCGACTTTAATGGCGAATATGTCGGCAACCAATTGATTAAAGATACTTCTAATAAAAAGTCTTATAAATTAAAGACACGAGATGACTCTGGTGACAAATTTCCACTGCCAAGTTCACAGATTTGGAACACAGAAATTCTTGCTCTGTTGTTTCAGGCTACTGCAAACACCCAAACTCCATTTTTAAACAGAGTTGTCGAGGGAAGAGAAAAATTTAAATCTAATCCTGATAGCTTAGCAATTTATATAAAGAAAACATTCGAACATTGTTTTGTATCTACATCCCAAAATAACGATTCTCTTAACCAGTTGAAAGTTATAGCTAAGCATATTGGTGCAGAAGATCTCGAAGAGAAGTTAAGTAAAATCTTTTGGTATGACCAAGGTGGAAAATTTGCTTGTCATAAACCGCCACCTAGTACGTCTTGGGAGTTTTTTGATACACAAGATGGTTATGATGCAAACCTTAAACCTATAGTCGACACTATTGATGTTGAAGATATCTCTGTGTTTGATGAATTACTTGTCAGAATTAACTTGCAACTGTTACGGGATCTGAATAACGGATATATTCAATACGAGCACATTCAACCACTTTTAAAGCGGGTCGAGTCTGCCATGACTGACTTAATTAAGATATTCAACGTTTCGGATAATGCTGAGAGTCCTTTTAAGCTTTTGAATGTTATTTCCTTGAGAGATTGTAACCAAGCTACGAAGAAAATAGTACCGTTATTACTTGCAAAAATGTTTTATCAAGAACATCGAAATTCCGTGACGAACCCAGTAGATAAAACACTTCATTTCATAATCGATGAAGCACACAACATACTTTCCCAACAGTCCAATAGAGAGCATGAAAGCTGGAAGGATTATAGATTAGAAATGTTTGAGGAGATAATTAAAGAAGGTCGAAAATTTGGTATGTTTTTAACTTTATCAAGCCAAAGACCAGCGGATATTTCTCCAACGATCATGTCTCAACTTCACAACTTTTTTATCCATAGGCTTGTAAATGACAAAGATCTTTTTTTAATTGATAACACAATTAGTACCCTAGATCGTATGTCAAAAAGTTTAATTCCCAATCTTGCAAAAGGCAGTTGCGTTGTAACCGGAACAGCATTTGACTTACCAATTGTAATGCAAGTTGATTACATTGAAAACAATGAGCATAGACCTGCTAGTGACGATGTAAACCTTCAAAAGCTGTGGTCTGAAAACGTAGAGGTGGACTTTTTCTAATGCTGATTAACGAAGATACTTTAGAACAAGCCACCCTCCAATGGTTCTCTGATCTTGGATATGAATACGTTTGTGGCTATGACATTCAGCCTGACGGCCCTTCACCCGAGCGAGAAAGCTATCATCAAGTTTTATTGAATGAGCGTGTGCAAAAGTCGATGCGAGAGTTTAATTCGCACTTGCCAGCACAGGCTTTAGAGCAAGCGTTTGATTTATTAATCGAACGCACTGCACAAGGTTTGGTGAATCGTAATGAGCAGGTCTATTACTGGTTGCGTGATGGCATTCCGGTTGAGTATTCCAAAGACGATGAAGTGATTGGCGATAAGGTGCGCTTAATTGATTTTGAGAGTATCGACGCTAATGATTTCCTAGTGGTTAATCAGTTTAAGGTTAAAGACCTCGCCAAACCACGCAAGCCCGATATCGTACTTTTTGTAAACGGCATTCCATTGGTGGTGATTGAGCTGAAAAACCCCGCTGATGCCGACACCGATGTGTGGAAAGCTTTCGACCAGATCGAAACCTATAAAGACCAAATCCCATCCCTATTTGAAACCACACTGGCCAATATTATTTCTGACGGTTTAGAAGCGTTGATTGGTTCGTTGACTGCGTCTAAAGAACGCTATATGCCTTGGCGAGTGGTTAGGGATGAAAACGATATTCCAAAAGGACAATGGGCGTTAGAAACACTAATCAAAGGCTTTTGTGACAAACACCGTTTGCTGGAATTTTTCCGCAACTATGTACTGTATTTAGGTAAAGAAAATCGCTTTAAAGTCATAGCTGCTTATCATCAGTTTCATGGGGTACGTGCGGCGGTGCGTAATGCGTTACTTGCAGTCAATCATAAAAATGATGGCAAAGTCGGTGTCTTCTGGCATACCCAAGGTTCGGGCAAGTCTTTTAGTGCCTTGTTCTTCTCAGCGATTACCATGACGCACCCAGAAATGTGCAATCCTACGATTTTAGTGGTGACTGACCGCAATGATTTAGATGGCCAGCTTTATCAAGATTTTGCCGCAGCAGAAAAGATTTTACGTGAAAAGCCGGTGCAAATTGACAGTCGTGATGAAGTGAAAGCAAAATTGATGAACCGCCCATCCGGCGGTGTTTTTTTTACTACTATTCAAAAGTTTGCGCCATCGGCGGATGAAAACACCTATCCCGTATTGTCGGACCGCAAAAACATTATTGTCATTACCGATGAATCTCACCGCTCGCAATATGGCCTGCGTGCCACGCTCGATCCCAAAACAGGGAAAATCAAATACGGCTATGCCAAATATTTGCGCGATGCGTTCCCGAATGCGTCTTTCCTTGGCTTTACCGGTACTCCGATTGATCAAGTGGATAAAGACACCCGCGCCGTGTTTGGGGATTATGTCTCGATTTACGACATAGAAGATGCCGTGAAAGATGGCGCAACGGTTCCACTGTATTATGAAAGTCGCATTATTGAACTGGATGCCGATGAAGATGTGCTGAAAAGCATTGATGAGGAAGTCGAATCGATTATTGATGATGACGATGTTAATGTGTCAAATCGTGCTAAATCGAAATGGGCTGCTCTGGAAGCCTTAGCCTCCGCTGCACCTCGTATTGAAAAACTAGCGGCTGACTTTGTTGAACACTTTGAAAGTCGTTGTGAAAAGCTAGACGGTAAAGCAATGATTGTGGGCATTAGCCGCAATGCCTGTGTTGATCTGTATGATGCAATTACCAAACTGCGTCCAGAGTGGCACAGTGACGATTTAAACAGTGGTGCGATTAAAGTCATTATGACCTCATCGGCGCAAGATGGCGCTAAACTTGCCAAGCATTCAACGTCTAAAACCGAAAAAGACACCCTTGCCAAACGTTTTAAAGACCCTGAAGACCCGCTACGCATTGTGATCGTGCGGGATATGTGGCTAACCGGCTTTGATTCGCCTTCTGTGCATACACTCTACATTGATAAGCCCATGAAAGGGGCAAACCTTATGCAGGCGATTGCTCGTGCCAACCGTGTGTTTAAAGACAAGCCTGGTGGTTTGGTCGTGGATTACATCGGCATTGCCAATGAGCTTAAAGAAGCGCTGATGAATTACACCAAATCTGATGGTAAAGGCAAACCGGTGGTGGATACCGCAGAAGCGGCGCAAAAGTTACTGGAAACGGTGGAACTCGCCAGAGAGATGTTGCATGGCTGTGATTACTCTGGCTTTGAAGATCCTAAAATAGCCATGAAGGTTTTACCACTGGCGATGGATCATATTTGTGGTGTAGATCCGGGCGAAGTCGGTGCTGAAGTCAGAACTACGGATAATCCAGGTGTTAAACAATATTTGGATATAGTCGCTGCTATGTCTAAAGCACAAGCTTTAGCCGGTGAGCATGAAGATGTGTTGCACTTAAAGCCCGAAATCGCTTTTTTTCAAGCGGTTGGCTCAATGCTAAAAAAATTCACCAACACCAAAAAGAAAGTCTCTGATGAAAATCGGGATCATGCCCTCAAACAGCTTTTATCGCAATCAGTCTATGCGGGTGACGTGATTGATATTTACTCGAAGATTGGTATTGAAAACCCAGATATTTCGATTTTGGATGAGCGATTCCTTGATGAGGTCGCACACCTTGAGCAAAAGAACCTAGCGGTTGAGTTATTGGAAAAACTGCTTGCAGACAAAATTAAAGCACGAGGCAAGTTGTTTGTCGCTCAGGAGAAGAAATACTCCGAGTTGCTGGAACAATCCATTATCAAATACCGCAACCGAAGTATTGAAACCGCTCAAGTCATTGAAGAGATGATCGAGTTGGCCAAGAAATTCAATGACGCTATTGCCAAAGGTGATGAGCTAGGCCTAAACGATGATGAATACGCCTTCTATGATGCCCTAGAAAAGAACGAAGCCGCTGTAAGAGAGCTTGGAGATAAAACCCTGAAAAAGATAGCGTGTGAACTCACAGCTCTGCTTAAAAAAGAGTCTCGCGTCGACTTTTCTAAAAAAGACAACATCCAAGCCAAGATGCGTAAATCCATCAAACGGCTGCTTCGCAAATACAAATACCCGCCAGACGGACAGCTTGAAGCGGTAGAGCGTGTGATGCAACAGGCCGTGGCTATTGAAGATAATTGGGTAGAATAACAATTAAGGGAAAAGAAAAGCCGTTAATACCCTAACACCTTGCCAAGTGAGCCACGAGCAACGGCAAGACTAACAAAGACTGAAAACCGGTCAAATATTTCTTACGCCGTCTGACCTAAACTTGAACCAAAATTCCTACAACCTCTCCCAAACTTTTTTGTCTCGGCTTTGAACAGATATGACAACCTATAGAATGCATCACCAATCTGCTCATCGGCGCTCGTATTGTTAAGATCAATATACTCCACTGGTTTCTGGCAATACTTTGGGTTAGAGCATGCATGTACTAACCTTTGAGCAGGATAATACGGATACCCAATTGCATCTGCCCATGCTTTGGCTATTAACTCATATAGATTGTCTCGCCCGCCAAACCGCCCTAAAGTCATATAAGCATCCTTATTTAAAAATAGCGCAAAATGATAATGAGGGCGTCCGGATGCCCTACCATACTCCTTTACCCAAAGATAATTGACTTCGGTTTTATGAACCCTTTTTCCAGACCTTAACTTCTCAAGCTGATCCTGTTCTATGAACTCTTTAAGCCCTCTAGTAAACGAGTTAATCATTCCTTCATTAAAAGCATTGCCATAGTCCTGTGGAAAACGTAAATCAAATCGAAACATAGCGGTTCTGACTTGCCGGTTAATTGCCCACAAAAATGATCTGAATCCCTCTTCAACATATTCTGCTATTAAAGCGCCTCTTTCCGACATGACAGGAAATGATTGGTATTTAGAATAAAGGTACAAGCTTAAGTTTCTATTTGAAGGATGTTTAGGATAGTCAAACATAATCGATACTCAACATTTTTAAAATAAACATTAGCTATCCAATATCGATGACTAGAACAGGCCTTGTTTCACATGCCTTTACAACCAATTTTTGATTAACCCCCCTTCTTTATTACTATACCGACAGGAAATACCCAAAATCCCCCAGTCATATCGAGGAAATCGCCGAAAGTAATAACACTCTGGCAGTTAATAAATATCAGCTCATCATCGAATTTGATAGCCACTCATACAAGTTGAAAAATCCGTAATTTTTTACACGCCCCAAATACGATTCAAACCAATCTCAGGTACATACCACTCTCCTGAAGACGAAGCCGTTACTTCGTCAAACTTCTGCCATATCTAGGAGAAAGCTATGAACATTCATTGCCCTGCTTGCGGGTCAAAGCAAGTGATTACAAGAAACCTTGGCAAGAAGACTGCCGGAACGATTGGTATAGCCGGTGGTGCTTATGCAGGTTTTATCGGTGCAGCCAATGGTGCTCGTACTGGTGCCCATATAGGTGTTGTTAGCGGACCAGTAGGCTTAACGCTTGGGACGCTCGGTGGTTCAATTCTTGGCGCTCTTATCGGGGCTACATCAGGCGGTGTTACCGGAGCCAAGTTAGGTGAACGAATAGACAAAACGGTTCTGGATAACTTCCACTGCAAACAATGTGGTCACAGCTTTTCTGAATCCGAATAGTGATCTATGCCTGAATAAACAAGATTGGAGAAATATCATGAGTGAATTACACAACACTGTTACCAACACTAACAATCACCCTAGTACAGATCAACACTCTGCTCGATCGTACGCACAGGCGAAACGAATGCTGGCAACTCGTAACCTGAGTCAAGACCAGTGGTTAAAAGCTCGGCTGAAAGGCATCGGCAGTTCGGATGCGTCCGCTGCGGTTGGCTTAAACCCATACAAATCCCAGCTTGAGCTTTGGATGGAGAAGACCGGACGCATTACCCCTGAACAACCGAGTGAAGTTGAAGACAGCCCACTATTATGGGGAACGGTACTTGAACCGATTGTTGCAGAACATTATGCCAAACGCACTCAACGTAAGGTACGTCGTGTAAATGCAATCCTCCAGCATAGTGAACATGAATGGATGCTTGCTAATCTGGATCGTGACATTGTCGGTGATGAAGAAGTACAGATTCTGGAGTGCAAAACCGCCGGCATTCATTCTGCCAAGTTTTGGGAGAACGGGGTTCCAGAGTACATTCAATTACAGGTACAACACCAATTGGCCGTCACTGGACAATTCGCTGCCGATGTCGCCGTACTGATTGGTGGTCAGAAGCTAGAGACCTACCGAGTAGAACGAGATGATGAGTTAATCAAACAGCTCATTAAACTCGAAGCGCTGTTTTGGAAAAGAGTGGAAGATGACATCCCGCCGCCGGTTGATGCAAACAGCTCTTCAGCTCAGGCACTCCGGCTCCTCTACCCTCACGATAATAATCAAACTCTTAATCTTGAAACAGATGAGGAAGCTAACCGGAGATTTAACACTCTTCTCTCAGTACGCGAGCAATTAACAATCCTGTCAAAACAAGAAGCCTTGTTAAAACATCAATTACAAGAAACGATTGGTGAAAACAGCATCGCCTTATTTGAACAAGGAAAAATAACTTGGCGACAGTCCAAACCTAGCACTCAACTTGATACAAAACGCTTTAAACAAGAAGAGCCCAAACTCTATGAAAAATACTCCAAACCCAAACTTGGTACGAGACGTTTCTTAGTTCAAACCACACACTAACCCCAGATAACACGAAATAAGCCCAGCCATCTCGCTGGGCTTTTTTATGCCCTTTTTCCAGTAAGGAGAACACATCATGTTAAAAGGATTCGCTTTAACCCCACCAACCATCGGGCGGATATCCATTGGACAGATCATTGAGAAGAACGGTAAACGCTTACCTAAGAAAGATGATCAGTTCACGATCACCAGTCAGATTCAAACATCGGAGGGCTGGATCAAACATCCCCTAGATAAAGCTCTTCGCAGCCAATCAGCCAATGGAAAACTTCGTGAGATTCCAATACAGGTTCTGTTTAACCAGCCCGATCTAAACCTTCGTGCTGAATACTGTCTATTTGATCGACAAACGGCTAGACCAATCTGTACGGGTAACGGAGAAACTTGTCTTCGTCACACGCCAAATGGATTTGAATCATTGTCTTGCCCGAGCCCTGAACACTGTGAGTTTGCATCTGCTGGCTGTAAACCGTACGGACGCCTCAATGTAGTCATCACACCAGAACCGAATCACGATAAGGATCCAATAGGCAGCTTTGTCTTTCGTACAAGCGGCTTTAATTCCATTCGCACACTGGCATCTCGATTGAGCTACTTCCAAGCCTTATCAGGTAATCGTCTTGCCTGCTTACCACTGGCTTTAAAGATACGCGGTAAATCCACCCGACAGAGTTATGGACAGCCAATTTACTACGTTGATCTGACTTTACGCGATGGTACTGACCTTGAATCGACTTTAGAACAGGCAATAAACCTTGAGCAGAAACGCTTGGAGATGGGCTTTGATCAAAGTGCTTTAGATGAAGCCGCTAAACGGGGTTTTGGTAATGGGTACTTTGAAGACGATGAAGACACCATCGAATCAGTGATTGAGGAATTCTATCCAGAAGCAGGTATTAACGCTCAATCAGTTTCAACGTCCTCTGCTAACTCGCTGACCGATCGCATGGATCAGCAGATACAACAACTAAACCGTCATTAAACAACACTAATTTATAGGAGATGCCTCATGGCCATGAATATCTTAACAACTCAGCAACTGTTTAAAATCGCACCTGCCATTTTTGCTGAATCACCAGATAAAGCTGTGTCTGATCGTTACGGTTTTGTACCAACGATTGATGTGGTGGAATCTCTGCAAAACGAAGGTTGGTATCCAGTGCGTGCCCAACAAACCAATGTCCGTAACTCAGACAAACGAGACCTTGCTCGACACATGATCCGCTTTCGCCAAGATCCAGACCGTCAAATGGCCGTGGGCGATTCAATTCCGGAATTGGTACTGACGAACTCCCATGATCGTAGCTCCGCTTATCAGTTGGATTTAGGATTATTTAGATTGGCATGTTCAAACGGCATGGTCACACCGGCTGGTGACTTAGGCAATATCCGAGTCCGTCACGGTAAAAACGTGGTGGACAACATTATTGAAGGATCGCTGCAACTGGCAGGTGAGATTCCGCATATCTCAGAATCGGTTGATGACTTTCAATCGACATTGATTTCCAGTGAAGAAGCGTACTTGTTTGCGAGAGCGGCATTGTCTTTACGCTATGGAGAGGAGTGGCAAGCACAAAGCCCGATTTCACCTGAATCACTACTGCAAGCACGTCGTAATGAAGATAAAGAACCTAGTCTTTGGAAGACCTTTAACCGAGTGCAAGAGAACATGATGAAAGGAGGTGTTTTAGGAAGATCAAATAATGGCCGTAATACTCGAACTCGCGCTATTAAATCTGTTTCCGAAGAAGTACGCCTGAATCGCGCACTATGGCAGTTGACGGAAGAGTTTTCAAAGCTTAAACACCATCATCCTAAGCAATCAATGAAAAAAATCTATGCTGCCTAGTCCACTTGAGATAGCTGTTAAAACTGTTCAGAACCAAACAACGGAGCCGATCAGCAGGGAAGCAATCATGGATATGACAAATTACCTTGCCAAACAACGGCTTCGTCAAAGGTTCCAACCTTCACTTCATCACACCTCTCCCATGCATCTACATCTTGCACACATGATGTATTCAGCTTCCCCCTGGCCAAAACATCGAGTTTTTAACCACGAGGCATTCTTCCAAGGCACTATCGATTAAGCGTCCCTTCTTCGAGACGTTGTAAAACAGCGCCTTAAACTGATTGAACTACCCATTCTTGACCATTCAATCGCAGGAACAAAAAAGTTTTTTCTCTCACTTACTCAAGCAAACAAAGTGTGTAGCCAACAGTAATTCTTTACGCAGCAGCCATATGGTTTAGAGCGAGACAGGCTCGTTCAATTCAAACCAATTTAAGAAGGATTACAGCAATGAACGACAACGTTAAAAACAATATGGTTGAAACAGAAGATAAAGAAACAATCGAACAAAACTATGACATCAGTCATGAAAACTTCATCACTCTACAGCAAGTCATGAAACGAATCGGCTTATCGAAAAGTGCCATTTATCGAAGACTAAGTTCTAAAGAAGAGCTATATGACCCTACATTTCCCAGACCTGTTGTATTAGGCCAAAGCACTAAGCGTTGGCTGGAAAGTGAAATTCATACATGGATGAAAGCACAAATTGATAACCGTAAAATTGCCGCATAAAAAATGGACGGGATAACCCCGTCCAGACTAAATCAAACATCTCTATTCAAAGCCACATTTTTTAAAGCAATTTTCCCATTCTCTTTACTAACTACTTTATAGTCTCTCAACTTCTTCAAAGACCCACCCCCTCCTCCTTAAACAGCTATTGCTATTGCTATTGCTATCGCTGCTACTGTTGTACTAAGCCCTAATACAGAAACTGCTCCAGCAGCAGGAGTTAAAGCGAAACTTTTATTTAGTCACTATTTACAATCTTCTTTCGATAAATCAAGGGCGAAAATTTCTTTTAAAATTGGCTTATAACCTGTATGGCCAAGATTTTCTTGGGCGCTTTCTGCATTGATATTCTTTATTTTTGTTAGTTTTTGCTTATGACACTTTTCGATACCTGCTCGACCAATAGGTTCACCATCTTCGAATTTAACCGCTTCCCCTACTTTATATAGAGTCTGAAGTATACGATCACCCGAAGAATAGTAATTATAAATATTTCCTGAAACAGCCTTATCGATACCAAACCAATTTACTCCCTTGGCTTTCCCTGCATCCTTTTCAACCGTATTATTTACAGCTCCAGCCAATAAATGAACTGTATCAATAAACTGTTTATCTTTAGTAGCAAGAGCTGACAAACAAGAATAAATAACCCTAGACCCCAAAGAGTGACCTATCAATATATATTCTTTGTCTGTCCTAGAAATGATATCCGCTAGCAAAGCTCCTGTTTGATATGCCTTTACGCTTGCCACAGACCAAGGGTTATTCGCTACCCCCAGAGCTTGGAAAGCCATTCCTAATGGCGCTACTTTCTTCGCTGCTTTTTTTGAAGCAGACATCGCAAGACTTTTTGCGCCTCTTCCAATTCCAGACTTACCGCCAGTGACCAAGCTATAATCAGCAATATCTCTTAATCGCTTTGACTCCCATTTAACATGATAGACCTCATTTTCAGGGTATTTTTCTCTTATTCCTTCAAGCCAAGCATCTGGAGACTTCAAATCTTCTTGAGTAAGAAAGCCGTCAATGCAAATTACTACTGGCTGCTTGCCATGCTTAATTCTGACAATATCGAATCCTTCAATATCACCATAATAACTGTTTGCAATTACAGCTCCATAACGCCCCCCTAAAGCAGCTCCCGTTGCGGTTACAACAGCAACACCACCGGCCATACCCGCACCGCCAGCAGCGAGAGCGCCTCCACCTAAAGCGGCAAGCCCTCCATTTGTTGCTGCTGCACCGCTAAGCCCCAGAAAACTCGAACCTACAGCTCCCCCTATAGCAGGTGCGGCCATTAAAGCCATTGGTGCAATTGCTGCAACGCCACCAACTGTCATGGCGGTCGTCATACCTATTTTTTTATAGTTACGGTCTGATCTTTGAACAATCTCTCTATATTCACCAATGGTTTCAAGTTTCCACGCTAAAGTTTCAAATTTTGCTATAGAACCTTCATGCACTGCACAAAAATTACCAGACCAAATTCCCACTTCATCACTTACACTATCTTCTGAATTATCCGCATATTTAGCTTTGTTATCACAAGCACGGCATTTGGTTACTTTGTTCCCGCAGTTATCACACACATAAATATTTCGAGATAAACTATTCTTCTCACTTAGAGTGCAAGTTGTCTTTTCAAAACACCATGAACAATAACTTTCAATTTGATCTAGGCCCGAATCCAAATATTCATCTGATAATTCTGAAACAGTTTTCTCTACCTTATTTGATACATCTGATGCTAGATCACTCACGGTATCTGTTACACTGCTTGCGACTTCTTTTACATCATCTGCTAAAGTTGAAGCCTTCTTAAGACCTTTATCTAAAGATTTTTTTAAATTATTAAACACCTTATCCCTCTCTAAAGTGAATCCACGGTTAAAATATTAGTGCCATTCATATACTAAATTTAATACTTACATCCCAATAATTGAGCTATAACTTTCAACATAAAGTTATTAATAACTTCCTTTTACAAATTTTCATTTCCGCACTTAGGACATTTTTTAGGTAAAGGCTTTATTAAGATATCAGACTGTGGTGTACAGAGCTGTATCCAGCCAAATTTATGACATTTCAATTTAAATGGGTAGGTTTCCAAACCATTAAACACCCTCAAAATTAGACCTTTAAATTTGTTAAATTTAGGATAGTATTCTAATAAGTAGAGTAACGTAATTTAAATCAATTTATTACAAAATAATTCCCTATGCACAATATCATTGTTCTCATCGCTACAACCCCAAGAGTATCTATGCTCAAAGAGAATGCGCTTCCTTCCATAATCAATCAGACAGTTCAACCTACAGCAGTAGTAATCGTTTCAGATCGCCGTTCTTTAAATAAAGACGAAGTTTTATGCTTTAACACTACTATTGGCAAGGAAATCCCTTTATATACAATTACAAACTCAAATAAAGCAGGTGTTGCTGGTAGCTGGAATACAGGAATTGATTTCATATCTAAAAAATATCCAGAGAGCTACATCGCAATTATTGATGATGATGATCAATGGCATACAAACCATTTATCAACTTGTATTTCTCACAGTGCTAATGGCACTGCCGATGTAGTTCTCTCTGGAATCAATGTCATCACAAATAAAAAGAAGGTTAAAGCTAATATCCCGTTAAATATTTCTATTAATGATTTTCTCGTTGGAAACCCCGGATGGCAGGGATCTAATACATTTATTAAAGCCAATCTCGCTATCAAAATTGGTGGATTCACAAATGGACAGATAAGCGGAAATGACAGAGATTTCGCTATTCGCGTTTTAGAATCAGAAGCAGTTAAAATCACTTATACTACTGAAGCTACCGTTGATTGGAGGTGCAATCAATCACCAGAAGCTCTTTCTGCTCCCGGCTCTAAACAAAAACTAAAAGGGTATGCTCAGTTTTTAAAATTACATGGCCACAAAATGTCTTCTAAAGAGCGGTCATCTTTTTTTGCTAGATCAGAACAACTATTCTCAATTTCCAAACAAGATATTCTTAAAGAACTCGAACTACTAACCTCAGCCAATGAATAAATATCAAACTCACGCACCAAACAGATACAGCGACATACTTTGTGGACGAAATGTGCAGTTAATTCACGATGCCGCTCCTGAATTCAAAAAGGCTCAGGTTTTGATAGCCATACCACATAAAAACCAATATGAAGAGTTAGCTAGAGCTTTAATCAGTGCAACCAATCAGACACTAGTAAATCAGCACTTAGCTCGGATTGTTGTAATGGACGATAATTCTGAGCATGACTGGACTGAAAAACTAAAAGGACTACTTAAACATCCATCGATCACTCTACTGAAAGCAGAATGTGGTTCACCTGCAAGAGCCCGAAACCTTCTTTTAGATTGGGCAGATAGCCAAACTAATATAAGTTGGGTAGCCCGGTTAGATGCTGATGATGAATTCCATTCAGAAGACAGTCTTCATGGGTTGTGGAGTTCGGTTCACAAAACAAATAAAGTCGCGGCTATAGGAAGTAATCAACTTCGACAAAACGGAAAAATACTACCAGAAGAGAATATTGCTAAACCAGAGGAACTGTGTGATCACATCGAGCTGGCAGAATTCATCGAACGGTTTGCTTCAGGAAAACAAAACCGCGAACTTCCCTCATGCAACTTACTTCTAAAAACCAATATAGGACTGAGATACCCCAACATTAGAAGCGCTGAAGATCACTGGTTTGTCTGTAAACTATTAATGTCATATCAATCAAAAATTGCTGTATGTCCTTACCCTATTTATTCAATTTACTCACTTGAGGGAAAAGACACAAACATCAACAAATCCACTTCTTCGTGGCTGGAACAAAGATCTCGACTGGCTTATATGGCTAAAAAGTGGAGTTACTTTTTATCTAAAAAACAAAATGTAATAGGAGCAGGGTTAGAAGGAATAGCTTTTCTTCATAACAACCAAGTTATAAAGAAATTTTTCCCATGGGCAATTACAGACTCAGAAGTGGATAATCTAAAAAAGTTAATTTCGAAAAATAACTTACCTATCCCCAAAGTCAGATGGTTCAAAAATAACGGATTATGGCAATATCAAACTGATTACTTGGGAGACATATATAAAGAATCTAAAATACCTAAACAAAAAATTCTTACTTATCTTAAAAAACTCTATAAAGCTGGTGTAAGTACTCTTAATGTCAAAAGAGAGAATCTACAAATAACGCCAAGTGGTGAACTGCAATACATCGACATCGGTAAAGACATCCAACCCTTGAGCACATCAAATTATAGAGACATGTGTGCTCGACTATATTCCATAGGTATTCTTGGAAACAAAGATGAAGAAGTGGTTCGTAGATACACTTGGCGCCGACAAGATGAGGCATTAAAAGCTTTGCCAGGCTTTGAACAGTTCTACTCTGAGCTCATAGCTTCAATGCACCCGCAGTGCACAAGCTACATTAAGGACTCTACACCAAAAGCAACATGTCAAAATAGAACAGTAACATTACTAATTAAATGCTGTGGACAAGATGCGAAAGTCCTAACAGATCAGGTAGAGCATATCACCACCCAGCTTTGCTATCCAACTACGTTTTCTAAAACTATTCTACTTATAGACTCACATCAAGGTGCATTTTTACGCCAATATTCGGAATCAAATCTAAGCTCGGTTATAGAACAGGCTCAAACACTCAAAAAAACAAAGATAATTGATGAATTTCTAGTCTCTCCCAATGACTTAGAATCCATTAAAACAACCTACGAAAAATGGTTTGCTTGTTCAGAATGTACAGAAACTCACACCTCAAACAATGCTCCTCTTTTCCCTCAAATATGGGGGTTTGATCAAATTACGACCCCCTATGTATTACAGTGTGATGTGGACATACTGATTGGTCGACGTAATTGGCAACACAGTTATTTAGACGACATGTTAGAAGCCTGTTCACCAGAAAATATTTTGAGTGTTGGATTCAATATATCTAAGAGAAGTTCCTGTTTTAACCCTTATCGTGGCGAGCCAGGAGAGTTTGCCGCTGAAGTTAGATTTGGCCTTCTCGACTTAAGAAAGATTCATCGCCTTCTTCCAATCAAAAATCCAATATCAGGTAATAAGCTATCGTTAACATGGCATCGAGCGCTACAAAACACAATGCGTGAAAAAGGTTATCGTGCTCTCAGAGGAGGAGACCCTAGCAGCTTTTATGTGCATCCCAAAAATGAACATAAGTGTTTACCAGAACTGGGTATCGCCAAAGACTTGATTTCGCAAGGTCGTGAACCTGATAAGCAATACGAACAATTTGACTGGATTCCAGAAGCAAACTGGAAATATGATCATAGAAATGAACCTGTGGTATTTCTTCTAAAAGGAAGACATACAAACCATGCTTTACTCCAGCGCTGTTTAAATTCCCTTCGTAATCAAAAAAATCAAGACTTTGGCATTATTCTTCTTGATGACGCGAGCGGCCCTTCCCACAACTGGAGTTACCCACTTTTATTAGGAGAGTTACAAATAAAAACAACTTTAATAAGGAGAAGTGTCCCTGTAGGCAGAATGCCCAATTTTCTTATGGCAGTCAAAGAGGTCTGTCAGCGTCCTGAAACGTTAATAGCGGTGTTAGACCAAGATGACTGTCTAATGCAAAACACTGTCGTTGACTCTCTTC
Organism: Thiomicrorhabdus xiamenensis; assembly: GCF_013282625.1. NCBI lineage: Bacteria > Pseudomonadati > Pseudomonadota > Gammaproteobacteria > Thiotrichales > Piscirickettsiaceae > Thiomicrorhabdus > Thiomicrorhabdus xiamenensis. Next base: position 1,886,755 of record NZ_CP054020.1, read on the forward strand.
TTGATGCCCAAAAAAATGGTTCTGATTTGATTCAGATGCCGATGTACCGCCCCAATAAACCAATAAATCTTTATCGTCCAAGTTATAAGAGCCCAAGAGAGGAAGCAGGTGCAAATGTATGGAGTCATCTAAGGGTATTCACCAAATACCTATTTGAGCAAGTACCAGAAAAATATTTTAAACGTCAGGATAAAACGACCTGGTTTGACTCAGTCACTGACTATTTAACAATGCTACCGATGGCAGAAATAGCAGAAAATCCTACGTTCCTTGACACCGGTTATACATACTGGCATTCACGTAAAGATCGCGACTCTGAAGAAAAACAACAGGAAAATTTATTAATTGAAGAACTCTTATCTATGCCTTCTCTTTTTTATTCTGATAAATTCTCTGTTGTACAAGTGCCAGAATTCTTTGAAGACGAGAAACGCTGATTGAAAGCTGATTGTCATACATCCACCAATTTGAGGTATTTTTCTCATTTCTAGAAAGATAAAAAAGTGGTTCTATAGACTTCAACTTTTCATAATCTGCCTGTTTCAGCCACTTTTGATTGCTTATATTTGAGAACTCATGCCACAAATGTCGCCCTTCTTTTCTAGATCGCGTTGGCAATTCCAGTAATTCAGAAAAACTAGGGAAAAACTCAGACTTCCCACCACTATCCACTTTCAACCAAAACTCAGGCCAGTCTAATTGCTCTAACCTAGAAAAAGCAAATCGTCTTTCCCCTAACCAATTATGATAAGCAGCAGGTAAGGCTTTTCTATGAGGATAATCTGACGGCCTAATCAAGGAAGGCAGTAAATCCATACGACTTACTCGTATAGGTTCACCGTATTCAAGCATTGTCATTATTGTCAGGAAGCCCAATGACGGCTTGTTTCCGAGTTGTCTTTCTAACTCTAAACTATTAAATTCAAGCTTCTTAGAAAAGTCTGTACCAGGTGTTTTTCCGCAAATAAGGAAATTTTGCTCAACTCCTGATAATTTACTATTGGTGATGGTTAATTGCGTTTTTACATGGCAAGTTAAAGGCTGATTAAATCGAATAACCTTATCATGTTCATTCAGGGCTAATTTGCCTTGACCATTCCCAACAATATGCCACATCCCTACCCCAGCTCGTAAAACTAATTCCTTTTTATAAAAGGATTGATATCAGAAATTATTAACTATAAACCAGACTTATTGAAACAGCCTCTTAAATATATTGACCATTCTTCCATCATCTTCTTGCGAACATCTAAATACTCAGCTTTATTATAAATTCCACGAATCTTATTTTTCTCTTCATGAGAAAGCTGCTTTTCAATTGCGTCAGCAGGCCACCCCATTTCATTAAGCATCGTACTGGCCGTATGCCTGAACCCATGCGTTGTTAATACATCAGGGCCGATATCAACCGTTCTCAAAGCCACCCGTAAACTATCAGGAGTTATAGGCCTAGTTTTCGACCTTGGACTAGGAAACACAAACTGACTATCCGTTTTCACCTCTAGGGCCTCACGCAAGATCCCTTCAACAAAATTACTCATTGGAACAAGGTGTTCTCTCTTCATTTTCATTTTGTGGCTTTCAATTCGGACAATCTTCCCATCAAAATCAACATTCTCCCATTTGATTGAGACTAACTCACTTGGACGTAAGAACACATGGGGAGCGATCTTCAAGGCACTTGATACAGAGAAACCTCCGTTGTAACTTTCAATTTTAGATAGTACGACTGCTAACTCTTCTTTAGAAGTAATATGAGCGAAGGATTTTACTGTTTCTTTCTTGAAGACATCTTGAGGTAAATCCCTAGTCGGATCAAAAGAACAGATGCCCATTCCCACTGAATACCTAAAGACACGGCTCGCATAACCACGAACCTTCTTAAGCATATTTAAGGTTCCCTTTGTTTCTATACGCTTAAAGACGTCTAACATATCCATTGCCGAAATCTCTGCAATGTTTCTATCTTTTAAAAATGGTAGTAAATGATTCTGGCAACGTTCATCAAGATCTTTAGCATAACCTTCACTCCAACTTTCAACATTATGACGATACCACTCTAAGTACATATCGTAAAATGTTTTAAACTCTAACTCTGAAGTTAACTCGTCTTGAACTTGTTGACGGGGATCTATTCCTGACTTAATCAATGCCTTTAAATCATCCCGGGCACGACGTGCTTCAGCCAGAGAAACTTGCGGGAAGTTACCTAGAGACAGCATGGTTGCTTTGCCATTAATACGACAGCGATAGCGCCAAGCCTTAACCCCACTGGGTTTTACTTCTAACACTAAACCATGAGAATCCGTTTCTCGATAAAGCTTTTCTCGAGGCTTTAGATTTTTAATTTGTGTATTGTTTAACACCCTGTACTCACATTTTTTCTACCATTCCTAGCTTGTACTCACATTTATACTCACAAAAAAAAGGAATGTAAAGAAACGGAATGATTCAAAATGGGAAGAGCTCTTAACGTAAGAACACGTCAAAACCCTTTAAAAACGGGAGTTTCAGACATAAAAAAACCGCGACAAGCGCGGTTGATTTATCAATATGGCGGAGACGGAGGGATTCGAACCCTCGATAGAGCTACAAACCCTATACTCCCTTAGCAGGGGAGCGCCTTCAGCCTCTCGGCCACGTCTCCTAAAATTGTGGGCGTATGATACAAGTTATCAATGGTCTTGTAAACTATTTGAGAGAAATTTTTCAGAAACTTTCGAGGGAAAATAGTGAATCTTAAATTCACAACAGAGCAAGAGAAAATCGGTGGGAAATGTTATGAATTCGCGTCACCTTGTAGTGCCTTATCCGTTACATCAGAGGACTGAAGATCATCCTCATTAGCATCCTGCTTCTTGTCTGTACGAGTGCTTTCAGCATTTACTTTCGCATTGCTGTCCAACAACTCTTCCCGGTGAATGGGGATGTTCTGTGGCGCTTCAATACCGACTCTGACCTGACTTCCTTTTACAGAAAGAACGGTGACTTTGATATTGCCGTCAATAACCAGCGCCTCTCCTTCCCGTCTTGTTAAGACCAGCATATTGCCCCCTCCACTAGAACATAAACTCAAGTATAAGGTTTTGCCGTTGAGAAAAAAACGCGGCGGCTGGAAATGCCCGAAGAGAATTACCGATAATTGACTGAAGATAATTCTCTTATATTCAGTAAGTTAAATTACTTCAAGCGAATTTTTGACCAGGAAAGAGCTCCCAAATCCGCGATTATCAGGTCGATTCGACAACTCGAAAAGGAGCGACTGAAAATAAAAAACCCGCTAAGAAATGTCCTTAGCGGGCTTATTTACTAACAGGATCAAGTAGCGTACTTACTTGGCTTCAACCCATGCTTTAACAGAGGCCAAAGCCTCTTCAAGCTTGCTTGGATCGTTACCACCGGCTTGCGCCATGTCCGGGCGACCGCCACCTTTTCCACCGACCTGCTGGGCAACATGGTTGACCAACTCACCGGCTTTATAAGTACCGGTTACCGCTTTACTGACACCGGCAACCAGAGCGATATTATCGCCGTCAACCGCCGCCAGAACCAATACCGCAGGCTCAAGCTTGTCTTTCAGCTTATCAGCGGTTTCACGCAGCATATTGCGATCCGCACCTTCCATCTTGGCCGCCAGAACATTAACGTCACCGACTTTGATCGCTGCATTAGCCAGATCATCTCCTTGCGAAGACGCAAGTTTAGCTTGCAGAGCTTTCAATTCTTTCTCAAGCGATTTATAGTCCGCCATCAGCTGATTGACTTTATTTTCAACCTGAGCCTTATCGCTTTTCACCACGTCCGCAATGTTCAGCAGAGCGTCTTCTTCTTCATAAATGACTTTCCAGGCCGCCTCACCGGTAATTGCTTCGATACGACGAACACCGGAAGCGATACCGCTTTCAGAAAGGATGCGGAAAGGACCGATATCGCCAACCGAATTGACGTGCGTACCACCACACAACTCGACTGAGAAATCCCCCATATCGACAACACGAACAACATCACCGTATTTCTCGCCGAACAGCGCCATCGCGCCGCGTGCTTTGGCATCTTCGATCGCCATTTCAGAAATGGTAACCGGGGTATTATTCATGATTTCCTGATTGACCAGACGCTCAACTTCACGCAACTGCTCCGAAGTAATCGGCTCAAAGTGAGCAAAGTCAAAACGCAGTCGGTCATATCGAACCAGAGAGCCCTTCTGATTTACATGTGAGCCCAAAACTGTTCTCAAAGCCGAGTGCAACAAGTGCGTCGCAGAGTGATTACGTTCGCAGTCGCGACGCTTGGTGATATCAATCTTGGCATGGACTTTCTGCCCGACCGCTACTGTACCCGCAGTCGCCTTACCGTAATGCAGGAATAAAGAACCCTGCTTTTGCGTATCGTCGACATGGAAGCTGTGCATCCCTTCGGTCAAACTACCGCAATCACCGGTCTGACCACCGGATTCGGCATAGAATGGTGTCTGATCCAAAAGTACGACCGCGTCCTGACCTTCATTGATCGACTGCACTGATTGGCCATCGACAAAAATCGCAATAATGCTGGCATCCGCTTCATCCTGCTGATAACCGATAAATTGTGTGCTGCCGTCAAATTCAATACGCGCATTACCTGCCGCACCGAAGTTCGATGCCGAACGCGCGCGTTCGCGCTGTGCTTCCATTGCTTCGCCGAAGCCGGCTTCGTCTACGGTCAGATTCCGTTCACGCGCCACGTCTGCCGTCAAATCAATCGGGAAACCGTACGTATCGTAAAGCTTAAAGGCCATGTCGCCATCGATGACGGTACCGTCCATCTCTGCAATATAGTCTTCCAGCAGTTTCATACCGTTTTCCAGAGTCTCGGCAAAACGCTCTTCTTCCATTTTCAGAACGCGTTCGACATTGCCCTGTTCTTTCGCCAGTTCAGGATAGGCTTCACCCATCTGTTCGACCAAAGTCTGAACCAACTGATGGAAAAACGGTTGGCTCTGACCCAGCTTGTAGCCGTGACGGATCGCACGACGGATAATACGACGCAAGACATAACCACGACCTTCATTCGACGGCAAAACACCGTCGGTAATGGTAAAGGCGCAAGAACGGATGTGATCGGAAATAACGCGCAGAGAACTGTTGCTCAGATCTTTTTCACCGGTCAGTTCAGAGGCTTTTTTCACCAACGCCTGGAACAGATCGATGTCGTAGTTGTTGTGTACGCCTTGCATAACCGCCGCCAGACGTTCAAGCCCCATACCGGTATCAACCGAGGGTTTCGGCAATGGCGTCAGGGTGCCGTCCGCGGAACGGTCGAACTGCATGAATACCAGGTTCCAGATTTCGATATAGCGATCGCCGTCTTCATCCGGTGATCCCGGAGGCCCGCCGGCAACGTCTGCACCGTGATCATAGAAAATTTCCGAACAAGGTCCGCAAGGGCCTGTGTCACCCATTGACCAGAAGTTGTCTTTGGCACCGCAGCGGGAAAAACGCTCCGCCGAAACACCCATTTCTTTCAGCCAGATGTCTTCGGCTTCCTGATCTTCTTCAAAAACCGTCACCCACAGTTTCTCTTCCGGAAGTTTCAGTTCCTCAGTCAGGAATTTCCAGGCAAACTGAATCGCTTCGCGTTTGAAATAATCACCAAAGCTGAAGTTACCCAGCATCTCGAAGAAAGTGTGGTGACGAGCGGTATAACCGACGTTTTCCAAGTCGTTATGCTTACCACCTGCACGAATACAGCGCTGGACCGAAGTCGCTCGCGTATAGTCACGCTGCTCCTGCCCAAGAAAAGTATCTTTAAACTGTACCATCCCTGCATTGGTGAAAAGCAGTGTCGGATCGTTCATCGGCACCACAGGGCTTGAGTGCACTGAGGTATGCTGGTTTTTCACAAAAAAGTCGATAAAAGCTTTTCTGAGTTCTGCACTGGTCATAAGTCGTTAAACCTTAAAAAATAGTAAAAATTTATTTTCCTGACGGATAGCCCATCAAGAAGAATGTAATTCCATTAAATACGCTCTGCACTCTATACAGGAGGCATCAAAGTTAGCGAAACACCCGCCAAATCAAATCTGGACTGAAACCGCGGTTCTGCAGAAAACGCATCCGTTTCGCCTGCTCTTTAGGTGCCAGACGCCCTTCACTGTCGCCGTATTTCTTTTCCAGAACGTCTTTCATCAATGCCAGCCAGTCACTGGAATCCAGATCGAGAAAAGCATCCAGAAGATCGCTGCGTGAACTGTTCATGCGCGCTTTCTGGCGAATTTTCATCGGCCCGTTCCCCTTGGTCAACAGGCTATTCACCAACTGCTCCAGATAACGTTCGTCACTTTGCCAGTTATTCTCCTGACAACAAAGCAGGCACGCCTGCAGCTGCTCATGAAACTCTTCTTCACTGACCGCATATTTCTGCAACTGCTCAACATTGGCAGCCATTTTTTTGCGCAACTTGGAAACTAGCTCAAGATCACCGTGTTCGCGCTGACTTAACAGTCTTAAAGCGCGGTTCTGAAGATCCTGTTGCAACTGGGCCGTCTGCGCCTGTTTTCCGTCGAACGGCTGCAAAAAATCCTCATCCCAGCTGGCCTCGAGAATCGAGTCCTTTTGCGATGAGGATTTTTCGGTTGCATCCAGCCTTTCCGTATCAACGCCAAGTTGCGCCAGAAAGTCTTCTGCTTTTTTCAAAATCGGAATCCGCTATTTTTCTCTAGCTGCCGTCAAAAAGTGACTCTGGTGCCTCTTCAATCTCGACACTGTCTTCCGCCGGCGCTTTTTTAGTCGGCATCAGATTGGTTTTGATCTGCGACATCAAATCACCTGCCACGTCACGGTTATCAATCAGAAACTGGCGGGCATTGTCTTTCCCTTGGCCGATTTTGGCACCATTATAACTGTACCAGGAGCCAGATTTTTCAATCAGCTTCTCTTTGACACCGAAATCCAGAATCTCGCCTTCACGAGAGATCCCCTGACCGTAAAGAATATCGAATTCAACCTGTTTGAACGGAGGCGAAACTTTGTTTTTCACGACCTTGACGCGCGTCTCGTTCCCCAAGACCTCATCGCCTTTCTTGATTGCACCGATACGACGGATATCCAAACGAACCGACGAATAGAATTTCAATGCATTACCACCGGTAGTGGTTTCCGGACTTCCGAACATGACACCGATTTTCATACGAATCTGGTTGATAAAAATCACCAGAGTGTTGGTGCGCTTAATGTTCGCGGTCAGTTTACGCAGAGCCTGAGACATCAGACGAGCCTGAAGACCGACATGCGAATCTCCCATATCGCCTTCAATTTCCGCTTTCGGTGTCAAAGCCGCTACCGAGTCGATAACCACAATATCGACCGCGCCCGAACGTACCAGTGCATCGGCAATTTCCAACGCCTGTTCACCGGTATCCGGCTGAGACACCAGCAGGTTATCAATATCCACGCCAAGTTTTTCGGCGTAGATCGGGTCCAAAGCGTGCTCGGCATCAATAAAGGCCGCCGTACCACCGGTTTTCTGCATCTCCGCAATCGCATGCAACGTCAAGGTCGTTTTACCGGAGGATTCCGGACCATAGATTTCAACAATTCGTCCGCGAGGCAGACCGCCGATACCAAGTGCAATATCCAAGCCTAGAGAGCCGGTCGAAACCGCTTCGATATCGCGTGGCGCAGAGTTATCGCCCATACGCATTATCGAGCCTTTACCAAACTGTTTCTCAATCTGGCCTAGGGCGGCACTCAGAGCTTTCTTTTTATTGTCATCCATGGGTTTTGAATCCTCATTTATTGTCGTAAAGCCACGTTGATGCGGCTTTGAGTTTGCAAGCAATCGCGCAAGAGATTCGCCAATTCTTTACGAGAACACGACTCCCGAAAAATTGGCCTGAAATTATCCCATAATCACACCGTAAATCCTAGAGAAGGTGTCAATAAGAATTCATCATTTGCTGAACTCTTGCCCGGAAATGACAATAGTAAACCACAAACTTGATTACTGATACAAAAATTAAACACTGGGGAGGAGGTTTTTCTATCCTTAGACGGTATAAGAACCCCCTCTTTTCACCAGACAATAAAAAAGCGCCTGCCGAACAGTTCGACAAACGCTTACCGCAGCCACTAAATTCTGGCGATTTAAATCAGGTCGGAAATCCCCTGCAAAGCTGCACGGGTTGCTTGTTCACGCACCGCCTGACGATCTCCGTCAAAGACAAAACACTGGCTTTCGACTTTATCATGTCCCTGTTTGGCCCATGCCAGCCAAACGGTGCCAACCGGCTTCTGTGGTGAACCGCCGCCGGGACCTGCAATACCGCTACAGGCAACGGCAACGGTTGCGTGCGATTGCTGCAAAGCGCCAAGTACCATCTCTTCGACGCAAGCCTGGCTGACCGCCCCCTGCTTCTGTATGGTCAGCTCTTTAACACCAAGCATTTCACGTTTGGATTCGTAACTGTAAGTGATATAAGCGCGGTCGAACCAGGCGGTACTTCCGCCGATTGACGTGAGTGCTTCGGCAATCATCCCGCCGGTACAGGACTCGGCGGTGACCACAGTTTCATTTTTTTCCACCAGTTTCTGCCCCAGAGCAGACATTTGATCGGTAAAATCCATCCTTCACTCCAAATTTATTCACGACAGCCGACTGCATTCACTTTCTGCAATTCTATCCGGCCATCCGGAAATTGCTGCGCTTGCGTTGATCATTGTTGCCATTGGAAAAATTATCGCCTAGCATACCCCTTTTTCAATACCTTGCAAAACCTCCTGCGCAAAAAAAGAAAATAAGGACAATTCAAAAGCCTATGAGTAACCACACGCCGATGATGCAACAATACTTGGCAATTAAAGCGGAGCATCCCGAACATCTGCTTTTTTATCGCATGGGTGACTTTTACGAATTGTTTTATGAGGATGCGCAAGAAGCATCCAAGCTGCTCGATATCACGCTGACTGCACGCGGTAAATCCGCCGGCGCGCCGATCCCGATGGCCGGGATTCCACACCATTCCGCCGAGGGCTATCTGGCCAAGCTGGTGAAACTCGGCAAGTCGGTGGCGATCTGCGAACAGGTCGGAGACCCGAACAATTCCAAAGGCCCGGTGGAACGCAAGGTCGTACGCATCATCACGCCGGGAACGCTGGTCGAAGACGCCCTGCTGGAAGAAAAAAGCGAGAATCTGCTGTGTGCGCTGTGCGAAAGCGGAAAACACCTTGGCCTGAGCTATCTGGATGTCGCCAGCGGACGCTTTGAAACCACACAGATCGAAAACGAAGAGCAACTGTTTGCCGAACTGGAGCGCTTAAAACCGGCGGAAATCATCTTGCCGCAAGGAACCGATTTCGCACAGAGCATGCAGGACAAACTGCCGGCAAACAGTCCATTACAATTCTATCCCGCCTGGCACTTCGACGAGCAAAGCGGACGGCAAAATCTGTGCCGCCACTTCGGTACTCAGGATCTGGTCGCTTTCGGTTGCGAAAGAGCGCCAGCCTCGATTGCCGCGAGCAGCGCGATACTGCATTACGCGCAAGCCATGCTGCAAAACGACATCAGCCACATTCACAGTCTGCAGACCTATCAGATCAGCGACTCACTGGTATTGGATGCCATCAGTCGCCGCAATCTGGAAATCGATACCAATCTCAACGGAGGCCATGCCAATACGTTAGCTTCACTGCTGGACAATACGGTAACGGCAATGGGCAGTCGTTTGCTTAAACGCTGGCTTAACCAGCCCCTGAGCGATCACAAGGTTCTGATTGCCCGCCAGGATGCGATTGAAGAGCTGGTTAATCTAGCGCAGATCGATACCTTCCAACAGGAACTCAAACAGATCGGCGATCTGGAACGTATTCTCGGACGCATTGCTTTAGGCTCGGCGCGTCCGCGCGACCTTCTGCAACTCGGACGCAGCGTCAACGCCCTGCCTGCGCTGCAGGATTATCTGGCGCAATACCGTGCCAAACGCCTGCAACAGCTGGCGGAAAAAATTCAGACCTTCCCGGAGATCGCCGACCGACTTGACCGGGCAATTATCGACAACCCGCCGGTACTGATCCGCGATGGCGGCGTAATTGCCGACGGTTTCGATGATGAGCTGGACGAACTGCGCAACCTGAAAGAAAATGCCGGACAATATCTGCTGCAATTGGAAGAACGCGAAAAAGAGCGTACCGGTATCAGCACCCTCAAAGTAGGCTACAACCGGGTTCACGGCTACTACATCGAAGTCAGTAAACTGCAAAGCGAACAGGTTCCGCCGGAATATGTACGACGCCAGACGCTCAAAGCGCAGGAACGTTACATCACACCGGAACTGAAAACCTTTGAGGACAAAATCCTCAGTGCAAACGAAAAGGCTCTGGCGCGCGAAAAATGGCTCTACCAGCAGCTGATCGACGGTTTGAACGAAGACTTACACCCTCTGCAGCACTGCGCTCAAGGATTGGCGGAACTGGATCTTTTAATCAATCTCGCCCATCAGGCGGTTCATCTCGGCTTATCGCGTCCGCACCTGAGTACAAAACCCGGGATCGAGATCGAACAGGGACGCCACCTGACCGTTGAAGCCCTATGCAGCGATCCGTTTATTGCCAATGACTGCACATTCAACGGAAAGCGCCGCTTACAGATTATTACCGGACCCAATATGGGCGGTAAATCGACCTTTATGCGACAAACGGCGCTGATCGTATTAATGGCCTATATTGGCAGTTTCGTCCCAGCACGTTCGGCGACGATTGGTCCGGTTGACCGCATTTTCACGCGTATCGGCGCCTCCGACGACCTGACTTCAGGCCGTTCGACCTTTATGGTCGAAATGACTGAAACGGCTAATATTCTGCATCACGCCAGCGAGAATTCATTGATACTGATGGATGAGGTCGGCCGAGGCACATCGACTTTTGATGGTCTGGCTCTGGCTTGGGCGATCGCCGAGCAGATGGCTAAACAGATTAAGGGCATGTGCCTGTTTGCGACTCACTATTTTGAATTGACCGCTCTGGCGAATGAGTACGGCAACACCGTCAACATCCATCTCGACGCCATTGAACACCAGGATAAAATCGTCTTTCTGCATCAGGTTCAGGAAGGCCCAGCATCACAAAGCTACGGTCTTCAGGTTGCCGCTCTGGCCGGAGTGCCGAACGATGTCATTCAAAGAGCCAAAGAACATCTGCACGACCTGGAGAATCAGAGTGTAGCCAATTCAGTCCATAAAACCGCCGCCGATGACAAAATTCAACAGTTTGATATGTTCAGCAGCATGCCGGATCCAAAGTGTGAGGCGATGGAAAAGTTTGATCAAGAACTACAACAACTCGAATTGGATAACATGACGCCTAGAGAAGCGCTGGATTACCTGTATCAATTGAAGACGCAACTCAAAGGTTTGTAACCCCCGAAAACAGAGACAAGAGAAATTGACCATGACACAAGCGATGATCGCGGACATCAACCAGGAAAACTTCTCGGAGCTGGTCGCCTTTGCCTCCAAACGCCATCCGGTTGCCTTGGTTTTCTGGAGTGATAAAAACACTGACAGTCTACAGATGAAAGAGGCTTGGGAAGCCCTGGCGCAGCAGTTTGCCGGGAAAATCATCCTCGCCAAACTCAATGTCGACCAAGAGAACGAGCTGGCAAAAAAACTGGGATTTGAACAGTTACCTCTGTGTAAAATGGTCAAAGACGAAGCTTTTATTGCCGAGCAAAATCAGTGGTCCGATAAAGCTGCCTGCGAAGCGCTTTTACACGAAGTTGTGCCACAGGATCCGAGCGAAGCAAAACGGGAACAGGCGATAAACGCCATCCGCCATGGCGATTTTGTCCAGGCCGAGCGACTGATGCTTGAAGCGATTGAGTTGAACAACAATCATCCAGAGCTGCACCTTGACCTGCTGGACATTTTTCTCAAACAGGGAAAAAACCAAGCTGCGGAAACGCTTTTTCAACAACTTCCGGAATCGATACAGCACTCGCCGCGCGGAAAATATTTCGGCGGGATTTTCTATTTTGCCGACAAAGCCAATCAAGGGCCGGACATTAACACGGTACAAAACACTCTGGCAGAAAACCCGGATGACCCGCAAGCACTGTACGCCATAGCCTGTATTCTGATGCTGAACGGTCGTATCGAACAAGGATTACAGGCACTTTTAAAACGCTTGCAGATTGAAAGCGCTGCCGGAATCGACAAACAGGCTCAGGAAGCTCTTGTGCAAGCATTCAATATGCTCGCACCTTTTAAACCGGAACTGGTGAAAACCTACCGCCGCCAAATGCAAAACATACTCAGTTAACCGAGTTAACTTCCCGGGAACGCGAATGCGACCAGGACACAAGCAATAAGGATAGCTATGCCAACTCTAGACGACTTGAAAAACACACTTTGTTTAGGCATCGCCGGTAACTTTGCCGGCCACTTGGAACAGGCCGGAGAAACCCCAGATTTCGTGAACGTCAAAACCAAAGAAGCCAAGGCGCCAAAAGGCATTTTTCCGTATTATGTACCGGGCTCGGAAAAACAGGTCGGTGAATTCCCTCTGTCCGACTGCACCATCAAATACCCGCAAGATCTGGCGGAAAATGCACACCTGCAAGCTGAACCCGAGGTTTGTGTTCTATTTCAGGCCAAATACGAATACGGCAAAATCGCCTCACTTCAGCCGGTGGCATTCGCCGCATTTAACGATTGTTCAATACGCAAACCCGGCGCGAAAAAAATCAGTGAAAAGAAAAACTGGGGACCGGAAACCAAAGGAATTGCCGCAGACTTTCTACCAGTGAGCTCTCTGGATGAAGGTGGAGAACTGGAATCCTTCCGCATAGCCTCTTTTCTGATTCGCGACGGGGAAATTCATATCTACGGCAACGACAGCGCAGTTAACAGCTACTCTTATTTCTACGGCAAACTTCAGGAGTGGATGATCGAAACGCTGAACCATCAGGCGGACTTCGGCCCACTGGAAAATCTGAACCAGATCGTTCACCAGGCCGGTTTTCCGAAGCAGTTGATGATTAGCCTCGGCGCAACCACCTACACTGAATTCGGCGAAAATGTCTTCCTGCAACCGGGCGATAAAATAAAAATCTACGTCTATGACGGCAAGCAGAATACCTCTGAAGAGATCGCAGCACATGCTTCCGGTCAGCCTGTAGACCTGCGCAAAGCCTCCGTTTTGCAACAGCAGATCCGCTAAAGCGAGTCCTCCCTTCTCATGTCACAAAAAACAGATGAACAGCTTCTCAAGCCGGTGCAAACCTGGCTTGAGCAGGTCGTAATCGGATTGAACCTGTGCCCTTTTGCCAAACGCCCTTGGACAAACCATCAGGTACATCTGCAAGTCACCCGGGCCAACAGTGACGAGTCGTTACTTGAGGATCTGGCACTGGAAATCCAAGCCTTGCTGGCGCAGCCGATTGAAAAACGCGAGACCACCGTGATGATCGTGGCGCAGCATCTGCAAGCGTTTGACGATTACAATCAATTTCTCAACTGGGCCGAAGCACTGATTGAACAACAGAACTGGCAAGGCATTATTCAGCTGGCCAGCTTCCATCCGGATTATCAGTTTGCCGGCACACAAGCGGATGATGCCGAGAACCTGACCAATCGTGCCCCTTTCCCGCTGTTGCATATCCTGCGCGAAGAGAGCCTCGAAAAGGCATTGGCTCGCTATCCGCACGACCCGGAAAGTATTTTTGAGAACAATATCCGTTGCATGCACGAACTGAGCGAAGAACGCAAACGCGAACTCTTTCCATACCTTTTCAGCTAAATCTTCCCTGAGCGGAGAACCCGCTACAGATCCTCCAGAAACGAAAACTCGCTACGCTGATGCGCAACCTGCCGTTGCAGTTCCACCATAGAGATTGAAAAGTCGTTCCACGGCTGCTGCTGACAATCCAGCAGGCAGTCGCCGTTGGCGTTGAAGATGACCGAACCGCCGGCATAGTGCAGAGTGTTTTCATCCTCGCCGACGCGATTGACCCCCACGACAAAACACTGATTTTCAATCGCACGCGCCTTCAGAAGTGTCCGCCAGTGCGTTTGACGGGAACTCGGCCAGTTTGCAAGCACAAACACGATCTCAACCTCTCTGGCAAGCTGACGGAAAAGCTCGGGGAAGCGCAGATCGTAACAGATAAATACCGCAGCTCGGAGACTCTGCTCGGCACACGCTATGTGAAAAACACGGTTTGAGTCTCCGGCCTTATAGATCCGGTTTTCACCCGCATAGGAAAACAGTCGTTGTTTGGAATAAGCCTGTTTCAGTTTCCCGGCTTGCGTCAAATACAGGGCCCGATTATAGAATTCGCGCCGACCTTGACCCGGTTCATCGCTTTGGGCGACACCAGCCAGAATATTCAGGTGATACTCTACAGCAAGCGCTGACAGAGCCTGCGAAACCTCCCCATGCGGACTTTCCGCAAACTTTTCAGGCTGCATGGAAAAACCGCTGGCAAACATTTCCGGGAGCAGTAACAGCTGACAGACATCTTCATCTCCGACAGATTTCTGGCCGACTCGTTCATTCAGGAGCCCTCGCAAGTCGCGCAAACTGGCGTCAATATCGAGCCATTGCGGAGCAAACTGGGCTATATACAAGCGTAACTCGCTACCTTGCATAAACAGCTCCTCTATCAAAACAGGGTCCCGAAAAGCAAAAAACCGCTTACAGAATAACATTCTGCAAGCGGCCTGCGTTAGCCGGTTATATGACCGAAACGCTGTAACTACTGCTCAAGCGTTTGCAGATAAGACTCATAGTCGCCACGGTAGTCTTCGATACCGTTTTCGCTCATGACCATCAAGCGCGTCGCGATCGAAGAAACGAATTCACGGTCGTGTGAGACGAAGATAACCGTACCAGGATAATTTTCCAGCGCGATATTCAAAGATTCGATCGACTCCATATCCAAGTGGTTGGTCGGCTCATCCATAATCAGTACATTTGGTTTCTGCAGCATCAACTTACCGAACAGCATACGTCCCTGCTCACCACCGGAAAGTACCTTAACCGATTTACCGATCTCTTTTTGCGAGAACAATAGGCGCCCAAGAATACCGCGAATCGCCTGTTCATCATCACCTTCCTGCTTCCACTGGCTCATCCAATCCAACAGACTCAAATCTTCTTCAAAGTCGGCAGCATGATCCTGAGCGTAGTAACCGATAGTGACATTTTCCGACCATTTCACCTCACCGGCAGTCAACTCGGTATCGCCGACCAGACACTTAAGAAAAGTGGTTTTACCGATCCCGTTGCCCCCGATGACCGCCAGACGTTCTTCAACTTCCAGCATCATGCTGAAGTCTTTAATGACTTCGTTATCGCCGTCTTCGTCGTGATAGGTTTTACTCAAGTTCTCGATTTCCAGCGCCAGACGGAACAGTTTCTTATCCTGTTCGAAGCGGATAAATGGGTTAACGCGGCTCGACGGCTTCACCTCTTCCAGTTGAATCTTGTCGATCAGTTTGGCACGAGAAGTCGCCTGCTTCGCTTTAGAGGCATTCGCCGAGAAGCGGCTGACGAAAGTCTTCAACTCGTTGATCTGCGCCTGTTTCTTGGCGTTATCGGACAATAGACGCTCGCGCGCCTGTGTCGAAGCGACCATATACTCGTCATAGTTACCCGGATAAACACGCAATTCGCCATAATCAAGATCCGCCATATGGGTACAGACCGAGTTCAGGAAGTGACGGTCGTGGGAAATAATGATCATAGTGCTCTTACGATCATTCAAAACCCCTTCCAGCCAGCGGATGGTATCGATATCCAAGTTGTTAGTCGGTTCGTCGAGAAGCAGAATATCCGGATCGGCAAACAGTGCCTGTGCCAGAAGAACACGCAGTTTCCAGCCCGGAGCCACTTCGCTCATAGGCCCGAAATGCTGTTCGACCGGGATACCGACGCCCAAAAGCAATTCACCGGCACGCGACTCGGCGGTGTAGCCGTCCATTTCGGCAAATTTCACTTCCAGCTCGGCAACCAGCATCCCCTCTTCTTCGGACATTTCAGCAAGCGAGTAAATGCGGTCACGCTCTTTTTTCACTTCCCACAGCTCGGCGTCGCCCATAATAACGGTATCGACAACACTAAACGCTTCATAGGCGAACTGATCCTGCTTCAATTTACCAAGACGCTCATCCGGATCCAGACTGACGGTACCGCCGGTCGGCTCCAGATCGCCCCCGAGAATTTTCATCAGGGTGGATTTACCGCAACCGTTGGCACCGATCAAACCGTAACGGTTACCCTCACCAAACTTAACGGAAATATCTTCAAAAAGAGGTTTTTCACCAAATTGCATGGTGATATTAGCGGTTGATAACACGACGGCATCCCAAATAACTGATAATCAAAGCGCGTTATTTTGCCATAAGCGGCGCCGAAAATGGCACCTTAAATCAGAAATAGACGACTAATCCCTCATCCCGGGAAATTATTCGAAGCGGATCGGATTACCGAGCGCCTGCATCGATTCGTTCAACTTGCGCTTTAAATAGAAACCATAGAACTCGTAAGCCCCCGAGAACAGCGGCGTGGTCAACTGGTCGCCCTCGGAATCGACAAAAACCATTGCCGGCAGACTGGTGATATTGAACAGCGTTTGAAACTCTTTGCGCTGCATCGGTTCGCCGTAAAAGTCGATCACCGTTCCGTCCACATTCACCTCGATTTCACGGAACATGACCTTGTCGTCGAAGACACCGCTGAGGAGATTCGGCAGTAACGCTTCCTCTTTCAACATGATTCCGGAGCGCACCCCTTTATGCACCAGCAGGATGGCAATCGGCTGATTCAATTGCGCCGCCTTTTTTCCGTCTTCAAGAAAATTGCTCGCCGGAACCAGTTCCGCTGCCGCAACCTGAAAACTGAGTAACAGCGCCGTTAACATCAAATAAATTCGCTTCATTCCTTTCACTCCCGCCGGTTCAGTAAAGCCCTCTTACCTTAGCGTCTAAAGCGCATCCTGCCAAGAGCGGACAACACAATAAAAGTTGTTTCGCCACAATTCTTGATGAATTTTAGAACCGCAGACTCTTGATCGCCTGCACCGACAAATCTCCGCTATGCTAAGCTTTGAAAAAATCCTTAAGGAGTGTGTGGTGAAAGGCATAGTGTTTTCTGAGTTTATTGAACTGGTCGAAGAAAAGTTCGGTCTTGAGATTCTGGATGCCATTATCGAAGAAGCCGATCTGCCATCGCAAGGCGCTTACACGCAGGTTGGCACCTATGATCATAAAGAATTACTGGTCTTGCTTGATAAACTCAGCGCCCATAGCGGCATCGACGCTACCTCGCTGAGCAAAATCTTTGGTGAACACCTTCTCAAACGCTTCGCAGAACTGTATCCGCAATTTTTTGTCGATATCGACAACTGTTTCGATTTGCTGAAAACCATCGATACCAGGGTGCACCTCGAAGTACAACAACTCTATCCTGAAGCGGAACTCCCCTCTTTCGACAATATGATGGTGAATGCCGACACTATGCAGCTGATCTATCAATCCAGTCGTCCGTTTTCGGCGCTAGCCTATGGTCTGATCAACGGAAGTGCCAGCTATTTCGGGGAAACGATCGACATCCAAATGAACGACCAGTCCGACGCCGGCAAAAGTTTTGTGGTCTTTACCCTGAAAAAGCGCGCATAACCTCTCCACATTAACGCTCTAAATCTACAGCAGGTTTCGGTACCACCGCTTCAGAAAAGCAAAAAGCCGCCGGGTTGCAATGAACCCGGCGGCTTTTGAACGGCAAAGAACTTAGCGTTCTATTACATTTCGATCACATCACTTCGGACAACAGACGGTTCATGCGCTTAATGAATTCGCCCGGTTCCGCCAGCTGATCACCTTCTGCCAGCTGAGCCTGCTCAAGAAGGAATAGAGACCACTCTTTGACCTTCTCATCATCCTCAAGCTTATCCAGCTTCTGCACCAGCGTATGCTCCGGATTCAGTTCCAACACCGGCTTCTGTGCCGGAACGGACTGTCCCATCTGCTCCATAATTCGCGCCATGTGCGATGAAATTCCACCTTCAGCAGTCACCACACAAGCCGGTGAATCGGTCAAACGGTGCGTAATGCGCACATCCGACACTGAATCTTCAACCGCTTTTTTAACCTTTTCGGTCAAGGCTTCGCGCGCCTTTTTGTCCTCTTCAGACAGATCTTTTTCAGCATCTTCTTCGAACTCTGTAAGATCCGCCGAAGTAATCGACTTCAACGCTTTACCGTCAAATTCGTTCAGATGCGAAACCAGCCATTCGTCGATGCGATCCGACATCAGCAGGACTTCGATTCCTTTCTTGCGGAACATTTCCAGATGCGGACTGCCTTTGGCTGCCGCATGCGTATCGGCAATAATGTAATAGATCGCCTCCTGACCTTCCTGCATCCGGTCGACATACTGCTCAAGAGAAACATTCTGTTCCTGGCTACCCTCGTGAGTCGAAGCGAAACGCAACAGCTTGGCAATCTTGCCTTTATTGGCGAAATCTTCGACCACACCTTCTTTCAGGACATTACCGAACTGCGACCAGAAACCTTGATAAAGTGTCTTATCATCATCTTTAGCCAGTTTTGCCAGCTGATCCAAAACTCGTTTAACCGAAGCGGAACGGATTTTATCGACAACCTTGTTGCTCTGCAGAATTTCGCGCGAGACATTCAACGGCAGATCGGCTGAATCGATCACCCCGCGGACAAAACGCAGATAAGCCGGCATCAGATGTTCGGCGTCATCCATGATAAAGACACGTTTAACATACAGTTTCAGGCCGTAACGACGCTCGCGGTCGTAAAGATCGAACGGTGCCTGCTTTGGAATATACAACAGCGAAGTATATTCCAGAGTCCCTTCCACCTTATTGTGGATGTGCGCCAGCGGCTCGTTGAAGTCATGCGAAATTGTCTGATAGAAGTTGGTGTAATCTTCTTCGCTCAATTCGGACTTCGGCTGCGTCCAAAGCGCGGTTGCCTTGTTAACCTGCTCCAGTTCGTCCGTCGACTTTTCTTCCTTGGCTTCTTCGTCCCATTCGGTCTTGACCATTTTGATCGGGAAGTTAATGTGATCGGAATAGGTCGAGATAATATTTTTCAGGCGGAACTGATCCAGAAATTCATCCATATCCTCTTTCAGATGCAGCGTAATCGTGGTTCCTTTGGTAGCTTTTTCAATGTTCTCCAAAGTGAACTCGCCTTCACCTTTCGAGGTCCAACGGGTACCCTGTGCTTGATCGTCACCCGCTTTACGGGTTTCCAACGCCACTTCGTCGGCAACAATAAACGAAGAATAGAAACCAACCCCGAACTGTCCGATCAGATTGGAATCTTTCGCCTGATCTCCGCTCAGGCTCTCAAGGAATTTTTTGGTTCCCGAGTTGGCAATCGTTCCGATATTGGCAATGACTTCATCACGGGTCATACCGATACCGTTATCGGCAATCGTAACCGTACGCGCTTCTTTATCGAAGCGCACTTCGATCGCCAATTCATCCTGCCCCTCATGCAACGCATCATTCGATACGGCCTCAAAACGCAATTTGTCCAAAGCGTCGGATGCGTTGGATACCAGTTCGCGTAAAAAGATCTCCTTATTGGAATAAAGCGCGTGAATCATCAGCTTCAGCAGTTGATTCACTTCCGTCTGAAACGCATGAGTTTCGGTATTGCTCATTATTCTTGTCTCCACTTATTTTTGAGTAAGTAAAACGGGGCCTGACGCCCCTTTTAATGATTTAACAAACTGATGCTAGATATGGAGGTGATGGACATTTTTTTCAAGGGCGTAAAATAAAAAAAGCACAGAATTTCTTCTGTGCCAAAGGCGTGCCTGTACCAACTATCACACGCTGTTTGTTGTAGAACTTGGAAATATTTGCCCTCAGAACGCGCTCATATTAGAGCGCGCAGAGAGTTTAGAAATCGTTGTTGCTGGCAACATCTGAATTTTTTGCAACTGCAGTCAGAGAGGCCGTAATGTGATCCGGTGCCGACATAATGCTCATAAAGCTACCTTCGCCGGCCATTGATAGACTCGGCCAGTTGATTGCAATACGGAATTTACCGTTCAGCGCCAGTACTTCGTCATCACTTACCAGAATCTCATATGGGAAGTGTGCCGCATGCGAGTGCTTGGTTGCGCTGTTGATCTGGCTGTTGATATTACCGTCAGCACCGGATTTGTAGTTAAGTGCCACACCGAACACACTCATTTTCTTACCAGGAATATCGATACGATACACTTTTTCAGCTCCACCGCGCTTCGCTTTTAAGCCATCTTCAACCGCTTTTACCGCTTCTTCATAAGAACCGTATTCCGCCAGCTCATCTTCATCATCGAAGTAAGGCATCGCGAACATATAGTGATAACCGCGCAACTCTTCCGCAGTCAGCCCTTTTTCAGCACCGAACTCCTGCTGTTTACCCAGTGCTTTTTCGATCGCAGCCTGAACGCCACTGATATCTCCGTCCATACGGTAAGCGTTAAAGTGATAACTCGGGTTGGTGTAGCTGACTTCGACTTTTCCACCCTTATTGGTTACTGCAACACGCTCCATTGCACCGAAGCCGCCATTTTCCGAATTCCCTGCCATCGATTTCAAAGCGTCATTCGTAACCACGATGATATTGGCCCCTTGATCCGGAGAATACTTACCGACAACTTCGAAACCGGCTTGTTTCAAAGCCTGTTCAGTAGATGTTGTAGCCGCGTTAAGGTCACCGCTTGGAGCACTCCCCAGGATAAATGGCATCATCGCTGCCGCCATAGCGCTGATAGGCGCTCCCATCAGAGCAGCACCGATAAAAAGTTTACCGATCAGCCCATTTCCGGAACTTTGCTTGTTCATTCTCATTCTTCACTCCTCATTATTTTTGTAATCAAGTTAAGTTTGCCGGATCATTCTTATAAAAAATATTTACCCTTAAAAGATAAAAAAATTTATTGGTTTATAAAGGAGCAGAATAAAATGCTTTCTATCGCGCTGAAAAAGCAATTTCAAGCAAACCATATAAAAAAAGCCCGCATTTAACTCATAAAATGCGGGCTTTTCATTTGTCTTGATATATAAGGATATTAATTAATTTTAAATTAGCAATTCCTTATTCAGGAGGCCATAACAACGAAACTAGAAAAACTCTACCTCGTCTTCAGCCTGATCTTCCTCATGCATACGCGAACGCATACGATCCTTCATCACTTCAATCGCTTCTTCGGCCGGAACATGCTGATCAAAAATCAATTCAAACAATTCCTCTTCTTCACGCATAGTCGTTCCTTTGCGTACACTGGCCTTAAAATCTTCCCACTCCTGAGGACTCTTAACGCGCATTTCATGCGAAACGATCTCCGCCAAACCGGAAAGACCGTGGGAAACATGCGACAGACGCTGACTCAATTTGTCGTAAAACTGGAAGGCGATAATCGCCTGCTGCATTTTTGCGGAGAGTTCACCGGCTTCATTCAACAGAAGACTGCTATGTGACTGTACGGCTTCTCCAGCCTCTTCGGCCTGCTCTAGCAGATTCTGACTCGCCGCCTGAATCTGTTCGATATGCTGAGACATGTAGGTGAAAGAATCGATCAATGCATTGACCGAGTTATCCCCTTCGGTAATCGACAAATCAATTTGAGCAATCGATAAATTCAGAATCAGTATCGTCTGCTGTACCTCTTTTGCGCCCAAAGAGTAATCAAAGTTATTCATATCGTTTCCTAAACTGCACGCCCAAAGGCGTAGTGGCATTTATAGCTCTTATTTTCAGGCGGCACTCAACTGCGCACCGCTTCCTTTATTATGATTCGACAGGGTTTCTGTAACATCAAGAATAAGTGAAACCGTTCCGTCTCCGAGAATGGTCGCACCAGCAATACCGTCAATCTTCATAAAGTTGCTTTCCAGGCTCTTAATCACGACCTGCTGCTGTCCAAGCAAATCATCGACAAAAATTCCGGCCCGTTGCCCGCCGTCTTCAACCACGACCAGCAAGCCTTTTTCCAAATCTTCCTGAGCATCGTGGACACCAAGCTTCTTATGCAGACGAATAACCGGAATATAGGCGTCACGCAATTTGTACAGTTCAGTCTCGCCGGCAATGCCTTTGACCAGAGATTTGTCGACCTGAATCGACTCGATAATCGATACCAGAGGGAAGACATAGGTCTGAGAACCGACGGTACATAACTGTCCGTCCAAGATCGCCAGCGTCAGAGGCAGACGAATGGTAAAGACACTGCCGACGCCTTTTTCGGTTTTAACGTCAACCGAGCCGCCAAGCCCTTTGATATTTCGGCGTACCACATCCATACCGACACCGCGCCCAGAAATATCACTGATCTGTTCTGCGGTCGAAAAGCCCGGATGGAAAATCAGATCAATAATTTCGTCACGCGTCAGGTGATGCTCCGCATCGATAACCCCTTTTTCAATCGCTTTCTGTTCAATGCGTTCGTGATCGATTCCGGCACCGTCGTCGGTAATCTGAATCAGAATATTCCCGCCCTGATGGAAAGCGGCCATCTTGACCGTACCGGTTTCGGGCTTACCTTTTTCCGCGCGTACTTCAGGCATTTCCACACCGTGGTCAATCGAATTACGAACGATGTGTACCAGCGGATCCGTTAACTGTTCAAGCATGGTTTTATCCAGCTCGGTTCCTTCTCCTTCCATAACCAGATCGATTTTCTTACCCAGTTTCTGGCTGACATCGTGCACGATACGCGGCATACGGTTAAAAGCGAAGCTGACCGGCAGCATGCGGATATTCATCACGCTTTCCTGAAGCTCACGGGTATGACGTTCCAAATGCGTCAAACCTTCCTTGAGCTTATCGACCCAATCGGTATTGCTACTGCTTTCGGTATCCTGCTCCGCCTGCTCTCCGAACTGACTCAGCATCGACTGAGTAATAACCAATTCACCAACCAGATTAACCAGCTGATCGATTTTGCTTAAATCGACACGAATGGAGCCTTCCGCCTTATGACCTTTATCGGCAACCGCCGCCTTGGCTTTTACCGGTGCTTTCTGAGCCGGCGTAGCGGCTGACTCAGTCTCCTGCTTCGGCGGCTGTTCAACCGCTGGTACAACTTCGCTTACGCTGGCAGCTTGTTGCGCAACCGCTTGTTCAACAGCAGGCGATTCGGACTTCTGCGGCGGATGAATATGAATTTCGGCTCCATCGCCATCAATCCATTCGAAAACTTCGCGGATCGCTTCTTCATTAACCTCATCGCCTTCGAGTTCCAGAGTCCAGGAAAGATAAACATGTTCCGGATTGAAAGCATGGATTTCCGGAAGTTTTTCGGTATTGACGGTTACCTTCAGATCACCGAGCGTTTCCAACTCGCGGAAAATTCGAATCGGCTCATTACCCGTCTGCAGCAGTTCAGCCTCGGGAATCATGTCGATTTTCCAGGATCCGCCAACGGCTTCCGGTTCAGCGGATGCATCCTGTCCGGCTTCATCGGAAGAAGCGCCGAGGATGTTCTCCATCCATGCCTGAACTTCGCCCGCTCGCTGTTCGTCGATGGGTTGATGTTCCTGCAGACGTTCCAGCATATCGCGCAACACATCCACCGCAGCCAGCATGGCATCAATCGAGTCCTGAGTGACCTCTCTGCGGCCATCGCGCATTTCATCCAACAAGGTTTCCAGAACATGAGTAAAACCGGCAATTTCGGTAAAGCCGAAAGTTCCGCTTCCCCCTTTGATAGAGTGCGCCGCACGGAAGATCTCGTTAATCTTCTCGTTATCCGGAACGCCCGGCGGAAGATTCAGCAATCCGTTCTCCATCACGTCGAGTCCTTCAAAACTCTCTTCCAGATAGGTTTGGCGGAAGGTTTCCATCATGTCCATAGTTATTTCCTCAGAATAGTTCTACATCGCCTTCAACAGGTTTCGATTCGATGTTGTGAATATATTGATTTTCCTGTGCGGCAAGACTTTGATTATGCATAGGGTTCAGTCGGCGGACCCGTGCACGTCCGCTGTTAGGGTAATAGATCACTTTGCGCGGGAAAACGTCTCCGATGTCTTGGGCCACCAGTTGAAAGCCTTCGGTATAGACATAATCGAAAGCGAAACCGATGTTGTACCAGCCGATATTGGTCATGGAACTCATAATCCGCCCACCACCGAACAGCTTAAATTCCAAACGCTCACGTCGACCGCCCTTGGTCAGAATCGAGTTGACCAGATTCTCCATCGCATAGTTTCCATAACGATTGGCGTCGGAAAGTTCGGATACGGATGCGGTATTTTTTTCCACCGGAAGCATAAAATGGTTCATGCCTCCGACACCGGCGATAGGATCGCGAACACAGGCGGCGATACAGGACCCGAGAACCGTTTCAATCCTTTCATTATCTTGGGTGACATAGAACTCACCCGGTAAAATTTTTACGGACGTAATCCCTTCGGCCGGATCAATACTAATCTGCATAATTCTTCAAATCGACACCTGCAGCGAACTCCCTTCGCTTAAACCAATCTGCCGAACCGAAACCGACAACAAGCAGTCAAACGCCGATTCCGCCTCAAATAACATAAAAAATATGGGGTTTATATTCGCATTAAAGCCGGCAACTAGCAAGGCTTAGCATCACCTGATACAGCGGAATTTTGGGTTGATTGTGATGAATCAACTTTTGCCTGTTTCTGCTCACGTCGGCGACGTTTAAAAAAGTGACGGATTTTCTCGGCGCACGGTTCCTGTAAAACGCCAGCAGCAATCTGGCACTGATGATTGAGTTCCGGTGCCTGCAACAGTTGAAAAACCGATCCTGCCGCACCCGTTCGCGGATCAGGGGCGGCATAGACGACCCGCCCTACACGCGCATGCACCAAAGCACCGGCACACATAGGACAAGGTTCCAGCGTCACGTACAGCGTGGTATCGACCAAACGATAATTATGCATGGCAGTGCCGGCATTGCGCATCGCAACCACCTCAGCGTGTGCCGTCGGATCGGAATCGGTAATTACCCGGTTCCAGCCTTCCGCGATCAGCTCACCCTCGGCGACAATAACCGCTCCAACCGGCACCTCACCGAGCTGCTCCGCTTTATCCGCCAACTCAAGCGCATACTGCATCCAGAAAGCATCCTGCTGCTCTTGAGATAAATCTTCATGTACTTGCATAAACAAAACTTTATTTAGATACAAAAAAGGCCTTCTACAAAAATTTATAGAAAGCCTATTATTCTGCCGATCATTTCTAACTAAAACGGATTTAGTTCGAGGCGTAGCGCGCGAAGTTTATCGTGAATAAACGAGCAAGCTACAACAAAGAAATAAACCGTTTTAGGACGAAATTATTCCCACTCGATGGTTGCCGGCGGTTTTGACGAGATATCATAAGTTACGCGCGTAATACGCGGAATCTCGTTAATGATGCGTCCGGAAACATGTTCCAGAAACTCATACGGCAGGTGCGCCCAACGCGCGGTCATAAAGTCGATTGTTTCCACCGCGCGCAAGGCGACAACATAGTCGTAACGACGTGCATCGCCAACCACACCAACCGATTTAACCGGCAGGAAGACGGCAAATGCCTGCGAAGTTTTATCATAAAGATCCCACTTATGCAGTTCTTCGATAAAGATATGATCCGCAAGACGCAAAATGTCCGCATACTCTTTTTTCACTTCGCCAAGAATACGTACACCCAGACCTGGTCCCGGGAACGGATGACGATACACCATATTATATGGCAGACCTAAAGCGACCCCCAGTTTACGGACTTCGTCCTTAAACAGTTCGCGAAGCGGCTCAATCAGAGACATCTTCATATCTTCCGGCAAACCACCAACATTGTGATGTGACTTGATTACTTTCGCTTTACCGGTTTTCGAACCGGCCGACTCGATCACATCCGGGTAGATGGTGCCCTGCGCCAGCCAGTTGACGCCTTGCAGCTTGGCAGACTCTTCATCAAACACTTCAATGAATTCACGTCCGATAATCTTACGTTTCTCTTCCGGATCCGTTTTACCGGCAAGTGCGCTCATAAAACGATCTTCAACATCGGCACGAATCACACGGATGCCCATATTCTCCGCAAACATCGCCATGACCTGATCACCTTCCTGGTGACGCAGCAGTCCGTGGTCAACAAATACACACGTCAGCTGATCGCCGATTGCTTTATGCAACAGAGCGGCAACCACAGAAGAGTCAACACCACCGGAAAGCCCCAACATAACCTGATCGCTACCTACCTGCTCGCGAATACGCTTAATGCTGTCGTCGATAATATTTTCGGTCGTCCAAAGTTTTTCACAGCCACAAAGATCGACAACGAAACGTTCGATCATGCGCTTACCTTGCTTGGTATGCGTCACTTCCGGGTGGAACTGAATACCGTAGAAATTTTTCTCTTCGTTCGCCATACCGGCAATCGGGCAGTTCGGCGTAGACGCCATCAGTTTGAAACCTTCCGGCAGCGCATCAACGCGGTCCCCGTGCGACATCCAAACATCCAGCATGCCGTAACCTTCCGGCGTCACTTCGTCCTCGATATCAATCAGGAACTTGGTGTGACCGTGCGCACGAACCTGAGCATAACCATACTCATGTTCCAGCGCATTGATAACCTGGCCGCCCAGTTGCTGAGCCATAGTCTGCATACCGTAGCAGATCCCCAGAACAGGAACACCCAGCTCGAACACCACCTGTGGCGCAACCGGCGCATCATCACCGGTAACGGTTTCCGGACCTCCGGACAGGATAATCCCTCTCGCTCCGAATTTTTCCACGTCGGCCGCATCGATATCCCACGGTTCAACTTCACAATAAACACCGATTTCACGGATTCGGCGGGCTATCAGTTGCGTATATTGAGAACCGAAATCAAGAATCAGGATGCGGTGCTCATGAATATTTTGTTGTGACATATTTTTATTCCAAAATCGCTTTGTTATAAAACAGACAAGGCTTTTGCAGTGATCCTGCAAAAGCCTTGCATAAGCTTAAGAGTTCACCAATCGACTAGATGCGATAGTTCGGTGCCTCTTTAACAATCGTAACATCGTGTACATGGCTTTCCGACATACCGGCAGAAGTGACACGAACAAAAGAAGGTTTCTTATTCATAGTCGGGATATCTTTACAACCGGTATATCCCATCGCCGAGCGCAGACCACCTGCCAACTGGTGAATAATCGGAGAAAGCGGACCTTTATAGGCAACACGACCTTCAATCCCTTCAGGAACCAGTTTGTCTTCCGCGTTCGACGACTGGAAGTAACGGTCCGAAGAACCGGTCGGCTGAGCCATAGCCCCCATAGATCCCATACCGCGGTAGGACTTATAGGCACGACCTTTCAGATATTCGATCTCACCAGGAGATTCTTCGGTACCGGCAAACATTGAACCGAACATACAAGCCGAAGCACCGGCGACGATCGCCTTGGCAACATCGCCGGAGAAGCGCATACCACCATCTGCGATCAGAGGCACACCGGTGCCTTCCAGTGCTTTAGCAACATTCGAGATCGCCGAAACCTGTGGCACACCGACACCGGCAACAATACGAGTGGTACAGATCGAACCAGGACCAATACCAACCTTAACACCATCTGCACCAGCCTTGACCAGATCAAGAGCCGCTTCTCCGGTTGCAATGTTCCCGCCGATAACCTCAATTTGCGGATAATTCTGTTTAACCCAGGCAACACGATCCAATACACCTTGCGAATGACCGTGGGCAGTATCGACGATAATGACATCAACGCCGGCTTCAACCAGCGCTTTAACGCGATCTTCAGTTTCCTTACCGGTCCCGACCGCAGCACCAACACGAAGACGACCTTCGGCATCTTTACTGGCGTGCGGGTGATCAGAGGATTTCATCATATCGGAAACGGTGATCATTCCGCGCAGTTTGAAAGCATCGTTGACAATCAGAACACGCTCGATACGGTGCTGGTGCAACAATTCAAGAACGTCCTCACGGCTGGTGCCTTCTTTAACCGTTACCAGTTTTTCTTTCGGCGTCATGATTTCTGAAACCGGCAGAGACATGTCGGTAACAAAACGGATATCACGGCTGGTAACAATACCCACCAAGTCATCACCGTCCATAACCGGTGCGGACGAAACGCGGTTATCTTTGGTTTTGATAATCACTTCTTCAACGGTCATATTTTTCTGAACCGTAACCGGATCGGAAATTACACCGTGTTCAAATTTTTTCACTTTGCTGACGGTACGCGCCTGCTGTTCGATGGTCATATTCTTATGGATGATACCGATACCACCTTCCTGTGCCATTGAAATGGCCAGGCGAGCTTCAGTAACCGTATCCATAGCGGCAGAAACGAATGGAATATTTAACGTAATATTTCGAGTCAGTTGAGTTTTCAATGACACATCTTTAGGCAACACAGTCGAGTGCGCAGGAACCAAAAGAACGTCATCAAAAGTGAGGGCTTCTTGCAATATTCTCATTTCTTTCTACCTTATACAAAAGCTTATAGGCTAATTAGTTATTTTTCTAAAACCAGCTGAAATCTGCAGTAAAAACGAACAGACCGTTAAAAATCAATCACTTAGATTAATTTCTCTTGGTTTGCTATAAGAAAAATAACCCCAATATTTTAAGTTAACGGCTATTATAAAGATTGACACGGACGGGGTAAACTTAATAACGTATGCATCTATGTAAAAAACAGTGAAAAATTGCTTTGAAACAGCCATTCTTCACCGCTTACTACATAACAGACATAACGAGTAGCTAAAAAAATCAAACAGCTCAAGTTAACTGAGTTTGGCCGTTTCAAAAAAACAGGAACGCGACCAAAACTCAAAATAACATTTTGGAGGACGACGAATGAAAAAATTACTAACTGGTGTAGCTCTAACGCTTGCAGTATCAGCTTTTAACTCAGCGGCTTACGCGAGCACTGATACCGATGCAATGATGGATAAAGCGGCACAGCTACACAGCCAAGCGAAAGACGGCGGTTTTGTCTGGAAACAGAAAAAAATGAAGCAGCCTTACTTCGACACTTATGCAGCCCAGTACGAAGAAGCCAAGAAAAAAGGCGACATGAAAAAAGCGCAAACTGCTGCTGAATTCGCACTGAAAACAGCTGAAGGCGAAGTTCGCCAGATGACTGCAGAAGTCAAAGCAGGTTGGGAAAAATAATCTCCTCCTGACTGACATCACCGATGTCGATTATAAAAAACCCGGACTGCTCCGGGTTTTTTATTGCCTGTTTATTAACGGCTCCCCCTTTCTATCCACAGCCTACTTTCCCTTTAGATGGGTATCATCGCTGAAGCTGCATAACCACTCCGGTTTCAATGCCACTATGGCCGCAATCAACATCCCATTCACAAACCCTTCCGGCGTAGCCATCATCGGGATAAACGGAAAATACTGTTGTGCCAGATAGTCAAAACTGTGCACCTCGTTCAACCCCATGATCAGACCGCCCAATAACAGCGCAACGACAACACCGATACCGGCAGCCAAAAAAGCGTTGAAAAAAACATACACAAAGAAGTTCTGCTCCAGATAACGCTGGCTCAAGCGCAACATCCCCTGAGTAATGGCAATCGGCACAATTCCCATCAGAATGGCATTCACCCCCAGACTCCACCAGCCCAAATCGGAATAAAAAGTGACACCGAGAAGCGCCAGCAGCATTCCCATAAAGGCGAACTGAACGCCGAACATCAGGGTCATCAAGGTCATTAATAGAAAATGGAAGGTGATGCCTTCACCCAAACTGGCCCCGAGCTGCCAGATTAAAAAGACCGCCAGCGAAACGAACAGCCAGATATTCTGCGCGCCGCGATCATCCTTAACCTTAAACCACGGAGCCGTCCTTAAAGACCAGATCAACATCGCCAACAGACTCAACCAGCCAAAAACCAGCAGACTGAAACTTAACTGACTGGAATAGAGATTCATTTACAGACTCCTAAATCAAGCTTTGCCGCATAGAAGCGGCGGGATTACGGTTTTTCAACAAAGAGCACGCGCTTAGGTACAATAAGCTCTCAATGAAAACACGAAATTGAGCACAACCGAACCATGCCTTTCAAAATTATTTTTGCGATGCTATACGATTTTATCCTACTTTGCGCCATCTGGTTTGCGGCCAGCATTCCTTTTGTGCTTTGGCAGGGAAGCGGAGAATTCGCCACCAACGATAAAATCAATCTGGCCTTTCAGATCTACCTGATCGCCATCACCTATCTGTACCTGACCTACTTCTGGACACAATCCGGACAAACGCCCGGGTTACGAACCTGGAAACTGCAACTGCAGCGTGAAGACGGTTACCTTCTGACACGGCACAACGCCAACCTGCGTTTTTTGCTTGCGGTTCCGCTGACACTCTTTTTCGGCCTGACCCTGATCGGTTTTATTACTCCGAAAAAACAACTTTTGCACGACCAACTGGCAAAGACTAAAATAGTGCCCATTTCAGATTAAGCAATTCAGGACAAGTAATGCCAACCCTAATTATTCACAGCCCGACGCTCAACGATGCGCAACACACCCTACTGAAATCCGTCGGTGATTTACAAGCTTGCAACAATCACTATCGCATTACATGCGATGAGATTGATGCCGAAAAACTGTTTGAGTTGCGCCAAGAGTCGGAACTCGACATCAACCTTTTACCGGAAGGTTTCGATGGCACCCAGGTGAAACTGTTGATCAGCGATATGGATTCCACTTTGATTTCAATCGAATGCGTCGATGAAATTGCCGATTTTATGAACATCAAAGACAAGGTATCCTCCATTACCGAAGCAGCCATGCGCGGTGAACTGGATTTCGAAGGCTCGCTGACTCAGCGCGTCGGACTGCTTAAAGGGCTTGACTACAGTGCTCTGGAACATGTGTATCAAGAACGCCTGACACTGAACCCGGGCGCGGGAGAATTAATCAGCGGACTGAAAGATAAAGCGATCAAGTTTGCACTGGTTTCCGGAGGCTTTACCTACTTCACCGACCGTTTGAAAAGCAAATTGGGCTTGGACTTTGCACGCGCCAACGTTCTGGCGGAAAGCGACGGTAAACTCGACGGGACAGTCGTCGGTGGCATTATCGGCGCTCAGGCGAAAGCGGACTTCTTGAATGAGCTGTGTGCGGAGTTGAACATTTCGCCAAACCAAGTGATTGCCGTCGGCGATGGCGCCAATGATTTATTGATGATGCAAGAAGCGGGACTCAGTGTTGCCTACCACGCCAAACCGGCGGTACAAAAACAGGCGAGCACTTCTCTAAACCATCGTGGTCTTGATGCCATTCTCGACTTCCTGAGCTGATGTAAACAATAGTCTATTCAGTCCAAATAAAAAAACCGCGCTCTGGAATCCCAAAGCGCGGTTTTTTTAACGAAAGCCTCTTCCCTGAGGCCCAATTGTTAACGATCAATCAGGAGAACATTGCCTTCTCAACTTCCTTAATCGCAACAACGATGAATTTACCTAGCGCAGAATCATAACCAGGCCACTTGCTGGCAACATCCTTCATAAAAGGCTTATCCATAATGATCGGCTTCATTTCAAAGTCCGATAGACCTTCATCGTAAAGCTCTTCTACTGAGGTATAGATCGTCTCCATGAACTCGATACCTTCATTGATAAGCGATACATCATCCGCCTTGCCGTGCATCGGAACGAAATGCTT
Organism: Thiomicrorhabdus xiamenensis; assembly: GCF_013282625.1. Classification (NCBI taxonomy): domain Bacteria; kingdom Pseudomonadati; phylum Pseudomonadota; class Gammaproteobacteria; order Thiotrichales; family Piscirickettsiaceae; genus Thiomicrorhabdus; species Thiomicrorhabdus xiamenensis. Next base: position 1,918,415 of record NZ_CP054020.1, read on the forward strand.
GATATCCATCTCGGCCATTTTGCTCAGCCCGTCGATGGTGCCGCGGTAAGAACCGTCTTCCATGTTCGCAACACGGCGCATTACCATATCGCCGGTATAGACAAGCTTGTCGGTAACCACTTCAACCGCCAGATCGGAAACAGTATGCATCTGACCGAAGTGATGGATACGGAACTTCACGCCACCCACTTCAAACTCTTCACCGCCCGCAAAGGTTTTATTCGGCAGAGTAATCACCGTACCGGTAATCTTGTTATTGGTATTGGACTGCATAAAGTCAAACCAGAACTTATCCTGACCGGATTTCAAGTTATCGATACATAGCTGATGAGCATAGATCTCAACATCCGGGTTTGCCTCGACGAAAGCGTGATTCCCTAGCCAGTGGTCGCCGTGAAAATGCGTGTTAATTAGCTTAACAACCGGTTTATCCGTCACTTTCTTGATTTGACGAAGCACCATCTCCCCGATCTGCACGGAGCTACCGGTATCAACCACAACCACTCCGGCGTCTGTTACTACAAATCCTGGGTTAGAGAACATACCGAAGTTATCCGGAGTCGGGTGCGGACCCATTGCCGGAATCATATAACAATGCTCTGTGACTTTGACCGCATCAATATCAGGAACCTTTGGCCCACGGAACTCTTCGAGATCCTGAGAAGCATACAGTGGACGCAATGCCGATGCACCAACCAGACCGGCACCCATTGCAAAAGCGGACTTAAAAAAATCACGACGTTTCATTAAACTCTCCTAATCGAAAATTTGTAACTGGCCACGGTAACCGCTTGATGAAAAGCACCGTTGACCGAGATAACCCGACGATTTTATCACCATTCGCTATGAGCTGCAGAAAACCGAATTAACAGAACTGAAACCGCAAAAAGAATCTTAATAAAATGTGGAGGAAGAATGACACCTCATCCATATTTTTTTCAACACAGCGCGCAAAGTTTAATTTATAATCATTCTCATTTCTAAATAACAGTATAAAAAACAACAATGGAACTATTAAAAGCCTATCTGGATTACGCCGTTTTTGGAATTTTAGGCCTCATGGGATTTATTGCCCTGTGGGTCACTTTACAGAGAATTTTCTACTACCGTTCCGTCAAATGGCAGGATTTCCAACACGCCGAACACCTGAATATTGCATTGACCAAACACCTGACGACCCTTTCGATCGTTGGTGCCAATGCACCGTACGTCGGTCTTCTTGGAACCGTACTGGGTATATTGATCACTTTTTACGACCTCGGACAAGGCCAGAATCTGGATACCGGAGCCATTATGCTTGGTCTAGCCCTTGCACTGAAAGCAACCGCGGCCGGGATTGCCATCGCCATCCCAAGCATCATGGCCTATAACGGTCTGGTTCGAAAAGTGGACGTCATTAACGCACAGTTCCGCGCAATGAAAACCGACACTAACCAGTAATACGCCAAGGAAACTCCAATGAAACGCTTTGACAATATCAATGTCATTCCGCTGATTGATGTCATGCTGGTTTTGCTGGCGATTGTACTGACGACCGCCAGCTTCATTGTGCAGGATAAACTCAATATTGAATTGCCGAAAACGGAAAACACCGAGTCTTATCAACCTAATACGGAATTAGACCCTCTGTCATTGGCAATCGACCAGAACAACCAGATCCTTGTTAAAGAAGAAATCCATAGCACGGAGCAACTGGCTTCCGTGTTTGCCGCTCTGCCAAAAGAACAGGCGATTACGCTCCGCGTTGACCAGCAGGCCAATTTCGGTACTTTCGTTGAAGTCGTTGACCTGCTTAAAGGCCAGAACCTTAACAATCTAACAATTCTTACAGAAAAAAAATAATCTCATCTCATGCGCCGTTGTTCTCTTTTAGCCACCCTGTTAAGCAGTTTCATCTATCTGCTGATTATCGCCGTCGGTATCTGGTTATGGATGAAGCCAGTGGAGAAACAACAGCAGGCGCTTAAACAGGTCGATATCAATCTGGCGATGTTTGCCGCACCTCAGCCGCAACCGGAACCTAAACCGGAACCTAAACCGGAACCTAAACCGGAACCTAAACCGGAACCTAAACCGGAACCTAAACCGGAACCTAAACCAGAGCCTAAACCGGAGCCTAAACCGGAGCCTAAACCGGAGCCTAAACCGGAGCCTAAACCGGAGCCTAAACCAGAGCCTAAACCAGAGCCTAAACCAGAGCCTAAACCAGAGCCTAAACCAGAGCCTAAACCAGAGCCTAAACCAGAGCCTAAACCAGAGCCTAAACCAGAGCCTAAACCAGAGCCTAAACCAGAGCCTAAACCAGAGCCTAAACCAGAGCCTAAACCAGAGCCTAAACCAGAGCCTAAACCAGAGCCTAAACCAGAGCCTAAACCAGAGCCTAAACCAGAGCCTAAACCAGAGCCTAAACCAGAGCCTAAACCGGAGCAGGAGACGCAAGAGGAACCGATTTCCGAACCTATCAAGCCGATTGAAGCGCAACCGGTCACCGCTCAGACGGCAAAGCCAATCGCCAAACCCAAACCGATGCCGCCAAAGTTCAATGCTCAGCAGATCGCCTCAGCCGAAAATGCTTATTTGCAGGCGCTGCGCCAGCAGATCATGCAATACGCGCAAGATACTTACCCGCGCCGCGCCAAGCGCCGTCATTGGGAAGGTGAAGCGCTAATCAGTTTCACATTATATGCAGATGGGCGCATTACCGATTTGAAGCTGGTTAACAGCTCTGGACGAGACATCCTCGACAAAGCAGCCCTATCGATCATTACCGAAAAAATGCGCTCACAATTCAAGGCCTTTCCGGAAGCAATCGGTCGCGACAGCTGGCAAATACGCGTTCCTGTCAGCTATGAGCTGCGCTAAACCTGATTTCAACACTCAATCAAATCGGTGCTGAATCAGCCCGGCTGTTAAAAATTTGCTAAACTATGCCTTTTTTGAATTCGCAGGAAAAAGACATGGACTTTACTGTGCCGAGCAAAAGCATTGCCGAAGTACAAGACGATCTGGTAAAGCGTTTTACCCACTTTGCCAATCCAAAAGATCGCTATCGCTACCTGATCGACATGGGAAAAACCCTACAGGGAATGGATGAGAGTTTTCAAACCGAAGAGAATCGTATCCACGGCTGTCAGTCGCAGGTATGGATTCATATTGAAGAAAACGACGGCCGCCTGTTTATGCAAGCCAAAAGCGACGCCGCCATTGTCTCCGGTCTGATCGCCCTCCTGCTACGTGTCTATAACGGACGAACGCCTGAAGAGGTTGCAACGGCGCCTTTAGACTTTCTTGGCAAAATCGGCCTGTTGCAACAGCTCTCGCCGAACCGTTCGACCGGTCTCTACCATATGATCAAGCGCATTCAGTCTGAAGGTAAAAAACGTATCGCGGCTTAAACGTCGAATCCGCAGCTCCGGGCTGCGGTCAACTTTTCTAACATTTCCCTTAAAAAAACCACTCCCGGACTTCATCCGCTCAGAATTTATCGGTATGCTTTTAACTCGACCTAAAAGACATCATCAGATAATCAAAAAAGGATGGAGAATCGAATGTCCTACTTAAAAAACAGTCCGAATGCAGAAGGCTATTTTGGTGAATTTGGCGGCGCATTCCTGCCACCGGAACTAGAACCCCATTTTGCCGAGATCAACAAAGCCTATCAGGAGCTGGGACGCTCGGCGGACTTTCTGAATGAACTGAAATACATCCGCAAACACTATCAGGGGCGTCCGACGCCGGTTTATTAAGCGCATAATCTGAGCAAGGAAGTCGGCGCGCACATTTACCTGAAACGTGAAGACCTTAACCACTCCGGTGCCCACAAGCTGAACCACTGTATGGCTGAAGCACTTTTGGCTAAACACATGGGCAAAACCAAACTGATCGCCGAAACCGGTGCCGGCCAACACGGCGTGGCACTGGCGACCGCCGCGGCCTATTTCGGAATGGAATGCGAAATCCATATGGGCGAGATCGATATTGCCAAAGAAGCTCCGAACGTCACTCGCATGAAACTGCTCGGCGCAACGGTCGTTCCGGTTTCTTTCGGCGGACGCAGCTTGAAGGAAGCGGTCGATTCCGCATTCCAGTCTTATGTTCCACAGGCTGATACGGCGCTCTTCGCGATCGGCTCGGTTGTCGGGCCGCATCCGTTCCCGATGATGGTACGTAACTTCCAGTCGGTTGTCGGGCATGAGGCGCGTGAACAATATCTTGAGATGACCGGAGAACTTCCGGATCAGGTGGGTGCCTGTGTCGGCGGCGGTTCCAACGCCATGGGAATGTTTGCCGGCTTCATCGAAGACGAAGGCGTCGGCCTGAACGGCGTCGAGCCGCTGGGTAAAGGTACCAATCTGGGTGAACACTCGGCCACCATGACCTACGGAAAACCGGGCATGATTCACGGCTTTAAATGCCTGCTTCTATCAGATGAGGAAGGCAATCCGGCTCCGGTTCATTCGATCGCGTCTGGACTGGATTATCCCGGCGTCGGTCCGGAGCACTCCTATCTTAAGACCTCCGGCAAGGTCAACTACCACGCCGTAACGGATCAAGAGACTCTGGATGCATTCTATAAGCTATCGCGCATGGAAGGAATCATCCCGGCGCTGGAAAGCTCGCACGCCGTTGCCTGGGCAATGAAACACGGTCAGGAGAATCCCGGCAGTACCATTCTGATCAACCTGTCCGGCCGTGGCGATAAAGACATCGACTACGTCGCCGACAATTTCGGAACCGGCGAATAAGTTCTTTAACACAGAGGCGCTTACAATTTTGCTTTGTAGGCGCTCACCGCTAATGTAATTTTCAATTCCTTACAGACCCAGTCAATAAAATAAAGAACCCGTTTTTACAACATCTGATTCTGTGAAATCAGATACAGCATGCCCAAATTGAGTAAAACGCTCAACCAAAAACCCACTCTAAACGAAATCTTTTTTGTCTTATGCCGATAGCGCTGCTGCGCCAGGATCGCGCCAATCCAGCCACCCGAAACATCGATTAGATGCAACATATTCTCCGGCAATCGCCAAGCCTTTCGCTGCGCAGCATCTTTGTCATACCAATAGAAACTAAAAGACAAAAGACTCATCAGTACATAGACGGGCACAACCCAGATAGTCAGCAAGCCGCTTAAGACAAGATAGATCATGGCAATTAAAAACAGCGCGATAAAAACAAACCCAACATAATTTATTGAAGAGCCCTTTTGTTGCTTTAGGTAATCGCCATAAAGGATCGCATTTTGCGCACACGGCCGCCCCTGCTTATCACGCCCGACAACAAAACTGATTTTCTGCCCCTGCTCGGGACGCCAATCGAATTCTTTAATATGTATAAACAATTCTTTGGCATTACTGTCGGGTTTTACAAAACCATAACCCTTTTGCTCATTCCACTTAACAATTGACCCGGTTAATCTCATTAAAAACGCCACCTGTAGATTTCAATAACAAAAATCTACCATTAATTAAGCCTGCAAAACGATAAAAACAACCGCAAATAAAAAACCCCGCTAAGAATCAACTTGCGGGGTTTGTATTGCAGCCGGTTTATACCCGGCCAGCGAATTCGAATCGGTAACGATTACTGAACGCTTAGCATTGGCGCAACAATCTGGTTTACCAGAACAATTGGAGCCACCAGCAACAGAGCGCCAATAATGCCGTATTTGATCAATGAACTATTTTTTCTTGTGTTATTTTCGTTGTTGTTAGACATGTCAAAACTCGCTTGTCAGTTTAAAAAAGCGACAATATATAACATTCACTTATTAAATCTTATTTAATTTATTTATCAATCAAAAAAATAATTAAATACCCTGACCATCCCTACCCGTTTACCTGGATCTTTAGCAAGCTGTCTTCTAAAACCCACCCATAACATGCAATAAAAAACCCCGCGAAGGCAGACCTTGCGGGGTTCCATCAGAGCCGGTTTACGCCGACTCAAATATCCGTATAGTGGATTAAGCGACTTTAAGCTGATCCTGAGTAGTCGCTTCCAGCTTGGCGATACGGTCGTTCAAATCAGGGTGCGACTTGAACAGGTCACCGAATGAAGACGGTGCTGCCGAGATACCGAATGCCGCCATCTGGTCAGGCAACTGTCCAGGCTGCATAGTCTGCAGGCGACGCAGAGCGGCAATCATATTCTCTTTACCGGCAAGATAAGCACCGCCGTTATCGGCATGGAATTCACGGTAACGCGAGAACCACATAGCAATGATACTGGCCAGAATACCGAACAGAATCTGCGCTACGATATCGGTAATGATAAACGCCCAACTATGCCCCTCTTCTTCGTTCTTAAGTACAACGCGGTCAACCACATAAGCGACGATTTTCGCGAAGAAGATAACGAAAGTGTTCAGCACACCTTGAAGAAGCGCCATCGTCACCATATCACCGTTGGCAACGTGTGCCACCTCGTGACCCAGAACCGCTTCGACTTCGTTACGCTGCATAAAGCGCAACAGACCCGTAGAAACGGCAACCATGGAGTTGTTTTTGCTCATACCGGTCGCAAAAGCGTTCGGTTCAGGCGAGTCGTAGATCGCAACTTCCGGGCATTTAATACCGGCTTTTTCCGCCTGACGACGAACCGTCTCGACCAACCACTGCTCGTCAGCATTGCGCGGTGTTTCGATGACTTGTGCACCGGTAGTCATTTTCGCCATCCACTTCGACATCGCCAAAGAGACAAAAGAACCGGCGAAACCGAAAATCAAGGCAAACATGAACAGGTTACCCAGATTCAGACTGGTTCCCTGCATATAGTTACCGACCCCTAAAAGGTTCAGCATAATCATTGCAACCGCGATGACCGCAATGTTTGTTAACAGAAATAAACCAATTCGCTTCATGAAACTCTCCTTAGCCGTTGGTTATGAACTCACTTATCAAGAAATATGTATGACTAATATAAGGTTTTTCTATAACCTTTCAAGCCTTTTGAACATTATTATCTGCTGATTGTACCGATTCGGCGGATTTTAGCGAGTATCAAGAGTGACAAAATTCGCTTAAACCCTGACAAAATCTTGAAGCAACAAAAAACGGGGTGACGCCAAAGCAGTTCACCCCGTTTCATCCGTCCGTTACGACAAGTAATTTAGCTGTTCAATTTCTCTTTCAACAGCTTATTGACCTGCCCCGGATTGGCCTGTCCGCCGGATGCTTTCATTACCTGACCGACAAAGTAACCCATCATCTTCTCCTGACCACCTTTATAGGCTTCAACCTGAGAAGGATTATTGGCCAATACTTCGTCAACCATCGCTTCAATCGCACCGGTATCGGTAATCTGCTTCAGACCTTTGGCTTCGATAATCTCATCGGCACTTCCCTCACCTTTCCACATAGCGTCAAACACCTGTTTGGCGATCTTACCGGAGATCGTATCGTCCTGAATACGGTTAATCATGCCCGCCAGCATCTGTTCACTGATCGGAGAATCCGCAATATCCAGACCCGCTTTATTCAGCGCTCCCGCCAAATCAGACGTAATCCAGTTGGCGCAGACTTTAGCGTCTTTGCCTCCAGTATGCTCCAACAACGCTTCGAAGTATTCCGCCATGGCGCGTGACGAAGTCAGCACACCGGCATCGTACTCGCTCAACCCTAAGTCAGCCACATAACGCGCACGCTTGGCATCCGGCAACTCCGGCATGGTCGCACGTACTGCATCAATATCTTCGTCGGTAATGCGTACCGGCAACAGGTCCGGACAAGGGAAATAACGGTAATCGTTGGCTTCTTCCTTGGTACGCATTGAACGCGTGGTATTGGTTTCCGAATCGTACAGACGGGTTTCCTGAACCACCTTGCCGCCGCTTTCGATCAGATCGATCTGGCGCTCGATTTCAAACTCAATCGCTTTTTCGATAAAGCGGAAAGAGTTGATATTTTTCAGCTCGGCACGCGTCCCCAGCGGCTCGCCCGGACGACGAACCGACACGTTGGAGTCGACACGGAAAGAGCCTTCCTGCATGTTTCCGTCACAAATCCCCAGGAAAGTCACCAGTTCGTGCATTTTACGGGCGTAAGCGACCGCCTCCTGCGCCGAAGACAGATCCGGCTCGGAAACGATTTCCAATAGCGGCGTACCGGCACGGTTCAAATCGATCCCGGTCATCCCCGGTACGATCCCGTGATTCGATTTGCCGGCATCTTCTTCCAAATGCGCACGGGTCACACCGACACGTTTGGTTTCACCGTCAACCTCAATATCCAGATATCCTTTACCGACGATCGGATAGTCCATCTGTGTGGTTTGGTAACCTTTCGGCAAATCCGGATAGAAATAATTCTTACGGTCAAAAACCTGTTTTTTACCCAGCTCGGCATTCAGAGCCAAGCCCAGCGCAATCCCCTTATCGATAACCGCATGGTTTACCACTGGAAGCATTCCCGGCATACCCAAATCAACCGCGCAGGCCTGGCTGTTCGGTGCCGCACCATAAGCGATTGACGCGCCTGAAAAGATTTTTGATTTGGTGGTCAACTGAGCGTGAATCTCAAGACCGATTACAACTTCCCAACTCATTAAATTCTCTCCCTGCGCTTATTGGTACTGTGCTGGCGTTTGTTTGTGCCAGTCGGTGACTTGTTGGAATTGGTGCCCGATATTCAGCAGCTTCGCTTCCGAGAAGTAAGGCCCGACAATGTGCAAGCCTACCGGACGACCGTTGGCAAAACCGGCCGGAACCGACATCCCCGGGAAACCGCCAAGGTTAACCGGAATGGTATACAGATCCGCCAAATACATGCTGGTCGGATCATCGGTTTTTTCACCGATATTAAACGCAGGCGTTGGTGCAACCGGCCCCATAATCACATCACACTGTTCGAAAGCATTCGTAAAGTCATCACGAACCATACGGCGCAGACGTTGTGCTTTCAGATAGTATGCATCGTAGTAACCCGCCGACAGCGCATAGGCTCCGACCATAATACGACGCTTCACTTCGGCACCGAAACCTTCGGCACGCGAACGCTTGTAAAGGTCTTGCAGATCGGCAGGGTTCTCACAACGGTAACCGAAACGCACACCGTCATAACGCGACAGGTTAGATGACGCTTCCGCCGGAGCCAGAACATAATAAGAAGGTACTGCCAGGTCTTTGTTCGGCAGACTGACCGGAACTGTCGTCGCGCCAAGTTTTTCGATCTCGGCGATCGCATCTTTTACCACTTTCTCAACTTCCGGATCCAGACCGTCACCGAAGTATTCAGCAGGAACACCAACTTTCAGACCTTGCAGTGAATCCCCCAGATTCGCCGCAAAGTCCGGACGTTCCATCTCCAGACAGGTTGAATCACGCTGATCGAACGCGCTCATCGCGTTCAACATCCACGCCGACTCTTCCGCCGAACGTGTCATAGGCCCGGCCTGATCGAAACTGGATGCGTAGGCAATAATCCCGAAACGCGACACGGTTCCGTAAGTCGGCTTAATCCCGGTAATCCCGCAGAAACTAGCCGGCTGTCGAATCGAACCACCGGTATCGGTACCGGTCGCCATAGGCGCCAGGTTCGCCGCGATAACCGCCGCCGCTCCACCGGAAGAACCGCCCGGAACCGCATTCAGATCCCAAGGGTTTTTGGTCGGGCCGTAGTACGAGCTTTCCGATGAAGACCCCATTGCGAATTCATCCATATTGGTTTTACCCAAAATCGGCATTCCCGCTTTTTTCAGCAAGGCAACAACGTGCGCATCGTAAGGCGCGATAAAGTTGTCCAGCATTTTCGACGAACAGGAGGTTTTAACGCCGTCGGTACAGAAAATATCTTTATGCGCGACCGGAATACCCGTCAGGACACCGGCGGAGCCGTTTTTCAAACGCTCATCCGCTTCGCGCGCCATTTCCAATGCCAATTCAGGCGTCACCGTGACGTAAGCATTCAGTTCCGGATCAAATTGAGAGATGCGGTCCAGATAGTGCTGTGTCAGTTCGACACTGCTGATCTCGCCCGCATGGAGCTTTTCGCTCATCTGTTTTACGCTTAGAGTGTGTAACATGCTTTTTCTCTTATCATTCAATTACTTGCGGAACAAGATACATATCTTGCGCAGTGGCTGGTGCAACGGCCTGAAGTTTCTCGTGCTGATCCGTTTCGGTAACCTCATCCGTGCGTAGACGCTGCGTTACCTCGTGCGGATGCGCCATAGGCTCTACACCGTCGGTATTGACCGCTTCCATCTGCGCAAACAGATCCAGCACCTTACTCAGTTTTGCAGAGACTTGCTCTACTTCATCGTCTGCGACATCAATCATCGCCAAACGCGAAATATATTCCACTTCGCTTTTTCCAATAGACACTTCGACACTCCCAATCTGGAAATTTGATATGGCCCGCGACCTTACCTTTACGGCCAAAAGCCGTAAAAAGCGACGAAAATACGCAAGGCCACGCCGGGCAAAAAATAACGCAATAAAATACCATAAAACCGCCTTCATATACAGTCCGGGCGAACGGACTTTATCTGAAAACCGGCTTTATTCCGAAATGAGCTTCGCTTAAGCGCTGGGCAAACTTACGCAGGAAATCAAAAGCCCTCGGGCTAAGATCGAATTCTTTTACAAAGCGCCATCAAACATAAGCATTTTATAATACAAACAGCAGCCAACTGAATACCTTAGCCAATCCTCCTATTGCCGATCGATCACGCTTGGCTTGCGCCCTATTTTTCTCATCCGTTTTACACAGAGAATACTTCTACCCTCAAATTAATTCAGTTAGAATAGGCCAATTGTTTAATTTTGACCGACATCAAGGATTCACCATAATGTTTCGCAAATTAATGGGGCTTTTCTCTAACGACCTTTCTATCGACCTTGGAACCGCCAACACCTTAATCTATGTCCGCGGTAAAGGCATGGTACTGAATGAGCCTTCAGTCGTCTCGATTCGCAACAATCATCGCGGGAGCGGCATGCGTTCGATCGTCGCCGTCGGTGAAAACGCCAAAATGATGTTGGGTAAAGAGAATAAAGACATCGAAACAGTCCGTCCTATGAAAGACGGTGTCATTGCCGACTTCGAAGTCACTGAAAAAATGCTGCAGTCTTTCATTCGCAAAGTACACGAAGCGAAATTTTTTCAGCCTAGCCCTCGCGTTCTGGTCTGCGTTCCTTGCGGCTCAACTCAAGTAGAACGCCGTGCAATCCGCGAATCCGCTGCAGGAGCCGGCGCACGTGAAGTTTATCTGATCGAAGAACCGATGGCAGCCGCCATCGGTGCCGGTATGCCGGTTTCCGAGCCGACCGGTTCCATGGTTGTTGATATCGGCGGCGGCACGACCGAAGTCGCCACCCTGTCGCTGAACGGGATTGTCTGGTCGGATTCCGTCAAAGTCGGTGGTGACCGTTTTGACGATGCCATTATTAAATATGTGCGTCGTAACTACGGCATGGTCATCGGTGAATCGACTGCTGAACGCATCAAAAAAACCATCGGTACCGCTTACCATGAAGTTAATCCGCAAACGATGGAAGTTCACGGCAGCAATATGGCCGAATCGGTTCCACGTCGCTTCACATTGAACAGCAATGAAGTTCTGGAAGCACTGCAAGAGCCGTTGCAGGCGATCATCAGCTCGGTTCGCACCGCTCTGGAAAACACTCCGCCGGAACTGGGTGCCGATATCGCTGAACACGGTATTGTTCTGACCGGCGGCGGCGCGCTTCTGCGCAATATCCACACATTAATTTCCGAAGAAACAGGTATTCCGGTGATTATCGCCGATGATCCTTTGACCTGTGTTGCTCGTGGTGGTGGTCGTGCCCTCGAGCTGATGGACGAAAAAGGTCTTGATGTCTTCTCTTTTGACTAAACCGTCAATTCAGGAGTGACCTATCAAGCATTCGGCAACAACCCCTCAGCAGGAAGCCATTCACTTTCTCGTGGCCTTCATTCTCTCCTTGAGCGTGATTGCTGCGGATCGCTATGGCGATTTCATGGGCGACTTTCGCAGCGCCCTGCTGACGCTGCTCGATCCGGTTGAGCGTATCGCTCAAGCGCCGAAACTAATCTACGACAACCTGACCACCGACTTCACTTCGTATGACGAACTGAAACTGGAAAACGAGCGTTTAAAAGCCGAACTGCTGTTGCTTAACGCAAAACAGCAGCAGCTGCTCAAGATGGAACAGGAGGTCGGTCGCTTACGTGCCCTGCTTGGCACAACGGGTCAAGTCAACAATGCCACCTTTCAGATCGCTACCGTTAACTATTTCTCCAATAATCCTCTGTCACAATTTATTACCATAAACAAAGGCAGAATGGATGGGGTTCAACCCAAACAGACGGTCATTGACGCGAAAGGAATTATCGGCCAAGTGGTTACCACAACGCCGAGCTCCTCACGGATATTACTGATTACCGACCCGGCACATCAAATTCCGGTACGCATTCAGCGAACGGGGCAGAGAGGCATCCTCAGCGGAAGCGGGTATGATGCGACTCAACTGAACTTTATTCCTAAAAGCAGCGAAGTCCGCGTCGGCGACCTACTGGAAAGTTCCGGACTCGGCGGCGTTTTTCCGTCCGGCTATCCGGTTGCAGTGGTGACAAAAGTCATCAGTCAGGACAGCGCTCCTTATTATGAAATTCATGCCAGCCCGCTCGGCGAACTCCATCAGGCGCAACAGGTACTGATTCTCAAGCAGTACCGGGATTCACTGACGGAAATTAAAACGCAACCAAGCGAGACTTCGGAACAGGACGCGCAGAAGGAATCCAACGCCGAAACGGAACAAACCAAAGCCACCGAAAATTAAACGGGTGTCACTTCTGACAGGATAGAAAGAAACGATTATGGGTGATAATTTTATTTACATTTCCAGCCGTCAGGTGCGCTGGCTTATCGTTCTGAGCTTTGTCTTTGCCCTGATTCTGGACAGCATCAATATCATCGGCCAGAACTACCTGTTCCTACCGCCCTTCACCCTGTTGGTGCTGCTGTACTGGGCCGGTCACTTTCTCGACTATACCTATATGGGTACCGCTTTTGCCATAGGCTTGTTCGCCGACACCATCTATCAGAACACTCTGGGTGTGCATGCGCTGATCTATGTCGTTCTTACTTTTGCCATGTTGCGCCACCGCCTGCGTTTCCGCGGCTATACCATCTGGCAGCAAAGCCTCAATATCGTCGGTTTCTGTTTTATTTACCAGATCATGCATCTCTTCACTCTGGCTCCAAAGCTTGACGATCAGCAACAGCTTGCCTACTGGATTATGCCGTTGGTCGGCGGTGTTTTATGGGCCTTGATCGCACTGTCGCTCAACCGCCTGAGCCAGCAGAATGTGACTGAAAATTAAGTTCACCGTCACTATGCAAGAAAGACTGGAGTTCAGCACCGATCGGGAAAACCAGAGACGCAAACGTCAGTTTCGCCAGCGACTGATTGTCGCGTTTGTCTTTACCGCTTCGCTGTTTCTGTTTCTCATCGGACGCATGGCCTACCTGCAATGGTTTAACTACGAGCGTTACCACGGCCTTGCTGAAGGGAACCGTATCTCGATTGAGGTTTTGCCTCCTACCCGCGGTAAGATTTATGACCGCAACCATGTACTGATTGCCGATAACCAACCGGTTTTCGCGATCAAGATGATCCGTGAGGACATGGACGACATCGATCTCTTTGAAGAAGATTTAAAGAGCATTCTCAGCGACTATCCGACGGAACGACTGGATAAATTTTTCGATAAATTCCGCAAGGGACGCCGCGCAAAAACCTATACTCTTCCGTACACACTGAACGAGCAGGAAGCAGCGCGTTTTGCCGTCATCAGCCACAAGCACCCGGGCGTCACTCTGAGCAGCCGCCTAAAACGCACTTACCCATTTAAGGACATCGGCGTGCATGCCATCGGCTATGTCGGTCGCATCAATCAGAAAGAGCTGCAAAAACTGGATGAAAAACGCTACCGCGGCACCGAGATTATCGGAAAATCCGGAATCGAGAAATACTACGAAAATATCCTGCACGGTTATCCCGGCGTACAACAAGTTGAAACCAATGTCCGCGGCAGCGTACTGCGCAAACTGGAAACTACTCCGGCCATCAGCGGACAGGACATTCATCTGACGCTGGACATCACCCTGCAGGAATTTGCCGAAAAACTGATGGGCGAAAGACGCGGCAGTATCGTCGCAATAGATCCACAGAGCGGAGAAATTCTGGCGTATGTCAGCACGCCGACGTTCGATCCGAACCTCTTTGTTGACGGGATTGATGCCAAAACCTACAGACAACTGCTTAACGATCCGAACCGGCCGTTCATCAACCGCGCGATAAACGGCCAGTACCCTCCGGGTTCGACCATCAAGCCGTTTGTCGCTCTGGGTGCCATCGAAAACGATTACATTACGCCGACCAAAAAGGTCTACGATCCCGGCTATTTTGAGTATAAGGGGCATCGATACCGTGATTGGAAACGCTGGGGCCATGGCTTGGTCGATATGCACAAAGCGATTGCCCAGTCCTGCGATACCTATTTCTACGAACTCAGTCTCGACATGGGAATCGATGCCATCCATGACGCCATGGCCCCATTCGGTTTCGGCGAGCGCAGCGGAGTGGATATCCCCGGCGAATCCAAAGGAATTCTTCCCTCGCAGGAATGGAAACGCGCGGTCAAAGGCAAACCATGGTATCGCGGTGAAACGATTATCTCCTCGATCGGCCAAGGCTACCATCTCTCTACGCCACTTCAATTAGCACGCGCCACCGCGATCCTGGCTAACCGAGGTAAACAGATTACACCTCATCTATTGCAAAAAATGCAGGATGAGTTCGACGCGCCCATGCAGATCGAAATCAAAAAAATCGAAAACTGGGAAAAAGTTATCCAGGGCATGGTCGCGGTCATGCACGGCAAAACCGGAACCGCGCGCCGTTACGGTGCCGATCTGCCTTTTACCATGGCAGGCAAAACCGGAACAGCACAGGTTTTCAGCTTGAATGAAGCAGACTATGATGCCGCCAAACTGGACAAATCGTTGCATGACCACTCGCTGTTTGTCGGCTTCGCGCCAGTCGAAAGACCGCGCATTGCCGTAGCCGTCATCGCCGAAAACTCCGGAAGCGGCTCGAAAACTGCGGCGCCGATCGCCGTCAATGTGATAAAACGTTATTTAAGACCGGATCTGCCCCTCACGCCGATACCGGCAGAAGCAGGATATGACCGATGAAAATAGTCGATCAAAGCGAACAAATGTATCGTAGAAACCGCGGTTTCCTGAACCGTCTTCACCTCGACGGCCTATTGCTTCTTGGCATACTGCTGCTTTTGAGCACCAGCGTCGCGGTCGTTTACAGCGCCTCGGGCGGCGATTGGGATGTAACCCAGCGACATATTATTCGTGTCACTTTCGCTCTCGGGTTAATGGTGCTTTTTGCGCAGATTAAACCTTCGCTGATCTTCCTGTTCACCCCTTTTCTGTTTCTGTTTGCTCTGGCACTGCTGATAGCGGTGCCACTTGTCGGGGAAATCGGCAAAGGCGCCCAGCGCTGGCTGGAGTTCGGGCCGGTTCGCTTTCAGCCATCGGAATTGATGAAAGTGGTCCTGCCGATTATGGTCGCCTGGATTTTCGCCCACAGCAGCTATCCACCGAGTTACCAGCGCATCGTATCAGCTCTTTTGGTCATCGCGATCAGCGCCGGACTGATCGTCATTCAGCCGGATCTGGGGACCTCCCTATTGATTGCCATGTCCGGTCTATTCGTCATTTTCTTTGCCGGGCTGCCGTGGAAACTGATTTTCGGCGCTCTGCTGCTGGCAGCAGCCAGTGTTCCGATCGCTTGGGAATATATGCATGACTACCAGAAGCAGCGCGTTTTAACCTTTCTGAACCCCGAGTCCGATCCTTTAGGCGCCGGCTACCATATTATTCAGTCGAAGATCGCTATCGGCTCCGGAGGCATTGAAGGTAAAGGCTATCTGGGCAGCACTCAGGCGCATCTGGAATTTCTTCCGGAAAGTACCACTGACTTTATTTTCTCGGTGCTTTCCGAAGAGTTTGGACTGATCGGCGTCATTCTGTTACTGGCCATGTATCTGTTCGTTATCGGTCGCGGACTCTATATTGCCGCCAGCGCACAGGATCAATTTACCCGCCTGATCGCCGCCAGCCTAACGATGATTTTCTTCGTCTATGTCTTCGTCAATATCGGCATGGTCAGTGGGTTGCTGCCGGTTGTCGGACTTCCGCTTCCGCTGATCAGTTACGGAGGTAGCTCGCTGGTTACGCTGATGATCAGCTTCGGAATCATGATGTCGATTCAGACCCACCGTAAGATGTTAACCGAGTAAGCAAACTCGACTTTTTACGCTTCAAGGGTTTTGTCATTAATGCACTGAGGTTGCATTTAGGTTTTGCGACAAAATATGGTAAATTAGCAAACAATTTTATTATTGATATCCGAGCCTTCGCGCCGGCTGTCATTTCTTTTCTACTTTTTAGAAAATTGAGAAAATCTGAATACTATGCATTACACACAAGCTTTTAGCACCTATTTGCGCCTCTTCTTTTTAAGTCTGACGGTTCTTTTCACACCGCAGAGCATGGCTACGCCGGTTGCCGACGCGCTTGCTGCACCGGTTCCGCACGTCGTGCCTTCTCCTCCGGAAATCGCCGGTAATGCCTACCTGTTGATCGACTTCAACAGCGGCCGCGTTCTGGCGGAAAAGAAATCCAATGACCGTGTAGAGCCGGCCAGTCTGACTAAAATCATGACCGGCTATGTTGTAATCAACGAACTGCGCAACGGCAATATGAAAATGGACGACATGGTTACCATTTCCAAAAAAGCGTGGAAAATGCCTGGCTCGAAAATGTTTATCGAAGTCGGCAAGCAGGTTTCGGTTCGCGACCTGATCAAGGGTATGGTTATCCAGTCCGGTAACGATGCCAGCGTCGCTCTGGCCGAGCACATCGCCGGCAGCGAAGAAGTTTTTGCGCAGTTGATGAACAAGTACGCCAAATCTCTGGGCATGACCAATACGCACTATGTCAACGCGACCGGTCTGCCACACCCTGAGCACTACACCACCGCTCACGACCTGGCTATTCTGACTAAAGCATTGATCCAGAACTTCCCGGACGAGTACAAGTGGTATTCTGAAAAGAAATTCACTTTTAACGGCATTACACAATACAACCGCAATAAACTGTTGTGGCAGGACGAGACGGTTGACGGCCTGAAAACCGGTCATACCGAAAGTGCCGGTTTCTGTCTGGTCTCTTCCGCCAAACGCGACGAAATGCGTCTGGTCAGTGTGGTTCTTGGAACCAGCAGTGCCAACACCCGTATTCAGGAAACGCAAAAGCTACTTAACTACGGTTTCCGTTTCTTTGAAACACACAAACTGTACAACGCTTTCCAGCGTCTTAAAGACGTAACCATCTGGGAAGGGAATCGCGACTTGGTCGGCCTTGGCTTGAGCAACGACCTGTATGTCACCATCCCTCGCGGGCAGTACAAAAACATCAAGATCGACACCTTGGTCGAGCCTACTATCAAGGCTCCGGCCAGCCAAGGCGATGAACTTGGTTCACTACAGATCACGCTAGGCGGTGAAGAAGTCGCTAACCGACCTCTGGTCGCTTTAGATACCGTCGAAGAAGGTTCTTTCTTCAAGAAACTGATCGACCAGCTGAAGTTGACTTTCAAGTCTTTATTCGGTAACGAAGCCTGATAGAGAAAGATCCTTTTAGGATACCGTCAGTCTGAAACGGTAGCGGCGCAGGCCGCACTTGCAGAACCCCATACAGAGTCGCGATCCTTAAAAGGTCGCGACTTTTTAGTTGCTGACGCTAAAATATAAGCATTTCAACCAGCCAACCAGAAGCGGATTTTGTTGATCTGAGTGGCGAAGAATACAGAGAACACCTATGACAAAAGATTTACACACTCCCGATAGCGAAACGCTGATTGAATTCCCGTGTGACTATAAACTCAAAGCAATGGGCCGCAACCATGACGAGTTTATCGATCTGGTGTATGAAATTACCTGTAAATACGCACCCAATACACCGCGGGAAAATATCTATATCAATAACTCGAAAGGCCAAAAATTCATTTCGGTGAATATTACCTTCTATGCTACCTGTATCGAACAGATTCACGGCATTTACGGTGACCTGAAAAAGCATCCTGAAGTCCTGATGACCCTTTGATCGCCACGTTATGGACTTGATTGTCAAACAACTCGGCCGGCAGGACTATCAAACAACCTGGCAGGCGATGCAGGCGTTTACCCAGCAACGCGGCGAAGAGACCCCGGATGAATTGTGGATCGTCGAACATTCTCCGGTTTACACTCAGGGGCTCAACGGCAAGAGCGAACACCTGCTGCGCCCAAACCCGGAAATCCCGGTTGTGCAAACCGATCGTGGCGGCCAGATCACCTATCACGGCCCTGGACAGCTGGTGATCTATATTCTCGTAGACCTCAAACGACGCAAGCTCGGTGTGCGTGCACTGGTCAGCATTATCGAAAACGCCATTATCGAACTGCTTGCGACCTTTCATATCGAAGCCGTAGCCCGTGCCGATGCGCCCGGAGTCTATGTCAACGGACAAAAGATCGCCTCGCTCGGTCTGAAAATCCGCAAGCAGAAGAGTTATCACGGACTGGCATTGAATGTCGATATGGACCTCACCCCCTTTCAGGCAATTAATCCTTGCGGTTTGCTTGGTATGCAAATGGCGCAACTCAGCGATTTCGTCACAGCTGCACAACGTCCTGAACTCAGTGAGTTAGGAGCCCATCTGTGCCGTATTCTGCAACAGCAACTGGATGCCGGCGCCCCCACAGGCACTCAGTAAAACTGCGTGGATTTCTTAAAACTTTACGGATGGCTTATAATAGCTGCCTTTCTAGCGAACACGAGTGAAAACTTATGTCTCAACCGCCGCAGCGACAAGAGATTACTATCGAGCAAATCGGCTCTATAAAAGAGCGCAATGCCGCTATGCCCAAAGGGCAGTACAAAACCAAATCTCTGAAACACCGCCCGGACCCGAATGCGGAAAAGCTTAAAAAACCGCGCTGGATTAAAGCCCAGTTACCGAAAGCCAAAGACATTCACCGTATTCGCGAATTAAAAAACATCATGCGTGAGCAGGGTTTACACAGTGTCTGTGAAGAAGCCTCCTGCCCGAATCTGGGCGAGTGTTTCGGGCACGGCACGGCTACCTTTATGATTATGGGCGACATCTGTACCCGTAAATGCCCTTTCTGCGACGTTACCCACGGCCGCCCGAAACCGCTTAATCAGGAAGAGCCGGCCCATCTGGCGCGCACGGTTAAAGCGATGGGATTGAACTATATCGTGATCACTTCGGTTGACCGCGACGATCTACGCGACGGCGGCGCGCAACATTTTGTCGACTGTGTCCACGAGCTCAGAGAACAATCGCCAAACACCAAAATCGAAACACTGGTACCGGATTTCCGCGGCCGTCTCAGCGTGGCCTTGGAAACCCTATCCAAACAGCCGCCGGATGTCCTCAACCATAATCTGGAAACCATTCCTCGCCTATATGAGGAAGCGCGCCCAGGTGCCGACTACCAATCGTCACTGGACCTGCTGAAACGTTTCAAGGAAATGCACCCGGAAGTGAAAACAAAATCCGGTCTGATGGTCGGCCTTGGCGAAAGCATGGAAGAGTTGTTGCAGGTCATGCGTGATTTGCGTGCTAACAATGTTGAAATGCTAACCGTCGGCCAATATTTACAACCGAGCAGTTATCATTTGGCGGTCAAAAAGTACTGGACGCCGCAAGAGTTCAAACAGGTTGAAGAAGCCGGTTACGAAATGGGCTTCGAGAATGTGGCATCCGGCCCGATGGTCAGATCGTCCTACCACGCCGATCTGCAGGCCAAAAACGATAACGGCAAACAAGATATTCAATTCAATGCGCTTTAATTTTGGAATAAAATCATGGCACAAGATGTAATTCAGCGTTTTCTATTTAAAGAACACAGTATTCGCGGGCAGGTAATCCAGCTGGACGAAGCCTGGCAAAAGATGACCCATGATCGCCACTATCCTGAGGTAATCAGTCAACTGTTAGGCGAACTGACCGCGGTCAGCGTTATTCTGGCCAGCGGTCTGAAACACGACGGCAAGATCACCTTGCAGATTCAAGGCAAAGGTCCGGTCAACCTGCTGGTGGTTGAAGTAACCCATGACTTCAAACTCCGCGGAGTGGCTAAAACCTCTCAGCCAATCGAAAATCAGAAGACAATGGATGAACTGCTTGGTAATGGACAGATACTGGTCACACTGGAAAATAACCAGACCAACAGTCACTTCCAGAGCTATGTTCCTCGTGAAGGTGACACGGTAGCGAAATGTTTTGAAACCTTCTTCCAACAATCCGAACAGCTGCCTTCCAGATTATGGCTGGCCGCTGACGAGAATCAGCTTGGCGGCCTACTGTTGCAGAAAATGCCGGATACCGACAACAAGGATGCTGACGCCTGGGATCGCGTCAGCCATCTGGCGGAAACGGTCAAAGATGAAGAATTGATGCAATTGCCGAGCGAGGAATTGTTGCATCGCTTGTTCCATGAAGAAACCGTCGAACTTTTCGAAGGCAATACCGTTGTCTATGAATGTCCGCAAGACAAATCACGTGTCGATGATATGCTGCGTAAACTCGGTGAAGAAGAAGTTCGCGAAATGCTCGAAGAACAGGGAGAGATCGTTATTCACAATGAGATCTGTAACTATCATATCCGCTACGATGCCGAGGATGTTGATGCCCTGTTTGCAAAACACGAAACACTACAATAATCGATCCTGCCCTGAATCCATCGAGGGCAAGGCAAACAAAAAAACCGCTGCAGGATTTTCCCGCGGCGGTTTTTTATTACCGGAAAAGCGTTGTCCCGGCAAAGCCGAACACTGACAAACGAATTTATTCTTCCAGTTTGCGCGTAAAGACCCAGTCGGTTTCATTCGACATTTCCGGCTCAAATTTATAACCCTGATAATCGAAATATTTAAGCCCTTCGGCTTCCTCCAACTTGTGATCCGCCGCATAACGCGCCATCAGACCGCGCGCCTTTTTCGCATGGAAGCTGATAATCTTATATTTACCACCTTTCCAATCCTTGAAAATCGGCGTAATGATCCGTCCATTCAACGCTTTTTTATCAATCGCTTTGAAATACTCATTCGACGCCAGATTTACGATTGTCTTGCTGCCCTGCGCTTGCAGATCCCGGTTCAGAGACTCGCTTAATTTCGCCCCCCAGAACTGGTATAGATCCTTACCTTTATGGTTAGCGAACTTGGTGCCCATTTCCAGACGGTATGGCAACATCAGATCACACGGTTTCAAGAGCCCGTAAAGACCGGACAGGATACGTAGATGATTCTGCAGATAATCGATCGACTCCTGATCCAGGCTGTACGCATCCAGCCCCTGATAGACATCCCCTTTGAAAAGCCATGCCGCCTGCTTTGCTCTATCTTCAGCAAACGGATAAGCCCACTCCTGAAATCGCTGGTAATTCAACTCGGAAAGTTTTTCGCTGATGCTCATCAGTTGGCCGATCTCCACCGGTCCAAGCTGCTGCAGCTGCTCAATCAGCTCCTTGGCTTCCTCAGCAAACTGAAACTGGGTCGCGGTCGCAGTCTGAACCGGCGTCTTTTCATCCAGCGACTTGGCCGGAGAAACAAGCATTAACATGGTGAACTCCTGAAAAAATTAACGGGGTAGAAAAATTCGCTGATAAAAAACCCAGCACAAGGCCGGGTTAGAGCGAAGCTGGCAACGCTTTACTTATCTTCCGGAAGAACCAGGTTCAGCTCCAGAACCTCGAAACCGTTCTCTTCATCAATTGAGATCTTCAACTGATCCTGATCGATTTCAACGTATTTAGCAATTACCTGCAAAATTTCATCACGCATTTTCGGCAGATAGTCCGGCGCTTTGGATTCCGTTCTTTCATGCGCTAAAAGGATCTGCAAGCGATCCTTTGCCAGATTTGCAGACTTCTTTTTTCGTTGCCCGAGTAGATAGTCTAGTAAAGCCATAATTATTTTTTCCCGAATAGTTTATTAAGGAAGCCTTTCTTCTCTTCAGTCAGGAAACGGTGCTCCTTCTCTTCACCCAAGAAACGCTCAACAATATCCAGGTACGCCTGAGCCGCATCGGAGTTGTCGTTCAAAACAACAGGCTCACCCGAGTTTGAAGCATTCAATACTTCCTGTGATTCAGGGACTACACCCAATAGCTTGATGCTTAGCAGGTCGATAACGTCATCATGCGACAGCATTTCACCGGCATTGACTCGGCCAGGGTTATAGCGGGTTAGTACAAGATGCTCGACAACCGGATCATCACCCTTCTCGGCACGGCGCGATTTGGCTTGCAGAATCCCCAGAATACGGTCGGAATCGCGCACTGAAGAAACTTCCGGGTTGGTCACGACAATCGCCTCGTCCGCGAAATACAGCGCCAGCTGAGCGCCCTTCTCGATACCGGCCGGAGAGTCACAGATAATGTAGTCAAAGCCGTCCGCTTTAAGCTCTTCGATGACTTTCTCAACGCCTTCCAGTGTCAAAGCGTCTTTATCACGAGTCTGTGAAGCGGCCAGAATATACAGACCTTCAACACGTTTATCTTTAATCAATGCCTGTTTAAGGGTCGCTTCACCCTGCACGACATTGACGAAATCGTAAACTACGCGGCGCTCGACACCCATAATCAGATCCAGATTACGCAGACCTACATCAAAATCGATAACCGCAACCTTGTTGCCTTTCAGCGCCAGCGCCGTTGAAATGCTCGCGCTCGTCGTGGTTTTACCGACTCCGCCCTTTCCAGAAGTGACCACTATGACTCTTGACACTCTAAACTCTCCTAATCTCTGATTAATCTTAATAATCAACTATTTAAAATTAAATATGGTTTATCACCAATTGTTCTTGTTGTAATTTGACTTCAACCAGACCGTTGCCTTTGAACTCTTCGGCAATGTCGTCCGCCAGCTGATAAACACCGGCGATGCAAACCAGTTCCGGATCCAGCTGCTTGGCAAAAATTTTCGCCTCCATTTCACCGGATGAACCGGCAATCGCCTTGCCCTGCATTTTACCGAAAACGGTGATATTACCGTCAGCAATAATCTCCGCACCCGGATTGACCGACCCCAAAATAATCAGGTCGCGGTCTTTCGCATAAACCTGTTGTCCGGAACGCACCGCACGCTCGATCACCAACGCAGACTTCAATCCGCCGTCGTCCAATACCACAGGTGCATAATTCTGTTGCTCTTGCGCCGCCTGCTGGTCAGCGGCCGGCTCTTCTTTTTTCTCTTTGGTCGTCGGACGACGCGTATCTTCCGGGAAAATTGCCAGACCGGCGAAGTTCGCCTGACTCTGAATCATCGGATCCTGCGAACGCAATCCGATCGGAATCATCTGCAACTGATGCAGGTACTCAACCAGCAAGGCGAGAAAAGTCGGATCGCTGATTTCAATTTTAGGTTCGAGAATGATCGGAATTCCGACAAAGAAACTCGGTGCCTGCTCGATCTTTCTGGCCAGAGCCGCTTTGGTTTCATTAATATCCGCTGAGTGGAGATGCAGAACGGTAAGAGAGAGTACCGAACCTTTTAATTCTATGACTTTTTCAGACATTCGTTATGACTTTATCGTTTTTGTTTATATGTATTTTTATATGCATTGGATCTGCTACCGATAAACATCTCAACAGTATCCTATCAGGCTGCCCTGACGCCGCTGAAAGCGACTTGTTCGATGTTTTTCCTAACGGGAAAATCGCTCGCGAATCGAGGTTACGAGACCCGCTGTAAAACCTTGCGAAACATCTCGCACTGATTTTAGATTTTAATTGCCGTAAATACTACCTTATGGCAGAAATAAGCACCGATTTTCGCACAAAATAGATTAAGGGGTAATCCCCGCGCCTTCCAGAAAGTGTTTCAAACGGGTGACATCCCCTTTATCACTCAGCTCGTGTCCGTGATGCGGCAGACTGATAATCAACTCCGCATGGCCGACACGAATGCGCGCTTTACTCGCGGTCGTATAGTCGATTTCGGCACCGTAATGCTCCAGAGTCGCAGCCAGCTTTTTCCAATCCAGATTGGTCGCAATCGGATGCGCAAAAACCTTACGCAGCATATTTTTATGTTTCTGACTCATCTCCGCCTCCTTAAGATCTGCGATAGCGTCGCCACTCTCTCAACGCTCTGGTACTACACATCATAGTCGATCTATCGCAAATTACGTTGCAGCAGGTCAATTTCCTTCTCACTCAGGTGGCGCCACTGCCCCGAAGCCAGACCACTTAGCGGCAAACCGGCGAACTCGACACGCTGCAGACGCAGAACCTGCAGCCCGACCTGTCGACACATACGTCGAATCTGCCGGTGCAACCCCTGCTGCAATACTATCTGCAGAATATTCGGCGCCAGCAGGGAAACACTGCAAGGCAAGGTCTTTTGTTCGCCTAACAGCATGCCGTCCGCCAACTGTCGTTGCTGCGCTTCGCTGACGACTTTATCGACAGTGACCAGATAAATTTTGTCCTTACCCTGACGCTTGTGCAGCAGAGCATCGGCAAACTGCCCCTGGTTGGTCAAAAGCAGCAAGCCTTCCGAATCTTTGTCCAGACGTCCGATCGGAAGCCAGTGCGACGGCAGAGCAAGCCCTGCATCGATCAAGGCTTGCGTCAGATTCCCCTCAACCTCGTGCGCTTTTGAACAGACCACGCCTCTGGGCTTGTGATAAAGCACAAACCAGCTCTCGGGAAGAAAATTGGCGACCGGACGGCCTGCGACACGAATCTGATCCGCTTCGGAAACCTGCATCCCCAACTCGGCCGGAAGACCGTTTACTTCGACTTTACCGGATCTGACCAAGCGGTCGGCCGCACGGCGGGAGCAGACTCCGTAACGACTGAGGTATTGATTAAGGCGCAAAACCGCTCCTTAGGCGTCAGGACATAAATGCTGCTGAGCTTCCTGCAACCGATCCAGCGTACCGATATCCGACCAATAGCCATGAAACACTTCGCCGTCGAGCAGCTGCTTGTTCATTGCCGCCCTAAGAATCGGTGCCAGCGCAATAAAATCGACTTTCATCCCGGAAAACAACTGCGGCTTCAACACGCTCAACCCGGCAAACGTAAATTCGCCCTGTTCACTCACTAGTCCGTTATGCAGGCCGAAATCCCCCTTGGCATTGAACGCCGGGCTCGGTACAAGCGTTAAATGCCCCATTTTTCCGGAAGACTGTTGCAGTTGGCGTGCAGACTGCACCAAGCAGTTAAAGTCATAGTCACAGTAAACATCGCCGTTAATCAACAAAAACGGCTCTTCGCCCAGTTTCGGCAATGCATTAATAATCCCCCCAGCCGTTTCCAGACCGCCTTCGGGTTCGGGCGAATAATCGATTTCCAGCCCCCAACGCTCTCCGTTTCCCAAACCCTCTTCAATCTGCTGGCCAAGCCAGGCATGATTGATCACCACTTTACGGATTCCGGCAGCCGCCAATTTCCGCAGATGATACTCGATCAAAGGCACGCCACACAGCGGCACCAGCGGTTTGGGAAGTTTATCGGTTAAGGGACGCAGACGGTTACCGCGTCCGGCGGCCAGAATCATCGCACACGGAATAAACGCGTTTACCTCACTCATGAGGCCGCCTTGGATGAGGCGACCGCTGAAAATTCGCGATTCAGTTTTTCCACTTGCGGAAGCCACTGGTTTTCGATCCAGCCGACCAGAGGGCCCATTTCCTTGTAGCTCGATCCCACGGAAACGATATATTGCAGAGTCTGCGGAATATCGTGCAGATAGCCTTCCTTACCGTCACGATGCCAGAGACGGGCAAAAATCCCGGAAGCCTTAAGATGTCGCTGAATACCCATCAAATCGAAAGCACGCTGAAAATCATTCCATTGCCCCTTATCCAGAACCTGGTACTGACACAATTCCAGGAAGTAGGCTCGCAGCCACTCTTCAACCTGCTCCCGAGGCCAGGCGATATAGCAGTCGCGTAACAAAGAGACAGCGTCATAGGTCAAAGCGCCGTTAACCGCATCCTGAAAATCGAGAATACCCGGATTGCGTCCCGGCGCAAGCATTAGGTTGCGACTGTGATAGTCTCTGTGCACATAAGTTTGCGGCTGTTGCAGCGCAGAATCGATCAGGTACTGCTTCATCTCCTGCCACTGCGCTTTTTGCAGTTTATCGAATTCGCGGGTCAGGTGTTTTTCGCCAAGCCAGTCCGGAAACAAGTCCATTTCGCGATTCAGCAGCTCAGAATCATAATTCGGTAAACGCTGAGCCTCCTGACGGGAACGACTCTGCAGTCGCACCAGGGCACTTAACGCCTGCCGATAAAGTTCGTCGACACGGCTTTCATCAACATTTTGCAGTTCGCTCAGGTAAGTTGTTGATCCAAGATCAGTCAATAACAGAAAGCCCTGCTGCAGATCCTGATCCAGCACCTTAGGGACATTCAGGCCGATTTCCTGCAGCGTCTGCGCCACATCGATAAAAGGACGACAATCTTCATGCTGCGGCGGTGCATCCATAATAATCAGACGATCATTGTGATAGCCGAGTTCCTCGGAACTCGGCTCGCTAAAAGGCGCGCTCAACTCTATTCGGAAGTAGCGTCGGAAACTCGCATCACTTGAAGCCGGTACCGGCTCACTAAAAGTTCGTCCCTGTAAAATCGGCAACTGTTCAAGCCAATCACAAATCTGTTGAAATCTTTCGTCCATTAGTCGTTAATCCAGTTAAAATAGGCGATTCACGAATAATTCATTATTGTCTGCGTAATGTCAAATATCGGGCCTCATTTCCAACTGCATTCTATACCGCATTTAAAACGTAAAACGCTGCTCTGTACGCTCGCAGCCCTTGGCGTTGTCGGCGCTACACCCGTTTATTCGCTAGAAGAATTCGCAGGCAAAACAGAATTAACCGCAGAACAGAAAGCCTGTCTGCCTGCGCTGATCACCCCGCGTCCGGAAATCTGGCCGAAATCCGACCTGAGCGAAATGGTCGGCCCGATGCAGGAAGACGATGCGCTTTTAAATCAACCGATCCGCATTCGTGCCGACGCTCTTGAGCAGCAGGGTAAACAGTCTCTGAACCTATCCGGCAATGTCGAACTCGAACATCCGAAAATCCGTATCTACTCCGATGAGTTACAAGTCGACCTTGAAAACAAACGCGCACAGATGCAAGGCAATATCCGTCTGTTGCAGGAACAGTTCAGTCTGACCGCGCAACAACTCGACATCGACGAGCAGAACCTGAAAATCGGCCCTAACCGCTATCAGATCATTCCCAGCCGGGCTTACGGCGAATCCGATGCGATACAGGTCAACCAACAGAAACAGCGCGCCGAACTGAAATCGGCCAGCCTGACGACCTGTAAGCTGAACAGCAAAGGGAAAAAAGACTGGGATCTGCAAGCACGGGAAATTGTGGTCGATCAGCAAAAGCAACGGGTTATCGCCAGAGACGCAACACTGAAAATCAGAGAAATTCCGATTTTCTACAGCCCATACTTCGACTACCCTTTGAACGATCGCGCCAGCGGATTACTCTTCCCGGAAATCGGCTCTTACAAAGCGCTGAATAACGATGAACGCACCCAATACATCAAAATTCCGTACTATTTTGCCTTGGCGCCCAATTACGATGACACCGTGAACATCATCCCCATGTCGCAACAGGGGCTGGCGTTGGACAATGAATTCCGCTACCTCGGCAATATGGGCAGCAGCCGTCAGCGTTGGGAAATCGAAACCAGTCTGTACCGCAGCGATGAAAGTTTGAGTGAAGCCGAAAACCCGCGCTGGCGTATGGCCGTCAATAATCAGCAGCAATGGGGCGAACATATCAACGCCCGAATCAACTGGCACCAGACTTCGGACGCCAACGTCTACAACGACGCGCCGATCGATAAGGATTACACCAACGCGACCCGTGCCCCGCAGGAAATGCAGCTGAACTATCAAAGCGAACGTTTTTCCGCTCATGCACTCTACAGCGGTTATGAAAAGCTGATCAATTTTCAAAACAACTATGAGAAACGCCCTGAAGTCGGCATGCAGTATCGTCAGCCGCTTAACGCTGCGACGAACTCTGTCTTACCGGGCGACCTCGACTGGTACTTCAACAGTCAGGTGACCGATTTCCGTCTCAAGGATACCGATACCTCGCGAGCAGAAGGAATGCGCTGGCACAATCAGAGCGGGTTACGCTACGAACAGAGAAAAACTTACGGTCAGTTCAATGCCCAACTCAACGCCTATTACAGCGACTACCAACTGGACAACAGCGTCATAGAAAGTGAAGAACGCTTTATTCCGCAAGCGGTCATCGGCGGCGGACTGATTTTTGATCGCCCTGTTTCGATCGCAGGGAAGTCCTATACCCAGACGCTGGAACCGCAGATTCAATATCTGTACACTGCTTACCGCGAACAGAGTCAACTGCCGCTTTTCGATTCCGCTCTGCGCAGCCCAGATTTCAGCAACCTCTTCGCACTGAATCCTTACGTGGGTTCCGATCGCATCGCCGACACCCATCAGGTCAGCGTTGCCCTTAGCAGCCGCTTTATCGACGACAGCGGCAAAGAGCGCCTGAATCTCGGTATCGGTCAACTGTACCGTTTCACAGACGCCAAAGTTCTTGCCGAAGACGGTTTCAACGGCGACAGCGGCGCATCGGATATTTATACGAAAGCGCAGCTGAATCTGGATGCCTTACGCCTGCACTCTACGCTGCTATTCGATCCACAGCAAAAAGAGTTTACCGCCAGCAGCAACCGTATTTTCTGGCAGGTGAACGAGCGTAATGAACTGTTTATTAACCATATTAAAATGGATCAGTCCTCTACGCAGACAAACGAAAACCTGATGCTGGGTGGTTATTCCAAACTGAACCAAAACTGGCAGATG
This sequence comes from Thiomicrorhabdus xiamenensis, assembly GCF_013282625.1. NCBI lineage: Bacteria > Pseudomonadati > Pseudomonadota > Gammaproteobacteria > Thiotrichales > Piscirickettsiaceae > Thiomicrorhabdus > Thiomicrorhabdus xiamenensis. Next base: position 1,947,402 of record NZ_CP054020.1, read on the forward strand.
AGTCTGGTCACGAATTATGACCTGGATTTAAACCAGACTGTTGAATCACAATTGAGTCTGCGTTACGAAAGCTGTTGCTGGGCAGTATCTGCTACAGCGGAACGCACACAACTGGAAAATGATTTGTATAATGACAGCATTCAATTTCAGTTCGAATTCAAAGGACTCAGTAATAACGACCAGTCTTTGAAGAAGAACTTGAGCAACCTATTTAACTTTTAGTGATACATGATGAAATCAAAACTTAATTCCACCCTGCTTTCCCTATTGACGCTGTTTGCCGTCGGCGGCCCTATCAGCGCGGTTCATGCTGCCGAAACACCGGTAAGTTCTCAGGATGCCCTGGTCGACAGCATCGTTGCGGTGGTCAATGACCGCATCATTCTCAAAAGCGAACTGAACGCCAAATTACTGGAACAGGCGGAGCAGCTGAAAAGCCAGAATATTTCGGTACAGGACGTTGACGCCCTGCGAGAGCAAGTACTGGATAGTTTGATTTTACAGGCCGTGCAACTCAGCCGCGCTGAACAGATCGGCTTGAAGATTTCCGATCAGGAACTCAACCAGCAGATGGAAAAAGTCGCCGCGCAAAACAACCTATCATTGCTAGACTTGCGCAACCGCTTGAATCTGGAAGCGGACAACGGCTTTAACCGTATTCGCGACAAAATCCGCAACCAGATGATTATCCAGAAACTGCGTCAGAAAGAAGTAGTCAGCCGCGCTCAGGTGACCGAAAGCGAAATCAACAACTACCTGAAACGAATGACGTTGGCGAACAAGTATCGCGAAATCGAACTCCAGCACATTCTAATCGCCCTGCCGGAATCGGCAACCCAGCAGCAGCGCCGTGACGCCTTGCAGAAAATAACGCAACTGCGTCAGCGTATTGTTCAGGGAGAAGATTTTGCTCAGTTGGCGGTACGCTATTCAAACGGCGCCAAAGCGCTGGATGGCGGGAATCTCGGTTGGATGAAAGACAGCGAAGTACCGACCTTCTTCTCGAAACAGGTCGAACAGCTGTCTCTGGGCCAAGTCAGTCAAGTAATTCAAAGCCCGAGCGGCTTCCACCTGATTAAAATCGCCGATGAACGTCAGGCGGGAACCCAAAAAGTGGACGAATACCACCTATACCGTTTCCTGATCCTGAGTGATGACGCCATGCAACAATCCGAAGCGCCGCAATCTCTACAGAGTGTCGTCGCCAATATCAAGAGCCTTGAAGATTTCGAGGCGCTTAACCAGACCTATTCCGATATTCCGGAAGAGGTTAACGCCGACAGCGATATGGGCTGGCGGGCTCAAGAGGAACTCGCCCCCGAACTGCAGAGTATTGTTGCCACACTGGATATCGGTCAGGCAACCCAGCCGATCGCCACCGACCGCGGCTGGCTGATCTATTATCTGGATGCAGTACGCTCGGTCAGTGAAGATGCTGCGGACAAGAAAGAACAGGCCGCCCGTGCGGTGCGTATGCGTAAGGCCAACGAGATGTTTGATCTTTGGTTACGCCGTCTGAGAGACGAAGCGTTCGTACGCATTAATTTATAATTCAGTACATACGCTTGATCAATCCAAGACCAGAGCGCACAACCGCGCTTTGGTCTTTGTTTTTTATTCAGGCGCATGAAAACAAATTTCAATAAAATTTTGAACAGGATAATTGAGTGACTGCACGATTTGTCATTACTTCAGGGGAACCGGCCGGAATCGGTCCGGATTTGGTACTGCAACTGGCGCAACAGGACTGGCCGATCGAACTGGTTGTTCTCGCCGATAAATCCCTGCTCCAGCAAAGATCGGCCATGCTTGGCTTGGAAGTGGAAATGATCGATTACGATCCCGAGCAACCGGCACAACCAAGCCGCGCAGGTACCTTGCTGATCGAACAGATCAACCTGCCGCAGGCCGTTGAAACCGGCAAGCTCAACCCGATCAATGCCCGCTATGTGATCCAGATGCTCAAGCGTGCAATCAACGGCTGCATGAATAAAGAGTTTGCCGCCATGGTCACCGGACCGATTCACAAAGGCGTGATTAACGACGCCGGCCTGAAATTCAGCGGCCACACCGAAATGCTTGCCGAAGTCAGCGGTACCAAACAGGTCGTGATGATGCTGGCGACCCCGGGATTGCGCGTCGCACTGGTCACGACCCACCTACCGCTTAAGGATGTACCGGAAGCGATCACGCAACCGTTGCTGACCGATATTCTGAGTATCACCCATGATTCCTTGAAAAACCAGTTTGCCATCGACGACCCGCGTATTCTGGTTACCGGCCTAAACCCGCACGCCGGCGAAGACGGTCATATGGGCCGCGAAGAAATCGACGTCATTAAACCGGTTCTGAACAAACTTGGCGAGAACATGAACGTCCAGGGGCCTTATCCGGCAGACACCCTGTTTACACCGAAATACCTGCAACAGGCCGATGCGGTGGTAGCCATGTATCACGACCAGGGACTGCCGGTACTGAAACACATGGGCTTCGGCAACGCAGTCAACATCACGCTGGGCTTGCCGTTTGTACGTACCTCAGTTGACCACGGCACCGCGCTGGATCTGGCCGGAAGTGGCAAAGCGGATATCGGCAGTTTCCACTACGCGATCGAAGTCGCGATGCAGATGACTCAGCAGGTTTAACAGTTATGGCAAAAGCCCCAAACAAGCGTCGCGAAGCCGGCAGCGGACATAAACATAAAAAGCAGTTCGGTCAAAACTTTCTGAACAACAGCCGCATTATCGACCGAATCGTCGCGGCAATCCGTCCGCAAGCGCAGGATCACATGGTTGAAATCGGTCCCGGCGAAGCGGCCTTGACCGAACCATTGATCAAGACGGTTTCCCATCTGGACATTATCGAAATCGATAATGACCTGATCGGCCCGTTAAAAATCCGTTTCGCCTGCGAACCGGCGTTTCATCTGCATCACACCGATGCATTGACGTTCGATTATTCGACACTGCTTAAAACGCCAGACGAACAGCTTCGAGTTGTCGGCAACCTGCCTTACAACATCTCCAGCCCGCTGATGTTTCACCTGCTGGAGCATGCAGAGAATATCCGCGACATGCATTTTATGCTGCAAAAAGAAGTCGTCGACCGGATTTGCGCCCAGCCGGGAAGCAAAACGTTTGGCCGTCTCAGCGTGATGATGCAGTACTACTGCAAAACCGAACATCTATTCGATGTCGGGCCGGAAAACTTCACTCCGCCGCCAAAGGTCGACTCAGCAATTGTGCGTTTATTGCCATACAAAGAGAAACCACTGCTGGCAGAGGATGAGGCTTTATTCGAAAAATTCGTCAAACAGTGTTTTGCCCTTAAACGCAAAACCCTGCGCAACAACCTCAAAGGCTGGCTGGAGAGTGAGCAGATTGAGGCCTGCGGTATCAACCCTTCGGCCCGCGCCGAGACTTTGCAATTAGCCGATTTTGTTACCCTGTGTAACTATTATCGAAAAACCCTGAACACGTAATTCTGATCCATGAAAAATACCTATATCATCGGCGACCTGCAAGGCTGTTTCGACGAGCTGCAACAGCTACTCGGGAAAATCAATTACCGACCGGAAGAAGACTGCCTGTGGTTTGTCGGCGATTTGATTAACCGTGGGCCGAAATCGCTGGAATGCCTACGTTTCGTCAAAGCGCTCGAAGAACAGGGTAAAGCGAAAACCGTACTCGGCAACCATGACTTTCACTTGCTGGCGGTCTATTCAGGGCTGGTAACTTTCCTGAGTAAATCCGATACTATCCAGCCGATACTGGATGCGCCGGACGCTGATGAACTTGTGGATTGGTTGCGTAAACAACCGTTAATGATTCACCACCCGCAACAGAACGCGGTCATGGTTCACGCTGGAATTCCGCCGCAGTGGAGCATTGAAGAGGCGCTGCAATTCGCCTCCGAAGCACAGGTTCCGCTGCTTGGTGATGACTGGCAGACATTCGTACGCGAGGAACTGTTTGGCTCGGAAGACACATCCTGGGATCCACAGATGTCCGGCTGGCCGCGAATCCGTTACATTATTAACGCCTTTGCCCGCATGCGCTATTGCGATAAAAAAGGTACGCTCAACTTTAAGCTCAAAGGCAGTCCGAAAAAAGTTAAAAAACTCAAACAGAGCGATCCAGCCCTGAAGGGAATCAAACCTTGGTTCAAGTTTAAAAAACGTAAAAGTCTGGGCACGGAGATCTTTTTCGGGCACTGGTCAACGCTCGGTGAAGTGGACAAACACGATGTCCACTCGACCGATACCGGCTGCCTGTGGGGTGGCAGTCTGACCGCTTACCACCTTGAAAGCGGTCAAAGACTCTGTATCGACTGCCAGCAGCAGATGGCGCCAAAAGGATCAAATTAAGCGATTTTGCAGGCAAACCGTTACAGAAAACGCCGATTAAGGTATTCTTATTGCTTAAAGAAAACTCAGAAAATTCTTAACAGGGCAATATTCACGAGGACAGCGATTCACTATGGCGCAGAAGAAAATGGCAACGGACGCCAAGGCCGCTTATAAGCAAACCGCAGAACAAGAGACGAATTCGCAACCGCTTCCCGACCCGAACGAGTTATTGGATCGTCTCCAGGCGGTGGATTGCGAACAGTACGATGTCGATAAGCTGGCCGAACTCTATAAAGGACAGAAAGTCTGGTATTCGGCGCTGGCGATTCCGGTCAGCACACTGGTTCTGACCGTGTTTACCCTGATCGGCGCTTTCGTATTCGACCAGCCGATTATCAGCTTTATTGTCGCCGCCGCTCTTCTGTACTGGATCGCCAGCATGATTGACGGCCAGCAAAAGCATATTCCACTACAGGCACGCAACGAGGTCATCCAACGAATTGCCGCAACCGAAGGCGAACACGGGCTGGTTCCGCACTTTAAAGACTTTCTGCCGAAGCGTTATCGCCATCTGTGGCAATCCCTGCGTAAAGGTAACTATATCTATATCGACCAGTATGTTCAGGCGGTAATGCTGCTTCAGAAACAGATCGAACGGGACAAATTCATTAAATTTTGGTACCTCAAATATCCGCACACAGCGCCGGAGGCTGAGGAAGAAGAACACCCTTTCGCAGATATTATCCGCAACCAGAATCCTTCCTGACAGCTTAATGCCCGCCGCCGCATTTTGGCGAGGCGGGAATTGATTCACCCTTAGCCATCCATTCTTCAGGCGTATAGGTATGCAACGCCAAGGCGTGGAATTGCGGCATTAACTCCGATAAAACCTTATACACCGCCTGTTGACGTTTGACACGAGTCAAATCGATAAAATCCTCGCTGACCAGCGTCAGTTTAAAGTGCGACTCACCCGCCGGTCCGGCATGCATATGGCTCTCGTTATCCAGCTGCATAAAGCTGATGGCAAAATTCTCTTCAATGGCTTTTTCGATTTGTTGCTGCAAAGACATAAATCCTTCCCAAGTAATATAAAAATCAATTCAAAAAGAGATTATAAAGAATCGAACTGCGAATGGGTCAGCCTATGTTCATAGATAGACACTGCATAATCCCGCTTCAACTCAGTATAATAACGAACACCTAATTCAAAACATAACTGCCTTTATTTGGAGTCAATATGTCCCTCTCCCACAAATTCATGGCCCTTGGACTAGCACTTAGCCTTAGCTTCCCTGCACTGGCGAGCGATGTCCCTGCCGCTAAAAGCACCTTTCAATTGAAACCGGTTCCGGAACTGCAGGATCCGCCAAGTGACCGTTTTCCCGGCGACCCGGCCGAGCACAAAGCGGTCTATATGTGGAATAAACACGATACCGATTATCAGATCGGTATCCTAAACTCGATTCAGGCAATGATTAAAAAATACGGCGACAATGTCGAGATCGCCGTCGTCGCCATCGGACCTGGGCTGCATGTACTGGCCAAAGAGCCGCAACGCAAAGTCGACCAGCTGATTTATGATCGTGTCGAAGGTTTCGCCAAAGACTATAACGTACGCTGGATTGCCTGCGGGAATACCATGAATACGATCCATTGGGAGCACTCCGATATGCGTCAGTTCGCCGAATACTCCGAGGTCGGTGCGGCAGCCTTAATGGAATTGCAGGAAGAAGGTTACAAACTGCTGGTCTGGTAATTCCTGAAAAGCAGAAGAGCACAAAGTCGGTTGAGATTTAGCCGCAATGTGCTCTTTTTTATATCGAAACCGGCTATTTCTTATCTGACTGCATGGCCATCAGCTGATCCAGCTTCGTATGCAGTGACTGCATCTCGTCCTGAACACGTTTTTCAAAGGATTCATGCTCTTCAAGCGTCAATCCCATCTTTTCCGCTTCCATCTTTTTGTGCTCTTCGGCCAGAACATCGACCACGATTCCGATCATCATATTCAGGAAAACAAACGCCGAGAAGAAAATAAACGAAATGTAATACATCCAACTCAGACTGTACACCGCCATAGTTTCGTACATAACATCGGTCCAGTCCTCGAAAGTGGCAACGCGGAACAATGTCAGCAGCGAAATACCTAAATCGCCCCACAGATTCGGGTTGATCTGCGAGAACAGCAGATTACCGATCACGGCATACAGATAAAAGATAATGAACATCAGCAAGGCGACATATCCCATGCGCGGTAACGCCGTAATCAAAGCCGTTACCAGCACGCGTAATTCCGGTATAAAAGAGATCAAACGCATGACACGGAAAAGGCGCAGCATTCGCGCAATCAGCGCATATTCCGTCGAATCCATCGGAATCAAACTGACCACGACAATCACGAAGTCGAAGACATTCCAGCCTTTCTTGAAAAAGTTCAGTAATCGATCCTCGGCCGCCATGCGGATCATGATTTCAATCAGAAAGAACAGCGTAACGGCATAGTCCAGGGTTAAAAGAATCGATTCGTACAGCGGATCCAGCTGATAAGTTCGAATACCGATCATCAGCGATGAAAAGATAATCACCGTAATAACAAACATCTCGAAAAGTTTGTTATCACGAACCATTTGAAATCTTCGTTGAAAACCGTTCCAGGTCATATTCATGCTCACTATAAAAACTGATAAATTTAACTTATGGGTTGATCAGGCGGTATTTTACTGCAAATATTGCCAAGGTGTTCACCTTTGAAATTGCTAGAATAACAATTTCGAATACGATCAGAATGGAGGAAGAAACTATGTCGAAAATCACAGTCATCGGACAGGGAGAGTGCGAATTTGACGGGCAGTTTTCAATGCTGGAAGCGCTGGACGAAAGCGGCTTTGATATGCCGTACAGCTGTCGCGGCGGTAACTGCGGCGCCTGTCGCGTCAAACTGGTTTCCGGAGAAGTTGAAGAAATCCAGACACCGATCTATGAAACCGGGGAAGGCGAAATTCTGACCTGTAGCGTGATTCCGCTAAACGACGTGGTTATCGAGCTACTTTAATCTGAAAACAGAGCCCGGAAAACGGTTAAACCGCAAAAGAAAACCCCGCCGGAAATCCCTTTCCGACGGGGTTTATCTGTATCATCGGCCGGATAAAAATCCGGCTTGTAACCTGACTAAATCTTACTTGATTTTAGCTAGCTGTTTCTCAACAACCGCTTTAGGTAGCGCGATGTAACCATCTTTTTCTACGTCTTCCTGACCTTTCTTAGAAAGAACCAACGTCAAGAATTCCTTAACAACCGGCTCAAGCTCTTTGTTAGGCGCTTTGTTGACATAAACGTAAAGCAGACGAGACAGAGGATAAGTACCGTTCACCGCGTTAGTCGGATTCGCTTCAACGAAAGGCTTACCGTCTTTCTTCGCTAGAGGAACCGCTTTAACACCAGCCGTTTTGTAACCGATACCAGAGTAACCGATACCGTTGATCGATGCTGAAACCGACTGAACCACAGAAGCCGAACCAGGCTGTTCGTTTACAGAAGATTTGTAGTCACCTTTACAAAGGGCTTTCTTCTTGTAGTAACCGTAAGTACCGGAAACCGAGTTACGACCATAAAGCTGGATAGACTTGGCAGCCAGATCCCCTTCAACACCCGCCTGACCCCAAGTAGCGATATCTTCTTTCGCGCCACACTTACGGGTAGAAGAGAAGATTGCATCAACCTGAGGAATCGTCAAACCTTTGATTGGGTTATCTTTGTGTACGTAAACCGCTAGCGCATCAATCGCAACCGCAACTGGAGTTGGCTTGTAACCGTGCTTCTCTTCGAACATCGCGATTTCTTTATCTTTCATCTTACGGCTCATAGGACCGATGTTTGAAGTGCTTTCAGTCAGAGCTGGAGGTGCAGTAGAAGAACCTGCCGCCTGAATCTGAATATTAACGTTCGGATAAGTACGTTTGAACTCTTCCGCCCAAAGAGTCATCAGATTCGCAAGAGTATCGGAACCGACAGAAGAAAGGTTACCGGAAATACCAGAAACTTTCTGATATTCAGGCAGGTCATCTACCGCATAAGCGTTCGCTGAAACAAAAGAAGCAGCGGCAATACCCATTGCTAGAAGAAGGCTAGATTTTTTCATTGGAAACTCCAGGTAAGTGAAATCAATTTGCTTAAAAAGTGATCCAAATTATAGGTAGGCTCTGTAACCCCCTCTTGACATAAATATGACATTCACATGACAAACGGAAAGGAAGAATTCTTGTCCCATCTCCATAAACCTGTGCGTTCAAGTACTCTCTCCTTCTTTCCGGCCAGACCAGATCGCCGTTTCATAGTGCAATTGGAAAATCGCTTAATGACAAATTTTGACTTGCTAAGCTATTCAGCTTCAATTTTCTGTAACATTTCTTCTTAATCGGAAGAAAAATTCTATACAATTCCCCAGACTGATAAACACATAAAAAATCGGAAGGCCTTATGGATTTTCGCGATATACATGACTTAGAAAACGCCACAACCAAAAGCCGAAAAGAGATGTTCCGTTTCGGAACGGCAATGCTCTTTATTGTCTTGATCATTCTTTTCACCTCAAACATGCAAATCGGAACCGGCACGGTCAGCACTGAACTGGTTATTGCGGCCATGATCGGTGGCTATATGGCATTGAATATCGGTGCCAATGACGTCGCCAACAATGTCGGTCCGGCCGTCGGCTCGAAAGCTCTGACACTGACCGGAGCAATCATTATCGCTGCCATTTTCGAATCGGCGGGCGCATTGATTGCCGGCGGAGATGTCGTCAGCACCATTAAAAAAGGGATTATCGACCCGGCATTGATCGGTGACGCCGATACCTTTATCTGGCTAATGATGTCCGCTCTGCTTGCCGGTGCTGTCTGGCTTAACCTGGCAACTGCGCTCGGCGCCCCTGTTTCCACCACTCACTCGATTGTCGGTGGCGTACTCGGTGCTGGGATTGCAGCCGCAGGCTGGAACATTGCCAACTGGGATCAGATGAGTGCCATCGCCGCCAGCTGGGTAATTTCCCCTGTCATCGGCGGATTGATCGCTGCTGCCTTCCTTATGTGGATAAAAAAATCCATCACCTATAAAGAAGACATGCTTGAGGCCGCAAAAAGGGTGGTGCCGATTTTAATCGCGATCATGGCTTGGGCATTCTCAACCTACCTGATCTTAAAAGGTCTGAAAAAAGTCTGGAAAACCGACTTTATTACCGCCCTACTTATCGGTCTTGCCATAGCCAGCGTCGTCTATCTTATGGTGAAACCGATGATCGCCCGTCAGGCCAGATTTCTCGACAGCAGCAAGGCCAGCATTAACCAGCTATTCACCATGCCGTTGATCTTTGCCGCAGCGCTATTGAGCTTTGCGCACGGCGCCAACGACGTCGCCAACGCAGTCGGCCCGCTGGCAGCAATCAACGATGCGCTACAAAGTCATGAAGTCTCCACCAAAGCCGAAATCCCGTTATGGGTCATGGTAATCGGTGCCTTGGGAATCTCGTTGGGGCTGATGCTTTTCGGCCCTAAACTGATCCGTACCGTCGGATCGGAGATCACTGAACTGGATCAGATGCGCGCTTTTTCGATCGCTATGGCTGCAGCCATTACCGTTATCGTTGCCTCTCAGCTCGGACTACCCGTCAGTTCAACACATATCGCCGTTGGTGCTATTTTCGGGGTCGGTTTCCTGCGTGAATATCTAAAGCGTAGCTATGCTAAAGCGATTCAGGAGATCAAGGATCACCATCAGGGTGAAGATGAACAGGAAGTTAACGAATTCATCAACCGCTTCTCCAAAGCCTCGGTTCCGGAGAAAAAAGTGATGCTGGCGCAGTTAAAAGAGAAAAAAGCGGAAGTTGAGTTGAGTAAAAAAGAACGCAAATCGCTGAACAAGGTATATCAGAAAGAGCTGGTTAAACGTTCGGCCTTTTTGAAAATCGTTGCCGCTTGGGTTATTACCGTTCCGGCCTCCGCCCTGCTCGCGGCGTTCCTTTTCTTTGCTATCCGCGGAATGATGCTGCCGTAAGACAGGACGTTTCGACCGGACAAAATAAAACCCGCTTAATGCGGGTTTTATTTTGTCTGCTAATCATTCCTGCGAGAGTTACACGGCCACTTTTAGCGACGCCTAAATCAACGCATCAGACAGACTTCATCAGGCGTCCTTCTGAGTGTGAACCACCCGACTAAGTGCAAAACTGCAACCGAAAGTACTGCCTACGCCCGGCATACTGCTCACTTCCAGATGAGAGTCGTGCTTATCCAGAACATGCTTAACGATTGCCAGACCGAGCCCTGTACCACCGGTCACTCGCGAACGGTCTTTGTCGACGCGGTAAAAACGCTCGGTCAGTCGTGGAATATGCTCGGGAGAGATTCCCAAGCCCTGATCGGATACGCTGAAATGCGCCCCCTCTTCATCAGCATACCAGCGGACACTGACTTCACCGCCATCCGGCGAGTAGCGGATCGCATTCGACAACAAATTCATGAATACGCTTTTCAGCGGCTCCGGCATACCTTTAATCATCAATCCCGGGGTAATTTCAAATTTCAACCTATGCCCTGCCGATGCCAACTGCTCGACTTCCGCTTTCAGCTGTTCGAGAATTTTCGGCACATCGACCTCTTCCTGTTTGGCATTGATTGACCCTGCTTCGATTGAAGAAAGCGTCAGAAGATCCTCGATAATTGCACGCATTCGAACCGTCTGGTTACTCATATGTTCTAAAGGCGTATCCCACTGCGGTTCGTGCGGCATGTCGGTTAACAATTCCAGATAACCGTGCAAGACGGTCAAAGGCGTGCGCAATTCATGCGAAGCATTGGCTACAAAGTCGCGGCGAATCTGCGCCAGCTGATACAACTCTGTTATATCCGTGGCAATCAACAGACGGTGATTTTCAAAATAATTAATGATCTTGACTTCAAAAATCCGCGACTGATCCAGGGTCAGAGTAATGGCACGGCGGTAATCGCCAGATTTCAGATATTCCAGAAAATCCGGTTGTCGGATAATCGCCTCTATCCGGCGTCCGACATCCTGACGAAGCAGGCCAAGCATTCGCGTCGCAGGCTCGTTAAGCCATTCGATATAGTGATTCTGATCAATCGAAACCACCGCCGACGGCAGTAGCATCGAAGCCGCCTTAAACTGCTCGGATTTATAGAAGTTCAAATCCGCGTGCTTTTCCAGAGCGCGCTGCTTCTTCGAAACCTGATAGGAGACTTCGCTCCACAAACCGGTCAACGGCGGATGCGCATCAATACTGGTACCCTGAATCCATTTTTCGAAGCGCCGTACACTCCATAAATGACGGCCGATATACAAAACGACAAAACCGGCTGAGGTTGAATACCACCAGCCGGTCAGCCAGGCAAATCCGAAAGCAAGCCAGAGAGCCCCAATGACCCAGGTCAGCTCGCGTTTAATTCCACTTGTTAACAATCAGCTTATTCCTCAACAACTGAAAAACGATATCCCGAACCACGAATAGTCTGAATGTAATTATCCACTCCGACGGGTTCCAGAAGCTTGCGCAAACGACGAATATGCACATCGACAGTACGTTCTTCGACCACGACATTCAGCCCCCAGACCTGATCAAGCAGCTGAGTTCGAGAGAACACCCGGTTCGCATGCGACATAAAAAAGTTAATCAACTTAAATTCAGTCGGCCCCAACTTAAGTTCTTCACCATCGACATAGAAACGGTGGCTTTCAATATCCAAACACATACGACCGGCAATAATCTGCTGCCCGTCGTTCGCGCCTACAGCACCATGCTGGCGGCGAAGAATGGCATTCACTCTCGCAACCAAAGCCCGCGGAGAGAAGGGTTTAACGACATAGTCATCGACCCCGGCATCAAAACCTTGAACCTGAGCCTCTTCCTCGCCCCGCGCAGTCAGCATGATAATCGGCATATCGCGGGTCTGATCATTCTGACGCAGCTTCTGCGCCATAGTCACTCCGGAAATTCCCGGCAGCATCCAATCCAAAAGGATCAGATCCGGTGTTTTATCCAAAGCCAGGCGCATGCCCTGCTCAGCATTATCGGCTTCTTCGACCCAAAAACCCGACGAGCTTAGCGTAAATTTAAGCATATCGCGGATTGCGGCTTCATCTTCAACAATGAGAATCGTTTTTTGACTCAAACCTCTTCTCCAAACAGTAAAATAACGTCTCTATTCCTGTGACAAAATTCTTGCCATAGTCTCTTCATCAAGATCACGCACATCTTGACCTTTAACCAGATAAGCCACGCTTTCACCGATGTTCAAGGCATGATCTGTAATACGCTCGGCAGCACGAACCGCCATCAGCATACGCAACTGCAAATCTACCTTATCGGCAGTGTCAGAAGCAAGCAATTCCGCCTTAATTGCCTCAACCGCCTGATGAAGGACTTCATCCATGCGCTCTTCTTCATGATAGATCGACATCACATCGGTCGTATCCAAACGGGAGAAACCATTCAAAGCGGTTTTAATCATCTGGCTGCTCGCCGCCATCAGCTGACGCAGATGAGTGTAGGCGGGCATAGATGAGCAGTCACCACCAAGCGTACACTGCTCCATTGCCATTTTGGCAATTTTGACCGCTTCGTCGCCCATACGCTCAAGATCCATCGCAATGCGAATCGCCATCACAATTAGACGCAAGTCAGATGCTGTCGGCTGCTGTCGAGCCAGAACCGTCGCGCACAGACGGTCGATCTCCATCTCGCCGCGGTTAATATTTTCATCCTGCAACATGGCGGCTTTCGCCAGTTCGATATCATTGTTCTCCAATGCACGGTTCAGATCCGCCAGCTGCTGCTCGACCAGACCGCCCATTTCCAAAACTTCATTAAACAGAGCCTCAATATTGCGGTTCATCTGTTCTGAAATATGGGTGTTAAATTCATCACGATTCATAATTTTCTCCTCCCGCTAAAATTAACCGTAACGGCCGGTAATATAATCTTCGGTACGCTTCACCTGCGGATTGGTGAACAAAGTGTCCGTATCGGTATATTCAATCAGCTCACCCATATACATAAAGGCCGTGTAATCCGAGACACGAGCCGCCTGCTGCATATTGTGGGTTACGATCAGAATAGTGAAATCTTTCTTCAATTCAAAAATCAGCTCTTCGATCGCCAGAGTTGAAATCGGATCCAGTGCCGAGGTCGGCTCGTCCAGAAGCAGAACTTCCGGCTTGATCGCGATTGCGCGGGCGATACACAGACGCTGCTGCTGACCACCGGACATCCCCAGTGCATTATCATTCAGACGATCCTTGACCTCTTCCCACAATCCGGCACCCTTCAGCGCCCACTCAACGCTTTCATCCAGAACACGCTTATCTTTAATACCTTGCAGACGCAAACCGTAACAAACGTTTTCATAGATCGACTTCGGAAAAGGATTCGGCTTCTGGAACACCATGCCGACACGACGACGCAAAGCGGCAACATCCATTCCTTTGGCGTACATATCGTCGCCATGCAGAGTCATTTCTCCTTCCACACGGACAATATCGATCAAATCGTTCATACGGTTAAAACAGCGTAACAGCGTTGACTTACCGCATCCCGAAGGACCGATAAATGCCGTTACGCGGTTTTCCGGCAATTTCATCGAGACATTGGATAATGCCTGCTTACTGCCGTAGTACAGGTTCCAGTCATTGACTTCAATCGCAACCTTCTCATCCTCCAAACGAAGATTACGGCTGTCGCGATCCATTGTAATGCTTACGTTACTTTCACTCATAATTTAACCCTTCTAGCCAACTCCGTTGGCAAATTTAAATCTGTATTTACTTTAAATATGCTCAATTTACCCACTGAATTGGCTTAATTATCCAGTGCCTTATATTTCTCACGCAGGCGGTTACGAATCGAAATCGCGCCCAGGTTCAAACCGACAATAATCAGCACCAGCAGCAGCGAGGTGGCATAAACCAACGGCTGAGACGCTTCGACATTCGGGCTCTGGAAACCGACATCATAAATATGGAAGCCCAGGTGCATAAATTTACGATCCAGATGCACAAACGGTGCAATTGCATCAACCGGTAACTCCGGAGCCAGTTTAACCACACCGACCAGCATCAGCGGCGCAACTTCACCGGCCGCACGCGCGACCGCCAGAATCAGACCGGTCATAATCGCCGGAAGCGCCATCGGAAGTACGATCTTGCTGATCACCTCAATCTTGGTTGCCCCCAGCGCCAATCCGCCCTCACGTAATGCACGCGGGATTCGGGAAAGCCCTTCTTCGGTCGAAACAATCACCACCGGCAGCGTCAATAAAGCCATAGTCAGTGAAGCCCATAGCAGACCCGGCGTTCCGAAGGTCGGACTCGGCAAGGCATAACCATAGAACAGTTCGTCAATTGATCCACCAAGGATATAGACAAAGAAACCGAGACCAAAAATACCGAATACGATCGACGGCACCCCTGCCAGATTGTTAATCGAAATTCGCACCATACGCAGCACTGGGCCGTCTTTGGCGTATTCGCGCATATAAACCGCTGCAATGACCCCCATAGGCGTGACCAGAATGGTCATAATTAACACCATCGTAATGGTACCGATCATCGCCGGGAATATACCGCCTTCGGTATTGGCTTCACGCGGATCTTCGGTCAGGAAACGCTTGATACCGTGGAAAAAGAAGCCCAGTTTGTCGGCAAAACTCATTTCGTTCGGCTGCCAGTATTCAACGATATTTTTCACCGGAACATTCAATGTCTGACCGCCACTGACGCTCATCGTCAATTCACCCAGTGTTTTCTGCAGCTGATAAAGCTCTTGCGTCTGTGCCTGATACTCGCGGAACTGCTCATCTAAGGCCGCACGTTCGTCCTTCATAAGCTGCGCTTTCGCATCCGTCCAGTCGCCTTCGGCTTGCAGACGTTTTTCTTCAAGTCGAAGTTGTTCGATTTTATAGTTGATCAAACCGATATCGCCTTTTTCGATCGACTTGATCTCGTCATGCAGGCGTTTGCCTTCAGCGACCTGTTTGGCAAGCGCTGCCTGTACGTCAGAACCGCTAAAAGTGTCACCCGCGACCTTCAGGCTCTGATACCAACCATAAACATTACCGTATTCATAGCGCTCGATGACCACTGCATCCTGAGCAATCTTCGGCTCGTCGCTGACCAGTTCGTCGCTGCTTAACCAGCGAAAATCGATACCATACAGATCACGGTTACCAACCTTGATCAGCAGCTGTGGGACTTCCTGAGGCGCCTGACCTTCGCCGGCAGAAACCTCTTTCATTTTGCTGTCGCGCAACTCGCCGACAACGCTTTCGATCTCTTTACCGTTTTGTAGCTGGTACTCATACACCTCATGCGGCCAGAAATGCACCAACCCCTTATAGGTAATCATTGAAAACAATCCGAATACCAGTACGACGCTCAACGCCACCATAGCGGAGCTCATCCAGATCCAGTGTTCGCCTTTTTTGAACCATTCTCTCATTATGAAAATCCTTATAGTGAACCGTACTTGCGACGCATACGCTGGCGAACCACTTCGGCAAGCGTGTTAAAGAAGAAAGTAAAGATAAACAGAACCAGTCCGGACAGGAACAGGACGCGATAATGTGAACTGGCCACCTCCGCTTCCGGCATTTCAACCGCCAGGTTCGCCGATAACGTACGCATCCCTTCAAACAGGTTCGTATTCATCAACGGCGTGTTACCGGAAGCCATCAGTACGATCATCGTCTCACCGACGCCGCGTCCAAAGCCAAGCATGATCGCCGAGAAGATTCCCGGAGACGCCGTCGGAATCACTACGCCGACAAGCGTCTGCCAACCGGAAGCACCCAGCGCCAGAGAACCGTTGACCAGATAGGAAGGCACGTTATAAATCGCATCTTCCGCAACCGAGAAAATCGTCGGAATCAGCGCGAACCCCATAGCAAAGCCGATGACCATAGCGTTACGCTGATCAAAATCAATGCCTGCTGAATAGGTCAACCAGTGACGCATATCACCGTTGAAGAAAGCGTTTTCCAGCGGCGAACTCAATTGCAGCGCGAACCAGCCAAGGAAGATAATGACCGGGATCATCAACACCGCTCGACGACCGACCGGTACTTTCTGACGAATCGCTTTCGGCAGTTTGGTCCAACCATAGCCAAACAGAATAATACCCAACGGCAAGACGATGAAGATCGCGAAGAATCCGGGAAGATTCGCTTCCATATGCGGAGCCAACCACAGGCCGGCGAGGAACCCGAGGATAACCGTCGGCAAGGCCTCGATCATTTCCACCGAAGGCTTAACCCATTGACGGGTCTGGCGATCCATAAAGAAGGCCGTATAGATCGCGGCCAAAATCGCAATCGGCACGGCAAACAGCATCGAATACAACGCCGCTTTGATCGTGCCCCAGGTAAGTGGCATCAAAGAAAATTTCGGTTCAAAGTCCGAGCTGGCTGATGAAGACTGCCAAGTATAAGACGGCTCTTCATAACCTTCGTACCAGACCTTGCCCCACAGACTTTCAAGCGAGACGTCCGGATGTTCATTCTCGATCATATAATGAACCAGATTTCCCTTAGCCGTCTCGACCAGCGCACCGTTGGCACGCGGAGCCATTACGACGCGATTCAGAGATACATCCGCCGCCTGTTCGGTTCCCAAATAACGATGGGCTGTCGAATGCAACAAGTGAAACTGACCGTTGGCATCGGTTACTGCGAAACCTTTACGCGCTTTTTCGATGCCGATCGAGGTGATCGCCGATTGGCTGACATCGAACTCGCGGATACGCTGAAGTTTGAAACTGTTATCCGCCTGACGAACCGGGAACCATTGATAGACCTTCCCTTTTTCAGTTCCGACCATAATCGAATAATCGCCCAGCAGGAAGCGAACAACACTTGGTTTATCATCCTGAGCCAATTCGACCTGTTCGATAACCTGCGGCGAACTGACGTCACTTAGATCGATGTATTCGGTCTTTCCGTTCGCATCGATGTTATACAAATTACGCCCCAGGCTGTCGAGTAGAAGCCACTGGGTCGGCAATGAAGCCTGCAGAGAACCGTCTGTATCTTCTTCCAGCTGAATGCTGTCCGACAACATGGATTCGACCTTACTGAAAAGCATGACTTTGATTTCGGCGGAATCTTTGAGCTGATAAACAATACGCACTTCAGAATCGGATTCACGTACTGCAAGATGCTCAATCGCGCCGTCGGCCAATTTGATCGGCTCTTCCCCAAACGGATAGGTTACTTTTGGGGTAATGGTTTTGACATTATTCGGATAGGTAACGGAATAGCCATATTTTGCGACCAGAATCTCACCTGTCGAAAGCCCGAAAGCCATAACACTTTTCAGCTCATTAACAACGGTAAAACTGGTGACCTGTGCTCCATTCAGGGGCAGCATTTCCTGCGTAGTCGCACGCCCTTTGACTAAGTCAAAACCGTAGGCATTCCCGGACTGGGTAAATCTGAGACCGGAAGTCTGATATTCATCAACACCGTAATAAAGGGTGGCCTCACCCGCACCACCAGGCAAAGCAAATGTCTGATGCTTTTCTATATGCGCCGGCACAAACAACGGCAGAACCACATAGAAAAGAAAGAACATAATCAGCATCACAGCACCGATAATGCCTAAACCACCGACCGAGATACCGATTTTCGAAAGGTAATCGCGAAGATTACGACGTTTGATACGCTTTTCAAAAGCAGGCCCTGAGAGCGCTTTATCCAAGGCATTATCTACGGAATGACTCATAATGTTTACCTATCCAAACTAATATTTATTGGTGGAATCACAGACGGCAAACAGTAAAAACTGTCATTACCTGAACTCTGTTTTTCTACCTATATAACTTAAGCCTGAATGGTAGAGATTGAATGTGACATTCAAATAACATTTTGCGCTCTTTTTCATGTTCTTGTAACATAACTGTCACATTATAAATCAGCAGTTTGCACCACTACTAAACACCAGTTGACCCAAATTGAAGCCAGCCTTTGCACAAATGTCGTTCTTTGGAGAAAACTGAACAATCCATTCCACAATCAAATCAATCATTTAGTGCATTAAGAAAAAAAAGGTGCAATCTGGCACGATTCCAGCTAACATCAATTCTGTTTTTTATTTCAAATAACCCAGTCATATAGGATTATTAACAATGCCACAAGCAATCTTAGACTTAATCAAAGAAAACGACGTTAAATGGGCGGACCTGCGCTTTACCGATACTCATGGTAAAGAACAGCACGTAACCATTCCTGCTTCTCGTGTAGACGAAGACTTCTTTACTGACGGTGAAACTTTCGACGGCTCCTCAATTCAGGGCTGGAAAGGCATCAACCAGTCAGACATGATCCTTATGCCTCAGACTGACGGTTACTACATGGACCCGTTCACCAACGATCCGACTATCGTTATCCGTATGATGATCGTTGAACCGTCAACGATGGAAGCTTATGAAAAAGATCCTCGTGGTATTGCCAAGAAAGCAGAAGCTTACCTTAAATCAACCGGTATTGCGGACACTGCATTCTTCGGTCCAGAACCTGAATTCTTTATCTTTGACGATGTTCGCTGGGGTGCGGACATGTCCGGTTCATTTGTTAAAATCAATGCCGGTGAATCGACTTGGGAAGCCGAGCGCGTTGTTGAAGGCGGAAACCTGGCTCACCGTCCACGTGTTAAAGGTGGTTACTTCCCGGTTCCTCCTGTTGACCAGCTACATGAAGTTCGTGCGGATATCTGCGCAATGGGTGAAGCAATGGGTCTTAAACTTGAAGCACACCACCACGAAGTAGCTGGTGCAGGTCAGTGTGAGCTTGCCGTTGCAGGTAACACTTTGACAGCAAAAGCGGACGAAGTTCAGATTCTTAAATATGCGGTTCACAACACCTGTCAGGCACTTGGTAAAACGGCAACGTTCATGCCTAAGCCGATTGTTGGTGATAACGGTACCGGTATGCACATCAACCAGTCACTATCTAAAGATGGTAAAAACATCTTCGCGGGTGACATCTACTCAGGTCTTTCTCAAGAAGCACTTTGGTATCTTGGTGGTCTGATGAAGCACGCACGTGCACTGAACGCATTCTGTAACCCAGGTACGAACTCGTACAAGCGTCTGGTTCCAGGTTTTGAAGCGCCAATTCTTATCGCTTACTCTGGTTCCAACCGTTCTGCTTCGATCCGTATCCCATACGCGCCTTCAGAAAGATCTCGTCGCGTAGAACTACGCTTCCCTGATCCAACTGCGAACCCATACCTAGCGTTCTCAGCGTGTCTGATGGCTGGTCTTGACGGTATCATGAACAAAATCGATCCAGGCGCTCCTTCAGAAAAAGATCTATACGATCTTGAGCCTGAAGAAGAAGCAGGTTACGAGTCTCTATGTGCATCTTTGGAAGAAGCTCTGGACGCACTGGACAAAGACCGTGAGTTCTTGACTGCTGGCGGCGTATTCACTGATGAAGCGATTGATTCTTACATCAAGCTTAAAATGGAAGACGTTACTCGACTTCGCGCGACAACTCACCCAATCGAGTTTGACATGTACTACTCAAGCTAATCCTACGGATACAGCTCGTCTTCTGCCTGTCCTTAACAAACAGGCAGATACAAAAAAGCCTCGAAATTTTCGAGGCTTTTTTATTTCTGCCAACAATAACAAAACGTCAAAACGCAACTAAAGCGCTCATCCACCCAACTCAGTCAACCATTAGCTTCTGCCAGATTGCAGCAACATTCTCACGCTGTTGCGGATAACAACTATTCGGCACCATCGCCTTCTCGTTCTGCAGTGAAAGACGATGATATTTGGAGCGATACACTTGATAAGCTTCCATCAGAGCCTCAACCTGACCGGTCTCAAGTAACTGATGCTCAGCTACCTTTTCCAGAATCCGCATATTATCGCTAAATTCCGTCAGATCCGGATATTGATAGGCATGACCGAGTACCAGATACTGCATCATGAATTCAATATCAACGATTCCTCCGCGCCCCTGCTTCAGGTCAAACACCCCTTGATTCGACTTATCCAGAGAGTCTTGCATCTTCTGACGCATCTCCACTACTTCTTCACGCAACTTGGACAGCCGGCGCTCTCTGGCAATAAACGCCTGTTTAAAACCGTTAAAACTCTGCACCGCTTCATCACTACCGGCCACCGCCCGCACCCGGACCAGAGCCTGATGCTCCCAGGTCCAGGCTTTATTCTCGATATAGTTACAGAATTCGTCAAAACTGACCACCATCATGCCTGAAGCGCCATTCGGACGCAGACGGGTATCCAACTCATAAAGCACCCCTGCCGGCATCAGCGTGGTAATCAGCGAGACTACCTTCTGGCCCATGCGTACAAAATACAGGGAGTTATCCAGTGAGCGACCGGTCGGCGAAACCGACTGCGCACCGGGCTCAACGCCATGATAAAGCATCACAACATCCAGATCGGAGCCATAGCCAAGCTCGATTCCGCCCAGTTTTCCGTAACCCAAAACCAGCATCGGATTCGGATCCGACTCATTCAAACCACCAGGCAGCCCGCTCTTATGCTTCATTAGGCGCCAGGCAAATTCGACCGTGACCTTAAGCACCGCTTCGGCAATCCAAGTCAAATAGTCACTGACTTTCATAATATGTACATTGCCGGTCACATCCGCAGCGGCAACCTTGAACACCTGAGCATGTCGCCACTGACGTAAATCCTGCATAAAGCGCTCTTCATCCAGATCGCACTGCTCCATCAACATCCAGGCTTCTTTCAATAGCGATTCGGCATCCAGCGGCGCATAAAGACTGCGCTCATCGATCAGCTGATCCAGCAACGCCGGATACTTGACCAGCATATCGCTTAACCAAGCACTGACATGACACAACTGCAACAGATTTTTAAGCGCCTGAGGGTTCTCTTTCAACAACACCAGATAAACACTGCGGCGTGCGATCGCCTCAATGACCGCCAGAGCACGCCCAAGTGCCACCTCGTCATATTCAGGCTTCAGTGCCTCATGCAACAGCAGCGGCATGACTACATCCAAACGATCCCGGCCATCCTTACTCAACATCTGCAAAGTTCTGGAACTTTTCAACCCCTTAAGCAGAGCGAGCACCTCCGCTCTACGCTCATCGGACAATTCAAACTCGGTAAGCAAATCAGAATCATCCAGATCGCCCTGCCAAAGCTGATCCATCGAATCACGCTCGCCGATCACATCCTGCTCGGCAAACACCTGGGAAAACTGATCCTGAACAAACTGACGATGATCACTCAAGACATCAATAAAGCGCTCGTAGGAGGCAAACCCCATCGATTCAGCCAAAGACTGCTGCTGCTCCGGATTCTGAGGCAAATCATGCGTCTGCAGGTCGTTCCACATCTGCAAACGATTCTCAGCCCGGCGTAAAAAGCGGTACGCCTGACGCAGTTTTTCGGCGACTTCCGCATCCAAAAAACCACGCTCTTCCAACAACGCAAGCATCGGTAGAAGCTGACGCCCCTGCAGAGCACGATCGCGGCCACCATGCACCAATTGAAACGCCTGGACAATAAACTCCACCTCGCGAATACCGCCAGGACCGAGTTTGATATTATCCAGCATCCCCTTCTTATTGACCTGATCGCGAATCATACGCTTAAGATCGCGCAAAGAATCCATGGCGGTGAAATCGACGTAACGGCGATAGACAAACGGGCGCAAAACTTCAAACAACTCAGCGGCCTGCTCGGACTCTCCGGCCATTACTCGCGCCTTAACCAAAGCGTAACGCTCCCAGGCACGCCCGTGAACTTCGTAATAATGCTCCAAGGCTGAAAAACTAACCGCCAGAGTACCTGCATCACCAAAAGGACGAAGGCGCATATCCACACGATAAACAAAGCCATCACCGGTCACTTCAACCAATGACTTGTTCATCGCCTGACCGAGACGCACAAAAAATTCCTCATTCGAGACTTTTCGTGCACCGTTAGTCTGCCCGCGCTCCGGATAAGCAAAAATCAAATCGATATCGGATGAGAAATTCAACTCTTGACCACCGAGTTTGCCCATACCGATTACCAGCATCTTCTGCGGCTCGCCGGATTCGTCCCCGATCGGCACACCATAACGTTCAGACAATTTGGCATAGTGCCAATCCAAGGCCGCATTTACCAAAGCATCCGCCAAATCCGATACTTCACGCATTGACTCCTCAAGATCCGCCAAACCACCTAAATCGCGAATAGCAATACGAGCCATTATCTGATTACGCTCTAGCCGTAGACGCTGTTTCAACGTCGCCTCGTCGCCACTGGACACAACGTGTTCATACACCTGGCGATACAAAGCGCCCTGCTCCAAGGCTTTTTCCCACGGCCGCACTTCCAACAGCTCCGGATAGCGACGCAAATTTCGCTCGACAAACGGGCTCCACTTTTGAACCTGCGCTAAATCATATTTCATTCAACTTCACCTTTGATTCCGGCTGTTCCTTGATTACTCTGGCTCCCCATTTTAAAGCCAGACATTTTATAGATATAGAATTGTGTTTGACGCCGGTCATCTAATGACCATATTTCACTCGGCTCCACTCCTGGAACTGCAAAGCTGTTACTGACAAAAACCGCTTCGTCCGGCAATTCGCGAAGCAACTTTTCCCACAGGCGCGACATAGGCTGAGGAGAGAGAAACGCGTACACAAGATCATACTCAGAGAGGTTCGTCTTCCAGATATCTTGCGCCAAAACGGTGCCTCCTGACAGAGCCACCCGCAACTTAGCTAAAAGCACCGAAAGCAGTGCTGTCTCTACACCATCAGAAATCTTAATCTCCGGCTGTTTAGACATAAAAGCGACATTTGCGCCGAAACCGCATCCCAAATCGATAAAGCGCGTACTCTCGGCCTCCTTAGCCAACAGAGCCAGGGCTCGTCGCGCAGTTTCATTGCTTAAGTACAAGGGAACACTTTCCGTGAAAGCATTTTTGAACAGCAGCCAGACCATCAGCGCCAGAAGTAAGCCAAACAATGGATTGATACCGCTTGATACAGCAAGATAAAGCAGATAAGGGAACAGCAATTGAATCCAGCCCCACCAGCGCGGCAACCCTAACAAGCGGCTAAAAAGTACGGCCAAAACCGCTTGTACGGTAAGAAGTATCCAATCGCCATAGGGCGGCTTAATGAAATACGTTGCCGCTAATACCGCCAAAGCCAAAAACCCCAACGCCAACAACTGAGCGACAAAAGCAAGAAAAATCCTCGGCACCCTGTTAAACCAATGCAACAAACTTTCCCTCTGCACCAAACAAAAACACCCCTTTTGCACCAATTACAAACACAATTGCACCATACAAAAACAATTCACCGGCATAAAATCGGACGATTTTCGAAAAAAAACCCAAAAAACGAATTATCTAATTGATATGAAAGGAATTTTTAAAACTATGGCACGTTAAATGTTTATTGAAATTCGAACTTTACATTCAAATACATCAGAGAGGTTAGTATGAAACTGGTTGTTGCAATTATCAAACCTTTTAAACTCGATGACGTACGTGAAGCCCTACACAACATTGATGTTCATGGGATGACCGTTACCGAGTCTAAAGGTTTTGGCCGCCAAAAAGGCCACACCGAAATCTATCGCGGCGCCGAGTATGCGATTGAATTCTTACCAAAGCTACGCGTTGAAATCGCGGTCGCAGATGATCAGGTCGAAGGCGTGATCGAAGCGGTAAGTGAATCAGCTAAAACCGGGAAAATCGGCGACGGAAAAATTTTCGTTATGCCACTTGAACAGGCGATCCGTATCCGTACTGAAGAATCCGGCGATATTGCACTGTAAAAGATAGGGGAAAAACAATGGAACAAGTATTACAACTCAGTTATGCCCTCGACACATTTTATTTCTTGATGTCTGGGGCACTCGTTATGTGGATGGCAGCTGGTTTTGCCATGCTGGAAGCCGGTATGGTCCGCGCCAAAAACACAACGGAAATTCTCGCTAAAAACGTCGGGCTTTTTGCTATCGCCTGTATTATGTATATGCTAGTTGGTTACAACATCATGTACCCTGGTGAAGCAGTATCAAGCTTCTTCCCTGGCATCAGCTTCCTTCTAGGTGGTGACAATGCCGTTGCAGATGTTATTGCCGGTGGCGATGACGCTCCTTACTACTCAGGTATGTCTGACTTCTTCTTCCAGGTCGTTTTCGTTGCGACTGCAATGTCAGTAGTCTCTGGTGCGGTTGCTGAGCGTATGAAACTGATGGCGTTTTTCACTTTCGCAATCGTTTTCACTGCATTCATCTACCCTATGCAAGGTTTCTGGAAATGGGGCGGCGGTTTCCTTGACGGTCTAGGATTCCTTGACTTCGCAGGTTCTGGTGTTGTTCACATGGCTGGTGCTTCTGCAGCTCTAGCAGGTGTTATTCTTCTAGGTGCCCGTAAAGGTAAATACTCTGCTGAAGGCGAGTCTCGCGCTATCCCTGGTGCAAACCTACCTCTTGCAACTCTAGGTACGTTCATCCTTTGGTTGGGCTGGTTCGGTTTCAACGGCGGTTCAGAGCTTAAAATCTCTAACGTTGACGAAGCGAACGCTGTTGCAATGATCTTTGTTAACACGCTAATGGCTGCTGCCGGTGGTGTTATCGGTGCCCTAGTAATGTCTAAGATCAAATTCGGTAAAGCGGATCTGACTATGATGCTGAACGGTGCCCTTGCAGGTCTGGTTGCAATCACAGCTGAACCTTTGACACCTAGTGCTCTATCTGCAACTCTAATCGGTTTCGCAGGCGGTATCATCGTAGTATTCTCAATCCTGATCGTTGACCGTACTTTCAAAATCGATGATCCAGTTGGTGCGATCTCAGTTCACGGTGTTGTCGGTATCTTCGGTCTGATCGCGGTAACCTTCACTAACTCTGACGCTTCACTTGTTGCTCAGCTTACAGGTATCGCAGTGATCTTTGCATGGGTATTCATCACAAGCTTGATCGTCTGGGCGATTATCAAAGCGGTCATGGGCATCCGTATCTCTGAAGAAGACGAGTACGAAGGTGCAGACCAATCAGAATGTGGTATGGAAGCTTATCCAGAATTCACTAAGTAATTCGAAAGCTTGCCACTAAAAGAACCTTACCAAACTCCTCGGTAACGTTTCACCCCGCTTAGGCGGGGTTTTTTTATGCCTGATATAAGCAGGCTTTTTTGATAAAGGACAACTTAAACACAGTTTGCCCCATCAATACTCAGGCTTCCGCAATGGTTACGGGTAAAATCTAAATTGCCAGAACCAACCAGGAACCTGCAATGAACCGAAAGCTATCCACCCTCCTAATTACGACACTGCTCACGCTGCCAATCGCCTTCCCGGTAAATGCCGAAGAACAGGAGGCTCTCAGTTACTCACCTAAATATAAACAGTTCGATGCACCGGAAGAAAAAATTCCAAAGTATTTTTCGATGGAAAAAAATGTGGTGAACTTTCGCGGAGAAGGCAAAGCGAAATTCCTTGCCGTAGACCTGAAATTCATGTCTTATTATCCGCAACTGGTGGAAATCGAGATGGAGCACCTGCGACCGATTTTAAAGAATGATGTAGATCGCGTTCTTCGAAATCAGACTTACAGCGATTTGAAAACGCCCGACGGCCCGGATCAACTGCGCGAAGAGCTGTTGAACACAGCCCGTTCGATCCTGGAAAAACACAATCTGTACCCGGGGCTGCTCGAAGACGTCTATCTGGAACGCTTTGTAATGCAATAATGCACAACAAGGTCCTGACAAAAGTTTTGTCCGCTAACGGCCGAGATTGCGCATTTTATAAAGAAAGCTCAGCCAGCGTTCTTTCAACGTTGGCTTTTTCTCTACCAGGTGTCCGTACACCATCAGAACAGGCGTTTCGCTTGGATTGTACAACGGGTGTCGATACCAGTTGATCAACTCTTCATACTCCATTCCGCTGTCGTGTGCGACCAGCTGCCAAGGGATAACGTCATCCGAACCGATCGGCTTCAGTTCACCGGGCAAAACCTGAAGTGGCATTTTACGATCTATGACCACTGTTTTTGTTTTGCCGGACTCCATCCAGATGCGCACAACCTCCCCCTGTTCCAGCAAGGAGCCATACGCAAGAAACTGATATTTGGCTTGCAGGTTACTGACCGGATCATCCACAATCGGAGGCCCTTCCGGAAACTTAAACTGACAGTAACCTCCTGAACAACAAGACATTTTACCCGGGCTCCTATTCGATAATTTCTTTAATATGACCGCCAAAAAGCGTAAACTTAATATATAAGGAATTCAGTTTTGCGGAGATCATATCATGGCTATTAACGGTTACAACGTCTTAAATATACCGTCATACGCGTTGAATAATGAAATCAGCCGTACCAATCAATCCATGACCAGCGGATCGCAAATCAATCAATCGGCAGACAATGCCAGCGGTCAGGCGATTGTTACCGCACTCAACACGCAGATTACCACTCAGGATATAGCTGGCCGTAACACTCTGGACGGCATGTCTCTTTTGCAGACAGCGGACGGAGCCAGCGCAACGATTGCCGAACGCTTGCAACGCATGACCGAACTGACGGTACAGGCTTTGAACGGTACCATGAGCGTTTCGCAAAGAAGCATGCTTGATCAGGAATTTCAGCAAAACCTAGCCGGCATTAACGAAATCGCGCAAAACACCAGTTTTAACCAGCAAAATTTGCTGAACGGCGGCACCAGTTCCATTGAGATAGCCATGGGCGATACTAGCACAAGCCTGAATCTTCCCGATTTAACGACGAACGGTTTAGGACTGTCCGGACTGTCCATCGACAACCCGGCCAACGCCTCGACTGTACTCGACGGTTTGGGCAGTGCAATGGAATCCCTTAGCTTGACTCGAAGCGGATTCGGCGCCCAGCAACAGGGGTTAATGACGGCTTACAATAACCTCCAGACACAAAACGAAAACGCTCAAGCAGCGCGAAGCCGAATTAACGACACCAACATGGCTCAGGCTTCAACCGATCAGGCCAGACAAAACATGCTACTGGATGCGCGCATCACCATGCAGGCGCAAAGCAACCAGCAACAAGCTTCCGTTCTGCAACTACTGAACAGCTAAACTCACTGCCTCTCTCCTTTGGCAGATAATTAAAGCGGCGCAAGCCGCTTTATTTTTGCTGCAAACAATCACCCCATTCAAGAAACAACAAACAACGATTTACTGACTTAGCTATGACAAGCCTATGCTGGATTGCTATAATCTCACGATTATTTTTCACAATATTTTAATGAGTTGATTAAGAGTTCCATGGATAAGCATTTCGACCCTAACGCAATTGAAACCAAGTGGTATCAGACTTGGGAAAACCAAGGTTATTTCAAACCGAGCTACCAGGATTCCGCAGATCCGTACTGCATCATGATTCCTCCGCCGAACGTCACCGGTTCTCTGCATATGGGGCACGCTTTCCAAGACACCATTATGGATACCTTAATCCGCTTTAACCGTATGCGCGGCAAAAACACGCTATGGCAACCGGGGACAGACCATGCCGGTATCGCAACGCAAATGGTTGTTGAACGCCGCCTGGCCGCCGAAGGCTTAAGCCGTCATGACGTCGGCCGAGAAAAGTTCATTGAAAAAATCTGGGAATGGAAAGAAGAATCCGGCGGCACGATTACCAAACAGCTTCGCCGCATGGGTGCTTCTCCAGACTGGAGCCGAGAGCGTTTCACTATGGATGACGGTCTCTCCGAGGCGGTTAAAGAAGTTTTCGTTCGCCTATACGAAGAAGACCTGATCTATCGCGGTAAGCGATTAGTTAACTGGGATCCAGTTCTGCACACCGCAGTTTCCGACCTCGAAGTTATCTCGGAAGAAGAACAAGGGAACCTGTGGCACTTTAACTACCCACTGACCGACGGTTCAGGTCACCTGACTGTTGCCACTACTCGTCCGGAAACCATGCTCGGAGACCAGGCCGTTGCGGTTCACCCGGAAGATGAACGTTATAAAGATCTTGTTGGTAAAACCATCACTCTGCCACTGGTTGGCCGTGAAATTCCGATTATCGCCGACGATTACGTCGATATGGAATTCGGAACCGGTTGCGTGAAAATCACCCCCGCCCACGATTTCAATGACTACGAAATGGGGAAACGCCATAATCTGCCGATGCTGAACATCCTAACCGTAGATGCTGCGATCAACGACGAAGCGCCGGAAAAATATCGCGGCATGGATCGCTTTGAAGCGCGTAAAACCATCGTTGCCGACTTGGACGAACTTGGACTGCTGGACAGCATAAAGCCACACACGCTAATGGTACCGCGCGGCGACCGTTCGCACTCGGTTATCGAGCCATTCCTGACCGACCAATGGTATGTAGCGGTTGAATCCCTAGCCAAGCCGGCAATCGACGCAGTCAAAAACGGCGATATCGAGTTTGTGCCAAAGAACTGGGAAAACACCTATTTTGAATGGATGAACAATATCCAGGACTGGTGTATCTCGCGCCAAATCTGGTGGGGACACCGCATCCCGGCCTGGTACGACGCCGACGGCAAGGTTTATGTTGGCCGCACCGAAAACGAAGTGCGTGAAAAATACAACATCTCAGCCGATATTGAACTAAAACAGGATGACGATGTTCTGGATACCTGGTTCTCATCAGCACTCTGGACTTTCTCGACACTGGGCTGGCCGGAAAAAACACCTGAACTGGAAACTTTCCACCCGACTTCGGTACTGGTTACCGGTTTCGACATCATCTTCTTCTGGGTAGCCCGTATGATTATGATGGGTCTGAAATTCACCGGTCAGGTTCCATTCAAACAGGTTTATGTACACGGTCTGGTACGTGACGGCGAAGGTCAGAAAATGTCTAAGTCGAAAGGTAACGTACTGGACCCTATCGACCTGATCGACGGTATCGATCTTGAATCACTGGTCAGCAAACGCACCTACGGCATGATGCAACCGGAGAAAGCAGCGAAAATCGAAAAAGCGACCCGTCGCCAGTTCCCGGACGGCATCGAGCCTTACGGAACCGATGCCATCCGCTTCACTTTCGCATCTCTGGCATCAACCGGTCGCGACATCCGTTTTGACTTGCAGCGTGCCGAAGGTTACCGCAACTTCTGTAACAAGCTGTGGAACGCGACCCGTTACGTGCTGATGAACACCGAAGGTTTCGATACCGGCGTTGACGAATCTCAGCCTTGCGAACTCTCACTAGCAGACCGTTGGATTACATCTCGTCTGCAACAGGTAGAAGCGGAAGTTCAGAAGCACTTCGACAGCTACCGTTTTGACTTGGCGGCAAACGCGCTATACGAATTCACCTGGAACGAATACTGCGACTGGTATCTGGAGCTAGCGAAGCCGATTCTCAACAAAGACTCTTCAGCCGAAGCGAAACGCGGCACGCGTAAAACGCTGGTTCGCGTACTGGAAGCCCTGCTGCGTCTGATGCATCCGGTTATGCCGTTTATTACAGAAGAAGCCTGGCAGGCGGTCGCCCCTCTAGCAGGTAAAGACGGTAATACCATTATGACCCAGCCATACCCAGAAGCGGACGAGAGCAAGATCGACAAAGCCGCAATGGCCGAGTTGGAATGGGTAAAACAATTCATTGTCGGTGTACGTAAAATCCGCTCCGAAATGGATATCGCACCAAGCAAGCCGCTACCGGTGTTACTTGCCGGTTTGAACGCGCAAGACCAAAGCTGGTTAAACAATAACCAGTTGTTCTTGCAAACCCTGGCAAAACTTGAAAACATCACGGTTCTGGACAATGAGGCCGAAGCACCGGAATCCGCGGTTGCACTGGTTGGCGAAATGAAGGTATTAATCCCAATGGCCGGCTTGATCGACAAGGATGCCGAACTGGCACGCCTTGACAAAGAGATCAAGAAACTGCAAGGTGAGATCAAACGTCTAAGCGGCAAATTAAATAACGAAAGTTTTGTCGCTAAAGCGCCAGAAGCGGTCGTTGCCAAAGAACGTGAAAAATTGGCCGATAGTGAAACCGCCCTAACCAATCTAGAGGGACAGTATGAAAAAATCTCTAAACTCTAATTCCGTCTTTTCCCGCGCCAAGCCGCTTGCCTTGGCAACACTATTGGGTGCATCGTTTTTGCTGGGCACACACAGTACTCCTGTTCAGGCGGCGGTAAGTGGCTACACCAATTATGTCACCGATTCGATTGATGTTCCGGTTCGTCGCGGTGCGGGTTACAAATACAAGATCTCGCAAATGCTGAAGTCCGGTACGCCGGTTAAGATCCTTGAAGTCAATAACGATGGCTGGGCCAATATCCAGTACAGCAAAGGGTCGAAAACCCATACCGGCTGGATGCCTTCGAGTATGCTTCAAAACCAGCCGATTGCCAAAATCCGACTGCAGGAGCAGATTGAAAAGACCAATAAAGTCGAAGAGAAATTCAATACATTAACTTTGGAACTGAACACGCTAAAAGAGCGTTTTGAAGCGGCCAGTGATGAACTGAGCACAATCAAACAGGAAAAGTTCGAACAAAGCCAGGAACTGGAACACCTTAAATCTATTTCCAGCAACGCCGTTGCGATGGATGAAGAAAATAAGGCGATGAAAGTTCGACTGAATGAGATCGAAAGCCAGAATGCCATTATGCGTGAACAGATCGATCAGTCAGAAGATGCGATTAAACGCCAATGGTTCCTGACCGGTGGCGGAGTTCTCCTACTCGGCTTGCTGCTTGGCCGCTTCTTCCGAATGCCGACTAAACGCAAACGCTGGGGCGAAATCTAAGGTTAACCCCCTTATCTTAAGGCATAAAAAAATCCCGCCATGGCGGGATTTTTTATTTACAACATATATGAAAACGAATGTTTTCCGATCGTTTTATGCTGCTGGCTCTTCAGGAGCTGGGTCAGCAGGTACCTCCAAAGAAACACCTGTCGTTATTTCTCCCTCAAAAACTTCTACAGGCTCCACAGCTCGATAATCATTAGTATCAGTGGTCGTCACCTCACCTGTCTCGGCATTTGTTGTTGTTTCAGAGATCACACAATTAAAAGCAACACTATAACTTCCTGCCGGAAGATAGCCTACTTCAAATTCATAAGCACTGCTATCCGAGTTATAACTAATTAAAGAAGAGCTAACTTCTTCAATACCTTCAAGCTCTAGTAAATCATAAGTGCCATTAAAAGCATAAACCACCGGCGATGCCACATAAGTGGTGTCTCCAGTATTCTCTGGAGCAATACACTCACTCATTAAAGTTGCTCCAACAGTTCCTTCTATATGGCCAATTGAATTATCCTGTTCGATACGCAAAACCGGTTTAAGCTTATATTCGCCATTTCCCTGAGCAACGATTGATTTACGCACATCAAAGTCAATTGTAAAAGCCACATGACCATTTTCTGGAACACTCAGGCTATCTTCAGCAACAATCTTCAAACCTGTTTGCTCAAAACTAGGTCCTGCAAGCACATGAGGTACACCATCATTTGTGACGATATACGTATCATAATCAGCTGGATCTTCCTTTGGATCATCCAGTACTACATCCAAGCGAATCTGCGTATATTCACCAGATGGCAGGGGCTCCTCGCTAAGCAGACTTTCTTTCTGAACTCCTTGCAATGTAAGTAGATCAATCTTTTTGGGAACATCAAATACAAAATCTTCCCATTCATCATCTCCTTGCTGAACAGAAAGACCAGTAATGGTAATCCAAACCTCTTTAGCACTATCAATTGGAGCATCTGTAAGGCTAAACGATACAGTTCCTGAACCAGAGCTTGAATCTCCTCCTCCGCAACCCGTCAGCATCATTGCTGGCAGAAGACTGGCAAGCAGTAGTTTTTTCGCCGTTTTAATATGAGATAAATTTGTCATTGTTTTCCTCCTCGGCCTTTTTTAGGCACTGTACTTATGGGCAAGTTAATTTTTTTAACTGGCTTTTAAAAAGAATAACAAATCCTTTGTTACCCTCGATAGAGTAAATATTAGTTATTCTTACATTATACCCCTGCTAAAACTCAGTCTATTATCTCAACTCAATAACCGCAATACGCAGCACTCCCCCTAAAAACAAAAAAGCACCTGAAATCAGGTGCTTAAATAGTCTACGGATAAGAATCTTAAAGAATTCTTTTATTTATCGTAGATCTCCTTGAGCAACTCTTTGGCCGGAACATACCCTGGGATCAGCCTGCCATCATCCAGAAGAATGTTCGGGGTTCCGTTCACTTGAAAGAACTGAGCCAGTTGCATATGCTGCTTAATCGGATTATCACACTGCTTCTCAGCCACTTTCTGCCCCTTCATCACCTGATCCAGAGCCTCCAGAGGCGTATCTGCACACCAGGCGGAAACGGCATCGGTATAGGATTGCGAAGCAACACCTGCTCGAGGATAAGCGAGATAACGGACGGTCACACCGGCCTTATTCAATTCCGGCACTTCCAGATGCAATTTTCGGCAGTAAGGACAGTGAATATCGGTGAATACGGTAATGGTTGACTTGCGCTGCGCCTTTTCGTCACCAGGATAAATCCACATTGACGCTTCAGGAATTTCCGCCAAAGCCTCGGTTCTCTGCTGCATACTGACCTGTCGCGTCAGGTTCACCTTATTTTTCAAATCAATCAGATCGCCTTGCACTAGAAATTGGCCGTCTTCACTCATATAAACGACATCCACCCCCAAAATCACCTGATAAAGCCCTTTAACGCCGGTCGGCTGGATATCAAAATGATCCAACCCGGGAATCATCGTCTGCAGCTGTTTCTGGATAGCCGAGAAATCATGTGTTTGAGTCGGCTGAGCGGCCGGCGGCTGAGCATAAGCTGAAACCATTACAGAGCTAAAAATAAGCCCACCCAAAAGTTTTTTCGCAAAATTCACTGTGTTGCTTCCCTGAGGTTGATAAATTCACTTGGGCCGACCCAAAGAGAGCGCCCTAAAAAGTGCACATCAATATACCACGCTCAAATCAATTTTTAAGTCAAAGAGTCGCTCAAAACCTTTGAAAACCGTTAAATTATTAGGGAGTTATCAGGAATAATATCGCCATGCTACGAATCGTTTTAACTTTAACCCTCTCTTTGATGCTGATCGCCTGTCAACAAAGCTCAAATACACCGGCTCCCAACGAGAAACCTGAACTTCTCATCTACAGCGGTATCACTATGGTTCGCCCGCTGCAACAGCTTGCGACCGAATTCGAAAAGCAAAAAGGCGTTAAAATCACGATCATTCAAGGTGCTTCCGGTTTTATTCTCAAAACTCTGAAAAACCAGCAGATCGGGGATATCTACTTCCCAGGCTCGACCATCTTCCGCTCCAAACCCGAGAACCAGCAAATATTCGATCGCTATGTACTGGTCGGCTATAACCGTTTGGCATTAATCGTCCCCAAGGGCAACCCAAAACACTTGAACTCGGACTTAAACCAGCTAACCGACCCGGAACTCTCGATTGTGCTTTCTTCGCCCGGCAGCAGCTCTGTTGGCAAAGCGACTGAGGCACTGTTGAATCAATTAAAATTAAAAGATCGTGTTTTCGAAAATGTCACCTATTTCACTACCGACTCGCACCGCCTTTTCAAATCGATTCAAAACGGCGACGCTGATTTAGCCGTAAACTGGTTCGCCACCACCAAATGGCCGGAAACAGAGTCTTACATGGATGCCATTCCGATTGATCAGGCGCTCGCCCCTAAACGCTCACTGGAGTTAATCCTGCTTAAATATTCGAAAGATAAAGCGCTTGCATTGGAATTCATGACCTACGCCAGTTCTAAACATGGTCTGGAAACCTTTGCCCAATACGGTTTCCTGAACGAAGAGGAACTCAAAATGCTGTCAGCCTCCCCGCAGCAGATCAAAGTATTGGAGCCAAATAAATGACGACCCGTATCACCGAAAAAAAACCATCCATCGTCACCCGAACCGGCATCAATCTATTTCTTTTGCTGATCATTTTTATCCTTGGGCTAGGGGCTCAGGCCATCTTGAATTTCAGCATTACCAACTATACCAACGAACTGGATAAAAAAATCCGTAATGCCGAAGTCGAAAACAATCTCGGCCTGGAAGTTATTTTGGAAATCTACAAGATCGAAGCCAGCTTCTTCCAAGTAACCGCTTTCCCGAATAAACACCTGCGAAAAATTATCGAACATGAAATAGAAGAGAGTCAGGAAGAGATTACCCATGTCTTGCAAGTATTGAACCAAGGCGGAACCTATAAACACAATCTCGACTTGAACTTGCCGAATACCGAAGAACAATTCGAGATCATGTTCTACAAGCCGATAACTGCCGATCAATTTTCGTTTGCCGAGGCCGACGTCCTTCCCAAGCTTGGACTCATTACACATAAAATAAAAGAGCTTAATCAGCTGCTCAAACAAATCGACCGGTATCGCCTAACTCAAGACCCCCGCCTGGGAAAAAGCATCTCGACACTGAAACTTGAGGTTAAGCTGTTTGAACCGATTTTCCACCGCCTCAAAGAAGACGCCAATCAGATCTTCTACACCCACCGCCTGAACTTTACCCAGATCCGCAAAGAAGTTGAAGAGCAAAAACGTTTCTACAAAAGCCTGCAGATATTCCTGACCCTGTTCTTACTGATTGCAGGGTTATATGCTTTCTGGCGCCTGAGTCGAAACATCCATCGCACATCGCAGGAAATCGAAAAAACGCATGACTACACACGAGACATCCTGAACTCCCAAGACAACATTATTATTGTTAACGATGGGGAAAAAATCATTGATGTCAGCGGCGGATTCTTTAAATTCTTCTACGAATACCCTGATCTCGATGCATTTTCCGCAGACTACAACTGCGTCTGCGATCTCTTTGTCAAAGAAGAAGGTCTGGTCTATAAATTCGAAGATAAAAGCTGGATCGAATATGTCGTCGAAAACCCGAATAAAACGCATAAGGCCAAACTGCGTTATCACGGCACTGAGCATATTTATAAAATCTACGGACAAAAATCCAAAAAATATCAGCGCTATATCATCTCGCTACTGGACATTACCGAATTTGAAAAGATTAACCGCGATCTTCAGGAACAGAAAAATCGTGCGCTCGAAGCAACCCGCTCTAAAGGCGAATTCCTGGCCAACATGTCACACGAAATTCGTACACCGCTGAATGCGATTCTCGGATTCATTGACCTGCTCAAAGAAAAACCGCTGGACCCGGAAGGAAAGAAATACCTTGAAACGGTCACGCAATCGAGCCATACCCTGCTTGGCATTATCAATGACATTCTCGATTTGACCAAAATTGAAAGCGGTAAACTGGATATCGACATCAGCGAGTTTTCACCGAAAGACGAGTTAACCGGTGTTGCCGATCTGTTTAGAGCGCGTTGCAGCGAGAAAAACATCAATTTCGTCACCCATTTTGCGGAAAACCTCCCAGGCGGAATTAAGTCCGACGCTCTGCGCATTAAGCAAGTAATCTCAAACCTGCTGTCAAATGCGGTCAAATTTACCGATCCCGGAAAAACCATCACTCTCGATATCAGCTACAACCCTGGCTGGTTGCGTATTTCAGTCGAGGATGAAGGTATCGGCATGACACGGGAAGCGCAGGAAAAAATCTTCGAGGCGTTCTCTCAGGCGGAAACCTCGACAACCCGAAAATATGGTGGTACGGGACTTGGCCTGACCATCAGCTCACGCCTGATTAAAATGCTGGGCGGAAGTCTCAAGGTGACTTCTCGTCTTGGAGAAGGAAGTAAATTCTATTTCAGCATTCCGGTTCAAGCGGTAGAACTCACTCAAAAAACTCAGGCACCTGCCGAAGGGAAAGAACTTGTCCGTTACAGCGGTGATATTCTTCTGGTTGAAGACAATAAAACCAACCAGATGCTGATGGTTGCGATTCTCAAGAAATTCGGTTTAAGCTGCCTGATCGCCAACGATGGCTTGGAAGCCTTGGAACAAGCTAAGAACCGACGTTTTGATCTGATCCTGATGGATGAAAACATGCCGAATCTGAACGGTATCGAAGCCACCAGACAGATCCGCGAACACGAAAAACAGAGCGGAGCGCACAGGCAACACATTGTGGCGCTGACGGCAAACGCCATGACCGGTGACCGGGAACGCTTTATCGAAGCGGGCATGGACGAATACCTGACCAAGCCGGTGAACATCGGCGAACTGACCAAGGTATTCGAGAAGTTTTTGCCTAAAAAATAGTCGCCGTCATCACCCTCGTGGGTGATGCTGCTGATGCAGGCTTTGCAATCGCTGTTTGGCAACATGCGTATAAATCTGCGTGGTCGACAGATCGCTGTGTCCGAGCAAAAGCTGAACACTGCGCAGATCGGCGCCGTGATTGATCAGATGGGTTGCAAAAGCATGCCTTAAGCCGTGCGGCGAAAGTTTATTGAAGATCCCGACCGATTCCGCCAGCTTGCGCACCCGATGCCAAAGCGTCTGACGCGTCATTGGACGACCGAGGCGGGAAACAAACAGCGTTGACGCTCTTTTCTTTCCGACCAGTTCACTACGCGCGCCCTGCAAATAGCGTTGCAACCATTCCGAAGCCACTTCGCCGATTGGCACAATGCGCTCCTTGGCTCCTTTACCGGTCACCTGAACCACCCCGGCGGATAAATTAAGCTGCTCGAACGGCAGACCGACAACTTCGGAGACCCGCAGTCCCGATGCATACATCAGTTCCAGAATGGCACGATCGCGAATCCCCAGCGCCGTAGTCAAATCCGGTGCCTCAAGCAGCGCCTCAATCTGCACTTCGCTCAATACTTTGGGGATCTTACGTTCGGCTTTCGGTGCCTTAAGCTGCTGAACAGGATTATTTTCAATCGGGTACTGCTGATTGGCCCACTGATAGAAGCGTTTGATACTGCTTAACATACGCGCATTCGAACTCGCTTTTCGCTTTGCCATCAGTTGTAATACAAAATCCTGAAGACTTTCGGAGCTCAGTGTTTCCCAAGGCTGACGGCTTTCCAGTAACCAGTCACGGAATTTCTGCAGGTCTGTTCGATAAGCCGCAACCGTATTGGTGCTCAAGCCCTGATTAAATTGCAGATATTCCAAAAACTCCAACAGCGGCATTGCGGCGGACATAAATCACTCCGAATTCAACTCTTGAGCCAAAGTATAGCGGAAAGCGTTTGTTAAAAAACAGTGGGCAATAAAAAAACCCCGCCAGAAAATCTGACGGGGTTTTTCTTAAAGAAAAGGTTTTCAGCCCACGCGGGGCGGAAATTATACTTTTTCTTTGATACGAGCCGCTTTACCGGATAGGTTACGCAGATAGTAAAGTTTCGCACGACGAACATCACCGCGACGCTTAACAGTAATACTGTCAACTAGCGGGCTGAAAGTCTGGAAAGTACGCTCAACGCCTACACCGTGAGAGATTTTACGAACGATGAAGTTAGAGTTGATACCACGGTTTTTCTTCGCGATAACAACACCTTCATACGCCTGTAGACGTTCGTTTTTACCTTCAACAACTTTAACTTGAACAACAACAGTGTCACCTGGCGCGAAAGCCGGGATTTCTTTAGTCATTTGTTCTGCTTCAATCTTTTTAATGATATCGCTCATTTTAAGCTTCTCCATTAGTGGCTCTTTATCTATAGCGAGCCTCAGGGGTTTTGCCCCTGTGAACTTTATCCAACAATACACGCGACAAGGCGTCAGAGGTTGAATCCTAATTGTAGACTCCGGTATCGGAGTGTGACCTACTCGCCGTCCTGATATCGGGCCAGTAGATCCGGGCGTCGCTGCTCAGTGCGCAGTAACTTTTGTTGGTGACGCCAAGCGTCGATTTTGGCGTGATTCCCCTGCAACAGAACCTCCGGTACGCGCATTCCATTAACCTCTTCAGGCCGTGTGTAATGCGGACAGTCCAGAAGACCGTCGGAAAAAGAGTCCTGCTCTGCCGACTGATCATGCCCCAAGGCACCCGGCAGCAAGCGAATCAAGGAGTCCATCAGCATCATAGCCGGTAGCTCCCCGCCACTGACGACAAAATCGCCAATACAAATTTCTTCATCCACCTCGGTTTGCAGCAGTCGCTCGTCAATGCCTTCATATCGACCGCAAAGAAGCGTGATCGAATCCAGCTGTGCGAGCTGCGCCACCTTCTCTTGAGTCAGCGGCTGCCCCTGCGGGGAAAGGTAGATCACATGAGGTTTTGTTGTCTGTGCCTGACGAATCGCATCAACGCTGTCTTTAAGCGGCTGATACATCATCACCATGCCAGGTCCGCCGCCATAAGGACGGTCATCGACCGTTTTATGACGATCATGGGTAAACTCACGGGGATTCCAGGTATTCAGGCTGTATAACTGCTTTTGCAAAGCCCGGCGGCTAACGCCGGACTCCGTCAAAGCCCCGAACATTTCCGGAAAGAGGGTGATGACATCAAATCTCACTCGTTCTCTTCCGCCTGCCAATCCACCTTGATCCGTTTGCCCTGGACGTCGATCTCTATAATGAACTCATCCATTACAAACGGAATCAGTTCCTCAGTCTCGCCCTTGACACGCAAAACATCATGCGCACCGGTTTCGATCAAATCGGCCACTTCGCCGAGGTTGACACCCTGCAGGTTTTCCACCTGGCAACCGATCAGATCGATCCAGTAAAATTCGTTCTCACCCTGTTTCAGTTGTGCGCGATCGATTGCGATCTCGCACCCCATATATTCACGCGCTAAATCGCGATCACCGATGAGATCAAGTTTGGCAACCAGGGCTTTACCGCCCTGCTGCCCTTTGAAGTCTTCAACTTTGACTTCCAACCACTCGCCTTTGTGTTTAATCCACCAAGGCGAATAGCTAAAAATATTTTCGCGGGGTTCGGTATCGGAGAAAATCTTCACCCATCCATGAACCCCGAAAACGCCGTTAATCTGGCCGACAGGCAAAAGATTTTCCGGTAATTCCGCCATAAAACTTTCCTGTTAGCCAAAGAATCAATTAAGCGTTTTTAAGGATGCTCTTAACGCGGTCGCTCATTTGCGCACCTTCAGCAACCCAGTGGTCAACACGCGCCTGATCAACACGTAGTTTTTCTTCTTGACCACGCGCGATAGGGTTGTAGAAACCTACCTGCTCAATGAAACGGCCGGTCGCGCTGAAACGCTGATCAGCAACAACTAGCTTGTAAAAAGGACGCTTTTTAGAACCACCACGGGCCAAACGAATAACTACCATAACATTTTCCTTTATGTTGTCAGGCGATGAGAGGAAACCCTCTCAACAATTTCTTCTAGTTTAAAACTATCTGTATGCCCGTTTTCGGCAAGCCAAAAACAGGAAAGCCGCGATTATAATGAAACCGCGGCCTATTATCAAGCCTTTCTTAGAGTAAAAGGCATTTTATTTATACTGCAAAAACAAATGCTTAGATGAGTATCAATGCATTCCCGGCGGCATCCCGCCCCCCATTCCCGGAGGAAGCTTACCGGCCAGACCGCGCATCATGTTTTTCATGCCGCCGCCTTTCATCTTCTTCATCATTTTCTGCATCTGCGTAAACTGCTTAAGCAATTTGTTGACGTCCTGCACGGAAGTACCGGAACCGGTCGCTATACGACGCTTGCGCGAGCCTTTGATAACAGCTGGGAAACGTCGTTCCTGCGGTGTCATAGAATGGATAATCGCCGCCAAACGACGGAATTCTTTTTCCGCCATGTCATTATCGACCTGACCTTTAAGCTGCCCCATACCCGGCAACTTACCGAGCATACCGCCGATACCGCCCATTTTATTAATCTGTTGCAGCTGTTCCAGAAAGTCCTCCAAGTCAAACTGACCGGACTTCTGAATTTTCTGAGCAAATTTTTCCGCCTTTTTCTTATCGATTTTGCTTTCGGCTTCTTCGATCAGGCTCAGTACATCGCCCATGCCGAGAATTCGGCCGGCCATACGCTCCGGATGGAACGGCTCCAGTGCATCGGTCTTCTCACCGGCACCCAGGAATTTGATCGGCTTTCCGGTGATTTCGCGGATTGATAGCGCCGCACCGCCGCGGGCATCACCATCTGTCTTGGTTAGAATAACCCCGGTAAGCGGCAACGCATCGTTAAACGCTTTAGCGGTATTGGCCGCATCTTGACCGGTCATGGCATCGACAACAAACAGCGTTTCCGCCGGCGTGATCGAGTCATGTAGACGTTTGATCTCACCCATCATATCTTCATCGATATGCAGACGACCCGCGGTATCCAGAATCAACACGTCGGCAAACTTCTTACGCGCCTCGGCATGAGCATTGCGCGCAATCTCGACAGGATCCTGATCGGCCGTAGACGGGAAGAAATCTACCCCGACTTGCTCAGCCAGAGTCTCAAGCTGTTTGATCGCAGCAGGACGGTAAACGTCAGCTGACACCACCATGACCTTTTTCTTTTCCCGTTCGGTCAACCATTTGGCCAGTTTCCCGACCGACGTGGTTTTACCCGCCCCCTGCAGACCGGCCATCATAATGACCGCCGGCGGCTCCACATTAAAGTTAAGCGGGCTCGCCTCTTCACCCATGACCGTCGTCAGTTCGTCCTTAACGATCTTGATAAACGCCTGCCCCGGATTCAGGCTGGTGGAAACTTCCTGCCCGACGGCGCGCTCCTGCACTTTGGTGATAAATGATTTAACAACCGGCAGCGCGACATCGGCTTCAAGCAGTGCTCGACGCACATCTCGCAAGGCATCTTTAATATTCGATTCGGTTAGACGCCCCTGACCTTTCAGGGTTTTTAATGTTCGGTTTAAGCGATCGGATAAATTATCAAACATCTCTTTCTCCACTTTGCGCAAAGGCCTTAGTACTCACACCCGACAAGGCGATGCTTTACGCTCTAGCGCTCTTCTATTCAAAAATTAATTCCGCTATTAT
The DNA here is from genome assembly GCF_013282625.1 of Thiomicrorhabdus xiamenensis. Classification (NCBI taxonomy): domain Bacteria; kingdom Pseudomonadati; phylum Pseudomonadota; class Gammaproteobacteria; order Thiotrichales; family Piscirickettsiaceae; genus Thiomicrorhabdus; species Thiomicrorhabdus xiamenensis. The sequence goes on from NZ_CP054020.1 coordinate 1,988,670, forward strand.
AAACAATTCATTCACTAATTTATGTACCGATCAGAACAAGCGGTGCAGATTTCGTTCACAAGACAACACGTTCGGACGCGCAATAAAGCCAGGCCGGGCAATTTTCAGCAAAGGACATCTATGATACTCAGTGGATTCAGCGCACTTATCGCTAGCATTCTTTATTTGTTTGTTAGTCTGTTGATCTGGCGAAAAATCCGGTTTGTTGAAAAAGTCGATCCCGGCTACCAGCGTAAGCACATTCTGCTTTCCGCCTCTCTAGCCGCTGTTCTGCATCTGTTCTCGCTAAGCCAGACTTTATGGCAGGGTTACTTCGTCTTTAATTTTGCCAACGCGCTTTCCATGATCACGCTACTGGCGACAATGATTTTGCTCTACCTTAACCGCAAGATGGTCGTTGAAACTCTGGGAATTTTCGTCTTTCCTCTGGCGGCCCTGAGCACCCTTCTTCCGATCGGATTTAATGAACACACTCGTCTGCCGCTCGAACTCGGCAGCCACGTACTGATCTCAATCGCGGCCTACAGTACGCTCGGCATCGCGACAGCTCAGGCGATCTTGTATTCAATTCAGGAAAAACGATTCCGCAAGAAGCAGCTTTCTAACCTGATGCGCGCACTGCCGCCGTTACAGGAAATGGAGAACCTGATGCTGAAACTGCTTCTCATCGGTTTCACCATGCTCAGTTTTGCGCTCTTAAGCGGCATCTTCTTCGTTGAAGACCTGTTCGCCCAGCACCTGATTCACAAAACCTTTTTCGCCATCCTGTCCTGGCTGGTCTACGGCTGGTTCATTGTCGGCCATTACCGCTATGGATGGCGTGGTCAGAAAGCAGTTCGTTATGTAATCTGGGCTTATCTTCTCCTGATTGTAAGCTTTATCGGTACCGAACTGATTCTGCACGCCCTGTACGACTAAGATAGCGCCATACCACAGTTCAGTGCCGACATCCTGGAAAAGAGGAAACTCTTTTCCCAAAGTCTTTTTATAAGCCGAATAAAAAAGTATAATTGAACTCCGATTCATAACCTGTTTGAAAGACTTTGAACTCACTTGATGTCTCAATCCTGTTTGGGATTCTTATACTGCTGATTATTCTCTCGGCCCTGTTTTCCAGCTCAGAAACCAGCATGATGGCGTTGAACCGCTATCGCTTGAAGCACAAGGTCAAATCCGGCCATAAAGGTGCCATTCTTGCGCAACGTCTGCTGGAAAAGCCTGACCGTCTTCTGGGCGTGATTCTGCTTGGAAACAATTTCGTCAATATTTTCGCCTCCTCGATCGCAACCATTATCGCCATGAAGCTGATCGGAGAAGCAGGCATCGCTCTGGCCGCCGGTCTGCTGACGCTGGTCATTCTGGTCTTCGCCGAAGTCGCACCGAAAACCGTTGCCGCCCTTTATCCGGAAAAAATCGCCTATCCGGCAGCCTATGTCCTAACGCCATTGCTGAAACTTCTGTCACCGCTGGTCTGGTTGGTGAACTTTTTCGCCAACGGTTTTTTACGCAGCCTCGGGATCAAGGTAAAACACCATGACGACGACCACGCTCTGACCCATGAAGAATTACAGACATTGATCAACGAAGCGACCAGCCAGCTGCCGGCGCACTATCGATCCATGCTCAGCAGTGTCCTGCAACTGGAGAGCGTTACGGTTGAAGACGTGATGATTCCTAAACAGGATGTGTATGCAATCGATGTTGATCAGCCGATCGAAGAGATTCTAAAAGACCTGCAAAAATCGCCTTACACCCGAGTACCCATCTATCGCGGCTCTCTCGACGAAGACCTGATCGGCATTCTTAACCTGCGCCGAGCACTGCCGGTACTGATGCGCGGAGACGTCACCCTAAAAGATCTGATCAAAATCAGTCGCCAGGCATATTTCATCCCGGAAACCACCTCCTTAAGCGTGCAACTGGGCAAATTCAATCAGAAAAAACGCCGTATGGCGCTGATTGTTGATGAATACGGCGACCTGCAAGGACTACTGACCGTCGAAGATCTTCTTGAAGAGATCGTCGGTAAACTGTCCACCGACGCCAAAGCCAAACCGAACAGCGATACAGTGGAAATGAACGAAGACGGTAGTATGGCAATCGATGCTTCGGAATTTATCCGTGACCTTAACAAGGATTATGAACTGGATCTTCCGACCGACGGGCCGAAAACCATTAACGGCCTGATTCAGGAAACCATGGAATCGATTCCTCCGGTCGGCACCTGTATCAAGGTGGACGACTATGTGTTCGAGGTCACGAAAATTTCCCAAAACGCGATTGAGACGGTCAAGCTCTCTTTCTATACCAATCAGAGAACAAGACACAGTACCCATGACTAAACACCCATTCAACGCCGCGGAAGAGTGGCAGAAGCTTAAAAACGGTATCCGTCAGCTGGCCAAACAAGAAATCTTGCCACGCTTCGAAAAAGTCGGATTTGAAGAAAAACAAGACGGGTCGCTTCTGACCGAAGCGGATCTCGAGATGCAGAAAGCAACACAAAGTTTTCTGCTTCAAAACTGGCCGCAGTTCGCCTTTCTTGGCGAAGAGATGTCGCAACAGCAACAGGAAGACGCATTAAAGAGCACCCAGGGTTGCTGGATTCTGGATCCGATCGACGGCACCAGCAACTTTGCCAGCGGCATTCCAGTTTACGCCGTCTCACTGGCACTGATGATCGAAGGCCGACTGGTCGCCGGTCTGGTTTATGATCCGGATCGTGACGAAATGTTTGCCGCCCGCCACACACTCGGTGCTGAACTGAACGATAAACCGCTTATTGCCAAAACAGCTAAAACCAAACTGAAGCAGACCAGCGGGATTATCGACTTCAAACGCCTGACACCGGAACTGGCGTGCCGGATTATTCATGACAATCCATACTCGTCACAGCGCAGCTTCGGCTCGGTCGCTCTAGACTGGTGCTGGATCGCTGCCGGGCGCGGCCATATCTATCTGCACGGCGCGCAGAATATCTGGGATTACGCAGCCGGCTATCTGATCCTGCACGAAGCCGGTGGTCAAAGCTGCACCCTGGACGGTGAAGACGTATTGCTTCCTAAAGTGCAAAAACGCGCTGCCGTCGCCGCAACCACACCGGAACTTTTCCAGCAGTGGCATGACTACCTGCAGATATAAGCGCTTCTGAAATTCTTCTAAAAAAACAAAACCCCGGCATCAACCGGGGTTTTGTCTATTCCGTTAAAGCGAATGTTCGAATCAGAAATTCCACACCAGCTGTGCACTCAAAATGTCGACAGCGGAATCATAATAGCCGCGCAAATCATATGACCCGAGCGAAGTCGTGACGTTGTAATCGACATCCGAACGATTGGCAAACAGATGACTGTAGCCGACATCCAGATTCATCCGCTTATTAAGCTGGTAACCCAAACCGACAGAGACCCATTTACGATTGGAATCCGGCGTGCGCGGTGAACGGCTGTACTTATCCGGCACCGGGGTATAGTCGATTGCCAGCCCCCCTCTTAATTTCAGCTGTCGGTTAAATTGATGAATCATCCCGACGGCATAACGCATACTGTCTTCAAAATTCTGATTGGACTCCGAACTCGAACCGTCCTCTAGCTCGATTATCAACTCGTCATAGCCGGACCAGCCGGTCCAGGTTGCACTCGCCAATAACCGAGTGTGCTCTGAGAGGCGGTAGTTCATCGCCAGACTGGCAGATGCCGGCAAAACAACATTAGAGGACGCATCCATATCATACAAAACACCCCCCAATGCGGCATTGATATCGGAATAATCAATCTTTCCTTCTACATCATGCTGCATTTTTGAGCGATAGGAAAAACCGATATCCAAGTCCTCATCCGCTTGATAGAGCAACCCGAGATTATAACCAAACGCCCAGCTGTTACCGCTGACCTTGGCATTTCCATCGCTATCGCCAATAAAAGACTGATCGACTTTCTGCTCTAAAATCACATCCACATATTGGGCATTCAGACCAAAACCGAAACTCAGCTGATCATTCACCTTCCCTGCGATTGCCGGATTAAGATTCAAAGTCTTCAGATCGGTTTCCGTTGCATGATAGCGACCGACCCAGTCTTCGTCATAAGAGATGTGCTGGCCGAAAGGGACATTGACGCCAAAACCAACGTCATAGGCCCCCAAACGGCTTTTCCAATAGACATTAGGAACAAAACCGACTGTAGCGCCATTATCGCCTTCGCCGCCAATCGGCGTGGCACCGTTTTTGACGGATGCCTGCTCGGTAAAATCCGCCTTAGGCGAAATAACATGACCACCGATAATGAGTTGATCGCCTTCGAAACGCGTCAGGCCGGCCGGATTAAACCACATAATACTGGCATCCTCGGCATTGGCCGCAGCCCCCGCATAGGACAATCCCTGTCCGCTTGCGCTCTGCTCGATCAATGCAAATCCAGACGCCATTGCCGATACCGGGGCAAGCCCCATTGCAACCAACAACGCTCTACTCGAAAAAACGTTCATACTCACTCCTCAGATCAATTCACAGAGCCATTCGTTTCGACAAGTCATCGTTACGACAGCACCTGCATTCAAATTACCGATTGCCGTTTATTCCATCTGTTACGGCTATTCTTCGTTTTTTAAAAATCGATTTTTCTGTCTGCATCAAGACAGACACAACTCTACAACGCATCCAAAGCCTGCTGCAAGGTTTTCACCCCGATAATTTCCATATCTGGAATTCCGCCCTTTGGCACATTACTGAACGGTACGATTGCCCGGGTAAAACCGTGCTTGGCCGCCTCGAATAGACGCTCCTGCCCGCTAGGAACCGGACGAATTTCTCCGGCCAGCCCCACTTCACCAAAAATAATCATCTCCTGCGGCAAGGCGCGGTTGCGCATACTGGAAAGAATCGCACACAGCAGAGCCAGATCGGCACTGGTCTCGAACACCTTAACCCCGCCGACGACATTCACATACACATCCTGATCTCCGGCCTGCACACCGCCATGACGATGCATCACGGCCAACAGCATGGCCAGCCGGTTCTGCTCCAGACCAACTGTTACCCGCTTCGGCGCACCATACGGCGACTCGTCAACCAGCGCTTGAATTTCCACCAGCAAAGGACGTGACCCTTCCCAGATAACCATCACGACTGAGCCGGGTGCAGGTTCTTCCCCGCGACTTAAGAAAATCGCCGACGGATTCTTTATCTGTCGCATGCCTTTTTCGGTCATGGCAAAGACACCCAGTTCGTTGACGGCCCCGAAACGGTTCTTTATCGCGCGCAACGTACGGAAACGACTATCCGATTGCCCTTCAAGAAACAATACAGTATCGACAATATGCTCCAAAACACGCGGCCCGGCCACTTCACCGGACTTGGTGACATGGCCGACCAGAAAGATCGCAATATTATTCTGTTTGGCAAAACGGGTTAAGTAAGCGGCACTCTCCCTGACCTGAGAAACACCACCTGCCGCACTGCCTATCTCTGCCAGTTGCATGGTCTGTATCGAGTCGACAACCATGACCTTTGGCGATTCTTTCTGTGCCGCGACACTGATCTCTTCCACATCGGTCTGAGTCAACAGACGCAGATTATCGTCCGGCAACTCCATGCGTTTAGCGCGCGAAGCCACCTGCTGCAAAGACTCTTCACCGGTTACATAGAGTACCGACATGCGCGTACTCAGCGCACACATGACCTGCAATAGAATCGAGGATTTACCGACACCGGGATCGCCGCCGATCAAAACGACCGACCCGGGAACAATCCCGCCTCCGAGAACACGATCCAACTCGGACATATCACTGCTGATTCGCGGCACTTCACTCAGATCGACATCCTTGATCGACTGAACCGCGCTTGCGGAAGCGCCTGAATAACTGGCATTACCACTTTTAGCCGTCTTTTTACCGCTGCCGAGCTTGATCTCTTTCAGCGTATTCCAAGCTTTACAAGCCTGACACTGACCAGCCCACTGGGCATATTCCGCACCGCACTCGGTGCACACATAAGCTGTCTTCGCTTTTGCCATTTTTCTCTATCGATTAATTTTCAAGAAGGGTCATTATAACGGTGTAGCAGTGTAATCCCTTTAAATGTACCGTCGGCGACAACATCCGGATACAACTCTGCGAAATTTTCCGAGACACCATGCCGCATCACTTTTCTTACATGAGCCCGGCTTAGGAGACGGGGCTCGACGACGCCGCAGGAGTGAGCGATTGATTCCACTTCGCGCATAAGATTGCGGTGGTAATTAGCAACTCGCTGCGATTTTTTATGCGGTAGCAAACCGCGCTGCAAACGTGGATTATGGGTGGTTATGCCGGTAGGACAACTGTCCAGATGGCACTGCATCGACTGAATACATCCTAAGGAGAACATGAAACCGCGCGCCGAATTAACAAAATCCGCGCCCATGGCGATCGCCCAGGCGACCATTGTCGGATTAATCAGTTTACCCGAAGCGATCACCTTGATTCGCGAACGCAGACCGTAACGGTTTAAAGTGTCAATCAATAACGGTAGAGATTCGTTAATCGACATGCCGACATCGTCCATCAGTGCCACCGGTGCGGAACCGGTACCGCCTTCGGCACCGTCCAAGGTAATGAAGTCCGGTGCAAACGTCTCACCTTTAATCAGGATATCCCGGCATAAAGAATCAATCCAATCCTGAGAACCCATCACAAATTTAAAGCCGACCGGCTTTCCGGTCACTTCGCGAATATGCTCGATCATTTGCAACAGATCTTCGTTACTGGCGATATCCGGATGGCGATTAGGGCTGATCGAATCCTCGCCGATGCGAATGCCACGGATTTCGGCGACTTCATCCGTCACCTTAGCCGCCGGAAGAATCCCCCCTTTTCCCGGTTTGGCCCCTTGGGAGAGCTTGATTTCAAACATTCGGATCTGTTCATAAGCAGCCATCTCCCTGAGTTTTTCATTACTCAGATTGCCGTTTTTGTCGCGGAAACCGTACTTCGCCGTACCGATCTGCGCCACCAGATCACAACCGCTCTCCAAGTGATAGGGGGAAACACCGCCCTCACCGGTATTGAGCCAGCAACAAGCCAGTTTAGCCCCCTGACTCAAGGCGCGCACCGCCGGCCGGGAAAGTGCGCCATAGCTCATGCCGGAGATATTGAACAGCGATTCCGCCCGATATGGCATTTTGCAGCCTTCGCCGATTACCATCGGTGGCGATGTAACCGCATCCTTGACCAGCATAGGAAAGGCGCAATTAACAAAAGCAATCTTGCCCGGATGCGCGGCATCACGAGTCGAACCAAAACTCTGTACCGTAGACAATCCTTTGGCAGCACGATAGACCCAGGAGCGCTGGGCACGATTGAAAGGCTTTTCATCCTGATCGGCCGCAAACATATACTGGCGGAAAAACTTCCCCAAAGACTCCAGTAAATAGCGAAAACGTCCGATTAACGGATAATTTCGACGGATAGCGTGCTCCGTCTGCAGACGGTCCTGAAGATACATGGTCAGCAACCAGAGAACAATGATCCCGACAACCAGAATAAACAGCAACGACATCCAGTGCAGAACCTGCTGCACTACATCCATAAGCGCACTCATAAAACTCTCCTCAAAACCGGAAATCTTGGGCTCCACGCTAGAATGCCATCTTTTCAGGTATAAAAAAAGCCCGCAATAAATGAATTATTGCGGGCTTATACGCTAAAGCGTGTATCGCTTAGTGCTTGATATCGCGCCAGTACTCACGCTTCAACAGATAGGTAAGAAGCAGCAGCACCAGCAGGAAAGCAATTACTTTCCAGCCCAGATCGAATCGTTCAAGCTTGCCTGGCTCACCGGCATATTCAAGGAAGTTGGTGATATCACGCGCGGCCTGCTCATAATCTTCCGGAGCATAATGACGCTGCATCCCTTCCAGAACATTCGGCATGGACGTCCCTTTCAGAGCGCTGTTATCCCAGTTGCCGTTCTCATCCAGATGATAGGCACGCAGGAAAGTATAGATATAATCAGGCCCTTTCAGACGCGCCATCAAAGACAGATCCGGCGGCTCGGTTCCCAGTATATCCATTGCAACGCCCGGAAGCATACGTGTTTGAACATCATCAACGACCTTGGCCTGGTTATAAGCCATTTTCGCTACGACTTCATCGTCACTCCAACCAACATCACGGGCAATGCGGTTGTAACGCATGTATTTGACCGAGTGACACGCCATGCAATAGTTACTGAACAGAACCGCACCACGCTGCAATGAGTCCTGATCACGCAGATTATTATTGGCCTTTTCCAGTTCGATAGCCGGCCCTCCTGCCGCCTGTGCGACAGAGGAAACGCTTAGAATCAGAAAGCTGATTAGTAAAAATACGTTTTTCATCTATTTCACCCTCTCCGGTACGGGTTTAGTCTTTTCCCGGGCCGATGTGTACGGCAGAATCAGGAAGAACAGGAAGTAAGTCGCAGTAAAGATCTGCGCCAATACTGTCAGAGTCGGCGTAGCCGGCTGAGTCCCAAGATACCCAAGGATAATAAATGAGATGACAAACATCGCCAGCAGCAGTTTGAATGACAAACCACGGTAACGAATCGACTTCACCTTACAACGGTCCAGCCAAGGCATGGCGAACAGGAACATAATCGCTGCACCCATCGCAACAACACCGAGGAATTTATCCGGCACCGCACGCAAAACCGCATAGAACGGCGTGAAATACCATACAGGTGCGATATGCTCCGGCGTCTTCAGCGGGTTAGCCGGCTCGAAGTTAGGCGGCTCAATAAAGAAGCCACCGCCTTCCGGCCAGTAGAAGACCACAAAGGCAAACAGAATCGCAAAGAACACCGCACCCATTGAATCTTTCACCGAGTAGTAAGGGTGGAAAGGAATTCCGTCGAGAGGAAGCCCCTGCTCGTTTTTGACCTTTTTGATTTCAATGCCGTCCGGGTTATTCGAACCAACACGGTGCAAAGCAACAATGTGCATAAAGACCAGAATCAATAGAACCAGTGGCAAAGCAATAACATGCAGAGCGAAGAAACGGTTCAGAGTCGCATCGGAGATAATGAAGTCACCACGTACCCATAGCGCCAGATCCGGTCCGATCAAAGGGATAGCACCGAACAGCGAGATAATAACCTGAGCACCCCAGTAAGACATCTGTCCCCATGGCAGCAGATAACCCATAAAGGCTTCGGCCATCAATACCAGGAACAGCATCATACCGATCAGCCACACCAGTTCACGCGGCTCTTTATAGGAGCCGTACAGCAGGCCACGCATCATGTGCAGGTAGATGACAATAAAGAAAGCCGATGCACCCGTTGAATGCATATAACGAATCAGCCAGCCCCACTCAACATCGCGCATGATGTACTCGACGGAGTTAAAGGCTTCAGCCGCACTCGGCTTGTAGCTCATTGTCAGCCAGATACCGGTAACGAACTGGTTGACCAGCACCAATAGCGCCAGCGAACCGAAGAAGTACCAGAAGTTGAAATTTTTCGGCGCATAGTACTCGCCGACATGCTCATTCCAGGTACTGACCAGCGGGTAACGCTTATCCAGCCATCCCAGGACAGTCCCCTGCTTCGCTTCAAATTTAGTATTTTGGTTATCAGCCATTATGCCGTCCCTCCTTCGGTTGGACCTTCACCGATGCGCACAATGCTGTCGCTGACAAAGCGGTATGGCGGAATCTCCAGATTCGTCGGTGCCGGTACCGCTTTGAATACACGTCCTGCCAGATCGAATCGTGAACCGTGGCACGGACAGAAGAAACCACCCTGCCAATCGTCGCCGACATCCGGCGAACCGATTGCCGGACGATACAGAGGTGCGCACCCAAGGTGCGTACAGACGCCGACCACAACCAAGAATTCATCTTTAACAGCACGGGTTGGATTTTTACAGTATTCCGGCTGATCCGATTCATTTGAAGCAGGATCACGCAACTCGCCATCCATATTCGGCAAATTGGCCAACATATCCGGAGTACGTCTGACAATCCAAACAGGTTTCCCACGCCAAGCGACGGTCAACATCTGACCCGGCTGCAATTTGCTGATATCAGCATTGACCGGAGCACCGGCGGCTTTGGCCTTTTCACTAGGTTGCCATGAGCTAACAAACGGAACCGCCAAAAAGGTGGCTCCCGCTGCCCCGACAACACCCGTTGCGCCTGTAAGGATTCTACGGCGCTGTAGGTTTACACTAGAATCATTATTGTTTTTTATCGACATAGCTGTCTTCCTAGTTAGGGAACTCGCAAATAAACGCTTGCGAACTCCTTTTGTCTACAAGCAAATCGGCCCTATTCTACAGAAGGGCTTGCTAAACTTAAATCAGTATCTACTTATAGAGTTATTAATAAATTTTTTCTATAGCACAAAATAAATTTATCGAATAATTTCGCAGTTGTCCAAAAACGGGCGTCTTTACACCGGATTTGGGACATCAATAAAAGTCACATCCAAGCCAAATTTGGCCTGCAAATGTTCGCCCAAAACCTGAATTCCCAGGCGTTCGGTCGCATGATGACCGGCGGCAAAATAATGAATTCCGCATTCTGCAGCCAGATGAGTCGTCTGCTCCGACACTTCGCCGCTGATGAACAGATCCGCCCCCATAGCAATCGCTTTATCGATATAGTTTTGCGCTCCACCGCTGCACCAGGCGATCGTTTGTAGCTGCTCCGGACCGCCTTTTAACCACAAAGGGTCACGACCCAGAGTCTGTTTGACGGTCTGATAAAAGGTATCTGCCGCAATCGGTGATTCCAGTCGCGAACAGAATACCAATCCGTCCTGATCCGTGACCGGAAGACCCCATAATTTACCCAACTGCGCGTTATTGCCCAGTTCAATATGCCCATCCAATGGCAAGTGATAACCAAAAAGATTGATATCATGCGTGAGTAGCGACTTGATCCGTTTTTGTTTGAAACCAACGATCTGCTGAGGCTCGCTTTTCCAAAAATAGCCATGATGAACCATTATCGTATCGGCACCGCATTCAATCGCCTTATCAATCAAAGCCTGACAGGCGGTAACGCCGGTAACGATCTTTTTGACCTCTCTTTGCCCTTCGACCTGTAAACCGTTAGGCGCATAATCTTTATACAAACTCACTTCCAACAGTTCGTCCAAATAAGACGCTAACTCATCTCTGTGCATACTTTTCTCCCTGTTTTCAGACATTAAAAAAGCCACATGGTGCAACACCAGTGGCTTTTTTTTAGCAAGCAGACAATCTGAAAAGATTAATCTTTTACTCGGTAACGTGCCGAAGCAGCGTGCGCCTGCAAACCTTCACCGTCGGCCAATTCGCCGGCGATCTTACCTAGAGTGTTGGCACCGTCTTCAGAAACCATAATCAAACTTGAACGTTTCTGGAAGTCGTACACTCCCAAAGGTGACGAGAAGCGCGCAGTACGCGAAGTCGGCAGAACGTGGTTCGGACCGGCACAATAGTCACCCAGCGCTTCGGCAGTATAACGCCCCATAAAGATCGCACCCGCGTGACGGATCTTAGGCAGCAGCGCCTTCGGATCGTCAACCGACAGTTCCAAGTGTTCAGGCGCAATGATATTAATCATTTCAATCGCCTGGTCTTCATTGTCGACAACGATAATCGCACCGCGGTCATCCAACGCTTTTTGAATAATTTCTTTACGCGGCATAGTCGGTAGCAACTTGTTCATGCTGTCGTAAACCTGAGCGGCGAAGTCAGCATCCTGAGTGACCAGAATCGCCTGCGCATCTTCATCGTGCTCGGCTTGCGAGAACAGATCAACCGCGATCCAGTCAGGATTGGTTTTACCATCGCAGTACACAAGAATTTCCGAAGGCCCGGCAATCATATCGATACCGACGGTGCCGAATACCAGACGCTTGGCCGTTGCAACGAAGATGTTCCCCGGACCAACGATTTTATCAACCGCAGGAACCGTCTCGGTTCCGTATGCCAGAGCCGCAACCGCCTGAGCACCACCTAGCGTGAAGACGGCATCGACTTCGCAGATTGCCGCAGCCGCCAGCACCATTTCATTCACTTCACCGTCCGGAGTCGGTACAACCATAATCAGTTTTTCGACACCGGCCACTTTGGCCGGAATCGCATTCATGATTACCGAAGACGGATAAGCCGCTTTCCCGCCCGGAACATACAAACCTACGGAATCAAGCGGAGTAACCTGCTGCCCCAACATAGTGCCGTCGGCTTCTTCGTAAGTCCAGGAATCCTGAACCTGACGCTCGTGGTAATCGCGAACACGCTGAGCGGAAATTTCCAGCGCTTCGCGCTGCGCTGCCGGGATATTCTGCAACGCCTGCTGCAGACGATCTTTGGAGATTTCCAACTCGGCACCGCTTTTCAGTTCAAGACGGTCAAATTTGGCGGTATATTCCAACAACGCCGCATCACCTTCCTGACGAACGCGGGCACAAACCTCGTTAACGATATCATTGACCGATTGGTTCGATACCGTTTCCCACGCCAATAGTTGATCTAACTCTTCTCTAAATCCTGCCGCATTGGCAGATAAACGACGAATATTTAACATCTTACTTCTCGATCACTGATTTAAACTGTTGAACAATGTGATTAATCTGGTTGAACTTAGTCTTATAAGCGTGCTGATTTACAATCAGACGCGAACTGATATCGGCAATATGCTCCATCGGCACCAAACCGTTGGCACGTAATGTATTCCCGGTATCCACCAAATCCACAATACGGTCGGCAAGATCGATCAGAGGTGCGATCTCCATAGAACCGTAGAGCTTGATCAGATCAACCTGCTCACCTTTTTGCGCATAATAAGCCTGCGCGGATTTAATATATTTTGTCGCAATTTTAAGACGATGACCATGAGGCTTCTCAACTTCCGGACCGGCCACCATCAATTTACATTTGGCGATCTGCAAATCCAGCAGTTCATAGATATTATCCGTTGGCGCTTCCATCAGAACATCTTTACCGGCGACACCGATATCGGCAGCTCCATGCGCAACATAAGTCGGCGCATCGGTTGCACGCACAATCAACAAACGGATATTGTCGTGATTGGTCGGGATAATCAGTTTACGGCTTTTGCTCGGATCTTCCAGCGGCTCAATCCCCGCCGCTTCCAGCAACGGCAAGGTATCCTTGTAAATACGCCCTTTGGACAAGGCGATCGTCAATTGTTCATTCATAGTCATCTAATCTGTAAATCGTTTTAAATTGGTTGCAAGACCGGTAAACCTTCGAATCAACGGCGGTAGATATGTGCACCGATCTTATGAAATTTTTCTTCAATCAACTCGTAACCACGGTCGATATGATAAACACGGTCAATCACGGTTTCGCCCTGTGCAATCAAACCGGCCAACACCAGACAGGCGGAAGCGCGCAAATCGGTCGCCATCACATTCGCGCCCTTAAGCTTTTCCACGCCGGTAATCCGCGCCGTATTGCCGTCAATAGCAATTTTTGCACCCATTCGGGCCAGCTCGGAAACATGCATAAAACGGTTTTCGAAAATCGTCTCTTCAATCTCCGATTCGCCGTCGGCAACCGCATTCATCACCATAAACTGCGCCTGCATATCGGTCGGAAACAACGGATAAGGTTCAGTGACGATATTCACCGGCTTCAGGCGTTTGCCGCGCATATCCAATGTAATAGTATCCGCAGTTGTAGTCACTTCCGCCCCCGCCTCGATAAATTTATCCAGAACGGCATTTAAATGCTGCGGATTGACCTTACTCACCGTCAACTTGCTTTGCGTTACCGCCGCGGCGGCCAGATACGTCCCCGCTTCGATACGATCGGGAATCACCGAATATTCCACACCTTTAAGGGATTTCACGCCTTCGATGACCAGTGTATCGGTTCCGATACCGGTAATTTTGGCGCCCATCTTAACAAGAAACTGTGCCAGATCGGTTACTTCCGGCTCACGCGCCGAATTGCGTAAAGTCGTGGTTCCTTCCGCCAGAACCGCTGCCATAATCAGGTTTTCCGTTCCGGTTACGGTAACAATCGGCATCTCAATATCGGCACCGTGCAAACGGCCATTGCTTCTGGCAAGGATATAGCCGTTTTCGACTTCAATTTCAGCCCCCATTTTACGCATGCCGTCGATATGCACATTCACTGGACGCGAACCGATGGCACAACCACCCGGCAGAGAAACCTTTGCTTCGCCAAAACGCGCCAAGAGAGGACCGAGAACCAGAATCGAAGCGCGCATGGTTTTAACCAGCTCGTAGGTCGCTTCTCTGTGGGACACAGAACTGGCATCAATTTCGATACAGCGGTTTTCGTCAAATAACAGGCCGACGCCCATTGCGCCTAGCAGATGCAGGGTTGTAGTCACATCCATCAAATGCGGAACGTTTGCCAGCTTGACCGGTGTTTCGGCCAGCAAACAGCCCATTAAAATCGGTAAAGCGGCGTTTTTAGAGCCGGAAATTTCCACTTTGCCAGAGAGTTCTCCCTGACTGTTATCGATAATGAGTTTATCCATGTTTGTTTAATTCCGCCCTAAAAGAAGACGCCCTGTTATTTGTTTTAAAGGTTTGTTTTTAGGCGTAACGTTACGCCGGCGTTTGGGTTTTGATCGACAAAGCGTGCAGAGCACCGCTCTCGATATCCGCCTTAAAGATATCGTTGACAATTCTGTGACGTTGCAGCGGGCTCTTGCCCTCAAACGCATCGCTGGTAACCACGACAGCAAAATTGCAGTCCGCACCACTGGTTTCAACTTGGCTTCCGGGCAGAACTTCTTGAATTTTCTGACGAATCGTTTCCGGTGACATAGTGACTCCTGAATAAAATTATTGGCGTATTTTAACGCCTTTGTTTAATAAAATCAGATTTATCACCGAAACCGCGAACAGGAACAGCAGCGTAATCGAAAGACTCAGCCAGATCGAAACATCTGCCTTTTCGAAAAAGCCGTAGCGGAAGCCATCGACCATATAGAAAAACGGATTAAAATGCGACAGCTGCTGCCAGAAGTCCGGCAAGGCCTTAATCGAATAGAAAACGCCGCTTAAGAAGGTCAAAGGCATAATAATGAAGTTCTGGAACGCAGCCAGATGATCGTACTTATCAGAGACGATCCCAGCCAGCATACCCAGTCCGCCCATCATCGCTGCGCTGAGTATCGCGAAAACCAGAATCCAGTGTGGCGCCTGCCAGCTCAAGTCGAAACCGACCGCCCCGACAACCAGAATTCCGGCTCCGACAGCCAGGCCACGAACAATCGCCGCCGCAGTAAAAGCAAGATAAAATTCCAGCGGCGAAATCGGACTCAAAAGCACAAAGGTCAGATTGCCGTGCATCTTCGACTGTATCAAGCTCGACGAACTGTTGGCGAAGGCGTTCTGCAGAATCGCCATCATGACCAAACCGGGGATCAAAAACTGGCTGTAAGCCAAGCCACTGAAAACATCCAGCTGCGAATCAATGACCTGACCGAACACCAGCAAATACAACAGCGTCGCAACAACCGGCGCAAAAATCGTCTGCACGGCCACCGAATAGAAACGACGCACCTCTTTAACAAAAAGCGCCCAGCACCCTGCCCAGTTCAACATGCCGTTTCTCCTGTTGCGACAGAATGATCTGCCGTTAAATCGATAAACACCTCTTCCAGCGTCGCATCGCGACTGATAATGTCTTCAACCGGTACGCCTGCCTGACTCAAATGCCCCAAGACATCCGCCAAAGCGACATCCTTATCGACACGGAAAATCAGCGCATTAGCTTCCGTTTCCACCAGAATTTCCTGTAACGGCTGCGGCAGTTGCGGAGTTTGCTGCAGATAGGTTTTTGGAACGACGACTTTCAGGTAACGATAGGCATGTTTAGACAACAGAGCCGAAGTCTGATCCAACGCTTTAATCTGTCCCTTCTGCATAATCGCAACACGATCACAAAGCGTCTCCGCCTCTTCCAGATAGTGGGTGGTCAGAATAATGGTATGCCCTTTTTTGTGCAATTCACGGGTAAAGTCCCACAAAGTACGACGCAAATCCACATCGACCCCGGCCGTCGGCTCATCCAGAACCAGCACCTGCGGTTTGTGCACCAGAGCCATTGCAATCAAAGCACGGCGTTTCATTCCGCCGGAAAGTTGATGGGTCAGAGAATCCGCTTTATCCGCCAGAGCCAGACGCTCCAACAGTTCATCAACCCAAGCCCGCTGCTCGCGCCCTTTAAGACCGAAGTAGCCGGATTGCAGCAGAAGCAATTCACGGATATTGAAAAAAGGATCGGCAATCAACTCCTGCGGTACCAACCCCAAAGCGCGACGGGTTTGGCGATAATCGGCAACGACATCCTGCCCCATGACCCTGATCGAACCCGATGAAGGCACGACCAAACCGGACATGGCATTGATAAGCGTCGATTTACCGGCACCATTCGGCCCAAGAAGACCGAAAAAAGCCCCCTCTTCGACATCGAAGCTTACGCCCTTAAGGGCCTGTAAGTCTCCATACTGTTTTTTAACATTACAAAATTCAACGGCAGACATAGAATAAGAAAAAATCGAGTTATATTGAAAGAAGAGACAACTAAGAGAGAACGACAACCAACTCTTCAAGGTCATAGAGATCAAGCAGTGTTTCCACCTGATCACCGGCATTAATCAGCTCAATCGGCTGTTCGGCCTTAACCGCCCAATAAGCGATCAACGCCAAAACTGAGCTGTCCACTTTTCGGCTGGCGGAAAAATCCACTTTACGCACGGGTAAAGTAAGTACGCGGTTCTTTTTCAACCACTTATCAAGATTGGAAACGGTCAGATCTTCCGGAAGAATCAAGGTAGCCTGATCCTGTTGCCAATTCGCGTCTAAGGGCTTCGCCATAAGTTCCGCCTAATTAACAGCCGGTTCGGATTGGATCGGCGTAGAGTCGTTCTTTTTCAACTCATCAATCACCGCATCCACGCCTTTTTGGTCGATCATCGCTCCGTAAACGTTACGGAAACTGACCAGCGTACTGATATTGTTGAAAGTAAAATCGTACAACAACCACTTCTTGCTTTCCTTATCCTGGAAAGCGCGATAAATGACCTCGACGACCTGACCGTCTTTCATGGTAATCGTCGAGGTTACTTCTGCACGGCGCGGCTTAGGTTCCTTAACCTGATCGACCGAAGCGGAAACCACCTCCAGCTTCAGAAAGTTACTGGAGTAGCTGCGGATCAAATTCTTGGTAAAAGCCTCGATAAACTCCTGACGCTGCTTATCACTCGCAGAACGCCAGTGAATTCCCATAACGAAACGGGCCATTTTCTCTTGAGCAACATACGGCAGCACATACTCTTCAGCGAACTTAACCACTTCTTCGGTACTGCTCTGCAGCTTTTCGCGGTTTTCATCAACCTTAACAATCAGCAACTCGGAGAGCTCCTGAACCATTTTCCCCGGATCGTCCTGCGTTACCGCCTGAGCTTTCAGACTCATCAGCCCAAGTATGAATACCAACCCTAATGACAACCAGAATCCGACAGTGCGAACATTTGTGTTCATATTTAGTCTCCGCTTTCCGTAAACTTAACTAAAAATTGACCGATCAGCTCTTCCAGAACCAACGCCGACTGCGTGTATTCGATCTCAGAGCCGTCTTCCAGATACTCCATATCTCCGCCCGGCGTAATCCCGATATACTGATCACCCAGCAGTCCGGAAGTCAAAATCGAAGCAGAAGAATCAAGCGACAACTCATTATACTGGCGATCGACATCCATCCACACACGTGCCTTAAAGGTCTTCTGATCGATCGTAATATTGGTCACACGGCCGATGACGACGCCACTAAGCTTGACCGGCGCACGAACCTTAAGGCCGCCGATATTGTTGAACAGCGCACTGATCTGATAACTTGGCGTCTCTTTCAAAGCCGAAAAATTACTGACCTGCAAAGCGATCATCAGTAAAGCGCCGAAGGTCATTACAACCAAAGCACCCACCCACATTTCAAATTTTGTCTTTTGTTTCATCCTGACTCCTGATCAGCTCAAACGCTGTCAAACAACTGTTGCGCTAATCAAACATGATTGCGGTTAAGATAAAGTCTAGCCCGAGCACGCCCAAGGAAGCATGCACGACTGTCCGGGTTGTAGCCAAACTGACGCCTTCCGAAGTCGGCACGGCATTGACCCCTTGAAAAAGAGACACGATCGCGATTAATACCGCGAAAGCGACCGATTTAATAATTCCGTTAATGACATCGTCATTCCAGTCAACCGAGGAATTCATCTGCGACCAAAAGGCGCCATTATCGACACCAAGCCAGCCTACCCCGACCATGTAACCGCCGATAATCCCCATAGCGGTAAACAGCAGAGCCAGCATCGGCAACGCCAAAATCGCCGCCATGAAACGTGGTGCATAGATATATTTCAGCGGATCAACGGCCATCATTTCCAACGCCGAGACCTGTTCGGTAGAACGCATAAGCCCGATCTCCGCCGTCAGTGCAGAACCGGCTCGACCGGCAAAAAGCAATGCCGCGACGACCGGCCCCAACTCGCGCAACAGCGACAGTGCGGTCATAGTTCCGACCGCTTCTTCGGAGTTATAGTCAACCAGCACATTATACCCCTGCAGACTCAGTACCATGCCGACGAAAAGCCCGGCGGTAAGAATAATCGGCAGAGACAGTACGCCCGCGATATAGACCTGCTTAACCCATAGATCAAAGCGTAGAAACGCCGCCGGCAGCGCCGGTAGCATTGACAGGACAAACAGAGCGCCCCGTCCGATCAAAGCCAAGCTGGAAAGAAAGCTGGCTCCGATCGATCCCAGAAATTCACTGATTGAAAAACGACCCCGCATTTAAGTGCCCTAAATTAGTTAACTAAACCTGACAAACAGTCATTCGAAAATTTATTTTGCATCTCGCAAAGCGTTCAAGCTTTGCTGATAAGAATCTTTACTGAAATGGAAAGGAACCGGCCCATCGGCCAAACCATGCACAAACTGATTCACGAAAGGATTCGATTCCGACAGAATCGTCTCCTTATCGCCCTGAGCAATGATCTTTCCTTCCGATATAACGCACACATAATCGGCGATCGAAAGTACCTCGTCCACATCGTGCGACACGACAACCGAAGTCAAGCCCAAAGCCTCGTTCAGCTTGCCGATCAGTTCGATCAAAACCCCCATAGTGATGGGGTCTTGTCCAACAAACGGCTCGTCGTAAAAGATCATGTCCGGATCGAGCGTAATGGCTCTCGCCAGAGCTACGCGGCGAGACATACCGCCGGAAAGTTGCGCCGGCATCAGATGACGGGCACCTCTAAGACCGACGGCCTGAAGCTTCATCTGCACCAAAGGCTCGATAATGTCATCCGGCAACTTGGTATGCTCGCGCAATGGAAAGGCGACATTCTCGAAGACGTTCAAATCGCCAAGAAGTGCTCCGCTCTGGAACAACATGCCCATACGGCGGCGCAGTTCATACAACTTTGACCGTGACAGCTTGTGGACATCCTGTCCATCGACCAGAATCCGTCCTTTATCAGGCAGCAGCTGACCCGCGATCAATTTGAGCAAGGTCGTCTTACCGGTTCCGCTTGGCCCCATAATCGCAGTCACTTTCCCACGGGGAATCTGCAAACTGATGTCATCAAAAATGACGCGTTCGTCGCGCGAGAAACTAACACCTTCAATCTGAATTAAACTATCCGCCATGGCTCTCTACATTTAATTTTAGTTTTCCACCCAATTTTCCACTCAAGGAAAGTCGCGGTGTTAAGTACCGCGTTTAGTTTAACGTTTCCTAATAAGCACGCAAATAATTAAATTGTGAATATATTATTGCTGCCAAAGGGCGCGAGTCTCCCCTTTTTAACTCAATACCCCAGCAGTTCGGCAACGGTTTTAAGGTTCTGCACCGAGCTAATCGACATTTCCGGATTGGCTACACAGACCGGCACCGCCGACTTCTGCTGCGGAATGGAGGCAACAAGATCTTTCAATAAATCGGCCTGCTGCTTGCCGTCTTGCGGTAAATCGTTAATCCACGCCATCGGCTGGCCGGAGACAACAACACCGTCATTGCGCCATGACCAACCCGGAAACGTCAAACGGGACGAGACAAGCGTTACCGGGAGGCCCTGTATTTCGCTCGGAGGCAACTGCATTTCTGCCAAAACCGCACATCCGATCAAACGCTCGGCAAAGTCGCTACCCTGAGTCAGCTCAAGCAACCTTTCCAGCTGCGCCAATTGCTCTTCGGCCACAATTAACAGCAGCAGTGTATTCTCGTTCAGACAGTCGACAAAATCGTCAAACGGTTCCTCGTCCAACCCTTCATCAAGCAACCAGGGCAGCCATATATGCTGTGGAATTGCGGCCAGGCGGAAATGATTCAAATAGAAATCCAAACGCCACTCTTCCGGCAAATCATCCGGATAAAAAGTGTCCTGCCATTGCGAATACTGCCACCCGAGAGTGGTCACTTCCAGATTATCCAATCTAAGATTTTCCATAAAGTCCCGTCCCCCGCGATCACTCAATAACTCAAGCTGAAATGGTTACTCAAAATAAAAAGCCCGCTTATTTTAGGAGCTAATGCACAGAATTGCCAAAATATCTAAACACACAAACCGTTCCGAGATTGTGACAAACTGCTGCAAAGCCTGCCAGAGTGGCCCGTAACGGTGATCTGCGGCGAAAAAACAAGCAACATCCAGACGATTATCTCCATAGATTAGATAGCAGGAGTTATAAATATGTTTTATATTGTTAAACAATTTCCGCTATAATCTCAGCCCGAAAAAAGATAACTTACTGAATTCATACGCCTATGACAACAACACTTATCCTTCCAAGCTTGCTGCTCATAATCGGCCTGGCGCTTCTGGTTTGGAGCTCCGATGTCTTTATTGACGGTGCGGCGAGCACCGCAACACATATGAAGATATCCCCCCTGATTATCGGTGTTGTCGTTCTTGGCTTCGGTACCTCCATGCCGGAAATCATTGTGGCGATTCTGGCCGCCCTGGAAGGCAGCCCAAGCTTGGCAATCGGTAACGCCATAGGTTCAAACATCGCCAATATCGGTCTGGTTCTCGGAATTACCGCACTGATCACCCCTGTCATCGTAAAATCCTCCATACTCAAACGTGAACTGCCGGTTCTACTGGCTATTTCGTTCGGTGTCTACCTATTGGTTCTGGATGGCAACTTAGGCATGTGGGACGGTGTGATTCTGCTGATTGTCCTGGTAACCGTCATGACCTGGATGATTAGAAGCAATAAAGCTCTAGACCCATCCGACCCCCTGGCGCAGGAAACTGCTCATGAGATGGAAGAAATCGCGGATCTTTCGCAGAAAAAAGCCCTGATTTATCTGATCGGAGGCCTGATCATTCTGATGATCAGTGCACGCATGATGGTGTCCGGCGCCGTCGAAATCGCCCAATTTTTCGAAGTCCCAGAAGTCGTAATCGGTCTGACGATCATTGCAATCGGTACCAGCCTGCCTGAATTGGCCGCCGCCATCGCTGCCGCACGCAAAAATGAAGCCGACCTGATTATCGGCAATATCGTCGGCTCCAACCTGTTTAATATTCTCGCGGTTCTTGCGGTTCCGGCTCTTCTAGCACCATCCCTTCTTGAACCGGAAATCCTGAACATCGACATGCCGTTCATGCTTGCCTTAACCGTCGCCATGCTGCTCTTGGCTTTATCCAAAAGCGGCGAAGCTAAAATCAATCGCCTACGTGGCTTTTTGCTAAGCCTTGCCTTCTTGAGTTATTTGTATATGCTTTATCTGCGTTCCACCGGTTCGCTGTAAAACCGACCAATATAAACCAGGGAAACTGAACGATTATGCAGATCGCCGCAGACATTGCCGCTAAAGCCAAAAAGATCAAATTTCTGATTCTGGACGTTGACGGCGTCATGACCGACAACCGTCTGTACTATTCCGACGACGGCCAAGAGATAAAATCCTTTTATACCCGAGACGGACACGGCATGGTGCTTTTGAAAAAAAGCGGCGTAGATATCGGCATCATCACCGGGCGCAAATCCAACCTGGTCGCCAAGCGTTGCCAAGATCTGAAAATCGAACATCTTTATCAAGGCGTTCCGGATAAATTGCCGAGTTTCCTTGAACTGGTTGAAAAGCTTGGTCTCGAACTGGAACAAATCGCTTACATCGGAGATGATATTCTCGACTTGCCGATTCTTATGCGTGTCGGCTTCAGCGTCACGCCGGCAGACGGAGAAGAGGAAGTCAAAACGCGCGTCGATTACACCTCTAGTTACATCGGCGGGAAAGGCGTTGTCCGCGAAGTGTGTGAAATCATCATGCGCTCTCAGGACACCTGGCAACAGCACATGGACTTCTATATGCGAGGCCTTGCAGAATAAGCCCGTCATAAACTTTCTGCATTTTATGTTTTATAATAGGTGCTTCAAAATGGTTAACCAAAAACACCTATGCGCCTGACTCCTTCAAAACTGCTGATTTCCACGCTTACTCTGGCCGCTGTAGCGATCTGGACCAACGTCTGGCTTGAATCCAGTCAGAAAGAGCAGGTTAGCGATATTGCCGCAACCTTGAAGGAAGCAACCTGGCAGTTCAGCGAGACGCAAATTTGGCGTCCGGGCATCGAAACCGAGAGCAATACTCTCAACTTTACCGCCGGACAGATCCGTTACCAGCAGAACCGAGAACTCAGCCATATCGACCAGCTGGTTCTAGTAGATTTCCGACAGAACAGCCTCAACCTGATCAGCAGTCAAGTTGCCGTTCTTGACCCCCAATTCAATATCACTCTTTCGCAGAATGTCCGCTTTAGCCACTATGCGCAACAGGACGAAACACCCGCTTGGCAGCAACAAATTCAGCTCACCGGGGAACAATTTACCTATAATAATCCTCAACGCCGCCTGACAAGTTCGCAACCCGTTACGATTACCCAGCTGTATGCCGTCACCGAAGCCGGAAGCCTAAGCGCCGACTTAACCAACGGCGAATGGCTGTTCTCTGACGGCGTCAAAGGAACGATACAACCGCAGACAATGGCGAAAGACGACAAGTAAAAGCCAGGAATAATCATGCCAAATGCTCCCCATACCTTTCAGCACATATTGAACAAGCTTCTGCTCGGAGGCGCTCTGTGTCTCTTTGCCTTGACCCCTCTGCATGCCGAAGAACGACCGTCTGAAAGTCAGGAACCGATTAAAATCAGCGCCGATCGCCTGCTGGTCAACGAGAAGCAAGGCGTCAGCCGCTACCAGGGGAATGTTCTGGTAAACCAAGGCTCCCTCCAGCTTCAAGGCGAACAGATCGAAATTGTTCATCCTGGCAATCAGCTGCAGAAGATCGAAATTCTCGGTAAACCGGCGCGTTTCCAGCGTGTCGACGCCAGCACACAGAATCTGACACGAGGAGAGGCTGAGAAAATCATCTATCAGGCGGACAAAGACATTTTGACCTTTATCGGCAATGCTCGGGTCGAAGAGAACGGTAAACACCAGATTAGTGGCTCCAAACTGGTGTACGATCTGCAGAAACAGACATTACAGGCTCAGAGCGACAGTCAGAAGCAGAACCGAGTCGAAGTGATTCTGGTTCCCGAGCAGAAAAACAAATAATCCATCAACCTAAAAGACTGAATCGAATCCATGGCTCATTTCTACGCGCGCAATCTGGCAAAAAGTTATAAAAAGCGACAAGTCGTTACCCAGGTCGATCTGGATGTACACAGTGGTGAGGTTGTCGGCCTGCTCGGACCGAACGGTGCCGGCAAGACCACGACTTTCTATATGATGACCGGGCTGATCAAAAACGATGGCGGGCAGATCTTTCTCGACAATCACGATATAACGAATATGCCAATTCATGAGCGCGCTCATTTGGGAATCGGTTATCTCCCTCAGGAAAGCTCCATCTTTCGCCAACTGACCGTCGCCGACAACATTAAAGCGATACTGGAAATGCGCAAGGAACTGGATCGCGACCAAAGAGCGCAACTTTTCGAGAGTCTGGTTGACGACCTGCAAATCGGCCATATCCTCGAGCAACCCGGCCAAGCGCTTTCCGGCGGTGAACGCCGCCGTGTCGAGATTGCCCGCGCTCTGGCGATGGAGCCGAAATTCATTCTACTTGACGAGCCTTTCGCAGGGGTCGACCCGATCTCCGTCAAGGATATTCAAAACATTGTGATTCACCTCAAAGAGCGTGACATCGGCGTACTGATCACTGACCACAATGTACGCGAAACCCTTGGCGTCTGCGACCACGCCTATATCCTGCATGCAGGAACCATTCTCGCTAAAGGGCCTCCGCAGGAAGTGCTCGAACACCCTGAAGTCAGAAGAGTCTACCTCGGTGAGAACTTTGCATAAAGAAATAAAATTTGTCAAAAATTCAGCATTTCTTGAGCGGAGTCATATTAAATTTTTCTTGTAAAAAATTGCACCGATTCGGATCTTTCATTTAATAAAACAACTGCTATACTGAAATTGAAGACAGGAAAAAGAGCCTAAAATAATAAAAGAGAGTTTATAATCCCTTCTTTTTAAAATGACTCTCACACTTGTCAAATCGCAATCAGATAACTAAAGGAGCGATTGTATGCAAATCAACATCACAGGCCACCACATCGACGTAACCGATGCCCTTCGTAGCTATGTTTCTGAAAAACTAGAAAAATTAGAGCGCCACTTTGATCACGTAACCAATGTTCACGTCATCCTGACTGTAAACAAGCAGGCTCAGATTGCTGAAGCGACGGTACATGTTTCAGGTGCGGATCTTTTCGCTCAAGAAGAAACAGAGAATATGTACGCATCTATTGACGGCTTGGTTGACAAACTTGATCGCCAAATCATCAAACACAAAGAAAAAATCGGCAGCCACAAGCAGAAGTCCGGTGGCGTTAAAAACATGGCAGCAGAAGCCTAAGAGTTTAACGCTCAAACCAGTCACCCAAAAGACCGGTACAAAAAGTCAAAACGCCTCGATTATCGGGGCGTTTTTTTATGTTTATGAAACTTTCTTGACACAGACATAAAAACCCCCGCCCGGCATTCTCACAGCCTGTTAGAATAACGCTTACAAGGCGCGCCAAACGGGTCTTTCCAAGCGATTTTTCCCGACCTGCGCATCCAACGACCGTACGGTGCAAAAAGCCAAAACCCAACCTGGCTTAAAATTTGTTTGCCCAAAAAGCATAATCGACCAAATAAAAGGCAGCCCGTGAGTAACAGCAATATCGACAAAAAGATCATTACCGATCAGCTTCTCAATGCCGTCAAGGATCAAAACCTTGAATTGATCTCTTCCTTAAGCAACCAGTTTGTTGCCGAAGAACTCGCAGAACTGTTGGAATCCACGCCTCCAAAAGAACGATCTGTTCTTTGGAGTGCCATAGCGGCGGAAATTCAGGGGGAAATTCTTACCCACCTGAACGAAGAAGTGCGAGCCAACCTGCTCGGTGAACTGGAAACACACGAGATTGTCGAAATCACCGAAGAGCTGGCCGTCGACGACATCGTTGATATTGCCCAATCTCTGGAGCAAAAAGAGCAGATCGAGTTTGTCGAATCGCTTGGCGAAGAAAACCGTGAAGCCGTGCAGATGGTATTGGCCTTTGAGGAAAATACCGCCGGTGGTCTAATGAGCACGGACTTCATCTCGGTTCGTGCCGACATAACACTTGGCGTCGTACTGCGTTATCTGCGCCAGCTTGGCGACCTCCCTCCGTCAACAACCGCCCTGCTGGTTCGCGATCGCGACGATCACTATGTCGGTTCTTTACAGCTGCGCTATCTTCTGACTCATGACGAGGACAGCGAAGTTCATGAATTCGTCGATCAAGCGGTGCCGGCAATCAACGTTTATACCTCGGCCAAAGAAGTCGCACATCTGTTCGAGAAACAGGATTTGATTTTCGCGCCGGTGGTCGATGATCAGAACCGAATTCTCGGCCGTATCACCATCGATGATGTGGTCGATATCATCCGTGACGAAGCGGAACACGAACGTATGGCCAGCGCGGGTCTGGACGAGGATGAAGATATTTTCTCGCCGCCGAGCCGTTCGGCCAAACGCCGGACTTTCTGGCTCGGGATCAACCTGCTGACAGCGATTTTCGCCTCGATCGTGATCGGGCTGTTTGACGCTTCGATTGAAAAAGTCGTCGCACTGGCGGTGCTGATGCCAATTATTGCCAGTATGGGAGGAATTGCCGGAACACAGACTGCGACCATTGTTATTCGCGCTCTGGCCACCGGAAAGCTTGGGAAATCCAACAGTCGTTCTCTACTGATCAAAGAGTCGACGGTCGGTCTGTATAACGGTTTAATTTGGGCGGTTTTGACGGGGGCTGCGGTGATGCTCTGGTTTCAGGACTGGCAACTCAGCGCCATCTTCGCCACCGCCATGCTGGTCAATCTGCTGGCAGCGGCTTTTGCCGGCGCGATGATTCCGCTGATTTTGCAGCGCATGCGTATCGATCCGGCTCTGGCTTCCGGCCTTATGCTGACAACCGTTACCGATTCGCTCGGCTTCTTCGTGTTCCTCGGTCTGGCAACGATTGTCCTGTTGTAAACCGAATTATTCGAAAACGCGATAATAGCCTTTATCGGCCAGTGCCAGCATCGGCTTGTCGCCGGATGAGTCACCGTAGGCATGGACAAAATCGAATTCATCAAGCACATAACGTTGCTTGATACGACGCACCTTCTCTTGCCCATAACAGTTGTTACCGTCAAATTTACCGCTTAAGACGCCATTTTCAACGGCAAATTCGGTTGCGATTAATTCAAAACCTTTTTGTTCGCACCAGGGTTCAAGCCAATTACGCAAGGACGCAGAAATGACGACGATTTTCGCGCCCTTCTGTTGATAACGCTCAATCGCCAGCTTTGCTTTCGGACGCAACAGCGGCTCAATCCGGCTTAAAGAATACCTCTCGGCAAGCGCATTAAAACGTGCCTCGTCCCAGCCTCGAAAAAAATGCCCCAGGAGTTTTTCTTTCGCCTTATCATTCGGCATCAGCTTTAGGACATACAAGCTCAACCACGGTGACAGACACAGAAGCCCCCAATAGTAGCGCCAACGTCCGCAGGCAAACTGAATAAAATCCGGGAGACTGTCTTTTGTGGTCAGGGTTCCGTCAAAGTCAAACAATACCAAGCCTTTTCTGTCTTTGGAAAGCTCCGCAACCGATGAAGCGTTTTCTTGCGACATACTCAGATACTCATCTTTTTAAAGATCGCTTCCGGAATATGACGAATAATCAGCATCACCAACCACCAGACCGGTTTGACGTAGATGACATTACGCCCTTTCTGCTGAGCTTTAACGACCATTTTGGCAACCTGTTCCGGCTGGGCGGTCAGTTTCTCCGGCAGATCCATCCCCGCTGTCATTTTGGTCGCCACAAATCCCGGTTTAACCGTCAGCACCTGAACCTCGACTTCCGCCAGGCGATTGCGCAGGCCGGACAGATAGGCCGTAAAACCGGCTTTGGCGGAACCGTAAATATAGTTTGCCTTGCGTCCGCGATCTCCAGCCACTGAGCTGATTCCGACAATAAACCCGCTTTTCTTTTGTTCGAAATCGGCTGCAATCGGCTCCAGGACCGCCACCAGCGCATTAAAATTGCTCTGCAAAATCTTTTGTGCCAAAGCGGCATCCTGCTGCGCCTGAGTTTGATCGCCCAGAAATCCTAAAGCCGTCACCACTCCGACCGGCGCCGGAGTAAGACCTTGATAAAACGTCGACTGTTCTTCCAGCTTTAAGGCATCCCATTCCAACAGACGTACCTCGACTTGATGACGGATCTGCAGATCGCTTTGCAAACTTTCCAGCTCGGCTACATTGCGTGCAGCCAGATACAGATTAAATCCCAAACCGGCATATTCGCGGGCAATTGACTGGGCCATATCGCTTTTGGCGCCCAGAATCAGAACGAACCCTTTATCACTCATAATCATCCTTAAATTTTATAACCCCAGTCGTACAGACTGCCGGGAATTCAATGTCTTATCCAGTCCATGCTGCCTGCGAAAAGTCCGGAACTGTTCGATCTGCGGATAGCCTTGCTCGAAAACCGCTTTCGGCACGCGCGCATCCTTGGCCAGATAGAAACGTCCGCCACACTTCACAACCACTTCATCGAGACGTTCCATAAGCCCCCAAAGCGAAGGCTCAACCTTAAAGTCCAACGCCAGACTGTAGCCTTCCATCGGAAAAGAGAGCCAGTTGGCATTATGCTTTCCATACAACTTCAGCACTGCCAGAAAAGAGCCTTTCCCGCTTGCGGCTATGATCTGCAAGATTTCCTGCAAGCCTTGATAACTGTGCTCTTTCGGCAGGATAAACTGATATTGAACAAAACCGTCTTTACCGTAAATACGGTTCCAATTGGATAACGCATCCAGCGGATAGAAAAACTGATCGATCGACACCATCTGCTGAGAGATTTTCTTGCGGACCTTGTGATAGTACAGCCAGTTAAACGCGGACAGGGTCAAGCGGTTAAGCGCAAATTTCGGAAAGTTAAAAGGGATTGCTGGCCCGCGCGGAGAACGATAGTCCAGATCGCCGTCAGCGGCAAAATCTCCGACCATCAGCAGACTGCGCCCGAGGTTTTTGCCTTTGGCCAGACAATCAATCCAGGCAACCGAATACGGCGATGCCTGATAGTCTTCAAAAGCCGCGAAAGTCTCTTCTAGATTAGCTGATTTAATGGTCGTTTGTTCGATATTCTGCGATTCAATTGTTTTTAACTGCAGCCTTGCCTCCAGAATCACCCCAGTTAACCCCTGCCCGCCACAGGTTGCATGAAACCAGTCGCTGTTTTCGTTCTCGGAGCAATCGATGATTTCGCCGTTCGGCAGCATCAGCTTCAGATCCAGAACGCTTTGACTGAAACTACCGAAATGATGATGGTTTTTACCGTGCACATCGGAGGCAATGGCGCCGCCGACGGTAATCAGTTTCGTCCCCGGGGTTACCGCCAGAAACCAGCCGTGCGGAACCACGACTTGTAATATTTCGGACAACAGAACACCGGACTGCACCCGGAGTATGCCGCTTTCCTTATCAAACTGTAAAAAGTGATTCAATTTCCGAGTCACTATCTGCTTATCGGCAATTGCGCTGTCGCCGTAACTGCGCCCGTTACCGTAGGCAATGACGTCACCCTCATCATCCAGAAAGCCGGCAATTTCCTGAGCACTCTGTACCGAACACGCCTTACTTTTGCTGCGTGGAAAACGCCCCCAACCGGAAAGATTCTTTTGCGGACAAAGCAGCATCAGTGCGAATCCTGCAACTGGACAGCAGCGGAATTAAAGACATAACGCCGGTCGAGAAAATATTTAATCAGATAGCCGATCGCCAAACCGACGACTGCGCCGACGTAGAGCGCGCCCGGCCATGCAAATAGCCAATCGAACAGCCACTCGGTACCCCAGAAAATAAAAGTTGTACCAACACCGGTCAAAGTATATTTGGCAAATTTCTTCCCATGATCGCGAATATGTTCCGACTTATCGTAAAAAATAAACCATTTATCCAGCAGGTATTTCACGACCAGTCCGGCAGCCGTCCCCCAGAACATGGCAACAAACAGATAACCAACGCCCTGATACAATGCCAGACTCACGGCCTGAAACAACAGGTTCAGCAAGGTCGCAATCACAGCAAACAAAATATAGCGTTGCGCCAGTTTCATAAGCGATCCTTAGTAGAGAATCCAGACAAAAGTTAAAATCCAACCCAGTAGATTCAACTGAACAAAACGATCTTGTAAAACCACTTTGGTCGGAGAACCGCTGTCCTGATAAACAAATGCGATCTGCAGATAACGCAAGACACCAAGAATGACGAAAAACGCCGTCAAATAGAGATATTCACTGTGCAGGCGAGCAATAACTTCCGCGGACGTGGTATAGAGAATATAAGCCATGATCACCACCGAAGCCATAATTGCCATGGCGATATCGAGCAACTGCAGATTGTAACCGTCAATCACCTTGCGCATTTTCTGCCCGGTTTCCATAAAGGTCAGTACGTCGTCGCGCCGTTTTGCCAACGCCAGAAACAACGCCAATAGGAATGTCATCACAACAATCCACATTGAAAGCGCCATGCCCGAAGCCAAAGCACCGATAAACAGGCGCAGAACAAAACCGATGGCAATCGTTGTCACATCCAGTAAAGCGATATGCTTGAGTTTAAAACTGTAGGCAATATTCAAGACAAGGTAGAGCAGTAAAACCCATAGAGCCTCAAGCGACAGACTCCCCATAATCACGATGGCAATAACAACCAGCCCTATCATCAGAGCAAAACCCTGTTGCGGTTTTACAGCACCTGATGCCAGCGGGCGAGTACATTTTTTAGGATGCTGACGATCATCTTCAATATCGCGATAATCGTTAAGAATATAAATTGCGCTGGCGCCCAGAGAGAAAGCCACAAAAGCCCAAAACACCTGAATCAGCAATTCCAGGTTAGTAATCTGCAACCCAAAAAACAGCGGCAGAAACAGAAACAGGTTTTTAACATATTGATGCGGGCGCATCAGGGCTATTAACGCTTTAATCGGCATAGTTCAATCGCAACAGTGATAAAAAATTCCCGCCTTCTGAGCAGACAAGATAGATAATTTCAAGAAGGCTAATATTAACGGATTTAAAGGTTAAATGCGCCCCCACTGCTAACCTTTTCAAAAAATCGCCTGAATTATTGAGCGCAGAAAGGATTTCGCCACACTTTTCTGTTCAAATTTCATTAAAATGAAAAAATTCATACTCTCAAAGAGAGCCAAAAAAACCTTTCTACATCAAGAAAAACCTGAGGAGTTTTCAATGAAAAAACAGATCTTTACCAGCCTCGCACTTGTCGCAGCAGTCGGCTTAAGTGGTTGTAGCCAAAACCCGAATAAAACTAAAGAAGAAAAAGAGAGTGAAGCGAATGTCGCGACAGTACTGGGGGCAATCGGCGGCGCCGTTCTGGCACGACAAATGGGCGTAGACAGCCGTACCGGTACCGTCATTGGTGGTGTTATCGGTGGTGTCACCGCGCGTAAAATTTACCAGGACGTCAATAAAGACACCGCTAACGATCCAAACACAAATGTAGAAGCGGTTAATATCGACGGGCAGGAATACATCAAAGTCGATGTACGAGACGTTAACTTCCGCTCCGGATCTGCGCACCTTGACCCGGAAATGCTGGACCGTTTAGGGCCTGTATTGAATGCTCTGCGCAACTACCCTAATACCCGAGTCCATATCGAAGGGCATACTGACAGTGACGGCAGCCGTGCTTTCAATCAGCAGCTTTCAGAGAACCGTTCCAAAAACGTCGCCTTCTACCTGATGGATAACGGTATCAGCCGCGATCGCATTATCACTTACGGTTACGGTGAAGATCGTCCGATTGCCAGTAATGACACACCAGAAGGCAAACGTATGAACCGTCGCGTCACCTTCCTGATCAGCGAATACTAAGCGCTGAATAAAATAGCCGCGACTGCTTTTCTCTGCGTTCGCGGCTACAACCATATCCAGACTAATTCACATCCGTCATTGCGAGCTGCAAGCGAAGCAATCTATTTCAAGGCAAAATCCATAAAAAATAGATTGCCGCGTCACTCCGCTCCTCGCAATGACCAAACCACTGTTTACCGTCATTGCGAGCCGAAGGCGAAGCAATCCATCTCAAGGCATCATCATAAATAAAATAGATTTCCGCGCCGGGCTCAGCCCTCCTTGCAATGACAATCCCTTTGAAGTTTATTCCGAACCTCTAAAGGACTAATTCAGTGCGCAAAGCCTGAATCCATTTCAAAGAATCGATTCGTAAAGATCGTTCCATTCAGGATTAATCAACTCAATAAGCTGGATTTTCTTTTTTCGGCTTCCAGCTTTTAACTGTTTTTCCCTTTCAATCGCCGTTCGTATATCTGCAAACTGTTCATAGTAAACAAGATTGTCCAGACCATACCGCTTGGTAAAACCTTCTACCAGGTGGTTTTTATGCTGATGAACCCGTTGCACCAGATTACTGGTCACTCCAATATACAGAGTGCCGTTTTTCTGATTGGTCATTATGTAAACAAAACCCTGTTTCATAAAAACCTCGAGTTATTTAATTAGATTTGACCGTCTGGATTGCTTCGTCACTCCGTTCCTCGCAATGACCAAACACTAGTCATTCAACATTCAACATTCAACATTCAACATTCAACATTCAACATTCAACATTCAACATTCAACATTCAACATTCAACATTCAACATTCAACATTCAACATTCAACATTCAACATTCAACATTCAACATTCAACATTGATCATTCAACATTAAACAATTCAGCGGCATTTTGATAAGCGATTTTATGCGCCACGTCCGGCGGGAGATCCCCCAGCCATTCGCGTATATTGCTCACAACCTGATCGAAGTTCTCCCAACGCTGAACACTGTATGTGTCAACCGCGGCCATAAAGCGGTTCTGATGGGTAACAAACAGCTCGCGCCACTCTTTGCTCAGCTTACCGTTACTCAATAGCATGCCGTCTCGAACGGACGTATCGATATAAAGCCCTTGCGGGTATTTTCGTAGCATAGCGTTCAAAAACTCCGTTTCGGGGCGAGTTCCCAGATGCGCCCAAAGCACCGTTGCATCCGGGTAGAGTTCAAACACCTTATCCACCACTTCGGCATCACCATGCACCTGAAGCGGTAACCGGTGTTGTTTCGCCAGCAGTACGACCTGCTGGAAAACGGGGCTATTAACCTTATCCTTAAACAGGTGCAACTCGCCGACACCGCGGTAAAATCCGCTCTTTAAAGCCTTCTCTGTTGCCAGCACAACAGAAAGATCGTCCATCCATTTAGCTTTGTCGTGAAAACCGTGGTAGAAACTGTAGAAAGGTATGATTCGCTGCGGCATGGCACGATAAAGAATTTCCGTGCCGTCGGTCGGCGCGCTGGAAACCTGGGCAAATGCAACCTGATTACGGTCAAAAATCGCCTCAATTTGCTGTGGCGAAAAGTTCTGTACATCTTCCGCCGCATAGTGCAGATGAGCGTCAAACAGCTTGCCTTGGTAGACACTGTTATCACTCTTTATGTTTGAACGGCTTGTCGCAGCAGAAGATTCACTTGCCAACAAAACTTCGGGCTCATGCGCCTGAACGGAAGAAATTGATAGAGAGCCCGCAATAGAAATAAACAGGCCGCAATACAGCCCTTTGACAATACGTTTAAAAAACGAGATGGAAAATGCTTGGCAGACCATAGTGTTCTTATTCAGATTCTTTTTTACTGCTTGCCATAGCATTACGGATTAATGCCCAGAACACACCCAACATAAGCCCCAGCACCATAGCTACCGCCATAATAAGGGAACGTTTAGGCTTGGATTTTTCTTCTGGCACCACCGCCGGATCAATCGTTTTGAAGACAACATCATCCGAAGTATTGGCCAGCATCATAGTTTTGATATTGGCTTCCATCATCTGATAAATCGACTGCCTGACCTCTGCCAGAGAAGTCTTTTTAAGCTGCTGTTCCAGATAGGCATTCGAACGCTGCGCTTCGGCAAGCGACTGCGTTTTCATCAGCTGATTAATATCCTGCACCATTTGAGTCGCCCACTGCGCCGCTAATACAGGGTCGGTAAATTCTACTGAAACAGTAACAAATCCAGAATCCTTAGCCGTAGAGACCGTAAGCATTTTACTAAATTCTTTATAAGCATCCCACAAACTAGGCTCTCCTGGCGCTAACGGTTCTCTCTGATAACCGCCCTGACCACCGGTAGAGGCAGGCATAATCAATGCCTTAATAGATGCCATAACTCCGGGAGACTGTTCAATCCAGACCTTTTTATCCGCATCCCAACTCTTAGAAAAAAGATAAGGCTTAAGGTTATTCTCCTGAATAAAACGTTCACCGAATTTACGCGACTGCAAAATGGCAATCGCCGTACCGGTATCGGAGGCACCACCGCCACCAAGATTAATTCCTGCCAATGATGCCAAACCGCCAAACTGCGCGGCCAATCCCGCACTTTTGCCCTCAGACTGAACCGGCGCCAAAACCACTTGAGCTCTATAGTAGTTTTTGGCATTCAACGCATAAACCAAAGCGGCAATCATGACCACTACAGTAATCAGAGCAATGCCCCATTTACGCGACCAGACGGCGTGCCACAGTTCACGCAAATCAATTTCATCATCCGCGTAAGCCTGCTGATAATTAGAAGTATAGTTCGGTGGACAGTTTTGCAGGTTCTTTTCCGGCGTATTCAAATCGCTTCGCTGACTCATCAGAAAACTCCTACTGCATTGAAACTAGCCAATGCCAAACCGACCTGACCGGCTATCGTTGCGATCTCTTTCCACAACTCAAGCGGTTGCAGTTTCTCGACGTCCATCGGTATCACTATGACGTCACCCTGATCGATCTCCGTTCGCGCCGAAGCATAAAAGAAACCGCTTTGCTGCAGAGGCACGACTCGTCCGGAAGCTTTAACGATATAGGCGCGATCCATATCCGCCAGACTGTTTGGTCCGCCGGCCATCTGAATGTAATCCGAGGCATCCATATTGCCGTCGAAATTAAAGGTCTGCGTCGCAAAGACTTCTCCGATAACCGATACCGTTCTAGGTTCTTCCGGCACATGCACTTTATCCAGATCCTGCAACAGCACAGAAGAGAAGGCGGCGTAGTAATTTTCGTCACGATTCACCAGACTCAGTCGCCCGGTTGCCTTAGCCTGATTCGCCTGTTGCAAAATCTTGGATAACTGTTCGGTTGCCTCTGATGAGGTCATGGACGTCTTCTTGGAAGCATTCTGTGCCAGAATCGATTCCAACTGATAACGCATTTTTTCAAGTTCCTGATTCTGTTTATCCAGCAGTGCCTGTCTCTGCAAGATGGTTCCGCGAATAAAGGCCTGATTGGTAAAACCGCCGGCGCGCTGAATCAGATCGGCCAAAGTTTCCTGCTCCTTGAGAACATAGGTTCCGGGAAATTTGACTTCCCCTGACAGGGTAACAACCCGTCTTTCCGTCCAGTCCGGTTTACGCTTAACTACCAGACTATCCATTGACTGCAGTTTCAGCGACGCAAGCGACTGTTCGTCCAGAGAGACGATTTGGTTCTCAACTCTTAACTGCTGATCCTGTTGGCTGATATTGCGACTGACGACCTCGCCTTTCAAGGTATAGGCGGACTCGGCAAACCCACCCGCCAGTTCAACCAGCTCCTGAGCGCTCATTCCTTCGGTCAGGGGATACTCACCGGGAAATTTGACAAAACCTTCCACCGAAACAACTTGTGCCGGCAATTCAGACGTTGACTGCTCACGCAAACGTTTTACCAGAGCTTGCACCCTCATATGAGAATCATTGACTTGGTTCTTGTCAGAAGAAACACTCTTTTCATCTTCGCTGTTATCAACCAATTCACGTGAATTATCCGCCTGAATTTTCGACAGTTCACGCTTCTCGCTCTCGATCTCTTCGATACCGTTGACATCCAAAACAATTAACTCATCCATTGCCTGCGCTTTAAGCGACATCTCGGAATTCAAGCCGATCAACAATACAGAGACCTGACGGTTATAGGCATTTTCTCGTTTCAGAAGCGCTTTTTCCATTGAAGTCAAAGACGCTCCACCGGCAACAGAAAGCAGTTCCTGAATGCTCATCCCCTGTACATAAGGATACTCCCCCGGATAGTTGACGCTTCCGGAAACAGAAACAACCTGCGCCAGTTGATTTTGATTTGCCTGACGTTTCAACTCCGCCACCCAAGGCTGTAATACTTCGACCCGATTATCATCGAAATTCAACACAAGTAACTCGTCGCGCGCCTGCAGGGAAATATTCTCGGCACTTTTCGGGTTTGACAATGCCGCTTTCAGATTCACCATCAGAACCTGAATATTGCGTTCAATGCCGACTTCACGCTTGATAAAGACATGCTCCAAATCGGTTCGAGCCAAGAACTCATCAGCCGATTGACCTCTAAACAGGTCTGCAATTCGCAAGCTGTCGCGCCATTGATACTCACCCGGGCGACTAACGCTGCCGCTCACCAGAACAATATCTTTATATTCATCAACGGAAGCCAATACGCGGATCGAATCACCGTTCTGAATGCGTTGCTGCAAAACCTTTTTCGCCCGCAAATTAACATCTTTCACTTCGCGGAAACCATCCTCGCGAATACGCTCCAGCTTGGAGTGCGCCGGACTGGCATCCTGCGTAAAACCACCTGCCAACTGGATAATTTCACGCAGAGTGCGTTCTTTTTTCAATTCATATACTGCCGGGCGTTTGACTTCGCCGGCAACGGTAACCGTCTTTTTCAGCGTCGGTACAAACAGCACGTCACCATCCAGAAGACTCACATCTTTGGACATATCACCTTTTAACAGAAAATCATATAAATCCAGTGTGGAGATCACCTTGCCATTACGCTTAAGCTGAATATTACGCAAAGAGCCGATCGTTTTGATTCCACCGCTGGAGAGCAACGCGTTGGACATAGTAGACAGGCCACTGACAACATAAGCCCCCGGTTTATAAACATCCCCCAGGACAAAGACTCGAATCGAACGTAAAGCCCCCGCCG
The DNA here is from genome assembly GCF_013282625.1 of Thiomicrorhabdus xiamenensis. Classification (NCBI taxonomy): domain Bacteria; kingdom Pseudomonadati; phylum Pseudomonadota; class Gammaproteobacteria; order Thiotrichales; family Piscirickettsiaceae; genus Thiomicrorhabdus; species Thiomicrorhabdus xiamenensis. Next base: position 2,025,279 of record NZ_CP054020.1, read on the forward strand.
TCACACTGACTTCCACGCCGATCACTGCACGGGTAATTTCCGATTCAATCATTTTTGACGCTTCGTTGAAGCGCATTCCGGCAATCTGGAGCGGCCCTACATTCGGCAACTGAATATTCCCCTCGCGATCGATCTGCAAGATGTAAGAATCATTCTCCGCACCGTAAATCTGCACATTTAAGGTATCTCCCGGCCCCATGACGTAATCCGCCGGAACCGGTGCATTAGCCAGTGGCGCAAAGGTTGAAGGCGTACCGGCAAACAGGTCATAACCGAAAGGTTTGACCTCTTCTTCAATTGCTGTTGTTACCTGGCGTTCCTGCAAATCGGCAGCATCAATGGATTTTTTTGCTTCCTTGGCCTGCATTGAACGGCTAAGATCTTCTTCAACTTCACGACTTTCAATTACCGGTTCTGCCGTGGTTTCTAAATTTGACTCTACAGGCATCTGTGTAGAGCTATTCTGGATCAGGTCAGGAGCATACTGTTTGATCAACGCCTCCTGCTGCGATTTGGGCAGCGACTTAAGCATTTCCAGTTGCGCGGCGCTCGGCTGCACAGCAAACCCGGCACTTCCCCATAAGCCGGTGAATAGTACACTGCCGATAACCAACGCCTTGGGAAGCACGCCCTTCTTGTAAATCTTTCCTAATCCAATATTCATTAAAATCAGACCTAAACTTTAACTTTAAATATTCAATACAGAGACGACTCTCGTCGTCAGCCAGTATTCCTTACAACGCCTTCAATACCTCTAATAGAGATAACTGAGGCTCAACCCCAAACCGGCATTATTATCCATCAACTCCGACTGATGGTTAAACTTTTGATAAAACAGTGTCGGTTCAATTTTAAAGTGCTTATTCCAATAAAATTCGCCGGTCAGCGTCATACCAAGAAACTCAACATCCTCTCCCTGCACACTTTCGGGGAACAACGGCATAACGGTTTCGCTATGATCACTTGCTTGCCATTCAGCGTATTTAACAGAGGACTTCACCGCCCATCCGGATTGCGCAGACCATATACCGCCAAGAGTCACGCTGCGCCCGCCATAGCCGATATTACTGGCAAAACTCTGATCATTATGACGAAAACCGGCCGAAGAGTCATCCTGATCCACGCCCTGTTCGAAGACTCCTTCGGTTGCATCCAAGGCTTCAAGGTACCAATGCAATCGGCCTCGTAATGAAGGAAAATCCGCATAAGAATTGATACCTAAAAGCGCGTTCCATCCCTGGTCAGCCACAGAATCGACCTCTTTAGCCGCTTGCCCGTAAAATGAAAATGGCTGATCTAAGACAGAAAATCCGTAGCGAAAATCAATCCCCATCAGGCTTTGCTTGACCGGCTCATCGGCGACGACATTAACATCGTCAAATGTCAGCCCGGCAATCCCAATCTGCAAACGCTTAAATGGTCGGGCTTCGATTCGTGCAGAATAAAAGTTGACCGACTTATCATCCGGATTTGGCGTCGACGAGTCCTGCAAAGAACCGATAAAAGCCTGATAATTCAGCGGACCCAGTGCATCGAAAAGAGGGAGAGAAGATGGTTCGGAGCTGACGCGCTGAAAATGTACTCCGAATACCGGACGCGACTGCGTCGACCATAACAGACTACTATCCTGACCCGGTCCCCACCAACGGTTTTGCGAGCCGACCGTCACCACAGTATCGGCAAGAGTTGTCGCAATATAACTCCCATCCAGGCGATTATCGCCCTCGGCACGAGACAGATTAACTTGAAAAGCGACGGACTTATAAACCTGACGAGTCACAGCGCTGGCCGAAGAGCCTTGACCATAAACGCTACGGCTTTCAAAGGCTGAAAACAGAAGCGGTTCGGAAACAGTGGAGATGCGCAACAACTTTTCCGGCTTCAGATCCAACTGTTTGGAACGCACTCTCGACACGCGACTTTTCAGACGGTAATAAGCCGCTTTTTCAACCTTGTTCAATGAATCCAAGTTCGATACAGACGTTAAAGCGCGATCCAAATCCGGCGCATATATCGGCCAGCTTCCCGAGGTTACCGGCAAAACACCACGATCACTGAGAAGTTCGATATCCAATTTCAGACGGATATCCGAGGGCTCAAACCAGACGCTGGCGCGCGCGGAAAAGGATAAAAAAGCCAAAAAGAAAAAAAACCATAGCGGTTTTCCAATAAATGCCAATCTAAGCATTCTTAACATTTACCACACCTAATTTCGGTTTTGTGTCTAGATCCTTTTTGTAGGATGAAACCTGCTCTGGAGAAACCTTGAAGTAATCGACAATCCCAGATGTATGATTAAACCCGGAAACAACCTGACCGACCAATTGTGCCAGTTGCTCATAATCTGAATTCCTGATCGCAGCCTTCATCTGAACAAAAGTCGTTTCAAGTTCTTCAAGCGGAACAAAATATTCATGCGCTTTCATTATCTTCGGATGGCTTGTGCCGTCAATATCCTCTCCAATCAATAGTTCCTCATACAGTTTCTCCCCTGGACGCAAGCCGGTAAACTGAATTTCAATATCACCATTCCCCTCTTCATCCATTACTTCCAAACCTGACAGACGAATCATTCGCTGTGCCAAATCGACAATTTTTACAGACTTCCCCATATCCAAGACAAAAACATCGCCACCGGTTCCCATAGAACCAGCCTGTATTACCAGCGATGCCGCTTCCGGAATAGTCATAAAAAAACGGGTAATCTCAGGATGAGTTACCGTGAGCGGACCACCGGCTTTAATTTGCTGGCGGAATAAGGGAATAACCGAACCGGATGAACCAAGCACATTCCCAAAGCGTACCATCACAAAACGAGTACTGCGGTACTGCTCCTGCAATGCTTGCAAAGCGAGCTCAGCCATTCTTTTGCTGGCCCCCATAAAGTTCGTTGGCCGTACCGCTTTATCGGTCGAGATCAAAACAAAGTTTTTTACACCACTTTCAGCGGCCTTCTTGGCAATCGTCATAGTACCAAAACTGTTGTTCTGAATACCTTCAGCAATATTATGCTCAACTAAGGGGACATGTTTATAGGCCGCAGCATGGTATACCGTATCAACCGAATACATATTCAAAATCTTCTCAAGCTTAACGCCATCCTGAACCGAGCCCAGAATTGAAACGATATCAACTCCATGACCTTGCAGTTCCTTATCAATCTGATACAGAGCAAACTCACTTAGTTCATACAAAATAAGTGATTTAGGGTTTAGTTTGACCACCTGACGGCAGAGCTCAGAGCCAATTGAACCACCCGCACCGGATACCAAAACCACCTGATCTTTGACACAGTGCTCCAATAATTCAGCTTTGGGCGGCACGGTTTCCCGACCAAGGAGATCTTCAATACCGACCTCACGAACATCGGAAACCTGAACCTGACCGCCGACAATCTGATCCATAGGAGGCAGAATTGACACTTTAACGCGTTTCTTTTCCAGCCAACTCAAAATGGATTTTTTCTTTGCCGGAGACAGCGAGGGAATAGCTAAAAACAGATCCGTGACAGACTGCTGCTCGATAAGCTCATCCAGGTCTTCCGGCTTAAAAACCCTGACGGCATGAATATCATAATTCTGTAATTGAGGACAGTCATCAATGAAGCCAACAACCCTGACGAACGGCATCTTAACCGTTGCATTAAATAACTGCTGACCGGCACTACCCGCGCCATAAATGACGACTCTCTTCTTATCAGAATATAGTTTTCGACTCACACCATCATTCAGCAAAGAGCGCGCAATCATCCTGCTGCCGGATATAGCCAGTAAAGCCAGAAGCCAGGCAATAATCATAGCCGAACGAGGAAACTCAAGATTGAGCATAAACAGCACGGCAGTCCATAAAACAAAAGCGATTGAAACCGCCAAAAAGACCGTATAAGCAAAACGCACGCCTATATAGCGTACAACAGCACGGTAAAGACCTAGACGGATAAAGACAGGAATTGCCACTAGAGGAAGGATAGGGATACCGATCCATTGAACAGGCGTTGGCCAATACAGCTCTCCAAAACGCAGGGTAAGGGCCAAATAAGCAATAACCATTAAAGCACAAGTATCAATCACTAAAGAGAGCAAACGCTTCTGCCAGCGGGGAATCTGTAAAAGAGGGGTAAAAAGCGAAGTAAAACGTGTCATATTTTTATACTAAGTTAAGGTTTTATCCGATCACCGGAACCTTTTCCAGTCACAGTCTGCAAAATATATTTAAAGTAATTTACCAGTGTCATGGAGTTAATCATTTTCGCATCGGTTTGGGCTAATAGTTCAGGCGTGGACATATCAATTTCATTCACCTGCGATAGGCCTGTAATACCTGGGCGAACTTTAAACACTCCCTGTTTTTCACGTGCAGCGGTTAACTCTTCCTGGTTGAATAACCCTGGGCGCGGCCCCACCAAACTCATCTCGCCTTTTAAGACATTCCACAACTGAGGCAATTCATCCAATTTGGTTTTACGCAAAAAAGCACCAAACTTTGTGATCGAAGAAGTACTTGCCAAGTGTGAGGCCACTGACGCTGTATCCTTTTTCATAGTACGAAACTTCACCAACGTAAACGGTTTTTGATTACGCCCCACCCGTTCCTGAAAAAACAGAGGAGAACCGGTATCAAATAAACCGATTACAAATAAAACAACCAAAACCGGAAAGCCAACCATTAAACCCAACAATGAAAAAAACAAATCTAGTAAGCGAATCATTTAAAACTCTTTTTATCATATTCGGCCATTTTAGCGAGCTGTTGATCCATGGTTATCACTAGCTTCCAGCCTAATAATTCATGCGCCTTCAAACTATCGACCTGTAAATTAGCAAACAACCTGTCTGCAACAGCTCCCTTACCTAATAACTTTGCGGCAAATTTCATTAAACCGACAGGGATAGGCAACAAACGCGATTTCACGCCGTAAGCTTTTGCCACACTACGCAACAATTCAGAAGTAGAAACTTCTCTACCATCTGAAATCAAAAACACTTCATTTGCCGCCTTCGGAGAACGCTCTCGATCTGCACACAAGGCAATAAAATCCACCAAATTATCCAAAGCCACTAAAGAACGTTGATTTTGAACCGAACCCAATGGCAACGGAATTCCTCTTTTGACCCAATTTACTAAACTAGCAAAATTTCCCGGAGCACCTGGCCCATAAACCAAAGGGGGACGAATAATTACCACTTCCATCCCAGTTTCATTGGCAATTTCTAACAATCCTTGCTCTGCTTCATACTTAGACAATCCATAAGGATCAACAGGCGGCTCAGAAATTTCCGCTTCAAAAGGCATTCCAGCACTAGTCATCTCCCCATTAACCTTTATCGAACTAATAAACACAAACCTTTTTACGCCTGATTCAGCCGCCAAAGAAGCTAAAGTCAAAGTTGCATCTCGATTAACCTTTCGATACTCCGCTAATGGATCAATAGATTCATCATTCATAATATGCGCCCGCGCTGCTGCGTGCACCACCACGTCACTATTTTTTAGAGTCATCGCTAGCGAATCTAGACCATTAAAATCTTTACCGTCGTTTTGATTTTGTTTACGGTCATTGTAAGAAACAAAATGAGGAGGCAACCCTCCAATTTCAGCCAAAGCACTTAAATCCCAAGTCAAAGACTTTACACCGGCTGGTAAAGAATGTGATCCTTCACGAACCAAAGCAAAAACATCCACTCCATCGTCGACTAAGCGCTTCAACAATGCCGACCCCACAAATCCCGTTGCACCGGTTAAAAAAATCATAATTTGTTTTCCTTAGATGACAAGCTTACCTCCTCAAACCAAGACTCAAGCTGGGAAATTAAAGTATATCGATCAAACTCTTTCTCAGCATAGGTGTTGGCATTTACTCCAAAATTGAGCAACTCATCCTTAGTACATTCAGATAAGCTGATCATATTTTTGGCGAGACCTAAATGATCCCCTGATTTCGCCGTTAATCCACACTGAGCCTCATCCACTACTCTCGACCCCTCTCCTGACAACATAGTTAAAATTGGTTTACCAGCAGCCATATAGGTTTGAATTTTACCTGGAATAGTCATAGAAAAAGCTTTGCTTTCTTTTAAAGTAACCAGCAAGGCATCCGCAGCAGAATAAAATGCAGGCATATCATCTAAGGGAAAACGCCCAAGTAAAATCACAATATCCTCTAAACCTTTTTCCTTAACCTGATGCTTTATGCCATTAAACGCACGACCATCGCCCACCACATAAATTTTGATATTATGGTTATGCGATTTAATCTCCTCTGCGGCTAAAAGAATTGCTGGAAAGTCTTGTGCGTCACCAATATTGCCTGCAAATAAAACTTTAAATGAACCTGATTCCATGAGTTCATTGACACTTGAATTACTTGATTCCAAGAAAACAGGTTCCGACCAACTTGGAAAATATTTAATTTTATTTTCATCTTCACAATACTGTGAAATCCCTTCATAAAAAGCCTTTGATTGACCTAAAACGAGATCGCAGCGGTTGTAAATATAGCTAACCAGCTTTCCAACCCAAGACAAGATTCGTGGAGACTTAACAACGCCAATCGCCTCTAAGGTTTCTGGCCATAAATCTAAAACCCAAAATACAACAGGTGTTCCTTTTAGCTTTTTATAAAAAATAGCGGGGAGACAAACCGTTACCGGAGAAGGCTCATAAACAAATGTGACATCAAACCGTTGTTTTCGTAACTTAAAAAAGCCGATTATTGACGCAGACAAAACATAACTAATGTAATTAGAGACAAGTTTTCTCCCACTCCCTTGTCCACGCATTACTATAGGAACACGGACAACACGACAACCTCTGTATTCACTAAATTCATCAGGCTTAGCCTCAAACTCAGGAAACAACTCACCAGAAGGATAGTTTGGTTTGCCCGTCAAAATAGTGACTTCATGTCCTCGTTTAACGAGTTCTTCGGCAAGATCATTGATTCTGAAGTTTTCAGGCCAAAAATATTGAGAAACGATCAGAACACGCATAGCTTAGTATTGTTTCCACACCACACGATTTACATAATCGGTATAACTATGAACAATACGTACGATTTTGTCCGATACATTCGGCATAGAATAGTCATAAACTTGGCGGATTAATCGTTCATCATCTCTCGGCTGACTGTCGATAACCGCTAAGCTCTGCATAATTCTGTCTTTATGCAAACCGGTCATAATCACCGCCGCTTCTTCCATGCCCTCTGGACGTTCATGTGCTTCACGCAAATTTAAGGCAGGGAAGTTCATAATCGAAGATTCTTCGTTGATTGTTCCGCTGTCTGAGAGCACTGCTTTTGCGGATAATTGCAGCTTGTTGTAGTCCTTAAAACCAAGTGGTTTTAACAAACGCACCAAAGGATTAAACTCAACACCCATTGCGTCCACACGCTTTTGAGTTCTAGGATGCGTCGAAACAATCACCGGCATTTGATAAGTTTCAGCAATTGTGTTCAAGGACTCCACCAAGTTTAAAAAATTCTTATCGGAATCGACGTTCTCTTCGCGGTGAGCACTCACCACAAAGAACTGGTGTTTTAAAAGCTTCAAACGCTCTAAAACGTCTGACTGATCAATTCCTTCACGATAAGTATTCAACACCTCAAACATCGGGCTACCGGTTTTAATCACCATGTCAGCAGGCAAACCTTCAGCTAGTAAATAATCACGAGCAATTGAACTGTAAGTTAGATTAATATCAGCCATATGATCGACCAGGCGACGGTTTATTTCTTCCGGAACACGCTGGTCGAAACAACGATTCCCCGCCTCCATATGGAAAGTCGGAATTTTGCGACGCTTGGCGGGTAAAACAGCCATACAACTATTGGTATCGCCCAATACCAGCAAAGCTTCAGGCTTTACTTCCGCCAAAACCTTATCAACTGCAATAATGACATTACCAATGGTTTCTGCACCACTGGCACCAGCGGCACCTAAGAAATAATCCGGCTTGCGAATCCCTAGATCATTAAAGAAAATCTCGTTCAATTCATAGTCATAGTTTTGGCCTGTATGCACTAAAATATGCTCACAATGCTCGTCAAGCTTCTTCATCACACACGCCAAACGAATAATTTCCGGTCGTGTGCCCACCACTGTAACAACTTTTAATTTCTTCATTTCAACCCTTAAAGCGGTTTTGCATAAGTATCTGGATTTTCTCTATCAAAAATCTCATTCGCCCACAACATAACGATCATTTCATCATCACCTATATTGGTAATATCATGCGTCCAGCCAGGCACTGTTTCGACAACCTGAGGTTTATCACCTGCTGTCGTGATTTCATAATATTCATTAGTCACAACATGCCGAAACTTAAATAAGGCCTCGCCCTTTAACACCAAGAACTTTTCTGTTTTCGAATGATGATAATGTCCGCCGCGCGTAACTCCAGGATGCGCAGTAAAAAATGAAAACTGCCCGGAATCCCTGGTTTTAAGCATTTCCACAAAAACGCCTCGGGGATCTTCATGCTTAACCAAATCATATGAAAACGCATTCGGCTCTAGAAAACTCAAATAGGTAGCATGTAAAGCCCTGTCCAGACCAAGACCAACCTGCTCGGTGATAAGACTTCTCCTCGAATCATGATAAGCTTCTAGCTTCTCAGCCAGATCACCAAGTTTAATCTCATAAATGGGTGTAACATCACAAAAACCGGCAAGTGCATCCGAATCATCCAAAATAGAAACAAAACGGTTAACAACATCATCGACATAAACTAAACGTAGATTAGCCTCTGCATCGTTTATTTGAATCGGCAAACCACGAGCGATATTATGGCAAAACGTCGCTACAACCGAATTGTAATTAGGCTTGGACCATTTCCCAAAAACATTTGGCAATCTAAAAATAAATACCGGTGTTCCAGCTCTATCGGAAAAATCAAGCAGTGCTCTTTCTGCCAAGCGTTTGCTTTCACCATAAGGGGTGTCTAAGTCCACTTGAATAGAGGAACTGTAAATAACAGGGATAGAGCGACGAGTTTTTTCGACCGCATTAATCAGTTCAGAAGTTAAATCTGTATTACCAGACTTAAAATCCTCGGTATTTTTCGGACGGTTAACTCCAGCAAGATGAAATATAAAATCAACGCCTTCTAGCTTAGCCGATAGATCAGACAAGGAATCGTTACGTGTCAACGTTTCGATACACAAATTATCTCTTTCGGACAAATGAACATAAAGATTTTTGCCAATAAAACCATCTGCTCCAGTAATTAAAACTTTCATTTTTATTCCTCTGGAGTCACCTGTTCACCACGAACGATCTTTTGCATGAAATCGAGCTTCAATAACAATTGCTTCATACCCTCAACATCCAAACGCTGGGTATTGTGCGAGTTGTAGTCTTCAAGCTCAGAGACATGCTTGTCACCCACTTCAACATATTTAGAGTAGTTCAAATCACGCAAATCCGGCGGAATACGGAAATAGTCACCCATATCTTCAGCACAAGCCATTTCTTCGCGACTACACAGCACTTCAAACAACTTTTCACCATGACGAGTACCGATAATATCAATTGGATGTTCAGCCAGGCCAATCATTTCACGCAAAGCAATCGCCAAGGTTTCCACTGTCGCCGCAGGGGCTTTTTGCACAAAAATATCACCGTTATTGCCATGTTCAAATGCATACAGAACCAGATCGACTGCATCAGCCAGTGTCATCATAAAGCGGGTCATATTTGGATCAGTAATCGTTAAATTTTTACCCGCTCGCATCTGTTCAATAAACAAAGGAATCACCGAACCACGAGACGCCATCACATTGCCATAGCGCGTACCACAAATAACCGTTTGTTCATCACTCACTTCACGTGACTTGGCAACAAATACCTTCTCCATCATCGCCTTAGAAGTCCCCATCGCATTAATCGGGTACACCGCCTTATCGGTACTCAAACACACCACACGTTTCACACCATTTTGAATGGCCGCTTCCAAAACATTATCCGTGCCGATTACATTCGTTTGCACCGCTTGCATAGGATAAAACTCACACGAAGGCACTTGCTTTAACGCCGCCGCATGAAAAATAAAATCCACACCACGTGTTGCACTTAGCACCGAATTGAAATCACGCACATCGCCAATATAAAACTTCAACTTAGAATTGGCATAACGCTTACGCATATCATCTTGCTTTTTCTCATCACGAGAAAAAATCCGAATCTCTTTCAAATCCGAATCCAAAAACCGCTTTAATACTGCGTTACCGAACGAGCCTGTACCGCCTGTGATCATTAACACCTTATTATTGAACATTTTGTGCCCTTAATATCTTAACTAAACTCTTTAATTCATCAAAAGAATAGACTTTTAAAATACTTTCATCTTTTAACGATGGAAACATAAATTCAAAATACGCTCTATCTTTCATATCCACCAAAATAGCTATTGGAACTGAGTGGTTATAAATCGCCTCAAGTAAAACTGTGGACTTTCTTGCAAGACAGATACTATTTGAGATTGCTTGGTCAAAATCGTCTACTAAGCAAGACTCATCAATAACTGATCTATAATTTTCTAGACTGTCTTTTCCATGCAGCTTAACCAAAAAATCAAAACCTTGCCTTTTCAAAAAATCAATAATTACAAGATTTTTTTCAGGTTCTCTCGACTCAGGAAAAAAAACAAGCTTCTTCGAACTTAATGCTTCTGTATGCCTTGAAAGCATTTTGAAAACTACATTTTCATCAAATAAAAATTTTGTTCTACTCTGAGCGTATAAACTCTCTAAGTGATATTTTGCAGACTCAGAATTACAATAAAAGATATCACCTACTAAGCCACCCGGCATCTTAAACGAATACTCAAGCCCATGAGGAATGCATACTGATTTTATTCCCACCTCATGACAAAGCCGCTTTTCAATTAAAGCAAATCGGTCTTCTTTATTACCTGTATAGAAAACATGTGGCTTAACGTTTTTAAGCAACCTGCTTAAATAAAATCCAAATGTTACCTTATGAGAAAGTCGTTTACGATAATAACTAAGCATACCTACCGCGGAAACAAACCCGAGGTGTCTTCGTACCATTAAAAAAAGCGAAAAAAAATCCTTAATGCTTAACCAGGGTATGACAAAAACCCCGATTAACCGGGAAAGAAAAGATTGAGAGTAAAGACTTAGCTCAACGTCAGCCGAACTAAAGACAAGTGAATCAGCATAAAACAGAACACCTTGATTTTTTAGAAAGGCCATTTTGGAATATGTCGCTGGCGAGCGAATCACCGCTAAGGACTGAGTTGGATTTAACCTTTTCTCATTACGTCTATATTTAAGTAAAACGTAACTGGGTATGACAACCGAATAAAAAACACTGATAAAAAATAAATACACACCATGTAAGGTAAATTTGAAATAATTCCAATAACAAACTGAATTCTCTATCTCGGTATTATTTTGCATTTTCAATTGGCGTGTACGCTCAAGTTGAGGAACGACAAAATAGAGAAAAAATTCGTTCACATAATCATTTCGTTCAACAATCCGGTCAGAATAATTATTAACTTCTTCTAAAAATTCAGCCGTATAAAGTTCATCGGCTTTATTTTGATCTTCTACTAGTTTAGCGTTTGCTTGGTCATCAATCATAAAATAGCTAAATCTTCAATATTACGGTAGCTTTGTATTTTATTTTCATCGACCCAAGCCTGCCAGACCTTCACCTCTGTCCAATCGCTTAAAAAAACGAAATCCAAGCCTGCTTTACTAGCGGCCTTGTAGTCATACTTACTATCCCCTAAAAACAAAGCATTGCCATTGATGTTTTTACTAGATTTTTCTCTCGCTAAAATTTTATCTTTATCATCTGGACTTCCAAAAATCCCGCCATCAAAGAGTTGATATAATCCACGCGCTTTAAACACTTCTCTTAGCTCAGCCTGATCTCCTCCAGAAACAATTAACCAATTTGCATCAGCGGTTTTCTGTTTCAATGAGTCCAATTCAGGAGCCACCTCACACTCCATCAACCCCTGTTTAACAGCATTGGCAAAACGGTTTAACAAATCTTGCAAAATAGAATCAACAATCGAGATCTGCATAATCTCTTTTAAGAAATACTCAAACTTTAAGTAACGCGAAACCCCGCCATTGGCAACATGGTAATCAACTAATGCTTGCGCCGGCTCGTGACCAAAATGTTTAGTGGCTTCATAAAAGGCTTGAGTCTTAATCTTGTTAGAGTTCAAAACAACACCATCACAATCAAACACTAAAGTTTGGTAATCCGTTAATAATTTATTCACCCCCAATGCTCCCTTAACGCCGCCTCAACTCTCTCCACATCCTCTGGCACATCCACTGCTAAACTACCAGGCCTGGTTTCAACCATACGAATAGGCTGCCCCCACTCTAAGAAGCGAATAATCTCAATATCCTCAGATTGTTCTAAAATGCTTTTTCGACCAAATTCACCATAAGCTAAAAGCTCTTGCCGATTAAAAGCATAAATACACACCTGCTTATAATATTGAAGCGGCGCATTCTTCTCTTCTTTAAACCCAGGTAAGGCTTGGCGTGACATATAAACCAAACGCTCATCTTCCGTAAAAATTACTTTTGGAATATTTACACTCTGCGGATCTTCATTTTTCCCAATCACAGAATAACCATTAATCACATCGGTCATGTGTATTTTTTTGGCTTCAATGACCTTTAAAATATCTTCGGGATCAACTAAAGGCTCATCACCCTGTACGTTAATATAAACGTCAGCTTCAATTTTTTTGGCTACTTCAGCAAGGCGATCTGTACCGGTTAAGCATTCTTCAGACGTCATTACCACTTGATATCCCATTTCTAAAACAGCCGATTCAATTTGAATATCATCAGTAGCGATATAAACATTATCTTTTCCAACAGCCCTTGCACTAAGCTCCGCGACCCATTGAATCATCGGTTTACCGAGTAACTTAACCAAAGGCTTACCGGGAAATCGGCTTGATTTATAGCGTGCCGGTATGACGACAATTGTTTTCATAAAACCATCCTAAAAACTGTTAAAACCCATAAATGGACTGAGTTGGAATGTCATAACGTGTTGGCGTTAATGAGCTTAAAGAAACAAAACCAAACGATTTATAAAGTTGCAATAGATGCTCCATTTCTCGGCTACGTGGATCATCCGCAGAATAACCATCAAACCCTACCAAATGAATTTTCTTCGCTCCACCACTATTCGCAATCGCTAAAACATATGAAAAAACTAACGAATTCGGCAAAACACAAGAAAATTCATCAAACACAAACTGATCCTTCTCTACATACAAACCAAAATCAAAAACAGGTTTACCAGAAAGCTCATTCTGTACATCTTCAGGCAACATAGAATAAGGCGTAATCAAAGGCTGAGAGAGTTTTGAATATTGATGACAATCGGCAAGTAAACGCACGGGGTGACAAGCCGCTCTAGCACAAACCAACTCTTGATCAAGGCTCGATTCGGTATTTAACGCAATAACATAGGGCCGATAGCACTTAATATACTTTTCAATTGCCAGCTTATGATCTTTAACACTTGGTCCTGACCCAACTACCAATACATCTCGACCAGCTAAAACCTCTTTAGGCGACCATGAGCCACTTTGTTCACCCGAATAAAAATGGCGTGCTGCCTCAAGAGTATCTAAGCTAAATTTTTTACCACCCTCAACACGCAAATGCTCAATCACCGCAATCATATCTTCATCACTGTACCGTGCATCTTGTAACATTTCCTGTATATAGCTAGGGTGTATACCATATTGTCCAGCAAGATAATAATACGGATTGGTTCCCCAGCCATATTTTGCTTGCAGCGGCTTGAAATATGAGCGAATCACCTCAAACAACTTGGTTGGGTTGCCTGCATTTTCAGGATATTTTTTAATCGCCATGGCTAAAAATTCAGTCTGCGCATTACCCGGCCCACGTCCCATACCAGTAACCGTTGAATCTACCCAGGTTACACCCGCATTAATTGAAGCCAGTGTATTAGCAATCGCTTGATTCATATTATCGTGAGTATGAATACCCAAATGGCCTTTCCACTCCTGTTGAAAAGCTCTAACAATTTCGCACGTTTGCTTTGGATCCAAACTTCCCATCGAATCCGCAAAATACAATACATCTATGGGGTAACCACAGGCCTCTCTTGCCAGATTAGCAATTTCATCTACAGAACGATCAGCCACCTGCATTAGATTAAAACCGACTATGTAGCCTTGTTCTTTCAACCAAGCCGAGATCGGTAAACAAGCCTTAAATTCATGTACATGGCAGGCTATACGCACTAAGGAAATAGGAGAATCTTTTTTAGGGGTAAAAAGACGCTTTAGACGATTCAACTGAGTTTCTGGATCACTTAGCTCAGAACCATTAACCATCACACCAATTTTTGACTTTAAACCATCTGGTATTGGAAGCGTTTTCAAAAAACCATCTTGACTAAACGCATAAGGGCCCTTGAAACCATTGTTTTTTAACGAGCGAAATCCAATCTCGACATAATCAAGACCAAGCGCATCCATGGCTAATAAATAGTCATAGACGAGGTTTTCGTTAAAATTCCAAGCGTTATAGTACCCGCCATCACGAAGTGTACAGTCTAAATGTATCAATTTTTATCTCAGCTTCTTTAGTAAAATTTTTAATGACTTCAAATATTTTACTTTCGAGAAAAAATACAACCTAAAAATACTACCGTAACGTTTCTTTAGGTAAGCATCAATAAACTGCTGATTTTTTAAAACCTCTGCTTCCTTATTCGGTTTAGGCAAAAAACCTTCAAAAACATCTACAAAATCATCCGATGCACCCGAAGAGTGGGCTCCTATTATAGAAAGCCCAACATTCTTAATCATGTTTCTTTCAGGTAAAATTTGTAGTTGATTATTAGCTCTAAAATTGATGTCGTATTGGTAAGCCCATGAATTTACCTGCTTAGATTCAATAAGGCCATACATTCCTTCAACAAGACATCTTTCAGCCCAGTTCAAAGGCTTTAATACTTGTTTTTTTATAATTTGGTTTGAGCTCACATCTAAATCAAGACCAATTACACGATCCGCCCAACTAGCCCAACCCCAACAAAAAAACTTAGATGAAAATAAAAAGCCGTTTTCGGGGTCAAACTCACCAAGTTCATTTCGACCACCAATTGAAGCTACACTCCTATCATATTTATAGAATTCAAGCATTTCTTCGCAAAACTTAAAGAAATTTAAAGAAGGTACAATATCATCTTCTAAAACAACCCCTTTCTCTTCTTGCGAAAAAAACCATTGGACAGCCTCATGAACAGATTTTTTGCATCCTAAATTTTTTTTCTGAAAAAGGGTTTTTACCTCGCAATCCCAATCAATGGCAGATTCAACATAGTTTCGAAGCTCTAAAACCTTCAAATCTTCACCTTTTATCCATTCTCGCGGTCCATCAGAAGCCAAATATATAACGTCAGGAGCATATTCCCTAACCGACGCTAATACTTCGGACAACGAATCCAACCTATTAAAAAAAACAATCAAAACAGGGAGCTTATTATTCATAATAATTCAGTTATTAAATGCCCTTGAAGAAGAAGCATAAAGAGACAATAAAATAAAAACATCCTTCAATTGAGCCAGATTAAAACTAAACATTTTTATAAGCAAAACTGAGAAAATTGATGACAAAAAAATCCTTAAATAAATATTTTTTTGAGTACAAATACGAAATAAAACAAGCAAAACCAGAAGAATAAAAAAAGAAAGACCAAGCACACCAAATGATACAAAAAGTTCTAGCATTAAATTATGAGGATAAGACCCTTCTGTATAATTTTGATAAGCATAAGTCCCCCACCCAACAAAAGGTTTAACTGAAACCATATCAATAGCTATTGCATATAGTTCAACTCTTTCAAGAACCGAACCTGATTCCAATGGGTTTGAATACCTTTCATTAAGAGCACTTACATCCAGTAAAAATAAAATAAAAGAAACCAACACAGTAATAAGCATACCAACTAAAAACATTCGTTTTGAAGACGTAATTAACAATATCAAAAAGAACGTTAATGCCGCCAGCATAGAAGCCCTGCTCCCGGTCAAATACAAAAGAGTGAGTAACAAAATAATTGAGAGAAACAGTATAGTAAACTTAATAAAACTGGTATCCACCATACCAAGAGTCATAAATACAATTAAAATAAAAAAAATTGATGCTAAGCCTACTGGATTTATCAACTCTCCTCCCAATCGAGCTCTTATCAAAAGTTCTTCAATCCCAACTACAAACAAAGAGTGAAATATACCTATAACCAAAACCAACAATGATGCGTATGACAACATTTTGAAAAAGAATACTTTATCAAAAACATTATTCATTGCAGCTCTTATCAAAAAATAAGGAACAACCGAATAAACAGTAAGCTGGACTAGAAAAAAAATTGAATCCTTATTAACATCTGTTAAAAGCAACCAAAACCAAGAAACCACAAAAATAAAATAAGGAAACAAGTCCTCATACATGAAACTTAATCTAAAATTCCTAACTTCAAAAACAAATACAAGAGAAAAAATTGTAAAGAAAATAAAAAAAACAAAAGTAATGAAAAATGACATTGAGTAGAAATTACCTATTTTTAAAAAATAGGAACTAGCAAAAGAAACCAAAGATAGCGCTAAAAAAAAAGACATCCCCTTTAAAGTTTTCATAGAATTTTAATGCCTTCCAATATCTCTAACCAAGTAAACTGGATTGACCCAGTAGACCCAAACAGACATCCAAAAAACTTGAGCAAGAACCACCAGATAAAGAGTCTGTTCTCCTTCATGAGAAAGTTCAAAAACAATAATTTGAGAACCCAAAATCATTATTGTAGAAAAAACGTAATTCCAATGAAAAAGAACTTTATTTTTTATTTCATAAACCTGAGAACTGGTAACTCTTAGTAGCTCAAGAAATGCAAACACAACTAACAATAAAAACAACCCTGAATCCTTAACGAAATAATCTTCCTTACTATAAGAGACAAATTGCAACACAATCTCTCCTAAATAATAAAAAGAAAACACACCAAACAAAAACAACATAAAAGTCACTATGAAGTATCTCTTAACTTCATACGCATTAAAAGACTCTGTTTCAATATATTTCTTATATAAATCGGGCAACCCTACTGACAAAGGAACTTGAGAAAATGACACAACCACCATCAAAACTCTTAACGTCAAAACAAATTGGGCAAAATCATTGATAGCATAATTTACAAACAATAAACTTGAAGAATAACTTGAGAAAAACAAAGAAACCTTAATTACAAAGTTCTTATAAACATTTTTCAAAACATCCTTAACAGGCTCAATATAAAAATCAAAAGACAAGCATTTTCTCGAAAAAAAATAATAAACTAAGAATTCTATAAAAGAAAACAACAAATAATTGAAAACTAAATAAACTACAGCAAAAGCATAATAAACCAGAAAAACAGAAACAACCAATCTAGAGCCATTAACTAAAAACTGTACACGCCTTTGAAAAACAATCATTCCTCTAGACAAAAGTGAAGATTTAAAAACGGATGAAAAAACCAGTACCGATGAAACAAGAGAATAGACGATAATCTCATAGTAGTACTTGTCAAAAAAAACACTTCCAAAAATGAAAGAAAAAAACAAAACAGTAATAAAAGTGACTACTGAAACCACTGCATAAACAATGACCAAACTTGCAAATACTGAGTTATATGAATAACATTCGTGGTTTAATTGACCTTCAACATCAACATACTTACCACTTTTATCAATATAACTTAAGAATCTTGTAACAACAGAGATCAAACTGGTTTCAAAAACGACTCCAACCAATGCAATTAAAGTCACAAACAACCATAATTCATACACCTCTTCACCATAACCAGACCTTATCAAAGGTAGCAAAACTACCAGACTCACCAAACCCAAAAATTGGATTAACCAAGAATAAAGACTAGCCATTAAAAAAGCCCATTAGCTTCCTATACCCTGCCCTTAACACAGAATTGCCAAGTAAACAATAATAAACATGCTCTATATCAAGAAGTGGACATTGACTAAAACAAGCACATCTAAAAGATTTAGAAGTATACATATCCTTTAAACCAAAATATGAAATCTTATACTTAGTACTCACCAAGCCCAATTTCAAAAAACTTCCGATATAAAAATACTTACATATTAAAACCTTATGGAGATCAATAAGATCAACATCATTATTTAATACCTTTTCCATCAAATTCAGGTTTTCTACACCATCTAAAAAATTTATTACTATCCATTGCTCAGCATTCAATACTGCATGTTTTTTATTAACATTATTAATCACTAATAGGCTCGAAGGGTAGAGATCAATATCAAACACTTTTTTTAGAAGTTCCGTTTCGCCAACATAAACCCAGTCACAAACCGCAAAATACCGCTCTCTTCTCAATGGGTCAACAGAAGTCAAGTTAACTACTAATAGTTTAGAGAGCACTTGATCAATAAAACAATCAATCAATTTGCTATTGTTAAAAACTACATCACTCCTTACTTTTACACTATATTTTCTAGTTGAACTATTAAGTCCTTTTCGACTGCTAATTATTTGCCTATTGACATTTAAAATCCCTGAATCTGTTTTTATGCCTCCAGGATCATTTGAAAAAACCACTTTATCAGACACCTCAGCCAGCTCTGAATCTAGTGCTTCAGCTTGAACCCAAGTAGATAATATCAATTCCGATCCAGGAAAATTTTTTCTTATGCTTTTTAATACCTCTAAGGTTACATAACTAGAACGGTACTTTCTCGTAT
Organism: Thiomicrorhabdus xiamenensis; assembly: GCF_013282625.1. Lineage (NCBI taxonomy): Bacteria > Pseudomonadati > Pseudomonadota > Gammaproteobacteria > Thiotrichales > Piscirickettsiaceae > Thiomicrorhabdus > Thiomicrorhabdus xiamenensis. The sequence continues at coordinate 2,044,089 of NZ_CP054020.1, forward strand.
CGATAGCACCTTGAATGATAAATGCAAAGTCAGAGTATTTGTTTATATTCTTCATATTCATCTGGAACACCGCAAAAAATCACATTTTCACCACCAATAACGCTATAACGTATATCTTTACCCTCTGAAATCAAATCGTTATACATTGGAGCAATATAGTATTCACCAGCCTGAACCTCATCTAAATTCTTTTTTTTAAAATTTTTGAAAATTCGACAGAAGTCAGAGCAATAACGCCAATAATACAAACCTGTGCAGCAATATTGTGAAATCTCCTGTTTTTCGGCTGTCATTTCAACTGTTTGTAATGACTCATCAGCTGGCAAAACATTACTCCAGTTTGCTCCTGAACCGATAAAAGTTTCCAGATAACCATCTACAGATTTAATATCAAACTCCGTTGGCCATGAAAAATCAGGACGAAAAGTATCGATATTAAAAATAAGCAAATCCTCATCACCTTTCAATCGAGCCTGAGTCACCCCCAAAAAAACAGTTTCTGCCTGTCCTCTTGTCGGCTCTGATAATATGACGATGTGGTAATCATTGATACCTAAACAAGCACATTCACGCTCGATAAACTCTCTCGTTTCAAAGACATCTAAAGCAATAAATAAAAATTTTTCAGAGTCAAAATACTTCTCAAAACTACCAACAGAATGAGCAAAAAGAGTTTTCCCCTTTGCTTCAAGCATATATTTAGGCAGTTGGTATCCTGCTTTTTTAAAACGACTGGATAAACCAGCCATAGGTATCACAATCATCAGCTCAACTCACGCAACAATTTAAACAAACGTAATGCATTGGCAATAAATGCCTGTTGCCTTTCAGGCCGATCGGCATGTAATGGCAGCATTGATAAAAAAAGATGCACAGTAATCCCTAAGATCTCTTTTTCATCATACCCTTGCGGCTTCAAAACCATTTCTCTAAAACTGTCAATCATCTCCAAATGTAGTTTTTGATTCTTAGAAAAAGATATCTCGAAATCCATATTTTTATTTTTTTGCAGCGAAAAATGTCCTGCAATTATCAGATCATAAAGCCCTACAACAGAATGATAAAGTTTGGCCAGATCATAACGCCGATCTCCATACAAGCTAAGTTTTCCACTAGGTGTAATGCCACGAGGGTCTATACATTTAACAGCTTCGACCCTGCTATCGAACAAAATATTGCTAAAACACAAGTCACCATGCACAATTGCAACATCCCGTTCCGTAGCAGGTTGAATATAATTAGAGGAAAGTTTCGCCACCTCGACTAAGCTATACGCATCTTCTCCAACAAAACATACAGGAGCCTGAATATCAAAAGCACTTTGCCGAGCATACTCTTCTAGCCGATCTATAGTTTTAGGCAAATACAGACTGTTAATCTCGTCCAATGTTGTTTGTTCGACTTCTTCAGGTCTGAATCGACTAAAATCTGAAAGCATTGATGAAAGACAGTTAAATATGGTTTGCCAACACCCTTTAGCAATACGACTAAAAACAAACAAGTCACTTAGTGGCAATTGATACAAATACTCTAATTGATAATTAGCATTACGGTAACCTTTCCCTCCCATATCCAAACCCAGCAATGCTGGTGTATATAATCTCAATGGCAAAGGCAGATTAGCGAACCAACTTCCTTCAGCATAAATTTTCTTGGATCTTTTTTTAGAGGTTTTAGATACAGAACGTAATCCAATATTTAAGTCATTGAACGCCCTCTGGGTCGTCATTCGAGTACGAGAATGATAAAAACTATTGATATGACCAAAGTCGAGCCAATCTCCATTAGTGATTAGTTCTACAGGATACTCCTGATGATAAGAGACAATTGCTTGAACAAAATCACTTCTTGACTCGACCAACGACTTCATAAAAAACAGGGGATTCTCAAAACGAAAAAAACCAGACACAACCTGATCACAGTCATTTGACCATTCATCATGAACGAGCTCTAACGAACGTACTTCTTGCCCTAAAGTTGCTCGCTTATAAAAACCTCGGTTTGGATGAACAGAAATAGCATCACCACCATTAAAAACACCATTTATAAAAAGCGTATCCCCATGCAAAATGGTCAATTCGTTATGATGTTTAGCGGTTGCATTCCAGCAGTAGAGGAGAGAATCACTCAGTGACAAACCATCAGGCACCTCTAATACTTGAACCCCAAGAGCCGCTAGACGCCCCTGGTCATACACATCTATTTCGTAGGAACTCGGTACAGAAAGGTATAGATCCTCCGCACTCTCATTCCACTCCTTTAAGAGCTGCACCTGATATTCATACAATCGCTGATTACCTATTGGCAAAAAACTAGGGGGCAGCAATCCGACTTCGGAAGCAAACTCTCCTTGAAGATAGGCTCCAGAAGCAATTAAAATCACTTATTACCACCATCTTTAAAGGGATTCTCTTTAGCTAGAAGCTCCTTAATTTCATCATATGAGAGTGACGCAAACTCTGACGGGCGAATAGACTTATCATCCACATAAAACCCGTCAAACCCGCACCATGGCTTTCCAACATGGATCTCATCATATGGAACCTTATGCTTTTCTAACCATTCAATAATGCCAGGCAACGTATGTACATTGATTTTTCCAACATTCCCATCAAATGTACGCATATTTCTACTCGTAGACACAACTATCTCAAACCCTAATTTCTTATATTTTCGACATGCTTCAAAAACATCTTGATTAAGTGGTTTTTCGGGATACCCAGTTTGTTCATCAATGGTTAATGTGCCATCAAGGTCAATTACAATTCGTTTCACTGAAAAACTACCCTTTTACACTTGGTCACACATAAAAAATCCATATATCTACAACCCCTACTAGCACCTAAAAGACACTAAAAATATTCCCTATCTTAAGCTGATTACTCACTAAACAAGATACTTAGTTCAATGAGACAAATTTAAACAAAACATCTTTAGAAAGCCAAAAAATAATTACTCCACTAAGGCTTTTCCAATATAAAGTTAAATATATCTGCTAAAAAAAGCCTAAACCTCTATATTAATAATTAATCACATAAATATTTTTATTTTCAAATCAAAGACACCCATTTTTAAACAAAAAAACAAATTACTACTAATTTGTTTTCTTCAATTCAAAACCTAACTGTATCGATGAACTTATAGACATCAGCAATCCAGCTCTTGTTATTGAAGTACATAACAAAAAGAACGGCCCCCAATCCCCTCATATTTTTTGAACATTTTATTTCTAAATTTTATTTGTAATATTGTCTGTACCATTCAACAAATTTACCTATCCCCTCTTCTATCGAGGTACTTGGTTTGAAACCGGTATCTGCGATCAGATCGTCAACATCGGCATAGGTGATCGGCACATCCCCGGCTTGCATAGGCAATAGATTCTCTTTAGCCTTTTTGCCACAGGCATCTTCGATGGAGGTAATAAAACGGCGAAGCGTAACCGGTTGGTGATTTCCGATGTTATAAACCTTGTAGGGCGCTTTGGCATTGGTAATTTCGGAAACTTGCGGCTCGGGAATGCGGTCCATGACTCGGATCACGCCTTCAACAATATCGTCGATATAGGTAAAGTCGCGCTGCATTTCACCGTTGTTATAAACGTCTATTGCCTTACCTTCAAGAATCGCTTTGGTGAATTTAAAATACGCCATATCCGGACGTCCGAAAGGTCCGTAAACGGTAAAGAAACGCAAACCGGTGGTCGGAATGCCGTACAGGTGGCTATAGGTGTGGGCCATCAATTCATTGGATTTCTTAGTCGCGGCATACAGACTGATTGGGAAGTCGACACGGTCATCGGTACTGAACGGCTGTTTGGTATTCATGCCATATACTGAACTGGAACTGGCGTAAACCAAGTGTTTCACTTTGGAATGACGACAACCTTCAAGAATATTCACGAAACCGACCAGGTTGGAATCCACGTAAGCATGCGGATTATCAATCGAATAGCGCACACCGGCCTGAGCGCCCAGATTCACGACCACGTCAAACTGCTGTTCGGCAAACAAGGTTTCAATCCCTCTGCGATCCGCCAGATCCAACTCAATAAAGCGGTAATTGGCCGCATGTGAATGTTCCGCTAATTCAGCCAACCGATCATGCTTTAGTTGCGGATCATAGTAGTCATTCAGGTTATCGATACCGACAACTTGATCACCACGGTTGAGCAACTGCTGTGTCAGGAAAAAACCGATAAAGCCGGCTCCGCCGGTCACTAATACCTTCGCCATCTTTTAGTCCTTCCCAAACAGGTCGCGAGTGTAAACCTTATCAGCAACATCTTGCACTTCATCGACCAAACGGTTGGCGACAATTACATCGCTCATCGCTTTGAAAGCATCCAGATCGGTGACGACTTTTGAATGAAAGAACTCTGTTTCACCCTGTTCGATCAGAACCGGTTCATAGATAACCACTTCAATCCCTTTAGCCTTAATGCGCTTCATAATGCCCTGGATCGCTGACGCGCGGAAATTATCCGACCCCTGCTTCATAATCAGACGATAAATACCGACAACCTTCGGATTGCGCTTAATAATTTGATCGGCAATAAAGTCCTTACGCGTCGTATTGGCATCAACAATCGCTGCGATCAGGTTCTGCGGAACATCGCTGTAATTCGCTAGAAGCTGCTTAGTGTCTTTAGGCAGACAATATCCACCGTAACCGAAAGATGGGTTGTTATAGTGGTCGCCAATACGTGGATCCAGGCCCACCCCTTCAATGACCTGCTTGGTGCTCAGGCCATGCGTCTCGCAATAGGTATCCAACTCGTTAAAATAAGACACACGCATCGCCAGATAGGTATTCGAGAACAGCTTGACCGCCTCTGCCTCGGTCGCATCGGTAAAGAGAACCGGAATTTCACTCGCCGGTTTCGCCGCACCTTCCACTAGAAGATCAGCAAAAGCCTGGGCGCGATCGGATTTTTCGCCGACAATAATACGTGACGGGTAGAGATTATCGTACAGCGCCTTCCCTTCTCTCAGGAATTCAGGCGAAAACAGAATATTATCGCAATTAAATTTGGCTTTAACGGAATCGGTATAACCAACCGGAATAGTCGATTTAATCACCATTACCGCTTCGGGGTTAATCGCCAGCACATCGGCAATCACCGCTTCGACTGATTTGGTGTTAAACGTATTGGTTTCGGTATCGTAATCGGTCGGCGTGGCAATCACGACGAATTCCGCTTCTGTATAAGCCAACTCTTTATCCAGAGTTGCCGTAAAATTCAGCGGTTTATTGGCCAGAAAATCAGAAATCTCATCATCGACAATCGGCGACTGTTTTTTATTTAACAGATCGATTTTTTCCGGCACGATGTCCAAAGCCATTACTTCATGATGCTGAGCAAGCAACACCGCCAAAGACAAACCGACATACCCGGTTCCCGCAACTGCAATCTTCATAAACACTCTTTAGCTAAATTAATCCAAATCTAAATACAATCTTGTCATTTTAAAGACATTAAATGACAAAGGCGTGACGATCCGAAACAGGATTTACTGACAACCGTTTCTTCACACCTGAGAAAAGTTTCAAAATTAGAGACGAATATTAGCCAAGGCGCAACAGCATTGCAAATAACAACGCAGAAATTATCAAAGATAACAGTACTTATTTAGAGGAGTTTATGCAAAAAATTACTTAAGGAAAAGTAATTGGTACGACCGAGTGGATTCGAACCACCGACCCCCACCATGTCAAGGTGGTGCTCTAACCAGCTGAGCTACGGTCGTATATATAGAATTGTATGGTACCAGAGGTCGGACTCGAACCGACACGGTGTTGCCACCAAGGGATTTTGAATCCCTCATGTCTACCAATTTCATCACTCTGGCACGAATTGTGGCGCGTATTTTAATCAGCCCTCCCCATACTGTCAAGCGATTAAGTGAACTTTTGACTATTTTAGTTAACCAGTCGTTCACATGACGAATATACAAAACAAAGCACCACAACCTGCTCACTCGCTTAAGCGCTTGAAAACAAAGGGGCAATCGGCGAAAATAGCGCCCCTTTCCGAACAGCCGGCACCGAGAAACTATCCCGTGAAACGACAAGACTTTTATTTCGATCTTCCCGAAGCGTTGATTGCCCAGCAACCTGCCAAAGAGCGACGTGACAGCCGACTGCTGGTTTTACAGGGTGACGGCACAGTAAAAGACGCCCGCTTTCCGGACATTCTCGATTTCATCGAAGCGAACGATCTGCTGGTCTTTAATAACACTCGTGTCATTCCGGCCCGGCTGTTCGGCCAGAAGGCAACCGGGGGCAAAATCGAACTGCTGATCGAGCGGATTATCAACGACACAACCGTATTGACGCATATCCGCTCAAGCCGCTCACCGAAACCCGGCACGGTATTAAATATTGAAAATGCCTTTGAGGTGGAAGTCATTGGTCGCGAAGAGGCGCTGTTTGTCGTTAAGGTCATTAATAACAACCACACCGCACTGGAGCTGATTGAAAGCCACGGTCATATGCCGCTACCGCCTTATATCGAGCGCCAACAGGAAGGACAGGAAGATTCCGCTGCTGACAAGGAACGCTATCAGACGGTTTATTCGGAAAAACCCGGTGCCGTTGCCGCCCCGACTGCCGGCCTGCACTTCGACAACGACATCATGCAGGCGATCAAAAACAAGGGCGCCGACATCGGATTCGTCACACTGCATGTCGGTGCTGGCACCTTTAAACCGGTTCAAGTCGACGATATCTCCGAACACGTCATGCACTCGGAATATTTGGAAGTGGACGCACCTTTAATCGAGCAGATCGAACAGTGCCGGGCTAGAGGCGGCCGAGTCATCGCCGTCGGAACCACTTCGGTTCGCAGCCTGGAAAGTGCCGCCAAATTCAGTGCTGGAAAACTGCAGCCTTACCGCGGGGAAACCGATATCTTTATTACCCCTGGCTATCAATTTCAGGTAGTGGACGTTCTGCTGACCAACTTTCACCTGCCGGAATCGACTCTGATTATGCTGGTCTCGGCGCTGGCAGGATATGAGCAGACTATGAACGCCTACCGCCACGCAGTCGAACAGCAATACCGTTTTTTCAGTTATGGAGATGCCATGTTGGTATTTCCACCAAAATAACGCTTCACAAAACGACTAGTGGACTGCAAATACCTTTTTCTGTGCTTCCGATACTCATGTACTTCAATGTACACTCCGTTCCGGTTCTCGAAAAAGACATTTTCGCCACACAATTCAGTTTGTGACAGCGTTATTTCCGAATTATTAAAGAGTTAGAATAATGGAATTTGAACTAGATAATACCGATGGTCGCGCTCGTCGCGGACGTTTGAAATTTAAGCGCGGGATCGTGGAAACCCCGGCCTTTATGCCGGTCGGAACCTACGGTTCGGTTAAAGGCATGACCCCGGAAGAAGTTGCCGAAACCGGAGCGCAGATCATCCTCGGGAATACCTTCCATCTGGCCTTGCGTCCGGGCACCGATATTATCGAACTGCACGGCGATCTGCACGGTTTTACACACTGGGAAGGCCCTATTCTGACCGACTCCGGCGGATTCCAGGTTTTCAGCCTCGGCCAGATGCGTAAAATCAAAGAAGAAGGCGTTACCTTCCAAAGCCCGGTAAACGGCGAAAAAATCTTTATGGGTCCGGAAGAGTCCATGGAAGTTCAGCGCAAGCTCGGCTCCGACATCGTCATGATCTTCGACGAATGCACCCCTTACCCAGCCAGCCACCAAGTGGCTCGCGAATCAATGGAGATGTCTCTACGCTGGGCCAAACGTTCCAAGGACGCGCACGGCGACAATCCGTCTGCACTTTTCGGAATTGTTCAGGGCGGGATGTATGAAGATCTGCGTAAAGTCTCAATTGACGGCCTCAAGGAGATCGGCTTCGACGGTTACGCAATCGGCGGCTTGTCGGTCGGCGAACCGAAAGAAGAGATGATGGCGACGCTGGACTATACCGAACCGCATATGCCGCAAGACAAACCGCGCTATCTGATGGGCGTCGGCAAACCGGAAGACATTGTTGAGGCGGTGCGTCGAGGGATCGACATGTTCGACTGTGTAATGCCGACCCGCAATGCACGTAACGGCTTCCTCTTCACCCGTGAAGGCGTAGTCAAAATCCGCAATGCCAAACACAAAACCAGCCTTGAACCGCTGGATAAAGAGTGTAACTGCTACACCTGCCGCAACTACAGCCGTGCCTATCTGCACCACTTGGATAAGTGTCGTGAAATTCAGGGCGCACGCTTGAATACCATTCACAATCTGACCTATTATCAGGATCTGATGAAAGGCTTGCGCGAAGCGATTGCGGAAAACCGACTGGACGATTTTGTTCAGGAATTTTACGACGGTATCGGCCAGCCGGTTCCGCCTCTTCAGCCGCTGGAAGCCGGCGAATAAAGACTCGCTCTATGGAGGATCAGGCCCTCAGTGGCCTGGGCCCTCCAAATTAACGCTCAGCAAATCGCAGAGCAGCAATAAGCCTCGATAAAAACAGCGCCGCGCTCATCCCGGTCAAAGCCGCCAGCATCCACAACCAGCCGTGCAGACTCCCGGATACGATCGCACTGAAAAACCCGCCGACATTACATCCGTAAGCGGTTACCGCACCATACCCCATTAAGGTTCCCATAGCGGAATCCTTAACCCCTCTTCCTAACTTGGCAAAAGGCCGATTAACCTCTTCAATCAGCAGCTTATCGTCTTTCGCCTGATCTTTATGCAAACCGCCTTGCAGCGCAAACGCCAGACTGACTCCGATCAACATCCCGACGCTGGTCAGAACAATCCCGTCATCCAGCAAGCTTTTCGAGAGCGCAGTTTCGTTCTGCGCACTGAATGCCCAGAACTCCCATTCAACCGGTAAAGAGAGCGTTTGAATCCCCAGAACACCGAGTTTCGGAAAAATCCAACTGACCGCCCACGGCGAGTGACTGCTCAATAAAATCAGAAAATTCAGTACCGCCAGCAACAGCACTGCCAGCATAAGCGGTGATGCACGGAAAAACAGTGGATCGACAACACCAAACCGCTTTTGCTCGCGATACAGCAACAGCTTATAGAGTGCCAAAATAACAATGAGATGCAACGCCAGCCCCAAATACCAGGGCAAATCTACAGCTGCGGAAAAACTGCCCCAAACCGGCATATCGAGCCAGAAATCCGCCTGAGACGCTGCGAACGTACCGCCCACAACCATCCATAAAAACACCAGATAAAAGCGCCCGTTCAGGGACCCCATATGACGTAAGGTACCAGAGGAACAACTTCCGACTAGAGCCATCCCGAGACCAAACAGAAAGGCCCCGACCAGTACATTCATACCCAAAGGACGAATCGCCCCGGAAACCTCGACGCCTTGTGCCGGCAGCAACGCCAGAGCCGGAAAGAAAAGCACCCCGCCAAACGCCAAAAGCAACAGATGTGAACGCATGCCGAGAGTTCGACTTTCCACCAAACCCTGACGCCAAAAATTGGCGAAGCCGAAGCTGAAAAATTGAAAAACGACGCCCAACAGAATCCCCAGCGCCAACATTTGCGGCTGAGCTGCATTCAACATCAACCCAACCAGTGCCAATAACACTGCGCTGACAAAAACGATCTGTCTGTTAACTGTAACTTGCACGCGCCCCTCACTCCACAAAGATTGCTCCACTTTCGCTTTGCAGAATAACCCTGCAAAACACAGGATTATTTTATCTGATTAGTTTTTTAAATAACTGGTGATAAACCAAATTTGTGATTGAAATTTTAGATGACGGGATAACCTGATTCAGGGCAGTTTTAGGACAAACCATCCGCGCACAATTAAACGCTCTCCATCTCAAAGAAGCTCCAGTTAGCATCAAGCTAAACTTTGAACGCTTATCTGCTCTGCATTTCATACAAGAGATTTTGACAAATTGGACTCAGCCAAACGAATTCAGTAAAAAATTCAGATTTTGAGGATTTTTTAATAAAGCTGTGCCAAAATACAGCGGTTTATCTTTTAAAAGACATTAGGAGTGATCTATGAGCTTTTTTATCAGTGATGCGATGGCGGAAGGAACTGCAGCAGCACAAGGCGGCGGCTGGGAAGGCCTGATTCCGTTAATTCTACTATTCGTGGTCTTCTACTTCTTGTTGATCCGACCACAACAGAAGAAAGTAAAAGAACATAAAAACCTGGTTGAATCGCTGAAAAAGGGCGACGAAGTCGTCACCTACGGTGGTCTGCTTGGCAAAATCCGCGACATCAACGATAGCTTTTGCGATCTGGAAATCGCTGATAACGTGACGGTTAAGGTTGAACGCCAAAACATCTCACGCCTTCTTCCGAAAGGCACTATGCGCGAAGGTAGCGAATAAACCAGCGCAAATAGAATAAGGGGCATTGGCCCCTTTTGTTGTTTCTAGGGCAGTTATTTTTGCGGGCTGTCAGCAACTATCTGGAAAATAATTTTATGTTTCAAACGCAACAGAAAATCATCAGCAACCAATATCCGGCATGGAAATATCTGCTGCTGGTGGTGGTTACCGTTATCGGTATTCTCTACGCCATGCCGAACATTTTCGGCGACGATCCGGCGGTACAGGTATCTCCGGCCAAGTCTGTCGAATTCAACGATCAGACCCGAACGCAGGTCGCCGGCATTCTCGAAAATGCCAATCTGGCGGTGAAATCGTCTGAATTTGAAAACGGCAAATTCCTGATCCGTTTCAAAAACACCGAAGACCAGCTTAAAGCCAAATCACTCCTTAAAGAGGCGCTTGGCCGTTCCGCCGTTGTCGCACTTAACCTCGCTCCGGCAACACCTGCGTGGTTAAGCGGCATGGGCGGACAGCCAATGTATCTCGGGCTTGACCTGCGTGGCGGTGTCCACTTCCTGATGGATGTGGATATGGAAGCGGCGGTCGAGAAAGCCTACCAACGCAGTGTCGACGAAATTAAAGGCCGCCTGCGCGAAGAGCGCGTGCGTTATCTGCCGTTCGAAGCGGAAAAAACCCAGATTGAAATCGCCTTCGCCTCGGCGGAATATTTCCAGAGCGGTGCCGAGCTGTTGCAAAATGAATTTGCCGACCGCTTTATCGTTACCACTGACGAAACTACCGCGAAACCGCGTGTCACTCTGCGTTTGACGGACAAGGCCATTGCCGAAACGCAAAAATACGCTCTGCAGCAGAATATCACTACTCTGCGTAACCGTATCAACGAACTGGGTGTCGCCGAGCCGGTTATCCAGCAACAAGGCGATCGCCGCATCGTTGTTCAGCTGCCGGGTGTTCAGGACACTGCACGCGCCAAGGAAATACTTGGCGCCACCGCAACGCTTGAATTCCGATTGGTGGATGAAAAAGGCGATCCGTTGCGTGCGGAAAAAACCGGATTCGCACCGAACAATGCCTCGTTGGAACATTTCCGCGACGGCCGTCCGATCCTGTTGCAGCGCCAGATTATCGTTTCCGGTGAAAACGTCATCAACGCTCAATCCAGTATCGACCCACAGCAAGGCTCGCCAATGGTCAGCGTAACGCTGGACGGCGCCGGCGGCCGTAAGATGCTGGCGACCACCAAGCAGAACGTCGGTAACCGCATGGCAGTGCTGTATATCGAGAATCGTGTCGACACCATCGAAGTAGACGGTAAAAAAGTCAAAAAACGAGTTACCACCAAAGACGTAATCAATGCGGCTGTCATCCGTGGACAGTTTGCCGACCGTTTCCAGATTACTGGTCTGGACTCGCCTCAGGAAGCTCAGGACTTGGCACTCCTACTACGTGCCGGTGCCCTGGCCGCACCGATGGAGATCGTCGAAGAGCGTACCGTTGGGCCAAGCCTTGGACAGGATAATATCAACCAGGGCTTTATGTCGGTTGTCGTCGGATTCGTTCTCGTGCTGATTCTGATGGTCTGGCGCTATAAATTCTTCGGAATGATCGCCAATGTGGCTTTGACGCTGAATCTGGTCATTATCGTTGCGGTACTATCCATGCTGCAGGCCACCCTGACCCTACCGGGGATCGCCGGTATCGTTCTAACCGTCGGTATGGCCGTGGATGCCAATGTACTGATCTTCGAGCGTATCCGCGAAGAGCTCAAGAACGGTTCCATCCAGAACGCCATCTACTCCGGTTACGAAAAAGCCTTTGTTACCATCGCCGATGCCAATATCACCACCCTACTGGCGGCGATCGTGCTGTTCAGCTTTGGAACCGGGCCGATCAAAGGCTTTGCGATTACGCTGTCAATCGGGATCATCACTTCGATGTTCACCGCGATTCTAGGCACACGCGCCATTATCAACTGGTACTACGGCAACAAGCGTGTTGAGAAACTGTCTATTTAGGGATTCGATATGAGTACAGCGACTGAAACAAAAATGATTAACTTTATGGGGCAGCGCTTTCTGGCGATGGCGCTCTCCGCGGTGGTGATTATCGCCTCCCTTGGCGGCCTGTGGATGAAGGGCTTGAACTTCGGTATCGACTTTACCGGCGGTACCCTGATTGAGGTCTCTTACCAGAAACCGGTCGACCTGACGGTATTGCGTAATGATCTGGCTGAAGCCGGATTTGACGAAGCGGTCGCGCAACACTTCGGCGCGGCGGAAGATGTTCTGATCCGCATCGCGCCACGCGATGGCATGAACTCGGCGCAATTGAGCAACCAGGTCATGGACGCTTTGCGTAGTGCAAGTGCGGACCCGATTGAACTGCGCCGAGTTGAATTTGTCGGCCCTCAGGTCGGTGATGAACTGACTGAAGACGGTGCTCTGGCCGTTCTTTACGCCCTTTTCGGTGTTTTGATTTACGTAGCGTTACGATTCGAATGGCGCTTCTCTTTGGGCTCGGTAGCCGCGCTGGTACATGATGTTATCATTACTCTCGGTGTTTTTGCCTGGACCCAAATGCAGTTCGATCTGACGGTGGTAGCGGCCATTCTTGCGGTTATCGGTTACTCACTCAACGACACCATCGTTGTATTTGACCGTGTGCGCGAAAACTTCCGTACCATGCGTGAAGCGGATCCGGTAGAGGTGACCAATATCGCCGTCAACCAAATGCTTTCGCGAACCATTATGACTTCCCTGACCACTTTACTGGTTCTGCTGGCTCTATTCTTCCTCGGTGGCGAAGTGATTCACGGTTTTGCCGCCGCGCTGATTGTCGGTGTCGTAGTCGGTACCTATTCTTCAACCTACGTGGCTTCCGCGATCGCTCTGATACTCGGCGTATCCAAAGAAGACCTGATGAAGGCACCGAAAGAGGATCGCAATACGGAATCCGAAGAGGCCGAGTTGCAACGTTTATTCCTGGAGCAGGAAGCTAAACGCGAAGCGAAGCTGGCTTCTAAAGGGATTAAAGAAGACGAGTAAAAAAATCTATGGCTCTCGTGCACAAAACAGAGTAAATTAAAGCGGCTACATAGCCGCTTTTTTATTGGGAAATCAAAAAAAGTTACTCATCTCTATGGACTCAATAAGTTTACAGAAACTGCAGGACGCCAAAGCGCTGGCACAGAAATTTGCCGCTCAGGTTGAAGCAAACCCTCAATTAGAGTCGAACAGCAGCGACGACACCGCCAAAAGCGGAAAACAGCTCAAAAGCAAAGCCAACTTCGCCCGTAAAAGTTTCCAACCCAAAATCAGCACTTACGAAAAAGCCTTCTGGCGCGAACGTCTCTGGCTCAACCCGCTTCTGGCTCTCAGCGCTCTATTGTGGTTTCCATTTATCCTGCAACTCTTTACCGACAATCTCTGGTTCAACCTGATCGCCCTTCTACTGTTCGTCAGTCTCGAATACTGGCTTACCCGCTCCGTGTGCACGCCTTTGCACACGGTTCAGCCGCCTTTATGGCAGCGCTTCCTGCTCTTCTATGCCCTACGCAGGGGAGCCGTCGCCGGTGCATTGGTGCTTGTGTACGGAGCTTTGCAAAAAACCGGGCTGCCGCTGATTCTTATCTATACAGGAGCAATTTTCCTGTATTGGGTAATGCAAAGTTTTCTCTACTGGCAGCGCAGAAAATTCCAGCGTCTGCAAATTGCACAACTGAGTTAGGAGATCGCATGAGTACACCTGAACCACAAAATCTCAGCGAAGCGCTGGAACTCTACAACGACCTTTACGCGCTTACTTCGCAAACCCAAGGCTTCCCTTATGCCGAGGAATGTCTTTTGAGCGCACTGTATCGGCAGGCGACAATCGGCGACTGCATCGGCTCTCGACCGAGCCGCAAAGAATACTTTGAACGCCACAAATTCGATGTCTGGCACGAACTCAAAGGCATGCCGCAGGAGGATGCCGAAGTACTCTTTATCCAAGAGCTGATGAGAGTCAACCAGGAATTGACCCAAACCATCGAAACGACCGCCGCCTGAAGCCGCCGGAAAGTGCTTTAACAAAATAACCGATATTACCTGCGGAGTTTTTGAGTTCGGGCACGCACGCTTGTATAATACCGCTCTTTGATTTTGCCCTATTTTGAGCATCTTATTATTCGTAAGCGGTTGATATTCCATGTCTTTACAACTTGAAACCTCCAAACGTCGCACCTTTGCGATTATCTCCCACCCGGATGCCGGTAAAACTACCGTGACCGAGAAGCTGCTGCTTTACGGTGGAGCCATTCAGATGGCCGGTGCGGTCAAAAGCCGCAAAACCGATCGCGGGGCGACTTCCGACTGGATGAAAATGGAGCAGGAACGTGGAATCTCGGTTGCATCCTCGGTCATGCAGTTCCCGTATAAAGGCGCGGTCATGAACCTGCTGGATACTCCGGGGCACGAGGATTTCTCCGAAGATACCTATCGCGTACTGACCGCAGTTGACTCGGCACTGATGGTTATCGACGTCGCCAAAGGGGTTGAGGACCGTACCATCAAACTGATGGAAGTCTGTCGTCTGCGTACCACACCGATCCTGACTTTTATCAACAAGCTCGACCGTGAAGGGAAAGAGCCGATCGACCTGCTGGACGAAGTCGAAGAAGTCCTGAATATCGCCTGCGCGCCTATGACCTGGCCGATCGGTATGGGCAAACGTTTTAAAGGGATCTACCACCTGTATAACGATACCGTGCGTATTTTCGCACAGGCTGATGGACAGACCGCATCGGAAGGCGAACTGATCAATGGCTTGGACAATTCTCGCCTTGACGAGCTGCTGGGCGCTCAGGCCGAAGAACTACGCGAAGAAGTTGAACTGGTACGCGGCGCCAGCCACGAATTTGATCTTGAGCTGTTCTTGGCCGGAGAACTGACACCGGTCTTCTTCGGCTCGGCGGTTAATAACTTCGGCTTGCAGGAACTGCTGGACGGCTTCGAGCAATATGCACCTGCTCCGAAAGGCCGCGAAACCGAAGACCGCTATGTGGAAGCGAATGAAGATAAAATGACCGGTTTCGTCTTTAAGATTCAGGCGAATATGGATCCGAAACACCGTGACCGTGTTGCTTTTATGCGTATCGTTTCCGGAAAGTACGAAAAAGGCATGAGCCTTAAGCATGTCCGTATCGGCAAGGACGTCAAGATCGCCAAGGCGATCACCTTCCTGGCGAATAAACGCGACCATGCCGAAGAAGCTTATCCCGGCGACATTATCGGCTTGCATAACCACGGAACCATCAAAATCGGCGATACCTTTACTCAGGGCGAAGACTTGAAATTCACCGGAATACCGAACTTCGCGCCGGAACTTTTCCGTCGCGCGCAGCTGAAAGATCCGATGAAAATGAAAGCACTGCAGAAAGGCTTACAGCAGCTTTCCGAGGAAGGCGCAACTCAGCTGTTCCGTCCGGTCAATAATAACGATCTGATTCTTGGTGCCGTCGGTGTCCTGCAGTTCGAGGTGGTCGCACAGCGTTTGAAAGACGAATACAACGTCAACTGTATTTTCGAGCCGGTTAATGTCAATACCGCTCGCTGGGTCATCGGCGACAAGGCGGAAATTGAGAAGTTCACCAAAAAGGTTACGGAAAACGTCGCCTATGATGCTGCCGATCAGCTGGTCTATATTGCGCCGACCCGTGTCAACTTGAATCTGATTCAAGAACGCTGGCCGGATCTGCAATTTGTCGCAACCCGCGAGCATTAATCCAAACCGTTTGTTACGGACGCGATTTAAAAAATAAAAAAGCCGGAAATCATTTCCGGCTTTTTTTGTTTACAGCGTCGTAAAATCAGCGCCCCATTTTTCCACCCATTCCGCGATCCATTCGGTAATTGTCGCGAATCATATCGCCACGGCGAGCGTCTTCGTCTCTAAACCGATCCTGATAAACCTTACGCTCTTCTCTCTGCTGCTCTTCACGATATTTATAGGCATTTCTTTCCTGTTCTTCGCGATATTTTCGGTTTTCGCGCTCGCTCTCTTCACGGTATTTACGCTGTTCCTTTACCGCTTCGTTATACTGCTTGCGCTCTTCAACCCGGTACTGTTGCTCTTGCTGCAATCGGCTACGTTCCTGTTGCATCTGTTCTTTCTGAACTTGCACAGCCTGCTTATCTTGCGGTGCGGCTTGAACCGCAACAGAACCCAGTAACGATGTCATCGCTAGGGAAATTAAACCAATCTTAAATTTTTCTGATTTCATTATTGTCTCCTTTCTGTTCCTTATCGAACGGAACGGCTTCAAGTATAGTTCTGCTACATGAATTTAACCTGAAAAAGCCTTATCAACTGTGCAGTTTCTCTGTTAGCAATTTAAGTTCACAAAATACTGCAATAACATTGGGACAATAAAAAACCCCGGTCTGAATACTCAGGCCGGGGTTTCGGAATATGGCTCCCCAAGCTGGACTCGAACCAGCGACATACGGATTAACAGTCCGGTGTTCTACCAACTGAACTATTGGGGAAAAGTCTTTCAAAATCGCCTAAACGATTTGATGAGGCGTATTATATTGAGCAGAATCTGCATTGCAAGTTTTTTTAAAAAAAATTATGCGCTTGCAGTCGATTCCGACTGCGAATATCTTCTAGCGTGCGACTAACTGCAAACCCGATTTTTACCGCTGTTTTTCGCCTGATACAACAATTCATCCACTCTTTGATAAATGGCATCAAAGCTTTCGTCTTTACGTATTTCAGCCACACCCAAACTGATGCTCACATGCCGCCCCTGCAGTACATCTACATTTTCGTAAACGGCCAGACGGATTTTTTCAGCCAGAACCTCGCCTTCCGATAACACCGTTTGCGGCGCAAGAACGACAAACTCTTCGCCACCGACTCGGAAAAGCAGATCCGTCTTTCTGACCACCGAAGTAATGACTTCGCTCATTCTGATAAGCACGTCATCCCCTACTTTGTGACCGTATTTATCATTAATGGCTTTAAAATCGTCGATATCAAAAATAATCATGCAGAATGGCTGCTGGTAGCGGTTAAACAGATCCAGCTGCTCTTTCATCCGTTCATTGAAATATTTTCGATTACGTAACTGGGTCAGCTCATCGGTATTGGTCAATCTGAGCAACTGCTGCTCATAGTAGCGCATTTCGGTATGGTCGACCGAAATCACGATGACCTGGTTGGTATCCGGAATCAACGACAGGGAAGAACTCAGAATTTTTTCTTTGCCGTCTTTTCCGATACAGACCCTTTCAAAGTCTTCATAGAAACCTTTGTAGAACACCTCTTGCATGATCTTTTTATTCTCTTCCAGATAGTCCGGATGCGTCAGATCATAACAGGAAATTTTCAACAGCTCTTCCTGCGAGTAGCCCAGAAGATCACAGTATTTCTGGTTCGCTTTCAGGTAGCGCATATCCTGATCAACAACGGCAATCCCTTCTCGCGCCGTATCGAAAATCGCCTGCAACTCATGCGTTCTATCGACAAGAAGGCGCTGCTGCTGATTTTTCTCGGTTACGTCTCTCACCGAAGCATAGATCAGATCCTGCTCTCCGACACGGATCAGGGTTGCCGAGACTTCCGCTTCATAAGTTGTACCGTCTTTACGAGTATGAATTCTTTCTAGATTTAACGGTTTGTCATGGGAAAGCAGAGAAACGACATCGCCGAAATTATCCTCAGACATTTCCATATCCCAATCCCAGACACTCAGTTGCAGAGCCTCTTCCAAAGAGTAGCCGAGGAACATCTGAACGCGCTTGTTCGCTTCAACTACTTTGCCATCGGTATTCAGAATAAAAATCGCATCCGACGCATTGTTCATCAGCTCAAGCAGTTTTTTGCGCTCGCTTTCGTAACGTGCCTGAATCAGATGTTTTTCGGTAATATCATAGATACTGCCAAGCGAGCGGACGTACTCGCCGTTGTCGTCATAGATATGATGCGCCCGCTCCTCAACATATTTCGTTTCACCATCGGCAGTAACGATCTGATGGGTTACGAAATACGCTTTCTTTTCCGCCATGGATTCAGAAAAAGCGAC
Source organism: Thiomicrorhabdus xiamenensis (assembly GCF_013282625.1). Taxonomy (NCBI): domain Bacteria; kingdom Pseudomonadati; phylum Pseudomonadota; class Gammaproteobacteria; order Thiotrichales; family Piscirickettsiaceae; genus Thiomicrorhabdus; species Thiomicrorhabdus xiamenensis. Next base: position 2,062,471 of record NZ_CP054020.1, read on the forward strand.
TTGCAGTCTGGCTCGGTCACTCTCGGGGATATAGGACAGAAAATCTTCGAAGGTGATTTTTCGAGAATAATCGTGAACCTTGAAAATATCGAATACGCCTTCGCTCCATTTAAGATATTGCGCCCCGTTTTCAAACTCCCAAAAGCCGATTTTTGCCACCTTGGAAGCCTCGTTCAAACTGCTGTTCAGCTTATCGATCGTGTCGAGCCGTAACAGAGTCGAACCGAACAGCTTAACCACTACATAGGTCATCACAATGGAAAAGAACAGAACCACGAAGAATACTGCCGTTTCTCTTTCGGCAAGCTGATCGCGCTGACTCTGCGCAAAAGACGCTTTCAGTTTGAAAAGAATGCCGAGTTCGGTATTAATCGGCGTATTGAGCTTCTTAAAATAGAAATTGCCACCGTCATAAGATTGGCTTTGCAAAATCGCCTGATAAAGCGCGGGATACTCATCCGCCAACAGATAAGGCTTGTCCTGATAACTTCCCCAGCTTTTGGACGGATCGTAATGGAGTAGAATTTCGCCTTTTTCGTTAAGCAGAATCGAGTCATACAGCGGCGCATTCATCAGGCTGTTAAGCGTTTTCTCCATAAAGAAATTAATTACCAGAATACCGCCGAATTCTCCATCAACAGCGACAGGAAGAATCGCTCTCAAGGTCGGAATAAACGGCTTAACGACCGCACCGTTTTCGGTCTGCAAATCGATATCCGAAAACCAGACTTCATTCAGAGGCTTGTTTTTGGATTGCTGAAAAAAGTAACGCGAACTTTTGTCCTGCAAATTTTCAGTCGCAACCACCTCAACCGGTGACTCATAATGGGAGCGATGTACACGGACGACTTCCATCCCGTCGCGATCGATAAAGCGGATCTGCATAATGTCATGACAGTTACGGGTAAAATTACCGAATAGCGCCTCTACCGAATCCTGTTGCAACGGATTCTGCAAAAAATTCTGAAATGCGGGAAAGCCGGAAATCGACTGCAGCTTATGCTTGGATTGGTGTAAAAAACCAAGCAGAAAGCGCTCACGTTCAACACTTTTGTTCGTGGCATTCTTCAAGGCCGCGTTTTCAATATAATCACTGAAATACACTCTATCCAGAGTGTTGTAGGCAAGAGAAATAGAAATTCCGAACCCGAGTAGAATCAGAATCAGGATTTTAATTTGGCGTGATTTTAAAACTTTCAACCGTGTTTCCGGAAATGTGTTTTTATCTAATTATTGTACAATTTATAGGGATAAATAAATAGTGTGCTTTATGCATGACATTCCGCCTGTTTCCCGCTAAATTAGGCACTTACACCCTCTACGCAACCACTAAATCTATGCCGGAAAAATTACCCGAAATCACCTTCGAGGTCATTGACTCAATCGACCGAATCGATGCCAATCAATGGAACCGTCTGCACCAGAGCAGCTACCCTTTTATCCAGCACCAGTATCTGGCCGCGCTGGAACGTCACGGCTGCGTCAGCGAACGCTTCGGCTGGATTCCGAAACATCTTCTTTTGCGTTCAGGTGGAGACTTGATTGCCGCCATGCCGCTGTATGAAAAACACAATAATTACGGAGAATTTGTCTTTGACCAGCCTTGGGAGCAGGCATGGAACAGCATCGGCCTGAACTATTATCCGAAACTGGTCAGCGCGATCCCCTACACGCCTGCCCGAGGGCCGCGCCTGCTGATACACCCGGATTTTCGGAATAATCCGCAGTTAATCGAGCAGATTATTGAAACGCTTAAAAGTCTGAGTCAGCAGCAGGAATACAGTGGCTTTCACCTGTTATTCTCCGACGAACAGGCCGAGTTAGCCAAACAACCTGAAATACTCAGCCGCCACGATGTCCAGTTTCAATGGTTTAATCAACAGTATCGCGACTTCGACGGATTTCTCGCGACGCTAAAATCCAAAAAACGCAAAAATATCCGCCGCGAGCGCAAGAGTGTCAAGGAACAGGGCATAGACTTTCGTTGTCTGGACGGCCGCCAGACCACAGATAAAGACTGGCTGGAGTTCGACTATTTCTATCAGAAAACCTTTCTCGAAAAGTGGTCTACGCCAACCCTGAACTTCGACTTTTTCCGTGAAATTGCCCATACCATGGCAGACAAAATTCTGCTGGTTCTGGCGGATAAAGACGGTGAAACCGTGGCCGGTGCCCTGATGTTCAAATCCGATCAGGTTCTATACGGTCGCCACTGGGGATGCAGAGAACAGATCAAAGATCTGCATTTCGAAGCCTGTTTCTATCAGGGGATCGAGTTTGCCATCACCCACGGACTGCAACGTTTCGAACCGGGTGCCGGCGGCGAGCATAAAATTGCCCGCGGCTTTGTTCCGGTCCGCCTCCAATCCAGCCACTGGCTGACGGTTAACCCTTTCGTCGAGCCGCTTAACCGCTTTATTCACGAAGAACGGGAAGTCATTGCGCACTATATCGACGACCTGTGGCAGAGTTCCCCCTATCAGGAGACGGAAAACCTGCAACGTCTGGCGCAGGAAAGTGAAAAGGTGACGGTTTAAAACGATTTAAAGCGAAAAGACCACTTCCAGCGGATTATGATCGGAGATCGCTTTCACATCAAAGGCGCGCGCGGATTCGACCGACAGCCCGCGGTAGAAAACATAATCCAGTATCTGACGGTTAAGGGTTTTAATCGGTGTGACGTCCGGATAAACGACTTGCAACAATCCCAGCTGACGCACGGCGTTTTCCAATATGGCGACTCGGGTTTTATTCCAGGTATTGAAGTCGCCGCTGACAATCATCGGGCCGCTCTTTTCGCTTATCAAACTCCAGAGTAACGTCAATTCTCGCTGAAAAAGCCGATTGGGCACGAAATTGATAGCATGGATATTAATGTGCGTCAAAACCTGCCCATCGCTTAAACGATGCTCGGTAACCAGAGCGGTTTTATGCGTCGTCCAGCCCAATTCCCGACTGCGCGTCAGCAATTGGTGTTGTGCGCTCATCGCAAACCGGCAAGCGGTCAATACGCCGAAATGTCTGCGCCGGGTTTCAATATTCGGCGCCATGATAAACGGCAGATTAAAGAAGCGGTTCTGCATCGGGAAAATTGCCGCCTCCTGCATGGAGAGTAGATGCGGTGTTTCGATTTCCAACAATTGCTCGATCGGTCGATGGGTATAGTGGGAAAAGTCGGTTTTTTGCAGATTCCAGGTCAGTAAACGAAACGGATTAGGCAGAACGGCGTCGGCGTCAAGCGACGTACCGGCATGAGAAATAAGCGTCAGTTTCGGTTTGAACATAGCAAAGGCGGCCAACAGGAATCGTATCTTGCTTCCGATTATAGAATAGGCGCAAAGATCCGCGTAAAGTTTTCAAACAGTCTGCGCCCTCTTGTATCCGGAACTTGATAATGCTGACTCTCGGCGACTACTTCCTCAACCCATTGCCCGGCCTGCTTGATCAACAGCGGATCATACACCCAGCTGGTCAGCTCATGATTAATGAAAAGCGATCGGTAATCGAGATTGGCCGTACCGAACAGCATCGCCTCGCGGTCGATAAAGACCAGTTTGGCATGCAACATTTTACCGGTATAGAAATGGATTTCGCCCCCCGCTTCATGCAACTCCCGCAGATAGGAACTGCGCCCCAGATCAAAAATCAGGTGATCCGATTTTTCCGGCGAAACCAGTATGACCTTGACCCCACGCTTCATTGCAATCATCAAAGCCGTCATGATTGATCCCTCGGGAATAAAATACGGCGAGACGATAACAATTTCCTGCCGAGCGGCGTAAACCGCCTGCATCAGCGATTCAAAAAGCGGTTCTTTATGAATATCCGGACCGGAAGGAATGGTTTGAACCAGTTTTTCCGTCGTCGAGATCTCTCGGATTTCAATTTGCGGCAGGCTTTCCTGTGTCGAATAGCGCCAATCCTCATTAAACACTATATGGTAATGTGACAAAACCGGCCCTTGCATTTGAAACAACAGATCCTTCCAGCGACCGTTTTTCGGCTTGTCACTCTCCGAACCGAGATAGTCGTTCGACAAGTTCATTCCGCCGGTAAACCCGAGGGCATCATCAAAAAGATAGATCTTGCGGTGATTGCGCAGATTAACCTGACTATTGAAAAAGTTTTTGAAGACTGGCTGGAAGAACGCGACCTGACCGCCGGCAGCAAGTAATGGACGCAGTGCTTTCGGACGACGGTAAAGCGCAAAAGAGCCGACGGCATCCAGCAACAGCCGAACTTCGACTCCCTGACGGGCTTTTTCGGTCAAGGCGTGCAGAATACGCTCACCGGTGACGTCCAATTCAAAAATATAGGTTTCAATATGAATTCGCGATTGTGCCTTTTGCAGTGCCTGCATAAACGCTTCAAAAGCCTGACTGGAATCATCCAACAGCTCGACTTGATTGCCGCCCGTGGTACAGGCGATCTGATCGGCAACCAGTAACTGATCGACCTGCCGCGCCAGAGGGTTTTCTGCGGGAATCACCAGACTGTCACGCGGCTTAATCGGAATCACGATATTCGGTTTATTGCGCTTATAGAGCAGTTTCCGCGAACCGAAAATCAGGTATAAAAGAATGCCTAGATAAGGCAACAGCAACAGCGTCAGCAACCAGACCGTGAGATTCTGCGGCGAACGTTTCTGGTACAGCATATGCACCACCGCCGACAACACCAGAAAGATATAGGCGAAATAGAAAATGGCTAAAAGCGGATTAAAACCGATATCCATAATTGGGCACCCCAGAGACTTAAGGTCTCGATAGCATAGTCGCTTAATCACAAGATTGAAAGCTGGGACGAGCTGTCTGCACGGTCAGGATAAGCCAGCAAAAACGAAAAAGCCCCGGCCTGAATAATTCAGACCGGGGCTTCGGAATATGGCTCCCCAAGCTGGACTCGAACCAGCGACATACGGATTAACAGTCCGGTGTTCTACCAACTGAACTATTGGGGAATTGCATTGCTAACAAGTCATTTCTGACTGTTGGAGCGTATTATATTGACTCGCTTTGTCAATGCAAGTATTTTTCATAAAAAATTTTCCGCCTCGACAGGCATCTGTTCATTTCATTACACCTTCCCTGACAGTGTGATTTTGCGCGCCGCTCTCCATTCCCAAATATGTCAAACACACAAATCAGCAAAAACGAATATTGACAGCACAACAGAGAAAAATTTATATTATGCAACCGTTATATACAAAATGAAATAACGTATATCTCTAGCATTTAAATAATAAAAAGCTCGACAACAGCATGCGGGCTTTTTTTACAGCTACCGTTATGTACAAAGATAAATACTGAATCTGGCGAGCACAATCATGACTAGACCCCCATTTACCAAAAGCGCCTTACAGCATGCGCTTCTTATCGCGAGCGCTTTTTCCTTGGCCGGCACCGCTCACGCACAGGACAACGTTTTTAAACTGGGTGAAATCACCGTTCTGGAAAATGATGAACCCAAAACTTATTCTGCCGTAGACAGTGGAATCGCTCAGGAAAAAGGCGATAGCAATGTCGGGGAAGCGATTCAGGAGATTCCTGGTGTCACTCTGCAGATTGGCGGTCGTCGCGCCGAAACGCGCGCTAACATCCGCGGTTTTGATTCACGGCAGATCACACTGAATCTGGACGGCATCCCGATCTATGTTCCTTACGACGGCAATATCGACCTGAGTCGCTTTCTGCTTGGCGATCTGAGTCAGATCGAAGTCACCAAAAGCCTGGGCTCGATGCTGGAAGGTCCGAACAATATGGGCGGTTCGATTAATCTGGTGACCCGTCGCCCGCACACGGATTTCGAAGGCGACATCAATGCCTCGATCGAAGGTGGACGCGAAGGCGTCTTTAAACAGACACAAAATGCCCGGATCGGCGGCATCATTAACGAAAACTTTTATTTTCAGGGCGGCGTCAGTGCCGTGCAGGCAGACAATTTCCCGCTTTCCGCCGACTTCCAACCCAAGGATAACGCAGGCAGCATCTATCAACCGGAAGGCGAACGCTTAAGATCCGGAAACGAAAACCTCAGCGCCAATTTAAAGCTAGGGTATACGCCGAACAGCCATGACGAATACACCCTGAGTTACTACCAGACCGAAGGCTCCAAGGAATCCAGTCCTTATGCCGGCACTCAGGATACCGTTCGCTACTGGGACTGGCCGCAATGGGACAAACAGAGCCTGTATTATGTCGGCTACACCGAGTTTGGCGCCAGCGACAAACCCGGCTATCTGAAAACCCGTCTTTTCTACGACAAGTTCGACAACGCCTTGAACTCTTATGATGACGATCAGTACAACAGCGTCACCAAAAAATACGCTTTCCGCTCGCAGTATAACGATTACAGTATCGGCGGTTCGCTGGAAGCGGCTGTGCCGGTCGACAAGCACCTGCTCAAAACCGCGCTTTTTCTGAAAAAGGATGAACATAAAGAGCGCGACCTGGATTCGGATATACAAGACTTGGATAACAGCTGGCGCACCTTTCAATCGGAAACTGCCAGCCTTGGCTTTGAAGACCGCATCAACATAACCCCTCAAACCCAGTTCACGCTGGGATACCGACTTGACCACTACAAGCTGACGAAGGCCGACGACAACGACGATGCCACGCAACCACAAGGTGCGCAACAGCAGAGCAACTGGCAAATGAAACTCGACCACGATCTGGGCACCCAGCGCATTCTCGCCGGAATCTCGCTCAAGTCGCGTTTTCCGAATATGAAAGATCAGGTTTCCTATCGTCTCGGGCAGGCCATCCCGAACCTGCAACTGAAAGCCGAAAAGGCGCTGCATTACGAACTGGCACTGCTGGGAGAGCTGAATACTTTGCGCTACCGTGCCAATGCGTTCTATGCGTCGATTCAGGATGCCATCGAAACTGTGACCGTGGCCAGCGACCAGTGCGGCAGCACTACCTGTGATCAGAACCAGAATGTCGGTACCGCGTCCTCCAAAGGATTTGAATTGCAGGCAAGCCTGCCGCTCAGCACAACGCTTGATCTTAGCCTCAGCTATAGCCGGCTAATCCGCGATTATGCGGATGATGCCATTGTAGCGACCTATGCCCCGGAACACAGCGCCAACCTGAGTCTGGATTGGTTTGCCAATTCCGACTGGCACCTAGGCTTGGACGGTCACTATCAGTCCGATAGCGAAACCCGCTTTGACGGCAGTCGACCGACTGACGGATTTAGCCTGTGGGATATCCGCGCCCACTACCGCATCAATAAAGCGTGGCATGCCGACTTCGCGCTCAAAAACCTGCTCGACGCCGATTATGAAATTGCCGAAGGCGATCCTATGCCGGGCCGCACATTTTGGGCGAATATCCAATATCAGTTTTAATACGGGAGTAGTTTAAATGTCAGTATCCTCTTTTTGCTTTAGGCCAAGCAAACGGTATAACACTTCCCGTTGCCAAGATCCGCACGCAAGATTTTTACGGCGTTGGAAAAACTGTCCGATAACGCTTTTGCTATGCATGGGACTTTTTCTGGGTACGCCGGCTTTCGGCGCGCAAACCGCTCAACAAACACCGGAGAAGTGCGCGATCGAAGCCGAACCTGCGCGCGTTTACGGCGCCAATCCGATTGTGACCTATCTGCTGGTTGCTATGGCGCCGGAAAAACTGATCGGCTGGAACTTCCCGCCGGCACCTCAGGCAAAACACGTGTTTGCGGATGAGCTCATGCATAAACCGATTATCGGCGGCTGGTTCGGACAAGGACGGACACCGAATATGGAAGTATTGCTGGCCAGCAAACCGGATCTGATTGTCATGTCCGGCGCCATGGTGCATGCCAAACGTCAGGCAATGTTGGGGAAACTCGGCATTCCCGTGTGCAACCTGCGTCTGGATACCCTTGAAGACTACCCTCAAGATCTGAGAAATCTCGGTAAATGGCTCGGCAAAACCGAACGCGGCGAAATGCTGGCGCAAAAATTCGAACAGCTTCTACAACGTCAAAAACGCTTGAAAGCGCTTTTGCAGCAACGCAACGTGACGCCCAAAACCGTTTATTACGCCGAAGCTCCGAATGGCCTGGCGACCGAGTGCCGCGGTTCGATTCATGCTGAAACGTTGCCTTGGGCAGGAGCCTTGAATCCGCATCGTTGCCCGGCAGATCAGGGCAAATACTCGCGTTACGGCAAAGTCGAAATCAATATCGAGCAACTGCTTAAATACAATCCGGATGCGATCGTCACCCAGGAAAAAATTTTCTACGACAAGGTTTATCTGATGCCCACCTGGCAAGGTCTGAGCGCGATACAAAACAAGCAGGTTTTTCTGGCGCCGCAAACCCCTTTCCGCTGGCTGGATCGCCCGCCCTCTTTTATGCGCATTCTGGCTGCACAGTGGCTAATGCAGAAACTCTATCCGCAGGTGCGCGAAGTTGCCGAACTGGATACGGTCGCCGAGACACAGGAAATTTTCCAACTCTTTTTTCAAACCGATTTAAGCCGCGCACAGGCGCAATCGATTTTACAGGGAAAAACACTATGAAACCGAATCTGAACGCTCATCCTCAACTGGGGGTCATGCTGCATATTACCCCGGAACTGAATCAGACTCCGCAAGCGACCTACAGCGCTTTTACCGATCTGGTGCACAAACTGGACGTCATCGGTTTCGACAACGCCTGGGTGACGGAACATCACTTTAACGACATGAGCCTGACTCCGGCGCCGCTGCATCTGATCGGTCACCTTCTGGGGAAAACCGAAAACATTAAAATCGGCTGCGCTGCGCTTTTGCTCGGTTTCCACAACCCGATCGAGATCGCCGAACAACTGGCGGTCTTGCAGTCTCTCTATCCACAAAGGATTTTGTGCGGTTTTGCCAAAGGTGGTCCTTTCGAATCGCAAAATGCCGCCTTTAAAACCGACAAGGATCTGAGTCGAGAGCGGATGAATGAAGCCTTGCCTGCGCTGATGCAATTATGGAGTAGCGACACGCCGCAGAACCATCGAGGAAAACATTACCAGTGGGAAAACATCAATCTGCAACCGCGTTGTGATTTGCATTCACAGCAGTTGTTTGTCGCCACCGGTGACGAACAGAGCGTGCAGATGGCGGCGCAAAATGGACTAGGATTAATGAGTGCTCAATTCTGGGACAGCGACAAAATCGATCAACAGATCAAACTGTACACACAATTCGCGCAACATACACCGAATATGATGGTGGCCCGCGGCCTGTTTATCGATGACAACTCTTCGGTCGCCAGACAGATGGCGCTGGAACATATCGAACTTTTCCGCGAAGAGAAGGCCAAGCACTGGGGCAAACACCCCGGGCCCATGGCAAAACTGGATCCCGAAGCGCTTTTGAGTCGCATGCTGTGCGGTTCGCCCGATCAGGTTCGACAACAACTGCAACGCCTGCTGAGAATGGGCGTTAAGCATCTGGCGCTGAACCCTCTGACACACAGCCACCAGGTGCGCTTTCAACAGTTACGCTGGTTCAAGGAGGAAATCTGGCAACCTTTAATGGCGCAGAGCAATGCGGCCTGATCTGTATCAGCCGAAAGCCTGCTGCGGCATTTTTTCCGGGGCACAAGTATTACTGCTCTTGAGCCTGATTCTGCTCGCCGCCGCCCTGCTCTCTTTAAGCCTCGGGCGATACGACTTTGCGCCTTTAGGGAGTCTGGCAGAGTTATTCAAATATTGGGATCTGATCGACGGCGCAGCCGATCCGATGGTGACCAGTATTCTGCTTGATGTCCGCCTGCCGCGCATTGCGGCGGCTATTATGATCGGTTCGGCTCTGGCGATCAGCGGCGCCGCCTTTCAGGCGCTGTTTATGAATCCGCTGGTCTCCCCCGGAATACTCGGTGTACTCTCCGGCGCGGCTTTCGGTGCCTCATTGGGGATTTTGCTCTCCGAACAGATCTGGGTAATGCAGCTGCTGACTTTTATCTTCGGTTTACTGGCGGTGTTTATCGCCTTAATGCTGGCCAAAGGCGAACTCAAGCAGAACATGATTATTCTGGTACTCGGCGGCATGATTACCGGTGCGCTTTTCAGCGCCTTTCTTTCGATTATCAAGTATGTCGCGGACCCCTACAGCAAACTGCCGGCAATTACTTACTGGCTTATGGGATCGCTGGCGAATGTGAATGGCGAATTACTCCTCTGGCTGCTGCCGTTTGTTGTGCTCGGCCTGCTGATTCTCAGCCTGCACGGTCATGTCCTGAATGTACTCAGCCTCGGGGACGATGAAGCACGCAGTCTCGGAGTGAATGTCGAACGCAAACGCCTTCTGGTGATCGTTATTGCAACGTTTTTAAGCGCTCTGACAGTGACGCTTGGCGGCATGATCGGCTGGGTCGGCTTAGTCATTCCGCATATCGTCCGCCTACTGCTCGGAGCCGACAACCGCTTGCTTCTGCCGGCCTCTGCGCTTTTAGGCGCCATCTATCTCTTAATGGTCGACAACCTGGCCAGAATGGCGCTGAGCATCGAAATCCCGATCGGTATTTTGACGGCGCTAATCGGCCTGCCGGTTTTTGCCTGGGCGCTGAAAAACGCCAAAAAGGGCTGGCAAAACTAGTTTTGGAGGAGAAGTAATGAAATTCTTTAACCGGTCACTTAATGTTCATCGCTCGGAATGGCCGCACAGTTCCGCGCCAGCAGTACAGAATCAAGCAAGCAACTCGCTCAGGCCTCTACTGACAGCGGATGGTTTAGCGGCTCGGCAGGGTTGCAAAAACATATTTTCGGACATTGCTTTGCACTTAAATTCCGGTGAAGTCGTGGCCCTGTTGGGGCCGAACGGCTGCGGCAAAACTACGCTGTTGCGTACTATGCTAGGGTTTCACCCAAAAAGCGCCGGCCGGGTTGAGATCAACGGTCAGGACAGCTCGCAACTGAGCGCCGAACAGATTGCGCAATGGATCAGTTATGTGCCGCAATACCATCGCACCGCTTTCGGCTATCCTGTCATCGACATGGTACTTATGGCAACTCGCGGAGCGAAGACCTCATGGATCAAATCCTCGGCCGAGCAATACGACACAGCGATAGAGGCTCTGAAATGGCTTCATATCGAACATCTGGCGCACCGCCCCTATACCGAACTCTCCGGCGGACAACGACAGATGGTGCTGATTGCACGCGCCTTTGCCCAGAACACACCGCTGATTATGATGGACGAACCGACTAACGGACTCGACTACGGCAATCAGATTAAACTGCTGGAAAAGATCACTCAATTGAAAATCGCCGGGCGCACGGTGCTGTTTACCACCCATCACCCGGAACACGCCATCGGAGCGGCCTCTCGTGCCATTACGATGTATAACGGACGGATACTGAAAAACGGTCCTCCTGATGAAGTCCTACAAGCACATGACATTCAACGCCTCTATCAACTCTCGTCTAATCAGCTTCCGGCAAACGTCTTTTAATCCGACGATTGATCGGACATAAAAAAAGCGGCTCACCGAGCCGCTTTTCCTTTTGATCACTTAAATACTGTAGATCTTAACTTAATTTTGTCGCTCAATTTCTCAGTTGAACCCCCGGACCGGTTGCGCCATCCATTCCCAGCGTTTCCAGTTCGTTGATTTCCTGGAAGTCCTGAATCCCTTCGGCGATCAATTGCAGACCGATCGAATGCCCTAGGGTACAGGCGCCTCGTACAAAGCTCTTCGTCTCCTGATCCTGCTTGGAGATATTGTGGATCAGCGCCGAATCGATCTTAATATAATCCAGACCGACTTCCTGCAGTCGGGAGATATTGGCAAAGCCGGAACCGGCTTTATCCAGACCGACTTTACAACCCAGCGGTTTAACCAGTTCACAGAACTCGACAAAGTGACCGATATCTTCCATAACCGCACGCTCAGGCAGCTCCAGCCAAAGCCGGTCGGCAACACCGCTGTTCTTGATCGCCTCGATCAGCTGATCGCGGACGTCCAGATCTTTCAAGGTTTCAATCGCCAAATTCACCGCAACCGAGTGTCGAATGGCGCCATTTTTCATCTGGTCAAGCAGATATCCAGTCAACGCCATATCCAACTGCGGCAACATATCGAATCGACGGGCCCAAGGCAGGAATTCGCCGGCGGTAATGGTGTTCTCTTCCACTTTCAGACGCATCATCGCTTCGTGATGCAGAGGTCGGTTTTTAATATCCACCACCGGGAACAGCTGAGCCACCACACTTGAAGCATCCAACGCTTTCTCCAACAGCTCGCGCCATTGTTGCGAATTTTTCAAACCGTCCTGCACAGCCCCCTTGTCTTCCATGACCAGCAATGTCTGTTGCTCATTCTCCGCTTTTACCAGCAAAGCGTCCATTTTCTGGAAAATATTCTGTCGGCTGTCATTCGCCTTGAAGGAGGAGGCCGCCATCGGCAACTGCAACTCAACCTGATCTTTATAGGTATTGGCGTAAGTCGCCATAAAGACTTCCAGCGCTTTTGCCAAAGCATCCATTTCCTGAATATTGCTGAGCATAATCGCAAAATCGGTACCGCTCAGACGACCGAAAGTGCTATCGTCAAACTCTTTGTCGTGCTGACGGATGGTCTGAATGATTTTTTCCGCGACGCCTTTCAGCAGCGCATCGGTTTTTTCATGCCCCAAGCTCTGATTGATTTTGACCAGATTGGCAACGCGCAGGAAAATCATCGCATTGCGGGCGTTTTTGTCTTCATTCGCTAGGACACTTTCCAGTTTGCTGACAAAAAACTCGCGATTGGCAAAACCGGTCAGGGCATCATGCTGATTTCTGTAACGCATCTCTTCGAGACGGCGGCTTTCGTTTTCCAGCATGGTGCGAACGCGCGCCGACAAAGTATTCATCGCGCGAACCAGACGGTTGAACTCCAGTGTTTTCGGTTCTTCGGACGTGATAAAGCGGCGCCCGCCAATCGCCTCCGCCTGCTTGACGACATCTTCCAGAGGACTGGTCAGAATGCGCAATACCCAGGTTCCGATGGCTCCGAGTATCAGCGCGGCGACAAAGAACCACATCAGAAACTGCAACATGGTTTTCCATAGGGATTCATAAGCGAAACGGTCGTCACTCTCGACAATCAGGGTACCGTACTGCTGCCAGCCGTCTTGAACCTGTGCAATGCCTTTTCCGACTTTCAGAGGAATCAGCGCCTTGAACCACTGCGGAACCTGAGCGCTGATTTCCACTTCATGAGTTTTACTCAGTCGCTCGTCGCCGTTCGGATCCAACAGTTCGATGCGCTTATAGTTCCCGGTGTCGAATTGCGCCGCAATCAATAGCTCAACCATCACTTCGTCTTTTTCCATCTGTGACAGCATTAATGCTAGGGAGTTGGCGTTATCGCTGTTTTTCAAGTTCAGCTGCTCGATGTAATAGCTTTTGGCGCTATAGGTACTGATGAAAAAACTGGTAAAGAACACCAGAATCATCAGGCCAATAATCGCTATCCATAACTGCTTGACCAAAGACATAACCTACTCCTCTTATTGAATGCGTGCGGTTATATGCATCCCATTAAAATTTAAATTCCTATCCCGACTAACGCAGGCTGATGCCTTCACGTTCAATCTTACTCATGACCTGCTGCCAGCGCGACAATCGCGCCATAGGGTTGGACTTGGTCGCTTTCGACAAGCCCGCCCACAAACCGCGGCTGTTGAAACTGAACACCGGCTTAAGATCCTGACGGGTGTTGGCCAGTTTGACCTCGCCAATCAGATTATCCAGAATCAGCGGCATCGAATTCGGCGTCGGATAGTAGCCCAGTACCAGATGCGCCTGTGTTCGTCCGCCGTAGAAAGCCTTAACGTAAATCAGCCGCAGGTGCGAATCATCCACCCCTGCCAGACGCAGGGTGACATACTTGGCAATCGCATAATCTTCGCAGTCTCCCGCGCCTTTCCCGAAAGTTTCGGCAATGGATGCCCAGTGATCCTTGACCCGGTTATTACTGATATCGGACTGATAATAGACCACCTTATTGACGAAATTATTCACTTCGACCAGCTTCTGCTGATCCGGCAGTGTTTTAATTCTTTCCAACATCTTTTGCCAGGTTACGGCCAGACGTGCGCGCTGTTCACCGTGCTGCGAATAGATAGTCTGATAAAAACGGTCGAAATCCAGAGAAAGATTTCCGAGAGTGGGCCGACCGAAACTCCCTAAAAGAAGCAGGCCAAAGATCAGAGATAACGACCAGAAAAGAAGCCTGCGACGCATCAAGCAGACCTCCATTCCCGCCGCTGAAGCCGATATCCTTTCCTGTCTGCAAAAAGCCGACGGAGGCTCGTTTCAAAGCTTTTACAAGCGAAAGAGATCGCACAAAGAGCGGCATTATCGCCAAGATACTGAAACGCCATTACTCTCCCTGCTCCCTCAAAAAGATTCATTTAGCGATAACCTTATCAGAATCGGGTGCTTTGGCAAGCTGATATCGCGCCTCAGCACCGGGAAATCGGCTAATTCGTGACGGCAGTCAAGAGATAGCGCTTCAGAAGGCGTTGCTAAAGGAGGTCAACTCATAACGGGTACGGTCAATCATCGCGGAACAATAGGCTTCACCATAGGCTCCGCTGGTAAAACGGAACTGCCCTGCGCTGTAATCCAGATGGTAGCAACGATTGGCTTGCAGTTCGACCCTCATCACTTGCGAACGCTTGCGCCCGGAGTGATCGCGGTAACTCACTTTAAACTGATAGGTTTTCGGCACCAACAACAGCTTGTCCCGGAAAATATACTGATCGTTCAAATACACTTTCGGGTACAACTTATTGAAAGAATCCGCCAGATTCACCACCAAAGCGTAGTGCTTTGACGGCCGATCCGGCTCCGGTTGGGTCTGCGGAGTGCTACAACCGTGGAGTAGCGCAGCCGAGATAATAAAAATCAACCCTGCTGACCACAACTTGGCTGAACGTCGAACAAGAGAATAAGCAGCTTGAAACACAGTAGTTATCCATATAACTTAATCAAAAAAAGTTGACTCATTATAAATGAGCAAAAGGCGAATAAAAACGGAGAAATATCAGGGTTAAAGGCAAAAACGAGAGAATTATTTAAGCGATTTGCGCACCTTTTTGAGAATGGCGTTCTGTTTCGACTGAAGATGCTTTCTCAGCTGCTTGAGAAATTCCGGATCCAGATCAACAGCGTATTTACGGATCAGATTCCCTGCCTGAGAAAAATCATGAAATTTTCCGAGCTGCTCCTGCAGGAATTTCAACTCGGCCAGCAATTTGTTTTTATTGCGGTAATGGTGTGCGACCTGATAGCGCAGACGCTTCACTTTCAAGCGAATCTTGTGAACCTGTTTCTCTTCCAGATCAACCAGCAGAAGACGCTTCCTGATCTGGCGAAACTGTTTTTCGATCTGTTCAAGTTCTTCAACACCTTCCGAAACGGCCAGAGAATCCTTCTCGCGGGTAAAATTGGCCCGCAAGTTACACAGCTCCGGCAGAATATCCAGCTGCAGAAAATTTTTGAAATCGTCGTCCAACTGATTGCGAATCCCCAGCAGTTCCTTCCTCAGCTGATCGCCCGCATCCCGCATATCTTTGGGAAATCCCGGAACAACCTGCAACATCAAAACATCCAAGTCACGAATTTTATTGCTTGCCTGAATCACCCTTTTGAAAAACTCACGATGATAATCGTCTTTCGGCAACAGAGACACCAATTTGCGCGCTGACACTCGCAGCTCGTGCAGAGTTTTCTCCTGCTCTTGAAGAACGTTCTCCAACTCAAGATAAACGACAAGTTGGTCGTAAAGTTTTTGCGCCACAGGATTCATCTTGAGCCAGCTCTCCCAATTAACATCGCTACGTCTTGCCGGAAATCTTGCCACAGAGCCTTTTAAGAAATTTGACACTCTTGTGACAAAACGCCTCATCGGCAACCATTGCCGTCATATTTCGCACATAAAACAAAATATAACAATCACTTAGCCTTAGCAATCGGAAGATCCTCCCAGCGCGTGGTATAGCGCGGCGACAGTAAATTACGCGCCATCTGCCAACCTTGCGGACGACTTGATCCGCTTGAGGCCAAAAACAGACTGCCACGCCCATGCTTGCGATTTAACTGATCCATTACCGTCATCAGCTTATCCTGACGGGGGTTGGCGGAAAATTTCGGTTGCGCGGCAAAAAGATCCAGTTGCAACTGCGTCTTGGGCTGCAGCTCGGACAAAACCACTCCGGCTTTGTGAAAACGGAACCCCGGCCGCCAGATCTGTTTCAAAGCGCGTCTGACAATTTTGGCAAACAGCACGCTGTTATCCGACGGATAAATCAGGCTGGTCGCATAACTCGGCGCATAATAAGTTTCCGGTGCATAAGGATCGGTGCGAATAAAAACCGTCACAATCTGGCAAACACTGTTCTGCCGACGCAGTTTCTCCGCCGCTCTTGAACTGTAGACAATCAAGGCCTCGACAAGACGTTCGAAGTCGCTCACCTTCTGTGAAAAAGAACGCGATACGACAATCTGCTTTTTGCCTCCTACCTGTTCCAGCTGCAAACAGGAAATACCGTTCAATTCCGCCGCAGTCCGTTCCAGCACCACACCGTACCTGGCTCTCAGGCGCGACCTGTCAGCCTGTCGCAAATCTTCCACCGTAATAATGCCATCCCGGCGCAAAGCCTGATTTAGGCTTCTACCGACGCCCCAAACCTGCCCGACGTCAACCTGTTTCAAGAGCTGCGACAAGGCCCCGTGCTGCAATTCGGTCAAATCGCAGACACCTTGATACTGCGGCAGTTTTTTTGCCAGATGATTGGCCAACTTGGCCAGCGTTTTCGTCGACCCAAATCCGACCGCCACCGGCAACCCCAGATCTCGTCTGACCGCAGCCCGGATCTGCTCCCCGTAGGCGGCCAAGCCCTGAGGGTAAAGCGCCGGGTGTACCGCGGTAAATTCCAGAAAAGACTCATCAATCGAATATACTTCCTGCCGCGGAGCAAAGCGTCCCAAGAGTTGGTGCATACGATTGGACATATCGGCATAGAGCTCGTAATTTGAACTGAAAACTTTGGCCCGATGCTTATCCAGCAGCCATTTCACTTTGAAATAAGGCTGAAACATCATGTTATCCGGTCGGGCTGCGTAATAACCTCCGTCACCGAGGCTTTTTACTCTGGCAAGCAGCTCGCTGTTGAGGCTTTTGGCTTCGGCATTGGCGGCAACGATACAGCCGTCGTTATTGGATAGAACCACCACCGGCCGCCCTTGCAGAGCGGGCTCGAAAGCCATCTGACAGGACGCATAAAAAGCATTCCCGTCAATCAGCGCAAAGATTCGCCCCATACAACCTCTTTTGATTTATGTTACAATATCCAAAAATTGCATTCTACGGCAAAGAGAACAACATAAACAAGCAGATTTTATTAAGCTATTTCAAACGCTTAAATATCAAAGACGACAAGCCTCCATTTACCTCGGCTGAAACCGATACAATATGGAGCAGTTTTGCGGAAAGTCGAACGGTAAACGTTACTCTTACTCAAATGGAAATTGATTTATGACAATAGGACATGGCGGGAAACGAAGCGGCGCGGGACGCAAAAAAGGCAGCGGCGCTTTTGGCGAGGCGACTAAGGTTGTACGCATTCCGGAGTCTCAGGTCGATACTGTCAAACAGTGGCTCGACAACTATAAACAAAACCTCAGCGACGCCAGTCTGCAGCAGCTGGATGCGCTCAGCGGCATGGTAGAGGAAGCCGAGCAGTTGCTGCCTCTGTACAGCCATAAGGTGATCGCCGGTTTCCCCTCTCCTGCCGACGACTTTGTCGAAGCACGCCTGGATTTAAATGAAAAGCTGGCACCGAACCGCCACAGTTCGTTTCTGTTGAAAGTTCAGGGGGATTCGATGCGCGACGCCGGAATCTTTGACGGCGATATTCTGGTGGTCGATCGCAGCCAGTCTCCGCAGAGCGGAAAAATTGTTATCGCCGCGTTGGACGGCGAATTAACGGTCAAACGCCTGGCCATCCGCCAGGACGGCACCTTTCTACTGCCGGAAAATCCCGATTATCCGGAAATCAAAGTCAGCGAAGAGAATGACATGGTGATCTGGGGCGTTGTGACCTCCTGCATTCATCAGTTTTAATTTAAACGTACCGCCATCTGAAAAACACGGTTATTAATAAAACTTACCCTACGACATTTACTTATTTTTGGTAAGCGAATAGGATAAAGCAATGGGTATCCAGTTCGTATCAGACATTATTTAATCCAGATTTTTCTCGGCGGTAAGTTTTATGGATAGAAAAGAAGCGACTACTGACAATCGGCCAATGATTCTCTGTGTCGATGACGAACCTCTTAATCTGAAACTTCTTGTTGACCTCTTAAGCCATCGCTTCGCAACCCGAATCGCGACCAACGGCCAAAAAGCGCTGGAGGTCATCGCCCAACACAAACCCGACCTGATCCTGCTGGATGTAATGATGCCGGTAATGGATGGTTTCGAAACCTGCACCAGACTGCGTAGGGATCCGCAAACCGAAGACATTCCAATTCTCTTTATTACCGCCAAAAACCAACCCACCGATGAAGAACACGGACTCAAAATCGGCGGCAACGACTTCATTTCCAAACCCATCAACCCCGGCGTCCTGCAAGCCCGAATCGATACGCAACTCAAACTCAGATACGCCCAGGAAAAAATCCGCCAGCGCGCGGAAACTCTGGAGGAAGAAGTCACACAACGCCTTGACGAGATCAATCGCCTCCAGGACAGCAGTATCTTTGTCATGACCTCAATGGCCGAATTTCGCGATGAAGCTACCGGCAATCACATCCGTCGAACACAATATTATGTTCAGGCATTGGCCAGAGAGCTGGCCAAAAATCCCGAATTTACTTCTCGTTTGAGCGACGAGCGGATCGAACTGATGACCAAATCCGCCCCCTTGCACGATATTGGCAAAATCGCTATTCCGGATAATATTCTGCTTAAACCGGGAAAACTGACCTCCGAAGAATTTTCCGTCATGAAAACCCATGCCGAAAAAGGCTTCCGTATTCTGCAACGTGCCGCCGAGTCCATGGGGAACGGCGGTCAATTTCTGGAGGTGGCTCAGGAAATCGCTTACTACCATCACGAAAAGTGGGACGGTTCCGGTTACCCGCATGGCCTGGCCGGAGAAAACATTCCCCTTTCGGCACGGATCATGGCAATTTCCGATGTCTATGATGCACTAACCAGCGAACGGCCCTATAAAAAAGCCTTTTCTCAGGAGCAGGCGCTGGAGATCATGCTGGCCGAATCCGGCATGCATTTTCAACCGGTCTTACTGGAGACTCTGACGCAGATCAAAACGCAATTGCTCGAAATTGCCAACCGCCACCCTGACAAAAAACAACAATAATCTTTAATACTCTATGCGAATAAACTGCAAAAACTCACCTGTCGTTTTTTTTTAAACGAGTTCATAGAAATTCAATAATTATTGGTTAGAATGAAAATATGCCTTATTCGAAATACAAAAACTGAAAACAAGAGCGAATAGATGAAAAAAGTTGTGATCCCCGTTGCCGGACTCGGCACCCGATTCTTACCTGCTACCAAAGCCATTCCCAAAGAGATGATTACGCTGGTTGACCAGCCTCTGATTCAATATGTTGTCTGCGAGGCGATTTGCGCCGGATTTACCGATATCATTCTCGTCACCCACTCTTCAAAAAACGCTATCGAAAACCACTTCGATCATAATTTTGAATTAATGACGACCCTTGAAAACAAAGGGAAACACTCGCTGATCAACGTCGTTGACAATATTCTACCGAGCGACGCCAATATCATCTCCATCCGCCAACCGGCACCACTTGGACTAGGGCACGCCATTCTGTGTGCAGAACCGATTATCGGCGATGACGATTTCGCGGTCATTCTGCCGGACGTCATTTTAAATTCGAAATCCTGCGATCTGGCCAAGATGGTGCAAGCCTTCCAGACCAGCCGCAAGAGCCAGATTATGGTCGAACCTGTGGCGCACGAAGATGTGCATAAATACGGCGTGGTCGACTGCCAAGGCGTTGATGTGGACCCAGGACAGTCTGCCAATATGGTCGGCATGGTCGAAAAACCGAAAAATGAAGAAGCGCCATCCAATCTGGCAATTACCGGACGCTATGTGCTCGACAATCGAATTCTCGGCATTCTGCACACAACCCCGAAAGGTGCCGGCGGCGAAGTTCAACTGACCGATGCGATCGCGACCCTGATGAAGGAGCGCGGAGCTCAAGCTTACCAAAGCGCCAGCAAAAGCTATGATTGCGGCGATAAATTAGGCTACTTGAAAGCAACTGTCGAATTTGCCATGCAACATCCGGAACTTGGTAAAGAGTTCAAGGAATGGCTGGAAACGGAGATTAAATGAAGCAGCTAAAAGCTTATCAACCCTTAAGCGCCCTGGCTGAACAACTCAAACAGACACACCTCAACAGTCTGTTTGACGATAATGCGCAACGCTTTGCACAATTTCATGTTCAGATGCCGGGCATCATGCTGGATTTTTCCAAGCAGAAAATCACTCAAGAGGTGCTTGACGGCCTGGTTTCCATGGCGGAAGAAGCCGATTTGAAACAGTGGATCGAGCGCCTCATCGAGGGTGACGAACTGAACCACACCGAAGGCCGCAAAGCCTGGCATACCGCACTGCGCAATGTCAGCAACCCGGTTCCGGAAGTTGCCGAGCAGTGGGATAAGATGGCGTTTATCGTTGAGGAACTCCACCTCCAACAGATGCGCGGTTATTCGGGCAAGGCGATTACCGATGTCGTGAATATCGGTGTCGGCGGCAGCGACCTCGGACCACTGATGATTACCCACGCTCTGGAAATGCAAAAGCTTCCGCAAAGCCCGGACATCCACTTCGTTTCGACCTTGGACGGCCGTCAGTTGCAATCTCTGCTGGCCAAGCTAAATCCTGAAACCACCCTGTTTATTGTCGCGTCGAAATCTTTCACCACCATTGATACCCTGTCCTTAGCGGAAACGGCAAAGTCATGGATGAAAGCCAACTGTCAAAGTAACTGCCAGTCGCAAAACGCGATTATGCGTCATTTTATCGGTGTTTCAGCCAACCCAGCCAAGATGAGCGAATGGGGAATCCTGCCGCAAATGCAACTGGCCTTCTGGGACTGGGTCGGCGGACGCTTTTCAATGTGGTCTAGTATCGGCCTGACTATCGCGATTCAGCACGGCATGGAAGGTTTTAAAGCAATGCTTGAAGGCGCCCACGCGGTGGATGAGCATTTCCGCAACGCCCCCTTCAAAGAAAACATTCCAGCCTTACTTGGCCTGATCGGCGTGTGGAACACCAACTTCCTTAACCTCGCCGGACAGGCGATTCTACCTTACGACTCGCGTTTGAAGCACTTCGCCGGCTACCTTGAACAGCTGGTAATGGAAAGTAACGGTAAACACACGCAACGCGACGGCACCTTTGTCGATTACCGTACCTGTCCGATCCTGTGGGGTGAAGTCGGGCCGAACGCTCAGCACGCCTTCTATCAGCTGCTGCATCAAGGCACAGAGCGTGTTATGTCCGACTTTATTCTGTTCAAGGAAGGACAGGGAAGCGACGAACGCTCTACTTTCCACCAGAACCTGAATATCGCCAACTGTCTTGCGCAAAGCCGCGCCATGATGGTCGGACAACAAAGTGACGACCCGCACAAACACTACCCTGGAGACCAGGTTTCCAATACCTTGCTGCTCACACGCGTCGATGCCTACCATCTGGGAATGCTGGTCGCGATCTACGAACATAAAGTCTTTACCGAATCGGTCATCTGGAATATCAATCCTTTCGATCAATGGGGGGTTGAACTCGGTAAGAAAATTGCCCTGAGTATCCTCGAATCGATAGATCAACGAGATGCATCCGAACTGGATCAGTCAACACAGGGTATTCTGCAGCAAATCTGGGAACATAAAACATGATTATTAACGTATTTGGCTCAACCATCAGCGCACTGGTTACCGCCGCCTGTCTGGCCGAGACCGGAAATAACGTCACCCTGATCGGTCAAATCCCAAACGAACTGGCCGAACCGGGTCTGAAGAAACTGCTCAAACAACAAATGGAGCTTGAGACCTTGCAGGTCTCAGAAAGCCATCAGGTAAATGCCGATTTTCATATCTTCGCCTATGGCGATGGCGATTGCTCGCAGGCTCTGAAAATAACGGCAAAACTGGCCGAAGAGAAACACGATAACAGCTGTCTGATCATCCGCTCCAATTTCAGTATTCATATCGTTCGCGACATTATCGAAGCGGCGCAAATGCCGATTATCATCAATCCGGACTTTGCTCCGGAAGGTGCGGCCATCGAGGGCTTTCAACGCCCGGATCGAACCATTATCGGTGCAACCAACGGTGATGCGGTCGCAAAATTCCGTCGCTTACTGGCGCCGTTCAACCGTTTCCGCGACACCTTTATCCAGATGACGCCAGAATCGGCCATTTTGACCAAATACGCGACCAACGTCCTTATCGCGACACGAATCAGCCTAATGAACGAACTGGCACTGGTAGCCGAACAGATGAACGCCGACATTGAAGAAGTTCGCCAAGGGCTGGGCTCTGATCACCGTATCGGTTTCTCCTATCTGTATTCCGGGGTAGGATTCGGTGGCGCCTATCTCGAACGAGACCTGGAACGCGTACAGACACTGATTGACGAGTCCGGTTCCAAAGAGAACCTGCTGAAATCGGTCTACAATATCAACCAGCAGCAGAAAGAACTCTTGTTCCGCAAACTCTGGACGCACTATCAGTGTGACCTTGATAAGAAGAAAATCGCGATTTGGGGGGTCAGCTATAAGCCCAACACCAACTCAATCGACGGTGCACCGAGTCTGGTCATGATTGAAGCCCTTCTGCATCAAGGATGCGAGTTGCACATATTCGACCCCAAACTGGACGATATTTTCCAGAACTGGATGCAGGCCAACCTAAACAGTGAACAACGCTCGCGAATTCATACCCATGCCACGATGTATGAATGTCTCGACCAAGCCGATGCACTCTGTGTTCTAACCGAATGGAAAAGCTTCTGGAGCCCGAACTTTACGACCATCAGGGAAAAAATGGCCGCGCCAGTCATTCTTGACGGTCGTAACCTGTACGACAAAATCTGGCTACAGGAAAACGGCTTTACCTACTTCGGGGTCGGGCGTTAACTCTCTCACTCAAAATTTACTGCAAAGCCCAAAATCATTTTGGGCTTTTTTATTTGATCACGGAAAACCCCATGCAAAACCTAAGCTGCTTTAAAGCCTACGATATTCGCGGAGAAGTTCCTTTAGATTTGAATAACGATCTGGCTTACCGGATCGGGCGCGCCTATGCCAGCGAATTCACCCCGAAAAACGTGGTGGTCGGTCACGACATCCGTCTGGAGAGCCCCGATCTTAGTGCCGCCCTGTGCCGCGGATTGACTGAAAGCGGCGTCGAAGTCTGGCATCTGGGTCTGTGCGGAACCGAGGAGGTTTACTTCGCGACCAGCCACTATCAGGCCGATGGCGGTATCATGATTACCGCCAGTCATAATCCGAAAGGCAATAACGGTATGAAACTGGTTACGGCTGGCTCCAAACCGATCAGTAAAGACACCGGCCTGCTGGAGTTGAAAAGACGAGTGCTGGAAAAAGACTTCGTGCCAACCGTCGAACAAAGCGCACAGATCCACCCGAAACACGATAAAAGCGCCTATATTCAGCAATTGCTGAGCTATATCGACCTTGATAGCATCAAACCGTTCAAAGTCGTGGTCAATGCCGGCAATGGCGCTGCCGGACCGACATTCGATCTGCTCGCCGAACACCTGCCCTGCGAATTCATCCGCATCAACCACGAAGCGGACGGTAATTTTCCGAACGGCGTCCCCAACCCAATGATCCCGGAAAACCGCAAAGTCACGGCAGATGCAGTGATCGAACACCACGCGGACTTTGCCGTTGCCTGGGATGGCGATTTTGACCGCTGCTTTCTGTTCGATGAAAACGGCGGCTTTATCGAGGGCTATTACCTGATCGGTCTGCTCGCGGAAACCCTGCTCAAAAACCACCCCGGCGCCAAAATCGTCTACGACCCTCGTCTGACCTGGAACACGATAGAACAGGTCACCCAGGCCGGAGGGGTTCCGGTGCAGTCGAAAACCGGACACGCTTTTATCAAAGAGCATATGCGCAAAATCGACGCCCTGTACGGCGGAGAGATGTCGGCACACCACTATTTCAAAGACTTTTTCTTCTGTGACAGCGGCATGATTCCGTGGCTGCTGATTATGCAGCTGATGAGTCGAAGTGGGAAATCACTGAACCAACTGATCCGTGAACGTGCGGCGGCCTATCCGTGCAGCGGTGAATTGAATTATAAGGTTGAGCACAGCGACAAGATCATCGCAGCAGTCAGAGAGCATTACGCCGATCAGAATCCCGAAATTGATCTGACTGACGGCGTTGGCCTGGCGTTCGCCCAATGGCGGCTGAATATCCGCACCTCCAATACCGAACCGTTATTGCGCTTGAATGTAGAAAGCCGTGGCGACCCGCAACTGGTGGCGCAAAAAGTCAAAGAAGTCGAGGCGATAATAGATCAATTTGCATAATGCCGGAATAGCCGAATGGCCAAGCCGATAGCCTCCGCCTGTTGATACGGATACAGCGATCCCTTCATTGGATTTAAGAGGCTACGGCAGCCGACGCATCCAAAGCAATGCGATGGCCAATAGAATAAGCGCTGGCAAAAAAGCGCCCAGCGCGATCGGAAGCTGGTAGACCAGAGCCAGATTACCGATCAGCATATTGACCAGCTGAAAGCCCAGACCGACGACGATTCCGACAAACACCCTCTGCCCTGTACTGATCTGACGCTGAGACCCGAAAATTAACGGAAAAACGATCGCCAGCATCGCGAAAGCGACCAACGGCATTGCCAGCTTACGCCAGAAATCCAGCAGATAAGGCCCTGCATCCAGCTCATTCTGCTGCAGGAATTGAATATAGGCATAGAGATCGACAAGACTCAAATAACGGCTATCCATATCCAGCTTGGCGAGATCATCCGGTGCAAAGGGCAACCCCAGAGGAGTCTGATCAAGTTTCTGGAATTTCAAACGTAACTGGCGCAGACGCTCCGGCTGTAATTGAGCATTATCCTCCAGAAGCACTCGACTCAGATCGTCAGGCAGATCGGTGAACAACAACCCCATGGCCTGGCCCTGCTGCATTTTCCAGCCGCGACGTTCGTCATAAACCACTTTCGGGCTTGATTGTACTTTCTGCAAACGCCCGTCTTTGAGGTGATATAGGGTGACCTGACGCAACTCTTCGGCGGACACAACCCGCCCTATATGAATATAGCGCTCGCCATCTTTGACCCAGAAACCCTGCGAATTTCCTAAAGAAAGACTCTTATTCAACGCCTCTATACGCATTTTCTGCGCATAGGACTCACTCTGTGGCGCGACATATTCGCCGATCAATGCAATCACTAACCACAGCAGAAACGCGCTTTTGGCGACGGCAAACAAAATACGTCGGATTGACCAGCCAGTCACTCGCAAAACCGTCAGTTCGCCGTGATTGGCTAAAGATCCCAAACCCATTAAAGTCCCGATCAACAGCGCGACCGGAAACAACTCGGAAAAATAACCGGGAACTTTCAACACCACAAACAGCGTTGCCTTCGCAAAGGTAAAACTCTCGTTTACTTTGCCGAACTGGTACAACGCCTCAAAGAAACTCAGCAGCGCAACCAGCACCATCAAAACCAAAAGGCTGAAAGAGATGACCGTTTTTCCTAAATAACGTTCCGTAAGATTCATCGCTCCCCCTCTTGAACGGAGCGCTTATTCCCCGTAGCGGTAGATCTTGAAAAAACGGCAGTAATGCGATGTTTCAACCAACCGAAAACACCTAATGAGAAAAACAAAAACAGCAGCGGAACCGGCCAAAGCCCGATCGTTGCCGGCCAGTAGCCGTCTTCAATCGCATTTCGCCCGGCGATCAATAGCTGATTAAACAGAATGAAGAATACGATAGCGATAAATACTTTCGAAAAACGTCCCTGACGAGGGCCGGTTCTGGAAAGCTGAAGACCGAGCATTCCCAAAACCAGAATCCCCAAGGGAGCGGCAATGCGCCATTGCAGAATGGCCTGCTCTTTAGGATCTTCGGAATCAAACAGGGTCAAAGTAGACAGCTCTTCTTTTTCCGGATCGCGGCGACTTCCGGTAAGTTCGGGCAAAACACCTTCAAAAGACTCGAAATACTGTACTTCAAAGGCTTGTTCAGCCCGTTCCTGAGTCGGCTCAACGCCAAGAGCCAGGTTCAGGTTCTGATAACGCCAGCCCTGTTGCAGCCTCAGGACAACCTGATCGTTATGGGTAATGAACTGCCCCTTGGGCGCCATTAGAATCAGATCGTTCTGCTTATCGAGGAACTTAACCCAGACATCTTCCAAAGAGCCATCGGCGGTGATCGCCTTGGCATAAAAGACCCCTTTGTTTCCGGGAAGCGAATTAAATTTCCCGGGAACTAGGGCCGCAACCGGAGAGACCACTTCCTGCTTATCCAGCAACACCCTTTCCTGCGATAACGCATAGGGCGAAAAATAGTGTGTGATCGAAACACCGAGCAGAGTCAATGGCAGCAGAAACCATAACAGCAAACGGCGAAAATAACTCGGTGCAACGCCACAGGAATTCAGAACCACCATTTCCTGATCCTGATAGAGACGGCCGAATGTCAGCATGACCCCGATCATGGTCGCGAGAGGCAGTATCAACTCCAGTACGGTCGGCAGTTTCAACAACAGAACCTGACCGACAACCGCCACCGGCAGTTTGCCTTCCATTGCAATGGCCAGAAGCTTAGTCGCTTCGGCACCAAAAGTGATCAGCAACAGGACAATCAGTACAGCCGAAAAAGACCATAAAAGCTCCTTAAGGAGCATCTTATCGATAATGCGCAAAGTGCCGTTCCATTAAGATGATGAGTTAAGTGATTATTAAGATTATCGCAAACTGCCACTATTATAGCCGCATACTGGCGAAACGATTGGCTGAACCTGCAGAAATCGATTTCAAAGCTGATATTCCGCGTCATTTATGATTCAATAACCCAAAATATCCACAGCCCTTCTCCTGACAAGCTCCGGGCTTGCCATAACTTAAAGGATGAAAGAATCAAGACTATGCAAAAAATTCAATTTTCCGCAACCGCCAGCTCAACTCTGGATCATTTTGACAGCCTGATCGTCGCGGTCAATGCCGACGGCAACCTGATCAGCAACGATTTGACAGATAAGATCCAGATTCAGAACCTGATCAGCCAACTTCACCAGAGCGGTGATTTCACCGGAAAAACCGGCAGTTGCCTGATGTTGAGCATGCCAAACGGTGTGGATGTACAAAGACTTTTCCTGGTTGGATTGGGAGACACTGACAAGCTGAGCGACAAGGCTTATCTTGGCGCACTACAAAACGCTGCCAAACAGGTACTTGCCAGCGGCAGCAACCAACTTCTCAACGGCTTGGCCGAAGTCGCTCCCAAAGGACGCAACAGCGATTGGTCTGCACGCCAGAACGCCCTGATTTTTCAGAAAAGCTTCTACCAGTACACGCATCCGAGCCGCGGAACTTTCAGTAACGACACTCCGAAACTGAATGCCATGAGCTTCACTGTTAACGCGGATCAGAAATCCCTTTCTCTAGCGCAGGCAACAGCACTCGGCATGGAATTAACTCAGGATTTGGCGAATATGCCGCCAAACTACTGTACACCTTCCTACCTGGCGCAAACCGCGCAAGAGCTGGCCAATACCTATGGTTTCAAGGCTCACATACTGGAAAGAGAACAGATGCAGGAAATGGGCATGGGGTCATTTATGGCCGTCGCTCAAGGCAGCGCGACTCCGCCGAAGATGATCTGTATCGAATACAACGGCGGCGGTGATGAAGCACCGATCGCCCTAGTGGGTAAAGGTGTCACTTTCGACACTGGCGGTATTTCGCTTAAACCGGGCGAATCCATGGACGAAATGAAGTACGACATGGGCGGTGCCGCCACCGTTCTGGGCGTCTTTAAGGCGCTTGGCGAGTTGAAGCCGAAAATCAATGTCGTCGCGGTCATTCCTTCAACCGAAAACATGCCGGGCGGAAAAGCTGCAAAACCGGGCGATGTCGTCACTTCGCTTTCCGGACAGACCATCGAAATCCTCAATACCGATGCCGAAGGCCGTCTGATCCTGTGCGATGCGCTGACCTACGCGCAGCAGACTTACAAACCGTGCAAAGTAATCGACATGGCGACTTTGACCGGTGCCTGCATTATCGCTCTGGGCAACCACGTTTCCGGCATCCTCGGTAACGACCAGACGCTGGTCGATCAGATCCGTGCCGCCGGTGACGAGACTTATGACCGTTTATGGCAGCTGCCGCTTGGCGAAGAGTGGGACGAGCAGCTTAAATCGAATTTTGCCGATATGGCGAATATCGGCGGACGTGCTGGCGGCACCATCACCGCCGCACAGTTCTTGGCTCGTTTCACCAAAGAAGTGCCTTGGGCGCATCTGGATATCGCCGGAACTGCCTGGGTCAGCGGCAAGGATAAAGGGGCCAGCGGCCGTCCGGTTCCAGCAATGGTCGAGTTCCTGAACCAGCAGGCAAAAAGCTGATCAACGATGACCGAAGATCAGCAAAATACCCCACAGGAAAACACCGAAAACACGGCTGCCCGGGACGTGCTGTTTTATGTTTTGAACAGCACCGACCAACAGAGTCGCGACCGGTTTCTGTGCCAGCTGCTGAATAAGATTTATCAGCAGGGACGTCGATGCGACGTGCGTTTTGCTTCCGAGCAGGATGCGCGTCGCTTTGAACTGACATTATGGAACTGGAAAGCGACCAGCTTTATTCCGCACTCGGTGATGCATGAAATGGCAGCACCGATTCAGCTTTTCGGCGAACGTCTGTCGAAAAAATGCGCCGACGTACTGATCAACCTGCACCCGGATTTCTGCGAAGATTACTCGGATTACCAGCGAACTATCGAAATCGTTGACCAATCGGAATTTCTGGTTCAGAAAGGCAGAGTGCGCTGGAAAGACTACCAGCAGAGACAGTTGACACCGACCGTGCACAAGATTGGCTTCGACTGAGCGCCTTTTACTATACAAAACATGATTTAGCACATCTCAAAAAGCAATAGTTCACTCTTAAACTAGGCTTTAAAACCCCCATTAACTATAATTGATTGCATCTTTTACCAATCGCCCCGGGGTATGTTTATGGATATTACCAGCCTGTTGACTTTCAGCGTCGAGCAAGGCGCTTCCGACCTTCACCTCTCATCGGGTCAACCGCCGATTCTGCGAATCAATGGCGACATTACCCGTATCGATGCGCCCGATTTCGAAGCCGAGCAGCTACAGATCCTGATCTATGACATTATGACCGATGCCCAAAGACGGCATTTCGAAGCGGAACTGGAAGCCGATTTCTCATTTGCAATCCCCAAACTGGCGCGTTTCCGTGTCAACGTCTTTATGCAGAACCGCGGTATCGGTGCCGCCTTCCGTACCATCCCGAGCGACATCCTGACCCTGGAAGAACTCAAAGCGCCGCCGATTTTCAAAGATATCTCCAGTTTCCCGCGCGGCATCGTACTGGTAACCGGGCCGACCGGTTCCGGTAAATCGACTACGCTGGCGGCGATGATCGATTTCGTCAATAAAAATTTTGCTTCGCATATCCTGACGATCGAAGATCCGATCGAATTCGTTCACCAGCCAATTATGAGTTTGATCAACCAGCGTGAGGTGCATCGTGACACCAAGAGTTTCAGTAACTCACTGCGTTCCGCCCTGCGTGAAGACCCGGATGTCATTCTGGTCGGGGAAATGCGTGACCTGGAAACCATTCGTCTTGCGTTGACCGCCGCGGAAACCGGGCACTTGGTATTCGGAACCCTGCACACCAGTTCGGCAGCGAAAACCATTGACCGTATTATCGACGTATTCCCGGCTGCTGAAAAAGAAATGGTACGCTCGATGCTCTCGGAATCTCTACGAGCCGTTATCTCGCAAACCCTGCTTAAGAATACCTCCGGTGGCCGTGTCGCGGCTCACGAAATCATGCTCGCCACCAGCGCCATCCGAAACCTGATCCGTGAAGCGAAAATTCCGCAGATGTACTCGGTCATCCAGACCTCCAACCAACTGGGCATGCAGACACTGGATCAGGATTTGAAACGTCTGATGGAAAGCGGCATCGTCACCCGTGAAACGGCCCGCTCCAAAGCGGTCAACAAACAAAACTTCAGCTGATCCCCGTCATCAGACGAGGAGCACCAGAGACAAGGAATTTTTACTATGAGCGAACAGGAACTGACCGATTTTCAAAAACTTCTGGTTCACTTTACCGAACAGAACGGTTCCGACGTATTTGTAACCGCCGGTCGACCGATCGTCATGAAAAAGGACGGTGGATTGGTTAATCTGACCAAAGACATCGTCACTCAGGATATGGCTCGCGAACTCTGTTACGAGATCATGAATCACGATCAGCTGACAACATTCCAGACCACCTCGGAAGCCAACTTCGCCTACCGTATTTCGGGGCGTGCCCGTTACCGTGTCAATGTCTTTGTGCAACGCGGTACTCCGGGAATGGTCATCCGTTCGGTCCATACGGAAATTCCCGACTTTCACTCTCTAAACCTGCCGCCGGTTCTTAGAGAACTGGTTTTGAAAAAACGCGGATTGATTCTGATCGTAGGGGGAACCGGTTCCGGTAAATCAACCACTCTGGCCAGTATGATCGGGGTGCGCAACCATGAAACCCAGGGGCATATCATCACTATTGAAGATCCGATCGAATTTATCCACCGTCATGCAGGCTGCATCGTGACGCAGCGCGAGGTCGGGGTCGATACAGACTCCTATGAAAACGCCCTGAAAAACACCCTGCGTCAGGCACCGGACGTCATTCTGATCGGGGAGATTCGCGCCAGAGAAACCATGGAACATGCGATCGCTTTCGCCGAAACCGGACACTTGTGTTTATCGACACTGCACGCCAACAATACCAACCAGGCATTGGACCGGATTATCAACTTCTTCCCGGTTACCCATAAAAACCATCTTTTACTCGATCTTTCTTTGAACTTACGTGCTATCATCTCGCAGCGACTTATCCCCAAGATCGGCGGGGGAATGATTGCGGCAGTAGAAGTTCTGATTAACTCGCCGCGCATCGCCGAACTGATTCTTCAGGGAAGTGTCAGTGAAATTAAAGAGATTATGGCCAAGTCGACGGCTCAGGGAATGCAGACCTTTGACCAGCATCTGTTCGAACTTTACGAGACAGGACAGATCAGCTACGAAGAAGCGCTGAGAAACGCCGATGCCATGAACGATCTGCGCCTGAACATCAAACTTAACAGTAAGCGCCCGCCACCAATGGCCATGGGAGATACCTCCGAAGAACAGGGCTTTACCTTAAGAGAAACCAGTACGGAATGATCTTTTCAAAAACAAAAAAAATAATTAACCAATCGCTTCTACTCGGAATGGCCGGCCTCTGTCTGGGGCTGGCAACAACTTCCGCCCATGCCTTAAGCGGGACTCAGACGTCAATCGACGGCTACTGTAAAGAATGGTCCGAAAAGCTACGCACGATCCAGTACCAGGGCTGCAAGGAATTAGATCTTCAGGTCGCCGATCAACGCAGTTTTGAAAAACGCCTGCTGACCTATAAAGAGTTCGTACCACTAAACAGCGACCCGAACAAAGGAACCCCTGCGCTTCCTAAAGGGAAAATCCTTTTTATCAGCGGCATTCATGGCGATGAATATTCGGCAATCAGTATCACCTACCTGTGGATGCAGGCGATGCTCAACAACCGGGAATCAACGCAACACCACTGGCTTTTCTTGCCGATCGCCAACCCGGACGGACTTTTCCGCAGCGATCCGGCCACCCGCGTCAACGCCCGTGGCGTAGACCTGAACCGCAACTTCCCGACACCTGATTGGGATGATGCCGCTCTAAACTTCTGGAAGCAGTACTATCGTAAAAATAAACGCCGTTATCCCGGCCCAACCGCGGCTTCCGAAGTGGAAACGCGCTGGCTGGTCGATACCATCAAACGCTTCCAACCGGATGCAATCATCTCGATTCACGCGCCATACGGTCTTTTGGACTACGATGGCCCGGAACACGCGACACCAACAAAGATCGGTATCCTCACCCACCGCGAACTTGGGACCTATCCGGGGTCACTGGGGCGCTATGCCGGTGAGTTTTTAAAGATTCCGGTTCTAACGCTTGAATTGCGCTCGGCCGGCAGCATGCCGAAAGAAGAAGATATCGTACAGATGTGGCAAGATATCGAACAGTGGTCCAACGAAAAAATTGAGCATCAGGAAAAGGATTTCTAAATTACGGCTGGCTCTCTTGCAACCAATAAAAAAGGCCGTTGCGATAACGGCCTTTTTTATTACTGAATGATGTATCCCGGCTAACGACGGAAGACATATTTTATTTCGTTGTTTTCGGTGTCTTGAAGCACCACTTTCCAGTCCCCTTCCATATCTCTGCGCCAGAACTGGTGCACCATCTTATCCTTCTCCTTGGCAGGATAAGTCACATAGAACAGATCTTTTTCGTTCGGATAGAGATAAACGCTGACCTGCGACCAGTCGACTTCCGGTTGATTGTCGCCCAACCACGCTCGAACCTCTTTAACCAGATACTTTGAATCCAGGCTGAAATTCAGGTTCTCGCTTTCCTCGTCGACGATCAGAATCGGCGTACTCAGCGGCAGCTTGTATTCGGATAACAGCTTCTGCATGGCGCTGTTATTCAGTACTACACAGCCCCGACTTGAACGCGGTGCACGAGTATAGGTATTACGCGGAACGCCGTGTAACCAGATACCTGAGCCGGTTTTCCCCTGAGACTGATCCCACTTATTCGGATAATTCAGCGGCAAAGCGCCGACACCGTACAAATCCGGCAACTTGTCATCCGATATCATATCAACTACATGGTATACACCAATTGGAGTACGCTGATCACCTTCACGCTGTTTACCGGCACCTTTCGCACCGATGGTGACATAGTAGTCCGCTAATTGCTCGATCTGCTTTTTTGCATTGCGTCCGAACAGATAAAGGCGGCTCTCTTTGAGGTTAACGATCACAACATTCTTTTGCGGCCCGGCCTTAAGTACATAATGGTCAAAACCGGAGTTCTGCTGCAGTGCGCCTTGGGCAAATTCCCAACGTACCTTGGCTTCATCCTCAAGCTTGCTGATTTCATCTTTGTGCGCTTTGCGATAGGCATCGATCATACTCGGCTGCCCCGCTTTCAAAGCCAGCAAATCCGCTTTGACCAACTGTACCAACTTATAAGTGGGATGCTCTTCACTGAGCTGGTCAAAAGTATTCAATGCCTGTTCAAATGACAGGGACTGCATGGATTGCAACCCGGACAGTAGTTTCTGCTCAACCTGTAAAACTTCGTCAGCCTGCGCCACCTGAACGGTCGCCGCCAGAGACAAAGCGAAAACAAGTTTAGTTTTTCTTAGCATAAACTACTTCCTCTTGAATGATCTTCCAGTCGCCGCGATCTTTTTTCCATAACAGCACTTTATGGATTGTATCCTGAAAGCGGTCAGACTTGTAGCGTTGTCTGAAATCCACTCGGACTAATTCACTTGTGATTTCAACTGCTTGAACATCATCCAGATACACTTTAATGAATTCCGGATTGCGCAGACTGCGGTGACGGCTACGCTCCCAAGCTTCGTAATTCATACCGTTTTTGGGCATGAACTGGCGATCGTCGTAGAAACTCAGATAACGGTCAACATCCTGGCTGGCCCATGCCTGACGCCAGCCTTCCACCAGGCCGGTCACCTCAAATGCAGCCTCACTGAACCGCTTCTCAGGCGCATCCTTTTGATCCTGGCGGGTATTTTCCGTCTTCGCCAATCTGTTAAGGTCAATGACTAGCCAATCGCCCTTCGGCTCTTTGAGTTTGCTTTTTTCGAAAACGCGGTTATAAGCTTTTTGAGCCTGATAAGCGTATATCTGATTTAAATTATCCAGTGTTTTGGCGACCTGTTGATCGGCCTGCAAGGCGGCATCAAGGCGTTTTTGCGCCTGATCGTATTTCTTCTGGCGCATCAGCACCACCGCCAGATTGTTTTCCAATGCGCGCTTTAATTCCGGTGCATTAGTGGGGTTCTGGCTAAGCTGGTTCCAAATTTTATAGGCTTTTTTCAAGTCATCACGTTGAGCGGCAACCCACCCTTCCTTAAACGCTTGTGCCTGCTGTTTCGGCGTAAGAAAAGACTCCTGACCGGCTGCATGAGCGCTGCTTAACTGCAAGGCGGATGCGATTGCAAACGCGAGCACAAAAGACGTTTTCCGAATGTTTTGACATGACTTTCGACAAGACTTTTTATATGCCGACAAGAAACCGTTATCCATTTCTATCCCAAAGTAAAAAATTTCCATCAAGCGGGCTATTCTAGCCTAAATCTCCGACTCCGACCATGCTCGATTTAAGAGTTTTAATCTGATCGCGCAGACCGGCAGCCGTTTCGAAATCGAGATCTTTGGCCGCCTGATACATTTTTTTCTCTAACTTCTTGATATGGCTCGCAATCTGCGCTGGGGTCATCTGTTCTTGCGCATGATAATCCGAACTGCTTTCCGCCACTTTTGCCGTACTGCCTCGACTGCTCGCTTTAGCGGCATAAGGCGATCCTTCAAGGATATCAGAGACTTTTTTGTTCAACGGCTGCGGCGTGATCCCACGCTCTTCGTTATAACGGATCTGTTTGGCACGACGCCGCTCGGTCTCGTCCATCGCCGCTTTCATCGAACGGGTAATCTTATCGGCATACAGAATCGCCTTACCATCGACATTTCGCGCCGCACGCCCGATCGTCTGGATCAAGGAGCGTTCGGAACGCAGAAAACCTTCCTTATCGGCATCCAGAATCGCCACCAACGCCACTTCGGGGATATCCAACCCCTCTCGAAGCAGGTTAATTCCGACCAGAACATCGAACTCCCCTAGACGCAGATCGCGAATGATTTCAATCCGCTCGACCGTATCGATATCCGAATGCATATAACGCACCCGAACATTGTGATCCTCAAGATATTCGGTCAGGTTTTCCGCCATCCGCTTGGTCAAAACGGTCACCAGAATGCGCTGTCCTTTCTCCGCGCGCACTTTGATTTCACCCAGCAGATCATCAACCTGAGTCAATGCTGGACGAACTTCCAGCTCCGGATCAACCAAACCGGTCGGGCGCACCACCTGCTCGATAATCGTATCAGTGTGCTCGCCTTCATAAGTTCCCGGCGTCGCTGAGACAAAAATCGTCTGCGGCATGAGTCGCTCGAACTCCTCGAACTTCAGCGGGCGGTTATCCATCGCCGACGGGAGACGGAAACCATAAGTCACCAGATTCTCTTTACGAGACCGATCCCCTTTGTACATCCCGCCGATCTGGGGAATCGTGACGTGACTTTCGTCAATGACCATCAAGGCGTTTTTGGGCAGATAGTCCATCAGAGTCGGCGGCGGTTCGCCCGGCCCTCTTCCGGAAAGATAACGCGAGTAGTTCTCGATCCCCTGACAATATCCGAGCTCCATCATCATTTCGATATCCAGTTTGGTGCGCTCTTCAAGGCGCTGGGCTTCGACCAGCTTGCCCATCTCGCGCAACTGGCTCAAACGCTCTTTAAGCTCCACCTTAACCTGCTCGATCATTTCCAGCACGCGCTCGCGCGGCGTGACATAGTGGGTTTTCGGATAAATGGTAACGCGGCTTGGCTTACTAAGCGTTTCGCCGGTCAAAGGGTCGAACCAGACAATCTGCTCAACTTCATCGTCAAACAGTTCGATACGTA
The DNA here is from genome assembly GCF_013282625.1 of Thiomicrorhabdus xiamenensis. Taxonomy (NCBI): domain Bacteria; kingdom Pseudomonadati; phylum Pseudomonadota; class Gammaproteobacteria; order Thiotrichales; family Piscirickettsiaceae; genus Thiomicrorhabdus; species Thiomicrorhabdus xiamenensis. Next base: position 2,098,395 of record NZ_CP054020.1, read on the forward strand.
CCGCATACTCTTCGGCTTCGGCCGGAAAGATATCAATCACGTCGCCGCGTACACGGAAAGTACCACGCCACAATTCGATATCGTTGCGTGTGTATTGCATGGAGGTCAGACGCTGCAGAATATCTCGCTGAGAAATTTCATCGCCGAGACGCAACTGCAGAATCATCTTCAAATACATTTCCGGGTCACCAAGACCATAGATGGCCGAGACCGTCGCGATCAAAATAACGTCCTGACGTTCCATCAACGCTTTGGTTGCCGACAAACGCAACTGTTCTATCTGCTCATTGACCGAAGAGTCCTTGGCGATATAGGTGTCGGACGCCGGGACATAGGCTTCCGGCTGGTAGTAGTCGTAATAGGAAACGAAATACTCCACCGCATTGTTCGGAAAGAAGCTTTTCATTTCGCCATATAACTGGGCGGCCAGCGTTTTGTTATGCGCCAGAATAATGGTCGGACGCTGTACTTGAGAAACCACATTGGCAACAGTAAACGTCTTACCGGAGCCGGTTACCCCAAGCAAGGTCTGGTATGCTTCGCCATGCTGCAAGCCTTCAACCAGCTGCTGAATCGCTGTCGGCTGATCACCGTTCGGGGCGTAGGATGAGACTAATTCAAATTTCTTAGCAGTTTTCGCCACAATTATTCCTTTTTAACTACCCCTAAATCCAGTAAAATGCCCAGTAATATTTTTGTAATAGAGCAATGATTTTACGCCCCTTCCCGACAGGGGATCTCGAAAAACCCATTGTAGGAATTTTTATGGGTTTTTATCCCGCACATGTTTAAAGAGGAAAGCCGAGTCTTTCACAAAGACTTGAGCACTGCAACCACCTCTAATTTGATCCCCCGGAAACTCCGGAGCCGATCAGGGACTTTTGAGATCGCCTCTTTCATCCTTCCGGCGTGCGTATTATACAAGCTCGAGAATTTGTGGAGAACAACAATACAATGGCCCTTCTATCCGATCGCGTGAATCGAGTAAAGCCTTCTCTTACTCTTGTTATTACCGCTAAAGCCGGCGAAATGAAACGAGCCGGCAAAGACATTATCAGTCTCGGTGCAGGAGAGCCTGACTTTGATACGCCGGATCACATTAAGGCCGCGGGGATTGCCGCCATTGAAAACGGCGAAACCCGTTATACCGCAGTGGACGGCACAGCTGAATTGAAAGAGGCGATTCAGGCCAAATTCAAACGCGATAACAATCTGGAATATGCGGCCAATCAGATTCTGGTCTCTTCCGGCGGAAAGCAAAGTTTCTATAATCTGTGTCAAGCCGTCCTGAATGACGGAGACGAAGTAATTATTCCAGCGCCTTACTGGGTTTCCTACCCAGATATGGCATTGCTGGCAGGCGGAGAACCGATCATTATCCACGCCGGTATTGAACAGGGCTTTAAAGTCACTGCCGAACAGATTGAAGCGGCCATTACACCGAAAACCAAACTGCTGGTTCTGAACAGCCCGTCCAACCCGACCGGCGCCGTTTACAGTGCCGACGAGTTGAAAGCGATCGGTGACGTATTGGCCAAGCATCCGCAAATTCTGATTGCATCGGATGATATGTACGAACACATCATGCTCAGCGATAAAACATTTACCAATATCCTGGAAGTATCGCCGGAACTGTATGAACGTACCGTCGTCATGAACGGTGTTTCCAAAGCTTATTCCATGACCGGCTGGCGTATCGGATATGCCGGCGGCCCGGTGGACATCATTGCGGCAATGCGCAAAGTTCAGTCGCAAAGCACTTCGAACCCTTGTTCGATTTCGCAAGCGGCCTCAGTCGAAGCGCTGAACGGACCTCAGGAATGCATTCAGACAATGCTGGTGGAGTTCAAGAAACGCCATGAATATGTCGTCGAGCGCGTTAACCGGATTCCAGGCTTTAAATGCCTGCATGCCGACGGTGCTTTCTACGCATTCATGGACATCTCCGAAGCCATGAAAATGAAAGGCTTTGCAACGGATGCCGACTTCGCCACCGCGATTCTGGAAGAAAAACTGGTTGCTGCGGTCCCGGGCTCCGGCTTCGGCAGTGAAGGTCACCTGCGAATCTCTTTTGCAACCAGCATGGAAAACCTGGTCGCCGCATTGGATCGTATCGAAGCCTATATGCAGGCTTAACCCTTAATCCGCCCCTTAAATGAAAGCCGCCTTTATGGCGGTTTTTTATTTTGCTTCGTACAGCTGACTCTCCAGACTCAAACTACGTACCTCCCGAGCGGAAAACCTCTGTCGTATAAAAACGGGAAAACGCGGCAGACCATGCCGAGTCAAACCACTGTATTTAAACGTGACCATCGCGCCAACTTCCGGTGGTTTCGCTCGCTCCCGATCGCTCAGCCCGGAACCAAGGTAAATAATCGTCCGGGAGGAAACCGGTAATTCCGGAAACAGACGAGGCTTCTGATGATTCAGCAAGGCACACGACAAAGAACCGACCTTCCCCTGCAAGCGCCCTTTACCTGGCTTATAGCCGACAACAATGCACTCTGCATCACTGTAAGGTTTTATTTTAAGCACACTTTCTAATCGCCCCGTTTGATAATCCAAAGCGCCGTTACGGAGAATAATCCCTTCACCTCCTGCACCCACTATTTTCCGGAAATAAGAGGTTAACTGCTTTGAGGAATTAATTCGATGCTGCGCAATCGGTTTCAGATATTCTGACGGATGCGCACGCAGATAATGTTTAAGTATAGACATTCTTGCCATGAGACCTCCCTCCTGATTTGGAACCTCAAAAACCCTGTAGGTCACGGCTCGCCAACCCTCCTCCCACTGCCTGCTGTCGTCTGAAGAGCGAATCAATCCACTAATAAACGAAAACTGACCTGTCGCGCTCCACAGCTCCCCGTCCAATGCAAAAGGTGGCAATGCATCGGTAAACCAAGCCGGGGCAGAGATTTTGTTTCCCTGCCGGGTCACTAAACTTGCTCCATTCCAGTAGGCCCGGACGCCGTCATACTTACGGCTTAAAAACCACTCGTCCGCTCCGTCTGCGGAAACTTCTATCAAACGGCCTGCTTCCGATAAAGACAATGACGTCGGCAAAAATAATTCCGGTCTGGTCGCTATGTCCGCGCTGGCGAGACCACTCGCCACCCAGCCGGAAAAGGTTACAAAAAAGCCCAGCAGAGCCGGGCTTACAGTCGATAATGCCGTGCGTTTCAATGCATTAATCCTCGAAACGTAAATCTTCACGAATTTTCTCCAGCGTTTTAACGCCAATTCCTTTAACGCTCAGCAGGTCCTCCGGCTGCTTGCATTGAACTTTCTGGCAGTACTCAACAATCCTCTGAGCTTTTACGCTACCAATACCATTCAATGCCTGAGCAACTTCTTCACCGGAAGAGGTATTCACATTGACCGGACTGGCATAAACAAAATGACTGAAAACCAACATAGACAACAATAAAAAAATTCTCATTAGACCCTCCTAAAACAATAATTATCTACATGCATATACAACACTATATACATACGCATTTTATACACATAAACCCTGCAGATTTACAAACAGTATTTTTTATACAAAGCAACAAATATACTTATTAAAGTGTATTTTTATTAACGATAAAGGAAACTTTATTATCAATACAAACTTAGAAGGCGGCTTAGTACCGTGCTTTTTCAGGTAAAGATCAGCAATAGCCAAAAGATAGCGATAAAATAAATGAGTCAATGAACAACTCTGCATTTTCAACAACTTTAAAGGATTCACAATGACCCCTAAAGAGCGTTACCAGAAACTGGAACAGCTTCTCAGCCTGGAAAATCCGGTTCTGTTGGAAATCATTCAAAGTTACAAGAATCTTGATAAGGTGGGATATAAAACCGGCCTCTTAGCGCGGACAGAGTCCTATGCGGAACATATTTCGTGGTGGCCGCTAATTTCAGTACTGGGAACTTTTTCTGCGGGTAAATCCAGCTTTATTAACCAATATGTCGGCAAAAAATTACAAACCACCGGAAACCAAGCGGTCGATGATAAATTTACCGTGATCTGCCATGGTAACAGCGACGAAATCACCACCTTACCGGGACTCGCCTTGGACTCAGATCCACGTTTTCCGTTTTACGGCATGAGCGATCAAATCGATCAGGTCGAATTTGGGGAAGGGAGCCGAATCGACAGCTACTTACAGTTGAAAACTACCAAAGCGGACGCTCTACGAGGAAAGATTCTAATCGACTCCCCCGGCTTTGATGCCGACTCACAAAGAGACGCGACCCTGCGGCTGACAAACCACATCATTGACTTGTCGGACCTTGTCTTAGTCTTCTTCGATGCCCGCCACCCAGAGCCAGGAGCCATGCGTGACACGCTGGAACACTTGGTTGCCTCAACCAGAACACGTCATGACGCCGACAAAGTTCTGTACATCCTTAACCAAATCGACACTGCAGCCAAGGACGATAACCTGGAAGAAATCATCGGTTCCTGGCAGAGAGCCCTGTCTTCCAAAGGCCTGATCGGCGGCAACTTTTTTGCAATCTATAACGAAGAAGCGGCCGAAGCCATTTCCGACCCTGCGGTTAAAGAGCGCTTTCAACGCAGGCGCGACAAGGATATTCAAAAGATCGTACAACGCATGGATAAGGTCAGCATAGAACGCAGTTACCGTATTGCCCGCGCCCTGGAAAATGTCGCGCATGAAATCACGCAAACCCAAATTCCTCGCCTGCAGCAGGAACTTGCTAAATGGCGCAAACGCGTGCTATTGGCAGACGCTGGCGCATTTACAGGAATTTTTGTACTCCTGATCTTTATTCTTTCAAGCTTCGGCGCTTTAGACACTCCGTTTTCCGAATGGTCAATCGTCACCGCGATTGGAGAGTCATCGATTTTTGCCGGCCTGCTTTTCGTCGCCATTTTAATGGCCGGCTTCAGCCTGCATCAGTTCATCCGTCTGAAATTATCGCAATGGCAACAGAAAACATTACGCCAACAGGATGAATCGCGCTTGGCAAACGCTTTAGCCCACAGCACGCGTTTTTGGCGCGGCCTGTTTAATGAAAATCCTCGAGGTTGGAATCGCGGTACACAAAAATTGCTCGGCAAAATCGGTCAGGCATCGAAAAAAGCGATACAAAAACTTAACGACCAGTTTACCAACCCTTCTGGGCAAGAAAACAACTCACCGAAATCAGCCGGCGTGGATAAAGAGATGCGACACGAAGCGGTCGACGGTATGACGAAATCAGAACTTAACGCAGACTCGGAAAGTCAATCGGAACGAACAGAAGAAAAATAAGAGAAACTTAAACTAACAGGACGAAGAAATTGATCAGAAACCTGTATTCAGAAATTATCAAGCTAGATTATCCGACCCCTCAAACGGAAAAACCAGCGCTTACGCGCTGGCATAACATCTCAATTTAAGGAGTCAAACAAAAGCAATTACATCAAGTCGAATGTTTTGCTCAGACCCACTACAAAGTAGGTATCGTCTTCAGCATTTTCACCACTGAAGATCAAGTTGGCAGTAAAGTCCAGACCGTAATCCAGAGTCGTGCCGTAAGCGATGTCAAAGTAGCTCGCACCATCTTCGAAATCATCATCTTCATAAACGGTTGTACCGTAAGTCAAAGAAACACCGGTAACATATGGGTCTAGATCAAGAGAAGCAGCATAGTGGTTATAATCAAGCTCATCAGGACCAGTATTATCTTTACCTAGATCCAGATTGAAAGACAACATGCTTACGCCAACAGACAGGTTAACTTCTTCAAACGCCTGGAAATCGGAATCACCTACCTCTTCCGAGTAGCTGTATGCGGTATAACCTACACCGAAATCAAAATCAGAGATTTTGCCGGCCCAACCGATATACAAATCGTATTCATTCTGATCTGCGCCCATAGTCGAACCCCAGATACCGGCATAAATACCCATATCGTTCTGGTAGTCGATACCACCCTGCATAGACAGACCACCAGTTTGGTCAAAACCACGGAATACATAGTTCGTGACACCACCTAAATTAGCGGTAACACTTGCTTCGGCATGCGCTGCTGGAGCCGCGGCAAATGAAGCCGCACCAGCAATTGCCATTGCTGCCATTAAAGGCTTGATAGATAATTTTTTCATATACACTCTCCCAATCAAGATGTCATTTAAATTAAAACAAAAACAACTTAAATACCAGTTTTCGTTTCTATTACATTATCAATAAGTTACTTTAAACTAAACAAAACCCGCCTGATTTAAAGTCTTTTTTGAGTATTTTAACTTAAGGTTTTGGTGCAAACAATGCACCCTATTAAAATCTGCCGTCAATCCATTACAATTCTGAATTGAAAGCCTTAATTTGCTGACTGGCCTGTTGTAAAAAGGTTTCAAAATCCTTTTCCATCTTCCGAAACAGTGCAATCAAAGCCTTTCCTTTCGGCGTCAAAACACTCCCGCCTCCCGACTTGCCCCCTTGCGCTTTAACCACAAGCGGCTCATCATAAATCTCATTCAATTCGTCGATCAGCTTCCAGGCTTTTTTGTAAGACATACCCATCTCTTTTGCCGCACGGTTCATCGAGCCGAAACGTTCTATATTTTCCAGAAGCTCAACCCGCCCGATACCGACAAAACTGGCATTTTTTCCTTTAATCCAAAAACGCGCGTGAACCCAATCCGAATAAGCTCCGCCCGGGATCTTTTCACTCGCTTTAATCTCTTCATCCAGTTTAGGTTGACTCATACTAATTAAAACTACCTCATATTATTCTTTGAAACCATTGGATTATCAGAGAAAACGCATAAATCTCGCTCAACCACGATCCAGATCAATTTTAAACAGCAAAGCGCCTTAAAAACTGTTCTAAATCAGGACTTAATTTATCAAAAAAAACCTGAAAAGATTGACAATCTTTGCAGGAATTAGCACGATAATAACGCCTTCAAAACCTCAACTCCAAAAGCAGGTTTAAAGGAAAAGAAAACCAATATACAAATTAAAAACCTTAACTCAAAGGAATAGTCTTTATGAACGTTGGCTTAGTTGATCGCATTATCCGCATCTTGATTGGTGCACTGCTTATCGCGCTTTCTTATTTCGATATTATCGGCGCGTGGGGTTATATTGGTGTTATCCCGCTTGTTACCGGTTTAATTAAATGGTGCCCACTGTACACGCTTCTAGGTATTCAGACCTGTCCGGTACACGCTAATATTAATTACGACAAGTAAAGATTCCGGCAGTCGCTTCGACTGCCGAATCCCCTCCATAATTAAATCCCATACATGACTCCATCAAACCGCCCCAGCTGTAAAATCAATTTAATTTGCGGAACCCTGGGAGCAGGAAAAACCACTTTACTGCGCCACCTGTTAAAGCAAAAACCGAGTGACGAAACATGGGCGATCATCGTTAATGAGTTCGGCGCTATCGGCCTTGACGGAGCCATACTCAGCAGTCAGAATTCAGCAAGCGTTCACGAGATTCCCGGCGGTTGCATTTGCTGTAGCGCCATGCCCGAGTTACAGGAAACGCTCGATACATTACTCCGCGAATACAGGTTTGACCGCATCCTGATCGAACCGACCGGCCTCAGCGAGCCCGAAACCCTGGTTGACCTGCTAAGAAATCTCAAACAGGAACTCGGTGCACAAAAATCGGTTTTTCTTGAAAATATTATCTGCGTATTTGCTGCCAACGAACTGGATCCACAGCTATGGCAGACAAAACTGAGTTACCGCAATCTCAGCCACATGGCCGACATAGTATTGTTAAACAAAAGTGACCTATGCAGTGACGAACACCTCAAATCTCTTACTGACTATGCCTCCGGTCTCTACCCCCCGAAACAGGCGGTTGTATTAACTCAACAATCAGAGGTCGATGCAGCTCTACTCAAACCGACTGCGAAAGCTGAAGGCCTGTACTTTTTAAACGATCCGCAAACGGCTAAAACCACCTCACCGAAACAGAAGAGCCTCCATCAACCGCGTCGTATCGTTCACGAATCCATGCCTGACCACCCTCTGCTTCTCGACTACCAACAGCAACAAAGCCGCGCAACCCTTAGTTATGGCTGGCTGTTTTCTCCGGAAGCCGAGTTCGATTGGCAAAAGCTGCACACCCTGTTCGAAGACTTCAACAATGAACCTTCTGTGAGCGAACTGAGACGAATGAAAGGCGTTTTTCGTGTCGGTAAACCATGGATGTTATTCCAATGGAGACAGAAGCAACTCAGTCGAGAACTGATCAGCTATCGCAAAGACTCACGAATCGAAATCCTGATAGCAGCACAGCAAACCGATAAACCATTTAATCCCTCTGACTTCTATCGAGGCCTAATAAACTGCCTAAAAACGCAAGACGGATAAAGTTATGAAATTGCAAGCCCCCAAGACCAATATTCAATCCGTTTTCACACTAATTTTTTTTAAAAGTAAATAAAAAAATTTTTCTTTTTTTAATTTTTGTATTCACAAAGTTATCCACAAGTTATCCCTGACAAAAAAGTACTGAAAACTCGGGGTTTAGAGATTATTTCCACAGAAATCCGCAGTGCAACCTGTGAATTATCCCCACGTTTTAACCTCTTGCGATTCATATAAATTTACACTATATTCTGTGTAACCGAGCAGACGCATCACCATATCTTGTAGAGCTTCTTTACCTTTAACACTATAGATTAAGGCACACAGTTCACAAGCTACTGCTCATCTAGGCGCTAAGCCTATGAAATAGAAAATAAATCTGTCAATTCCACCGAAATTGACGATGTTTTATTTATACACAGGTTAAAAGATCCGTTCATGAGTCAGCCAAACATCCTAGTTACTAAGCGCAATGGTGCCACCGAAGCCATTGATCTGGAAAAAATTCACCGCGTCATCCGCTGGGCCGCAGAAGGCCTGGAAAACGTTTCCGTTTCCGAAGTCGAACTGCGCTCGCACATCCAGTTCTACGAAGGCATTAAAACCGCCGATATTCACGAAACGATCATCAAGTCTGCAGCAGACCTGATCTCCGAAAGCGCTCCGGATTACCAGCACCTTGCCGCCCGTCTTGCCATTTTCCACCTGCGTAAAAAAGCATTTGGTCAGTTCGAACCGCCGCATCTGGAAACCCATATCCAGGCAATGACCGATAAAAAGGTCTACGACAGCCAAATACTGGAAGACTACACTTCCGAGGAACTGGACGAACTTAACCGCTATATCGATCATGGCCGTGACATGAATTTCAGCTACGCCGCAGTAAAGCAGCTTGAAGGAAAATACCTGGCTCAGAACCGTGTCACCAAACAAATTTATGAAAGCCCGCAGTTCATCTACATGCTGATTCCGATGTGCCTTTTCGGTCACTACCCGAAAGAATCTCGCCTGCAGTATGTCAAAGACTTCTACGATGCGGCGTCGCTGTTTAAACTGTCTCTGCCGACGCCAATCATGTCCGGCGTTCGTACTCCGACCCGTCAATTCAGCTCCTGTGTACTGATTGAATGCGGCGACTCTCTCGACTCGATTAACGCGACCTCCTCTTCTATCGTGAAGTACGTTTCGCAACGTGCCGGGATTGGTGTCAACGTCGGACGCATTCGCGCCCTCGGTTCGGAAATCCGTGGCGGCGAAGCTTATCACACCGGCATGATTCCGTTTATCAAACACTTCCAGACAGCGGTTAAATCCTGTTCACAGGGTGGTGTTCGCGGCGGAGCGGCAACCCTGTTCTACCCGATCTGGCACCTAGAAGTCGAATCCCTTGTGGTACTGAAAAACAACCGCGGCGTCGAAGAAAACCGAGCCCGCCATCTGGATTACGGCGTACAAATCAACAAGTTGATGTACCAACGCATGCTGGAAGGCGGCATGATCACACTATTCAGTCCGTCCGACGTACCAGGCTTGTATGACGCTTTCTTCGCCGATCAGGATGAATTCGAACGCCTGTATAAGATATACGAAGCCGATCCGACCATCCGTAAAAAACAACTTAAAGCGATCGAACTGTTTACCCAGGTCGCCCAAGAGCGTGCACAGACCGGCCGTATCTACATTCAAAACGTGGACCACTGTAACAACCACAGCCCGTTTGATGCGCACCAGGCTCCGATTCATCAATCCAACCTGTGCCTGGAAATCGCTCTGCCGACTAAACCGCTCAACTCTGTCGAAGATCCGGACGGTGAAATCGCACTGTGCACGCTTTCGGCATTTAACTTGGGTGCCCTGGAAAACCTTGATGAGCTGGAAAAACTTTCCGATCTGATCGTTCGCGCGCTGGACAGCCTGCTTGACTATCAAGACTATCCGGTTCCGGCAGCGGAACGCGCCAGCATGGGGCGCCGTACATTAGGAGTCGGCGTAACCAACCTGGCTTACTATCTGGCCAAGAACGGAACAAAATACTCCGACGGCTCCGCCAACGGACTGGTTCACCGCGCTTTCGAAGCAATTCAGTACTACCTTCTTAAAGCGTCCAACAGATTGGCGCAGGAACATGGTGCGTGCGATTACTTCAATGAAACCACCTATTCGCAAGGCATTTTACCGATCGACACCTATAAAAAAGATATCGACACTGTCTGTGATGAACCGCTGCACCTGGACTGGGAAGCGCTGCGCAGCGATATCAAACAACACGGTTTGCGTAATTCGACACTAACGGCTCTAATGCCTTGCGAAACTTCTTCGCAAATTACCAACTCAACCAACGGGATTGAACCGCCACGAGGCTATGTTTCGGTCAAAGCGTCCAAAGACGGTATCCTGAAACAGGTTGTACCAGGCTTTAAAGAGTGCCGCGATAATTACGAGTTGCTATGGCACATTCCGAACAACCACGGCTATCTGCAACTGGTCGGAATCATGCAAAAATTCGTTGACCAGGCGATTTCCGCCAATACCAACTATGATCCGTCACGCTTTGACGAAGATAAGGTGCCAATTAAAGTCATCCTTCAAGACCTTCTATACGCTTACAAGATGGGATTAAAAACACTTTATTATCACAATACCCGTGATGGTGCTGACGATGCACATGAAGACGATGGTTGCGCCGGCGGCGCCTGCAAACTGTAACACTGTGTTACCTAGAAAAAGCCCTTTTAACCAAGGGCTTTTTTTATGCCCGAAGCACATTCCCCTCTAAAAAACCCACACGCTAAAAACCGATAAACAAGATACCAATCTAAAAAGTCCACCCTTCCACATAAGAAGCAATAAGCCGTTTTATTGACCGATCAATTCTTGATCCAGAACAAAAAACCAAACATTGCACCAATAATAAAAAATCCTCACCAATAAAGTGCGGAATAAACCTTTTAAACCAAACAAAAACCATTTCAAACATTGTATTTCAATGATTTATAAAAAATGGCATGTTCAATGCTTAAAGAGAGGCGAAATTTTCTTCAACCACTCAATCTAAGGAAAATTCTATGGATAACAAAATTTCGCCAGCAACAATGAAACGACGAAAAGTTCTTAAATCACTCCTTGCCATTCCAGCAGCCATGGCTCTGGCAGGCGGAACTTTCGGTTCTCTTGCTCACGCTTCAGAAGCTAACACTACAGGCCTGGCCGTCACTGACGACACGGTAAAAGTGGGGATTCTTCACTCTGTAACAGGGACTATGGCAATCAGTGAAACCGGTTCCGTTCAGGCAGAAAAACTGGCCATTGAGCAAATCAACGCAATGGGCGGTGTTTTAGGCAGAAAGATTGAATATATTCAAGAAGATGGTGCAAGTGACTGGCCAACCTTCGCTGAAAAGTCTAAAAAACTATTGGTTAACGACAAAGTTGCGGCGGTATTCGGATGCTGGACATCTGCTTCACGTAAAGCAGCACTTCCAGTATTTGAACAATACAACGGTATGCTTTTCTACCCGACTTTCTATGAAGGGCTAGAGCAATCTCCTAACGTAATCTACACAGGTCAAGAAGCGACTCAGCAGATCCTGAAAGGTATCGACTGGGCGAAAGAAACCAAAGGCGCTAAGAAATTCTTCCTACTTGGTTCTGACTACATCTGGCCTCGTACTTCAAACAAAATCGCTCGTAAACACATCGAGAAACTTGGTCTGAAAGTTGTTGGTGAAGAGTACTACCCTCTTGGTCACACTCAGTTCAACTCAGTTATCAACAAGATCAAACTTAAAAAACCAGACGTAATCTTCACGACTGTTGTAGGTGGCTCTAACGTTGCATTCTACAAGCAGCTTAAAGCAGCCGGTATCGATCTAACTAAAGAAAAACCATTAGTACTGACACTATCTGTTACCGAAGATGAAATCCTAGGTATTGGTGGCGAGAACGTTGAAGGTCTATACGCTTCAATGAAGTATTTCCAGAGCCTACCGAACGACAACAACAAAGCATTTGTTGAAGCCTTCAAGAAAAAATGGGGTGAGAAGAGCGTTATCGGTGACGTAACTCAAGCAGCTTACCTAGGTCCTTGGCTATGGAAAGCAGCAGTAGAAAAAGCAGGATCTTTCGATGTTGACGCTATCAAGAAAACACTTCCTGGTATCGAATTGACTACGGCTCCTGAAGGTTATGTAAAAGTTCACCCGAACCATCACCTATGGTCTAAATCTCGTATCGGTCACGCTAAAGCAGACGGTACCTTTGAGGTGGTTTACGAATCAAAAGATTTGATTGAACCAAACCCATTCCCTAAAGGTTATCAATAAGCACTTAGTGCGCGCGCAGCTAAAGGCTGCCGCGCCTAATTAAATACTTTCTATAGAGAGTATTTAATTAGGCGAATTCAAAATAACAAGATCTTTTTTTCACTTCCGAACAACTCACTTTATCCACTAGGAGGAAAGTACATGTTTGCCGATTATACATGGGCTGAACTCGGCTCAATCTTTGCAATGCAAGGCTTCTCTGGATTAATACTGTTTGCAGTATTACTCCTGATGGCCTTAGGTCTAGCGATCATCTTTGGACAGATGGGCGTAATCAATATGGCACACGGGGAATTTATGATCCTGGGCGCTTATATTACCTACCTCACATCCAATCTTTTTGCCGACTTTCTTCCTAGCCTGTTCGACATCTATTTCTTTGTCGCCATGATTTTTGCCTTTATAGGGACTTTCATCCTAGGCATGCTTGTGGAGTGGAGTCTAATTCGCCATCTATACAAAAGACCACTGGACACGCTTCTAGCGACATGGGGACTGAGTCTAATCCTACAACAACTTTACAGAACCGTTTTCGGGCCTCGTGAAGTCGGCGTAAGTCTTCCGGATTGGATGATGGGATCTTATGCACTGACAGATACCATCGAAATTCCGATTAACGGGATTATCGTTATGGTCATTACTTTCGTTATCACCGTAGGCGTTTTCCTATTCCTACAAAAATCACGAAAAGGTAAACAAGCGCGAGCAGTCGTTCAAAACCGTGCCATGGCAGGTGCTGTTGGTATTAACACCGCTAAAGTCGACCGTTTCACCTTCGCACTGGGTTGCGGGATTGCCGGGATTGCCGGAGCGACTTTCACCATGATCGGCTCGACAGGACCAACTTCAGGCCAGCTGTATATCGTAGATACCTTCCTGGTCGTCGTATTCGGTGGTGCAGCAAGCTTACTTGGAACCATTGCATCTGCGTTCTCAATTGCACAAGCACAATCCATTATGGAGTTCTTCTTAAGTGGCTCTATGGCAAAAGTATTAACCCTACTAGCGGTCATCGTAATTTTGATGCTACGTCCGCAAGGCTTGTTCTCGCTTAAAGTGCGTAAATAGGAGGCATAATGTTACAAAGTAAATTTAAATCGTTAACCCCAAGAAATGACGTACTGTCATTTGTTGTACTCGCAGTTTTGCTGCTTGTCCTACTGCCTCTATTGTTTGATATTTTCCGACTAAACCTGATCGGGAAATATCTAACCTTCGCATTCGTGGCAATCGGCCTGGTTTTATCCTGGGGTCTGGGGGGAATTCTCAGTCTGGGGCAAGGTATCTTCTTTGGTATCGGCGGCTATGCCATGGCGATGTTCCTTAAACTGGAAGCATCGACACCGGAAAATACGGCAATCCAATCAACTCCTGGAATTCCTGACTTTATGGACTGGAACCAGCTAACGGCTCTGCCATGGTTCTGGGAACCCTTCCACAGCTTCGGTTTCACACTTGTAGCAATCATCGTCTTACCGGCAATTTTTGCTTACATTATCGGTGCTGCAATGTTTAAACGACGCGTGGGCGGGGTGTATTTCGCAATCATCACTCAGGCAATCGCTGCAATCTTGACCATCCTTATCATTGGTCAGCAGGGCTACACAGGTGGTGTTAACGGTATCACTGACTTGAGAACGCTACTTGGCTGGGATATCCGTACCGATTCAGCCAAATATGTACTCTACTTTGTCAACGCCATCTTACTGCTAGCGGTTCTAGTTGCTGCACAGTACATTCGTAAAAGCAAACTGGGTCGTCTACTGGTCGCAATGCGCGACAGTGAAGACCGTGTCCGCTTCTCCGGATATGACGTAGATAACTACAAAATTTTCATCTTCTGTATTGCAGGGATCTTCTCTTCGATCGGTGGCGCCATGTTCACGCTGCAAGTCGGATTCATGTCGCCTTCACTGATCGGTATCGTTCCATCGATTGAAATGGTTATCTTCGCAGCCGTAGGTGGAAACCTGTCTATCTTCGGTGCCGTTTACGGAGCGCTGATCGTCAACTGGGCAAAAACCATCTTGTCCGAATCCTACCCGGAAGTATGGTTGTTTGCGATGGGTGCACTGTTCATCGCGGTTGTACTGGCATTCCCTAAAGGTTTGGCAGGACTGTATGAGACTTACCTTCAGCCAAAAGTCGACAAGTTTCTCGACAAGAAGCTAAAGAAAGATAAAGCAGAGTAAAAGGAAATTTGGAGAAGACCATGTATCAACAAAAAGATTTTGTACTCAGTGTTGAAGGCTTAACGGTTTCATTTGATGGATTCAAAGCGGTGAACAACGTTTCCTTCTACATCGAAGAACAGGAAATTCGCGTCATTATCGGCCCTAACGGTGCCGGTAAGACCACCATTCTGGATCTTATCTGCGGAAAAACCAAATCAACAGAAGGGTCCATTAAATTTAAAGGTAAAGAACTTACCAAACTGCGTGAGCACGAAATTGTTCACGCTGGTGTCGGCCGTAAATTTCAGAACCCGTCAATCTATGAAGATTTAACGGTATTTGAAAACCTGGAGCTTTCTTACCCTAAGGGCAAGAAAGTATGGGGTGCTCTAACCTTCACTCGAGACCAAGCGGTTATCGACAAGGTAAATGAGATTGCCGAAATGATTTTCTTGAAAGAGATGCTGCAAAGCAAAGCCAGTCTACTGAGCCACGGCCAGAAGCAGTGGCTGGAAATCGGCATGCTTCTGATCCAGGACCCTGAGCTGCTTATGCTGGATGAACCTGTCGCCGGTATGTCGGTTTCGGAAAGAAAGCAAACCGCGGCACTACTGCAAAAAATTACCCAAGACCGTTCAGTACTTGTTATCGAACATGACATGCACTTCGTTGAAGAGATTGCTGACCGTGTAACTGTAATGCACCAAGGTCAAGTACTTTCGGAAGGTTCAATGGATCATGTTCAGTCAGATCCGAAAGTTATCGAAGTCTACCTAGGTCATTAAGAGGAGATCTACAACATGTTAGAAATTAAAGACTTACATGTCGCCTACGGAGAGAGTGAGGTCGTAAAAGGGTTAAATCTTTCTCTTAAAGAAAACGAAATTATCGCGGTACTGGGACGAAACGGGATGGGTAAAACCACACTCATGAAATCCCTGATCGGCATGATCCCGTCCAAAAGCGGATCGGTTCAACTCAAAGGCAAAGAGCTTAACGGAATGAAAAGCCATGACCGCGTTGCGGCTGGCGTCGGCTTCGTTCCTCAGGGAAGAATGATTTTCTCGACTATGACCGTCGAAGAAAACATCGAAACCGGCCTGACAACAACCAAGGAAACCAAGGTTCCGGAAGAGCTGTACAACATCTTCCCGATCCTGCGTGACTTCCGCAAACGTCGAGGCGGGAACCTTTCCGGTGGGCAACAACAACAGCTGGCCATTGCCCGCGCGCTGGCCAGTAACCCTGACGTGCTGCTACTGGACGAACCGACAGAAGGGATCCAGCCATCGATCATCAAAGAGATGGCACACACCCTGAAAGAGATCCGCGATTCGCACGGGTTATCCATCATCGTGTCTGAACAGGTTTTGAGCTTTGCACTCGATGTTGCTGACCGAATCATCGTCATTGAGAAAGGCAAAATCATTCACGATCAGCCTAAAGATGAAGTCGATGAAGACCAGATAGCGAAATTCCTATCGGTTTAACAACAAACGGAATTCCTCTCAACCACTAACTTCTCACAACCACAACGGAGCTTTTAAAATGGCTGAAACGATAGTTAAAATCGATCTTTCAAAGTCCGCCTACGAAAATGAACAAGTTCATAACCGCTGGCACCCTGACATTCCTATGGCCGCCACAGTCAAGCCAGGTGATGATTTCATCCTTGAATGTTATGACTGGACTGGTGGACAGATCAAAAACGACGACGACGCATCGGATATCCGTGACGTTGACCTGTCTCAGGTTCACTTCCTTTCCGGTCCGGTCGGCGTTGAAGGCGCACAGCCTGGTGACCTTCTTGAAGTCGATATCCTTGATATCGGTACTTTTGAAGAAAGTAACTGGGGGTTCAACGGACTTTTCTCGCTTAACAACGGTGGCGGCTTCCTGACCGATCACTATCCTGATGCACAGAAAACCATCTGGGACTTCAACGGTATCATGACCAAATCTCGCCATATTCCTGGCGTTGAATTTGCAGGTCTTCTGCACCCGGGTCTGATCGGTTGCCTACCTTCAAAAGAGATGCTTAAAGAATGGAACGAGCGTGAAAAAGCGCTTTACGATACAGAACCTGATCGTGTTCCTGCACTGGCTACCCTTCCATACGCTGAGACCGCTCACATGGGTCAGATGAAACCGGATGCAGCAAAAGAAGCGGCTAAAGAAGGTGCTCGTACGGTACCACCACGTGAACACGGCGGTAACTGTGACATCAAAGATTTGACCAAAGGTTCAAAAATCTACTTCCCAGTATACGTAGATGGCGCCGGTCTATCGGTTGGTGACCTACACTTCAGCCAGGGTGACGGTGAAATCACTTTCTGTGGTGCGATCGAAATGGCAGGATGGATTCACCTGCGTGTCAACCTGATCAAAGACGGTATGAACAAGTACGCAATCAAGAACCCGATCTTCAAACCAAGCCCTCTGACTCCTCGTTACGACGACTACGTTGTCTTCGAAGGTATTTCGGTTGACGAAGAAGGCAAACAGCACTACCTGGATGTGAACGTCGCATACAAGCAGGCGTGTTTGAACGCGATCGAGTATATGAAGAAATTCGGTTATACCGGTGAACAGGTTTACTCACTACTGGGTACCGTTCCGACGCAAGCACATATCAGTGGTATCGTTGATATTCCAAATGCGAGCGCGACACTTTGGATGCCAACCGGAGTATATGACTTTGATATCAACCCTAACGCCGAAGGACCAACCAAACAAGTCGATGAAAGCGTCAAGGTTCCAATCGCTCCGGACGAGAAATAATTTAAGGAGTTTTGCCAATGCCTGTTTATGATTACAAATGCCAAGAACATGGAATTTTTCATGAGTTAGCGACCATCGATGATGCCGCTGAACCCATGCCTTGCCCACACTGCCAAGAACTTGCGCCACGAATCCTAATGGTTCCGCCGGAAATTCTTGATATGGCGCCTGAAAAGCGAAAAGCCATTGAGAGAAACGAAAAAGCCCAGCACGAACCAAAAATGTCGACTAAGGAAAGTCGTGCAGAGGATGAAGAACGTCGCAAGTTTGAAGAAAAGCTCCACAAACACCATCACAAGGGTTGTGGTTGCGGAGGCCATCATAAGAAAAAGGCTTCCAATCTAATGTGGACCGCAAATGGCGAGAAAATGTTCCCATCAATGCGTCCTTGGATGATTAGTCACTAAATAGCTTCGGCAAAGAAAAAGCCTCGAATATTCACCTGAATATCGGGGCTTTTTTCATCTCTACAAGCCACGTTTCCAAGTTACTGTACCGGTCCGTTTCCAACCCCCCTTACCTTCTCAAGTCACCGTTAATTGACATTACTGAGTGCTGCACGCATTGGGAAACAAACACCACCTGTACCGTACCGATCTTAAACGTCAACTGTATTACAAAGGATAGATAATTTGAAACTCGCAACATGCATACTCCTGCTTACAGCCTTCTTTTCTGCTCAAAGCCTGGCAAATGACGCCGACGATAAGAAGCAGCAAATTGAAATCGGCAAACTTTACTACCAGAACCTGTTCGCTAACCAACCAGGAAAAAGCTATGAACTGCTTTCATCCAAGGACAAGGAATCCTTTAGCAAAGAACAATTCTCTCGAGTCATCGCTTTAAAAACGGCCGTTTTGGATAAAAACAGAGTGGTCACCATCAAAGGGGCAAGTATTACCGAATCCGATGACAACATGGCTGTGGTCCAGGTCTCGGCAGAACTCTCAACCCCGGGCACTAAGGAGGTAAAAACAGTCAAGGCAACGCAACTACTGCTAAAAGAAAACAATGAATGGAAAGTGTATTCTGCGCACGCAATCGCATCAATCCTCATGCAAGCTAAATATGCATGCGATAAGGACACTTCTATCGCCAAGCAACTAAAAGAAGAAGGCTGCACCCTTTATTACGGAACAAAAAACCCGAACATAGAGCAAAAATAATTAATTCGCTATCGGATGACAGGCACGGGCTTATAACATAGCGTGCTATTTATGAATCTGGAACTGGCGCTGAGAAGGTGAAGAAAACCGTATCATCAGAGTGTCTCCCTCTTCTCAAAGCGAAAAAAGCCCCTTAAAGAGGAGTACACAGATCAAGGTAAGCAATCAAGCCAGGAACGACTTAAAGACCTTTAAATAAAGCTTAGTCAGGATTTGCGGAAGCTTCTCCGCATGCTCGACCACCTCATAATGCCCTTTTCTGAAAATTTTCTGCACGTAATCGTCTGCATTCTTATCTAGAGAAAGGCAAAATGTCTTGCAACCGGTCGACTCAATGTCTTTAATCGCCACTGCGCTATCTTCAATCAAATACTGAGAGTCATACACATCGATATCAGAGGGCTGACCATCGGTAATCACCAGAATCAGTTTATGCCGCTCAGGACGTCGGCTGATTTTATGAAATGAATGCCTTAGTGCCGTACCCAGTCGCGTTGAATAAGCGGCTTTGGCCTGCCCCAAAGTAGCCAGAGAGCTTTCCGATTCGCCATCGAAGTCTTTAAAGTTGTAATAGGACACTTCACCACGGCCGTTGGAATTAAACCCCTGAATCGCATACGAATGCCCGAGACCGTCGAGCAACTGAGAAAGTACGACCGTGGAATCCAACGTTAGATCCAACACACTCTCGCCACCTTCCGCATGCTGATCGTTCATCGATTCAGATAAATCCAGCAACACCAGCAAGGACAGTTCGTGCTGACGTTCGCGGACGTGATCGATATAGATACGCGACTCCGAGGCCGCACCGCCTTTTTTCAATTCAACCAGCTGATCGACAAGGGCCTCGAAATCGAGTTCCACACCATCTTCCTGCTTCTTTCTGCGATGCATCTGAGACTGATAGGATTGAATAATATGCTGCAGCTTGTTTACAAAGCTTCGATAGTGCTCTATCCGCTGTTCAAGCGCGTTTGAATCTTGTTCGTGGAAAGTAATTTCATCCAGCGAACACCACTTCTGCTTCCAGCGGGCGATCTTATAATCCCACTCGGGATAGGCAAACATTTCATGCGTCGGCGAATGTTTTAACAGTGAGGACTGAACCTCTTCATCGACGGTTGTAAAAACCAGCCCCTCAACCTCGCCGGCTCCCTCTTTATAACTGGAAACCGACTTACCATCCAGCACTTCTTCGTAACCGATTCCGGTAACGCTGACCGACTCGTCATCTCCGCTAGCCTGTTCACTTTGGGTCGCGACTTCTTCATAGGCATTCCACAGATAGGAATTATCATCGCGGTAATCAACCAGCCTGAATTCATCCCTTTCATTCATACTGATACGCATCTGACCGATATCGTTGGCCAGTGCGAGACCGATTGAACGGAAAAGCAATGGATTTTCGACATCCTCATCTACCGCCTGCTGAAAAAGCCGACGCGCTTTAGTGACAAAAGGATTGTCCTCGATATCCACCTCATTCACCAAGGCATAAGCGACGGCATAGGCGATCTCGGCAAACTGCAACGAGTTAGACGGCGTTTTAGTGAAATGCCTGCGGAAAAGCGAGCGCATACCCGGAAACACCTGAGACGCCAAATATTCCACTCTGGCATCTTCTAAAAGCGAAATCAGAACCAGTTGGCGATTATTCAAACCGGAGGAGTCTTGGGGTACGGAATACACAAGGTGTGCAGCCGCATGTAAAGCCGAACTCAAGAAGCGCTGACGGGCTTCTTTAAAGGTCTCAGCTTCAATAAATTCGGGAAGGAAAATGGTACCGGCTCTGACAAGCGGCACCATTTCATTATCGTTTAGAGGAAGCACTCTGAATGAGCGCCCCCAGAAGGCTAATAATGTAAGTTCTAATTGACGCTGTACATCATTTAATAAAACGTGGTAACTCATGCATACATCGTCAATTCAGAGGAGCTTAGCGATGCTCGGTTGAAGTCTCTTCGTTAGGAATGCCGTCGATAGGACACTCTGCAGTTCCCACTGTCTTACGGGTAATCTTCTCAACCTGCTCTTTGGCTTTTTCAGGATCATTGATCCAAGTTGAATAGAACTCGTAAGGACACGCTGCCACACCCTGATCATCTTCACCGGAGTTGATCTTACCGGTGTAACCGCGGTGCAGAAGCTTGAACAGGTGGTTTTGAGACTGAGCGTTTTTACGGAAGTCACGGATTTGCGAAACGGATAGCTCGGCATACTGAATACCGTAATCTTCTTCACCACACTCACCCAGGGTATGACCGTCGAAACCGATAATCGCAGAGTGACCGAAGTAAGAGTAAACACCGTCGAAACCACTTGCGTTAGCAACCGCTACGTAAGTATTGTTCATCCAGGCCATCGCTTTAGAGACCATGACTTGCTGCTCTTTAGCCGGATACATGTAACCCTGACAACGAACCACCAGTTCGGCACCCTTCATCGCACAATCACGCCAGATTTCAGGATAGTTACCGTCATCACAGATAATCAGACTGATCATCATACCCTTAGGCCCTTCGGTAACATAAGTCTTGTCACCTGGGTACCAACCTTCAACCGGACACCAAGGCATAATTTTTCTGTATTTCTGAACAATTTCACCTTCGTCATTAATCAGAATCAAAGTGTTGTATGGTGCCTTGTTAGGATGCTCTTCGTGCTGCTCACCGGTCAGGGAGAAAACACCCCAGGTTTTCGCTTTCTTACAAGCTTCAGAAAAAATTCGTGTTTCGTCACCAGGAATTGTCGACGCGGTGTCGTACATTTCCTTGGCGTCATACATAATGCCGTGAGTAGAGTACTCAGGGAAAATCACCAGATCCATCCCCGGTAGCCCCTGTTTCATGCCAATAATCATGTCGGCAATTTTCTGTGCGTTATCAAGCACTTCGGCCTTTGTATGCAGGCGCGGCATTTTATAGTTAACAACCGCGACACCTACTGTATCGTTACTGGAAGAGATATCTCCATGTCTCATGCTAATTCCCCATAAACTCTGAATTACTAATTAAAAACATTAAAACTGCGCTATCGTCGAAATGGGCAATAACTCTCAGCCCCAGCGCAGTACATAGGAACTATCAATAACAAAAGACATGCCAAGATCCTTTATTTCAAACCTGAGACAAAAAAATAACTATCTAATTGATTTAAAAGAAAAAAATATCTTAAAGACAAAATAAGATATCCAGTGAAAAATTCAACACACATTACTACATGGTTGAATGAGGGGCTTGCACCATAAAAGTGCATTTAATTTCAAAAACGCAACACTCTCTGGAACACCTATTCTCAAAACACCACCCGATCTCCAAAAACAAAAAAACAGGCCGAAGCCTGTTTTTTAAGAGTCATTTGCCATCAACTAAAGAGAAGATAGCCACCAACACCGATAGAGGTCACCCCCATAAGCGAATAACCGCCGCGCAGCAGCACTTTAGACTGCATCAGTTTTTGATTCAACAGCATGAGCGCAAAGCCGAAAACCACAAAGATAATGGCCACGCCCAAGGTAAAGCTAAAAATCATCATCGAGCTAACCGCTTGCTCGGACAAGGCCGCTAACGACACCAGCATACCACGCGCACCGCCGATACCCATCAGCACACCCAGCGTTGCCGCCATTGCCCAACCCCTTTTAGTCACATCGGTCGTCTGCCCGTCGGCATGGCTGTGGGATTTTCCATACCAGATATGAATATGCTCACGGCCATCATGCGAGTGTTTGCTCAGGTGAATACGATCGGCAAGCACCAGATACAAAAGATAAGCCCCCATTATCATTAACAGCGAAACACCAGCAATATCACCCCAGGACAACAGATCCTCGGAAAGATCAAACTGCTGCAACAACAAGGCAAACAGATACAAGCTGACACCATGTCCAATGGCAAAACCGAGCGCCACCTTAAACACGCGACGGCGCTCACGACCAATCGAAAAATCAGCAATCGCCGTAAGATGATCCGGCCCGAAAGCGTGCAGCATGCCATAAAAGAAGACGATTAACAGGCCGGTTTCCAACATCACAACATCCCTTTTTCAACAATAAAGTCGACGACCGTCTGCAGACCATCGAGCTTTTTCAGATTGGTAAATACATATGGCTGTTCGCCGCGCTGCATTTTAGTATCGCGATCCATCACCTCCAGACTGGCACCGACATAGGGGGCTAAATCAGTCTTATTGATAATCAGCAAGTCCGACTGCGTAATACCCGGCCCGCCTTTACGAGGAAGTTTATCGCCAGCCGCAACATCAATGACATACAAAGTCAGATCAGAGAGTTCCGGACTGAATGTCGCGCTCAGGTTATCGCCGCCGGATTCGATAATCACCATATCAAGGCTATCGAACTTTTCCTGAAGCTCTTCGATCGCGGTTAGATTCATCGACGCGTCTTCGCGAATCGCCGTATGCGGACAACCACCGGTTTCAACCCCGACAATACGCTCTTCATCCAAGGCGTTCTGTCGAATCAGGATCTGCTGATCTTCCTTGGTATAGATATCGTTCGTCACAACGGCAATATTGTAATCGTCGCGCATTGCCTTACATAACATCTCAATCAGAGCTGTTTTTCCCGAACCAACCGGCCCGCCAATTCCCAATCTCAAAGGACCTTTCATGCGTACTCCATCGCTTTCTTATGAACGAAATAATCGTGAATATTGAATTTCATGCCTGGCACTGAGAATGGCGTAATTCGGCAAACTCATCCCCAAAGCATCTTTTGGTAAATTTTGCGCCGTTTCAACCGCTTCCAGCACAACTTCGTCTAATTCGAGCATCATCACCTGGGCCTGCGTCTGACCGATCGAACAGAGCTTCAACAATGCGGCAATCTGGTTTTCAAGCCAACTCCAGGCAAAAGCGGTCAATGCCTGCTGCAGATCAACCCGCCAAGCCTGGGCAAAGCGGGCATAAACCACGGGAAATGAAGTCTTGCGGTTAAACCGATCCTCGATCGGCACGCCCATCGGCTCTGCCAGCCGTAGCAGAGCGCGACTCAAATGGGTATCTTCCTGCAAAAGTTCCTCGGTCTCTCTCAGCGCCCGACTGGTCTTGGCCAGTACATTAAGCTGCGTATAATCCTCTTGCTCCCAAAGCGCATAGGCCTGAGCAATCACGGCCAAATCATTGTTAGCCAGCGAATGCCTGAGTAGCAAAGTCATCCATGCCTTGGCTTGCCCAATATCCGCAATCTGACCTTGATGAACCGCAGCCTCCAAGCCTTGCGAATAGGCGTAGGTACCAATCGGCAAACTCGGACTATTGAGTTGCAGGAGCCTGAGGAGTTTTTGTTGTGACACTCGTAAACCCCGTTAATCAGTGATGATGGTGGTGTTCATGGCTGTGCGCATGTGCATGAGAGTGCTCATGTCCGCCGTGATGATGACCGCCCCCATAAGCACCGCTCTCCGGCTGGAAACTTGCCATTTCGGAGGTAACCGTTCCGCCGAGCTGGCGCACCATATCATCCAGAACATGGTCGTGCACATAGCGCAACCATTCCGGCTCGACCTGCAAAGGAACATGGCGATTCCCCAGATGATAGGCAATGCGTAACAGCAGATGGGTGTCGGGCGCTGTAATCGTCGAGACCGATTCCAAGGCTGCTTTAACGACAACGCTTTCCCCCTGCTGGTTACTCAGCACATCGCCCTCACGCAACACCGTACCGCGCGGCAAGAACAACCCAACCTCTTCTCCACTGTCCAGAGAGGCTTTTAAACGGCTTTTCTCGCGCTGACTGAAACTCAGCGTCAAGGTTCCAAGATTCAAATCATCTTGTTTCGCCTGATTAACAACAAAAAACTCTTTCATAAACGATTTCCTTAAAACAAAAAGTAGCGCTGAGCCAGTGGCAACTGGTCAAAAGGCTCGCAAATGATCAATTCACCATCCACCTTCACTTCATAGGTTTCCGGGTCAACCGTAATATTCGGCATCAAATCATTCAGAACCATATCCTGCTTGCGGATATTGCGCGTATTACGCACAGGCTTGACGATCTTCTGCAGCTTCAATTTATCCGCAATCCCGTCCTCATAGGCCGTCTGCGAGACAAATGTAATCGAAGTATTGCTCATCGAAGGCCCTTGAGCGGCAAACATGCCTCTATAGTGAACCGGCTGAGGAGTTGGAATCGAGGCATTGATATCCCCCATCGGCGCTGCGGCAATCATGCCGCCCTTGATAATCATTGAAGGCTTAGCTCCGAAAAAGGCCGGTTTCCACAGCACCAGATCGGCAAATTTTCCGACTTCGACCGAGCCGACATAATCGGCAATACCATGAGTGATTGCCGGGTTGATAGTGTATTTCGCGACATATCGCTTGGCGCGGAAGTTATCGCAATCCCCACCCTCATCTTCAGGCAGAGCGCCTCTCTGAACCTTCATCTTGTGCGCCGTCTGCCAGGTACGGGTAACCACTTCTCCGACTCGACCCATTGCCTGCGAATCGGAAGAAATCATCGAAAACGCGCCCAGATCATGCAGAATATCCTCTGCCGCAATGGTTTCGCGACGGATTCTGGACTCGGCAAAAGCGACATCTTCGACAATATTCGGATCAAGGTGATGGCACACCATCAACATATCGAGATGCTCGTCAATCGTATTCACTGTAAACGGGCGCGTCGGATTAGTTGAGGAAGGCAAGACATTCGGCAGCTTACAGGCCACGATAATATCCGGGGCGTGCCCGCCTCCGGCACCTTCCGTATGATAAGTATGGATAACACGATCTTTCAGGGCAGCAATCGTCTCTTCGACAAAACCGGATTCATTCAAGGTATCCGTATGAATAGCAACCTGTATATCGTAGTCTTCGGCAACCGACAGACAGTTATCGATAGCGGCAGGCGTGCTGCCCCAATCTTCATGCAGTTTCAGTCCGATAGCACCGGCTTCCACCTGCTCGATCAACGGATCGGGAAGCGACACATTCCCCTTGCCGAGAAAACCAAGATTCATTGGAAAAGATTCTGCGGACCGTAGCATCTGATGAAGATACCAAGGGCCTGGAGTACAAGTCGTTGCATTAGTACCGGCCGCAGGACCGGTTCCACCGCCGATCATGGTCGTTACTCCGGACATAAGCGCTTCTTCAATCTGTTGCGGACAGATAAAGTGGATATGCGCATCGATACCACCTGCGGTCAGGATCTGACCTTCTCCGGCAATCACTTCCGTTCCGGCACCGATCTCAAAATCCACTCCCGGCTGAACATCCGAATTACCGGCTTTACCGATGGCGGCAATATTTCCATCCTTAATACCGACATCGGCTTTAACGATTCCCCAGGTATCCAGGATCAACGCATTGGTAATAACGGTATCCATAACCCTGTCAGAACAGGCCTGTCCCTGCCCCATACCATCGCGGATAACCTTACCGCCACCGAATTTGACCTCTTCGCCGTATAAAGTGTAATCCTGCTCGACCTTGATCCACAGCTCGGTATCGCCCAGACGCACCTTGTCGCCGACAGTCGGGCCATACATCTCGCTGTAAGCTTTTCGATCCAATTTATAACTCATGCATCCTCCCCAAGCGGTCCCATGACTTTCTGTTGAAAACCGTAAACTTTGCGTTTACCGCCAATGGCAACCAACTCGACTTTGCGAACCTGCCCCGGCTCGAATCGCACGGCTGTTCCCGCCGGAATATTCAAGCGAAATCCCTTGGCCATTTCCCGGTCAAACTGTAATGCCGGATTTACTTCATAAAAGTGGTAATGCGACCCAACCTGAACAGGACGGTCCCCCGCATTGGCGATTTCAAGCGTAACCACCTCTCGGCCGACATTCAGCTCTACGTCACCTTCGGCGACTAAAATCTCTCCCGGAATCATCTCGACCTCCTATACAATTGGCTGATGCACGGTAACAAGCTTGGTTCCATCCGGAAAAGTCGCTTCTACCTGTACTTCATCGATCATTTCGGGGACACCATCCATCACCTGTTCCCGACTTAGGACCGTGGTTCCAAAATCCATCAGTTCGGCAACCGTTCTTCCATCCCGGGCACCTTCCAATATCGCACAACTAATCAGCGCAATCGCTTCCGGATAGTTCAATTTCAGGCCGCGGGCGAGCCTGCGTTCTGCAACCAGACCTGCCGTAAACAGCAACAACTTATCTTTTTCTCTTGGTAAAAGCTCCACTCCGCCTCCTTATAACCTTACTTAACGAATACCGATCCTAAGTCTTCCAAATTCTCGGATAGACCGGAGGAACGCCAATTACTAAAGACCTTGAAATCTCCCAAGCGCGTATCAAGCGACTTTTCAAATCATCGAGATCAGAATCCAATGTTCGTAAAACCAACACTTCATCGACCAGTGAAATGCCGCACGAAACCGACCACGCCTCCTCAAGCAGCAGCGAGCGAATTTCTTTAAGAATGTTTTTATCCGCATGATAAAAAAGCATAGTCGCCATCAGCGTCTGTGCATCAAGGGAAAAAGGACTGCTTAAAAGTTCCGATTGGCCCGAGAACACAAACCGGTCGATAAAAATCGGTTCTTCATGCAAATTGATCGTCAAACTCTGAACCAGCTGACCGTTCTCGAATGCTTCTTGCATGGCTGGACGGCCCAAGCCGACGATATCCCAGGCAATCAACCGGCAATTTGTATCGTGCAAATTAAAGACCAGACTGTTCTTGACACTGGAGCGGTCGAAAAACAGGGTTTCCTGAGGCAGCCATTCAAGCTCACATCCGCCCGATACTTCGACCGTTTGAGTTTGACAGGCTGTTTTGCCCAGACTCCGATAGAATTTCGTTGCCGCAGGCGTACTGATCAAAGCCTTGGAGTCAGGCTGCATATCGACATTTAACGACAACTGGTCGCCGGCAACGACGCCGCCCGGCGGGTGAATGACCAGAATCGTCGGTCGATCTTCTTCCTGATAGTAAGGCCGTTGCAGTACAAGAGGACCAAAGTGTTTCTTATCTTTTACAACGGTTTTATTCCATCGGTTAACCAATGAAAAAGATAAAAAACCTTTCCATCCCTGATTCAGTGAGGTATTAATCATTTTGAATAAAAAAAGGAGCCGCAGCCCCTTTTTTCCTAAACTAGGCTGACAAACGTCAGATTAGAAAGTAAAGCCGTAAGTAAGTTGCAACAGAGGCTTCTCTAGTGCAGTATCGTCTACCGCATCACCGAACGCCTTGCTCACTTTGAAGCTTAGGTTGTCAGTTGCCGCATAGCTGATGTTTACATCGCTGTATTCAGCTGCGTCGTTATCTGACAGAGTTGTACCGTAATGAAGACCGATCGCTCCCATTCCGTAATCTAGAGAAACGTACTTGTAGTTATCTGCATCATCAGTCTCTGTATTGATATATACAGTTGCAGAGAAATCTTTATAACCTAGACCAAGAACATATTCAGAGATCAAGTTCACATCACCATTCACGTCTGGATCGCGATCATAGCTTGAACCAGCTGCTGCAGGATAGAAATAAGCGGCATAACCGATATTCAAAGAAACATCACCGAAAGTTGGTGCATAACCACCGTAAACATCGAACTCAGTACTTCCAGAAGCACCTTCAGAAGAAGTCCAAGTACCTAGATACAAACCTGATTCATGAGAATAATCGGCTCCACCAAAAACAGTACCAGCACTCTCACTGATCTGTAGACCACGCCACAGATACATGTTACTTACTGCTGCGTTATAAGAAATCTCACCCGCTTGAACTGATGCAGGTGTTACCGCCATAGCTGCAGAACCAGCAACAGCAAGTGACAGAAGAAGTGGTTTTAGTTGTAGTGATTTTTTCATCTATTAAATCTCCAAGACGGGTTTGAGTTGTTATAAAAAAGCAAATTAATTTCACAAACCCTATTAACCCGATATAGGCCAAAAAATAAATAAATCTTATATTTCAATCACTTAAAATTTATTACCAAAAAACAAGGTTTTTACCAAGCTTACAAGAGCACCAAAAAGAAACGTCAAAAGACACTACTTGGTGCAATAAGGATTCACTTCAATCCCCTACAAAGCAGGCGACAAAGTGTTGGGAAATGGCGGTATTTGCAGCCCGAAAACAAAAAAGCCTCCGGTGCTTGCCGGAGGCTTTTTTAACAAGAACGCGTAATTTGAGCTTTTACATAACTTCAGGAATGGCTGGCCACGGGTAATCTTTCTGGCAGACCGAAATAAAGAAAGGATTTAACAGGGTTGGCGTTTGCACATATTCCAGAGGGTGACCGGCGGCATTTAACACCGCGCCTCCGGCAGCCTCCAGGATGGCTTGCGAGGCCGCCGTATCCCACAGAGAGGTCGGACCGAAGCGAGGATAGACATGAGCCTTGCCCTCCGCGACCAGACAGGTTTTTAATGCCGAGCCCATTTTGACGGTTTCATTGCTACCCAACTCCGCCATAAACTGCTGGGTTCTTCCTCCATGGCGACGACTGACGGCGACTTTAGTCACTTCTTCCTCGCTTAAGCGAGCCGCTTCGATCGGCTCGGCTGCGGACAACAGATCTCCCATATTCAGGTTATCCATATCCTGCTGATAAATATCCAGCGGCAGTTTATAGGCGCATGCCTCTTCACGAAGCGCATAATAAAGCGTCCCCACTTCTGGGCCGAAGACCACACCAAGAACAGGATGATGCTCGACAATCAAAGCAATGTTAACGCTGTATTCACCGGTACCGGCAATAAACTCTTTCGTTCCATCCAGAGGATCGACCAGCCAGAATATCGGCCAGTGGCGTCGCTCCTCGAACGGAAAACGGGAAACACTTTCCTCGGTCACCAAAGGGATATCCGGAGTCAGTTTCTGCAAGGCTTGAAAAATCAGATTGTCGGCATAGCGGTCGACTTCGGTAACCGGTGTTCCATCCTTTTTATGCTCGACAGCCAATTCCCGGTTATCCCGGTACATTCTGGAAATTTCCAAACCGGCATTCAAAGCGATCCGACACACTTCCGGAAGCCATTGTTGAAGCTGGGTCAACGTAATCGCAGACTGTTGCATTTAAATTTTCCCCAGATGTTTCAGAACCAATAAAAGTGCTGCATAAGCGCGTCCTTCGGAAAAGTCCGGATGGGCAACCAATTCCTGCCAGTCATCCAGATGCCACGGAACGACTTCCAACGGCTCCGGCTCATCGCCTGGCGCTTCGGAAGGGTGAAGATCAGTCGCCAACACTATATGTGTCTGATGCGTCATATAACCGGCCGCCAGACTGACACTGTCCAGCAACTCGACCTTTTTCGGAAGATGACTGATCTCTTCCTGGCTTTCTCTTATCGCAGCCTCTTTCCAACCTTCACCCGGATCAATCTTACCTTTCGGAAAACCAAGTTCATAACGCCCGACACCGGCACCAAACTCGCGAATCAACAGTAAAGTTCCGTCTTCCAGAACCGGCACGATCAATACCGCTCCGCCATCGCCGGCAAGCAGGCGTTCATAGACTACTTCCGCGCCGTTCGAAAACGCCAGATGCTGCGATTGAACCGTAAAAATCCGCGACTTGGCCGCGATTTTTTCCGCTAGAATAGAGGGCAGTTTTTGACTCATACAACCTCGTCAGGCTTTAGATATTAACGATCAAATAATCATACGCTAAAGGGGAAAGGCTTGCCAATGAACTGGAACCAGATCGACACCGTTTTGCTGGACATGGACGGCACCTTGCTGGATCTGCACTTCGATTATCACTTTTGGATGGAAAGCGTGCCCGAAGCCTACGCACATCAGAACCATCTCTCCATCGAACAGGCCAAAGAGCAGATTCACCAGCAGATTCACTCGCAGACCGGAACCTTGAACTGGTACTGCTTGGACTACTGGAGCGAAACGCTGAATCTCAATATTGCCGAATTGAAACGAGAATTCAAAGATCAGATCAAGGTTCACCCGGAAGTCATCGATTTTCTGGCCGCTTTGCGCCAGCATGGCAAAACCGTCGTCATGGTCACCAATGCGCACCGTGACAGCCTGGCCATTAAACTCGAGATGACCGAAATCGGTCAGTACTTCGATCATTTGATCTCGGCACATGACTTCGGCATTCCAAAAGAGGACATCCGCATCTGGAGCGAGATCCAGCATGTTCAGCCGTATGATCCAGAGAGAACGCTACTGATTGACGATAACCTGCATGCGCTGCAAACTGCCAGGGAATATGGTATCGCTTTCCCGCTGTGCGCGACTCATGTCAGCCCGAAACTGGACAAGATCGACCCACAAGGCTTTGCGCATTTTGAAAAATACTCGGAAATCATGCCGCGCTGAACACAAATCCGCTCAGAGGCGAAGAATCAGCACCTTCTCGACCACACGATTGCCTTTACGCTCGAAAACCTCCTGATCGACAACCTCAATCGAAGAAAAACCGCCGAACAGCTGGCGGACTTCCTGCTCGCTCACTGAAAACGGCGGACCGGCCATCGAAGACTGATCATATTCCATAACCACCATTAAAAACGGTACCCCTTTCGGCAAAATCCGTTGCAAGTGCTGCGCATACTCGAGGCGCATCTGCGGAGGCAGAGCAACAATTGCCGCTCGATCATAGACCGCGCCGACCGCTTTGCAGTCCTCGGCCGTCAAACTGAAAAAATCACCGCACAAAAGCGTCATCTGCTCCAGCTCATAACCACAGAAACAATCGTGCGGCACCGGCCGAGCCGCCAGGTTATTTTCCTGCAGAAATTCGTCTAAAGCCTTCTGCGACAACTCTACACCGATAACATCATGCCCTAAGTCACGAATCCAAAGCATATCCAGCGTTTTTCCGCACAGCGGCACCAACACCTGCTCGTCTCCGCGCAAACCTAACTTGGGCCAAAAATCCCGTAAAAAACGATTAATCTCTTTCTGATGAAAGCCAACAACTCCGCTTTCCCACATCTCGTGCCAAAAATCCGCCTGCACTGCGTACTCCCTGATAACTTGCTGCGTATGCGTTTATAATAAGCGCGCAAAATTGTGCCATATTTTACAAGGATCGGCGATGGAACAGACGCAAAACGCTAAAAGCTCAAAACTCTGGCATAAAGCCTGGTTCAAGAACCTGTTAACGGTTTTGGTTTTCGTCACCGTCTTTTTGGCATTGCGCCCGTTTATGCAAGGTGACGTCCTCGAAGGTCAGGCGCCGAAACTGCAACTGACCAGCCTGAACGGACAAACGCTGGACCTGCAGAAAATGAATGCCGAAGGCGAAGTGGTACTGATTCACATCTGGGCTACCTGGTGTCCGATCTGCAAATTCAGCCGTGACGGCATTGAGGATATTGCCGCCGATTACAAAGTAATCAGTATTGCCACCCAGTCCGGCGATGACGAGCAGCTTCTGAGTTATGCCCGCCAGCACGAGATGAACGCCGACTATCTGGTTAACGATCTGGACGGCGCGCTCGCTGCGCAGTTCGGCGCCAAAGCGGTACCGGCGGATTTTGTCATTTCCCCGAACGGCGAAATCGCCTTTGTCGAAGTCGGACTGACCAGTTCCATCGGTCTGCGCTTTCGTCTCTGGTGGGCAGGACTCTAGAGCATTCATATGAAATTTAACGGCATGATTATCCATACGGCGCGCGACGAGTACGGCCTGGTTCAGGTTGTCGAAAATCGCACTACCCGCAAACTGCACTTCGACTCACCTGTCGAGCAAAGCTGCATTTTCCGCAACGCGCCCATGACCTTGAACTTCGAATACCAGCAGAAAATGATCGCGCTGGTCAACGAACATTTCCAAGCCCGTAAACAGCCCAAAAACTATCGGGTATTGATGCTCGGCATGGGCGGCGGCACCATGGCGCACCACCTTTATCACAGCCTACCAAATCTGCAAATGACAATAGTCGAACTGCGCCAGATCGTGATCGATATTGCTTATAAATTTTTCGGTTTGCCGGATGCTCCGGAAATCGAAGCGGTACAAGCCGATGCGATTAAATACATTCAGGAATTAGCCGACGAGTGCGAAAGCGACGCAATTTTTAAGTACGATGCCATCCTGATCGACATTTTCGATGCCGAGGGACTGCCTTCCGAACTGAGTTCCTCTTCTTTTCATCAGGCGATTAGCCGCTGTCTGAAACCCGGAGGCCGCTTGATTTTCAATTTATGGAACCGTATCGAACCGGGCAGAGAAAGGGAAAACACTGAACAGAGTGCGGAAATCCTCGCCTATTGGCAGAGAGAAGAAACCCATAAAACACAAAACCAGTATCTGATGCATTCGACCAGCAATCTGATTTTGTGTCTGGATTTTTAATTCTCAGTCGTTATCCGACAAACGCTGGCCTGTCATGCGTTTTAAAGTGGCGTCCTTGTCGATAAAGTGATGTTTCAAAGCCCCTGCAATGTGCAGAACCACGGCCAAAATAATCAGATTACCGCCCAGCCCGTGCAATGTCTTGCCTAAACCGGCCAGAGTTGCATTCAACGCAATGACTTCCTGCGGGTTTTGCGGATCCGGGTTTCTGGCCAGCAATTCCAGTCCGAAAAATGGAATACCATGGCCGCCCAGCCCGGACATCATCATACCCGAAATCGGCATCAGAACCGTCCCAACAATCAACACCCAGTGAACAACTTTAGATAAAGTGATTTCCAGAGGTTTGTACTCGCGAACCGGCTCAAGCCAACCGTTTTTCACTCGCCAGTAGATACGCCACAAAATGAAGGCCAGCAGCAAAACTCCGAACGACTTATGCCACGGATAGAGTGCAAAAACCTCCGCTTCGTCCATATAGACGCCGGAGGCCAACATCGCAATCATTCCGAAAGCGACGACCCAATGAAGAAAGAGAGTCTGTCTGCTGAGTTGTTGTTTTGTATCCATTTAATCCTCCTGAGAGCGGTGAGCTGATCATAATAAAAGCGCTTTGAACATTTTAGGAAACGGCGGCCGTTGATTATGAAATTTTTATTATGTCTGCTGACGGTCGCCGATTAATCCTACAAACTTAAGCTGCTGGACCAAATGCTCGCTGCGGTAACTTGGCGCGCTGTTCGTCCGTCAACAGCTTATGTACCTGCTGGCGTGTCTGCTGACGCATCTGTTGCATGTTCTGTTGTTTTTGCATCAGTACCTTACGAATCGCATCCTGCTGCTGCTTGCTTAAATCCAGTTTTTGGGTCATGCGCTCGATCCGGTTTTCCACTTTCAGCTGCATCAAAGCTTCGCGTTTTTCAGCACTCATGGCTTTGTTTTGAAAATGCCCTTTTTGCATTCCACCGCCATAACAGCCTTTACGAGCGGCGTCCTGCAGACGGTTATGTTTATGCTTCATGCATTGCGAATGACCATAACTGCCTTCGCCTTTGTACATTCCTTTGTTCTGACAGAAGTCTCCGTTGCCGGCAAAAGCCAATGTCGTAATACCACTTAGAGCAACGATACCGATAATAGATGCTACTTTTTTCATTGTCATTCTCCTGAACCATTCATTGAAACCGAAGGGTTTGCTTCGGGTTGTGTTCAGTATGCAATCGAATCGTGCAAACTTTATGCAAGGAAAAAGAGAAGCTGTGCAAGATTATGCATCGCTCGGAGAGACATCCTCCGCAAAAGCATTCGCGGCAAACTTGTAACCGACGCCGTAAACTGACTGAATCCAATCATTTTCCCCTAAAGCCGCATTCAACTTCTGACGCAGCTTTTTAATATGGCTGTCGATGGTACGGTCAGAGACGATCCGGTGGTCGTGATAAATGCTGTCGATCAGCTGAGCCCGGGAAAAAATTCGTCCCTGCGCCTGAGACAAGGTACGCAGAATCTCAAACTCCACTGCCGACAGATCCACTTTATTGCCCTGATAACGAACCTGATAACGCTCGCCATCCAGAATCCAACCGTTATCCTGAGGGGGCTCGCCGACCGGTTTGGCGCGACGCAGGAGCGCTTTGACACGAGCAACCACTTCGCGCGGACTGAACGGTTTGCAGATATAATCATCCGCCCCCATCTCCAAGCCGAGAATCCGGTCAACTTCTTCGACTCTGGCGGTCAACATCATAATCGGTATCTGGCTGAAAGCGCGAATCTGCTGACAAAGTTCAATGCCGTCGCTATCCGGTAGCATGATATCCAGAATAACGCAGTCGGCCGGATTATCCTTGAGCCATGGCACCACTTCCGCGCCACGGTCAAAATACTGCGTCTCATAGCCGAAACTGTGCAGATACTCGATTAAAATTTCGGCAATTTTGACTTCATCTTCGACGATGACGATTCTCTCTCGGCTCATCCATGCTCCTTTTTCGGCAATCTCACCGCAACTTGCAAACCACCTGATTCAGAGGCGGTGAACTCTAGTGACCCGCTATGCGCGTCAACGATTCGACTGACCATCGCCAACCCCAACCCGGCGCCTCCAGAGCGGCGATTACGCGACGGATCGGTACGGAAGAAACGTTCGGTCAGTTTCTGCAAGTCCTCCGTTTCGACGCCCGGTTCCGAATCTTTCACGAGTATCAGCCAGTTTCGATTTTCTTCCTGCAGCGATAATTCAATCCCCCCTTGAGCGCCGTTGCTGCGCGTGGAATCGGTATAAGCCACGGCATTATGCAGCAGGTTACTCAACATCTGCGTCAGGCGCTTTTCATCACCATGCACCAAAGCCTTCAGCGACTCTGGAACATGCAACTGGAATGCAACGCCCTTGGCTTGCGCCTTGGCACGATAATTCGCCGACACCATATGGATCAACTGCGTCAGATCCACCGTCTGCATCACATACTGCAAGGCACCGACATCGCTCAAACTCAGTTGATAAAGATCTTCGATCAAATGCTGCAACAACTCCACTTCCTGGTGCAGGTTGTGCAAACTTTTATCATCCATCGGGCGGATACCGTCGCGCATGGCCTCAATGGAGCCTTTCAGTACCGTCAAAGGCGTGCGCAGTTCGTGTGAAATATCGGCAACCCACTGATTACGGCTCTGCAGAGAAGCCTGCAAAGTATTGGCAAGATGGTTGAAATCTCTTTGCAAAGCGCCGAACTCGTCCGAGCGACTGACCTTGGTGCGTTTCTGATAATCTCCTTGCGCCAGAGCGCGAACCGACCCGGTCAGTTCACGGATCGGCACCAGAAAATGGTTAGCCAGCGGCCACAGAATAATCAGAACCAGCAAGGTAATCAGAACTGCGCCCAGCGTTAGAATCTTGAATTGCGTCTGGGCAAACTCGATATCGGCCTGCTCGATCAATTCACGCAAGGGGTGATAACCGATCTGCGCAACAACTTTATCGTTCACATAGACCGGGAGGCGCATGCAGGCTTTTGTCATTTTCGGACCGAGAACCATCTGTCCGTCGCTGCTCATCAAACTGACACGCTCTTCGAATGCATCCGGCGCATACGGACGTCTTCTCGGCTCGCGTTTGAGAATAAACGGCAATATGGCCGGGTTTTGACTTAAATCGATACGATGCGAAAGGTGCAGCAGCCGCTGCCAGTTTGCAAGAGGAAGATCATCGACCTCTTCGGTCGATTCATATTGCAGATAGACTTCCAGATTGTTTTTCAGACGTTCCAACCGCTGCTGATCTCTTTGATCCACATAGTGCAGAATCGTCTTGTGCAGCACATATTGATTGCTCCACAAAAGCGCCCCGAGAATGACAAACCCGAACAGCAGCAGAAAACCGACCAGTTTTAAACGAATCCCCATAGCCTTCCCTTTGGCACTATTTCGGTTACTTTACCGTAAAATCGACAGGCAAAATTGCAAAAAATATGCAACCCGAACCGAGGCGAACTCAGCTTAATCCCGAACCATAAACTGCTATACTCATAACCAGATTGATCCATTCCTAATAATTCACAGCAGGCATCAAAGAGTCCGCGATTCCATGAAACGATTTTCACATTTATTCTACGCCATTCTGACTATCATCCTTTTTAACCCGCTCAATTTGGCACAGGCGAACCCGGGAGCTGAAGAACATTCCGATTCGGACAAGGCTCCGAAGCTCGCTTATCTGGTCTCCGATATCCATATTCCTTTCTGGGAGATCATGAGCCGAGGCATTCAGGAGCAGGCGCGAACGCTTGGCTATCAGCTAGAGATATACAGCGCGCACAACGAAGCTAAACGCGAACTGAAAAACACCCTCCAAGCCATTAAACAGAATGTTTCCGGAATCATTGTTTCGCCAACCAACTCTTCCGCTTGCGTCACCATTCTCGAATTCGCCCGCAAAGCCGGCATTCCGGTTGTTATCTCGGACATCGGAACCGAAAGTGGCGACTACGTCAGCTATATCTCTTCGGATAATTTTCAGGGCGCCTACCAGATCGGACAGGTGTTGACCGAAAAGATGCACGCTCTCGGCTGGCAAAACGGCAGTGTCGGTATCATCGCAATTCCGCAATCGAGAGAAAACGGAAAAAGCCGAACCGCCGGATTCCTGAAAGCGTTGGAAGAAGCCGGTATTAAAGGCGGCGGTCTCAAACAGCAGATTACCTTCTCCTATCAGGAAACCTATGACTACAGCATCGAACTAATCAAACAGACCCCGGATCTGAAAGCGATCTGGCTTCAGGGCTCCAATCGTTACCGGGGAGCTCTGGACGCAATACGTGACAGCGGTAGAGAAGGCGAAATTCTATTGCTGACTTTCGACGCCGAACCGGAGTTTCTGGAATTGATCCCGCAAGGCGTCCTGATCGGCTCCGCCATGCAGCAGCCGTTTTTAATGGGCGCCACGGCCGTTTCGGTATTGGATAATTTTTTACATGGGAAAAAGGTCGAGAAAGAGATTAAACTTTCCGTCTTACCGATTTCCACTGCGAACATCGATAAAATGCAGTCGACTATTGAACGAAATGTACTGGGAATACTGAAGTAACCTGTGAACGTGAAATCCAAACCGATCAAAAACAACTCGATCTATCTGAGATCCGGACTGATCATTATCGCCTCGGTGCTACTGGTCATGGCCGTCACGACTTTTTTTGCCTACCAGGGCGAGAAACAGCGTCTCGATCTCGAAATCAAGGAAAACGCGCATCGCACCATGATCGCCGCCGAAGATCATATTACCGACATGATCGCTTCCTACTCGGTCAACGAATACAGCAAA
Source organism: Thiomicrorhabdus xiamenensis (assembly GCF_013282625.1). NCBI lineage: Bacteria > Pseudomonadati > Pseudomonadota > Gammaproteobacteria > Thiotrichales > Piscirickettsiaceae > Thiomicrorhabdus > Thiomicrorhabdus xiamenensis. The sequence goes on from NZ_CP054020.1 coordinate 2,136,261, forward strand.
ATCATTCATAACGAAATCGAACACAACGGCCTCTTTGCGATGATTATCCAGGACAGCAATATGAGCGCTCTCCTCGGAGAGGCGGTTTATTACAAAGGTTATATTCGCAACCCGAAAGGAGAAGTCGTCGAATACGACCCTGACAACAGTCTCCAGAATCAGCAACTGCGCGAGGCCTATTTTTCTCTGAAAAAAAATCTGACCGATGCGCAAGAAAACCCGCTTGGCACTATCACGGTGTATATCTCCGATAACGAACTGAAAAAACGTCTGGACGGTCTGTTGATCGATAACCTGCTCAGCGCCTTGGCAATTTCGCTTTTGCTGGTCACCACCCTGTTTATTATGATGCGCATGCAGCTTTTGCGCCCGCTGACGGAGATTATCGAAACTATTTCCCACCGGGATTCCGACGGCCTGCCGAAACACTTTGTACCGATCAAAGGGCCTAACGAGATCCAGACGCTGGGCCGAACCCTTAATCACATGGTCGGCGCCATCAAAGCCTCACAGGGCCAGCTGCTGCAACAACAAGAGGCACTAAAAGCTGCGACCAACCGCTTCCAACTTGCCATTGACGGCTCTCGCGACGGGCTTTGGGACTGGCTTATCAAAGAGAATGACATCTACTTCTCGGAGCGCTTCGCCAATATGCTCGGCTACGAGCCGGAAGAGCTGGATTCAACACCTGATGCCTGGATGCAACTTATCCACCCCGACGACCTGGATAAGATGAGTTATCACATTAACCAATACCTGAAAGGTAAAGGCGACAAAACCTACGAAAGCACCTTCCGCATGCGGACCAAACAAGGCGAATGGCGCTGGATCAGTTCGCGGGGCAAAGCCCTGTTTGACGAAAACGGCGAGGCAGTCCGTTTTGTCGGTTTTAACTCGGACATCACCAAAGCGATACAACAGCAGGAAGAGCTGCAGGAACAGAAAAACATTCTGCAGTATTACGCCAGCCACGACCCGCTGACCGGTCTAGCCAACCGCAGTCTGTTTTATGACCGGCTCGAACAGGCCATCAAGAAATCACAGAGAAATTCCGAGAAACTGGCCGTCTTCTTTATCGATCTCGATAACTTCAAAGAGATCAATGACTCTCTGGGGCACGATATCGGCGACGAAGTGCTCAAAGCGGTTTCCGAACATCTCAAAAAGCTGATCCGCTCCGGCGATACTTTCGCCCGTCTGGGCGGCGATGAGTTCACAATCCTGATTGAAGAGCTTAAACAGGAACAGCACGCCTCGATCCTGGCGGAAAAAATCGTTAAAGATCTCAATCAGCCGATCCTCGTGCGTAACCATGAGCTTCATCTCGGCTGCAGTATAGGTATCAGCATCTATCCAGAAAACGGCGACAACCCGACCGATCTGCTGAAAAATGCCGATGCCGCCATGTACCGCGCCAAGAATCAGGGGCGTAACAACTTCCAGTATTATTCACGGGAGATGACCGAAGAAGCTTTCGACCGTTTGAATATGGAAGCCAATATCCGCTCCGGAATACAGAACGACGAGTTCGTGGTCTATTACCAACCGCAGATCGATTTTAGCAACCGCAAAATTATCGGCATGGAGGCTTTGGTCAGATGGAATCATCCGGAACTCGGCTTTATTCCTCCGGCGAAATTTATTCCGGTAGCGTCCAGCACCGGGGTGATTGTCGAGCTTGACCGCCATGTCATGAAAAAAGCCGTTCAGGACTTTGCCGGCTGGCATAAACAGGGATTGGAACCGGGTCGTCTTTCGATGAACCTGAATATCAAACAGTTGCAGCGCGAAGACTTTGTCGAATTCCTCAAATGGTTGATTACCGATTCCAACTGTCAGGCTCGGTGCCTGGAACTTGAAGTGACCGAGGGCGAGCTGATGAATAATCCTCAGCAGTCGATCCAGCTCCTGAAACAGATCGATCAGCTTGGCATCACCCTCTCTCTGGATGATTTCGGAACCGGCTACTCGTCACTGTCGTACCTGAAACGACTGCCGATCTCCAAACTGAAAATCGACCAGTCCTTCGTACGCGACCTGCCGGACGACAAAGAGGATGCTGCCATTACCGGTGCGATTATCGCTCTGGCGAAGAGTCTGAAGCTGGATATTCTGGCCGAGGGTACCGAAAACGAAGAACAGGTTCGTTTTTTGAGTGAGCAGGGCTGCTCGAACTTCCAAGGCTACTATTTTGCCAAACCGATGCCTGCCGATAAGATCAAAGACTATCTGAGCCAATTCCGCTCCGAAGCGTTCGCGGAAGATAAAGGGTAATGACACTGAAACGGCTGAGCGCTCTGTCAAAAAGATAAATCAAAAATAAACCGAGGCAAGCGAAGTTTTAAAAAGCGCAATCGGCGAAGCGGAAACAACGTCTCCCGGAGCAGAGTCCGCTTCCGGAAAGACGCCAAAAAGAATGCTCGGGAGCAATTATTCTTTTGATCTGAAAATGCAGTTTTCAGCGTAGGATTTCGCTTCGTTTGCAGACCACTCCCCTTTCGGCTTCTGATCCATCTCTTCACACCAGGCCTGACTACCGACTTCAGCCGAACAGCCACCAAGAATCAGTCCACTCAGCAAAACCGTTAAATAGAAACTTTTTTTCATTTTCTTTCCTCTATGTAAATACACCGGCGGAGACGACCGTCCACTCCGCTTGAAAATATGCTATCACTATCCGCATAAAACTTCGCAAAATCATATCCCTAAAAACCGCATGGACACTGTTTTTCCGCGACAGATCCATTCCCGTTTCCGTTTCCGCAAAAGAAGCCGGACAAATCGAATCCTCTGCACTCGACGCAATACAAGGTTTATAATCTGCAAATTCTTTATTGAGCACTAAGGTATTTGTATGGCACTGCTGTTTCTACGCGATATTCAACTCAGCTTCGGCTCGGCGCCGCTACTCGACAAAGTCAGTCTGCAGATCGAACCGAACGACCGTGTCTGTATTGTCGGACGAAACGGCGAAGGCAAATCCACTCTGCTCAAGGTCATTGAAGGCATTATTCCGCCGGACGACGGAACGCGCATCGTGCAGGATGGCGTGCATATCGCCAAATTACAACAGGAAGTACCGCACGACACCCATGGTTCGGTATTCCATATCATCGCCCAGGGACTCGGCGACATCGCTCCGCTGCTGGATAAATTCCATAAATTGAGTGTCAAAATGGAGCAGGATTACTCCGACGAGGTTTTGGCGCATTTCACCCAGGTACAACAGGAAATCGATGCCAAAAACGGCTGGGAGTTGAATCAAAAAGTCGATACCGTCATATCCAAACTCGGTCTGCCGGCCGATGTCGAATTCTCAACCCTTTCAGGCGGAATGAAACGCCGCGTCCTGCTCGCTAAAGCCCTGGTTCAGGAACCGGACATTCTGCTGCTCGACGAACCGACTAACCACCTGGACATCCCTTCAATCCAATGGATGGAAAACTTTTTGACCTCGATGCGCTGCGCACTGGTTTTCATTACCCACGATCGTTCGTTCCTGCAGGCGCTGGCCAACCGCATCGTCGAACTGGATCGCGGAAAACTCTCCAACTGGGAATGCGATTACCATACCTATCTTGAACGCAAGGCCGAATGGCTTGAGGCGGAAGCCAAACAGAATGCCGAATTCGACAAGAAACTGGCTCAGGAAGAAGCCTGGATACGTCAGGGAATCAAAGCGCGTCGTACCCGCAACGAAGGTCGCGTACGTGCCCTGAAGCAACTGCGCGAGGAACATAAGGCGCGCCGTTCGCAGCAAGGCAAAGCCAATCTGCAGACCAATATTGCCGACACCTCCGGAAAACAGGTTATCGAAATCAAAGAGCTGGGCTTCAACTATCCGAATAAACCGATCGTTAACGGCTTGTCGAGCGTGATAATGCGCGGAGACAAGGTCGGCATTATCGGTGAAAACGGCTGCGGTAAATCCACGCTGATCAATTTGCTGCTTGGCAAACTGGAACCTCAGGAAGGTTCGATCAAACTCGGTACCAACCTTAAAATCGCGTACTTCGACCAGCATCGTGCGCAGTTGAATGAAGAGTTGCCGGTCATCGAAAGCGTCCTCGAGGAAAGCGATCATGTCGAAATCAACGGTCAACGCAAGCATGTCATGGGCTATCTGGGCGATTTCCTGTTCAGCCCGGATCGAGCGCGCCAGCCGGTCAAAGCGCTCTCCGGCGGGGAACGAAACCGACTTCTGCTGGCGCGCGTCTTTGCCAAACCGTCCAACCTGCTGATTCTGGATGAGCCGACCAACGATCTGGACGTCGAAACACTGGAACTGCTTGAAGAGCTGTTGATGAACTATCAGGGTACGGTGCTGATCGTCAGCCACGACCGTGAATTCCTCAATAATGTCTGCACCAGTTCACTGGTCTTCGACGCGCCGGGCGACGTCAACGAATACGTCGGCGGCTACGACGACTGGTTGCGCCAGCGTCCGAGACACTATACGGAACAGAATAAAACCGAAAAACCGGAAAAGAAAACCGAGAAAAAATCAGAGACTCCAACTGCGCCCAAAAGCGAAAATAAACCGCCGCAAAAGAAAAAACTCAGCTACAAAGACCAGCGCGAATACGACGCGCTACCGCAATTGCTGGAAGACCTGGAAGCACAAATCGAGACTCTGAACGAAGAAATCTCCCAGCCGGATTTCTACTCTCAGGATCAGGAGACGATACAAGGCGTGCTGGGCAAACTGCAGGAAAAAGAAGCCGAGCTTGAGGCTGCCTTTGAGCGTTGGGAAGAGTTAGAGGCTCTGATTTCATAAAACATCACACTTTCAAGGGGCTTGCACGCCCCGCCCTTCTATTAGCCAGAACCTATCATAAACACTAGAAACCATTGTATTTACCTATAGAAACTTGAAATAGAGTTTTCACTTTGTTAGGGTATGCAGCAACTTTAAGCAACCAAGACTTAAATTATCTTTTTTCATACTGCAATTACATTGCTGTCTTTTGCGTTTAGGCGCACTTTTTTAGGCCGTGAAAACCGGTCAAGTCTAATCCCTAGGGCAAAACCCTCAGGATCAATCGTAAGGCATATGCAGCGAGGGACAACCCTGCCTCAGTCAATTCACCGACTTTACGCTGTTTCGAATATGCTCTTAACGTCTTTTGTGTTTCTCAAATTAACTTTTGTTTCAGCGCGATTGGTCAAAGATTCATCTTTAACCGAAGACTTCTACTATGGAGATCGATACAGATAATTCACTGATTAGATATCGCCGTCCCCGTCTGGAAGACGGCCTCAGAATTTACCAACTGATTGCCGATTCACCTCCTCTGGATCTGAATTCGAGCTATCTGTACTTTTTGCAAAGTTCGCATTTCGCCGATACTTGTGTTGTTGCCGAAAGTGACGGCGAATTGCTGGGTTTTATTTCCGGCTATCTACGCCCGGACAAACCCGAAGAGCTGTTTGTCTGGCAGATGGTCGTCGCCCAAACGGGCCGTGGCCGAGGTATCGCCAAAGGTTTGGTCAAGCAATTGATCAAACAGAGCCTGGCTTTCAGTCAAGCACCTTTGCAATCCCTAAGCTGCACAATCAGTCCGAGCAATCAGGCATCGCAAGGCGTGTTCAAGAGCCTGGCAAAAGCTTTCGGACTGACTCTACGCAGCGAAACCTTTCTGACCGAGGCGCATTTTTCCGGTCAGGAACATGAAGCGGAGGATTATTACTTCCTAACCGCTCCCGATGGCCAAAGCCTGAATGATTACTTAACCGATATTTAAATAGCACCAATAACACTATTTAAACCGTTTTAAACAAATTTAAGATTGAGAGAAAACTATGTCAGATTTAGAAATTTTTAATACTTATGAATCCGAAGTTCGCGGGTACATTCGTTCTTTCCCGACTATATTCGACACCTCTAAGGGTGCCGAAATTTGGGACACCAATGGTAAACGTTACATCGACTTTTTCGCCGGTGCCGGTGCCTTGAACTACGGCCACAACAATCCGACAATCAATACCGCGATTATTGAATATCTGCAACGTAACGGTATTGGTCACGCCCTGGACATGGGGACGGTCGCCAAGAAAGAATTTATCGAAGCTTTCGTTACCAAAATCCTGCAACCGCGTCACCTGAACTACAAGCTGCAATTTGTCGGCCCGACAGGAACCAACGCCATCGAGACGGCGCTGAAAATCGCGCGTAAGGTAAAAGGCCGCAAACAGGTAATGAGTTTCACCAACGGTTTCCACGGTATGTCGATGGGTTCTTTGAGTATTACCGGTAACCAGTATTACCACGACGACAGTTACGGCGTTCCGGGTTATACCTATCAGGTACCTTTCCATAACTACCTTGGTGATAAGGTCGATACCATCGCTTACCTGCGCAAAATTCTTGAAGATGCATCTTCAGGTACCGAACTGCCGGCAGCGATCGTACTGGAAACCATTCAGGCCGAAGGTGGGATTAATGTCGCCGGTCCACAATGGCTGAAAGACCTGCGTAAGATCTGTGATGACTTCGACATTCTGATGATTGTGGATGATATCCAGGTCGGTAACGGTCGTACCGGTGACTTCTTCAGTTTTGAACGCGCCAACATTCAGCCTGACATCGTTACGCTGTCGAAATCCATCGGTACCGGTCAACCTATGTCGCTGGTACTGATGAAACCGGAACTCGACAAATGGTCTCCGGGTGAACACTCAGGTACCTTCCGCGGTAACAACCTGGCATTTGTCGCCGCTGCCACCGCTATCAACGAATACTGGTCTGACGACAACTTTGCCAACGAAAACAAAGAAAAATCCAAATTAATTGAAGAGCGTATGCAAGATTTGGCGCTTTCGTATCCGCACCTGACGAAAGATGTTCGCGGACACGGCTTTATCTGGGGGATTGAATTCCGTGACCCGGAATTGTGCGGCAAAGTATGCAGCGAATGTTTCGAAAAAGGTCTCGTCATTGAAACGGCCGGTTCGGAAGGCAATGTCATTAAATTCTTGGGGCCTCTAGTCATCTCTGAAGAGCTGATCAACGAAGGTTTCGACATCCTGAAGAACGCGATTAAAACCTGTTCGGCAGATTACTAATCCAGAAACGATGAATAAGAAAAGGCTTGCCGCTCGGTGAGCCGAAAACAAGGAATTTCCATGATTGTAAAAAACCTATATGACGATGTTATCGGCACCGATGCCGATGTTGACAGTAAACAATGGACCAGCCGCCGTTTGCTGCTGGCCAAAGACGGCATGGGCTTCTCCCTGCACGACACTTTGATCAAGGAAGGCGAAGATCTTCACCTCTGGTATAAAAACCACCTTGAAGCGGTGTACTGCATTGAGGGTGAAGGTGAAATCTACGATAAAGCGACCGGAATTACTCACCCGATCCGCGAAGGGACTGTCTACGCATTGAACGAGCATGATCAGCATATCCTTCGCGCCAATAAGGGCTCGCAAATGCGCATGGTCTGTGTATTCAACCCACCGGTCACCGGGCGTGAAACGCACGACAAAGACGGCTCTTACAACCTTCCAAGCGAAGACTAAGCGTTTTTAAGGATCCTTTCGGAAAGGCGTATTTTTTTAATGAATCGCGCTTTCCGAAGAAGATTAATTCTTCCCTTGAGAAAAGTGTGGCGGTAAAATATCGCCCATTTTTCTCAGGCAAGTAAATGGCCCTTAAAAATCGTTTTAGAGATCGCTAAACCTATGTCAAACCAAGAAAATTCACAAAGCGCGCCCCGTCAACTAAGTGTTGAAAAAGTCGGCGGCACCTCAATGAGCGCCTACGAAGCGGTGCGCGATAACATCGTGCTCTATCCGGCATCCCCTTACAATCGGGTTCTGGTCGTCTCGGCCTACGGCGGCGTGACCAACCTGTTGCTTGAGCACAAAAAAACCGGACAACCCGGTGTTTACGGCTTGTTTGCCCGTGGCGACGACAGCCATAACTGGCAGGAAGCGCTGGAAACCTTGCGTGCAGAACTGTTAAAAATCAACAGTGAACTGTTCAGCGACGGTGAACAGCTGAAACATGCCAACGCCTTTATCGATGCCCGTATCACCGACACACGAGAAGTACTGGTTCACCTGCATGAAATCTGCCGTCACGGCCACTTCGAACTGCGTGAACATCTTTTGACCGTGCGCGAGCTGCTGGCTTCGATCGGTGAAGCCCATTCGGCCTACAACCTGGCTGAATTGCTCAAGAACCAAGGGGTCAACAGCGTATTTGTCGACCTGACCGGCTGGGATCGTAAAGAGATCCTGCCTTTGGACGAGCATATCGAAACCGCTTTCGCCGATGTCGACTTTAGCACCACCTTACCGATCGTCACCGGTTATGCACACTGTGAAGAAAACCTGATCAGTACCTTTGACCGCGGTTACTCGGAGATGACCTTTAGCCGCATCGCCGTTATGCTGAAAGCGACCGAAGCCGTCATTCATAAGGAATTCCACCTTTCTTCCGCGGACCCACGTCTGGTCGGTGAAGAGAACGCGGTACCGATCGGAAAAACCAGTTACGACATTGCCGACCAACTGGCCAACCTCGGTATGGAAGCGATTCACCCGGGTGCAGGTAAAGGCTTGCGTCAGGCACGAATCCCGCTGCGCATCATGAACACTTTCGAACCGGAGCATCACGGTACGCTGATTACTGCGGACTATAAGAGCGAGGAACCGAAAGTCGAAATCATCGCAGGTATGGATTCACTGATTGCTGTCGAAATCTTCGATCAGGAAATGATGAACGAACAGGGCAACTACGAAGCCCAGATTCTGAAAGTGACCAATCGCAATAAGTGCCAAGTGGTAAGTAAGGATTTCAACGCCAATACGATCACCCTGTATATCAACAGTACCTTGAACAAGGTAAACCACGCGACCAGTCAACTGGAAGAACTGTTCCCATCGGCGCAGATTACCACCAGCAAACTGTGCATGGTTTCGGCAATGGGCAGTAATATGCGCGTCAAGGGGCTTCTGGCCAAAGCGATCCAAAGCTTGGCCGACAAAGGCATCAATATCGAAGCCATGCATCAGAATACCCGTCAGGTAGAGATGCAGATCTTTGTCGATTCCGACTGCTACGCAACCGCCGTCAAAGCGTTGCACCAGAAACTGATTGAGGTGCACGATCACGGTATGGCAATCGCCTCGCACTAAAAGTGCTACATACGCGCCGGCATTCGATCGGCCTTGAAAAAGAAAAGCGATGACGGATCTTCCGCCATCGCTTTTTTTCACTTCGTAGCCCTGAAAATTACCGGCGCGATCTCCTCTGCTCCCCATAGTGGAGATTAAACCGAATCATCTGCAAGAAGCAACATGTAATACTCGCCGTAACCACTATAAATTGTTACCATTAAAAACCAAAAACACAACCTATAGTAAAAAAACACAAGAAAGAGAGAACTCCTGAAATATTTTAAATGACAATTAATCTCATTCAGTACTAAAATAGTCAATCTCTTAAAATTTCGGGGCCAAGCCCCTGTTTCGATTTAGAAGGAATAAACGGATATGAGTTGCCAAGATAAAAACACCTACTCAACTTTTTGTCAGGGTCACAATAATGCAATGAAAGAGCCGATGTTCTTTGGACAAAATGTGAATGTGGCGCGTTACGATCAGCAGAAATATCCGTTTTTTGAAAAATTGATCGAAAAGCAACTTTCCTTCTTTTGGCGCCCTGAAGAAGTAGACATCTCAACCGACCGTTCCCAGTATTCGCAACTGCCGGAAAACGAGCAGCATATCTTCGTCAGCAACATTAAATACCAGACCCTTCTGGACTCGGTTCAGGGACGCAGCCCAAACGTCGCGTTGCTGCCTCTGGTATCCATTCCTGAACTGGAAACCTGGATCGAAACCTGGGCCTTTTCGGAAACGATTCACAGTCGCTCCTATACGCACATTATCCGCAATATCTTCACCAATCCGTCCGAAGTATTTGACGATATTGTCGATAACGACGAAATCACCAAGCGCGCACTGGCTGTCACCTCGCACTATGACGAACTGATCGCCTTGACCAACAAAATGTACGCCGAAGAGATTGACCTGAATGACAATCCGGAATTCCGCAAACAGATCAAGAGCCAACTTTATCTGACCATGGTTTCGGTCAATGTTCTGGAAGCCATCCGTTTCTATGTTTCCTTCGCCTGCTCATTCAGCTTTGCCGAAAGATCGCTGATGGAAGGTAACGCCAAAGTCATCAAACTGATTGCCCGCGATGAAGCTTTGCATCTTTCTGGAACCCAGAACATCCTTAATCTGATGGCCGATGGCAAAGATGACCCTGAAATGGCTGTCATCGCCAAAGAACAGAAGGAAGCGGCCATCGAAATTTTCCGCTCTGCAGCGCAACAGGAAAAAGAGTGGGCCGAATACCTGTTCAAGGACGGCTCGATGATCGGTCTGAATGCCAGCATTCTCAAAGAGTATGTCGAATACATTACCAATGTGCGCATGAAAGCGCTGAATCTGGAACCGATTTTCGAAAACCGCAGTAATCCGCTGCCATGGATGAATAACTGGCTGGTCAGCGATAATGTACAGGTCGCTCCGCAGGAATCGGAAATCAGCTCCTACCTTGTAGGGCAAGTCGACTCCAAAGTCGATACCAACGACTTCAGCGACTTCTCCCTATAAGGGTTACACTTCTCATTTTCCGTCGGCGGCAGAGTTTCTGCCGCCTCTCTCCCCCCGTCATAAATTTTTCACCTAGCTGTGACATAAGCGTCATTCGTGCTCACTAAACTGGCCGAATGAAACGATGTTATTTAGCTTTTTTACGCCACGCACAGTACGAACAACAGCCGCAGACGCCAAGCGCCCTACAACCCTACGGATTGACTGAAGAAGGGTTTGCGCAAAGCCGCAAGGCCGCCAAAGCGCTGCAAAAACTGATCAAGCACCAAAAGTGGCAACTTTACCCAAGCATTTACAGCTCGAATCTGTTGCGCTCCTGGCAGACTGCCACCGAAATCAAGCACCAACTCAAACAGTCCTGTCAGATAGAAACGACCTCTGCGTTGAACGAGCGTTCCGTCGGTGCTCTGGCCAATCTGACGCTTGAACAGATTGAAGCAGTGATTGACCAGGATCCTCGGTTCGCACCTCTGCCACCGCACTGGAAAAGCAATTCCGACTTCTGCCTGCCGGTAGACGGTGCCGAATCCCTTATGCAGGCCGGCACACGTGTCAGCCAGTTCATTCAACAGACTGCTCTTCAGGTCATGGCCAACAGCGAGTCGAATAATCAGTTGATCGTAATGGTCGGCCATGGTGCAGCCTTTCGTCATGCCGCCTATAAACTCGGTCTGCTGGAAAAAGCGGAGATCGGTCGTTACTCAATGCACTATGCGCAACCGATGGTTTTCGAATGCCGCCTAAAGGGACACCAACTGGAAATCGACCTGCTCGCCGGAAAATGGAAAGTGCGTCAGGAAGAAGAACGCCCTGATTAAACGGATCGCAAAATTTTAGTGGAGGACTTCTGATGAATGCCCTGACAGAAAGTTGGTCGACTGCCAACGAATTCAATCCCCCTCACCGCTGGCAGACGCCGGGAAAAGATATCTACTTTTTCTGCGACCTGCATGCCGATGCCGACGCTCTGCTCAACTCCCTGAAATTAAGCGGACTGATCGAACAGCGTTCGACTCATGAAACGCTTTATCTTTCACCCGGCGCAGAAAACGCTCAGATTCTGATCGGCGGGGACTGCTTTGACAAAGGCCCGAGTAATCTGGCGCTATTCCGTCTGTTGAATCAACTGCGTACACGCCATCCCGACCTGGTTCTGCTGTCAGGCAATCACGATCTGAGAGTCTATGCCGGACTTTTAGCCACCAATCATCTGGACGATCTGCGACAATCCCACTTTTTCGTACGAATGGGGCGAAAAACCGCCGCTTTTTTCGCCGAAATCTTCGAGCAGTATTGCTGGAATGAAAAAGTTGAACCTTTACCACAGAGCCTGATTGAAGCTCAGCTGATGCCCGACGAGCAGTGGTTTGAACTTTTTCCGCAGTACGCCTGTAACTTTATGAGCGACAAACAGCTCAAAAAAGAGCTCAAGCAGATCCGCAAAAAGAAACTGGACTTCATCGAGGCGTGGAGTGCATACGGTTATGACTGGAATCAACTGATGCAAGCGGTTAACAAAGCCAAGCAGTTGTTCATCGAAGCAGAGGGGGAATTTTCCTGGTTCTTCCAAAACCTGCAATTAATGCAGCAGCATGGCAGTTATCTTTTTTGCCATGCTGGAATCGACGACCGGATCGCACACCGTCTGCTGAAAGAACCGGTCGAACGCATCAACCAACAGTTCAATCAGGCATTACAGCAAGGCAAGATTTTCGAAATCTACTACAGTGAACTGGGGAATGTCGTGCGCACCAAATACCGCAATAAAGACTGGGCCTTTTCAGAACTGGGCGCGCAGGCTCTGAAAAACCAGCGAATCTATGCACTGGTTAACGGACATCGGGCCCACCACAACGGTCAACAACTGGTTATTCGTCAGGGCATTCTGCATTTTGAATGCGATACGGAACTTAACGCCAACTGCCGAGCCAAAAGCAACCTGCCGGCAAACGGTCAAGCTGTTACAATATTCTCTTCCGACGGCACGGTTCAGGCGTTAAGCAACGATCTGAGCGCGCCGAAACAGTTCCACCCTTCAAGGTTCACAAACCCGAACGTTAGATACAATTGATCAGCGGGTAAAAGAGGGCGTTCATAATGGCAAAGAAACCGCAATACTTCGAGCATGAATCTCTGCAAGACAAAGAGTCCGTTGTTAATTATCTGAAAGCCCTGTCCAAAGGGATCGAAAAGGGCGAAATTCTGCTGTCGGACGATGAAGATACCCAGATCATCAATACCAGCGAACTTACGCAAATGAATATCAAAGCCAGCAAAACCAAAAAAGAACAGAGCCTGCGCATCAAACTCAGCTGGACCAACGATACCGATGACGACGACCCGGATAATGCACCGCTTTTTATAAAAGCCAAAAAGCCCAAGAAAAAGAAATAAGCCTCTTGTTCACCGATCTGTCTTGTCAATTTCACGGTACACAACCACTATGAATCATTTTCCCGAGGTCTATGAAAGTCTGCGCTTTCTATTGATCGATCTGCAAAAACAGCTGCAAACCATCTACGACGGCATCGCGGAAAATGATCCGAGCCTGTTCCTTAAAAGCCTCGAACGTATCGACTATATCGAAAACGCCCATCTCAGCTTACTGAACCGCTCTTACAACAGCAGCCTGCGACAAGACCGCGAATATCAGGCTCAGCTGCAGGGCTTTGAACATATTTCCTATAGCCTGCATCACCTCTCCTCGCAGCTCGAAGCCTTATGCTTTCAATTGGAACAGTGCAAATCACTGAAACTGTTGCAGAAAAAGCGTATCTTCGCAGCGCTTGAAGACCTCAATAAAGGATTGTCGCTGATCGAACCGGCCGTCGAAAGTGAAGAGCTGACCCTGTCGATCGACATCTGCCAGCTCCAGGGGCGGATTGAGAAAAGCTGTCGTCAGCAACTGGACCGCTATCAGGACAACCTGAAAACCGGACAGTACAGCCAGGCACTGATGCAAAGCAGCTTTATCGTCCGCGACATTCTGAATATGGCCGATGCCCTACTTAAAATCGGAGAAGGAATTATCTCCGGTAAACTCGGTCAGTTTATCCAGATTGACCGTTATCAGACGCTGGAAGCCAGCTTGTCCGAACTGGATTACGACCTGACCGAACAGAGCATCAATATCCACTCTATGGGCGAAACCAAATCCGGCTGTACGATTTCCGGCGTCACCTCGGCCAGCGAAGCGCAGGAAGAGATTCTGGCGATCTTTAAACAGGGACGTAAAGACAAGCTTCTGGAAGAAAAGATCGGTATCGAAAGCTGGCACGAGAAATTCCCCGGGATCGCTCCGGAAGTGTATTCCTATCAGAAACAGGGCGACAAAGCCGCATTGCTGTTTGAATACCTGACCGGAAAGACCTTCGACAAGCTGCTTCTGGAAGACCGTCAGGCGCTGCAATCCGGTCTGAACCGATTGTTTGCCACCCTCAGCGAAATCTGGCAAGCCACCGAAAAAAGCAAGCCGATCAGCGCTAACTTTATGCGGCAGCTGCAGAAACGACTGAAAAACGTCTACGCCGTACACCCTGAATTCAACCTTAAAAGCAAGGGACTGCGCATCGGCGATGCCCAGCAGGCGTCATTGGAACAGCTGATCAAGCAGGCCGCCAAACTGGAAGAGAAGTTTCAGGTGGCCAATGCGGTTTATATTCACGGCGACTTCAATGTCGACAATATCCTTTACGATGCCGAAAAGGACGATATCAGCTTTATCGACCTGCATCGCTCCGAATACCTTGACTACACTCAGGACCTCTCGGTACTGATGGTCTCTTTCTACCGCCTGACCAACTACGATCCGAAAGTGCGTCGGCGCATCCGTCTGACCATCGAAGCGATTTACGACTTCGGTGCCGACTATGCCGAACAGAATAACGATAATGACTATGCAAAACGCATGGCACTCGGACTGGCGCGTTCTTTTATCAGCTCGACCCGCTTCGTGCTCGATAAGGAACACGCCAAATCCATGCTCTTTAAGGGGCGTTACCTCTTGGAACAACTGATAAATCTTCCGAAAAAAGAACTGCCCAACTATCAGCTACCAAAGGAGCTCTTCCGTGACTAATTTGAAAATTGGCGTTGTCGGTATTCCCGGCAAATGGTCAACCGAAGTCCTGGCCGACGAGATCGAAGCGAAAACCGGTTTCCGGATGGTCATCGATATCGAAAAAGTCGTCGCCGATCTCTCGACGCCGAAAGTCACCTATCAGGGGCAGTGCCTGTGCGAACTCGACGGCATTATTATCAAAAAGATCTCTCAGACCTACAGCCCGATGGTGATCGACCGTCTGGAAATTCTGCGTTTCGTCGAATCCTGCGGTGTGAAAGTCTATTCCAAACCGAGCGAGATCATCCGCCTGGTGGATCGCATGAGCTGCACCATCTCCCTGGCGCGGGCAAAAATCCCCATGCCGAAAACGTGTATTACCGAAGATCACGACGCCGCCTTCAATACCGTCAAAGAATTCGGTGAAGTGGTGCTCAAGCCGCTGTTTTCCACCAAGGCGCGCGGTATGGAAGTGATAAAGGCGGATCAGAAGGAGAGCGAAATCCGCAAACAACTGCAGGCGTTCTATCACACGCATCAGTTTTACTACATTCAGCAGAAAATGAATTTGCCCGGTCATGACATGGGGCTGGTTTTCCTCGGCGGCGAATATCAGGGCGCCTATGCCCGGGTCGCCAACGGCGACAGCTGGAACACTACCATTCACTCCGGAGGCAAATACGCCGAAGTGAAGCCGTCGCAGGAAATCATCGACATGGCCCAAAAAGCACAGGCGCAGTTTGACCTCTCCTATACCACGGTCGATATTGCCGAAACCGATCAGGGGCCGGTCTGTTTTGAAGTGTCTGCATTCGGAGGGTTCAAAGGCGCCAAAGAAGGATTGAACCTTAATATGGCGCAGGCCTACACTGATTACGTCATTCAGGATTTACAGAAAAGCGATGCCAATGATTAATGCGTCCCTGATTTCGGAATTGATTGCCAGCCAGCCTGAGGTGCACTCTTCCTGCCTGGAGATTAACCTTAAAGACGCCTGTTACCGAGTGCACAGCAACAGTGAAACTTTGTTGCAGGAGCTGGCCGACTATTTCGGTAATCTGTCCGTGTGGAGCGACGAGGACACGAATAGCGATAAGACGCAAACTTGGGAGACGATTTTTATCTTCGAATCGTCCCTTGCTGAAGAACTGATTGCCGCCACCGACTGGCAGGACTGGAAACGCGAAGCCGGCAAAAGCGGACGCAAAGATGCGGTTTATGATCTCGACACTGCGCACGGCAAACTGCGCCTGCTGTATAAGGTCAAAACCGGGATGCTGTTCCTGCAACCGGCCAGACCGACCCCGGAGTTTCCTCTTATGGCCTTCGGCCCTGCGGAAAAGCATCCCAACCAGATTATCAACTTTATTCTGACCCAGTATCTGAACCGGCATATTCGAAGCAACTGGCTGCTCGGGCACGCCGCAGGCTTGCAGATCAAACAACAGGGTGTCGCCATCGCCGGGCTCTCCGGCGGCGGTAAATCGACTCTGATGCTGCATCTTCTGGAAGAAGGTGAACACTTTATCAGTAATGACCGTCTGCTGTTTAAAGCGGATGCCGCAGAGCACATGCTGATGCGCGGCATCCCAAAGCAACCGCGAATCAACCCGGGCACAATTGTTCATAACCCGCGTCTGCACTCGCTGATTAGCGAACAGCAACGCAGCGAATTTCTCGCCATGCCACAGGAAGCACTGCGCGCTCTGGAGATGAAATTCGATGCCCCGGTAGACCGGCTGTATTGGGAAAACTGCTATGTTCAGGAGCGTGAACTGGACTGGATAGTGATTCTGAACTGGCAGGCGGTCAGCAATGAACGCACTCAAGTGCATCGCACAACTTTGCAGGAGTCGCCGCACCTGATCCCGGCACTGGTCAAAAGCCCCGGCCCTTTTTACAGCGACGCCTCGGGCGAATTTCTGAAAAACGGTCTGATTCCGAATCCCCTCGACTATCAGCAGGCTTTAGGCAAAGTACCGGTTCTGGAACTGACCGGCAAAATCGATTTCACCGAAGCCAAATCGTTAATACTCGACCAACTGAATCAGTCGTCAGAAAACCTGTAATTGAATCAGAACTGCGGCAGATACAGCGCCTGCCCGCTCTCGTCATGAAAGCTCTGCAGCTGCATCTCCAACGCTTCCTGCAGAATCAGCGGTTGCAGGACCTCTTTGGCTTCGCCCTCAGCGACAACCTGCCCCTGTTTAAGTAGAAGTACCCGATCGGCTAGCTGCATGGCCAAAGGCAGATCATGCACTACCATAATCACGCCCAGTCCCTGTCTACACCACTGACGTAACATCGCCGCAAAACACTGCTGATGACGCATATCCAGAGCGGCATTCCACTCATCCATCAGCAGCCACCTGCCGCTGAAATCCATTTCTTCGCCGCGCTTTTCACAGTCGCCAAGAGGCCAGATCTGCGCCAGAGCACGCGCCAGCTGCGCCCGTTTAAACTCCCCGCCGGACAGACTCAAGATCGAACGATCCAGCAGGTTATCCAAGTCGCAAATCGTGATAATACGCTGCAGACAGCGTTCGAAGCGCCCTTCATGCCGATAGGCTTCCAGTAATTCACTGCTGTACTGAATTTCCAATCCCAAACTGACGAGTTGACGGACGGTGAAATCAAACTGCACCCCTTGCTGCTGCTCGACGACGGCCCGTTGCAGCGCAAGCGCCTGTAGACTGATACTGGACAGCGCCTCTTTGTGCCAGAAAATCTCGCCCTCGGTCGGTTCGAGGCTTTTTGCCACAAGGCTTAGCAAGGTGGATTTTCCCGCGCCGTTCTGCCCTAGAATGACATTGATCTGCCCACTCTGGAATTCGGCATTGATCTCTTCAAGCAACTCCGTTTTAGCGATTCGGTAAGCGAGGTTCTGACAGACGATTCGTTTCATTGACGCCATCCTCTACGCTGTTTAAGCAACATCATCAGGAAGAAAGGGGCGCCGATCAAAGCCATCAGAAGCCCGATCGGCAACTCGAGAGGATGCAGCATGACTCGCGCCAGCCAGTCGGCCAGAACCAGCAGTATCGCTCCGCCAAGGGCACTTAAAGGCAAAACCAGACGATGATCGGAGCCGACCCATAAACGGACAATATGCGGCACCACCAGACCGACAAAACCGATGACACCGACCACCGAGACGGCACTGCTGACCATCAGGGCGCTGAAAATCATTACCTGCCATTTGAAACGACCTGTATCGAAGCCCATATAGCGAGCACTGTTTTCGCCCAGAACAAACGCATTCATCGCTCGGACCAGCCGCCACAAAACCGCCGTACAGAACAGCACCACAGCCGACACACCCACTACCGATGGCCATGAAAGATTGACCAGCGACCCCATCAACCAGAAAGTCACCGTCCGCAACTGCACCAGATCCGCGACACTAAGTAACAGCTGAGTGGCCGCACCCATAATGGCATTAACGGCCACCCCAGCCAGCAGCATCAGCGCAATATCGGTCTGACCCGATTTCGTCGCCAGTCGGTAAATCAGCAGCGTCGCCAGAAGTCCGCTGGCAAAAGCGAAAAAACCGATCTGCCATAATGCGACCTGTTGCCAGAGCCAGCCGCCAAGCACCATAATCGCTACCGCACCAAAGGCGGAACTGCTGGCGACGCCAATCAATCCCGGCTCGGCCAGCGGATTGCGGAAAAGCGCCTGCAAGGCAACACCGGCGACGGCCAGACCGGCCCCAACAATGATCGCCATCAGGACGCGCGGCAAACGGAACTCCTGCAAAATAAACCACTGCTGGGTACTGACCCCTTCCGTCAGCAAGGTACTCCAGTTCAGCGAACTGTGCCCGACAAACAGATGCCCGAGCACAGCCAGCAGCAGAATTCCGCCCAATATCGCCGATCTGCGTGCCGGAAACGCTCCCGAAGCTTTTCTCATGTCATTGCCTCGGGTGCCTGCGCTTTCAATTGCGCCTTTTTCCAACCCAGATACTGTTCGCTGAGCGTTGCGACCACAGCACCGTTCCAGATCACAATAAACCAGATCAGGTACAGCCAAAGCAGAAACAGCGGCACGGCGGCAAAAGCGCCGTAGATAAGATCATAGGTCGGGAAGAGCTTGACGTAGATTCCGAAACCGACTTTGAGCAATTCCATCTGCAGCATGGCCATAAAACCGCCTAAAAAAGCCGCCCGGGTGGAAACGTGACAAGCCGGAACGAATTTATACAGCAAGGTAAATCCGAGCCAACTCAAGGCGACCGGAATAATTTTCAAACCGAACAGCAGTTTCTCGATAAAAGGCGTGGTATCGCTGACCAAAGGCAATGCCAGAATCGCCGAGCTCACCAACAGGCTCAATCCGAGCAGAATCGGCCCAAACAGACTGATGCCGAGATAGTGCAACAGACTGACCCACCAGCGCCGTTTTGCCCCCTCAGGCCAAAGCTGGTTGAGTTTCTGATCCACTTTCCACAGCAGCATCACAGTGGTTAGAAACATCATAATCAGCCCCGGCCATTTCAGATGCGTTGCCTGAAACGAGAACTGCAACAGATAATCCTGAATCACCGGTTGGGAACTGGGCATCAGGTTTTTGACGACCTGATCCATGACCAACGCTTCGAAATCGTAAAAGTAACTCGATACCGAAAACAGCGCCAGCATCACACCCAGCATCGGCACGATTCCAATCAGCGAGGTATACGCCAGAATCGCGACGGCATCGGAGCCTTTCTGCTGCTGAAAACGCACCGCCGACCTGAACCAGAAACGCCAGTGGGCAATGTTTTTAAACACGGAAAATGAACTTTTGTAATCTGTTTGTCGTGCCGAAGGCATAGTCGGGAGGATCCTTGGAACAGTTTTTAGACATTTGCGCCTATAATAACGCCGCCGGAGCTTTTTTTCTTGCTCTGCGTGCCTTTGAAGGCAAAAACCGAGGCAACTTTTTCAAACGGAAAATCAACGGGGAAATAGAGTGGGTGTAAAACAGTGGCAATTCTGGATAGACCGCGGCGGAACCTTTACCGATATCGTCGCGCAGGCTCCCGACGGCAAGCTGTACACTCATAAACTGCTTTCGGAAAACCCAGAACGCTACCAGGATGCCGCCATCGCCGGTATCCGGCATTTCCTTCAGGTCGCCGAACCGGCACCAATCCCGGTTGAACAAATCGCCTGCGTTAAAATGGGCACGACCGTCGCCACCAACGCCCTGCTGGAACGTAAAGGCGAAGCGGTGGCGCTGGTAACCAACCAAGGCTTTGCCGACGCTCTCAAGATCGGCTATCAGAATCGCCCGGACATTTTCGCTCTGGAAGTCCGCACCGCGGCACCGCTGTATCAAAAGAGTATTGAAATCCCCGGACGAATGGATGCCGACGGCAACGAAATCGAAGCGCTTGACGAAGCGGCAACCAAAGACGGTTTACGTACCCTCAAACAAGCCGGCTACCAGGCCATTGCGATAACCCTGCTGCACAGCTATCTCAACCCACAACACGAAAAACAGGTGGCTCAATGGGCGCAGGAGATCGGTTTTACCCAGATATCCACGTCTGCGGATACATCGGCATTGATCAAATATATCGCGCGCGGCCGCACGGCGGTCGTTGACGCCTACCTCAGTCCGATTTTACACCGCTATGTACGTCAGGTTGCCGGTCAGCTTCCAGGCGTTGATCTGCAGTTTATGCAGTCTCATGGCGGCCTGTGTCAGGCAGAGCGTTTTCAGGGAAAAGACGCCATTCTCTCAGGCCCTGCAGGTGGTATCGTCGGTGCCGTCAAAACCGCGCAAATGGCCGGTTTTGATGAAATCATCGGTTTCGATATGGGTGGCACTTCGACCGATGTCTCGCACTATGCCGGAGAGTTGCAACGCAACTTCGAAACCGAGGTCGCCGGTGCGCAAATGCGCGTGCCCATGCTCGATATCCACACGGTCGCCGCCGGAGGCGGGTCGATTATCCACGCCCATCACGGTGAGTTGCGGGTCGGCCCGGAATCTGCCGGAGCCAATCCGGGACCGGCGGCTTACCGACGTGGCGGCCCTCTCAGCGTAACCGACGCCAACCTTCTTCTCGGCCGCATTCAAAGTCAGCACTTCCCGGCCGTTTTCGGTGCCGACGGTACACAACCGCTGGATCGAGAGATCGTCGAGCAGAAATTTTCCGCTCTGGGCCAGGCATTGAATATGACGCCCGAATCACTCGCCGAAGGCGCTTTGCTGATCGCTGTCGAGACCATGGCGAATGCGGTGCAGACCATTTCTACCCAACGCGGCTATGACCTGAAAGACTACACCATGGTCAGTTTCGGTGGTGCCGGAGGACAACATGCCTGCGCCGTTGCCGATAAAT
Source organism: Thiomicrorhabdus xiamenensis (assembly GCF_013282625.1). NCBI lineage: Bacteria > Pseudomonadati > Pseudomonadota > Gammaproteobacteria > Thiotrichales > Piscirickettsiaceae > Thiomicrorhabdus > Thiomicrorhabdus xiamenensis. The sequence goes on from NZ_CP054020.1 coordinate 2,157,296, forward strand.
TAGGGATTGCTCAGGTTTTGCTGCATCCTTACTCGGGCGTTCTCTCCGCTTACGGTATGGGACTGGCGCAGAATTCGGTACTGATTACCCGCTCCCATCAACAGCCTCTTGAACACCTCAAAGAGCTGCATAACAACTTGGAATCGCAAAGAGCGGAAGCCAGAAAAGCACTGGAACAGCAAGGCGCTCAGTTCGCCGAAGACAAAATCACCCTGCATCTTAACTACCAGGGCAGTGACACCACTTTGGATGTCCACTGGCAGGAAGAATCCGGTGCCAACGACTATCGATGTGCCTTTGAGATTCAGCACCAGCGGCAGTTCGGCTTTCGTCTGGATGCGGACATCCATATCCACAGCATCAGCGTTGAAGCTTTGAGTACCGCCCATCAGGCCCGCAAACTGGCGCCTGCCGACAAGGCTGTGGCCGAAGCCGAAGAACAGGTGCAAACCTATCATGACGGCCAATGGCACGATACACTGGTTTTTCAGCGCGATCAGCTCGCTTTGCATCAGATCTTGCAGGGACCGGCGCTGATTCTGGAATCAACCGGCACCATCTATCTGCAGCAGGGATGGCAGGCAAAACTGCTGCAAGACGGACAGCTGCTGCTGGAAAAGAATCTGCAGCAAGACGCCGCTCAAGCGCCTGCGCAAGACACGGGATCAACGGATTTGAATGCGAAGATCGACCCGGTTAAACTCGGACTTTACAATCACCGCTTTATGGCGATTGCCGAACAGATGGGAGCGGTTCTGGCGAAAACTGCACACTCGGTCAATATCAAAGAACGTTTAGATTTCAGCTGCGCACTTTTCGACCGCTACGGCCAGTTGATCGCCAACGCCCCGCATGTTCCGGTTCACCTTGGTTCAATGGGCGAATCGGTTAAAACCGTCATTCAGCGGCATGCCGAACAGCTTCAGGAAGGCGACTGTTACGCCCTGAACAACCCTTACGCGGGCGGAACCCACTTGCCGGATATTACCTTGATCTCACCGGTATTTATTGATGGAGCCTGCCAATTTTATGTCGCATCACGCGGGCATCATGCCGATGTCGGTGGCCTGACGCCCGGTTCCATGCCGGCTGACAGTCGTCATATTGAAGAAGAAGGCGTTCTGCTTGACTGTGTGCAGGTTGTTAAAGCCGGCGAACTGCAGTCCCGGATCATTCACGACGCTTTTAGCCAGGCACGCTATCCGGCACGCAATCTAACCCAGAATCTGCACGACCTTCAAGCGCAAATTGCCGCCAACCAGACCGGAATAAGCGGTTTGCAAAAACTCTGTGCCAAAACCGGCGTGTCCGAGGTCAGTGCTTATATGGCATTTGTTCTGCAGCATTCCGAGCAGGCAGTCAAAGCTTTGCTTGCACAATTAAACAACGGACACTTCTGTTACAACACCGATCAGCAAACGCAAATTTGCGTGCGCATCGACATTAATCGCAGCGCTGGGAAAGCACGTATCGACTTTACTGGAACCAGTGCGCAACAGAACAATAATTTCAATGCCCCCTATGCCATTACCCGCGCGGCAACGCTGTATGTGCTACGCACCCTGATCGATCAGCCGATTGCGCTGAACGACGGCTTTCTTCAACCTATCGAGCTGGTTGTTCCAGAGAACTCGATGCTCAACCCGAGTTATCCGGCCGCGGTGGTTGCCGGTAATGTCGAAACCTCGCAAGTAGTCACGGATGCACTCTACGGCGCCTTGAAAGTTCAGGCCGCTTCACAGGGAACCATGAACAATCTGACTTTCGGTGATGAAACCTGGCAGTATTATGAAACCCTGTGCGGAGGAACCGGAGCTGGGAAAAGCTATAACGGAGAAGATGCCGTGCACAGCCATATGACCAATTCGCGCCTGACCGATCCGGAGATTTTCGAGCTGCGCTATCCGGTTCGTTTAAAACGCTTTGCGATTCGCCACAACAGCGGCGGAGAAGGTCGTTTTCACGGCGGTAACGGCTGCGAAAGACATATCGAATTTCTCAAACCGATGACGGTCTCAGTGCTGAGTAACCACCGCACTGTCGCCCCTTACGGCATGGACGGCGGCGCTCCCGGAAAAACCGGACAACAGGGTTATCTGGCGCAAGAAAGCGACCATGTCGAATGGTTGCAGAGCACCTTTACACAAACCTTCAAATCCGGTGACCAGCTATGGATGCATACGCCGGGCGGCGGCGGTTACGGTAAAAAGTAGTACGGCAAGAAGAGCGTGAAAACGCTTTCTTATAGCGAATTCAAACAGGGAAACGGCTGCGGCTAATGCTTCGCTTGCCGTAATCAATCCCGGAAAATTCGGCAAAGTCCTGCAGACTCCTTTCGCTTCCCAAACCAAAAGCACCTAACGGCTTGCCGTGATACAGCAGATCGGCCATTCTTTGCCGCGCTAAATCTTTCAGCTCATACCAGCGGTAATCTCTCTGCGAATCCCATTTTTCATGCCAATGATGGGCATCATAGGCGTTATCCGGCAGCTTATAAAGATGATACAAAGGAATATGCGGCGGGTGAAAAATATCCCAACCACGAGTAAAAGCACGAATCGCAAGATTCTGCTCTTCGCCGTGAAAGTACAAACGCGGATCATAGGGCACTTCATCCACAAATCGCCCCCAAGTAAAGATAAAGCCGCCTGCCAGATGAAATCCGGGAACCATTTCGCGCGTCATTAAATGTTCCGCACGAAAATGCAGAACCGGATCGTCATCTTTTAATGCTTCTTCAGCCTTCGGTCTGAGGGCCAGAACCGTTTCCTTGGACGGCGTGGATTTGATTACCGGCTGAGTGCCTTCGAACTCAAAGGCATACGGATAGGTTGACAGAATCGGCTTGGATGAAAGCCCATCCAGCGAATGAAACTGCTCGATTAAAACCGAGTCCCATCCCTGCTCGAAATAAGTATGCGAATCAATCTGCAATAAATAAGTCTCATTCTGGTAAAGCGAGAAAACCAGTGACCGGGCCCAGGAAACGCCTCGACTCTGTACCGGATCGATATGCACATAGCGGATCTGCTTCTGGAACTTGAAACGGCGGATTATGTCATTGCGGCTTTGTGGGTGCTGATCAACCACCCCGAACACCAGCCGTTCGGGATTATCTGCCTTGGCATAAGCCTGAGCCAGCGTAAACAGCAAAACTGGATCGACATAAGATGCCAGAGACACAAAGATCTTATCCATGCCCGCTTCCCTGTTTACGCCCTGACCAATCCGGCCTCGACCGTTTGCCGTACATCAGCGCCCTGCAGTTTCTGCAGAAGATGCAGAGCGAAATCCATTGCCGTCCCCGGGCCTCTGGAGGTAATAATCTGACCGTCTTCTACAACAGATTCATTTGAAAACTGCATGTCATGCGCCGGCTGTTTTTCAATTACCCCAGGATAACTGGTTGCCTGCTTGCCATCCAGCAAGCCGGCGGAAACCAGAACCTTCGGCGCCGCACAGATTGCGGCCGCCAAACCACCCATTTCAACCGTATTTTTGAGTTTTGCAATAATTCGCGGATCTGCCTGAAGATAATCTGCGCCCGGCAAACCACCCGGCAAAACGACCAAGTCATAATGATCGTCGATCACTTCATCCAGTGTTTTCTGGGCAACTAACTGCACGCCGCGACTTGCGGTGATGATGGTATTGTCATCCAAACTGGCGGTCACGACCTCGACGCCACCACGCACAAGAATATCGATAATGGTAACCGCTTCGAGCTCTTCACACCCTTGTGCCAAAGGAACCAGTACTTTGCTCATTTTTCACTCCCTATGCCGTTTTGTTTCATCCTGACAAATAAAAAAGCCACCGTCACTTTCGTTCAGGTGGCTTTATTTCGCTCATACGCGCCGCTTATTTAAGCTGCTGGGCCAGAATCATAGTTCTGACAATACGCATGGCCTCGCTCAATTCAAAGTCTTTATCCAGCAGCGCTTCCGTTTCCTTGGAAACTCTCTCCTGCTCGGTCAGCTCTTCTTCCTCTTTATCGCCATTCCCGTTGGACAGGTGACCGGAAAGGTCCTTCTCTTTGATGTTACCGATCTTGGACTTTTCGACCTTCTCAACTTTCAGCAAATCGATCTTCACATCCGGTTGAATCCCTTCGGCCTGAATCGAACGTCCCGACGGCGTAAAATAACGAGCCGTGGTAATCTTCATGGCTGCTCCGTTATTCAGCTGCATCAACGTCTGTACCGACCCTTTACCGAAGGTATCGCGGCCGGCGATAATCGCGCGTTTCTGATCCTGAAGCGCCCCGGAAACGATTTCAGAAGCCGAAGCTGAACCTTCATTCACCAACACGACAATCGGCTTACCTTTCATAAGATCGCCACCTTCGGCTTCGAAACGCATCTGTGAATTACGAATACGACCTTCGGTGTACACAATGAGTCCGTCATCAAGGAAAGCGTCGGAAACTTCAACCGCTGCGGTCAAAACGCCGCCCGGGTTGTTACGCAGATCCAACACAAGCCCCGACAAAGGCTTGCCATTCTCTTTTTCCAAAGTTGAAATCGCTTTGCTCAGATCCTGGCCGGTACGCACCTGGAACTGACTGATACGAACATAGCCGATATCGTCTTTAAGCATACGCTGCTTAACGCTTTTCACCTTGATGACTGCTCGCGTCAATTCAACCGTAAAAGGCGCATCAACACCGTCACGTACGACGGTCAATTCGATTTTGGTTCCCGGCTTACCGCGCATGATCTTGACCGCTTCGCTCAAGGTTTTGCCCTTAACCGGCTCGGAACCGAGTTTGATAATCAAGTCACCGGCTTTCATGCCCGCTTTCTCAGCAGGAGTATCGTCAATCGGAGAGATGACCTTCACAAAGCCGTCTTCCATACCGACTTCCATTCCTAACCCGCCAAATTCGCCGCGCGTATGTTCTTCCATCTCCTTGGCGTCAACCGGAGGCAGGTAAGCCGAATGCGGATCCAGGCTGGAAAGCATGCCGCTGATTGCGCCTTCAAGCAATTTTTTATCATCAACCTGATCAACATAATCTGTGGAGATTCTTTCATAGACTTCAACAAAAGCACGTAGCTCCTGCAAAGGAATGGAATTGGTCTGTTGAACGGTCGTTTCGTCACGATCCGCCCATACAGTGGTTCCGACAGCAATCATAGCTCCAAAAATTACGCCGGTTCCGACCCACATGACTTGTTTTATTTTCGATATAGCCACAAGGCTCTCCAATTAGATAAATCTTCAAAATAATCTAGCATTTATAATGTTTTCAACCACAGGATTCAAGTTTGTTCGCCATTTTTCCACAAAAAAATATTAGCAACTCATAAAATATCCTTGAGGTGACTTATTCAGGCAACTTCTATAGAATTTACATAAATTTTCAGTAATATCGTTATATAGTGAATTGATCAGAATGAGTGAAGAAAACGTCCCATTTGAAATGAAAGAAGACAATATCAATAAAGCCTCTAAAGCATTAAAAGCGATGGGGCATCCTCTTCGGCTGAAAATTCTTTGTGTTATCGGACAAAATGAATTGCCTGTAATGGAAATTGTCAAACAAGTGGGAACAACTCAAAGTAACATTTCCCAACACATCGATATTCTGCGTGAAAAAGAGATTATCACCTCCCGCCGGGAAGGCAGCAAAATCCTTTGCCGAGTCCGCGATCATAACATTCTCACTCTAATGAGTGCGATGCAGCAGACCTTCTGCCCGACCGAGAACTAAGCACTAAACACCGTTCTCAGTTCAAAGCGAAAGGCGACATCAGCCTAAGGTTCGAACCCCCATTTTCTATAAATGCTTTTCCTGCAGAGGAAGCATTAAGCACCGTTCAGATTCATACGCAGATCAAACTGCGCTCTTGCCGCCTGAAGCTGATCGGTTCTCTGCGCTAAATTGGCACCATCAACCCGAACTGACTGATTATCCATCTGCGCCATCTCAGCGTTAGGAAGGATAGTACTCGCCGTTTCCATCCGGGAATCGCTGTCAGCCCCCTGTATGGAATCTGCTCCCTGTACCTCTGAAGATTCAGCGGTATTGCCGTCATCCTCTGTCGTTTGCCGAGCCATTTCCGCGCGTGCCTGCATCATCATCTGTGATGCTGCGGACGCGACCCGCATATCCTGTGCAGAAGGCTCGGCAGGCGCCAAGGCAGCATTTTGTACTACGATCGCTTTTTGCAGAGTCGCTTCCGGATCATTAGCAACGGCCGAAGTATCTATCCCCACTTCTCCGCCAATAGCATAGCGTTTACCATCCGGCCCTGTCTGATAGGTAAAACTCATTCCCCGTGCATAGGCTCCGGCAACACTTAAGTGTGCCATTTCATGCGCACGCACTTCCCGATCGCGAGATTTCAGCTGACTGATCACCTGCTCGACTTGTTGCTGGCTAAGTCGCTGATCTTGAGTCTCTTGAGGAGCCTGACTGCCGGAAACGACTTGCTGCGACTGATCGGACACTGTTCCTTGATCCGGAACTCGTTGCGAAGGCTGAGATTTTAGATTCTGTTCTGTAACGGAATTCGTGTTCGAAAACGGTAACTGAGTAGCACTCTCCTGAGGCATCACTTTTCCCTGCCCGGTCAAAGCCGAACTCAAAGGAATTGAGGTTGCAGGTTGTGATGAGACAGTGCTGAATGAAATCGCCATTGTTTTACAAAACCGTTAAAAATTACAGTCGATAAATTGATTATAATAAAAACAATCGGACTTGATAAATAAAAGTCACTTACGAATCATAGACTTAGTTTTTTTGGAGGTCTATTATGGCGATTTCCACAGACGTATCAATGAATGCGCTGCCAATGCAACCGACCTATAGTCAGCAGCAGGCGCCGGTCGGTATGCTGAAAAAATCCATTGATCAGCAAAGCCAGGCGGCAATGATGTTAATCAACAGTATTCCGCAAATTCCCAGTAATCCGGCACCGCAGGGAAGTTTGGGACAGAATATCGACGTCAAAGCTTGAATACCTCGACTGAGAAAACGCGGAACCAGAAACGACAAAGCCGATCCGTCTCTAGTGACTGACCGGCTTTTTTTCAGCTCTTCTTGTAAAGAAGCTGTTTTTACTCAACTGTTACCGATTTAGCCAGATTACGCGGCTGATCAACGTCGGTTCCCTTAATCAGCGCAACATGATAACTCAATAGTTGCAGCGGGATATTAAAGGTGATCGGCGCGGTAATTCGTCCGACATTGGTGGTTGCCTTGACGACATGAAAGTTATCATTATCGCTACTGACACAAGAACCTTCGTCTTCAAAAACGATCATCTGACCGCCACGCGCCTTAACTTCCTGAAGATTGGATTTCAATTTCTCAAGTAACTCGTCCTTCGGAGCAATGGCGACTACCGGAATCTGCTCGTCGATCAACGCCAGAGGGCCGTGCTTCAACTCGCCTGCCGGATAGGCTTCAGCATGAATGTAGCTGATCTCTTTAAGCTTGAGTGCCCCTTCCATGGCAATCGGGAACATGGTTCCACGCCCGAGAAACAGAGCACTGGTTTTATCTGCGAAGGAGAGCGCAATCTGCTTGATTGTCTCTTCATGCTTAAGCGCATTCTGAATCAGCGTCGGTAGCTTTTGCAGCCCATGAACAATCGTTTTTTCACGTTGTTCCGTTAAGCGCTTCTGTACCTGACCGATAGCCGTCATTAACAGCGCCAGCGCTACTAATTGGGTGGTAAACGCCTTAGTCGATGCCACACCGATTTCCGGACCGGCATGCGTCAGGAAAACCAGATTCGACTCACGCGTCAAACTTGACTCCGGCGCATTACAGATGGTCAGGGAAGCGATTCCCGGAAACTGCTGTTTAGCCTCTCTTAAAGCAGCCAGAGTATCCGCCGTTTCACCGGACTGACTGATTGTAACCAGCAACGTTTTATTCCGGATCACTGGATGGCGATAACGGAATTCGCTAGCAACTTCAACCGAACAAGGCAGCCCGAGGATATCTTCAAACCAGTATCTCGCCACCATTCCGGCATGATAACTGGTACCGCAGGCGATGATTTGAATATTCTCGATCTCGGCAAAAATGCTTTCCGCGCGATGACCGAATGCGGAAACCAGAACCGAAGAATCCGTTATACGCCCCTGCAAAGTATCGATAACCGCCTGCGGCTGCTCGAAAATCTCTTTGTGCATATAGTGCCGGTGCTCGCCAAGCTCGACAGAGTGGCTGCTTAAACTGGAGGTAACAATCGAACGTTCAACCGGTTCGCCGTCTTTGTCGAAAATCTGCAGCTGATCGCGGCGGATGCTGGCAACATCCCCTTCATCCAAGAAAATAAATTGCTGCGTCACCGGTAGAAGTGCGGAGACATCCGAGGCGATAAAATATTCGCCGATTCCAACGCCGATCACTAAAGGGCTGCCACAACGGGTCGCCACTAACAGATCGGGCTGGTCGATGGCGATTACGCCCAAAGCGTAAGCACCGTCCAGATGTTCCACCGTGGCTTGCACGGCTTTAAGCAAGTCGCCGTTAGCGTTATCCAATTCGGAATCCAGACAATGGGCAACCACTTCGGTATCGGTTTCCGAGGTAAAGCGATACCCCTGTTCAATCTGCTTTTCTTTCAGATCGGCAAAATTTTCAATAATACCGTTATGAACCACGGCAACGCGATTGTTACAGATATGCGGGTGTGCGTTCTGCTCAGCCGGTACTCCATGAGTTGCCCAACGGGTATGCGCGATGCCGATTTGTCCTTGAAACGGATGTTCCGTGCGTTCGATCTTATCATTTAACTGTCGAATTTTGCCCAGTGAACGCACTCGCTCGATTGCTCCCTCCGAACTGATTAAGGCAATACCGGACGAGTCATAGCCACGATATTCAAGACGACGTAAACCCTCAAGTAAAATAGGAGTCAGATTCCTTTCCGTGACTCCCCCAACAATTCCGCACATAGTTATTTTTCTCGTATCAAAATTTACCGCTTATAGTAGCATTCACGGCCGTAAGCCCCAACCAAAACCTCGTTATAAGGTCAAAGATAATTACTGTCCAACTGGCAATGGAACAGAGAGCATCCGGATAAACTAAAAAAAGCAAAGCCGATTCATGTCGGCTTTGCTTTTCTAAGGCGACCTTTCAAGCGATCCCTAACAGGCAATATCAACCGAACCGGTATCGATCGGCGTTAACCCCCAAATCTCGTCGTTATACTGCTGCATGGTGCGATCGGTCGAAAAGATACCACTGCGCGCGGTATTAACGATACTTTTACGCACCCAGCTTTCACGATCCTGATAGGCGTGTGCCGCCTGTTCCTGAACGGAAATATAACTTTGGAAATCCGCCAAGGTCATCCATGGATCTTGCGAAGATTTCATCGAACGAATAATCGGATCAAAAATCCCCGGCTCAAACTGATTGAAATGACCGGATTCAAGCAGCCCCATCACCGCCTGCAGATCGTTGCTCTGATCAATAAAGATCTGCGGATTGTAATAGCGACGCAGTTCTTCCACTTCGGGAGTTTTCAAACCGAAAAGGAAAAAATTTTCTTCGCCGACCGTTTCCAGAATCTCGACATTGGCGCCATCCAAGGTACCGATGGTTAAAGCGCCGTTCATCATAAACTTCATATTCCCGGTACCGGATGCCTCTTTACCGGCTGTCGAAATCTGCTCAGAGAGATCCGTCCCCGGGCAGATAACCTCCATCGCCGAGACCCGGTAATTCGGAAAGAAGGCCACCTTAAGTTTATCACCGACATCCGGATCTCGATTCACCACATCGGCGACATTATTGATCAACTTGATAATCAATTTTGCCATGGCATAACCCGGAGCCGCCTTACCGCCGAAAAGTACTGCGCGATTGGTCCAGTTATCGATTTGACCCCGCTTGATGCGCGAATACAGATGAATGACATGCAACACATTCAATAATTGGCGCTTATATTCATGAATACGCTTGACCTGAACATCGAACATTGACTCCAAAGGCAAGTTTACGCCGGTTTCTTCCAAAACCAGATCTGCCAGACGCTTTTTGTTCTTCTGCTTTACTTCATGCCAGCGTTTACGGAACATTGCATCCTCAGCCAAAGGCTCGATCTGTTGCAAATCCTCCAAATGCGTAATCCAGTTTTCGCCAATATGCTCTTTCAGCAACGCGCGCATATCCGGGTTGCATCCCGCCAACCAGCGACGCTGGGTTACACCATTGGTTTTATTGTTGAACTTCTCCGGCCACAGCTGATAGAAATCATTGAACAGCCCTTCTTTAAGAAGATTGGAATGCAATTCGGCCACGCCGTTAACCGAGTGGCTGCCGACAATAGCCAGATACGCCATACAGATATTGTCATTCTCGTCGACAATCGACATTCGACGCTGTCGTTCCGTATCCGCAGGCCACTTCATGGCAACTTCGGTCAGGAAACGACGGTTGATCTCGTAAATGATATCCAGCGGCCGGGGCAACAATTTCTGAAACAGTTCTCGCGGCCATTTTTCCAGCGCTTCCGGCAGCAACGTATGGTTGGTATAAGCCATGGTCTGCGTCGTAATGCGCCACGCTTCGTCCCATCCCATACGCTCTTTATCGACCAGAAGTCGCATGAGTTCGACTACCGCCAAGCTAGGATGCGTATCATTTAACTGGAAAGCGTTATATTCAGCAAAATCACTGAAATCGGAACCGTATTTTTCCGTCCATTGTGTCAGCACATCCTGAAGGGATGCGGATACCAGAAAATACTGCTGTTTGAGACGCAATTCCTTACCGTTTTCGCTCGAATCGTTCGGGTACAAGACCTTGGTGATATTCTCCGCTTCCGATTTCTTCGCGACCGCTTCGTGATACGAGCCGGCATTGAATTCGGACAGGTCAAACCCTTCCTTAGCCATCGCCCACCACAATCGCAGAGTATTGACCGTCTCGTTTTTAAAACCGGGAATAGGGACATCATACGGAATCGCCAAAACCACATCGGCATGTTCCCAGTGCGCAATCAGATTACCGGAAACCGGATCAATATACTCTCGCGATTCCCCGCCGAACTTGACGACTTGCGTATATTCCGCCCGCTGAATCTCCCATGGATGGGGGCCGAAACCCAACCAGTGATCGGGCTGTTCAACCTGATAGCCGTTCTGGATTATTTGCCGGAACATCCCGTATTCATAACGGAGACCGTACCCCATAACCGGTAGTTTCAACGTCGCGCAACTGTCCATAAAACAGGCCGCCAGACGCCCCAGACCGCCGTTGCCCAGACCCGCATCGCGTTCGGTATGCTCAATCTCTTCGAAATCCAGACCAAGATCGTAAATCGCTTTTTCCGTCGCGCTCTCGATACCTAAATTCAATAGATTATTTGTCAGTGAACGGCCGATCAAAAACTCCATTGAGAGGTAGTAAGCTTTTTTGAGTTTTCCATTATGATTGTATGCGGCCCAGGTTCGTTTCCAATGCGTCATCAAGCGATCACGCGTTGCATAGGAAAGCGCTTTAAAAAGATAGTAGTCCTCGGACGTCAGCTGTCTTCCCAAGGTATGGCATAAGTACTTCAAAAAGTCCGCTTCGATCGCGTCTTTGTTCATGCCGATATGAGGCAACATATCGCTGATCACTTCCAGTCTTTTGGCTTCGATTTCCGTTGGCATCAGACTATCTCCTTATAAAGGGATTCATACTGTTTGGCACTTTCTTTCCAGTCGAACGTCTGTAGCATCCCCTGCTTTTGAATCTGTTGCCAGCGACGTTTCTTGTTCGTGAACAGATAAAGCGCATGCTGAATGGTCGAAAGAAGGGCATGTCGGCTGGGCTCATAAAAGACGAAACCGGTCGCCTCTCCGGATTTCAATGCATCCTCGTTCGCATTCACCACGGTATCGGCAAGACCTCCGGTATGATGGACAATTGGAGGCGTTCCGTAAGCCAGACTATACATCTGATTCAAACCGCAAGGTTCGAAACGAGACGGCATCAGGAACATATCTGTTCCGGCTTCGACCAGATGTGCCAACTCTTCCGAATAACCGATATGACACCAGACTCTTTTCGGAAAATCCCGTGCAATGCGGCATAGCTCCGCTTCAAAATGTTTATCTCCCGAACCGATAAAAGCAAAATTGGCATCCGTTGTGGCCAATATTTCCGGCAGCACAGACAGCACTAGATCGATTCCTTTCTGCGCTACCAGCCGACCGACGAAACCGATTAGCGGTCTGTCCAGCCATTCATCAAAATGGTTTTCATCCGGCAATGACTGATCCGGATGCAGAGCGCAAAAGGTCTTTAAAAGTTCCGCTTTGTTTTTTCTTTTGGCGCTGGTGCGTCCTTTCTTCTCGGAATAGCGGTAAGGAATCAATGGATCGCTGTGCGGATTCCAGACATGCTCGTCAATTCCGTTAAGAATACCGACCAGACGGCCCTGTTCGGCTCTTTCCTGAAGAATCCCTTCAAATCCGTACGCGTACTCATAGGTGCAGATTTGCCGCGCGTATGTCGGGCTGACCGTCGTGATCCAATCGGCATAGGCGACACCGGCTTTCAGCATCGAAAAATGCCCCCAAAACTCCACACCGTGCATTGACCACAGATTGTTGGGCAATCCTAATCCATCAAACAACTGCTTCGGAAAGTTGCCCGGGTAAGCCATATTATGGATGGTAAAAATCGTTTTCGGGCGATGGATTTCGACACTCAGTAAACCCGCGGCCAACCCCGTCTGCCAATCGTTGAGGTGAACCACATCAGCCGCCCACTTAAGATTGCAACGATCCATTGCCAATTCAGTAATCACCTTGGAAAACACACCGAAGCGTTCGCCGTTATCCCACCAATCAGTTCCATCCTCGGCCAGATAAGGATTCCCGGCACGACCGAAGAGTGCAGGAATATCCACCAACCAGACCGGAACCTCTATCGAATCAAAAGCACCGGCTTTTAATTGCAGAATACGGACATCCAACTGTTTGCCGCACCCACCGATCTTGAAACTGGCAACCTGACGATAGGACTTGTCCGGCAGTTTTTCCATCACATCGTGATAGGCAGGAAGCACCATGCGAACCTGATGTTTAAGCTTTTTCAAGGCGTTGGGCAAACTGCCGCTGACATCCGCCAGACCGCCGGTTTTAATTAAAGGATGCGCTTCCGAAGTGGCAAATAAAATTTTCATAATGGCTGTTCAAATCCGTTTTCTTAATCTTTTCTTTTTAAGACCAGTACACCCAAAGGCGGCAGGGTTAAATCCAGATGGAAGGGTTGATTCATCCAATCGCCCTCCTGCGCCGGAAGGTGGCCGCCATTGCCGAGATTTCCGCCCCCGAAACATTCCGCATCCGAATTAATCAATTCCAGATACTCGCCCGCCTCCGGAACACCGATACGATAATTTTCGCGAGGAACCGGCGTGAAATTGAAAAGGCAGATTACAGTCTCGTCATCACTGTGACGCATAAAACTCAAAACCGACTGCTGGTAGTCGTGACAATCAATCCAGCTGAAACCATCGCTTTCAAAGTCTCTCTGGTGCAAGGCGCTATGCTCCTTATACAGGCGATTCATTTCCCTGCTGAACAACTGAACGCCCCGGTTTAAAGGATGATCACACAAATACCAGTCCAGAGAATGCGACTCGGACCACTCTCCCCATTGGGCGAACTCCGATCCCATAAAGAGCAGTTTTTTACCCGGGTGCAGCATCTGATATCCCAATAGCAGTCGTACATTTGCCGCTTTTTGCCAATCATCGCCCGGCATCTTGCCGATCAGAGATCCCTTCAGATGCACCACTTCGTCGTGCGACAAAGGAAGAATGAAATTTTCCGAATAGGCATACATCTGACTGAATGTCAGTTCACTGTGATGATAGGAGCGGAAAACCGGCTCTTTCTCAATATAGGACAACGTGTCGTTCATCCAACCCATATTCCATTTCATCGAGAACCCGAGTCCGCCCATCCAGGTTGGACGCGACACCATCGGCCAGGAAGTCGATTCTTCGGCCATAACCAATACGCCCGGAGCCTGAGCATGGACTTCGGCATTCATCGTCTGCAAAAATTCAATGGCGTCCAAATTTTCCCGACCGCCATATTTGTTCGGCAGCCAGTCACCGTCATTTCGCGAATAGTCCAGATAAAGCATGGACGCAACCGCATCAACCCGCAGACCGTCGATATGCAACTCCTTAACCCAATAGAGCGCATTCGCAATCAGGAAATTTCGGACTTCATTGCGTCCGAAGTTGAAAATATAGGTCCCCCAATCCTGATGCTCACCCATACGAGGATCTTCATGCTCATACAACGCAGAACCGTCAAAACGCCCCAATGCAAAACTGTCTTTTGGAAAGTGTGCCGGAACCCAATCGAGAAAAACGCCAATCTGATTCTGGTGACAGTGGTCAACAAAATAACGGAAATCGTCCGGCGTTCCGAAGCGGCTTGTCGGAGCGAAATAGCCGGTCGTCTGATAGCCCCATGACTGGTCAAGCGGATGTTCTGAGACGGGCAAGAGTTCAATATGGGTATAACCCATCCACTGAACGTATTCGACCAGACGGTGCGCGATCTCCCGATAATTGAGAAAATTCCCGTCATCGTCTTTTTGCCAGGAACCCAAATGCACTTCATAAATATTGATCGGTGCCTTATGCCAGTCGGAATGCCCGCGCGCCTGCATCCAACTCTGGTCTTGCCAGCGATAATCCGATTCGGTAATCCGGCATGCGGTCGCAGGACGAATCTCCATCGATTGCGCGTAAGGATCGGTTTTGACCATCACCTGACCGCTATCGCGGTTACGGATCTCGAATTTATACAAATCGCCCAGCTGCAATCGCGGAATAAAGATTTCCCAAACACCTGAACCACCCAGCACTCTCATTGTATGACGCAAGCCATGCCAGCCGTTAAAGTCGCCAACGACCGAAACACGCTCGGCCGATGGAGCCCAAACCGCGAAACGTACACCGGATATGCCGTCGACTTCCATAACCCGTGCGCCGAGAACTTCATACAGATGCCAATGACGCCCTTCGGAAAACAGATGCAGATCCAACTCGCCAATCTGCGGTAAAAAAGTATAAGGGGATTCCGCCTTATGCCACTCGCCATTGCCTTCGCACCATTGAACCTCGTAATGCTGCGGCAGTTGATGGAATTGCTCCTCGTTCAACAGAGCATAAAACAGATCACTGTCTGGGTAGCGGAGCAGATCGATAAAATCCTCTTGCAGCAGTTTCACTCTTGCTCTTTCTGCCGTCGGCAGCCATTCGCAGATAACCCACTGTTGGGAAGAACCAGCTTGTACGGCATGAATTTTGTGAACCCCCAGAAAATCGTAAGGATCATGATGACGCCCTTGTTGCAGACGATTAACATGATCTTTGACTTCTGGAATTAGACGATCCAACGGTTCGGCAGCCTGAAAGCTATTTGGCATAATTTTTCCTTAAATCGAACTTCATTACCGCGAAATGATTAAAGCACTTTCGCGATTTGTTTTTATTATCACGCACTGTCACCGCGATCGGTCAAGGCAACTAAAACAGCAATTTCCTTAGACGTTTCTTTCGAAAGCTGGGACCAATCAAACTGCCAGCGCCAATTTCCCTCGGCGACGCCCGGAACATTCATCCGGTGTTTAGAATCCAGCATTAGAAAATCCTGCATCGGAACAATGACTCTTTGAGCGACCGAAGCAAAAGCGGCGACGATTAACGGCCATGGCATAGCGTTTTCCAGACCGGATTTTTCCAAAAGCGATCCGCAGTGTTCTTCAAGCTGCTGCCACACCCAAGCCTTACCGCCTTCGTCGAGCGTCTCAAACCAGCCGATGGTCGTATCGTTGTCGTGTGTCCCGGTATAGGCCACCGAATTGACGACCTGCTCATCCAGCGCATGCGGATTATCAGGCAGACCGTTAAAACCGAACTGCAATACCGACATGCCCGGTAGATCGAATTTCTCCTTGAGCTCAACCACCTCTTCGGTAATGACCCCGAGATCTTCGGCGATTAAGGGTAAATGTGGAAACTCCTGCTGCAACTTCTCTAGAAGCGCTTCGCCCGGAACCTCTTTCCAGTGACCATTAATCGCGGTCTCTTCCTTTGCGTCAATCTGCCAGCACGCCTGCAGGCCTCTGAAATGATCGATACGCAGAAGATCAAACTGTCGCAAGGCATGTTCGATTCGCCTTATCCACCAGGAGAAACCGTCTTTCTGCATCGCATCCCAGTCATAATGGGGATTTCCCCAACGCTGGCCGGTTTCGGAAAAATAATCCGGCGGCACGCCGGCGACCACTTTCGGCATCAGCGACTCATCCAATAGAAACTCTCCGGTATTCGACCAGACATCCGCACTGTCCAAAGCAACAAAAATCGGCATGTCACCGAACAGCTGAATACCTCTCTGATTGGCGTCACTCTTGAGTTTCTGCCATAAATAATCGAGTACGCACTGCTGTTGCTTCAGTTGTTCGATTCGTCCCTGATGCTGCCTGCTAAAACGCTTCAAACTCTCCGGATCGCGTCGTTTGAGTCCTTCAGGCCAGTTCACCCAACTGGCTCCCTGCAATTGCTCGCGAATCGTTACAAAAAGCGCATAGTCCTGTAACCAGTGCGGTTCATTCTGCAAAAATTCGGCATAACGTTCGGCGTTGAGATACTGCATCCAATCGTCCGGCAAAAAAGCCGGATTAAACGCAAAGGCCGATAAGGCCGAATAAGGCGACAGGTCGGCATGCGGATGATTCAGTGGCAACGTCTGCCAGATACTGAGACCGGATTCCTGAATCCAATCCAGAAAACGCCACGCTTCGGAATTCAATTGTCCCAGTTTTCCCGCCGCATTCGGCAAGGAGGTAATATGTAATAAAACGCCGGCTTGGCGTAGTGGTGGATCGGACGGCTCGGCTCTATCAATCAACTTTTTCACTGCAACCGCCTCCCGATACTAATTTCGACGCATGGTGCCGGAGTTTTCCATCTCTCCGCCCCCGAAAGAGATCGGAGTCTCCAGGTTTACCGGCGGAGGCTCATCCAGAATCTGATACAGCTTACGCAGATGAGAGCGGAACAACAGATCAAAATCACTGACACTGTCGGCCGGGTTATATCCTCCGAACCACCAGAACCAATCCGAACCTTCACAGATGGCCAACTGCTCGGTCGCCTGCTTCTGTTGCTGGGCCGTCAACTGGCCCGACGCGACCTTCTTATCATACGCCTGTTTCGCCTCGATCAATCGATCCCAGCCAACATTCTTATCCGGGTCGCCCATCCAGGTTGAAAAAGAACCATACACCCAGCTTCCTGCCTGAATTTCCGGCAACGGAATCGGTTTAACACCGGATTGCAAAGCCTCGCTGAAAGTCGTCAATTCCACATGAGAGTGATCGGAAAGTACCGAATAGAGTTCAATCAAAAAGTGATAAGCGTTATCCGGGTAGTACTCCCAGGCATTTTCTCCATCGAGAATAACGCTGACGGTATGCGACTGCCCGTCTTTACAGACAAAATTAGCAATATTGGTCAAATGATTGGCAAAATCGTTCGCCGCATCTTCGGCACGCCAGTCTTTGTACTGAAATCCGATCAGATCGGAAAGACCGTCGTCCCGGAAAAACAGCGAGCACTCTTTCCCTACCGGACGCATCGGACGGTACAGCGCCTTTTTACTGTTAAGGTCGTGTTCATTAATATGCGATTTTTCGCAGGAGTGGCGCCAAACCCCCTCTCCCGAAGCACTCCACTTAATTTTATATTCATCCAGCAAAGCGATCGCATCGTTACTGATCGCGCCCTCAGACAGCCAGACCCCGCCAGGTTTACGGCCGAAATAATGTTCAAAGACCTCAAGTCCTTTCTTCATATGCCAATGCGCTCTTTCCCGACCGCCCGGATATTGCGGATAGGACGGCATAGGCGCGTTCGGCATCGCTTCCAGCAGACTGTCGAAGTCCAGTAACAACGGAACAATCGGATGCCCGTAAGGCGTCATCGAAAGCTCGACCTGACCGCTGTCCTGCAGGGCTTTGTAACGGGGAATAATTCCGGAAATAGCATCCGCCATAATCTGCATCAACAAGCGTTGATCTTCCGCAGAAAAATTACGTTTTTTGAACATCAGCGTCTGAATACGCGAATCGTCCTGGCGCAGACTCACCCCCATCCATGCCAAGTGATACCAAACAAGCAAATCGGTAAAAAACTGGCTGTTAAGGTAGGTGATCAAGGTCTGATTCGGCTCATCCAGCAATTTGCTTTCATTCAGCAAATCGACCAGTTCTCGAAAAGCGGGGAAAACATTAATAATGGTCGGTGCATGCGCTTTCTGGCAGGCTTCCGCAATCGCAATACGCTGCTCGGCATCTTCAGGAATGGCTTGTGCACCGGAAACCCAATTCAGCAACGGATCGGACATCAGACTGCCTTCATCCAGCCACGCCTGAATCTGCGCCTGATAATCATCCAGCTGCTCGAGCAAAACTGGAGCAAAATTCACCACTGCCTTGGCCGCTGGCTGTTTTTCAAGGTGCCAAACCATATCGGTATAATCTTTAAGGGCATGCAGATAAACCCAAGGCAGTCGATAGATGCCATCCTCACCATCGCGATAGTGCGGCTGGTGCATATGCCAGCACAAGACAACTTTAAGTTTATTTTCCTGCATAATGCTTACCTTTTTTTAATACCTGAAAATCCCTTAGCGAACGACATGCAATCTCTGGCCGAACATATCCGGGGTCACCAGAACAATACCGGACGATTCTTCAACATAAAAACGTTCGGCATCCGCTACCGGGTCTTCGCCGATAATGGTGCCCGGAGGAATGACGGTTCCTTTGTCGATCACGGCATTCTGAATACGGCAGTTACGCCCTACCTCAACACGCGGCAAAATGACCGAATCCTTAATCAGGCTGTAGCTATGAATATGGCATCCGGTCGAGATAATCGAACGCTTAATACGCGCACCGGAAACAATGCAGCCGCCGGAAACGGACGAATCAATCGCTTCCCCTCGGCGTCCTTCGTCATCGAAAACGAATTTAGCCGGTGGATACTGAGCCTGGTATGTCCAGATCGGCCAGTCACGGTTATAGAGGTTCAACTCCGGTTCGACCGAACACAAATCCAGATTCGCCTTCCAGAAGGATTCGATGGTTCCGACATCACGCCAATAAAGCGGTTCTTCTTTTTCATCTACAAACGGATAGGCACGGACATACTGATCGTCGATAACCGACGGAATAATATCCTTACCGAAATCGCGGCTCGAACTTGGATTATCGCGATCTTCAATCAATTTCTGATACAGGAACTCGGTCGAAAAAATATAGATCCCCATCGATGCCAATGCCATATCCGGTTTGCCCGGCATTGCTTCGGGATCCGACGGTTTCTCGGTAAATTTAGTAATGCGCAACGTCTCATCGACCGACATGACACCGAACCCTTTGGCCTCTTCACGCGGTACTTCGATACAGCCAATCGTTACATCTGCACCTGAATTGGCGTGATCGAGAAGCATTTTGCTGTAATCCATCGAGTAGATATGATCGCCACCAAGAACCAGAACATATTCCGGATTATGGCGACGCATAATATCCAGATTCTGGTACAACGCATCCGCGGTTCCTTTATACCAGTCTTTATCGATACGCTGCTGTGCCGGAAGCAATTCGACAAACTCTCCGACTTCATAGCGCATAAAACTCCAGGCACGTTGGATATGACGGATCAGAGAGTGCGACTTGTACTGAGTCAAAACCCCGATCTTGCGAATCCCGGAATTCACGCAATTGGAAAGAACAAAATCGATAATCCGGTATTTTCCACCAAACGGCACAGCCGGCTTGGCACGCCAGCGGGTTAACTCTTTCAGGCGGCTTCCTTCTCCTCCAGCCAGAACTAGGGCCAGGGTTTTGCGGGTTAAATCCGAGCTGGTTTTGGTCTCAGTGTAATATTTCATTCAATCTCTATCCTCATCTAGCTATCATCGCTTTAAAGAAACGTTCCATTTTGGTGTCGTGCACCAAAATGCATCGCAAAGGAAACCATTTAAAGCAAAAACATGCCTTGAAATGCCTACAGCAAAAAACAATCCTGATTTATTATTTTCTGTTTAACAGACCAGTTTTTTTAAGGTTTTATGACGTCTCAGTCACCTATTCAATAAACTTTTCAGGTTTCCGGTACGCTTTTAGACATGCATCTTTGGCTAGGATAGCAAAAGGGAAAATACTCGGCTCAGATTCTCTTCCGTAATCCAAGGAATCGTATAAAATCTTGATACTACGCAAATTCACATAATTCAATTTAAAAACGAAATCGATTAAAAACCGCAACAGATCACCCAGAAGAGGGTAAAACCGACCCCGCGTTCGGCTTTCACTTTTAGGCAAGCCGCCCGAGAATATCGGTATAATCTGAACCGTTTAAAAAGCAAACGCGATCTGTATTACTTTTTTCAGCAAGGACGCCACTGTCGATGACCAATCAATACCAAAATATAGCCAAACGAGTTTTCAATATAGAAGCCGAAGCCATTGCCAATCTTAGCCAGCAACTGACTGACGACTTCGATCAGGCAGTGGCCGCAATTTTGAAGACGCAAGGCCGAGTGGTTATTTGCGGCATGGGAAAATCGGGACTGATCGGTAAAAAAATCATGGCAACTCTGGCCAGCACCGGAACGCCGTGCTTTTTCATGCACCCCGGCGAAGCTTTTCACGGCGATCTCGGGATGGTTGCGCCAAACGACATTTTTCTGGCCTTGTCCAACTCGGGTGAAACCGAAGAAGTGATTCGCCTGCTGCCATTCCTGAAGGACAACGGTAATACACTGATCTCGATGACCGGCAGACCACAGTCCACTCTGGCAACCAACTCCGATTACCATCTTAATATCGATGTTCCTCAAGAAGCTTGCCCGCACCAGCTGGCCCCGACCTCCTCGACTACCGCAACCCTGGTGATGGGAGATGCTCTGGCCGTGGCGCTGATGGAAGCACGCGACTTCCAACCGCACCATTTTGCACGCTTCCATCCGGGCGGAAGCCTTGGACGTAAACTGCTGACTCGAGTAAAACATGAAATGAGTGCCCAAGTTCCAACCGTCGACCCGCAGGCTCCGATGAGCGAAGTGATCCACGCGATCAGTCAGGGACGCTTGGGCTTATGTGTCGTCGGCAACGGCGTAGGCATTATCACCGACGGCGACCTGCGCCGTCATATGGAACAGGATCCTGCCGGCTTAATGCAAAAAACCGCTCAGGACATCATGAGCCGCCAGCCGAAGTTCATCTCTGCGGAAGCGCGTCTATCCGAAGCTGAAGAAGTCATGAACCAACATAAAATCACCGCCCTACTGGTTCGCGAGAAAGAGCAGGTCGTCGGTATCATTCAAATCTACGATCTGAAATAAACCTTCGTAGAATGCCATGCGAAATCTGCTCTATCTGCTGCTGACCCACCTAGCCCTTCCCGCTGTTGCCTGGATCAGCTGGCGCAAATGCCTTAGAGCCCAAAAAGACAATCCGTCCCTGCCGGATTGTTTTGCCGAAAAGTTCGGCCGCATCCACCCGCAGAAACGGCATGGCATCGTCATCCATGCCGTTTCGCTAGGCGAAACCCGTTCCGTCCTCCCTTTAATCAGCGCCTTGCAGAACCTGCATCCCGACCTGCCGATCACCTTGACCAACGGTTCGGTACGCGGCGCAAAACAATTAGCCGGAACCCTGCCCGAAGGCGTCGAGCATCACTTTCTACCTCTCGACTACCCGTTTGCGGTCAAAGGCTTCCTAGAGTCTCTGCAACCCAAGCTGGTCGTTATTGTCGAAACAGAAATCTGGCCAAACCTGATTCGCGCCTGCGAAAAACAGAATATCCCGATTGTTCTGGCCAATGCACGCTTAAAGACAAGTTCAATGCGCTCTTATCGAAAATTCGGCGGCGCCTGGCTACAAAGCAGACTGCAGGCATTTAAGTGGATTGGCTGCCAGTTTGAGGCAGATAAGCAACACTTTATCGAACTTGGCGTACAGGCCGATAAACTGAGGATTCACGGCAACCTCAAATTCGACCTGACGCTCGATCAGCAACTCGCACACAAGGCCAGGGCGTGGAAACAGCAATTTATTCCGACCGCCGGAGAAAGGTTTATCTGGGTTGCTGCCAGCACCCATAAAGGCGAAGAAACGTTAATGCTTGATGCCCACCGCACCCTGCAGGCGAAACACCCGAACGCGCTTTTGATTCTGGTTCCACGCCAAGCCGATCGATTTTCGGAAGTCGAACAGTTACTTCAGCAACAGCAGAGCAATTACGCCACACGCTCCAGCCGGACCCCCATACAGCAACAAACGGAAGTCTTACTGGCCGATAGCGTCGGAGAAATGATGCTTTGGTTTGAATTGGCGGATGTCGCTTTTGTCGGTGGCTCTCTGGTGCCTTTCGGCGGCCATAACATTCTCGAGCCTGCCGCAGTCGGAACGCCGGTTATCTCAGGAAAATGGCACCACAATCTACAGACACTCTACGATGCGATCAAACAGGAAAATGGGGTAGTTATTGTCGATAGCGCCGAAGCCCTGGCCCAACAGCTACTTCTGTTTGCGGACGCACCCGACCGACGTCAGCTTCAGGGCCAGCAGGGCTATCGGGCATTCCGCAAACACAGCGGCGCCCTGCAGAACCTGCTGCAGGACATTGAGCCGTCACTCAAAAATCATAATCGCCAATAAAAAAGGAGCCTGAGGCTCCTTTTAAAAACAGACTGACCAAGCTGGCTTTTTTATTGCATTCCGTTGATCGTCTTATATTCAGCCATCAAAGCAACCGGCTTCTCTTTTTTATTACTCTTATTCAGAACAAAAACCACCGTTTCGCCTTTAGGACCCGCACCGATCTGCGTATACATATAAGACGGTTCACCAACTTGACGTACAGCATCCATATCTTCTTTTGAAGCGAACACATAAATACGGCCATGCTTTCTCATTTCGCCATAAAACTTGCCTTCAACCTGCGCCTTGCCATCCCAGATCATCGCAGCCGGAGTTTCTGAGCCCTTCTTCTTATCTGCTTTCGCCAGACCGAAGACCAATGTCTCGCCGTGCGGCCCGCCGCCGATACGCGTCAGACGGTAAGCCGTTTCACCGACACTCAAAAATGACTGATAAGTCGCAAAGTCGTAGAAACTGTAATAACGGCCATCATGAACCACATCAAACAGCTTAGTTGTAACCGCTGCTTGCTGAACCGCCGACGCCTCAACCTTTTGCTCTTGTGCTACAGGCGCTTCGTTTTTTACCTGCGCAGACTCACACCCTGCCAACAAGGCCGCACTGATCGCGGCACCAATTACTGCTTTAGAAAACTGCATGGGAACACCCTTTCTCTGATTATTTAAAATTCGTCAATACGCCTGAAAAACGTTGCGCCAAGAATAAAATAAATTAGTAACAGACAAATAACAGCTTGATGACAGTTTTGTTTAAGGTCTAAAAACGCCGAAACGACAGACAATAAAAAACCCGCTTAAGTTAAACTTAAGCGGGTTTTAACGGACAGAATTTCTGTTCGGTTTAGTGCGAGTAGGCTTTATGCGAAAGATAAAGAGCCAAGGCAACTAACATGATCGCCAAAGAGTAGTACAGCAATTCCAGTGGTGCGGTCGGCTTGAGGAAAATCGCCTGCTCGAAGAACATGACCACCAGAATCATCAGAATCACTTTGGCCAGCTTATCTTTAAGATCGTCCAGCGAGTTGATAATCAGAATTTTACTGGTACTGTTGCCTTTCGCCAGATCGATTTTGGAAATAAACAGTTCATACAACCCCAAAGCGAAAATCAACATAATCGCCCCGAGTAGAAAGCCGTCGACCGAACCGACTACATGCGCCACCGTCTGTGCTTTCAAGGTCGCGCGATCAGCATCGCCCAACTCATGATAGTGCGTCAAGTGGGCGATGGTATAGAAGACATCGATCGTCGTGGTATAAAAAATCGCAAACGCCGTCAGCAGACTGGCGATAACCGCAACCATGACCACATAACGGCTATTCCATAGAGCCGATTCCACCACCCTTTCGGTAACGCCTTGCTCTCTTGGCGTACAGACCATTGTGGACTCGTCAGTCATCTCTTCGAACGTTTCTTGTTGCGCTTGTTTTGCTTGTTGCGCCATAAATTTCTCCTTAAACCGAATAAACGGAAAACGTTTATTCTCCGCGTTTCAGACTCTCGATCGTCAAATTATGGTTAGTATAGATACACAGATCGGCGGCAATGGTCAGAGATTTCTCAACCACATCGTGCGCACTGAGTTCGGTATTCTTCATCAGAGCCGCCGCTGCCGCGTAAGCGTAATTACCGCCGGAACCGATAGCGATGAAATCTTCCTGCGGTTCAATCACATCTCCGGTACCGGAAATCAATAACATATTGTCCTGATCAGCGACCAGCATCATCGCCTCGAGCTTACGCAAAGCGCGATCGGTTCGCCAATCCTTAGCCATTTCCACTGCGGCACGCATCAAATGGCCGCTGTGCGTCTGCAAACGCGCTTCAAAGCGCTCGAACAATGTAAAAGCGTCGGCGGTCGCTCCGGCAAAACCGGCAATGACTTTACTGCCGTACAGACGGCGCACCTTGCGCGCATTGCCCTTCATCACAACATTGCCCAAAGTAACCTGGCCGTCACCGCCAATCACCATTTCACCTTCGCGTTTTGCACATAATATTGTGGTACCTCTGAAGGACATCGGCTCTCCTTTATTTCTGGTTTATTTCGAGTACACCGCTGCGAAACGGCGGGGTAATATTTCCATAATCGTTCAATATTAGCAGGCACTATTCTAAAGGAAATCCGCAACAGAAACGAGATGAATAAAATAACGGCGGAATGATTAAGCGTCTCTATCACTCGCTTCAGAGCGAAAAAGTCTGCGCACAATTATTGGCGGCGCTTCTTGGCTCGAGGGTGCGTCTGGTCATAAACTTTGGCAAGGTGTTGCAGATCCAACTTGGTATAAATCTGCGTGGTCGAAAGATTCTCATGGCCAAGCATCTCCTGAACCGCGCGCAGATCTCCGCTGGATTCCAATACATGGGTAGCGCAAGCGTGTCGCAATCGGTGCGGCGACATCTTGGTCGGCAGCCCTGCCTCAGCGGCACGCTTATCCAAGCGAGACTGAATCGAACGCACACTCAAGCGGTTCCCGAACCGGTTTACGAACACCGCCTCTTCTCCGGTTTTCGCATACTCATGGCGTATTGCCAACCAAGCCTGCATGGCCTGCTGCGCTTTAGAACCGACCGGCGCCAAACGTTCTTTGGCTCCCTTCCCGAAAACCTGAACCCAACCTGCAGAAAGATTATCCAGTCCGGGCGACAAGTCCAGCTGAGCACACTCGCTGACACGCAGTCCAGCCGAATACAGCAGTTCGAAAATCGCCTGATCCCGCACATCCTGCCAAGAATGCAGTGGTTGATCCAGCAACTGTGAAGTCAGATCCACATCCAGACTTTTCGGCAAAGGCTTAGGGAGTTTAGGCGCTTTCAGCCCTTCGGCCGGATTGATTTTGAGCTGTTTGCGTTCCAGCAGAAACTGAAAAAAACTGCGCAGGCTGGAGAGTTTACGCGCCAGGGAGCGCGCCTTGATTCCTTCGGCAAAACGCTGACTGATAAAGTGCTGGATATCTTGAGAATGCAGCCGAGTCCATTCGACACGGCCGGATGAAGAAACTATCTGCAGATCTGAATGCGTCAGATAGTCGATAAATTCGTTTAAGTCCGCGCGGTAATTCTTAATGGTATGAGGCGATCGGTTCTGCGCCTGCATCGATTCGCAGAATCGGACAACGGCCGTATCTAATTCCTGCGACGAAGCATAGCCCTGCTCTTCCCGAGACAACTCAGTCACTCCTTCTCCGAGGCGGTCGCCGGCTCCACGACACGTAACTTTGCACGTTCTCCGGAAGACGCCTTCGGTTTTCTCAAAGGCTGGGCCTCTTTATTGAACAGGCATTTCAACTTGGCATCGACCATTTCGCAAATCAGACGTAAAAAGAAGTGTCCGAAGTCGTTTTCAAACCGCAGATCATGGCTGCCCAAAACCAGTATCCCCCAAATCCGTTCTTCCCCTAAAGGCAAAATACACACGGAATGAATCGACTCGCCGTTTTCAAACAACCCTTGACGCCACTCCTTTTCCAGAGCGCCGCAGAACGGTGTCTTCGGCGATAAGAGCGCACTTAATGCGGCGGTCCACTTTGCTGACATCCCAAGCTGGCGAATACCGGCAACACTGCGAATCGGCATATCAAAAGAGTGAATCACACTCTGGTCAACCCGGAACAACTCACGAAGCTGATCATGCAGCAACCGAACCGCCTCTTCTTCCGTTCGACTCGCCATCAACCCCGAATTCAATTGCATCACCCGTTGGAAAAGCTGACCGTTCTCTCCGGCAATATCCAGCATGGTTTCAACTTCGACCTGATAACGGTCCCGCTGTTCGCGGAACTGGTGTAGCTGACGTTCAATCAATGAAATGGCATTGCCGGTCTGCGGATGTGGCAAACTCAGCGTCTCCAGCAATTCCGGATGACTATGAAAAAAATCCGGATGCTCATGCAGATAACGGCTGACCTCCTCCGGCAACAGAGTACGATCACTCATCGGCAATGACTCCCTCGAAAACCGTTTCCGCCGGCCCAGTCATCCAGACGACGGAATCGGGCTTACCACTCCATTCGACCAACAGGTCGCCGCCCGGCAGGCGAATTTTGACACGATCGCTGACCAGTCCCCAGTTATGCAGTACCACCATCGCGGCACAAGCACCGGTTCCACACGCCAGAGTTTCCGCAGCGCCGCGCTCGTAAACGCGCAAACGCACTTCTTCGAAATCGAGTACCTGAGCAAATCCGACATTGACCCTTTCCGGAAAAAGTTCGTGCGACTCCAGGGCTTCACCCAAAGCTTCAACCGGCGCGGCATCGATGTTGTCGACCTTAACGACCGCATGCGGATTCCCCATGGAAACCGCACCAAGCACCACGTCTTCGCCAAGAACAGGAACCAGATAGCGTTGCTGCTGCTGCGGCACCAAAAAAGGCAAGCTCTGCGGCGCAAAGTTCGGCACCCCCATATTCACTTTGACCCAGCCGTCATCCTGAACATACAGCACGATAATGCCGGAAGCGGTCTCGACGCGAATCTCTTTTTTATCGGTAAGCTGCTTGTCGACCACAAAACGGGCGAAGCAACGCGCGCCATTACCGCACTGCTGAACTTCGGAACCGTCAGCATTAAAAATACGATAGCGGAAATCCACATCGACCTGCTGCGCCGGTTCGACCACCAGCAACTGATCAAAACCGATACCGAAATGGCGGTCGGCCCAGCGACGAACCTTTTCTTCGGAAAACGTCACCTGCTGGTTGATGGCGTCTATGACCATAAAGTCATTGCCAAGCCCATGCATTTTGCTAAAGCGTAACTCTTTCATCCTGTATTCTTTATTGTTATTTCTCTTAATTGCCCCTTGCACTGCGGATATTGATGCAGTCGGACAGCGTTGTGCCACATGCCCGGGGAGGCATTTCACTTCTGCTGAATTTAGCAAACAAAGCGACAACAGGCAAACCGCCATAAAAACCATTTTTCCGTTCAAGCAAGCGCCTGGAGACGCTTCAGAGGAAGCTTAGACAGCTGTCGGAAAAAACATTTTGCTTTGTAAGGAAGTATTATGACTTATTCACTGCTTCCTTAGCGACAAAAAAGCTTGATAAGTTTTATAATGCCCCCATTAATCCAATTCGGCGGAAAACTCCCGCCCCATCGAAAACCAAATAAGCATTCCAGATTAGAAAGAGATTGAAAGGACCCGAATTATGATGACGCCAAAAGAGATTGTGCACAGCTTAGACGCCCATATCGTTGGTCAAGCAGAAGCAAAAAGAGCCGTAGCCGTTGCGCTGCGCAATCGCTGGCGTCGCAGTCAACTGTCCGAAGAGTTACGCGCCGAAGTGACACCGAAGAACATTCTGATGATCGGACCGACCGGGGTCGGTAAAACCGAAATCGCCCGCCGTCTGGCGAAATTGACCAACGCCCCCTTCCTGAAAATCGAGGCAACCAAATTCACCGAAGTCGGCTATGTCGGGCGAGATGTTGATTCGATTATCCGCGATCTGGCGGAAACCGCGGTCAAAATGCAACGCGAGCAGGCGATGAAAGAGGTGCAGCGTCAGGCGGAAGATCGTGCCGAAGAACGTATTCTGGATATTCTGCTGCCTCCGGCGCGCGGCCGCGAAGAGGACAGCTATAACAATATGTCCGAAACCCGCCAGAAATTCCGCAAGCGTCTGCGCGAAGGCGATCTGGACACGAAAGAGATCGAAATCGACCTTAGCGCAGCGCCAAGCCATGTGGAAATTCTCGGTGCGCCGGGAATGGAAGAGATGACGCAACAGCTGCAAGGCCTGTTTGAAGGCATGGGTCAAGGCAAAAAAGAGAAGCGCAAGATGCCGATCAAACAGGCGATGAAAGCGCTGATCGAAGAAGAAGCGGCAAAAATGGTCAATGACGAACAGATTAAGGCGCAGGCCATCGAAAGTCTTGAACAGAACGGCATCGTCTTTATCGACGAAATCGACAAGGTAGCCAAAAATCAGGATAACAGCAGCGGCAGCGTTTCCCGCGAAGGCGTACAGCGCGACCTGCTTCCCCTGATTGAAGGCTGCAGCGTGTCCACCAAATACGGCATGGTTAAAACCGATCATATCCTGTTTATCGCGTCGGGCGCTTTCCATCTTTCCAAACCGTCGGATCTGATTCCGGAACTTCAGGGGCGTCTGCCGATCCGCGTCGAAATGAAATCCTTGAGCGTAGACGATTTCGTACGCATTCTGACCGAACCGAAAGCCGCCCTGACCACTCAGGCAATCGCCCTGCTGGGAACCGAAGGTGTCGAACTTTCGTTCACCGACGAAGGGATCCGTCGTCTGGCGGAAATCGCCTTCCAGGTGAACGAAGGCACGGAAAATATCGGCGCCCGCCGTCTGCACACCGTTCTGGAACGCCTGCTGGAAGACATCTCCTTCGAGGCGTCCGATATGCGTGGTGCGCGAGTGGAAATCACCGCTCAGTTTGTCGATGAGCGTCTTGGCGAACTGGCGGTCGACCAGGATCTGTCACAATACATTCTATAAATTGGAGAGAATCCGTGCCGCATCCAATCGAAATCAAACTGCACCAGAAATCGCGTAAACTGGAAATCGGTTTCGATACCGGGGAAACCTTCGAGCTCAGCTGCGAGTTTTTGCGCGTCTACTCTCAGTCGGCCGAAGTAACCGGCCACGGCCCCGGGCAGGAGACTCTGCAACTGAATAAACAGAATGTGAACATCGAGGCTATCACGCCTGTCGGCAATTACGCCGTCAAGCTGCATTTCGACGACGGTCACGACACCGGACTTTATACCTGGGAACGCCTGTACGATTTAGGGAAAAACCAGCACAAGTACTGGATGGATTATCTGCGCCGTCTTATGCGCGAGGGGCATTCCCATCCTGAACTGGACGCATTAAAATCGCAACAAACCCATTAAATGACCGTCAGTACAGCCGGCTAGCAAAACGAGGAAAATTATGAGCGACAAGAAATCCACCATCGACTTTGGCTTCACCGAGGTTCCCCTCGAAGAGAAAGTCAAACGCGTCAAAGGCGTCTTCGACTCGGTTGCCGGCAATTACGACATTATGAACGATGTCATGTCGATGGGTGTTCACCGCCTGTGGAAGCGTCAAACGATCGATCTGAGCGGCGTGCGCCCGGGGCACAAGGTTCTGGATCTGGCCGGTGGTACCGGTGATCTGACCAAAGCCTTCGCCAAGCGCGTCGGCAAAAGCGGTCAGGTGGTTCTAGCCGACATTAACGAAAGCATGGTTCGGGTCGGCCGCGACCGCCTGATCAACGAAGGCATCATCGGCAATGTGGAATACACCATTACCAATGCCGAAGCGCTGGCTTTTCCGGACAACACTTTCGATCTGGCAACCATCGCCTTCGGTCTGCGTAATGTCACCAACAAAGACAAGGCTCTGGCCGAACTGTACCGGGTTTTGAAACCGGGCGGTCAGCTGATGATTCTAGAGTTTTCCAAAGTGACCAATCCGGCTTTCGCCAAGCTCTACGACTTCTACTCGTTCAATATCCTGCCCAAAATGGGCAAAGTCATAGCCGATGATGAAGAAAGCTACCAATACCTGGCAGAGTCGATTCGCATGCATCCGGATCAGGAAACCCTGAAACAGATGATGCTCGATGCCGGCTTCGACAAGGCCGAATACATCAATATGACTCAAGGCATTGTCGCCCTGCACCGCGGCTGGAAGTACTAGACGATCAGGAATAAAACCATGAGCACCGAACTGCAAAGACTCCCGATTTTTCTCGCCGAAGCACTGGAGAAGACATTAAACGGCAGCTTACGACTCGACAGCGATCACGGCGCTTCGATCAAAGCCTTGCCGGAATGCATCATCACCTTGCAGATTCTGCCGCTGAAAACGCCTTTCTACTGCCTGATCAATGAACAACAGATCTCGGTGCAGACTCACCTTCAGGGAGAAAGCGACGCCTCCATCTCCGCTCAGGCGGCAGACTGGATCGCGCTCAAGCATGCGAAGGATCTGTCCTGCTTCGAACTTGACGGTAATCGCGACTTGGCGCAACAGTTCCTGCACGCTCTGGCCGCAATCGATATCGACTGGGAAGAGCACCTCTCCAAGATCACCGGTGATCTGATCGCGTTCAAAGTCGGTCACGGAGTACGATCCTATATGCAGCTCAAACGCGACCAGCGCGATTACATCATGCAAACCCTGAAAGAGTACCTGCAGTTCGAACTTCAGGCCGTACCGAGCAAACCGCAGATCGCCGCTTTCAGCCAGGAAGTCTCCGCTGTCGAGCAACGCCTGCAAGAGCTGGAACAGCGTTTTAACCAGCTCGACGCCTCTTCAGTCAACCGTTAACCCCATTTAGAAGCACATTCATGAAAGCCATCAAGCAACTGCGCCGCCTTATTAAAATCAACCGAGTCCTGAGCCATTACGAAATCGATAAAATGGTGCTGAGCGGCAGTAAATTCGCCTGGCTGGTCTGGTTTAACAAACTCTTTCCGTGGAACTGGAAAACGCCGTCCAAACTGAGCCGTGGCGAACGCATTCGCCTGGCTCTGGAAGAACTCGGACCAATTTTCATCAAACTCGGTCAGGCACTTTCGACCCGTAAGGATCTACTTCCGTACGACATCGCCATTGAACTGGCCAAATTGCAGGATGATTGCCCGCCGTTTGACGAACAGCACTCGCTGCAACTGATCGAAAAAGCATTGCAAAAACCGGTCGGCGAAGCTTTTTCGGAATTTGACCCTATGCCGATGGCCTCCGCGTCTATCGCTCAAGTTCATGCGGCCAAACTGCACGACGGCACCGAAGTGGTCGTCAAGGTTGTGCGTCCGGACATTAAGCCGGTGATCGAACAGGATGTGGCGATTATGTATATCCTTGCCAGCCTCTTCGAAAAGGCCGTCAAAATCGCCAAACGCCTGCATCCGGTCGAAGTGGTCGCGGAATTCGAAAAAACCATTCTCGACGAACTGGATATGATCCGCGAAGCGTCAAACGCCGCGCAGCTGAAACGCAATTTCGAAGACTCGGATCTGTTGTATGTGCCGGAGATTTACTGGTCGCACACCGCCGAAAACGTCATGACGATGGAACGTATTTACGGCATCCGCATTTCGGAAACCGAAAAGTTGATTGAAGCCGGCGTCGATCTCAAAGACCTTTCTGCCAAAGGCGTAATCATCTTCTTCACTCAGGTCTTCAAGCATAATTTCTTCCACGCCGACATGCATCCCGGCAATATTTTTGTTCTTCCCGACGGTCGTTACGCCGCGATCGACTTCGGTATTATGGGAACTTTGACGCCGGAAGATCAGCGTTATCTGGCAGAAAACTTTCTGGCATTCTTTAACCGCGATTATCTGCGCGTTTCCGAACTGCATATCGAATCCGAATGGGTGCCATCCGATACCCGTGTCAATGAGCTGGAAGCGGCGATTCGTTCTGTCTGTGAACCGATCTGGGATCGCCCGCTGAAAGAGATCTCCTTCGGTCTGGTGCTGATGCGCCTGTTCCAGACTGCACGACGTTTCGGGATGGAGATTCAGCCGCAACTGGTTCTGCTACAGAAAACCCTGCTTAATATCGAAGGACTGGGACGCCAGCTGGATGACGAACTGGATCTGTGGGATACCGCCAAGCCTTTCCTCGAAGATTGGATGCAGGAACGTGTCGGACCTAAAGGCCTGGTTAAAAACATCAAGGCCAACCTGCCTTTCTGGATGGAACAAGCACCGACTTTACCGGGTCTGTTGCACACAACACTAAACAAACTTGCGCATCAGGGCGTAGGCCTGCAGTCTGAACAGTTACAGAAAATCGAACGCGAACTGGAAAAGCAGAACCGCCAAAACCGTAACCGCTGGATCGCCGTTGCTCTCGCCGCTGCGCCATTCCTGGCCGCCAGCCAGAATATGCCGCTGGATCAAAATGTCACCTTGGCAATCTGGCTTTTGGCTGTCTGGTTCCTGATTAAAAAATAAATGCGATCTTCGTGAATAGCCGGGCCAGACCCCGGCTTTTTACTATTTAGCGCACTGTATTTATGGAGAAAATTATGTTATCCCGTCTGGCCCTCTTGACACTGTTTTCCGTACTTTTAAGCGCCTGCGCCAGTTCAAACCCTCTAGGCATGAGCGATGAGCAATGGCAACAGCTTACGCCAGACGAGCGCAAAGAGCTGTTATTACGCGAACAGCAGATCCGTGCCGAGCGCAGCAAAGCTCAACAGATTGCGAACAATCAGGCTCGCGAACTGGAGCTTCAGCGACAGATTGAAGAACAGAAACGTCTCGATAAACTGTACGCTGCACCGCAGAACGGCAATGTCATTCGCGTTAATATTATGGGCGGCAGTTTCCAGCGCGATAAGCAGCACTATAAAATCATGCCGCAGAGCTACACGCTGGCTCGGGGAGAACGCTATGAAATTGATATCGAATTGCGTGATGCCGCTAACGGCCGCTTGAGGGATCTGCCAGCCTATCTTCATTATCGTCCCGACGGAGCCGGTGTAGAATTGAGTCTGCATTATCAGAACAGTTCGGATCAACTGCGCTTTCTGAATGATGGCGACTGGCAGTGCGGCAGCCACTATCAGCAGTCGCTGAGACTGGACAAAAAAGAACTGATCAAACTGAAAACCTATATCGAATACCTTGGCGGCAAGGCAAACCGCTGCAACCGATATCGATAACAAATACTAGTGAGGAGTCCTACCGATGCGAAATTACCATAAAAAAAGCTCGGTCAGCCTGAAAACCATCCTGCTCGGCCTGCTACTGAGCCTAAACCTTTCCCATGTAAGTGCCGGAGACGTACTTCCGCTGGCCGTCGACCTGCAGAAAGCGGGGCAATCCGCCGCCAAAAAGAATGTTCCGGTGGTTATTTTCGCCACGGCAACCTGGTGTAACTACTGCAAGAAACTGGAACAGAATATTCTCTACCCGCTTCTGCAGACGACCGATCTGGAAGAGTACGGGCATTTCAGTCAGCTGGTTCTCGACAAGGATCACTGGATGATGAAAGATTTCCAGGGACGAGACATCGAAATGAAAACTCTGGGACCGAAACTCGGCGTCAAGGTTGCTCCGACGACACTGATTTTCGACTCTCAGGGCAACCAGATCGCCGATCCGATTATCGGTCTTACGCTTGAAGAGTTCTATCCGGGAAATCTCGAACGCGCCATCAATCAGGCACTGGAAAAGCTGGGCAATCCAAAACGGGTCGACATCTATAAGATGGTTGAAGAGAGCAAAGTGGATTATCAGCCGCAATAATCTCTCTTCCCCCCCGTGACCATATAACGCAAAAGGCTCGGAACTCCCGAGCCTTTTTACTTTTAAATGACTTTTAAACAGCTGTTAAACGCCTATTAAAACGTCCTAGACAACTAACGCAGCTGATAACGCGGTTCACTCATTAAAGGCGCAACCAGCTCGACATCGCGATCCTTATCCAGCATCTCGATCATATCGTCGTAGGACTGAATCGGTTTGACATCGATAATCACCGTATCCGGCTTCGGCAAGCGGGTCACCAGACGAAAACCGTAGCGTTCAATCACCTCATCAAGGTGCTTCGCCCGATAGGTTTTTAAAAGAAAAGTTCCGGTCAGAACCGCATTACGCCCGGTCTTTTTATTCAAAAGCACCGGCATAAACTGCAAGTTTTTGCCCTGTACCGTTCGTAGCTGAGGCCCGCAGGTTCGGCGTTCAAACCACGGCTCCGGTGTCTGATAGATATACCAGCCGCCATGACGCTCGAGCAACTCCAAGCCCATCGCTGCCGGCAAATCCTCCGGCGCCGTCATGGAAGCAACCCGCTGCAACTTTGCTTCATACACCTCGGATCCAGCCATCTGCGTTACCAGCTGACAAGGCAATAGATACGCCTGTACCTGAAAAGAGAGGAATAAGCCGGCGATTGCCAGTAATTTCAAAAAGGTTCTTTTAAACAGCATATTTACGACTCATGCACATAGAATTTAAGAGACCAATCGACCAGCTTTCCTTCGCCGGTCAGCTCGGCTTGTGAATCCAGATCACGGACAATTAACTTCCAGTCGCCATTCAGGTTTTCACCATAAAACGCATGACTGATCATCGGGTAATCAATAATATCTTGCTGCTTATCAAATCCATGGAACGGGGTCATTAAAATGCTCTGGGTACCATTCGGCGACTCGAGAAGTATTTGATAATCGCTGAAATCAAAGTTTGTTGCTTCAATTTCGGGATGCTCTGAATCATAATTTGGAAGCCCATCGGTTCCTGAAAGAGAAATAATAAGCTGAACACTCTCGACAATCGGGTTCCCCGTCTCGTTAACGCTTAGAGTTTCACTAATCCCTGATGCAGATGCATCGGGGATCTCACCGGTATTGGTAACCGGACCGGCGAAACCGTTGTCTCCCGGAAGCAGTTGCATTGCCGGAAGGAGCGAGTAACCGTTCTTCGCCATACTGATAGCGGCATCCGCATCCAGAGCGCCAAAACCGAAATAATTGGAAAAATGATAACCTGCCGCATTATCGACCCAGCCATCTTCGAGCACAACCTGACTCAACCCAAGCGTCAAAGTTTTTTCGGCGTAGCCCGGATCGATCTTACGCGCCGTTGTTGCCAGAATATGCTTGATATCACGCCAGGTCAAAGCCGGATTCGCTTCCAGTAACAAGGCCGCGGCGCCACTGATGATCGGCGTCGCTGCGGAAGTTCCGTTAAAAATACTGATGTAATTACACTCAAGGTTCTCTTGCGTATTTCCATTATCGAAATCCGAAGAACTGTAGGTAGAATCGGTTTGACTATAACCCGCGTCACAGCCGCTTTGATCCGTTGTCAGCATGGCGGGGCTGAGCTGCCCGTATTCACCACCCGGAGCTGCAATCCAAATCGACGATCCTGTACTGGCATAGCTGGCTCTCTCGCCCTCTGCGTTAAATGCCCCGACCGGGATCACAAACGGATAAGCCTGATCACGTTCAAGATTCGTATTGAAACAGGTCACACCGTTTTCGATTGCCTGGGTACATTTCTCTACCGGCAGCGGGTTATCCGCAGGATTGACGTACTCACTGTCTTCGTGACCGGAAAACTCATTCCCGGCCGCTTTGAAATACAAAGCACCTTTGCCTTCTCGCAGATTTTCCGTTCCCCACTGTTGCGCATACACTAAAACAACGTAATACAGCTCTTCCCCGCTCGGCAGATCATAAGTTATGGTTCGTCCGTAACTCAAATTGAAAATATCGACCTGAGGAGAAGTTAATTCCGGGTAATTGCCGTTATTGACAGTATCCTGATAGCCCAGCGCAGCCAATTCGTTCGGATAGTCCTGGGCCAAAAGCATATTGTACCCGCGCAGTTCTGCGCTCGGCGCCACGCCCGTTATACCGAGTGCATTCCCCCCGCGGGCAGCGAGATAACCGGCGACACTGGTGCCATGCCCACCGCTGGAATAGGTCGCGGTCGGGTTATGTAATCCCTGTCCATTGGAAGGAACCGTGTCTTCGGCGACATAAGTGAAGTTATAAGACGCATCGGGAACAACATTCTGCTGCAGGTCTTCATGGGCAATTTCCAGATCGGAATCAACGACCGCGATTTTGATGCAATCACCGCTGTACCCCTGAGCCATCTGACCGGCGGCGAAAATATTAATATCTTCACCGGCGACACCACCGCTTCCGTCAGCGGTCAAAGCTGTTTGGCCAGTATTTTCCAGATACCACTGATACCCGAACAGAGAATCATCAATCGAAGTTATCGGGGAATCTTCGCCGCAGGTTTCGTACTCAACCGCGGGTGTATCCGATGAACCGCCTCCACCGCCGCAGGCGGTTAAAACACTCGAACATCCCAACAGCAGCAACAAATTAAATCCGGACTTCATATATCAACTCCATGGCAGCCCGATTAATTGAGCGCCCAATTCCCCTGAAAACGGCTCTGTGCCGAAGAGTCCGAAGAGTCCGAAGAAGACTTCATCAGACTGGCCCAATTAGGCAAACTCTCAGCAGAGGGCGCCGAAACCTTGACTAACCCCTGATATTGAATCGATTGCAATCCCTTTTCCCGTTTAAGCGGCGTCAAAACAATTTCACCGCTCATCGTCCATTTTTGTTCGGCAGAGAGTTTAATAATGACCTGCTCATCCTGCTGACTGACGGTAATAAACACCGGCGGCAAGGATTCCCCCAGAAAGCTGAATCCGTTGAGACGCATGGCGCCCTGTGTTTTTTGCAACCATTGTCCGGCATCGACCCACCGGGTTTGCAGAGAAATCCCCTCGAGTCGTCCGCTTAAACCGTTCAACCAGCGTCCGATATCCCGATTCAATGCCAGCAGCGGCATAATATCTTCAAACTGGAGCGTACCTTCACTGAGACTTAGCGCAAGGTCGCCCGACAAAAGAGACCACTCTGCGGAGAACGGCAATTCACTGCTTCGTCCGCGGAACTGCCCGTTCAGCTGCGGATGCAACAGCAACCAGTCGAGATAAGACTGCTGCCAGCGCAGAATACCCAAAGGCTGATAATCCGGATTCGCAAGCCCGATAGCCAGAGAACCCTGCGCCAAATCTCCTTTAAGTTCACTTAACTGAACAGGCTTGTTTTCCATGCCTATAAATGAATTCAAGGCACTGATTTTAAAAGAACTTATCAGTGAGATACAAAACAGCACTATTGCCAAAAATAATAGCAGAATTACCTGTTTCTTTCTAAAGAAATACATATAAATCAATCTTTATTATGAGTAAACCGGCGCGTTTCCAGCCACCAAACACCTGCACCTACTCCGGTACAACAAATTCAATCTGAGCCTCGACCACACCGCCTTCAAGAGGAACTATCTGCGCCCTTTGACTGACAACACCTTCCTGCTCCAGGGTCGCCAACCATTGCAAAAGCCTCGGGGCATCCGCCTGTTTGAATACCACTTTCACCCCCTTGGATGTCAGATCGACTTTGCTGATCTGTTTATGCAGATTAAGTTGGCGTAAAGACTGTTGAACCTTGCTCATCAACTGATTGCGGTTTGAAATCGCCGCCTGATTCTGCTCCGGTCCCTGACGCTGCCAAAGAGGTATCTGTTGATTAAGCCACTGCCATTGGTTCTGTGCATTCAACAACTGCTGATGCGCTTCCTTCTGCTGTTGCTGAATCGGCTGCCACAACAACGCGTACAGCAACACCCAGAAGAGGAAAATACCCAGCATCGCCAGCAACACTTTTTCCCGGTCGGCCAGCGGTTGCCAGAAAGCATTAAAGCGCAGCTTGATCGGCTGCAGAAGATTTTCAATTTGCGACCACATTTAACTCTCCCAGAGCCACTTCAGGCGTGACATTCTTAATGCTCAACTGCGCCTGCAGTTTACCTGCCCGCTGTTGAATCTGCTGCTGCAGCTTTTGCAAATCACCGCTCTGTTTCGCCGTCAGACGCAGATTCAATTTGCCGCCCTGAGCCTGGCGCTGCCAATTCAATTCATCGATACGAACTTTTGTCTGCCCGGATAACACCGGTTCGAGCTGGTAAACGAGCGGCATTAAACGCGCACTCGTTACATCTTGCGACGGCGCTCTCAGGCGGGTCATGGTCTGCGTCTTGATACTGACCACTCTCTTTACATCAGGAAACATCGCTTTAAAGAGCTGCTCGCTCTGAGAACGGTAAACCTGCGCATCCTGCAGCGCCTGCTCCTTTTCTAGCCAGTTTGATCCCAGCAATACCACGAACAGAAGCCCCGCGGCCAGATTCGGCCATAACCATTGACGCCAGAGATTTTGCGACTCCTTCAACGCGAACTCGCCGACCGCCAGATTGGTGCTCTGTAACTGCTGCCAGGCACTCGGCGAAAAGGCGATTTTCTGCCATTGCGCCTGCTGAGGCGTCAAATTGCGCACCTCCTCGGAAGAAGATGCCAACTGCTCGCTAAGCGTTTCGGGAATGGCAAAACCGCTATAACGCCCATCACGATAGATCACCACCGGCGCTCCGGGAAGCACCATCGCGACAGATACGTCAGTTTCCGGTTCAGGCAGAGCGAAACAATCGGCGCTCAACAGACAGTTATCCAGTTCGAGACGCTTAAGGGCTTGATACCATTGATTCATTAAAACCTTGGCGATCACGGCAACCTGTAACTGTGTTCCCTCTTGCGCCGGCTGTTTGTGCAAAATAACAAAATGGTAATTCTCGACCGCGTCGGACAGTTGCTCTTCCAGTGCATACGGCAGGGCTGCGCGCAACTCTGACTGACGGCTTCCCGGCAAAACAACCTGCGCTATAACCAACTGGGAAGTCGGAACCCAGACAACACCGATCTGTCGGAGCTGTTCCGAAGTGATACGCCCCTGCTGTAGAAGCGATTCAACGCTTTCCTCTTTGACATCCGCTGCCCCGTCGGCGAATTGCCGCAACAGCAACTCCCCCTGCAGATTGAAGCACAGAGCCTTAGCGTCGGCTTGTAAAGTTACATTCGAGTTATTCGGGGACACTTAACCACCTTTGCAGTATCTTCACCTGATTTTGCTCATTACGATAGAACAGCCCTGAAACCTGCTGCCGCGCCAGACCAAAATCAATTCGTCCGTTTAAAATAAAAAAATCACTTCTGACCGAAATCAGGCCTTCCGGCAAATCCTTAGCCACCTCTTCCAGAGTCAGCCCCGTAACGCCGATCAGAAAACGATGGAAATCATCCACCTTCTCGGCCGGATTGCCGATCCTCTGGTTTAACCAGGCCTGCACAACCTGCACCGTCATCCAGGGACTCAAACTGAGCAACACCGCTTCGGAAGCGGTATTAATATTGACCGCAGTCTCCTGCGGCAAGGCGCTTAAGTTCGCCACAAGCAGCGTTTTCTGCTGAAAAGTTAACGTCTGCACTCCTTGCAGATTGAACACTTCCTGCGGCGTAACCATCGGCTGATTGGCGGCACTGAAAGCCGGAGTATTCAATAGATATTGATCGCTTTCCGCGCCACCCGCCAACGGCTCTGAATCACGGTCAATCCAGTCCTCGATCAGATCCGCCAGATTCAAATTCAGGTTCTGCTGCTGGGCATAACGGTTAAAAACCGCATGCCACAACTCTTTACGCTTAGCGTCAACACTCAACAGAGCGTTTACATTCAGTTTTGCCTGAGCATCCAGCAACTCGCCGGAAATTTCGCCGTCCTCAAACGGAATCGGCGGCAAAGGCTGCGCCCAGAGTTCGCCCAGATGATCGGTTTTATTGTTTTTCCCATCCAGAGCCAATCCCTGTTTCACCCAGGACTCCAGCCCCCAGGCAACACTCAAAGCCTGTGTCTGATGCAGCATATAACCGCTGCGCTGAATCTGTGCCTGTTGCTTGCTTAAAAGCTCCGAACTGATAATCGCCACCAGAGCAGCCACCAGAATTACAGTAATCAAGGCGAAACCGGACTGAGTTTGTCGCTGCCGACTACTC
This sequence comes from Thiomicrorhabdus xiamenensis, assembly GCF_013282625.1. Classification (NCBI taxonomy): domain Bacteria; kingdom Pseudomonadati; phylum Pseudomonadota; class Gammaproteobacteria; order Thiotrichales; family Piscirickettsiaceae; genus Thiomicrorhabdus; species Thiomicrorhabdus xiamenensis. The sequence continues at coordinate 2,197,438 of NZ_CP054020.1, forward strand.
ATTGACTCCCTCCTGTCCGGAGACACTGTCCAATGCGGCTGCCGGATAAGGGTTAAACTCCATCCAATCCGTGCCTAAAAAAAGCCGCTTCACTTCACCAAGCCGATTAAGCATGCGCACCTCGACGGCCTTCGGCAGGAGATTATTTAACGGCGGTGTTTCACGGTTTTCCGGCGGCCAGTTTTCCCGCCATTGACTCTGCTCATCGAGAAAACGCAAATCAAACCTTTGCACATCCTCAAGCAGAACCCTTCTAACCGGAACCGAATCCGGCGCCCGATCCATCACCGGCCACAGCAGACGCACCAGCTGCTTGTTTTCCAGACGATAGGCCACACGATTCAGCCCATAAGAACCCGCCATCGCCATAGGACTTTGCGCATCACTTAAACGACTGAACTCCAAACCCAAATCAACGCGATAGGTCATAGCAGGAAGTGAACCGCCTAAACCGTCGTTGACCGCTCTTGGAGCCATCTGAATCAGATCCTGTTCCAGCCACCACCAGGCACCTTGCAGGCGCTTCAGTTCCTGCTGATGCGTCTCCAGAGACTGATTGACCCGTACTCCCGAATCGATCGTCTGGTAAGCCAGCATACTGATAATCGCGGCGATAGACATGGCGATCAACAACTCGATCAGGGTAAAACCTTTCTGCGATTTCATGGTACGCCCACCACAGTGACCAGACGAGTACTGACAGATGCGTCATCGCCTGTAGACGCTGTATCCGGCTTGACCTCTATCGTCAATTTTTTGAATTGCGCCAACTGTGTCGCTTCGATCTTCTGGGTAAGAAGCCAGTTTCGTCCCAGCATCTTCTCTTCACGGGAAAACTGGTTGCTGCCGGTTTGGATCTGTTGCTGCGTTAACGCATTTTGCGCGACCCAGGTGGCGACCACTTTTTCTTCAAGCAAAGCCTGATTGTGAGTTGTGACACCGAAACTTCGACTCATGGCCGCCAATGCAATCGCTGCGATAACCAAAGCGATCAGCACTTCAATCAGCGTAAATCCGCACTGGCGCTGTACCGTCTTTTCTGCCATACCTGCCTCGTTAAACAGCATCACTCGCAACCAATTCAAATTCCAGCCACTGGTCCCACTGCAGGATCGTGTCTTCAGCCTCGGCATTTTTCACTCGCCAGCTGATTGATCCCGGCTGAACCTCTCCGCTCGGCAAAACCCACCAGCCTCTGTTAATCAGGCTTTCCTCACGGCTCTGCAACATAGGCAGTTGCCACTCGACGTCAAAAGACGCTTTCCACGACAAGGCTTTGGCCTCGTCATCTTTATGCCACTGCCCTTGCTGCCACTTGAAAAGCGTCAACCCCTTATTATCCGGAATGAGCAGATACGTCCTCTGCTGCCATGTAGCCTGATCCTGAGCATAATGAAACAGCGCCTGAATCTGACTCGCCTGCTGGCGGGACAGGGCGCTGTCGCTGTTTTTGAAACTCAGACTGGCGGCCGTCAACAGAAGGCCGATAATCAAGAGTACGACCATCAGCTCGATCAGAGTAAAACCGTTTTGCCGAAGACGCACCCGAGGCTCCAAATCGTCTATTTCTGTTGCCAGTTACCGATGGTGGCATTTATGTCTTCACCGCCTTCTGCACCATCCGCACCATAGGTGAACAGATCGAACTCCCCATGCTCGCCGGGAGAAAGATACAGGTAAGGATTACCCCACGGATCCAGAGGCAGGGTATCCAGCAGCTTTTTCCAATTCTTCGGCTGCGGATCATCGCTTGGCTGCTTAACCAGTGCCTCCAACCCCTGGTCGGTTGTCGGATACTGATAATTGTCCAGCTTATAAAGCTGCAGAGCCGAAGCGATCGCGGCGATGTCCTGCTTCGCCTTCACTATTCTCGCTTCATCCGGGCGATCCATCAGTTTCGGTACTACAAATCCGGCCAGAATCGCCAGGATGACGACCACCACCATCAATTCAATCAAGGTAAAACCTTTCTGACGTGACTGTTTCCACTGCTGTCTGTCTAATCTCATTTTCTTTATCCTAAATTTACAGTTAACCTATCATCTGATTCATTTCGAAAATCGGCAGCATAATCGCCAATACGATGACCAGCACGACCGCACCCATCACCATAATCAAAATCGGTTCGATCAGGCTGACCAGAGTCGAAGCGGCGTTTTCCACCTCGTTCTCGTAATGCTGCGCACCGCGCAACAGCATCGAATGCAGCTGCCCTTTACCTTCCCCTGTTCCGACCAGGTTCAGCAACAACGGCGGGAACACTTTCGATTGCTGCATTGAATAATGCACGCTTTTCCCCTGACGGACCAGTTCGACCATATTCATCACCGACGCTTTCAGCGGCTCTAAAGTCATCACTTCAGCGGAAATCGCCATGGCGTCGCGCACCGGAACACCGGAGGCCAGAAGCACCCCAAAAGTCCGCGCCCAGCGCGCAGCGGCCGAATATAATAAAAATTTTCTCGCCCCCGGCAGGCGCAGCCAAATCTGATGGATCCGGTAACGGCTTTTTTCCCGCGAAAGAAGCCAGCGGTACAGTAACCATACGGAAATCAGCGCCAACCCGATCCAGCCCCAATTGGCCTGAACAAAATCGCTGGTTGTCAGCAAACCTTGAGTCAACGGCGGCAGCGTCTGTTGCATATTATCGAATACCGTCACGACTTTAGGCACAACATAAACCATCAGAAACAGCACGATTGCGATAGACACCACAACCATCAACACCGGATAGATCAGCGCGGTTTTGAGCTTTTTGTTCAACTGTTCACGCTGCTCGATGGTGTCCGCCAGACGCGACATCACTTCAGTCAAATGACCGCTGTGTTCGCCTGCCTGAATAATGGCGATATAGTCGGACGGCACTTTATAGGGAGCTTTCTGCAAAGCCTGCGTCAGCGAATACCCTTCCCCGACCTTGGCGTGCAAACTACGGATAAAACGCATCATGACCTTTTTCTCAGCCTGTTCGGTCAGCGCCTTTAACGCCTGATTAAGAGGCGTCCCGGCATCAAGCAGAGTATGCAATTCACGGGTAAACAGCGCCAGATCGGCTACCGCCAACTGACTCTGCAGAAATTTTGCCGAGCCGTCGGCCGTTTTACTCGTTTTGGCTTGAATCTCCTGCAGCGCAATTGGCGTCAATCCTTGGTCGCGAAGCTGCTGACGCGCCAAACGTTCGGAATCGCTCTCCAGCATGCCTTTCTGGGTTTTTCCGCGTCTATTAAGCGCCTTGTATTCAAATACCGCCATCTCGATTCAAGCCCTGCCTACGACTGAGTGACCCGCAAAACCTCTTCCAGAGAAGTTTTGCCGTCCAGCACCGCCTGATAACCGCTTTCGTTCAACGAAGGCGTGGTTTCGCGCAGATAAGCTTCGATTTCCGATTCGGAGTGGTTGGAGTGGATCATAGAACGAACCTCTTCGTCGACCAGAAGCAATTCATACAGTCCCATGCGCCCGGAATACCCGGTCTGCTGGCAGTGATCGCAACCTTTAGGCAGATACAGCAGCGCCTGTTGCACACCAAGCAGTTCGCATTCCGCCTGATCGGCAGAGTGCGCCTGTTTGCAATGCGGACACAGACGTCGTACCAGACGCTGCGCGAGCACGCCGTTCAGACTCGAAGCGAGAAGAAACGATTCGATGCCCATATCTCTTAAACGGGTGATGGCACCGATGGCCGTATTGGTATGCAAAGTAGATAGCACCAGATGCCCGGTTAAGGATGCCTGCACGGCAATCTGCGCAGTCTCATGATCACGGATTTCCCCGATCATGACAACATCCGGGTCCTGACGAAGCAGCGCCCGCAAACCTTTGGCAAACGTCAGTTCCGCTTTGGTATTGACCTGAGTCTGGTTAATGCCTTCGATGTTATATTCGACCGGATCTTCAATGGTCATAATATTGCGCTGAGAATCGTTCAGTCGTGTCAATCCGGCATACAACGTTGTGGTTTTACCGGAACCGGTCGGGCCGGTCACCAGAAAAATCCCGTGCGCCTTGGACAACGCCAGCTGCATGCCCTGCTCCAGCCTTTCCGGCATACCGAGATCTTTGAGGGTCAAGCGTTCCGCACCTTTATCCAACAGACGCAACACAACCCTTTCTCCGAAACTGGACGGCAGAGTGGAAACACGCAAATCCACCGCACGACCGCCGAGTTTCAAGGCGATACGACCATCCTGAGGAATTCGTTTTTCGGCAATATCGAGACGCGCCATAACTTTGATACGCGACACCAGCATCGAAGCCAGCGCCGGTTTGGGAGACAATACGGTTTTGAGTACGCCGTCGACCCGGAAACGGATACGCAACTGATTTTCATACGGCTCGATATGCACATCGGACGCTTCCGAACGGATCGCTTCGGTCAGCACTGCATTGAGCAATTTAATAATCGGCGCATCGTCGGCACTGTCCAACAGGTCTTCAGGCTCTCCGATTTCCGCCACCACCGAAGCCAGATCGTCGGTCTCGATCGAATGCGCGACCTCGATGGAATTCGAACCGCTGTCGGCATAAGCACGCTGCACTTTGGCTTTGAACGCCTGTTCGGAAATTTTTTGCCAGCGGATTTCAGCAATCCCCGAAGCGAGTAGGCGAGCCTGAACATCCTGCAGTGCCACTATGGGCGTCTGTTCGGTGAAAAAGACCTCTGGCCCATTATCGGACTGCAGCAGAACCTCGTTCTTGCGGGCGAAGCTGAACGGCAGATCAATAGTCGCCATTGGCAATCGCCTCATAAGCCTCATAGGCACTCTGAGCCTTTATTTCGTCAGCCGTCTCGACTTTATCCTCAGCGACCGGTGTCGGTGCGGATACCTGCTGCGCTCGATTCTGATCCGACTTCAACGGAATATTCTGAGGATTTTTTTCCGGCGTATTGTTCTGCCACTGCTGATAGTCCGGCAGCTTAGGACGCAATCCCGGCGTCACCCAAGACTTTTGCGGCTGATCCAGCAAACGCTGTTGCTGTTCGTTGATATATTTATATTTCTGCTGACTGTAGAAATCACTTTTAAGGTTGTCGCGTACAATTACCGGGCGCAGGAAAACCATCAGATTGACTTTCTCACGCGTGTTTTTGGTTGAGCTGAATAAAGCCCCCAAGCCCGGAATATCACCCAGTCCGGGAACTTTGGAATCAACCTGAGTCTCTTTCTCATTAATCAATCCGCCCAATACGACCACATTGCCGTCGCCGACAATCACTCTCGTCTTAATCTGTCGTTTGGTCGTTTGAATATCAACGGCCTCGCCTTTCGGAAGAACGTCGGACACTTCTTGATCGATTTCCAAATAAATTTCGTCACCTTCGTTGATCTGCGGCTTGACCACCAAGCTTAAACCGACATTTTTACGCTCAATGGTGCTAAACGGATTGGACACACTGGTTGTAGTCGACGTATAACTCCCGGTCTGAAACGGCACTTCCCGTCCGACCAGAATTTCCGCTTCTTCGTTATCCAGCGTCAGCAGCGAAGGCGTCGCCAGAATATTCGATGCCGAATCGCTGTGCAGGGCCTGCAACAAAGCTCCCCAACCGCTATTCGAATCATAATCACCGACCGCAAAATTAGCACCGGTACTTAAAGCACCGACCTGCGCCAAAGGATTGCCGATATTACCGAGAATGGTTGGTAAAGTACCGGAAAAATTAATCAACCCGGCACCTTTGTCACCCAACGCGCCCCACTCAACCCCCAGATTGGCAGCACGGTCTTCCGAGATTTCCACGAAAATCGCTTCGATCAGCACCTGGGCGCGGCGAATATCCAACTGACGGATTACTTCTTTTAATGCGGTTAAAATCGGCGTCGGCGCACTGATGACCAGTGCATTCATACGCTCATCCGCTTCAATACTGATCTGTTCCTTGAGCTGCTTTTGATTGGCCAGAGTCAAAGGATTGGCCGAAGTTGCCGGCGCCGCACTTTTTGATTCGCCAACACCATTATCAGCCGGCGCCGCAGGTGCAACATCGGCCGGCGTATCGTTAGCCACCGCAGCCTGCGCCAAAGATTGGTTTGACGAGATTTTTTGCAGCACCGGAACCAGATCCGCCGCCTTCGCATAGCGCAGATAAATAACCTGAACCCGCCCTTCAGAAGCCATCGGCACGTCCAGTTCCGCCAGCAATGCCCGCAGCATGATGCGCTTCTGCTCGTCTCCGGTCAGAATAATTCGATTGGAACGCTCATCGAAAGAGATCGTGACATCGGTACCGCCTTTATTTTTCGGAATCAGACCTTTCAAGGTTTTGGCCAGATCCTCCGCCGGCGCATGTTCAACCTGAATCACTTCAAATTGACCGTAATTATCGATATCCACTTTGCGCAATACCGATTTGATGCGGCGGATATTGGCAACGGTATCGGTAATGATCAAACGGTTGCTTTCCGCCAGCCCGACTAGATGGCCTTCACGCGCAACCAACGGACGCAAAACAGCAACCAGCTTGGTGGCCTCGACATGCTGCACATCCAGCACCTCAGTAACCCAGTCTTCAGACGTTTCCTTGTAATTTCGATAACTCAGCTGGTCCTTTGCCAGATTGGCCGGAACGATCTTTGTCACTCCGCCGGATTCCACCGCAACATAACCGTGGACATTGAGAATAGACAATAGTGTCTGATACAGCTCCTGCGGATTCATGCCCTCCGGGGCAATCAGCGTCACCTTCCCTTTTACCCGCGGATCAACGACAAAGTTATGTCCGGAAATTTTTGCCACCGCTTCGATAACCTTTTCCAGTTCAACATTCTGGAAATTACCGAAACTCTGCTCACTCATGGCCTCGTCAACCTGTGCAAAAATCGGCACACTGTAACCTGCAAAGCAGAGTGAACCGGCCAGTAAAACGCCTTGAAGCCATTTATGGGTCGAGTTAAAAAGCGGGGTCTGTTTCATGAAATCAAGCCTTTAAAATTAGCCGGTTTTATTAATCGTTTTACGGTTCAATGTTTATGCTACTGCAATACCACGGACAGACTTTGCTGCTGTCCACTACGTTCGATCTGCAGATCAAAACGGGACTTCTGTAACAGTTTCTGCATCTGTTGCGGATCCTCGGCCAGTGTCGAAACCGCCACGCCGTCTACCTGTAGAATTTTGTCACCGTTTTTAAACCCGAGACTTTCAAACAGCTGCCGCTCACGACGCGGCCAGACTTGAATAGCATTAACCTGTCCATTGCCCTTCAACATACGGAAACGGACATAACGATTCAGAGCGAGGGGAGACTTGCGAACTTCGTCACGAATCTTTTGCAAATCCGCGCTCTGACCTTGGTTTAAAGAAGCGTTACCATTGGTTTCAACAGCCTTTCCGGGCAAATCACTTTCTTCAAGCATCAACCGTTCCAAGCCGCCACGGTTATTCAAGACGACAAAATCCGGTTGAATCTGTTCAACCGCAACCCCTTGACGCAACACCTCCCCCTCTTTCAAAACAAACGTCTCCCGCCCGGATTCAATAACCGCCACGGAAGATTGCGGCGTATAAATCACACCGGTAAGTTTGACATTCAAGCGGGTTTGTTTGATCTCGTCCTGGTTAAGCAATTCTGCTTTGCTCTTGGACGCGTTTGCCTCGGGCTGACCGAAAAGAAAAGACGGTTTTTGCGGCATCAGCTCAACGGAAGAGTTATCCGATAATTTCTGTAAACTCGGCACTAACACCTTGACCGGTGGTTCAAGCCATATGGCAATCAAGTTTCCGATACCCCATACAGACATCAAGAACAAAGCCAGAGTCGCCCCCTGAACCAGAAAAGTCTGAATGTTTTTTTGTAGAACGGAAAAACTCAAGATCACCTCTGAGCGATGAAAAACAAGAAATTAATCGTAAATTGTAGCTTAATCTCAATAGGGTTTGGTTATCAATAATCGAAGGATAGATGACGATTGCGTGACAAACGAAAGGAAAGGTAAGCAAAATGCGTTTTTAGTAGCGTTCTTTTAGATACGACGCCGAATAAAATTCATTGCTTTCCATGCTCACTCGGCGCTCTCAACCTGCGGTATGGAAAAGAAATGCAACATTCTATTGATTAACGCACTTCTTAATATCTGAATATCTACTCTCTAAACTTAAACAATGCCGCCAACCCATCTAGGCACGACATTTTCAAACCCTAGTTATGAGTGTTTTTTCAGCATCAAATCCCGTAAGAGTTTCGAACGAAAAGAGACACGCGTATTATTCTTTTGCTCGACAAACTTCCTAAATTCTTCATTGCTGTGAATGACCTGACAACCGTAGACGTTGTGGTCGTGCAATTCGGTAACGTGCATCACTCTCAATACACACTCCACAGAATCCAATCCAAGCTCGGTAATACCACCTATCTCGAGAATAACATGCTCATGCAAAAAAAATTTGGAGCTCGAAATAAAACCAACCCCGTTTGCATCAAGAGAAAGATCTTTTAGATGGCAAGGATACTTGACCCCTCTTTTCTCGATGACACATTTTCTACGTGCATTAATCCTATCGGATAACCTACGGTTAGTACCCATACCCCTCCCAAAAAGTCACTATCCATGTAAATGAGCGTGCTCCAATAGTACACTTAGTTTTACGCAATTAGCAACCAGAGCCAGTACCGAAGTTCGTTTGAATCAATTTCCAACATCAGATCGGGCAGAGAGGTCGAAAACCCAACAGAAATGCAAAATAAACACTGTCGGCTTGAGCGGTTTGAAGCGAGCTTAAAGAGTAAAGAAGAAACCCTTTCCCACCTCAAAAATCAGATAATAAAAAAGCCCGTAAACATAGGTGTTTACGGGCTTTTAAAATATGGTGGCTACACCGGCCTTTAACTACCCAACAAATTCAAATACTTAAAACACACCCATAAACTATTACCCTCAATATTACCCGCTTTTTTCAAAGTAACCCCCTATTTTTTATCTTTTTGGGGGTGGTTCGCTGTTTGTTCTATTCAAGGCAGAAAATATGCTTTGTTCGGGTCTCAAAATGGAACCCGAACTCTGGACCCCATCTTTATTAATTTGCTTGCCTTGGCCAACACATACGCTAAGAACACTAAACCGGCTGAACCTTATTACAGCTAAACACCTAAGTAATATAAAAACCGCTTGGCATTTTTGCCAAAGGGGAAACACCCCGCGCGCAAATTGGCCTAGGTGTGTCTTTCAGTTTTCGGTCACTGGACCCACTAACCAACCAGATCACATACCGCAACACCGGCAGGCGATAACCATTCTTATTTATACCTTTTATTTTTTAATAGAGAAAACTTAGTAAATAGAGGGAACTAGGGAATAAACCGGAACCCCCTACTATAAAAAATACATCTACATAAAAACCGCGGTTCTAATTCCCCGTGCATGGAAAACATACGCAAGGACCCAACCCAAGCACCGGCCTACATACTTGCCTTTCATATCCCACCTTAAAAAATATTGGTCGTGGTATTTTTTGACCGCCCACTATGAACCGCTTCAATTCTGGGAAATCAAAAAGCTAATATATAAGCACTTTTACTAGATACCCCCCCCTATAAAATTTGCCGTGCGAGTACGCAAAACTAGGGCTACGGTCTAGGTCTAAGGCCGCCTAGACTTTTAGACCCGCCCTTGCCCTATGGCCAACCAGATCACCAAGGAAAAACCGCGGCCGGTTTCTGCTTTCCGTTCGGAATTTACAGCAATTAGAAAAAGTTACCGGCTATCGGTTCGCGTTCACTTTTTGGCAAATCAACACAATCAAACCGCCACCAAAGCAAACCGGCCGAACTTAAAAACCTTTTCCCTAGTTCCCTCTATTTACTAAGTTTTCTCTATAAAAAAATAAAAGGGTTAAATAAGAATGGTTCTTACTGATTTGGCAAAGTGATAAACGCGGCTTATTCCGGTTTCGTTTTCTGCTTTGGTAAATGTGGGGGCGTATTTTGTAATATGCCGTTTTTCGGTGGGAATGGTGGGAACAGTGGGAACCGGCAAGCGTCGCGCGGCTTGCAGCGGTTCCCCCTAAATTTTTCGTGGTGGGAACGGTGGGAACTTTTGCGAGTTTTGATAACAAAAAGGCGCGTTAAGTTTACTGAGTGCCATTTTTGAATTGTGTAACTCTTTGCCCGCCAACCGGTATTAGCCTACAACCACAAACCAAACGCCCCAACCGCCATTAACTAAATTTATGCTCTGGCCATTATCGAACATTCAACTAAGCACCTGCACCAAAGCGGTGAATCTGTTGCAGGTTGCCTATAAATCTCATACGCGACCTAGCGCTTTTCCGCGCCTCTACGCACCCGTACAGGGTAAATTGTTGCAGGGACCCTGAAAAAATCGCGCGGGAGTTTTCTTTATGGCCAAAAGGCCAAGCGCGTTTTTTAGTTCACGACATAGCCGAACGGATTAGAGTTAATAGAGATAAAAAGGCAGATAAACAAAAGCCCCGTAAAGGGGCCAAGGTTTAACGATTAGAAAGGATTGATAAGACACACCTAGGCCTGTGCTTGTTGCTCAGTGCTTGGCTCTGGCTCTTCACCGTGGCCATGATTCAGAATTGAAGCGTACACCGCGTAAACACTCACCTTGTTTTTACGGTGTGCCTCTTCTTTTTCTTTATTCAGTTCAGGCGGTGCAATCTTGTAGGTATTGCGCTGTTTCGTCTTACCGGTACGCTTATCAAATTCCGCTTTATTGGTCTTTAAATAGCCGTACTTGCGTAACACTCTAAACACTGTCTTAGGGTCTAGGCCGCTGATTACTTCGTTAAAGTTACTGGTAGTAAAACAGAATAGCTTTTGCTCTGCTTCATGGTCGTACTTAACGTAACCATATTTATAAACGGTCTTGGCTTGATGGTCGCGGTGCGCGTCCATATCCATAAAGCCGCCCTCGTTATTGCGCTCAATAAACACCTTAACGCGCTCTATGGCTTGCTGTTCTTCCAGTGAATCGCTAATGCTTGGCTGACTGTACATCCAGTTCTTAGCGCATTCCCCGACCAACTTAAACGCCATGCCTTGTGGCCAACCAGTAAGCCCCCAAACGGTAGCCAGTTCACCGGCACCGGCTACCGTGGCAAACATACCCAAACCACGCCCAATAGTGCTATTTGCATCTTTAGGCAGATAGGTTTGCATAAATGCCTCTTGAGCCTTTCTAACCGCCTCTAGCGCGCCCTCCTTATCCGTTATTAGTCTATTAATGAACTCAATACCCGCTAAACCGTAATACTCGCCAGTATTTGCAACAATCGTTTTAGATTGCTTTATAGCGCCCTTTTTCCCCTCCCCCATACCGCTAAACAGTTCGTCATAGATACCAAGTGCCTCACTGCACTGGGCTTCAATATCCAGTAAACGCACCTCTTGGCCCGCTTTGGCTTCTAGCCCCGCGGATTTCATCGCATTTTTTAAACTCAACTCCCCAGTAGAGAGAAACAAGGTACGCCAAGACATAATCTTGCCGCCATTATTGCCGCGTGTCTTGGTTAAGCCATTGGCCAACATATAGACCGTTTTACCGATTACTTTAGGGTCCATCTCCCCCATTTCATCAAGTAATAACAAGTTATCGTTATGCTGATAAGCGGCAATCTCTAAGCCGTTATCCGTAGCCCGCCAAGTCTGTTTACGTTGGTGACTCCCCCAAACCGAACCGGCCATAAATAAAGCCGTGGTTTTCCCTTGTGAAGAATCACCGCGTAAATGCAGGCCGCCACCCTCAACACCAAGAGGAGTTAATAAAGGCGCGGCAAAGGCGGCACTAATCGCCAAACATGGGCGGCTATTGTTTACCGCAAAAGCGCTGACATTTTCCCGCCATTCTTGCAAAGTGCCTTTTGATTCAAACCCTAGGCTAGCCGGTATCTCACTTTGATAAACAACTTCTTTAGAATCAGGCGGTGCAATGGTCCGATCAGGTAGAACATAAACACTGTTCTCTAAGTTCCAACCGGTTTTATTGGTGCAAGTTACCACCTTGGTTAAGGGGGTGTTTTGAATGAACTCATTCAGCAAATTCTTAGCGCGGCTCGTATGCAAACCACGCACCCCCATATTTAGCAAAGTACCATGTAACAGATCACCGCGGCCGCCTAGCATTTCGGCAGGCATTACCCATTTTTTCACACGGTTTAAACGGTCTTTAAATTCCAGAACATAACCCCAGTTATTGCCCTCAATATCACACGTAACCGCGCTAACTTTGATATGCGAACAAATCCGCACCTCTTTAGCGTTCTCATGGTCTGGGTCTTTAAAGCTGATACCGCTAGCACCCGACTCAAACCCCTCCGGAAACACGGCATTTTTATAGAAATCATCGGCTACCGCTTTTTTAAAACCTTTCTTAGCCTTTTCAAAATCTAACGGCTTGTTATCACTCATACGCGCCCCCAGATTTCATTAACGGCTACACCTCGACCAACTACAGGACGTTGCAACCCTTGCGGGCAATCCAACAAAAAGCGGTCGTTCCAATCGCTACCGGCTTCACTCTCTGCAAACTCAGGATAATTCATAACACAATCAATCGCCTTAGCCGCGGCCTTAGCTTTAACTAGCCCAACATTAACCCCCGTGGTGCGTTCAGTGTCGCGGTCGTTATCCGCGGCAATGGTAAAGGCCGCAGTGGGGAACGCCTGCTTAAACGCTTGCGCTACCGGCTTCAAATTAGCGGCATTAAAGGCACAAATTACATTCGCGTAACGCTCGTAAAACCCTGCAATGGTCAAGCCGGTGGCCACCCCCTCACAAAGAATAAATTCACGGCATTCATAAGATAGGCGAACCGGAAAGAAACCGCCCTTAACGCGGCCACTTTTTAAAAACCACTTAAAGCCGGTGGCGCTGATTTGTTGCAAGTTCCAAGGCTCATACTCGGGGGCGGTAATACCCGGCTCGTATGGGCGCTTAATAGTTCGCATTGCATCGGTAAACTGATACACTGGAACAATCAAATTTAAGCCAATTTGATAAACATTATCTAGGGGTGAACCAATCACCCCTTTTTTATTCAAATATGGGTGTTCAGGATTGCACCGAACCGCCCGCGCTAACATATCCACCGCTTGCGCTTTTGTTGCCCGCTGATTCAATGCCGTTTCGCGCTTTTGCTGTTCCTCTTCCTGTTTACGTTGTGCCTTGCGCTGTTTCTGCTCATCGCGTAAACGCTGTTTATCTGCTTTGCTCATTGGTGCAAACTTAAAGCCGTTATCCTTGGCCATACTCACCAAAGTAGCGATCGTGACACCGCCACCGGCTTTAATGCTTTTCCAAGTGGCATTAAAAGCATCCTGTTTAAAACTCTCAGCCGTTGCGCTCCAATCTTGGGCCACGCCTTTTCCAGAATCACCAAACTCGGATTTAATCGCCATAAGAACGCGGGTCCATGTTTCACGGTCACACTCAGCGCTAATAAAATTCAGCATATTGGCCACGGTGCCAAGGTCTAAAGGTTCGTTATTTATCATCAAAGCACTCTCCTTTCCCTAATTGAATAAAGCTATGCTCGACTTCTCTAAATGGAACCAAACTAGACCCTGCCTTATCAGCATCTACCAACAAATTAAACTGCTTGATCTGCTCTAAAGTAAGTGCCAAATAGCAATCTTTTAAGGTTCCGGCTTGCCTTGCAATTTCATCACCGCGACCACGCCCAACAAACTTTAATAAATGCACCAAGCTAAGCGCCTCCTTAACCGTAAAATCTGGAAATCGTTTAAGGGCCGCTATTGCGTTCTCATAACCACACACCCAAACAACCGGCATACCATGCGCCAAGCGGTGAATATGCAAACTAGGTGGGATAGCGCCAAAGATTTCACCTTGCAGATCATCGGCTAGCAGTGAACGGACCGCGGTTAATTTGGGCTCTACCGGCCCGCGTTCATCTTGTCCTTTCGGTGAATAAAACGGCTGTAAGATTGCTTCCTTATGCTTGCGTAATGCACCAGCTGTTACACCATTGGGGAAATAATCATCATGGCCACCCAATACACCGGTTAATACAGGCACCTTATAACCCGCTTCCAATAGCAAAGGTTCAGTGCTTAGCGTTACCGATTCAGCCGCTTGGTACATCCACTTAACTTGCTCAATGATTTCATTTAGCCGGATTGCTTGCGCCTTATTTCGGTAATCTTGGTAATCCCGATCAACTCCGTTAAAAATGTAATCCTCTTTGGTATCTTTAGAAAGCAAGCGTAATTGTTCACCCCCTAGATACACCAAAATAGCGCGGTTCTCTTTATCCGTGCCATTAGGTAGCGGGATATTAATTTGACGGCCTACAGGGGGCGCAACTTCTGGAATATTGAAACCGGTTACAGACTCAACAACCGACTTTAAAAGCAAATACGTTTTAGCATCATGTGAAAGATTCATAAAAGCGCCTCCTGTTGGCTATCGCTTTGTACTGAATAGGCGAACTTGTACACCTTGCCGCCCTTGGCTTTTTGGATAACACACACGCTCTTTCTAGTGTCCATCAGGTAAATAAACCGCTCGCTTTGCCCATTGCGAACCGCGGTAAACTTGCGCCAATGGTCATCAAACACAATAGGCGGCATTCGCTTGATCTGATAACCGTTAAACTCGGTTTGCAAGGCTTGGCGAAGCTTGGCTTTAATATCGTCATTCATCTGCCGCGCCCTCTTCTGGTAATGGCTTACCACCATGCTTGAAATGCTGTTCAATCCCGAAATTAGCGTTCGACTGGATATAATCCAACTGGTTTAACAGGTCCATTTCATCCTCTAACCAGAATGCAAAGGTTTCAATCTCATGCTGTTCTAAAGGGTTATCTTCAAAATGCAAACCGGCCCGCAATAACTTGGCCATTAACTTAATTCGATCAGGTCTAACTTCAAATTCATTACTGCTTAACTGCCGCGCTGTATGCAAAGCCTCTAACTGCTTATCGGTTCGCACAGGGTTTGAGTAATCCACTTCAAGATTTTTTGAAAACTCAGGGGTTCTTAGGTGTTCGATTAGGGTAGCTAGATTATTCATTACTCACCCCCTCCTGCCACGTTCACGGCATTCGGTAGCATGACTTGCATTTGTGGCACACCTTGAGAGGCTAACCAAAGGGCTAGGCTATCCAGTGTTTCAAAGTAGCGCGGTGCATTGGTGGAATGGTTTTTAACCGTGGCCATTTGGCCGCGTTCGGTTTCGATAGACAAAACCCAAGCACCGGCAAACGATACGGCAATAAAGCGCTTAATAAAGCTGTTTTCAGGCAGATTAATAGAAAATGAGAACTGCCCCACGGTAGCGCGGGTAATAGGTGACATAGCCATAGTTTGGCCTCCTTGCGGTTTTAGTAAAGCTTGGCCACCTGTTTTAGTTTCAGGTGGTCGGGTATCACTAATCGCCGCAAGACGACTGCACTTCTTCCCCTGTAAAGGGTCTTTTATCCGTGCATTAACCCGACCATATTTAGAAATACGGTTACGGTTTTTCATGCCTATACGGGTACAGATACCCCATAATTTAGGCACAAAAAAAGCACTGTTTAAGACTTTGCTCTGTCTCTTGCGGTTTTTAGTTAGGCTTGCAATATTAGCGGCAATCGAACGCGGGTGCAAGTTGAAAACGGTTACAGCGGTCATACTGCACCCCCAAGCGCGGCCTGTTTTCGCGCTTCAATAAATTGGTAAACGTCCGAACTATCCCAAACACTGGTATTTTCAGAAAGCTTGATAGGTTTAGGGAACTGCCCAAGGCGGGCTAATTTATAGATTTGCGCACGGCTTAGCGTGGTGATCTCGCACACCTTACCAATGCGGATTAAAGCACCAAAAGGCGGTAACTCGGGGGCGGCGGTTTCTGGGTTTGGCGCTTGGCCATGAATTGGCACCACATTACCGGCTTGGCTTGTGGCGGTTTTTGGGTCTTGGGTCATAACAATACTCTCTATTTCGGTTTAATCGAAGATAGAGCCGTTTAACTTGTCTATTCGCGGCTCTTGAGACGTATTAATGACCTGTAAAAAATGGAAAACAAAACAACTAAATTAAGCTTTCGAATGTTTTCTATTACTTTCTAAAACTTCTGAAACACCTATCAATAAAGGGCTTCAATGTTTTCTAAAAAAAATTAAATATTTCTGGGAAAAGGGAGTTTGTACCAACCTGAACCAAGCCTTTTGGCTAATTCTTTCTGGATTGAGTCTTTGCTTACATTTCTCCCGTTCGCATTTTTATGCCCTAATTCTTCTAGTCGAACCTCCAACTGTTCCGCATAAAACCCTGCTTGACTTATAGGAAATTTATTCTTTAAATCTTGAAGCTCAAGATACATTGCTTCTTGCCAAGATTTAGCCTTTTCTTTTATTTTTAAAACATGGCCAGATTCAGAGTTAAACCCCCGTAGCATTTTTTCCTTTCTTTTATTGATTTGCTCAATTGTTGGCATTGGCGCGTACTCTTCGACTTGATCAGGCGTTAAGCCATGATTCATAAAGCCTGCTTTTTGCTCAAATGCCATGAGATTTTCGCGGGTAGTAAAAACTTCATTAAAGTTAACAGGATCCAATTCAGCAGACCTATAGAGAATTTCACGCTGCCGTGGATCCACTTCATTAAGAATTTTTGCAACCTCAATAAATTTAGCCTCTTTACCTAAAAAAGAAATTTCATCTATTTCAATCTGGAAATCACGATTTATACTCATCATTTCTATTTGTAACATCGGTTGCTTAAATTCACCATTCGCCTCCATTGGGTACTGATCAATAAGCTCAAACCCTAACTGATCTATTTCATTTTCAGTTACACCGTGCTCAGTTTCACTAACGCTATCTCTACAAAACAGCCTATCCCATAAACGCCAACCATCTTTAAAAGGCGGAACTGTTCTGTTACTACACATAACGTTTACATGACATAAAAAGTAATTCGCGTTGTATAAAAAGTGAAGCTCCTGTTCATCGTGATATTGTGTAATTAATGTTGCGAACTGGTCTAAACAATCTTTATCTTTCGGTTTGCCAATTTGGCCAAACCCCCAACGATAGAACAAAAAATCAAAGTTTGGGTAAATAGGTATAGGGGCATAAAAGTTACTCATACGCGAACCTCAAACCACCAAAGACAAAGCACCGGCCTGCCTTATGGTGATCTATCAAATTTAAGCCAATACCACGCCCATTAAGCGCGGCTGTTTATGTATTACCGTCTATTGCGGTCTATTTCATTATGATAACGGCTTAAATAAATAATTGGGGGCGCAAATAACCGGCTATTTTTGAATAAGGCGAACGCCACTAACTGGCATAGGAATACAGAAAAGAAAACGACAACCGGCCGCATAGGTCCTATGTTGGACTGGTTCGATAAATACTACCGACACCTAGAAACAAAAACGCCCCACTACTATAGGCGGGGCGTTCTCTTTCAATTTAACATAACGTAGCACCATATTAAGCCGCTATACTAATCAAACCACCGTCCTAGAATTCTAGAAATGATACCTACACCGGTTTCACCCGTCTTTGATAGACGCTGAGCAAAGAAATAATTCTTTACCGCAAAGAACGCTCCTACAAGCCCTAAAACAATACCTAGATACTCAACCCAGTGAATACGATGCTCAAGCACTAACCGCAAAGCACCGCTTAATGGTGATTGAGTTGAGCGACTTTCAAACCAGTTCTCTAACCAGATAGGAACCATCCAATAGAAGAGAATAAAGAACACCGCCCCCATTAACGCGGAACCCCACCAAGGCAAACGATTGCCTACGGCTACCGAATCCCGAATTAAAGCACCGGCTGAATTTCTACTTCTTCTACGATAACGGCGGGCCATTGGCTTACCTCTCTATATTGGCTTCAAAACCAAGAAACAAAAACGCCCCTCGATGGGGGCGTGTTATCGTACTACTTTGGTTCTGCGAACACCGGCTTTTGCCCAGCTTCCCTTGGCAAAAATATACCTTTTATGCAGTCATGATTAATTATCGCTATTTGAATATGACTTCCTGTATAGAACTTAGCCCCATTATAGACTTCATCACCTTCAATGAATACCGCTCTTACTGAATCAAATGGTGGATTCCCTATTTCTTCCCAAAGAGTACAAGCATGGCGAATAACAGCACAATCCAATTCTCTCTTACTCTCGTCTGTATCACTTGGATAAAATTTTGCATTGACCGGCATAGTCTTCCCTTCCTGCGCCAGGATGTCTTTCAAATCTTCATAGGCAACAGGTAAAAAATCAATGTACCTTTGATCTAGCAAATCCATACAGTTACCTAACTCAATAACAGAACCCAAAACAAATGGGTCTTTAATGCTTGACTCTTTGCGTTCACTGTCTTTTTTAGCATACTGCTTAGCCCGTTCAAGGTTATTTTCCCAAAAATAAATACCTTGACCTAGCCAATCGTAGCTATTGTTGCTGTGCAAAAATTGATCTTTGTGATTTAGAATATTTAGAGCGGCTTCCCTATCAATACCATGGAAGCCATAAATAACGGCAGGTTTAGAGTTATACAAATTTTTATGTACTTTTTAACTTACTTTTTATAAAGAAAAGACACTGTAGAACTATTATTGTAATTCTGTGTATATGTTGTATTTATCTGTATTTTTGCATGTCTACTGACATTCCGAATAGTAGTAAAAAATTCATTTACACTCTCATCTTCATCTAAGATTCGGGACTTTTTCAAAAGGCGAATACGTTCTTCATGAGTGCGATTCTTTGCATTCTCTTGAACACGCTTTGTAAGTTCTGCAATGGATAGCATTTAACGCCCCCTTACTAGTTAAAAGCTTTAATAAACTATATTACACACGATAAGACTCTATTAGACAAGAATTAAACCTGTATTAAGTCTTACCATAGCTACTAAACAAACATACTCGGGGGCGTTATAAAACGGTTATTCAACGACTACACGCCATTAGTGTACTTATCAATCCTTTTAACAAAAACAAGGCCGTTAATAAAGGCGGGGCGGCCTATCTTAATTTAACATAACGTACCACTCTATTAAAAACGCGCTATTTTATTATCAAAATTCCAGAAAGTTCCCACCGTTCCCACCACGGAAAATTTAGGGGGAACCGCTACAAGCCCCGCCACGTCTGCCGGTTCCCACCATTCCCACCGTTCCCACCAAAAAACGGGGTATTACAAAACACAGGCACAAAAAAGGGGCTAACTTGCGCCCCCTATTGATAAACCTAGCTTATTAGACTGCTAACTTTTTAGCTTGCCATGTATTGGCACCACATCAGCACCGGCTTTAATGCTATCTAGGTGATCCGCCCAAACTTGCATCATTTTGATACGCTCAGCTAGGTACTCAGCCTTGTTATAGGTGCCACGTACTTTATTGCCCTCTTCATGGGCTAGCTGTTTCTCGATATGGTCACGATTAAATCCCATTTCATTTAGCAAGGTGCTAGCGGTATGCCTAAAGCCGTGGGCGGTCTGTTTGCCGTTATAACCAAGGCGGTGCAAACCGGCATTAAGACTCTGTTCACTGAATGACTTACTAAAGGTTCTAGGGCTTGGAAACACATAGCGGCTTTTCTCGCTGTAATCCTTGATACTCATAAGCAACCGCTGAACCTGTTTACTCATTGGCACCACATGGGGGCGGCTCATTTTCATACGTTCGGCCGGTATGGTGATGATATCCGCGTAAAAATCCACATCAGCCCACTCTAGGCCCGCTAATTCATCCGGACGTAAAAAGATATAAGGCTGAACCAATAAAGCCGTTTTAACGCTTATATGACCCTTATAGTTTTCTAGGTCGTTTAATAGTTGGTGCAGGTCTTTGGTAGCGGTCAAAAATGCAAAGTTCTTTCTAACCGGTGCTTTAAAAATATCCGTAGGCAGATCACGAACCGGATTAAACGCACAATGGCCCATACCTACCCCATATTGCAGAATAGCGTTAGCGAACTGCTTAACCTTGCGCAAGGTTTCCAGTTTGCCGGTGGCCTCAATCGCTTTAAAGGCATCGCGGGCAATTTCGGGGGTGATCTCTTCTAATGGATAGTTACCAAGGTTCGGCAGTAAATTACCCTCGATGCGTTCGCGGTTCTTTTTAGCCGTGTAGTAGGTCCACGATTCCGACTTGTAGAGGTGCCATTCTTCAAACAGTTCTTTAAAGGTCATACGACTGGCTAAGCGCTCTTTCTCTTGCTCAGCGGCTTTAACTTCCTGCTTAGCGGCTTGTTTCTGTTCGTTAGGGTCAATGCCACGGGCTAAGAGTTCTTTTGCTTGGTCGCGTTCCATTCTGGCAAGCGCCAAACCGACCGCGGGATATTCACCAATAGTAAAGACTTGCTCTTTCTTGGTCAGGGGGTGACGGTAGCGGAACCGGAAAAACTTAGCACCGGATTTACGCACCTCTAAATATAAGCCTTGGCTGTCAGTTTCCTTGTAGACCTTATCAGCCGGTTTTAGTCTCTTGATTCTGGTATCAGTAAGCATCGGCTCCCCCTTTGTTCTGATTTGCTTATAGCGTTTTGAACGGGTAACGATAAAACGACAAAAGCGGGTAACACCTAGAAGAAAAAACGGATAACGCTAAGTGTTACCCTCAATATTACCCGCTTTTTTCGGAGCTTGCACGATTCAGAATAGACCGTAAAATACAGCAATAGACGCTAAGTTATTGATTTTACGTTCTTACAGACACAAAAAAGCCCGTGCTAGACGGGCTAATTTATAAATATGGTGGCTACACCGAGATTCGAACTTGGGACCCCATCATTATGAGTGATGTGCTCTAACCAGCTGAGCTATGTAGCCATAAATGTGGTGCGTATTATAAAGACTGGCGACCAGCTGTCAACCCAATTTTTAGAAAATTTTAAATAAAGCGGATTATTTTTTTCCAACCCTACTCTACACGACAAAACGAGGGGATCAGGCAATCCATTCGAGCTCCAATTCCATTCATTCACACGCCCCTCCCTGCCAGTATCACGCGCAAAACATCACCGTTTACAGCCACGTCAGCTTAACAACTTTTAATAGCAATTGATTAATTGGGATTATTTTCCCAAATATATTGATTTTATATTTAATGGGAATATAATCCCAAAACATGAAAGAGAAAACACTGAACACCATCAATCGCAATATCACCAAACTATTGCGTCCATTGGTTCGAATCCTGATTCGCCAAGGCATTCCATCGTCACACCTGGAATCCCTGGTAAGAAAGGCGTATGTTGACGAATCTTTTGCTCTGAACGAAGCAAAAGGCGGCAAAACAACCGTCAGCAGCGTCGCCGCTCAAACCGGACTATCCCGAAAAGAAGTTAAACGACTCAAAGAACTCCCGGAAAGCGATGCTCAACGGCAACAACAGAAATACAACCGTGCAACCCGGGTTCTTAGCGCATGGGTTCATCACGATGCCTTTATCGATCAAGACGGAAAACCTCTTCCACTGAATTTATCCGATAAAGAACCGAGCTTTGCACAACTGATTAAAAAATTCAGCGGAGACATCACGGTTAAAGCGATGCTTGACCAGCTGACTTCTGCCGGCTGTATTCGAGTCGAAAACGATCAAGCCTATCTGCTTAAGGTGTCTTACCTGCCTGCAAACGACCAAGAAGAACTCATCAAAATTCTCGGGGCCGATACCGCTGAGTTGCTCGACACCATCGACCACAACATAAACACTGCGCTCTCGGAAGATAAGCGCTACCAGAGAAAAGTTTCCACCAAACATCTGGATGTTAAACACCTGCAAGCGTTCAAGGAATTGAGCTCAGAACAGGCCCAGTCTTTACTGCTCTCCTTGGATAAATGGTTATCCGAGCACGAAGCCGAGGAACCAGAAAACGGATGCTATGTCAGCTTAGGCATCTACTTTTACGAATCGACAAATGAATTGAAAAAAGGAGACGCAAATGACATCTCTAATTAAACGCCATCGCCTCAAACTCACCACTCTAAGCGGCGCGCTCGCTCTGGCATTGACCGGGTGCGGCGGCGGGGGCACAGCAGGCATTGGCGGCACGGGCTACATTTCAACCGGAACCATTACCGGCTTCGGTAGCGTCATGGTCGGCGGCGTCAAATACGAAACGGATAACGCAGTTTTCGAAGTCGATGGCAATACAGTTGATGCAACCCAGGACGATCTGAAAGTGGGGATGGTCGTGCGCGTCGAAGGGACGATTAATGACGATGGAATCAGCGGGACGGCAACCAAAATTATCTTCGACGACGATCTACAAGGACCTATTGCCAATTTGGCGGTAGATCCAAATGACCCTGACATCACGACTTTCACCATTTACGGCACAACCGTTATCGTCAAACGAACTCGCACAGAATTCGATGATGCCTTGACCTATGCCACTCTGGCAAACGACATCCCGGTAGAAGTCAGCGGCTACTACAATGCCGACGGCGCACTGGTTGCCACCTATATCGATGATAAAAATGATGCCGAAAGCGACAGCAACGAATTCAAAATCAAAGGGGAAATCACAGCTCTTGATACAGACAACGGCACTTTTGTCATCAACGGACAACAGATTCAGTACACCGATCAAACCGATCTGGACGACGACATTAGCGCTCTGGCAAACGGCCTGACTGTTGAAGTCGAAGGACTAATCGATGGCACATCCGGTGCGCTTATCGCATCTGAAATTGAGTTTGAAAGCCCTGATGATTACTTGCAAGGCGCATCCGACGACGATGAGTTTGAACTTGAAGGCTACATTGAGAATTTCGACGGCACCAACTCAACCTTCACTTTACACGGCATTACGGTTGACTTTACCGGCGTGGAAATCGAATCCGACTTTATCTCGCTGGCTGACAACGTCTGGGTGAATGTCGAAGGCTTCCTGCAAGACGGAGCCTTAATCGCCACGGAAATCGACCTGCGCGACTCAGAAATCGACTTGGACGGAACCGTTAAATCGACAGACCTTGATGCAAACGGCGTTGGCAGCTTCGTGCTTACCGTAGCTGGCTCGGATTTAACCATCTATACCGGCTATGCGACCTCTTTTGATGATAGTGACGACCACATTGATAACCGCCAGTTGACTGTCGGCGAGTTTATCGAAGTCGACGCCTATCGCACTGCCGACGGCGAACTCTTTGCACTGGAAATCGAACGCGACGATGAAGGCAGTAGCTCCGACGATGGTTCCTATGAATTCCAGGGCATCTATGAAGGAACGGTTGACTCCGAAATTACGGTTTCAGGCGTCACCTTCACAATCGACACCAGCGGAACCAATACGCTGTTTGAGAACGACGAGCTCAGTGGCCCGCAGAGTCTTAGCGAACTGCTCAGCTACGACACGACAACTCAACCGAAACTGCTGCTGGATCTTGACTATGATAGTAACGGATTTGTTAGCAAGATCGATGTCGAAGATACTGAGGACAACTAAGCAGTCGTCCGCAATACGGAATGGCCCGACACACAGTTGGGCACATCTCATTACTGCAATAAAAAAGGGAGCCTATCGCTCCCTTTTTTATTATCGAGACAAGGAAATCCACTCTTCCCGAATAAAACCCTTATAACAACAAAACGGCCAAACCGCAGTCGATTAAAACGCTATCCACCTAGTTGCAGATTCCCGTTTAACCTTTATGCCGTTTGACCGTTTAAAATGCTGATCAATTCCGTAATCAGACGATGCTACTGCGCTTAGACATTGAAACGGAAATGCATCACATCACCGTCCTGAACAATGTACTCTTTCCCTTCCAAACGCTGCTTACCGGCCGCTTTCGCTCCGGCATCCCCTTTACAGGCAACGAAATCTTCATAGGAGGTCACTTCGGCACGAATGAAGCCTTTTTCAAAGTCGGTATGAATCACACCAGCCGCCTGCGGCGCGGTTGCGCCCTTCTTAACCGTCCAAGCACGAACTTCTTTAACACCGGCCGTGAAATATGTCTGCAGACCAAGAAGATCGTAGGCAGCACGGATAACACGGTTCAAGCCCGGCTCTTCCTGTCCCATCTCTTCCAGGAAATCCGCTTTATCTTCGTCGTCCAACTCGGCGATTTCCGCTTCAATCGCGGCACAAACCGGCACCACGACCGCGCCTTGCGATTCGGCAATTTCGCGCACTTTATCCAGAAGAGGATTATTTTCAAAACCATCTTCATTGACATTGGCGATATACATCATCGGCTTAATGGTCAGAAGCTGAAGATCACGCAACAGTAGCTTTTCGTCGTCAGTTAGTTCAACCAAACGAATCAACTTACCGTCTTTGATTTCATCCAGAACACGCTCATACAGAGCTTGACGGGCTTGCGCTTCTTTATTACCGCTCTTACCTAGCTTTGCTTGTCGTTGTGCATTTTTTTCCAGCGATTCCGAGTCAGCCAGAACCAGCTCCATATTGATAATTTCAATATCGCTCACCGGATCCACCTGACCCGCCACATGCACGATATCGTCGTTTTCAAAACAGCGAACAACCTGCACGATTGCATCGGTTTCACGGATATTCTGCAGGAACTTATTCCCCAGACCTTCACCTTTTGAAGCACCTTCTACCAAACCGGCAATATCCATGAAATCCACCGTTGCCGACAGTACGCGCTCCGGCTTAACGATTTCCGCCAACGCATCTTCACGAGGATCTGGAACCGCCACAACACCAACATTTGGATCGATGGTACAGAACGGATAGTTTGCAGACTCGATTCCCGCATTCGTCAAAGCATTGAACAGAGTGGATTTACCAACATTCGGCAAACCAACAATACCGCATTTAATTGCCATGGAAGTCTCCTCGTGGGCAGATAGGGATAAGTAAAAAGTAGATTAGGATTTGGTGTGCAGCGTCATCATCGCTTTTTCAAGCTGACCATTTACCAGCTCAGGCACAACTTTCGAGGCTGCATAACTGGCGTCATCAATCAGCTGTCGATCGCTTTTGGAAGGTGCCTTAAGAACATAATCGACAACCTGGTCACGATGACCCGGATGACCGATTCCCAGGCGTAGTCGAAGGAACTCCTTGCCCATTGCAGCAATCGTATCGCGCAGACCGTTATGCCCGCCGTGACCGCCGGCTTTCTTCAACTTCGCCGTACCTGGCGGCAGGTCCAGTTCATCATGCACAACCAGAATCGATTCGACCGGAATCTTATAGAATTTGGCCAGAGCCGAAATCGACTGGCCGCTGCGATTCATAAACGTAGCGGGCTTTAGAAGCCAGAAATCCAAACCGTTGGACTGGACTCGCGCCGCTTCACCAAGAAATTTGGTCTCTGGACGAAATACCACACCGTACTGACGTGCTACTTCGTCCACAAACCAAAAACCAGCGTTATGTCGGGTTAAATCATATTTGTCGCCCGGATTACCCAAACCGACAATTAATTTAATCTGTGACATAAGCGCTGGCTCTCGATCTAAAGGTTAAGGGTTAATTAACCTTTACGCTTAGGCTTACCGATGTTTACAACTGCTTGGTCGTAGTCAGTGTTGCCGTGAGTCAATGCAGTCAGGATAACACCTTCAGGCATGTTCAACTCAGATAGACGCATGCTGGTACCGGCTTCCATTTTAGAAACGTCAACTTCGATTGACGCTGGAAGGTCTTTCGCCAAACAACGTACTTCAACAGTAGGCTGTAGGAAAGACATAAGGCCACCCATTTTCACACCAGGAGCAGCTGCTTTACCGTTGAAGTTAAGCGGAACTTTCTTAGTGATCATCTTGTTATCAGACGCACGCTGAAGGTCCATGTGCGCAACATCGTTAGTAGCAGGATGACGCTGGATGTCTTTTACGACAACCTGCTCTGCATCACCACCTTGAACATCAACAGTAACAACTGTGTTGAACAGGTCTACGTTTTCAAAAACGTGTGCAATGAAGTTAGCGTCGAAAGCAATTGAAGTTGCTGCCTTGTCACCACCGTAGATGATCGCTGGAACCTTACCAGCTTTACGAAGGCGGCGGCTCGCACCTTTCCCTTCTTCAGAGCGAATTTCTGCAGTCCAATTTTGGCTCATTGTTTTTTCTCCAATAGGATCAAGATCATAAAGATCGGATCAATTAACAAAACTCATGTTCGCGACCAAACACAAGCAAAGCGCGGATTATACTAAAAACGGCAGAAATTTCCACAGATTTTTCAACACCTTGCCGCATTTCCAGGCAAATAATTTATTTTGCGATTGCCGAAAAACAAAAAAGCGCCTATTAAGGCGCTTTTCACGGGATGCGGATACGATCAGTGCGACATCAAAGCAGTCACCGACTCTTCCTGGTTAATGCGGCGAATCGTTTCACCCAGAAGTTCGGCGACAGACACTCGACGAATCTTCTCGCAATGCAGTGCAGCTTCGCTTTCAGGGATAGAATCGGTTACTACCAACTCTTTCAATACAGAACCTTTAACATTGTCTACAGCCGGACCAGACAGTACCGCATGCACAACATAAGCGGACACACTCTTAGCACCGCGATCCATAAGTGCTTGCGCTGCTTTACACAGCGTACCGGCGGTATCGACCATATCGTCGATAATGATACAGTCGCGACCTTCGATATCACCAATGATATTCATAACCTGGGCGACATTCGCTTTAGGACGTCGTTTATCGATGATCGCCATATCGGCATCAATCGCTTTCGCAACGGCACGCGCACGCACTACCCCACCCATATCCGGCGAAACAATCGTGACATTTTCCAGATCCTGATTCTTATGCATATCTTCGACCAGAAGAGGCGATCCGTAGATATTATCAACCGGAATGTCGAAGAAGCCTTGAATCTGGTCGGCGTGAAGATCAACCGTTACTACACGGTTAGCACCGGCAATAGTAATCATATCAGCAGCAAGACGAGCGGTAATCGGAACACGCGCCGAGTGAGGACGACGATCCTGACGGGCAAACCCGTAATAAGGAATCACAGCGGTAATACGACCGGCTGACGCACGTTTTAGCGCATCGATCATCACCAGCATTTCCATCAGATTGACGGCTGGTTCCGGAGTACAAGTCGGCTGTAAAACATACACATCTTGTCCACGAACAGATTCTTTGATTTCAACCATGATTTCGCCGTCACTGAAACGACCAACGTCTGCTTTGCCGAGGGGGATATCTAAATACTGAGAGATCTTTTCTGCTAGACTGACATTTGCGTTTCCCGCAAAAATCATGACATTTTTTGTAGCCATTTAAGGCACTCCTGTTCAGAGGAAAAAATGATTTGGGGAATTCGGAAGGTAGATAATGGCAGGGATAGCAGGATTCGAACCTGCGGTACACTGGATCAAAACCAGATGCCTTACCACTTGGCCATATCCCTGTATATCTGTGTCGTTGAAGACAGGTGCGTATGATACAACGATTTTTTAGAAGTTCAACACTTTTTTCGAAAAAATCGTTATTTTTTTAACCCCATCAGAGCAACTTATCATTATTCCACCTTCTCGATCCACTCCTGTAAAGTTGTAAACTCTTGATTTAACTGTTGCTCTTCGCGGTAACGCTGCCAAAGGGCCTCTGCATCACTGCGCATGCCAGCCATCCAATAAGCGCGAATCAGGTGTTCCATCACCACCTCATCTTCATTAACGGCAAACGCTTTGCGCAGAAATTCCACCGCCTTAGCGTACTCTTTAAGCTGATAGTGAACCCAGCCCATACTGTCGAGAATGAAGTAATTATCCGGATCAAGTTCCAGCGCTCGGGCAATCAGCTTCTTCGCTTCGTCCAGCTGGATATGATTCTCTGCATAATAATATCCCAAGCCGTTAAGAGCATCGACATTGTCGGCATCCAGTTCCAACAGACGCTGCATATTGGCAACATAGCTGTCGTAACGCTCAAGCTGAAAATACAAATTACCCTGTTCCAGCAGCGCACGCTGATTATCCGGTTCGACTTCCAGTAACTCCTGCAAGACATCGACCGCCTGCGAGTACTGTTTCTCATAGCGATAGAAAATGGCTTTGGCCAAAAGCACCTTTTTCAGACTGGCAACATTACTGGTATCAACACTGTCCAACGCTTCGAACGCTTTGGCGAGATCGCCCTGAGTGAAATAGATTTCCGCCTGATGCAATAACGAATCGGTCAGATACGCCGGAGAATAAACTTTCTGAAAATATTCAAGCGCCTCATCGAGCTGCTGCATATTCTGCAGTACATACCCCATATAATAGGTAGCGATATCCTGATAGGCCGGCACCTGCAATAAGATTTCCAGCAATTCTTTCGCCTGCTGGTTCTGATTGTTTTCCAATTTCAACAAAGCCAATGCAAAGCGCGCCGAGTGCTGTTGAGGATTTTTATCGATAATCGATTGATAGCGTTGTTCGGCCTGCTGCACCATACCCGCCTGAACTTCCAGACGCGCCAGCTTTTCCTGCAGAGAGATGCTTTCCGGATCCTTGTCGACATACTGGCTGAACTGAGCCACCCCTTCCTGATACTTCTTCATCTGCAGGTAGAGTTTGGCAATCAAGTCATAGATACTGTCTTTCTGCTCCAAGCCATCAAAAGTCAACGCCTTCTGAAAAGCCTCCAAGGCTCTGGGAAACTCCTGCCTTGCCATCAAAACCGTTCCGAGCCCCAGTTGACTCGACCATTGATCAGGGTAACGTTCGGCAATCCGCTGCATAAATTCGGTCGACGCATCCACATTGCCGATCATAGCGGAGCCCAGCCTTTGAGCTGCCGTCAGAATATCCTTATCTAAAGGATCCGCTGACAGATCCGCATAGGTCTGCCACTGCTGCAGCGCACTGTCGACATCGCCGCTACGCAGGCTTAACACGAAACTGGCCCGCCAGACCACCGGTTCTTCCGGCTCGATCGAACGCCATAAAGAAGCCGCTTGAGCAATATTTTCCGGTTGATAGGTTGCCATAGCGACTGCAAAGGCGCGACGAGCCAGTTCGGCTTCACGCGTTTCATCCGCGAGCTGATAATAGGTATCGAAAGCGTCTTGACCCAATCCGCGTTTAAGCTGCATCTCCGCCCGCAAAAGCAAAAACATCTGCTCCGCCGTCAGAAGATGGTCGGCAATGACATTGTGTTTGACTTCATCCTCTTTCAGGATTTCGTCCATCGCTTTCTCTTTACTCACTTCATCCATCGGAACCGACGGTGCCGCCTGAATAAATTGACTGCTGGAGGCACAGCCCTGCAACCCCATAATACCGGCACAAAGCATTAAGGCGCCCGGTAAGCGTCCCAAAGCGAAAGGTTTCAACCTGAATGTCGGCAGAGCTGGCACACAAAACTTCATAGTATTTTTTGATTCCGGATAAAGTAGTCGACCCGTTACATGAAATGACAGCCACAAAGGTCTAAACGGCTGTCATAATTAAGTAATTTTATAAATCTTTGACTATTCGACCCCGTACAGGGCCTTCTTATAAAAACTTGCAATTGAGGGGATAATTTAGCAGAATTACGCCTCTTTAGTTGCATGTTCATGCGTTTTGATCAATGGTAAACAGTTAATATGAAGCTTATTACACTCGGTGTCAATCACGAAACGGCTCCTGTCGATATCCGTGAAACAGTTTCGTTTACCCCTGAGCAAGCGAAAAGCGCTCTGCATGAACTTAAATCCAATTCGTTGGTGGGCGAGTGTATCATTTTATCGACCTGCAACCGAACCGAAATCTACTGCACACCTAAGAAAGACACCGACGCTGACCGGATCAAAGAGTGGCTGCATCACTTCTTCGAACTGGAATCCAAAAGCATCAATCCATTCCTGTACCAATATCAGAATATCGACGCCGTTAAACACATCATGCGTGTCGCGTCCGGCCTGAATTCATTGGTCCTCGGTGAGCCGCAAATCTTCGGACAACTTAAAGACGCCTATAATCTGGCGCATAAAAATGACAGCATTCATCAGTCGATGGATACGCTCTTCCAGCATATTTTCAAAACCGTCAAACAGGTACGTACCGATACGGCAATCGGAACCAGTCCGGTTTCCGTCGCTTTCTCCGCCGTCTCGCTTTCCAAGCAGTTTTTCGGCGACCTGAGTGAACAGACGGCCGTGCTGCTGGGTGCCGGCGAAACCATCGAACTGGTTGCACGCCACCTGAAAGAAGCGAATATCGGCAAACTGATTATTGCCAACCGAACGCTGGAACGCGCGCACAGCCTCGCCGAAAGCGTTGCCGGTTACGGAATCCAACTGGACGAACTGGACGATCATCTGCATGAGGCAGATATCGTGATCGGTTCGACCGGCAGTCCGCACGCTATCCTTAAACGTGATCAGGTCAAACAGGCGCTGAAAAAACGCAAGAACCGTCCAATGTTCATGATAGATATTGCCGTTCCTCGCGACATCGAAGCCAGTACCGGCGAACTGGATAACGTCTATCTATACACAGTGGACGACCTTCAGGAAATTATCGAGAGCAACAAGCAATCGCGCCAGAGTGCAGCGGTGCAAGCCGAAGAGATCATTGACCTGCAGGCGGAAAACTTTATGGCGCAGCAAGACGCCATTGCACGCGTCAAGCCGATTATTCGCGACTACCGCCGACAGGCGGAACAGATCAAACAGCACGCGCTTGAACATGCTCTGCATCAGATTGAAGAAGGCGGCGACCCGAAAACCGTCATCAAACTGCTGGCCAATCAGCTAACCAACCGTCTGCTGCACACACCGACATCGCAACTGAACCAGGCCGGAATCGAGGACAATCAAACCTTGATTGATTCGGCCCAACAACTGCTGATCTGTCCTGACCTCCAAAACGACAAACACTAGCCTGCCGTAACCGGAACTGCGCTGCCAAGTCTTGCTGCGCAAGGCGCAACTGAATATTTAAGAGATTACTACCGTGAAAGAGTCGATTCGTCAAAAACTGGAAAACCTGGTTGAACGCCTTGAAGAACTGAACCACCTGATTTCCGATCCGGAGATCATCAGCGACCAGAAAAAGTTCACCGCACTGACTCGCGAACATGCGCAACTCACTCCGGTCGTGAAAACCTTCACCGCTTACAATGCAACCGAAGGCGACATTGAAGAAGCCAAAGAAATGCTTCAGTCCGGCGACGCCGATCTGGAAGAGATGGCCAAGGAAGAACTGCCAGATCTGAAAAATCAGTTGGAACAGCTGGAGCTGGAGCTGCAAAAAATGCTGCTTCCGAAAGATCCGCGCGACGACTCCAATATCTTTTTGGAAATTCGCGCCGGTACCGGTGGCGACGAAGCGGCAATTTTCGCCGGCGATCTTTTCAAGATGTACTCTCGCTATGCCGAATCCATGAAATGGCAGGTAGAGGTCATCAACTCCAACGAAGGTGAACACGGTGGCTACAAAGAGATCATCGCCCGCATCATCGGCGGCGGCGCCTATTCACGTCTGAAATTCGAATCCGGCGCGCACCGCGTACAGCGTGTTCCGGCGACCGAAACCCAGGGCCGCGTACACACCTCCGCTGCGACCGTGGTTATTATGGCCGAAGCCCCTGAAGTCGAACAGGTCGAGCTTAATCCTGCTGATCTTAAAGTTGATACTTTCCGCGCTTCCGGTGCCGGTGGACAGCACGTCAACAAAACCGATTCAGCCATCCGCATCACCCACCTTCCGACCGGAACCGTGGTCGAATGTCAGGACGAACGCTCGCAGCATAAAAACCGCGCCCGCGCCATGTCGCTTCTGGCCGCCCGCATTATGGATGCGAAACAACAGGCACACGATGCAGAAATCGCCCAGGAGCGCAAAAGTCTGGTCGGAACCGGCGATCGTTCAGACCGTATTCGAACCTATAACTACCCACAGGGACGAGTCACCGACCACCGTATCAACCTGACGCTGTACAAGCTGGATGAAGTAATGAACGGTGCCCTTAACCATGTTATCGACCCACTGATTCAGGAGCACCAGGCGGAACTGCTGGCAAGCCTGAACTCTGACACCTGATTGCAGGTATATTGATGCCCTCCGATTACACCATTCAACGGGCTCTGCTTGAAGCGAGCGAAAAACTCTCTGCCTGCAGCTTTATCGACAGCCCGAAGCTGGAAGCAGAAATTCTTTTGGGCCACTTGCTTGGATGCCGTCGCAGCTACTTTTATACCTGGCCGGAAAAATTGCTTTCCGCTGAAGAAGCCGAACAGTTTCAGGCCTTGTGCAAGCAGCGCCTCTCTGGACAGCCAATCGCCCACATTATCGGAAGCAGAGAGTTCTGGGGCTTGGAACTCAAGGTATCCGCCGATACGCTGATCCCTCGCCCGGACACCGAAACACTGATCGAAACGGCGTTAGAACTGCTGTCAGCAACACCGCAAGCCCTCATTCTGGATCTCGGCACCGGAACCGGAGCCATCGCCCTTGCCTTGAAAAGCGAACTACCACAGGCCGATATCACCGCCGTCGACTTCTCGGCGGCAGCCCTCGGGATCGCCAAAGAAAACGCCAAACGCCTCGATTTACCGGTCACCTTTATACAGGGAAGCTGGTGCCAGCCACTGACAACAGAGCAGCGTTTCCACCTGATCGCCAGCAATCCGCCCTACATAGAAGAACAGGATCCGCATTTGCAGCAGGGAGATGTTCGCTTCGAACCCCTCAGCGCGCTGACATCGGGTCATGATGGACTGGACGACATCCGCCTGATAGCCGAACAGGCATGGGCGCATCTTCTGGATAACGGCTGGCTTATCCTGGAACACGGTTACAATCAGGCACAGGCGGTACAGCAAATCCTCGCACAAAACGGCTATCAGCAGATACAAACTCGCTGCGATTACGGCGGCAATCAACGGATTACCTTCGGACAAAAAACCGAACGCAAGAAAGAGGTAAGCGATGAACACGAATAAAACGGAACTCAACGATCAGGAACTCTCCCGCTACAGTCGACAGATTCTTATGCCGGAGATCGACTATGCCGGCCAACTGACTCTGGCGCAATCGCACGCGGTTATCTTCGGACTGGGCGGGCTCGGTTCACCGGCCTCGCTGTATCTGGCGGCAGCCGGAATCGGCAAACTGACGCTTGTCGATTTCGACGAAGTCGACGACTCAAACTTACAACGTCAGATCGTACACAGGGAAGCCAATATCGGGCAGGCCAAGGTCGCATCGGCAAAAAGCAATCTGGCTCAGCTGAACCGACATATCGAGATCGAAACCATTGCCCGCCACATGGACGAAAAAGAGGTAAACGAACTGGTCCGCCAGGCGGATGTAGTTCTCGACTGTACCGACAATTTCGCATCGCGCTTCGCGCTCAATCGAGCCTGTTATGCCGAGAAAAAACCGTTGATTTCCGGTGCCGCCATCCGCTGGGAAGGACAGCTGAGCACCTACGATTTCCGCAATGAAGACTCTCCTTGCTATCAATGCCTCTATCCGGAAGATAACGGTCAGGAATTAACCTGTAGTCAGAACGGGGTGCTATCCCCTGTCGTCGGAATGGTTGGTTCGATGCAGGCGATAGAAGTGGTCAAAGCGCTACTGAAACTGCCGACCTTAACCGGAAAACTGATGATTATTGATGCCTACAGCATGATGATCCGCACCCTGAATCTGAAAAAAGATCCAGGCTGCAAGCACTGCGCCCGATAAGGCTACTGGCGCCCTGCTTTAAATGCGTTGCCTTGCGGCGGCTGATAAGGATTGACCGTCGGCTCTTCCTTAGGCGTGGTCTTATCGACATAAATTACCACGCGGCGGTTCAGTGAACGTCCGTAGGCCGTATCATTACCGGCCACCGGATCGTTATCCCCTTTACCGGCAATCGTCACCAGCGCAGGATCGACCCCCATATAGATAAAGGTTCGCGCCACGGTCGCAGCACGCGCTGCAGACAACTCCCAGTTGGACGGAAACAGGATACTGCTGATCGGAATATTATCGGTAAAACCGGTGATCGTAATATCCTGTTCACGTGATCCCAGCGTTTCGCCCAGCTTCTCCAACTCCTCACGCGTGTTGTCACTGATCGTCGCCCGCCCGCTCTCGAAAAAGCTGTCCGAGCGCAGGGTAATCTTGGTGAATTCCGGCGTATCCTCGATATCGACATCTTTAGGATTGATATTATCCAGCGCCTTCTCCACTTCCTCTCTTGAGACCGGAGGTTTCATTTCCAGATTAATCAATGACTCCTGCGGCGGCAGCAGTTTCTGATCGTCGACCTCAGCACCGATCGGCGGCTCCCCCATCATGCTGTTGACAAACGATTGACGGTCTTTCGGATCCACAACGGAAATCAGCCACAGAACCAGAAAGAAAACCATCAGAACGGTCATCAGATCCGCCAGAGCGATTTTCCAGGAACCACCATGCGCCCCGCCTTCGTCATGATCACGGCGACGCGACATATTCACATCCTCGGCAAGGGGTTACACAAAGCATCGGCGTTATTCTTCCTCTTCTCTCGGAATGGCGAATTCAGGCGGCACAATTTGCCGTCCGATCTCAATTGCCAGGTTCGGCGAGACACCGTTCGAATAGGCTTCCAGGAAAGCCGCCGCCATTTCAAACAGCGTACGATCCTGACGAATCATGACTTCAACCGCATGCACAAAAGGCGCGACAACCGCAAAAGCGAAAAAGACACCCGTCAGGGTTCCGACCAGCGCGGCACCGATTGCCGTACCGATCTTGGCCACGTCCATATCACCGCCAAGCAGTTCCATGGTCAGAATGACCCCCATAACCGCCGCGACGATCCCGAAGCCGGGCAACCAATCAGCGACCTTCCCGGCCGCCTTCGGCACTTCCATCATCGACTGAGAAATCGAGTAGATCTGATTCTCCATATGCGCACCGAAACTCTGCGTCGCAGGCGGATTCAGCATCAGGTAATTGAAATTATCAATAATGAATTTTTTCAGATCGGGATGCTTGAGCACTCGCGGATATTCGGCAAAGATCGGACTGTCGTCGGGGTTCATAATATGTTTTTCAACGGCCAGCACCCCCGAGCTACGCGACAGGCGGGCAAGATCTTCCAACAAACCCAAAGTTTCGCGGTACAACTGCTTGGTAACTCTTTCCCCGGAAAAATAACGTCCCAGAAAAAACAGCGTCCGCGCCCAGACATAAACCGGAGTCGATGCAAGAAATGCACCCAGTGAAATACCGAGAATAACCAACAGCTCGGACGGGTGCCATAAAGCTGACAAACTCCCGCCCATCAAGATAAAGCCGCCGAAAAAGCTCAAGGCGATAACTAAAATTCCAAAAGGTTTTGCGAACATAAAATAACCTTACTAGCCTGTCTGAGGCGCGCCATCAAGCACGTACTTCAAACCTGACTCGACAAATTCTGATTCATTTACGAAATCCAATGATTAAGCAAATCTAAAACAAACTCTTCAAAAGGGTTAGCTGCTGATTTAGCTTACCGAAATAGCCTAAGCAAATGTCATACCATTAGCTATTCACTCTATATCAAAGGGCTTCATCTTATTGTCTAGACGGCCGATTCCTCTTGTTCGCTATCAACTTCCCAGAAAATTAAAACTCTTTTACTCGGCTGCCTCGATGGAATGGACCTTTTTCAAAGTTCTCGGCAAGACAATACCGCGTTTCGCCCGCGCGCCCAGCGCCTCCTGCAGCGCCGTCGGCCCGAACTGTTTCTCATATTTTTCAGTCTTGAGATTCAGCTTCTCCCCGTCATTGAACGCGAATACCGCATTCACTTTCTCGCCTTTCGGCAATTGAATCAGCTTGTTGCCTTTTCCTTTTGCCAATTCAGGTAATTCCTCCAGCGAGAACACCAGCATCCGCGGCTCAGAAGTGACAACGGCAATAAAGGCTTTATCTTTCACAGCCGCAGGTGTCAAAACATCCGCACCCTTCGGCAGGGTAATCACACCCTTACCGGATTTATTTTTCGAATACAGGTTTTCAAACTCGGTAATGAAACCATAACCAGCGCTGCTGGCCAGAATAAATTTGTCTTTCGGATTCGCCAACAGAACCTGAGTAAACTGACTGTCAGCAGGCGGATTTAAACGGCCGGTCAACGGCTCCCCGTGTGATCGCGCCGAAGGCAGGCTGTGCGCGGCCAAAGAATAACTGCGCCCGGTAGAATCCAGAAAAACCGCCATCTGACGACTCTGCCCGGCAGCCTGCCCTCTAAAGGCATCTCCGGATTTATACCCTAAGCTTTCACCGTCAATATCATGCCCTTTGGCTGCTCGAACCCAGCCATTTTCCGACAGTACAACCGTAACCGCTTCGGACGGCAACAGATCCTGCTCGCTCATTGCCTGAGCGCCTTTGGCTTCGACGACCGGAGAATTTCGTTCATCGCCGTACTCCTCGGCATCCGCAAGCAATTCTTTTTTCACCAGCGTCTTCAAGCGTGCAGCCGAATTGAGAATTTTCTCCAGCTTGTCGCGCTCAGCAGCCAGCTCTTCCTGTTCGGCTTTGATTTTCATCTCTTCCAGACGAGCCAAGTGGCGCAGTTTCAATTCCAAAACCGCTTCAGCCTGAATATCGGTCAAACCGAAACGTTCCATCAAGACCGGCTTCGGCTTTTCCTCTTCACGGATAATCTGGATCACTTCATCGATATTCAAAAAGGCGATCAGCATCCCTTCAAGAATATGCAGACGTGCCAAAACCTTATCCAGACGGTATTGCAAGCGACGGCGAACGGTCTCTTTGCGATACACCAGCCACTCATTCAATATCAATGCAAGATTCTTAACCTGCGGCCGACCGTCAAGACCGATCACATTGAAGTTTCCGCGGTAGCTTTTTTCCAGGTCGGTAGTCGCAAACAGATGCAGCATCGCCGCCTCGACATCCACGCGTTTGGAGCGCATTTCCACCACCAGACGCACCGGATTCTCGTGATCGGATTCATCGCGCAGATCGACCACCATCGGCAATTTTTTGGCGCGCATCTGACTGGCAATCTGCTCCAGCACCTTGGCACCGGAAACCTGATACGGCAAAGCCTCAATAACCACATTGACACCGTCTTCCACCGAGTAGACCGCACGTTGCTTAATGGAACCGTTACCGGTTTCATACAACTTCGCCAGTTCTTCTTCGGTACTGATAATCTGCGCTTTATTCGGGTAGTCCGGAGCCGGAAGAAACTCCATCAATTCACGCGAAGTGGTTTTCGGGTTATCCAGCAGATGAACGCATGCGTTGGCGATTTCACGCAAGTTGTGCGGCGGGATGTCGGTCGCCATACCGACAGCAATCCCCGAGGTTCCGTTCAGCAGAACATGCGGCACACGAGCTGGGAGTACTTGCGGCTCATCCATGGTACCGTCGAAATTCGGCGTCCAGTCAACCGTACCCTGGCCAATCTCTTGCAACAGGAGCTGACTGAATTTCGATAGACGCGCCTCGGTATAACGCATAGCGGCAAAAGATTTCGGGTCATCAAGCGACCCCCAGTTTCCCTGACCATCGACCAG
Organism: Thiomicrorhabdus xiamenensis; assembly: GCF_013282625.1. Lineage (NCBI taxonomy): Bacteria > Pseudomonadati > Pseudomonadota > Gammaproteobacteria > Thiotrichales > Piscirickettsiaceae > Thiomicrorhabdus > Thiomicrorhabdus xiamenensis. The sequence goes on from NZ_CP054020.1 coordinate 2,234,813, forward strand.
AGGGTAACGATAGGAGAAGTTCTGTGCCATCAGAACCATCGCTTCGTAGCAGGCCGAGTCGCCGTGCGGGTGGAACTTACCAAGCACGTCACCGACGGTTCTGGCTGATTTCTTGAATTTTGCTGTCGCTTTCAAGCCGAGCTCTGACATTGCATACAAAATGCGACGCTGAACCGGTTTCAGGCCATCACCAATATGCGGTAAAGCGCGATCGAGAATGACATACATTGCATAATCCAGATAGGCCTGTTCGGCAAATTCCGCAACGCTGCGCTGTTCGATTCCATCGTAATTCATTGTGGTCTGATCCACCCGCTAACTCCTTGGATTCAAAAAAGTTAATTTCCGCTAAAAACTATTTCTGCGCCATTTTACCAACTGCGCAGGAAACAAACGACTTTGCCTTTGCACCCAATGCTTTGGTCCCCTCGACAGTACCGCTTTCCGGATACCCCATACTCAACAGCGCCTCCCTGGCCTGCTGTAGAACAGTATCATTCTCCTCAGCCGTTTCAAGGGTTACAATCCCTTCTTCAATCGCCACTTCAACCGACAAAACGCCCTCTATCGCCTGAAGCTTGTTACTGATTGAAGCGGCACAGCCACCGCACTTTATATTCTCGACATCCAACTGATAACGCATCCAATTTCTCCCATTAAACTCTAAGGGATTCCTAGCTTAGCACAGACTCTCTAAAGAACACGCTCTCATAAAACAAATCCCCCCTGTCAATCGATAGCGACTCCGTTAAAATAGCCCTTAAAGTTACTCAACTTTTATGTACACCACCCACAAATCAAGCGAAGCGCCGTGAACCGTTTTACCAACCACTATCTTGAACTGCCAAGCCATTTCTATCGCCCCATCGATCCGGAACCGCTTATCGATGCGCGACTGGTGCATTACAACCAAACATTGGCGGAGCAGCTGGGAATCCGTCTGGAAAACAGTCAAGTCCTGCAGCTCACCGCCGGGCAAGCAATGGCACCCGGGCTGGAACCGCTTGCGCAGAAATACACCGGGCATCAGTTCGGCTATTACAATCCGGATCTGGGAGACGGTCGAGGGCTGCTGCTGGGTCAGGCGATCGACTCCGAAAACCGTTCTTGGGATCTGCATCTGAAAGGCGCCGGAATCACTCCTTATTCGCGCCGTGGCGACGGTCGGGCCGTATTACGTTCTGCCGTCCGCGAATATCTGATCGGAGAAGCGCTGCACCATCTGAATATTCCGACAACCCGCTGCCTGAGTCTCTGCCACAGTCCGGAGCCGGTGCGTCGCGAAAAAATCGAAGATCGGGCTAGCTACATCCGGGTTGCCAAAACCCATGTTCGTTTCGGACACTTCGAATGGCTGGCACAAAGAGGCGACCGCAGTGATTTTGAACAAATGGCTAACTATGTCGTTGAAGTCGTGTATCCGGAACTTATTGACGAGCCTCCCGCTAAACGCTATGCCGAACTTTTCCGCACCATCTGCATCCGAACGGCTCAACTGATTGCCAAATGGCAGGCCGCCGGATTCTGCCACGGCGTCATGAACAGCGACAATATGTCAGTCGCCGGAGAGACATTCGACTTCGGACCTTACGCCTTTCTGGACGACTTCAAAATTCATCACATCTGCAACCACTCGGATACCGAAGGCCGTTATGCTTACAGCCAACAACCCAACATCGGCTTGTGGAACTGTCAGGTACTCGGCCAGGCTTTCAGCATGCTGCTTAGCAGCGAACAGATCGAACAGGGCTTGGATGCTTATGTCATTCACTACAATCAGGCTTATCTACATGCTATGGGAAGCAAATTCGGTCTGCCGAATCTGGCGGAAGGAGACAAATACTTTATCGCCGACAGCCTGATTTTAATGGACCAAAGCGACATCGACTTCCACCACTTCTTCCATCATCTAGGAAAACTGGAGAGCGAGCAGGAACATCAATGGCTTGATTTCGTCGGCGACAGCAAAGCTTGGCGAGAGTGGCGACAAACCTATTTAAGCCGAACCGACCAGATAGACAGAGAGCAAAGACGGCAGAAAATTGCCGAACAGACGGCATCTTTTGTTTTACGCAATCATATCGCCCAGGAAATTATCGAATCCTGCGAAAAAGGCGATTACGATCTTCTGTCTTCTGCGATGGCATGGCTGCAAACCCCCTTCGCCCCTCCTGCCGATCTGCTCGAGAACTATGCGCATTTTCTGCAGGCTCCGAGAAAAGAGCAGAAAGGGATCGCCTTAAGCTGTTCATCCTAAACACAAAAAATGGCAAGCTTTTCGCTTGCTATTGCTAATTAAACTGTACCTAAACTCGTATAAAACCGGACTGTCTTATGTTGAAGAATGCCCACGGCTCCGAAAGGCGCTGTTCGCCACGCATCGCCATTAACCTCCCCGTCTCACTGGAGTGTAATGAGCACGTACTTGAATGCAAACTGATCGACATCTCAATGTGCGGCATCGGGCTTATCAGCAATGCAACGCTCCCCGTCTGCACTCCGGCAATAATTCGCTTAAAACTACCGAATGAAGACGGTTTTATCAATATGAAACTGCAAGCAAAGATTACTCGCTGCACTAAAATCCGCGAACAGTATTTAATCGGCTTGCAATTCGTCGATCTGAGCAGCTTTCATGAATACGAGCTCAGCGCTTTTTTTAGTTACCACAGCCGCTTTAGTGCATAATAAGGGCTTACCAGTAGAATCTGGGTCTGATAATTAAGGGATTGATTATGGATTCAATCAGTGTCAAAACTGATCGTTCAGTTACCCTGATCGGAAAAAACGGTCAGGCAAATGGTATTCTGGCCGATCTCTCGACTGAAAGCGCCGGCGTCCAATCGCCGCGAGGTGCGCGCGTCGGTACCGAACTGGAACTGGTGTTTGAAATCCCGACGTCTGAATACTTCCGAACATTGCGAATCCTGGGCAAAGTAACCCATCGTCACAATAACGCGGACGGCTCCTACCTTAAACTGCATTTTGACCGCATCACACCAACCCAGCGGCAATATATTATGGAGTTTATCGAATACAAACAGCGCCTTGCCCTGCTCGGGAAAAAGAGTCACGTTCGCAGCTACTGACCGTCAGCATTTCCCCGCCTCACGATCACCTATCCAAAATCACCCCATAAAGCTGAAAACGAAATTGACGCCCCTCAAGCTTTACCCCAAAGATTCCTAATGCAACTTTATCCATACAGTTTATAATGGATTTTCAACTAAAAAAGTATTAACCAAGGTAACTCCCCATGCGCGACAATGGACCTGTCACTCAAAAAGAGCACATTCTTCCGCCTGATACGAAAATCGTCTCCCATACCGATCTACAGGGCAATATCATTGCCGCCAACGAAGCCTTTATCGATGCCAGTGGTTACAACTGGAAAGAACTGGTGGGACAGCCGCACAACATTCTGCGTCACCCGGACGTTCCGGCCGAAGTTTTCAAAGACTTCTGGCAAACCATTCAAGCCGGAAAACCGTGGTCGCAGGTTGTTAAAAACCGTTGTAAAAACGGCGACCACTACTGGGTTTACGCCAATGCTACGCCGACATTTGAAAACGGCAAAATTACCGGTTATATGTCATTAAGAGTGCCTGCCAGCGATGAAGAAAAACGTCAGGCAACACATGCATATAAAGAGATTGCCGCCGGCCGAATGCAGATTAAAAACGGGATCATTCTCGACGCGGAACATCGTTTAAACCCGCTTCGCCATATCAATACCGCATCACAGGTCATTTTCTTTGCCGTCATGTTATTGCTGAGCGCATCGGTTTCATCCATGTTCCCATCCATTCATGACTGGCTCCCGACGTGGCTGTTTGAAGTCTTCGATTTGGCGATGGTCGCCGCAATCATTTTTGTCATGTTTAAACATAATCAGAAACTGACACTAATAGAAAATCTTCTGACATCCATCTCCAGCGGCAAATTCGACAATAAGATCGATAGCTTCGGCAAAAACCATGTCCAGCACATCTTGGGGCGTATCCAGTCAATGCAGGTTAAACTCGGTTCGGATCTCGATCATGCCCGAGCAGCATTACTGAAGTCGACACGAATCGAACAGGCACTGAAGTCGGCCAACACCAACATCATGGTTGCCGACCGCTTCCGCAATATCATTTTCATCAACGACTCGCTGATGGAAATGCTCAAAGCCGCCGAAAAAGATCTGCAGAAAACCCTACCGAACTTTGATACCGAAAATCTGATGTATCAGAGCATCGATATTTTTCATGTCAATCCGCAGCATCAGCAGAGCATTCTGGACAACCTTAGCGGAACCCATCATGCACGTTTCAACATCGGTGAGGTGGTTATTGATTTAACCGTTGACCCAATCTACGACAATGACGGCCAGCGAATCGGGACGATTGCCGAATGGAAAAATATGACCGACCAGCTGGAAATCGAACGCGGCATTGAAAGCCTCATCAACGAAGCGGCACTCGGTGAACTTGGACATCGCATCGATGTCTCCAAACTGAACGACTTTGAACGAGAGCTTTCCGGATCGGTGAATACACTGCTGGAGAAATTCTCGGGAACCCTGAACAATGTCACCCAGGTACTGGCAAGAATGAGTCAGGGCGATCTGACCGATCGCATGGATGGCGCTTTTGCAGGCCAGTTAAACTCGATCAAACTGGCGATCAACAATTCGATGAACAACCTTGAACTGACGCTCGGCAACGTCAAAAGCGGTGCCGAAGAGATCGGTACCATGTCGAAAGAGGTCGCCACCGCCAGCGAAGACCTTTCCGAGCGTACCCAGCAACAGGCCGCCTCTCTTGAGCAGACCGCCGCCAGCATGGAAGAGATCACTTCTACGACCAAGCACACGGCAGAAAATATGCAGGCCGCAAACGAAATTTCGCATGAAACCGCGCGCAACGCCCAAGAAGGCATCGCGGTCATGAAACAGACCATTGAAGCCATGCAAGGCATCAGCGATTTGAGTCAGAAAATCGGCGAAATAACTTCGGTGATCGATAGCATCGCTTTCCAGACTAACCTTCTGGCCCTCAATGCAGCGGTCGAAGCCGCTCGTGCCGGAGAGCACGGTCGAGGTTTCGCAGTGGTTGCCGGCGAAGTTCGCAGCCTGGCGCAGAAATCAGCAGAAGCCGCCAAGGATATTTCCAACCTGATTAACTCCGCCACAACACAGATTAAAGTCGGAACCGAACAGGTGGAAAACACCAATAACGTTTTTGCCGATATGGTCGAAAAAATCAACAATCTTGAGACCCTGATCTCGGAAGCATCGCAGACTTCTTTTGAACAGGCGAAAGGCATTGAACAGGTCAACCAGGCGATGGCGCATCTGGATCAGACAACGCAACAAAACGCGGCGCTGGTGGAACAGCTTTCGGCCACGGCAAACAATATGAGTGAGCAAGCCGAAAATCAGGCCACCTTTATTTCGCGCTTCCAGCTACACCAGCAAAGTGGTATCCGTTCGGCTTTAAGCGCCAAGTTTGCCGAAGCCAAAATGGCGCACAACACGTGGATTATCCGCATTGACAGTTACCTTGCCGGGATGCAAAGCGACATCAATAAAGAGCAGGCTCGCCTGGATAACGTCTGTGCACTGGGCCAATGGATTTATTCAGACGGACAGAACCTGCTACATATGCAGGAAATGCAGAAATTGCAGGAAACACACCGTGAATTCCATGCAATGGTAGGACGAATTATGGATGCAAAGGAGATTGGTGATGAAGCGACGGCACAACAACTCAAAGAACAACTGATGACGCTTTCGACCGAGATCACTTCTCTTCTGGATGAACTCGACAAAAAAATTGCCGGCTCGGGCACAATCGCTCCCGTGCCTTCACAACCATCAACAACACCGAAACGTCTGGCTTCGGCGCAACCCGCACCGGAAAAAAGCGATGAGTGGAGCGAGTTCTGACACCGGACATAAAAAAAGCACCTAAAGGTGCTTTTTTATTATCCAAATCATCCGTTTCAGAATTAACGGCAGACTCTTTGATAAGGCTGCAAAACTGCTTTCAGTCCTTGCAAAGAAAAGCGATAGCTTTTTTTACCGGTATGGCGATGCTCGACCGTCAACTGAACCGTTTTCCCCTGCTCCAACTCATCCAGCAAACGATGATAAGCCTGCTTCATCAGATCCATCCGTTTCTGCACCTTTGTCGAATCAACCTCGAAACGCAATCTATTAACAAAACGGTCTGCGGTTAAATCGGCTTTAAGAATGGCCTGAAGAGGAACATCACCCGGCCTACCATCGATTTGATAAGACGCCTTCATCAATCGCGGAAACTCACTGATGATCTCATCTTCGAAAAGCAAAACCTGCATGGACGGAAAAGGCGACATTGCCGAGCAAGTCACCCCAAAGAACACTTCCTGATCGGATTGTTTGGTAAACGCCTCCAAATCCAGAACATCGCCCTGAATATCCGGATAAAGCGTTAAATGGTAATCGCCGAGTTGCTTACTGACACCCTCCTGCGCAGCAGCATCGAAAATCACAACCAGTCCCAGAAACAAGCTGGAGATTATTTTTAAGATGGCGTATCGACTCACTTTCATAATTTTATGCACCTCTTTTTGGCGGTGCATCATAACTGAAAAAACGCCGTAAAACACAATTAACAACCATGCGGAGAGACCTTTCAAGATCAATAAAAAAACCGGCATAGCCGCAAAAGACTATACCGGTTTTCTTTAAGTATGCGCTATTTAGAGCAAAAGCGCCTAAATCAGGAAACCGCGATTATGCTCTATTTCTTTTCAACCAGTCGTGCGAAACTGTCACAGCCCTTCTGGTTCTGATTACCGCAGGACAGGCCATACCATTTCTTCGCTTCATGTCTGTCTTTGCGAGCGCCCTTACCGTTTTCGATCAACAGTCCCAACTTGTATTGCGCATCCGGATTTCCCTGCAATGCCGATTTTTTAAGCCAGTTAATCGCCGTAAAAAAGTCCTGCTGGACGCCTTCGCCTTCAAGATACATCAACCCTACATACAATTGAGCGCGCGGATATCCCTGATCAGCCGCTTTCTGAAACCAGTTCAAAGCCTTTTTCTGATCGACTTCAAGGCCGCGGTTTTCAAGATACATCGTTCCCAGCGCAACCTGAGAATAGACATCCCCCTGATTTGCCGAAGCCGTAAACTGAGTCGCGGCTTGCTGGTAATTACCAGCCATATAGGCATCAAATCCTTTATCAAAATCGGCATAAACCAATGAAGACACCAGCATTGAACAAAATAGCCAGAAAAATTTCAAAGGAGCTTTCATATTTCTCACCCTATGCGTTTTTAAACTGCAGAATAGTTAATGACACGTGTCAACCTGCGCCGAGTGATCAAAGCTTTATGCGCCTCGGAGCACTCCGGCATTTTTCCGTGAAAACTTTTAAATCCGCCCTGTCTCATCTCAGCAATTTTTTGCTTTTGCAGTGCGCTTACTTTTAAAGAGGTCGCTTTTTTCGACAACTTGGCCGAGACCTCAGCAATTTTGCCAGCCGTCTGCGCCGACACCTTCGCAATCTGTTTTTTCGCCGCTTGGATATAACGCGCGACCCTCTGCAAGAAGTCAAAATACTCCAGCGGCTCAAACTCGTGGCAAACGACACATTCATCCAGTAAACCGGCATGATTGCGGTAATGTGGACGTAGCTTTTTTGACAGAAGCAGCTTTTGTTCCAAAGCGTCTTTTAGAACGTAGGGTTCTTTACGGCACTGATTAACCACTCGGAAATGCTCGACGAAAACATAAGCCGATACGATAACGAAAACCAGCAACTCGACGAGCAGAATCAGTCCGTTATTCCATTCGAAAGCGATACTGGCCAGTACTGAAAATAAATAGAGCACAATCAGCGCCCCGGCCATCCCCCACACAAACCCGCTATTCGCTCGTAGAGAACCTTGAAGATAATAAGCGTCGGTGAAAAACTCTTTTCGCAAACCCGACAGAGCGACTACAGCATCCCGAGTCTGCTCCAGATTCGCAACCATGCTTTTTAGAATTTGCTCATGATTTCTTTTCATCCCTGACATCCTCACAAAGGCCAAACGGCCACCTCTTATAAGAAGCAAAAAAGATCATATATCAAACACTTACTAACTTTCCTGACCTAGCCCTATCCTAGTTTCACTAGGTTTATTTTATGAACCAAATAAGGAAAAGTTATCGACATCATATAAAAACCCTAATATAAAGTAAACATTATTTACCATAAACATCATTTACATAGTATAATTTTTCCAGACTAGCTACATAAACTCATGAAAAACAAAGAAAATTCTGGCCAATTAATACATATTTACCCGTAAAAATTGCGCCAAATTTAAGCCCGTAATTTCAGGCAATTAAAGCCTGTTGCTGAACCTGCAAGAAACGCAGGCCAGAATCCAAGCACGGATTTTTTTGAAAAAAGGCTGACGGACAGGCCGCTGAAAAAAATGAAGTCATCCGGATAAACTCCGGCTTTTAAACCTTTTGGATAAGAACTCAGGACTAAAGAGTTCGCCGCTTTATCTCAGGAAAGAGGTAAAGCTTTGAAACTACAGGGACAGCAATGATAAAGCACTTGGCATCCGTTTTAGTAATGATGCTTTTGAGCACGCACGCTTCGAAAGCAGAAAACCAAACTTTTAGTAAACTTCTGACTCAGGTTATTGACGAAATAGAAGGAAAAGACGAAACCGCAAGAGCAATTACGATAAACCGGATCATCAACCGTTATAAGTACATTGACGATCACCAATTGTATCGCTCAAGAGATTACTGGGCGCAACCGGAAGAATTCCTGGCAAACCGAGGCGGAGACTGCGAAGACTTTGCAATCCTGAAATTAACGCTATTGCAGCTGATCGGTATCGATTCGACGCTGGTCAACTTTAGAAAGAACGGTGCAAACCATGTAGCCGTGGTCGCTATAGCCGATAAAAAACTGTTGCTTTTGGATCTTGAAAACCAGGAGAGTGTTTTGAACAAACGGAGCGTCAAAAACTACCGTTTCTTTCGCCTGAAAGAAGCCTCCGTCCATCAGAATTCAGCGTTTAACAACACCCCTCAGGTGTACATCAAAAATGGCTTGCCTAGTCTGTAAGCAGGCATAAAAAAACCGGTTCTTTTTCGAAAAGAACCGGTTTTTTACCATTCAGGTCTGTAACATTTTTATACGCTGGCAAGGTCGCCTTTCTGTTCCAGCCAGCTTTTACGATCCGGGCTACGCTTTTTCGCCAGCAGCATGTCCATAATTTCCGTTACCGCATTTTCGCCTTCCAACTGAAGCTGAACCAACCTGCGACTTTCCGGCAACATCGTCGTTTCTCGCAGCTGCACCGGGTTCATCTCACCCAAACCTTTGAATCGGGTTACCTGAACCTTGCCCGGCAATTTCTCGGCAACGATACGATCAAGCACGCCCTGTCGCTCGGCTTCGTCCAGTGCGTAGAACACCCGCTTACCGACATCGATTCGATACAGTGGTGGCATAGCGACATACACATGCCCCTTCTCCACCATCTGCGGAAAATGGCGCACAAACAGCGCACAGATCAGGGTCGCGATATGCAAACCATCCGAATCCGCATCGGCAAGAATACAGACCTTACCATAGCGTAAGCCACTCAGATCTTCCGAACCCGGATCGACGCCGATCGCCACCGAAATATCATGAATTTCCTGAGAAGCCAGCACCTGAGCGGACTCAACCTCCCAAGTATTCAAAATTTTGCCTCGCAGAGGCATAATCGCCTGAAAATTTTTATCACGCGCTTGCTTGGCGGAACCTCCGGCGGAATCCCCTTCAACCAGAAACAGTTCAGTCCGTGTCAGATCGGTATCTACGCAGTCGGCCAATTTCCCCGGCAGCGCCGGCCCGGAGGTAATTTTTTTACGCACCACTTTTTTGGCTTTGCGCACACGGCTGCTGGCATTCTGAATCACCATATCGGCAATCTTTTCGGCTACTTCGGTGTGCTGGTTGAGCCATAAGCTCAAGGCGTCCTTCACCACGCCGGAAATAAATGGCACACACTCCCGCGAAGAGAGTCGTTCTTTGGTTTGCCCGGCAAACTGCGGTTCCTTGAGTTTGGCGGACAGTACAAACGCCACGTTTAGCCATGCGTCTTCCGGCGTAATCTTAATCCCGCGCGGCACCATATTGCGGAATTCGCAAAACTCGCGAATCGCTTCGGTCACGCCGGCACGCAAACCGTTTACATGGGTTCCACCCTGCGGAGTAGGAATCAGGTTGACATAGCTTTCACTGAGCATTTCACTTGGTTCTTCCAGCCATGCGACCGCCCAGGAAACTTCTTCATTATCCGAACGGCTCTCGCCGACAAAACCTTCCTGAGGCAAGCGTTCGCGCCCGTCCAGAGCATCGTTCAAATAATCTTTAAGACCGTTCTCATACTGCCAGACTTCCTTCTTGCCATTCGTCTCGTCGACAAATGTCACCTTAAGTCCAGAGCAAAGAACCGCTTTAGCCCTTAGAAGGTATTGCAGTCGACCGATGGAAAATTTCGCCGTATCGAAGAACTGCGCATCCGGCCAGAAACGCACCATCGTTCCGGTATTGCGCTTGCCGACCTTGCCGATCACTTCCAGCTTCTGTTGCAGATCGCCGTTTGCGAAGGTAATCTGATGCAGCTTGGCATCGCGCCGAATCTGCACTTCAACCTTGGTCGAAAGCGCATTCACCACGGAAATACCTACCCCGTGCAGACCACCCGAGAAATTATAGGATTTATTAGAGAATTTCCCCCCTGCGTGCAGGCGGGTCATAATGACCTCAACGCCGGGCACTCCCTCTTCCGGATGCACATCCACCGGCATGCCGCGCCCGTTGTCGAGCACGCTCATGGAGCCATCGGCATGATGGGTAATGGTGATTTCCGAAGCGTGTCCGGCGAGCGCTTCATCGACGCTGTTATCGATGACTTCCTGAGCCAGATGGTTCGGACGGGTGGTATCGGTGTACATCCCCGGACGTTTGCGGACGGGTTCCAGTCCGGTTAAGACTTCAATTTCGGCAGCATTATAGTTTTCGGCCAAGCTCAAACTCCTGATGATAGAATGACGCAAATTCAAAAATCGGCATAACGCCGATAATACCATATTCTGCCGGCCAACCGACAGAAGCGCGGCAATAACCCATACAGGATCAGGTTTTAGGAATAAATATGAGTCAGATTCAACTGGAGAGCAGCTGGCTGTCCCATCTTGAAACGGAATTTTCGCAACCTTATATGCAGCAACTCAAAAACTTTCTGCAACAGGAAAAGGACGAAGGTAAACGGATTCTGCCACAGGGCAACCTATGGTTTAACGCCCTGAATTCAACCCCCTTGAACAAGGTCAAAGTGGTTATTATCGGTCAGGACCCTTACCCGACACCGGGACATGCGCACGGCTTATGCTTTTCGGTGCAGCCGGACGTCTCCCCGCTGCCGAAATCTCTGGTTAATATCAATCAGGAACTGTGGGATGACCTTGGAGTCGACAACCGACATAACGGCAATCTCCAGCCTTGGGCCGATCAAGGGGTTCTGCTTCTTAACGCCGTTCTGACGGTTGAAGCACGCAACAGTAACTCGCACCAAGGGAAAGGCTGGGAAACCTTTACCGACAAAGTGATCGAACTGGTCGATCGCTACTGCGAGCATTGCGTATTTATCCTGTGGGGAAGTTACGCGCAGAAAAAAGGCGCGAAAATCGATACCTCGCGCCATCTGGTCATCAAAAGCCCGCATCCGTCCCCCTTGTCGGCCTATCGCGGCTTTTTCGGCAGCCGACCTTTTTCCCGGGCCAATGCCTATCTTGAAGAGCACGGCAAAACGCCGATTAATTGGCAACTGCCTCAACTTCCTGAAGCTTCTCAAATCCCGCAGTAAGCAGAATCTCGATACGCCGGTTCAACTCTTTACCGGCTTCATTGCCATTATCTGCAACCGGATGGTATTCGCTATAGCCGGAAATCGAAAACAGATCGGCCGGCAGCTGCGAAACCTTGAAGAGTTCACCCATCACCGTCTGCGCACGCATCGCACTCAAGAACCAGTTATTTCGCAAAGGGGATGTCGGCAGAATCGGATCATTATCCGTATGCCCCTCTATGACAATTTCCGCTTTCCATTGCATCCCCTGTTCCAGGGCGTAATCAATGATCTTCGCTTCCTGCGGCAAATTTTGCAGATTAAACAAACGATTTTCCCTTAACAAACTTCCCAGATATTGCAATTCACCCAACAGTTGCTGCGAAGGATAATAGTCTGCGCTGTTGAAAGCGGCCGAACTCTGCACTGCAAACAGGATGCCCTGCGGGGTCTGGGTAACCGAAATCACCTGCAACCCCTGGTTCTTGATCTCCTCAGCAAACGACTGGTAAGCGATTGTGATCTGCTGATCAGTCCAGCTCTGCAACTTACTGACCTGAGCGTTGTTCAATGCAATCACCATAATAAAAAAGGTAATCAGCAAAGTAATGACATCCCCGAAAGCCAACAGCCAGGAACTGCGCGCTCTTCTGTCCGCGGTCACATTCATCGCTCACCCCCGTCACCCTCTACGGAAGCTCTCTGCGTCGATTTAAGCTGTAACTTCGGAAGCAGATAAATTTCGACACGGCGATTTTCCGCTGAATAAGCATCTTCAACCAGCGGATGAAAACTGCCGTAGCCGGCAATCGTGAAATAGCGTTTCGGCAGTCGGCTGTAGAGGCGCAGAAAATCCATCACGGCATAAGCCCGGTAACTGCTGAGTTCAACATTGTCCTTGAATCGCGATCCGGGATGCAAAGGGTGCGCATCCGTATGCCCTTCAATACGGACAAAAAATTCCACCTGCATACCGGAGCGTTGCAAATTATCGACCCAGCGCTGGTAGTAAAGAGAGGATTGCGGCAGATCAATTCGTGAAATCAGATTCGCTATCTGCCGCAGATAAGGCGTCTGCTGGGGATTGATGTTAGCCTGAGCGGAGTCGAACAGATTTTTATCTTTCAGCAACTGATAGTCCAGACTGAGTTTAACGCCCTTGGTCAGCGTGTTTTCCACCTTCAGCCAGTCCAGTTGCTCCTGTTCTTTAATCGAAAGCGATTTCTGATACAGATCCGCGACGATATTCTGATAAGCGCGCTTTGGAGGAACCGTTTCCAGCTGAACACGGGTCAGAATAAACAGAAAAATCGCCAGCAAAGAGGTGAACAACCCGATGTACACCAGAAGCCAGACCGGCACTGAACGGATCGGATTGCGGTCTCTCAGCAGAGTTCCGTTGCGGTTTGAGCGGCTGATAATCGTTAACATGGACAACTCCCCCGTTACGGCGGTCTACGCCATCTCGCCGAGGCGCTGCTGGGTTTTCTCGTGAACGAAAGACTTCAATTGTTCTTTAATCAGCAGTGGCGACTCCTGCGCTTTCATGGCAACCACGGCATGGATGATCATTTCGTTGCGCAGCAATTCCTGCTCGCCCAAAACTTTCAATTTCCCGGCAATCGGCAGAAACAACAGGTTAGCCAGAAGCACACCGTAAAAAGTAGTCACCAACGCCAACCCCATACCATGCAGCAAACCGGAAAGCATGTCGTTACTTTGCGCAGCGACCAGCGAATACATATCGGCGTTAATCTGCGTTGTCATCATGACAATCAACCCCATGACCGTTCCCATCATCCCGAAGGCAGGCGAATAAGACGCCATATTGATAAAGACTTCCTGAGAATTAAGATCCTGAAGGCGATTGGTCATCAGGCGTGTCTGCAAACTGCTGCGCAGTTTTTCCGCATCCTGATACAACAGCATCTCGTTCAGCGAATGACGGAAAAACTTGTCCTCCACATCGGTCAACTGATTTTCGATTGCCAGAGGCCCTTTGCGTTTCGCCAGAGTCGCCAAATCGAAAATTTCGGTAATCAGCTCTTCATCCGAACGGGATTCAGTAGCGAAAACTTTATAAATCCCGGGGAAAATCGACACAACCTGATTCAGCGGATAGTTAATCAGGGCGGCGGCAAAGGTTCCGCCTAAGACAAGGAGCAGCGCCTGCCAGTTCAAAAAGGCGCTGATAAAACTCTGTTGCTGGTAATCGAACATGGTTGACGCAAGCAGCACAACCCCCAAAAGAATACCTAAAAAACTGGCAAGACGACTCATCTAAAGTCCCTCTCTACTTTTCTGGCCCTCCTTCGGACAAGGAGGACTCGTCAAAATGCGTTTGATACCAATCGGCTATCATCTGATTCAATTCGGCAGTGGATAGGTCGCTGACATCATCCAGACGTTTAATATAAACGTCAATCGTACCCGGTTTTTTAATAAAACCGTTTTTCGGCCAGAACTTTCCGGCATTATGCATCACCAGATAGATCGGCACCTGAGCCTGCTTGGCGAGCATTGAGCCGCCGATATTGATTTTACCCAGTTCATTCGGCGGCATACGGGTTCCTTCCGGAAAAATGACCACCCAATTACCGCCATCCAAACGCTGTTGACCTTCGGTCAAAATCTGCTTCAGCGCCTTACGCCCCGCTCCACGGTCAATCGCGATCGGGTGCAACAAAGCCATTCCCCAACCGAAGAACGGAATTTTCAGCAACTCCTGCTTCAAAACATACGCCTGACGCGGGAAGATTGTCTGAAATTTCAATGTCTCCCAAGCCGATTCATGTCTAGCAAGGATTAAGCCAGGTTTTTCATGATCGACCTGATCCAAACCGTGAACCCGCGAGCGGATTCCACAGGTCATACGCAGCCACCAAAGACAGAAATAAGCCCATTGAGACATGACCCCATAGCGCACTTTATAAGAGAACGGACGGGTAAAACTGCCCAATGAGCGAGAAAAAAACCAAAGAAATCATCTGCCCTATGGCAAATAGCGTTGATCGTACAAACCAGATCAGCTTCACAAATTTTCCTCCGCTAAAAGATGGCGCACCAACGCCAATAAGTTGACATGCACCGGAATCGATTGCAACACAGGGTCCTGTGTGGACAGCGTCCGCTCACCCTTGCCACTTCGAACCAGATGAGGCCGCATCCCCTGTCGCAAAGCAGCCTTAAGATCGCCGAGCGTATCACCGACCATCGGAGCGCCTTGCAAAGAACAACCCAAGGCTTTCTCGATTGACTGCAACAATACCGGTTCCCGGTTTACGAGCCGGAGACCCGTCCTCGCCAAGATAGGGCGCAAAACTGATCCAGTCAACCGACTGGGGTGCCAGTAGACGCTGCATTTTCTGATGCATCGCACTTAAAGTCGCCCGATCGTAATAACCGCGTTTGATACCGGATTGATTAGTCGCAACCGCAACTTTCCACCCGGCCTCTTTAAGCATGCGGATCGCCTCCAGACTTCCTTCAACCGGCCCCCACTCTTCAGGCGACTTGATAAAGGCGTCCGAATCTTCGTTAATTACGCCGTCACGATCCAGAACAATGACTTTTGTCATAAGAACAATGCTTCACAGTGCTTGTAAAACAAAAAGTCCCGCCAATGCGGGACTTCACTTAACCTAGCTGCGTATTACAGTCGCGAAATATCCGCAACCTGCATAAACAACTGATAGATCTGATTCAACAGCGCCAAACGGTTGTTGCGAATCGCTGCGTCGTCAGCCATAACCATGACGCTATCGAAGAAGCCGTCGACCTCTTCGCGAATAGTCGCCAGCTGCTCCATCGCCGCAATGTAATCTTTGTCGGCAATCAAATTGCTTACCGATTCACGCAACTGATCCAACTTGGCGAACAGCGCGCTTTCGGCATCATCTGCAAACAGTCCGGTATCGACCGTTTCCGCAATCTCACCGTCGACTTTTTTCAGCAGGTTAGCGATACGCTTATTGGCCGCACTCAAACTTTCCGCACCGTCGATCTGTGCAAAGGCCTTGACGGCATCGATACGTTTGGCGAAGTCCAGTGGATGCGTCGGCGCACAAGAACGAACCGCTTCAAACTGTTCGGCGGTAACGCCCTGATCGGCAAAATACGCTTTCAGACGACTGACAATAAAGTCATAGATATCGGCAACCAGTTCGTCTCCGGCGTTCACCTGCGGATGCAGATCCAGCGCAAAACGGATCATCAGCATCAGATCCAGATTCAGCTCTTTTTCGATAATGATACGCAGCATACCCAAAGCCGAACGGCGTAGAGCAAACGGATCCTTATCTCCGCTCGGTACCTGGCCGATACCGTAAATACCGGTAATCGTATCCAGTTTATCGGCAATCGCCAGCGCCTGTGCGACGGCAGAATTCGGCAGCTCATCACCGGCAAAACGCGGCTGATATTGCGCATCCAAAGCGTCGGCTACCTGCTGGTCTTCTTTCTGCTCCATGGCGTAGTAACGCCCCATAATCCCTTGCAGTTCCGGGAACTCGCCGACCATTTCCGACATCAAGTCGCATTTAGACAGACGTGCGGCACGTTCAAGAATCTGCGACTCCGCACCCAAAGGCTTACCGACTTTGACCGTCAGAGTTTCCAGACGCTCGACCTTGTCGAACAGAGTTCCAAGCTGCTGCTGGAAGACCACTGTTTTCAAACGCGGCAGGAAATCGTCCAACGGTTGCTTGCGATCCTGATCCCAGAAGAATTTCGCATCCGACAGACGCGGACGAATCACACGCTCATTACCCGATTTCACCGAAGCCGGATTCGAGCTTTCGATATTCGAAATGGTGATGAACTTCGCCATCAGTTTGCCGTTGGCATCCAGCATATGGAAGTATTTCTGGTGTCCTTTCATCGCCGACACCAGCGCTTCTGAAGGCACGTTCAGGAAAACCTCGTCGAAGTCGCCGACGATCGCCTGTGGCCATTCATTCAATGCGGTAACTTCTTCCAACAGATCTTCGTCGATCTGTGCAATGCCGCCCTCGGCTTTCGCGGCCGCTTCGACCTGCGCACGAATCATATCGGAGCGCGTATCGAAATCGGCCTGAACATAGCCTTGGGTACACAGGGTATTGATGTAATCTGCCGGTTTAGCAATCTCGATTGCCTGCGGTGCGTGGAAACGGTGACCGCGCGTCGTATTGCCGGTTTGGTGACCAAGAATGGTTGCTGGAACCACCTTATCGTCCATCAGCATCACAGCCCAATGAACCGGACGCACGAATTCGACATCCGAAGCGCCCCAGCGCATACGTTTCGGAATCGGCAACTTGGCCAGCGACTGATTGACGATTTCAGGAAGCAGCTCGGCGGAACCCTGTCCTTTCTGTTCCTGCATAAACGCCATCCAGACACCTTTGTCGGTATCGATCTCGACCAGATCAGCAACCTCCGCTCCGCAACCGCGGGCAAATCCTTGCAGCGCCTTGGTCGGATTGCCGTCAGCATCGAATGCCGCTTTTTTCGCCGGCCCTTTCTTCTCAACGGTTTTATCGTCTTGCTTGGCCTGTAACTCCTGAATACGAACCGCCAAACGACGTGGAGACGCGTACAGAGAGACGGCGCCATAGCTTAGCTCCGCATCGATCAGACCCGCTTCAATGCCTGCGCCAAAAGCCTGACTCAGTTTTTTCAGCGCCTTTGGAGGCAACTCTTCGGTTCCAATTTCTACTAGAAAATCGACAGTCTGAGTCATTATTTTGCCTCCCCTTGTGAATCTTTAACTAATGGGAAGCCTAAAGCTTCACGTCCTTCATAATATGCTTCGGCAATCTGACGTGCCATGGTGCGCACGCGACCGATAAAACGTGCACGTTCGGTCACCGAAATAGCGTGACGTGCATCCAGCATGTTGAAAGCGTGCGACGCTTTCAATACTTGCTCGTAAGCCGGCAACGGAAGTTTGTCTTCAACCAGCTTGGCAAAAATTTCTTCACATTCGTCGAAAGTACGGAACAGTTTCTCGGTATCCGCTTTCTCGAAGTTATAGGCTGACATCTCAACCTCGTTCTGATGGAAGACATCGCCGTAGGTGACTTTCCCCCCCGGTCCGTCAACCCAGGTCAGGTCATAAACCGAATTCACGCCCTGAAGATACATGGCGATACGCTCAAGACCGTATGTAATCTCACCGGTCACCGGACGACACTCCAAACCACCGACCTGCTGGAAGTAGGTGAACTGTGTGACTTCCATGCCGTTCATCCAAACTTCCCAACCCAGACCCCAGGCACCCAAAGTCGGCGATTCCCAGTTGTCTTCAACGAAACGGATATCGTGCTCCAGCGGATCAATTCCAAGACGTTTCAGGGACTCAAGATACAACTCCTGAATATTATCCGGAGACGGTTTTAACATCACCTGGAACTGGTAGTAATGCTGCAGACGGTTCGGGTTTTCGCCGTAACGACCGTCGGTTGGGCGACGGCAAGGCTGAACATAAGCAGCGCGCCAAGGCTCCGGCCCGATCGAACGCAGGAAAGTCGAAGGGTGAAAAGTCCCCGCGCCCATTTCGTTGTCATAGGGCTGCATGACGACGCATCCCTGTTCCGCCCAGAACGCTTGAAGGGTTTGAATCAGACCTTGAAAGGTACGAATATCTGTTGCTGCTTGTGCCGACACAGGATTAAACCTCTTGATAAATTTTGTACAATGCTTGCATCGCCCGCCCTTTTGAGTGGAAAGAATTCAGGCCAACGATAAAATTTTAAAAATTGGCTGATTATAGCGCATTATCGAATAGGGTTTAACTCTAAGGAGAAAAAGTGAATACAGAGATAATAGATGCCAAAGGACTGAAATGCCCGATGCCGGTCATTAAACTGCAACAAGCGGTACGAAAATCCGAAAATGGCGACGAACTGAGTATCGCCTGCACCGACCTCGGAGCGGAAAAAGACATCGCCAGCTGGGCCAAAGTCAATAAACACCAACTTCTGGCAGTTGAAAAAACCGATTACGGCCTGCTCATTTCGATCAAAGTGGACGCCCTGAAATAACGTAATAAATTAAAGCCATCAACCAATAACTATTATCTATAAAAAACAATAAAACGCTCACCATTTCATATTGAAGATGATTTGACTATAATCAATAGATAAATAACGGTTTTTGTGCACAACCGTTAACCGGAAACGATAGAGAGTCCTTCGATACGCTTATGAAAAACTGGCCAATTTCCTTTCATATCGCAACGCTAGCCGTCCTTTCAGGATTGCTGGTTTTCTTGCTAGCCGCCATCCCTTCCAAATCTGACGCCAATCTGCCGGTCGAACCGGAATCATTGCCGCTACCGAAGCTTGATTTAAGCAAATCGGCAGCCATTGGCGCAGCACAAGCGAACGAGATGGAAACATCGCAGAATAACTGGATTCAAAAAACCGTTACCATTAAACGCAACGACGCCTTAAGTACCGCGCTTGAGCGCATTGGTGTCGGGGCATCGACGGTTTATAAAATCAGCCAAACCAAAAACAGCGATCTGATGACCAATCTTAAGGTCGGTGACAAGCTGACCGTCTGGCTGGATCAGAACAGCGGTCTGCAACGCATCGTCTATCCGAAATCGAAAACACTGGATCATGAACTGATTCGCACCGATACCGGTTTTCGTATCAACAAGGTTGAAAAGTCGGTGGAGATCCGCACCAAAACTGCTTACGGTGAGATCAAAGGGGCGTTCTACCCGGCGGCCGAGCGTGCCGGTTTGAGCCCTAAAAGCATTATGCAACTGGCCGAGATGCTTGCTTGGGATGTCGACCTTTCCCGCGAATTGCGCGACGGCGACTACTTCAAAGTCATCTACGAAACGCGCTATCTGAACGACGAATACATCGGTGACGGTGATATTTTGGCGGTACAGATCACCTCCGACGGCGGTAAACAGATTCACAACGGCTTTATCCTGCGCGACGGCGATGAAGTGATCGGCTACTATGACGAAAACGGCAATAACCTGAAAAAAGCCTTCCTTAAGGCGCCGTTGGATACCGTCAGAATTACTTCGCGTTTCAACCCGAAACGACTGCACCCGATTTTCGGTAAACGCCGACCACACCGTGGTGTTGACTATGGCGCGCCAACCGGAACACCTATTAAAGTAACCGGTAACGGTCAGATCGTCTATCGCGGTTGGAAAGGCGGCTACGGCAAGGTAGTCAAAGTGCGCCACAACAATACCTACACCACGATGTATGCGCACATGTCGCGTTTCGGCAAATACAAAAAAGGTCAGATGGTTAAACAGGGACAGGTTATCGGTTATGTCGGTAGCACCGGGAATTCAACCGGAGCGCACCTGCATTACGAATTCCATATGAACGGGAAACACGTTGACCCTCTGAAAATCAAATTCCCGGCAGCAGGCCCGGTTAATGCCAAATACAAACAGGATTTCCTGCGACGCAGTCACTTCCTGTTAGGCCAGCTTGACCGCTTGGACCAGAGTACGCAGTTGGCTTTCAATTTTGAGTAAAGCACCTTCCAGTCAGGCCGAGGAACTCTATATCGGCCTGATGTCCGGCACCAGCGTTGACGCCGTGGATGCAGCGCTGATTGCCATCTGCGACCAATCTCTTCAACTCAAACATTTCACAACCACCCCAATTCCCGACAAGCTTAAACAGTTACTGCTTGAGTGCAACAGTGAGCAAAAACTCAGTTTACAATCTTTCAGCCAGCTACACAGTCAAATGGGGCAACTATTTGCCGCAGCGGTAGCTCAGCTTTTACGCGAAACCGGATTGGAAGCCCGCGACATTACCGCTATCGGCAGTCACGGACAAACCATTTATCATGCACCGGATTTAATGATGAGCCTGCAAATCGGCCATCCGGCCATTATCGCTAAACACAGCGGCATCACCACGGTGGGCGACTTCCGGGTTGACGATATGGCGCTCGGCGGTCAAGGCGCTCCCTTTGCACCGGTTTTCCATCAACGCCTGTTTTCCGAGCCCGAACAGACAGTGATTGCGGTCAATATCGGCGGCATTGCCAATATCAGCTTACTTCCAGCCGATCACGCCACCGAGGCCGTCACCGGCTGGGATACCGGGCCGGGCAACGGTCTGATCGACGAAGCTTGCCAAAAACTGTTCGCCTGCTCATATGACAGAAATGGTGATCTAGCCAGACAAGGCGCAGTACAAACCGCCGTACTGGACTCCCTTGTGCAAGACAGCTATTTCCAGCAGCCCGCACCGAAAAGCTCCGGCCGCGATTACTTTAACTGGCCGTGGCTAGTGGAGAAACTGGGCAATGATTTTGCCCAACGAATAGACGCACATGACCTCTTGGCGACTTTGACCGAGCTGACCGCCGTCAGCATCGCGCAACAGGTTCGCCCGGCGCTCGGCGAGCAAACCGGAAATAGCGTCTGGATTTGTGGAGGCGGAGCTTTCAACCGCTATCTGCTTGAGCGGATTCAGGCTCACCTGCCTGCTTGCACGGTCTGCTCAAGCAGTGATGCCGGACATGATCCGAATGCGATCGAAGGGATGCTGTTTGCCTGGCTGGCGCACGAACGCCTACATAATCGACCAGTCAAACTCAGCGCAGTAACCGGTGCCGAACGGGATGCCGTTCTCGGCGGCATCTGGCACCCTTAATACAAACTTAAAGCGAATAAAAACGGTTATTTTTTTCGCGGCTATTTCTTTTTAAAATCCCGATAGGCGTTAACGCTGGAACGCAAAGCCAGTTCCGCCGGATAAGGGTGAATGATTTTCTGGGTCGCCAGATAATCGCTGCCAAAGTGATGAATCCACTGTTCGATCAATTTCATCACGCTGACCAGCGGCACTATGCCCAACTTAAACTCCGCCAGCGTCTGCTGATAAAACTCTTTCTCACTCTCACCGAGCTGATCCTTAAAATAGCCGTACATATGCTCGATGGCATTAACCATTTTACCGCGTGAAGTCGAGGTACCCACCGCCTGCAAAAACAGTTCGCCGTAACGTTGAAGACTCTCAGACAGATTGGCTTTAGCGGCTTCGGCAACAATCGGCCCCATCTTGCGGTACAGCCCTTCGTTTTTGGATAACAACAGATATTTGTGATCACGATGGAAGCTTTGCAACTCGGCAACCGAAGGATCGCTATGCACAAACTCGCGCCAGCGTGCCGCAGAAAAGATATGCAACATAAAATTTTCTCGCAGCCAGGCGTCCTGCAGACGCCCTTCCTCTTCAATTGCAATCATCGGAAACTCGCGACGCAGGTTTTTGGTAAACAGACCGGCATCCATCGGATCCTGGGATCCGAACCATTCACCCGTTGGGCGATACACCTTGATCCGTTCCAAACCGCAACTCGGAGAGCGCGACTTAACCACCGCCCCGTCGATCTCTTGCTGATGAAAGAAACGCATCTTCTTGTCGGTATAGTCCTGCAATCCGTCGGTATAGTCCGAACCGGATTTCGGGCCCATCACGCGAATTTCCCCTTCGACCCCAACCAGACGGACCGTTTCACGCGGCGTTCCAATAACCGCCGCCTCCGGGCAAAAACGTTTAAACTCGACATAATCGGCCAGCTTGTAACGCACAAAATCATATTGCGCATGCCCACCGTTGTAACGACACTCCGTACCCAACAGACAATCAGAAACGGCAATTTTCGGTTTCGGAAATGCCACTTGCGGATATCTTCTGTTAATCGCCTGATTCATATTACAAATCTCCTGCTGCGCGATCCAAAAACAGATGCGCTATTTGATTAAACGCACGCCACCATCCACCGGCATGCTGGCCCCGGTTATATAAGGATTATTCATCAGATACTGAACGCTTTGCCAGATCACCTCCGGCCCGGGCTCAATCGGCAAAAGCTGATTTTGCAGACGCTGCTGTTTATAAGATTCACTATCGTCCGCATGAAACATCAACAGTCCCGGCGCAATATCATTCACTTTGATCTGCGGTGCGAACTTACTGGCAAAAACGCGCATCTGGTTCTGCAACGCCGCCTTGGAGCTTAAATAGGCGATATAGTCGCTGCGGTTCAAATCGCAATTGGCGTCCGACAAACTGATAATATCTTTCAATCCGGAAGCAGTGTTTTTCAATAACCCCGATAACGCCATATTGATCCGGTAAGGCGTTTCGACATGCACCTTGAACAGTTGATCGTACAGTTCGGGCCGCTCGGCGATCTGGGCATCGGTCACCCAGATGGAGGCGTTATGAATGATCGCCCGCAGACTCTCGATGTCATCGCGTAAATTTTCGAGCCAGCTCTGAAACTGCTCCTGATCACAAAAATCCACTTGATAGACGATCGCTCCACGCTCGACCAGTCGGTCGATTTCCGGGCGCGGCTTACGATAAGTAATCACCACCGGATAGCGCCCCTGAGTGAGAAATTGCTCAGCCAGGTAGAACCCGACCCTTTGCCCGGCACCGGTTATTAAGACCGCTTGTTCGATTTTTGCCACAATTCATCCTTGCTGTTTCTGCGTATCCCTATAAAGAATGGTACATTAAAAACGGCAAAAGTGAACACGCTCATACCCCAAAGGAGATTCGTATGCAGATCACGATTCTGGGCGGCACCGGCATGATCGGTCAGGCGCTTAAGCAACATTTGAGTTCGCAACACACGGTGGAGTTATACGGTCGACAGGTTTTCAGTCAGCCGGAAAAACTGCTTGAGGCGATCAAGGACGCCGAAATTATCATCCAGCTTGCCGGCGCCAATATCGGTGCGCGCTGGAATCCGGTATACAAACAGGAAATCTGGGACAGCCGTATCGACACCACCCGAATGCTGGCGCAGGCACTACAGGAAACTGCGAATCCGCCGCGTGTTTTTTGTGCCTCAGCCATCGGTTTCTATCCGCAGGCCGAAGCGTGTGAACATCATTACACGGAAAAGGATGTTCAACCCGGTGAAGATTTTCTGGCCCAGCTTTCGGTTGCCTGGGAAGAGGAAGCAAAAAAACTGGTTGCACCGGAGCTACTGACGATTACCCGTTTCGGCGTGGTGCTTTCGCCAAAAGGCGGAGCGCTGGCCAAAATGCTGCCGGCGTTCAAATTCGGTCTTGGCGGTCCGGTTGCTGGCGGCAGACAATGTTTCAGCTGGATTGATATTGATGATCTGTGCCGCGCCTACGCCTGGCTGATACAGCAACCGCAGATGCACGGCACTTTTAACCTGACCGCCCCGCACCCTCTGGCGCAAAAGGCGTTTGCCGAAACACTCGGCGAGGTTTTGCACCGTCCGACGATACTTCCGCTTCCTCTGTGGCAGTTGAAACTGATGTTCGGCGAAGGGGCGCAGGTTTTAACCCATAGCGCCAGTGTCTATCCGCAACGTTTACTGGATGAAGGGTTCGAGTTTAAATATCCGGATGCCAAAAGCAGCCTGAAACACCTGCTGACATAAAATGCAGATCTTGTGAGACCGGCCTGTAAAAGACCGGTCGCAACTTAACTCGCTAATTAAGTTGCTGTGACACTCGCCGGCTGGCGGATTTTTCCGGCCAGTAATCCGGCCAGCAGAACGAAAACCGCCGCCGTCATCAAACAGGCCTCCATTCCGGCTACCTGATACACATAGCCGGACAACAATGTACCGACCAAACGCCCGGCGGCATTCGCCATATAGTAGAAACCGACGTCCTTGGAAGCCCCGTCCGCATCTGCATAAGAGACGATAAGATAAGAGTGCACCGCGGAGTTGAGCGCAAACACAATCCCGAAAATCACCAGTCCAATCAACAGAATCCATTGCGGTTCTTTATTCAGAAAAAGCGCCATCAGAAAGGGAATCGCTCCGAGCGTGAAAGCCAACAGCTTGGCTGTATTAGCGGTCGGATTGCGTGATCCGTTATCCCCACCCTTCTTAATCCCGGTTAAAGCCGGTGCACTGGCCTGCACCATACCGTACCCGATAATCCAGAAAGCCATATAGGCGCCAATTGCCGTATGCTCCCACTGCAACACCGTTGCCAGATACAGCGGCAAAGCGACCACAAACCAGATATCGCGTGCGCCGAACAGAAAAAAACGCGCCGCGGAAAGCATATTGATCGGCTGGCTTTTGGAAAAAATTTCACGGAACTTGTTTTTCTGTTTCGCCTTACCGATTTCCGATTGCAGCATCAGCAGCGACAACAGCCAAATCACCGCCAGAACCGAAGCCATTAACAGCATCGCGTCGGCAAAACCGACCAATTCCAGCAACAGAGCCCCCACAAAAAAACCGGCACCCTTCAGAGCATTTTTCGAGCCGGTCAGCAAAGCCACCCAACGGTACATCTGACCGTCTTTTTCCTGGGTCAGCGATTTGATCGAGCTTTTGGCACTCATCTTATTGAGGTCTTTGGCGATCCCGGACAATGCCTGCGCCAGCATCACATAGGCGACCGACAGCCAACTCGGATCGACCGTCAACATCAGCAAAGCGACAACCTGCAACGCCAGTCCGAGATTCATCGTCACCTTCAAACCAAGGTGTGCGCCAAGCCAGCCGCCGAACAGATTGGTTACGATGCCGAAAAACTCATACAACAGGAACAGCATGGCAATTTCCAGCGGGCTGTAACCAAGCTGATGAAAAAACAGCAACACCAACATGCGCAGCGCGCCGTCGGTTACGGTAAAAGCCCAATAATTGGCGGTCACGATCCCGTATTGTGCAACGGGCGAGTGCAATGACATAAGAACTCCTTTGGAATGTTTATATCCTAACTGACCCGGACTGAACAGCGGCTGCCGTCCAGGTTCAATGCTTAATCACTCCAACCCTTGCGGCTTCGGCAACAGCGCCTGATTCAAACGACCGACCTTGGCCGCCAGTTCCATCATACGCACCACATAACCGGTTTCATTGTCGTACCAGGCCAACACCTTCAACTGCGTACCGTTAACAACCAGAGTCGACAGCGCATCAATCACCGACGAGCAGGTTTCCCCCTCATAATCGACGGACACCAGCGGCCGGGTCTCGTAACCGAGAACGCCTTGCAAATCATTCTGTGCGGCATCGGCAAACAGCAGATTGACCTCTTCGGCCGTTACCTTGCGTTTCATCTCCAGAGTGAGGTCGGTCAATGACGCATTCATAAAAGGGACTCGCACCGCCAGACCGTTCAAACGCCCGTTCAATTCAGGGAAAATAGTGCCGATCGCCTTGGCTGATCCCGTGCTGGTCGGAATCAGCGACTCAAAACTGGAGCGGGCACGACGCAAATCCTTGTGACCGTGGTCAACCACCTTCTGAGTATTGGTACGGTCATGCATAGTCAGAATCGAGCCATGCTCAATACCGATCTTCTCCTGCAATACCTTGATAACCGGAGCAATACAGTTGGTGGTACAGGAAGCGGCGGTAATGATTCGATCCTCGCCGGCGACAAAAACATCGTCATTGACTCCCATGACAATATTCTTGATCGGCTCTTTCATCGGCGCGGCGACAATGACCTGCGGAATTCCCTGATCCAAATACGGCTGCAGACTTTCCTCTGTCCGAAACTGACCGGTTGCCTCAATCACTACATCCACCCCGAATGCGGCCCAATCGGTAGCATCAATCTCTTCGTGCTGAGAGTAACTGATCGCATGGCCGTTAATCACAATCTGGCCATGGTCTTCCTTGGCTTCATGTTGCCAGCGCCCGTGCGCCGAATCGAAATTCAGAAGATGTGCCGAACCGTAAGCGTCGGTCGCAATTTCATTGATATGCACAAATTCAATTTCCGGCCAATCGAAAGCCTGACGCAGCGCCAGCCGTCCCATGCGCCCAAACCCGTTAATCGCCACTTTAATTGTCATTTATATGTTCCTTAAAATCATAGGTTTAACTCAATTGGCCGCATTTAAACGCCCCAAGGTGACACCCGCATGACAAAAGAATGAATATTTATCCTGAATTTAATTAACTTTCCGACTTTAACCAGCCTGCCACCTGATCGTGCGTCGGAACGCCACCGGAGTGAACCACCTTGTCATTCACCACCACGCCCGGCGTACTCATTACCCCGTAGGAAGCGATCTCTGCAACATCTTCGACTTTGCTGATATTGACACAGACATCCAGCTCTCCGGCAACCTTTTCGATCAGCGCAACGGTATTGTTGCAGTTACTGCAACCGGTTCCCAAGACCTTGATCTCCATAGCATCGTCACAACAGACGGATTTTTGAGAATCGCCGCAGCATGACGATTTATCGCTTGCAGGACTGCAGCAGGAAGAATCCTCTTCAGAACAGCAGGCGCTTTTTTTGTTTTTGTCCGTAGCAGCGGAATCGCAGCAGCTGTCATCGGAACAACAGGCTTTATCCCCGGCGTCGGCATCACAGACCACACCGCAGGCAACACACTCGCCGCGTGAATTTTTAAACATCGGGCAGAACCCGGTATAGGATGCCTGAATCGCGTTCAAAGCCATCAGGATCATCAACCACAGAAATGAGACCTGAGTCAGATCAATCTGCCCCATAAAATGTGAAACAGCTAATAAAATCAGCATCATCACAGCAAAGATGCGTAGTGGACGATTTCCCTTAATTGCAACACTCATTCAACTTTCTCCTCATTACAATTTAGCGTAAAAATAATTAAAGCCGTACCCGACCAGAATAAAAGCCACCACCAAGACTGCGACAAACAGCAGCAGTGCCGGCCAGCGAATCACTTTTCTTAAAATAAGCAGTTCCGGCAAAGACAGCGCGGCAATACTCATCATCAGCGCCAGACTGGTACCAAGCGGCACGCCCTTGCCCAGCATGGCTTCGATGACCGGAATTACACCGGTGGCGTTGGAATACAAGGGAACGCCGAGCAGCACCGCCGCCGGCACACTCCACCAGTTACTTGCATCCGCCAGCGTTTCGGTAACCCAGACTTGCGGGACATAACCATGAAAGGCCGCTCCGACACCGATACCGATAAACACCCAGTGCCAGATGCGTTTTACAATCACTTTTACCTCGCTCCAGGCAAAACCGTGTCTGGCACGCCAACCGTTGGCAAGCGCTTGCTGTTCCTGAGCCTGGCGCATCTTGATATCCCAGACATAAGCCTCAACCCAGCGCTCCGGCTTAAACCAGCCGATGACCACCGATCCGATATAGGCGACCACCAATCCCGCCAGTACGTACCAGAAAGCGACCTCCCACCCCAGCAGGGAAATCAACAGTACCACAGCCACTTCATTAATCATCGGGCTGGCAATCAGAAAAGCAAAGGTGATGCTGAGCGGGATTCTGGCTTCAACGAAACCGATAAACAGAGGAACCGACGAACAAGAGCAAAAAGGCGTCACCGATCCCAGACCGATCGCCATGGAACGGCCTAACCATAATGGCTTGCCGACAACCACACTGCGCACACGTTCGGTAGAAACAAACGCCCGCAGCAACCCCATCAGATAGATAATCAGCACCAGCAGGAAAAAGATTTTCAGCACATCCATGACAAAGAAATGCATGGCCTGCCCGAATGCGGTTTGAGAGTCTATGCTCAGAATGCCATAAACAAACCAGCTTGCTGTGCTTTCAAACGGTGTCATTTTTAGAGCCCCTGCTCAAACTGTAAGTAAGTACGGTTAAGAATCATTTTATGCCAAGAGTCGTAATGCTCCAGGTGTTTAAATTCCGGCCAATCCTTATTATCGGCAACTGCCTGATCTACGCCGAGCATTTCATCCGCCGCTGCAGACATAACGTCAACCAGTTTATCCAGATAAGCTCCGGTATCCTGACGCGCCTTATTCCAATCGCAAACCTGTCCGTGTCCGGGGACAATCTTTACCGCCGGCAAAGCTTCGGCCTGATGAAAGGCGTTGCGCCAACTCGCCACCTTGGAAAACGGATGCACTCCAAGCATTCGGTCTACGTAAATCAGATCGCCTGAAAACAGAATTTTCTGCTGCGGCAACCAGACAACGACATCACCGGGAAAATGCGCATCACCGAAAAATTTAAGCGCAAAATCCACGCCACCGATATTAAACTGAGCGTCGTTCCCTTCAAAAGGCTTTGCGGCATGCTCAGGCGAAGTTCCAGCAAAAACAGAAGAAACTTTGGACATCTTTTCAATCAGTTCTGCCGCCATCTTCTTCTGAGTCGCCACCGTCCGCGAGAGCGCATAGACGGGGACACCCTTTTGAGCAAAATAATGATTTCCTAACCAACGATGATCCTGACTGCCGGTATTGATCACTGCAATAATCGATTTATCGGTCACTTCTCCTGCCGCTTTTTCCAACGCTTTGGCAGAAACATCTCCCGCGCCCGAGTCGATCAACACGGCGCCATCCTCGGTTATTACAAGGCCGATATTATTATTCAACCCCAAATTTTCTTCCGAACGATTCGTTAAAGGCCCGATGTAAGCATAAACCTGATCCGCAACCGGCTTAAAGTGAAACTCCATGGCCTGCCCGGGAACAGCAAACAGACTCAGACAGAAAGTGACTAAAACTGAAATTTTTTTCGACCAATCCACGAGATACCTCCAAGATTCACATATACGCATAAGCAAATATATTATTCTCAAACCGGAAACTTTCAAAGCACTTTTAAAAGTTTTAGAAAAATCCGTGCATTTGCTTCAAAATAGACAGACATCGGAAAACATCCGTCGAGATTGATACACAATAGAACCCGTCAAAATTTATGACATTAGAAACCGTCACTCAAACCTTTAAAGCGCTCTCGGAACCAGTCCGCCTGCGCATCGTCCACTTGCTACTACAGCGCGAATCGCTCTGTGTCTGCGATCTGGTCGAAACACTGGAACTGAATCAAAGTACCGTGTCCCGTCATCTAGCCTATCTGAAGAACTCCGGCTTGGTCACGTCCTGGCGCGACGGAACCTGGATGCACTATGCGCTGATTCCCGAAACCTTGCAAATACTTAACCTTGAAGTACTCAAGCGACATTTGTCCGAACAGTTAAGCTTGGATTTACAAAAACTACAGGCTTACGAGCAAAAACCAAGAAGCTGTAATCTGTAAAATACGCGGCGTAAAAAAATTAAGAAAAAAAGCACAAAAAATCATCCACTTGCCCATTTCAGGCACGATCTTTTATATAATAGCGGGTTTTCCAGCTTCATCACTTAAGAGTGCGTAAATGAAAAATAGAGTTTTTGATGTGGTCATTGTCGGCGGCGGTATCTCGGGTTGTGCCTTGACCTATATGCTGTCACGTTACACCGATGTAAAGAAAGTGGCTATGCTTGAAAAGTACGGCAGCCTGGCACCGTTGAATTCCAGCGCAAGATCCAATAGCCAGACCCTGCACTGCGGCGACATCGAAACCAACTACACACTGGAAAAAGCCAAAGTCGTCAAACAACAGGCAAGTATGATCGAATACTTTGCCCAGCAGGTTGAAAAGAACGACTTCCTGTATAAATTCCCGAAAATGATTCTTGCCGTCGGCGATGACGAATGTGAACGTCTGGAAAAACGCCATCACGAGTTTGCCGAAGCCTTCCCGTATATGGAACTGTGGGACGCCGACAAGATCGCCGAAGTTGAACCTGCGGTGACGATGAAAGACGGCGAACGCCGCCCGGAGCGCATTCTGGCTTCCGGCTGTACCGACGAATATTCTGCAGTCAATTACGGCAACATGTCCAAGGCACTGATTAATCAGGCACGTAAAACCAATACCGAAATTCAGGTTTCCCTGAGCACGGAAGTACAGAAAATCAGCAAAGTTGAAGACGGCTACGAGTTAAATACCTCGCAAGGCACGTTCTTCGCGGATTTCGTTGTGGTCTCCGCCGGCGGTCACAGCCTGCTACTGGCCAACCAATTAGGACACGGCATGGACATGTCGATTCTGCCAATGGCCGGCAGCTTCTATTACGTACCGAAAATCCTGAACGGTAAAGTCTATACCATGCAGAACGACAAGCTGCCTTTTGCCGCGCTGCACGGCGACCCGGACCTAGTTGAACTGAGCAAAACCCGTCTTGGGCCGACGGCTCTGGTTCTACCGAAACTGGAACGCTACACCGGCGGAACTTATCTGGATTTCTGGCGCAGCCTGAAACTCGATCGAAAGGTCCTCAAAGTCTTCTGGGATCTGATGAAAGACAGCACCATCCGCAACTACATTTTGCGTAACTTTGCCTTCGAGATTCCATGGTTGCGTAAACGCCTGTTTGCAAAAGACGCACAGAAAATCATTCCGGATCTAAAACCGGAAGATCTCGAATATGCCTCCGGCATCGGTGGCCTGCGACCTCAGGTTATCGACAAAACTACTATGCAGCTGAAGCTGGGAGAAGCGAGCATCGTTCCGGAAAACGAGCGCCTGATTTTCAATATGACGCCTTCCCCGGGTGCCACCACCTGTCTTGGTAATGCCTACCGCGACGCGCAAATCATCTGCGAACGTTTGAATATTCAGATGCACAAGCAGCAGGCGATCGACGAACTCCTCGGCGGAAAAGACCTGCCTTAATCGCGATGGCCGGCATTCCGACGTATTTAATCAGCGGTCTCCTCGGCAGCGGTAAAACCACCTGTCTAAGGCAGCTGATTAAACAGAAACCGGAAAACGAAAACTGGGCGGTACTGATCAACGAATTCGGCGAAGTCGATATTGACGGTGCCACCCTGTCGCAAAACAACGCCGTCACGATTAAAGCCGTTTCCGGCGGCTGCATCTGCTGCTCCGCGCAGTTCAATCTGGCTCAAGCGCTCGGGGAATTGAGTCGTCAGCCAATCGACAAACTGTTTATCGAACCGACCGGACTCGGCCACCCGGCCAAGGTGCTCGATACTCTGAAACAGTTCCCGCAGTTCACCCTCCACAAAACCCTGTGTGTGATCACGCCACAGCAACTGACCGAAGTACGCTGGCAAAAATCGCAGGTCATGCGCGATCTGGTGACACTGGCCGATCTGATCGTGCTCAACAAAACCGACCTGAGCTCGCAACAAGAAGTGACGAAGAGTCAGGCGATCCTTAAACGGCTATATACTCAAAAAACAATACTGCCGACACAGTTTGCCCAAATCACCATCGAGCAACTCAAGCCACCCGAGCAAGCTCGCCCCCTTTTTCAGTTTCAGGCCGTTGCAACGGATTTCAGCCTTAAACAGAACGCGGACGCAGTGCATGCAAGCGAAAACCGCGACTGGAACAGCACCCTTCCCGGTGTCGAACAGGCTTTTCTGCAAATCGATCCGCAAAACGGCCGACTGCTCGCTATTGGCTGGCAATTCAGTGCCGAAGTGCAGTTTAACCGCATCGCATTGAAGGCCTGGATAGACAATTTCGCTCCTCTTATGGCTCGCGCTAAAGGCTTGGTGCGCACAGGAAAAGAGTGGCAGCTATTGAATTATATTGATAACCATTTACAATTAGAAGATATTGCCTGGCGACAAGATAGCCGACTGGAATGTCTATTTACAGAAGCACCAAACAGCATCCCACCGCATAAAGACACTATTATTTCTATGGAATCTCAATTGCTTAGCGCTATCCAGCTTCGCTAAATTCCAACAATTAAGCCGCCGTTTTTTTAAATATTTGTTAAAATCGCAGCTCATTTTTTAATCACGAGACGTGCCCCACTTGCTTTTGCCAATAGGACCCGTCCACAACAGCCGAAGGAAATTGCATGACTAAGCACATGCCCGATATCGCGTGTCAGCCGCACCAAACACCACAAGGAACCCTTAATTGGGTCGGAATGAGCGGCATTGAACTGCCTGTTTTGGTTCAACAAGGAACGGATGCCTCGCAAAGCGTTCGTATGTCCTCTTTAGCCCAAGCTTACGTCAATCTAGGAAACCCGCTCAGCAAGGGTATCCATATGTCACGACTGTATCTGATCCTCGATCAGATGGCAACCGAAGAGCCGCTTTCACCGAACCGCGTTAAAGCGATTTTGGATAAATTCATTGAATCGCATGAAGGACTGAGTTCGCATGCGTTTGTTGAGTTCAAGTTTGATTACTACGAGCGCCGTAACTCGCTGAAAAGCGACAACAGCGGTTGGAAACACTATCCGTGCACTGTCCGCGGTGAAATGCGTGACGGCAATTTTGATTGTGAGATATCCATCGAAGTACCTTACTCTTCAACCTGTCCTTGCTCGGCTGCACTTTCTCGCCAGCTGATTCAGGAAGCGTTTGAAAGAGATTTCGACGGTAAAGATCTGAGTTATGCCGAAGTCATGGCTTGGCTGGGCACACCGGAAGGTATCTGTGCGACGCCGCATAGCCAGCGCTCTTATGCTCAGGTCAAGGTCAAAGTCGAGGAAAGCGATTCATTGGGCATTTCCAATCTGATTAACGACATTGAAGCCGCTCTGCAAACGCCGGTACAGGCCGCGGTTAAACGTGAAGACGAACAGGAATTCGCACGCCTGAATGCCTCCAACCTGATGTTCTGCGAAGACGCCAGTCGTCGTTTGCAGGCCGCTCTTAGCGCTCAGGAAGAACATTACCTGGATTTCTGGGTACGCGTTAACCACCTGGAAAGCCTGCACCCGCACGATGCGGTAGCGATTGTCACCAAAGGGATCGACGGCGGTTACACCGACGAACCGAATTTGATGGATCCTATGAAGTAATTCACCTTACTTCTTCCATCTCTAAAGAAGCCCGCCCGGACAAAGTTCTCGGCGGGTTTTTCTTTCTTCCTGAATCGAAGCAAAATAAAACTCTGCAATCATTTCTACTTAAGCTCTTCGCACTCTTTTCTGTTCATAATAAGAATCCCGGCCGGGCCAACCCAATTTGACGGGTGAACCTGCTCTTCACGTTCAAAGACCAACCGGCAGCCGCTATCCAGATAGATAACAAAATTTTCATAATCAATATGCTCGATATGGCCATGAAGTGCCCGGTGATCCCGAATATACTCATCCATTGCATGACGGTCTTTATCCGCTTGAATCGAAGGCGACAAAACCGAGAAAGCCTCTGTGTTGAAGACCAATAAGCCCAAGAAAATGATCGACTTCATATTCCCTCCTGATTGTTGCGGCACCCTTTTACAGATTCCATAAAATAAATCATAAGTTCTATCTTAATTTTCAGTGTAGAGGTTGAATATGCAACTGGACAATATCTTTAAAGCACTCCCAGAAAACCTTGATTTAGAAATTTTTGAAACCCTTGTCGAGTCCTCATCGATAAGAATTGAGCGCATTGTTTCCAAGGGGCATACGTCGCCGGAGAGAGGCTGGTATGATCAGAATGAAAATGAGTGGGTTTTAGTTTTGGAAGGCAAGGCGATTCTGGAATTTAGTGATGGCACTCAATACCCGCTGACTGCCGGCGATTATCTGAATATCCCGGCACATACACAACACAAGGTGGCTTGGAGCGATCCAGATAAAATTACTATCTGGCTTGCGGTGTTTTATCTGTAACAGACATTCATCCCGTTAAACAGATCAAAACACCTTAAATACCCTGCAAGGGCTTTCTGGAGAAACTCGAACGATGCACCTAACCGAAATCAAAAATTTCCGTGACATTCCCAATGTCGGCGCAGCCATTGAAGGCAAGTTCATGACACTGGGTCTGAAAAGCCCTCAGGAACTGATCCATAAAGACCCTTATCAACTGTATGAAGACCTTTGCGAGATTATGCAAACAAGACTCGACCCCTGTCTGCTGGATGTTTTTATCTCCGCTGTCCGCTATATGCAAGGCGAACCGGCACAGAAATGGTGGCACTACACTCCGGAGCGTAAACAGAGAATGTCGTCAAAAAAATGACGACCGTAAAATCAAAGCGTTTCTGAATGCTGAATCGACCCGTTTCTTTTCGAATTTGTAAAATTCCAATATAAAAAATACCTCTTTAACCATTTGTTTTTAATCATAAAAATAAAAAACAACTTACCTTTCTACGGCACAGAAAAATCTCTGGCATGGCTTATGCTTAATACCCATTAAAGAGGTTATTAAGCCTGCGTTTTGAGCAAAGCAAAACGTTCATTCCCAACAGAAGAAAGGATACAAAGATGAGTCGTTTAAAGTTTCTGAAAGAGGTTTTTGAGTTACGCAACCAACAGGCACTGAAAAATAAATTGGCGAATGCACATGTGATTTGCCAGCAGTCTGCGTTTAAACAGCTTAGAAGAGCTTAAAGAGACTCTTCTTTCCATAAAATCATATCCTTGACCGACTGCTTAATGGCTCTGGCAATCACCTCGCATTTAACGATAAACAGATAATAGACATCGCGCGGGGTCTGCCGGTAAAGGCTTTCAAAATTCCCCATCCCTTTGGCGAGTACGACATCCGCGTTTTTAAACAGTTCAAAAGAACGCTCGTTGACTTCGCTCAGATCATAGCCCGGCGTGGCCACCCCGGAGTCAATGACTTCCGCTGTCCCTTCAAAAATCTTAGCTTCCGCGATGGTTACATCATTGATCACCGGCCTGCCACGCACGAAGAAATACAGCTGCAGATGCGGGTATCGCTGCTTAATGATTTTGAGCAGATGCAGATCAAGAATATGCTCGCCGACATTATCACCGATCAGAACCAGCGAACGGGCGGACACTAAATCCGCTTCCAATTTAAGAATATCGTTTCTGGCAAAAGGTTCATGAAAATGCGAATCGACGGTTGCCTGGAGGTTAAACTGATTAGGCGCTCCGAAATCGATTACATTGCCGATCACGCTGAGCTTGAGAGCTTCCTCCAGCGTGTTAATCTGCGAAGTATCGACCTTTTGCGCCTGCTCAAGCGCGATCTGTTTCGCTTCCTTTACCGGATCGTCAATACCGCTAATCTCACTGAC
Organism: Thiomicrorhabdus xiamenensis; assembly: GCF_013282625.1. Lineage (NCBI taxonomy): Bacteria > Pseudomonadati > Pseudomonadota > Gammaproteobacteria > Thiotrichales > Piscirickettsiaceae > Thiomicrorhabdus > Thiomicrorhabdus xiamenensis. Next base: position 2,270,468 of record NZ_CP054020.1, read on the forward strand.
TGCCTGATAAATCTCTTTCGCCATCTGTGGCGCGGTGGAATCCAGTGAATGTGATTGCAGAATCTGGGCGGCCCGATCCAACACCGCTTTACACTCCTCATCGTTCAACTTCAGCAGACGACTGGTTTTCAGGGCCTGTGCATACAAACAGGAAAAACATTCCGGCTGGGATTTCATGGCGAGCGCTCTCAATAAAATATCAGAAAAAAAGCCGTTGCACCTGCATCTCAATGCAACGGGTTGTCTGCCTTAGACAAAGGCAATTCAAGATTTATATTGGATTTTATCAAGAAAAAAGGACATAAAAGCTTTTCAAACCTTTAAGATCGAACAAGCCCCCGACTGACCAATTGATGTTAAGGCGCTTAAATCGCCAGAGGATTGTTTTCCTCGCCCATAAAAGCGGCGGATTCAAAAGCGTCGATCACTTCTTTAGATTGCAAAGCCTTACGTAAGGTATTCATGGTTTCCGCTGCCGGGGCCAGGAACTGACAGGAAATCTGATAAAAGCCGATATCGGGGTGCTCGTCGATACGCACCACTTTCACTTTCTGGTGAATCACATCATAGACGTTCTTATCCGGATCGTCGGAAAGATCGAGCTGAAAGAACAATTCCAGAATATCGTTGACGCTGACCAGAAATTCGCTGTAAAAAGAGAAACCAACCGGTGAGGCGTCGTGATAATGCTCGGACCAGTACTCCGGAAAAATAATAATGTAGTTACTGGCCGAAATATTGTTATAGATCTTTTCCAGCAGCTGCGCATAGTTGTACAGATCGATAAAGGAGGAGAGCAGATAGGAACGGTTTTTCTCGCGTTTTTCCTGATAATCGACAATGTCTTTGTCAATTTTGAGCTGCTTGAGCACCGGTCCGTCATACAACTGGTGCGGCGTCGATTTTTCCAAAAGCGTCAGAGTACTGGCGCTGATCTGATCGATTTTTTCCTCGAAGTCTCGCAGAATACTCTCGGTACGGATATTCCCGCTCAGTGACGCGTAATCAAGCGGTTCCTCCACTCCCTGGCGCAAAGAGCGTTTCGCCTCTTCGATCGGCAGAACGCCAACCGAGATACCATTCAACACCTTGCGCAGATATTCCAGCCGCTCAATGACCACCATAAAGAGCTGATACGCCGCCGGAAAGGGTTTCGCCAGTGCCTGTCGGATATTGGTATGGTAGTTGGCGTGCAGGATATCGAGCTTTTCATTAACGATTTTGGTGAAGTGTTGAATCCCGGTGGTATAGATATCGCCGGTCAACTCCTCTTTGCCTTCCTGTGAACCGATACGGATAAAGTGGTATTTCAGCTTTGCTCTATAACGGAAATAACGACGCGTGTTCTGAAAACGTTTGCGGATCGCCAAAGTTCGGCGGTCTTCATTATCCGATTTGTGGAGCCATTGATAAGTTTTCGAATGCGCCAGTTTAAGATAGTCCAGCAGTGTTTCATCACTCTCATCGGTAAATTCCAGAGCACGTTTGGACAGAAAGCGCAGCGACTTGAAGAGCACTTCGTTAATGAAAACCTCGTGGTCCGAATTGATATACAAGGTTTTATCGAGTCCGGTGATTTTAGCGACAATGCAGGCGTGTATCGTCCGCTCTTTTTTCTCGGCGCTGACCTGCCCCAGCTTGGGAAAGGCGTCAAACTCTTTGGAGTGTTGACTGCGCAGATTAAGCAGCATGGTTTCCAGAGAGTCTTTACGGATAATCCGATAGGCGACCAGCTTTAATTCTGTCGGCAGACTTTCAATAAAAGAGTGATCATTGTCGTAATGAGTGCCCGGCATAGTGGAATCTTAAAGGAAGATAGATTTTTAATATTAACAGAGATTTTACCCTTTCTAGCCGAAGAGAAAAGAACTCTTATTCAAGAAAATTAAAACACTTTATCCATGGCATTTATACAGCTTGCGCCAGACGCTCTTTTTCGGCCTTGGACAGGCGTTTAATCTGATACTCTCTCTGGCTCGCATGGCTGCGACTGGAGGCTTGTTCAGAGTAAACCAATCGGCATGGCTGGCGGCTTTTGGTGTATTTCGCCCCCCCGACCAACTCTCCGTTGTGCTGCTTCAGGCGCTTGGAAAGATTATTGGTAATGCCGCAATAAAGCGAATTATCGGCGCAACGCAAAAGATAAACCGACCAGCAGAGCTCGGACGCCTGAGGATCCGTATTAATATCGTGATTAGACATACAGGGAAGATTAAAGAACTTTACCGTTTTTTTAAAGTTCTTTCGCTACAGAGAAGGCCAGGAAAAATCAAAAACATATAAAACCGGATATGATTTTCCAAAAAGCTTTAATGCCATTTTCGAGGAAGTTTTGGCGCAATTCCATGCGGCGCTTGGTGACGTTAAGTAACACCTAAACGAACCAAACGCCAAATAAAATTACCAAGTCTAGTTTAGGCATATGGGAGATGATTTTTAAAGATTTCCAGGCAAGGTATTTTGACCTAATTTGAGAGATTATTTGAGGAAAGTTCGCGGCGGGAGCAGACGAAGTTAAGTATCACTTAATGAATCTACGCCCAACAAAGAAACTTACCAAATCAGACTCAAATTAAAAGTCGCCGCCGGTAATTTCGATGTAAATATGCTCAGCATTATTGGTCGCCGCCTGCTGGAAAACCGGACGATCCTTATACATCGATTGATCGACCTGCACGGCGTCTTCCATCTTGCCGCCGGCATCTACGACTTTTTGCACTTCCTTATGCATATAAACCAGATAATCATACATCTGTTTCTTCGCCGTCTGCATATCGGTCGGCGTACCATGTCCCGGCACAACAATCGTATCTGCCGGAATTTCATCCATCATCCTCTTGAACGAGGCTTCCCACGCAAAAGAATCCGTGTAGCTGAAGAATACCGGCATACGCTCGTTAAAACCGAGATCGCCGGTAAGAATCACCTTACGCGACGGAATATAGGCACTGGTCGAAGCCGGAGTATGCCCTGGACCGAAGTCCTTCAGTATCACTTTCTCTCCGCCACCAACATCAATGGCCAGTTCATTCTCGAAAGTCGTGAATTTGTCGGATACATTTCGTGCATGCAGAGTTAATTCCTTGCCGACGCGAGTACCCCACTCCGCTTTAATCATGTCAAAAGCGGCATCAAACTGATCATTCGCCAACTGGCTCGAATAGAGGTTTTTCACACCGACATCGACCCAGTAGCTGGCGCCGAGATAGGCGTGTCCCTGATTATTTTCGACCGCCACCCATTTGACCGGCTTGCTGGTTACCTGCTTGATCTGCTGGTGCAAACTGTAAGCCAGAGCCGGATTGGCTCCGGCATTGAAAACAAAGACGCCGTCCTCGAAAACAATAAAGGAGAGGTTGTTATTGAGGCCGAAATTCGCCGGGTTATGCCAGATCATACTGCCTACCACCGTATAGACGCCATCGGTGACCTTTTGCGCTTTTGGAATCGGCAATACGCGTCCAATATAGCCAACCGATTTTTCAGTGCGTTCGGCGTCGGCAACATAACTGTTAACCGCCTTATACAGACTGTCGGTATAGCTTCGCACCTCCTTTGCATAGGCCTCGAAGCCCGCCAGGTAAGGATCTTTCTCCTGCGCAACAGCATTATTTGCCGTCAATCCTAGAACGATTCCGGCAAACAGGACACCGGTTTTACTGACAAAAAAACGAGATCGGTTCAGCAACTTCATTGTTTTCTCCCTTCAATTGCTTCACCCAAATCATAACACCAACTCTGCGCTGCTCAGCACCCCGGAAAACTTCAATTTTTTTTATGTACGGTCTAATCGCTCTGAATGCATCTCTTCATAAACATCGAAAATGGTTATCGCCATCGCGGCGATAACCGGACCGAAGAACAGGCCGATGACACCGAAATGGATCAAGCCGGCAAAGGTGGACAGTACCGTAATCAAGGTATGATTGGCCACCGCCATATCGTTGCCTCCGCCACCGACCACCGCCGTCAAGCGCTTAATCAGAATCGGACGGACAACATTATCAATAATAAAACCGGTGACCACGATCCCCCAGACAGCGATAACCACGGCGCTGATATACTCACCCTGCAAGCCGGTATAGATCACCAGAGGCACCCATACCAGCGCCGCGCCGACAATCGGCACAAAAGAGGTCACGGCAATCGCCATACCGATGAACATCCCCGGCAATCCAAGGATCCATGCCAATACCGCAAACGAAACGCCTTGCAGAACAGCGATGCCCAGTACACTCAAAGTCAACACGCTGGAGAGGCTGGAAAAACGGTTCATAATCATACTATCGAACTTGTTTTCCAGAGGCGAAAGTACTTTAAGATGCCTGGCGATCGCACTGCCGTCACGATAGAAAAAAAACAGCGCAAAAACCGACAAGCCAAGGAAAGTAATAAAAGAAGAGGTCGTCCCCAATACACCCTGTAGCAGAAAAACGGTCACTTTCTGAACAAAGTCGAGGATCTTCTGCGAATGCGCTTTCAGTTGCGCCAGCAGATCCATCTGGGTATTTTCGCTGATCGGCAGATAAGCGATCAGCGAAGCATTCAGCTTGGCCAGAGATTCCGGGCTCTGCTGGCCGAGCCAGGTCTGGGCCTGACCATACAACTGTCCGACCTGCAAACTGATTTCTACCAACAGATAGGTTACCGGCGCGATGACACCAAGAAAGATCAGCGTGCTCATCACCCCAGAAGCAACCGTCGGCGAATAGTCGAAACGTTTCTGCAGCTTGAGATAGTAAGGATAACTGGCGGTTGCGACGATCATGGCGAAAAACAACGCTTCCAGAAAAGGGTTAAAAAGCCAGAAGAGGCCGACAATGGCCAACAGCAGCAAAATAATTAAAAAACCTTCCTCATAAGGACGACTGTCACGCATAATAGACCCTCAACAGATGAACGCTGTTTAGATTACGTAAAATTCTTAATGAATTCCAATTAAAAAGACATCTCTATGAATACCGATATCGCTGAAGTCATTATTCGTCCGGAAGGCTCATTGCAGATCCTTTCCTATCAGGAAGCCAATCAGTTGAGCGATGCAACCCAAAGCGGCTTGAACGAGATTTTGCGCCAATGTGCGCTGGCGGTTCTCAATACCGGCTCAAACGAAGACAATATGCTCACGCTACTGGAAAAATATCAGGACTTCGACATTATGGTCAGTGTCAAAGGCCGCGGCGTTCAATTAATTATTAAAAACGCGCCGCGCCACGCCTTTGTCGATAACCAGTTAATTGTCGGTCTTAAAGAACATCTGTACGCGGTTATCCGCGACCTTGTCTATGCGCGCAACGATGTGCTCGACAGCGGACAGTTTAATTTGCTGCGCAGCCACGGCATTACCAATGCCATTTTCCATATCGCTCGCAATGCCCAACTGCTCAAAGCCAATACTACACCGAATATCGTTGTCTGCTGGGGCGGCCATTCGGTATCCGGCGAAGAGTACAAATACAGTAAACATCTCGGCTATGAACTCGGATTGCGTAATCTGGATATCTGTACCGGTTGTGGCCCGGGAGTCATGAAAGGCCCGATGAAAGGCGCTATGCTCGGCCACGGAAAACAGCGTTATCAGCACGGCCGTTATATCGGTATTACCGAACCGGGCATTATCGCCGCCGAAGCGCCAAACGCCTTTGTCACCGAACTATGCATTATGCCGGACATCGAAAAACGTCTGGAAGCCTTTGTCCGCCTCGGGCACGGCATCGTGATTTTCCCGGGCGGCGCCGGCACCATGGAAGAATTGCTGTATCTGATCAGCATCCTGCTGCACCCGGAAAACCAGGACATTCCGATGCCGGTTATATTGACCGGGAATGAGGCCAGCCGCGAATATTTCGACGCCATTATGGAATTTATTAGCGAAACGCTTGGCGCCAAAGCCTGTGAACTGTTCGAAGTCATTATCGAACATCCGCGCGATGTTGCGACCAAAATGAAATTCGCAATGGAAACGGTGCGTCAGGATCGGAAAGCCTCCAGCGACGCCTACTACTTCAACTGGCGCCTGACACTGGAACTGGATCAGCAACAGCCGTTTATTCCAACCCACGAAAACATGGCCAATCTGGACCTGCATAAGGATCAGCCGGCCTATAAACTCGCCAGTCAGCTGCGTAAGGCGTTCTCCGGTATTGTTGCCGGAAACGTCAAGGCGGAAGGCCTCAGAGAGATCGAACAGCACGGTCCTTTCCGCATCAGTGGCGACGCCGATATTATGCACGCTATGGATAAGCTGCTGCAGAAGTTCGTCGATCAAAAACGCATGAAACTCGATGCCAGCGACTATAACCCCTGTTATACAATAGTGCACCAAGAATAAGAACAATAAAAAGACAGCAACATGACCTTTGACGAATTCGACCTTGACCCGATTCTGCTCAGCGCAATTGAGAAGATCGGTTACCACAAACCAACCCCGGTACAGCAGGAAGCGATCCCGGCAATGCTGGATCGTGCCGATGTTCTGGCAGGCGCAGCAACCGGTACCGGAAAAACTGCCGCCTTTGTCATTCCTGCATTGCAGTATCTGCTCGACGAGCCGAGACCGGCTCGTTTCCCAAGAGTATTGATACTGGCGCCGACACGCGAACTGGCTTTCCAGATTCATAAAACGGTCAAACAGCTCGGTACCCACTGCGAATTCCCGACAGCTGTTATTACCGGCGGTTTCAATCAGGGAAAACAAGCGCAGACACTGAGTAACCCAACCGACATTCTGGTTGCAACTCCCGGCCGTCTCTCGAAAATGATGGAGGAGGATCAGGTCAACCTATCCTATGTCGAACTGCTGATCATTGACGAAGCCGACCGTATGCTTGATATGGGTCAGGGACCGACAGTCAGAACACTGCTTGAAGCGATTCCAGGCGATTTCCAAGCCGGGCTCTTCTCGGCTACCCTGTCCGGAAGCGGCGTGCGTAAATTCGCTGATGAAATTCTCGACGAGCCGGTGGAAATCCTGATTGACGCACCGAACCGGAAGTCGGAACAAATTCAACAGGTCAGCTATCTTGCCAATGACAAGGATCACAAGCACGCGCTTCTGACCAACCTGCTAAATGACCCTTCCTGCCAAAGCGCGATTGTCTTCTGCAACAAAAAAGAACGCGCTATTGCCGTAACCGATTTTCTGCAGTCGCAGAATATCAGTGCACAGGTGCTGCATGGCGATTTTATTCAGGCGGTTCGCCTTGAGAAAATGCAGAAATTCAAAAGCGGTAAGATCAAAGTACTGGTGGCAACCGATGTTGCCGCGCGCGGACTAGATATGCTTAATATCACGCATGTCATTAACTATGACCTGCCTTATCGCGGCGACATCTATATTCACCGCATAGGCCGAACCGGTCGTGCGCAGCAGGTCGGTATCGCCGTCAATCTGGTCGAACGCCATGACCTTAAAGCGCTGGAACGCATCGAATATCACCTGCAGCAGAAAATTCCGGAAGCCAAAATCGCCGGCTTGGAGCCGAACTTCACCATTAAATCGGCGATTAAAGTTCAATCCAAAGCTCAGAAAAAGAAACCCAAAAAAAGCGCCAAGAAAAAAGCCGCTAGCAAGAAAAAAAGCAAAAAATAAATCAACGGACTCACCATTTCAGGTGAGTCCTCCCCCTCCTCCTTGAAACACTCCTTAAGGCTACGATTACAGATAGATAAAATTACCCTGCATCAATTTCTCTGACACTTTAACAGAGTAAATACAACTTACCTAATGAACTTTTGTACCTTTAAAGCTATTTTAAAAAGGTCAAAAGCACAGTAAAGGAAGTTGTATGTTATTTATCACCAACCGATTCCCTAAAGGCTCGATCCGCAGCCGAAAAAACCGTCCTTTCAAATTCGACCTGAACAATAACGCGCCAAGCAACTCCGTCTTTTACTGCCAGCGACACCCCGATGGCAGCATGAATGAAATCATGGGCGAAAACCTGATGAGCGAGCTGAAAAAATCCGATTACCGACAAGTCCTGCTATATATTCACGGCTACTCGAATCTTCCGGATGACGTCTTCGAAGCCGCTCAAGAATTTCAGCAACTCTGCGATCGCGAAAAACCGAAAGAAGTTCTGGTGGTGCCCGTGATCTGGCCTTGCGACAACGATCTGGGCATTATCAACGACTACTGGGACGATCAGAAATCCGCCGACAGCAGTGCCAGTTCTTTCTCGCGGGCGCTTAACCACTTTATGCAGTGGCGTGATCAAGAAGCCCATAAACCCGATTACGCCCCCTGTCTGAAAAGAATCAACGTACTCGCTCATTCCATGGGCAACCGGGTATTGCGCGAAACCCTGCAAGCTTGGAACAAATACGATCTTGGCGCCGGGGTTCCGATGCTCTTTCGCAATACGTTTCTGGTTGCCGCAGATATCGAAAACGAGTCGGTTCACCGTGACGAGCGTGGCCGCCTTATCAGTGACGCTTCGCGCAATGTCGTAGTCTATTTCGCCGGTGACGACCTGGCCCTCAGAGCCAGTAAAGTGGCGAATGTCAGAAATAAAGTCGCCTCGCGCCGTCTTGGTCATTCCGGCCCTGAAAACATGAACAAGACGCCGCAGAATGTCTACAAGGTGGACTGCGATGACGTCAACAGCCGTTACGACCTTAAAGGGCACAGCTACTTCAGAAGCGACGGTGACGGCAACCCCGGGCTGGTGTTCAAACATATCTTCCAGTGCATTCACAGCGGACGTGTTTTTCCAGAAGATCCGGATCAGCGCTCAACCGTTATTCGTTACGAAGATTAGTCCTATGCCAGGCGATCAACTGAGATTAGGAAAGGAGCGAAGATGACTCATCCAACGCTACAAAGACATACGATCAGCGATGCGGTCAAACCCTTGCAATCGCTGCTTAACCGTGTCGGAGCCATGCTTTCCGTCGATGGGGATTTCGGCCCGGGAACCGAACGCGGCGTGCGTTTTGCGCAAGAAGCCGCCAATCAAACGGTCACTGGGATTGCCGGCAGCGAATTATGGCAGTGGCTGGAAGCCCAACCTGAACCCTTTGAGCGTCTGAATACGGACGGTATCGCCTTTATCGCCCGGGAAGAGACTGGCGGTTTAGCTTTTTACGAACGCTTTACCAAATGGCCGCACTATCCGGGACATGCCAGTGGCATCACGATCGGTGTCGGCTATGATCTGCGTTTTCATTCACTCGACGCCTTTGAAAATGACTGGGGAGAACTTCTATCGCAGGAGGTTGTTAACGAACTGAGCAAAGATATCGGGCACAAAGGCAACAGACAGAGAAGCGACGAACTCAAGGAACTGGATATCAACATCCCTTTTACGGCCGCCTGGCAGGTCTTTTCCCGTTATACCATTCCCAATTTTTTTACACAGACCGAATCAATCTACCCTTCCATCAGCACATTGCCTAAACCGCTTCGCTCCGTTCTGGTAAGCCTGGTTTACAATCGCGGTACCTCGCTGAACGGCTCTCGACGTCGCGAAATGCGCAATATTCAGCAAATCCTGCAAGAAGCAGAAAATTCAGGACTTTCAGAAACCGAGCGTAAAACGATTCTTAATCGTGTCGAAGATGAAATTCTCTCGATGCAACGTCTATGGTCAACAAGTTCCGGATTGAATAAACGCCGTCAGGCAGAAGCGAATATGTGGCGTCAGGCGCTGCATCAATGGCAGGATGTTTGAGTCCGGGAACAGGACTCTTTGAAATGCGTAGGTTTCATCAATTATGTAACGCTTTACGCTCTGCGGATAACATCTCCTGTTCGTGCCGCGCTTTGGACTCCAGCGGTACACCAAGCAAGAGATTTTTCAGGGTCCTTTTGATCTGATCGCGCATCATCTGATCGATTGCAGGATCGTAATCAACCTCGATCCCCTGAGGTTTTTCAAAACGCTCGTCAGGCGGATTTTCCTGACGGACTTCAACCGCTTCCTCTACCGAAGTGACGCCCATAATCTGACTGATAGTTTTGAGCGGAAAACCGGTTCCGGAGATGGTAAAAACCTTAACCCCGGTCGCGCTGGTCATATCGCAGCGGTAGCCATGCAGAGTGAGAATATCCTTCTGAACCTTCCCTTGCATGCCTTTTAGCAGGTAAACCCCATTTTTACCGGCATTTTCGGCGATTTTAGCCTGTTCTTCCGCCGTGTATTTATCCAGCTCCTGTTTGAAAATCTTGGTGGGATTGCTGGTTTTGACCGCAGAATGATTCACCATATCGAAAGTATAAATCCATTCCGGTTCGGTAATGACAATCTCTTTCTGCTGCTGCTTCATACCGAATACGCTCATCGAAAGATCGCTGTACTCCGCGCTTTTTCGGCCATATTCGCGAACGAAAACGGTCTTGGTTCCACTCATGGTTCCCTGAACCTGATAAGTCACCACGGCTTCTTTAAAAGGCAACTTCGGATCGTACCAGGTACCGGAGAAAGCAAGATGGGAAAATACAAGCAGCCCAACGGCAACCATTGATCGAAAAAACATTACGTCATTACCTTGCAGAAAGCGATGCTGACAGCATACCTCTAAAAAACAGGGAAATGTATAGCGAAGACCGGTGTCGCTCTGCTTTGTGTACGCTAAATTGACAGTCATCAACTCGCGCTCTATACAGAGAATTTCATAAAAAAATCAAGGTGATAGAAAAAACCACTCTATAGCATAAACGCGCCCCTGATCCAGCACACATTCAAGCTAAAACCATTTTCGCCATTTGAAAATAACCAGCTGGATGGCAATCAAAACAACCACAAGCCAGATGAAATAACGGAATGCCTGCGGATTATCCGCTCCGGGGATACCACCGACATTGATTCCCAGAAGCCCGGTTAAAAATCCCAGCGGCAGAAAAACCGCCGTAATAATCGACAGCAGATACATCCGGTTATTGAGTTGTTCACTGAGCCGGTTCTGCAGCTCTTCCTGACCGACGACGGCTCTTTCCCGTAGAGCTTCGAGGTCTTCCAGGGTTAAGGTGATACGATCAACTACTTCGCGTAACTCCACACGTTCCGAAGCCGTCATCCACGGCAGTTTTTCCAGAGAGAAGCGCAGTAATGCCTCTTTCTGCGGTGCCAGATAACGGCGCATCGCAATCACCTGGCGGCGCAAGCTGCTGAGCTCCGAACGCAGGCGCGCACTACTGTGTTCGATAACCTGATCTTCGAGGTTTGCCATATGTTCTTCGAACTCATCGACCACTTCACCGATTTTCCAGACCATGCGGCCGGCAAGATCCACCATCAGTTCCGCCAGAGTCGTCGGCCCTTTATTCTTCATCAACGCCTGAGAAACCTCTTCCACGGAAGCCAGATCACGACGTAAGGTGGTGATTAAGCGCCCTTCCTCATACCATAGACGCAGAGCGATCATATCTTCCGGATCGGCGTTGGGGTTCATATTTACGCCTCGCCATGCCATCAGGGTACCGTTATCGAATTGACTGAAACGCGGTCTGGATTCGCTGCTCAACAGAGTTTCGGCAACTGAAATATCCAGATTCGATCCGTGAAACAACCACTCTTTAACAGAGAACACACTGTAATCCAGGTGAATCCATAATTCGCCATCTCCCGGTTTCCAGCTCTGTAACTGCTGCCATTCCAGTTTTTTGGCACCACCTTGCCCATCCAGCAATAAAGCGTGAATTAAACCGTCCTGCATGTACACCCCCTGGTAAATATGCATAAAAAAACCCCGGCAATGCCTCTATTCTGCATGACCGGGGTTTATTTGAAAACGCTTTTTAACGGCGAGAATCAGACTTCGATAATTTCGAAGTCGTGCGACATTTCCACCGTTGCTTCCAGCATTTTGGAAACCGAGCAGTATTTTTCCGCCGAAAGATCGACAGCTCGTTTAACTTTTTTATCGTTCAATTCGCTACCGTAAACTTTAAAGTGCACATGAATTTTAGTGAACACTTTAGGAATTTCCGAGGAGCGTTCCGACTCGATTTCGATCTGTACGTCCTTGATATCCTGACTCATCTTCTGCAGCATCATCACCACATCAATGCCAGTGCAGCCGCCAAGCCCCATCAGAACCATCTCCATCGGGCGCGGGCCGGTGTTTTCACCACCGACTTCCGGCGCCGCATCCATACGTACCGTGTGCCCGGTACTGGCCGTTGCATCAAATGCCATACCAGAACCTTGCCATTTTACAATCGTCGTCATTGTCGCTCCTCGTTATTCTTATCGCGCTTAGAGTGCTTCGCTTTCCGGGTCGAAAATATCTTCGACCACGACCACTTTCGGCTTAGGATAGTAGTTGAACTCGGTAGCCGATGCAATAGTGTAGGCCCCCATCTGCTTACCGATCAGAATATCGCCAACCTCCAGCTCAGGCAGCTCGATATCTTCGGCAACCACATCGATCGAGTCGCAGGTCGGGCCCGCCAGTACGCTCGGGAAGAACTCACCGGTCGGGTCAAACGGCTTTAACGGAGCGATCGGATAAGCGGCATGGTCAAACATCTGACCACTGAAACCACCGTAAACTCCGTCATCCAGGTAATACCACATACGCGCGCCGCGTTTTGCTTTACCGACCACAGAGACCACTTCGATCATTGCCGGGCCGGAGATAAAACGTCCCGGTTCGGCAAACACGTCAACGCCTTGTGGGAGTTCAGCCAATGCTTCGTTAATCGGCACACAGAAATCTGCAATCGGAGACACCGACTCCTGATAGACAATCGGAAAGCCGCCGCCGATATCCAGGAATTTCCAGTCCACATGACTCATCACTTTCATCGCTGCGACACTGGAACGAACCGCATTGACATGTGTCATCGGCGACATCGACTGCGAACCGACGTGGAAAGACAGACCAACGACACTGATACCGTGAGCCGCCGCATCATCCACCAGACGAGGCAGTTCTTCCAGCGTACAGCCGAATTTACGCGACAGATCAACCACCGCCTGCGGACTGCGGAAACTGACACGAATAATCAGTTCGACTTGTCCGGCATATGGATAGAACTTCTGCATCTCGGCGAAGTTATCGACCACAAAACGGGTACAGCCGAACTCCAAAGCGCGTTTGATCTCTTTGTCTTTTTTAATCGGGTGGGTATGAATACACTGATCGCCGGTAATCCCCAGGGATTCGACCAGCTCCACTTCACCAATGGTCGCCAGATCAAAATAAGAACCCAGTTTCTTCAGACGCTTGATCAGCTCCGGATGCGAAAGCGACTTTAGAGCGTAAAACAGCTTGGTGTTCGGCAGAGCCGCTTGCAGTGATTTGAACTGATAATCGACTTCCTCCAAGTCCAGCACCATAAACGGTGTTTCATGCTTGGCGACCAACTCTTGCAGGCTGGCGCGGTCAAACTGTTCCAGTTCATCAGGGTGGGTTTGTTCAGCAAAGTGCTGAATAATATCTTGAGTGTCCATTCGACTCTATTTAAACCTCAAAAACGAGAGAACCCATTGGCTCAAAACCGCCGATTGAAAGGCGGTTTAGTGTTACTGTGGCTCAAAATTAACTGCAATCTCTGTATAAATTAGCAGCTTAAGCAATGGCATCCAGCACATATTGAGGCAGTGCGAATGCGCCCTTATGCACTTCAGGAGTATAGAAGCGCGTTTTGATTCCGGACTGCTTAAAACGCTGCTGCAGAGTTTCCAGAGAAACCTCTTTGAGCGCTAAGTTATCGGTTGCCCACGCAAAGGTCATAATACCTCCGACATAGGTCGGTACAGCACCGGAATAAAAACTCGCTTGCGCAAACAATGGAGACAGACGTTTATGTGTGGTTGACACTTCGTCAGTCTGCATAAAACTTACGCCGTTCTGGGCGACAAAGACACCGCCGTCGTTCAGACAGTTTTTGATCCCCTGATAGAAACGCGAAGTGAACAGAACTTCGCCCGGCCCCATAGGATCGGTCGAATCGGAAATAATCACATCGAATTTTTCCGTACACTCGTTGACGAAATCGACGCCGTCGGCAATAACAATATTGGCTTTCGGGTTATCGTAAGCGCCCGCCGAGTGGTTCGGCAGATATTTCACGCACATATCGATAACCTGCTGATCGATTTCCACCTGAGTAACCGAATCCACATTTTCGTGTTTAAGCACTTCACGCAGAATTCCGCCGTCGCCGCCACCGATAATCAGTACCTTCTTGGCATTGCCGTGCGCCATCATCGGCACATGCACCATCATCTCATGGTAAACAAACTCGTCTTTTTCGGTTGTCTGGATCACGCCATCCAACGCCATCACCGTGCCCCACTGCTCATTTTTGAAAATAATCAGGTGTTGGTGACCGGTATTAACTTCAAACAGAACTTCATTCATCACAAAGCTCTGTCCCCAGGTCGGATAAAGTGTTTCCAGATAAGTTTGCTGACTCATTAGACTGTCCTTTTGCTTGCCTTACTGTTTCGCGTTCTCGACTTCGCCGCGCAGAATGGTATCGACTTTAACGTCGCTCGGCGTAAATGCCGCCTGCAACACTTCAATCGCTTTTTCCGGCTCAGAATCGCCGCACATGAAGACGTCGAAAGCCGCATAGTTGCGCTCCGGCCATGAGTGAACCGAAATGTGCGATTCAGCAAGCACCGCGACACCGGAAATTCCGCCGTTCGGCGTAAAGTGGTGCAGGTGAATATGCAACAGAGTCGCTTTGGCTTTTTCCACCGCTTCACGCAGTGCACTTTCCATCACTTCAAGATTATCCAGGTTGCTTGCGCCCCAAAGGTCGATAATCAGATGCGTTCCGGCAAAGACTTTACCGTCACGGCAGATGAAGTGATCCAATGTCTGATCTTCAACCGCTTGATCGTGGGTTGGCCAGGTATCGTCGATAATCGTAGTTTTTTCAACGACTTCAAAATGGTCATTACTGGTGACCAGAATATTTTCTGAATGCGGCATTCTAGGAGTACCTTTATAAAAACACCCGTTAGAAAAGGAAAGTAACGGATGAATGATTAATTATTAGTCCGACAAACAAAGGCTAGTTTGCCAAACCCCAGCCACGCCGCTTCGCGTATTTATATTGCAAAAGCATTACGTGAGGTGTTAACCATTTTTCTTTCTGTTGCCTTCAACTCGGAGGGAGTCACACGAAGGTTTCTGTGTGAAAAAGGAAGTGGGTATTATTCTTCTTTTTGGAAAATATGCAAGCAGATTTTTTCTTTTTCTGAGGGGAAATAAAAAGCGTCGAAAAAACGCATCAACCGGTTGATTTAACTTAGAAATTCCATTATTGGAAAAATCCGTCAAAAGAGACGGTTTTCAATGGCTTGCGGTCACAAAGGTGGCCGAATTACCCCATTTTTTCAAGGCGGCGCAGGCCGAGGCAATTGCCGTATCAGGAAGTTTCAGATACTGCTTGCCCACATAGCCGTAATCCTTAAGCTCCTGGGTAATGTATTGCGCATTATCGCTACCGCTGACCAGATAACTTGATACCACGCCCAAAGCAGCCAGATCGCAAACTTCTTTGCTGGCTGACAGCTTGCGCTCAAAGTCCTGATCATGATGAAACAGCACCGACTTGACGACCTTATTCGGCAGATTCCATTTACTGCCCAGAAGACTGCTGAAAACCGCATGATTCGTGTGATATCGCTTATCTTCCTTGAGAAACTGGGAAATGGGATTGATACGGAGGCGGTTAATCATTCCATCATAACCGTCAGGATCGTGACGGCGCATGAAAATGTATCCGGTATTCTGCAACAAACCGAGCATATAGGCCTCCGAACGGGATACGCCGTACACCCAGTAAGATAGCTCGGCGGCAACGATACCGATCTTCATACACTCATTAAGAATCTTCTCTTCTTCCGCTGACGAACTCAACAAGCGGGCAAAAAGCGTGGAGACAAACAGGTTAAAAACATCGTCCAGACCGATCAGATTCACCGCCGCCTTGGCATCCTGAATTACGCCCTTTTCTTCGGCAACGCAGGCATTGGCAATTTGCAGAAAGCTGGAGAGGTATTCGGGATTTCGGCTGATCAGATTGGCGATCGTAACACTGTTGGGATACGGTTTATCGAATTCTTCTTTGAGAAGCAACACCTTCTGAGGAACCGACGGCAGCGATTGCTGCGCCAGAATCGCTTTGGCAACCTGAATTTTGTCCTGCAGAGATGGGTTCAATACACTTTGCTCCTCGATAAAAAGCCCATTCATTATAAGGAATTATTTACAGTCACTCATTAAATGTAATTATTAGTAAACAATATCTTTTTATCCAAAACAAACGAAATCAACTAGATTTTTGGCTTTTCCCATTCCTTTTATGGCATGAAATCCATCTCAACCGACACACGAAACTACTTCGGCAAAGCGTTTAACCTCTCCCTAGAAGCCCCCTTAATACTTTCGTTACCATTAGGATTATCATAGGATTTTTGATACCAGTATCGTGCTTTTGTAATATCCTGCTGTACCCCGCATTGTCCGTATTCATAGCAGAGACCTAAATCATGCTGTGCTGACGCAATTCCCTGATTGGCGGCCTTTTCCGTCCAGTAACCATATTTCTTATCACTCGACTCAACACCCCAGCCATAATAGTAGTACTGAGCCAGTGCGCTCTGCGCTTCTGCATGCCCTTTTTCTGCCGCTTTCTGCAACCAAACTGCAGATTGCGCAGAGTCTTTAGCAATACCTTCTCCATTTTTATACAGCATGCCTAAACGATATTGCGCTTTTACATGACCTAACTCTGCCGCCTTCTGATACCAGTATGCAGACTCTTGTAAATCCTGTGGGATCCCTTCGGCGTTACGGTACATCACTCCTAGGTTGTAGGAAGATGAAGCATCCCCTTGCTCGGCTGATTTTTTGAACAGACGCACCGCTTCCGAATAATCTTTTCGTTCATAGGCTTCAACCCCTTTGTCGAAATCACTTTTACCCTGCATGGGTGCAGCAGACTGTGTGGAAGTTTGAGATGAAGAGCTTTTTGGCGTAGGGGAAACTTTTTTTGCTTTTGAAGATTCTTCTTCCGGGCACTCTTTACGAACACAAACCATAACATCATCATATTCTGAGTGGCACATATTTCCTTCGGAATTACATACCCATCTTATCTGTTGTTTATAATCCCACTCCACGCATTTACAGTCCAACGCAGAACAACCGCTTAAAGTCCCTAAAATCAGTCCAGCAAAAACAACCCCAGTCACCTTTTTATACATCACCATTACCTCTACTTATTGCATCATTTACACTGTGTAATGTCATTATAATGAGTCATTTATGGCTGTAATATCTTGACAGACTGATTGGCGTATAAAGTTACTGTCTGAATTGATTCAAGTCAGTTTAACGGCAAAATACAGGAGATAAAAAAAGCGATTTAAGTACGACAGGGCATTTCGTTACAGGGAAATACTGAAAAATCTTGCGCAGATGCACCGCCAAAGAGAGAGCGGCGCACACAGGAAAGGGAACTTATTTGAAAAGTTCGGCCAGCTTCTCGCCCGGATTTTCGGCGCGCATAAAAGCTTCTCCGACCAGGAAAGTATTGACATGATGCTCGCGCATTAAAGCGACATCTTCCGGAGAATGAATACCGGACTCGGTGACCACAATACGGTCATCCGGAATTTTATCGAGCATATTCAAAGTCGTTTGCAGACTGACATCAAAGGAATGCAGATCCCGATTATTAATGCCGATCATCGGCAAAGGCAGACGCAAAGCGCGATCCAGCTCTTCTTCGTTATGCACTTCGATCAAAACATCAAGCCCCAGCTGCAACGCCGTCTCGGTCAGCTCATACATCTGCGCATCGCCGATCGCCGCTGCAATCAACAGAATACAATCGGCTCCGATTACACGTGCTTCATACACCTGATAATCATCGATAATGAAATCTTTGCGGATAATTGGCAGATCGACCGCAGCACGAACCTGCTGCAAATACTCGTTGGAGCCCTGAAAGAAATCGCGGTCGGTCAGTACCGACAGACAGGCCGCGCCGTTTGCTGCATAGCTTTTGGCAATTTCGACCGGATCAAACGGGTCGCGCAATACGCCTTTGGATGGCGACGCTTTTTTGATTTCCGCGATCACCGCCGACTTCCCTTCATCCAGTTTGGCCTGCAAAGCATCGGCAAAACCTTTGGTCGGGCTCGTAGTCATCATCAGCGCTTTTTGCTTCATCTCGCGCAACGGAATCTTATCGCAGCCTTCCTGGATCTCTTCCATCTTACGGAAAATAATTTTTTTCAAAATCGTTGGCGTACTCATCTTTCAACCCTATTTCTCTATTTGCGCGCTAGTTTATCAGATTTGCCCACTTGAGACACCGAGGTGCACTGTTTTTAAACCGTGAATTCATGCACTTGAAGAAGTGGCCGAACGCCTTGTTTATGAAATTGATTGGCACAAAAAAACCGCATCCTGGCAAACGCGGCTTAGGTTGAAAACCTCTAGTGATAAAATCGACTCAATCCGGCCAGACGCGACTCGAAGGCATCGGCTGAATGTGCTCTTCCTGAGGTGCCGAAGATTCTACAGGGGTTTCTTGCGGCACTTTATCCTCTAGCGTTTTCGCAGCTTGGGTGGTTTTAGCCCGCCGGACACTGCTGGCCAATTTGGAAGCGCTTGTCTTTGCCTGTGCCTGATTCTTCGCCGGCGCTGTCTTCGCTGAACGTGTGCTTGTACTTTTTTCTGTGGTCATAATACCTCCTGAATAATTCCTTCAATCTCTTCAACCGCCGTCTGGCCGCGTTTTCCGATGCAATAGACGCTTAAGCCTTCCATTGCGGAATTTCGATAAACGGCGCGGCGGCGAAGACCGTTCTCTAAAGCCGGAATGTCGAACTCCTCCAACGCCTGTTGCATCGCTTTCGATAAGGCACTGCGGGGTTCCAATTGGTTCACAACAATATAGGGTTTGAGTGCACGATTACGAATTCGTGCCTGCTCGAGCACCTCGACAATGCGGAGGCTGGCCCATAAATCCACTGGAGAAGGTAGAACCGGAATCAGTGCCGCTTCGGAAATATCCATAGCCGCCTGCATCACCCCGGTCTCCAGCGTCGGAGGGCAGTCGATCACAATGAAATCGTAATCCTTGGCAAAACGTTCGACTTCACGCTTTAAATGTCCGCCCACCGAAATCACCGAAACCGGAAACGGCTTGCTGTCCGAGGAAAGGCCGCTCCACAGAGAAGCAGACCCCTGAGGATCGGCATCAATCAACAGAGCCCGTCCCTGCTGGGCCAAACCCGCTGCCAGATTCATACTCAGGGTGGTTTTACCTGTACCGCCTTTTTGATTCGCAATCGAAAAAATACGTGCCGCCATAGTCCTTCCAGATAATTTATTTTCAGAGCACGCTGTAGCGGGAGCTCCGAAGGATTTGACTTAAACCAAGTGCTCGTTGATCAAGGTATCCACAAAATTCTCATCAAAATTCGAACTCAGAATATCGTCGATCCATACCGGTTGAGGCTGATAACCTTCAAACATGGCAAAGCCCACTTTGTACTCGTCGCCGAACTTCGCCAGCATAAACTTGAACTTAATCCCGTTGCTTTTGTTACTGACCGTGCAGGAACCGTTTTCTTCGCTTTCAAAGGAAAACGTCGCCGAAGTATCTTCTTGCGCCATGTAATTTTGCAGTTGTGTCGCAATTAACTGATGCAGTTGCTCGTAAGTTTGAATCACAATTCCTTCCAGTAATGTGTTCTCACATTGGTTATCGAAAATAACGGAAAATGCAAATACGCGAAATCGGCTTCACCCTTCCCAACGATGTTGCCTTATTTGCACACTTCTTTCAGCAGATTCTAGCAACGCTATAGATTGAAACTATCGATAATACAAATCACTACCAAAGACCCCAATCTATGCATTTAGCTCCCAAACCCCTCAAAAGGGCGCTAAATCGCGGAAAAACCGCGGCAACAGAAACCTATTGATAATGTCTATAGGTTGCAGTGGGATCATCAATTATTAATCTCAGCGCCCTCTCTCTAAGATAACTTCGCTGAACAACCTCTACATTTGAACGAACAAAACCGCAGCGGGCCTCGCCGAAAATTTGAAATTTACAACGGCTCCGGCAAATCGAATATAGAACCGTTGTCCTTCCTGGCGGCGACTTTTCCGTAAAGTCATTACCGATGGCTGAATAAACGACTAAGGCACACAAGTAATCATGGCAAACGAAACGATAAAAACTTCGGTATCTGATTCCGGCTCCGCGGCTTTTAGAAAAGAGTATGCATTAAGAGATATTCAGGCAGGCGTCATTACCGCCACTATGGCGATTCCGCTGTCGATAGGGATCGCATTGATGTCCGACTACCCGATCCAGGTCGGTCTGGCGACTGTCGCTTTCGCTTCGTTTATCGGCTTCCTGTTCGCCTGGTTCCGTCCGGGCAACTTCATCGGCGCCCCTGGTATCGCCGCAGGTCTGGCGCCAATCCTCGCGATGGGGGTCGCCACTTTCGGCATAGAGAACATGGCTTTCATTGTTTTCCTGACCGCCGCCTTTCAGGCCATCATCTGGAAATTCAACTGGCAGCGCTATCTGCTGATGGCCGTTCCGGGCTATCTGGTGGAAGGTTTACTGGCGGGAATCGGTTTAAAGATCGCTTTGAAATTCCTGCCGTTCCTGTGGATGCTGCCGGTTGCAGCATCGGCAGACGTTTTCTGGACCGAAGAACGGATTAACGTCGTT
This sequence comes from Thiomicrorhabdus xiamenensis, assembly GCF_013282625.1. Taxonomy (NCBI): domain Bacteria; kingdom Pseudomonadati; phylum Pseudomonadota; class Gammaproteobacteria; order Thiotrichales; family Piscirickettsiaceae; genus Thiomicrorhabdus; species Thiomicrorhabdus xiamenensis. Next base: position 2,291,142 of record NZ_CP054020.1, read on the forward strand.
GCGCTGTCCGTGATAGGCGCGATAATTTTCTTCGGACTGTTTCAGCACTTTAAGGACTCCAAACCGGCGCTGCCGTATTTCTCACTGATTCTTTTCGGCATTGTTTCCGCGCTTTTCATTGAAGTGAAGATGCTGCACATCGAAGATATCGACTTCAATATCGGCTTCCCTGTGCCGTCATTTGACAGCGCATGGATGTGGCTGTATGCCATTTTCTTTGCGCTGATGCTGGCCGTAGTCGATGTCATCGAACAGGTTATGAGCAATGCGGCGATTGAAAAAATCGATCCGCTGAAGCGACCATGTAACTCGAACAACTCTTTGCTCTCTATCTGGGTGGCCAATATGGGCTCCTCCTTCTTTGGCGGCATGACCAATCTAGACGGCCTGGCAAAATCGTCCACTAACCGGCTGGCCGGAGCCTATACCAAACTGTCGGTTCTGGTCATCGGTGTGCTGATCAGCTTTCTACTTTTTAATCAGGAGTATCTGCATAACCTGCCATATTTCGCGCTCGCCATCATCATGTCGTTTGTCGGCATCAAAATGGCGCTGGGCATTCTGCATATCGCCCACCACGGCCCTTATGCAATGCTGCTCGCCACTCTGTGCGCTATTTTGGTCTTCAAAGTCGGTATCTTTGAAGGGTTGATTATTACCCTCGCGGTGCACGCAATTATCTATTACGTGATCTTTAAAAGAGTCAACTGCGAGCCGAATGGACGCATTATCCGTCGCTACTTCAAGAAATTTAAAAAAGACGAGCAAGAACTTAACTGAATGAATAACCGCCTGGATCAGGCGATTGAATAATGAACAAGGAACTATCTGTATGAGCAATCGTTACCCAATCAGCGGAACCGTCGGCATCGAATGGGATACTGGCCGAAATGTCAGCGTCAGCGGCTTTCAACGCACCCATTCGCAAAAGGATCGCCGCGTGACCCAGAGAGATCTGCGCGCCCCGATCGACACCCCAATCGCCAATGAGTCTTGCTCTTGCGCACCCTCTTCGGAAAAACTGGCGCAGGAACTGTTTGATAACTGGAATAACGCCCTGCAAAGCGGCAACCCGCAAACCGTGGCGCAGCTCTATTGGGAAGACGCCATTCTTCTGCCGACCGTCTCGAATGTGCCGCGAGTCAATCACGCCGAAATCGCAGATTACTTCCAGCACTTTCTGCAATCGAAACCGTTCGGCACGATTGTTTCACGGAATCTGAAACAGGGCTGCAACAAGCTGACCGATGCCGGTGTCTACGAATTCAAAGTGACTAAGAACGGCGAGCAGAGTACAGTTCCGGCGCGCTACACCTTTGTGTATGAATTCCGCGACGGCCTCTGGAAAATCAGCCATCATCACTCATCCATGATGCCGGAGAAATAATCTCCGCAAAACGAATCGCGTCAGAGGCCTTCCAACTTCCTACCCTCGGGCATCTGACGCCCTTTTAACCCTCTATCTTTACACCCCCAACTCATTTTCACTCTCACCTCAAACAGTGAAATAGTGTCTCTGTAGCCGTGTTTGTTCCTGTAATTTCTGCGGACAAAAAAAGACCTCCAAAAGGAGGTCAATTCTCGGCTTACGGATCAAAAGCGGATTGAATCGCTTTTAATGGTTTTTTAGTTATGCCAGCTCTGATTGAGATAACGTTCGATAGTGCCGTCTCGATCCCAGCGGAAGCAGTATAGCCATTCGTTATCAATCAACTGACGCACCACTTCGTGTTCGCCGACGACTTGTGCGATAAAATCGCGCGGCGCGTCGATATAGACGCTCAGACGCAGAGGTTCGTGCATCCAGTTATTACCGTTGTGCAGCGACTGCAGCGGCAAACCGATGCGCAGATCCCCCCCATTACCTTCAAAGACGCCGATCGAACCGTCAACGACATTGTGCAACACCTTGTTACCGCTGCCGTACACATAGTTATCGCACACGGAGGCATAATACTGCAGGTTGATCCAGTTGGTCACGACCATCGGCGCGGTCATGATCTGGGTCAGCAAGGAGACATCCGCATCCTTCTGCCAGTCATAATCGTGCAGGAATGCCCGCCCCTGGAAGTTTTGCCCGCGGCTGCGCTTACGCGGCGCAACGATAAAGGAAGCGTTGCCGGACAGACCCCATTCCGGGCGCACCTGCGACCAGTCTTTAGCTCGGCGGCGAATCGATTCATACACCGCTTCCCCTTGCAGATGGTCTAACCCCAGATTCATAGCACGTTCTTGCATCGACAGTTCCGAAGCACGGGCAAACCAGCCTTTCATTTCCTCGTCCAGTTCATCAGGGCCGTAGAAGGTAAAGGCATCGGTGGTGGTGTTATGCATGGCCGCCACAAAACGCGTATTCTCGGGGATCGCTATGCCTTTTGCTTTGAGTCCGGCACGCAACTCCGGATCATTCAACAGGAAGCTCAAAACCCGTACATTGATTTCACCGGTCTGTCCACCGCAGGCACCACAGTCATAACTGGCCGCATGCGGATTATTACAGCTGCTACTGCCGTGCCCGACCAGCATAACGGTTTCCGCCAGATTCTGATCCAGCCCCAGACCATGCAAAATACCGGCTGCCAGACTGATCTTATCATCCAGACTCAAAGGCGAGTTGTCGGATGACAATTCATAAGCATCCGCCGTCGGTAGATGGTTAATCGGGTGTTCATGCTCATGCGGAAAAAAGCTGTTACGCAGCATCTTAAAGGCATACAGCAGTCCGGTCGCTTCAACCATACTGAAAGTTGCCGGTGGCGCATTCCCCCACTCAATCCAGCGCGCTTTTTTATTAAGCGATTTTTTAGTGCCTTGGTCGGTCTCTTGCGACAAGATCGCCTTAACCTGCAATTGCGGCTTCAACAATGCTGGTAGCTGCGAACGCAGCGCTTCGGTTCCCACCGGCTGATAAGCGATCGGCAGACCGAAGAAACCGGCGAAACCGATCGTTTCGATGCGAGGATCCTGCGCTTCCAGAGCACGACGAATCACCTCGGAACGCACATCGATACAGAAAGCCGCCTGTAGTTTCGGCTGGGTTTGCTGTTTTTGAGCGTTCTGCTGATCCGCCTGCTCCAACTGTTGACGTAATGCCGACTGATACGCGATTTCCGCCGCTCTCTGCCAGATCCAGCCTTTTGCCTGCGCCGCTTTATGTGTCTCAATCAATTCCGGGAGAATATTCATCTGATGACGCCACATCACTTTCAGTTCATTAAATACGGAACGATCGTGAAATTTCTGGTGACGCCAAAGTACGCGTTCCCAAGCGATACGGATCGCCAACAGATCGAGCATCAGATTGTTTTCCACTCCGTCGAGACGATCCTGCCAACGCAGATAGGCAACCCAGGATGCCCAACCGTTAATATCCAGCAGCAAAGCGTGCGCGTAATCCTCCAGACTTTCGTCGGTCACACGCAACACCGTCAGCGCTTCGGCAAGAAGCTCTTCGGCCGTGTCCGGCAGACTCATAAACTGCTCGGTCAGACCGTCTTCGGCCATCAGAATCTCAATCCCTTTATCCTGACGGGTCGTCGCCAGCCATTCGCTGTACAGCCCCTGATAAGTTTCGGCATAGGACGCCGTGTGCTCGCGATAACGGAAAAAGTCGGCGCAGAACTGGCTGATCTGATGGGTAATCTCGTCACGCCACGCCATCTTGTATTTACGATCACGACCACTATCAACAAAGTCACTGATATTGTGCCAATGCGTATGCTCGTCGTCCTCAATCAGAAAGCGTTCGAGGTTTTCAATCGTATAGTCTGCACCGGACTCTTCTATCGCCTGCTTTAGATGCTGCGGAGAAACCATCTCCATCCAAACTTCCTGGAAGTAGGATTTCGGCATTAAGCACTGCGCCTGACTCAAGGCCGTCAATTTAGCGGAAACCTCAGTAAAGTGCTGCTCTCGCATCTCCCACCAAGGATTAACCGCAACCAACTCGTCCAGCGGCCAAGTCGGTGCAACTTTGCTACACGCAGATTTAAGCTTTTCCCTCTGTCCTGCTGATAAATCCGGAATCAGCGGGCGGGCTTGCGCCTCCCCATAAGAGGTCGGCGATTTATTCATCGCTGTCATTAGTGATATAACTCCTCTTTAGGAACCTGTAACTTTTTGGGCTTAAAACGCACCGGTAAACGAGTCGGGTAAATACGCAAATTCAAACGCGTCACCAACTCATCAAGATAAAAACCGGCGTAAAATGCGCGGCGAACTTTCGCCATCCACGGCAAATGCTGGTAGTAGCGCAACAGAATGTACCCCGCCATAAACAGCATCAACAGGAAAGCGATCCATAGATCCCCGGCCCAGCCGACACTGGTCGGCAGATTTTCGACAAAGAAACTCAAGCTCGATTTCTGAATGCTATAAACAATCAACAGGAATGCCGCCAAACCGATAATTTCCGGCAAACCGGCCGTCCAGCTGCGACCGCGACGCTCAGCGACCAGCAGCGTCAGAGCAATGGCAAACAGTAACCACGGGCTATAAGGCTCCGGAACCTGCATCGCGACAGCCAAACCAGCAACCAAGCCGATTGAAATCAGTCCGGCGATCGTCCAGTCTTTTGCCTTTGGTGTTTCCGACTGCGCCAAACGACGTTTCATGCTCGCTTCCACCTCGGAACCGGAGTTCAGGAAGGCATAGGCCTTGTAGCAAGAGTGCGCAATCAAGTGCAGCAACGCCAATTCAAATAAGCCCAGAGCACACTCAACCATCATCAAACCCATCTGCGACATGGTTGACCAGGCCAGACGCACCTTGACCGACGCGCGCGTCATCATGACCAATGCAGCCAGTACCGTAGTGATGCCACCGACAATCAACAGCATCCACTGGGCAACATCGGACATAACAATCAGCGGCGCAAAGACAATCAGCAGGTAACCGCCAAGGTTAATAATCCCGGCATGTAACAGTGCGGAAACCGGGGTCGGCGCTTCGACGACCTGAATCAACCAGCCGTGCAAAGGCAATTGCGCACATTTAATCAAAGCGGCTAAAGCCAACAGGAGCGCAGCAAATTTATCCCAGTTACTCAAAACATCCGCAGCCTGTACATTGCTGTAAATCTCGCTGATAAACCAGGTATCGTGCTCGTAGTACAAAATCAATACCGCGCCGAGCAAACACGCCTCGGCAATGCGCGCGAAGATATACTTCTTATAAGCGGCCAGCACCGCTCTCTGACGGTTCGGATAAAAGATCAGCAGTCGATGCAGACTCAAGGTGATCGCCAGCCAGCCGAACGCCAGAACCAGCATATGGTTGGTGGTAATAACGATCGCCACACTGCCCAAGGTCACCAGAAGCCAGCGCAGATAGCGCTTCTCGTCTTCGGAATTCCCGGACATGTAGCTGCGCGAATAACCGATATTGATGAAACCGATAAACGTCACCAGACCGAGCACAATCAGACTTGCATCGGACGCTACGGTCCAGCGGCGATCGTCGCTCAGCGAGACCCAGTCAAACGAGATGGCGATTCCCAGAAACACCGCCAGCATAAAACCGACAAGGGTAACCCCTCTGGCCAGACCCCAGCTAGCTCTTCGCTCATTGGTGATCGCCGCCACAAATAAACTTAACGGGATAAACCATGGCATTAAGGTGCCAATCCACTGCATGCTCATAGCGAACTCCTTTCAGTTGAAATTGGTTATATGACACAAATGTCATTTGAATTTCCGAACCGCAAATCGGCCGGACATAAGTTTGATTTCAATATTAAAAGAAGTCGTTATTGATGAAAAATTGGGAAATCGAATGCAACCCATAGACTCTATCAAATGATTGGCTGGCGCGGGTTTGAGCACCTAAAAGAGGCAGACAGGAGGTGTTCTCCGAGCAGAGCGGTACCTTTTACAGGAATGCTCCTTCGCCGTCGGATAATTTAAAAAAAGGTACGCGATCCGCCGTCTGGACCGGTACCCAAAAGGATGGATTTTGACCGTTTGTACGCAGCGCCGGATTACAAAACCCGACTCATGGCTTCCTGCTCGAGTTGAATATAGTTACGGCCCTCTTCTTGAAGAAATTCGAGGAATTCCGATGCCAGCAGCGAAAGCTCCTTTCCGGACGGATAAACGATATTCCACTGCTTCTGAATCGGAAAGCCTTCAACGTCCAGTTCGACAACCGGACCTTCACGATCCTCGAGATAAAGTGCATGTCGCGAAACGCAGGCAACGCCCAACTCGCCGACTACGCAATGTTTGATCGCCTCATTGGTATTCAGCGTCAGTCGTTCATTCACTGCCAGCTCTTTTTCCGCGAACACTTTCTCAATCGCCCGACGAATCCCGGAGCCCTCTTCACGCATAATGAACGGCTCCTTCGCCAGACGTTTCAGGCTGACCCTCTTACCGACCAGCGGGTTATTGCGGTTCGCAATAATGACCAATGGATTCGGCGCAAACGGCAAAACTTCCAGATCCTGACTGTTATTTGGAATCTGCCCGAGAATATACAGATCATCCATATTGTGATCGATACGCTTATGCAGGGTTTCACGATTACAGATCGTCAGATCAAGATCGATATCGGGATATTTCTTACAGAATTTGCCCAGCGCGATCGGAATAAAGTACTTCGCCGTCGAGATAACCGCGACGCGCAGCTGCCCTCGCTTCATACCGCGAAAATCGTCCAGCATGATCTCCAGGTTGGAGAAATGGTTTATGACCTCGCGACAACTGCAGGCAACCTGTTCGCCGACCTCGGTCAGATAGATATTTCGCCCGATCAGTTCGTATAAAGGCATATCGATGGCTTCGGCCAGACTTTTTACCTGTGCCGAAACCGTCGGTTGAGTCAGATGCAGCTCTTCGGCTGCACGGGTAAAGCTCAAATTACGTGCAACCGATTCAAACACCTGAATCTGGCGTAGAGTCGCATGCCTGATTAAAAAGTTTTTCTGTACAGGAAGGTGATCATTCATAGTAAAAACCCTTTATTTCGCATGCCCACGGCACGTTAATTTAGACAAAGCATCATTCGCCGCTCTTGCCGCTTCATTAATATCTTCTTCCTTACCGCACATCAGCAGTCGACCGTAAGCGCCGACCGCGCGTGCTTCAACCAGCGTCACATTCGCCGCCTTTTCCGCCTCATTCGCCGCATAAATAATATAGCCGGCCGGTTCAGTCTCCATAATGAACATACTTTGCCCAGGCAGAATCATCGAGCCCTTGCGGTTGTCGCGGTTGATCAGGGTCGCATGGTCTGCAGTGACCCCTCTGATCACTTCGCTCCACATGACGACACACTGCTGACGGTCATACTCATGGGTATTAAGATGCTTCAGCATGTGCTTTCCGCTCTCGAGAACGTCGCTCTGATCACGGTGGTGAATTACCGTCGATCCGTAGGCCCTTTCAACAATCTGCTGGGCCAGACGTACGTTCGACGCCTTAAGTGCTATGTCCGACAGACGGTGCACCGCCATACCGGGAGCGACCTCAACCCACAGACAGGAGTCGCCCGGAATCGGCAGGAATCCCATTGACGCCGTCGCCATATAAGAGGCGAGCTGCGGCTGCAGAGAATCCAAAAACACATAGGTTCTCAATTCAATCATTGCTCAGTCCTCTTTCCCAACTGCTCCATTACGGAGAGTACGGCTTGTGCACGGTGGCTTATCTTGTTTTTCACGTCAAACGGAATCTCGGAGACCGTTTTTACTAATTTGGGGATCCACATAATATCGTCGTAACCGATCCCTTGACCGGTTCTTCTTTCCATTAAAATTTCGCCATGCCACTGTCCGATACCGATAACCGGCATCGGATCTTCGGCATGTTCAACATATACCGCCACACAGCAATAGCGTGCCTGGCGCTGTGAATAAGGGCGTTGACCCAAATCCACCAATACTTTTTGTAAATTCTCTTCGTCGCTGCTTTTACCGCTCGCGTCGTTGGCACCGGCCGCATAGCGTGCCGAATAAATCCCCGGCTTTCCGCCCAGTGCGTCAACCTCGAGTCCGGAATCATCCGCCAGAGCAGGGAGACCGGTCATACGGCTGGCGAAACGCGCTTTCTTAAGCGCGTTTTCGACAAAACTCAAACCGTCTTCTTCAACTTCATCCTTGAAAAAGTCGGTTTGAAGTTTGACTCTGAAACCGGCCTGTTTTAATAACGGCTCAATTTCAGCGACCTTGTATGGATTGCCGGTTGCTAAAACAATCATTCTCCTACCCGCGTCCGTTCGGTACCACCAACTGCTCTTTGGCTGAAAACATCATCACCGGAAAATCGTCATCGGAAATCTGTTTCATCTTCTGTTTCAGCGTCAGTTGTTCGTTCTGATTCACCTTGAGCATAAACATAATGCTTCTGCCCGAGCCTTGCTTTTTGATCGCTTCGAACTCCGGGCCCGGATCACCGTGCACGTCGCAAACGGTAAAGGAACCCAACCCGAGTTTTTTCAAAGCTACCGAGATCTTGCCCTCCATCAGACGGTTGGCAAGAATCTGAATCATATCTCCGGGTCTGGAAGGCTGCAGATTATCCGCCTGAGTCATTGACGAAGCTGTCGCTCGATCAACACTCGAATTAAAACTCCACATTTCCCCATCGTAATTATCTTCTATCCACTTCATACCAAATCCTACTTTCGCTAATACCGTCTATAAACAGTTGTCTATGTTTAACCAAGGTAGCGACTCTTCAGTTCGCGAAATCTATCCTATTGAATTATCTACAATTATAAAAATTGAAGATTCCTCTCCAGTGCATAGACCCGAGTCAATGAATACAAATTCAGGAATAAACGGATGCCTCTTCAATCAAGAAGCGTGCGCGCTGTTTGAGGTAGGAAAAAGGGGTAGAACCGGCACTACCCCAAGCGGAATCGTCAAATCAGTTAGAGGTAAGCTTTTGGAGGTTGCCTGCAATGCAGACCTTGGATCAGTCAACCAAAAACCCGTTAAAGAGGTCAAAACCTATTTGACGTTCCCAGACAAAGACCATCCGGTTAATCCGCCCGCAAAACGGGCGGGGGTATATCGCTTAATCAGGCCAAACTCTGTTTCGGGGCATCATTTTGATCTGATCAGCAATATGCTGTGATGCCGTTTCAGATTTGCTGCTTGCAGCTGAAACGGCGCCAGAAGTCGACTTGCTCGCTGGCTTGCGAGCCGTTGACTTACGACTTGCGGTTGTCGTCTTACTCGCGGTCGCCTTGGTCGCAGTGCTTTGCGTCGCAGGCGTTTTTGAATTCTGTTCAGTGCTCATGCCTGTGCTCCTTCGATAAGACTACCGGTGACACGATGGAAACCGTCATCAATCCCTTTTGCCAGGGCAAAATCCACATCGTCAAGCTCATTGGCCTGTGAGTAGATAATCACCGAGACATGCTCTCTCCCGAAACTGATATTCGGGTGATGTTCGAGTTGATCCGCCTGTTCTGCAAGTTCATCCAAAAAACTGCGCAGTTTTTCAAAGTTGTCAAATTCAAAACGTGCTTCCATGCTCGCGGGTTTCTGTTTCAGTTTCCATCGTTCATTCATACAAAGCTCCTAGTTGGCTGATAAGCCTGTGTCATATTGTGGAAGTACTCTTCCAACCAAGACTGTACTCTCATCAACTGTGTATGCTCTTCTTCCAGTAATCGGCTAAAAAGTGCATGATCTTCATGAGCGCCAAAATTGGCGCAATACTGCGAAGCTTCAGAGTAAAGCTGAATCAGAGCAACTTCGCGCTCCTCACAACTTCTTAAAGCTTCAGCGATATTGGTCGCTGGACCGGCAGGACGTAAAACACTTCCTGCCGGTAAAGCTCCCTGCGCAACCATTCGATCAGTGATCAGATTGGCGTGCTGGAACTCTTCATTTGCCAAGGTGACAAAACCTTCCGCAAAAGCGATTTCTTGACGGAATTTTGCCAACGAAGCCTGTGCGAGATAGTGCTGACCGGCGGAGAATTCAAGACTTAAAGCGCGTCCCAGATACCCTAGAATCTGACTGTTGGCAGAAACCGTCTGAGCCTGTGGTACTTGAGGATGAGCGCCTAGTCCCGGCATCACACTGCCCGGCATTCTAGAAGAATAATGCATCTTTCCCTCCTAACTTCTTAAATGAGGGCTAACTTTGTAAGGTTAGCCCGGTGAGTCCGTTCAGCTCAGCGAATTAGCTGCGGTCAGCGCCTGAGTTACCGATCGTCAGAACCGGTTCAACTTCTTTGTGCGGACGTGCAATGATGTGCGCTGCTACCAGACCGTCACCAACGCGCTCACAAGCATCTGCACCGGCACGAACCGCTGCGTTGACCGCACCTGTTTCACCACGAACCATAACCGTAACGTAACCGCCACCAACGAATTCGCGAGATACCAGGCGTACTTCTGCTGCTTTAGTCATCGCATCGGCCGCTTCAATCGCTGGAACCAGACCGCGTGTTTCAATCATGCCTAGGGCAATACCGTATTCACTCATAATGTTTCTCCTTTAAGGAATCTTTAATACTTGAGTTAATCGCGCCAAAGCCCATTATTGAGCTTTGCGCGATTGAAAATTATTTGCTTTCTACTGTTAGAACCGGCTCAACTTCTTTGTGCGGGCGTGCAATGATGTGCGCCGCTACCAGACCGTCACCAACGCGCTCACAAGCATCTGCACCGGCACGAACCGCTGCGTTTACCGCACCTGTCTCACCGCGAACCATAACCGTAACGTAACCGCCACCGACGAACTCGCGAGATACCAGACGTACTTCTGCTGCTTTAGTCATCGCATCAGCCGCTTCAATCGCTGGAACCAAACCACGCGTTTCGATCATTCCTAGTGCAATACCGTAATCACTCATAACTTTTCTCCTTAAAGGGATGTTTAATAACTTATTAGATTGTTTGGGTTAATCACTTCGGAGAAACTCCGAAGCGACTCAAAAATTATTTGCTTTCTACTGTTAGAACCGGCTCAACTTCTTTGTGCGGGCGTGCAATGATGTGCGCTGCTACCAGCCCGTCACCAACACGTTCACAAGCATCTGCACCGGCACGTACTGCCGCGTTAACCGCACCAGTCTCACCGCGAACCATAACCGTAACGTAACCGCCACCGACGAACTCGCGAGATACCAGGCGTACTTCTGCTGCTTTAGTCATCGCATCAGCCGCTTCAATCGCTGGAACCAAACCACGCGTTTCGATCATACCTAGCGCAATACCGTAATCACTCATAACTAATCTCCTTTGAGTTGCTACTTTTTTAAAACTTACATTTGATCTGGTTGCCAGTCATCGATGATGCCCCCAACCGTTAAATCTGTTAAATATCGCTTATCGCCTGCCGCATCTCGTGCCGCAGAGTTGGCGATGGTAAAAACCCAGTCGCCGTTTTTCGTTCCGATCGGATCCATTGCCACAAAGACTTCACCCGATGCGGTGGTTAGAACTTTGATAGGCAGATGCCCCATATCGTCTAACCGGCTGGTTAAAACCAGCTGTTGCCTAACTTGTAGTATTTGCATCCTCAGGCCCTTCCCATTTGTCGATAATTCCAACGATGGTCAGGTCACTTGGATAACCTTTAACCCCGGTCGCATCACGCGCTGCCGAACTACCACAACAAAGAACCCAATCCCCCGGTTTGCACCCTACCGGGTCTACTGCAACCTGAGGTGTACCGCCATCCTTTTCGCGTACCACCAGAAGAGGCTTATGCTCCATCATGGCGATACGGTTAGTTGAAACGAGGGTCTTATCGACTTTATAAATTTTCACCATTTACCTCCTTTCTAAGCGGTTCTACGTTTTAATGCAGAATCCATCTCTTTTGCCACCAACTCCGCCGGCTTACTGTCAGTGAAATCTCGCAGCGTCGCCATGGTTTGCAATAAACCTGAAGCGGCCAGTTCCTGATAGCGGCTATGCAGAGCCTTCTCTATGCGTAAAGCTTTCGCTTTCGCGCGGTCTTTTGAGCCTGGTACCCGTCCGTCGTAATCGCAACGGATAATGATTGGAATCGGTAGCAGGCGTTTGATATTCAGACCTTTAAAGATCTTGATCCCCACATCTACGTCATTGACCCCTTCTTCAACCGTGTCGAGGAAGCTGTAGTAGGTCAGATTACGAAGCTGTACCTCTTCAAATCCATTACCGATTCCGATAAATCGTTCGGCATGTCCCAAGTCACTGTAGCAACCGTTTTCATATTGATTGACATAGGCAATCTGCGAAAAATTGTTGCTGATCAGCCAGCGAATCAATTTCATGACTTCCGGCTGCGGAGCCGAAGCTCTCATTAGCTGGTTACAGCTGCTAATCGCTGTTTGCAAAAGTTCATTTGCTTCATCTTCAGACAGGTCCATGGTTGCCTGATAGAGCTGATCGGTTTCCACATAACGCTGTAAATCGATCTCGCCATTGCCATCAGGAATATGCACCTTCATGCTGTCGTCATCGGTATTGAGTCCTAAAAGGATGGTCTGTACCGTTGAACCACAACCGAAGCGATTTTCAATCGCCTGTCTGAAGTCCTGTAATTTCTGTAAAGCGGCTTGCGCTGCTTTCTGGTCATCACTGCCATGGGCTGCACAACCCTGATGGGTCGGGTCCGCTTTGGAAAAGTGATATACCGCTATCTTCAAATAACGCGTCGGTTCGTCGGCCGAATTCGGCTTTCCGTCTCTGAAACGCGTGTGTTCGATAAATACCCAGTTTCGAACGCTTTCGCTGATATCGAAGAGTGAACCCGCATGGGCCTTTCTTCGCACCGCGGCGTAAGGCAGTCTGAGTACGTAGCTCACGATATGGGCAAGACGTCCGTCTGCACATGGCGCAATGCCGACTGCGTGAAACCCAGCTTCCCGAAAGAGCTGCTCAGCTTCTTGTGTCCGTTGTCCCGCGAGGGGATCGTTGTTAAAGAACTCTTGCGACATTCTTAAAAATTGTGCAAAGAGGGTTTTCGCATACAGCTCCTGGAAGCCAGTCTGAAATTGCATATTCAATCCCGCCTGCCAATCCTGATCTGTTAAGGTCACACCCAACTTTGCATACAGCTGTTGGTTTGCCCAACCGATAAAACCGTTCTGTCCACGTTGTAATAAAATGTCTTTCAAGGTCGTTTCGATTTCATCGAACCGCGCTTTAATTTCCACTTCATACTGCCGAAGCAGCTGGTTTTGTCTCTCATCAACTAAAGCATGGGCGCCTGTCATCAGCGCTGAGAGAGACTCTCTTGTATTGGTTTGCCTCCTACTGCCTAAGCTCTCCCCGGAAACGCCATGAGCGATTGGCATCTCCGGCTGGGAACGCTTAGGGGGCGTAATCGGCCTCCAAAACAATGACCTTTGACGATGACTCTTTTTATTTCGATTCATCACAACACCCATTTTTTAGTATTAAAGTTAAGCTCTGGCACCACCTGATAAAGTTACTTTCGCCCCCGTATCGGTATTACCTGAAGAGCCTGTAATCGGGCTCATAGGAACCTCACTGTTCTGTGGTCGGAACTGGCTGGCTCCCATAGGAGACTGCCCTCTTTGACCGCGAACTGATGAGTTGCGTTGCGCAGCCCATGGACCTTCGGTACCAGTGACTTTGCTTCCGCGATCCCAACCGTCGCCGGTAATTTTTGCGCCTTGTTCGACTGCTTCTTCAACAGTCGGCATAGGTGCAGCTTGTGCCATAGCCGGAGCCATTGGCTGAGCCTGAACTGGAGCCTGTGCTGCGCCCATCATCTGCGGAAAATCCGATTCACCTGGAATCGCCGCATTGTTGGAGTCACATACCATGGCCGTTTGCTCAGGACCCTGATAGTTCGTACCGGATACCAGCTGGCAAGCCCCTTTTTGTGCTCCAGTCAGCCCCTGTAATCCAGGTTGAACACCTGAGACAGCTTTGTTAGCGCCTTGACGCTGACGCACTTTCATCTCATTTTGTTGATCAACTGAACACAGTTGCGACTGTTCGGCACCTGTATAGGGCGTGCCAGTTACCGCTTGGCAGTCACCTGCTTCCGCGCCAGTCATTCCAATCGAGCCACCGCTACGTTCACCGGTAATTGACTGTCCACGAGTCGTCGCAGAGGCTGTCACTTTAATGGCTGGTTTCGGCATTTCGACGTTACACGCCTCAGCTTCTTCCTTCCCTTGATAGCCGGTTCCGGTTACGGATTTGCAAGCCCCTTTTTCGCTTCCGGTTACCGCTTCAAGTCGCCCTACCTGGGTACCTGTTGTGGTGTTACCGAGAGACGTCTGCGAAGGCATCACTTTTTGCGGTGCTTGCGCCGGGGTCTTTGGTTTAATTGTGGTCGATTGCGAGCTGCGGTTTTCGCCGCCGCTGGTAATCTTGTTTGCTTTGCTCTGCGCCGGCTGTGACATGACCGAAAATCCGGTCTTCTTAGCTTTTGCAGGCTCGCCACCGCAATACATCTGGCTTTGATCAGCTGGCAGATACTCCGTACCTGTAATCGCCGAACAAGTCCCCACTTCGTTACCGGTCATGCTTTCGCCGCGTCCAACCTTGGTTGAACCGCTTACTACCTGGCCGCGAGTGGTTTGCGTTTGCGTTACTTTTGCTGGCTGGGCGCTTGGCTGAGTCTGGCAGTTTTTGGCAAACTCTTCAGAACCTAAATATTCGGTTCCGCTGACCAATTGACATGCACCGGTTTCAGCACCTGTCATCTTTTTTTCACCCTGACCGACCATCGTGCCTGAAACAGTCTGACCACTCAGGGTCTGCGACTCCTCTACTTTAGAGGGCGCCGCCGTTTGACTGTTGCGTTGCTGACGCGTTGGACGGGACGTACCAGTCGAACAAGTCTTACCACGTGAACATCTTTCTGCACGTACTTGCTTGGCAATGTCGCGAGCGGATGCGTCCGGGTTAGCCAGCTTGGCTTTGGCACCCGATTGGCTGCCACCCTTCGACTTGAATGCATCTTGCGCAGCTTTGCCTTTAGCCTGTGCCTGACGATACGCTTTTGACTGCAGACGTCCGCCGGATTGAACTTGATTCGTTTGCGGCTTCACTTGCGCTCGGCCACTGTTGGCACGCTCTGCGCGAGGCGCCGGTGCAACCGTTTCAGTTCTCTCTTGCTTGGCTTCTACAATCGGCTCAACGGGTTTACGTTGTGCTCTTGTTCTTTGAGGTTGAGTCGTATTTGCTGAAGTTGCACTCTTCCCATTCTTCTGTTGCTGTCTGCGTGCCTTAGCCGCGTTGCGGCCAGCCGCCGATGCTGTGTCAGCAGCGGCAACCGGATTTACTCCACGACGAGGACGACGAGACGGTTCAGATGAAGTAGAAGTTGTGGCAACCGGCTCGACTGCCGTCTCAACTACAGGCTCAGGACGCTGTCGACGGCGCGGTACTGCCGGAGCATCTGCCGCTTGCGAACCTTTTCCTTGTACCTGAGCTTTACGACGTGCAATCGCTGCAGCTCGACCGCTTTGAGCATTACTTGTACTCATGCTAAAGCCTCCTATTCGTCTTTCTGACTCTTAAATCACTCGTTAATTTATGGCTAAAGCCGCAAATTACATTCCGCGAGGACGGTAAACTACGAAGTTATGCCCTTGGCACTGAGTGTAGTTGTCGTAACCGATCAGACGGATAACGTGATTTGGGTAAGCTGAACGACACTGGTCGATTTCAGCAAGTACGGCATTCGGGTCACGCTCACCGAACATTGGAAGCTTCCACATACCCCAGTAATGCGCTGAAGTGTTTGCTGGATCTTCGTGCTCGATTGAACAGTTCCAACCTTGGTTGATGATGTATACGATCTGGTCGTAGATTTCATCAGCCGTGAACTCAGGCAGGAAACCGAAAGTTTCTAGCGTCGATTTAGTACGGTAATCATCAGTTTGGATTGACATCTCTATCTCCTTAAATTGTTAGGATTGATTCAAATAAGCGTGGCTAATTAGCCCACATCCAATTTGTCAACGGTGTCGAACTCAAACTTGATCTCTTTCCAAGTTTCCAGAGCGACTGCCAATTCTTTGCTGTTACGAGCCGCTTCACGCAGGATGTCACCACCTTCACGCTCCAGATCACGACCTTCGTTACGCGCTTTAACACAAGCTTCCAGTGCAACACGGTTAGCTGCTGCACCCGCTGCGTTACCGCCTGGGTGACCTTGCGTACCACCACCGAACTGAAGTACTGAGTCATCACCGAAGATGTTTACCAGTGCCGGCATGTGCCATACGTGGATACCACCGGAAGCAACCGCCATAACACCTGGCATTGAGCCCCAATCCTGGTCGAAGAAAACACCACGAGAACGGTCTTCAGGAACGAATGACTCACGTAGCTGATCAACGAAACCTAGCGTTGACGCGCGGTCACCTTCCAACTTACCAACGACCGTACCGGTATGTAGGTGGTCACCACCTGACAGACGTAGACACTTAGCCAATACGCGGAAGTGAATACCGTGTAGTGGGTTACGGTCGATTACGGCGTGCATCGCACGGTGAATGTGCAACAGCATTCCGTTCTCACGACACCAGTTAGCCAACGTCGTATTGGCAGTAAAACCAGCAGTCAGGAAGTCGTGCATGATGATTGGCTGACCTAGCTCTTTCGCGAACTCGGCACGTTTCATCATCTCTTCTACCGTACCGGCGGTAACGTTCAAATAGTGACCTTTACGCTCACCTGTTTCAGCAGTTGCTTTGTCTACCGCTTCGGCGACAAATTCAAAACGATCTCTCCAGCGCTGGAACGGCTGAGAGTTGATGTTTTCATCATCTTTGGTCAAATCTAGACCACCACGAAGACACTCATATACTGCACGACCGTAGTTCTTGGCAGATAGACCCAACTTAGGCTTGATCGTACAACCCAACATCGGACGACCATATTTGTTAAGCTTGTCACGCTCTACCTGAATCCCTGATGGTGGCCCACCACAAGTTTTGATGAATGCCATTGGGAAACGCAGATCTTCCAAGCGAAGAGAACGAACCGCTTTAAATCCGAATACGTTACCAACCAAAGAAGTTAGTACGTTTACAACCGAACCTTCTTCAAAAAGGTCTAGTGGGTACGCGATAAAAGCGTAGAATGCGTTCTTGTCACCCGGTACGTCTTCGATACGGTAAGCACGACCTTTATAAAATTCCATGTCGGTCAACAAGTCGGTCCAAACAGTTGTCCAGGTACCTGTTGATGATTCCGCCGCAACAGCAGCCGCTGCTTCTTCACGAGGTACACCTTCTTGCGGTACTACTTTGAAACAAGCAAGTAGGTCTGTATCCAGTGGAGTGTAGTCTGGAGTCCAATAAGTCAGCTGGTAATCCTGTACACCAGCGTTAAACGTTTTATTAGCCATTAATGCTCTCCTTGGTTTTTGGAGTTGAAGTAAATTCGAGTGCAATCTTAGGAAATAAAGTGACCTATTGACTAATTGAAAGAAACGATACTTAAGATTGAGGGAACTCTATATACATCGCCTTAAAAACAAATAAAGCATTGATATAAAAGAATTTTTTATTTTGGTAAAAAAAGATAAAAATGACTTTCCTGCACCAGTAGAGAGCAGAATATTTTTCTTTTGGACGGTTTTATAACGATTTTTTTCAGAATGATTTCCGTATAAGGAGCCGCAAAATGATGCGATTTACCCAAACTGAAAAATCGCTTAAGAGACATAAATTTTCGTAAAAATACTAAGGAAGAAGGCGCGACCGATGTAACTTCATCAATCGCGATTGGACAAAGAATTCACTGAAGGTTTATTTTCTGGCACACGCCATAAGAAGAACAGCAGGACGACAGCAAGAGCAAGCAACATCAGTTGCAGCCAATGCCGGTCGTAGAGAACGACAATCGAGAGAGAGAAAGTGGCAAGAATGACCCAGGTCGCGCGTTTTTTAGTTGCTCGGGACATGGTGCCTTCGCGCTCCCAGCGCTGCAGATCGGCACCGATCCAACGGTTATTGATGAGGGCCTGGTGAAAACGCGGCGAACTTTTAGCAAAGCAACCGGCCGCAAGAATCATAAAAGGTGTCGTCGGCAATAACGGCAGAAAGATACCGACAAACCCCAAGCTGAATGCAAGACTCCCAAGGGTAAAGCAGAGTGGTTTTTTCATTGCTTGAATCGTTCTGACACTGTTCGTTTTCAACGGTTCTAGGAAGCGAGGTATCTGTAACCGGTTTAACCGGCGACACCAAATACCAGACCGACACCGGTCGTAACGGCCATAGCAACCGCACCCCAAATCAAAACGCGCAGCCCCCCTTTCATCATATCCGCACCACCGGTTCTGGCGGCGACCGCCCCCAGAATGGTTAATAGGAATAACGAACTGGCCGCAACGATAACCCCTAAGTTCTGCATAGGGAGCAACGCTACCAGAAGCACCGGGATCCCGGCGCCTGAGATAAAAGAAGCCGCCGAAGCAAAGGCCGCTTGCAACGGACGGGCGGTATGAATTTCCGACAACCCCAGTTCGTCTCGGGCATGGGCGCCGAGCGCATCGTGGGCCATTAATTCTTTAGCGACCTGATGCGCGGTTTCCGGGCTCACCCCCCTTTCCCGATAGATAAGCGCCAGTTCGGCCAGCTCGGTTTCCCAGTCCTCTTCCAGCGCTTTGCGCTCAATTTCCAAATCCGCTTTTTCGGTATCGGATTGAGAGCTGACCGAGACATATTCGCCCGCGGCCATCGACAAGGCTCCGGCAACCAGTGCGGCAATGCCCACCAGCAAAATATCTTCCTTGCTTGAACCGGCGGCAATCACCCCGACCAGAATACTGACGACGGAGATAATACCGTCATTGGCACCCAAGACGGCAGCACGCAGCCATCCCATACGGTGACTGTAGTGTTTATTGCTCAGATGTTCGTCTAACATCTCTTCGGTAAAGTGACCCATAAAAATCTCCGGAAACGCTTCTGCGGGATAATCGATCAGAGCCGGGAATCAATGTCCGTAACATTGCCCCTGGTCTCTTTGGTAAATCACCTCGTTATGACTTGCCGTGTCTGGCCAAGACAACGAGTGCTTGCGGTGATTAAAAGGCCTGAGTCTTGGCAACAAAGTCGTTTAGCTTCTGTTGCGCGCGACCTTCGACAATCACTTTACGCGCCAGCTGAACGCCTTCGGCATAGGTTTCCGTCAGTCCGGCGACATAGATTGAAGCCCCGGCATTCAGGCAGATAATATCTTTGGCCGCACCGTCGCTATTGGCAAAAGCGGCACGAATGATATTCAGGCTCTCCAGAGCCGATTCCACCGACAAGTCGCGCAAATCAACATGATCCATATCGTAGTCACTCGGATCAATTTCCCATTGAGTGATCTCGCCGTCTTTCAATTCGGCAACATAAGTCTTGGCAGCGACCGAAATTTCGTCCAAACCGTCATCGGCAGCAACAATCATGACATGCTTGGAGCCCAGATTTTTCAGCACTTCGGCAAAGATCGGTCCCAGTTCCTTATTGAAAACGCCGATGACCTGATAGGGCGCACCCGCCGGATTGGTCAAGGGCCCGAGCATATTGAAAAGGGTACGCACGCCCATTGCCTTACGCGCACCGATGACATGCTTCATTGCGCTGTGATGCGCCGGCGCGAACATAAAGCCGATGCCCAGTCCATCAATACATTCGGCAACATGCTCGACTTCCAACGCCAAATTTACGCCGGCCGCTTCCAAAACATCTGCGCTGCCCGATTTACTGGAAAACGAGCGGTTACCGTGTTTGGCAACCGTCGCCCCGGCCGCAGAGACCACAAAAGCGCTGGCGGTCGAAATATTAAACGTATTGGCACCGTCACCACCGGTTCCGCAGGTATCCACCAGATGAGTTTTGTCTTTAACCTCAACGGCCGAAGCCAGCTCGCGCATGACTTCAACCGCCGCAGTCATCTCGGTTACCGTTTCACTCTTCATTCGCAAAGCGGCGAGAATTGCGCCAATCTGCGCATCATGCGCCTGTCCCGTCATCAACTGCTGCATCACCGAACGCATCTCATCTGCATTCAGATCCTGACGGTTGAGAAGTTTTTCCAAAGCGACTTTTAGTTCCATAGAGATTTTGTCTCCGAATATAGAATGAATGGCTTGATAAGCACAATACGGGAAAACGTCATGAGAGGAGCAAAGTAGCGGCAAAAATTTTCTATGATGCGCAGTTTACAAATGTGTAAATGCGCAATCAGAGGGAGTTTTTAACCATGGATTTGCTGCTCGGAACAATTTTCCACCCTTAGCTGGCGTTCTGATCCAGGAAATTCTTAAGCATTTGATGCCCCTGATCGGTCAGAATCGACTCAGGGTGGAACTGCACGCCTTCAATCGGCAACTCTTTATGACGCACGCCCATAATCTCATCGAAATTACCGTCTTCGTCCTGCGTCCAGGCGGTCACTTCCAGACACTCCGGCAGCGTTTCTTTCTCGATGACGAGTGAGTGGTAACGGGTGGTCTCCACCGGATTAGGAAGCCCGGCAAACATACCGGCGTCTTTATGAAAAACCGGAGAGGTTTTGCCGTGCATGACCTGTTTGGCACGAACAATCTTACCGCCGAAAGCCTGACCGATCGACTGGTGACCAAGACAAACGCCCATAATCGGAATTTGTCCGGCAAAATGTTTAATCGCCTCAACGGACACACCTGCTTCGGTTGGCGTACAAGGCCCCGGCGAAATCACCAGATATTGCGGGTTCAGGGTTTTAATGGTTTCCAGATCGATCTGGTCGTTACGATACACCTCGACCTGCTGCCCCAGTTCACCGAAATACTGAACCAGGTTATAGGTAAAGGAGTCGTAGTTATCAATCATTAACAACATGGTGTCTTAATCTCTGTCTTTTTCGATAAGCGCTGTGCTTGAATTATTTATGCTGGTTCGGATTGGCGGTTTGCAGCCCTTCCGTCACAAACTGAACGGCACGGAAAATCGCCCGCCCTTTGTTCATTGTCTCGTCCCACTCCGATTGCGGTACGGAATCGGACACCACGCCGGCGCCGGCCTGCACAAACAATCGGCTGTCCTTAATGACTGCGGTGCGGATGGCAATGGCGGTATCCATATTGCCGTTCCAGCCCAGATAACCGACGGCTCCGCCATAAATGCCGCGCTTGACCGGCTCCAGCTCATCAATGATCTCCATCGCGCGGATCTTCGGCGCGCCGGAAAGCGTCCCGGCCGGGAAGGTCGCTCGCAAAGCATCCATTGAACTCATACCCGGTTTGATTTTACCGTTTACGTTGGACACGATATGCATGACATGCGAATAGCGTTCCACGACCATTTTCTCGGTCAGTTCAACCGAACCGATCTGGGCGATGCGGCCAACGTCATTACGCCCCAGATCAATCAGCATCAAGTGCTCGGCAATCTCTTTCGGATCGCTCAGCAGATCTTTTTCCAGCGCCAGATCGTTCTCCTCGGTTGCACCGCGGCGGCGGGTTCCGGCAATCGGGCGCACTGTGACGATATCGTCTTCAAGGCGGACAAGGATTTCCGGCGAAGAGCCGACAACATAAGTATCTTCCAAATCGAGGTAGAACATATATGGAGAAGGATTCAAGTGACGCAGAGCACGATACAGATCCATCGGACTCTCTTTGAAATCGACCGACATCTGCTGAGAAATGACCACCTGCATGGCGTCCCCGGCGAGAATATAGTCTTGAATTTTCTGTACCGCGTCTTTAAAGCTTTGCTCACCGAAACTGGACTTGAAATCCGCTTCTTCGATCTGTACATCGCTCGGCAGATCTTTCGGCATTACTTGCGGCGACGACAGCTGCTCGCAGATATCATCAAGTCTCGCCAGCGCCGAATCATAGGCATTTTCCTGCGTCAGGTCGGCATGCACAATAACATGCACCTGCCCGCTCAGGTTGTCGAAGACCACCAGCTCTTCAGAGACCATCAACAGAATATCCGCGGCACCGATATCATCCTTCTCCGGCGTCGACTGCGCCAGACGCGGTTCGATATAACGCACGGTATCGTAGCCGAAATAACCGACCAGACCGCCGGTAAAAGCCGGCATATCCGGCTTATGCAGTACTTTGAAACGGTTTTGATAAGCTTCGATCCACGCCAGAGGATCGTCTGCAACCTGTTGTTGCAGCAAGGTATCCCCGTCGTATTCGGAAATCTGCTGACCGTGAACCTCAATGCGTTTGCGGCAAGGCAAACCGATAATCGAGTAGCGACCCCACTTTTCTCCGCCCTGCACCGATTCCAGAAGGTACGAGTAGGCACCTTTGGCAAGCTTATGATAAACACTCAGAGGAGTATCAAAATCCGACAACACCGTGCGCATTAGCGGAGCACGGTTGTAGCCTTGTTGGGCAAGGGTAGCAAAAACGGCTGGGTCCATGAAAATCTGCCTTGATTTGAAATTACGAAGTTACGGGGGTTTAACGTTTTTTCGAGTCCTGTTTTAACCATCGCTGAAACTGCCAGTAGCGGTAGATTCCGCCTAACGAACAGGTCACAGGTCGAAACAACTGAAGGATCAATGTTTTAAAAAAAGAAAGCAAAGCATTCATCGTTTAATTGTCTCTTAAAAAAGCCGATGACTGAACATAGTCATCGGCCTTAAAGGGTTTTATTTCGCTTCCAGATAATCTTTCAGCTCAACAAAAGAATCCATCACGACATCCGGGTTGTAGTCGCGGATATCTTCGCCGTGGTTGTAGCCGTAGGTCATGCAGAAGACATGGAAACCAGCCGCACGCGCCGCTTTCACATCGGAACGTGAATCACCGATCATCAATGCATTTTCCGGCTCGACGCCCAACTGCTCCGCTGCGAACAGCAACGGCATAGGATGCGGCTTTTTCTCGGCACAGGTATCGCCGGAAACCACAACTTCAAAGTAATCGTACAGACCTTTGTCTTTCAGTAGAGGAACCGTGAAAGCTTCCGCTTTATTGGTCACACAGGCTACACGGTATCCCTGCGCTTTCATCCATTCGATCCCTTCAATTACACCGTCGTACACGCAGCTGCGCTGTGACGTGTTTTCTTTATAAAGCTCCAAAAAAATCGGGTAAGCCTTATCCATCAATTCTTGATCCGGCATACCGTCAACCGAGTTAATCAGAGCGCGTTCGGTCAGGCGCTGAACACCGTTCCCGACCCAGTTACGCACAGCGTCTTCACCGCGCACCGGCATACCCAGTTGCTTCATCATTTCGTCTACGCAGTACGCCAGATCCGGCACACTGTCGATCAAGGTTCCATCTAAATCAATTAGTACAAAGCCCGGTTTAAATTTTTCCATTTATTCTATCTCTTCTTATATTCAAAGCGGTTGAAGCAAGCAGACAGCTTGGGCTAAAACCACTTTCTAAAACGACAAAACGCCGGCGGGCACCAGAGGTGACAAACGCCAGCGTTTGGAGGTCTAGTCAATATTTTGATTAGAATTAAGCCTTTGCAAGTTCATCTCGCATCTGCTTAATAATCGTGTCATAACGGTTTGCATCATTTGCATTTGCGTTACCGAAGATACCAGAACCCGAAACGAAGGTATCACAGCCGGCCGCTGCAACTTCCGCGATGTTTTCCGCTTTAACCCCACCATCGATTTCCAAACGGATATCACGACCGGAAGCATCGATCAGCTGACGCGCCTGACGCAGTTTTTCCAGCGCCTGCTCGATAAATGCCTGACCACCGAAACCAGGGTTAACCGACATGATCAAAATCATATCGATCTTATCCATAACGTGCTCAAGATAGCTCAGAGGGGTCGCTGGGTTGAAAACCAAACCTGCTTTTAGGCCTTGATTTTTGATCAGCTGCAAAGAACGGTCGATGTGCTCGGAAGCTTCCGGATGGAAAGTGATGTAATCTGCACCAGCATTACCGAAATCGTTGATCATCTGATCAACCGGCTTAACCATAAGGTGAACATCGATTGGCGCTTTAACACCTTCGCTATCCATGAATTTTTTCAACGATTCACAAACTAGAGGACCGATGGTCAGGTTAGGAACGTAATGGTTGTCCATTACATCAAAGTGGACCACGTCTGCGCCCGCCGCAATCACGTCTTTAACATCTTTACCCAGCTGAGCAAAATCCGCAGATAGGATTGAAGGAGCGATCCAGTTTTCTTGCTTTGCCATCTTTTAGCACCTATTTATTAAATGTTTAAAAATAATTCGTGCATTTTAACAGTATCCATTAAAATGGCAAAAAATCTTTGCCGGAATAAGCTTTATCTCAGGCTTTTGGCAGCCAAGGAGCCGATACATGTCCGACTACGAAATTCATCAAGAATCCGACAAAAAAGTAGACTCTCAGAATTCCGCTCACACCAGCAAACCGACGGATCGTCGCCCCATTCAAGATAGAGTTCTCAGCGGAATCATCCATGTTGCCGAATACTTCGGTCTACTGGTCATCGCGATTGCAACGATATTTGCCGGGATGACGGAAGTGTATCAAATGGCCCTGGCCGGCGAGGTCACCTTGGGCGACCTGCTCTTGCTGTTTTTATACCTTGAAGTTCTGGCGATGGTTGGAATTTACCTGAAATCGGGTAAACTGCCGATCCGTTTCCCGATCTATATCGCCATTGTCGCTCTTGCACGACTGCTGATACTGGATCTGAAATCGCTCACCGAGTGGGAAATGATCGCAATCGCCGGGACCATCACTTTACTGTCCTTTGCAGTACTGGTCTTGAGATATGGTCACATTCAATTCCCTTACGTCATGAATCGCAAAAAAGACGATTAATAAAGTTTCATTTTATTTAGGACTGAATATGCACGCACTTTATGAGTCAAACCTAACCAGCCTTCCACTTATCGGCAAGGGTAAAGTCAGAGACATCTACGATATCGATGAACAGCACATGCTGATCGTAACGACCGACCGCATATCGGCCTATGATGCGATTCTTCCGACTCCGATTCCAGGCAAAGGCCGTATTCTGACCGAAACCGCTCAATTCTGGATGAAGAAAACCGAATCAATCGTGCCGAATCAGCTGGTCACAGACAAGAGTCTGGCGGACTACTTAACTGCGGATGAACTGATCCAGCTCGACGGGCGCGGCATGATCGTCAAAAAACTTAAACCCCTACCGGTCGAAGCGATTGTTCGCGGTTACCTGGTCGGATCCGGTTGGAAAGAGTACCAACAGACCCAAAGCGTTTGCGGCATCGCTCTGCCGGCGGATCTGCAGCAGGCCGACAAACTGCCTGAACCTTTATTCACTCCTTCGACCAAAGCGGAACAGGGCGACCATGACGAAAATATCAGCTTTGAACAACTGGTCAAAATCATGGGTGAAGAGAAATCCCAGAAAGTTAAAGAAATTGCTCTGAAGCTGTATCAGTTTGCCGCGGACTTCGCGCTGGAGCGAGGGATTATTATCGCCGACACCAAATTCGAATTCGGTGAAGACGAAAATGGCGTCATTCATCTAATCGACGAAGCATTGACTCCGGACAGTTCGCGTTTCTGGCCGGCGTCGAGCTATGCGGTTGGCTCAAACCCGCCGAGTTTCGATAAACAGTATATCCGCGACTATCTGGACTCTCTGGATTGGGACAGAAATCCGCAAACGGCACCGGAACTTCCGGACGACGTGGTCAAACGCACCTTCGAGAAATATCAGGAAGCGCAAGCCCGTCTGACTGAGAATCTGTAATGGTACGGGTAAGACAAAAGAGACTGTAAAAAAACGTAATGGGAAAGACAAAGTCGAGGCAAAAACTGATGACAAAGCGCAGTTTACAAATAGTAAATGAGCATTTGGAAGAGGTTTTTAACAAAGAATTTGCCTTTCGGAATAGTTTTTTATGACCGGCTTTTTTATCACCGGCACGGACACCGACGTCGGCAAAACCTTTATCGGCGCCAGCATTGCTTACACTCTAAGTAAGCTCGGCCATCCTGTCGCCCCGCGCAAACCGATCGCCTCTGGGTGCATTTTGCAAAGCGACGGTTCGCTTCTGAGCGAAGATGCTCTTGCTTACTATAAAGCGATACGGGGAAAAGAGTCCATGGAGATCATTTGCCCGAATCGCTTTGAACCGCCAATCTCCCCGCATCAGGCCTTACTTCAGGCCGGAATCACCTTAACAACGCAACAGCTAGCCGAGAACTGCGCCGTTCCGGAGACGTATCTGCAACTGGTCGAAGGCGCCGGTGGCTGGTACTCCCCCTTAAGCAGCGACGGTCTGAATGCGGATCTGGCACAAACCCTGCAGCTTCCGGTCATTCTGGTTGCGGCCAACCGCCTCGGCACCATCAACCAGATTCTGCTCAGCCAGGAAGCAATCCTGAACCGCGGCCTCTCTTTGGCAGCCGTAATCATCAATCAGCCTGAACCCGGCAACGACTTTACCTCGGATATCGAACCCTATCTCAAAGCACCGAAAATAATGGTATCCCATCAAAAAAACGGCCAGCCGCTCTTTTTAGAACAACTGGCCGTTATATTGGACTCAATCTAATAAAGCACCGTCTTCGAGACGGACGCAATCAATCTTCAAGTCTTAAAAGCATTTTATCCGCTTCTTCCAAGCTGCCGACACTGACATTCAGGTTATGCAGACGACCGTCTTTAATTGCGTAGATAAACCCGTGAACCGCCAATTCCTGGCCGTTCTCCCAAGCTTTTCTCACCGCCGGAACATGGCAGATATTGCGTACTTGCTCGACGACATTGATCTCGCATAAACGATCGATTCTTTCCGATTCCGGCAATAGATCTAACGTTTCTTTGGCTCTCTGGTAATACTTACGAATCGGGCGAACCCAGTGATCGATCAGATCGGGGTTACCCGGCTTCATCGCTGCAGCAACCCCGCCGCAACCATAGTGGCCATTGACAATAATATGCTTAACCTTAAGGACTTCAACGGCATATTGAATAACACTCAAGGCATTCATATCGCTCGAATTGATTAGGTTTGCGATATTACGATGAACGAAAATCGTTCCCGGATCCATCTTGACCAGCTCATTTGCCGGTACCCGACTATCGGAGCAGCCTATCCACAGATATTCAGGCTTCTGCTGCGCAACCAGACTTTGAAAAAAGCCTGGGCGCTCTTGATTCACCTGCTGTACCCAGGATTCATTTCTGTCCAGTAGATCCTGAATCTTTTGGTCGCAGTCACACTTCTCGCACATCTCTTTTCACTCCTATTTCGCGTCGTTCCCGCCCCGAACGGCAAACAGTTTCATAATCAATAACACGGCTAGCACACCCGATAAAAAAGCAAAAGCACCGGCCTGCCACAAGACCCCAAGAACTTCCCAACCCTGTGCAATCTGAACAAGATTGCCGTCAAACGACTCACTGAGTATCAGACTTTCAATCTGTCCTGAAAGGCCGTAAAGAAGAATCATCATTAAGGCAACAATAATCAGACACATTGAGAATCTCCTTGGAATTTGTGGGGAATACAGATATAAAAAAGGCCCGTAAATAAATTTACGGGCACTTTTTCAATCGCCGTGCTATAGCTATATTTCTCACAAAGATGGGTTACCCATAGACAATCATCTTTCGCTAATGTTCGCTATTACACACTGAAGCGTCGCATTGGTCAAGAAACCTGCTTCTATAAAGGATTACCACCAGGTCGTTGCCTGAGGCTTTTCCTTAGGCTTATGTCGATTCCCCAACAGGTAGGCTTCCTTAAGCGCCTTAGCCAGTTGTGGATTAGCCTGCAAATCAAGCTGATGCTCTTCGGCAATCACGGCAAGATGCGCATCAGGCCCAATCTCTTCGTATAGTTCAAGAAACCGGTCAACTCGCATTGGCAAGTCGGCGATGCTGGATGCAATCTTTGACTGAAATTTAATTACCTCAATCTCGCTTGATTCCAACATCTCAAACTTATAAGAGAGGGTCGTTAAATCATTTAGCTTCGCAAGGCGATGCGGTAGCTGTTCCAAAAACAGGTCAAAATCACCAAACGAATCCGGCAATGCAATCTCACCTTCATAGCAAAAGCTTTCACCACGAAAATCAAATTTTGAACGAACTGTAATGGTCGATTTCACGAATTCTCCTCTTATGCTGTCAGCTTCATAAATACTTGCGGGAGCAGTTCAGGCAGTTTATCAACATGGTCAATAACCGTATATTGATTACCAAAGATATCCGCCACATACTCATCCGCTTTCGGATCAACCGTAATACAGTATGAGTAAATCCCCTGACTCTGCAATTCTTCAACCGCTTTACGGGTATCTTGAATGAGCGTTTGCGGATCTTTGGCATCGATATCCGCTGGCTCACCATCGGTCAGAATCAACATCAGCTTCTTCTCAGCCTGTTGCGCTTCCAGATAGTGTGCCGCATGACGCATCGCAGATCCCATACGAGTTGAGAATGACGCTTCCATACCGGCAATACGCGCCTTAACCTCATCACAATAACGCTCAGAGAAGCCTTTAATGTGTTGATAACGCACTTCATGACGCGTATCAGAGCAGAAGCCGGCAATCGCGAATTTATCACCCAGCTGATCTACCGTCCAAGCGGTAATCGCCAGCGCTTCTTCGGAAAGCTCCAACAAAGTCTGACCGGTCTGGTCATTACGTTCATTCAAAGATTGCGAGGTATCCACCAACAACGTCACCGCGATATTACGGCTATCGGTCGTGTGACTGTAATTAATACGCGGATCCGGTGCTTGACCACTCTTGAAATCGATAATCGAACGCAGTGCAATATCCAAATCCAGCTCTTCCCCTTCCTCCTGGAAACGGATACGCTTTTTGTTTTGCGGTTTCAGCGCTTCAATCATCTTCTTCAGACGATTCGCCAAATCGCTGTGTTTATCCATCAAGCGGTCAATCTTAGCGGCATCTTTGGAAGGGTGAAGGCGTTCATAAACCGTTGTCCAATCCGGACGATAGCTCTCTGAAATGTAGTCCCACTCATCGTAATGACGCGGTGGAAGGCCACCATCATCAGCAATTTTCGGCTCTTCATTCTCATACTCGTTCGGCATGATTTCGTCTGACTCATCGTACTCTTCGTAGTAGAACCAGATATAACGATTATCGTCACGGTAAGAAACTTCGGTATCGTCAAAGAAAACGGTCGGCTGACTATCCGAAGACTGCTTACGTGTCTTCACATAGAAATCGATCCCCAACTCTGCCATATCTGCAGTAGTGGACTCTTCACCTTTCTCTGCCATAACTTTATGGAAACGCTCGCGGAAACTTTCCAGCAATTCGTTTTGCGGATCAAAGTTTTCATCCAACAGCGCACGCGACATACGTGTTGCACGGTAACGCAGGCACGACATTTTCTTATCATCACACGCCCCTTTTTCAGGATAAGGGTGTAGCGACAGGAACAAGTTTTTCAAGCCCGGATAGCGCTGAATCGCAAGATGTTCAACACGGCAATCTTCGAACACCGAGATAAACAACTGCATATGCGGCGCATAGTTATCTGCCATTAACTGCCCAGACCACTTTTTATGCGCCATCATATGGGCAATGGTCGCACGATAGCGATCCGTTCCCGAAACA
Source organism: Thiomicrorhabdus xiamenensis (assembly GCF_013282625.1). Classification (NCBI taxonomy): domain Bacteria; kingdom Pseudomonadati; phylum Pseudomonadota; class Gammaproteobacteria; order Thiotrichales; family Piscirickettsiaceae; genus Thiomicrorhabdus; species Thiomicrorhabdus xiamenensis. The sequence goes on from NZ_CP054020.1 coordinate 2,320,601, forward strand.
CCATTTTCAGCGTCATACACATCCGGTACCGCAATAATGTCGTCATCCAGATAAGGCACCGGTTTACGCAATTGGTCAAACGCGGTCGAAAATGTCTGGAACGGCAGGTCACAATCCCACATACACTCTTTGAGCATATCCATGTGACGCTCTACGTCTTTAAAGGTTGTTCCTTTACGCTCACGAGTAATAATTGATTTCGCATCGTGAGATTCCAGCTCAAAATAAGCGATCTGCTCGTCTGGCGAGTTCAGATAGTTGCGCGCTCCGTAATCAATAAAGTTACGAATACCATTTAGACATAGCTTAGAAATTAGCTGCGGCATGGAATTCATCAACGACACCATACCCGGGCTTTCATGAATTGAATGATGCCCATGGATAACGGTCTGCGTCTTATCGACATACTCGTCGATAATATCGAAATACAGCTGTAAATCTTCAATACGGTCAATACGACGACAAACATGGCCTAAGGTTGATAAAAAAGGAACCAACGCTTTTTTATTCGGACTACGCGCCATTAGATAAGCGTAGTCGGCAACCATCTTGTTTGTTCCTTTACCGAAGTGCGACGCGATATCCGGCATCACTTCCATATAAACCAAGACCGGCTCGACACCCTGCCCGATTTTACATAGGAAGTTCGCGCCTTCTAAATACGCCTCAACCCCTTCCGGCGAAAGCTTGGCAACCGCATATTCGATCAGTTCCGGAAAGAGCTCAACTGCTTTTGGAAACTTACAGGTAAACTTTTCCTGATATTCGGCAAATAATTCTTCATTCATACTTAAACGTTCTCATTCGTTCAGTTGAAAAATAAGCTCTTAAATTAGAGACAAGAGCAATCATAAGTTTGATTCGCCGAATTTTCGTGCTGGTCAAGGCCAGAATAAGGGAGTGTACAATCCAGTACATGACCGTTTCTAACGAAGAGCAGCACGTAAAGACGGATGAATCAATTTATGATTTAGCCGAAAATCATTTCAATTGCGTTATCCAACGTTTCGCGGATGTCTGCATCATCGGTAATCGGGCGAACCAACGCCATCTTACAAGCCTCAACCGGCGTGATACCTTTGTTAATCAGGGTTGCCGCGTAAACCATTAGACGAGTCGAAATACCTTCATCCAGACCGTGACCTTTCAGGTTACGAGCGGTTTCACCGATCTGCACCAGTTTCTTAGCCGTCGCATCATCAACACCACCCTCTTTTTGCAGGATGTGCGCTTCGGTTTCCGCATCTGCGTAATCGAAATCCAGCGCACAGAAACGTTGTTTAGTCGATTGCTTAAGGTCTTTCATTAGCGACTGGTAACCCGGGTTATAAGAGATAACCAGCTGGAAATCTGGGTGCGCTTTGATCAGCTCACCTTTTTTATCTAGCGATAGTTCACGACGGTGGTCAGTCAGCGCGTGGATAACAACCATCGTATCCTGACGTGCTTCAACGATTTCATCCAGGTAGCAGATTGCGCCGTAACGCGCTGCCATTGTTAGAGGCCCGTCAACCCAACGAGTACCGTTAGCGTCCAGCAGGTAACGACCGACAAGGTCGGAAGCGGTGATATCTTCGTTACAAGAAACCGTGATGATCGGCTTGCCTAATTTCCACGCCATATGCTCAACAAAACGTGATTTACCACAACCTGTTGGCCCCTTAACCATGACTGGTAGACGTGCATCGTAAGCCGCTTCGTATAGCTCAATTTCGTTCGACTGAGCATCATAAAATGGTTCGTTATCAATTTTGTATTGTGAAATATCCATGTTAGTTCCCCGAAAACTAGTAGATAAAAACAGAAATTTTTGCCTGAAAACAGACAGAAATGAAATTAAAGTAATTTGAATTTAAGCCCTACAAACCCAGAAAACTCTTCTAAATTTTTCTGAAATTCTTACCTCAAAAGGCTTAAATCGAAGCTACTTCATTACAACTTTTTTGATGTGAAATCAGTACGTAAAATTTACAAAAAACCCTGCTCAAGAGCAGGGTTTTTTATAGGTTCACATAAACAAGTGTTTATACACTTAGATTATTTATGTACACCTAGTTTCTCACGCCAATCTGGGAATAGCTTGTCAGCATCACCAGGGAATGATTCGAACGCACGAGCGAATTCTGGGTGCTCTTTAGCGTATTCGATTGGGTCTGCACCAGTTTTCCAGCACTCATATGCTTGACCTAGTGAAGTACCACCAGCAGCTGGGCTGTCGATGTGACCGAATGAACCACCACCACAAGTGTTGATTACGTTACCGTGACCTAGGTTTTCGAAGAAACCAGGTAGACGTAGCGCGTTCATACCACCAGAGATGATTGGAGTAGTAGGCTTCATGCCGTACCACTTCTGATAGAAGTAGTGACCTTGACACTCGTCACGCTCAAGCATGTAAGCTAGTACGCGCTCATCACCGTGACCTTCCATTTTACCGTAACCCATAGTACCAGTGTGGATACCAGAAGCACCCATTAGACGAGCTAACTTCATGTAACATAGTGGATCCATACCCATAGGTGACTTATAAGAAGTCAACGCACCGTGACCTGCGCGGTGGAAGTGTAGGTAAGTATCAGGGAAGTTACGACGTGCAGTAGTAACACCAGCTGGACCAGTTACGAAACCGTCAACAAGGAAAGCAACGTGTTTTTCGTTACCGTACTTAGCGAATTCACCTAGGATGTACTCACCACGCTTGATCATTTCTTCGTGGAAGTCAGCAGTTACGTTAGCTGAGAAAAGCTTAGCTTCACCAGTTTCTTGCTGTGCACGATCCATAGTTTCCGCAACCATAGGAATAACAGTTTCCATTGGACAGAAAGGCTGGTTAGCTTGTGGCTCATCGTTTTTGATGAAGTCACCACCAAGCCAGAAGTCATAACATGCTTTCGCGAATGGCTCTGGACGTAGACCTAGTTTAGGCTTGATGATCGTACCAGCGATGTAACCACCGTCAACTTCTGGACGACCTAGAACGCGCCATAGGTCAGAGATGTCAGTAGCTGGACCGTCGAATTTCTTAACCATTTTCTCTGGTACTAGGAAGTCAAGCATACGTAGACCTTCGTGGTCACCCATACCTTGGTTGTTACCTAGGATTAGAGACCACATGTGAGATACGTTGTAGTGACCATCGATTAGGTTAGGATCGAATAGATCTACTGGGTAAGCGATCTTCATCAGACCACCTTTGTCACCAAACGCAGCTTCGTCAACTTCATATACTAGAGCGTCAACACCACGAGTGAAGTCATCAGTAGTAGATACTTCAACGTTAGTACCAGTTGAAGATTCAGCAGCAACGTGAGCAGCTACTTCAAGGAAACCGTAACCAGCAGCTGGTTTTAGACGGTATGCAACTAGAAGGTGATTACCATCAGCAATCAATTTTTCTTCTGATAGAGTTAAGTCAGCGTAACGATTCGACTGATCCATTTTTCTTACCTCAATATATAGGGATGCCTGAGCTTAGTCGCTCGAAGTGAACATCCTTTATTTTTGTCGAATCAAACTCTTAGAATTTGATCCGACCCCGAAACTTGAGAGGCCATTATAAAGATCCAACCGATAACTTCCAATCAATAATATTGATTAATCCTATTGCTTTAGATCTATACCAGATTCTGATATATATTGACGGAATACAATACTTTTACCCATTCTTGAAGCAACAACTGATATCAATCAATTTTGCACACTTTTATAGCGATAAATTTATCTTTTACGCACAACCAAACGACTCGAAAAGAGACAGAAAAGCGTTCATCTTTTTGATTCTAATCAATAACTTACCGTATTAAGAAAAACCGACAGGGCTTAAATCTCAATCCAGTTTCTGAAATGCTTTGCGACTTAATTTTTCCCCTTCGGAACGAAGCAGTTCAATCAGCTTTTCGGCAGCGATGGACAAAACCTTGCCTTTGGAATAGACCAGATACCAGTGGCGATTAATCGGAAAGCCTTCGACATCGAGAATGGATATCTCACCCTGATTGATTTCATTCATCAAAGTCGGTACCGAAGCCACGGTAATCCCCAGATTTTGCAAAAGCCCGAGGCGGATCGCCTCGTTCCCGCCCAATACCATCTTGATATGCGGCTGAAAGCCAAACTCTTCGAAGACCTTTTCGATATGCGCGCGAATTCCCGAGCCGGTTTCCCGCATCAAAAAAGGCTCATCTTCAAGATCTGCAATGGTCAATTTCTTGCCGACAAGCGGATGCTTGCTGTTGGCAACAAACGCCAAAGGATTGATAGCCAGCTGCGAGGACTCCACATTCAAGGCTTCCGGCGGCTGACCCAACAGATAGAAGTCGTCTTTATTGTTAGCAATACGCTCAAGCAAGGTTTCCTTATTGCCGACACGCATAATAACCGTAACATCCGGATAAGCCTGGGTGAAATCATGCACCACTTTCGGCACGAAATACTGCGCGGTAGAGATGACCGATAACTTAACGCTCCCCCCGGAAAAGCCCTTGATATGATTAATCTTCTGCTCGGCAAAAGAGAGTTGATTAAGAATAATGCTGGCGCAATCATACAAAACCTGACCGGCATCGGTCAGATAGACTTTACGGCCAATCTGTTCAAATAAGGGCGTTTCAAGGACTTCGACCAGCTTTTTGACCTGCATGGAGACGGTCGGCTGGGTCAAGTGCAACTCCTCAGCCGCTTTGGAAAAGCTGTGATGGCGGGCAATACTTTCGAAAACCTGCAACTGGCGCAGGGTCGCATTACGGGCTAGAAGGGAGATTTTTTCAGGCATAATGGAAACGCAAATTCAATAAGAGAGAAGCTTATTGTACTGCGCCCCGCCTGAAGGTGTGAAGCATCGTAAATAACTTAACGCGTATCGGACATCGCCAACAGCTTCTTAATATCCACACTCTGCAAAAAGTCGGCAAACGCTTGAGCCTGAGGCATCAGTGTTTTGTCTTTCATCTTGGCGCAATACCAGTCTCGAATCACCGGGAATCCCTGTACATCCAGAACCACCAGATGACCGTATTTAACCTCAATGCGGATGGCCTGCTTGGGCAGGATGGAAATCCCCAGATCGGCCATTACCGCCTGTTTCATTGACTCGGTACTGCCCAGTTCCATATAAGGTTCGATATGCACGCCGTGCTCACCGAATTTCTCAACCACCGACGAGCGAATCCCTGATCCGACTTCGCGCATCAGGAAGCGCTCGTTGGCAATACCTTCGATTGCAATATTCTTCTGTTTGGCCAACGGATGACTCGGGTGTGCGACCACAACCAGTTCGCTTTCAAAGAATGGAAAAGCGTCCATTTTCAGCTCTTCAGGAACCCGGCCCATAATCGACAAGTCGTACTGGTTATTCTTAAGTTCGTCGATAATCCGGCGCCGGTTAATGACCGTCACCGAAGGACGAACATCCGGAAAACGGTTCAGAAACGCCTTCAAAATATACGGCATAAAGTATTTAGCCGGAGTTACCACGGCAATCCTCAGCTCACCTTCTATAGAGTTCTGCGCGGATTTGATCGAAACATTCAGTTCCTGCAACTCTTCGAGAATTTTCTGACAACTTTTATACATCTGTTCGCCGGGCGGCGTCAGATAAAGTTTCTTGCCGACCACTTCGATCAACTTGACGTCATTATTCTCTTCCAGTCTTTTTATCTGGATTGATACGGCCGGTTGAGTTAAATTTAACTCTTCCGCAGCCCGGGTATAACTCCCTAAACGGACAACCGCTTCAAAGATTCTTATCTGTTGCGCGGTAATGTGCAAATTTTGCATAAACCTACTCCAAGCATGACCTTTACTCTTATCAGGCTTTCCGCCAGTTCCATAAACATTTGTTTATTTACACTATAACAAAGCATGTGCGAAAAAAAATTTGATTTTTCATAACATAGCTTTCAACGAAATTTGACGGGCACAAAGAAGCCGAGAAGTTCTCCGAATTTTATCAGCCGAGCTCATCAAATTTTATTTAGCTAAGGGCATCACAAAAATTAATGATTATCAAATTCATTAATATTATTGATACCCATAATATTTAAACCATTATTAACCGTTAAAGAGGTCAAATATGGCAAAGACGTATAACGCTGGTGTAAAAGAATACCGCGAAACTTATTGGATGCCGGAATATGAGCCGAAAGATTCAGATTTCCTAGCATGTTTCAAAGTAACTCCACAAGATGGTGTTCCTCGTGAAGAAATCGCTGCTGCGGTAGCTGCAGAATCTTCAACTGGTACTTGGACTACAGTATGGACTGACCTTCTAACTGACCTGGATTACTACAAAGGTCGTGCATACCGAATTGAAGACGTTCCTGGTGACGATACTTGTTTCTACGCTTTCATCGCTTACCCAATTGACCTTTTCGAAGAAGGTTCAGTTGTATCTGTTATGACCTCTTTGGTTGGTAACGTATTCGGCTTTAAAGCTCTACGTGCATGTCGTCTAGAAGATATCCGTTTCCCACTTGCATATGTAATGACTTGTGGTGGGCCTCCACACGGTATCCAGGTAGAACGCGACAAGATGGATAAATACGGTCGCCCAATGCTAGGTTGTACTATCAAGCCTAAGCTAGGTCTATCTGCTAAGAACTACGGTCGTGCAGTATATGAGTGTCTACGTGGTGGTCTAGACTTCACGAAAGATGATGAAAACGTAACTTCACAGCCATTCATGCGCTGGAGAGACCGTTTCCTATTCTGTCAAGACGCTATCGAGAAAGCTTCTGCAGAAACTGGTGAGAAAAAAGGTCACTACCTGAACTGTACAGCTGGTACTCCAGAAGAAATGTACGAGCGTGCGGAATTCGCTAAAGAGATCGGTACTCCGATCATCATGCACGATTACCTAACTGGTGGTTTCACTGCTAACACCGGTCTTGCTAACTACTGCCGTAAGAACGGCCTGTTGTTGCACATTCACCGCGCAATGCACGGTGTAATCGACCGTAACCCGCACCACGGTATCCACTTCCGTGTACTAACTAAAGCACTACGTCTATCTGGTGGTGATCACCTTCACTCAGGTACTGTTGTAGGTAAGCTTGAAGGTGACCGTGACGCAACTCTAGGTTGGATCGACATCATGCGTGATTCATTCATCCCAGAAGACCGTTCACGCGGAATCATGTTCGACCAAGACTTCGGTGCTATGCCTGGTGTTATGCCGGTTGCATCTGGTGGTATCCACGTATGGCACATGCCTGCGCTTGTTACCATCTTCGGTGATGACTCTGTACTTCAGTTCGGTGGTGGTACTCTTGGTCACCCATGGGGTAACGCTGCTGGTGCGGCTGCGAACCGTGTTGCTCTTGAAGCGTGTGTTCAAGCTCGTAACGAAGGTCGCGAAGTTGAGAAAGAAGGTAAAGACATTCTTACTAACGCTGCTAAATCTAGCCCAGAGCTTAAGATCGCAATGGAAACTTGGAAAGAAATCAAGTTCGAATTCGACACTGTTGACAAGCTAGACGTTAAGCATAAGTAATAGAAATTTAGGAGAAAATACTAATGAGTATTCAAGATTACCCTTCTCGTATCTCTGATCCAAAGTCACGTAAGGCTGAGACTTTCTCATACCTACCAACTATGACTTCAGAGCAAGTTAAAGCACAGGTTCAGTACATCATCGATAAAGGCTGGAACCCAGCGATCGAACACTCAGAGCCTGAGCGTGCGACTGACTACTACTGGTACATGTGGAAACTACCGATGTTCGGTGAAACTTCTGCAGATGCAGTACTAGCTGAAGTTGATGCTTGCATCAAAGCGAACCCAAACAACCACGTTCGCCTGATCGGTTACGACAACTTTGCACAGTCTCAAGGTGCAAACATGCTAATCAAACGTGGTGATATGTAATATCCCCCGCTAATTAGCAACTCGTCACACAAGGCAGCCGCCTTGTGTGACAGCCAAATTCTGAGAGGTGACATTAAAAGCGATTAATGCGCATCTCTTAACCTCGTCTTACCCGTTTGGATCTTACCTCCCGGGCGGGTAATACAAACGTCGGCCAGCCCCCGAAACCTGGCCGACTTTTCATCTCTTTTAGACTTGTTCATTTGACACAAGTGACCAACTCTAAAACTTTTGGAATCTGAATCGACTTACCAAGGAGAGTTCAATCATGTCAGAAATCAACACGTTAGATCCTTCTCAGTACCTAATTAAAGAAGAACCTTTTTATCAGCCAGTTGCCGACGAAATCGAACTGTTCGAGTCCGGCTATGCGTCACGCATGCCGATTATGCTAAAAGGGCCAACAGGTTGTGGTAAATCGCGTTTTGTTGAATATATGGCGCACAAGCTAGGTAAGCCGCTTATCACCGTTGCCTGTAACGAAGATATGACCGCTTCCGACCTTGTTGGTCGCTACCTGATCGATATTAACGGTACTCGCTGGCAAGATGGTCCTTTGACCGTTGCCGCCCGTATCGGTGCGATCTGTTACCTGGATGAGGTGGTTGAAGCACGTCAGGATACGACGGTTGTTATTCACCCTCTAACGGATCACCGTCGCGTACTGCCTTTGGATAAAAAAGGTGAGCTGGTTGAAGCCCACCCTGACTTCCAGTTGGTTATTTCTTACAACCCTGGTTACCAGTCAATGATGAAAGACCTGAAACAATCGACTAAACAGCGTTTCGGTGGTTTCAAGTTTGACTATCCTGAAGAGAAAATTGAAGCAGAAATCGTTTCTAAGGAAGCCGGTATTGATCTGGCGATCGCTGAGAAACTGGTACAGATTGCCCAACGCTCTCGTAACCTGAAAGGTCACGGTCTGGATGAAGGTATTTCGACTCGTCTAATGGTTTACGCAGGTCAGCTGATTAATAAAGGTGTTGATCCGAAGAAAGCTTGTACTATGGCACTGATCACTCCACTGACGGATGACGACGATATCCTAGATACCCTAATGACAACCGTCGATACATTTTTTGAATAAGCATTAACTGGAGTCGGAGCAGAAACACTGCACCGAGCCGATCAAAAAAAATGTATAGGATAATGTTATGAGTTTTGATCTAGAAGAAGTCAAAGCATCTTTGATAAAAGCCGTTCCGCAACTTGAGGAAATGCTGGATTCATTGATCCAAGAAGCTTCTCACTACATGAACGAGCACTCACGTGAAGAGTGGTTGGATAATGCCAACGCCCTAGCCTACTTGGGTAAAGGTCAAGATGTAGTTGTGAGCTATCTTGAAGCAGTACCGCAAGTTATTGCCAAAGTAGATGACGAGATTCTGGACGATATCCATGAAACCGTTATGAAACTGTCGTCGGTAACTTCCGGTGAAGTTATCGCGCTGGTGCTCGATTCTTTGCCAACGATTGCTGATAAAACCCGTGATATTGATCTGACTCGCCAGTATCTAGCTCTGATTTACCAAATCGGTTCGAAAACACCGCGCGGTATGCGTCCAATGTTAGCCAACATGGACGAGTTAATGTCAAAGCTGACCGTATCAGGTCTACGTCGCTGGGCACAATGGGGGGCACAAGCGCACGCCCGTAATTTCCCGGCGCAGATTAAATACTTCGGGCTGGAGTCAGAAGACTCGAAAGCGGTATTCCAGCAGCAGCGTAAAGGTTCATTGTTTATCGATTTCCATCGACCAATCAACTTCTACCTGCGCGCTTTCTGGGCCCGTGATTTCTTTATTCGTCCTGCTGCGGCGGACTTTGAAGATTTCAAACCCTATTTTGAAAAAATGGCACTGCACCTACCTGACGCCCTGAATGATATTGGCGAAGTAAAAGGTGGTGAAGTCTATCGCGCTATGGCGGCTCACTTGGCATCCCATATCTGCTACAGCAAATGTGCGATTTCAATGGAGCAGTTAACACCACAACAGATGTTCTTTATCGAGATCATGGAAGATGCGCGTGTTGAATATAACGCCATTAAAAACTTCCCAGGCTTGAAAAATCTGTGGATGAAGGTGATTCGTGCCAGTCAGGAACAAACGCCACTGGATCCGAAGAGCAACGCCTACCGCATTGAGCAGTTAGCGCTGAAATTAATGGACCCGCAGCACGAGCTGAATGACGAACAATTGACTGTGGTTGCCGATCGTTTCTATGCAGAGATCGAAGACAATCTGGACAATGAAAAGTGGTCGTGGGATATGGGTATCCTGCTGCACAATGTTCTGAATATATCGACCAACAAGTGGGTTTCGCTTACTGAGCTGAACAAACAGCGTTTCGGCTATCGCGATGATAACCGTCTGGTCTGGGATTCGGACGAATGGGGTGATATGGATGCCGGCGGAGCCGCATACCAGGAACCTGTTCGCAAACACGTATCGGTTATGGAGATGATCAACGAGATCGATTCCGAGCTGGTTGACGTTGACCACGACGAAGTCTGGGTACTGGGCTCTGAGCTGTACCCTTACGAAGACAACGGTGTCTCCTATAACGAAATGGAAGGCGTGGAACCTATCTCTGATCCGTTCCACTACCATGAGTGGGATTACCGTGTGCAATTGCACCGTCCGAGCTGGGTAACACTGTACGAGCGTCGCGCCAAGAAAGGCGATCCGGAATTGTATAACCGTATACTGGATGCCAACAAAGGTATCGCGCACCGTATCAAACAGATTGTTGATAAGCTGCAAGCGGTTGGTCTGCAACGTATCCGTCGTCTTGAAGACGGTGACGAGCTTGACCTGAATGCCTGTGTTGAAGCGATTACCGACATTCGTATGGGCCAGGAACCGGATCCGCGTATCACCATGAAAAACGTGATTCGTTCGCGAGAAGTATCGGTAGTGGTACTGCTTGATTTGTCGGAATCGACGAATGAAGAAATTCCGGGCGTGGGTAAAACCATTCTGGAAGTAACGCAAGAATCGGCGATTCTGGTATCGCACGCGATTAATGGTATCGGTGACCAGTTTGCGGTCCACGGCTTCTCGTCCGACGGTCGCCACGATCTGCAGTATGTACGCTTTAAGCAGTTCGACGAGCCATTTGACCAAGAAGTGCATTCACGTTTAGCCGGTATGCAAGGTGGATTATCGACTCGTATGGGTGGTGCTATGCGTCACGCCGGTCATTATCTGGCCAAGCAAAGCAGCAAGCAGAAACTGTTGCTGGTAATTACCGATGGTGAACCAGCGGATATCGATGAACAAGACGGCCAGTATCTGAAGCAAGATGCCAAGAAAGCGGTTGAAGAACTGCAAACCAACGGTATCTACTCATACTGTCTGACCATTGACCAATATGCGGACAAATATGTGCAGAATATTTTCGGTCAGAACCGTTACGCGATTGTCGATGACGTACTGAAACTGCCGGAAAAACTACCGCAACTATTTGCCAACCTGACGACCTAACCTTAACTAGAGTTTTTGGTTACAATCGAGCCCTGGTCAGGAAACTGGCTGGGGCTTTTTATTAGAGATTTATTTTCGGGGAATATATCGATGAATGCAGAACAATTTACACAAGCACTGACTGAGTTTTCCGATGAAAACTATCAAGCCATTTTGGATGGTGCTGCACTGATTATTGAGCAGGATAAAGGCCTAACTCTGGGTAAAACTGAACAGGCATTTGTGATTTTTGAACTCGGTGACGAGTCATTCGACTCCGTTGCAGAGTTAAAAGCCTCTCTGATCGACCGTGCCGAAGAACTGATCAAGGAATATTATCAATTCAACCCGGTCAGTAAGTTGCACTTTAATAATCAGCTACAGCGCCTGATTCAGGAACATGGCGCCAACGCCTTTGTCAGCATGCCGGGACAGGAAGCGACCGTAAAAGTATTTGTCGATGATGATGCCGTGGTCGCAGAAGGGTCGGAGAGCCCGAGATTCAAATACGGCTTTTGCATGGTCTTGAGCGAAAAAATGCTGCCTCAGGCAATTGAAAACAAAGTAAAAAACTGGGTTCAATCCGGCAGTGCCTATGATGACTATATCAGCGTAAATGTCTGTCGCTTCAGCAGTGCCGATATGGAAAATATCGAACACAGCGACTATATCTAATCCGATACCGCGCCAGGCGCTCTAAAAAAGCTATCCATTCGGATGGCTTTTTTATTCCTAAAATAATTCCATGAATCGGCTCAATTAGAACATGGAAAGAAGCTGAATCGCTTCGTCAAAATCGTAATTCTGTATCGCCTCTTCAATTTTTCTGCGCGCTTCGCTGGCGATCACTCGGTTAATTAAATTCCGGTTTTCAGTCCATAATTCCAAAACGCCACCATCGAGCTCTTCCAGTCCGCGGATCAACTGTTGCTTGAGCGCAGACCATTCATCGGCATCAAACTCACCGCTTTCCTGAACACCGTCGTCTTCGTCCTCTTTGGAGGCTCTGTCTTCATAGGCATCGATAAAACTTTGCGACATCTTCCAAGCATTTGTATGCCCTTGCTCAACTTGCTCAAGAAAAGCCATGAACTCCTCTTTCTGCGACTGTTTTAACAGGCTCATCTCAAAATCCGCCACATAAGTGTCCAGACGTTTTTCCAAAGCGGTAAATAACTCCGAAAGCGCCTTAAAACCGACACTGGCCGACAGGCCTTTTAAAGTATGTACAAAACGTTTGGCTTCATCCCACTGTTGATCAGCAATGTATTTCTGCAACTGTGCCGGTGCATTGCGGTAAGTGTCCAAATAGCTATAAAGCATCTTTTCAAAAAATGCGTCTTCGCTATTAAGCAGCTGCTTTGCCGCCTTAATATCCAAACCGTCCCCCACTGGCAACGCCAAACCATCACCTTCCGGTAAAGCCTCAGCTTCATCTTCCAGTGACTTGTCCAACTTATCAACAAACTTATCCACACCCAAAGTCTTGGCCAAAATGTCATACAACTTCTCGGGAAGAATCGGCTTGGAAATATGCGCATCCATCCCGACAGCCAGACAGCGTTCGACCTCTTCTTTAAACGCATGAGCGGTCATGGCAATAATCGGCAAATTCGAAAACTGTGCATAGCCACGAATTGCACGGGTGGTTTCAATCCCGTCCATCACTGGCATCTGGATATCCATCAACACCAGATCAAAATGCTGATGACAACGCAATAACTGATACAACGCCTGTTCGCCGTTATCAGCAAGCGTGACCCGAGCGCGTGTCCGGGAAAGCATTTCTTCGGCGATCTGCTGGTTAAGGATATTGTCTTCCACCACCAGCAAGTGTTTATTCTCAAGGTTCGGTACAGACGGCTGTTCACCCGAAGAAAGCGAACGGTCATCCTGTCCTTCTTTGAACAGACGAGCCAGATGTCTCGGTAAAATCGGCTTGTGCAGGCAATAACCGATACCATTCAGTTCCGCCAGCTCCTGCAGTTTATTCCAGTCATAAAACGAGTTAAGCACAACCCTTTCCAGCAATTCGGGATGCTGTTTCTTAATCGCCTGCACAATTTCGACACCATCTATCTCAGGCATCATCCAGTCGATAAAGAACCAATCAGGTATCGATTTTCCATCTCCCAGCGCTTTTAAAAGCTCTTGGCCGGTGGCAAACAACTGTACCTGTATCCCGAAGCTCTCCAGTTGCAAACACAGCTGTTCGCGAGCCATGGGAATATCATCCACAATCCATGCCGACTGACGCACCTTAAGCCCCTTGGAAACCGAGGATTCCCCGAGTTTGGCAAACGGAACCGTCAGCGAGAAAATACTGCCGCGTTGCAATGCACTGGCAACCGTCACGTCCCCGCCCATTTCGCGCGCCAGATTACGGGAAATGGCCAAGCCCAATCCGGTTCCGCCATGTTTTCGGGTGGTTGAAGCATCCGCTTGCGTAAAGGCGTCAAACAGCTGATCCAATTGCTCGTTACCGATACCGGCCCCGGTATCTTCGACATGAAAAGCGACTGTCCAGCGATCCTGCGCCTGCTCGGTCACCTCAACATATAAAAGAACGTAACCTTCATCGGTGAATTTAACGGCATTCCCCAGCAGATTAATCAGAATCTGCCCTATTCGAACCGGATCCCCAACCAGAACAGGCTGTTTGCACTGATATAAAGATGGTGCCAGATGAACAAAGACTTCAAGCCGCTTCTGTGCCGCGAGCGTCTGCACCGCGATCATGCTGTCTTCGATCACTTCTTCGATCTGTACCGGGATATGTTCCAACGACAGTTTTCCGGATTCGATTTTGGAGAAATCCAATATATCGTTAATGATATGCAGCAGACTGTTTGCCGAGCGGTTGATCTTCTCGACATAATCCTTCTGCTGAAAATCGAGATTAGTATTTAATGCCAGATGCGACAAGCCTAATATCGCATTCATCGGAGTACGAATTTCATGACTCATATTCGCCAGGAAATCGGATTTCAATGCAGTGGCGGATTCAGCCTGAACTTTGGCCTCTTCCAGGTTATTAACTAACTCTTGCTGTTTCCGAGCCTGGCGTATTCCGGCAATCATGACGCCACAGGTAGCATGGAAAGGTTCAAGAAATTCGGCCAGTTCATCGCGATACTCATCCGCGCGATTGGCGATACCATAAACACCGACCAGCTCCTTGCCCTGAAAGATCGGCACCCCCATATAACGATGCAATCCCGGAAGCTCAGGAGCCATTCGGCCGGCACGCAGATCATTCGACACGTCATTACTGATAACGCGTCGCTCTTGATACATGACTTGACCGATCAAAGTATCCGCGTCACAAAGCAACATATCCTGGGACAGGATCTTTTCGAACATCCTGTTGGATTCACCATTCCAGGCAATATTGCTCAACGCATGCAGCTTAAGACAACGGGTGCCATCCTCTTGAAAGATCACTTCACCGATAAACCCGTATTCACTCTCTGAAATGTCCAGTAAAGAGTTCAGCAGTTCATCCCAGATATGCGCACTATCCAGCGTATTGGCCATAAAATCTTCAGTCGCCTTACGCAATGCGTTCAACAGCTTATTTCGGGTCTGGATTTCGTGGCGCTCTTGCTCTCTTTCACTTAAATCCGTCACCACCCCGATAAAACTGGTTTCATTATCCGAATCAATTCGGCTGATCGCCAAATGCATAGGGAACATACGGCCATCGCTGTTGACCCCGGTTACCTCCCGACCGGTACCGATAATTTTATTCTCACCGGTTATCAACTGCCTGCGGATAAAATCATCATGTTGATCCGCCTCTGCTTTAGGCATCAAAATCTTGACGTTTTGCCCCAGCAGTTCCTCTTCGCTAAACCCGAAAATTTCCTGCGCCTTATTATTAATCCGGTTGATGATCCCTTTACTGTCGATCTGAATAATCCCCGAAGCCGCATTATCCAGAATCGCCTGATTTTGCTGTAACGGCAACAATGCATCGACACGAATTCGGTGAATGACCCTGCGGCTCATCAGGAATAAGAAGATAATGGCGATCAGCTCTACCAAAAAGATGATCAGATCATTGCGCTGATACTTGTGATACTGCTGAAGAGAGTGATCGTAAAAAAGCTTAATCGTCGCCACGCTCTCTTCGAGAAGCGGCCGTGCAATTGTTGACCGGAACGGCAGCTCGGTTGTAACAGGCAGCTCTTTGTCAAGGATTTCGTAGGTAAAGTGGGTATTCAGATAATCGAAGTTACTGACCAGGGATTTCAACGCCTGCTTCACGCTCGGTAGAAGGTCGTCTTCGTAGATTTCCAGCATTTGCACCAGAATCCGATGCTCGGTCTGCAACTCGGTGCTCGCCTGCTGGAGCATTGGCAGAATACTCAGGTCATTAGATTCCTGAAAACTGCGGATCATGGACAAAAGTCGGTGCAATTGATTATTCCATCGCAAAAGATGGGCAATAAACTGCATTTTGACGGTAATAGAACGCTCGTTAATCGGTAGATCCAAGAACAAGCGCTCCATGCGATTGATCAAATCATTGCGAAGAATATCACTATGATAGTGGAGCGATTCAATCTCAGTTAGGCAAGGTTCCTTTATCGGGCATTCCCATACCATACGCCGGTGACCGGTAAAATCCAGGAAATGCCTTTCCAAAGCCATTAGATCGGCTGTCTCATAATTATAATGATGGATACTCTCAAGAAACGCCTGATAACTGACATCCGTTTGATCCATAAGACGCTGCAATTCGCTTTTGGGAACACTGCTGTGATTTAACAGGTAGGTTGTACTGCGGCCGTCCTCGAAGGAGATCGCCTCGTTCAGGTCGAGCAGGGCATCAATCGTATGGTATTTTCGATCGAATTCAGCCTGATGGATCAGCCCCTTTCCCAAAAACCAGATTGCAGCACCACCCATCACCAAGGTCAAAACCACGATAATGAACAAGCTTGACTGTATCTGCTTTTGCGTATCCTGCAAATAACTCATCTATCCATCCCGTTCCGATATTCAAAGCAACTCTTCGGTAATTGCAGCAACCTTCTCTCCGATATTCTTAAAACATTCCGTCAGGCGCGGATCGAAATGTTTTCCGGCGCCCTCTTCGATAATCGCCAACGCTTCCTGATGGCTAAACGCTTTTTTATATGGTCTTTCGGAACGCAAAGCATCATACACATCAGCAAGCGCCATCAGCCGGCCGCTGATTGGAATAGATTCGCCCTGCAGGCCTTGAGGGTAACCGCTGCCATCCCATTTTTCATGGTGCGTCAGCGCAATCTCCTGAGCAACTTCAAGAAAACCGCCATAGGAGCCCATTTCGTTTATAGCCGTTTTGAGAATATCCGCACCGCTCTGCGCATGCTGTTTCATAATGTCGAATTCTTCCGGAGTCAGCTTGCCTGGTTTCAACAGGATATGATCGGGAGTGGTAATCTTACCGATATCATGCAGCGGAGCCGCCTGAACGATCAGATCCCGGGTATTCTCATCCAATCCCATATGCGGGTAAGTCCGCTCCACTTCTTCGGCCAACATCTGCACATAAGACTGGGTTCGCTTGATATGATTCCCGGTATTCTCGTCACGGAATTCGGCCAATGAGATCATCACCGTCAAAGTTGCCTGCTGCAGTTTGAAGAGATCGGTCAGACGCTCACTCAGCTTTTGCTCCAACATCTGATTTTCATCACGCAGTTTTCGATGATAGTCTCCAAGCTCCAGATGTGTTTTGATTCTCGCCAGGAGGATATCGGGATTGATTGGCTTGGGAATAAAATCACTGCCACCCTCCTGAAGCGCGCGCTTCTCGTCTTCGGGCGAAGTTTTAGAGGTAATAAAAATAACCGGAATATCGCGCCAGGCTTCATGCTCCTTAATCCGTCGGCAGACGTCGTAACCGTCCATATCCGGCATCATCACATCCAACAGAATTAAATCCGCCAATGCCTTTTCGGGGGACTTCTCAAGCAGACTTAACGCTTTCTGCCCGCTATTGGCCAACTTAACCGTATAGTGCCCTTTCAGACATTCATTCAGCAATGTAAGATTGGCCGGCGTATCATCAACACAAAGCAGGGTTTTTGTGGAGGCCAAAGGAGCGCTGCCCATAAAAGTTTTCTCTCTAAACCTTAATAAATCAATACAAATCCTATCACAACCCTAAACTCTACAGGGTAGCTGATTGAGGATACTCACCTTAAAACCGGGTGGCAAACAGACAAAATGCCGGTAATCGTGATTACCGGCATTTTTCCTATATAACAATAAATCTTTGCAAGACCGTTTGTTAGAATTCACTCCATTCGGCACCGTCATCGGCTACCGGTGCAATGACTTTTTGCACGGAAGCTGTCTCGGTGGGCTTCATTCGTTTGTCTTCGACTAATGCCGGCTGCGGCTTGCGTTTTTCAATGGCCGGTGGCGTCATCATTTTCAATTGCTGCGAGTCGATTTTGAAGAACGCCATATCCTGACGCAGAATCTCCGACTGTTCGGTCATACTGGCCGCAGCGGCAGAGGTTTCCTCCACCAGAGCCGCATTCTGCTGAGTTACCGAATCGATCTGACCGATGGCGCTATGCACCTGATTAACCCCTTGCGCCTGCTCTTCGGATGCCTGAGCTATATCCAAGATCATCTTCGAGAAAGATTCGATTTCCTGATTGATCTGATCCAGCATTTCGCCCGACTGCTTCGCCAAATCACTTCCCTGATCGATTCGATTCACGCTCTCTTCAATCAGGGATTTAATCTCTTTGGCCGCCTCGGCAGATTTTTGCGCTAAGGAACGTACCTCTCCGGCCACAACAGCGAAACCGCGTCCGTGTTCACCGGCACGCGCCGCTTCAACAGCCGCATTCAATGCCAGTAGATTCGTCTGGAAAGCAATGCCGTCAATCAGATTGACGATATCGCCGATCTTATGACTCGAATCCTGAATCTCGCCCATCGCTTCAATCGTGCTTTGCATGACCTGAGATCCGGCATTCGCCTTGCTCTGCACTTCCACGGCAACTTGACTGGCCTGCTGGGCGTTCTTACTATTGCCTTGAACCGCGGAATTCATCTGGTTCATGGTCGCGGAGGTTTCTTCCAGCGCCGAGGCTTGCTGCTGAACACGGTCACTCAGATCCATCGACCCCTTGGCAACTTCATCTGCCGCACCGGCAACAATATGCGTTGCATTCAGTGCCTGCGCAACCACGTCCGCCAGACGACTGATCGAGCTGTTAATCGCTTGCTTGAGAGTGTCCAACTGGCCGTGATATTCATTAGTAATCTGGTGCGTCAAATCCCCTTCCGATTGAGCGACAACCAGACGGGTAATATCATTGATCGCTTTTTCCAAAGCGTCCATCGATAAATTAATACTGTTCTTCAATTCATCCAGCTGTCCTTGCGCATCCGCATTCACTCGAACGGTAAAATCGCCCTGCTGCATTTGATGCATCACGTGCGAAATGTCGGAAATAATCCGATTCATGCGATCCATGGTCTGGGCGGTGTTATCCATAATCTGTTTGAACTGCCCCTGAACATTGGCATTGATCTCAATATCGAAATGACCGCGATTCATCGCATCAAGTACACCGTTGATTTCCTGCATGGTGCTTTCGATCGAATCGACCGAAGTATTGACGCCTTGCTTCAGATTGTCCAGATCACCTGAAACATTGACCTGAATACGTTTTGAAAAATCGCCCATAGCCAGCGCCGAAACAACCTGATTGGCCTCGTGCAGGGCTTCCTGAATCGCCATCAGCGTCATATTCAATTCTCTGGAAATTTCGCCGATCTCATCATTTCTCGACTCATCCGCGCGAATATCGAATCGACCGGTTGCAGCGATCTCTTTAAGCGTGTTCTGAATAGATGCAATTCCGGTACCGATCAAACGCGGAATCACAATCGAGATCATGATCGCGAAGGCGGTAATCAGCAGTGCAACCCATATGGTGATATTGAGAATGTTTTCGTTGTTTTTCTGAATCTGCGGACCGAGACGATCCTGATTCTGTTTCGAATGCAACTGAACCGCCGCGGCGTCTGCTGCCACTATTTCGCCCAGACGCGTCAGCTGATTATGGCGAATCTCATTGCGCTTATTAATGGTCGCATAGAGGTCGTTCACCCCTTGATTGTATACCTTGATCGTTGCGATAAGCCCTTCCAGCTTTTCCTTGCCGATCGGCGAGGCGATCTCGGAGATCAGATTCTCAATCTGAGCGGACAAAACCGCAAATTCCTGCTGAACCCGATCCATATCCGCTTGTGAATTCGATTTAATGAACTTTGCTGTATAGAGGCGGGCCAGTAGCAAAGTTCGCAAACTTTCCGCAGAGGCGTTTTGAACTTCAAAAACCATATTCTGGTAAGAAGAGCGCATAATCGCGGTCAGCGTCTGTTCCATTGTCTTGCCGTTCGCATCGAGGACATTATCGACAATGTCATTTCGCTTCAGCATCAATTGATGCACCTGCTCAAATGATGCCTTAAAAGAGTCAACATCATTTCTTAGTTTGTCGAACTCTTGTAATTGCTGTTCTGTCGCCGCGACCTCTTTCGCATCATCAATGGCCTTACTGACCTTCAGATAAGCCTGCTCGAATGCCTCTATGTCGCGATGCTCATCCTGCAACAGGTAATCTTTGGTCGTCATGCGCATCTCAAGAACATTTGAAGCGATAATCCCGCTGTTAACAGATGTTCTTGCCATTTGGCGATAGTCGGCAAAGGCATCGGAACTGTCCGAAACTTTCGCGTAGTTAAAAATAGAGTTGGCAATAATGACCAGATTGATGGTTATAAAACCTGCAATCAACTTGCCTCTTAATGTTTTCAACATAGGCTTCCCAGAGAGGTTATCAATTTAAAACTTCGAGTATGCTATCTTCCCGAACCACGGGGATAAAGCTTTTCAGTGAAGAGATGAATCCAAAATAAACTTCCATCAACTTTTAAGCATGCGCTATTTTGGCATTTCTTTCGGCGTTCTTCACCCAAATACCCCTACATTTTGTATAAATATTTTTTGTAGGCATAAAAAAACCCGGCAAATACTCAGTATTTGCCGGGTTCTTACAAGAACTAATTAAATAATTTTAATTAGTTTACTTTCTGATCAAGAGAACCAGAAGCGTAACGAGCTTGCATCTCTTCTAGACCAAGAGACTTGATCTTAGACGCGTGACCCGCACAACCGAATGCTTCGAAACGCGCTTTACAGATTTCCATCATCGCGTTTTCAGCTGCATTGTAGAACTTACGAGGGTCGAAGTTTGAAGGGTTCTCAGTTAGGTGCTTACGGATCGCACCAGTAGATGCCATACGTAGGTCAGTATCGATGTTTACTTTACGAACACCGTGCTTGATACCTTCAACGATTGCTTCAACAGGAACACCGTAAGTTGCGCCCATGTCACCACCGTAGTTGTTGATGATTTCTAGCCACTCTTCTGGTACAGAAGAAGAACCGTGCATTACGATGTGAGTATCAGGGATACGTGCGTGGATCTTAGCGATCTGGTCGATCTTAAGAACATCAGCAGATGGCTTAGAAGTGAACTTGTAAGCACCGTGAGAAGTACCAACCGCAACTGCTAACGCATCAACGTTAGTATCTTTAACGAACTGAGCCGCTTCTTCAGGATCAGTTAGAAGCATAGAGTGATCTAGCTCTTCATCAGAACCGTGACCATCTTCTTCACCCATCTTACCAGTTTCAAGAGAACCTAGGCACCCTAGCTCACCTTCAACCGATACACCACCTGCGTGAGCGATCTTAACAACTTCAGCAGTGATGTTTGAGTTGTACTCGTAAGAAGCAGGAGTCTTCATATCAGCTTCTAGAGAACCATCCATCATTACAGAGGTGAAACCTGACTGGATAGCGCGTAGACATACGCCAACATCAGAACCGTGATCTTGGTGCATAACAACAGGAATGTGTGGGTACATTTCAACTGCAGCAGCAACCATGTGACGAAGCATTGGCTCACCAGCGTACTTACGAGCACCCGCAGAACCCTGAAGGATTACTGGAGAGTCACAAGCGTCCGCAGCGCGCATAATTGCACGTACTTGTTCCATGTTGTTTACGTTAAACGCAGGCATACCGAAGCTGTTTTCTGCTGCGTAATCCATTAATTCACGAAGTGTAATCATCGCCATGTGCGAGACTCCTCTTTTTATGGCCGATTAACTCAAGTTAAATCAGGCCTGTTACAAGTTAAAAAATTTTAGCTATTCTAGCAGGCTTTAAATTCGCCGCCAAATAATAAAGTCACTGCACGCCACAGCGTACAGCACCTTTTACAAAAGCTTAGTCAACCTTTACGATTTCCATTAGATTGGTTCCGCCCATCTGTCCACGGTTTTCGCCGCGGGTAAACAGAACCATATCGCCGGTTTTTACCAGTCCATGGTATTTAAGGTGTTCAATCGTCGAGTTACGGACACCCTTATCATCCAAACCGTCATAATCAATCGATGACGGATAGACACCACGGTACAGGGTAACTTTACGACGCGTTGCGATATGCGGAGTCAAAGCGATGATCGGCTTACCGGAAGAAATACGCGACATCAGTAGCGCGGTATTACCGGATTCGGTCAAAGCCGCGATACATTTAACATCGAAATGGTTGGCCGAATACATCGCCGCCATCGCAATTGTCTCATCAACCGCAGTGAAAGACTCGTCGATACGGTGTGTCGATTCACGCGCAGAACGTTGTTTTTCCGCTTCGGTACAGATACGCCCCATGGTTTCGATAACCAGGCTTGGAGAACGACCCGTTGCCGTTTCTCCGGAAAGCATAACCGCATCGGTACCGTCCATAACCGCGTTCGCGACGTCGAATACTTCCGCACGAGTCGGGATAGCGTTTTCGATCATGGTTTCCATCATCTGCGTTGCCGTAATGGTGACACGGTTCAGCTGACGGGAACGCTTAATCATTTTCTTCTGCAATGCAGGAAGCTGTGCATCACCGACTTCAACCCCTAGGTCACCACGAGCGATCATTATGACGTCAGACGCCAGAATAATTCCGTCCAGAGTTGCGTCATCAGCAACCGCTTCAGCACGTTCGACTTTAGAAACAATTGCACAGTTAAGACCGGCTTTCTGTGCCAGCGAACGACAGTATTCAACGTCTTCCGCCGAACGAGGGAAAGACAGCGCAAGGTAATCCGCGTCAATCTCGGCCGCAGTAATAATATCTTCTTTGTCTTTATCGGTTAGTGCCGCTGCAGACAGACCGCCGCCAGACAGGTTGATCCCTTTGTTATTCGACAGGGTTCCGCCAACGATCGTAGTGGTGTTGACACGCTCACCTTCAACATTATCTACTTCAAAAACCAGACGTCCGTCATCCAGAAGCAGTTTATCGCCCGGCTTAACGTCATACGGAAGGTTCTTATAGGTTAGACCGATTTCATGCTGGTTACCGTCGGTATTACCAACATTGTTATCGAAAGCGAATTTATCACCTGGGTTCAAAAAGATTTTATCTTCAGCAAAACGGGTAATACGAATTTTAGGCCCCTGAAGGTCAACCAGAACACCAACTTCGCGATCATACTTCGCAGCCAGTTCGCGAACGCGCTCGGCACGCGCTTTATGCTCTTCCGGATTCCCGTGAGACATATTGATACGGACCACATCCAGTCCGGCTTGAATCATTCTCTCCAGTTCACCTTCACGATCCGTTGCAGGCCCTAGAGTAGCGACAATTTTAGTTCTTCTTAAACCATTACTTGGCATTTGAAATGATTTCCTTTATAAAAAAGCTGCTTGGTATTTCCTTCTTTGCTGAAAGATGTCTCGCGAAATAGATTTACCGCCGAACAGCCACAGCCAGTATAGGCTGGGGTCTTTGGTAAAATTACTTAACGAGCCACCCTTTTCGTTCAGAATCCAAGCTAAGGGTTAAAAATAAAATGAACCAGGCCGCAAATGCGGCCCGGAAAGATTAAGCTAAATTATTTTTTAGCCGCTTCTTCAAGCATCGCTACTGCAGGTAGCTTCTTACCTTCCAAGAATTCAAGGAAAGCACCACCACCGGTAGAGATGTAAGATACTTTATCTGCGATGTCGTACTTATCGATCGCCGCAAGCGTGTCACCACCACCTGCGATAGAGAACGCTGAAGATTCAGCAATCGCCATAGAGATCGCTTTAGTCCCTTCACCGAACTGATCGAATTCGAATACACCTACTGGACCGTTCCATACAACTGTACCGGCGTTCTTGATAATTTCAGCAAGTTCTGCTGCTGAATCAGGACCGATATCAAAGATCATATCGTCTTCAGCCGTGTCTGCAACATTCTTAGTTTCCGCAGCAGCCGTTTCAGAGAACTCTTTACCGCAAACAACATCAGTTGCTAGAGGGATAGCCGCACCGCGACCTTCCATGATTTCGTTCAGCTTGTTACAAGTCGGGATCAGGTCTGCTTCATATAGAGACTTACCTACAGGGTTACCAGCAGCCGCGATGAAAGTGTTCGCGATACCACCACCAACAACTAGCTGATCAACTTTCTCAGATAGAGACTCAAGCACCGTTAGTTTAGTAGATACTTTAGAACCACCAACGATTGCAACTAGAGGACGCGCTGGGTTGTTTAGCGCTTTACCTAGAGCGTCAAGCTCAGCAGCTAGAAGAGGACCTGCACACGCTACTGGAGCGAAAGCACCTGCACCGTGAGTAGAAGCTTGCGCACGGTGAGCGGTACCGAAAGCGTCCATTACATACACATCACAAAGTGCTGCATATTTTTTAGATAGGTCTTCAGCATTTTTCTTCTCACCAACGTTGAAACGAACGTTTTCTAGAAGAACCACTTCACCGTCTGCAACTTCAACACCATCAAGGTAATCTTTAACTAGACGAACTTCTTTACCTAGTTTTTCAGAAAGGTTTGCTGCAACTGGCGCTAGAGAAGCTGCTTCATCATATTCACCTTCAGTTGGGCGGCCTAGGTGAGACATAAGCATAACTTTAGCACCTGCATCCGCTGCCATTTTGATGGTAGGCAAAGAAGCACGGATACGCGCATCAGAAGTAACTTTACCGTCTTTAACTGGTACGTTCAGGTCTTCACGGATAAGAACGCGCTTACCAGCCAAATCTAGGTCAGACATCTTAATTACAGACATGTTGAGTCCTCTTTCATTAAAGTTAAAACCACTGGAACCAGTGGTATTTGGATTTAAATAAAAATTAAATTTGCTTTTCAATTCTCACAAGGAAAACCGACAAGCAAATTTAATTTGAGAGATTAAAGACCTAACCTCTCAAATTACACCAAGAAAAGTTTCGCTGAGTAGCGAGATTAATTCTAGGAAGACTGCGGGAGCGTACAACTAGTACGAGACCAAAGTCTGACAACGAAGTAACTCGCTAATCAGCTAGAAACCTATTTCTTAGTTACTACCTACGTGACGAACAACACGCATCATGTTACAAGTGTAACCATACTCGTTGTCGTACCAAGCAACGACTTTAACGAAAGTAGGATCTAGAGCGATACCTGCAGTTGCGTCAAAGATAGATGGGTGAGAATCACCACGGAAGTCAGTAGAAACGTTAGCTTCTTCAGTGTAACCAAGAACACCAGCCAGCTCGCCTTCAGAAGCAGCTTTCATAGCAGCCTTGATGTCTTCCATTGAAGTTTCTTTTTCTAGTTCAACAGTTAGGTCAACTACAGAAACGTCAGAAGTCGGTACACGGAAAGCCATACCAGTCAGTTTACCGTTTAGAGCAGGTAGTACTTTACCTACTGCTTTAGCAGCACCAGTAGAAGAAGGGATGATGTTCTCTAGGATACCGCGACCACCGCGCCAGTCTTTCATAGAAGGACCGTCAACAGTTTTCTGAGTTGCAGTTGCAGCGTGAACAGTCGTCATAAGACCACGCTTGATACCGAAGTTGTCGTTAAGAACTTTAGCAACCGGAGCAAGACCGTTAGTCGTACAAGAAGCTGCAGAAACGATCGCTTGACCAGCGTATTCGTTGTGGTTTACACCGTAAACGAACATTGGAGTAGCGTCTTTAGAAGGCGCTGACTGAACAACTTTCTTAGCACCCGCATCGATGTGCGCCTGACAAGTTTCTTCAGTTAGGAAGAAACCGGTACATTCGATAACTAGATCCGCACCAACTTCGTCCCATTTAAGGTCAGCTGGGTTACGCTCAGCAGTGATACGAATAGTTTTACCGTTAACGATTAGGTTACCGTCTTTAACTTCAACAGTACCGTCGAAACGACCGTGTACTGAGTCATACTTAAGCATGTATGCTAGGTATTCAGGATCAAGTAGATCGTTGATTGCTACAACTTCGATGTCTTGGAAGTCTTTAGCCGCTGCACGGAAAGCCATACGACCGATACGGCCAAAACCATTGATACCAACTTTAATTGTCATTATCGTTTTCTCCAAATTACACCGCACTGAATGTAGTGCAGTTTCTTTCTTTAAAATAAAAAGTGTTTGTTAGCCGACAACTTGTTTTTCACTATCATCCACTAACTTTAAATTCTTAATTCGCTGCCAGGGCTGGCGAATTCCAGGCGGGCTGCAGGAGTGTATTGAAATACACGACTGCCAAGCCCAACACCGAAGTCGCCGCTCTAGCAGATGAATTACTTGCCTAGTACCTTATTGCACGTAGCAACAACGTTCTCAACAGTGAAGCCGAACTCTTTGAATAGTTCGTCAGCTGGCGCAGACTCACCAAAAGTGGTCATACCAACAACATCACCGTCTAGACCAACGTACTTGTACCAGCAGTCTTTAACGCCCGCTTCAACCGCAACACGCTTAACACCTGGGATAAGAACAGAGTCTTTATACGCTTGATCTTGCTCGTCGAACGCATCAGTACATGGCATAGAAACAACGCGAACGTTTGCATCCATCGCAGCCGCTGCATCAACCGCTAGGCCAACTTCAGAACCGGTCGCGATGATGATTAGGTCTGGCGTACCTTCGCAATCTTTCAGTACATAACCACCTTTCTCGATCAGCTTAACCTGCTCAGCAGTACGAGCCATAGGCGCTAGTGCCTGACGAGAGAAGACAAGAGCAGTCGGAGCGTTACCGCGCATCATGGCAACTTTCCAAGAAACTGCAGATTCAACCGCATCACAACCACGCCAAGTCTGGAAGTTAGGGATAACACGCATCGTCGCTAGTTGTTCAACTGGCTGGTGCGTAGGACCATCTTCACCTAGACCGATAGAGTCATGCGTGTAAACATAGATCGTACCGATCTTCATCAGAGCCGACATACGTAGAGCGTTACGCATGAACTCCATGAACATGAAGAAAGTACCACCGAATACTTTGAAACCACCGTGAAGAACCATACCGTTCATCATGTGTGCCATACCGAATTCGCGAACACCCCATGACAGGTAGTTACCGTTCGCATTTTCACGGTTAACCTTAACCATCTTCGACCAGTTAGTCAGGTTAGAACCAGTCAAGTCAGCAGAACCACCGAACATTTCTGGAAGGATTTCACCCAGTTTTTCGATTGTTTTCTGAGAAGCCTGACGAGAAGCCAGCTTAGGAGACTCTTCCTGAGTTGCTGCAATGAACTTGTCCATTTCAACTTCGAAGTTAGCTGGTAGTTCACCAGACATACGACGTTCGAACTCAGCCGCTTCAGCAGGATATTCCGCACGGTAAGCTTCAAACTTAGCATTCCAATCCGCTTCGTCTTTAGCACCTTGCTCTTTGTGATCCCAACCAGCGTAGATATCTTCTGGGATTTCGAAAGGCGCAGCTGTCCAGCCAAGCTCTTTACGAACTAGATCGATCTCATCGTCACCTAGTGGCGCACCGTGACAAGAGTAAGTACCGCACTTGTTAGGAGAACCGTAACCGATTACAGTTTTAGTACAGATCAATGAAGGCTTGTCAGTAACTGCTTTCGCTTCTTCGATTGCTTTGTTGATTGCTTCAGCATCGTGACCGTCTACGTTAGGAATAACGTGCCAGTCATAAGCGTTGAAACGACCAGGAACACCTTTTTCCATCCAGTCACCGATGTTACCGTCGATAGAGATATCGTTGTCATCCCAGAAAGCGATCAGTTTACCAAGACCTAGAGTACCGGCTAGAGCACAAGATTCGTGAGAAAGACCTTCCATCAAACAACCGTCACCCATGAATACATAAGTGTGGTGATCAACGATTTCGTGACCTGGCTTGTTGAACTGAGCCGCTAGAGTGCGTTCAGCGATCGCCATACCTACAGCGTTAGTGATACCTTGACCTAGAGGACCAGTCGTTGTTTCGATACCATCTGCATAACCGTATTCTGGGTGACCCGCAGTTTTAGCATGTAGCTGACGGAACTGCTTGATGTCATCCATGCTCAGGTCGAAACCAGTCAAGTGAAGTAGAGAATAAATAAGCATTGAGCCGTGACCGTTAGATAGCACGAAACGGTCGCGATCCGCCCACTTAGCGTTGGTCGGATTGTATTTCATGTGGCTATTCCACAGTACTTCAGCGATGTCCGCCATACCCATCGGTGCACCTGGGTGACCAGAGTTGGCTTTTTGAACCGCGTCCATACTTAAAGCGCGGATAGCGTTAGCTAGATCTCTACGAGTTGCCATAGATTTTCCTCAATTTTTATAGAAAAAATTCGGTTATTGCGGTGCCTGTTTAAAAGAGTTTCACGGAGATTTTCAATATCTCTAGGCTTACCACAGGATAAATTTGGACGCATATTCTCTCTCAAATTGAGTCAATCATCAAGTTTTCTTAATTAATGCAAACAACTCAGTAGATTTTATCCCTTAGTAAAATTCATTAAAAATCAGCCATCTAGGCTAACTGAATTTCCCGGGCACGTCCCATTCTTATGAAAAAACAGCCCTCATTATGCTCCCGTTAAATGACTAAATGATGAACGGCAGATGACAAAACGCCCTCACATCGTCCTGCTAGAAATAAAGAAGCCCTGAAACAGACGACTGCAAAACCGCTGATTCAGGGCTTGTTTAAAACATCAACGCAACAGGACTTGGCATCCGGTGTTCATTTCCGTAACTCGGACGCCGATTTAACCGGCCGATACCGACTGCGGATGCATCTGATGACTTTTTCCCTGCGCCTTCAATAATAACTGCTCATAAATCGACAGCATGGCCGGTAAGACCAGCAGAATCAACAACGTCGAAAACATCAGACCGAACGCGATCGCCGTTGCCATCGGAATCAGGAACTGCGCCTGCAAAGACGTTTCAAACAACAACGGAGTCAGACCACCGATCGTAGTCAGTGAAGTCAGCAACACCGCACGAACCCTTTGCACCGCAGCCTCTTCAAGTGCTTCATTCACCGCAAGACCGGCGGCACGCAACTGTTTGTAGAAGCTGACCAAAATAATCGAGTCGTTGACAACAATCCCTGAAAGACCGAAAAAGCCGAACATCGAGAGAATCGTCATATCGATACCCATCCACCAATGGCCCAGGATCGCGCCGACCAAACCGAAAGGAATCGCCATCATCACTACCAGCGGCCATCCGTAAGAGCCGAATACCCAGGCAAGCACAATATAGATCATCGACAGTCCGATCAGCAGACCGATCTTCATATCATTCATCGCCTCCGCCTGATTGGCATTCTGCCCTTCCAGCGAATAGCTGATACCGTATTTAGCCTGCAACTCAGGCAGAGTCGTCTGTTGTAGCGTTTCCAGAATACGGTTGGCGTTATTGACGGTTTTATCCACTTCGCCAATCACCGTTACCGCCAGCAGACCGTCGACATGACGCATCACATCGAAACCGCGCTGCGTTTTCCAGTTGGCGACGACACTTAAAGAAACCCGCTCGCCGTTCGGCGCAACCACCTGCATCGAGTTTAAGGTCCCCAGCGTAGCCTGTTGCGCGCGCGGATACTGAACCCGCACTTCAACCTCATCTTCGGCATCGGTAAAAATCTGCACCAATCGCCCGGAGAAAGCATCCGATAACTGACGTCCCAAAGAGAGATAAGTAAAACCGAGCGCCTCGCCTTGCGGAGTCAATTCATACAATAACTGATCGCGTCCGAACGGCAGGTCGTCGCGAATCGCGCTAACGCCCTGAATCTGAGTCAGCACCTCCTGCAGTTCAATCGAAGCTTCTTTCAGCTTCTGTGGCTCGGCACCCGTTAAACGGATATCGATATCGCTTCCGGGCGGCCCCATTCTCGGTGCCTCGATGGTCAACACATCCAACCCCGGGACGGTTCCCGCCTTCTGATGCCAGACGCGAATAAACTCGGCATTGCGCGTCTTGCGCTGATCCGGCTCCGACAATTCGATATTAATTCCGGAAAAGTTCGGTCCGCTCTGGCGGGAAGTTTTGTTGTAATGCACCACGGCAACTTTGAGAATCCCCGGCTCCAGTTCGCGCTCAGTTTCCAATAACGCCTGATACAGCTTCTCGACGTAATCACTGGAAACATCCGACGGGGTTCCGGCAACAAAACGTGCATCCGCCGACAATTTCGTCGATTCCGGAGACGGAAAGAAAACAAAACCTAAACGCCCGCCCGCCAGCAGGGCAACAACAAAAATCATCATTGCCAGCGCACTGCTGATGGTAATGCTGCGGTGCGCCAGACACCAGCGTATGACCGTACGGAACTGGTGATGCCTGAAATGGTCGATTGCCGTATCCAGCTTATGACGTACCGAACCTTGTTTGGCCGGCTCCACCTTATGCAGAGCATGACGAAGATGCCCCGGAAGAATGGTAAAACTCTCCAACAAAGAGGCGAAGATCACGGCAATAATCACCAACGGAATAGCAAACAGGATATTCCCCATTTCTCCGCCGATCATCATCAGCGGCAGGAAAGCCGCCACAGTGGTCAGAGACGATGCCGTTACCGGCCCGAGCATACGGTGCGCACCACCTTCTGCAGCCTGCAACGCCGGCTCGCCCCGCTCGTGGTGCGCCAGCGCGTCTTCCCCGACCACGATGGCATCATCGACAATAATCCCCAACGCCATAATCAGACCGAAAAGGCTGACCATATTGATCGAACCACCCGACAGATAAAGAATCATCAGAGTGGCCATAAAGGAGACCGGAATCCCGACCGCAACCCAGAAAGCAACTCGCCCGTTCATAAACAAATACAGAATCAAGACCACCAGAAGAAGCCCGCCGACTCCGTTATTGACCAGCAGCATAATCCGCTGATTAACCAATGACCAGGTCTCATCATATACTTTGAACTCGACCCCCTGCGGCAATTGCGGTTCAGTTTGCAGCAGCCATTCCTGCATGATTTTCGACGATTTCAACGTGTCGCCGCTTTCCGCACGCTGCAACTGCATTTCAATTGCCGGATAGCCATCTACCGTAATATAAGGCGCATCTTTCTGCGGACGACGGTCGATATCGGCAATGTCTCCGAGCGTAATCTTCTCCATATTCGACGTGACTATCGGTGTCTGTGCAAAAGCCATCTCATCGCGTTTCTGCTGCAAAGCGCGCAATTCGCGCACGCTATCGTCGTCCCCGACGGTACCGGCCGGATAATCGCGACTCATCGACGATAGTTGATTACCGATCCCTTCCAGAGAGAGCTGATACTGCTCCAACTTCTGCTGCGAAACTTCCACCGACATCTCTTCGATCGGCAAACCGGTAAAGCTGATTTTATCGATTCCGCGATCGAGCAGCTCTCGTTCAAAGCGGCGCACCAAAGGCCGCAACTCTTCAAGCGAGCCGTTCTGATTGACCACCAGCAGGCGTGCGACCGGTTCATAGCGAACAATCCGCTCAATCACCGGTACCTGTATATCCTGCGGCAGATTCCGTAATTCACTGACCCGCTGATTGATCTGATCAATCGCCTCGATCATGTCCGTTCCCTGCTTGAACTTCAGGGTAACCGTCGACAGCCCCTGAGCCGAGGTCGACGTCATCTCGTCAAGGTTATCCAGATTACGCAGCACCCGTTCGATCGGATCAGTAACGCTTTTTTCGACATCTTCGGCATTCGCCCCCGGCCAGACAACGCGCACCGAAGCATAATCCAGTTCGAAATTCGGAAAGAACTGTACATTCAATTTCATCAGTGCAACGATCCCGGCCAGGATCATCACTACCATCAACAGATTCGGGGCCACTTTATGGCGCGCAAAAACCCCGATCATACCGTGTGATTTAAAGCGCTTTTCCGGGATTTCGAAATCGTGATCAAGCTTACTTTCGTCAGGGGATGAAGCCTTGCTTACCGTTTCCTTATCGGTCATGGCGACACCTCAGACACTTTCAAGCCGTTAATTGCGTTTGGTAAATGCGTCGTCAGCACCTTGATGCCATCCTGTAATTCGGCGGAAGCAATCAAAGCCATCAATTTACCATTGCGCATCACCTCACCCTTCAATTCGATCTGAACCGAACGCAGTCGTTCGTTTTCAATCAGATAAATCCGGTCATTACCGTAAATCGCACTATAAGGCACGGCCGCCACCTGATGCATTTCCCGACCTCTAAAATACACTTCCATCAACTCCCCCGGACGCTTGCCGTATAGAGCATCCGGCATGGAAAAATACGCATCCACGCCGCTGGTTGAAGCCTCTCCGGCCAAGCGCAGCAGATTCAATTGCAATGGACTGCCCGCCATTTCGTATTCGGCAATCAGACGCTGTTTAGACAAAAGCGCTTTTTCCGCCTGTGCCAGGCTGCTCACCGGCAATTTCGCTTTCAGCTCCATACTCTCCAGCGCATAAAAGCTGACCAGCAGCGATCCGACATTGACGCGGTCGCCGACACTGACATTCACTTCTGCGATGCGTCCGTCGAACGGCGCGTACACCACCCCGCGCTGCTGATTGAGTTTAGCCTGATCCAGCGCTGCCTGCGCTTTTTGCAGGCGCGCCTGAACCTGTGAAATTTGCGAGTCACTCTGCTCTACCGCCAACTGAACACCGACAACCGTATATTCCTGTTTGACGAGCGCCTCCTTGGCGGCATCCACAACCGACTGCGACGCCAGATTCTTTTTCAGCAAAGTCTTGGCCCGAGCCAGCGCCTCTTTCTTCAATTCCAAAACCTTCTGCTCATGCAACAGACGCTTTTGATTGGCTTTAATGGTCAGTTGCTGCAGTTTTAGCTGCGCTCTGGCATCCGCCACGTCGGCGCGCGCCTGATCCACCGGCAAACGCAAATCTTCGGAGGAAAGCGCAACCAACATTTCACCTTTCTTAACTTCATCCCCCGGCAGAACCGCAACCTTTTCCACCACGGCGGAAATCGGTGCCGACGCTTTAACCAAAGCGTTCGACTCCACCACGCCATATAACGTCTGCACCGCGGCCAGATTTTCCAGCGATACCGAGACGCCATTAACCATCCATACTTTCTCTTTCACCTCAACCGGCGGTTGTTGCGGCTTGGAGTTTTTCATATAGATAAAAAGCGCAATGGCAACGCCAACAATAAGAATCGGAATCAGTCGTTTAACCAGTTTGTTCATGTATTTTGCAGCCTCAAGCTCTTCAAACGCCGGCAGTTATGCGTTCACCGTTAAATTGAATGTTTTAAGTATCGGCTAATCATGCCTGATTTCTACGTAAAAATCGACACGCGTAACCATAAACAAACCATAACAAAAAGTAATGAACAAGACATTGAGTTTTTTATTAGAGATTGCTAATATCCACTTATTAGATTTTCTTATACACCAATAAATACACACATCAGGAGACCTTCACATGAAAAAAATTCTGCTTACCGCATTAATCGGCGGTCTGACTCTTAATGCACATGCATCCGAAGTAAATAGCGACCTGCAAGAAGCGCGTCAAATGGTTAAAGAATTTGGCGGACAGCTTAAACCGGCCCTCAAAGGCGCGATGAAAGCCGGCGGGCCGGTCGAAGCGGTCGCAATGTGTAACACCAAAGCGCCGGCAATTGCCAAGGCCGTCAGCGAGAAACATGACTGGAACGTCAACCGTGTCAGTCTGAAGCCGCGCGGTGCAACGGCCACGCCTGACGCCTGGGAAACGCAAACTTTGAAATGGTTCGAAGAACAGATCGCTGCCGGCGTCAGCCCGAAAACACTGGAAAAATTCGAAATCGTCAAAGCGGAAGGCAAAGAAACCATCCGTTATATGAAACCGGTTATGACTGGCGGCGTATGCCTGACCTGTCACGGTTCGGCAGAACAGATCCCTGACGGCGTCAAAGCCAAGCTAGCGCAACTGTATCCGAACGATAAGGCAACCGGCTTCAAAGAAGGCGATATTCGTGGAGCCTTCAGTTTCCAGAAAGCGGCTAACTGATTCATAGCCCCTCACCCGTCTAAAAATGCAGATTCCAGCGAGCAAATTCGCTTGAGTCTGCAATACATATGTCCTATAAATCTTATCCAGAATCATCAAACTTTCACCTGCCTCAAGTTTCCGCTTTCCCCTCCCATTAGCGTGTGATTAAATCGGTTTCATATCACTACTCAACAAGCCTCTCTTCAGGAAAAAGATCGATGGATATTGTACAAGCCAGCAATCTGGTCAAACGCTACCTGGTTGGCGAACAGCAAGTAACTGCAATCCGTAATGCCAACTTTAATATCAAACAGGGTTCCTTTGTCTCTTTTGTCGGCCCCTCAGGCAGCGGAAAAAGCACACTACTCAACATGATCGGTGGACTGGACAAGCCAAGCGACGGCAAGCTATTAATCAATAATACCGATATCAGCACCCTGAACCGCAAACAGGCGGCGAAATTCCGCGGCGAGCATATCGGCTTTATCTTTCAGGACTTCAACCTGATTCCTGTTCTGACCGTGGCCGAAAACATAGAATATCCGCTGTTGATGGTTCAGAACTGGCCGCTGGCCAAACGTCAGCAACGAGTCAAAACATTGATGGAAGCCGTCGGCATAGCAGAACAAGCCAACAAATTTCCAAGCCAACTGTCCGGCGGACAGAAGCAGCGGGTTGCCGTCGCCCGGGCACTCGCTTCCCAAGCCAAACTGGTGCTGGCCGACGAACCCACCGCCAACCTCGACCATCAGACCGCTTTCCGGATTATCGATCTGATGAAACAGATGCGCGACGATTTCGGCACCACCTTTATCTTCTCGACCCACGACAACAAAATCATGAATGCCGCCGAAAGCCTGTTTATCCTCGAAGACGGTGAAATCAGCGAGCATCGACAGACAGCAACCGAAGGAGAGCGCGCATGAAAATTCTACGCATTGCCGGACGCAACCTTTGGCGTTATCAGCGACGAACGCTCTTGACCACTCTACTGATTACGCTCGGCGTGGTTGCCATGCTACTGTTCATCAGCACTTCAGGCTCCTTTAAAAACATGATGATCGGCCAGATTACCGATTCCATGCTCGGTCACCTGCAGATTCACAAAAAAGGCTATGTCTCCTCCATCGACAGTCTGCCGCTGACGATGAATATGAAACCGAAAATGGTCAGCAAAGCCGAAGAGGCACTTGACGCCATTCCGGAAATCGAAGGCTGGTCGCCGCGCCTGAAATTCGGCGCCATGTTCAGTAACTTTAACGAAACCACCAATATCCGCCTCAACGGTGTTCTGCCTGACAGGGAAATTCAAGCCTGCCCGGACCTACCGGGACGCATCCTCGGCGAGCAACCGCAACAGCTGGTCGAACCCGGCAAAATACTGATTCCCGAATTGATCGCCAAAGGACTTAAGGTTAAAGTCGGCGACTCCATTGTGCTGGTCGCCACCAATCGCGACGGTTCGGTCAACGGCATGAATTTTCAGGTGTCCGGTATCCTTGAAGGCCTTTCCGGCCCTGGCGGTCGCGACGGCTACCTGCACCTAGACGATGCGCGTGAACTGCTCCGTCTGGAGAGCAATGAAATCAGCGAAATTGCCATACGCCTTAAATCGCCCGAACAGCAGAAAGCGGTATTGCAGAAATTGCAACAAACGCTCGGTACACTCCAGAACCAACAGGGCAAACCGGCTTTCGAAATTCACAGTTGGGAAAAGCTTTCGCCTTTCTCCAACATTGCCAATATGATTGATCTGATGACGCTGTTCATTAAGATCATGCTGGTGGCGATCGTCCTTATCAGCGTAATGAACGTGATGATTATGGCAGTTTATGAACGTGTCCGCGAAATCGGAACCCTTGCGGCAATGGGCACCCAGCCGGGAACCATCCTCAAACTGTTCATTACCGAAGGGCTATTGCTCGGTATCGCCGGCGCTTTGATCGGCGTATTGATCAGTGCGCTGGTGATTTTCGGCCTGCAACAGGCGGAACTGAGCTTCTCCTTCGGCCGCCAGAGCGGTTTGATTCTCGATCCGCAACTGGCGCTCAAAGACGTCCTTTTCGCCTCGCTAATCGTCATCGCCGCCGCCGTAATCGCCAGTTTGCAGCCGGCGTGGAAAGCATCCAAATTGAACCCGGTCGACGCTTTGCGTCAAGTTTAACCCGCACGGAGTCCTACTGATGAAATCTTTGCTCGTCCCGTTTTTCCTGCTCATAAGCAGTTTAAACTTAATTTCCGCTCAGGCGCAGGATGCAACTGCGGCTAATGCCCTGCTGCTGGAAGTCGACCAGCGCTTACAGCCGCAAAGCTACGAAATGTATCGCAAGCTGATCAATATCGAGCCGAACGGCAAGCAGAAATCCTTTGTGCTCTACACGGTCAAAAAGGGCAAGGATAAAATGCTGGCGCTGTTTCTCGACCCGGCCAGCGAGCGTGGACGTTCCAGTCTGCGTATCGGCGAGAATATGTGGCTATACATCCCCAATGTCGGCAAGCCGTTGCGTATCACCAGCCTGCAATCGGTGGTCGGCGGCGTTTTCAATAACTCCGATATCCTGCAACTTGACTACAGCGTCGAATACGACGCCACGGAAATGCTCGAAGAAGCACAGCACTACCTGCTGACACTGAAAGCGAAAAGCCGCAGCGTTGCCTATGACCAGCTGAAAATGTGGGTCGACAAGGAATACAAAACACCACTAAAAATCGAAGCCTATTCGGCCAGCGGCATGCTCATCAAAACACTGCACTACAGCAAAATCAAAGACTTCGGCAACGGCTATATCCGTCCGGCCATGCTGGAAACCGACAGTCCTCTGTACAAAGGCTACAAATCGGTCATGCTGTTCGACGGCATTCAACCGCGCGAGTTCAATGACGAGGTTTTCTCGCTGAACTATATGAACAAGGTCGGCGAGCTTAGAGAATGAGGTTTTCACTTGCACTGCTGATCGCCCTGACGGCATTCAACAGTCAGGCGGAAGACTTCAGTTTCGACCTGCAGGCTTATCAGAAGAAGCCGTATGAGTTTTTCGGTCATGCCGACCTGACCGCAACGCATCTTCAAGTTGACGAGAACGCCGCTCTTAGCCGTTTAAGCTTTCGCGATCAAACTCCCGAAGACTTGCAACGTTACTACGGAGAACTGGAACTGAACGGCCTGTACCGTTTCGATAACAGCCTAATCAGCTTCCGCGGCTTAGGAAGCTATCAGCACGATACTTTACAAACGCTGAGCAATCGCACCATTCAGGAATTGTACTGGCAGCTTCAACCGACAACCTCATGGCAGTTCGACATAGGTAAAAAAGCGGTCAAATGGGGCAAAGGCTATGCATGGAACCCGGTCGGTTTTATCGAGCGCCCTAAAAACCCCGACGACCCTGAAGTAAACCGAGAAGGTTATGTCATGCTCGGTTCGGAGTGGACACATAGCCTCAACGGCCCAATCCGTAATATCAGTGGTGGCCTGTACGCGTTACCGAGAAGTGAAGCCGTCAACAGCGACCTGACCGACAGCGATACGCTTTTAATGGCGGCCAAGCTTTCGCTGCTGATCGATATGACCGATCTCGACTTTTATCTGAGCCGTTCTTCAACCAACAAGAATGCCTTGGGCGTCAGTTTTGCCAGCAACCTTAGCAGCAACCTTGAAGTACACGGAGACTTCGCCTGGCGCGAAGCCGTTGAACGCCCTCTTCTGGTGGACAACGTCATACAAAACCAAAGGGATGCCCAATTCCAGAGTCTGATCGGCTTACGTTATCTGGACAGCCGAGAAATCACCTGGATTCTGGAATGGCTGCATCAGCCGCAAGCTTATAGCACCGATGAAATGCGCACCTTCTATCAACTGGCCTCCAGCGAAGACCTAAACGATCTGCAACTGGCGCAGCAAGCGAGAACGGCCGGTTACGGCCTCAGCAATGTCGGGCGCAACAGTTTGTACCTGCGCGCCAGCCTCAAAGACTGGTGGGACATAGTGTACCTCAACGCCGCGCTCACGCTTTTCTACAACCCGGAGGATCACAGCAGCGCCGTGACTCCGGAATGGGTTTACACCCCTTTGAAAAATCATGAATTGCGGTTCAGAGCCGGTTTTCTGCAAGGAAGTCGTTGGAGCGAATACGGTGAAAAACTGAGTGACCGTAAAATCGAATTACGCTGGCGCTGGTATTTTTAGACAGTACGGTTTTAGTGCCCGGAGCTTCTCGAAAAGAGATTAATCACCATCACACCGGCGAGAATCAAAGCGATGCCCAGCATCGCCGCCGGATCCAGTTTCTGATCGTACAGCCACCAGCCGATCACGGCAATCAGGACAATCCCCAGCCCTGCCCAGACTGCGTAGGCAATCCCGAGCGGAATCTGTTTCAGACTCAGCGAAAGGAAATAGAAGGCGATTGCATAACCGATGACAACCACTAGCGTAGGCCCTAAACGGGTAAAGCCGTCACTGGCTTTCAGTGCCGAAGTGGCAAAAACTTCCGCCACCGTCGCCAAAGCCAAAAAAAGCCAGTATTTCATAGTCAGTCCTTCTATTCCTTTATCTCTTTGAATCAGATCTCGATATCGATCGGCTTACGGCTGTGAAAAGCGGTCTCGAGCTTATCATAGAGCATCTCCAGCGTATCGCCGGTGGCATATTCGGCCACGGCAATATGCAAATCCCCCAAACGATCCTTAAGCTTATGG
The DNA here is from genome assembly GCF_013282625.1 of Thiomicrorhabdus xiamenensis. Lineage (NCBI taxonomy): Bacteria > Pseudomonadati > Pseudomonadota > Gammaproteobacteria > Thiotrichales > Piscirickettsiaceae > Thiomicrorhabdus > Thiomicrorhabdus xiamenensis. The sequence continues at coordinate 2,358,935 of NZ_CP054020.1, forward strand.
GCAAAGATGGTCGCAGCATCAATATCCGAGTAAGTGGCCAAAATGGCGTACCGCTGAGGACCAAGTTTGCCGAAATAATCCGACTTCCTCAAAAAGGGCAGCACTTTATGTTTAATCAGTTTGACGTCCTCGGTCTCAAACGCCAAAAGTGCAAACGGTTCCAGATGGCGTTGCGAGCGCGCCATCTCCTTTTCGACCAGCTCCTCGAATACCAGGGCATTATAAGCCTGCGTCTTACTGTCTTTCTGCAGAATTTTCTTCAATTGCTCTTTAGCTTCCTGGTCAGAATAGTGATGCCGGTCGTCCGCTTTGTCGAGTGCGAAACCGGCCGCATAATATTTCAGAAAGGGAACCAACAAGCCGGTATAGACGAACATCGAGAGCATCACTACCCCGAGAACGATCGCCATAAAAGCCTCCCGATAGATAAAATCTTCGGGCAGAGCAAAGACCATAATCACTGCCAGCCCGCCTTTCATTCCGGCCAGCGTCAATGCGCCGGACCAGCGAAAAGGATGTTTCTTCCACCAGATCAGCGGCGAAATCATCAAAAAGCGAATCAATGTCGTCAAAACAAAGACCAGCAGAATTTCCAGATGATATTTCCACAGCAGCTGCAAATCGACCACACTGGCAATAGCGACAAAAATCACCCCGTTGGCAAAGAAGCCGAGATAGTGCGCCTCTTTTCGATAGGCGCGGAAATTGACCTCGGAAGCACTTTCGCTGTTCAGAAAACCATACAACGACGAAGCATCCAACTTTTTATAGTGACCTTCCTTGTCGAACAGATATTTGAACAACAGAATGGTGACCACAACGCCCATAATCCCGGAGACCCCCTGATGCTCGCTGACCAGAAACGCCATACTGGCCATGATATACAGCGAAAGGAACTGTTCGACACTGTCGGAGAAAAACTTGAACGCATAATAGCCCATCAAGCCGACCGCCAGCCCGATCAGCACCGACTCAAACAGCATCTTGCCGAAATTCAGTGTGAACTGTGAAAAAGCGAAATCATGGCCCGATATCAACGGCAATGCGACAAAGAAGAAGATCATCATCGCAGTAATATCGTTGAACAGACTCTCTCCCTCGGCATACAGCTTGAGTTTTACCGGCAGCTTGAAATGTCCGAAAATCGAAGTCACCGAAACGACGTCGGTCGCCATTAAAGGGGCGAATAGCGCCAGCAGAACGCCGACCGCAAAATAATATTCCGGCAGCACCAGATAGGTGATGCCGATCGCCATTGCGATCGAAAGAATGACCGCAATCAGCGACAGATAGGTAATGGCCACCAGATTGTTTTTCAATTCACTGCGCGACACTCCCAGAACGTCAGGAATCAGAATAATCGGCAGCATCAGATAGACGATTTCGGGGAAAAAGTCGCCAAACGTCTGAAGATCGAAGACAAAATTGGCCAGATAGGCTAAAAAAATCGAGCTTAAGGCAAAGGGAACCCTGAAACGCTCTTCAAAAAAGCGTGCCAGCAGCACCACTGAAAGAATCAGGGTAAATAACAGCAGCATACGGACTCCCTAAGAATGCCAAATTCCCTTATCAGATAAGGGTCTTTGTTATTAAACCCGATTTTCGTTGCGAATCAATTGAGAGATATTATGAATCCGCGTCTTTTCGATCTGTTCGGCAATCTCTTTACCTTGATACCCTTGCGCGATAATCGCCTGATTATCGACTTGCGAAGCCGCTGCCAACACTTCCAGCCAGAAGGCCTTCTGCGGATAAGGCGTCTCCTCAAAACCCAAACGTCCGCGCGCATCCGCCATACAGGCGATAAGGATTTTCTCGAAGCTTTCCGCGTCTTTATAGGCGCCGCAGTTCTGCAAAACCTTATGATAGGTTTTCGGTTTCAGGTAAGGTTTAGCGTCCTTGTCCAGCCCGTTATGAATCAGACCGTGGTATTCGGTTACCTTAAGCGCAAACTGTTCGATCTTTTTCGGCACGCGATAACGTTGGCATAACGCCTTAACCAGCGGGATACCGGCCGCCTCATGACCGTGATGTTTCGGCCACAGCTCTTTTGGCGTGATCCCTTTACCGAGATCATGTACCAGGGCGGCAAAACGCACCGACAGATCACCGCTTAACCGGCACGCCGCTTCCAGCACCATCATAGTATGAATCCAGACATCCCCTTCCGGGTGATGTTTCTCCGGCTGTGTCACGCCGTGCAGCGCATTCAGTTCCGGAAAAAGCACCTCGGTGGCTCCGACAGCGTCGAGTACCTCGAAAAAACGGCTTGGCTGCGGCGAATTCAAGACCTTAACCACTTCCTGCCAGACACGCTCCGGCGTCAATTCGGCTAATTCGCCGCTGGCGGTCATGGCACTCATAAGCTCTCGAGTCTCCTCGGCCAGTTCAAAGCCGAAAGGCGCCAATTTCGCGGCAAAACGCGCCACTCTCAATACTCGCAAAGGATCTTCGCTGAAAGCCGGAGAGACATGACGCAGAACCCGCGCCTGAAGGTCCTTCTGTCCGCCGTAAGGATCGATAATCGCGCCATCCTCACTGCGAGCCATAGCATTAATCGTCAGATCGCGGCGGATCAGATCATCCTCTAACGTCACCGAAGGATCGGCAAACACCTCAAAGCCGTGATAACCGCTGCCCTGCTTACGCTCAGTACGCGCCAGTGCATATTCTTCATGCGTTTGCGGATGCAGAAAAACCGGAAAATCCTTTCCGACCTGTTCAAAGCCTTTACCAAGCATCGCCTCTGGCGTCGCTCCGACGACGACCCAGTCACGATCATAAACCTCTATCCCCAATAGCGCATCACGGACCGCGCCGCCGACCAGATAAACCTGCATCCCTAAACCCATCTAAAAACGGTGCTGAAAAATAAAAAAAGCCGTCAAGTGACGGCTTTTTATGAAATCGTTTCGTCCTGTATCAGGATCAATCACGATTCGCGTACTTACGGTAGCTATTATAGCGTTCGCGCAGATGTTTTGGCGCGGCGTAACCGGCAATCACCCACTCAATGCTGGCCGGTTCGAAACCGAAAAGCTCGGCAAACGACTGATCGGTCACCGCATCTTTCTTCAAGGTCAGCAACTGCGACTTGTTCACCGACTGGAACGGAGCCAATCCGCCCAAAGCCGCCATAATTCTGGCATTCAGATTACACATCGGGAAAACCACCGCATCTTCGATCTGCATTTTTTCGGCAACCAGGCGACCCAGTTGTTTCAAACTCATCGCTTCATTACCGGCGACTTCCAACTTGTGACCGAAGGTAGCCGGATTTTTGATCGACGCGACCATCGCTTCGGCAAAATCCCGAACCCATAGAGGCTGAACTTCGGTGCTCGAATTTGCAACCATCAGCACCGGCATGCGTTGCAGCTGTTTGACAAACGGCGCGGTCGTATCGTCATCTTCACCGATCAACAGACCGGCTTTGAAGACGGTAACCTTGGCATTTGCCACAGTATTCATATGGTTGTCCAGTTCGGCCAGCGAACCCAGCCAGCAGTGGCTGTCCTGCTCGGTGCTCGCACCGATACGCGACAAGCTCAGAACACGCTCGACTCCGGCGCTCTCCATAGCGGTTTTCAGCTTAAGCGAGACATAATCAAGATCGTCCTTTTCCACCAATTCGGTGCCGGTAGAACGATCAGCAATCAGATTAATAACGATTTTCGAGCCCTTCAACAGCGCTGCCAGCGCCTCGGCATTATCATACGAATCCAGCTGAACAAGCTTGGTTTGCGGATAAAGAGCAAACTCGCGGAAACGCTCCGGACGGCGAACCACGACCTGTGTCTGGTAGCCTGCTTTCGAAAGCTGATTCACCACCGCACGACCAACAAACCCTGTGCCGCCAAAGACGGTGACTTGATTTCCTAACATCTTTAAAATCCAATTTTATTTTTCAAATCCGCAAAGGATAATCAATCATCCGCGTGTTGGTCAAGTATTTCATGGTCTCGGCCTGCGGAAGTTTTTGGTACAATAGCCGGCTAATTAATTTAATAATTTCAGTGAAATAGGCTTTTTTATATGCAAGCAATAAAAGTTTCTGCGTACCGCAGCCCAAAAAAAGAGGAGCTTTACCTCTTTGTTCCGCATGAGGATGGACTCGAGAAACTGCCTAAAGAACTTTTAGTAATGTTCGGCGAGCCGCAGCATGTCATTGACTTTGACCTGAGCCCGGATCGCAAAATGGCGCGTGAAGATGCCGCCGAAGTTTATCAATCGGTAACCACCAAAGGCTTCTTTATGCAGATGCCCCCTACGGAAGTCGAAAAAATCAGCGACTACGCACCACCTCCGGAAAACCTGGACAATATTTATTAAAACAGCAAGGCTACGTGTATTTACAAATAGCAGGCGCTAGCTACAATAACTATTCGACGTTTTAATTCACCGAGATAAAAGGAAAACATCATGGCATTTACGCTACCGGATCTACCTTATGATTACGATGCGCTGGAAGTCTCTATCGACGCGCGTACCATGGAAATTCACCACACCAAACACCACAATACGTACATCACTAATCTGAACAACGCCATTGCAGATACCGAATATGCGGACAAGTCTCTGGAAGAACTGGTTAAGAATGCCGGATCAATTTCTCCTGCGGTGCGTAACAACGGTGGTGGTCACTGGAACCACGCTTTCTTCTGGGAAATCATGACCGGCGACAGCATGGGCACACCAAGCGGCGCTTTGGCTGACGACATCAACGCGACTTTCGGTAGCCTTGATGCGATGAAAGAAAAATTCAACACCGCCGGTGCAACCCGCTTCGGTTCAGGCTGGGCTTGGCTAACCGTTTCTGCAGACGGCAAACTGGAAATCTCTTCTACGCCAAATCAGGACAACCCGCTAATGGACGTTGCCGAAACCAAAGGGACGCCTATTCTTGGTCTTGACGTTTGGGAACACGCTTACTACCTGCGTTACCAGAACCTGCGCCCTGCATACATGCAAGCGTGGTGGGATGTCGTCAACTGGAACAAGGTTGAAGAGCTGTACACTGCCGCTAAGAAGTAATTCCAAGCGACTGCAAACACAAGCAGACAAAACCCAAAAAGCCGGATTTCACTCCGGCTTTTTTATTACTTCGAAAACGTCGGAATCCTTAATCCTGCAGATCTCTGATCCAAACTTTGTTCTCCATAAATGACGGAATCAACACTCGGTTGCGCTGGCTGTCCAGCCCCAGATCGGCTGGCGACTGCATATTCTCAAACAACGCTTTCGGTGCCTCTCCGTCCTGCCACTGCAGCACGGCCTTGGCGGTCCAGCTTGAAAAAATCACTTTCCCGGTGACATCTTCAATCAGCCCGTCCAGACGGTTGAAAGGCATTTTTTCGCTGCGCAACAGCTTTCCTTTAAGATCGAAGTGGTGCACCTCCCCGCTACCGATGGTCACCATCAACAATTCGTCATTCTTTTCCAAAATACCGTTCGGACGCCCCAGATCCATATCCTTGACCAGAGTCGTCAACTCGCCTTGCGGGCTGATATGGTAAATGGCATCCTTACCGTTCGGCTTAAAGCCTTCCTTGACACCGCTGTCGGTCACCCAGACACCGCCTTGCGAGGCCGGCGTTACACCATTCAGAAAGCTGGCGTCCGGTACCGGGATTTCCAGCAACGGCTTACCTTCCGGCAAAGAGAAAATACGCACCCGGTCGATATCGGCCACATACAGACGGTTACCGATCGCCACCATCCCTTTTGGCGCATTCAAAACCACACCATGCTTTCCGCCTTCAACCCATTTCAACTGCTCTACTTCCCCCTGAGGATTCAGCAAGGAAATAAAGCCGTTATTATCCTTGCCGAACGGACTGCCGTTAATATTGGCAACATAATAACGATCCGTCTTAACCGAATACTCGACAGACTCCGGCGTCGCGAAACCGACATTTTCAACGGTCATATCGGCATTCGCCGTCAGCGAAAAACAGCCACAAAGCAAGCCAAGCCATAATCGTTTCATAAGATGTTCTCTCCAAAATAATCCTGAAAATCGTGCCATTCCAATCATACGATTTTTTACGCAAATCTGGATAGCTATTTTCACCTGTCATTCGGCCGAATCAACTGCATGAGCAGCATACTGCAAGCATCCCCGCTATAATAAAATTCGATCGGCCGACTCTGAACGCCCCCGGCCTCTGCACAGAGAGCGGTACAACCGGAAAACACAGCAGCACAACGTTTTATTTTGAGCATTCAACAAAGGCGAAAACCTTGCTACCACCAGAGATATTGATTCCTTTCATTGTCGCTTCGGCCCTGCTCAGCATCGCGCCCGGCCCCGATAATTTGTATGTCCTGACCCAATCGGCGCTTTCCGGGGCGAAAAACGGCTTAATCATTACCCTTGGACTGTGTACAGGACTGATTGTACATACCACACTGGTTGCCGTCGGCGTGGCGGCGTTGATACAAGCGTCCCCGGCCGCTTTTACGGTATTAAAAGTTATCGGTGCGCTCTACCTTCTCTATCTCGCCTGGCAGATTTTATCCTCTCCGGCCGCAAGACTTTCCGGCAGCAAAACGCAGTCGCTAACGCCGTTTCAACTGTACCGTCGCGGCATATTAATGAACATTTCCAACCCGAAAATTCTGGTCTTTTTTCTGGCCTTCCTGCCGCAGTTCGCTTTGCCGCAAAACGGGCCGCTTATGCCGCAACTCTTTCTGCTCGGCGCGCTCTTTATTGTGGTCGGATTTAGCATTTTCAGCGCCATTGCATTCTTATCCGGAAGACTGGGAGACTGGCTCAAACACTCCCCCAGAGCGCAGCTCTATTTGCACCGCATCGCCGGCGCGGTATTTATCGCTCTGGCGATTAATCTTCTCGCCGCGCAGGTATAGCCTTTTCAGGCACCTGCATCAGCAAAGTGCTTTGCCATTGAATTTGCAATAAAATGCCACTAACCCAACACTTTAATCAGGAGAGAGACAAATGGTCAGCTTAACAACCCCGGTCTGTGAATTCGGCAAAGACGCCATCGACTTTAATCTGCCCGGCGTAGACGGTCAGAACTGGACGCTGGAAAAAGCCAAAGGAGAAAACGGTCTGCTGGTGATGTTTATCTGCAGAACCATACCAACCCCTTTCTAAAAAGGGTACTTTATAAAAGCACTTAATTCGTTTCACCACATTTTTGTAAAGATACAAATTTTTTAATTATTCCTGTACAAAACTCCACCATCAACATACAAATTGTTAAGAAAGTTAACCCCATTAATTGTTTTCATCTTTCCACTTAATTGAACATCCCATAGATGGAACTTGTTCTAATGGCCCTTTACCGGTTTCAGCGACTTCCTTCATGGCTTGAAACAAATCTCTTCTAGAGCCTTCTGGCGCAGCGTCTTTTCGTGAAGCATCGAAACGACCACGATACTGAAGCTTTAAATACTTATTGTATCCAAAAAAATCGGGAGTGCAGACGGCACCATAATCTTTGGCGACTCCTTGTGATTTATCCATAACGTATGGAAAAGAAAAATTCATTTCCTCAGAAACTCTCTTCATATTTTCGTCCGAATCTTCCTCATAAAGAGTTTGGTCATTTGACATTATTGCAATGGTGTTAACCCCAAAATCCTCTTTTAATATTCTGGCATCCTCAACCAGTCTTGGAAGGATCGCTTTTATGTACGGACAGTGATTGCACATGAAAACCACCAAAAGGCCATTTTCGCCTTTGGCTTTCTCAAGCGTCCAAACCTGGCCATCTACGTCAGAAAGATTGAAATCGATGGCCGGCTGGTCGAAGTCGCAAACCGGCGTGGTCAAACTAACCATAACGCATCCCCTTTACTTGTTTTCTAAACAAGTCCAACTAAAGGCATAGATCGCCTCAAATTACTTATAAAAAACAGAAACAATCTATTTATGTTTTTGCTATTTAATGACACATTCCCAATAAAAAAATCACAAACTCATGTAAGAATAATACTCAATAGCTCTTTAGCCTTCTGACTTCCAACCTTCTCAACAAGACGCTTTGACAAAAGATTAATCTCATCACCTTCCTTGCTTACCATTTCACTTCTTTCGATTTCCTTTTCTCCCTTAATAAGAACCGGTTCTTCCCCTGTAATAATGAAATGAATGTTAGGATGCTCCCCTTTATTATTTGTCAGACTTCCAAACAACTGAAGTTTATCTGGACCGATAAACCCCTTCCTATTCCTGACTTTCGTTAATGTTGATTGATTTTTATACCCCAACTCATCTGCCAACCGTTTCATCGACAGACCGAGATAATTTTCTGAAACATCTAAAAAGCGATCACAAATATTTATTAATGCATTTTTATCTATCTGATTTCTCATAACTAAATATGATTTTATAAAAGAATTGACTGGATTATACACCGTAAAATATGATAAAATCATATAAAATAAGGAAATTAGTAGTAGAACCTATGAAAAAATCAAAACTTGGTCAGTTTTATACCCCTGACAACATAAGTAAACTCATGGCCAAACTGATTACGTCACCTTCAACCAAAGAGCCTTTGAATATTATTGACATGGCTTGTGGGACTGGATCTCTACTAACACCGTTACAAAAAATTCTGCCGAACAGTAACTTCGAAGCTTGTGACATTGATAGCGAAAACATCGAATATTTGAATAAAAAGCATCCCAATTGGGATAAAAAGAATATAAACGCACTTTCACAAGAATTTAAAAAAGAGTTCTATGACATAGCTGTAGGCAATCCTCCGTTTATTAAAACGAAAACAACATCACATATAGCCAATTTAATTGAACGGAACTATGAATCCACTTCATTAAAAAACAGCAGTACTGTTCGTGCAGAAATTGTCTTTATTGCCAAATATATTGAATCAACAAAAATTGGTGGAATGGTTTCATTGATCATTCCTGAATCAATAGTTTCGAATGAAAAAATGAAATTCGTAAGAACCTTTATTTTTAAAAATCTCAGCAACATAAGACTATATGAGATTTCTTCTAGGTACTTTGATTCAGCAGAAGTTAAAACATATTTGATTTCAGGAAGGAAAACGGTTAATCCTGATCATAATATTTCCATAGGACACGTCACAGCTAATGGCGACATTATTGACGACAGGGAAATTTCCAAAAAGTTTTGTATTGAAAGGGCAGATATCAAATACCTATCACACCTTGAACAAATTAAAGAAATGAGAGCTAAATATCTCTCTCTAGGAGATCTTACATCCTCCATAAACCGAGGAAATAAAACAAAAAATCAACTTGAAAAAGAAAACACCGTTTTCTTTCATACATCTTCATTTAAAGAATTCACATCATCGAATATTGAATTAGAAGGGAATCTAGACTTAATAAAAAAATACAGCCCCAAACATGTCGCTCAAAAAAGCGATATTTTAATTCCTCGCATAGGGCGTAAGTGTCATCAACATCAAGTATTCATATCGGAAGGCAATGCCGTTGTTACTGACTCTGTATTTAGATTAAATGTACCCGAGAGCCTGGCTTTAAAAGTTTTTGATGCGCTTCAAACTGAAGAAAACCAATTCTGGAGAGACCTTCATTCAAAAGGAAGCTGTACAAAATTACTTACTACACAGGACATATTCAATATGCCACTAGTAGGCCTAACTCGTTAAACTATACAGATACACATTCCCAACTCCTGATGACCTATGAGAAGATTTATTTGGGAAATCATACTGTAACGATATTTGCAATATCCCTGAAAAATCACCTGCTAACATTTTTTCATTTTGCTCCAATAGCTTTTCAACAGCATAAACTGACGCTCCAATGGAGCTAGGCTTAGTTCCATATGCAGCTATTTGAAGCACGTCATTGTCTTCAATAACAGGCTCAATCCTATCTGCTAGAAACACATATGTAGATAATGGGGAATATGCAGAAATGAACTCCGCCTCTCCGCAGACACTCTCTTCAAGAAACTGAGCATGTTGAAAAATTGAATGATTTTCCCATCCTGACTGAAAAGGGGGCACAGCAAATGCAATCAACAAATTTTTAATAGTAGCATTTTCATCATCATTCAAAACCCTACCAACCCTACTTCCTTCGAAGCCGACAAAAGCCACTAAACTAACTTTGCTGCCGTGAGAGCCTAACATAGGGGTAAAGCCAGGAACCGGCATGGATTTCTTAAAGGAATCACTTAATTGAAAGTCATGAGTATTTATAGAAGGAGAGAAGCCTTTACCATAAGAATCAGGAGATAAATATAAAAAATCAATTGCATCAACTTTGCCATAAAGTTGTTTCAAAATAAAAGTAAGTTCAACAAAATCAATTGTTGTGCACTCTATCAAAACACTCTTTCCCGCGACCTCACTTATTAAATTAAAAGCTTGATCCAAGGTATAGATCTTGCCATTAACTTGCATTTTGAAACTCTGACTATCATAAAAAACATAAAAAATTTTCTTTTTAGAAAAGCCTTTTAATATGTATTTATTTACCAATTCAGAACGGTCATCTAAGTCTACACAGCTACCAATAAATATACTGTCATACCCATCTCTAAACTCGATTTGATCTATTGAGCTGGTCTTTTGATCACACAAAAACTTCATCAGTTAACTTCCTAAAACTCAATTACACTTTGATGAAGAATCGACTCAACCCCTTCATTTTCTGCATTTTTCCATCGAGCCAGGTAGTGCTTATACACGCTTTCAAAGTCTTCCTCACTTCCGAGAAAAAGAGCCTTAACTTCTCCCTCATTAAACTCTACCTTTCGTATTTTTCTATAACTAATACCATAAAAAGGAGCGAAAATAGGGTTTAGCACATAATCTTTATCTGCAATATCATCCGACTTACTTTTCGTTTTGTTTTCCTCAAAAAGAACATTCCAAACCTTTGCACTTCTTATTAATTCTTGAAGTTCAGAAGACAGACAAGAGCCCGAAGATATGTTAATTGAAAAATGATTGATTTCAGGCTCACTCTGCGAATATCTTTTCGCAGCGACTGAAAATATCATTCCTAGCCTAGCAACAAATGTACGCAGGCTTTCTCCATGTTCACCAAGGCTTGGAACGACCTCAATTAAGTTCTTCTCACTTACTTTTCTAGCAGCCTGCGCTTGGATAGGAATCGGAATTGAACTAAAGCCGTCGGGCATTTCAGCCAATGATTCAATTAAAGCCTCATGACAAAGCTCTTGAAAATGCCTCATATTTTTTCTAGAAAGTGTGCAAAATCGTTCAAACCCAGCATACAAAGGAGTTGTTCGCTTCGGGAACGATTTATAAATCATAAAAATCACTCCGAATATATTATTTTCAATCCACCCCTTAAACTTGTTATCTTCTTTCCTGCCATCAGCCCATTGCAGAAGCTCACTCAACACCTGTTTGGGATCTTGGTTTTTTCTATTTAGGATCGCTGCGGTTACAATCGAAGCTTCAGGCTGACTATCAATAACAAAATCCTCTGGCTTAATATTGCTATTCGCATTCTTTAAACCCACTTTTATTATATTTAAGAGTTTATTTCTTAAAGTCTTATCACTCAAAATCTCTTCAGCCACTTCACCCGAACTCATAGAAGGGAAAATTGCAGATGCTATATCTACAAATTTTTGCACTCTATAGTCATCTAATCTCAAACTTAACTGTTTTTCCTCAGTAAGAATTTCGGGATTGTCATAATCTGGGTCTGCCTCAATTGCTCCAACCTGCCTAAGCCTATAAACAACAAATTCAGCAGCCATTAACTTAAACTCTTCAGCAGTGGTTTCAGTATCCAAATCTATAGTTTTAAAATCATGAGTTTCGCTTATCTTTTCAGTCGCACTCGTATCTCGAGACACCTCAGCATATTTCTTCATAGCAAAACTAAATCGTAGTCGAGGCCTGCTGTGCTTGATAAAATCATTTATTAAAGCTTGTTGAACTTTGGCCAAATTCTCATACTCGTCGACGTAAACCATATAAGACATATCCGATAGTTCATCAATATGCTCTACTATCCCGTCTATAAGAGTAGGGATTAGTGGAAATGGAGATAAGAACTTTGGTTGCTCAACAACATTAAAATTATTCAACCAAAAGGATAATTGAAACTTTTGCTTGTTACAGAAGTCCTTTAAATCAGAGATCTTTTCTATAGGTTGCTCAAAACACTCTTTTAAAATAGAGTCTATTTTAATTTTTAGTAAATCTCTTCCACCTAAATCAAGTTTTGATTTTTGGATACTTTTGATTGAATGGTAAATTTCCTCAAGCAAAATTAAGGTCAAATAGTGCAAAAAAGCCATCTTCCACTGCGGTCCGAGCCAACTATCTGAAATCAGGGAACATAGCTGTGTATCTGGCCTCCAATAAACACCAATATTTTTAACCGACTCTATACTTACATCACTTCTCTTTGGCGAAAACACCGTTGCATGACAAAGAGACTTCAAAAACATCGTCTTGCCAGTCCCTCTGGCGCCAACTATTCTCCATGACTGATTGATATTTAGAAAATTATAGTTTTTTACAAAAGGAGGAATTGCAAACACGCCATAAACATCATCTGGATAATATTCAGCTCTATTCTTTGTAAATGCATCTTTAATATTGTCTTTCATCGCTTATCGCCTAAAGATAGGTTTCCATTTTGCTTCATCCTCATCATAATAAAAAATTGGCAGACTGTTATTGGGAACAGAAGCATTCGAGAAAAAGCACGTCAGAGCTTGTTTTTTAAACCCTAAAGGACCGCTTAATTTTATCCCCCTACTTATGAAAATATTTTTATAAAACTCTAATGCATCTGACACTGAATTTATTCCATCCCTGAATAAACCGTTTTTTGAATAGAAAAAGCTATGCTCATCACTTAACACTTCTACAGGAGAGACATAAACTGAGGGAAATTTGCTAATTTTTGCTAGAGCCTTTGTATGACCAACTAATGGACAGTAAATAATCAATTTTTCACTATATATTTCACATAGCCTTTGTCCTTTTTTCCCATACACTTTATTCAAACACGCTGAAAACTGAGTCCCGGTACCGGTTATATCATCGATAAATACGAGTACATCTATTTGGTCAACGATTTCGGCAGCTTTAGCTAAACTAATTATGTGTGATTTGTGTATTCGAAGACTCTTTTTAAAATTTCGTATAAATAAATCTCCACTAGCTCCAGGAGAGTCTTTTTCAACCGTGACAAACTTTATTGAATAAGGTTCTTTTATCTTTAACTTCTCATGGTAATCATCTAATAGACTTACGTATCCTTTGTATTTTAGAATCCTAGGAATAGTTTGATAAAAAATTTCAAAGAAACTGGAATTTATCATCTTATCGCTTCGAAAAATCAATGCATCCAATAGGTGTGCGGCAAAATACTTCTCTTCATCAGTATTAAAGTTTCTTAACCAAGTATCGAAAGCAAGCTTGTCAATTTCACCCCAAACTTTCTTTGAAATTAGAATTTGCACCTTTCGAACAGTTTGTTCGAAAAAATGATATCCACTCTCCGGTATATGAAATGCCACAACCTTACCTTTTTCAACTTACATATATTCTTAAGAAATAATAAATATCATAACATGTGTAAAACTTAACCTTTTGGTGGATGAGGATCATTACCATGACTATCTTTCCGTGCAATCTTTCCGTCTTTGTTATGAATAACCAATTCAGTTTCTTGGTTGCGACTAATTTCTCGCGCCCGAGCCTCTGCGTCCCTCTTGTTATCAAAATGACCGGAAGACCTCTCTGAACCAGATTGACGAATATCCCAACCACCTCGTTCTTTATTGGGAACTACATGAGTGCATTTCTTAGTCACAACAATCTCCATAGAATTAACATTTCAAAATTGAGTTATCTAACAAGGATCATAATCTATTAAATTTTTCAAAAACACCGCCTATGACACTCTCACCCCTAATCTTCGCCCTGTAGAGTATGAAACCGACTTATAGGGAAATTACTTGGGGTTTATTCACTACCTGATAACGTTCATTTAAAACCGAGCTATTTAAAGCTAAGGAAACACAGATTAAGTCTCCAATCATCGTAGCTATGCGATAATTTGGCCAGTTTTTGAACTCAGGTACTCATAATGACTCAACTCAGCTTTTCAGACAGTGAGCTCACTCACAAAAAAACGCCAGACACGCAAAGAGAAGTTTCTTGGTCGAATGGAAAAGCTGATGCCGCGGAAACGGTTTGAAGCAATTATTGAGCCGTATTATCCAAAAGCTGGCAATGGCCGCAGACCTTATCCGCTTTCAACCATGTTACGAATTCATTGCATGCAAAACTGGTATAACCTTGCTGATGAAGCGATGGAGGATGCGCTCTATGAGATGTCTTCAATGCGTCAGTTTGCAGGTTTAAATCAGTCTGTGCCTGACAGCTGTACCATTATGAATTTCCGACACCTACTAGAAAAACACCATCTCTCACGAAAAATCTTTGAGGAAGTGAACCAGTGGTTAACGGATGCCAATGAGTTTTTGCGCGAAGGCACCTTGATTGATGCCACCATTATCGACGCCCCGAGTTCAACCAAAAACAAAACGGGCTCACGAGACCCCGAGATGCATCAGACCAGGAAAGGCAATCAATACTACTTCGTTATGAAAGCGCATATTGGCGTGGATGCCAGATGCGGTATTGTGCATTCGTTTAGCACCACAGCAACGAATGAACATGACTTAAACCAAGGCACACGTTATTGCATGGGAATGAATCGGTGGTGTTTGCGGATGCAGGATATTTTGGGGCACAGAAACGAGAAGAACTCAAAGATCATGACGTTGATTGGTTTATTTCGCAACGCCCAAGCAAAACTGCTGCACTGAAGAAACATCCTCGAAAAAACAAAGTCGCGTTGAACATTGAATACGGCATATCGAGTCTTCGTGCAAAGGTCGAGCATCCGTTTCAAGTGATCAAACGACAGTTTGGTTTTACCAAAACCCGTTATCGTGGATTGGCGAAAAATGATAACAAGCTTTCAATGTTATTTTCGCTCGCTAACGTGTTCAAGATTGACCAGCTGATTCGACGAAATGCAGGGTAGGTGTGTCTAAAACCACCTGAATTCCCTGTTTTCAGTGAAATTCAAGTGGTAAATGGCAGAATAATGACCGGAATTCAGTCAATTTTAGAATTTCAGCTCAAGCAATCGAGGAAACAGGACTTATTTGGCGTTTCCATAAACAAGACACTGTTAATTTCTTTCATGTTCTGACCAAGAAAGGGGGTAAGAGCGAGAATAATCGCTCTTTACTACTTAACACTCCCTTATCCCCCTCATAAATCACACTTGTGCGACAATTTGTCACAGGCAATTTTGCCCGTCTCCCGGTACAATTCCGCCATCTGATTAAACTTACCGAAAAAAGACGATGAAAAAAAAGTTACTCGCTTCCCTAATTCCTTCTTTAATGGCGACTTCGGCCTTTGCTGCGCAGGATCTGCCGGCAATCACCGTTGTTGAATCCTCAGAAAATTCTGAAATCAACCTGAGCAATATTTCCAAAGAAGCCATTCAATCCGGCACCTCTTCGTCCAGTGATCTGACCGGCATCTTGAGCGAATCGCCAAGCGTCTCCGTCAATCAGGCCGGCGGTATCTCCGGATTTCCGGTCATCCGCGGTATTGCCGACAACCGCCTGAACGTTCAGCTGGACGGTATGCAGCTTGTCGCTTCCTGCCCGAATCATATGAACACGCCTCTGTCTTATGTCTCTCCGACACAGGCGGAATCAATTGAAATCTACCCGGGCATCACTCCAGCCAGCGTCGGCGGCGACAGCATCGGCGGAAGTATTCTGGTCAAAACTGAAGATCCGGTATTTGCTCCGGCCGGCGAACAGATCACCCAGGGTGAATATGGCGGTTATTTGCGCAGCAATGGACAGGCAAAAGGCGCCAACCTGACTGTAACCACCGCCAGCGACAAACTGAATCTGACCTACAAAGGCTCTTACGCGGAGTCGGGCAACTACGATGCGGCGAGTGATTTCAAAACTTTCACCACCACTACCAACCCGGCGGCCGGCACCCTTTTCACATCCGGCACCGAAGGTTCAACGACCGATAAAGACGAAGTGGCCGGAACCGCCTACAAGGTCATGAACCACAAGTTCAGCGCGGCCTATAAAGGCGATGACAGCCTGTTGACCGCCAGTGTTACCAAACAAAACACGCCTTACGAGCAGTATCCTAACCAGCGAATGGATATGACGGCCAACGACAGCACCAAGCTCAATGTCTCTTTCGACAAATCACTAAACTGGGGTGAAGTTCATCTGCAAGCCTATAACGAACAGGTCGATCATGAAATGGCGTTTATGGATTATAAAATCCAGACCCAGATGCCGATGGTGACGGAAAGCACGACTAACGGTTTTAAACTGTCTGCCGACCTGCCTTTAAGCGCGAGCAGCGACCTGGTCGTCGGTACTGAAATCCAGCAGTTCGCTCTGGATGATTACTGGGATCCGAACCCGGCTTCAGCAGGGATGAGTCCGAACACTTTCTGGAACATTAACGACGGAACCCGTGACCGCTACGCGCTTTTTGCGGATTGGGAAAAGCAGCTTAACAGCGCATGGAAAACCCGTCTGGGCGCTCGCTTTGAGCAGGTACTAAGCGATGCCGGTGACGTTCAGGGGTATCATGACAGCGATACCTTCACCAAACCGAACAACCAGGTTGTGACCACCAATGAACTTACGGAATCCGAAGCCTTTAATGCCTCTGACCGTTCCAAAACCGATAACAACCTGAACCTGACAGCTCTGGCCAGCTATCAGCACAGCGATACCTTTGATCTGGATTTCGGTCTGGCGCGTCAGGTGCGTTCGCCTAATCTGTATGAACGTTACACCTGGTCAACCTGGACCATGGCGGCGGTCATGAACAACTTCGTCGGTGACGGCAACGGTTATGTCGGTGACATCAACCTGAAACCGGAAGTCGCCTATACCGTCAGCGCCAATCTGGACTGGCATGCAGCAGACCGTAGCTGGAGCCTGCAGGCTATGCCGTATTTCTCCTATGTTGAGGATTATATCGATGCACTGGCGCTTACCGGCTTCGACGGCTTTAACGTTCTGCAATACACCAACCAGACGGCGCGCATTTACGGTATCGACATCGCCGCAAACACCCATCTTGGCAAAAATGCATACGGTGACTGGAATGCGAAAGCGAAAGTCAATTACGCGCGCGGCGAAAATCTGGATACCAACGACAACCTGTACAACATTATGCCGTTGAATGCGACGGTGACACTGATGCAGAAAATCAACCGCTGGAGCAATGCACTTGAAGTGGTTATGGTAGAAGCCAAAGACAGTGTTTCCGACGTCCGCAATGAACTGGATACCGCCGCTTATACGCTGGTAAACCTGAAACTGAGTTATGCGGTTAAACGTTTCCGCTTCGATATTGGTGTCGATAACCTGTTCGACAAGGCCTACGATCTGCCGACCGGCGGCGCCTATACGGGTGAAGGTAAAACCATGTCAATCAGCGGTGTTCCACTGTTAGCCGTACCGGGTGCAGGACGCAGCCTGTATCTTGGCTTCAACGCTAAATTCTAAAGCGGGTTTCGAATGAAACCTCAGAGGAAATAACAGCACCAACAAAAAAACGGCACTTCATGTGCCGTTTTTTGTTTTCGCTGGGGCGAAATGCTTCGCCGACCCGATCTACTTTAAATTCATTAACGGCAGCAAATTCTGCAGGCATGCGGCAAAAAGCGGTTGGGCATTGGTCATCGCATCCACTTCATGCATCGGCGTATTGACGATACTGAACAGCGAGGTAAAAGCCTCCAGCTCACTGACCCCGAGACTGCCGCAGATTCCGATACAAGGAATACCACGCTCCTTTGCCATTTCGGCAATTCGCATCGGCAGCTTGCCATAAGCGGTCTGCTCATCGATCCGACCCTCGCCGGTAATGACCCAATCAATCGCCTGACCATCCACGGCTTCCATCGCTCTATCGATCTGCAAACTCTGTCGCAAGACTTCAAAGCCCGGTTCGATTTTGGCATCAAGAAGCCCGATAAAGCCGGCAGCCATACCGCCGGCTGCGCCCGCACCCGGAAGATCGCGAACATCTCTGCCGGTCTTTTGCAGAATGACATTCGCCCAGTTTTCCAACCCCTTTTCCAGAATATCGAACTGCTGCGGCTGCAAGCCTTTTTGCGGGCCGAACACGGCCGTCGCGCCATGATCACCTAAAAGCGGATTGGTGACATCGCAGGCCAATACCCATTCAATCTCCAAAAGATGCGGCGGAATGTCGCCGATTTCGGCAATCTGCCCGAGCCCTTGCCCGCCGAGCATCACTTCCTTGCCCTTGGCGTCAAAGGTAGAGATTCCCAAAGCGCTTAAGGCCGCGGCGCCTCCATCGTTGGTCGCAGAGCCTCCCAGACCGAGAATAATCCGCTTCGCTCCCTGTTGAATGGCCGCTGAAATCAATTGCCCCGTACCGAGACTGTGTGTCTGTAAGGGGTTACGCTCTTCCTGACGAATTTTCGGCAGACCGCTTGCCTGCGCCATCTCGATAATCGCGGTGTGCGTTTCCTGTTGCCAACCATAGGCTGCTTTGATTTTACGCCCCAGAGGATTGCTGACCCACAGCGTTTCACGACTTGCCAGACCGGCAGTCACATAGGCATCGACAAACCCTTCTCCGCCATCGGAGAGCGGCAGACTGATCACTTCGGTCTGCGGTGCGTAAGCTTCAATTACCTGCGAGGCAATCTGACAGAATTGCGTGGCGCTCAGAGAGCCTTTAAAACTGTCCGGCGCCAGTAGAATTCGACTCATGTATCCTGTAACTCCCGTTGTTTAGCTGGTTGAGAGTGCCCAAAGCGCACTTTCTCCGTCTATCTGTTCCGGCATCAACCATAACGACTGATAAGGTTGCAGAACAAACTTGTCGCTCTGCGACTCGACCATCGTCGCATCCAGAAGATTGACCCAGACCGGATGGTCGTTAAAACCGTCAATCTGCGACAGATCGAGCATCTGTATATCCGGTGTCAGGTTATGAATGGCCAGTATCGGGAATTTTACGTCATCTCCGGCGCGCCACAAGGCAAAAAACTCTTTGCCGAGATCCAGAATCTGTTGCGGCGTATTCGGATCAAAGGCTTTATGTTTTTTACGCAAGGTCAGCAAACGCGTCAGACGTTTGATCACTTCGGCATTCGAACTGCGCCCGCTGTCGATTAGAGCCTGCAAATAAGGGTATTCCCATTTTCGACGGTTAATCGAGCGCGTTCTTCCCGTTTTTTCGACCCCTTCATGGTCGTTCGGCGTCGCCACCAGTGAATGGATATAAAACGCCGGAACCCCTTGCAGACACATCATGATATTCTGCGAACAGATGAAGCGCTCCACCTGCCACTGATCGGGGCCGTTACTGTTATGCGTCTCGCGCAAAGCGCTGAAATAGGTGATATTGATCTCGTACGGGCTCTGGCTGCCGTCCGGATTACTCTTCATCGAAACGAAGCCGCCGAGACGGTGCATATTAGTGACCAGATCCTCAACTTCTCGTTGCGGCAGGATGCCCTCTACCGGACGCAGACCGATCCCGTCGTGCGATGCGGTGAAATTCAAAAAGGTACAGCCTTGCGGAGGCGGCTCAAGATTGAACGCCCAATCGGTCAGATAATTTCCGTCGCCACGGTGCAACGCATGCAAAATCAGCGGCGCCAGACTGAATTGATAGACCATATGCGCCTCGTCCGACTCCCCGAAATAGGACAGGTTTTCAAGATGCGGTACATTGGTTTCGGTCAGAATAATCGCATCCGGCGCAACCATCTCGACCAGATCGCGCATCAGCTTGACCGCCTCGTGAGTCTGCGGCAGATGGATACAGTTGGTGCCGATCTGCTTCCACAGAAAAGCGATCGCATCCAGACGAATAATTCGCGCACCCTTACTGACATAAAACAGCAGAACCGAAAGCATTCGCAGCAACACCAACGGATTGGCAAAGTTCAGATCGATCTGGTCGGCACTGAAAGTCGCCCAGACCTTTTTGCGTCCGCGATGGGTATAGGCGGGAACCAGAAGCGGGGTATTTCGCGGCCGCGTTACCTGCGACAGATCCGGCTCGCCTTCAACTTCGATAAAGAAATCGGTATAGGGTGAATTATTGGCTTTGTAATCGGTAAACCACAGACTTTCGCGCGAAACATGGTTGATCACCAGATCGAACATCAAATTATATTGCTGACTGATTTCGTCGACATGCTCCCAGTCGCCCAGATCGGGATCAACCATACAGTAATCGATGACCGAAAAACCGTCATCGGAGCTGTACGGAAAAAACGGTAGTATATGCACACTACTGATCGCGCCCTTAACATGCTCGGACAAAAAGCGCTGCAAAGTGGTCAGAGGCATCTCGCCTTCCTGCAAGAAGGTATCACCGTAGGTGATCAGTACCGCATCGGTCTGGTCCCATTTCGCTTCTTTGTGCGGAGTTCTTTTGGCCTGTTTGGCCAGCAGCTCGATAATGCCTTTATAAGCAATCTCGACCTTGACAGAGTCTTGATAAATCGCGTCCAGACGCTTTTTGATCCGATCCAGACCGGAATCTGCGCTGAGGTCTCGAGGTTCGGTCATGGGCCCACCTTTTCCTTTTTGTGCTATAAAAATCCGCGGCTACCGGTTATCCAGCTCAACCGCCTCGTAAAGTTCTTCCAGAATGGTCGGACAAGCGCTGGTTACCCGGTTCCAGTTTGGCAGGAAAGGGCGTTCCTCAGTGTTATCCAGGAATATATCTCCGGCGGCAAGAATACTGCGTGCAAACAGTTCTATCGCCTGCTCTTCGGCATGCAGGTCGAGCTCCAGACCGTTCATCTCAGCATCAAAGGCATAGCTTTCCAGCTGATCCAATGCCGTACGCAGATAAACCGCACGCACCGAACGCATGGTTCCACGCGAGAAGACATGCCCGCGTGTCGCTAATTTTCTGAACAGCGATTTGGCGATATCCTGGCTCATTCGCGCCAGTCCCTTATTCTGATCATCCAGCGACAGATCCTGATGCTTGTGATCATAAACATCGGCGATATCGACCTGACAGATGCGGCGATTGGAGAAATTACGGCGCATCTCCGCCAGCACCCCCATTTCCAGCCCCCAGTCGGCCGGGATACGCATATCCTTCAGCGCATGCGTATGAATGGCAAACTCGCCAGCCAAGGCATAGCGGAAACTGTCCAGATAGACGAGCAGCTCATCCGGCCCTAAAACATCCTCCAGCGCACGCAAAAGCGGCGTTACCATCAATCGCGCTACGCGGCCGTTCAATTTCCCTTCAGCGTGTCGGGCATAGAACCCTTTGGAAAAAACAAAATTAAACGTGGGATGCGCGACGGGGTAGAGGAGACGTGCGAGTAGGTCACGTTGATAAGTGATAATGTCACAATCGTGTAACGCAACCACATCCACCTGCTTTGCCGCCAACACATAACCATAACACCCCCAAACATTGGTTCCTTTTCCAGGTTCAGTCGGTGCCAACTCCATTGCCTTGAGCTTATTCATGACCTTTTGCAAGCGCGGTCCGTCGTTCCATAAAATCCGATGCTCCTGTCCCAGGTCGGCAAAAAAGCCTTTGGCAAACTCAAACTGCTTTTTGTCGGCCCGATCCAGACCGATAACGATCTGGGAAAGGTAAGGAACCTTAGAAAGTTCACTGACGATGTTTTTTAAAGCGGGTGCTTCTAATTCACTAAATAAGGAAGGCAAAATCAGCCCCAGCCGATTCTGTTGAGAAAACTTTAGCAAATCCGATTCCAACTCTTCGATTTTGCGGTCGGTTAAGTTATGGAAAGTCGTTACTGTTCCGTTTTGAAAAAAATCACTCATAGCTATTGCCTCTCAAGCTGGCTGTTTAATGGAATTAACAAGTGCTGCTGAACGGCCTCCGCCCAGCCCTCAGGAGCCGGTTTATCGGCCTCAAAAGCACTTTTTTTATCAATTTTCAGGGTATTTCCTTTCTGCGCCGGAAGAATCAGGCTTAAGTCAGCCTCTTCCAACATGCGTCGATCATTCTCGCCGTCACCCAAAGCGACAATATAAGGCGACCGCCCAAAGACATTGAATGCCGTTTGCTGCACTCCGGGGTCAGAGGGATTATTTCGGGCGCTCTCACTGCGTTCCACGACCCATTTAAGTGCACTTGCCTTATCATGGTGCGACATCACATGGTAAAAACGCCCGCCTTTAAGCAGTCGCAGATCATGGTGCTCTAACGCCTGTTTGAATTTGAGCAGATTCGCGTCACTGTCCTGCCAGCTGATGGGTTCGCTCACTGCGCGACGCTTTGCCATCGCAGCCGATTCGTAATCCAAAGAAGTGGAAGCCATAACCTCCTCGACCGAGCAGTCACCGAATCCGGTAAAACGCCAATTGTATTGCTCGCGAATCTGCCCAAGAATTGTGCGAATCTCCGCGTAATCCCGACCCAGAAGATATTTCTGTTGCGGATCCTCTTTGGAGAAATAGATCACCCCGCCATTCTCCGCAATAAACGGCGGCTGCAGATCAAGGCGATCAAGCCATTGGCTGATTTCGGCAAAGGTTTTACTGGAATTCAAGATCAGCGGAATCCCGAACTGTTTAAGCTGTTCGATCGCCGGCAGAACAGGGGCATATTGATAGTCGTGGTGCCCCAGTAAAGTTCCGTCCAGATCGGTAAAAACATAGACGCCGCTTTCGGAAATGGAATTTACATAATTAAACTGATTCATAGCCGAACCCAAGCAGTAGCCATGCCATAAATTTCAATATACGCGGAATATCAGCTTTAAACAGGTGCAAAACGCCTATTTTTGGTGCGCAACAAAGACATTAGTCTTTTACACTCTAACAGATCCGCGAAATAAAAAATCGTCAGGAAGAAAACTATCTTATGACTAAGCGTTTCTGTCATTTTCCTGTTACCTAAGCTTCACTCGAAGTTCACTTATCTTGCCAGCCGGTCTCCTAACATAACCTTGGATTTTTCAAGATAGTGCACGTTCACGGAAAAATCTTTTGATGAAGAACAATGCAAGGCAAAACATGAATAGCCCTCGTATCGAAAACGCATCAAAACCGAATTTTCCGCTTTACAAGAGCTCCCTTATGACACAGTGGCAAAACACCGATACCGCTCTCGATAGAGAACATTGGCTCGCGTCGACATTGACCGAAGAGGCTCACTCAGAAAACCTCACTGAAGACCCCATCCGCTACCGGACGATTTGGATTTCCGACTGTCACCTCGGCTCCAAAGGCTGTAAAGCGGACTTTCTCAGCGACTTTCTAAAACAGCACGACTGCGAAAAACTGATCCTTAACGGCGACATTATCGACGGCTGGCGCATGCGCAAAAAGATTCACTGGCCACAGGCGCACACCAATGTCATCCGTCGCATTCTGACGCGCGCCAAACGCGGTACTCAGGTAATCTATATCACCGGAAACCACGACGATATGCTGCGTCGCTATTCCGGCATTGATTTCGGCAATATTCACCTGGTCGATGAACATGTCCATATCACCGCCGACGGCAAAAAATTGTGGTGCATTCACGGTGACCAGTTCGACGGCGTGATTCAATGCCATCGCTGGCTCGCCTTTGTCGGCGACTTTCTGTACGAAACCGTCCTGACCTGGAACCGCTGGTTCAATAAAGCCCGCGCCCGCCTCGGCTTCGGTTACTGGTCTTTATCGGCCTACCTCAAGCACAAGGTCAAACGCGCGGTCAACTTCATCTCTGACTTCGAACACGCTGTCGCCAAAAGCGGCAAACAGAAAAAAATGGACGGCGTCGTCTGCGGCCATATCCATCACGCTGAAATCCGTGAAATGGAAGACGGTGTAATGTATTTCAACAGCGGCGACTGGGTTGAATCCTGTACCGCTCTCGCGGAAGATTTCGACGGTAGAATCCACCTGATCCGCTGGATCGATATCGATCATCAGAGTGTTAAACAGCTTACTGCGCAAGAGACTTCCGCCGAAGCGGCTTAGGCTTCGGCGAAAATTGCTTGCGGCAGAAGCGAATTCAGATAATTTTTGCACGCCAGACTGTTAGAATAGGGCCTTTGTTTTAAGTCACTACAAATCGCTATCCAAATGAGCAATGCACAACTAATCCTGATTGATAAACGTAACCAACCGCTCAAAGAGTATATTGTTGCGGTTGCCGCATCCGACGGCCTTAATATTAAAGGCGTAGAAATCATGGCTTCGCCGGCCAAAGGCGAAACCTCTTTGCTGAATGCACAGGTGATTATCCCGCCTCTGGAGCAGCACGACTTTAATCTGAAAAAGCTGGTTAAAGAAACCTTGAAAGCCGTCAGCGTCAAAGACGAAATCATGGACATCGATACCTTTATCGAGCGTTGCTCGGAAGATGAAACGGTGCGCGCAGCTTTGAAACGTTCGGTTCCGAAACTGAGCAAAAAGATCGAAGAGCTGCTTAAAGAATTCCTCGATTCCGAAGTCATCCCGTTAATTCTGGAACGCCGCAACGATGCACTGTACAAGCTTAAAGAGCACGCACAAGAGCTCAAAGGCAAAAAAATCGTCTGCATCGATATTGAAGCGACCAATATTTCAACCGATCCGGATGCCGATATTATCCAGCTTTCCGCCTGCGACGGTGATGGGAAAGAGCTGTTTAACCAGCTGATCAATCCGGGCTACGATATTCCGGAGAACGAGAAACACAACATTACCACCGAAATGGTTGTCAATGAACCGCTTCTGGCCCAGGTATGGGACCAGATTCACGATACCCTGCGCGACGCCGATGTGGTTCTGGCTTACAGCACGGAAAGCGATTTTATGTATCTGGAAAAGAGCGCGGAAAAGAAAATGCTGCGCTTTGAACTGGATTACAACACTTGGCTGGATGTCGCCGAACTGAGCCGCGACCTGAACGGCGCCATTCGATGGCACTCCGAACGTATGTACTGGTTCTACAAAACGCCGAAATTGACCGATGCTTATGAAAAAGTGCTCGGCAAGCCTTTCCCGGGTGATGCACACGATGCACTGGCGGATGCTCAAGCAACCGTCGATCTGTTCAACGCCATGCTGGACAAAGGCCGTAAATCGCAGATCGGCGAGAAGAAAAAACCGAAACAGGTTAAGCAGGAAATCACCAACAACCCATTTGCCGCCGCTTTCGCGAACGCCAAACGCAGCTGATTTCAGGAACCGTTATGAGTGATATCAATTTCAAGCAGCTTGAAAAAGCCAAAAAGGGCGCGCACTTCGAGTGGCAGGATCTGAAAGACAAGGTCAAATTTGACCAAGACGGCTTAATTCCAGCCATTGCCCAGCAGTACGACAGTAAAGAAGTACTGATGATGGCCTGGATGAACGAAAAGTCTCTACAGGAGACTCTACAGACTGGCCGCGTCTGTTACTGGTCGCGTTCGCGTCAGAATTACTGGCGTAAAGGGGAAGAGTCCGGACAGATTCAGGTATTGAAGGAGCTTCGCTTCGATTGCGACGGCGACGCCATCCTGATGCTGGTTGACCAGACCGGACCAGCCTGTCACACCGGCCGCCGCAGTTGCTTCTATACTCTGGTGGAAGGCGATCAGGCGACCATTACTTCCGAACCGCTGATCGCGCCGGAAGATCTGTATAAGAAATAACAGAAAGCCGTCGCCGAGAATCTCTGCGCATAAAAAAGCCGCTCTTTTGCGGCTTTTTTATTTTAAGCCCCGGCAGATTGTTCGCTGTCGTTATAGACGCGAAGAGGTTCTTTGGCAATCAATAACTCGCGCAGAACCATGGTGGCAAAGGCTCCGGCCGGAAGAATAAATTCCAACTGCAGGTCCAGCCTTTGTTCACCGCTTTGCGAATTAACCGGCAGCCACTGCCACTGAAGCTCCTGCGGCATCAGACGCAGAGCACGATAATCCGCTTGTACACCGAGTTTATCAAGCCCTTCCCGCCATGCATTAAACGCCTCAATCCAGCGCTGATAAACTTCAACAGCGGCTTTTTCCGGAAGCAACGTTTTTGCGTTCATTCGACCAATTAACATCCCCGCCGGGTGAATATCGCCCTCTTCAAGGCGTTGCGGCAGATTGTCCGAGCCGTCATCCGCAAAACAGCGACTGGATCCCTCAAGCTGAAAAACATCCCCCGCCAGATAGCGGCTCCAGTTTCCTTGTTCGATGCGTTCGCTGACATAACAGTTAAATGCCCATGACCGCAGTGCTGAAAGATAGAGGCTCTTCTTATGTCTGGGCACTCTCTGCCCGCCTTCAAGCATTTGCAACGCTTTGGGAATATTATTACCGTTCTTGCCAAATCGCTGCGGGCCGAAATAGTTTGGGACGCCTTCGGACTTAACGGTTTCCAGACGAGCGGTCAGCTCATCGATAATCTTCCCCGGGTCCTGCTCGGCAAACGATTGAAGATCACGCAAGCGAATAATAAAACGATTACCGCTCAGCCCGCCTTTTTGCAACTTGCGATTATGCCGCGTGGATTTAATCAATTGCACCTGGGGATGCGGCCACACACTCCAATCCGGATCGCTTTTGCCTGGCAAATGCACACTGAGCCACTGTCGGGTAACGGCATGTCGATCCTTCTGTCCGGCCATACCGACCGCTGAGCGGGATACACCTGCCCATCTGGCGATTTCTTTGGCCAGCCATTCGCTGTTCTCACCGGTTTTCTGCAGATAGAGCCACAGATGCTCGCCTTCACCACTCAGGGTGTAAGGATTCATTTCCTGAACCTGGAAATCCTCTGGCTGTTCTTTAAAAACCGCCTGCAGTTGCGGAGGCGAAATCGCGTAGGCGAGCCGGGAAAAATCGGCTTGGTCAATCGTTGGCTTACTCATAATTCTTTCTTTACTCAAATAAAAACCCCGGACGCCTGGAACTTCCAAACATCCGGGGCTCTATTTTAAAGCCTTAATGCCGACCGGCTCAGAGATTATTGAATACCTTTTCGGCAATCGGCGGTTCTTTGCCTTGCGGCTTTTCGTTATATATCTGAATCAGCAACTGGCGTACATTGCCCGGCACCATATAATCTTTAATTAAAGCTCGCGCATCGATCGGCGAGTCTTTATTGATATACAGATAAAGGTTACGCACATAACAGGGATTATCCGGATCGGACGCCATAGGCTTGAGAAGTCCGTCACCTTCGATTTTGAGGTTCTCTTTGGAGATAATTACCATCTTGTGATAGTAAGTTGACGTCAAAGGCTTATCGAAACAGACTTCAAACAAACGGTCGAAATTACCGGATCCGCGATCCATCGTATCAACCATTTTGGCACTGACAATTTTGACCGGCTCTTTCGAACACGCCGTCAGACCGAACACCCCCAAAATAAAAAGCGCACCGATCAGCCATCGTTGGGAAAGATGCATACCCCCTCCTGATTTTTCAAATAAGCACGCCAGCATTTTACGGCCTGCAAAATAAAAAAGCCTTAAAACGTATTTTAAGGCTTTTACATAAGAGGGGTAAACCGGCTGCGGCTTAGCGAGATTCCTGCTGAATCCCCGCGACCTGCCAATTACCTTCACCCTCCTGTAAACGGCGAATGTGCCATACTTCGCTGAAGGCGTGCGCCCCTTCACCGGCGCTTTCTTCAATAAAGCCACTGTAACGTACGCTGACAATAAAATAGTTGTCCTCAATCACCTTATCGGCAATTTCGGCATAGACTGAATCAACACTGGTCTGATTATCTCCCGGCTGAACACCGTCCAACTCTTCACTCAAAGCTTTGAACAGTTCCGGCGTACAGTAACTTTCAAGGGCGGCCATATCGACATCATCCCAGGCTTTTTGCAGTGCAATGAAATGGTCTTTAGCCGCTTCGACAAAACCTTGTTCGTTAAACCATTCCGGCATTTCAGACACCGGCTGCGCTTTATCCGATGGCGCTTCTCCGCTCAATCCGGATCCAATAATGGAACCACCGGCATTCGGGTCGTAGGCTGCATGGCTGTCACGCTGCTGGAGCTGCATTGGTTCTGGTTGAGATGGCTGTTGCGACGAATACTGCTCACGCTGATAGCTTTCATAGGCAGGTTGATATTGAGCTTGTTGCTTTTTACGCGCAAACATCTTGAACAGAATAAATGCGATCAGAGCAAACAGAAGAATATCGAGAATCTGAATACCTTCAAAGGCATCACCAAAAATCATCGCTGCCAACAGACCGCCAACTGCCAGACCGGCAAGCGGTCCCAGCCACTTGGCGGCACCGGATT
Organism: Thiomicrorhabdus xiamenensis; assembly: GCF_013282625.1. NCBI lineage: Bacteria > Pseudomonadati > Pseudomonadota > Gammaproteobacteria > Thiotrichales > Piscirickettsiaceae > Thiomicrorhabdus > Thiomicrorhabdus xiamenensis. Next base: position 2,387,210 of record NZ_CP054020.1, read on the forward strand.
TGGCCGCCGCCGTTCCTGCAGCACCAGCGGTTGTACCGGCTGTCTGAGTCGTTTTGCTGTCGGTCGTCGATTTCTGAGTATACGATTTAGGCGCTACCTGTTTGTTGTATCCAAAGGTTTTCCCTCCCCCTAAACGTTTTGCCTCCGCCGTCTGACTGATCGCAAACAGTAACGCGAATACGCTTATCATCACCAACCAAAAACGTGTACCGCTCGTACTCATCAAGAACTCCATTCCAATTTTTATGAATTTACCTTAATGGCATTGTACTTAATTTTATAAGGATTTCATCAAATTCTATAAACTCAGTTTATTACAAAGCCATTACGTTTAATTCAAGCAAATTTATAACGGTTTTTTCCAGCCTGTTTCGCAGCATACATTGCCTGATCGGCAAGCTTAAGAAGCGTCTCCGGATCCGACGCATTAAGCGGATAAAGCGCCACTCCGAGACTGCAAGACAACTTGATCGTGTGTGCATTCAGCTCAATCTCGCTTTCCATCTCCAGCAAAACCCGTTGCAGATACGGTTTAAGCTGCTCTTTATCTTCGAGATCTTCAATTACCGAAATAAACTCATCCCCGCCCTGACGGACAACCGCATTTTCACGCCGTGTAATATTCCGTAAACGCTCAGCCAGAATCTTCAGCACAATATCGCCCGAATCATGTCCATACAGATCATTAACGTCTTTAAATCCATCCAGGTCGATAAAGCAAACGGCAACCAATTTATCATGCCGCCATGCTCGCGCCAGCGCTTCGAGAATTTTCTGTTTCATGGCGTTACGGTTGAACAGACCGGTCAAGGGATCATACAACGCCATCTGTGAAAGCAGACGCTCGCTCGCCCTTCTCTCTTCAAAGAGCACGCCGAGAATCAGCGCCAGAAGAATTAAAGAAAGCACAAAATAATTCAGTTCGATCAACTGCTCAAAGCTACCTTCTTTAAAAGGACCGAAGCCCTGATATGTCTGATACAAAATAGTCACGGTCAGCACATTTACGGCAAACCCGGACAGAGCAACGCCTTTCTTAGCGGCAATCAGAATGACCAAAGGCGTCATCAGGGCCATTATCAATACAAAATTGGACGCAATTTCATAACGGGTAAACAGGTAAGTCGTAACCGCGAAAAAAATCCCGATCGCCGCCAACTCAATCCTTTTATGCCGAACTCTTCCCGAACTGAAGGCGAGCAGCATGGGCACAAGCAGGATTTGCCCCATGGCATTCCCGAACCACCAGGACAACCAACTTACCGGATAACTTTCCCAGAACAAAAGCCCACTGGAAACTAAAGAGAGCGTTCCGAGCGTAGCGCTAAAAGGTTGCAAGATAAAAAGAATCAACAGCAGAATACCGCCCAGATCACGCATGGTTTCCATTTTTCGATTAAGCTTCAGTAACTGAAACAGAGTAATCCCAATCCAGGCTTCTAGGGTATTGATAATCGAAACAGCAAGACTGGTTTCCAGAAGCAGGCCGTTATGCCAGGCGAGCGCCAGTTGGCCGAAGAAAATTCCTGGGAGAATGCGCTTACCGAAAATCAAAGCGCCGGCCAGAGCAAATCCTTCGGCCGCAAAAATGACAATCGTAATAATACTGTGCTCGTATGAGAACGCAAAACTGAGCTTGCCGGAAACGAAATAGGTCACCGCCATCAACAGGTTTAAAGTCAGAAAACTGTAAACCGACTTATCATCCTTGTCAGTGATCAGGCCTTGAAATCCTTTTAACACTCGCTTTTCTCCCGTTTCGAGACAAATAAAAATTCTAGCACTGCCTATCAGGCCTCACTCTATTCGTAATCAACAAAAACGCTCTTATTTATCGGCAAAATCTAAAGATCGAAAACTTTACCACCCGCAAGAAATACTTAAATTCAATTGATTACTGCTTGAGTTTATCGGTATTAACGGCAATGATTCTATAAACCAAGACATCACAAATGCACTCATAGGAGGGGTTACCGTGTTATCAACAAAGCATTCTTCAATCAGAGTTCTGGTTTCGACAGGACTGTTAATCTCTCTTGCCGGCTGTGGCGGCGGCGGTGATGGATCATCTTCGATTGCCATACCGACCTCGGCGGAAGTTTTCATCACCTACGAAAACTCCGAAGCCGTCGCCAGCTCGGCACTCGACGCGACTTACGGCACTGCGGAAGTCTCCGCAACCTACGGAGACTTGATTCCTGTCGGAGCTGAGGTCTAATCCGGCGAAGAGAGTGTCGAATTCAATATTAACCAGGAACTCTATAAACTCTTCAAACTCACTGCGGAAAAAGCCAATTTGCCAAGCCGTTCCACGGCCGTCGGCGGAGAGGTTTCCAGCAGCGAGAACTGTGACAGTGGCTATATCAGTGTCAGCGGGTATGTAGCCGACGATTACTATCCCTTCGAAACGGCCGGAGACTATGCCTATGCAACTTTCAACAACTGTTATTTCACCGACTTTGGAACCTACAACGGCGAACTCTATTTCAGATTGGACAGCTATTCGGACAGCCTGATTGAGTTAAGTATGGAACTGACGGACTTCAGTTTTGAAGATGACCTGTATAACTTTGGACTGCAATCCGGCAATCTGTTCACGCAGACCGCGCTTTCTCATTTTGACGATTATGGCGATCCGGGCATCATCAATTCTACGGCGACCGGCGACTTAAGCGTTATGGAAGACGGCTTGACACATACACTGGCCCATAACGACTTCCTGACCATTTACGAAGACGGCGTCACCCTCAGCGAAGCCTTTTATGCCCGATACAGTGCCTACGGCCTGACCTCCTACATGCTTAACGGTCAGGGCATTGGAGCGATTGATATCAATACCCTGATTCCTTTCGAAGAGGGGTACGATTATAACTACACCATTCAGGGACAAGCCGAGATTTACGGAATCTTGGGACAAATGCTGATGACCGCCAATCCCGACGGAACCATCACGCTTGATATCGATTCGGACGATGACGGCTTCTATGAAACGACTAAGACCGTCAATTGGGAAGATCTATAATGCGGCACTCTCCCGGCCACACGAAGGTGTATGTGGCCAAACGCTTTAAAGTGAAGCACTTATTTTACGGCTTCCTGCTTGCATTAAGCGCCTTTCCGGCACGAGCGGAAGTTCAAATCGGCCCTGCCCTGCAGTATTTTCATCTGGAAGAAAGGAACAGCGATGGACACTTTCTGGATAGCGAAAAAGGCTTTTTGCCGACAATCGGCCTCTCTGTGCAAACCGAGAACCTTATCGTCAACGCCTCCTTTGCCCAAGCGGACATCGACTATTCCGGTCAACTGCAAAACGGTACGCCTTATTCAACCGATACGGCAACGACACTTTTTGATATCGCCTTGTTCTATAAACTTCCCGTTGTCCGGCAAGCAGGCTATGCCTTGCATGCCGGCATGGGATTCGCTTTCTGGAAAAGAGACATCACCTCAAGCCGAGAAGACGTCCTTCCTCTGTACGAAGAATACCGCAACCCGTACTTGAGTCTTTCGGCGCGGATTCCGCTCAAAGATATGACGCTCAATTTAGGAATAAAACATCATTTCAACGCAGAAATGGCTTTGGAGATACCGGACACGGGAAGCGCCGATCTGGATTTACCGGACAGTAATGAACTCATTGTCGGACTCAATTACAACATTGCGCCCCAATGGACTCTGTTTTCACAATACAGCTACCAGCTCGTATCGCGTTCGCAAACCTTCCCGCTCAAAAACAACGTCGGAGAGATCATCGGCCTGGCGAGGGAACCGGAGCACGATCTGCAGAAATTGATAATCGGCGTGAAATACGGATTTGAGTAAAGGGCAATAAAAGGCCTTTTCTCTTCAAAACCCGCAGTGCACTTCTTAACAGAGATCCCTTTACGGCGTGCGAAGCGGGTTCAAAGGAAACACTCACCTCTACGCCATGAGATTCCACTCAGGACTCTTTAACACATCTGGAGATGGTGTAGTCCTTGCCCTGTTTGACTTTTTGGTAGTTACCAAAAACTTCTTTAAAGTTTCGTTTCATATAGTCGCGCAATCCGTTAATGGTCACTACGACCAATTGTCCGCCCGGAGCCAGCTGCTGATGAATATCGTGCAGCATAATACTCAGCATCTCTTTGCCGACCTTGGCCGGGATATTGGAAATCACCGTGGTGAATTCCAGATCCTTGGGCACATTACTTAAACCGTTGGACAGATACGCTTTGGCGTGGCTAAGGTGGTTCAGTTCGGCATTTTTATTGGCATATTCGACCGCGACAAAATCCTTGTCCACCATATGAACTTCTCCTTGCGGCGCACTGGCGGCAATCGCCAATCCGATTGGCCCATAACCGCAACCGATATCCAGCGCAACCTCATCTTCCTTGATCTCCAGATAGCGCAACAGCAAGTCCGTTCCGGAATCAATCTCGCGCGGGCTGAAAATCCCCCAGGTGGTGGCAAACTTCAAAGGTTTGTCCATCAGCTTCGCTTCAATATGTAAGTCCTGTTTGAGTTGTTCGATTGTTGCCACTTTGTCCTATCCTAAATGTTTTTTCGCGCCGAATATTCAAGGCGGTTCAGAGAAAATTTGCTAGAATATTGTACTCTTTATTTCCCAACTGTGCCCGCGGCTTAAGCGCGACAGCACGGCAATTCCGACAACCATCACGATTACTGTTTTTCAGATGCACGGATTAAACGACAGACAATTACAAGCGGTACTGCATATTGATACGCCGGCACTGGTTCTCGCCGGAGCCGGATCCGGAAAAACTCGCGTTATCACCGAGAAAATCGCACACCTGATCCGCAAGCATGACTTCCAGCCGCATCACATTTATGCGGTGACCTTCACCAACAAATCCGCCAAGGAGATGAAGGAACGTGTCAGCAAGCTGCTCAAGGATGACAACAGCAAAGGATTGAATGTTTCGACCTTCCATAACCTGGGGTTGAATATCATCCGCCGCGAATATAAAGCGCTTGGCTACAAATCCAACTTCAGCATTATGGATGCCGCCGACGCCGGCCAGATCCTCAAAGAACTGATGCACAAACAGAACATCGATCCGGAAGTGGTTGACGGCGTTCAGTGGGACATATCCAACTGGAAGAATGCCCATATATCGCCGGAAAAAGCGCTGGATATGGCTGAAGACAACCAGCAGCAAGCGCGCGCCATCCTTTATCAGGCATATCAAAAACAACTTAAAGCGTACAATGCCGTCGACTTCGACGACCTGATCGGCCTGCCGGTCAAACTTTTCCACGAGCAGCCACAGATTCTCGACAAATGGCAGAACCGTGTCCGCTACCTGCTGGTGGATGAGTATCAGGATACCAATGCCGCACAGTATGAACTGGTCAAACAGCTGGTCGGAATTCAGGCCCGATTCACCGTGGTAGGCGATGACGATCAGTCAATCTACGCCTGGCGTGGCGCCCAGCCGGAGAACCTGGCACTACTGAAAGAGGACTTCCCGTCTCTGGAACTGATCAAACTGGAGCAGAATTACCGCTCCAGTAACCGCATCCTGCAATCCGCAAACAAACTGATCGCCAATAATCCGCACGTGTTTGATAAAAGCCTGTGGTCCGAAATGGGCCAGGGAGATCATTTACGCGTCATCTCCTGCGCCAACGAAAACCAGGAAGCGGAACGTGTGGTTTCGGAAATTATCCTGCACAAGTTCAAACACCGCACCAAAAACCGCGACTACGCAATTCTGTACCGCGGCAATCATCAGGCGCGACTGATCGAGCGTGCACTGCGCGAAAACAATCTACCATATGTTATTTCCGGCGGAAAATCCTTCTTTGACCACGCCGAAATCAAAGATGTGATGTCGTATCTGAAACTGATCGTCAACCCGGATGACGACGCAGCATTCCTGCGGGTTATCAACACACCGCGTCGCGAAATCGGTGCCTCGACATTGGAAAAACTGGCGACCTACGCCACCAATCGCGGCATCAGTCTGTTTGACGCCACCCAGGAATTCGGCCTGACCAATGTCCTCGCCGACAAACCGCTACGCCGAGTGCAGCTCTTCGGCGAACAACTGCTGAAATGGATCAAGGAAGCCGACGCCGCACAGGGCGAAGAAGTTGTGCACTTTGTCCGCGGCCTGATTGAAGAGATCGAATACGACAATTGGTTACATGAAACGGCCACCACGCCGAAAGGTGCGGAAAAACGCATCAATAATGTCCGAGACCTGATTCTGTGGATCGAACGGATTATTAACAAAGCGCTGGAAGAGGACGGCGAAGAGAAACGGCTGTCGACCATCGTGACGCATATGACACTGATGGACATGATGGAGCGTAACGAATCCGAAAAAGAACATGACATGATCAGCCTGATGACCTTGCACGCCTCAAAAGGTCTGGAGTTCCCGCACGTTTTCCTGATCGGTATGGAAGAGGAGCTCTTGCCGCATAAACAGAATCTGGAATCTCCGGGTCTGGAAGAGGAACGCCGCTTGGCCTATGTCGGCATTACCCGCGCCAAACAGACACTGACCATGACCTACGCCAGCAAGCGCCGTAAATACGGTGAAGACATGGCCTGCGAACCGAGTCGCTTCCTGCACGAACTGCCGCAGGAACTGCTGCATTGGGAAGGCAAGCCGGGCGTCGTTATCAGTGAAGAAGAAAAACTCAAACACGGTAACGAAAATCTGGCCAGCTTAAGATCCATGCTCGCCGGTGGGCCTTAATCCAGGAACAGAATAATGAATGCACAACCGATGATCGCCCCTTTTGAATACGCTCCCATGCCGCACCTGTATTTCGGCTGGGGAATTCGCCAGCAATTTCTGGCTTCGGCAAAACAGCAATACCGTCGAAGCGTCGTACTTATCAGCAGTCGTTTTCTTGCCGGATCGGGACAGTTTGCCGCACAGATAAAAGACGAACTCGGTCAGCAATGTCAGGTGCTGCTGTTCGAGGTCAGTGGAGAGCCTTCGCCGGAGCTGGTCGATCAAATCGTCAGCCAGTGTCCACGCGATTGCGAAGCTGTAATCGCCATCGGCGGCGGCAGCGTATTGGACGCAGCCAAAGCCGTAGCCGGACTGATCCCATCGCAAACCAGCGTGATGGATTATCTGGAAGGCGTCGGTGCCGGCAAACCGTTTGACGTTGAGGTCTGTCCGTTCGTCGCAATACCGACCACTGCCGGAACCGGCAGCGAAACCACCAAAAATGCCGTTTTATCACGTATCGGACAATTCAAAAAATCGTTCCGCGACAATAAGCTGCTGGCCAAAGAAGCCTGGCTTGACCCGGAACTGCTGCAAACCTGTCCCAAGGAAATCCTCTACTCCACCGGCATGGATGCCTTTACGCAGCTGTTGGAAAGTTATGTCACCCTCAAAGCCAACCCGATTAGCGATGCGCTTGCCTGGCAAGGGATGCAGAAATTTCTCGGCGCTTTTGAAATGATCAATCTTGGCAATGAAGAACAGCGCAAAATCGGCTATGGCAACCTGATGCTGGCCGCGACCCTTTCCGGAACCACCTTAGCCAATGCCGGGCTGGGAGCCGTTCACGGACTGGCCGGACCGATCGGCGCTTTTTTCGAGGCTCCGCACGGCATCGTTTGCGCCAAACTTCTAAACCCGATTACCCGGGCCAATATTGAAGGCCTGCAGCAACACCCGAATCAAACCTTTAGTCGTCCGATTCTGGGGAAATATGCCGAAGTGGGACGTCTAGTCAGCCAGAACTCCGACCTGCAAGAGGATCAGGCACTGGAAGCCCTGCTGGAGTATCTGCAGACCTTAAGTGATACCTATGCACCACAAGGCTTAAAGCAATATGGCTTGAGCAGCCAAAACATCGATCCGGTTCTGGCCAATTGCCGCAGTGGAAGTATGCTCGGCAACCCTTTGGAATTATCGGACTCAACCCTGCGACAGGCGATAATCAGCAGTTTATAAACTCGCCTTATCCTATTTAGAATTAATTTTTTTCTAAAAAGGGCTTTTGTTACATAACAGGCTTTGCGTTTTAAACAATAAAACGTGTATGATGGTTAGAAATTAAGATTCTATACCTGTATACGTAAAAAAATTAAACACTATCACTATATTATCTAAATCTAAAAAATTGAGAGACGGATACTCATGAAAGTTCAGAAAAACGCATTCAAACTTGGCCTTATCGCAGCGGGCGTTGCATTTGCTTCGGCATCTTATGCCGACAGCAATGCCATGAAAAGCTTAAACAGTAATGACGTTGAAGCCATGGTTCAGTTCTATGACGATATGGATCAGGATGGCGTCAACGACGCTCAGGATCATTGCCCGAACACGGCGATGGGCGCATCGGTTGATGCCAACGGTTGTACCCCGGTTGCTCAACCGGAAATGAATACCGTCATCGAAGAAGTAACCATTTACGAGCCGGTTGTTGCAGAGAAGATTGAAGCACCGTTACCTGAACCGGTATTCACTATGAGCAGCACTTTCTTCGACCTTGATAAAGCAACGCTTCGTGCCGATCAGATCGGTGAGCTGCGTGCAAACCTGAGCAAGCTGAACAGCATGAAACCGACCGACAATCTTCTGATTATGGGGCATACCTGTGATCTTGGTCCGGATGCATATAACATGCGTCTTTCATGGCGCCGAGCCAACACAGTTCAAAAATTCATCACTGCCGAAATGCCAAATCTTGCAGATCGCATCTATATCGTAGGCCGTGGTGAAAAAGAACCAATGGTTGCCAACACCAGCGAAGCAAACCGCAAACAGAATCGTCGCGTTGAATTACGCGTCCTTCCTGGCAATCAAATCCTACCATCGGATGCAACGAAAATGATGCCGTCATCCATGGCGAAACGTTAATATTTTCTTGTACAAATAAACATAAAAAAGCCCCTAGACAGCGGTCTCGGGGCTTTTTTTATTTGGAGGCATCCTGTTATTGCACTTCTATCAAAAAAATCAATATTTGATATAGCAACATAAAGTTAATTAATCGCAAAAAAGCGTCGTAAAAGTTGCAACTATTCCTGTTACATCTCTTTTCCTGCGCCCTTAATTTGCTATACTTGCCTGCATAATAAAAATAAAAACAAGCTTGGCTCAGTCAGGCTTCTATCATTCCTTATCCGATAAGAAAGACATTATCCCATGACAATAAATTCAGAGGCTAAGGCGACAAGCGAAGCAGCAAACGCATCGCAGCAAACAAAAATTAACGCCACTCACATCGAACTCAAGAGCCCTCTTCTAGATTGTTTGGTCATATACACCAAACTCAATCGTAAACCTTACACTAAAGATGCTCTGATCTCGGGTCTTCCGATCAAAGACGAGAAAGTTACCCCGGAAATTTTTCAACGCGCGGCCGAACGCGCCAATCTGAATGCCGCTTTCAAACAGCGCCAGCTTGAAGACATCTCCAATCTGGTTCTTCCCTGCATTCTGATTCTCAAAGATAAACAGGCGTGCATACTTGAAAGCATCGATCTGAATAAAGGGCTGGCCGAAGTTATTATTCCGGATGCAGACCATGGTAAAACCGAAATTGATCTGGAAAACCTGAAAGCCAACTATACCGGTTATGCCGTGTACCTGACCAATCGTCATAACTTCGACAAAAAACAGGAAAACCTGCTCGGCTTTGAAGAAGGCCATTGGTTCTGGAGCACGATCTGGAAATCAAAATCCATTTATCGCGATGTATTGATCGCCTCCTTCCTGATCAACCTCTTTATTATCGCCACTCCGCTATTCATCATGAACGTCTACGACCGTATCGTACCGAATAACGCAGTGGAATCGCTTTGGGTTCTGGCAATCGGTATTTCGGTGATCTACCTGTTTGATCTGACACTTAAATACTTGCGCTCGTACTTCCTGGAAGTCGCCGGCAAGAAAAGCGACATCCTGATGTCCTCCAAGCTTTTCGAGCAGACGTTAGGGTTGACCATGCCGAATCGCGTCGGCTCGATCGGTGCGTTTGCCAATATCTTGCGTGAATTCGACAGTATTCGTAATTTCTTCACTTCTGCGAGCGTGACCGCCATTATCGATCTGCCGTTTGTCGTCATCTTCCTGCTGGTCATCTATTACATTTCCGGCTGGATCGTGATGGCACCGATCGCTATCATCGCCATCATTATGATCTACAGCTTTATGATGATGGGGCCGATCCAGCGCAGTATCGAAGCGACCTACGAGGCCAATAACGAAAAAAACGCCATTCTGATCGAAACCTTGACCGCAATGGACACCATTAAATCGATGGGTGTTGAAGCCCGATCGCAGTGGCAATGGGAGCAAGCCGTCGGCGAAATCGCCCGCGTCAGCTTGAAATCCAAAATGCTGCAGGCCTCAATCGGCCGTGCGACAGAGTTTTTATCGCAGCTCAGTACCGTCGTCATCATTATCGCCGGCGTTTATATGATCACTGAAGGCGATCTGACAATGGGTGGACTGATCGCGGCCGTCATGCTGAGCCAGCGTGCTGTCGGGCCGATGGGACAGTTTGCTAATTTGGCGACCTCCTACCAGCAGACTCGCACCGCACTGAACTCTTTGAACAGCCTGATGGAAAAAGAGATCGAACGCCCGCGCAACAAACGCTTTATTCAGCACTCGAAGTTTGAAGGAAAAATCGAGTTTGTTAACGTCACTTTCACCTACCCTGGCGATAGCAAACCAGCCTTGAGCAATGTCAGCTTCACTATTCAGCCCGGCGAACGCGTCGGGGTGATCGGACGTATCGGCTCCGGAAAATCGACGATCCAGAAGCTGATTCTCGGTTTTTATCAACCGAATGAAGGAAGCATTCTGATTGATGGCATTGATATCACCCAACTCGACCCGGCTGAGCTGCGTCGCAATATCAACTATGTTCAGCAGGATGTCACACTGTTCAGCGGCGATGTTCGCGACAACATCGCTTACCGCGCACCTTTTATCGAAGACAGCCGAATTATCGAGGCAGCCCGTATTGCCGGTGTGGATGATTTTGTCAAACGCCATCCGGCCGGCTACAGCATGAAAATCACCGAAGGTGGGAAATCGCTCTCCGGCGGTCAGCGTCAGAGTATCGGCGTTGCGCGCGCACTTTTGGTTGATGCCCCGATCTATATGCTCGATGAGCCGACCAATGCAATGGATGCGAAATCCGAACAGATTTTGATCGAACGTTTGAAAGAAAACCTATCCCAAAACACCCTGATGGTCGTTACTCATAAAATGAGCATTTTGCAATTGACTGACCGATTGATGGTTATGGAAAACAGCAAACTGGTTGCTGACGGTCCGAAGTCAACCGTTCTTGAAGCGCTTAAAGCGGGCAAAATACAGAAGAGTAGCTAATGATGAAAGTAACCGATATTAAGAACGCTCTCAAAGCCGTCAAAAAAGATAAACCACTGAAAGACGAAATTCAGGAACAGGATATTGAGTTTATGTCCAGTCTGAGCCAAGCCAGTCTGGAAAAACCGACAATACGCTCCCAACTGGTTGTTTGGATCATGCTTCTGGTCGTTATCTGGCTGATTATCTGGGCAAGCTACGCGGAACTGGACAAAATCGTCCGCGGCGATGGAAAAGTCGTACCATCCAGTCAAATTCAGGTGATTCAAAACCTTGAAGGCGGGATTGTCGAAGACCTTTTCGTACATGCCGGTGACAAGGTAGAAAAAGGGCAAACCCTTTTGAAGCTGGATAATACCCAGTTTGCCAGTTCTTTCGGTGAAAGCGAAATCCGAGAAGGACAGTTGATCGCTCGCGCTCAGCGTCTTGCTTCGGAAGCGAACGACAAAGAATTTCAGCCACCGCAAACTTTCAGCAATCCGAAAGTACAGAAACTTTTTGAACGTGAATACGAGCTTTATAAGGCACGACAAAAACAGCTGAAGAGTAACGACACCATTATTGTCGAACAGATCGAACAGAAGAAATTCGAGCTTCGCGGCGCACTGGATCAACGTTCCCAGTTAAAACGTTCTTTAGAGCTGATTACCAAAGAAGTTAACCTGATGCGACCACTGGTTAACCAAGGCGTGGCCTCTGAAGTTGATCTGCTGCGTATGCAACGCGACCAGAACGAAGTCCTGTCCAAACTAAAAGATGTTGAAAGCTCCATTCCACAGTTACGTTCGGTGATTACCGAATACAGAGCGAAACGTGTGGAAGCCAAAGAAGACTTCATGAACCAGGCACAGGAAGAACTTAACGACGTTCTTGCCGAAAAAGCACAGCTGGAAGAGTCAAAAATCGCCCTTGCCGACAGAGTTAAGCGTACCGACGTCAAATCGCCGGTACACGGAACCATCAAGCAACTTTTCGTGAATACGATCGGCGGGGTTGTCCAACCGGGAAGCGATATCGTTGAAATCGTACCGGATGACGACACTCTGGTTCTGGAAACGAAAATTTCACCGGCGGATATCGGCTTCCTTTATCCGGGACTTTTGGCCAAAGTGAAATTCACGGCTTATGACTTTGCTATCTACGGCGGTCTGGATGCCAAGGTAATCAGTCTTTCTGCCGACACCATCACGGACGAAGAAGGCAACAGTTTTTATCTGGCCAAGATTGAGACCGTACGCAACCACTTGGGAAGTGAGCAAGATCCTTTGTACCTTCTCCCCGGTATGACCGCCAATGTGGATATCATCGTCGGTAAACATACCGTCCTGGATTACATTCTTAAACCAATTATCAAAGCAAAAGATCTGGCATTAAGAGAGTCATAATGTTTTACTAGTAAAATAAAAATCCAGAAAATATGCTTATTAATAGATTCAATTAGTGATTTTGCTTGATAAAAGATAACATCCATTCACTCTGGGTTTAAAATCCGGTTGCATATGGCACAATTTTACATTTAGAATAACTTACATCATATTATTGGCGACCAATTGATAGATGAAACCTCTATTGCTCTATATAAAAGATAAAAATGCGTTAGAAAATTGGGTTTCAACTTGTTCCGGAGAATGTTTAACCTTAAACAATCTAGATGAAATAGTTGACTTTCCAGCACAGGATCAATTAATTTTTATCCAGATTGACGATACGGCGCCAACTGATGAAATCATCAGATTAGCCAAACAGGGATACGGAGTGGTTGCCTTGAGCAATACCCCTAACGATGCGGAAGGCATTAAGTTATTCCAGAATGGCATCAGAGGTTACGCCAACACTTTTGCCGCGAAGCAACGAATTGAACAGATTGTTGCAACGGTAAAAGCCGACAGCGTCTGGCTGGGACCTTCGATCATGCAGGCGATTTGCCAATCCCTGATGGTCAATCAGGAACCGAAGGATGAGTGGAAAGATCCACTGACCGAACGTGAGATTGAAACCACCGAATTGGTATTACAGAGCAAAAGCAATCGTGAAATTGCTGAACAACTTGGGATTACAGAAAGAACCGTTAAAGCGCATTTGCGTAATGTTTTCGAAAAATTGGAGGTCACGGACCGACTTTCTCTGGTTTTGAAAATTAAAAACTGGCCTTAAACATTTTTAAAGATTTTGCATTGATAGAGACGATGACTATGAACAAACGCTTTCCTAAACTACTTGTCGCGCTAAGCAGCGCTCTTGCCCTCAACAGTTTTGCAACTTCCGCGCAGGCAATTGAGCTGGTACCAACGGTTGAAGACGCAATTCTGCACAGCCCTGAATTCAGACAGCAAGTCAAAGAAAAACAAGGGGTTGAAGCTGACTTAAGAGGCGCTGAAGGCGGCTGGTTGCCATCTGTAGACCTGGGTGCAGGTATCGGTAAGGAAAAACTGGAGATCGAAGGCCAGGAAGAAACCGATCTAGATCGCAGAGAAGCTTCCATCAGCCTGACCCAAAACCTATTTGAAGGTTTCGGTACGCAAAATGAAATCAAACGTCAGGAAGCGCGTTTAGAGTCCTCTAAATTCGCAACCAAAGCGGCGGCGAACAAAGTTGCTCTAGATATGGTTTCCGCTTATATGAACCTGTTGAAAGAACAGCAGCTTCTTAACCTGGCCGAAGAAAACAAACTGACACACGAACGTATTCTGGATCAGATCGTTCAACGCAGTCAGGCCGGTGTCGGAAACCAGGTTGAAGTCGATCAGGCAAAAGCTCGTCTAGCCCTGGCAAACGCTAACGTTACCGCAGCGAAAAATAACTATCAGGATGTACTGACTCGTTTCCACCGAGTTCTTGGCCGTTTCCCTGACAGTGACTTGATCAAGCCAAACATGGACATCACGATTCCAAACACACTGGAAGAAGCAATTAACACCGCCCTAATGCAGCACCCTACTCTGCGTTCGGCCAATGCTGATATCACCAGTGCACGCGCTCAGTATGCTACGGCACAAAAGCTTTACTATCCTCGCGTAGATGTTGAAGTCATGCAGACGTTTGACGAAAACATCAACGGTATCGAAGGCAAGTACGAAGACTTCCAGGCCATGCTGCGCCTTCGTTACAACCTGTTTAACGGTGGTAAAGACCAGGCAGTTGTCGACCGCGCGGCGGCTGATATCTACCAGTCTGCAGAAGTACGCAACAACACTCGCCGTGAAGCGATCGAAAACCTTCGCTATGCATGGGAAGCGACAAACTTCCTAGGCGAGCAGCTAATCTTCCAACAGCAGCAAATCGACTCCACTTTGGAAACCTTGAAAGGTTACCGCCAGCAATTCAGCCTGGGTCGCCGTTCATTGCTTGACCTATTGAACACTGAAGACGAATACATTCGCGCTAAAATTGCGCTTGTTACCAGTGAAAACGATTACATGATCGCAAAATACCGCGTTCTGAACGGTATGGGTTCATTGGTTGAAGCCTTAGGCATTCAGTTGAACTACGAGAAAGCTCCTGAACAGAAATAATCCCTTTCTGTCAGGACAATAAAAAAGCCCTCATATGAGGGCTTTTTTATTTGTCGGCTCTGCTTGATGATTCAACCACTAAATCAGTCAATGACTGACTCAGTGTATAAAAGCAGTGGCAGTAGCCTATAACGAACGCGCTTTCAGGAAAGCCCCTTCGGATACAGCCGTCCATTGAGAAACCTGTTCCTTAAAGGCTTTCTGCGACGCCCAGACTTTCTCTGACAGCGGATCCGCCTTGGCTTCTTCCTCAATCACCTGTTCGGAAATTTTCTTCAACTCAATAAGCACTTCATCCGGGAAGTGGCGCAGTTCAACTTTATGCTTGTTGATAAGCGTCTGCAATGCCTGCTGGTTACGAGCCGTATATTCAGCCAGCATATCGGCATTCGCCACCTTAAGCGCATTGCGCACGATACTCTGAAGATCCTCAGGCAATTCGTTAAATGCTTTCTCGTTGATCATGCACTCCATAGTGGTCCCCGGCTCATGCCAACCTGGAGTGTAGTAGTATTTCGCCACTTTATAGAGCCCGAACGCCAAATCATTGTATGGCCCGACCCACTCGGTCGCATCCAAGGCACCGGATTGCAATGATGGGAAAAGCTCTCCACCCGGCAAAGTCACCGGAATTCCGCCGGCCCGTTTCAAAACTTCGCCGCCCAGTCCCGGCATACGCATTTTCAGACCTTTCAGATCATCCAGGGAATTGATTTCTTTGTTAAACCATCCGCCCATCTGTGTACCGGAGTTACCACCCGGATTCGGAATCAGACCGAAAGGCTTATAAGCCTCTTCCCAAAGCTCCATACCTCCGCCGTAGTAAAGCCAGGCGTTCATTTCCTGAGCCGTCAAACCGAAAGGAACCGACGAAAAGAAAGCCGCCGATGGGATTTTTCCTTTCCAATAGTAAGCGCCGGCGTGGCCCAACTGTGCATTCCCCTGGGAAACCGCATCGAAAACCTCAAAGGCACCGACCAGCTCTCCGGCTCCATAAACTTTAACCTTGATTCGGCCACCGGACATCTCATTAATCAACTTCGCAATATTATTTGCGCCCGTTCCCAATCCCGGAAAGTTTTTCGGCCAAGTGGTAACCATTTTCCACTCGTAGGTTTTCTGTGGCTGCATCGCCTGCGCAGCCTGAGTATTGTCTTCACCGGAACCACAAGCCGTTAACGCCGTGGCAGCAGTTGCGCCCGCCACAGCTCCTAAAAACTCTCTACGTTTCATGTGTTTCTCTACCTTTTTATCAAAAATCAACCGTGCCATTTTAAGCAAAAAAATAAGGTGAAATAAGTTTTTTGGCTTTGTTACTACCAGCCCATTAGCGTAGTTGTTCGAAAGACATATAATAACCTTACTTTTAAAAATGGATTGGGCATCACTATGAAACTGCTCCCAAAACTGATCATCAGCTTCCTTCTTATCGGTTTAATCCCTCTGTTTATTTTCGCCTCTCTGGCTATCCATAAAGCCGATCAGGGGTTACACACTCTCGCAGTCCAACAATTGGAATCGGTGCGCGATAACAAGAAAGCTTCAGTCCAAAGATATTTCGAAACGGTACGCCGTGAGGTGCTGACCCTTGCCGATACGCAGGTTATCCTCCAAGCAATGTTTTATCTGCCACCCCAGGTCAAAAGCTATCAGGCACTGTCCGATACCCTCTCCGACAACGACAAGCAAGCTATTCGCGAGAAACTGAGCGCCAAACTTGCTTCGGAAGCAGACAGCGATGCCGCCAAAACCTGGCTTAGAAAAGCGGTTACTCAGCTTGACGACATTGCCCTATTGATGCAGAGCGACTATATCGCCGGCAACGAAAACCCGAAAGATCAACGCTGGAAACTGCTTAAAGGGACCAGCAAATCCGCCTACCACGCCATTCACGCTTCAATGCAGCCGGTGGTGCACAAATTCATTACGAACAGCCATTTCAACGACCTCTATCTGCTTGATAAAGATTCTGCACGCGTTCTCTATTCCGTCAGCAAACAGGGCGACTTCGGGATTGATCTGCAACAACCGAACTGGCAAGGTTCCGCACTGGCTCAGGCCTGGCAAAAAGCCCGCAATCTGACCGAAGGTCAAACCGCTTTTATCGATTTCAGCCAATACGCCCCTGCTGGCAAAACGCCGGTCGCATTCATGGTTGCTCCGGTCGTATTTGAAGGAAAAAAAATCGGCCTGCTTGCCGTTGAGTTTACCTATGAGGAACTCAATGCCATTATGAGCGACCGCTCGGGAATGGGCAGTAGCGGCGACAGCTTCATTATCGGCAGCGACGGCCTGATGCGCACCGATGCCAGCCTCGACCCAAAACACAGCGTACTCTATGCCTTTACCCATCGTAACGAGACTGGCGCCCATCATACCTTTAAGACGGCTTTGCAAGGCGACAGCGGCGTACAAACCGGCAGCAGCTTTCAAGGCACCGAAGTCATCAGTGCCTACACGCCACTGAAAATTGAAGAAACTGAGTGGGTACTGGTAACAGAGATGTCGCAGGAAGAAGCTTTTGCCAGCTCGGAAGCGCTACAAAAATCGACCTGGTGGATGGTTATAGTTGGCTTGTTGCTTATCAGCACGGCGGCCTATCTGATTGCCCGCAGTATCTCGCGTCCGGTGCAGGATTTGGTCGAAACCATGAAAAACATCCAGCAAAGCGGTGATTTCAGCCAACGGCACCCGGTATCCGGCAAGGATGAAATCGCCGAAGCGGCTCAAGCACTCAATCATCTAATGCAGAGTCTGGATATGGCCTTTAAGGAAATCCGTCTTGTGATGCACTCCATCAGTCAGGGTCAATTCAATCTACGGGTCAACAGCGATCTACATGGCGATTTGTCCGATCTCAAGGAGGATATCAATCTCTCTGCGCAAAGCGTGGAAACGACCATGCAGGCCCTATCGGAAGTTATGCTCGGTATCGCCGAGGGCGATTTCTCGGTACGTTTGGATCAAAACGTCAAAGGAGAACTTAAACAGCAGGTTGATAACGCGATGCAGCAGATGGATGTTGCCGTGAATACAATTTCCGAAGCGATGGAATTCGCAGCAAAAGGTGAATTTTCGCATCGAGTAACCGGTGATTTAAAAGGCGATATGGTCAAGTTAAAACATTCGGTCAACGCCTCACTGGAAGAAATTGAAAAAGCGATCGATGAGATTACCTTGTCGGCCAAAGCCATGTCGGAAGGCGATCTTACCCGTCTGGTCGAAGGCAAATACGACGGTGAGCTGCTGGAGCTGCAAACGGCGCTGAATCACTCTATCGACCACCTGTCCGAAATGGTCGCAACCATCCGCAACGCCTCCGACGAAGTCACCCGCGGTGCAGACCAAATCTCTCACGGCAGCATGGACCTGAATGAACGCACGCAAAATCAGGCCGCCGCACTGGAACAGACCGCTTCTTCGATGGAACAGATGACCTCTTCGGTACGCAGCAACTCGGACAGTGCGCAACAGGCTTATCAACTGGCCGAGAAAGCTCAAGACAAAACCCAACAAGGGGTTTTGATCATGAACCAGACTATTGAAGCGATGCACGGTATCGAAAGCGCCAGCGAACAGATCAGTAATATTATCGGCCTGATCGACAGCATCTCTTTCCAGACCAACCTTCTGGCGTTAAATGCCGCGGTTGAAGCCGCTCGAGCCGGTGAAGCCGGGCGCGGTTTTGCGGTCGTTGCCGGAGAAGTCCGCAATCTGGCAGGTAACTCGGCCGATGCCGCCAACCAGATCAAACAACTAATCGACAATACTGTAGAGCAGATTCACAAAGGGACCGAACTTGCCGGACAATCCAGTGAAGCCTTACAGGAGATCCGCTCGGCCATTCACGAGGTCAACGAGCTGATTGCCAGAATCAACCAATCCAGTTCGGAACAAGCAACAGGCATCACTCAAGTCAATCAGGCGATCAGTAATATCGACCAGACGACTCAGCAAAACGCCCATCTTGTAGAATCGCTCTCGGAATTTTCCGGCGACGTCGACCGCCAATCCAAAGCCTTGCAGCAGACGGTTTCCGGATTTGCCATCAATCTAAACCGTCGCTTGCCGAACAAGTCGTAAAGGAAGCCACAGCACAAATAAAAAAACGCACACCAGACTCATCCGGAGTGCGTTTTCTCTCTAACAGAAGCGCGTAACAATTACACGGTCTGCACACCCTCTTCTCGAGGATTGAATGGCATAATTTCAGCCATTTGCTCATACAATGCCTTAGCCTGCTCTGAATCGGCCGGTGGCGTATGAATTTGGATCACTACGTACTGGTTTCCCGGCTCTTTACCTAACCCGCGACCTTTCAGGCGCATTTTCGCACCCGATTGTGTGCCCGCTGCAATCGACATCTTGACCTTTCCTTTCAGGGTCGGAATTTCCACCTTGGCACCCAAAGCGGCTTCCCATGGCGTAACCGGAAGCTCAACGATCACATCCTTGCCGTCCACTTTAAAATTCGGGTGCTTCTGCAGATTGATTTCAATAATCACATCACCGCGTGGACCGCCATTCACGCCCTGAAATCCTTTTTCCTTAACGCGAATCTTCTGGTCCTGCAGGACTCCAGCCGGAATACGCACCTTAATCGGCTTCGTATCATAGGAATGACTGCGCGAGCTGGAGACGCCGGTTTCGACATTGATTACGCGCTCACAACCTTCAATGGCCTCCTCCAGACTGACCATAACTTTGGCAACCTGATCTTCCCCCTTACGTGGGCGCGCTTGACGCTGACCGCCAAAACCGCCTGCGCCACCGAAACCACCAGCACCGCCACCAAACATATCGCCAAAGATATCCCCGAAGTCAGCGCCGCCGAATCCACCTGCGCCACCGAAACCGCCACCAAAGCCTCCTGCACCGGCCTGCTGATAATTCGAACCGAACTGGTCATACATATTACGTTTTTCCGGATCGCTCAGGGTTTCATAAGCTTCGGAAAGTTCTTTAAACTTGGCTTCATCCCCGGTCTTCTTATCCGGATGATATTTAGCCGCCAGCTTACGATAGGCTTTTTTGATTTCCGCATCACTGGCCGCTCGCGACACACCTAAAATCTGGTAATAATCCTTGCTCATTCAAGCTCCTTAACGAATTCTTTTTCTGCCCGCATATATAAGGACTCTCTAAACAAATTTCAAGGATTCTTGTTCTACTGGCATCAATATTGCGTTAACAATCATAAAGCGTTCACAAAATGTCAGTAAAATTCAATCCAATTTGCCTAAGATCCACTTCTTTTTCAGGAGGCGTTTATGTCAAACCCCAATTATATCCTGATTGCCAAAGGCCGTAAGCACCTGACCTTTAAAGCAACCCACTCCAATTACCACTATCTTGAGGAAATCGGAGCCTTAATCTTGAAACAACCCAAAAGCAGCTACCTGCGATATGATATTTTCGAAACAGAAAACGCAACACTTGCACTAACTTCAGCGTAGTACGCCTCTTTTTTGGGCAAAAAAAAACCCCGGAGCGAAATCGCGCCGGGGTTTCAAAACAAATCTACAAGACTTTTTTAGAAATCCACGCGCAGATTCAATTTGAAGTTCCGTCCTTGCGCCAAAGTATAACCTTTATAGGTATCCAGGAAATCGACATAGGACTTGTCAAACAGATTCTCGACAGCCAGATTCATATACAGTTTCTGATTCTGCGAGCCTTTAATCATCGCCGAGTAACGCAGATTCCAAAGTGCATAAGCCTCGGTTGAAGCGCGACCGATCGACATATTGTCGAACTGAGAGAAAGGCTCATAAGCACCGGCCGAGTCTTTATCCGCCACCAGTTTGGTTTCCACGGTCCACTTCTGACGGGTAAAGCCGTTCCAATCCGCCGGCAAATAACTGTTTTGAATCAGCATATTATGCGCCGGAATCAGAGGCAGATCACGCGAATTATCTTCGTCGCGCCCCTCAATCCACTCCAAAGCCAAAGACGACTGCCACTGCTTGTTCCAGCGGTGATCAATGTTGAATTCAAAACCGCGAATAACCGCATCCGTCTGCTGCGCCTGCATTTCAGGCAAAGCTCCGCCCGAATCACAGGCGACAATTTCACCTTCATTTGGCGAACCTTCGGATCCGCGACACAGCCCTGTATTGGCCAGATAAATATAATTATCGACCCAGTTCTGATAAGCGGTCGCCACCATACGGGTAGATCCGTTGTCCCAGCGCAAAGACAGATCGGTGTTCAACGCCGTCTCTTCTTCAAGCTCCGGATTTCCGATCTGATACGCCTGAACACCGCCGTGCTCACCACCGGCATAGAGTTCGAAAATGCTCGGGGCACGGAAACCGCGGGCAATATTCCCAGCCAGGCTCCAGCTGTCATTCAGGCGATAGGTGGTACCGAGCGACCCGGACCAAACTGCGAAATCGCGTTCATTATTGGACTCGTCAAAAATACCCGCTTCTTCGGTAAAGTGTTCATTATTACCGTCTACCGGCGCATATACATGATGCCAGTCATAACGCGCTCCGACCTGCACCAGCCAGCGATCATAATCCGCCTCTTCAAACAGATACACCGCCTGTTTGCTGACATCGGCGCTTGGCGTCAGATGCCCGGACAACAGACGCTGCTCTTTTTCGCTGAACTCAACCCCGATCTCCCCCTCGAAATCACCGAATGCAGGGTGTTCTGCAGCCATTTTCCAGTCGTGGCGTTTCACTTCCAGATTTAGATAATGGTCTTCGCCTTCATCCTGCGCCATGGTTTCATATGGCAAATCGTGCGCCGCTTCACGTTTGTTCAGCGTATACACCCAGGAAGGCTTCAAAATCCAGTCGCCGGAAAAAATTTCCGCGCTCAACTGGGTTTCCTGATTACTCAACTTCTGTCCGGTCGGCAATGCCTCAAATTCGCTATTCGGCCCGTCCGCTTCAATTCCCAAATAGTTCTGTTTCGACTGCCAAATCTGGTGGCGCAAAGTGACTTGACCCCAATCCTGACGCCAACCTAAACCGATATTCGCTGCCCGATTTTCAAAATTGGTATAGGGAACCGTACCGACAAACAAGGGACGATCATCCGCCGGAGAGGCCGGAGTTGGACTGACGGCGGTATCCGCATTCGGAACCTTGAAATCGTCTGCTTTGCGGATGCTCGCACCGGCGCTGATAGCGAAATTACGCGAGCCGGCACCGACCTTAGTACCGAAATGCATCTCATCATTATTGCTATTAAGTTCAAAATCCACTTCGCCGTGCTGTTCCTGCTCAAACGGCAGCGGATCGGATAATACATTGACCACGCCCCCCAAGGCTTCCGAACCGTACAGAACACTCTGCGGCCCGCGGATCACCTCAATACGTCCGGCAAGGTAAGGATCGACATTCGGCAAATGACGTGTTCCATAAGCCTGATAATCTGTGCTGCTCCCGTTCGATAAAACTTTTACACGCTCGCCGGTCATGCCGCGAATCACAGGCTTGCCGGATTGTGGGCCGGCCGACAGGTTGTTCACTCCGGGCGTCTGCGACAGCATTTCACCTAAAGAGCCGCTTTGCAAAGCGCGTTTAGCCTCTTCATCCACCGCATCAATTTGCGACGGCACTTCAAAAGCTTCATGCTCGTGAATCGGTGACGCCGATACGGTAATGTTTTCCAGTACGGTGCCGCTTGTCTGATCTGCATAAGCAGACAAAGGTATACCACCGGCCATCGCAATAGCCAGCGTTAATCGATTTAATCTCATCTCTCTTTTCCTGAATCAGTTAATTTGTACGCAATCCTCCCTGAACGTTACTGCCTCGAATGCAGACGAACGGGTTCATTACGTATGAAGGATTACGGATTCAGGCTTGGTGGCGCGCGGACGGAATAGGAGGCATAAGCCCTAATTTGAACGACAAACGAATAGAGTGTCGGAAGATACTCCGGCGTGGAAAAACCGGGAGCCAAAAAACTGAAAAAAGCACTGTGAACTCGCGGCTCGGAAGCCTGATCAAAGGCATCACAGTACGCAGAGTGTTCATGGAAAGGGTGAACCTCGGCGTGAATGACCGCCGCCGTCTGCGCCAATACAAATAGCAACAAAATCCATTTCCAGAAGCGGAATGGATTTAAGAAAAATCGCGATTGCAGCGTTGGCGAAGCGGCTTGAGAGAGTTCCATTCTTTGGATTATAAAGGAATTTTGGTTAAAAGCAGTCCTGTAATTCGCAGAAAGCGCCTTTCCCTGCCTACAGAAATTTATCCTCCGAGCATTCATCTATAAAAAAAACTAATTATCCAAGAAAAATTTTAAAAACGATTTCACTTCCTGAATATAGATAAAAGCGTTCTTAGCCTTTACCATGCCTCAGTAAGCAAATTTTACTAGTCAGAAATACCACCCTTTATTTTTAATGGGAAATCCGGAATTTCGCTTCCGGAGCTTTCTTGCCGGCAAGTTTGCGAACCTGAATCGATACGCGATTTAGAAAATATATCAATAACTTATTAACAATAATTACAGACGAAGGATAATAAACCATGGCAATGCTATTTACAGGCACTCCATTTGAAACAGAAACGCCTGAAGGAACGCTTTTTAACAACTTTCCCGGTGAAGCAGCCAATCCGCTTAGCGGGTTGGAAATGCTAACCGGACTTATCTCTTCAGGTATCGGCGAGTCACCTTTCTCAGGCCTAGGCGAGATGCCAACCCCTTCCTTTCCTGGAATGGGCGATGCCGGACTTCCTGGCCTTGATTCTCTGACCGAAGGCGGACTGCCGACAGCAGCCGAAGTGGGAAACAGTATTCTTTCGGGTGTGACCGGCGGCTTCGATCAGGCACTGGCGACTTTCAACGGAGATGTACTGGGAGCGGTTACCGGCGGTATTTCCCAAGGGACTGCAGCGTTTGCCGGAGGACTTGAGGTACTGAACACCGAGGTTATCGGCGCAATTCCGGGGGCGATTGAAACACTCAGCGAGAACATGGGACCTTTGCAGGAAGCGCAAACAGCTCTACTAGGCCTTCCTGCTCAAGGCACAGGTATGTTTGTGGAAGGCATCAGCAATGCAGCGGGAACCATCTCCTATGCCGCAACGGCCGTTGGAAGCCTTCCGCAAATCGCCAGCTCCGTTATCGGTTCAGTAATCTCCACAGAAGACGGTTCGGCACTGCCGCAAATGGTTAACGCTGCGAACGAAATCGTAAGCACGGTAGCCACAACTTCAGGATCCATTGCGACACTGACCCAAACGCTGTTCGACGCATCCGGCATGATCGATGTTCAAGGCACGCTGACCGGCATTGCCGAGAGTTTTGATCCTGAAACCGTCGCAACCGCATTTCAAGATTCTGCGACAGCCGTAGTCACTAGCCTGGAAGGCCTTGCAAGCATGCCTGAAAGCATGGCTGGCTTCGGCCAGGAACTGATTGCCAGCCTTCAAGAAACCGGCGGCTATTTAAGCGATGAATTCTTTAGCGGAATTATTGATCCGCAAGCACCTGAATCCGGATTGATCGGCAGCTTCATCGCAGAGGCAACCGCTCCGGCACAAGCATTTGTCGAAGGAGCAAACCCAATGCCGGCAGCGCCTGGCGATATGGGCAATCCTCTAGAAGGACTTATGAGCGCATTCGACGGTTTACAGCCACCACAAGGCTTCAACCCGGCTCAATCTTTCCAAGACTTCTTCGCAGGCTAATATTAAGCCTTAAAGAAGACATTAAGAAAGGCGTAATTTCGCGTTACGCCTTTTTTGCCGTCTAGCGTTTAAGTAATACCTTATCGAAATATGGCATTACTTAAACGTTAGAACGACACCATGTCGCTTAGACAACTTAACCGGACATGATCATGCCAATAGACATTTTGAACAAAAATATCACCGCGTTCTCTGAACTTTTCGAGAGACACCTAAATAACCTGCACAACACCGAATTGCTGGAAAATCATTTACAAAACCTGCAAAACACCGAACTGTTAGAACGTCATTTGAACAATGTGCACAGTCTAACGCCTTCCGGAGTTAAGCCCCCCTCTGAGCTGCCGTCCTTGGACACACTGATCGAACCTCTGAATAAAGTGCCGGAAACACTTGTCTCTCTGGCTAAGACGGTATCTGCTGAAGCTTCGAACATTCTGGGTGATAAAACGGACCCACAAACCGTAGCAGAAGCGCTTAACCAGCTGGGCGAAATCAACGGACAAGCAATGGAAGTGGTCCAATCGGGAATCGGTGATTTCGCGCAAACGCTCAACCCGATGAGCGCCACTTTAATCGACATTGCCAGAACCGATCTTAAAGCGGTACCGGTATTAATCGATGAACAGGTTACGCCGCAGGTGACACAAGTATTCGACGTCTTAAATGAGCTTGCCCCCGAATACCAGCAGAGCCTGCTTTCATTATTCTCGGCAATCCGTACCGGCTCCGGCGATTTTCAGCAGACCGTTGAATCCGGCTTAACCGCTTTGCCGCAATCAATCGCCAAAGAGTCAGTCGCAATACTCGAAACGGGGCTGCAATCGGTCGATTTCATCGGCGAACAGATGCTGCCGGTAGCGAATGCGGCTTTGAAGAGCATGCTATATGAATCAACCGAACCGACAGCGGCTTTTATTGACAAGCAGCTGTACCTGATCGATGGCAGCGCAGGTTTACTGGTCGAGAATGAAGAGATTCTTCCACTGGAACAGCTTCCAATGCAGGCGCTCTCCTCGTTTATTGAACCGGGCAACGAGTTTGATAATGCCGCAGGAGGGCTAAACCCGACAGGAGCCGCCGAGTTTTTACTGCTTGCAAGTCAACAGATCACTCCAGTTTGGGATACGGCTGTTAATTAACAAAAACATCCGCAACGGAGCTTTTCATCTTTATGGAAGTTCAGCGGTCGAGGCAGCCTGCAAAAGCTCTTCGAGTTTGAGCAAGTGATGCTCGGCCTGCCAATCAGTACCACCGAAAAGCGCAAAGCGGATAACGCCTTCGGCATCGATTACGTAACTGCTCGGATAAGCAAAGACTTTCCAGTCTTTTACCGCTTTACCTTCGGGGTCGAGCAAAACAGGAAAATTCAGCTGATGCTGGCGATTAAACGCTTGCACCGTTTCGCGGTCTTCGCCCAGATTAACTGCGAGAATTTCAAAAGGCCGGTTTTTCAGCTGTTTTTTCAATGCCGCCATCGACGGCATTTCATGCACGCAAGGCGGACACCAGCTGGCCCAGAAGTTCAGCAACACAACCTTGCCCTTGAGACGCTGCAAATCGACCGTCTCGCCCTGCAGACTCACCAGCTTTAATGGCAGATTCTGAATCCCCTGATAAACATTTAACTCTATGGAACGTGTTGCTTTCGGCTGAGCCTGTGCACTCGCTTTATGAATTTGTCGTGATTCAGTCAGGTAAGGAAGCTGCCAATGCATGGCATCGATAAGCTGTTCGGCGAGCCGATCCGCCGCCTGCTTCTCGCGCGGCAAGGCATCCGGACGGAAATAGAAACGGTCCCGCAATTCCGGCATCAACTGAATGAAAACATCACTTCCCTGAAGACTTAGGGTTTCCTGCAACTCCAGCAAATGCCAACGCCACGGGGAGAGTTCCGCCTGCAATACAGATATCGGTAAATTTGCATTGCTGACCTGCGGCCAGTAATCGGCCGATTTCCCCGGTTCCGGCGTATTGAGATAGAGATTGGGGTTGATCAGCAACAGACCAACCTGACTGAGCGGCTCGGAGCGCTGATAAGCCTCCAAAGCCTTTAACGCCAGAATACCGGCCCGGTTCGGGGCAAGAATCCACAGAGGTTTCTGCCCGTCATGCAAACGCTCAATCAGAATTCTGATCCAGTCCGTCGGTATTTTCTCAAAAGCGCTGGGAGTCGGTGAAAGGAACAGCGCTTCATAAGGATCCAGCATCGTCACTGAAAATCCTTTGTCCGCCAGTTGCTCGGCGATTTTTCGTTCCTGACTCAGAACGCCGTATTCCGACGGTAACCACAGAATCTGTGCCTGAGCGTCCTTCGGCTGCAATTCGAAAAGCGGAATTTCCGCATCGCCTATCTGCTCAAGACGCCCCTGCCACTCGGCCGCCTGAGACGACCCGAAGCAAAACACAAACATGAGCAGATAAACGATACGCATCTATTTTTTCGCCTTTTCAAGAACACTCAAGTGTAAGCGCTGGCGCTCGTCAAACAGCTTCTTAGCCGCCATTTCTACCGCAATCAAAGTCCCCGCCGCGGTCGATGTCGCAATCAACAGCATAATCATAATCTGGTATTTAACCGCTTCCATCGGACTGGCACCGGCAAGAATCTGTCCGGTCATCATTCCCGGCAGAGAAATGACCCCGGCTGCGACCAACATATTGATTACCGGAATCATCGAGGCGTGCAGACTCTGCTGTTTAATAAACTTCATCGACTCTTTGGCACTGTAACCCAATGCCAGTTGCGCTTCGACCTTATTCTTAAGCTGTTTGGTATTGCGGGTTAAATTATCCAGGCCGACGCCGATCGCCGTCATGCTGTTACCGAGCAACATCCCGAGAAGCGGAATAGCGTATTGCGGTTGATACCAGGGATCTGGCTGAATGACCAGCGTCAAAACGGCGACCAGCAACACCAGTGCGGTAACGGAAAGGGACATAAGCCCGATCAGAATACTGCTGTACTTCTGAAAACGATACTGCTGCCGCTTGGCAATCTCATAACCGGCTGCCAGCAGCATAATCAACCCCACCAGCGCAACCCAGAGCGGGTTATCGGCATAAAAGACCCAGGTAAGCCAGACGCCCATAAAAGAGAGTTGCGCCACCGCCCGCACATTGGCCCAAAAATACTGGCCGACATGGGTAAATCCCTGCAACCATAAAACGCTGCCCATTAATACAACCAGTACTGAAAGCATTGCCAGATCCCAGTAACTAATCAGAATCATCTGCGTTTCCATCGTCAGGCCTCCTGTACTTGCGGCGACTTATGCAACTCCTCAATGGAGCAGCAATAGGTCGGACATGCTAAGCGCTCTCTTTGCGATTGATCGTGGCTGATCCAGATCGCAGCTCTTTGCTCCTGCCGTAAATAGTCCTGCAACAGCGTTTCCACCTGCAAGGTACTCTCCGGATCCAGATTGGCACTGGTCTCATCCAAAAGCAACACTTTCGGTTCGAATGCCAACCCCCTAAGCAACGCCAAGCGCTGTTTTTCGCCGCTGGAAAGCTGATCCGGATGCTGCTGCAGAATCGATTTATCCAAGCCGATTTTCTGCAGCGTCTGCGTCGAAGGCGATTGGACAAAATGCTCGCCAACGGTTTCCAGCCACCAGGCAGTTTCCGCCGAAAAATACATCACCTGCCGTCGCCAAACCGGGGCAGGCATGGAATCGGACGCCTGCTCCTCAAGCAAAACCTTGCCATCATGCGCGATCAGATCGGCCACTGCTTTCAGCAATTGCGATTTACCGCTGCCGGAAGGCCCGTACAGCAACCATAGCTGCCCCGCATCAATCCGCCAGTTAACCGGCTGGCGCATTCCCGGCGCCTGTAAGTCAGCGATTTCCAATAAAGCTTGCATCAATATCCCACTTTATTTAATTCTAGAACACTCTGAAGTTTTGCTAATCAAGGCGCTCGGAGCGCGGTTTATAAAGCACATCCATGTGCTTTACCCCTTTGGGGCTTACGTTCAAAACCGTTCCAGACGTTTTTGCAGTCACTCTAAATAAGCGACGAGCAAAACCAGACCTTAAAATTCTAGAACACTCTGAAGTTTTGCTAATCAAGGCACTTGAAGCGAAGTTTAGCTAGACTAAATGAGCGCCAAGTAACACAGAGTAGCAAAACTTCAGGAAGTTCTAGCGTTTTTCCAGGCGGGCATAGGCCAATACCAGCCACTTGCTGCCGAACTCGGTGAAATTCACATGAATCCGCGCATGCTCGCCGCTGCCTTCGTAATTCAGCACGATACCGTCCCCGAATTTAGCGTGACTGACCCGTTCTCCAATCTGAAAACCGGTCTCATTCTGTCTTGCACTCGAAGTAAAACCGGCCGAACCTTCACGCTCCATCGTCGGTTGCACGCGTCCGGAAAGACGCACTTCCTGAATATACTCCGGCGGAATCTCTTTGATAAAGCGCGACATCACCGGAAAAAACTCGGAACCGTGCAAACGGCGGCGTTGAGCGAAGGTCATAATCAGCTGTTTCTCGGCACGGGTAATACCGACATAGGCCAGACGACGCTCTTCTTCGAGACGCGAAGCATCTTCCTGCGACTGCTGCGACGGGAAGAGCCCTTCTTCCATGCCGATCATAAATACCAACGGAAACTCCAACCCCTTGGCCGAGTGCATTGTCATCAGCTGCACACAGGACTCCCAGGCATCTGCCTGCTGTTCGCCCGCTTCCAATGCTGACTGTGCCAGAAACTCTTCCAGAGTACTCTGTTCCGGATTATCAATAAGGGTCGTGCCGTCCAGTCGGACAGACTCATCCTCGGCCGCCATAACCGATTCTTCGGTATTGATTCCGGCAGCCGTCTGCTGTTTGGCGCGATTATCGAATTGCGCGGCGGCGCTGATTAATTCATCAAGGTTTTCCAATCGCCCCTGTCCCTGCTCGGATTGATCCTTTTCAAAGTGCGCCTGCAACCCGGACAGCGAAATGGTTTTAACGAACTGTTGTTCAAGATCCTGTGCGTGCAAGGCATCCTGTAGCTGCTCGATCAGATCAATAAACCCTTGAACCGCCGTCTTGGCTCGTGCTTTCAAACTGTTCTCAAGCAGCATCTGAGAAGCCTGCCACAGCGAAATCTGCTGATCGCGAGCCACCTGCCGGATCGAATCGGCGGTTTTCTGACCGATACCGCGCGGCGGATGGTTGTAGACCCGCTCGAAGGCAGCATCGTCTTCGCGATTCACCACCAGACGCAAATACGCCAGTACGTCTTTGACTTCAGCCCGGTCATAGAAGCGCAAGCCGCCATAAACACGGTACGGAATCTGCGCCTGCATCAGCGCCTGCTCGATCATTCGCGATTGTGCGTTGGAACGGTACAAAACCGCGACTTCATCACGCTGACCGCCCTGTTCAACCCAGTTTTCGATCTGTGAGGTGACATAACGCGCCTCGTCAAACTCGTTAAACGCCTCATATAGAAGGATCGGGTCCCCTTCTTCGCCGGCACTCCATAACTGTTTCCCCATACGGCTGTCGTTATGCGAAATCAGCGCATTGGCCGCTTTCAGAATCGTACCGGTCGAACGATAATTCTGCTCCAGACGCACCATCAGCGTGCCGGCAAAATCCTGATCGAACTGACGGATATTTTCCACCCGCGCTCCGCGCCAACCGTAGATCGACTGATCATCGTCGCCGACGACAAACAATTTACCGCTGGCGCCAGCCAAGACACGCAGCCAGGCGTACTGAAGGGTATTAGTGTCCTGAAACTCGTCGACCAGAATGTGACGGAAGCGCGCCTGGTAATGACCGAGAATATGCGGTTTCTTCAGCCACAGCTCATGCGCGCGCAACAGCAATTCGGCAAAATCCACCAGACCGCCGCGCTGGCAGAGCTCTTCATACTCCTTATAGATTTCGACCAGTTTGGCGACATAAGGGTTATGACCGATTTCGATATGATGCGGGCGTCGCCCTTCTTCTTTTTCACCGTTAATAAAAGCCTGCACCTGCTTGACCGGCCATTGCGCCTCGTCCAATTCCATTGCTTTCAAAAGCCGTTTCAAAACGCGCTTCTGATCGTCGGCATCGAGAATCTGGAAATTATTCGGCAGATTCGCATCTTGGTAATGCTGACGCAAAATTCTATACGCAATGCCATGAAAGGTTCCCATCGTCAAGCCGCCGGCCTGCTGCCCGATCAGGTTTTCAACACGCCCGCGCATTTCGTTGGCGGCTTTATTGGTAAAGGTCACCGCCAGAATATTGTACGGCGAGTACCCCATGACTTTGGTCAGCCAGGCGATGCGATGCACCAACACCCGCGTTTTTCCGCTGCCGGCTCCGGCCAGAATCAAACCGTGACTTTCATCCAGCGTCACCGCTTGACGCTGGGCATCGTTTAAATCATCTAAAATAAAGGAGATATCCATTAATCTTTATCGTCCGCTTGGAAGCTTTTTACCCGTTGATCGGGTTGTTTGAATAATTCGTATATCCTACGCCAATTTGATCCTTTTTTCCGCCTAACTCCCTCCAAATACACCTTAATAAGGAAGCGTAGAAAATGCCCGCAAATAACAAAAAAATTCCAACGATATCTCTTGCTATTTAATTTTAAATAATGTAATAATTAACAAATTCAAAAAACTTCATTGATTCAAAGACTCTAAAAAACGCTCGTCTTTGAGTCTTTTTAAGTCATTTCAGACAAAAAAGCTCCGCAACTCTTCCCCCTATTTTGCTTTCAAAACCAAAAATTTTGGGCGAGGTGTATTTGCGCAAGGAGCTAAATAAAAGTATGCAAGAGAGAAGGAGAAAACATGATTTCTACAAGCGACGCGAACTTTGAAGCGGAAGTGCTACAGTCAGACGTACCGGTACTGGTCGACTTTTGGGCAGAATGGTGTGGCCCGTGCAAAATGATCGCGCCAATTTTGGATGAAATTTCCACTGAGTTTGAAGGGCGAGTAAAAGTTGCCAAACTGAATATCGATGAAAACCCGACAACTCCTCCTAAATACGGTGTACGTGGTATCCCGACCCTAATGTTGTTCAAGAACGGTGAAGTGGACGCAACTCAGGTCGGCGCACTATCAAAATCTCAACTGGTTAAATTCCTAGACGATAACCTATAAGAATTTTCTTGCACTTCCGGGCACCGCTCGGGAGTGAACCCTTCACAGACACATCCTATACGACTGCGACTGCAGCTTCCCAGCTACACGCTCACAATTAAACAATCGAAATTGAAGTATGCATTTATTAGATTTAAAAAAACGTTCAGCAGCAGAACTTATTGACCTAGCAAGCTCAATGGGACTGGAGAATCTTGCCCGTTTACGTAAACAGGACATGATTTTCGCCATTTTGAAAGCACATTCCAAAAATGGTGAAGACATCTATGGTGAAGGGGTATTGGAAATTCTGCCGGATGGCTTTGGTTTCTTGAGAACCGAAGACAGTTCTTATCTTGCCGGTCCGGACGACCTTTATGTTTCGCCTAGCCAGATCCGCCGTTTCGGCCTGCGTAAAGGGGATACCATTCAAGGCAAAATTCGCCCGCCGAAAGAAGGCGAGCGTTATTTCGCTCTGTTAAAGGTTGAGAAGATCAACTTTGAAGACCCTGAAGTCGCGCGCAAAAAGATCGCCTTCGAAAACCTGACGCCTCTGCACGCCAACGAGCGCCTGCGCATGGAGCTGGGCAACGGTTCGACCGAAGACATCACTTCGCGCATTATCGACATCGCAGCACCATTCGGTAAAGGTCAGCGTGGTCTGATCGTCGCGCCGCCGAAATCCGGTAAAACCGTGATTCTGCAGCAGATGGCTCAGTCCATTGCCGAAAACTATCCAGACTGTTATCTGATCGTCCTGCTGATCGACGAACGTCCGGAAGAGGTTACCGAGATGCAGCGTACCGTTAAAGGTGAAGTTATCTCCTCGACCTTCGATGAACCGGCCGCTCGCCATGTTCAGGTTGCGGAAATGGTTATCGAAAAGGCCAAACGTCTGGTTGAACATAAAACCGACGTGGTTATCCTGCTTGATTCGATCACCCGTCTGGCGCGTGCTTATAACACCGTGGTTCCGGCTTCCGGAAAAATCCTGACCGGTGGTGTCGATGCCAACGCTCTGCATCGTCCGAAGCGTTTCTTCGGTGCGGCACGTAATATCGAAGAAGGCGGTTCTCTGACAATTATCGCCACGGCACTGGTCGATACCGGTTCTAAAATGGATGAGGTTATCTTTGAGGAATTCAAAGGTACCGGTAACATGGAACTGCACCTGTCGCGCAATATCGCTGAAAAACGTACCTTCCCTGCGATCAATATCACCAAATCCGGTACCCGTAAGGAAGAACTGCTTATGGATCAGGATGAGTACCAGAACATCTGGGTATTGCGCCGATTCATGGGCGGCATGAACGAAGTCGAAGCGATCGAAACGCTGATTGATCAGATGAAAGTCAGCAAAACCAACGGCGACCTGTTCGAGGCAATGAAGCGATAATTATCGAAAAACTGTCTCATGGCATCTAAGCCGTTGATTCTTTTTACTTAAACTAAAAAAGAAACTTGCATTTACGGATTGAATCCATATAATGCATTTTTCTTTCGAAATTAACTATTAATGGACCGTCATCATGAAAGCAGACATTCATCCAGAATATAAGGACGTAGTTTTCCAGGACATCTCTACTGGTGAAACTTTCCTTACTCGTTCGACAATTGAAAAAACTTCTGGCGAAACCATTACTCTAGACGGTAACGAATATCCGCTAGTACGTATTGAAGTTTCTAGCGCTTCTCACCCTTTCTACACTGGTAAGCAGACTCTTGTTGAT
Source organism: Thiomicrorhabdus xiamenensis (assembly GCF_013282625.1). NCBI lineage: Bacteria > Pseudomonadati > Pseudomonadota > Gammaproteobacteria > Thiotrichales > Piscirickettsiaceae > Thiomicrorhabdus > Thiomicrorhabdus xiamenensis. Next base: position 2,420,535 of record NZ_CP054020.1, read on the forward strand.
ACCGAAGGTCGTGTTGAGAAGTTCAAGCAGAAGTTTGGTCGTCGTCGCGCTTAATCGCCGAAACGATTCAACTTTTGTCAAAAGCGCGGTTTATACCGCGTTTTTTTATGCCTGGAATTTCGCAAACCGGCATGCAAAAGTGGCAAAAGGCCCAAAAACTGCTTAAAGTAACAGCATTATTGTATGAATTCACCGGGTTGAGAATGCACACGAAACCAAGGTTTACCAATCGTCTTCTGCTGACGCCATTATTACTCCTTACCTTCCTGCCGACATTTCAGGCCAGCGCGCAGGAGAACTGCCGCAATCTTGAACCGGATGTCTGGGTGGAAGCGCAATATGCCATCAACGGTTCAACCATTATCGTCCAGAATCAACGCGTACACCTGATCGGTCTGTATACTCCACAGAAAGCGCGCACCTATAAATTTCACACCCCCGGTGAACCACTCGCTAAAGCGGCTCAGGAGCATTTAAACACCCTGTTGGCCAACCATAATCTGCAGATTGGTGTGGTCTATGACAAAAATCAGGTTGATAAAAACCGTATTCAGCAAGCGCACGTCTTTTTCAAAAACGGTAACAGTCTGAATGAAGCGATGCTTCGTTCCGGCTATGCCATTAACCGGACGCAGAACGACAACACCCGTTACGCCGAATGCTATTACGCAGCGGAGCAGCAAGCTCGCCAGGAAGGCTATCAACTCTGGGATCAGCTCCAAAAAAACCCGAACAGCCACTTTCCTTTGGTCAAAAGCAGCGAGATCACCGATCAGGATCAGGGATTCCGTATCATTCAAGGGAAAATCCTTGAAGTCAGGCAGTCTTCGACAAATTACATTCTGAATATGGATACCACCGGCGTTCGTATCCCCAAAAAAGCTTGGGATAAGTTCGACTACGCCAAACTACAGGCGCTCAATGGGCAAACCGTTGAAGTGCGCGGCTATGCTTACCTCTATAAAGGCCATATGTATATGGTGATCGACCACCCTTATGCCTTTGATGTCTTCAGTCCTCTTAAGCGATCTTGAGCGCAAACGCCTGCGATCGCAAACCTCCACACTATCTAAAGTTTTATAACAGCGCGCTTTCGGCTAGAATAGTCTGATTTTCAAACAGATACAGAGAAAGGGCCTAGCAATGGCAGAACTACAAAACGACCGCTTCTTACGTGCTTTATTAAGAGAACCTGTTGACCGCACACCGGTATGGATGATGCGTCAGGCAGGTCGTTACCTGCCAGAATACCGCGCAACACGTGCGCAAGCGGGTTCGTTTATGGACCTTTGCCGTAATGCCGAACTCGCCTGTGAAGTGACTCTACAACCGCTGGAGCGTTTCCCGTTGGATGCCGCGATTCTTTTCTCGGATATTCTGACCATTCCGGATGCCATGGGACTGGGGCTGCGTTTTGAAACCGGCGAAGGTCCGGTTTTCGACAAGCCGGTTCGCTCGATGGCGGATGCCAAGAAATTGTATGTTCCGGACATGGGATCGGATCTGGGCTATGTCATGAATGCCGTCAGCACCATCCGCAAAAACCTGAACGGCCGCGTGCCGCTTATCGGTTTCTCCGGTAGCCCTTGGACGCTGGCGACCTATATGGTCGAAGGCGGATCAAGCAAAACCTTCTCGAAAATCAAAGCAATGATGTATGACGAGCCGGCGACACTGCACCACATTCTGGACGTTCTTGCCGAATCGGTTATCCAATACCTGAACGCACAGATTGAAGCCGGCGCCCAGGCAGTACAGATTTTTGATACCTGGGGCGGCGTACTGACTCCACGTGATTACAAAGAGTTCTCGCTGCAATACATGCACAAGATTGTTGACGGCCTGAAACGTGAAAACGAAGGTCGCAAAGTGCCAGTAATCCTGTTCACCAAAGGCGGCGGACAATGGCTGGAAGATATGGCTGCAACCGGCTGCGATGCACTGGGGCTGGATTGGACCACCGATATCGACGTTGCACGTGAGCGCGTTGGCGACAAGGTTGCCATCCAGGGGAATATGGATCCGTCCATGCTGTATGCTTCACCGGAACGCATCCGCGCGGAAGTCGGCTTCATTCTAGAGAAATACGGTAAAGGCTCCGGTCATGTCTTTAACCTTGGCCACGGTATTCACCCGGAAGTTAAACCGGAACATGCCGAAGCCTTTATTAAGGCGGTCGTTGAGCTATCCCCTCAATATCACAAATAAGTCAGACAACGATTGCCATCCGCAATCGCTTCATCAAAATAGACTTAAGTAAAAAAGAAAACGCCCGGAGGATCAATCCTCCGGGCGTTTTACATTTTGCCGAAGCAATTCAGGCTTATAAAGCTTTGAATTCCTCTGGCATATCAACATCTTCATCGTTAAAGAGGAACTTCTGCATCTCTTCCATCAGGAAGCTGCGAGCTTTCGGGTCCAGGCTCGACAGACGGTATTCATTAATCAGAATCGTCTGCTGTCCTAACCATTGCTTCCAGGCTTCTTTGGAAACACTATCAAAAACCTTCTGTCCCAATTCGCCCGGAAACGGCGGAAAGTCCAGACCATCCAATTCTTCACCCAATTTGACACAGTGTACTTTGCGAGACATCATTCTCTCCTAATTTAAAGCTTAGTAATTCTGCAGTTGCTCAACCAATTTCTGCACCGGAGCCGGCAGGCCGATTTTGTCCTGAGCCAGTTCTTCCAGCCTGACCCAGCGACCGACACCTCCGATCGGATAATCACCTTCCGTTTCACCGACCGCCGGTTTCTGCTGAGCGAAAACCGGCGTAATATCCAAGTGATAGTGCGAAAAGGTATGCCTGAATGGTTCCCATTTTAACAAACTTGTCTGCGAACCGAGTCGGCTTTGCGCTTTGTCTTCACATTCCTGCCAGCTTTGCAGCTCAGGAAAAGACCAAAGCCCTCCCCAGATCCCCTTTTGCGGCCGCTCCTCCAACCATAAACTGCCGTCGGATTTTTGCAGCATCACCAGATAGGTCTCCTTGATAGGCTTCTCTTTTTTCGGCTTTTTCCCCGGATAATCGGTGACAGTGCCAATCTGCAAGGCGCGACAGCCTTTGGCGACCGGACAGCTTTCACACTGCGGTTTGGAACGGGTACAAAGGGTTGCGCCGAGATCCATAATCGCCTGAGTATAATCGGCAAAACGCTCTGCCGGCGTATGCTCGTCAGCTTTGTGCCACAACCAATTTTCGGCCTGCTTCTCGCCCGGCCAGCTTTCCAGTGCATAGAAGCGTCCCAGAACCCGTTTAACATTGCCATCAAGAATCGGATGACGCTTCCCGAGCGCAATCGATAGAATTGCGCCCGCCGTAGAACGGCCGATGCCCGGCAACGCCATGACCTCTTCCAGAGTAACAGGAAATTCCCCGTCATACTGTTCCATAATCAGTTGCGCCGCCTTATGCAGATTGCGACCGCGCGCGTAATACCCCAAACCAGCCCAATGCGCCAGGACCGTTTCCTGCTCGGCGGCGGCGAGGTCCTGTACCGTCGGAAAACGCTGCATGAACTTTTCGTAATACGGTATCACCGTCGCGACCTGAGTCTGTTGCAACATGATTTCCGACACCCAGACACGATAAGGATTGATCGCTTTCTGCCACGGCAGGTCGTGACGGCCATAGACGTCAAACCATTCCAGTAAACGCTGGCTAAACGCCTGCGACTCAAATGCGTCAGTCAAATGTTTTCTCCCGTTTTCGGCTATACTATGCGGCAATTAAAACAGCGTTATTGTAAAGCACCTTTCTTTTAGGAATCAGAAAGATGAGCAAAGAGACTGAAAACCAAAACACCGAAACAGCCCCGCAACAGACGGCAGAAACTGCCAAGCCGGAAAAATACTCCACCCGCATCCGCAGTTTCGCCCTGCGTCAGGGTCGCCTGACCGCCTCGCAGGAAAAAGCCCTGAATGAACACTGGCCGGAATTCGGTCTGGAAGTAAAAAACGGCATGCTGGATTTTAGCGAAGTATTCGGTCGTCAGGCACCGACCATTGTCGAAATCGGTTTCGGCATGGGCAAGAGTCTGGCGGAAATGGCCGAGGCCAATCCGCACAACAACTACATTGGTGTCGAGGTGCACAAACCGGGTGTCGGCGCTTTGCTGAAACTGATCGAAGAAAAAAAGCTGAGCAATGTTCGCATCTTCAATCACGACGCCATCGAAGTGCTGGAGCAATGCATTCCAAAGGACTCGCTGGATGGCGTTTACCTGTTCTTCCCGGATCCTTGGCACAAGAAGCGCCATCACAAGCGCCGCATCGTCCAGCCGGCATTTGCCGCCACCATTGCCGAACACCTTAAAATCGGCGGCCAGTTCCATATGGCGACCGACTGGGAAAACTATTCGGAACATATGATGGAAGTCATGTCGGAAGCGCCCGCTTACCGCAATGTCAGCGGCAAGGGTCAATTCACCCCGCGCCCGGATTACCGCCCCCTGACCAAATTCGAACAGCGCGGCCACCGTCTCGGCCACGGCGTCTGGGATCTCATCTTCGAACGCGTTTAATCCTGCGAAATAAAAAAACCGCTTTTCAGCGGTTTTTTATTGGCGAAGTGTTTACTGCGCAGGCAGCGTTGATGTACTCGGCTTCTCCAGATAAGGTTCAATCAAGATCTCCTCGCCTACCCAGCTCCAGCGGAATTCTCCGTTCACCTTCTGCCATTTCGGGTCGTCTTTCTGCGCCAGAGGCAAAGCCAGATGTTTCGACCACAACGGCAGATCAATCTCTTTAGCTTTCAATTCACCGGTAATATCCAGTGCCGCACCGAAACGTCCGCTGAAATTGGTCTGCAGTTTACCGTTCAACCCTTCAAGATTAAGCTGCTCCATCTGCACTCGTTTCTGAGTCAGGTCGATTTTCATCGCCGAACCGGACGTCGTCAGATGCGCTTGCGGTACCGCAAACTCTTCCGGCAACGAAACCGTGACAACGCCCTGCCAGTCGGAAAACAGATAATTCTGCAACTTCTGGTCCATCTCGAAATTCGACGTTATGCGAAAATTCACCGTTCGTGGCGACAAGCTATGGTGATACTGAAAATCGCTGCGAACTTCGAATGGTTTATCAGCCTGAAGATTCAGCGCAAACAGATTCACCTTCTCCAGGTTCATTCGATAATTTTCTTGCTGCTCACTGAGATTAATACAGCCGTCACTGATCACCAGACTCTGCAGACTCCATGCATCCGTGTCGCTCTGCGCCGAAGCATTCGGTGTAAAGAACGCATTCAGCGGCAATGGTTGCACGCCGTTAGCGGAAACTTGTTGCTGAGCAGGTAACAGCGGCAGCAGATTCGACAGAGCCGGAAGATCCGACCAGTTATCCTGACCGTCGACGTTTCGCTGAAGGTTCAGCGTGGGGCCGACCAATTCGACACTTAGAATTTCCAGTTTCTTATGCAACAGCAGAGACCACATCGATAGTTCGACTTCGACACTTTTCATGCTGAATTGTGGCACTTTGGGATCGAAGCCCGGCGGTTGCGCCAGAGAGGCTTTACCGACCGAAAAAACAAACGGCATTACCGAAACGTCAATACTTCCCTCGATCTTGAAATTCCGACCGGTGTAGTCGGAGACCTCTTTTTCGATTTGTGGTTTATAACCGTTGAAATCGATAAAGTTGATCGCCCCCAAAAACGCCAGAAAGATTAACATCGGAATAATCGCCAGTATCAGTACCAGGCGTTTAAACCATTTCCTTGCCATTGCAGTCATACAGCCCTCATGTTCCTGTGTTTTTTATTAGATGCCGCTTTATTATGCCGAAAAAAAAGCCATGCAATGCATGGCTTTTTACGTTCAAGGAAGATTCAATCCTTAGAAACCGTAATAGACACCGATATTGGTGAAGAAACCGTGACCGTAGTCAGGTTTATCATTAATCAGGTCAGCTGTCTCGCCCTTGCCGGTTGAGCCTAGAGCAAAACGCGCCATCCAGTTTTTCTGATCGCTGAATCCGAAAGGCACATCCAGATTCATCTGACCGAAAATATTGGTGGTCGCATCCGCCGTTGAGATATCGTCCGCTTTATCCATATATTCCAGACCCAGCGTCGCGCTCATGGTGGCAAAACCGCCCAGATCGGCCAGGGTACGATTTACACCCAAAGAGTAGCTCTGATAAGGGTGCCATTTGGAATCTTCGCCCGCCAAAGCGCCTTCGATATAGTTGGTGTGCACACCCAGCTCGACACCGTATAGTTCGTTAATACGATAGTGGTATTTGAAAGCGCCGCCTTCGTTGCCGTTCAGCTGATAGGTGTCATAACCGATAAAGTGTTTCGCCGGCCCTTTTTTCTCGGCAACAGACGACTTGCGGTCATCCGATGCATTGAACTGATAACGCATGCCCAACAGGAAATGCACTGCAGTATTGCTCAGTTCGGTCGAACCGTTTTCCAGATCAATCTTGGCGTTTGGCGAATAGGTCAGTTTCACTTCTGGAACCAGCGCCCAGTTTTTGTTGATTTCAAACGACTTTTCCGCAGCAATCTGCATTGATGGCCCCGCTACCTGATAACCTTCGCCGATAGGAAGTGCCCCACCGCCTTGCGTGTAGGTTTCCGTGTTACGAACCGTAATCTGTGGATGCGCCAGAACGAAACCGGCACCGGCACGAACCGCGTAACCATCGCCGAGTTCACGCTTCAGGTTCAGATAGAACAGGTTGAAGCCGTCAGTAATTTCATAGTGCTGAACATCCGCAGGAAGGTCATCAATATAGATCTTCTGGTGAATATGTTCGAATTCCAAGGCATAGCCTTCCCAGTTGCCGTGCAGATTTTTACCGATCTTCACCGCGTAATAAGGAGGTGCCGTAAACGGTTTGGTCTTCAACTCGGCATCTTTGATTTCGATATCGCCACCGGTATCTTTAATCGTGACATCTTCATTCATGCTGATTGAACCGCCAAGAGAGCCGGTAAAATACCAGTCGCTCAATTCTTTTGCCTGAGCCGATCCGGCTGAAAATACAGCGATCCCCATCACCGCCGCCAATACTGTTTTAAGCTGCATACCCACCTCATTTACACTGCTGTTTCCCGCCTACCTGCAACTAACAAATAAGCAAAGACTTAAATAAAAACAAAATTTTAGCAAATTTTACAGAAACAAACTGACTACATTATTCAGATAGGTCTTACCGCTCTTAGTCAGGATCAATTTATTGTCCTGTATTTGCGCCCAATCATGCTGCTGCATGGTTTGCAGATGCGGCTGTAAAACCGACAACTCCAACCCCGTATGCTGCGAAAACAGACTTAAGTCAAAACCCTCCTGCAAACGCAAGGCATTGAGCATAAATTCAAATAGCAGCTCGCCTTCGTCCACTTCGGTAGTGCGCCCCGGATTCGGTTGTTTCATAGTCTCAACATAGCCGCCGGGGGATGCCGGCATCTGAGTGCGCAGAACTCTGCCCTCGGGCGCCATGGTGATTTTACCGTGTGCTCCGGCGCCCAGGCCGATATAGTCGCCGAAGCGCCAGTAGTTCAGATTGTGCTGACACTGATGCCCCGGTTTGGCGTAGGCGGACACTTCATAATGCTGGTAGCCGGCTTCGGCAATCACTTCTTGACACGCTTGCTGCATCTCCCACGCGAGATCATCGTCCGGCAGAGGCGGCGGCTGTTTATAAAATGGCGTATTCGGTTCCAGCGTCAACTGATAATGCGATAGATGCGGCGGCTCGAAATCCAGCGCCTGCCGGACATCCTCAATTGCCTGCTGCAAGGACTGCTGCGGGAGCGCAAACATCAGATCGAGGTTAAAGTTGTCGAAACCGGCGTCTTTGGCCGCTTGAATCGCTTTCTTCGCTTCCTGCGAAGAGTGGATCCGCCCGAGCGCCTTGAGTTTATCGTCGGCAAAACTCTGTATCCCCATTGATAATCGGTTGATCCCAGCCTGACGGAACATGGCGAATTTCCGGTAATCGACCGTTCCCGGATTGGCTTCCAGCGTTATCTCGATCTGCGGCGAGAAACCGAGCAAAGCTCTGGCCTGAGACATAAACTCGTTAATACCCGCTTCGGAAAACAAACTTGGTGTCCCCCCGCCGAAAAAGATGCTGCGGATCGGTCGCCCCCAGATCATCGGCAAAGTCTGCTCCAACTGGCGCAACAGGGACTGGACATACTGCGCTTCATCAATCTCCTGCTTGAGGGTGTGTGAATTGAAATCGCAATAAGGGCACTTTTCGATACACCACGGATAATGTACATAAAGGCTCAAAGGAAGCGGCTGGGTAAAATTCAAATTTCCTCCTAAGAATTCTGCGAGGCGACAATGGGTTCGAAACTCGAATGCGTCTTCAACCATCGCCAGATAACGAAGGCGCTCAACAGCATCAACGCTTGAGACACCGCCATCATGAACAGACTGTCGTGTACTACCGGAACAATCAGCGAAGTCACCAACCCTGCCGTCCCCATCTGAACCAGACTTTGCAGCGAAGCCGCCATACCGCGTTTATCCGGCAAGCAATCCAGACCGAAAACCGTCAGGCCGGGATTGGCCAAAGCGAAGCCGACGGCATATACACTCAAGGGCGCGATTACCCAGAACGCCTCCTGCATTGACAGACTCTGTAGCGCGACATTCAGCGCAATGGCGAACAACGCCAATATAAACGCCAGATTGACCATCGACACCGCAGTAATACGATGGGCCAAACGATGCGACAGCCAGGATCCCAGAAGAATACCACTGACCATCGGAAGGAACAGAATCCAGAAATCCTGTTCCTGCAGATGCAGGTGATCGAAAATCAGACTGGCCGAAGAGGCGACATAGATAAAAAAGCCGCCGATCAACAGCCCCTGAACGATGACCAGACGCAAAAACAGAGGATGACGCAGACTGTGCACATAAGAGCGCATCAGAAAATGCGGATGTATCGACTGCACCGACTCCGGAGCCTGCGTTTCCGGTATTTTCACCAAAAAAATAGGCAAAATCAGCAGAGCAAAAGCGGCGAGGAAATAGAACACCGAACGCCAACCGAGGTGGGCATCCAGCCAACCGCCGATAATCGGCGCCAGCGCCGGTGCCAGAGTAAACAGCATCATCACGACGGCCAATGCTTTCTGCGCTTCGGGGCCGCGGAAAAAGTCACGGATCATCGCCCGGCTGGCCACCACACTGCCAGCCGCCATTACGCCCTGCAACGCGCGACCAATTAACAACCAAAAGTAATCTTCGGCCAGGGCGCACAACAGCGCGGCCATAAGATATCCAAGCAAACTCAGCAGCACCACACGTCGGCGTCCGAAACGGTCGGCCAGCGGCCCCCAGAGCAGTGTAGAAACAGCAAAAAACGCCAGATAAACCGACAGGCTCTGCGTCAGCCACTCGCGACTAACGCCCAGTTCGGCTTCAATTGCCGGAAAGGAAGGCAGATAGGTATCAATCGAAAAAGGCGCCAGCATACTGATTAAGGCCACCAGAGTGATCAGCCACCAGGGCGACAGCACGCTATGCCGGGCCTGCATCGACATCATGCGCCTCGTCTTAACTGCATCAAGAGCGCATTCAACGCCTGAGCGCGATGACTGATCTGATTTTTCTGCTCTTTCGGCAACTCGGCCGCGCTTTTACCGAGCTCTTCGACCCAGAAAATCGGATCATAGCCGAAGCCACCTTCGCCGCGCTTGGCACGTAGAATTTCACCATACCAGCGCCCCAAACCGACAATCGGCGTCGGGTCTTCGGCGTGATCCACATACACCATGGCGCAGTAATAACTCGCTTGACGCGCATTGTCCGGAACACCTTCAAGTTCTTTCAGCAGCTTCTGCAAATTGCTTTCATCACTGACCTGATCGACCTCGTCGGCCGAATAACGCGCCGAATAAATTCCCGGCCGTCCTTTCAGAGCATGCACCTCAATTCCGGAATCGTCGGCGATCGCCGGCAATCCCGTTTTCTGCGCGGCAAAGCGCGCTTTTAGAATGGCATTTTCGATAAAACTCAAGCCGGTTTCTTCGGCCTCTTCACTGAAAAACTCGCTCTGCGCATGAACCTCCCAGCCATAAGGGGCCAGAATATCGCTCATCTCCTTGAGTTTTCCGCGGTTGCCGCTGGCTAAAACGATTTTTTGCATTTCCCGAGCCTCTCTTTTTTACTCGGCAAGCGCCTGACGCTGAATTTCAGTCAATTCGGCAACCCCTTTACGTCCCAGCTCAAGCATCGCCTGCAACTCGTCCATCGAGTAAGGCGCAGCTTCCGCCGTCCCCTGTACTTCGATAAAAGTGCCTTTATCGGTCATGACCAGATTCATATCGGTTTCCGCATTCGAGTCTTCAGCATAGTCCAGATCCAGCACCGGCGTCCCCTGATAGACACCGACCGAGATCGAAGCGACTTGCTGGATAATCGGGTTTTCGGCAAGCAATCCTCTTTCGATAAGATGCTCAATCGCAATCGACAGGGCAACAAATCCGCCGGTGATCGACGCGGTGCGCGTCCCGCCGTCGGCCTGGATGACATCGCAGTCGATGTGAATGGTGCGCTCGCCCAGACGGGTCAGATCGACCGCCGCGCGCAACGAACGTCCGATCAGGCGTTGGATTTCCTGAGTGCGCCCGCCCTGTTTGCCGGCGCTGGCTTCACGGCGCATACGCGTCCCAGTGGAACGCGGCAACATGCCGTACTCGGCGGTAACCCAGCCTTGCCCCTGCCCACGCAGAAAAGGCGGTACTTTTTCCTCGACACTGGCGGTACAGATCACCTGCGTATCACCGAACTCGATCAAAACCGAGCCCTCTGCATGTTTGGTAAAGTGCTTGGTAATTTTTACCGCGCGCAACTGATCGGCCGCGCGACCGCTCGGGCGAGACCCGTTTAAGTCCGTCATCCTGTATCCTTTTTGATCAAAACGTATAGAATGGCTGAATTATAAACGATTCCCTGCCACCTTATGGACGCAAACCCTGAAAGGAGTCTCAATGAATACGACCGCCAAAGTTTACAGCATGACAGCGTTTGCCCGCAGCCAACAGCTGTTGAACAGCGCGTATTATCAAGGCCAATTCAGCTGGGAGTTGCGCTCGGTCAACCAGCGCTATCTGGAAATCAATTTCCGCATGAACGACAGTCTGCGCCATCTGGAAATACCGATCCGCGACAAGCTCAAACAACACTTTTCACGCGGGAAAATTGACGTCAGCCTGAGCATTGCGACTCAAAGCGCGCAAGCGTTGATCATTAACCGGCAATTGCTCGGTTCACTGAATCAGGCGATCGGCGAAATTCAGCAACATCTTCCCGAAGCGACCCACGTCAATCCACTGGAACTTCTGCAATGGCCCGGAATTCTGCAGGAAAACAGTGACCGCGAACAACAGGAACAACTCGATCAAATCCTGCTCGAAGCGCTGGACGAAACCATCGCCGAACTCAAAGCGCACCGCGCCCGCGAAGGCGAAGCCTTAAAGTCGATGATTCTGCAAAGATGCGACCTGATAGAACAGCAACTGTTGGCTCTGCAACCTCTGATGCCGGAAATCCAGCAGTCTCAGGCCGATAAACTTCGTCAGCGACTGCTCCATCTGCAGGCACAAGTGGATGAACACAGACTGCATCAGGAGGTCGCTCTGCTAGCGCAGAAAACGGATGTGGCCGAAGAGCTTGATCGGTTACAGGTGCAGGTGAATGAAATACGCCATGTGCTGGAAAGCGGGCAGCCGATCGGACGCCGACTGGATTTTCTGATGCAGGAGCTCAACCGCGAAGCCAATACCCTCGGCTCGAAGTCGGTGGATGTCCGTACCTCGCAAGCCAGCGTAGAGCTGAAAGTCTTAATCGAACAGATGCGCGAACAAGTGCAGAATATCGAATAGCTTTTCAATCGCCAAAACCGCTACAGACACCCCATTCAGGCGATGCCAGAAATAATCGCACAACATTTCTTATGGCCTGACATAACAAGGACTTATTCTCACTCCCCTTTCCTTTGGTCTACAAAGAAAGAGGCAAATAGAAACTTACCTCAAATCAATCCGAATGATTGAAATTTACCCCTAACAGCAGTATAGTTTCGCTGCGTAATAAATATATTTCTTACTGAGGCGCAGGAAATTATGAGTAACTTAATGAAAATGCTACTGGTTTTGGCCATCACAGTAGTCATTCCTCTAGCGGTTCTACTTGGTATTTGGGCAGATATTCTTCCTCAATCACTACAGGTAGCTATCGGGCTTGCAGGCGTTGTTCTCGCAATCGTGTATATCGTAGGCGGGAACCTAGCCCTAATGTGGAGCGACATAAAAACAGGTCGTTATTCTAAAAAATCCTGATTCAGGATACGGAATAAACCACATCAAAACCGGCTCTAAGCCGGTTTTTTTTATGCGCAAAGCGCCCCGCATATCGCCATCCTTCTTCCATAATTTCTCCCCATTCCGTAAAGATAAAAAGCTATAATCAGAGTCAAAATTTTCATTATTGACCTTGATCGCAAACGATCTAAAAACAACATAAAAACCTGGCCAAAAGTGACCGAAAAACACACAGCAGGCAGGGATATAGAATTTCGAGTAAAGAATGAGCGAATCTAAACCGCAAATCACCTCTGACAATGAAATGCCGTCCGTGGGCTCGGCCAAAGAAATTATGGGGGCAGACTCGGACACTTCCTCTCCGGAACAGCCTTCCGAGAATAAACCGTCCCCCGAAAAACCGCCTAAAAAATCTTCCGGACGCCGCCTGTTTAAATGGTTTGTCTGGTTCAATTTTGTCGGTGCATTTTTCGCAATCCCTCTCGCGGCCGGACTTTTCTACTACCTGACCATCTACCCGACTCTGCCGGAAGTCAGTGAACTTAAAGAAGTCTCCTATCAGGTGCCTCTGCGCATTGAAACGCAGGACGGCAAACTGATTACCGAAATCGGCACCAAGAAACGCGTTCCTCTCGAGTATCCGGAAATTCCCGAACGCATGACGCAGGCGATTATCGCCGCCGAGGATGAAAGTTTCTTCGAACACAACGGTGTCGATTTCAAAGGACTGGGACGCGCCGTTTATCAACTGGTCACTACCGGCGAAAAGAAATCCGGCGGCTCGACAATTACCATGCAGGTGGCGCGTAACTTCTTCCTTTCCAAAGAGAAGACCTATCTGCGTAAACTGAATGAGATCATTCTGTCCTATAAAATCGAAAACGAACTGTCTAAACAGGAAATTCTCGCTCTGTATCTGAACAAGATTTTCCTTGGTTACCGCTCCTACGGCGTTGCCGCTGCGGCTCAGACGTACTACGGAAAACCGATTGCCGAATTAAGTCTGGACGAGTTTGCGATGATTGCCGGTTTGCCGAAAGCGCCATCGGCCTATAACCCGATTCGCGATGCGGAAAGAGCTAAATTGCGCCGAAACTATGTTCTGCGTCGCATGAACGAATTAAACTTCATTACCGAGCAGGAAATGCAAGAAGCGCTCGCGGTCGAGGTTCATGCCGAGCTGCACGGCCCGATCATTGAAGTCGAAGCGGACTATGTTGCCGAACAGGCGCGCGCCTTTGCTCTGGAAAAATTCGGCGAAGAAGCCTTGCAGAACGGTCTGACCATTGTGACCACTCTGGACAGTCGTCTGCAACAGCAGGCAACCACCTCGATCCGCCACGGGTTGCAGGAATACGAACGTCGTCACGGCTATCGCGGAGCCATTGAGCAAATTGACCTTGCGGAATTTCAGGAGGATCTTCCGGCCTTAATCACTAAACTTGAGGAAATCAGCAACTACGGTGACTTGCTGGTTGGTGTGGTCACCGGCTTCAACAAGCAAGGTACAGACGTTCTTCTGGAAACCGAAGAAGCCGTTCAGATAGACTTTAAAACAATGGAATGGGCATCACCCTATATCGACGTCAATCGCAAGGGGAAAGGCCCGAAATCGGCCAAAGACGTACTTAAGGTCGGCGATGTAATTTATGTCCAGAAACTGGATGACCAGTGGCAACTGGCCCAAGATCCGCAGGTTGAGTCCTCGCTGATTTCCATGGACACGCACAGCGGTCGAATTCTGGCGATGGTCGGCGGTTACGACTATTTCCGCAGTAAATTCAACCGCGCCACGCAGGGTAAACGTCAGGTCGGTTCCAATATCAAACCGTTCCTGTACTCGGCGGCACTGAACAGCGGCATGAGCGCTGCCAGCACGGTAAACGACGCACCGGTGGTCTTCCACGATCGCAACCTGGAAGACTACTGGCGTCCTGAAAACTACTCCGGCCAATATTACGGCCCGACCCGTCTGCGCAAAGCGCTGGCTTTGTCGCGCAATCTGGTCTCGATCCGCCTTCTGCAACAGATCGGGATTAACAATGCAGTCGACTATTTCCAGCGTTTTGACTTCCCTCAGAGTGAAATCAATGCGCATAAAGACCTCTCTCTGGCTCTGGGAAGCGTCGAACTTACGCCGCAGGAAGTTGCCCGTGGCTATGCGGCTTTCTCTAACGGCGGTTTCCTGATTACCCCTTACCTGATCGACGAAGTGCGCGACTTCAACGGCGATACTCTGTATCAGGCCGAACCGAACAGAGTCTGTAACGAACCGAACTGCCTGAGCGAAAATACCCCTCCACGCATTATCGAAGAACGCAACGCTTACATTATGACCAGCATAATGCAGGATGTTATTCACTACGGTTCCGGTAAGCGCGCACGCGCGTTGAAACGCGAAGATATTGCCGGTAAAACCGGAACTACCAACGATCAGAAAGACGCCTGGTTCTCCGGCTTCAATCCGAATATCGTCACTACGGTCTGGGTCGGTTTCGACCAGCCATCAACCTTGGGACGCTATGAAGTCGGTGGCCGCGCTGCACTGCCGATCTGGATGGAATATATGAGCGAAGCGCTGAAAGATCAGCCGAACGAACCTTTCAGCATGCCTCAGGGCATCGTCGAAGTACCGATTAATAAGGATACCGGTCTGGCGGTACCGCACGGCACTCCGGATGCCTTATACGAGATATTCCGCGAAGAGAACGCACCGGAAGTCCCGAAAATCTCGCAACAACAGATCGAATCGATCACCGAAGAGTTATTCGATTAGGGCGTCGCGACGATGAACTGGCAGGATTTTGCAGAAACGCTCTCCGCGCAACTCGGGCAAACCATTCAGATTCATAGCGCCACGTCGGTATCCGGCGGCGATATCAGTCAGGCCTTCAAGCTACATACCAGCGCCGGTAATTTTCTGCTGAAAACCAACCGGGCGGAGTTTGCCCAACTTTTCAGCAGCGAACTGCATAGTCTGCAGAAAATCGCCAACTCGCACAGCATTCTGGTACCAAAGGGGATCGCCAGCGGCCTATTCGACAATAACGCCTGGCTGCTGCTCAAGTTCGTTGAAATGACGTCCCACGGCGACGACGCCCAACGCGGGCGCGATCTGGCGCTGATGCATCAGCACCTCAATCACAGCGCCAAGCCTTTCGGCTGGGATGAAAACAACTTTATCGGTCTGACGCCGCAATATAATCGCTGGCATAAAGATTGGGTCGAATTTTACGCGCAACAGCGATTAGCACCCCAGCTGGAAATGGCCGAACGCAACGGCATGCACCCGGCGACTCTCGACAGCGGTTACCGTCTGATCGAATCACTCGATTTCTGGTTTCAGGATTACCAACCCAAAGCCTCTTTACTGCATGGCGATCTCTGGGGCGGCAACAGCGCCTTCACCCGCGATGGCGATGCGATCATTTTCGATCCGGCCAGCTACTACGGAGACCATGAAACCGATCTGGCCATGACCGAGCTTTTCGGCGGTTTTTCACAAGCTTTTTACCGGGGTTATAGCGAGGTTTTCGCCATCGACAAAGGTTATCAAAGCCGAGTGCCGCTGTATAACCTGTACCATATCATCAACCACTTCAACCTGTTTGGCGGTCATTACCAGCAGCAGGCGGCTAATACGATACAGTCCTTATTAAATCAGGCAGGCTAATCGAAACCGTATCATCGGGATAATTTTGTACCCTCGCACAAAGCCCGTATAATAGTCGGATTTTCGAAATCCATTAAAACTTTAGGAAACTGCCATGAAATGCATTCTTCTAGGCGCACCAGGGGCCGGTAAAGGTACTCAAGCGCAATTCTTGACCAAAGAGTTCTCCATTCCGCAAATTTCAACCGGTGATATGCTGCGTGCGGCAATCAAAGCCGGTACCGAGCTGGGTCTGAAAGCAAAAGCGGCCATCGACGCCGGTCAGCTGGTTTCCGATGAGATCATTATCGGCATGGTGAAAGAGCGTATCGCCGAAGACGATTGCGCCAACGGTTTCCTGCTGGATGGTTTCCCACGTACGGTTCCACAGGCGGATGCGTTGGCAGAAGCCGGCGTCAGCATTGATGCGGTCATTGAAATCGACGTTCCGGACGAAGTGATCGTCGAACGTATGTCCGGCCGCCGAGCTCACCTGGCATCAGGCCGTACTTACCACGTCGTTTACAACCCACCGAAAGAAGAAGGTAAAGACGACGTAACCGGTGAAGAACTGGTTCAACGTGACGATGACAAACCGGCGGTGGTTCTGGATCGTCTGCGTGTCTACCACGAGCAGACTGCTCCTCTGGTCGGCTACTATAAAGACGCCGCCAGCAAGATCGAAAACCTGAAATACATCACCATTGACGGTACTCAGGCCATTGATACGGTTGAAAAAGAGATTCTAAGCGCGCTGAAATAATCCCGCAGTCTCTTTACCAATAAAAAAGGCGCTCAAATTGAGCGCCTTTTTTTATGTGCAGAAACCGCTTCACCGTCGCCTTACAACCAGTCCGGCTCAAGCAGCGGCATGAGCTGCACCTGAATTCCCCCTCGCGGAAGCTGCTCGCGGATATGCAGATAAATCGATTTCGACTGCTCGCAATCGACCGTGACTTCGAGCATCGTTTTATTTTTATAACCCGACACCTGTTCGCTGATATTTTCCAGCGGATAAGTGTGTGCCTGCACCGGCAGTGCGACAAAGGTCAACTGCTCCTGTGGATAGCTTAAAAGCGCATCTGTGACGCTGTCATACAGCTCGGAATCAAACTGCAGACGTAAAATACATTGTTTAAATTCCATAGCTTATTGTCCTTCCTGAGTTGCTTGATCACAACATTTAACCGGATTGAAACGGCGGTAGATAATCGGCAATATCAACAGGGTCAGCAGAGTCGAGCTGATCAGCCCGCCGATTACCACAATCGCCAGAGGACGCTGAATTTCCGAGCCCGGACCTTCGGCAAACACCAGCGGAACCAGACCGAGCGCAGCAATCGAAGCGGTCATCAGAACCGGGCGCAGACGGCGCATGGCGCCTTGTACCACGACCTTACCGATCTCCATGCCTTCCGACAGCAGCTGGTTGAAATAACTGATCATAACCACCCCGTTCAGAACCGCGATACCGAGCAGTGCGATAAACCCGACCGATGCCGGAACCGAAAGATATTCACCGGTTATCCACAGGGCCATAACACCACCGATCAGTGCGAAAGGCACATTCGCCATAACCATGACCGCCTGCGGAATCGAACCGAAAGTACTGAACAGGATCAGGAAGATCAGCACCAACGCGATCGGCACCACAATACTCAAGGTCTGAGCGGCACGCTGCTGGTTTTCAAACTGTCCGCCCCACTCGAAATAGTAACCGGCCGGAATATCCAGCTCTTTGGCCTTGGCTTTGGCTTCTTCAACAAAACCGACCAGATCGCGTCCGGACACATTACTGACCACGACCGCAAAGCGCTTGCTCTGCTCACGCTGGATCGAAACCGGCCCTTCAACTTCCTCCGCATTCACAAGCTGGCTCAACAGAACCGTCTGCATACCAAAAGGACTGTTGACCGTAACCGGCTGTTGCAGCATGGCATTAATCGAACTTTTCTTGTCCTCGTCGGCACGCACCATTAGAGGAACGCGGCGAATTCCCTGATAAAGATAGCCGACTTCCAGTCCGTTGATTTGCACGCGCAGCATTTCTTCTACCTGAGCGACACTCAAACCGAGTCGACCGGCCATCTGATGATTGACCTGCAGCTGCAGATAGCGCAGACCGTCGTTAGTCGGTGTGAAAACGTCCTGAGCGCCATCGATCCCCTCAACCATCGTCACCATTTTCTTGGCCACTTCATTCAGTTCCTGAGGATTGTCACCGAAAATCTTGATCGCGACATCACCACGCGCTCCAGTCAGCATCTCATCAACACGCATCTGGATTGGCTGAGTAAAGGCATAATTCACACCTGGAAAATGACTTTCCAGAGTCTGACGTATCGCCTCGATCAGTTCATCCTTCGTCTCCATGCGCCACTCTTCTTTCGGCTTCAAGACCAGAAAGGAGTCGGTATCATTCAGACTCATCGGGTCCATGCCGATCTCATCGGAACCGACACGGGCGACAATTCGGGTGATCTCCGGTACTTCCTGCAGCAAAGCTGCCTGAATGCGACGATCCAGTTCCGTCGAAGCGTCCAGACTGACCGATGGATTTTTCTCGATCTGCAGGATGACATAGCCTTCGTCCATTTCCGGAATAAAGGTTTTACCGACCTGGGTAAAGCCGACTACGGCGACCACAAGCGCGATCAATGCTCCGCCGACCACTTTCTTGTCATTCGCCAGACTCCATTTAAGAGCAGGCTGATAGAAAGCACTGATCTTGCGAATCAGCCACGGTTCCTGGTGCGAAGGCTTGCCGAGAATGAACGACGCCAGCGTTGGAATCACCGTCAGGGAAAGCAACAGAGATCCGCCAAGCGCGAATATGATTGTGACCGCTACCGGCACAAACAGCTTACCTTCCAATCCTGACAGGGTCAGCAACGGCAGGAAGACCGTCATAATAATCAGTATCCCGGAAATAACCGGCACCGAGACCTCTTTCAAAGCACGGAAGATAATATGCATCTTCGGCAGTCGCTGCCCCTGATGCAACGCCTTTTCCTGATGGGAGACGATATTTTCAACCACCACCACGGCCGCATCCACCAGCATCCCGATGGCAATCGCCAGACCGCCAAGCGACATCAGGTTGGCGGAAAGACCGAACCAGCGCATTAGAATAAAGGTTGTCAGAGCCGCCAGCGGCAGGATCAGCGCTACAGTCAGCGCGGCACGCACATTCCCCAAAAAGACCAGCAAGACCAGCAGAACCAGTACAACCGCCTCGAGCAGTGCTTTGGAAACCCCGTAGATAGCAGTATTGACCAGATCGCTCCGGTTATAGAAAGCGCTGACCTCGATTCCTTTTGGAAACGCCGGTTCCAGATCGGCAAGTCGTGCTTGTACGCCCTCGACTACATCGCGAGCATTCGCGCCGCGCAACGCCATAACCAAGCCCTGAACGGCTTCGGATTGACCATTCTGGGTGACGGCCCCGTTGCGATAGATCGAATCGATTTCAACCTTGGCAATATCGGCCACTCGAATCGCAGCGCCGTTTTGATAAGCGACCACCAGATTTTCGATGGTTTCAATCGATTCCAGATTGCCCTGAGTTCGAACCAGAAGAACTTCTTCCCCCTGATTCAAACGCCCGGCACCATCATTGCGGTTATTTTCCTGCAAGACCTGAATCAAACGATCCAGCCCGATCTCGCGCGCCGCCATTTTCTGATAATCCGGCTTAACGGCATAAACACGCGCCAATCCACCCAGAACGTTGACATCGGCAACGCCGGGAACCGAACGCAAAGCAGGACGAATTACCCAGTCAAGCAGATCGCGTTTTTGCATATTGCTCAGACCGTCGCCTTCGATGGTAAACATAAAGACATCGCTCAAAGGCGTCGATAAAGGCGCCATACCGCCGGTCACGCCGGGAGGCAGATCAGCATTACCGAGACGTTCCGCCACCTGCTGTCTCGCCCAGTAAATATCGGTACCCTCTTTAAAATCGAGCGTGATATCCGCCAGCGAGTATTTCGCCAATGAACGCAGAACTTCCTGCTTCGGAAGCCCAAGCAACTCCAGTTCCAGCGGCGCGATCACGCGCTGCTCGACTTCGGATGGCGTCATCCCCGGTGCTTTGAAAATCAGCTTCACCTGCGTCGGTGAAACATCCGGAAAGGCATCAATCGGAATCTTCTGGAAAGCTTGCCAGCCACCGCCGACAACCGCCAGAACCAGCAGCAGAACCAGCGTCCGCTGCACTAAAAAGAACTGTAAAAATCGACTTAACATAGATTACTCACCCTGCTCTTCGTCGCTTTGTGACAAAAAAGCCAGTTTGATTGCCGTGGTACCGTGCGATACAACCTTCGGTGCAGTCAAAACATCGCTTTTCTTGCTTGAGAAGTACAAATAGTCGCCGTCGATCTGACGAATCTCGATCGGCAGGCTTTCTACCTGATTCTCGGCCGTCTGTAAAAAGACCACAGCCTGTCCGTCCAGTTGGGCAACCGCATTACGCGGAGCGCGGAAAGTCTGTTGTCCAGGCAGCATAAAGCGAACCTGTAACGCCTGCCCCGGCAGGATTTTCGCCGCAGAATTATCCATCAGTACATGCACTTCGACCTTCTGCGTCAAAGGATCTACCATCTGCTCGATATGATGAATTTCTCCGATTTGCGAATAGCCTTCTACCGAAACCGGCATTCCTTCATTGAGCTTGGCGACGAATTCCACCGGAACCAGCACATTGAGCATAATCGGGTTGACCGGACCGAGAGCGAAAAGCTTCTGATTCTGCTCGACTCTTTCGTTAAGGCGCACCGCCACTTCGAACAGAGCGCCGTCGATTGGCGAAACAATCGGTAACTGCGTGCCCTGAACTTTATTCGTGCTTAACAGGCGTTCAATTTTGTCAGCGGCAAAACCGATCAGTTTCAGCGCTTCCACTCTTTGCACTTTAGCCGCCTGCAAACGGCTGACTTCCGCCTGAGCCTGCTGCAGCTGTTTAGCCGAAGCAACTCCGCTGTTATGCAGCTGCTTGGTACGTTTAAGCGATTGATACGCCAGATTCAATTCCGCACTGATACCAATTAACTCGCTCTGAATCGCTGCCAGTTCGGCACTGTCGAGCATAGCGATCTCTTCACCCTTGACGACCTGACCATGCACCTTATTCAGGCGAACGATCTTTCCGCTGACCGGGCTGGAATAATTCTGCACCTCTTTCAAAGGCATCATCGCTTCCGCCTGGAAGAGAATTGACGGAACCATAGCCGATTTTTCGGCTTCAGCGGTTTGCACGCCCATCGCCTGCCACTGCTGGGCGTTCAGCGATAACGGGGTTTGCGCCAGTGCGCTATGACCGGCCAAAAGAGAAACGAAAGCCAGAGAAAGGCCCAATCCCTTTGCTTTGATAATATGATGAACTGTCATTCAAGACTCCTGAAATTTGATCTGTTACTAAATTCGGTTCTAATTCCGGCTTTAAATTCGGCTTAATTAATTCGAACTGAGGCTATGGCCGTAGATTTGATTCAACTCGGCCGTTGCAAAGCCCAACTCGACTTCGGTCATAGCCAACTGACGTTGAGCCATTAGAAATTCCTGCTGCACGCGCAAAAGTGATTCGATGGAAACCGCCCCCAGCTGATAGGCTTTTTGCATCATCTGCAATTTTTCCCGGTTCAATTGCAAATTCTTCTGCCAAAGCGACTGCTGCTTCTGAAGATCGGAGAGCCGTTGCTCGCCGCTGACCATTTTCTGTTGCAGATCCAGTTTGGCCTGCGCCAGATTCACTTTCTGGTCGGTCAATTTTTCACGCTCCATGGCAATGGATACCCGGCGCTGCTGATCCAGACCGAGCGGCACGCTGAACTCGGCAATCAAGGTGCTGTGATCGGTGCCGGGATTGCTGTCATGCTTGGCGCCAAGATAAAAACTCGGCGGCGCAGTTTTGCGCGACTGTGCGACAGACAACTGCGACTGGGCAAGATTCTGCTGCGCTTGCAGCCATTGCAACTGAGGATGCGCGGATTCATCAAGCTTTGTCAGAAGCTTCTCTTCAAGGTTTTGCGGAAGACTGGCTCCCTGAGTCCACAAAGTGAATTGCTGCTGCGCCAGCTGTAACTGATGACTGACCGCTTCAAGCTCGGCTTCCTGCTTAACCGTCTCGCTTTGCGCCAGAAGACGTTCCAGCTGAGTTGCATCACCGGCCTGATATTTCAATTCAACCTTCTGTTGCAGCTCTCGACTTTGCGCAAGCGCTTCTTTGGCGGTCGAGAATTGAACCTGCGCCCGTTTCAGCTGCCAGCTTAGCTCGCGAACCTTGGCCGAAGCCTGCCAACGCAGATAGCTCTGCTGAATTTCTGGAAGCATCTGATAGGCGCTGGCAACTTCATTCAGCGGCTTCTGTCGGCCCGGCAACTGCAAGGCCGCCGAAGCGCCGACTTCGTAATTACGCAGATCATCGTTGCTCATCAGCGCATCGTTTTCATAGTGCAGCGTCAACTCAACATCTTCGGATATCCAGCGCTCAGACTGTTTGCGATAGGTTTCGGCCAGTTCCTGCCAGTCCTGCTGCTTGAGGGTCTGCGGCTGCTGCTGCAAAACCTTATCGATCAGACCGGCATAGTCGCCCGAGACCGTACTGTCCGCCAGAACCGGCGCGGACAAAAGTGCGCCGGAGAGAAAAATAGAAAAATAGCGTTTCCAAACGTACATAGACATCGATCCTGTTTCGGTAGTTTGAGGCTAGCCTAAACGGCCAAGCTGAAATAAACCTGAAAATAGAGCAATTTCAGGAGTATTCTGGGAAAAATTATGAATTCGCCTTTAGCGAGACGAGATCTGTGAAAACCGGATCGTCACCTTAAGACCGCCCAAATCCGAATGCGTCAGTTCGAGTTCCGCTTTATAGGCGCTGATCAGCTGTTTGACGATCGACAGCCCGATACCGTGACCCGGCTTGCTCTCATCGGTACGATAGCCGCGCTTGAGCAATCTGGCCAACTGAGCGTCGGAAACGCCCGGCCCGTCGTCTTCGATAACCAGCTTCTGGCCGTCGAAAACGCAATGAATCTTGCTGTGCGCCCATTTATAGGCGTTATCCAGCAGGTTACCGAACAGTTCGAAAGCATCTTCCTGCTCGATCAGCAAAGCGGCACTCTCCTGCACGTCGCATTCAAACAAAATCGACTTTTGCGGATAAAGCCGGGCAAAACTGGCTTGCAGATCATCCACCAGCGGCTTCAGCGGTAAAGGCTGAATGATCTGGTTATGCGCAAAACGTTCCGCTTTCAACTCCCGTTCGATGAGTTCCAGAATTCTCTGACTTTGTTGTCTCAAAAGCGCTTTTAACTCCGGTTTATCGCGTAATGCCGGATCTTCGAGCAATTGAAAAATCAGGTTCAGCGGCGTTTTCAGACTGTGCGACAGATTGCTGTTATGCTGCCGCGACTGCTCGAACTGCAAGCGCGACTTTTCCAAAGCAAGATTGAGGCTGTGCAACAGAGAATGCACTTCCTGCGGCAACTCCTCCTCTTTCAGTCCAAGCGACTGCCCGAGGCGGAACGCCTTGAGTTCCTCCTCAAGCGGAGTCAAACGTCCAAAAGCACGTCTTAACAGCCATTTATGCACAAAATACAGACTCAACAACGCAACCAGCGTCAGAAACGCGAACAAAAAGTCGTAGCGCAAGACCATTCTCTGAATCGGTTCGTGGTTCTCTGCTATATAGATGCGTACATCCTGACCATCCTTATGCAACAATTGAGAACGCACCAGCACGCGCTGCTCGGCAGGCCCTTTGGTTTCATACACATCGACCCGATCGTTACTGGGCCGCATATAGAGCCGGAAACCATCCAGGGAAGGAGAGAAAAAACGCTCTGTTGGGGTCTGAATCGCGTAATAGTGACCGGAGTGCGGCGTCAGATAGATCGGACCGATACTGGCAGAGCCCATCCACCAACGTTCATTACGAAAAACCAGATGCTCTTCGACCAGATCCTTATCATGCTCAAGACGCGTCAGCAGATACGACTCGCTAATCGTATGCAACGCCGTTTGCGACAGCCACCAGAAAACCGAGAAAATCGCTACCAGACTCAAGGTCAAGGTAAGAAAAAGCTGCCCTTGTATGGAACGGGATGCGATCTCCCGCGTCTTGAAAAATGCCATTCTAAGATTCCCCGCCTGTATCCGGAACGAACTTATAACCCAACCCCCTCAAAGTCTGAATGGCCTCCTTGCCGAGCATTTTTCGAAGTTTACGCACATAGACTTCAATCACGTTCGATTCCCGCTCCTGGCTGTGGTCGGAAATACGCTGTAAAAGCTGTTCTTTGGATAAAACCCGGTGCGGATTTCTGAAAAAAGCCTGCAGCAGACGAAACTCGGTCAGCGTCGGCACCACTTCCTTATCGCCGACCAGCAGCGTCTTAGCGCCCAAATCCAGGCGATACGGAGGAAACTCCAATACATCGAGCATTTCCACTTTCGCAGCCCGACGCCCGAGCACTTCAACGCGCGCCCAAAGTTCTTCGAATTCAAACGGTTTGGCCAGATAGTCGTCGGCACCCAGCTTCAAACCTTCCACCTTTTCCTGCCACGAACTGCGGGCACTAAGGATCAGCACCGGCGTGTGATTGTTTGGCCCCGCCCCGCTGCGCAGCTGCTGCAGAACTTCCAGCCCGCTGAGATCCGGCAAACCGATATCCAAAATTACGACATCGTAGGCAAACTCCTGCAGATAATAGAGTCCTTCGCGAGCGGTTTCAGCCGTATCGACCAGCGCCGCTTTCGAAGTAAACTGTAATTGCAAACGCTCCTGTAACAGCGATTCATCCTCAATAATCAACAGCTTCATTATTTACCGCTCTTTTCTCAATTCCGTCACTCTATAACCTGAGATACCCCGTCGACGCTTTTAGATTCCCGCCGCAAGCGAAAGCTTAGCAGAATAATCGAACCAAGTAATCTTCCTGCCAAGAATGGAATTAAGAGCCCTTTGCAATTCACCCTCTTAAACAGTGCGTTTTAGACAGACAAATAAAAACAAATATCTCCTTAGCACCTTAACCTTTCTCCTCAAGACTGTATTCAGCTTTTTGCCCGAAAAAAACCGCTTTTCACTCTTGCCAAGCCCGATTAAAGCTGATTAAATACGCGTTATATCTTCTTGGGAATAACGACTGTTGCGAGTCGTTTTCGCTGTAAACTCCTTCCCATTTAGATATCAGGATATCTTTATCTGTCATTTTTGAATGAGTTAAATAATTCATGACCGCCCGGTAGAAAAATCTTCCGGGCTTTTTTTATTCTTCCGTCCAAATATTCTCTCTGCCCCGGTAATTCACATAAAGCGCTTGCTTTTTCGCTATCGCTGTTTCATATTTATTGCACATTCCAATGATAATAATAATGATTCACCTAACCGCTTCAGAGGATTCAGGGCTTGTCCTTCGCTAACGTATTTTTTTACCGCTCCCGTTCCGCTTTCCTGCTTATGCCACTGTTCATTGGCATACTTGCTTTAACAGCGGTCGGTTTCGGCACACCCGCTTCGGCACAGGAAAATAAAAAGCCACCGGTCAGCGTGATTGCCTACCCTGTCGAATCCGAGACCGTTCCACAGACATTGGAGTTGCTTGGGCTTTTACAGGCCAAACAGTCGGTTGAGATCCGTTCCACCGTTACCGAAACCGTACTGACACTGCCTTTTACCGAAGGTCAGAAAATCGCCCGCGGCGAAGTCATTGCCGAACTCAATAAACAGGAAGAACTGGCCGAGCTGAAACAGGCCGGAATTATTGCTGCCGAAGCAAAACGTCAGTATCAGCGCGCAAAAAACCTGAAAGGACGCGGCAATATTACCGAAGCGACGATTGATGAACTCAAAGCGCAGTGGCTCAGCGCCGAAGCGGAAATCGCCATTATCGAAGCCAGAGTGCAGGATCGTACCCTGCGCGCGCCTTTCGACGGCCAGCTAGGATTCAAGCAGGTTCATCCTGGCGCGCTGGTCAATAACAACACCCTGATCACCACTCTGGACAGCACCGAGCAGATGTATCTCGATCTGCAGATACCCGACCGTTATATCGAGCAAATTCGTCTTGGCCAGCAGATCGCTGTCAAACTCGACGGCGGCACCCTGTATCACGGCGAGATTCACGTTATTAACCCGCGCATTGATCCGCAAAGCCTGCTGTTGCAGGTTCGTGCTCTGGTTAAGAACCCGAACGGCCTGTTAAAAAGCGGGATGCAGGTCGCCGCACAGCTGAATCTGGGTTCCGAACGCCAACTGCTGGTGCCGGAAACTGCAATTCTGATGCAGGGCGAAAAAAACTTCATCTACCTGATCAATCCCGAAGAAGGCGAATCGAAGAGCTTCAGCGTACATAAACAGCCGGTCGAACTCGGCAAACGCTATCGAGACCGGGTACAGATTCTCAAAGGCGTCGCGGATGGCGATACCGTCATCAGTCAGGGCATCTTTAAAGTTTCGCCTAAGAGTCGAGTCCGCATCAAAGCCTATCAGCAACAACAACCTCTGACCGAGCTTTTGCGCGGCAAGCCGTTAAGCGTACCGGGCGGAAAATCCGCAGCGGAGAACTGATATGTGGCTTTCCGATACTTCGGTCAAACGCCCGGTTCTGGCGTTTGTCGTATCAATGCTGTTGCTCGCTTTCGGTCTGCTTTCTTTCGAGCGCATGAGTCTGCGCGAATACCCGAATATCGATCCGCCGATCGTTTCCATTAACACCGATTACCTCGGCGCTTCCGCCAGCGTCGTCGAGAGTCGCATTACCAAAGTGATCGAAAACCGGATTTCCGGCGTTTCCGGCATTGAATACATCGAATCCTCTTCCGAAGACGGTCGCTCGCGGATCAAGGTCGAATTTTCTTTGGATCGGGATATTGATGCCGCTGCCAACGATATCCGCGACCGCGTTTCCAGAATTCTCGACAATCTGCCTCAACAGGCCGATCCGCCGGAAGTGGTTAAGGTAGACGGAGACGAAAACGTCATTGTCTGGTTTAACCTGGCCAGCGACCGCATGACCGTCAGCGAGCTGACCGATTACGCCGAGCGCTATATTGTCGACCGTTTCTCGGTACTGGACGGCGTTGCACGGGTTCGTGTCGGAGGCGGCCAGTCATATGCGCTGCGTATCTGGCTCGACCCGGTCAAACTGGCACGCAACGACCTGACCATTGCCGATATCGAAACCGCATTGCGTAACACCAATGTCGAATTACCCGCCGGGAGTGTGCAAGGCGAGCAGGTGATGCTGACCGTACAAATTGACAGACAGCTGTCCTCTGTCGAAGACATCGAAAATCTGGTACTGAAACAATTTGCCACAGGCCGCATCACTTTGGGCGAGGTAGCCAAGGTCGAACTCGGTGCAGTCGAGAAACGCCGCCTGTTTCGCGGTAACGGCATTCCGATGGTCGGTATCGGGATCATCAAACAGTCCACGGCCAACACTTTGACCGTCGCCGAATTGGCGCGGGAACGCAAAGCGCAGATCAATCAAAGCCTACCGGAGGGCATGTCGCTCGAAGACAGTTACGATGCCTCGGTGTTTGTGCAGAATGCCGTACACGAAGTCTATAAGACCTTGTTTATCGCACTCGGTCTGGTGGTTCTGGTGATGCTGGTTTTCCTGAAAAACCTGCGTGCCGCGCTGATTCCGGCCGTGACCTTACCGGTTTCCCTGCTGGCCACTTTCTGGATTCTGTGGATGCTCGGTTTCTCGATCAACCTTCTGACGCTGCTGGCTCTGGTACTCGCCATCGGTCTGGTCGTCGATGATGCGATCGTGGTACTGGAAAATATTCAGCGCCACCTGACCCTGGGACACAAATCCCTGTCCGCCGCCTATCTCGGTACGCGCCAGGTTGGTTTCGCCGTGGTCGCCACGACTCTGGTACTGATTTCGGTGTTTATGCCGATCAGCTTCCTGCAAGGAAATATCGGCCGCCTGTTTACCGAGTTTGCCGTCACTCTGTCGGTTGCCGTCCTTTTCTCCAGCTGGGTTGCGCTGACGCTTTCCCCTGCGCTGGCATCGAAAATTCTCAAACCGGTAGCTTCCAAAACGCAGAACGCGCCGAAAAAATCCCTTTTATGGCAGAAGTTCCGCCCTCTGTTAAAGTTCAACCTGCGCCGTCCGTGGATCGCCATGCTTGTCTTTTTCGGCCTTCTGGCACTGATGTTCCAGCTTTTCAAACAGGTGCCGCAGGAGTATGTGCCCAAAGAGGATCGCGGCGCATTCTTTATCAGCGTAAAAGGGCCGGAAGGTGCCAGTTATGAATATATGCAGAGTTACATGCAGGAGATCGAACGCCGTCTGATGCCGCTGGTCGAATCCGGCGAAGCCAAACGTCTGTTGATCCGCTCGCCGCGATCCTTCAGCAATGCACAGGTATTTAACACCGGATTCGGCATAGTGATTCTCAACGACTGGAGCGAACGCCGCTCGGCTTTCCTGATTATGCAGGAAATTCGTAAAAACCTCAGCGATCTCAGTGGCGTCAAGGTCGCGCCGATTATGCGCAACAGCATCGGCGGACGTGTCAGCCGCCCGGTTCAATTCGTAATCAGCGGCAACAGCTACCAGCAGCTCAGCGAGTGGAAAGTCCTTTTGAACGACGCCATTGCCGAAAATAACCCCGGCCTGACCGGAATCGATTGGGATTACGAAACCAATAAGCCGCAACTCGGCGTCACGGTCGATTACGCAAAAGCCCGTTCTCTCGGCATTGAACAGAAAACGCTTAACGAAACCCTGCAAACACTGCTCGGTGCCAAAAAGGTAACGACCTTTATGCATCAGGGCGAAGAGATCGATATTCTTCTCGAAGCGGATCATAAACTGTTGCAGTCTCCGGAAGATCTCAACAAAGTCTATCTGCGTGCCGACAGCGGCGCCATGATTCCGTTGACTCAGGTCGCCACCTTGCAGACTTACGCCGACGCGGCGGTATTGAACCGCTATAACCGTATGCGCTCAATCACGCTTTCGGCCAACCTAGAAGATGACTATCCGCTCGGCGAAGCGCTACAGTATTTAAACCAACTCACTCGTGACACCCTGCCGGAAGAGGCGATTATCAGCTATAAAGGACAAAGTAAGGAATTCGCGCAAAGCAACCAGTCGCTGTACTTCGTTTTCCTGTTTGCACTGGCAATCATTTTCCTGGTGCTGGCCGCACAATTCGAAAGTTTCAAATCGCCTTTGGTCATTATGCTCAGCGTTCCTTTGGCGGTAGTCGGTGGCCTGCTGGCGCTTCTAATCCACGGGCAGACCCTGAATATCTACAGTCAGATTGCTCTGGTGCTGCTGATCGGGCTGGCGACCAAAAACGGGATCTTGATTGTCGAGTTTGCCAACCAGCTTAGAGACCAGGGGAAAAGCCTGTATCACGCATTGATGCAGTCGGTCAAACTGCGTCTGAGACCGATTCTGATGACCACTATTACCACCTGCGCCGGAGCCATTCCGCTGATTTTTTCCAGCGGTGCCGGAGCGGAAACCCGACAGATTCTCGGTCAGGTTCTGCTATGGGGCGTCGCCTTTTCGACGCTGTTGAGCCTGTTCATGGTGCCGATGTTCTACGCGCTGATCGCGCGCCGCGCGCATGCACCGCAATACACCAGCCGATTGCTACAGCAACAGTTGCATAAAAAGAGCAAAGAAAAACAGACTGACTAGGCAAATTACCGCTAAAAAATAGAGGTAAAATGCCATTAAAATTCACCAATAAGCATCTATACTTAAATTTTGGTCGGACAATTAAAGGCGCTCCGATGAGAGAATTTGAGCATAAGTTTGTATGGCACGGGCACGACACATCCCGAAAGCGCGCAAGCGCTATCTTGGTTAGATTACCTGACACTCAAGCGTCCCCGGCACTCTGTTTTGCCGAATCCGGCGGCGTCATGCGAGAGTGTTGATTGATGCCGAACTCGAACCACCCACACCACCTGCTGAATCCGAATCAGTCACACAGCCCGCTCTCCTTACAACCTTGGCAGGTTTTGATTGTCGATGACGACGAGGAAGTGCATTTCATTACCGAACTGGTCTTGAAAGATCTTTATTTCGAAGAACGCGCCATAGAAGTTTTACACGCCTATAACCTGGATCAGGCGACCACTCTGCTGCAACATAATCCCGATATCGGAGTGATCTTGCTCGAAGCGGTTATGAATCACGAGAACTGCGGCTTGAAACTGATCAATATCATCCGCAATGAATTAAAGAACCAAGCGCTGCGCATTATTCTCCGCACCGGTTATCCGCAAGAGATTCCGGAGCAGGAAACCATGATTCAATACGATATCAACGGTTATAAAAGCAAGCAGGAACTGACCGCTCAGAAACTCATTACAACCGTCATCGCTTCCCTTCGTGCCTTTAAAACCATTCATGCACTGGAAACCACTCGTCTCGGAATGGAAATGATCCTCGACAGTTCCGAGAGCCTGTTTGAATTTCAATCAACTCAAAAATTCGCTTCCGGCGTTCTCACGCTTTTGAGTGCCTTCTTAAGAGCCTCTCCCGACGGGATCCTATGCGTTCAAACGGACACGCTCAATCCGACACCGCCGCCGGATAAAAATTTCCGCGAAATGCATATTATCGGCGCAACCGGCGACCTTCAACTGACCGAAGGCACCATTGACCAGCATACCGGGGCTTTGTCGGCACTTGAGCTCGCCCGAGAAGTCTTCAAACACAAGCACAGCATTCTTAAAGACGACACCTTAGCGCTATTTCTCAATGCGCCAAATGTTCCGGACGCCGTCGCAGTGCTCCAGGGTGTACAGGAAATCAACGATGAAGACCGTGTCTTGCTGCGTTATTTCAGCACGAAGATTTCACTGGCTCTGGCGAATGTCATTCACTTCAAGAAATTCAAAGAAGCCAGAAAGGCTGCTGCCATCGACTTTTTGACCAAACTGCCCAATCGCCGAGAGTTTCTGACAATCGGTGAACAGCTGATTCGCTTATGCAAGAATTCAAATCAATCGATCACACTGGCCATGATTGATATCGACCATTTCAAAGAGATTAATGACCTTTACGGCCACGAGGCGGGAGATCTGGCTCTTAAAGCGTTTTCCCAGTTTATGAGCGATCATATCCGCGAGGAAGACTTCTTTGCGCGGATCGGAGGTGAAGAGTTCTGTCTGATTTTGCCGAGAACCGATCAGCAAAAGTCGAAAACCATTCTGCAGAGAATTTGCAGAAGTCTGGCCGAGCATATTTTTGAAATCAATGAACTGCAGATCAAACTGACTATTTCGGTCGGAGCCGATTTCATGGCCGACGATCTGAATCATATGATGTCGCGCGCCGATAGACGGCTGTATCGCGCCAAAAACAGCGGCCGCAACCGCCTCTTTATGACCGATGAACGGGGCGATGAAAACTTCTGTGAAGAAGCCTGAGAAAAATCTAACGCTCAGACACCAGCCAGAAAGCCCCTAATTATCGGCTAAGAATGTCCGGGCGGAACATAGTGGTAATTATTGCGGCCATGCAACTTGACGTAATACAGCCCGGCATCAGCCCTTTGAATTGCCTTGTCGATTTCAGCCTCGTTGACAACCAACGTACCGCCAAAACTGCAGGTGACCGGACCGGTTGAACTCTGGTATTCGTTCACTGCGCCGCGGATTCCGTTCGCAACCTGTTCCAGTCCGCTTTCGCCATCGACAGAAAGCACAATCAGAAACTCTTCTCCGCCCCAGCGGATCAGCAGATCGCTTTCCCGCAAACTACTGCGGATAAGCGCGCTCAAGTCGCGCAGAACTTCATCACCTTTGCCATGCCCAAACTTATCGTTGATCTTTTTAAAGTGATCGATATCCATCATAATCAAACCGACTCTACGCTTATTACGGTGCACAAGATTCATGAAGGAACCAATCGACAGTTCAAAGAAATAACGGTTGTAGGCTCCGGTCAACGCATCCATCGACGCCTTCTGGCGCCACATCAATTTTTCGGTAAAGGTATCGCTGATATCGGAAAACGAAACGACAAAATGTCTGTCATCGAAATGATTCACCTCGACCGAAAAAGTCGCCAGACCACCCTTGGCATCTTTCATTGCGACATTCCGCTCGCTCGGCGGATAACGTAAAATGGCATCGACCCAGTGACGATCTTCGAGTGTCAGTTTGCTTAAATCAAAGAAGTGCTCGCCCGGCTGGAAAAAGTCGCAGATGCAACGGTGGTTTTCGCTGCCTTCGGCCTCTCTGTCCAGACCGAAAAAATTAAAATATGCGCTGTTGGCGAATGCCAGAACATAACCATCGGTCAGAATGACAATATTTTTCTGGGTGTCGATGAACTTTTGCAGCTTGGCAAGCGCTTTTCTCTGCGAGGTAATATCAGTGATGACCCCTTCAACCTGCCAATCGTCCTGTTCGCCGATAATTTTCCGTCCCCGATCGCTGACGTAGATTTCGGTACCGTCCAAACGGCGCAACCGGTACTCGATTTCATAAGGTTTATCCGCCTCGAGCGCGCTGTAGATATGCTGCTGAACCCGCTCCAGATCCTGCGGATGAATCATATCCAGCAGGCGGACTTTCTTGGCCAGCAACTCGTAAGCGTAATAACCGGTAAAGAAGCGTGCCGATGCATTGGCAAACTGGATTTTCCAACGGTCCTCTTTCCCCCAGTCAAAGCGATAAACCAGATTCGGAAGCCTTTCAATCAGCGATTGGTAGCGGTTACCGAGATATTCCAAACGGTTTTCACGCTCGACAATGTCAGTAATATCGTGAATCGTACCGAAAGAACGCACTACGATTCCGTTTTCATCCATTTCATGCTCGCACTCTTCCTCGACATAAAGCATCGAGCCGTCCGATCTGAAAATACGGTGTTTGACCTGATAAGGAGAACCATTTGCCAGAGAGGAGTGGAACGCATAGTCCAGTTCTTCCCTGTCTTCCGGATGCACATAACTCAATAAACGCTCATAGCTTGGATTAAAGCTCTGCGGCGTCTCGCCGAAAATACGAAACACCTCGTCGCTCCAGTATAGCGTCTGAGAACTCGAATCAAACTCCCAGGTTCCCAGATTGACGATTTTCTGCGCTTTTTCAAAACGCTCGACATTTTGGCTCAACATCGCCTGACTGTCAGCCAGCGCCAGTTCATTCGAACGACTTCGATACAGCAGGAGAACGACAATAACAGCCACCAGCGAGGTAAATACAAAGATCAGCAGATATTGCCCGATCAGATATTTGTTTTCATCATCCCGCTGGTAAAAAACCAGAAAACCGATTGTCTTATCACTGACAGCGTTATTCACCGGTAACAGTGTGACCATGTAGCTGTTGCCTTCCGCATCAATCATCCGGGTCTCCGGGTCGGCACGTACAACACTCTCTTTCAGGGATTCACTGCGGTTCCATTTCGACAGCAGCTGCGTAAACAGCATGCGCGTATTAAGGTGCATCAGAGAGGCTTCATACATGAAATCCGTCGAAAACGGCGTCACTTCATAATTCCCCATCTCGTTCTTAAATACTTTCGACTCGACAATATCGCGACGGATAATGAAGCTGACATTTCCGCCAAGTTCTCGGGCAATCGCGTTCATAATCACTTTCATCGACACCGAAGTTTCAACCGAACCGGCAGGTTCCTTGTTCCAGAAAAGAGGGAATACGAAGCGGAAACCGTTGAAAATACGTCCCTCTTCAAATCCCTGAATAGCGAGACCGGTCTGATTGGTAAAAGCGACCGTCGAACGAACGTGCGTCAGGTCATCGCCAAACTTGTTCGGGCGGTGAAAACGCAGAAAACTTTCGTTATTGTGCAGGTGAAAATGCAGTTGCTTGAGTTTGAACTTATCCATTGAGTTATACAACGGATAAAGACTATTGAAGATTTGATCGCGAATCTGCTGCTTGCGCGTGTCGTCAGCCCAATTCGCCTCCCACATGAGATTCTGGTAGAGCGGCGTATCAAGAACGTTATCAAAGATCAGCTCGGCGTTATTGGCAAAGCCGTGCAGAACAGACTGCTTAGTGACCGACAAAAGATGATTCTGCGCTTCGATGTTTTCACTGCGCTGCTGGTTGAACAACTGCAACAGAAAAACGGCATCAAGGCAGATAAATACTGCCACGGCCAACACATAATATTTCGCAGATTTAAAAAGCCCTTTTGAACGTCGCATGCAATCCGTTACTTTGTCCGCTTCAATAAGTTAATCAGTATAACAAATCCTTGAAAAAGTTCGGGATTTCCATGCCCTTTTCCACCGATTATTTAGGGATTTCCGGAATGCTGTTGTCGGGGTAAAGCACGCTGGCTTTTTGAATTTCTTCATGGAACACATCCACTTTTTCGGCGACGATATCGCTGCGTGCAAAGCGCGCTATATGAAACAGTGCTTCGCCCTCATTCACCAGCGGCATTTTCATCTGCCCGATAACGATACCGCTGGCTGCGGAGTAGACCTCTTGTTCACACTCGCCGAAAGGATCGGAAATAATCCCCAG
Organism: Thiomicrorhabdus xiamenensis; assembly: GCF_013282625.1. NCBI lineage: Bacteria > Pseudomonadati > Pseudomonadota > Gammaproteobacteria > Thiotrichales > Piscirickettsiaceae > Thiomicrorhabdus > Thiomicrorhabdus xiamenensis. The sequence goes on from NZ_CP054020.1 coordinate 2,454,985, forward strand.
ACAGGTCTGCTGCGCAATCACCCGGGTACCGTCGGCAACCAGCGAACGGAAGATTCCGCTCTGATCGGCCCGCACCCAGAAACTCTTGCGCGAGATCACCGCTTTGGACACTTTGGATTGCGGCGTTTTTCGACTCGGCGTTGCAATCTGCCCCAACTCTCGCATGACATTGATAATGCCGCGTACACCGGCACGAATGGAAACTTCGTCGAAACGCAAAGCTTCTCCCGCCTCGTACAGCAATATCGGAATACCGCTTTTGACCGCGGCGGCACGCAGTGAGCCTTTTCTCAGCTTCGCGTTGAGAATCACCGGAGCGGCAAAGGCCTGCGCCAGTTTCAGGGTAAAAGGATCGTCCAGATCCGCGCGAATCTGCGGAAGATTACTGCGGTTAATCGCACCGGTATGCAGATCAATCCCGACATCCGCCTTACTAACGACTTCGCGCATGAACAGATAGGCGGTGCGTCCCGCCAGAGTGCCGTCTTCCGCGCCCGGAAAAAAGCGGTTAAGGTCGCGCCGGTCAGGCAGATAGCGACTGCCGTGAATAAAACCGTGCAGATTGACGATCGGTACAGCGATCAGCGTTCCGCGCATACGCTTTAAGGATTTAACCTTCAAAAGGCGGCGAATAATCTCGACACCGTTGAGTTCGTCACCGTGAATGGCGGCACTGACAAACATCACCGGCCCGGCAAGACGCCCGCACACCACCTGAACCGGCATCGAGAGCTGGGAATGGGTATAAAGCCTGCCCATATCAAGATCGATTGTTTTACGCTCGCCCGGATTGACGGTCACACCGCCAATCGTAATCGGTTTATTCAGCTGCCGCTTGCCCGGATTTAAATCCATCGCCATTGTCCCTCCACAGCGCTCTATATCCGCTTATCGAATCTCAGCAACATAATGCCTTAATTCCTGAAAACTCCCCAGCATTTTTTACGCTTTGCGCGCGTTTTCAATGTATGAAGAAAGGCTGACTGTTTTCCGCACCGGATACCCCCCATCGCAAGCTGTTACTAAAATAGCTATTTTGCTCCGAGGGCTTCCCATTGAAGGTTACAACGGCTGAACGATCAAAAACCAGAAAACCGCCCCAACAGTACTATTACCTGAGCCTTTTAGGTTTTCTGTTACTGCTTTGGGGCGCGACCCTTTTATGGTTCCATTTTGAGTTACAGATGCATTTCTCGCATCTGGCCGTCGGCATTTCAATGACCCTGTTTGCCGCGACCATTCCGGTTGTCTCCTGGCTGATCCCTTTCAATACGCTGCAGCAGCATCAGCGCCAGTGTCAGCTGGTCTGGTTTTCCCTGCTGGCCTGGCTGCTGCTTTTGAACAGTTTGCTGCTATATCACACCGGTGGAACGATCAACCCTCTGATATACCTTTTGCTGGCGCCTCTGGTTCTGGGAATGCTGATCCTGTCGACTTCATGGTTTATGAGTCTGGCGCTGCTGGCTTCGGCCTGCTACCTGTCACTGGGCTTTTTCTACGTGCCGATCATGTCTCTCAAGGTACAGAGCCTGCCGGCTTTTTTCGCCTGGTACCTGCACGGTTCCATGCTGGCCTTCATTCTTCTGGTCATGCTACTGGCGCTGCTGATTTTCCCTTTAAGGAAACGCCTCGAAGCGCAACGCTCGGCGCTGTCGCAACAACAGAACCGCGCCCTGCAAAATGAATATCTGCTTTCGGTGGCCAGTCTCGCCTCGGCCTCCGTTCACCAGCTCAGCACGCCTTTGAACACGCTTTCGCTATTGCAGGATCTGTTGAAAAACGAGATAACCAGCGATCAGGGCAAAGCCTATCTGCAAACGGCCAATCAGCAGCTTTCGGTATGCATCAACGCCCTGCACAGTCTGCGCAATAAAGCGGAAGAGGTTTCACAACCGGCCAACGCGGGAATTGAAATCGGCGCGCTTCTGAAAGATCTCCGTCAGGAATTCGCACTGCTTCATCCGCAAAGCGAACTGATGACATCCTCCGAAGTTGACTCGGGATTGCTGTATGTCGATGCCGCTTTTAAACTGGCGATCATGAATCTGCTCGACAATGCCGCCCGCTACAGCCCGACTTTTATCCGCCTCAGGGTATCGAAGCACACCGGGAGATGGAAACTGCGCGTTGAAGATCAGGGTGGTGGCCTTGCGCAAAACGATCTCGAAGCGCTGGGACAAGGGTTAATGGAAGAGTATCATGGCACCGGTATGGGCGTATTCCTCAGCCGCATGATTATCGAACGTTTCGGCGGCACTCTGAATTTCCGCAACGGCGAAATTGAAGGGCAGCCGGGACTGATCGCCGAAGTATCGCTCCCGATTTCCGAAGCGCATGACAAGTTGCAAGACAACCCATAAGGACTTTACCGATGACGCAACTGAATAACCTGTTACTGGTAGACGACGACCTGACGTTCCTGAATATCCTGCAACAGGCCTTCAAATATCGGGATATTACTACGGAACAGGCGCAGACACCCGAGCAGGCCGTACAGCTGATGCAACAGAAAGCGTTTGAATACGCCGTGGTTGATCTTAACATCGACGGTCAGAGCGGATTGAACCTGCTGAGTGAGCTGCTCAGCCTTCAACCGGACTGCAAAATTCTGATCCTGACCGGCTATGCCAGCGTGGCGACCGCGGTCGAGGCGATGCGTCTGGGCGCCGTCAACTATCTGTGCAAACCGGCCAATATCGACGATATTATTCAGGCCTTTTCACCCCAGGCCGACCATCAGGCATCGCCACCGTCCACCGAACAGGAAGAAACCTTTCAGGCGATGTCGGTCAAGCGTCTGGAATGGGAACATATCCAAAAAGTACTGATGGAAAACGACGGCAATATCAGCGCCACGGCACAGGCATTAAACATGCACCGTCGCACGCTACAAAGAAAACTTCAAAAACGGCCGGTCGACAAATAAATATGTGATTTTCATCAATTTAACGCCATAACAGCATATCGCTTTCACCTCGGTTGCATTACTATTCTTCATGCTTTATTCCATTTCACAAAGGACTTCCAATGAAACCGACTTCCCTATTAGCGATCGCTGCCGGCTGCCTGATCGGATGGCAAACCGCGCTGGCCGCAACCGTCGCCGAATCCGTTGAAATCAGCGATCCCTATGTCCGCATGGTACCGCCGACAGCGCCGGCTACAGCGGCCTTCATGACGATCAAAAACACCGATGGCAAAGACCATTCTGTCGTCTCGGCTAAAGGTTATATCAATAAGATCACCGAGTTACACACTCACATTCATGACAATGGCGTCATGCGTATGCGCCGAGTCGAAAAAATCGATCTGCCTGCCGGTCAAGTCACTGCATTACAGCCGGGCGGACTGCACATTATGCTGATCAACCTCAATGAACCGGTGAAGGACGGGCAAAAATATCAAATCGATCTTACCTTTGAAGATGGCTCGACGAAAACCATCGAAGCACAGGGTCGTCCGATCGTTCCACCGCGAAACGGCATGGGCGCAGGCTCTAAAATGGGCATGGGATCGGGGCTGGGTATGAAATGCGGCGGCATGATGAAAGGACCGGGAGCCATGTCCGGCGCACAACTTTCCAACGGTCGCAATAGCAATCCGATGCGAATGGTCATGCACGCCAACCCGGCTTTCCCGAACCTGACCGGTATTGCCGTTAAAAATGCTGCCGAGCTGAATCTGAGCGCTGAACAGGTATCGAAACTGAAAGCCTGGACAGCCGAGCACGGCGACAAAATGCAGAAAATGTTCCAACAGGTTGATGCTTTGGAAAAAGCGTTGATTCAAGATGCTCTGGCCGGGCAGCCTAAAGCGGAATTAATGGCCAAATTCGAAAAAACGCTGGCTTTGCGCAAGCAGATTGCCGCAACCAAAATCGATTGCCGCGACAATATGAAGAAAGTGCTGAACGCCGAACAGTTCGCCAAATTGGCGTCGATCTATCCGATGATGTAATCGGTTTCATTTCGCAGAAAACAGTAATAAACAAAAACGCCGCATGGAATTTTCATGCGGCGTTTTTTTTCGCCCGACAACGGTCGGATATTCAGAAGCCAGCTCAGCAGCTTATGCGGTTTTCGAGAAACGGCGATTAACCTTTACCGCGCGTTTTCGTGTTATGGGCACGGCAGTTCTTTTCCAGAAATTCGATAATCATTCCGGCGATGTCTTTGGCTATCGCCGCCTCGATCCCTTCGAGACCCGGCGAGGAGTTTACCTCCATCACCACCGGCCCGTGGTTAGATCGCAGCAGATCGACGCCGCAGACATTCAATCCCATCACTTTCGCCGCACGAACCGCCGTAGAACGTTCTTCCGGCGTAATCTTAATCAGGCTGGCCGAACCGCCGCGATGCAGATTCGAGCGGAATTCCCCCTCCTTGCCCTGGCGTTTCATCGCCGCGACGACTTTATTGCCGATCACGAAACAGCGGATATCCGCACCCTTGGCTTCCTTGATAAATTCCTGCACCAGGATGTTTGCCTTCAATCCCTGGAAAGCCTGAATAACACTCTCAGCCGCCGAATGGGTTTCCGCCAGAACGACTCCGACCCCTTGAGTTCCCTCAAGCAGTTTAACCACCACCGGTGCTCCGCCGACCATCGCCAGCATATCGTCGATATCGTCCGGACAATGCGCAAAGCCGGTAACCGGCAGACCGATTCCTTTACGCGACAGAAGCTGCAGACTGCGCAACTTATCACGCGAACGGCTGATCGCCACCGATTCATTCAGCGGATAGACACCCATCATTTCAAACTGGCGCAAGACTGCGGTGCCATAGAAAGTAACCGAAGCACCGATACGAGGAATCACCGCATCAAAGCCTTCCAGCACCCGCCCCTTATAGTGAATCTGAGGATTATGCGGACTGATATTCATATAACAACGCAGAGCATCGATCACTTCGATCTCATGACCTCTACTCTGTGCCGCTTCGACAAGACGACGGCTGGAATATAGGTTCGCGTCACGCGACATCAGTGCAATTTTCATAGCAGACTCCTCAAAAAGTCATAAAAATCATGATAAAACAGGATTTGTCAGAGGCAGGACAAACCGGATAAGACCGGATGTAAAAAACTGCAATTATCACTCTTAACAGGCATTTTGCCTATCGAAATTTTGCATTAAACAAGAAAAAATTGATAACGGAGAACTTCGTTTTCCGGCAGAGAATCCGCCTGGAAGGAGAAATAAAAAAACCGCAGCTGATTCAGCCTTAGACAAAGGGACTGACGGGAGTTCAGACTGCGGGAAACGTGGGAATAAGTTACGAAATATTGCAAGATGTTGCGAAATATCGCGAACCGTACCGCTACTTTCGCTGCCGGAAAACGCCGGGGAAAGCGCTTTCTACAGCTTCGCACAAGCAAAGGTTATTTCTTGGTGGAATCCTCCGGAACATAAATCATGCTGCCGTCTTCCAAGCGGTAAGCCACACCCGCTTTAGACCCTTTACCTTCACCCATCTGGCCGGTCGACTTATACTCTTTAAGCTCATCGCCCTCTTTGACCAGAATTTCCATATTCGGCTGCCCGGCATTTTTAATGACCATGACATCCTCGGCACTGTTAAACGGATTGATCGGGTTGCTCATTACGATAATCAGCAACACCGCGATCACGACCAGAAACAGATCCACCATATTGACCACGCTCAGAATCGGATCGTCTTCGTCTTCTTCAATAATATTCAAATCAATCTGATTCATCGCCCTGCCTCAAGCCGCTTTTAATTTTGCTTCCGGCTGCGCGTTTTTGCTTTTAAGCAAAGCTTTAAGCTCTTCAAGCAACCAGCGGCGGCGCACCGACAAGGTCATAAAAGTCATCGAAGCCGACAAGAGCGCGATAATAACCGCAGCAAAAGCGACCGTCAGTTGGCTGGCCACTTCCTGAAAGTTACCGTTGGCGACCGCCATCAGCGCCGGCCCCATCGGAATCATGGTCGCTACCAACCCAAGCATCGGCGCAATCCGGCTAACCAGACGCAAAGGCTCGATCTGTCTCAGCAATTGAAGCTCGACTTCCTGTTGATCGGCCTGAGGATTTTTCGCCCAAAATTGTTGTAAAGGCTGATGGGCATCCTTGCCCAAAGAGCGCATGAGCCACTCCCAGCCAAATCTTCCTAATTCGTAGAACGCAAACGCGAACATCAGTGCCAGAATAATCAGCACCGGCATTAAAAACAGACCGGCGATCTCCGCCATTGTCATTTCGATAAAATTCATGGTTTCTCCTGAATACGCTCTTCTGATCAGTTCACACCTCTGCTGAGCAAAGGTCATCATGGCGCTTTTATATGCGAAAAATTTTAGAGGGCGGGAGACAAATAGACAATGCGACAAATTGTCGCACTCCAGACAATTACGCTCGGTTGCAGGCAGTGATTTGTATTTTTACAAAAGCAGGAGTTTTAGGAGCACAGCCCCACAATAGAGTTAATACAGGGAGTTTAGAAGTTTCGGAACCGCAAATAAAAAAGGGATTAGCGCCTTATTCTGACACTAATCCCCACTTTGCAACTGTTAAGAATTTCTCCCTGCACCATTCCCGCGAGGAAACGCACGAAAAATCCTTAGTATTTCGGATAGATCGTTAACAGCTGCTCAACTTCTTCACGACAGCAACCCAGGTCAAATGCCAACTTAGCCAGTTGCGATGCACGTGACTGCAGGTTTTCCATGGTTTCGCCCTTCTCAATCGCCTCCTGCAACCAGGCAGAAAGTTTCGATAATTCACGCACCTTAGACTCCATCTCCTCGGCAGGCAAACCGCAACTGCAAAGGTTTTCTAAATTAATATCAAAACGTCGCAAGGCCTCATCCGAACTGATATTGGTATCCTTAACGATATTTTTAAAATGGCTGCTTCCCGGCATCATGCAAATCACCTTGTCTCTGGAATATTTAGGAAGAGTTATTTTAATCAACGTTCGACAAGCGATTCATAACAACAATTTATTGAAATCATTAGATTACAAGGAACCAATCTATAAATAGCAATCTGTTTACATCCCATCGCTTATAAGCTTCTTTGACCTTTTCTTTCTTGGCTCTTCGCCAAGTTCGTCGTTTGCTTGTCCAAAGAAAAGGTCGAAAAGAAAAGACCCCCTCTACCGTTCGATTAAGGCTGGCTAGCGTTCAATTTTGCGCGGCTTAAACTAAATTTCTTTTTCAATGTTCATTTCTTGCTTGCCCAAGAAACGAACCAAAGAAAGGCACCCTCCGTTCCATTCGTGGGAGCCTTCTAACGCTTGAGTTTGGCGCGTCGTAACTCCCTCGCGGACACGCTCGGTCTAACAATCGCCGCGCTGATCAAACTCATCGCTAAGAATACTAACCACTCATTCCAAGAGGGAACCCATTATTTGGCTTTCAATTAGTCAAAAGAACGAAAAAACTCTATCGCCTGAAAAGTGTAAAAAAGGAATTACGCAGAAGTATCGCCTAAAGACCAAAATCCCCTTTGGAGTGCGCTTAGGCTGAGTTAGCGAGAATTTTGCATTAGCGGCGCTGGTGTTAGAGCTTGCGTAGCAAGCGAGTTGAAGCCGCGCAAAATTGAACGCTACTCAGCCTTAGCAAGTGGAACGGGGTGTCCTTTTTTGCCTACTTTGTTGATTGTCCAACAAAGTAGGGGGAAGCCTTTAGATGAAAACAAGGCAAAGTGAAGTTTTAAAAAGGCTTATCAATTAAAAAACCAAGTTTTAATTTTACTCTGACCCCGATTATTTCTGAGCCTAAAGAATCAAATCCCCTTTGGAGGGCGCTTAGGCTGAGTCAGCGAGAATTTTGCATTAGCGGCGCTGGTGTTAGAGCTTGCGTAGCAAGCGAGTTGAAGCCGCACAAAATTAAGCGCTACTCAGCCTTAGCAAGCGGAACGGGGTGTCCTTTTTTGCCTACTTTGTTGGACAATCAACAAAGTAGGGGGAAGCCTTTAGATGAAAACAAGGCAAAGTGAAATTCTAAAAAGGCTTCTCAATTAAAAAACCAGATTTAATTTTACTCTGACCCCAATTATTTTCGTTTTTTTGGTTATTTTTTGCCGAACAGAAAACGAAGAACTCGGCGAAGAGCCGAGAAAAAGTAACGGGAAGCCTTTAGATGAAAATAAGGCAAAGTGAAATTCTACAAAGGCTTCTCAATCTATCAAAAAGCAATGGCTGACCCCTTTGCCTCTTAAATAACTCCACCAAATCCCTTCATTTCACCAAGCCAGATAGCTGATAAGACAGGAATTAGGTTTGTACCTATCATCAATCCTTCAGATTTTTTATATGTATGAAAAATACCTATTAGTTTAGGGAGACTCCAATCATTTGACAATTCATGGCCATAAGGCCATAAAAAAATACCTCCACCACTAATTCCTTTAGGACTAATTGGATTAATTTTTTGTCCACTTTCTGGAGACACTGCTCTTTTCTTATGAAAGTGAATAATAATATTGGTTTCTTCAGATAATCCTAATTTTGTATAAACATCACTACTTGCAGCAACACCTCTGAAAGTAGCTGATTCAGATTCATATTTTCCTTTTCGTTTTTTCCCTTTACTAATCGGGTAGCCATAAACTGAGCAAACCCCAGATTCTAATGAAGACTTAATCAACTTAATTCTAGATTGTGGAAATGGCTTAAAGTGAATCATCATTGAACTAGCAAAATTAGTACTTAAACGATAATAAGCAATATCAATTGCATCATCTTGTCTTTTGACTTCTGGAGGCAAGTCAATATAAGCCATATATCCATCAATAGGCTCTATTCCAAAACGAGTAGGAATCATTAATTCCCCAGAATGAGAATTATCAGTAACATGAGCAGCGGTATACAAAAAAGGCTTTCCCTGAAAATCAATAAATATGCCCGTTCCAATCTGCTGGATTTTGCCAGAGTACTTCTCTTTAGCAAAGATAGGAACAACTGCATCTTTAGGGTCATTAGCAAACATTTTATACCTTTCTTTTAGATTGTTATCATTTGATAATACAACAAAAAACGCCCATTTAAGGGCGTTTTATTAGTTAGAAAAAGCTGTGCTTTATCGTCTTAAATAGACTTGACGCAAAGCGCCTGCCGCGAGCAGAGCGACGAGCAGTAGCCACCATTTCGGTTGGTCGATTGGCTGTTGCTCTTCGGGCTGTTGTTCTTGCATCACCTGCCCTTGCACGGTTTCCAGTTCTTCGCTTTGCTCGGTTTGTTCCGAGTTTTCAGACTCCGGTTGCTCCATGGCTTCAGCAGGCGTTGCTTCCGCCGCAGAAGTTGCCATATCCGGTGCGGGAGCGGCGCTTAGGCCGTAACCCGCCGCCAGCTCGGCGACATAGGCTTTAAAAGTCTGGTTATCGGTATGCACATCATACTTCTCGGCCATTTCCTGATAGACCTGCACCAGTTCCTTTTTGGTCTCCTCACTCGCTTTCCAATAGTCTTTGCGAATCGCTTCCAGCATACGCTCGGCAATTTGCGCCATGGCGGTTGGATTGGACTTCTCGAACCACTCTTTCATATCCAGTTCGTATTTGTCCTTGATATAAACTTCGTGGAACTCCTGCCACTGATCGTCGCGCACCACATTGCGATCCATTACCTGCCAGCCCCAGAAGTTGTTGATGGTATTCAACATCTGCAAGGTTCCGGCATAGCCCTCTTTCTGCATCTCCTTGACCCAATTCGGATGCTGATAAACGGCACGCAATTCGGTCGCTAGGAAACGCTCGGCCGTTTGCAGCTTGGCCTTTTTCGGGTCGCGCATATTGGAGATATACAACTGCGGCGCTTCGCCTTCCAGGTGTTGCAGAGCCAGTGAAATCCCGCCGAGATATTCAAACGGATGATCGGTATCCAGCAGACCGCGCAGGTTCGAGGAACGTGAGAAGACCGCCGCCGATGTGCCTTTTAACTGCTCGGCATAGACATTGACCGGCTTGCCGTCTTTAGTGGTCAGCTTTCTGCTCCACTGCGAGGTATCCGGACCGTAAGCCCAAGACATGCGCGACAGATACAGCTCAGCCAGTTTGCCGTCGTCTTCTTCCCACTTGTCCGAAGCCAGCGTGGCATCCGGCAATTTGGTGCCGTAGTCGCCGCTTTCGGTGCCGAAGACACGCGTTAGCGCGAAGTTCTTGGCCGCTTTTGGCTCGACACCCTCTTCAAGCAGAGCCTTTTCAATACGCAAGGTATTGGCACGGATAAAGTTATCCTCTTCACCTTCATTAAGACTGGCAAGCATGACAATCGCTTCGTTAAAGCGCTCCATCACATTCGGGAACTGGTCGCGATACAGACCAGTTAACGAGATGACCGTGTCGATACGCGGACGCCCCAACTCTTTGAGCGGAATCACTTCCAGACCGGTAACGCGCCCGCCTCGATCCCAGATCGGCTTGACGCCCATCGCATAAAACACCTGTGCTTCCAGCATCCCAAGATGACGCAGAGTTTCGGTACTCCACATCGAGAATGTCAGCTTTTTCGGGAATTCGCCGCGCGTCGTCTGATGACTTTCGATCAGTTGCTGCATCGCTTGAACACCTGCTTCATAGGCGGCTTTGGTCGGAATACGCGACGGATCGAAACCGTACATATTGCGCCCGGTCGGAATCGCATCCGGATTCCGGATCGGATCGCCTCCATAAGACGGATCAACCCATTTCGCAGCCAATCCTGCTAAGATTCCATCCGTTTCCGACTCGGCACGCATATTACGCGCATGTTTAATGCCCTGCTTGACCGCCGCAACCAATTCCGGCTTAGCGGCATCAACGGAACTTAAAGGCTGCTCGTCAATAATATGCGATCGCACAAATTTGAAAGGCGCCGTCTCTTTCAGCAACTTATAGTCGGTTCGAAACAGTTGACGACTGTTTTCGACACCAAGCGGCTTCATAATGTCATCACCGAGCATCAGCATAATATTCAACGCCAGATGATCCTGCTCGGCGGTTTCGCCGAACGTATGCAACCCCAAAGGCTGCATCGCCGAACCGAGATCTTCCAGATAGTCTTCGATATCGCGCAGGAAGTTGTCGAAGTTCGCGTGCAGATCGGCCACCTTCCAACCCATATCTTCCGGAATCTTCATTTTCACCGCCTGTTCGATAATCAGGTCTTTTGCGTTGGATTTGACCAGACCCTCGTCAAGCGAGATATATTCGCGGATAGCGTCGTTAATGGCGACAAAATCGTCCGACAGGCCTGCCGGCGAGAAAGGCGGTACCTGATAGCTAATGATAACGCCGCGCCCGCGACGTTTCACGTGAAGCGCTTCGCCGATATTATCAACGATATACGGATAAACCACCGGCGTATTGCCGACCGCCAGATTCGGATAATCGTAAGCCCACAGACCGCGTTCTTTGCCCGGATGCCATTCCTGAGTCCCGTGGGTTCCGAAATGGATAATCGCGTCGGTGCCGTACACTTCGCGCAGCCACAGATAGGCCGCCGCGTAATAATGATTCATCGGTTTTTTAGTGTCGTGGAAAAGATCCTTATCCTGTTCGGCGGTCGAGCCGCCGCGGTTCGGCTGCGGCATAATAATCAGGTTGCCCAGTTTCAGACGCGGAATGACAAACCCTTTCTGCCCCTGATAATCGACCACCCAGCCGTTTGTCGCGGCATCGCCCCAATGGCCGTTCATATCATCCTGAATCGACTGCGGCAGCGTCGCAAACCATTGGCGATAGGTTTCCAGCGGCATAAAGTCCCACAGCTCGGTTTTCATCAGATTTTCGACTTCGTTGGGTCTATAGGCCGGACGCAACATGGTGGCCACCGCATCAATCATTTCCTGCTCACCGACATTTTCCAGCGCATAACCTTGCGCCTTAAGATCGGCAACCAGCTTCTCGATCGAGCGCGGTACATTCATATTCGAAGCGCCCTGATTCTTCTCGCCCGGAGGATGGTTCCAGAACAGCAGCGCCAGCTTTTTATCGTTATTAGCTTTGCGTTGCAGCTTGGCCAGATTAATCGCCTTGCCGATCAGCAAGTCCATCTGTTCCGGCAACGGAATCATTTCACCGTCCGGATTGACCGTCAACACCACCGGATCCTGAATCCCGATATATTCGGCATTGGTCAGAGTAAACGGCAGTCGGAAAGAGCTGACACCGGCAAGGTCCTGCATATAGACTTCGCGACCGCCGTCGCGGTAGTGCAGAATATTGAGCACCGGAATCCCCTGGGCCTGATAGCGCAGCTTACGCCCTTCGACATCACCACCAAGGAAGGTATTGACCAACATCACCTGCGGCAAGACCTTGCCCTGCCAGGTAATCAACGGCTCATTGAATTTATACGGACGCCCTGTTTTCGGATTCGGGAAAGGATTATCATCGCTGCCTGGCTTGGCTTGCGCGCCCCAGCGTGATGCAGATGGTCTTCCGGAAGCATTCGCCGGACGGCCAGATGGACGACCGGAGATTACCTGCTGATCACGCACCGGTTTAGCCGATTTCACCGCCGCTTCGCGCGCCACGGACTGCTGCGATTTAAAGGTGTTCTGAGTGACACGGGCGGCTCGATAGAAAAACAGCGGCATGGCACCACGCTTTTCGATTTCGGCAATTGTCTCATCCAGATGGCGCGTCTGGCCGTCGGCGATATAGCTCGACGTAGTTTCCATGGCAATGACCAGCCCCTCGGTACCGTCCCTGCCCGCACGCTGATTCCACCACCGGATATAAGTTTCCAGATCGGCGAAGATCTGTTGCTGATACGCAGGATGGTAAATACCTCCGTTCGGCATTTCGATCGGCAGAGGCACGGCGTCAAGATCCGTACCGTTGATAATCGCCGCCGCATAGTCAAACAGCAGGCGGTGATTTTCGCTCATACCGCCCAGATAATAGCCGTACACCTGCTGACCGACTTCGGTCGGCAGATTGACCGTTTTCAGGCGCAGCGGACGGCTCATACGGTTGATATGTACGATCGGCACCTGCAAAGCGCGCAGACTGTCACCGGAGATCGAATCCACTTTCGCTTGATCGTCGGTACGCGGCGCATCGACAATTACCAGTCCGGCATTTTGCAACGCCTTGTGCACACCATTCTTACCGCCGGAACCGTCTTTGGCATCCACCTGCACCCAGTTCAGTTGCACGCCCTGTTGTGCGGCCGCTTCGCTCAGCAGCTTAAACTTTTTGCTGAGCACAAAATCGGTGGAAACAATCGCCACCTTGGGCTCTTTTTTATCAAGGCTTTCCGACGCAAAAACGGGCGCCGTCAAAAATGACAGACACCCGCCGATCAGAAACACCCAGTTCATCAGGCGTTGCATCACTTTACTCTCTCCTTAGAATTTCACTTTCAGACCTGCCATCCAGACACGGCCCGGATCGACGTTGATCGACAGGTCTTCGGCGTCATACACGCCGTCGGAATTGCTGTCGTAGGTACCGCGAACAATCGAGTAGAACTGATCATTAAACACATTGTCCACCTTCAGGAACAGGGTCATCAGCCCTTGCGTTCCGCCGACAATCTGCGCTTTGGTCTGATATTCCAGACCTAAATTCAGCAGTGTACGCGCCGGCATTTTTTCCTGATTAATTTCATCGGCATAACTCTCGCCGCGGTAATCGATTTCCGTGGTAAAGGTTACTTTGCTTGTCGGATACCAGTTAATGCGCAAGTTCGCCATATGCTGCGGCGTACGCGGCACATAATTGCCGCTGTTGTCGTAAGGCTTAAAGTAAACGCAGTCGTCAGGGGTACAGGTCTGTGTCCCGGCACGGGTGGTGTAGGTACCGGTCGTCAACTCCTCTTCCGAATTCACCACCACACCGTATGGATTACCCAAAGCCAGATAGAAATCGTCATAGCTGCCGAACTTACTGATCAGATAGGTATAGGCGAAATCAAACGAGAAATTATGTTTTTTCTCGGTTTGCAGCGCCAGTTCAAAACCTTTGGAAGTTGTTTGCCCGATATTGTCATAGTAGGACTCGACATCATCCAGCTGATCGACATTCGAGTTGACGTACTGGCCGGTGGAATTGGTAATGAAATCCCGTCGGTCGATATAGAACACGGAACTGTTCATATGGGTATTCCAACCGAACAGATTCAGCTCGGAGCGCAGCCCCAGCTCATAGTTAAAGGTCGTTTCAGGCTCCAAATCGGCATTGGTACTAAGTTCGCTCAGGCTCGGCGCACGGAAACCGGTGGAAACCGCGCCATACAGAGAGGTTTTTTCGGACAGATTCTGATCCGCACCGAAGCGCCAGGAGTGAACATTGAACTCATTACTGTCATAGCTGTCTTCCAGACGATCATGTCCGTCCAGCTCGATGCGGTCAAAACGGTAGTTCCCGGTCAGCGTCGTGTTTTCGGTCGCTCTGAATTTCGCCTCGCCGTAGACCGCTTTGGTAATCTCTTCGCGGTAAGAGTCCGACTTTATCGTCCCGGCGGTAATCGTTTCGCCGCGCGAATAGGTACGATAGTCCTCTTTCACCGTGGTCTGCTCGTCAAAGGTATTTTTCTTCAGTTCAACCCCACCCATCAAGGCAAATTCACCGAAAGAGTCACGAAGCTCCAGTTTCAGGCCGCGCTGCACCTGCTCGTAATCGTTCAGATTGGCATACATATCGACCTGATCGTCACCGACCGGATTGCCGTCGCCGTCGTATTTAATCGGTGCCGACCAGAAATCGGTAATGTCTTTGTACTGATAGGCGACCGCCATAAAGTTACCGCTGTCCGAAAAGTCGTTCGAATAGGTCAGATTCAGTCGCGACAGATCGACATTGAACATTCGGGTGTAGCCGCGTCCGGCCTCTTCCCCTTCCGGATCCTCTTCGGCGGCGGTGACCCCGCGTACAGAGCCGTCTCGATCACGGAAGCGCTGCGCATCTTCAAAACCGAACGTCAACTCGCTATGATCGTTCAGGTAATATTCCAGCGCACCGGAGACCGCTTCAGCATCGCGTTGCGACAAAGCATAGAAGCCGTCGTTATGACGATCGGTTACCTGCACATGACCGGCAAAATCCTCTTCGGCAACGCCCGCTTTGACCAGAGTACGCGTATAACCGTAAGACCCGAGATCCGCTTCAAGCGTCACACCGGCATGCGCAGCGCCGCGCTTGGTGGTAATAATCACCGCACCGGCCAGCGCATCTTCACCGAACAGATAGGAAGCGCCTCCTTTGACGACGCGGATCGATTCAATATTATCCAGATCGATATTCACCTTACCGGTACGCTCGAAAACCGGAACACCGTCGATCACAATCGCCACACCCGGCTTCTCGCCCATATAACGCTGATTATCCACACCGCGGATTTTGATCTTGATGCCATCGCCTTCACCGGCCAGATCAGCGGTAACTCCGGGAATGGAACGCAGTACCTCGATAATATTGGTCGCGTGCTTTGCTTCTACCGCTTCACCGCTGATCACCGTCGTACTGGCCGGAATATCGGCATCCGATTCAAATCGGTCTTCGATGGTCGAAGAAGAAATCGTTACTTTGGAAAGTTCGCTGCTGTCGTCGGCGTAACCGAATTGAGTGAAGCTCAGCAATAAAGCCGAAATTAATGCATTGTAGTGAAAAGGTTTAGGATGCATCGCCGCCTCTGGTCTTCTGTTCTAATGATTTGAATTAGCGCAAAATTTTAGGGGCAAGCCAGCAACGAAACAATGCGACAAATTGTCGCACCGGCGCGGCATAGGCGGTTTTTAAGCGACCATTAAAAACCGGTACCGAAAGCCATTAATGACAAAACGGTTAAAGGATCTACAGCAAGTGACGGCAACCGCCATTGACATCAGTAAATTCTTATGTAGAATCAAATTAACTTATATTAGTAAAAGTTAATATTCATACTAAGGAGAATATTTATGAAAACACTATTGGCTTCACTCTTTATCGCCGGATCACTATTTACTGTAAACGCTACGGCGGACTCATGGTCATTTGACGGCCAACCGGTTACCGGTTCTAACTCCGGCGGCTGTACCTGGTCTTTCGACTGCGAAAAACCGCTGAAATAATTCTCGATTCATAGCCTCCTAAAAGCAAAAGGGCCTGGTGAATATTCACCAGGCCCTTTGTTTTTGCACATCAATCAATGGCAGTTTAGAGGTGCTGCAACATCCCTAGGATGACTTTGGCGGAATGGGTCGCCGCCTGCTCAAGATACTGCTCGAAAGTGACCTTGTTCTCTTTGCCGGCAATATCCGATAGAGAGCGGATAATTACAAACGGTTTCCCGAAGCTGTGGCACACCTGAGCAACGGCTGCTGCTTCCATTTCACAGGCAATCATTTCCGGAAAGGCTTCACGTGTACTGGCAACATCGTCAGGATGATGCATAAAACGGTCGCCGGTCGCAATCAAGCCATGCATATGCACCACTTCGCCCAAATCTTCAATCGAAGCCTGAGCCGCCTTGACCAGTTTGTCTTCCGGCAGAAAATGCGTCGGCATTCCCGGAACCTGTCCCTTGTCATAGCCGAAAGGCGTCACATCGACATCGTGATGACAGACCGAACTGCTGATGACCACATCGCCGACATTCAAATCAACATGAAAGCCACCAGCGGAACCGGTATTGATAACAAAATCCGGATCATACAATTGCAGCAGGATCGTGCTGCTGATTGCGGCGTTGACCTTGCCGATACCGGAACGCAGCAATGCAACCTCGATACCGTCGATCTTACCCAGATAATATTCGAAACCGGCGTGGGTCTCGGTCTGCATATCGGTCAAATTGCTGCGCAGCAATGCAACCTCTTCTTCCATCGCCCCGATAATGGCAACTTTCATCGCTCAGACCTCATTACCCAGCTTGCGCAGAGTTTCTTCGTCCATCTTAAGCTCTTCGTTTTTATTCACGCCGATGCCATGCTCAAGAATGTCCTGCGCGATCTCTTTGGCTTCTTCCAGAGAGTGCATCATATAGGTACCGCACTGATATTCGTTCAGTTCGGGAATATCTTCCATACGCTCAACATTCAAGACATCCTGCATGGACTCCGACCATGCTTTGGCCACACGTTCTTCGCTCGGCGCGCCCATCAGGCTCATATAGAAACCGGTACGGCAGCCCATAGGCGACACGTCGATAATTTCCACACCGTCACCGTTCAGGTGATCACGCATAAAGCCGGCAAACAGATGCTCCAGAGTATGAATCCCCTTCTCGCCCATCATGCTTTCGTTCGGTTTATTGAAACGCAGATCGAAAACCGTAATGGTATCGCCGGACGGAGAAGTCATGGTCTTGGCGACACGCACCGCAGGCGCATTCATAATCGTATGATCAACAGTAAAACTATCTAGTAGAGGCATATTTCTTTCCCAAAATATATAGGTTAAAAATCAAATTTGTTCGTGACCGTCGTCGTTTTCAAGACGGCCCTTAATCATCCAGCCGTTGTCGGTCTTGATAAACAGGTAATTGCGCTTAAAGTCCAGCTGATCCCCTGCGGCAAACTCGGGCAAAGTCATTTTCCACATCCCGATCGCCATGGTGCGGGTAATCTTATCCAGACTGGAAGTCGCTTTGTCTTTCATAATCTCGCGCGCATAGTCATCCAGCGAACGCTGCGCCGTCGCCTTGATGCTTAATTCGGCAACATAATGGGTGTCATTTTGCTTATAGCCATTCTCTTTAATCACTTCGTCCGCCAGAAACAGTCCGGCAAACTCCTGATTAAAGGTGTTCTTTGCCATCTCTTCAACATCCGATTCTGTCGGCTGAGTGATGCCGAGACATCCGGACAGCAACAGACTGAGCCAGACAACAGCTAAAACAGGTAAAGATTTGTACATAGCATCGATCTCCAGGCGCGGCGGCAAAACCCGTACGGTCTTTTCGCGGTCTAAAAACGCCTCGAATAAGGCGTCGCATTCAAACCCAAAAGGATACCATAAACGCCGTCATAAACCTATTCCGCAACAGCCCCGCACCGGCATATTCGATGCGCCGCAACGACTTTGACAAAAGGACCGAATTCCCTCTCAGAAAAATCTCAATTTCCGTTAAAATGGCTGCAAACACCCTTATCCCGGAAGCGCGCGTGGATCTGCAGAATCTGACTGTTCAATGTCCTTATTGCTGGAGCGAAATCGAGATTATTGTCGACCCCAGTGATCCATCGGAGCATTTCATCGAAGACTGTTCCGTCTGCTGCCGCCCGATCCATTTTCATAAAATCATACAGGATGACGGTGCTATCGAACTGATCGCCAAACACGAGGACGAATCCTATGACTGATAACGCACACAGCAACCACTCTAAACGTGATTTGAGCGCTTATCGCCAGCGCTATCTGCGCGGCGGACTGGACGAAAATGCCGTTCCGGCCCTGCCGACCGAACTGTTTGGAGAGTGGTTTGCGCAGTGTGAAGAAGCCGGAATCAATGAGCCGAATGCCATGATTCTGGCCACCGTGGATGAAGAAGGCCAGCCTTCCACCCGTACCGTACTGCTGAAGTACTTTGACGAACGCGGTTTCGTCTTCTATACCAATTACGGCAGTGACAAGGCCAAGCATATCGCCAACAACGCCAAGGTCAGCCTGCTGTTTCTGTGGCTCGATCTTGAACGTCAGGTCAAAATCGAGGGCGTTGCTGAAAAAGTCTCTACCGCAGAATCCCTGAAATATTTCACCAGCCGCCCGAAAGGCAGTCAGATCGGTGCTTGGGTCAGCCAACAAAGTCAGGTCATCACCTCAAAAAAACTGCTGCTGACGCAATATCAGAAGATGCTCGACAAGTTCAAAAAAGGTGATGTACCCTTGCCGGATTTCTGGGGTGGATTCCGCGTCAAACCACACAAAATCGAATTTTGGCAAGGCGGCGACAACCGTCTCCATGACCGGATTCTATATACGAAAACAGACGAAAACCAATGGGATATCAGCCGTTTATCACCTTAGATTGTGCGCCATCAAGTCGGTTGTTGCTCCTTAAGGCTAAGATGAATTCCCAACCTCTTCCCTCTCAGGAGGAAGCATGCCCGACTACTCAACACCTGGCGTTTACATTGCAGAAAACGCAACTCTGCCGCCGACGATAACATCTGTCACAACGTCTATCACCGGCTTTGTCGGCGTAGCGGAAACCCGCTACCGGCTCAATCAACCGACAAAAATTCACAGCTGGAAGGAATACACGCTCTGTTACGGACGCTACTCTCCCGCCGCACCTTATCTGGCTCCGGCTGTCTGCAGCTTTTTTAAGAATGGCGGCCAAGTCTGCTATGTCGTCAATGTCGCCGATCATAGTGACTCGTCACTGATCGGTTTCGATACAACGGATGGAAGCGCAGGCGGCCTGCAAAGCCTTAAAGCCGTCGATGAGGTCAGTACGCTCTGTATCCCCGGAGCTACTTCGCCGAGTGTGCAACTGGCCATGATTTCACACTGCGAGTCGCAAGGCGACCGGTTCTGCATCCTCGATTCGCAAGAAGCCGCAACGCTTACCGATATTCAGCAGCAGCGCACGCTTCTGCATTCCGATCAAGGATTTGCCGCTCTCTACTATCCGTGGATTGAAGTCGCCGTCGAAAAACATTCCGCCACAGGCGAATTACAGCTGGAAAACCGATTCATTCCGCCAAGCGGCGCCATCGCCGGGATTTACGCATGGAATGATTTACAACGCGGCGTCCATAAGGCCCCGGCTAATCTGGTGATAAAGGATGCCATCAGTCTTGAGATGAACATTTCTCAATCGGAGCAAAGCCTGCTTAATCCACAAGGCATTAATTGCATTAGACTGATTGACGGCCGAGGAATTCGTTTCTGGGGTGCCAGAACGCTGGCGGAGAACTCCGATGAATTGAAATATGTGCCTGTTCGCCGTCTACTGCTTTTTCTGCAAGAGTCCATTCAAAAATCCACCCAATGGGCCGTGTTCGAGCCGAACGGTGAAGCGCTTTGGGCGAAAGTGCGGCTTTCTGTTGAAAATTTCCTGCTCCAGAACTGGCGTAAAGGAGCCTTTCAGGGAAGCCGTCCGGACGAAGCCTTCTTTGTGCGCTGCGATAAGAGCAGCATGACGCAGGAAGAGATCCGCACAGGCATTTTGATCGTTACCATCGGCATCGCAGCAATCAAACCGGCGGAATTTATTGTCTTTAGAATTGCTCAGAAAACAAGCACGGCCGACCCCGCCTGAAACAGGAACAGACAAGGTATGAAACAGATAAAACAGTGGTTACTATTAACTGGCTTGGCACTGTCCTTCCAGGCTCAGGCATTCGAGTGTACCGTCGAGGAGTGGGACATTATCGTCCTCCAGCATCAGAATTTGTCCGCCGAGCTGACGCAGCAACTTCAAGAATATAAAGCGCTTTGCGCTTCCGATTTCAGCCAGTTTCCAGACGACAGCGCCTGCTCCTCCCTGATGCACAAAAACAAACAACTAACGGATATGACTGCTCGCCTTGACGAGACATTGCTTGGACTGAAACAAGAAGCCGACGAATGGAAGAAAATGAGCGAAGCCTGCCAGAGGAAGGAATTTACCAAACTGGCGGAAATCTCTCTGGTCAAACACGATAATCTGCTTCGCTTAGTGGATAAGCTGACACACGGCGAAAACAGCTTGAAAAGCCGAATCCGTCAATGTCAGGAATCGCTCGGAAGAGAAAGCGAAAACCATTGCCACTGACAAATACCCGTCTAAACGGACGGCTGCTTTTGAATCACGAACATTGCATCGAACTTGAAGCTTTGCAAAAACAAGTAGGCACTCTCGCTGACATTAATCAGTTTCAGGCGACTCGCTTCGAAATTGACGGCCTCATAAGCCCCGATAATATACGAAACAATATGACTGCCTAAGAATTCGACCCTGGCAAAATCAAGCATCAGCAACGTTTTAGGGCCAACTTGGTCACCCAGCAAACCTTTCAACTTACGACAGAAGGTGTTATCCAGAGAATCTTTAAGATCAACCTTAAGCAGATTGGCGTTTTTTTGGTATTCGATCTTCACAAACTTTTCTCCCAAACACCCTGAAAAAACCAAAACAAATACAATTTCAACTTAAAATACCGCACTAAATCAGCATTTAAACCGCATTAGTATCATACACGCAAAAACGCAATATAAAACACCAAGTAGCAATTTTTTACGATAAAAAGTCAATTTGCACGTGATATACAGCATTTCCCAGCGATTCAAAACCGTCAATATTGATCGGCAAGGTACTTTCAAACTATAAAAAAAACGGCGTTTTTTACAAGCCGTCGCCGGCAGTTTTCACAAAACAATCTCAGTTCCGTAACCTTTCATTCATCCCCTCTTTGGGTTTGATAAGATTGTTTTCACAACAAGATTTACAGCAAGTGACACAGGACAATCAGCATGCGTTATACAACTCTCGGAACAACGGACATCAAAGTCAGCCAAATCTGTCTGGGCACCATGACCTGGGGCGAACAGAATACTCTCGATGAAGCTTTCCAGCAGATGAACTTCGCCTTGGATCGCGGGGTTAATTTCTGGGATACCGCCGAACTCTACTCAGTTCCGCCGAAAGCGGAAACCTACGGTTCGACAGAAACCATTATCGGCGAATGGTTTGCCAAACACGGACGACGCGACGAAGTCGTACTGGCCTCGAAAATAGCCGGGCCGGGCGAATTCGTCGAACATATCCGCGGCGGTAAAACCCGTTTTAACAAAGAGATGATTGAACAGGCACTAAACGCATCACTCAAACGCCTGCAAACCGACTACCTCGATCTTTATCAACTGCATTGGCCAGAAAGAGAAACCAATTTTTTTGGTCAGCTCGGTTTTGCCTACCCGCAAAAAACCCAAGACGACCTGACGCCGATGGCCGAAACCCTGGAGGCGCTCTCCGAACAGGTTAAGGCCGGTAAAATCCGTACTATCGGCCTATCCAATGAAACCGCTTGGGGAACCATGAACTTCCTGCATCTGGCCAAAAGCATGGGACTGGAAAAAATTGTCACCGTGCAGAACCCCTATAATCTGCTCAACCGCAGCTACGAGGTCGGACTGGCGGAAATCGCCCATCAGGAACAGGTCGGGCTTCTGGCATACTCCCCTCTTGCGTTCGGCGTACTGGCCGGAAAATACCTGAACAATCAGCGCCCTGAAAATGCTCGTATCACGCTTTTCCCGCGCTTTGACCGGTATTTCAATCCGCAGGCGGATGCAGCGACTAAAGCCTATGTCGAACTTGCCCAGCAACACGGGCTATCTGCGGCGCAGATGGCACTGAGCTACATCAATTCGCGTCCGTTTGTCACCGCCAATATTATCGGCGCCACCACAATGGAGCAGCTGAAAGAGAATATCGAGTCGATTGATGTGGCACTAAGTGACGAGGTCCTGGCGGAAATCGAACAAATACATCAACGCTACACCTATCCGTCGCCATAAGCCAAATAAGCCGACATAAGCACAAAAATGCCAAGCCCGAATGAATCAGAGCTTGGCATCGCTTATCATTCCATTGCAGACACCCTGCAAGTGGGTGTCCTCTTAGGTAACAAATTCGATTAGAAAGGTTTGCCTTCTTCGATCGGCAACTCAGGGATTCTCGACCACTCGTTCCAGGAACCGAAATACAGCTTAACATTTTCGATTCCGGCCGACTTCAGAGCCACCAGAGTATTCGAAGCGCGCGCGCCCTTGAAGCAATATAGATAGACTTCGCTGTCCTTAGTGATCCCCGCCGTTTTACACTCCGCCAGAATTTCATCCGGAGTCTTAAACAACGGAACCAGTCCCGGCTTCATCATACGATACCATTCGATCCAAACCGCACCCGGCAAACGTCCTTTGCGTGGACAGAAATCTTTACCGTATGGCGATGAACTGTCCGCAACCCATTCGTCAACGTCGCGAACATCCAATAGAATCTTGTCGCTATCCAACGCGGATAGAACATCCTCCTTGTCGATCATCAAGCTGTTTCCGGTATCTTTAAGCGGGAAGGTTTTCGCTTCCGGCGTCGGCGTTTCCAGACTGATTTCAAATCCTTCTGCATGCCACGCCTGATAGCCGCCATGCAAAATCGACACATCTTCATAACCCAGGTAGTTCAAAAGAAAATAACCGCGACAGGATTGGCCGAAACCGGTGTTCATTGCATCTTCATACAGAACCGCCGTTTCAGCACCGGAAAGACCGGCTTCACCGAAGGTCGAAGCGAAATTCTCTTTCAACTCTTCAATCCCTTCCGGGGTCGAGGTTGCCAGAAAAGTAAAAATAGAATGAATATTGACCGCACCGGGAATATGTCCCTGTTCGTAGGCCTCCGGTGAACGGGTGTCGATAATGACAACAGGCGTGTCACTTGAGAGCATTTCATTAAGTGTAGCCGCATTGACAAGTAGTGGACTTGGCATCTTGTATCTCCTTAAGCGTAGGTTTTCAGTAGCGAAAGCGTTTATCAAGACGCATAAAATGTACTTATCAAAAAAATAACAACAAATACAACAACTTAACTAACTTTAAGGCTTAATTTCCTCTTGGCAAACCCCGACTTTTACTCATAAAAAAACACAATAAGCACCAAATTCAATCAATTAAACGGTGCATGCGATTCCAGAAATGAGCGACTTGCAAGCTCAAGCAAAAAATAAAATATTCTGCTTACGTCGAAATGTAAAACTCCTATACTTACTTAAAGTAAAAAAATCACATAATATATTTATTTGCTAAAAAATAGTCTTTTAAGAAACTATTCAGTCACAAAAGTTCTTCATCGTAAGATTTAGTTCTGTTTGATTCAGCATTAATTTCGGGCATACACTCAATGAAATCAACCTCTTATCGCAACCGGTTCTTTCGGCAACGCGGTTCCATCACCCTAATGGGGGCAGGCGCCATTATTTCCGCCCTGTACGCCTTCAGCCTAGTCATGGAGTATTCCAAATTAAAAATCATTGATCATGAGCTGGATAACTATGCGAGAAGCATCGCCGAAACCGCACTCCGCTCGGAAATGGCCTTGACCCTGAAAGGTTACCAGGAAGGCAGCATGGACCTACAGATCTCCGACTACCTTTCAGAAAGTGTATTGCACACCCTCGGCTACAATTCCGACGAAGCGCCGTCCGACCGGGTTATTTACAAGGAATTGACCTACGGAAGAATAGAAGCCGACGGCGCTTTTTACGCCCTGGGGGACGAAAACCCTTACTACAGCGCCAGCAGCACACTAACGACGTACCGCAACAATCCCCGATTGGCGCTGGAAGAAATCGCCAGTGGCGACATGACGCCGGAAAATTTGCCTAAATTCAATGCCGTTGCCGTACAACTATGGACCAACGATAACTTTTTGAACCTGTACACGCCTGAAGGCCGGGCGATATTCGGAGCCGATCCGAGTAACCAGAAGTGCTACTGCGATATCCGCTATGAGATGTGCATGAATGGAGAACTCAGCAAACAGGATATTCTTGATGGCTTATACCCCAAAGATATCGAAAAACTCAAAAATCAGGGAGTCGTAAAAGTCCTGTTAAACGGCTTGCTTGATTTTGCGGCCATCCCGGCCCATTCATTGACCGAAGCGCAAGCCGATGCACTTGCCGAAGCCATTGCCGACCCGGCCTCCGAAGCGCGCAGAAATTATTGTGAATACGGCTTTACGGCAACACATCCGAGTCTTTCCGACACCACCAAATACCCTTATATCGACTTTTTCAAACGTCAGGGCTGGATCGGCATCGAACCCTTTGTCGAAAATAACGGCATCATCGGCAACCTGCTGGTTGAGAGCAACTTCTCAAAGGGCGACTATCTGCGGGCCGTAGGTCAGCTTCCGGTATTTGTGTATGATGGCGCCGATACACTAGCGAACGACGCCGGACTGGTGACCACCGTCGATGAACTGCTCCTACTTCTAAACCCCCTTTCGGGCGACGGCTCGATGCACCCGAAAAGTACCGACGGCGACAATTTGCAGAAAGGCGATCTTCTGGCCACAACCTTTAACGGACAAGGTTACCGCTGCTCGCTGCTGACCGTTAATGTCGATGTTACCCTGCTGAACTGGCTGACGGATTTTCTAGGTCTCAGCAACCAGGTCCTAGCGATGCGGTGCGACGACCTCCTCAACAGTCTGCTTACGGTCGTTGACTCAATTGTCAGCCCCGTCCTCTGGCTCGTTTTAAAAATCCTCCCACTGGACTTACTACTCAACTGGCTGCTGGAAAATATTCTGGGATTCGGCCCGCTTGGAGACACGCTCATGAACCTGCTGGACCCGGATGTGGTTGTTCATGATCCAATCTATATCGGCCGCTCCGGCACCTGCATTTACGGTACCGATTCGAGCAACCTTAACCCTCAAAGATGTCTGTACAACGCTAACGACAGCGCCTACCAAAGCTGTAATTATCTGCTTTCCGCTGAAGATGAAAGCGGCCTGCCCAAAATTGAGGCGCCGAATCTGGTCAACCGGTTAAGTATTTTCCTTTTCGGCCCGGTGAAAGATTTCTCCGCCGGGGTGGAAAGCCTGAACTGCGAAATGCGTTACTTGCGCTATTCACCGACAAACCGCTGGGGGCTTGGCTCAGGCGGCTGGAAAGAGATCAATTAATCGCCTACCGGTTCTTTGCCGGAGTCATTCCCGAACGTCTGCAGAAAACCCGCGCGCCGATAAGTGCCGACGGAATGCCAGCAATACTGATCCACAGGATCAGTTCGGGGTGCTCTTTATTGGTACTCAACCAAACCGCCAGCACAAGAATGACTGTCGACAACCCATAAACTGCTGCGCAATTAAGCCCTCCACGCTTCTTCACGACAAAGTAAAACGGTACACCGATAAGCATCGCAACGACCAACGCCATCACTGAACCGAGAATGGCAACAAGCAGCGAAATCACAAAATATCCAGAAAAATACGTGCTGATATCGGAACCTGCAATCAATAAGACCGTCAGTACTGTAAAAAACAGGGTTACGCCCGCCGCCAGGCTGGCAAGAGCAATATTCGCGACGACTTTCTTAAACTCATCCATAAGTTATCCCTCAGGCCTTGTACAACAAGCGTTCCTTTTGTCGGCAAAACATTATTTTTCGCTTCCCGAGTAAACACGGAGGATGTATTCTAAGTTATTCTTTCATACCCCCACAACTCAACGAGGAACAGACATTAATGCCCCCGAAACGCTCTTTCAGCAAACTTAATCACTATCTCCAAAATCAAGCGGAAAATACCCTGTCCCAGAGCGTCACGCTCCTCAGGCTGATCTTTATTATCTTCATGGTCATCTATCTCGCCGCCTGTCTCGTAAGCATCTCCAGTAAATTATTCGAATTCACCGTAATCCAGGGCATTCTGGATTTTCCTTCGATGAAGATTTTGCTCACCGACGCGCTGTTCACTCTGATCGTACTCGCTATCGTCAAAGCCCTGTTTATACACAACAGCTTCGACTACGCTCTGACATTTCTTGAAATCGCTTTCGTGGTCATTATCCGGAAACTGATTCTGCTGGATACCGTTCCCGAAGAAAACTGGACTCTGCTGATTCTCGGCGTGATCTCAACCGCGTTTTTCGTTTTGATCATCTATATCCATAACCTGAAACGTAAATGGCTGCTCGAAAAGCGCATTGAGGACAAGGACGAATAACCTCCGTCTGTTAGGGCAAGTGATGACAAACCGCATGGCTTGCCAAAAAGACTATCGACTCCGAAACAGGGAATTTCGGGCAATAAAAAAGCCCGAGTTGAAAACTTCAACTCGGGCTTAAGAATATGGTGCGAGCGGAGAGACTCGAACTCTCACACCAAAGGCACCAGAACCTAAATCTGGCGTGTCTACCAATTCCACCACGCTCGCATTTGTGGTGGTCGCACCTGGAATCGAACCAGGGACACATGGATTTTCAATCCATTGCTCTACCAACTGAGCTATGCGACCTGAACTTGATGGCGCGTAGTATATAGAGCGCCCTGATAGCTGTCAAACAATTTTTAAAAAAAAGTGTAATTTTTTAAACGCGTCGATTGACTGATCCTTAAGAAGGATATTTACCTCAATCACAAATAATTCATCTACCAACATCTACCAACGCTAAGTGATATGAAAGGAGGCTCTGATCATCTAGTGGCAATACAAATTTTGACTTGAGGCGCGTTATCGCATTAATCGAGATGTATTTTGCATTTTAGATTCAGCAAAGATTTTTTTAATCTTCATCTGCAAAACAGCAGGCTGGAAGGGTTTCACGATGAAATCTGCTGCCCCTTTTTGAAGAGCCTTATTTAGGCTATCCCGACTTGCATCTGCAGTTATCATGATGACATGAGGCGGAAATAAGATGGGTAATGAGTTGATTTGATCAAGAACATCTAAACCATCCATGCCTTCCATATTGATATCCAGCAGGACAAAATCGAAATCTTTTTCTTTAAGTAGCGCCAACGCTTTTTCTCCACTGGTGGAAACAGAAACATTTTTCCATCCAAAATCATGGAGAATTGAAGAAAATAGTGTACAGATATTAGGCAAATCATCTACCACTAAAAATCTTAATTCAGAAATATTAAATCCGGTATTCATCGAACTTCCATGCTCAGCTATCCAGAGTAAAAAAAATCACTGAAAAGCACTATAAAACAACAGGTTAGAGCCCTTAAAAAACAAAAACCCTTCAATTGATACCAGTATAGCAAGCTTTGCATCCATTTCAATCAAGTTAAGTCGTCTTATTTAACAAGATCAGCGAAGCTTATTGTGGCGTACTTACCTTGCAAAATTAGCCGCTGATACCTGCAAGCGAGCACGGAACACAGTCACGCCAGAGGTTTGAATCATTAGGCGAATTTTAAGCAAGCTTCAGGGTGTTTTTGCTGCCACCATGCTTTAACCATCATTTCTTTGATATCATTCTGACAAATGTAGAGCTCGTTTTAATCAAGATCCCTTAAGGATCATTAATTGCACAAGCCAATATGGGAAAGCTAAGTATGCCGGACAATGATAAGGCGATTTTTAACAAAGAAGTCGCACTAAAAATGATGGGCGACTCTGAAAAATTACTTGTCGCAACATTGGAAAAATTTGTAAAAAAATATGGCAATATTACCGATGAATTAAATGCCCTTTTAGCAGAACAAGATATCGCCGCTTTAACACGATTTGTCCACTCCTTAAAAGGAATGGGAGCCACTATAGGCGCCGAAAAACTCTCATACCTGGCCGACTCCATTGAGCACTGGTTAACAAAACATCGCGAAACATGGCTGGAGCATGAGCAGTACGAACTCGAATTAAGACCCCTTTTAAAAAGTCTTGCTGCAAACTATTCACTACTTCATATCGAAATAGATGAATACCTTCGAGTTAAATGCGAAAAAAATGAAACGCCACTTAACAGAAAAATCGATAAGGAAGACGTTCTCAAAGAGCTCACTGTTCTGAAACAGATGTTAAAAACGTTTGATGCATTTACATATCAATACTGGACGGAACGCTCCGCACAATTTCAACATTTACTTGGCACTTCAAATTTTGAGCAATTTGACCAACTCATCGAGTGCTTTGATTTTGATATCGTTTTAGAACGATTAGAAAGTCTGAACCTGTAAACCCTCGATTGCGTTTTCCTCTTTTCACCCTCGGTATTCTCTTAAATTTATGCTTCTCGATTTTTGAGTAAAACCGCTTGTTCGATATGCGCTCGAGACGCGAGGAAAACCTCGGTTACTTTCTGAAGCAAAGATAAGGTTATTGGTAAATTTTCTCCGGCCGCTGCGCTTTCTAATTCCTCAAACACGGTTTGCATTTCAACAGCACCAATATTTTTCGCGGTTCTCTTTAAGGTAGCCGCCAGCTTTTGGACGCTCTCTAACTCCCCTGAATCAACCATATTTTGTAAAAAATTAACCGTATCTCTATCGTAAAGTTTCAGAAATTTCTCCAGAACTTTGATATAGATTAAAAAGTCATTATTAAATCGGGAAGTCGCCCCTTTAACATCAAATCCCTGCAAGATATCGATGAGTTCTTCCTGCGAGATTTGGAGTGGTTTAGCGACTTTGCAAAGGGTTGGAATGTTCTTTTCTGATGATGTTACCCAGCGTGAGAGCGTCGAATAGAGTCTTTTCGGATCAATGGGTTTAGAGACAATATCATTCATTCCTACATTCAAACATTCCGTATTGTCGCCGTTCATCGCACTTGCCGTTAACGCAATAATAACCATTTTTGAAATGCGAGGGTCACTGCGAATTAATCTGGTGGCTTCATAACCATCCATCACTGGCATCTGTACATCCATTAATACCGCATCAAATTTGGTTTCAAGAATTTTGTCAATTGCCTCACGGCCATCATCTGCAACACTGACAATTAAGTTGACGTGTTCCAGCAATTCTTTTACAACATCCTGATTAATTTTATTGTCTTCTACTAACAACACATGAATGCCGCGGAATTTCTCTGCATACCAGGCTTTATCATAAGATGCACTCTCGGCAACGACGGTCTTTTCTTCTTGCATAAAACAACAACACTGATGATTTTTTTCATCATACCACCTGAACTAAAAACCAAAATAATTTCAGTTTTATATCTCGAATTCTACTCGTCTTGATTCTGTCTTTTTAAACATGACCTGCCAATTCCATCACCACAGGACTTTATCCTCTTAATTCACGTATTAATCCCCGCGGATTTGATTTGAATCTGGCAGCGCCCACGGCAATAGGATAAGATTTGACCTAAATAATTGCTGAAATACAAAAGATACAAGAAACCCTATGGATAAACACACTAACCTGGACGCATTCATTGGCCGCACCATCCATGAATTCCGTAAAAAACAAGGTTTGACGATTGCCGAAGTTTCCGAACAATCGAATATCAGTCGCGGCATGTTGAGCAAGATTGAGAACGGACAGGTATCTCCGAGTCTGGATTCGCTTTTAAGAATCTCTCAGGCGCTGGGCATCCCGATTTCGGCATTGTTCAAAGAATTCGATACCGAGGGTGAAACCGCACAACACGTTAAAGCAAACGAACGCCTGGAAGTCGTCAGAAGAGGAACCAAAGTAGGTCATACCTATCATCTTCTGGCCTATGACTCCGGTCCGAAAAAACTTTTCGAGCCTTTTCTGATCTCTCTGGATAATCAAAGCGAGATTTTTCCGACCTTCTCACATGAGGGAAAAGTGTTTATGTTCCTGCTTGAAGGAGAACTGATCTACCGACACGGAAAAACCAAATACCATATGAAGCCCGGCGACTCTCTGACTTACGATGCCAAAGTCTCTCACGGCCCGGAAGAACTCATTAAAGTGCCGATTAAATTCCTCAACGTTGTCATCTATGACAACCCTGTCGCTTAATCTCCAAAAAACCGTACCTTTCTCCCTATTCAGTACGCACCAAAACAAATAATTTTCCCGCCATTGGTGCAATAAAAAGTTTCTTAAAAGGAACTTTTTATTCCTGAAAAATCACAAGTTATTGAAATATAAGAATTTTATTTTACTGGCAAGAAACTATCTAATGGCTAGTCGGTATACTTGTTCCATACCAATGTTTAGAGGGCAATCCATTTGCCCTCTTCTTTAATGAATTAGACATTTTTCCTCATGGAGGTCGCTTATGAAACAAATCAAAGCGATCATAAACCCTCACAGATTAACTGATGTACGTGAAGCTCTAACAACGTTAGGAATAAACGGCCTTACAGTGACGGAAGTGAAGGGATATGGTCGTCAGAGAGGGCACAAGGAGATCTATCGTGGTACCGAATACGAAGTCACATTTGTCCCTAAAATCATGCTTGAGCTGGTCGTTCTCGATGAGCAATTGGAGGAGATTATCACAACCATTTCTTCCAGTGCCCATACAGGCAAACTCGGGGACGGAAAACTCTTCGTATCCCCGGTCGAAAACGCGATCAGAATCAGGACCGGTGAGTCTGGCGAAGCCGCTTTATAACTTCACTTCTAATTTCAATTATGAGGGAACAAATTAATTGAGGTAAAACTTTATGGAAAGCAATTTTTTACAATTATCTTATGCACTGGATACCTTTTATTTCTTAGTCAGCGCCGTTCTTGTTATGTGGATGGCGGCCGGCTTTGCAATGCTTGAGGCCGGTCTGGTGCGCAGCAAAAACACCGTTGAAATTCTCACCAAAAACGCCTTGCTATACAGTGTGGCCTGTACCGTCTATCTATTCGTCGGTTACAACGTCATGTATCCGGGCGACCCGATCAGCGCTTATCTTCCTAACCTGAGCTTCCTGCTGGGTGCGGATAATACCGTTGAAGCGGTTATTGCCGGTGGGGACGACGCGCCTTACTACTCTGGCATGTCGGACTTCATCTTCCAGGCCGTATTTGCGGCAGCAACCATGTCCATCGTATCCGGTGCCATTGCCGAACGTATGAAACTGTGGCCATTCCTGGTCTTCGCAGTTGTCATGACGGCGATTATCTATCCTATGGAAGGTTACTGGAAATGGGGTGGCGGCTGGCTAGATCAGCTTGGCTTCCAGGATTTCGCCGGTTCCGTCGTGGTTCACATGGCCGGTGCAGCAGCCGCTTTAGCAGCCGTCATTATGGTTGGTCCTCGTATCGGTCGCTACGGTCCGAACGGTGAAGTCCGTGCGATTCCGGGTGCCAATCTGCCAATGGCGACACTGGGTATGTTTATCCTGTGGATGGGCTGGTTCGGTTTCAACGGCGGTTCAGAACTGAAAGTTGCCAACGTTGACGAAGCGAATGCGGTTGCAAAAATCTTTGTTAACACCAATGCCGCTGCCGCAGCCGGTATGATCGTTGCCGCTCTGCTCAGCAAGTTCAAATTCGGTAAAACGGATCTGACTATGGTCATTAATGGTGCTCTGGCCGGTCTGGTGGCGATTACTGCAGAACCGCTTGCTCCGTCTCCGGGTCTAGCAGTATTTGTTGGTGCTGTTGGTGGTGCGATCGTATTCTTCTCGGTCATGTTCATGGATAAAATCCGCATTGACGATCCTGTCGGGGCGATTTCGGTTCACGGTACGGTCGGTATCTGGGGGATTTTCGCAGTGCTGTTCAGTAACGGTGACGCGACTTTCACCGGTCAGCTGATTGGAACTCTAGCCACCTTTGCATGGATGTTCATCGCTTCAATTATTGTCCTGTTTATTATCGATAAGGTAATGGGACTTCGCCCTTCAACAGAAGAAGAGTTGGAAGGTATGGACATGAAAGAGTGCGGTATGGAAGCTTATCCTGAGTTTGATCACAAACAATAAGGTTAAACGTCTATAGCCCACAACAAAAGGCCGCATATGCGGCCTTTTGCTTTTAAATGCTTTAATCTTGTATAAATATAATTCGCATTGACCAAGGATAAATCATGAGCATCAGCATTCAACACGCACAGCGGCAAAACATTGCACAAATGACCGAACTGCTGCGCATCCTCTTTTCCATCGAAGCGGACTTCGAGTTTGCTCCGGAAAAACACCGTTCCGCACTGCAGAAAATTATCGAACAGCCCGACTGCGGCGCTCTAGTCGCATTGGACGGCGATGAATTAATCGGAATGTGCACGGCACAATGGGTCTACTCGACAGCGACAGGACAGAAATCCGCATGGATTGAAGATGTTATCGTGCACCCTGAATATCAGGGTAAAGGGATCGGTACACAGTTAATGAACGCACTGAAAGAATGGTGCCGGGAAAACGGCTGCAATCGAATGCAACTGGTTTATGACCTGGAGAATCGTCCGGCAATCGATTTTTATCGGAACCAGGGATTTACGAACACTCGACTCGGAGTTTTTTCCAAAGCGATTTAAAACAGACCAAAACCAGGGCGCTCAATCGCCCAGCCAATAACTCGGCGATGATTACCCCCGACCGAGGACAAAATCAGGCAGGAGCAGTTAAATACGCCAAAAGATCGAACAATACCGGCCTGACGGTAAGCACTTTCCGATCAGCGTCATCCAGCATTTCCGACGGACTCTGAACATAATCCCCTTCGACCATCTGCCCGCCGATTTCATCCACCCATTGCTGAATTTCTTGAGCGCGAACTTCCGGATGGCACTGCAAACCGATGATACGCCTGCCGATCTGAAATCCCTGATTCTCACAAACCCGGCTACGCAGCAAACGCACCGCACCTTGCGGCAATTCAAACGTCTCGCCATGCCAGTTGAAAATCTCCATGCTTGGCGGAAATTGAAAAACGTCTGCGGAATTCGAAGTTCGTTCAACCTGATGCCAGCCGATTTCCGTTTCAGGATTCAGGGTGACACTGGAACCCAGAGCGGTGGCGATCAACTGCCCGCCGAGGCAGATTCCCAGCAACGGGATATCCGCCGCAACCACTTCGCGGATATACGCCTTCTCGCTGACCAGCCAAGGGTATTTATCCTCTTCATTAACACTCATGGGGCCGCCGAGCACGATTACCAGATCGGTCTCCTCCAATGGTGGATAAACGGCGTCCTGCTGATAAAGCAGCACTTCATGAATTACCGCCGAGCGTTGCTCAAGCCATAGGCGGATCTGCCCCAGTCTTTCAAAAGGCGCATGGATTAACACCGCAACATTCATAAATTTAAATCTCCAAAGCAAAAAAGCCATGTGTCTTAGCGATCAACATGGCAAAACGAAGTGAGTGAGTCAACAAAAATTAGTACTAAGTAGAAAAATACGGACTCTGCTGATGTCTTTCACAGGCAAGCAGCGTATTCTCCAGCAGCGTTGCAATGGTCATAGGACCGACACCACCGGGAACCGGCGTGACGAAGTCAGCGATCTTCATCGCTTCCTTATCAACGTCCCCGGTCAAAGAGCCGTCTTCCAAACGGTTGATACCGACATCAAGCACGATGCAGCCCGGCTTGAGCCATTGCGCCGGAATGAAATTCGGCTTTCCGACCGCCACTACCAGAATATCGGCCATGGAAACATGCGTTTGCAGATCAGCGGTAAAACGGTGGCAGACCGTCGTAGTCGCCCCCGCCAGAAGCAATTCCAGCGACATAGGCCGACCGACAATATTCGACGCTCCGACGATCACTGCATGCTTGCCCTTGGCCGACAAACCGTAATGCTTTAAAAGCGTCATACAACCGTAAGGTGTACAAGGGCGTAAAGTCGGCATCCGTACCGTCAAACGCCCGATATTGTATGGGTGAAAACCGTCAACATCCTTATCCGGATGAATCGATTCAATCACCGTTTCGGCTTCGATATGCGCCGGCAGCGGCAGCTGAACCAGAATTCCGTCAATCGAATGGTCTTCGTTCAGCTCTTTGATCAGGGCCAGCAGTTCTCCCTGCGTCGTGGTCTCCGGCCAGTGCCAAGACTTGGAAACGAACCCGACTTCCTCGCAGGCGCGTTTCTTGTTATTGACGTACACCGAAGACGCCGGATCGTCGCCGATCAGAATCACCGCCAGACCGGGAGCACGAAGCCCTTGTGACAAGCGCTCGTCCACCTGGCTTTTGATTTTCTGCCGGACGGCCTTAGAGACCGTCTTACCATCAATGATTTGCGCACTCATGACGGCTTAGAACTCCTTACCCGGAATCCAATTGGTTCCGGCCAGAGGCACACCTGCCATTGCCGCCGCTTCTACATTCAAAGCAACCAGATCTTCCGGCTCCAGATTATGCAGATGCGATTTCCCGCAGGCACGCGCCAGAGTCTGCGCTTCCAGCGTCAACACATTCAGGTAATTGGCCAAACGACGACCTGCATCGACCGGATCCAAACGCGATGCCAGATCCTGATCCTGAGTGGAGATCCCTGCCGGACACTTGCCTTCGTGGTAATCGTCATAGAACCCGGCGGCCGAACCGATCTTCTGATACTCTTCATCCCATTTCGGGTGGTTACAGCCCAGCGCCACCAATGCTGCCGTTCCGATCGCTACCGCATCGGCACCCAGCGCCATACATTTAGCGACATCGGCCCCACTGCGAATACCGCCGGAAACAATCAACTGAACCTTGCGGTGCATGCCCATCTCCTGCAGCGCGCGAACCGCCTGCGGAATTGCCGCCATGGTCGGAATTCCGACGTGTTCGATAAAGACGTCCTGAGTCGCCGCCGTACCGCCCTGCATACCGTCCACGACGATCACATCGGCACCGGCTTTCACCGCCAGTTTGACATCGTAATAGGTACGCGTCGCACCGACCTTGATATAGATCGGCACTTGCCAATCGGTAATCTCGCGCAGTTCCTGAATTTTGATCGCCAGATCATCCGGGCCGGTCCAGTCAGGGTGACGACAGGCACTACGCTGGTCAATTCCCTTCGGCAGGGTACGCATCTGGGCTACACGATCGGTGATTTTCTGTCCCAGAAGCATTCCGCCGCCACCCGGTTTCGCACCTTGCCCCAACACCACTTCGATGGCATCGGCTTTACGCAAATCGTCCGGGTTCATACCGTAACGCGAAGGCAGATACTGGTACACCAGCGTTTTCGAGTTCTGGCGCTCTTCCGGCGTCATCCCGCCGTCACCGGTGGTGGTCGAAGTACCGGCAATGTTCGCGCCGCGCCCCAAGGCCTCTTTGGCATTGGCTGAAAGTGCACCGAAACTCATCCCGGCAATGGTGACTACCGTATCCAGTTTGATCGGCTTTTTCGCGAAGCGGGTTCCCAGCGTCACGTCCGTCCCGCATTTTTCGCGATACCCTTCCAGCGGATAACGGGACATACTCGCACCTAAGAAAAGCAGGTCGTCAAAATGCGGCACTTTACGCTTGGCACCGAAACCGCGGATATCATAAATCCCGGTATCCGCTGCACGTTGAATTTCATGAATCACATCGCGACTAAATGTAGCCGACTCGATTAATCCTGGTTTTTCCATTGTCATAACAGACTCCTTAATTCTTGATCGGCTAAATTTAGTAAGCAGAAGTATTGTCGACTTTAAAGTTGTACAGCTGTCTTCCGGAACCGTAACGGGTAAAGTCTTCAGGGTTATCGTCACAGCCCGCTTCTTTGAGCAAAGCGGACAACTCTTCAAGGTGCTCCGAACGCATCTCTTTCTGGATACAGTCCGCGCCCAGAGATTCCACCTTGCCTTTGACATACAGGTGAGCTTCATACAGAGAGTCGCCCAGGGCTTCACCGGCATCGCCGCAAACGACCAGACAACCCGACTGGCCCATAAACGCACTCATGTGACCGACCGAACCTTTAACGACGATATTGACGCCTTTCATCGAGATACCGCAGCGCGCCGCCGCATCGCCGTCCACGACCAGCAATCCGCCGTGCGCCGTGGCTGCCGCCGACTGGCTGGCATTACCTTTGACATGTACCTTGCCGGACATCATGTTTTCAGCCACCCCTTGACCGGCATTGCCGTTGACAATGATTTCCGCTTCTTTATTCATTCCTGCGCAGTAATAACCGGCATGACCGTTCAGAGTGATCTTGACCGGATGATCCATCCCGACCGCAAGGTTGTGGTCACCGCTGATACCGTTAATCTCGACTTCCGCCTGCTTATCCTTAGGCAAATCGTGCAAAGCCTGATTCACCTCACGGACCGTTTGTGTTTTTAAATCAAATTTCATGGCAAATCCTTTCTATTTCGCTGCTCTGTCTTTCACACTTAACCTTTACCCCAGAAATAAACTTTTCCCGGATCCGGTTCCCACAACTTGGCATTTTCGATGCCCGGCAGGGTCGACAGTGCGTGGTATTCCGAGGCCATAGCGACATAATCCTCTGTCTCCGCCATAACCGCAGGCTTACAGGCAATCGGATCGCGCACGACTGCAAAGCCGTCTTTGGTTCCCACCGTAAAAGTAAAAAAGCCGTCAAGATCTTCAATCGCGCCTTCCAGCGCTTCCTGAACGCTTGCCCCCTGACGCAGACGCCAGGTCAGGTAACCGGCCGCCACTTCGGAATCGTTTTCCGTTTCGAACTGAATCCCTTCTTTCTGAAGTTCTTCACGCAAACGGTTATGGTTAGAAAGCGAACCGTTATGCACCAGACACAGATCCATTCCGGTCGAGAATGGGTGCGACCCTTCCATGGTGACGCCACTTTCGGTCGCCATACGGGTGTGACCGACAATATGCGAACCTTTCATGCCGGACAGCGTAAAACGCTCGGCGATCTGTTCGGGCAAACCGACTTCTTTAAGGATTTCGATAGAACGCCCGACGCTCATAATGCGAATGCTCGGATCAAACTCCGCGATGGTTTCACGAACCGATGTCTCATCCGCTTTGAGTTTCAGTACCGCGGCATTGGCGTTATGCATGACTGAAACATCCGTCTTGAACTCCTCTTCCAGCTTCTCGGCCAGAATATGCCAGGGATAATGCTCATCTTCATGCTGAAGCGTCAGCTTGATCATGTCCTCGGAAACTTCATCGCCGTAAATAGCAAAGCCGGCACTGTCCGGACCGCGTCCGGTCATAGCGATCAGCATCGGCTCGAACAGTTTCCCGAGCTGGCTCTCCAGTGCGCTATTTTTTAAATACAACCCTACAATTCCACACATGAGCCTTCTCCTTTAAAAATACTCTGCATATCGGTTTAACTCCCAATCAGACACGTGACGCTGGTACTCGACCCACTCCATGCGTTTGATATCGATAAACTCTTTCAAAAAATTACTGCCAAACTGCTCTTCAAACAGCGGATCTTTTTCCAATTCGTCCAAAGCTTCGGACAGAGACTGCGGCAAGGTATCAATGCCTCGCGCCTTGATCTCTTCAAGCGACAGACCGTAATGGTTGATATTGTGCGGCTCGCCCGGATCCAGCTTGTTGGCGACACCATCCAGACCGGCGGCGATAATCGCAGCCGTCACCAGATAAGGGTTCGAACCAGTATCGGGCAGACGGAATTCCAAACGTCCATAAGGAATGCGGATCATCGCCGAGCGGTTGTTATCTCCATAACTGATAAATGCCGGCGCCCAGGTGGCTCCGGACAGAGAGCGTCCGACCACCAGACGCTTGTAAGAATTCACGGTCGGCGCAGCAAAGGCGCACAAGGCTTTGGCATGATGCATCAGGCCGCCGAGGAAGTGATAGGCCAACTCCGACAATCCCAGATTGTTGCTATCGGACTCGTCTTTGAACAGGTTATTTCCGGCATCATCGGTAATCGACAAATGGAAGTGAAAGCCGTTTCCGGTACGGTTGGCGTTCGGCTTCGGCATAAACGAACAGATCATGCCCATCTCGTTGGCAATCTCGCTTCCGGCCATGCGCACGAACGTAATGCGATCTGCCGAAGTCTTGGCATCCGAATAGGTATAGTTGATTTCAAACTGACCGTTGGCATCTTCATGGTCGATCTGATAGACATCAAAGCCAACCTGCTGTAGAGAATCGACAAACTTTTCCAAAAACGCTCTGGAGCGCGATAGCCCTTTGTAGTCGTAACATGGCTTGTCCAGAATATCGCTCTCATCATGCGGAACCAGATGGCCTTTTTCATTGCGACGCAGCAGACTGAACTCCGGTTCGATCCCGGTATTGAGCGTCCAGCCTTTCTCGGATAAGCGCTCGATCTGTTTCAGCATGATATGACGGGTGTCGTATTCGTAAGGCGCTTCATTGACATAGCCGGTACAAGCGACGCGGGCATAACCGGGTTGCCAGGGAATAATGCTTAAAGTACTCAAATCGGCTTTGGCCATATAATCCGCATCATGCGGTTCCATCCCCATGCCCCAGACGGCAAACCCGGCAAATCCGGCACCGTCTTCAACAATGGATTCCAGACAGCTTGCGGGTACCGACTTGGTCTTTGCGACCCCGTGAATATCGACAAACTGCGCCAGAATGAATTTGATCTGGTTTTCTTCGAGAAATTTCTTAGCTTCTTCTATCGTCATTTTCGAGCTCCGTTTTTAGAAAAGGCGACTTTTCTATTTGCTTAATTAAAGTTTCCTGAAAGTAGTGCCCATAGGTCGGGTCACATCCTAAAATGAGCGGTTTATCGGATTCTGGAATCAGTAACCAGGCCGATATACCGGCAATCGATACCATCAGGAAATCCCCCGGCCGACATTGACGAAAGTCGTAAATACAGACTTCAGACAGCAACGCTTTCCAGTTTCCCGACAATTCAAACGCAGCATCTCCTCTTGGAAATGCATATTGATTTTTTTCCTCCGCAAGCTCTACGGATGGCTCTACACTGACATACAGCTCGTCAGCACCCAGCTTGGCGACAAATTGCCCATCGCCCAACTGGCGATACTGGAAAATCTCCAGTGAGTCCGCGCCGAACGACGCCAAAATTTCATTCACGCCCTCTCCGCGAAGATGCAGCAAATTCGCCAGGCTCTTCGGTGCCAGTTGTACAACTTGATTCGTCATGCAGCCTCTCCTTCCTTCGATTCATCCGGCTTCTGCAGCAATCCCTGCGGATCGTAAAACGGGGTCTTGATGACCTTGGCATCAACAAAACGACCGTCGGTCAATTTAATCTTCAACACCTGATTCTCTTCCGAGAAGGCCGTCTCGACCATTGCTAGACCGATGACCTTGTTCAGGGTTGCACTGCGGCCGATACTAGTGACTCGACCGATCATTTCGCCGTTTTCTATCAGCAGATTCGATTCAAGCGGCATATCCTTTTTCGATTGTGAAAGCAGTTCAAAACCGACCAGAGTCCGGCTCTGCAGGG
This sequence comes from Thiomicrorhabdus xiamenensis, assembly GCF_013282625.1. Lineage (NCBI taxonomy): Bacteria > Pseudomonadati > Pseudomonadota > Gammaproteobacteria > Thiotrichales > Piscirickettsiaceae > Thiomicrorhabdus > Thiomicrorhabdus xiamenensis. The sequence continues at coordinate 2,494,597 of NZ_CP054020.1, forward strand.
TTTTCAGCTTCACCAGGCTGGGCTTGCCGAGGAAATACGGTTTTTTGAGATGAACCGACCACGGCATATTCGCTTCGAACGGATTGGTCAGACCGTCGGTATCCTGTCCGACAATAATGTGCCCCTTCTCCAGACGCAGCAGACGTTGCGCTTCCACGCCGAACGGCTGGATACCGTAATCGCTGCCGATCTCCATAATCGACTCCCAGATTTTCAGTGCCGACTGCGAATCGGTATGAATTTCATAACCCAACTCGCCGACAAACCCGACACGGATCAAGGTCGCCTCAACGCCGCACACCTGCGCACGACGCATCGCCAGATACGGAAAGCCTTCGTTCGATAAATCCAGGTCCGTCAGCTGAGACAGAATTTTGCGACTGTTCGGCCCGGCAAGGTTCATGGCGCCGATTTGCCCGGTACGATTGAGCACGGTCACTTTCAAGCCCCACTCGATAACCTTCTTCTGGATCAGGCGATAGGCCGAATCGGAAGTGGACGTCGTGGTAGTGACATAGAAATGTTCCTCGGAATAGCGCACCGCAACACCGTCGTCGATCACCACACCGGTCTCGTCGACCATCAATGCATAGCGACTGGCGCCGACATTCATATTCGACATGCGCATGGTATACAGGCGATCCATCAACTCGCCGGCATCGCGGCCGAAGACTTCGAGCTTGCCGAGCGTAGACACATCGATCAGCCCGACGGAATTTCTTACTGCCGACACTTCCGCGGCAATCGAAGCTTCCCGCGTCTCTGCCGTCGGATAATATTCCGGTCGCAGCCAGCTTCCGGCTTCCATGAAACAGGCATTGCGCTGCTGATGAAAAGAGTGCATCGGCGTCAAACGCTCCGGACGAAAACGCATTCCCGCCAGATGCGATACCGGCGTCGGATGGAACATCGGTCTGGCGGTAGTTGAACCGGTTTGATCAATGGTTTTTCCGGTCATTTTCGCCAGAATACGGATTCCGTTCATATTGCTGTGTTTGCCCTGACTCGGCCCCATGCCGATGGTCGAGAAACGCTTCATCAGTTCAATATTGTCAAACCCCTGCGCGATGGCACCTTTCAGATCCTTGACCTGAATATCCTCATCGAAGTCGACAAACTCTTTGCCTTTCGGATGCGGCCAGATCGGATAAGGGTTGGAGTGCGCCGACTTGGCGGTATAGTCAACAGGCGCAATCGCCACCTTGCCCAACACCGTCTGCGCGGCCGCGGTTCCCGCCTGTTCACCGTCTTTGATGCGATCCTCAATCTCGAACACCCCGTTAATGCGTCCGCAGGCAAAAACGCCCTCTGGCAATTCAACCGGAAGCAGCTGCTCAACCGTATAGTTGTAGCTGAACTTGGCTCCCGCCTGATAAAGCGGCGCTCCGGCAGGTGCCCAACCGACACTCATCAGCAAACCGTCACACGGCAGATGATGTTGCACACCACTGACTTCGAAAGTGACGCCTTGCAGCTGCTTGCGCCCTGTCGCTTCAACAATCACGGCATTCTCAAACACCGGGATTCCTGCACTCTTAACCTGAGAAACCCATTCGCCGACGGTTTTCCCGGTATCCAGAATCGCTTTCACAACCAGGCCGTTTTTATGCAGATCCAATGCGGCACGATACCCCTCTGGATTGCTCGTCAGAATGACCGCCTCTTTACAGGGCGCCACCGCATAACGCGCCATTAAACGTTGCGCCGCCGAAGCGTTCATCACCCCCGGAAGGTCGTTATTACGAAACACCGCTGGCTGCTCGAACACACCGCTGGCGACGACAACCGCTTGTGCCGATAGCTTAATCAGTCCGTCCGGCGTATTGATCCCCAACCAGTGGTCGCCGTAATAGCCGGCTGCATAGGACGACGTAATAACCTGAATATTCGGCATGGACTCAACGGTTTCTTTCAAATACTTACGATTGAGTTGCTGGCTGTCGTCATTCACATACTGATAATCCAGTGAACCGCCTATATAGGGGTTCTCGTCAACCAGGCAGACATCCACGCCCTGTTTGGCTGCCGCGATCGCCGCCGCCATACCCGAAGGACCGGCACCGATGACCACCACATCGCAATGCAGGTAACGTTTGGGTTTACGCTCTTCGCTCCAATCGGTATCCACTTTGCCCAGACCGGCCATCTCCCTAATCAGTCGCTCCCATTTCGGGAACAGAAACTTCGGCGAATAAAATGCCCGGTAATAAAATCCGACCGGCAGGAATTTGCCGATCCACTCGACCAGCGCACCTTTGTCACTTGCCAGAGAGCCGAAGGTATTGACCGCGGTCAGCGACATACCATCTTCAGCCGGAACAACATCGGCACGGACATTCGGACGATCATCCGCCTGCAACAGCGCATTGATGTCGTGATTCGCAAAACTCAACAGCCCACGGCGACGGTGATATTTAAAACTGCGACCGACGACCTTGCTCCCTTGAGCCCAAAGCGCACTGCTGATGACATCTCCCTTAAAGCCGGAAACCGTTTGACCTTCAAACGTGAACGAAACGCTGGTTTTTCGATCGATCCATTCCAATGGCTGCGGTGCAAGTCTAAGCTTCATTTTCGATCCCTCTATTGGCAAATTCGACCCGGGTAATGCGGTCGGTCAAAGTGTTACGCTCAAACAAAAACCAGATGCCCGTCGGACGGTGATACCACCACTCTTTCAAAGTTTGCGGCGCGCCATTGCGGTAAAAAACATAATCCGTCCACGCCTTTTCCGAAACGCTTTCCTGATCCGGCTCTTTTTCCAGTCGGCCGCCGTAAGTGAACTCGCTCAGCGCTCGGCGCCCCAAACTCGGACAAGTAACAAATTTCATAACTCTTCTCCTGCGCTTCGCTCAGTGGCCGACCGAAGCCGCGCCTTTTTCGCCGACCAGTTTGAAGTCGGTGTAGCGCGACAGGCTGAACGGCTTAATGAGTTCGTGCGGCGTGTCGTTCGCCACGGTATACGCCATGGTTTTTCCGCTGATAGGCGTTGCTTTGAAACCCCAGGTTCCCCAGCCGGCATCAAGATAGAAGCCCTCTACATCGGTTTTACCCATGATCGGCGCAAAATCCGGCGTGATATCGCTCATCCCTGCCCACTGGCGCATAATTTTGAGACGGCTGGTAAACGGAAACAGGTCCATCATCTGATCGGTCAGACCTTCAACAAAGTCCAGTGTTGAACGTGTCGAGTGCAGCTCTGCCGGATCGACGGATGCCCCCATGACCAACTCGCCGCGCGAAGACTGGCTGACATAGACATGCAGGCTTCCAGACACCACAATCGTGTCCATAAAAGGCTTCACCGGCTCAGTGACACAAGCCTGCAGAGGGAAAATCTCGATTGGCGTCTCAATCTCCAGCATCTCGGTAATTCTCGGCGTCGATCCCGCCACCATGGAAATCACCTTCTTGGCTTCGACAAAGCCGCGATCGGTTTCCACCCCGACCACTTTCCCACCTTTGGTTTTAATATCCGTGACCCGGGTTTTCTGATGAATCTCGACACCGCGCTGTTGCGCGCCCCGAGCATAGCCCCAAGCCACCGCATCATGACGGGCAACCGAGCCCGGAGCGTGGTACAGCGCGCCCATAACGGGATGCTGCCCGTTACAGCTCATATCCATATAGGGCACTTCTTTTTGAATGGTTTCGACATCGACCACCTCACTGTCAATTCCGTGATGCTTATTGACCTCGGCACGCCATCTCATGGTGCGCATCGCACTATCCGTGTGCGCCAAAGTGAAATGACCGCGCGTCGAATAAAAGATGTTTAAATCAAAGTCGTCGCTCAGATCTTCAAACAGTTTCAGACTCTCGTCGTAGAACTTCACCCCTTCCGACGTCAGGTAATTGGAGCGCACGATCGTCGTATTTCGACCGGTGTTTCCGCCGCCGATATAGCCCTGCTCAAGCACCGCAACATTGGTGATACCGTGTTCTTTCGCAAGATAATAAGCACAGGCCATACCGTGGCCTCCGCCTCCGATAATGACCACGTCATAGGCTTTTTTCAGCGGCTTTTCATCGGGGAAAAAACGCGGTTCGTCTTCGGATTTTTTCCATGCATATTTAAGTAATCTGAGCGGCATTCCAGTCTCCTAAGCAAACACGACGGTCTTATTGCCGTGCACTAACACACGATCTTCCAAGTGGTATTTCAAACCTCGTGCCAAGACGTTCTTCTCGACATCTTTTCCGAGCACCACCATCTGCTCCGCCGATTCGCTATGCGAAACGCGGGTCACGTCCTGTTCGATAATCGGTCCGGCATCCAAATCCTGGGTCACGTAGTGACAGGTCGCCCCGATCAGCTTGACCCCGCGCACAAATGCCTGATGGTAAGGTTTGGCACCGATGAAAGACGGCAAAAAACTGTGGTGAATATTGATGATCTGACCGGGGTATTTTTCGCACAGCGCCGGCGGGATAATCTGCATATAGCGCGCCAGCACAATCGTATCCGCTTCGTAGTGTTCGACCCACTTGACCACTTCGGCAAATGCCTGCGGCTTGTTATCCGGCGTAACCGGAATATGGATATAAGGAATACCGTGCCATTCGACCAGCGCTTTCATATCCAGATGGTTGGAAATCACACATGGAATATCGCAGCCCAATTCGCCGCTGCTCCAGCGATAAAGCAAGTCGGCCAGACAGTGATCCTGTTTACTGACCATCAGTAAAACGCGTTTTTTGACGCAGGTTGAGTTCAACTGCCACTTCATCTCAAACTCTTCGGCAATTTTCGAGAAACCTTCCCGAAACGCCTCATCCGAGATTTGAATATCGGTAATTTCATTGCGCATAAAGAACATGCCGGAATGCGCATCCGCATGATGATTGGCTTCCGAGATCATGCAATTGTTTTCCGCGAGAAACGCCGAAACCTTGGCGACAATCCCCACGCGATCCGGGCATGAAATCGTTAGAACATAAGAATTTTTTTCCATTTAAAGTTTTCCTCTCAAGAAACTTTGATTCACATATTAAACAATTCGTTTTTTCATGACAAGAACTTTTTTTTAACTTTAGTAATTATTTTTTAATATCGGGAAACCTTTAGCCTCAGACAACGGTCTGCAGCAAACAAAAATGGCTGTAACGGAGAATAGAGAGAAGAGGTGCTAAGAAGCGAAAACAGAAGTTCGCTCTGGCGACCAAAATCAGAACAAGAGTTAATTAATATAGAGTGAATCCGACTCCCGCCAAGGGAAAACCGCTATGAAGGCAGACTGCAGCGAGCGTTGACGCCTGTATAAATAAAAGGAGCGAGGAAGTGATGCGCGACAATCCGCAGGCAAGCCTCCCCTTAAAAGAGGGACAGATTTGGTTTTTTGGATTTGACGCCTAAACCTGCAACGGCAAGAAAGCCTTGCAGGAGGGATAAAGCAATAATGTATGCAAATCGAATTTTTGTGCTATTCGCCCGAGAGGGCTTTTGGAAAGACCACGGCATGATCCATTTCCAGCTTGATACCGATTTTCGAACCGACCGGATGGTCGTGATGCGACTGGCTCATACACATTACCTTTTCGCCGCTCGGCAGCTTCAGGGTAAACAGGAAATGCGAACCGCGGAATGCGCGGTTAACCACTTCCAGTTTCCAGTCACTGCTATCGTCATGAATAATGTCGTCCGGACGAACCAGTACCGAAACTTCCTCACCGGACTCGGTGCCGAAAGGCAGATGGGTTTTTAAGAGGCCAAGCTCGGTGTGCACCGCGCGGCAATCGCAGACACGACCGCTGATTAACGACCCCTGACCGATAAAATCGGCAATAAACGGATGCAGAGGCTGATGATAGAGGTTATAGGGCGTATCCCATTGCAGCAGTCTACCGTCCTTTAAAACCCCCACCGAGTCGGCCATCGCAAAGGCTTCATTCTGGTTATGTGTGACCATCAGAGCGCTGATTCCCTCAGATTTCAAAATTCCGCGAACCTCTCTGGCCAGCGATTCGCGCAATTCGACATCCAACCCGGAAAACGGCTCGTCCATTAACAGCATCGTCGGGCGCGGAGCCAAAGCTCTGGCCAAAGCAATGCGCTGCTGCTGGCCTCCCGAAAGCTGATGCGGATAACGATCGCCGACCTGCGGCAAGCCGATCAATTCCAGCAGCTGCTGAATACGCTCGCGCTTCAGCGCCGCCGGAAACTTATCCAAACCGAAAGCGATATTGTCGTACACGGTCATGTGCGGAAAGAGCGCATAATCCTGAAAAACCATGCCGATTTTGCGCTTCTCGGTCGGCACATTCACCCTGTCCGACGCCATTAACGTCTCGCCGATACGAATTTCACCACCGCTCGGCGCATGCAACCCGGCAATCGTCCGCAGCAAAGTGGTTTTTCCGCAGCCGCTGGGGCCGAGCAGACAACCGATCTCGCCCTCGCGCAATCTGAGGTCGATACGATTCACCACGGTATGCGCCTGATGGCTGGCTTGGACTTGATGGAGATTCAATTCAGGCATGAGATTTATCCATTAACTTACTTAAGATAATAACCGGAATCAGGCCGGTAAGCACAATCAGCAGAGCCGGCAGACCGGCGTCGGCAAGCCGCTCATCCGCCGCCATTTCATAGGCACGGATTGACAGAGTATCAAAATTGAACGGTCGCAGGATCAGCGTCGTCGGCAGCTCTTTCAAAACCTCGACAAACACCAGAATCAACGCGGTCAGCAGGCTGGTTTTCATTAACGGCAAATGAATGCGTCCGAGAATATTCCACGAAGAGGCGCCCAGCGTACGTGCCGAATCATCCATACTCGGTTTGATGCGCTGCAAACCGGATTCCACCGACTGCAAGGAGACCGACAGAAAACGCACGCTGTAGGCAAACACCAGCGCAAACAAAGTCCCCGAGAGCAACAGTCCGGTAGAAATCTGATAATTTTCATAAAAGAAATCATCGATTGTTTTGTCCAGCCACGCCAATGGAATCAGAATAGCGATCGCCAAGACCGTTCCCGGAACCGCGTAACCGAGATGCGCCAGCTGAACCGTCTGCGAAACGGTTTTATTGGCACTGATCCGTTTGGCGTACGCCAAAATCACCGCCAGAATCACCGCAACGACTGCCGTAATGAAAGCGAGTGAGAAGCTGTTCCAGGCCAATTCAAAGAACTCATTATTCCAGCCAGTCTCGGCGGTGGTGACCGTCCAATACAGCAGTTGACCGCTCGGCACCAGAAACCCGAACAGAATCGGCAGGAAACAGACCGCAAACGCCGCCATTCCTCGACGGCCGGAAAGCACAACCCGTTCAACTGCATCGCCTTTCGCATACCCGCCAAAATAGCGCTGCTGCTTACGCGACCAGCGCTCAACCAGAATTAGAACACCGACAAATGCCAGCAGCACCAGCGACAACTGTACCGCCGTTGAGGTATCGCCCAACCCGGACCAGGTTCTGTAGATCCCGGTGGTAAAAGTATCCACCCCAAAATGCTGCACTGCACCGAAATCAGCCAGCGTCTCCATCAGCGCCAAAGTCACCCCGGCGATAATCGCCGGCCTGGCCATCGGCAAGGCGATACGCAGGAAACTTTTATAAGGGCCCGCGCCCAAAGTACAACTGACCTCAAGCGCATGCTGACTGGCCCCGCCGAAAGCACTGCGACTGAGCAGATAAACATAGGGGTATAAGACGAACGAGAACAGCAGAATCGCACCGCCCACCGAGCGGATTTCCGGGAACCAGAGTGAGACACCGTTGCCGAAAATCTCTCTGAGTGCCGACTGAACCGGCCCTTCGAACTCCAAGAGCCCGGTATAGGTGTAAGAACTGATATAGGCCGGCATTGCCAAAGGCAGCAGTAGCGCCCAGTGCAGCCAGCGACTGCCGACGAACCGGTAATGGCTGATCAACCAGGCGGCAGGCACCCCCAGAAGCAGGGTGCCGGAAGCCACCCCGATCATCAGAAGGATCGAGTTCAGGATATAGTCGGGCAGCAACGTATCCATCAGATGCTGCCAGTTATTGCCTCCTGACTCAAAAACAAAAGAGACCAGCACCCAGATGGGTGTGGTCATCACGAATGCAATCAGAATGGTAATAAAAAGCCAAAGCCTTGGCGATTTTGTCATAAATTTCCCATTAAAAACCTATCCTGCAGAGAGCGCCTTTTTCCTTAACGCCAGCCTGCGCGATCCATAATCTTGACCGCAGCCGGGTTCAGCTCGCCCAGCTTGGAAAGATTCAAGCTGTCGCTATGGAAAGTTCCCCAGGATTTCAGGGTATCACTGACCTGCACACCATCAAGAACCGGATATTCATTATTGGTTTCGGCATACCACTGCTGCGATTTTTCCGACAACAGGAATTTAATCAGTTTATTGGCGTTGGCGGTATTTTTCGACGATTTGGTAATGGCGATACCGCTGACATTAATATGCGTACCGCGATCCTGCTGATTTGGCCAGAAAACCGCGACCTTGTCTGCCGCCTGACGCTGCGCCTGATCCTTGCCGTTTAGCATCTGTCCCAGATAATAGGTGTTCACGACGGCCAGATCACACTGTCCTGCTGCAACCGCCTTAACCTGATCGCGATCGCCGCCCTTTGGCTTACGCGCCAGATTCTTCACCAATCCCTCGGCCCATTGCGCCGTCTTTTCCTCGCCTTGATGCGAGATCATCGACGCCACCAGCGACTGGTTATAGATATTGTTAGAAGAGCGGATACAGATCTTATTTTTCCATTTAGAATCCGCCAGAGCTTCATAGGTCGAAAGATCCTTTGGATCCACACGATCTTTGGCATACACGACCACGCGAGCGCGAGTGGTCAGTCCAAGCCAATAGTTATCCTTATCCCGAAGATTCGCCGGAACCTTTTCCAGAAGCTCCCGATCGATTTCGGCCTTCAATACACCGGACTCTTTCGCCCGGTGCAAACGCCCTGCATCCGTCGTAATCAGAATATCGGCAGGCGAACGACGTCCTTCCGATTCAAGGCGTTTTAAGAGCGCGTCCGCTTTACTGGTAATCAGATTAACCGTAATCCCGCTTTCTTTGGAAAACTCGTCCAGCAAAGGCTTTATCAACTGGGCCTTACGGGCAGAATAGACATTAACCACCTCTTCCGCACTGGCCTGATGCACTGGCATCGCCAGAGTCACCGCCATAAAAAGCGTACTGAATAGTGTAAAGTTAAATCGTTTCATCCGTTTCATCTCCCTGGGTAAAACACCCTCTGTTTTTGAAGGAAGGACAAATATAAACCGAAACCCAACTGTAAACAATAACAATTCTTATTATCTTTGAATATTTTTTCGAGCTTAAGATAATTGTAGGTGGATTATTAACAGAATCTACATACCTTAAGTAAAACAAAGAGTTACCGTTTTAGAGATGCCAATCAACAGGCAAAAAAAAACCTTTGAACCACCAAATGGTTCAAAGGCTTAAAACAAAAACTAATTAAGGAGTTTTACAACAGTCTGTTACCAGGCTTTGTAAGGTAGGAATTTACCGTTCATGGTTACCACAACGCGGTCACCTAGTGGGTTCTCTTCTTTATCGATATCCATCGAGAAATCGATCGCACTCATAATACCGTCGCCGAATTTTTCGTGAATCAGCTCTTTCATCGTCGGACCGTAAACACCGACGATTTCGTATAGACGATAGATCAATGGATCTGTCGGAACCGCTTTTTCCCAACTCTTATGCGGGAATGCCTGCAATGCTTCAGCAACATCGGTTCCCAGACCGAGTAATTCTGCAACTTTGGTTGCTGGCTCTGCGTCCAGGTGGTTCATACCTAAACAAGCAGAGGTGGTATAAACTTCACTTAGGCCTGCTGCCGCCGCGATATCAGTCCATCCAAGGCCCTTTTCATTTTTAGCCAATACAATTGCTTCAGTCATTGCTACTTTAGTTAACATAGGTTTATCTCCCTCTTTGTATAAAATCGTTAAAAGCACTGACCTTAACGCATTTCTCGTGCCAACTCTTTAAGAAGACTTATAACCTACTGTTTTTTATAAAGTTTATTAATATCCCCTCAATTTCTTTCCCCATTCACTACTTACATTGTCAGACATTGTTAACCATTCAACACTCCAAACCTTACATTTGTATTCAATTGTAACTATTTGTAATGCTTCAAAAAAACACAAATTAAATAAGTCGTTGAAAAATAAGTGCTTTTAAATTTTTGGTATTCCGGACGCTATGTGTAAAGCATATTTCACAGTCGAAATATGACTTTGTAAAACCTTGAAAAATCCAATTAGGAGAAAAAAATGTCTGATGCAGCAGTAGTTATTCCATCATGCCTACGTCCAATCGATACTGACGGTCTAAACAAACTGGGTGAAGCGGGTAAAGCAGATCCAAATGCCGTTAAAACGCTAAAATCAAAAACCGTTCTAGAAGGCCAGTTCAAAAACTATAACTACATTCGCGACCTTCCTGCGATTGTTGTTGACGAACCACCTGGACTACTTGGTGAAGATACTGCACCAAACCCTTCTGAAATGGCCCTACTTTCTCTAGGTTCATGTCTTTCTGTTGGTGTTCAGGCGAACGCTACTAACCAGGGCATCCCTCTAACTAAACTGGAAGTTGCACTTGAAGGTGATATCAACATCACTGCGGTTTGGGGTACTGGTGACCTTGATCCTAACAAACCTCTAGGTGTAACCGAAGTACGCGCTTTCTTCACAATCGAATCTCCTGGTACGCCTAAAGAGAAGCTTGAAGAGCTTGTCGCACACGCAATGAAATGGTCTCCAGTAGCGAACACCTACATGAACCAAGTCAAAATGTCAGGCGAATTAGTCTAAACACGATTTAGTTTGTGTACCGGTCTCAGCATCGGTACACAAAATTCACAAGGAGATCATCATGATTCAAGAAGTGGTCCAAAAAACATTAAAACCTCTTACAGTCGATATCGACCACGGGAAATACACCACCGAGGTGCTATCCGAGCTGGGTAAAATTGATGCCTACAGCCCGCATATCCCTTCGCAAAACGGTGGCAAGCTGGATCTGTTCAAAACCATTCACAACATGGCCTTGGTATCCGAAGAGTGTATGTCGACCGGCTTTATGATGTGGGCACACACGGTCTGCGCATGGTATATCGAAAACGCGGACAACGAATACCTGAAAACTGAAATCCTGCCGAAAATGATGACAGGTGAACTATTCGGGGCAACTTCACTTTCCAACCCGATGAAATACTTTGCCGGTATCGAACCGCTGAAAATCTCCGCGATCGAAACCGAAGACGGCTATATCCTAAACGGCGCTTTGCCATGGGTATCCAATATCTGGCCGGAATCCGACAAACATTTCTTCGGCTCGATTTTCCACGTACAGGACGAAGAAGGTAATACGCTTAGAGACGCGATGGCATTGATTCCATGTGATCTTGAAGGCCTGACACTGCAACAGCAAGTTGAGTTTGTCGGCATGGAAGGGACGGGAACTTTTGCGATGGTCTTTGACAACGCATTCCTTCCGAAAAAATATCTTCTGGCGGATCCAGTCGGACCTTATCTGCAAAAAATCAAAGCCGGTTTTGTCCTTCTGCAAGCAGGTATGGCCGTTGGCGTTATCCAAGGCTGTATTAACGAAATGAACCAATCCAACCTGTCACAAAGCGCAATCAACCAGTATCTGGACAATACGCCAGAAGAACTGCAGGAAGAGCTGAATGACGCAGTGGAAATTGTTAAAGAACTTTGTGAGACACCTTACACACCTGGCGATGAATTTTTCCGCTCCGTTTTGGAAGCCCGCCTGTTGGGTGCAGAGATTTGTAAACGCGCGGCAGACTCGGTTATGCAGCATGCCGGTGCAAAAGGCTACATCGTTGATGCACCTGCACAGCGCAAATGGCGTGAAGCCTATTTCGTGATTATCGTCACACCATCAATCAAGCATTTACGTAAAGAAATTCAACGTCTGGAAGTCGGTCTGGAAGCCGCTTAAAAAGCAGCTGAGGCAAGGGCGTTTCAAAGGAGTAAAGTTATGACCGAAGAATATCGCAAGTACATCTGTAAAGTATGCGGCTTAATTTACGATGAAGAAGAAGGTGATCCGGATTCAGGGCTTGCTCCTGGAACGCGTTTTGAAGACATTCCTGATGATTGGTACTGCCCTCTATGCCTTGTCAGTAAAGCCGACTTTATTCCACTGGATCAATTGCCTAAGGCGGTTGCGGATGGCGATTTACCGAAACACAAAGTCAGTGATTATGCCGACGTCATGATCATCGGTTCCGGCTATGCCGGCTGGCAGGTTGCCGAATCGATTCGTCGTGAACTGCCTGATGCCGTTATCACACTGATTACCGCAGATGATGGCGTAGTTTACCCTAAACCGTCTTTGTCTATGGCGCTACGCCAAGACCGTTCTGCCGATGACCTGAAAGAGTATAGCGCACAGCAGAAAGCCAGCGAGCTCGACATGGGTGTAAAGACCTTAACTCGTGTTATGTCGGTTAATGAAAAGCGTAAAAAAGTAATCACCACCAAAGGGAATTTTCATTACGACAAACTGATTATTGCTACGGGTGCCAAAGCGCTGAAGCCTGAAGTAGGCGGTAAAGTTGGTCATGAAATGATTACCCTGAACGATCTGCCAAGCTACCGAAAATTCCGTAAGTCCATCACGGAAATCGACCACGTTACCATTATCGGCGGCGGTCTGATCGGAACGGAAATGGCAGAAGATCTGGCGGAAGCCGGTATGTCGGTCACCATGATGGTTCGTGAAGAGCAATTAATGCCGGGCATGCTACCTGAGACAATCGCCAGTGACCTGGCCGATAAACTGACTGCAAAAGGCGTTGATATCCGCTTTGGTCAAATGGTTTCTGAAATGAACGGGACAAGCGGAAGCTATGAATTGAAACTAGATTCTGGCGAGCAGCTCAATACCGGCATGGTACTGTCTGCAATTGGTATCGCGCCAAATGTCGGACTGGCCAAAAAACTTAATCTGGAAATCAACCGTGGCATTAAAATTAATGACTATTGCCAGACCTCAAATCCGGATGTGTATGCAATTGGTGATTGCGCCGAGTCTGAAGCGGGCGTTCAAGCCTTCTTGGAACCGATTCGACGTCAAGCAACCGCTATCGCTGCGCATTTAAAAGGTGAGAAGGATCTTCCATTCCACGCGGTTTCCCCATTGATTAAAACCAAAACGTCAACCCTGTCGATTATGCTAAGCCTGCCACTTGGTGCAAATGACCAGGAAGGCTGGGAAACGGAAACCGACATCGGTGAAAATCATAAGCTGGTGTACAAAGACAACGAAGATCACCTCCTTGGTTTCGCCTTGAGCGGCGATCTGGTTAATCAGGCCAATACCCTGTACAAACAGATCAATCCAAACAGCTAACTCACGTCCGGCACTTAGTACGGACTCCCCTAAACCTCCTCTCTCCCCTACGAGGAGGTTTTTTTATCTCCGCTTTCAAAATCCCCCCTATTTACTCGCATTCACTGCCAACAGGCTACATCCCCTGCACCACCTTAATCCGACAGAGACTTGATCACAGTAAAATTCATTCATGCTTTTTGGCGCAGATATTGAACACTTGTCGAATGCTCAGCTCTCACAAAACTTTGCAAATCGCATGTAGCGTTGTTGTCGCTAAGTTACAATCTTATTGCTGAACTCAACGCTTCATCAGACCGAGGACAATATTCCTCTTGCCGGGTAACGGAATAGGCAAAGCAGCACCAACGCAGCCCTTCTCAGTGGCCGTTGGCCGCTACAGACCATGGCCCTTCTTTCACGCCCTTCTCTTATAAACTTCAAGCCGCCAGGACCAATCAATTCAGCCTGCAAAGGAGCGGTTTACGGCAGAGAAAAAGATAACGGGGTCGGTACGGGATATGGAAAAGGAAAAACTTCAAGCCGGAAGAAATGATCCGAATTACAGGCCATGCAGGCGCTGGTTATACAAAGACAAATTGATTAGAGAAGAGACTGAATGACCAGATGCGCATCTCTGCGGAACGATTAAAATTTAAACGCGAACACCATCAGAAAAAAAGTTTAAATATTTCGGAAAGTTATTAACAGAATAGCTGTTTAACATTCAATTCTTAGAGAAAGAAAAACTCATAAATAATAAAACCAAACATACTTCATTTTAAAGCGCCTTAAACAATCATTATTTAATACAACATATTCCCCAAAAATTAACTTCGAACGCCATAACAAATAAACCCTAATCGTTAAATACAAAAAAACCCGGTTCATAAAAGAACCGGGTTGGCATAAAAACTCTAAAAGAGGAAATTAATCTGCTTAGTTTATTTCATCCTTAGAATTTAACTTCACCCCAAATCCATAGCTTGTCGGTATCAACCGCATATTCGTCTGCTGAATAAGAAGCATACTTAACACCTACAGTATAGTTTTTGCTCAGCTTTTTCGCTGCCAAAAGGTCGTATTCCGTACCGTAGTCTGTGTTACCCACATCGGAGCTGAAATCATGATATGCGGCAGCCAGCTTCATACCGAATGCTTTACCAGATACTTTCAGGTAGTTGTCAACCAGACCGTCTGCAGGCGTTCCACCAACAGGACCGATAAACATATCCGCCCAACCGTTATACAAGTGAACTGTACCAAGAGGCGTTTGGAATGCGCTTGTACCGTCACCACCCAGTTTTTCCTGACCGGCTAGAACCGTAATACCTTTCATAGCAAGACCCAATTCTGCACGCGTGTAGTCGCCGCCAATATCAAGGTCTTCGCTGTCTTTGTACTCTTGCTGATCAGCATATTCCAAATGGTAAACAAGCTTCATGCTTTCACTCAAAGCGGTTTTGCCGGCAAAACGAATACCCATGGTTTTGCTGTCCGCACCGGTTTCATAATCCAGGAAGTAGCCGTATGCACTTAGCTTACCGAATGGAATGCCTGCAAAATCAATTTTACCCGCATGGCTTTTCATCTCAATATCCGCACCAACCGGATTGAAGACATTATTGATGTAAGCATAGTTCAGGTTGATTTTCATCGGTAGAGTCGCATTCAGACTCGCCCCAGTATAAACCTGCTCTTGCTGGCGCCAGCCAACATTACCCAGGAAACGCGTATCCATAATGATTCGCTGCTTACCGGCTTTGATTTTAAGTCCGTCTGTTTGATAACCGACCCAGTACTGGTTCATAGTCGTCATATCCGGATCAAGAACCACGGCTTTTGTGTTGTCACCACCCGCTTCTGGACCCGCCGGTACAAAGTAATCACTACGATCATAAGCCGAAGTATTCGACATTTCGACAAAGCCGTTAAAGCCTTGATAGGTACCGGTCAAATAGCCTAAACGGGTACGCAAAGTCAAAGCACCTGCATCGTCTTTACCATCCTGCTCGACACCTTCATAACGAAGACGTGCATCGATGCTCGGCGTTCCGCCTGTCAAAGCTTCGGTGAAGCTCTCTGCCGCCGCCATATTCGGCGCCAAAAAAAGTGAAGCACTTAAAGTTGAAAGACCCAAAACAGAGTACATGTGTCGGGTAAGAGTGTTTTGTTTCATAGCTGTCTCCTGGTTAAAACTAACTATTTAAATAGCCCTTTAGATGCCAAAAACAATATTTCCTTATAAATCAATAAAATAGCTAAATAACAGGAGTTCAATAGGTTTTATATTACAAAAACACGCCTATCTTTGTAGTAATTTGTTATACAAAGTGGGTTCACTTTGTACGCAAATGACTATAAAAATGATGGATTGAATAAAATAAAAATATAAACTCAATACAACTTTAATTAAAACTTAAAACAAGATTTTAAAAATAAAAAAGCCCGGGTAAAAAACACCCGGGCTTTTTTATTTAATTTCGGGATTTAGACTAACCCAACCCCAGTTTTTTGAATCGATAATTATACTGCCTCGGCGTCATATTTAACATCCTTGCCGCATGACTTTTATTACCGTGTGCTCTCTCCAGAGCCTGCAGCAGAATATCTTTTTCAGATTCACTGACTTTCCAGTAATTGCGCTTGATTTCATCGCTGCCGTTTCTGGACATAACCTGCGGAGCAAATGTCGCCTCATATTGTGGCTGCGGTTCCATGCGCGTCGATATCTCGTCGTTCACCGAAATCGCTTTGACCTCCTCCGGCTGCTCGGTCGCTTCGCCATTAAAGACAATTCCACTCTCCTCGCGGATAATGCGTCGAATCAGTCGGTCGGTAATCATCTGACCGTCTTCAGCCAATAACACCGCCCGCTTGATAATATTTTCCAGCTGACGGATATTCCCCGGCCACTCATAAGTTTCCAGGAACGCAATAGCCCCGCGATCAAAAATCACATTGGTGTGATACTCCTGATTAGCCTGATTTAGGAAATGGCGGGCCAACAAGCGAATATCCCCGTCACGCTCGCGCAGAGGCGGCAACTCGATAGGAAAGACATTTAAACGATAGAATAAATCCAGACGGAAGTTGCCCTCGTTCACCGAGGTTTGCAGGTTTTTATGCGAGGCGACGATGATTCGCACATCGACCGGTATCGGCTTGTTTGAGCCGACGCGGG
This sequence comes from Thiomicrorhabdus xiamenensis, assembly GCF_013282625.1. Classification (NCBI taxonomy): domain Bacteria; kingdom Pseudomonadati; phylum Pseudomonadota; class Gammaproteobacteria; order Thiotrichales; family Piscirickettsiaceae; genus Thiomicrorhabdus; species Thiomicrorhabdus xiamenensis. The sequence goes on from NZ_CP054020.1 coordinate 2,511,134, forward strand.
TAATAGTTCTGTCTTCAAGTACACGTAGCAGCTTAGCCTGCAAGCCGAAATCCAGATCCCCGATTTCATCCAGGAACAAGGTTCCGTGATGCGCCATCTCGATTTTCCCCGGCTTGGTCTGAGTGGCACCGGTGAAGGCACCCTTTTCGTGCCCGAAGAGCTCAGATTCCAGCAGTTCCAGCGGAATCGCCGCACAGTTAATCGCGATAAAAGGTCCGTCTTGGCGGTTTGAAGCCATATGCAGCATACGCGAGAACTTCTCTTTACCGGTTCCGGATTCACCTTTCAAAAGCACCGTCACTGAAACATTCGCCGCACGCGCCGCCTTGCTTAAGGCGCCCATCACGGCAGGGCTTTCACCGATAATACCGTATTGACTTCCCTGACTGAGCGCCACAGCACGCAGCTGCTCATTCTCTTCTTTGAGAACCTGAGTCTGCTTTTCAAGCATGGCATTGACCGAAAGAATCTCACTGATAAAAATGGCAATCAACTTAAGGATGCTCAGATCTTTATCCAGCGCACGAGAGCGGTTTTTCAGACGGTTAACGGCTAAAACCCCGATGGTTCTCCCTTTACGGAGAATCGGCACGGCGATAAACGCGACCGGTTCCTGCGGCAGCGTCGAACGGTCGACCGTACGGCACAGGTAATCCTCTTCCAGATCGATATTGGGAATAATAATCGGCATTCCCATTCTCATTACCTTACCGGTAATCCCTTCGTTGTCTGCAAACCGGCTGCGGGCGATTTCCACTTCGGTCAAACCAAACGCGTAAGCGGTATAGAGAATCGGTTCACTCTTCTCTCTCAGCAGTACCCTGCCGCGGTTCAATCCCATCTGACGGGAAATCAGACTCAAAATGCGCACTATCGCCTGTTCCGGTTCATTGGCGCGCTCAATCTGTTCAGCGGCTTCCTTAATCACCACATATTCAGAATGTTCTGCAATATCGAGTGCTTCCAATGCCATCTTTGCCTCCTATCCTTTTGTTCTCTGCCTGAGAATTTGTTATATCATTTGTCCGGTTAATTTAACGCAAGGAGCCTTTATGCCTATCGCCTGCGATCTTTACAGCCAACTGGAACTCGCTGCTATGCGCGGCCAAACCGTTGAACTCTATGCCAACAATGATCTGCGCTATAGAGGACCCATTTCCACGCTTGCCACTGAAAAGGGCAAGGAGTACCTGGTTACCCCCGAGCAACAGAAAATCCCGCTTGAGGAGATCGACCGAATTGAAACCTTAAATTAAAAAACCGCGACTTTTAATAACAAAAAAGGGCCTGCGCAGGCAGGCCCAACCTCAAAAGAGCACAACACGTAAATCGTTAATCATTCTATTTCGACTCATCAGCTTGCATGCCATGAGTAACGTTTGATCAGGAATACCGCGATCGCATCCAGCAGGTAACCGATCACACCGATTACCACAACCATTGCCGCCAAGGTGTCATATGCCAGAGTGTCACGCGCATCGTTGATTGCGTAACCCAGACCCGAGGTAACCCCCAGATACTCGGCAGGTACCAGGACAACCCATGCAACACCGACCGCCAGACGAATCCCTGCAAACACATCCTGTGCGATTGCCGGCATAATTACTCTGCGCAGCATCTGGAAGCCATCCGCACCCAGGTTACGAGCGACACGGAACCAGTTAGGGTCGATACGCTGCACACCGTGCGCCGTACCGAATACAATCGGCCAGACCGTCGCCATAACAATCAGGAAGATAATCGCACCGTCCCAAGTATCATACGCCAGTACCGCGATCGGCATCCACGCCAGTGGGCTGATCATGCGCAGGAACTGGAATGGCATATTAGCAACCTGACGCATCCCGACGAAGTACCCCATCAAAACACCTAGAGGCACCCCGATTACAATCCCCCAGAACAAACCATAGATGATTCGTTCCAGACTGGAAATAATGGTATCGTTCAGAAATTCCGTACCAATCAGCGCCCAAAGCGCGCTCAGGGCTGGGCCCGGAGCAAAATCCGCAAACGCTTCGGTATCCGGGTTGTTAGCGATCAGAAGCCCGCCGATCCACCACATAAACAGCAGGATCGACATACCCAGAATGGAATTAATTGTACTTTGCGCCCATACAGGCATCTTTTTAAAATTCACCGATAACTGAGAGAAGAACTCAGCCGGCATACTTATTTGTGCCGTACTCATAGTTCAAACACCTCTTGACGGACGGTTGGGTTAGCAGGATCAACGCCCTTAACCTTATCCCAAACACCGAATTTATCCATTGCGTTCTTAACATAGTCGTAGTTGACCAGGTCTTTGGTTACAAAATCGGTATCCAGATTCTGCAAGAAAGTGGTGTCACCGGTAACCAACGTCTCTTTCAGCTGATCGACGATAAACTTGGTCGCTGAAGGATATGGATACGGGTTAAAGTCAATACGACCCACATCCCAATCTTCGTGTTTGATCGCATCAGGATTCTGGTAAGAAGCCGGGTTGTAGTCCGTCATCGCTTTAATAACCGCTTTAGCCGGCATTGGTAGGTAACGCTTACCTTCACGAGACAGCATCTTGGCAACTTCTTCTTTATTTTCCTGAGCGTAAACAGAACCACGAACAACCGCATTCATTACTTTCTGCGACCACTCTTGCTGCTGCTGAACATGCTCGTCGTGCATACAAACAACACAACAAGGATGGTTTTTCCAGATATCGCCGGTAAAGCGCAGCATCTTCGCACCCGCTTTCATTTCACCGAAGGCATTGAACGGCTCGGCTACGATATAAGCGTCGATTTTCTTCGCCGCAAGTGCAGGAGGCATATCCGGTGGAGGCATGATCTGCAGGTTAACCTGATTTGGCTTAAGCTTATCAGTCTGATCCTGAATCACTGGCTCAAGACCGGCATTTTTCAACGCCATCTGTAGCACGATATTGTGCATTGAATACCAGTAAGGTACCGCAATCTGCTTACCACCAAGATCTTCGAATTTATCTACGCCAGTGTGCTTACCGACAACCAGACCGGAACCGTTAGTGTGCGCCCAACCGGTAATGGTGACCGGGAAATTATTGTTATAACGCATCCATACAGGAATCGGCTTCAGGAAGTGAACCAGGTTAAATTTGTGTGCCGCAAACCCTTCAATCAACGGCGACCAACCACGAATCAAAGTCGGCTTCTCAACCTTAAGACCTTCTTCTTCAAAGAAGCCCATACCGTGAGCAACCAATAGCGGGCTGGCATCGGTAATCGGCAGGTAACCGATCTTGACCACTTCGTCAAAAGGCTTGTCTGCAGCCATCGCCTGGCTCGACATACTCATTCCACCCATCGCGGCGGCTAGACCACCGGCAGCGGCCATAGAGTCTAGAATAAACTCACGACGACCCTTCTCAGGGTTAAAAACGTAGTCGTGGTGTGACATAGGGTTATCAGGGCTGCAATATTGACACATAAAATCTCTCCTAAAGTTTGACGGCAAATGCTGAAAATCCAGCTGACATAAAATTAAAAAACAGGTAAATAAAAATTAAGACGCTTGCTGTAACGAGTCGTCAACCGGTGGTTTTACTTCGCGCTTAGGCACTTCCAGACGCTCGAATGGTTTTTTCTGTTTGGCTTGATCGATCTTTTCGAATTCGGCAAACAGCTCGTCTTTAAGGGTGATAAATTCGCCGCTGTTGCGGTCACGAGGGTAATCAAGCGGAATATGTTTTTCTCCAACGATCTGACCCGGGTTGTGGCTCATGATGACAACCTGATCGGCCATGGCTACCGCTTCTTCGATATCGTGGGTAACCAATACCATGGTGATATTCTGATCGTGACAGATCTGCGCTACTTCGGTTTGCAGAGCGGTACGGGTAAAGGCATCCAGGGCAGAGAAAGGTTCGTCAAGCAACAGAACTTCCGGCTCGGTTGCCAGTGAACGCGCCAAAGCAACACGCTGCTGCTGACCACCGGACAGATCCTGAACGTTTTTATCTTTATGCTCACTTAGACCGACCATATCAAGCAACTCTTCCACTCGATCTTTTTTGTGCTTATAGGTTCCGGCGAAAACCAGACCCAGAGCGGCATTTTCACGCACTGTCATCCATGGATACAGGGAAGGCTTCTGGAACATCATGTTCCATTTAGCGCTTGGCTTGGTTACAGTATGCGCGCGGATACGCACAGCGCCTTCGGTCGGCATTAATAGACCCGCAACCATTTGCAGCAAGGTGGATTTACCACAACCGCTTCGGCCGATAAGAGCAGTCAATTGTCCCTGAGGGATCGAAAGGTTGATGTCATCCAGGGTCGGCATTTCCTGTTTGCGGTTGTAATAATGCGTCAGGTCGGAAATCCAGATGGGAGATGCGGTTGACATAGAAGTTCTCCTAAAATTTTCATTCAATAACAGAGAGATACAAACATATGCCTTACCAAATAATTTTTATACCTTTTAAATCAACAACTTAATAATTACAAACCCCGTTATTTAACAACATTGCCAACAGATATAGTGCAAACATGCACCAATATATACATTTATTTACAATTTTGTATAAATTGAATTGAATTGTTTATCTTTGAATGTCTTTTCTCTGTGACTCGCCAGAAAGCACGCATTTATGCACCTGAAACAACCTCTGAATAGCCCCAAATCAGGACGCCTTAAAGCCATACTTGTCGATATTGAATTTTTTAAGCTTGGAATTCAGGGTCGTTGGATTAATCTGCAGCAATTCCCCGGCGCCGCCTTTACCGAATATTTTGCCTCCGGATTGTTCCAGAGCCTGAATAAGATTCTCCCGCTCCCGACTGCGTAATTCGTTATAGGTGAGCACCCCCTGAGTCTGATCCGATACGCCATCCCCATCCGATACCTGAGTGACGGGAGAAAAATCTAAATTAAAAACCAGCTGCCCGTCGTGCGCGAGAATAACCGCCCGTTCAATAACATGAATCAGCTCTCGAATATTGCCGGGCCAGTGATACGCCTGCAGCTGATAAATATGCTTCACCTTCAACTGCAGACCGACCTTGGCGTATTTCTCGCAGGCCAGTTTAAGAAAGTGCTGAGCAAGTACTGGAATATCATCTCCTCGCTGTCTGAGGGGAGGGGACTCTATAGGAAAGACATTCAAGCGGAAATACAGATCTTCACGAAAGGCTTTACGTTTGACCTCTTCCAGCAAATTTCGGTTGGTCGCGGCAATAATGCGCACATTCACCTTACGTGTACGGGAGTCGCCCAAGCGTTCAAACTGCTGCTCCTGCAACACCCGCAACAACTTGCTTTGCAGTTCATAAGGAATCTCACCGATCTCATCCAGAAAAATCGTCCCGCCATCGGCCAGTTCAAAGCGCCCGACCCGATCGCCAACCGCTCCGGTAAAAGCGCCCTTGGCATGCCCGAAAAACTCGCTTTCAAACAGGTCTTTCGGAATAGAGGCGCAATTTACACGAATCAACGGCCGATTCTTGCGCAAGCTGTTTTCATGGATTGCGCGGGCAATCAATTCTTTACCGGTACCGGATTCACCGGTAATCAGGACATTAGCATCGGTTGGACTGACCAGGCGAATCTGCTCGACAATTTTCTGCACCGCCTCGCTGGTACCGACAATTTCGTTGAAGTGATAGACCTCTTTATAGGCTTCCTGCAAATAGGCATTCTCCAACTCCAATCTACGCTTCAGCTCCTCCATCTCTTTGAGCATCTGACCGATTCTCGCTTCAGCTCTTTTGCGCTCGCTCACATCCCTGAAAACAATCACTGCTCCGACGACCTGCCCTTCATCCATAATCGGCGTACTGACATATTCGACCGGAAAGGCTTTTCCCTGCTTGTTCCAGAAATACTCGTTTTGCACCTGTTTGGTCCGCCCATCCTGAAAGGCCGAATAGATATGACAGGATTCCACATGATAATGCGAGCCGTCATGATGGCTGTGGTGGATCATCCGGTGCATGTTTTTCCCAATCAACTCATCCGCTTTCCAGCCAAGTATCTCTTCGGCTACCGGGTTCAGAAAAGTCGCATTTCCGTTGATATCGACGCCATACACCCCCTCTCCGACAGCGTTCAGGATCAGACTATTGGTCAGTTCGAACTCTTCAAAAAATCGCTCAACAGTCTTCCACTCCTGCAACCCTTTACGATGCAGTTCATTTACCGTCAGAAACCGGTTTTGATTCTGCAGCGCCTGCTTGGACAGCAGACGCAATAGAATATTGCGCTCCCGCCCCTCTATCAGACTTGCCGCAACCAGCAACTCTTGCTCATCTCCCTTTTCGGTACGAATCGAAAGATCACCCGACCAGGCCGTTTTCTTATGCAGAACCTCCTGAGAGAAAACGATAAATTCCGGCCAACATCCGGAAAAAATCCGATCCGCAGAGATACTCCGCGACGCCCCCTGTCGCGCCTCAAAAGCGAGTAAATTGCGCGCTTGAGCATTAATCAACTGCACCTCGTTATCTTCAGGATCGATCAATATCAGCGCGTCCGGACTCTGCTCGAAAAGTAAAAGCTCCAGCGAATTTCTCATTGCGTTATGACTCCGAAATGAATACCGACTCACCTACAGCAACCAGCAAACCAAAACTACGAAATTTCCGAAATCCGACTATGAAAATTCCCAAAATCATGAAATTTCGTAATTAGACGAGGACACGACAAAGTGACTAAAATCCTGTCCTTTCAAACACTTAAAAAAAATTCTATGCAATGGCACACGCACTGCTCTATAGAGAGCACGCTTTAATGCAAACCTTCGATGTTTGCACTGAATTAGTAATAAATGATTTATTTGAGTGCGAGGTTCTAAAACAATGTCTTTCAAAAGCTTGAACAACCCATTTGATGCCAACAAAAGTTTGCTTCATACCTCTGACTGCAGCTGCCCTATGTGCCAGGCGGAAAAAGCCGGCCCTGCGATGAGCGAAAAAGAGAAACAGGCGTTTATCGAACAGAAAGCCGATCAGTCGGTACAGATAAAACAGTCGGCGGACCATAACGCCGTAGACGATTCTATGCCGAGCAATTCGGAAGAGATGATCGATCGCGCAGTGGAAAGCGCCGTCGTTCGTTCCGTATTCGGTCACAACGATTTCCAACGCCGTTCTTTCCTGAGCATGATCGGAAAAGGAACCGCTGCCGCGGTACTGGGAAGCGTATTCCCGATGGAGGCCGCCAAAGCCGCAATGAAAGAAACCATGGGACTGGGCAAGCTGGAGAAAAGCAAACTGAATATCGGTTTTGTCCCGATTACCTGCGCAACGCCGATCATTATGGCCCACCCGATGGGCTTCTATGAAAAATACGGCCTGGATGTCGATGTCATTAAAACCGCCGGTTGGGCAGTTGCACGCGACAAATCTCTGGCAAAAGAGTACGACGCCTCACACATGCTGACCCCTATGCCGCTGGCGATGTCGATGGGTGCCGGTTCAACAGCCAAACCGTTCATCATGCCGACGGTCGAAAACATCAACGGCCAGGCGATCGTCCTGCATAACGACCACAAAGACAAACGCGATCCGAAACAGTGGAAAGGGTTCAAGTTCGGTGTTCCGTTCGAGTATTCAATGCACAACTTCCTGCTGCGCTACTATGTCGCCGAACACGGATTGGATCCGGATAAAGATATCCAGATTCGCGTCGTTCCGCCGCCGGAGATGGTCGCTAACTTGCGTGCCGGTAACCTGGATGGCTACCTGTCACCGGATCCATTCAACCAGCGTGCCGTATGGGAAAAAGTCGGCTTTATCCATACTCTGACCAAAGACATCTGGGAAGGCCACCCTTGCTGTGCCTTTGCCTGCTCGAAAGAGTTTGCCGTACAAAACCCGAACACCTACGGCGCACTGCTGCGTTCGATTATCGATGCCACCGAGTACTCGGCCAAGCCGGAAAACCGCAAAGAAATTGCCGAAGCGATTTCGCCAAAGAACTATCTCAACCAACCGGTTCCCGTCGTTCAGCAGGTTCTCACCGGACGCTATGCCGACGGTTTGGGCAGCGTAATGAACATTCCTGACCGCATCGACTTTGATCCGTTCCCATGGCACTCGATGGGCGTCTGGATTCTGACGCAAATGAAACGTTGGGGCTACATCAAGGGCGATGTCGATTACCAGAAAATCGCCGAAGAGGTTTATACCGCTGCCGAAACCGGTCGCGTTATGAAAGAACTGGGATACGAGCCGCCGGCCAAAACCTATGAGAACTACACCATTATGGGTAAAGAGTTCGATTACACCCAGCCGGAAGCCTATATCGACAGCTTCAAGATCAAACGCACCTAACCTCTAAAAGGAAAGCATTATGTTGAAATCCCTAAAAGTGAAATCTGCGCTGCTTTCCATCATCTTTCTTGTCATTCTGCTTGGAATCTGGGAAGGCGCCAACCAGGCGCCGACCGATACCAAGCCGCTAACGGAATATGAGATGTTGATGGGAGGCGCCTCTCAGGAGGCCCGAGTACCGCCGCCATCGGAAGTAATCGAACTCGGATTCAAAGAACTCAGCGACCCTTTTTATGATGCGGGTCCGAATGATAAAGGGATCGGCATACAACTGGGCTACTCTATCTACCGGGTTATGGTCGGCTTTCTGCTGGCCGCGGCGATCGCCATCCCGATCGGTTTTCTGATCGGCATGTCGCCGCTGATGTATAACGCCTTGAATCCATTTATTCAGGTGTTACGCCCTATTTCGCCTCTGGCATGGATGCCGCTGGCACTGTTTATCATTAAAGACTCGGAAATCTCGGCGATTTTCGTTATTTTCATCTGTTCGATCTGGCCAATGCTGATCAACACCGCCTTCGGTGTAGCGAATGTCCGCAAAGACTGGATCAACGTGGCTCGCACTCATCAGCTCAGTCCGCTGCAAACGGCTATGCAGGTCATCCTGCCTGCTGCTGCACCGACTATTCTGACCGGGATGCGTATCTCCATCGGGATTGCCTGGCTGGTTATCGTTGCGGCAGAAATGCTGGTCGGTGGAACCGGTATCGGTTATTACGTTTGGAACGAATGGAACAACCTGGATCTCGCGAGCGTGATTTTCTCGATCTTCATGATCGGGGTAATCGGCATGCTACTCGATATGATGCTGGCTTATGCAGCCCGCTGGGTAACTTATCAGGAATAAACAGGAATAAACAGGAATAAGGGAGTATCCATGAAACACCACTTTTTACAGATCGAGAATCTCAAAAAAAGCTACCCGGGGCCGGATAAAGACAGTGAACTGGTCATTTTCGAAAACGCTAACTTCACCATTGATAAAGGTGAATTCGTCTGCGTCATCGGTCACTCAGGTTGCGGTAAATCCACGATTCTCAACATTCTCGCCGGACTTGACGAGGCCAGCGACGGCATCGTTATTATGGACGGTAAGGAAATCTCCGGCCCGAGCCTGGAAAGAGGCGTGGTTTTCCAGAACTACAGCCTTCTTCCGTGGCGAACCGCTCTGCAAAACGTCACCTTCGGCGTTCAGGCCCGCTGGCCTGAATGGTCCAAAGAGAAAGTACAGGAACACAGTCTGAGATTCCTTGAACTGGTCGGACTGAAAGGTGCCGAAGATCGCAAGCCATCACAGCTTTCCGGCGGAATGCGTCAACGGGTCAGTATTGCACGCGCCTTTGCGACCCAGCCGCAGCTGTTATTGATGGACGAGCCTTTCGGTGCACTGGATGCCTTGACGCGCGGTGTCATTCAGGAAGAGTTGATCAAAATCTGGGAGGAGAGCAAACAGACCGTGTTTATGATTACCCACGATGTCGATGAAGCGATTCTTCTCGCGGATCGGATTCTATTGATGACCAATGGACCGAAAGCCAGAATTGCCGAATCGGTCAAAGTCAGCATTCCGCGTCCGAGAAAACGCACCGAGATTATTCACCATCAGGACTATTACAAGATCCGTAACCATCTGGTCGACTTTCTGGTCGATCGCTCCAAGCAGGACATCTCCGTCCTCAATCCCAAAGACGCCTCTCCTAAAATCATTGATCTGGCCAGTTAATCTGGCTGCAATAAAAAAGCGCCGAGTTTCCCCCGGCGCCTTTTCTGTTATCCCTGCCAATTGCAGCTCAAGCTTCAGACGCTTGTTTCACCTTGATAATCCGTTGCACAATCTCGTCCGGATTACTCTCTTCAGTCACCAGCACGCGAATCCCTTCTTGAGCCAGCTTCCGTTGCAGGCCGTCACCCAAAGACTGGGTAATAAAAAGCTGCACCCCATTAAGCGGATGATCTGCAAGCGATCCGGAATAATTCCTGAAAACCTGTTCTTTGCTCAGTTTGATACGTTCTTTCGAAACGACTTCATCACCTGCAATATCATAGACCAGATAGCCGGGGCACTTCCCGGCATGGCCGGAAATCGTCTTACCGTTCGGACTGGTAAATGCGACTTTCATACAATGAAACTCCTTTAATAACTGAAAACGGACAGCGGCGTCCGTTTAATCGGTCGATAGCGATGATCCGTGGTAATGACTGTTGTCTTGGCTCGACTCAGCCGCTTACCGGTAGAGGCCTGCAGAATTTCCTGATGGAATTCGTAACGGATCTTGCTCAGCGGCTCCACCTGTACCGTAATCGCAAAACGGTCATGCGCCTGAATCGGCGCAAAATACTCAATTTCGATCTTCTGCACCATCAGGTTGATTCCCTCTTTGGCCAGTGCGGCGAAATCAATACCGTTTGCCTTGAGAAAGCTGTGCCTGGCGTGCTCGAAATAATGCTGATAATGGGCATTATTGACCACTCCCTGAATATCACATTCGTGATCGCGGGCCTCCATATTGACCTGATAAGTCGCGTGATGTTCCATTAAGACCTCTAGTGATCGACGCAGATTTTTCGGTGTTTGACGGCCATCAGCGTCTTATACACCAGATACAGAATCAGAACGGTTAGCAGCGCATGCAAAACATAACCAATGTACTGGTAAGTGCCATGTCCGGTCTGGGCCGCCATGACATAGCTGGCGATCACGATAGCCGCAACCGGGAAGGTAAATGCCCACCACGACAGCGCAAAAGGCAGCTTGGCAAATTTATGGATCGAAACCAGCATCAAAGCGGTCATGGCCAGACCGAAGAAGTACAGGATCATGGCAAACTGGTTTAACTGCTGATCGTTCAGCGCCAGATAGGAAATAAAGCCTACCGCCGGCGGTGCGATAAAAATAAACAGCGTCGGAATCAGTCGTTCCTGCATAGGGGCGTGAAAAATAATACGGTTAACCAGTACCGACTTCACCACAATCCAGAAAACCAGGCCGACCGAAAAGAAGAACCAGTTCAATTCCAACGGCGCATGATGCACGCCGGCGATCGGCACGATAATATTCCCGACAATCGGAATGAACCATGCTGGATTTGAATGTTCCGGCGTGAAGAAATCATGATGAACCCAGTTGTACAACACCCAGTAGGTCAGAGAAATCTGCGACACCGCGCCGATCACCCACAGCCATTTGGAAATTCCGCTCAGGCCAAGGGCGTAGAAGGCAATGCTGAGCAGCAACAAGCTGATACTGATTGCGGGAATAAAATTCATCTTGATCGGATGCTTCATTTCCGCTTTGACTTCGGGAAAGAAGCGCACGACTTTAAAGAGGTAAGCCAGACCGAGGATAACCATTAAAATGACGGCGATAGCCACATTGTAGGTCGCTACCGAAGAGAAGGAAGGAACGCTTTTACTGAGATGGAGAAAGGCAATACTCAGGCCGGTCACCCCCATAATCATCCCAAAGAAACTGGCCGGCAGATAAGCAATACTCTGAATTCTATCATTCATACTTATACCCCTATAAAGTAATTAAATATAGATTATATTCCTAGCAAAATAGTAAGAATATGAAAAAAGTCTTAAGAAGAAAGAAGCGCGAACTGATCCATCCCCTCTTTTCTCAAGACAGGACATTCAAAAAGACAAAAGGATTCTAAAGCAATTAATTATTGAGCTCTTAACCAAAAATAAGCTTTATTTAAAAAAGAGAACAGACAACCGCCAGACTTTTCCTCCCGGCGTACTCAGAAAATCCGCACTAATAGGAACTCTTCAGAGCTCATCCCACTTTAGAGGCTTCAAAAGGCTGACTTTTTTATGGGTACGATTCTGCATATTGCTCAGAATATCACTTAAAACCCGCACCGCATCGGTAATATAAGGACCCTTATTGAGCATAACGCATTCAGCCCGGACGCTGACGGCGGCATCCGTCAATTCGGGGCGCGAAGTAACACCTTTTTTCGCCAGGGTTTCCAGAACCTGAGTTGCCCAAACTACCGGCACATGGGCCGCTTCACATAACGAGAGTATCTCTTCCTGCATTTCTGCCATGCGCACTGAACCCAGTTCCACAGCCAGATCGCCACGAGCAATCATAATTCCCAAAGGGTGGCGCCCGAGCGTCTGCAGCAAAATTTCCGGCAGATTGTGCAATCCCTTCGCCGTCTCAATTTTTGCCAGTATCGGAACCTGCTCCCGTCCTCTTACGATCAACTCGTCGATCAGTTCATCCATATCCTGCTGCGTCTGGACAAACGAAAGGCCGATCAAATCGGCATTTTCAGCAATCCAATCCAAATTCTGGCGATCATCGTTGCTCAAACCGCTCATACCCAATTCGGTCTGCGGGAAATTAATCCCCTTGTCCGCTTTGAGCTTCACGCCTCCCTGACCGGCCTCGGTGACTTGCAGAATCACGCCCTCCTCGGTTAGAGCGGCAACCCGGGTTCCGACTTTACCGTCATCAATCCAGACCGGATCACCCATTTTCAGGTTCTGTAAAGGTTGCGCCACCTGACAGCCGATTCTGGCCATCTGCCGCCACTGACCGTTGAACTTGACCTGTCCCCAATCAGCCGGCTCAGCGTCTTTGGTCAGGTAAATATGATCTCCGCAGAAAACCCTGAGCTGAACCTGAGTTCCGCTAAAGTGGGACAGCGTAAAAGACTCCAGTAACTTATAGCGTTTATGCTTGCTCTTTCTTTTCCACTGCACTTCGGTATCCGGTTGAATGTACGCCGGCTTAAAGCAGATCGCTTTCCAGAAAAAAGGGCCGTGACCTTCAACCAGCACAATTTCCCGACGCTTGCCGCGACTGTCTTGGAAAGACAATTTATCGCCGGATTTAAAACGCGTCAGTAAACGATCGGGAACAGGCAGCAGCTGGTATTCCGCCAATTCTGGAGAGGTCTGCCGTAGAAGGCGGGACTCACCATGCAACAAAACCTTGCCGGGTTCGGTTGTCACGCCGAGCAGATTGCGTTTTACCTTGATATGCAATGCACTCGGCTCGTAAGCCAACGGTCCGGTGCGCAATTTGGGGCCGGTTAAATCGACCATAATCTTACACGACTTATGCTGTACCTTACTCAAGCGACGAACCTGATCCGCCATCGCCTGCCAGATTTCAATATCATCATGCGCGGTATTAATGCGTGCGATATTCATGCCGTTACTGAGCAATTCCTTAACCAGCTCATCACTCCAGGCCGCTTCGCTGGGCAGCGTCACCATAATACTGGCCTCGCGCTCCCGCGGTGTCGGCCCGAACAGATTCATACTGCGCTCCCTTAGAATCTTGGAACTGTCGACATCAATCATGCACACTGAATCTTCTCGGCAGGCCGCTTCCGCTTCAATGTTCAGCGCCAATCGCAATAAAGCCAGCATGGAATCCAGCGTGTACATCACGCCGGGTTCAAGCCGACTCAGCGAAGCTAAGCCCGCTTTAATCAATCTCGGCTGGAACTCGCTCAAATCATGGGCACGAAGATGCAGGTAATCAAGAATATTCAAACGGCTCAAGCGAACCTGAGTATCATCCACAGCGGGCAACAGCGCATACCGCTGCCCGGTCTTTTGCGCGACTGTTTTCTTCAAGTCCAACAACTCGTCATAAAGCGTCTTCAGGTCGTGCATCCTTTTCCCCTTACAGAATCCGACCCGTCTAATCTTACGCTTGCCTTATGAACATTAAATGAAGCTTTGCGCAATCCAAGTGCACGTATGAAGCCGCTTCTATCGCTCGCTGTACCGAACAGCAAAACGCCCTGTAACACCATACGGTAAAGCGCTTTCAGCATGAAAAACCGGAAAGTGACAAAACGTAAAAAGGCATGAAATTGACAAAATTTTTACATATAAAGATATAAAAATATTACCAATAGATAAACAATTCCTATTATTCATCTGCGATTCCAGCCAGTAATATGTGCAAGCTTTTTTAGAGACCCTGCGTTATCCCGGCCCGAAATGCGCCGAGGATCAGAATCAAATAATACAAAGAGGTTAGAAAATGGCAGAACTATTCTCGGAAGAATGGATGAACCAACTGAAAGATGCCTGGAATAACGACCCTGAAATAAAGGACAAGCTCGCTGAAATCAAATTTAACTCCGTCATTACCTGCGGTTACCAATCCGAAGAAAAACCGACCAGCGTCTTTGTGGTCAAAAACGGCGAATGCATTCACGCCGGCAACTGGAAAGACGAAGAGTCTGACTGGGACATGCGCGCCGATCTCAGCAGCTGGAAAAAATGGATGAAAAAACCGCTTGGCCTGAGCGCCATGGGCATGGCAGTCGCAACCGGAAAGTTGAAATTCAATAAAGGCGACTACGACAATATGATTAAGAATCCTTCCATGGCCGGCCCCTTTATCAGAAGTTTCTCTCTGATGTCTCAAATCGGCTGAATGGCTGTCGAAAGCCAACCCGAAACGCAAGGCAGGTGAAGATTCCCTGCCTTTTTCTTTTCCCGCCCCATTCTTTGCATCCTCTTTTATAATAGCGACAAAACTGCCACTTCTCGGCATCCCGTTTTACTCAAGGAGTCATTATGTCAACGATTGGAACACCTTTTTCAGCAACCGCCGTTCGCGCCCTGCTTTGCGGCTCGGGCGAACTGGGTAAAGAAGTCGCCATTGAACTGCAACGTCTCGGCGTCGAAGTAATCGCGGTAGACCGCTACGCCAATGCTCCGGCAATGCAGGTTGCCGACCGCAGCCACGTGATTGACATGCTGGACGGAAACGCTTTAAGAGCTCTAATCGAGCAGGAAAAACCGGACATGGTGATTCCGGAAATCGAAGCGATTGCCACCGATACTCTGGCAGAGATGGAAAAGGAAGGTCTGCGCGTCATTCCGAACGCCCGCGCCACTCAGCTGACGATGAACCGGGAAGGCATTCGCCGCTTGGCCGCAGAAGAATTAGGCTTGAGTACCTCCCCTTACGAGTTTGCCGACCAACTTGACGACTTTACCGCTGCGATCGAGCGCATAGGCATGCCCTGCGTCGTTAAACCGATTATGAGTTCATCAGGGAAAGGACAAAGTGTTGTTCGTTCAGCCGATGATATTCAGAAAGCCTGGGACTATGCTCAGGAAGGCGGCCGCGCCGGTAAAGGACGCGTAATCGTCGAAGGATTTGTCGATTTCGACTACGAAATCACCCTGCTTACAGTGCGTCACAAGGACGGCATCAGCTTCTGTGAACCGATCGGTCACTATCAGGAAGACGGCGACTACCGCCAGTCATGGCAACCGCATCCGATGACGCCAATTGCACTGGAAAAATCGCAAGAGATCGCTTCAAAAGTAACGAACGCATTATGTGGCGAGACCGGAAGAGGGATATTTGGAGTAGAACTGTTTGTTAAAGGCGATAACGTCTATTTCAGCGAAGTATCGCCGCGGCCGCATGACACCGGACTGGTAACACTGATCTCTCAGGATCTTTCCGAATTTGCCCTGCACGTTCGCGCCATTCTCAACTTGCCGATTCCGAATATTCAGCAGCACGGTCCGAGCGCCTCTTCGGTAATCCTTCCGACTGGCACTTCGACACAGACGGCTTTCGGTAATCTGGATCAGGCGCTATCCGAAACCGATACCCAGATTCGTCTGTTCGGTAAACCGGAAATCGCCGGTCGCCGCCGGATGGGTGTCGCTCTGGCTCGCGACACTGATACCGACAAAGCGATTGAAAAGGCAAAACGCGTCGCCAACGCGGTCGAAGTCAGCTTCTAATTCTTAACCTTGCCGCTTGGAAACCCTCCTTTTTCTCAAGCGGCAAGATTTGCCAAAACACTGACGTCCCCTCATTCACCCCTCTCCCACACAGACACTTATCCCCTTGAAAAGCCCATAAACAAAGGCTTTGAAAACAGTGGCACACTTTATGCTTATCTGCAGATAACGCGAAAACTTGAATGCTTTTTACAAGTTTCTGCCACATAAAAACGCTAAACACACAGGGGAATGAGTTATGACTGCCAATGATATGTCATTAGAGACGCAAAACTCGCTATTAAACGATTATCCGCGCAACTCGGAGCAGGAAAAACAGCTTTCGATGAATCCGGAATACGCCATTCTGCTTCTTTTACAGGGTGCCATTGATAAGGGTAACCTGGCCTTGGCTTGCCATCAGAGTCGCTCAATGACGGAAAAAGGCTTCCATATCGGTCGTATGACCAGCATTGTCGACGCGCTTCGCGACCGCCTGGATTTCAACTACAAGATCGCCTACGATCTGGAAACACTTTACTTCTATATTGATAAATGCCTGCAGGAATCGGTATTCGAACAAGGCACCGAAAACCTTGAAGCCGCCTTGCAGATGCTTGAAGAGATCAAAACCGCTTGGCAGATCTCTATGGAAAGCGCCGAGGAAATGACCGCCTGACCGTATCATCTTTAGCGGCAACTCCCCGAACCGGCAACGCAAAAAAACGCGTTGCCGGCAAACTTAAAAACCCTCTAAGTTAATGTTTTAAAACGATTTGTTAAAAATATTAACAAATCATTAAATAACATTGGCACTCTCTTGCAAAGACTGCTAAATATCAGTATATTGTTTGCCATAAAACTGATTATTTGGAGTCCATTAGGTATGTCAGAGAGCTTCTCATTAGCACAAGCTAAAGTCTCTAAAAAACTTCCCGCCGCGCAAATGTCGGCACTTGATTTAGCCCCAGGACAGAATCTGGAGGCTTATTTGCGCACGATTCAAAGTATTCATCAGTTAAATGCAGACGAAGAGCGTAAATTGGCCGAGCGTCTGTACTATAAACAAGATTTGGAAGCTGCGCGCCAACTGATTCTTTCATCTTTGCGTTATGTCGTTCCGGTTGCCCGATCTTACAAAGGTTACGGTTTGCCTCTGGGCGATATTATTCAGGAAGGCAATATCGGCCTGATGAAAGCGGTTAAACGCTTCAATCCGGAAGAAGGCGTTCGTTTGATGACGTTTGCCGTGCACTGGATTCGTGCCGAAATCAACGAGTATGTCATCCGTAACTGGCGCATTGTGAAAACCGCCACCACGAAAGCACAGCGTAAGCTGTTCTTTAAACTGCGTAGCAGCAAGAAATCTTTGGAATGGTTCGGCGACAAAGATGCCGATCGCGTTGCCGAAGAGTTAGGTGTTACCCGTAAAGACGTTCTGGAAATGGAAAGTCGTCTATACGGAAAAGACATCTCGGTCGATATGCCTGACGACGACGATAACCAGAACACGACTTTTCCGGTTCTGATCAGCCAGGAAGCCGATCCGGCTCAGGCGTTGGAGCAGGAAGACCAGGCGGCCTATGAGATGCAGCGCATGCAGAAAGCCCTTGCAACGCTGGATGACCGTAGTCGCGACATCTTGCAAAAACGCTGGTTGAGCGAGAAAAAGATCGGTTTGAAAGAGCTTTCGGAAGAGTACGGCGTCTCCATGGAGCGTATCCGTCAGGTCGAAAAACAGGCATTGAACAAACTGAAAAACCAGCTTGTAGCGTAACGACCCGCCTTAACGCTACAATAATAGAAGGCCGTAAGATGTCAGCATTCTTGCGGCCTTTTTCGTTTCCCTGAATTTTATTACGAGCTTGCACGACGAACTACTATGCCCTATCCAGTACGGGAAAACATCGATACCGAAAACGCCGACGAATTGAAGTTCTCGGTACGCAAACTGATGCTGATCGGCATGATCATGGCATCCATGGCAGGCTATATCAACAGCGCCATGCTGATGGAATTCGGCATACCGGTCAGCCAGATGACCGGCGTTGCTTCACGTCTCAGTGAGGCCATGAGCCATATGAATCTTGATGCGCTGCTAATTCCGCTGTCGATCCTTATCGGCTTTCTGATCGGTGCAATTCTCTCCGGACTGATTATCGGGCGGGCGCAATACAAGACCAGCGCCAACTACGGACACGCCTTGCTACTAAACGGCGGGCTGCTCGGCTCGGCAACGCTTTTCAGCTTCTACCACTCGGAAACCTCGCTGTTTTTCAGCGCGGTTGCCTGCGGTCTGCAAAATGCTTTGGTCGCCAGTTACCGCGGCCAACAACTGCGGACCACCCACATGACCGGAACCGTCACTGATATCGGGGTGCACATTGCATTAAAACTCAAAACGCGTCAGCCCTGGCCGTGGCAAGCGAATCTCCTGCTGGTTCTGCTCGGAAGCTTCCTTGTCGGCGGAATTCTCGGTATCTTCGCCTTCCAGAGCATTCCTTACTGGTCGATGATCCTGCCCTGCATCATTAATATCCTTCTGGGCACACTCTATCTGACAAACTACTATCGACAAGAATCCCTAAATGGTTAAGATGATAGGACAATGCTTTTAACTCAGGAGTAAGTAATGCAACACCCGGCAACCTCTCGCATGCAGACCGACAGACCATCTATCGCGCAGACAGAGAACCCCTGGGGGTTGAACAGGAAAGATCTGATCAGTCAGACCCCGCTCCTGACTCAAGGTTCGGTTGAAGAGAAACGCGCCGAAATCAAACGCTACTTCAATCTCACCTATGACAGCTACGAAGCACTGTTTACCACGCTGAAAGCCGACGAAGCCTACTACCTTCGCCCATGCTCGCTACGCCATCCTCTGATCTTCTATTTCGGACACACCGCGACTTTTTTCACCAATAAACTGGTTTTGGCCAAACTGCTGCCACAGCGCATCAACCCGAAAATCGAATCCATGTGCGCTATCGGCGTCGACGAAATGTCATGGGACGACTTGAATGACGCGCATTACGACTGGCCGAGCGTGCAAGAGGTGCGCGACTATCGCGATCAGGTCCGAGCAGCGGTCAACAAGCTGATCGATGAAGTCGAATTCACTCTGCCGATCGACTGGCAGAGTCCGCTTTGGCCGGTGATGATGGGCATAGAGCATGAACGCATTCATCTGGAAACCTCCTCGGTTCTGATCCGCCAGCTACCGATAGAAGAGGTGCAGTCCAGCCCGCTTTTCCCTGTCTGTCCGGACAGCGGCGAGGCGCCAACGAATGAATTGCTGACTGTTTCAGGCGGTGAGATCAGAATCGATCATCAGGATCCCGCCCCCTACTACGGCTGGGACAACGAATACGGTCAGCATCAGGCCGAGGTCAGTGAATTCAAAGCCGCAAAATACCTGATCAGCAATGCCGAATATCTGCAATTTGTCGAAGCCGACGGCTATCAAAACGCCGAATACTGGGATGATGAAGGTAACCGTTGGCGTGAGTTTACCCCCGACAAACATCCGACTTTCTGGGTTCAAAAAACGGATGGCTGGTATCTGCGCTGCATGACCGAAGAGATTCCGATGCCGTGGAACTGGCCGGTGGAAGTAAACTTCCTCGAAGCCAGCGCCTTCTGCCGCTGGAAAGCCGCACAGACCGGTAAACCGATCCGGTTGCCGAGCGAAGATGAATGGCTGCGTCTGCTCGACCATTCAGAAGCGATGCAACACAGTGAACGAGCCAACTGGAATCTGCAGCAGTTCGCATCTTCCACGCCGGTCGACCAATTTTCCAGCAACGGATTTTACGATGTCATCGGCAATGTCTGGCAGTGGACGGTAACGCCAATCTACCCGTACGATGGCTTTAAGGTTCATCCGCTGTACGACGATTTCACCACACCGACCTATGACAACAAGCACAACCTTTTTAAAGGTGGCAGCTGGATCTCTACCGGCAACGAAATCAACGGCCATTCACGTTATGCTTTCCGCCGTCACTTTTTCCAGCATGCCGGTTTCCGCTATATCGAATCCAATGCCGAAGTACAGACCGAGTTTTCAACCTACGAAACCGACAGTCTTGTCGCTCAGTACACAGAGTTCCACTATGGCGACGAATACTTCAAGGTGCCGAACTTCGCCAAAGCCTATGCGCAATACGCTATAGATGCAATCAGCGCCGATAACGACTTTGCCGGACGCAACGATCTGCGCGTTCTGGAAGTTGGCTGTTCGGTCGGGCGTGGTGCCTTTGAAATGGCTAAACACTTTAACGAAGTGACGGCTCTGGATTTTTCGGCGCGCTTTATCCGCATCGCCAACCAGCTGCAAACCACCGGTTCAGTGCGTTACACCATTCCGCAGGAAGGCGAAATTATGGACTTTAAGGAAAAGACGCTTGCGGAACTGGGTCTGCACAACACAGCCGGAAAATGCGAATTTCTGCAGCAGGATGCCAGTAATATGAAGCCAATCTTTACCGGCTACGACATGATTGTTGCGGTCAACCTTCTGGATCGTCTGTACGAGCCGAAGAAATTCCTTCTGGATATCAGTCACCGACTGAATCATGGCGGCCTGTTGTTGCTGGCTTCGCCTTACAGCTGGGATACCGCGCATACCCAGAAAGAACACTGGCTTGGCGGTTATAAAGACGCTCAAAGCGGCGAGAACGTAACAACACTGGAAACACTGCAACAACTGCTGGCGCAAGAGTTCGAAATGCTGCGCGATCCGGAAGACATGCCGTTTGTCATTCGCGAAACACAACGCAAATTCCAACATACCCTGTCACAAATGACCCTATGGAAAAAACGCTGAAGCACATAAACACCAACCGGCCTGACTTTGATCAGGCTATCAGCCGCGAAAACACGCATGCCGAAAAATACGATCTGCGGCGCAAGCTGTTCGGCACCGACGACGTCCTGCCGATGTGGGTCGCCGATATGGATCTGCCGACCCCGCCGTTTATAATCGAGGCGCTGCAAAAACGTCTGCAACATCCGATCCTCGGCTATCCGCACACTCCCGACAGCGTTTATCAGGCAATTATCGACTGGCAGGCGCAGTATGGACTGGAGGTCAAAAAGAGTGAGATCGTGTTTACACATAATGTCGCCAATGGCTTTATGATGGCGGTCGGCGCCTATACCGCTCCGGGCGATGCGGTTATGCTGATGCCGCCGGTTTATCCACCTTTTTTCGATGCCATCAGCCGCCACCACTGCCAAACAGTCGAAGCCCCGCTGGTGTTGCAAGATAATCGCTATTCGATTGATTTCGCCGCTCTGGAAGCGAAAATCGAACAGTTTCACGTGAAACTGCTGCTTTTCTGCCACCCGCAAAATCCTTCCGGGCGGGTGTGGACGACACAGGAACTGACACAGCTGGCCGATATCTGCGTTAAACATCATGTGACGCTCGTCTCAGACGAGATTCATGCCGATCTGACCTTTGCACCGAACCGGCATATTCCTCTCGCATCACTGGAACACCCGATCCGCGAGCAGACGATTACCCTTTCCTCTCCGGGTAAAACCTTTAACCTTGGCGGACTGCAAACCGGCTATGCCCTGATTGCGAACCGCAAACTCAAACAAACCTATCTGGAGTATGCCAAAGCGAACGCCATTTACGATTTGAATCTGTTTGGACAGATCGCCTTGGAAGCCGCCTACAGCGAACAGGGCAGACAGTGGCGCGATCAGTTACTACAGCACTTTGCCGAGAATATCGAACTGCTGGAGAGCTTTTTCAAAACCCATCTGCCCAACGTCAGGCTGATGAAACCTGAAGCCTCATTTCTCGTCTGGCTCGATTTCCGGGAAATTTTCGACGACCATCAGGCGTTAAAGAAATGGCTGATTGAAGATGCCAAACTCGGATTCAATGACGGTGAAAGCTTTGCCGGAGCCAGTCAGACCGGAACCGGATTTATGCGCGTGAATATCGCTGTTTCAAAAGAGACTCTCAATCAGGCGATCATGCAAATTAACAACGCAATCGGTAATTTAGCTCCCAGACAAAATAAATAGCCCCTCTTCTGATCAAGCTTTTGACTCCTTTCCTTAACTAAACTATTAATAAATTTGCAGTAGGTCAACTTCGCTCTCCCTTTAAAGTTGTTTAATAACCTAGATAAGCGCGATAAACGAATTAATCCAAAACCTAATTTGATCTAAAGGAGCCTGGCGATGCGACAGATAATTTTATTTATCCTATTGATACCAGCGCTCTTTAGTTGCGCCATACCAACCGTTCATCAGAGTTATTACAAACCGGTCGTACAGGGTGAAGAATTGAAATACTCCGGGAACCTGTGTCACGGCGCAGCCGGAGCTCCTACAACCATGTTATGGACGCTATCTGACGGTATTAGTTTAGAACTCAAGACTTTTAAAAAAGAGGGAAATGGAAAAGTTGATATTAAACTCACTGTTGCCGAAAATACGACAATAGAATGGGAACAAGGTGGAATTCAAATTCTCGCCGATAAAAAATCAATCCAGACTGTGGAACCTCAAGTTGTAACCAGGGCCTGCAAAGCTTCTCCATCAAATGGCATCATCAACTGGAATAATTTAATCGCTGTGCCAACAGCTTTTGATTCCAATGGCGTGCCCGCCAAACCTTTCTCAAGCAATTTAAGCTCACCATTTTTTTCGCTTAAAAACTTCACGCCCAAAACGGTCTCCTTACAAATTCCCGATATATCTACGTCCGAGAAAGCCCCAGCTCATATAGCCATGCATCCGACAAGCCTACTATTACACGAAGTCATAGTTCGATCGCTCCTTTCTTCATCTTCAAGAAACCGTGTCGTCTATATGACCGAAAATCAATTAGCTCGCTACCATAAAGAAGTTCACCAGTGTCAAAGCAACAGCGAGAAAAGCAAACACTTCTCATGCGAAGAGGCGGCCTATTTTAAATACAAAACCTTCAAAGAGCCGCTCGGCGCTTTTCAGGCAAAAGGCCGATTGTGGCGTTTTCAAAGCGACACAGAAATGAACAACCTCAAAGGTTATCTGAATCTCAACCTGCCTGAAAAACCATTTAATTTTATCTGGTCAGGAAAGGAAATCACACTGCTTGATAAGGCGACCAAAGAGACACGCGGCATTGAACTGAGTACTATGTCGGCCTGTTCAACGATCAAAGCTCAATTAGGCGATAAAATCATCGGGATCGGCGATAGAGGAACGACGGTCACGTTTTCGATGAATCTGGGAAGTATAAAAGCTCAACGCTATCGGATAATCCTGCCGCCTTTACGTATTAATAACCAGCGCCGGATTCTTAAACCGATAGATTTGGAATTACGCCAATTCGAACTGGGGGTTTTACCTATTAACTGCTAAAAATCAAAATCCGACCCTTTAGCATAAAAAAGTCAGCTCGGAGTGATAAGGATCTGCTGTTCACCAAGTCCATCTAACCGTAACAGATTGCATTCCGAATTGTGATCCTGATGACTTAGCAGCCAGATCTGTTCGAAAGGATGGTGGTCAATCTGCTGAATAAGATGGGCATGTTCAGCAAAAGCTTCCGTCTGCCAATGCGGATTAAGGTTGCGGATAACCAGCCAGACTTTTTTCGAGTCATAGCGCTTCTGAGACTTTTTCAGCAACACCTCGTTCAGGGCTTCCAGCAGACGGTGCGTTGGCGGCGTCTTTTGTAAATGTCGCAAAGCGGCGCGGGTTTCGTCAGATAATTCCCGCCCGAGAATATGTTTCGCTTCCACTTCGCTGCCGTAAAGGTGTGCGATCTCCAAATCCAGACGTTCGCCATTCAGATAACAGCTGACATCGGGTTTACGCGGCGTATTGTGCCAGATATGCCGCATTGGAATGCCAAACTGTTTTTCATAGCGGCGCATGAACAGTTTGGCCGCTTCATGTTCCAGATGTAACTTTTCGTGATCGCTCACTCTGTCCGCCTTCACGGCTTGCAAATGGCAATTTGCATTTTGTGCTTGCTTTCCGCCGGTACGGTAACGAAATTATTCCAGACATTACCGTTTTCAATGCAAACAAACTCCTTCCAGTGACTGTTTTCGATATCGCTGAAACCTTTCACCGTCTCCGGGCCCGGGTTCCAGACAATACATGAGCGCGCATGAGAACTGTCGATCTGCAACACAGGTTCGCCCTGCACGCTAGCCTGTAGCGACGGCCCTGCATTCAGATAGACATTATCAATCGGGCTTTGCATAACGACCGGAGTTCCGACCAGATTTTGCCGGTTTTGCTGCAAAGTTTCGATCTGTGTGGCGCCCTGCAACCCATCTAGCTGTAAAGTGTCGTCTGGCGGCAATCGGAAATAAGTATGCAGTGCCTCGGTCAACTGCAGATCGAATGCATTCAGGTTATGGGTTGTCAAAGACAGACTCAAGGTCTCGCCGACCACAACCTGCAGTTGCAGCGCGAAAGCATAAGGCCAGATTGCCTGCGTTTCCTTGCTTGAAGAGAGCGAGAACAGAACCGTGGTCACTCCGCTGGGTAACTTTTCGACATTTTCCAAATGCCAGGACATCTTGCGCACAAACCCGTGTGCTGGAGGCTGCGCACCTTCCTCCAAAAGTGCATTGAATTCGCTCTGATAACCGCTGAACCATGGCCAGCAGACCGGGATACCGCCGCGTATCGCCGCCTTACCGTCAAAAACCGCCTGTTCGCTGACCCAGAGCAGATCTTCCTGCAAATCGCCGTTTTTATCTTTCGGGCAATAACTCAGCACCGTCGCGCCGTGAGCAGTCATGACCGCCTTTGCATAGTCGTTCTCCACCTCGATAACGCTTACAGCATCGCGCATGGAAAAAGTCACTCCGGGAATATGGGAAAACGGCATTTCAACTCCTTGCTTGGAAAATTGCTTCAATAAAAAAAGCGGCAAATTAACACTAATTTACCGCTTTCCTTTGTCAGGTCAATGAAGACGTCGATTAAGAACGAAACTCATCCAAAGTCTGTTCCAGCAACTCGTACGGATAGTCGCCGGTGACATAAGCCTGTCCAATAGCTTTTAACAGAACCAGACGGATGGTTCCAGCCTGAACCTTTTTATCCCCGGCCATCAGATCAAGGAACTTCTGTTTGCTCATCTCTTCGACGGAAGGCGGCATAATCGGCAGATTGGCGCGATCAAGGATTTTCGCAATGCGTTTTTCGTCTTCGGAAGTCAGATCGCCCATCAGCATCGACATATAGACCGCCTGCATGGTTCCGGCACTGACCGCCTCACCGTGCAACCAGACGCCATAGCCCATGCCTGCTTCAATCGCATGTCCAAAGGTGTGGCCAAGATTAAACAGCGCGCGCAAGCCCGCTTCCTTTTCATCCTTGGCAACAATATCCGCCTTATTCTGGCAGGAGCGTTCGATCGCTTCGGAAAGCGCCTGAGGATCGCGTGCCAGCAATTTCTCAAGATTTTCTTCCAACCACTCGAAGAACGGCAAATCAACAATCAGACCGTACTTGATCACTTCCGCCAGACCGGCGGAAAGCTGGCGATCTTCCAGCGTATTCAGAGTATCCGTATCGATAATGACACATTCCGGTTGATGGAAAGCGCCAATCATATTTTTACCTAAGGGGTGATTGACACCGGTCTTTCCGCCAACCGAAGAGTCCACCTGCGCCAGCAGTGTGGTCGGAATCTGGATAAAGTTGACCCCGCGCTGATAAGCTGCCGCGGCAAAACCGGTCATATCACCGATAACGCCGCCACCTAAAGCAACCAACGTACATTTACGGTCAAAACGGTTCCCGATCAAGGCGTCAAACACTTTGTTCAGCTCTTCCAGCGTTTTGTATTGCTCGCCATCCTGCAGCACGACCGAATGCGTATCAAAATCAGCAAACGCTTTTTCGCACTGTTGCAAATACAAAGGAGCAACGGTCTCGTTGGTGACAATCAGAACCTGAGTCCCTTGCACATACGGCTTCACCAACTCGGCGCTGCCCAGCATGCCCTGACCAATAAAAATCGGGTAACTGCGTTCCCCCAAATCAACGGTTAATGTTTTCATTCTTTAAAAACCTTAAAGTCTCTTTAAAAGACACAAACTTTAATTAAACGATGCCTTCCTGCTGCAAACGGTCATAAATCTTCTTTACAACTCGATGCACCGGAACCTGCTGGGTTTCCACCACCATATCGGCCATTTCCAGATACCACGGCTCGCGGCGCTGCATCAGTTCAGTGAGCACCTGCTCCGGGTTATCGGTCTGCAACAAAGGACGGCTGCGGTCATGACGGGTTCGCTGAATCAGCGAGTCTACCGACGACTGCAGGTAAACGACAAAGCCCCGGCTGCGCAAATGTTGACGGTTCGCTTCACGCTCGACCACTCCGCCGCCTGTCGCCAGAATCACGTCTTTGCGTTGCGACAACTCATCAATGACCAACTCTTCGCGATCCCTGAAACCGGACTCGCCTTCGATGTCGAAAATCATCGGAATAGTCGCACCTGTTCGCCCTTCGATCTCGTGATCGCTATCGACAAAATCATAGTGCAGCTTTTCGGCCAGCAACTTTCCGACGGTGGACTTTCCGGCCCCCATGGGGCCAACTAAAAAAATACTTTCTCTATGCATAGCCGCATTGTAATGGATTTATGCCGGAAGCACTATTCTATCCCGGTGCTTTTGCGCAACTTAGCGGAATATTTATTCACGCCGACAAGACGCCCGCTTAAGCAAGATTCACTCATTCAGGTGCCATCTCTGGTAAACTTATGCGACATTTCCTGACCGCGGCCTTTTTTAAGTCCGTTACCGAACAATCCGCCTAGGTTCGGAGAGAGGTCAGATTCTTAATATTTGCTTTGGAGTATTTGAATTATGAGCGGCTCTCTCTACATTGTCTCAGCCCCTTCCGGTGCCGGTAAAACGTCGTTAGTCAGTAAACTCATTGAACAAGATACCCATATTATGGTTTCCGTATCCAGCACGACTCGCCCGAAACGCGACGGCGAAGAGGACGGCGTCAATTACCATTTTCTGGAAACCGAAACCTTTCTGGAAAAAATCGAACACGGTGATTTTCTGGAACATGCCGAAGTCTTCGGCAACTTCTACGGCACTTCGAAAAGCTCGGTAGAAGCGCAACTCAATGCCGGTAAAGACGTGATTCTGGAAATCGACTGGCAAGGTGCGCAGCAGGTGCGTAAGCTGATGCCTGAAGCGACATCCATATTCATTCTGCCACCTTCTCTGGAAGAACTGCAACGCCGCCTGAACAATCGCGGGACGGACAGTGCGGAAGTGATCGAAAAACGCATGAACGAGGCGGTCAGCGAAATGTCGCACTACGATGAATACGACTATATCGTCATCAATTACAATTTCGAGAAGGCGCTTGAAGAACTGCACAGCATTTTCAAAGCCGGACGCCTGCGCCGCGAAGTGCAGTCCAAAGCACATAAAAACATGATTGCCGGCCTCCTCGGCGAGTAACCGGCACGACCGTTCGGAAAAGCTTCAATCCGGACGGCAATCCACCAAAATCCAACCGCTGTTTTCGGTTTGCCTGTAGTCGGAATCGGGTCAACATCGGTTTTTCCGACAAAACCTGACAAAAAACCTAAAAATCCGTAACTTACAGCATTTATTTTTAATCTCTGATTTGATACATTAACTCTTTACTCAAAAATATTTATGGGATCAAAGAAACAATGGCACGCGTCACAGTCGAAGATTGTTTAACACAAGTAGAAAACCGTTTTGAATTAGTCATTCTGAGCGCTAAGCGCGCACGTCAATTGTCTTACGGCGCAGAAGCGACTCTTGAGTGGGATAACGATAAACCGACCGTAATGGCCCTTCGTGAATTGGCAGAGAACACCATCGACGGCAAGGTGGTTATGGAAGATCCTGATACTCCTCCATTTTTTAGCTAATCGCTAAGGAGAACCCGCCAGTATGCCAACCCCCACTTCAATTGACGGATTAATTGAAAAGGCTTCATCCTATCTAAACGAAGAACAAGTTGAACGAATTAGACAGGCATTTGAGTTCGGCGCCCTGGCTCACCAGGGACAGAAACGCAAAGCCGGTGGGGATTACATCTGGCATCCGGTGGCCGTCGCCGAAATTCTTGCCGAATACAAACTCGATCATGAAAGCATCATTGCCGCCATCCTGCATGATGTGGTCGAAGACACACCTTTTGACAAAAACGACATTATCGAACGTTTCGGCGAAAGCGTTGCCGACATGGTTGAAGGTGTCACCAAACTAGCCAAAGTTAAATATAAGAGCGCCCAGGAAGCACACGCCGAAAGCTTCCAGAAAATGATGCTGGCGATGTCGCGCGACATCCGTGTCATTCTGATCAAACTGGCCGACCGTCTGCACAATATGCGCACCATGGGTGCCATGCGCCGCGATAAACAGTATCGCATTGCCGATGAAACACTCGAAATTTATGCACCGATCGCAGCCCGTCTCGGTATTCACGCCATCCGCATCGAACTCGAAGACCTGTGCTTTAAAGCCAAGCATCCGTACCGTTACGAAGTTCTGAAACATCGCCTGCAACAGGTTCGCGGCGGCCGCAACGAAGCCTTGAAACATATTGCCGACAACTTCCAGCACCGCCTGAATCAGGACGGCATCCCGGCAACCGTCATCGGTCGTGAAAAGCATCTGTACAGCCTGTACAGTAAGATGCGCAACCACAAATTTTCAGAAATTCTCGACATCTTCGCTTTCCGGGTAATTGTCGATACCATCGACAACTGCTACCGAGCACTCGGTTCCGTGCACTCCTTGTACAAACCGCTACCGCTGCGCTTTAA
Organism: Thiomicrorhabdus xiamenensis; assembly: GCF_013282625.1. NCBI lineage: Bacteria > Pseudomonadati > Pseudomonadota > Gammaproteobacteria > Thiotrichales > Piscirickettsiaceae > Thiomicrorhabdus > Thiomicrorhabdus xiamenensis. Next base: position 2,539,968 of record NZ_CP054020.1, read on the forward strand.
GGACTATATCGCAGTACCGAAGAAAAACGGTTATCAGTCGCTGCACACCACCGTAATGGGCCCCTACAATAACGCCCACCTGGAAGTGCAGATTCGTACCGAGCAGATGCATGAAGTCTCCGAACACGGGATCGCGGCGCACTGGCAGTACAAACAGAAAGGCGACGACGAAAACGAGATTTCCCAAGTCGATACACTGGCTCAGGAATGGGTTAAAAACCTGCTGGAAATTCAGCAGAGCACTGGTAACTCGCTCGACTTTCTGGAAAACGTCAAAATCGATCTTTTCCCGGAAGTCATCTATGTCTTTACGCCTAAAGGCGATATTATCGACCTGCCACGCGGCGCAACCGCTCTCGACTTCGCTTATGCGCTGCATACTGATCTGGGTCACGCCACCAAAGGTTGCCGTGTCGATAAGAAAGCCTGCCCGTTGAGAACTGTACTGGAAAGCGGACAGAGCATCGAAATCATCAAAGGCAAAGAACCGGCTCCTCAGGCAAGCTGGCTGCAGTTTGTGACCACCGCCAAAGCGCGAACGCAAATCCGCCACTATATGCGCAATCTGAAAGCGAGCGACGCCATCGACCTCGGCGAACGCCTGCTGAATACCGCTTTACTGGCCAACCACCTTAGCCTGGGCAGTCTATCCGACGAAACCAAACAGACCGTTCTGGAAGAGTTGAACGTCGAATCCTGGCAGGATCTTCTTGGCGAAATCGGCAGCGGAAACCGTATGCCGGCACTGGTGGCCAAACAGATTCAGGAATTTGCCGGCGAACCACTCACCGAGGAACAGAAGCAGGCGGCCAACACCACCCTGCCAATTACCGGTACCGAAGGGATGGTTATCCACTATGCGCACTGCTGCCACCCGATTCCGGGCGACTCGATTCTTGGCTTTATCAGTAAAGAGAAAGGTCTGGTCATTCACCGCGAATGCTGCACCAATGTCAAACATCTGAAAAGTCAGGTGGATAAATGCATCGAGCTGCGCTGGGCCGATAATGTCGAAGGAACGTTCCTCGCGGAACTGCAACTTGAAGTGGACAATGTACGTGGAAGTCTGGGAACAATCGCCAGCACCATCGCTTCAACCAATACCGACATCGACCGCGTACACTCGGATGACAAAGATGAAAGCTACAGCTTGATGAACTTTGTCATCAAAGTTCGTGACCGCATACATCTCGCACAAGTCATGCGCGTATTGAAACGCTTGCCGATTGTGCAGAAAATTCAACGAAATTAATATCCATTATTAAGGAACAGAACTATGCGCCAAGTTATCAGTACTGAAAATGCGCCTCAGGCGATTGGAACTTACTCTCAAGCGGTGCGCTTCGGCAACACCGTCTATCTATCAGGCCAGATCGGTCTGATTCCGGCTACGATGGAACTGGCCGAAGGTGAGATCAGCGAACGTATTCACCAGGTATTCAAAAACCTGAGTGCCGTCTGTGAAGCAGCGGGCGGAAGCTTGCAGGATATTGTTAAATTAAACATTTTCCTGACCGATATGAGCCACTTCGCAACCGTTAATGAAATTATGGCGCAATACTTCAAAGAGCCTTACCCTGCTCGTGCAGCCGTCGCGGTTAAAGAACTTCCGAAAAACACCGACGTTGAAATGGACGGTGTTATGGCTCTGTCGAGTTACTAAACCTCTCTTCTCTCCGGGCTTGCCCCCTAAGCCCGGAGCCCCCTCTCTTGTTCCCTTCCCTAAATTTTCCAAACTCAATTTTGATTTCAGACAAATTCCGAAAATAAATAGTTTTATACAATAAAAGCTCGTTTTTAATTGGCAAAAAAGTACACAACGCTTTGTAATCTTCTTCTGCCCTCCAAGAACAAGGCACTTCATGACGAGCAAACCATTTTTGTGGACGATCATCCAGATATTGCTGCCTATCGCCTTGTGGCTGACGGGAGCCGCGTATTACTTTCTGGCTTCGGTTGGTTTAGGGATGGCATTTTCTCTGGAGACTCTTGAATATGACGCCGATTTTTTCAAAATCGTTGCCATAGGACTTGTTTCGCTATGTGCCATGGGCATAGCCTCTTATTTCAGCAGAGACAGACTTTCACAACTCATCTCATTCGCGCTTATTGCCACGTTTATCTTTTACGGCGTTTACAACGCTATCGGGCTTATTGAAGACCAGAACTCTACGCTTTCTATATGGCTGTTGTCCGTCGGCAGCCTATTTATTCCTCCTCTGCTTTGGATTCTCTGGCCTTTTAAACACCTCAGAAAAAGATATTTTGAAAACATAAGACTCGCATCTCATAAACAGCCTGAACAAGAATAAAATTTAACAAGAGAAAATCATGATGAATAAATGGATACTCCCTCTACTGCTTCTGACCTTAAGTATAGATTCATTCGCTCAAGTCGATATTGAACAGGCCCATCAAGCTTATCAAGCCGAAAATTATCCGAAAGCACTCAAACTTTTTGAAGAAGCCTGCAATGAGAACCAGGCATCAGCCTGCGCAATGCTAGGCTTTATGTATGACCAGGGGGAAGGGGTTAAACAAGATCAATCCAAAGCGATAACCCTTTATCAACGAGGCTGTGACGGCGGGAATTCTGTAGGCTGTTTCAACATTGGCATCATAAATAATCAAATGCAGAACTTTTCAGCTGCCCTCAAATATTTCCAACGTTCATGCGATTTGGGTAATGCTGATGGCTGCACGATTCTTGGCGAAATGTATGACGGAGACAAAGGAATACCGGAAGACAATATCAAAGCGGTAAATTATTACCGAAAAGGTTGCGAAGGAGGGAGCTCTGTCGCCTGCCTTAACCTCGGCATCATGTATAAAGAGGGAGAAGGCGTAAAGCAGAACACATCTCAGGCAATGAACTTCCTGACCAAGGCCTGCGAAAATGGAAACGCTGAAATATGCAATCATGTCGGCGTTCAATATTATGAAGGCAATGGAGTTGAACAGCATGTCGGAAAAGCGACTCAGTTTTTCCGAAAAGCCTGCAACGGCGGCAATGAAACAGGTTGCAGCAATCTAGCCAAGATGAATTCGCAAGACAAGGAAGAGTACCAAGATCAAGCCGATGCTGCCTATGATGCTCAAGATTACACCAAGGCCGCTCAACTGTATCAGAAAGCGTGCGATTCAGGACAAATGCTAGCCTGTAATTCTCTTGGCGTGATGCTTGTTGAAGGACGAGGTGTTACACAAAGTCATTTGCAAGCAGTCAAACTGTTTAAACACTCCTGTGATGCTGGAAATGCCACCGGTTGTGATTACCTTGGTGGAATGTATTTTAGCGGCAAGGGCGTTGAAAAGGACATTAATAAAGGCATTGAATTAGCTGACCGCGCCTGTAAAGGCAAAGAAGGTCATGCCTGTCTCATGCTGGGAGGATTTCTATACGATGGTTCCATTATTTCCCGCAACATACCACAGGCAATCAAATACTTTTCCCAAGGGTGTGATTTGAATATCGCTGAAGCCTGTCGGCATGCCGGAAATATCTACGGCAATGGTGATGGCATTGAAAAGGATGACAAGAAAGCTTTTCTATTCTTTAAGCGCGCCTGTGATTTAGGAGATGGAATGGGGTGTACAAATTACGGCGTTAGCTATGCACTCGGAGAGGAAGCTCCTCAAGATTATTCCAAAGCCATCAGTCTGTTCTCAAAAGGTTGTGATCTTAAGGATGGTCAAGGCTGTGTCAGTGCCGGATACTATTATGAAATCGGCAGAGGAGTAGAAAAAAACCTGGCTGAAGCTTCTCGTTTTTACCAAAAAGCCTGTGATTTAGATAATGCTAAAGGGTGCAGATTTCTAAGTGATTTTTATCTGAACGGAACAGATGGAACTAAAGACCTTCTTCTCGCAGAAAAGCTTTCTCAAAAAGCCTGTGATCTGGGTGATTCCAACGGCTGCACTGTTCTTGCAACGGTTTTTTATCGCAAAAAAGAGTTTAAAAAAATGGGCGCCTTGCTAAGAAAAGAGTGTGATAGAAATATTGCAGATGCATGCGTCACTCTCGGCTTTGGTCATGACCCACTTCAGGAGCATATAGGATTTACTAAAAACCCAGCTAAAGCAGTAATGTTTTACTCAAAAGCCTGCAATCTAGGAGATGGCAGAGGCTGCTATGAAGCAGGAGAAAGTTATATGTATGGAAAAGGTGTACCTTCCTCGGTTTCAAAAGCAATGCCTCTCTACCAGAAAGGTTGCGACTTGCAAAATAGCGACAGTTGTTTTGCTTTAGGACAAAAAAAAATGTTCGAAAAGAATAAAATCGAAGCACGCAAATATTTGAATAAAGCCTGTGATTTAGGCCACAACGTTGCTTGTGGTTTGCTTCAAAGATAACTCTCTAAAACCAATTAACTAATAATCTCACATTAGGACAATCTCAATGACTATTGATCTGACTGGTTTCTGTCGGTTTCTTTATTAATTCCGCCTCTATTCTGGCTTCTTTGGCCTTTTCAAGGCCTTAGAAAAAGATATTTTTAAAACCACAAAAATCACATCTCATATAAAGACTAAACAAGAAAAAAGCATTATGAAAAAATGGATACTGACTGCCCTGACAACTCTTTTATTTAGTACAAATTCATTCGCTGATTTTGACTTTGAAAAAGCCTGTCATGAAGGCCGGGGGGATGCCTGTTCAGTTATCGGCTTGGCGTATGATAGGAATAACAACTATGCAAAAGCCTTAGCGTTTTACCAGAAAGGATGCACCTATCGCGATGCCAATTCATGCACAAAAATTGGTTTGATGTACGATTCAGGTAGAGGCGTCAAAAAAAACCCTGGCAAAGCCATCGATTTTTACAGCAAAGCCTGTGAGTATGGTGACGCAGAGACATGCAACTATCTCGGCGCCAAATACAACAATGCTGACGGTATTAAACAGAATGTCGCCATGGCGATCGACTTTTTTCAGAAGGCCTGCAATGGTGGCAATGCAGATGGTTGCCAAAATGTTTTTAAACTCTACCAAGCATACTGCGATGGCGATCACGCCTTTAGTTGTAATGCGCTTGCAGGGATTTATTTTAAAGGACAAGGGGTTACGAAAGATCCCACCAAAGCAGCAGAGCTTGTTGTTAAATCCTGTCGTCTTGAAGATGCTAACGGCTGCTATCTCAGCGGCATGGTTTATGAACAGGGAGTCGGCGTCACACAGAATCTGAAAATTGCCCTGCAATATTATCAAAAGAGTTGCCAGAAGCAGCATAACAAAGCCTGCCAAGCAGTTCAAAAGCTGCAATCTAATACACATAAAGCTCAACAGCCTGCCAGAGAAAGTCATGCTCAATCGCCAGTTGCAGAACCCAAACATGCGGCAAAAAAACCGCAAAACCAACAACAGAATGAAGCCGAAACACTCTATTCAAAAGCGCTTAAATTGGCGAACAGTACAGAAGGTTGCAACCAAGAAGCTTACGGTTTGTTCCAGCAGGCTGCCAATCAGGGACATATCGAGGCGAGCAATACTCTTGCTTACTACGCAACCAGAGGTGTTTGTGAAGCGAAAAGCTACTCACGCATGATCCACTGGTATCAGAATGCAGCCAACCACGGTGACACTAACGCGATGTTCACTCTCGGAAAAATTTATGAAAATGGCGATTACGATCAAAATATCGATAAGGGCAAGGCTGCTCACTGGTATGAAAAGTGTGCAAAACAGGGAAAACAAAGCTGCCAGAAAGCATACAATCGACTTAAAAGGTAGTTCGCCTTTTGAGTTGAATTAGAAAATCCTGCCCTCTAACGACGAATTGCCGGACTTCCCGTTCGGCTAATCGACATTACAACCGCAAACAATTTTCCTCAAGTAGACAGATCACCTATAATCGGACTCACTCATTTTCAGGGATGATTACAATGCCTACCTATGGAACTCAGGTTCAAGTTGCCCGCGAATTAATTAAGCAGATCGATATTCCAATCCTTCCTGACGAGCTCGTTCAGTTGCAACAACTCCTGCAAGAACATGAGATGCCGAGCATAAAGAAACTGGTCGAGCTGATCAGCCGCAACCCCTATCTTGCCGCGGAACTCATCTCTCTGGCCAATACCTCGCTTTTCAATAGTAAGATGATTCCCGTACGAGATCTCGAAAGTGCGCTTTTCCGGCTTGGGATTAACAATCTGCGCGATTACGTAACCTCGATACATATTAAAAAGAATTTTCTGGAAAATTCTATTAGCGGCTTGAGTTACCACAGCCAGATAATCGCTGAAATCACCAGTCTAATCGCACTCGAAACCAATTTGCTTAAACCTTCAGAAGCGTATCTGCTCGGTTTAATTCACGATATCGGTGCTTTTGCCATTCACAAGATGGATGAAAGTTACGGCATGACGTTCCATCAAAGCCACAAGAGTTTCCACGCTGCCAACGATCGGGACTACAAAAAATACGGTACTTCTCATAGCGCCCTCGGTTATGTGATTGCCCACGAGCTGCATCTTCCGAAAATAATTGCCAATACTATTCTTCTGCACCACGAACAACATACCCAACGGATAAAAGAGCCTGCTCTGCGCAGAAACGTTGCCTTGCTCAAAATGGCGCACTTTCTGGAAATGGATTTACGTATCAAGAACTCCAAACAGGGGAATTCTCACCGCAACAGCGCCAACGAACAGGAACAGATCGAACGCTGTTTAGCCGTACTGGGGCTCAACCAAGAGCATCTGAAGCAACTCGACTCGCGTCTGGCACAACTGAACCCTTAACACCTACAGAGCCTTAACCTCCAGCAGATTCTGTTGCAAATAGAGCGCCACCCCCTCCTCGGCATTACTTAACGCCTGGTCAGCATACGGAAGCTGCTCTTTCAGAGCCTCATTAGCATTGGCCATGACCACCGGACGTCCCACCCACTGCAACATATCAATATCGTTAAAGCCGTCGCCGAAAGCCATCACCTCGGAAGCGTCGATGCCTCTCTCGGCACAAAGCTGGGCGAGCGCTGTCCCTTTGGAAACACCCTTGTTCATAACCTCCAGATAGATTTCCGTAGTGAAGGTGATGTAAAGCTGATCTCCCAAAGCGTCCTTTAATTTGCGCTCAAGCGGAACCAGTTTGGCATGGGGTGCATTGAAGTAGAATTTGTCGATGTGCTCGGGGTCAAGCTCGGAAAAATCTACCCGCTGATACTCAAAGCCGGATGCCTTGTGTATATCCAGCAACGGCTCGTTTTCCTCTTCAACCAACCAGACATCGCCCTGATAGATATTTCGATGCACGGCATAGTCTGCTGAGATATCTAATACTCTGGCAACCAGCTCTTGCGGAATATGATTTTCGTACAGCAGTCTGCCGTGGTGATCGTGAATACGAGCTCCGTTGGAGGTGATGAAGCTGACCGGCACTTTAATCTTCTGGGCAATCAGATAGACATCCTGAAAATGACGGCCGGTGGCAATCATCAGTTCGGCACCACTGGCATATAACGCCTGCAGAGTTCGAACAGTCAAATCACCAACCTGGTGGTCTGAATTTAATAAGGTCCCATCTAAATCTATTACAACCAATCGAGCCATCAATGACTTCCCTAAAGATATAGATTATTATCTATGAAAAATTGAATAACGTTAAATTTTTATAGAACCTTACCAGAATTTTAGGGTTTTTAGGAGTCTTATAAACAGCGACCACAGCGCTGTCTTGCTATGAAAGGCATAAAAAAGCGGTCGGGAACGGCTTCTCCTGACCGCTTATAATCCTTGGCATGCTTGTATTTAATGCGCTGCGGCCAAACGCTTCAAATAGCTATCCATAATGTGTAGCGTCTGCCCAGGCTCGCCGGTAAAACCGAGCATTTCCGCCTTGCCAAGAACCTTACCGAACAAAACCTCTTCTTCATGCTGTTCGGCAATGAACCATTCGATGAAATTGAACGTCGTATAGTCTTCTTTTTCAAATGCGGTTTTAGCGATCTGCTTAATCATCGCGGTCACTTTTTTCTCGTGTTTGAACGCCGCTTTGAGCACTTCCATCAGATTGTCGTATTCGCTAGGCGGTTTCGGAATCTCTTCGATCGTGACCGGTGCACCACACTCGGCCATATAGTTAAAAATCTTGTCCATATGCTCGCGCTCTTCAAGACTGTGGCCGCGAAAAAACTCCGCCGCTCCGTCCAGACCTTCGGCCTCTGCCCAGGCACACATCTGAAGATAAATATTCGAAGCGTAAAACTCCGCGTTTACCTGTCTGTTCAACAGCTTTTTGATCTTTTTACTTAACATGTCCACCTCCTTCGACATCAGTCATTAATTAGACGCCTTTTACTGCTTGCCTTAAACCCGATACTCCAATTATTCAAATCTTCAATTCTTTGCACACTTTTCGCCAGACTTGCGCCGCGAACCATTCTCTAAATCTGCTCTCGAGCCTGTTTATTGCGCTTTTTCTGCTGATACATCGCTTTATCGGCCTGCCTGAGAATCTCGTCGGCACCCTCCATTTGCGGCAACAGAAGAATCCAACCGATACTGATATGGCAAACGATCTGCTTGCCGTCAATCTCATAGGGCTCGTTCAATAAACTCTGATAACGTTCAGTCATATCACGCAATTGAGCAACCGCCGATTCCGGAGGTGTCGCCAGTCCCTGAAACATAATCACGAACTCATCGCCCCCCAAACGGGCAACCAGATCATCGATACGGGTATATTTCTGGAGCCGAATGGCAAACGCCTGTAACAACTTATCACCCATATCATGCCCATAGCGGTCATTTACCGGTTTAAAATCATCCAGATCCAAATACATCAATCCGGACTGAATGCCTTCATTCTGTAAATTTTTCAGCGCTTCCCCTGCTCCTTGAATCAGCATTCTGCGATTGGCCAAGCCAGTCAGTTCGTCATGCATGGAAAGATGGTTCAGGCGTTTAAACAAATGCCCTTGATGTTTTTCATGATGCATCGCAAACCATAACAGCCCCAGCCAAAGCACGACGAAAACACCCCAGACGACTGCGGCGTGCCAAATAAGATGCTGAGCAAAACGTTTTAGAATCAGCGGATTTTCAACAACGGCCACCTCCCATAGTGTATTGGAAACCGCTACCTTAGCAGCCACCCTGCGGAGTTCATCTTCCTGCAGGAAATAGGGCCTGCTTAAAGTCTCTCGCGTGCCTTCGGTGGTCACTTCAATCAATCCTTGACGGTCGCTTCTCAACAAATACACTTCGTGCTGAGAAATTTGGCTCTCCCTGAGCGCTTCGGACAGAGGCTTGGGACTGAAACTCATAAAAAAGACCAGTTTCTTCTGATTCCAGAGGACCGGAAAAATCATATCGAAATGGTAGTTGCCGGGTTGAGGATGGAGATAGGTCTTGTAGTCGTAGTATTGCGTTTGCAGACTTAAGATCTCGGCGCTTTTTTCCAGGTCCTGACGACAAACGTCACTGACAAAGAAATCCAGATTCGACCATAGAATTTCGCCATGCTCATCGGCGATACCGAATCCGATCATTGAAGGAAAATAAAGTTTGAAGCGTTCAAACAGCGACTTCTGCAGTTCGTCGATGCTGTGAAAGGTTTCCAGCTCTCTGAGCCATAAATCATCCAGTGAAATGGCGATCATGCTGTCACGCAATGCATTCACCCGAGCTTCAATATCTTTGGCGGTGATTTCAGCCTGCTTGCGCATAATAAAGTGCTGATGCTCGATAAATTGCCGCTTTTCGACTTGCACGCGCCATCCCAAAGCGACTGTAACCAATACCAGCAGCAAAATCATCAGGGTGACAAATAGAGCGGTTGAGCGACGCATAAGGCACCTCTTTATCTCAACAAACGACTCTTACGAGCAATTAAAAGAGGAAAAATACAGCGTAAATGATTTTCATCTTTATCATCAATAGTACGTAAAATATACCCAATGATCAAGAAACCGACTCATAATGTAAGCTTGTCATCGCGGTATCCGTATCAACAAAGCCTTTCCACGTGAAACATAGTCGAAGCAAGCCGCCGCCAAGCCAATAAAGTTTTTGATAAAATTTTCGCCAGTCCCGAAAAGAAACCGCGTCAATGTTAGAAAGCAATTCACTGGATACCCTAAAAGGGGTTGGTCCGAAACAACTGGAAAAACTGCATAAACTTGGATTGTTTACGATCCAGGATATGCTGCTTCATCTGCCGTTGCGCTATCAGGATAAAACCCGACTGACGCCGATTGACTCTCTTCTGGTAGGCGTCGAAGCGCAGACCGAAGGAACCATTATTTCCCAAGCGATGACGCGTGGCGGACGTAACAGCCTGTTGGTTACCATCCAGTCACCCGGCGGAGCCTGTCTGACACTGCGTTTCTTTCACTATCATTACCGCCAGGCACAGAGTTTCACCCGCGGGAAAACCGTACGTGTCTACGGCGAAGTCCGTTCCGGCCCGAATGGTCTGGAAATGGTGCACCCCCACTACCAGTTTATTAATCTGGAAAACCCGAAACCTCTGGACAGCACTCTGACACCGGTTTACCCGACGACAGAAGGACTCGGACAACCGAGCATCATCAAACTGATTACTCAAGCGTTGGATCTTGTAAAATCTTCGCCGCTTCCGGAATTACTACCGCCTGATCTTTTACAGGAACTGCAATTACCGGATCTCAACCAGGCCATAGTCACCCTGCATCAACCACAGGCGTCGGATGACCTTGTATCCATTAAACAGTTTTGCCATCCCGCGCAACAGCGCCTGATTATTGAGGAATTAATCAGTCAGCAGATCGGTTTGCAGAAACTGCGTCAGGAAGAACAAAAACGCCTTGCCCCCGCCTTTCCGCCGAGCCAAAAAGTGAATGCATTGCTCGCCTCTCTGCCGTTTTCGCTGACCGGAGCCCAGCAGAGAGTTCTGGATGAAATCGGTCAGGATTTAAAACGGCAACATCCGATGCAGCGTCTGGTGCAGGGCGACGTCGGTTCGGGGAAAACCGTCGTTGCCGCCATTGCAGCCATCCAGGCCGCGGAAGCCGGCTATCAGGTGGCAATCATGGCGCCGACCGAAATTCTGGCTGAACAGCACCTCAATGCGTTTCAGGAGTGGCTGGAACCACTGGATATTTCGGTCGCCTGGTTAAACGGGCGCATGAAAGCGGCCGAAAAACGGCTGATGCTGGCGCAGGTGGAAAGCGGCGAAGCCAACGTCGTCGTCGGAACGCACGCGCTGTTTCAGGATGCGGTCAACTTTAATAACCTCGGCCTTGTCATTATCGATGAACAGCATCGTTTTGGTGTCCACCAACGGCTGACATTGCAGCAAAAAGGGCAAAAAATCGTTCTAGAAGGCGAAGATAGCGCAGCACTGCAGGACGCTACTTCAGAGGGAGATGTTTTACCTCAGTTCAAGGCCCATGAAGGAACCGACGCTCAGTTGGCTCAAAGTGCCAGTGAGCCTTTTAATCCTGAAAGCAACAAAGAAGCAGTGGGAGATAATTTGCTCAAGGTCGCGGCAGATAAATCCTATAACGACGGATTTTTAAGTCAGATTGAGGCGGACGAAGAACCCGGAGCGCAGTGTACTCAAGGTGTACATGAGCAACGGAAGGCTGAGTCCAACAATGATCTGGCTCAAAAAGACAAGTTAGAGGTGCATCCACACCAATTGATTATGACCGCGACACCTATTCCAAGGACTCTGGCCATGACCGCCTACGGCGATCTCGATCTCTCGGTAATTGATGAGTTACCACCGGGCCGAAAACCCATCGAAACCGCCGTTATGAGTACGACCAAGCGTGATGAACTGATGGAACACCTGTATGCCAAATGTACGCAGGGTGTGCAGGCATACTGGGTTTGCCCGTTGATCGAGGAATCGGAACTGCTGCATGCCCAAGCGGCAGAGGTGACGGCCACGCAATTTACCGACCGCTGGCCTGACCTGCGGGTCGGTCTGGTTCACGGCCGTTTGAAAGGAGAAGAAAAAGCGCTGGTCATGAATGCATTCAAACGGCATGATCTTGACCTGCTGGTCGCGACAACCGTGATAGAGGTCGGTGTAAATGTTCCGAATGCCAGCCTGATGATTATCGAAAATGCCGAACGTCTGGGACTGGCTCAACTGCATCAGCTACGCGGCCGGGTTGGTCGAGGCGAAAAACAGAGCCACTGTGTGCTGCTCTATCAGCCGCCTTTGTCGACCACCGGCAAGGCACGATTAAATATTATGCGCGACACCAATGACGGCTTTAGAATTGCCGAAGAAGACCTTAAAATCCGCGGACCGGGCGAAATTCTCGGTACGCGTCAGACTGGAGGGCTTCAGCTGCGAATCGCCGACCTGCAACGTGACGCACGCTTTATTCCTCTTGCCCAAGAATACAGCGCCTTAATGCTGCATAATGATCCGCAAAGAGTCGACGCCCTGCAACATAGATGGATCGGCCATCGAGTCGAATACCAGAATGCCTAGAGAGTTTTTACTATGCCTTTGAGTGGATCAACCCCGGCGGAGAAGCGATGGTATGCGGATGCCTTGCTAAGCCGCATTACAGAGCAGCCACGACAGAAATCCTGGTTGCGTACGCCAAAGTCGCTGACGCGTAGAATTCGCCAACACTGTCCGCAGATGCAGGTTAAAGTCCTGAAACAGGCATTCGCCTTGGCCTATGAAGACGAACGCCAGGCGCTTGGGTTGCAAACGCATCAGCGGGTATGGATCAGAGAGGTCTTACTGCAATGTGACGGACAAGATTGGGTCTTTGCACGTACCGTGATCCCCTATTTCGAAAGCGGTAACCCTTGGCTGATGCTGCAGAAACTTGGCACCCAGCCTCTCGGAGAAATTCTGTTTGATATCAAACAGATCTGCCGCAGCGATTTCCGTTTTCAGCATTTTCCCAAGCAGCGTTTACCGCTGGATGCCTCTTTACGGCACGCCAGACGTTCTGTTTTCTGGCATGATACCCATAGCGATTTCCCGCTACTGCTGACCGAAGTTTTCCTGCATCGAATGCCGTAGGCATTCAGGATTTGCTGAAAAGCATTTCCAGCATAAAGCTGATGCTAAACTCCGGTTGCTCGAAGTCATCTTCGGCAAACCAGCTCAGGCGGGGTTGCATTTCGGCGAACAGCCACTCCTGATAGAGCTTTTCCCGCCAGTTCATTCCTAACGTCACCTGATCCTGATTAAAGGTGTCTGTATGAATGTTTCCTTTGACCTCAATAAAGTAAGAGCGAATCCGGTGCGGATTGATCTGATAAAAAACCGTACCCCGCTGACGTAGTTCATAAAGATTTTCGTCATATAACCAGGTTCCACGCGTTTCGCTACGAAACAGATTATGCTCGGTCGGATAGTCGAAAACCTGAGTGATTTTCCAGACAAAGTGGCTCATACGTTCATAAATAAAGTCCTGACTGGTCCGACTCGTCAAACCGCTATCAAACTTGGATCTGTAACGGTGGCGCCAGCGAACATAGGGATTGGGGCGGGTTTCGTCAAATTTGAGACCGACATCGAACTGCAACAGGAAGTTGGCGCTACTGTTGACCAGGTACTGGGCGGCGAAGGTTGTGCGCTGCGGCACGGCAGTATCGTCTCTGACCGGTTTCGACTCAAGCGAGCCGATCCCGTCGTCCTCAACATCTGGATCGCTTTCGTCAAACGATGAAATCAGAAACTTGACTCTTTTCCGCCATCGCGGCAGGTCAATATACACACGAAAATTCGGACGACTGCGTAAAGTTCCGTTGTCATAGAAGGTCACCGGGAAATACAGCTTGAGCTTACTTCCCTTGCGTTGAATTTCCAGCGTTTCGTCGCCTAGGAAGCGGTCAACGCGATCACCGACATCATCCAGATAATCGGTTACCTCGTATTTGAGTCCAACCAACTGTTCAATCGCATCCACGATCATCCCGGGATGATAGTTTTCAAAAAGGTATTTCGGCTCCTTTTCTGGCCCACCCAGAGTTTCTTCCGCTTGAGCCTGTGTCGCGGCCAAAACGCTACAAAACAGCACAGACACCGCCAACACATGCCAACGGAAGCTGACTTTAGCAAACAGCCGTTTTATGGTGCGGTTTTGGTACAATAGCGCCCCCTGCAGGAAGAAAACAAATACGCGGAAATTCAATAGTGAGTGATCAAATCAATCAGATTCAGGCAACATTTAACGCTTTCGAAGACAGAATACTCTTAAAGTTTAAAACCCTCAACGATCATGTCTATCAAGCGTGGGTCACGCGCCGCTTCTGTAAATTGCTTTTACCGGCGCTGCACGGATTACATCCGGTAACCGGCGAACCTTTATTCGATCTTGATAATACCGCAAGCAGCGATGAAGCTGATGATAAGCCGCAACTTATGGGCGATTATTCGAATGAGTACGAAGCGCCCGAAAATCCGACCTATCCGCTCGGCGAAGAACCGATTCTGTTGGCAAAGATCCGTTTTCAGGATCTGGATAAGGAGTTGGCTACTTTTATTCTCGAACCGCACAAGGGACAGGGACTCATTTTGCCATTCCATCCGGATCTTATCGGCCCCATGCTGAAAATCATCAGTGAAGCGGTCGCTAACGCCGAATGGGATCTCGGTCAGGAAATGGGCGTTCCCAAAAGCCAGATGCTGCAATAAGTCACGAACAGGCTTTGTCGAGAATAATACCGGCAAGAATAATAACGCCAACCCAGTGATTCTGCAGGAATACTCTGAAAGCAGTTTGTGCACACCCCGAGGCCAAGCGCTTGAGGTCATATGCAAACCACAAAGCGGCAATCGCCAGCCCCCCGTAATACAGAATGCCCAGCTCGAATGCCTGACCGGCAAAATATAACAGCGCCAGCATCAGAAGCTCAAAAAAGCCGATCCAATAGACTAACTTATCGCCGAACAGAATCGCCGTCGATTTAATCCCGACTTTCAAATCGTCCGGCATATCACCGACAGCATAAGCCGTATCGTAAATCAGAGACCAGACCAGTGTTGCTGCATACAACAGCCAGGCTGCGGCCGGAACCTCTCCGCTCACGGCTGCAAAGGCCATTGGAATCGCCCATGCGAAAGCCGCCCCCAGAAAGGCTTGCGGCCAGTAGGTGTGACGTTTCATAAAAGGATAAAGTGCGGCCAGAGCAACCGCAGCGAAAGAGAGCCAAATCGTCAGAGCATTAAGCGTTAAGACCAGCCCGAAAGCAAACAGGCAGAGTAGCGCAAAAAAGCCCAAAGCCTCTTTGGAACTTAAAACGCCAGTCGCCAACGGACGGCAGCAGGTGCGAGCAACCTGACCATCGAAGTTTCGATCCGCATAATCGTTAATGACACATCCGGCCGATCGCATCAGCACCGAGCCGAGAATAAACACCGTTAGAATCCATAAATCCGGCATGCCGTCGGCGGCAATCCATAGCGCCCACAAAGCGGGCCACAAAACCAGATAAATCCCAATGGGACGATTAAGGCGGGTCAGGTCGATATAAGCTTGCAGTTTCGGCGACATATTACACAATCAGGGACAAAATCTAGGAATTTGCCGCTAATTATAACTGATCGCCAAAACGGTAATGGAAGGACTTAGGCGGCCTCGATAAAAGCATCGATTTCCGGACGCACAGCCGCAGACATCTCAAGGTTAGCCTGCGCCTTTCCTTGATGATCTTCATAGTGCATAGTGACTTTATAGTCGCCTTTTTTCCACTGAATGACATAACCATAACCGCATAATTCGGTCTGGCCGACATCCTGATGGGCAACTTCCCAACCGTTTGCGGACATGTAGTCGCGCAACGGCTCGCATTTGATCGGATCGATGTTTAGATACTGCATAATAATTCCCGAAAATTGAATTCTTT
Source organism: Thiomicrorhabdus xiamenensis (assembly GCF_013282625.1). NCBI lineage: Bacteria > Pseudomonadati > Pseudomonadota > Gammaproteobacteria > Thiotrichales > Piscirickettsiaceae > Thiomicrorhabdus > Thiomicrorhabdus xiamenensis. Next base: position 2,555,781 of record NZ_CP054020.1, read on the forward strand.
AGTACCGAACGACGAGCGCTTCATGCACCAACGAACAGCTTAAAACTATTTTTTAACCGGCTTGGCCCAATTTTTAATGGTTAACTGTTTGGAGCGAGACAATGTCAGCATTTCGGCGGGCGCCTCTTTGGTAATGGTGGATCCTGCACCAATCGTGGCACCATCCCCCACCTTTACTGGTGCAACAAGTTGAGTGTCGGAGCCGACAAAAACGTTATCGCCGATTTCCGTCAGGTGTTTATTGACGCCGTCATAATTACAGGTAATTGTGCCGGCTCCTACGTTACAGCCTGATCCCATCAGGGTATCGCCGACATAACTTAAATGATTGACTTTGGATCCCTTGCCGATTTTTGCCTTTTTGGTCTCGACAAAGTTTCCGATACGAACTTCATCAGCCAGATCCGTGCCAGGGCGCAATCGAGCATAAGGGCCGACAGAGACCTTCTCACCCACGACACACTCTTCAAGATGGCTAAACGGATGAATAACCGTACCGGCTGCAATGGTGACACTTTTTAAAATACAATTGGCGCCGACTTGGACGTTATCGCCGAGAATCACATCCCCTTCAAAGATAACGTTCGCATCGATCTGTACGTCTTGTCCCACAGTTACCGAACCGCGGATATCAAGGCGCGAAGCATCGATCAGAGTCACCCCCTGGGTCATCAGTTGATTCGCCAATTGCATTTGATACTGGCGCTCTAAAGCCTGCAATTGCGCCTTGTCATTCACACCCAAGACTTCAATTTCCGCAGCCGGCTGCGTGGTTTGCACCGTATAACCGTCGGCAACGCACATGGCGATAATATCCGTCAGATAATATTCACCCTGGGCATTCTCATTGCTAAGCTTGCCCAGCCAGGCTTTCAAGTGAGCGCCTTTAGCCGCCAGAATACCAGTGTTCACTTCCTGAATCGCCAGCTGTTCGGTGCTCGCGTCCTTCTGTTCGACAATGGCTTGAACCGCCAGGTGTTGGTCACGAACAATGCGTCCGTAGCCGGTCGGATTATCAAGATTAATGGTCAACAGTGCCAGAGGGTGTTGCTCAGAAACGAGCGCTAACAAGTCTTCAAGCGTCGTTTGCGCAGTGAGTGGGACATCCCCATATAAAACTAAAACGGTATCCATGTCGTCGATCTCAGGCACCACCTGTTGAACCGCATGCCCCGTACCTAACTGTTCTGTCTGGGCAACAAAATAAATACCCTGCTCCGCCATCGCTTCTTCAACCAGATGTGACTGATGACCGACCACAGTCAATATCTGCTCCGCTTGCAGACACTGCGCCGTATTCACGACATGCTGCAATAGCGGCTGACCCGCAAGCGGCTGGAGAACTTTCGGTAAAGAAGAACGCATACGGGTCCCTTTACCCGCAGCAAGAATGACGACTTTTAATGCCATAGATAATCCAGTTATTTAACTTTGCGTAAACTAATAAACACTAATCTTAATGCCCATAGATTTAAACAAAAAGTATTTTGTCTATTACTGTTAGATTCATTGTGATGGATTGTGGTGCAAGGTCGAGGAAAGGTAAGTGAGTATAGAAATCTACACGACACGTCCTTGACGAAGAGATTGCCCGCAAGCCGCGCAAATAATCAACAAGGAAAAAAAAAGCGGGCACAAGGCCCGCTTCTTTACAGGGGTAACAATTAAGCCAACCCAGTCTTATGCAAACGATCGCGCATTTTGCTGATCGCTTGAATTTGGCCAACGGCTTCTGCAAGTTCAATCTGAGCACGAGCAATATCGGTTTCAGATTTAGCATTTTCCATGGCTTCTTCAGCTGCGCGCTTAGCTTCTTCAGCTTGAGCTTGATCTAGGTCAGCTGCGCGAATAGCGGTATCCGCAAGGATAGTCACTACACTTGGCTGAATTTCGATAATGCCGCCGTTAACGTAGAAGATACCTTCTTCGTCACCAGTAACAACGCGAACTGCGCCCGGCTTAAGCGAGCTTAAAAACTGGGTATGGTGAGGAAGGATACCAACCTCACCATCGGCAGCCTGTGCGAAGACCTGCTCTGCTTTACCAGAGAAGATTAAACCCTCCGCACTAACAACATCTACTTGCATTGAGACTGCCATAATTAATTACCCTTGGTATTTTTTCGCTTTCTCTAGAACTTCGTCGATGTCCCCAGCGTACATAAACGCTTTTTCAGGAACGTCGTCCAGTTCACCAGATGCGATCATTTTGAATCCACGGATAGTTTCTTTCAGTGGAACATAACGACCATCTTCACCAGTGAAAACTTTCGCTACGAAGTATGGCTGAGAGAAGAAACGCTGCATCTTACGAGCACGTGCAACCAAGTTGCGGTCTTCTTCAGAAAGTTCATCCATACCTAGGATCGCGATGATGTCTTTCAACTCTTTATAACGTTGTAGCGTTTGCTGAACGTTACGTGCAACTTCATAGTGCTCCTGACCAACAACTAGAGGGTCAAGCTGACGTGAAGTAGAGTCTAGTGGATCGATCGCAGGGTAGATACCCTGTTCAGCGATACCACGGTTAAGTACAACAGTCGCATCCAAGTGAGCGAAGGTAGTAGCTGGAGCAGGGTCAGTCAAGTCATCCGCAGGTACATATACCGCTTGGATAGACGTGATCGAACCAGTCTTAGTTGAAGTGATACGCTCCTGAACCTGACCCATCTCTTCAGCTAGGTTAGGCTGGTAACCTACCGCAGACGGTAGACGACCTAGAAGTGCAGATACCTCAGTACCAGCTAGTGTGTAACGGTAGATGTTATCAACGAAGAATAGAACATCACGACCTTCATCACGGAAGAACTCAGCCATTGTTAGACCAGTAAGAGCAACACGTAGACGGTTACCTGGTGGCTCATTCATCTGACCATATACCAGGGCAACTTTGTCAAGTACGTCTGACTCTTCCATCTCGTAGTAGAAGTCGTTACCTTCACGAGTACGCTCACCAACACCAGCGAATACAGAGTAACCACTGTGCTCGATAGCGATGTTACGGATAAGCTCCATCATGTTTACGGTTTTACCAACACCGGCACCACCGAATAGACCAACTTTACCACCTTTCGCGAAAGGACAGATAAGGTCGATAACTTTAACACCTGTTTCTAGTAGATCTTGAGAAGCCGCTAGCTCGTCAAATGCTGGAGCTTCACGGTGAATAACCATTTTCTGCTCAGCTTCTACTGGACCAGCCATATCGATCGCGTTACCAAGAACGTCGAAGATACGACCTAGTGTTGCTTTACCTACTGGTACTGAAATCGCTTCACCAGTATTTTTAACAGACATGCCACGCTTAAGACCGTCAGAAGCACCCATCGCGATACCGCGAACAGTGTCATCACCGATCTGCTGTTGAACTTCGATCGTTAGACCGGTTTCTTCAACAATCAACGCGTCATAGATTTTTGGTAAATCAGCACCTTTAAACTCGACGTCTACAACGGCGCCGATAACCTGTACGATTTTTCCGTTCATAATCTTTAACCTTTTATTGAAACTTTCAAACTTAAACAGCCGCTGTACCAGCAACGATTTCTGAAATTTCAGCTGTGATCGCAGCTTGACGCGCCTTATTGTAAGACAGCTTCAATTCATTGATCATTTCACCCGCGTTGTCGGTTGCGTTCTTCATCGCAATCATACGAGCACCTTGCTCGCAGGCTGCGTTTTCAACCACAGAACCGAAAACGGTAGCTTCAACATAACGACGCATCAACAGATCAAGTGCTGTTTTTGCATCCGGCTCGTAAAGGTAATCCCAACGAGAGTTGTCATGTTTATCTTCAGCTTGCAATGGAACCAATTGGGTAACAGTCGGATCTTGCGACATAGTGTTTACGAATACGTTAGACGCAACATAAACTTCGTCAATTTCACCGGCATCGAACTTATCAAGAACGATTTTAACTGTACCAACCAGGTCCTCAATGTGAGGGGTATCACCTAGATCAGAAACAGAAGCGACAACATTACCACCGTAAGAACGGAAGAAAGTTTTTGCTTTGTTACCGACCAGGGCAAGTTCAACCTCAACACCAGCTTCTTGCCAAGCTTTCATCTTTGGCAAGATTTTACGGAATAAGTTTGAGTTTAAACCACCACAAAGACCTCGATCAGAAGAGACTACGATCAAGCCAACGCGCTTAACGTTGTCACGAGTCTGAGTATAAGGATGCTTATACTCAGGGTGAGCTGCCGCTACGTGGCTGATCACTCTCTTCACTTTTTCGACGTATGGCTGAGTCGCTTCCATGCGTGCTTGTGCTCTACGCATTTTAGACGCCGCAACCATCTCCATGGCTTTGGTGATTTTTTTGGTATTCGTTACGGAACCAATTTTGGCTCGTATTTCTTTACTACCGCCTGCCATGGCCTACTCCTTACTCTTAGTAAACGCCGTTCGCTTTGAACTCTTCGATGCAAGCTTTAAGCTCAGCAGCGATATCATCGTTCCAAGCACCACCATCGTTGATCTTAGCGGCTAGGTCAGCGTGTGCAGAGTTCATGTGTGCGTGCATACCAGCTTCAAACGCAAGAACTTTTTCAACTTCTACGTCGTCTAGGAAACCTTCGTTTGCAGCAAACAGAGAAGCAGCCATCTCAGCGATTGTAAGCGGAGCAAATTGCTTCTGCTTCATAAGCTCAGTTACGCGCTTACCACGCTCTAGCTGTGCTTTAGTTGTCGCATCTAGATCAGAAGCAAACTGTGCGAAAGCCGCAAGTTCACGGTACTGAGCCAGGTCAAGACGGATACCACCACCAAGTTTCTTGATCGCTTTAGTCTGTGCAGCACCACCAACACGGGATACAGATAGACCAGCGTTAACCGCAGGACGGATACCCTGTGAGAACATTGAAGTCTCAAGGAAGATCTGACCGTCAGTGATCGAGATAACGTTAGTAGGTACGAAAGCAGATACGTCACCCGCTTGAGTTTCAATAATAGGAAGAGCAGTCAAAGAACCAGTCTTACCTTTTACTTCACCGTTAGTGAAACGTTCTACGTAGTCTTCGCTTACACGAGCAGCACGCTCAAGTAGACGTGAGTGTAGGTAGAAGATATCACCAGGGAATGCTTCACGCCCAGGAGGACGACGAAGTAGTAGTGAGATTTGACGGTAAGCTTGCGCTTGTTTAGTCAAGTCATCATAGATGATCAGTGCATCTTCACCACGGTCACGGTAGTACTCACCCATTGCACAACCAGCGTATGCCGCTAGGTATTGTAGTGCTGCTGGATCAGACGCGTTAGCCGCAACGATAACAGTGTTTTCCATCGCGCCAGTTTCTTCCAGCTTGCGACGTACGTTGTTAACAGTAGATGCTTTTTGACCCATCGCTACGTATACACATTTCACACCAGTGTTCTTCTGTGAAATGATTGCATCGATTGCGATAGCAGTCTTACCGATCTGACGGTCACCGATGATCAACTCACGCTGACCACGACCGATTGGAATCATTGAGTCGATAGACTTGATACCAGTCATCATTGGCTGATCAACCGATTTACGGTCGATAACACCAGGAGCGATACGCTCGATAGGTGAAGTGATTTTAGCGTCGATTGGACCTTTACCGTCGATTGCACGACCAAGACCGTCAACAACACGGCCCATCATTTCCGGACCAACTGGTACTTCTAGGATCTTACCGGTACAAGTTACCTTGTCACCTTCAGAAATGTGTTTGTATTCACCAAGAACAACAACACCGATAGAGTCACGCTCAAGGTTAAGCGCCATACCGAAAGTGTTCTCGTCAAATTGAACCATCTCACCATACATTACATCTGACACACCGTGAACACGTGCGATACCATCTGCGATGCTAACGACTGTTCCTTCGCTGCCAGACTCAGCTGCACCTTCAAAACCTTTAATACGGTCTTTGATCAGGCTGCTGATTTCAGAGGCATTCAATTGCATGTTTGTTCCTCTCCATTATTGGGCGATTGCTGCGCCAAGTTTGTTCAGTTGCGTAAGTGCCGAGCCGTCTAGCGCCCAGTCACCGACTTTGATCTTAATGCCGCCGACCAGTGAAGGATCAACTTCATAACTGATCTCTACTTCGGCATCAAACTTAGCATTTAAAGCAGCACTTAATTTATTCTTCTGCTCATCCGTTACGTCGAAAGCTGAAACAACAGTCGCGCGAACGCGTTTCTCTTCTTCGGCTTTAAGAATCTCAAATTGCTCAGCAACTTCAGATAAAGCCGGAAGACGTTTGTTATCAGCCATAGCAGTCAACAGGTTCTTGCCTTGTTCAGTCAGACCTTCACCCATTACCGCAGCATAAATCCCAAGGATTTCATCTTCAGTACGTGAAGGATCATTTAGCACATCCTGCATAGCGGCATCATTTGTGATGGCTGCAAGATTTGCTAACTGTTCTGACCAAGCTGCAAGCGTTTGCTCTTCTTTAGCTAGAGCAAAGACCGCTTCTGCGTAAGGTCTTGCAATTGTCATTAATTCTGCCATAGAGCTTCCCCTAGATTAGATTTGTTTTACTAGGGCTTCTAGCATGTCGTTATGCGCAGCAGCGTTAACTTCTTTACCTAGAATTTTCTCTGCACCAGATACGGCAATTGTTGCAACTTCTTTACGTAGTTGCTCTCTTGCACGACTTACTTCTTGCTCTATTTCTGCTTGGGCGGAAGCTTTAATACGTTCTGCTTCTTCAGTCGCTTTGACTTTAGCATCTTCTACGATTTCAGAACCGCGCTTTTCAGCTTGGCTTAGAACGTTTTGAGCTTGAGCTTTTGCTTCTTTAAGGACTTCTTTAGCCTTCTGTTCAGCTAGCTCCAACTCATGCTTACCTTTCTCAGCAGCAGAAAGTCCGTCAGCGATTTTCTTCTGACGCTCTTCCATTAACTTCGAAAGTGGCCCCCACAGCACCTTGTTCACAAACCAGATCAATAGCACAAATGCAATAATCTGGATGAGAAGCGTTGCGTTAATACTCACAGTGGTTACCTCGCCATTCGTTTAAGTAATTAAAAAATTAATTAGATACAGTTTCCACGCTTAGGATTAAGCACCTAGAGCAGCAGTCATTGCACCAACGAATGGGTTAGCGAATAGGAACCACATTGCGAAAGCTAGGATAATGAATGGGAAAGATTCCATAAGACCAGCGAAGATGAACATGTTAGTCATAAGCGCAGGACGCATTTCAGGCTGACGAGCAATACCTTCTAGAGTTTTAGAACAGATTAGACCCCAACCGATTGCTGAACCCAAACCAGCAGCAGCCAAGATAACACCTACACCAATAGCAGTTGCAGCGTAGATATCAGCGATCATAGTAGCAGTTACTTCCATCGATTTTCTCCAAAGTTTAAAGTTAGAAAAGTTAATAGTTAAAAAAAAGCTTTTTACTTAGGCATCCTTGCGAAAACTTAAGTAGGTGCGCTTAAACCCTGTTTGGTGTCCCTCCTAAAAGAGACACCGGACTTCTTTATTGCCTACCTGAGGATTAGTGACCTTCGTCGTGTGCCATTCCCAGATAAACAATTGTGAGCACCATAAAGATAAATGCCTGCAAGGTGATAACCAACAAGTGGAAAATCAACCAACCTAGATCAAGCAATACTTGTAGTGGTGCCCAGAATAGGGCAGCGGCACCCACTGCTAGAGTTCCACCAATCAATGCGATCAGTAGGAATACCAATTCCCCTGCGAACATGTTACCGAACAAACGCAGAGCAAGAGATAGCGGCTTGGAAACTTCTTCAATCGCAGTCATTACAATGTTGACCGGTACGAAGAACTTACCGAAAGGATGGAATAGGAACATCTTGATAAAGCCACCGATGCCTTTAATCTTGATGTTGTAATAAAGAATCAATGCAAATACGGTGAACGCCATCGCCAAAGTCGTGTTTAGATCCGTAGTCGGAACAACTTTCAAGTATGCGTGAGAATCACCTGTAACAATCTGGAACAACCAAGGTAGTAGATCAACCGGGATCAAATCCATGAAGTTCATCATCCAAACCCATAGGAAAATGGTCAACGCGATTGGCGCGATAAGCGGGTTATGTCCTGGGAAAGCATCACGAACGTTAGTCGAAACGAAGTCTAGAATCGATTCAACGAAGTTCTGGAAACCGCCTGGGGTTCCGCTTTCAAGCTGTTTACCTAGACGAGCCGCCGTAAAGACGATCAGCGCACCAAGCAAAAAGCTGACAATAATCGTATCCATGTTGAAGGTCCAGAAACCTTCACCAATGGTGTTGTTGGTCAAGTGGTGTTGGATATACTCGACCGTTCCCATTTTTTCAGCACTCAAGGGTCTACTCCTTAGTCAGTCAAACGTCTTTTCCCTTTCAAATTAAAGAGTTGCCCGATCTGCATTAACACAAAAGTGATAATGACCGGGAACGCCTCGCTCTGATCGAGAATAGACAGCCCTAATACAAAAAACACAGCCAACAGAATGAATCTGATTACTGCACTCAGATATAAAACCAGCATGCCCGCTTTCGGGTCTTCCGCCGCACGTTTATTGGCTTTTTGGAAGGTAAACTGCAACATAAAAATGTTCAGCAGCCCGATAACGAAACCATAAGCCGCGCCCGCAACATGTCCCTGGGTCGCGTAAAACACTACAACGGCAATCCCGATAATGCCCTGTACCTTATATGCCGTATCGACGTTTCTAATCATCTTTTTTCTCTGATTGAACGTTATCCAGACGCTTGGTCAAATGAATAACCTTCTGGATTCCGCCGATAAAGCCCAATAGTGCACAAGCCAGCATCAGAATCGGTCGGGTATCGAAAATTTCGTCCAATACGTACCCGACAATAAATCCTGCAATCAACATGGAGGTAAAAATCGATCCTGCGCTCAGGAGTAAATAGTTCGCAGCAGCCCCCGGAGCACCTCTATTTTCATCGCTCGGTGGGGTATTTGGCTTTTCGCTCATCGTTTTTACCTTTGTTGTTTTAGCTCAATTAAGTTTGGCCTAAACGGTGGCACATGATAATGTTTTATCCGCCCAAAAGCTAGCCGTATAGGGCTGATTTTTAAGCTTTTTTCGTTTGCATGGCAGGGCTCTTTTTCATTTGTCAGACAAATTGAACCGAATACCTACAACCTGTTGCGACCCACTTATATAAAAATACAATATCTTGTAATTAATAAAATTTAGTCAGCGGCTAATTGTTATCTATTAGAGTTTCTTATATTTCTGTATGAATTCCGTGTCACTTTTGTGTCAAAAGTTCGGACAGTCGCTGCAGTTCTTTTTCATCTTTGTAACTGATTTCAATCTTGCCGCGACCATTTTCCTTGTGCTTGATCTGTACCTTGGCATCCAGGCGCTTCGCTAGAGACTCCTGATGGAGGTCGACGAACTCAAACTTCGGTTTGGCAGCGTCTTTAGCCGCTTTTTTGACCGCTGATGGCACCAAGACTTCTTGTGCCGCCTGCTCCATCTGGCGAACCGACCAACCGTTTTGAACCGCCTTCTTAACCAAATCATTCTGAATCGGCTCCGGCATACTGATGACCGCACGCGCATGCCCCATGGTGATCTTACCGTCATGCAACGCTTGTTGAATGGCCTCCGGGAGTTTCAGCAGGCGCAACAGATTCGATACCGCCGAGCGCGAATAACCGACCGCATCCGCCACTTCCTGCTGCGTCAGTTCAAATTCCTGCAGCAGACGTTTCAAACCGATAGCCGTCTCGATCGGATTCAGATTTTCACGCTGGATATTTTCAATCAGCGCCATTGCCAGTGTCGTCTGGCCATCGGCCTGACGAATCACAACCGGAACATGCTCCAGTCCGGCCAGTTTTGCGGCACGCCAACGGCGCTCTCCAGCAATAATTTCATAGGAATCGTCATTCAGGGAGCGAACTACGATCGGCTGTACAACACCCTGCACCTTGATCGACGCGGCCAACTCGGCCAAAGAATCGTCATTGAACTGTTGGCGAGGCTGGTATTGTCCGGCCTTAAGCTGATCGACAGGCAGCTTTTCGACACGTAAATCGCTGACATTCTTTTCCGACTTCTGCTTAGCCCCCAACATGGCGCTTAGACCGCGTTTTCCCATACCTGAACGTTTTTTTACCACAGAAATTCCCCTTCGGATTAAATTTGCGTTTTACGAACCACTTCATTCGCCAGCGCCAGATAGGCCAGGGCGCCACTGCAGCTCATATCATAGTCAAAAATCGATTCGCCGTGACTCGGCGCTTCAGCCAGACGCACATTGCGCGGAATAATGCTTTGCAGAACCTTCATACCGAAATGACTAACCAATTCGTTGGAGACATCATTCGCCAGATTATTGCGGCGGTCATGCATGGTTCTGAGGAGTCCGTCGATATGCAGCTTCGGATTCAATTCGCTTTGCACCGTCTCGATCGTATCCATCAGCGCCGACAAGCCTTCCAATGCGAAATACTCACACTGCACCGGCACAATAATACCGTCCGCAGCGACCAGTGCATTCACCGTCAACATATTCAAACTCGGCGCACAGTCGATCAGAATTACATCGTAGCGCTCTTTAATTGGCTTCAGAGCTTGGGAAAGCCGGGTCGGTCCCATATCTTCTTCCAGAAGCTCAACTTCCGCTGCCGTCAGATCGCCGTTGGAAGCCAGAAGATCCAATCCAGCCTCTTCGATTTCGCTGACCACCTCGTCGAAACCGGCCTCATCTACGAGGATATCGTAAATGGTTTTTTCCGCGCTGTCCTTGTCAAAACCAACAGCGACCGAAGCATTCCCCTGCGGGTCCAAATCAATCAACAATACCTTCTTCTGCAGTCGGGCAAGCGCAGCCGCTAAGTTCACACTCGTCGTCGTCTTGCCGACGCCGCCCTTCTGATTTGCAATGGCTATGATTCTTCCCACAAAAGATCCTTTAAAGCTCTATTTTCGAGAATAATGGTTTTAATCGGCTTTTTTCTGCGCCTGAATCAGGCGACGCTGGGCATCCAGACCCGGCACCTGGAGTTCGATGATTCGCGTTACTTCCGCATACTCCGGCAAACCGGCGAGATCTTCGGTCTCTTTTTGCGCCTTCATCGCCCACCAGACACCGCCTTCGGGAATCAGGTGGTGCGTCCAAGTAAGCATATCGTCCAGAGAAGCGAACGCGCGCGAAATCACCGCATCATACAACGGTTCCGGCTGATATTCCTCAACCCGTTTATGCCACACTTGGGTGTTATTCAAACCCCAATTGTGCTTTCGCCTGAATTAGAAAACGTGTTTTCTTGCTGTTACTGTCCAGCAGATCAATTCGTCTTTCCGGAAAACAGATCGCCAGAGGAATCCCTGGAAGTCCCCCGCCGGTCCCGACATCGATGATCGACTCGCTGTCGATATGCGGAACGACGGCAAGACTGTCAATCAAATGCTTGGTCAGCATCTCTTCAGGATCGCGGATCGCGGTAAGATTATAGACTTTATTCCACTTTTGCAGCAGCAGAAGATACTCCATCAGCAGATCGACTTGCTGTGGGGACAACTCGAGTGTCAACAGTTCCAGTGCCGATTCCAGTTTCGGTCTCAAGTGAGAAAGTTCGTTATGCATCATCAATCAGGCACTTTTTTGTGAGCGGTGTTTTTTAATTTCGATCAGCAGAATCGAAACCGCCGCCGGGGTGATTCCCTGGATACGGCTGGCCATGCCCAAATTAGCTGGGCGATGATCGCGCAGTTTCTGCTTAACTTCATTCGACAGACCGGAAATCTTATCCAGATCAAGATCTTGTGGAATCTCGACTTTTTCCGAACGCTTCAATTTTTCAATCTGCTCCATCTGACGAGCAATATAGCCGGAATACTTAGCCTCAATCTCAACCAGCTCGACTACCTGCGGGTCTTCTACGCCTTCGCCGAAAACGTCCAGTTCGGAAAGCGCCTCATAGGAAACATTCGGGCGTTTTAAAAGATCGAAAAGCGTCTGCTCTTTACTCAGCGGAAGATCCATCAGCGCTTCCGCCTGCTTCGCTTCGGCATGCGTCGGATAGATCCATGTCTGCTGCAGGCGTTCCACCTCTTTTTCGCGCCCTTCCATCTTCGCTTCAAAAGCCGCCCAGCGCCCATCGTCAATCAACCCCATTTCACGGGCGACCGGTGTCAGGCGCTGATCGGCGTTGTCTTCACGCAACATCAGACGATACTCGGCACGCGAGGTAAACATGCGATAAGGCTCATTCGTTCCCATGGTAATCAAATCATCGACCAATACACCAAGGTAAGCCTGATCACGGGTCGGATACCACTGTTCGTTTTCCTGCGCGCGGCGCGCGGCGTTGATACCGGCCAGCATCCCCTGCGCCGCAGCCTCTTCATAACCTGTCGTACCGTTGATCTGGCCGGCAAAGAACAGACCGTTGATCGCACGGGTTTCCAGCGTCGGTTTCAAACCGCGCGGATCAAAGAAATCATATTCGATCGCATAGCCCGGACGCATAATCTGAGCATTCTCCATCCCTTCCATCGACTGAACGATCTGGATTTGGGTTTCAAACGGCAAACTGGTCGAGATACCATTCGGATAAAGCTCTGTGGTGTTAAGCCCTTCCGGCTCGATAAACACCTGATGACGATCCTTATCGGCAAAACGCATCACCTTGTCTTCAATCGAAGGACAGTAACGCGGCCCGACACTGTCAATTTCGCCCTGATCGGAATACATCGGTGACTGGTGCAACGACGCCATAATCGCTTCATGCGTCTGCGCATTGGTGTAGGTGATATAGCATGGTACCTGCTGCGGGTGCATATCGCGGCTGCCCATATAGGAAAAGACCGGTGCCGGATCATCACCCGGCTGCACCTGCATTTTTGCAAAATCGACGGTACGCGCATCAATTCGCGGAGGCGTTCCGGTTTTCAGACGCCCGACCGGCAAATCCAATTCACGCAGTTTAGCCGCTAAACGATTTGCCGGTTCATCTCCGGCACGACCGCCTTCGTAGTTTTGCAGGCCGATATGAATGCGCCCGGCCAGAAAGGTTCCCGCAGTCAATACCACTTGGCGCGAGTAGAATTTAAGCCCCATCTTAGTGACCACTCCGGTCACCTGATCCCCTTCGGTCAGAATATCTTCAACGGGCTGCTGAAAAAGCGTCAGGTTCGGCTGGTGTTGAAGCATCTTTAGAATCGCCGCTTTATACAGCAGGCGATCGGCTTGCGCACGCGTGGCACGCACTGCAGGACCTTTGGAAGCATTCAAAGTACGGAACTGAATCCCACCCATATCCGTAGCCAGCGCCATAGCGCCGCCCATCGCATCGACCTCCTTAACCAGATGGCCTTTACCGATCCCGCCGATCGCAGGATTACAGGACATTTGTCCGAGAGTATCGATATTGTGCGTCAACAACAGGGTTTTCTGTCCCATACGCGCCGCCGCCAAGGCCGCTTCCGTACCGGCATGGCCTCCGCCAACCACAATCACATCATAGATTGAAAACGCTTTATCCATTAAATTGCTCGCAATGAAGCCATGCTTCAAAATATTCCGAAAATCACTACCTAAACCAAACTGGCCGGAGAAATCTCATCCGACCTTCGACACGGTAAGCCTCGACAAAATCGAGATAAGAATTTGTTTTTACTACGTTTTCGTCGGGCTTCATCCGCCAAGGTAAAACGCAGGCTAATCGCATATTTTACCACAAGGCCTGCTCAAGATAGAAAGCTTAGTTGATTTTAAAACATGCACACTGCGCCTGAGTGCGTATTTGCTCACTTTGCGTTCCGGGATTCACTACTCACCTGACGGATTCGCTCCGCCGGCCTGAACAGCTCCGTCAAAAGATACTGTTGCAAAGACAATGGATAATCTTGTTTTTCCAATGCAACCTGCATGCAGAAAAGCCAAGCATCGCGTTCGGCCTCGCCGACATCAAGATGGGCATGCGCCTGTGGAATATTAATCGATCCGTATTTATCTGCATAAATCTGCGGACCGTTCATCCAGCCGGATAAAAAATGCACTAACTTGTCTCGCGATACCTGTAAATCTTCAGGGTGCATAGCCCGGATAACCTGAGCTTCGGGTAAAACCTCCATTGCACCGTAAAACTCGTCCACCAGTTTCACCAGACCACTGTAGCCGCCAACCGCACGATAGGTTGCATCACCCATCCCGTATTCCACTCTCTCCAGAGACATGCTCTCTCCCTATATAAAATTCATAACGGTCTCTATGCCGGCATCACCAAAGCGTCGCGCATCTGCATAAACGCGATCAGATACTCAAACATCAGACGCCATAAAAGCTCGGCAAACAGAAACATTAAAACACCCAGAAGCACCCATCTCCACCGACGCCCTGCACTCAGGTTCAACACAGAACGAATCAAAGGCTTACTCTGCTGCACGACTTCGGCCAAATATTTCCGATACAGAACACTCAGCCAGCTATAAATCAGCAACGGCATAACCACTGCACCGAGATAATAGAAAACAATCAATACATCGATACTGATTAAACGCTTAAACGTCAAAAATTCATACATAGGACAGCTATTTTATTTACTTTTCAATACGGAATAATCAAAGATTTCAATCTTTTGTATAGAGTCTGCTATTGAAGATAAAGATAGAATAACCGATTATGTAATCTTTAGCCGTTCTGCTCAGGAATGGCACAGCACACACCTGATTGAAAGAGGTATCCAATGACTTATCTCAAGACGATTTTATTGACTGGACTCATTGGTGCGGCGACCGTCTCCCTGAATGCCTGCAATACCGCCCCGCCGAAGCATATGATGGACATTCAGGCAGGAGAAGTCTTCACCCTTAAAAAGCCTTTGACCATTCGTGCAGACAGTGCCCGGAGCTATATTCAACACGGCCAGGCAACCGGCGGAGGATTTGACCATTACGATCAGCACTGCCGTTTGGAAGTTCGGACGCTTTCCGATCAGGTTAAAATCATTAAGCCGGATCAGTTTACAATTACCCGCGTATCACTCGGGGCCGAAGAAATTGCATCCCGTAACGCTACCCGCCTTTACGCAGGACTGCAGCCCTTGTTTGTCGGCAGCGCCCGGGCAGAGGACACGGATTCGCAACCAAGTCCGACAATGGACTATGTCCACCTCTATCTGCAATCCAAGCAGCAACCCGATGTCTTGCGTCTGACCTGCGCCGGCTCACTCAGTGACGGCGATCTCGCAGATGCTCCGCGCAGTTATCGACCAAAAAGAGAACAGATCAACCAGATTCTTGGCAAAATCGGCTCAATCAGCACTGAATAAGAGGCCGATTGAGCTCAGGTCTCTTTCTGACGCGCTGCGCTCTCATGCAGCGCCAGAATTATGATGCCACTGATAAAACCGAACGTGAGTGCATAAACATCACTCCACCAGCCATTAACAACGAACAGTGCAAAAGTCAGCATGGCACCGATAATCGCCATAAAGGCAGCGGCAACCGTCACCTTTCTGCGAAGCGCCAACCAAATAATTAACGGCCCAAAGGCACTGCCCAACATACCCCAGGTATCCAGCACCAGACTGAACACGGTCTGATTATTGGACAGCGCAATCATAACGGCAATCGCCAAAATCACAAATGTGGCCAACTTATTAAGCCATAGACGGCGATTCGGCTGAGTACTGAAATCCCGGTTCAATGACGCCGAGCAGGCAAAAATCAACGAATCGACCGTCGACATGGTAGCGGCAAACAACGCCGCGAGAATCAAACCGACAAAAATTTGCGGCATTAAGGTTTGCGCCAAACTCGGCAAGGCCAATTCGGCATCAAACTCGCTGATCTCCGGAACCAGAACCCGGCTCATCAATCCGGCAACAATGGTCAAACCGTAAAACAGGGTAAACCAGAAATAGTAGTACATCTGCATCTGCCTGACACTGCTTTGCTCAGAAAGCGTTACGAAACGGATGACCACATGCGGCTGGCCGATAACCCCCATGCCGCCGAACACCCATCCAAGAACGAATAAACCCGCTCCGAAGAGCGTGCTATACTCCGGAAACAAGTTCAGATACTGGTCGGAAACCTGTTGCAGAGCGCTGACAAAACCCCCGGTTTCACTCAACGAAACCCAGCCAAACATAACCATCAACCCCATGCCGACCAGCATCACGATTGACTGGGCAACATCGGTCCAGATTGAGGCCCGCAGGCCACCTACCAGGCTGTAGACAAAGATAATGACCGCAGCGATCAGAATGCCGCTATCGCTGTCCCAATCCAGAAGCACTTCCGTGGCCTTGGTTCCGGCCTTCAGTTGAGCCGCGGCATAGACCGTCAAAAACAATAAGGTAATCAAACCGACAAACTGGCGTAGGCGGTGTCGGGCGGTTTCGGAACAGGTGTTTTGCTTATCCGTAGAGAGCCAATGAACCAGAAGACCGCCGAATGAATGCACCTGCTCGCTCGCACCAATATCACGAATCCGCCGGACAGCAGTGTTCTGAATCAGAAAATCCCCCAGTATCCAGCCAATCATTAGCCAGATCGAGGACAACCCCATACTGTAGGTCGCACCGATCATACCGGTAAACATAAAGCCGCTGTTATTCGTGGCCACAGCGGACAAACCGATCAACGGGGCGGAAACATTTTTTCCGGCGACCAGATAATCTTCAGTGGTACCTTCACTGGCAAAATAACTCGACGCGCCAATAAAAAAGAAAAGTGTTAAAAAACTGATAAATGCAATTTCTACCATACTATTTCCTTAAAAAATTCTTCGAAAAACGAATACAGGAAATACTCTGACTAGAAACGATTTAATAGAAGGTAGGCAACTAACTCACCGCGCACAAGCGTAATATGGTTAACAAGGGGTTCGACGACCTGTGTGCGGTGTAATAACATGAGGTCATTATTGACGAATCGTTCGCGAAATATCAAACTCATCTTCGAAATTAGATCGATATGGGTTGATATCCAGCCCTCCACGACGCACGTAACGAGCATAAACCGTTAAGTGCGTCGGCTTGCACTGACGCATAATATCCATATAGATGCGCTCAACACACTGCTCGTGAAATTCATTGTGTTCGCGGAAAGAAATAATATATTTCAGCAGCGCTTCGCGATTGATTTTGCGTCCGCTATAGCGGATAACAACCGAACCCCAATCCGGCTGTGCCGTGACCAGACAGTTGGACTTCAATAGATGGCTGTTTAGAGTCTCATCATCTACTTCTTCATCTTCCAGCTGCAACAGAGAGCTATCGACTTGATAAAGATCGACATCAATATCCAAATCATCCAGGTTCTCTCCGGCCACATCGCCAAACAGAAGTTCATGTCCCGTTAAGGGTTTAAATTCAACAGCCACAGGGCCGCCTGACGCAACAGAAAGATCTTTCTCCATCAGGGAGACAACTTCCTCTTCAGATTCGAAACGCGTGCCATTAAAACTGTTCAGATAAAGTTTGAAAGATTTCGATTCAATTAAATTGGGGGAATCCACCTGAAACGCAAACTCAGCCACTCTGACAATCGGTTTACCCTTTGCGTTAAGCCATGACACCTCATACGCTGTCCAGATATCCAGACCGGTAAACGGCAGTGAACTCTCATCAATGTCCAGCTCGGCTCTTTTCTCGATACGCGGTATAGGGAACAACAGCGAAGCATCATACTGCGCACAATACGGCGTCTCTTTTCCTAAAAGGCTTTGGTTAGCAGTCGACATCTTAAGAACCTACATCGAAATTACGCAATGCGGACCGGAAAGAGTTGAAAGGATTTAGCAGTGCATCAGAAAGAATGATTCCATAACCGAGCCAATGGAAGAAAGTAATCTCTTTTCCCGGGGTGAAATACAGGTAAGTTAACAGCGACGTCGCGACTATAACCGTAAAGACGGCCCAGAACATATCCATAAAGAAGCCCAGAGGCGTGATATCCACCGATTTCATCATCTCGACAAACAGAATGACCACCGCCATAGTTATGAATGCATAACCGTAAATAGTATTGTCCAGAGAAACTCCGAACTGTTCTGCCAGAACCAGAAAAGCGATAACCAGTAACATCCATGGAAATTTGGAAATTGACCTGATCAAACCGGCCTCATTATTTTTTGACGCGAACATAAATTACTCCTCAATTAAGAGCAACAATCTAAAAGATGCATTGCAAGAAAACAAGGAAAAATAGTCATTAAACAGAACTTTCACCTGCTACCGGGATTTAGAACATTCGAAAGGTGATTTCATTTCTGGTAGCAGAGGAACGCTGAGCAACAGAAGAGGAGATTTATTTGAGGCAAAAAAAAACCGCCGTTCCTTCTGGAATCAGCGGTTTTTCGGGATATAAGCTTGGCGATGACCTACTCTCACATGGGACCTCCCACACTACCATCGGCGCTAAGACGTTTCACTTCTGAGTTCGGGAAGGGATCAGGTGGTTCCATCTTGCTATTGTCACCAAGCAATTCGGTGTTGTACGACTGATCTTCGATCAGCCACACAAAATTCTTTAGAATAACGTTTGCTGTTGTTTTAGGTACGCACCTTAGATTACTCAAGGTATTTGCGTCTGAACCTCAGTCATAACTTAAAAAGTTACTTTTGAGTTGTATAGTTAAGCCTCACGGGTAATTAGTACAAGTTAGCTTCATACATTACTGCACTTCCACACCTTGCCTATCAACGTCGTAGTCTCCAACGGCCCTTCAGAAGACTTAAAGTCTAGGGAGAACTCATCTTGAGGCAGGTTTCCCGCTTAGATGCTTTCAGCGGTTATCCTTTCCGAACATAGCTACCCAGCAATGCCATTGGCATGACAACTGGAACACCAGCGGTTCGTCCACTCCGGTCCTCTCGTACTAGGAGCAGCCCCTCTCAATTCTCCAACGCCCACGGCAGATAGGGACCGAACTGTCTCACGACGTTCTAAACCCAGCTCGCGTACCACTTTAAATGGCGAACAGCCATACCCTTGGGACCGACTTCAGCCCCAGGATGTGATGAGCCGACATCGAGGTGCCAAACACCGCCGTCGATATGAACTCTTGGGCGGTATCAGCCTGTTATCCCCGGAGTACCTTTTATCCGTTGAGCGATGGCCCTTCCACACAGAACCACCGGATCACTAGAACCTACTTTCGTACCTGCTCGACGTGTCTGTCTCGCAGTCAATCACCCTTCTACTCTTGCGCTCAATGCACGATGTCCGACCGTGCTGAGGGTAACTTCGCGCTCCTCCGTTACACTTTGGGAGGAGACCGCCCCAGTCAAACTACCCACCATACACTGTCCCTGATCAGGATTCACTGACCGAGGTTAGAACCTCAACATTACCAGGGTGGTATTTCAAGGATGGCTCCACTGCATCTGGCGACACAGTTTCATAGCCTCCCACCTATCCTACACAAGTAAGGTCAAAGTCCAGTGTAAAGCTGTAGTAAAGGTTCACGGGGTCTTTCCGTCTAGCCGCGGGTACGCAGCATCTTAACTGCGAGTTCAATTTCGCTGAGTCTCGGGTGGAGACAGTGTGGCCATCATTACGCCATTCGTGCAGGTCGGAACTTACCCGACAAGGAATTTCGCTACCTTAGGACCGTTATAGTTACGGCCGCCGTTTACCGGGGCTTCGATCAAGAGCTTCGCATAAGCTAACCCCATCAATTAACCTTCCGGCACCGGGCAGGCGTCACACCCTATACGTCATCTTTCGATTTTGCAGAGTGCTATGTTTTTAGTAAACAGTTGCAGCCACCTGGTCTCTGCAACCCCCACTAGCTTAGAGAGCAAGTCTCATCACCGGCAGGGGCACACCTTCTCCCGAAGTTACGGTGTCATTTTGCCTAGTTCCTTCACCCGAGTTCTCTCAAGCGCCTTGGAATTCTCATCCTGACCACCTGTGTTGGTTTGGGGTACGATTCTTTATGACCTGAAGCTTAGAAGATTTTCTTGGAAGCATAGCATCAACCACTTCGTCCAAAAGAGGACTCGTCATCAACTCTCAGCATAGAGTATCCCGGATTTGCCTAAGATACATGCCTACCGTCTTAAACCTGGACAACCATCGCCAGGCTGGTTTAGCTTTCTCCGTCCCTCCATCGCAGTCATAAAAAGTGCAGGAATATTAACCTGCTTCCCATCGACTACGCCTCTCGGCCTCGTCTTAGGGGTCGACTAACCCTACGTCGATTAGCGTTGCGTAGGAAACCTTGGTCTTTCGGCGAGGGAGCTTTTCACTCCCTTTATCGCTACTTATGTCAGCATTCGCACTTCTGATACCTCCAGGACACTTTACAATGCCCCTTCGCAGGCTTACAGAACGCTCCTCTACCATGCGTAAAAACGCATCCGCAGCTTCGGTACACTACTTAGCCCCGTTAAATCTTCGGCGCAGGCCGACTCGATCAGTGAGCTATTACGCTTTCTTTAAAGGGTGGCTGCTTCTAAGCCAACCTCCTGACTGTCTAAGCCTTCCCACATCCTTTCCCACTGAGTAGTGTTTAGGGACCTTAGCTGGCGGTCTGGGTTGTTTCCCTCTTGACTACGGACGTTAGCACCCGCAGTCTGTCTCCCATGATTGCACTTCCTGGTATTCGGAGTTTGCAATGGGCTGCTAACCCTTGACGGGCCGCTAGACCATAACAGTGCTCTACCCCCAGGAGTGAGACATGAGGCTCTACCTAAATAGATTTCGAGGAGAACCAGCTATCTCCGGGCTTGATTAGCCTTTCACTCCGATCCACAACTCATCCCCGCATTTTTCAACATACGTGGGTTCGGTCCTCCAGTACCTGTTACGGCACCTTCAACCTGGCCATGGATAGATCGCCCGGTTTCGGGTCTACGCCATGCAACTATTCGCCCAGTTAAGACTCGGTTTCCCTACGGCTCCCCTATTCGGTTAACCTTGCTACATAACGTAAGTCGCTGACCCATTATACAAAAGGTACGCAGTCACCCCAAAAGGGCTCCCACTGCTTGTACGTACACGGTTTCAGGTTCTATTTCACTCCCCTCCAGGGGTTCTTTTCGCCTTTCCCTCACGGTACTGGTTCACTATCGGTCGGTAGAGAGTATTTAGCCTTGGAGGGTGGTCCCCCCATGTTCAGACAGAATTTCACGTGTTCCGTCCTACTCGATTTCACAACTAATGAGTTTTCGCATACAGGACTATCACCTTGTACCGTTACACTTTCCAGAGTATTTTGCTAACTCAATAATTGCTTAAGGGCTGGTCCCCGTTCGCTCGCCGCTACTAAGGGAATCTCGGTTGATTTCTTTTCCTCCGGGTACTTAGATGTTTCAGTTCTCCGGGTTAGCTTCCTCAAAGAGGATATCCATAAAGGATGGGTTTTCCCATTCGGAAATCGCCGGGTCAAAGGTTATTTGCCACCTCACCGACGCTTATCGCAGGCTATCACGTCCTTCATCGCCTTCTACCGCCTAGGCATCCACCGTGTACGCTTAGTCACTTAACTATACAACTCAAAAATAACCTTAACCTTTTGTGTGATGTAAACATCATTAAGGTCTAGAGAGCTGCCATGACTAAGGTTCATCGCTGACACAAATACACTTGAGTAATCTCAATTAAGTATTGCGTTACCTATTACTTTGATTATTAAACTCACGTTTAACAATCCAGCAATTGCTAATAAATTTTGGAGAAATTTATTAGCGTATTGATATGACAAAGTCGGCGTCATATCAACGTTATTCCAAATTTTTAAAGAACTTCAGTTTACGTGAACTGAGAAGCGGAATTATAACATCCTTTTCTCAACCACAAAATAAAACTGTTAATAAACTTTCAAACTTCTGTTCAAAACCTTATTAACAGGTTTACTGAGTAATTGGTGGGTCTGGGTGGATTTGAACCACCGACCTCACCCTTATCAGGGGTGCGCTCTAACCAACTGAGCTACAGACCCAATAGTTGAGCCCGTAAAACTACCAACTCAAATAATTGGTGGAGCTATGCGGGATCGAACCGCAGACCTCCTGCGTGCAAAGCAGGCGCTCTCCCAGCTGAGCTATAGCCCCTAACAGGTAATTCAGAAAGAATTTATGTGAAAACTCGTCTAGACTCGTAAACCTTTTTATCTTAAAGGAGGTGATCCAGCCGCAGGTTCCCCTACGGCTACCTTGTTACGACTTCACCCCAGTCATGAACCACAAAGTGGTAAGCGCCCTCCCGAAGGTTAAGCTACCTACTTCTTTTGCAATCCACTCCCATGGTGTGACGGGCGGTGTGTACAAGGCCCGGGAACGTATTCACCGCAGCATTCTGATCTGCGATTACTAGCGATTCCGACTTCATGGAGTCGAGTTGCAGACTCCAATCCGGACTACGAAGGGTTTTTTGAGATTCGCGCACTGTCGCCAGTTGGCCGCTCTTTGTACCCCCCATTGTAGCACGTGTGTAGCCCATCCCATAAGGGCCATGATGACTTGACGTCGTCCCCGCCTTCCTCCGGTTTATCACCGGCAGTCTCATTAGAGTTCTCAACTAAATGGTAGCAACTAATGATAAGGGTTGCGCTCGTTGCGGGACTTAACCCAACATCTCACGACACGAGCTGACGACAGCCATGCAGCACCTGTCACAGAGCTCCCGAAGGCACCAATCTATCTCTAGAAAGTTCTCTGGATGTCAAGGGATGGTAAGGTTCTTCGCGTTGCATCGAATTAAACCACATGCTCCACCGCTTGTGCGGGCCCCCGTCAATTCCTTTGAGTTTTAATCTTGCGACCGTACTCCCCAGGCGGTCAACTTATCGCGTTAGCTACGCTACTAACCTTTTTAATAAGGCCAACAGCTAGTTGACATCGTTTACGGCGTGGACTACCGGGGTATCTAATCCCGTTTGCTACCCACGCTTTCGCACCTCAGCGTCAATTTTAGTCCAGGAAGGCGCCTTCGCCACTGATGTTCCTCCAGATATCTACGCATTTCACAGCTACACCTGGAATTCCCCTTCCCTCTACTAAATTCTAGATTGCCAGTATCGAATGCAATTCCCAGGTTGAGCCCAGGGCTTTCACAACCGACTTAACAGTCCGCCTACGCGCGCTTTACGCCCAGTAATTCCGAATAACGCTTGCACCCTCTGTATTACCGCGGCTGCTGGCACAGAGTTAGCCGGTGCTTCTTCTAAAGTTAACGTCAAATAATGCAGGTATTAACTACACTACCTTCCTCACAATTGAAAGTGCTTTACAACCCTCGGGCCTTCTTCACACACGCGGCATGGCTGCATCAAGGTTTCCCTCATTGTGCAATATTCCCCACTGCTGCCTCCCGTAGGAGTCTGGGCCGTGTCTCAGTCCCAGTGTGGCTGATCATCCTCTCAAACCAGCTAGAGATCGCAGTCTTGGTAAGCCATTACCTTACCAACAAACTAATCTCACCTGGGCTCATCCTTTAGCGAAAGCTTACAAGTAGAGGCCTCCTTTACTCCGTAGAGCACATTCGGTATTAGCATGCGTTTCCACATGTTGTCCCCAACTAAAGGGTAGATTCCCAGGCATTACTCACCCGTCCGCCACTCGACGCCTAGAGAGCAAGCTCTCTATCGTTTCCGTCCGACTTGCATGTGTTAGGCCTGCCGCCAGCGTTCATTCTGAGCCAGGATCAAACTCTTCAGTTTAATCTTGCTAGATATATTTAAATTCCGTCTCCGGATATAAACACTCGGAATTGACAAGTTAAGCATGATAAATAAGTAAACTTATTACCATTACATAATTGTCATAAATTTCGAGATTTTTTATCGGTCACTCATCTAGAGAGTTTCCACATAAATTATCTCTGAATTACCATATTGTTAAAGAGCTAACCAACTCGATCCGCGCTGCGTTCCTCGTTGGTAGGCCGCGTATTTTATAGAGTTGATATCTTCGTGTCAAATGTTTTTTCAAACTTTTTTCAGAAAATTTTCAACCGTTTTAAAACACTTAAAACGACCGGCTAAATCATCCCGCTTACTCTCATTATCTATTCCAATAACTCAAACAAACTCAATCACTTAGCACCAAATTTTTCTTGTCTTTCGAAGCCGGCTTAACGCTGCCCCTCAAGACAGGTGCGTATTCTAGGGATTTCTAAAAACAACGCAACCCTTTTTTTCACTTTTTTCTCAAAAAATCGCAAAAAAACCGCACCACCCCATTTATACACTTTACCCCACACCTTATCCACAAACTTATGCACATTTATAAGCTTTTAACCGCTTGCAGTAACGGATTATCACTTCCTAATAAACTTAATTCACCGATAACTTTGTTCTATATGACAGTGATTTCGCAAATTCATATAGTAGGCAGTAATCCGATCCACTATCAGATGAGTCTCAATATGCCATCCAGTCGTCGTCAGTTTATTCAATACTCATTGCTCGCTTCAATGGGACTCTTGCACAGCAACCGTCTCCAGGCACAAACACCGGCTAAACATAGTGTCGGTGTTCTGCTCGATCCTCTGTTCTTTAAACATGACCGCAAAGGCCATCCGGAAAGTGCCGCACGCCTTGAAGCGATTGATAAAGAGTTAAGTCGGCGTAATTATTGGCAGCACTTCACGCCGGTCAAGGGACGCCCGGCAACACAGGAGGAACTGCTCAGCACACATCAGTCCGGATACATTTTCGAAATACAGACGCTGAGTGAAGAAGGAAAAGACATCTTCTATAGTGCTTATAGCGAAGACACTTATATCAATGAGCATACCTACGATGCCGCTCTGATGGCGGCAGGCGGCAATATCGAATTGAACCTGGCGGTCTATGACCGCAAGATTGATCGCGGTTTCGGCTTGCTGCGTCCGCCCGGACACCATGCCAGAGCCGACCAGGCGATGGGATTCTGTATCTTTAACAGCGATGTCATTGCCGCACGCGCGTTGCAGAAGTATCGCGGGGTTAAACGCGTCGCAATTATCGACTTTGATGTCCATCACGGCAACGGGACCCAGGACCTGACGATTAAAGACCCATCGATTATGGCGGTCTCCATCCATCAGCACCCTTACTGGCCGATGACCGGCTTTGAAAGCTTTACCGGAATCGGTGATGCAGAAGGAACCAATGTGAATTGTCCTTTCCTTAAAGGCGCCGGTAATCAGACCTATCTGGATGTCTACGATCAGGTTATCCACCCTAAGCTGGAACAGTTTAAACCGGAACACATTATTGTTTTTGCCGGATACGACGGCCACTGGCAGGACCCGTTAGCCGGTCACCAGCTATCGGTTGCAGGCTATAACCGTCTGGTACAGCGCTGTATCGATTCCGCCGAGGCACTTTGCGGCGGGCGTATCAGTTTTTCCTTGGGAGGCGGTTACAACCTTGATCCTCTGGCCCAGTCGGTGGCGGGCAGTCTGCACACACTATTAGCTCTGGATGAAGATCCTAGATACCATTGGTGAAAGCAGCGAATCAGAAGAGGATTTTTTCCGAGCAGATCGAAAAGCTTACCAAGCTGCATATTAGACAGATTTGAAACCTTCTATATAGTGTCAATAACGACCAAATAGAGGAAGAGAATCGATGGAATCTGAAATCATCAAAGCAATCACCGGCGCCGCAATCATTTTAGGCGTGGGTTTTAGTAGCATTTTTCTACTCGACCTATTCTTTAAGTCAATTGGCAAGGAAGATAAAGCAGATAAGGAAAACGAAAAAAAAACCGATAATAATCGTCAGCCCTAAAACATTCACAGAATTAGATAGCTGCCAAATACCTAGGCCGACTCGATGTCATCAGTAGCGCGGTAAGCACAGCCCATCGCATCCAGCTGCGCCTGTAACTCGGCAATATTTTCTTCCGGAAGTTGTAAATGCATAGTCACTTGTTGGCTATAGTCGACAGAATCAACCATCCCCTCCCCCTGCTGACAGAGATAACGAACCTGCTGCTCCTGCGAAAAATCGCAAATCACTGTCAGTACCTGCTGAGGCACCTGCTCTTCGGTCGGCAGAACTTCCATTACCGCTTGCGCCGCCTGCCCGTAAGCGCGGGTCAAGCCACCGGCACCTAACTTAATGCCTCCGAAGTAGCGCACGACAATAATCATAATATCGCCGATCCCCTTATGCTGGAGTACATTCAAAATCGGTTTTCCTGCCGTTCCGGAAGGCTCGCCATCATCCCCCATACCGGCATTGGCGGCACAGTTCGGATTACCGAGAAGATACGCCCAGCAATGGTGCCGCGCATCGGGATACTGCTGTTTAATCTGCTCGAGCCACAACATACCCTCTTCACGACTCTGGATACCGCGCGCATAAGCAATAAAGCGACTCTTCTTGATCTCTATTTCCGCCACTGCCTCTTCGGCAGGAATTGGGTAGGACATTTAGGCAACCTTAACCTTGAACCAAAGCGCATATAATGCCGGTAAAAACAGCAAGGTCAAGAGAGTACCGACACCGACACCCCCAATCAGGACAAAAGCCATAGGTCCCCAGAAGGTCGATGTGGTTAACGGAATAAACGCCAGCATAGCGGCAACCGCCGTCAGTAACACCGGACGGGCACGTCGCAGAGTCGCATCCACCAGAGCCTCGTGAGCAGACATCCCGTGACGGGCGTTATCATCGATCTGCCCGGTCAGAATCAGCGTATTACGCATCAGTATGCCCGCCAGACCGATCAAACCAAGATTGGCGACAAATCCGAACGGCTGCTGGAACAATACCAGAGCCGCCACGGCACCGATTAAACCGAGCGGTGCCGTCAGAAGCACCATGAACATACTGCTGAAACTGCGCACAAACAACATCAGCAACAGCGTAATCATCAGTAGCATCAACGGCATCATCGCCTGAATCGACGCTTCGGCTTTAGCCGACTCTTCGACCGATCCGCCGACATCGATCCGGTAACCCGGAGGCAGTGAGTCTTTCAAAGGCCCCATGACATCGAGAAGTTTCTGAGTCGCCACCGGCGGCTGCATCCCCGGAGTCACTTCGCTGTTAACCGCCAAGAACAATTCGCGATTGCGACGATCAAATAACATATCTTCATATTGCGGCACCAGCTCAGCCAAATGACTGAGCGGCACGGTAGCCGAAGGCGTACGAATCAGAATATCCCCAAGATTGCCGAGATTACGCCGTGTTTGCCGATCCGAGCGCAGAACCACTTCAAGTGTCCGGTTATCCTGTCGAATCTGGCCAATCGTCGAACCCTGCAGCTGGGCATCCAACTGCGCCATTAACTGCTGCTGGGTCATACCCAGTTGCAATAAGCGCTCGCTATCGAATTTCAAACGCATGACTAGAGAGCGTTGCCCCCATTGCAGGTGCGGATCGATGGTAAAGTCCTGTTCGGCCATCAGATTTTGCAGACGCTTGGCGATCGCTCTTAAGGTCTCCGGATCCGGCCCGACAACACGGAAGGTCACCGGCCAAGGCACTGGCGGACCAAAAAGCAACGGATGCGCTCGAACGCGAGCCTCCGGGAAAAGTCCCTGATCAATTTGCGCCTGTAGCTCCGCTTGCAGCTGATCACGCTCTTCCTTACCGTGCGTGACGACGATAATTTTGGCAAATGCCGGATTCGGGAGTTCCGGATTCAACGCCAGAAAGAAGCGCGGCGCCCCCTGACCGATATAGGAGGAGAGCGACTTGACTTGAGGATGGCCTTTAATCAACTCTTCTACCCGTAGCGCCACCTTGTCGGTCGCTTCGATTGAGGTTCCTTCCGGCATAGCGATATCAATCATCAACTCAGGACGGTCGGAACTCGGGAAAAACTGCTTTTCAACCACATCTTTCATGGCAATCGCGGAAAGAACGAAAACTGCGAACGTCAGCAGAACCACGCTTTTTTTGTAACGCACACAGGTCTGCACAACCGAACGCAGAAAACGGTAAAAACGGCTGTCGAACAGTTCCTGATGCGGATTACTGACTTTTGGCAACATTTTTACGCCCAAATAAGGCGTGAAATAGACCGCGACCAGCCAGGAAGCGATCAAAGTCATTCCCAGCACCCAGAAAATGCCACCGGCATAATCGCCAACCTGCGATTGGGCCAGACCGATAGGCAGGAAGCCGACTACCGTCACCAGCGTACCGACCAGCATCGGCGCGGCGGTCACACTCCAGGCATAGGCAGCCGCTTTAGCTTTTTCCATCCCTTCGGCCATTTTCACCAACATCATCTCGATGGCGATAATCGCATCGTCAACCAGCAAGCCTAGCGAAATAATCAGCGCCCCCAATGAAATACGATCGAAGTTCAAACCGTTCAGGAACATAAACATAAATGTCATCGCCAGCGTAAGAGGCACTGCCAAAGCGACGATAAATCCGGCACGCAAGCCCAGCGCCAGCAGGCTAACCACCAGAACCACCAGTAAGGCTGTTACAAATTTAAGCTGAAAAGTACTGACCGCGCCATGAATCGCATCGGCCTGATTGGTCACCTTATCCAGCAAAACACCGGCAGGTAGCTGATGAATATAATATTGCTCAAAGTCGATCAGGCTCTTTTCCAGCTTCAGACCGTCCACCCCTTTCGCCATGACAACACCGACCAGAACCGCTTGTTCACCCTTGTCGCGGATCAGATAGCTCGCAGGAGACTGATAACCTTTATAAACCTCGGCGACATCACTTAAACGGATCGTCGTGCCGTTGATACTGAGCGGCAAAGCCGCAATTTCGGATACGGTCAGTTCCCGGCCGTTTTGTGGCGCACGCAAATAAACTCGCGGGCCGTTGGACTCAATAAATCCGCCGGAAGTTTTCTGCAAATGTGCAGCAATCTGCTCCTGTAGCGTATTGATATCCAGCGCCATCTGCGACAGTCTTTCCTGATCGAAATCGATAAAGACTTTCGACGGCTGCTCGCCGATCAGATTGACCTTCTTGATCCCATCCACACGGCGCAAGGCCACCGACATCTCATCTGCAACCTGAACCAGTTCCTGATGTGACCATCCCGGCGCCGTCAGGCTGTACAGTGTGAAATAGACGTCCTCGAAGTCGTCATTGAAGAAAGGGCCTTGAACGCCTTGCGGCAGGGTCGGTGCCAGATCATTCAGGCGTTTGCGTACCTGGTAGTAGAGATCCTGCGACATACCGCTCGGCGTGTCCTGCGCAAAGATCACCAGCAAATCGGTTCGTCCGGGACGGGACTTGGTTTCAACCCGATCGAAATAGGCAATCTCTTCAAGACGCTTTTCCATCGGATCGGCGACCTGCTCCTGCATTTCACGCGCTGTCGCTCCCGGCCAGGTCGCAGACACCACCATGGTATTCAGGTCAAAACTGGGATCCTCGGCTCGCCCCATATACAGGAAAGCGTAGATTCCGGCCAATGCCACAACGATAATAAAATACAGCGTAACGCTCTGCTCTCGCACCGCAAGTGCAGATAAATTCCATTTTGAAGGCTGATTCGACACTAAGGCATCTCCTCAAGCGCCTGTCCTTCCGACAGCAGATGCACCCCAAGCGCAATCACTTTACTGTTTTCAGGAAATTCTCCGGCGACCCAAGCCGAGTCACGGTTGATACGTAGTATCTGAACAGGAACACGCTTGGCTTTCCCATCCTGCAGAAGCCATACCGAGCGATAGTCACCCTGCTCGTACAGCGCGCTCAGCGGCAGACGGATTCCACTCTGAATTTGAGAAAACTGCACCCGCACCGTCTGACCCAGCGGCAAAGCATTGACCGCTTGCGACTCCGCAAGACGATAGAAAGCTGTCCAGGTTCGGCTCGCAGCATCGGCTTGCGGCTCAAGCGTGCGCAACTCGACCGGATAGTCATGCTCTTGAAGACGGATTTGTCCCTGTTTCGGTAAAGACGCCAGACGGTTTTCCGGGACATCTACCGCCACCTCGCGTTTTCCGTCGGCAATCAGTTGCAGAACCGGCTGACCGGCGCTGACCACCTGATTCGCCTCAACCAGTTTTGCGCGAATAATCCCGCTGACCGGTACTTTAAGCTGAGTATAGTTGAGCTGATTCTGCGCCTGCAGCAGTTGCTGCTGATTGGCTTTTTGCTGCGCTTCAAGCGCCTTAAGCTGATTTTCCAACTGCTGCTTCGCCTGCTCGGAAGCCAGTTTTCGCTGTTGAAGTGCCGTGATACGTTTCAGGTCGGAGCGGGTTTGGTTGATTTCTGCCGCTGTCGCGCGAATATTCGCCTCAGCGGAGGTGACCGACAACTGATAATCCGCCGGATCGAGATGTACCAACAGCTGATCCGCTTCCACCCGATCGCCCAGATCCACATTCACTTGCGCGATTTCACCCGCAACTCGGAATGCCAGATCGACCGTGGTTTTCGCCTGCAAGGTACCGCTTAAATACCACTGAGTTTGCTGCTGAGTTTGCTGAATTGATACCGTTTTGACCTTTAATAAAGGGGTTTCCGGTGTTTCCTGTTGCTGCTGACAACCTGCGATTCCCGAGACTACCAAGCCGATAAATAGACTGCCCGCCCAGTTCAGGTACTTAATTTTTTGCATGTACCGATTTCCTTGATAGCAACTCTACGGTTGCCTTGTCATCTATAATTTCCAAAACGACCACATGATCTCCGGGATGAAGACGCTCTTCATCGGTGACAATAGGCCAGGATTTATTTTTATATATTACTTTGAGCTCGCCATCCACACGTGAAATAACTCCAGTTCCCCCTTCGGGGTGCTCGTCCGCGACCCAAACCTTACTACGCCCGTTTTTCCCAACCTGATAGAGCAAAAACGCCATAATCAACAACCAAATCAGTTGAAACAAGCCGTCTTTAATATCGAACACCAGAGTACTGGCGCCGACAATAAGCAAACTTAAACCGATTATTTTCAGCCAGTGCATCTGAGTCAGCAGCTGAAGAGCCAAAAAAATCACACCGATAAAAAACAGTAGCCAATAATTCACAACAGGGAGAACTTCTGACATAACGCCTCCAGCATTAAAACGGATCGAGCGAACGGAAAGACTGAGTATTTCAGTCTGAATGAATTCAATCCTTTCTTTTTAGCACTTGCCCGGCACGGATGGAAACTATTCATTAACCGCTTGATTTACATCAAGCACTAATCGCCGTGGATCACGTCAGCAGGTTTCACGTGGAAACCATCTTGGATGTTGCGTCAACCACGGCGTTCAGCATCTTCGGAAAACCGCCAGTCCAACATCCAATTCGCATGCGATAACACTACGCAATGATGAATCAGGCGAGACTGGGAAAGAGTCCCTTCAGACCGTTGGCGATAAACTCAATCGCAATGGCCGCCAGCAATAGTCCCATAATCCGAGTAATGATATTGATCCCCACCTGGCTGATATGTCGCGAAAACCAGGGCGTCATCATTAAGGTTACCCAAAGCAAGAAGGATAAAATCAGAATATCCAATCCGAGAAAGCCGTAATGGGCAACACCGCTTTGCCGATGCGCTTCGATAATCACTGCGGAAATCGCTCCGGGTCCAGCCAGTAACGGCATCGCCAAAGGCACAACACCAACGGAGTCATTTTGCTCGGAATCAAATTCATCCTCTTTACTGCGAATCGGTTTTTCACCTTTGGTGTGCATCATCGAAATCGCCATCAACAGAATCAGAATGCCGCCGCCGACGCGGAAAGAGTTGATTGAAATACCGAAAAATTCCAGTATCGCTTCGCCAAAGAAGAGGGCAATCAAGAGAATGGTTGCAACCGCGGTAACCGTCACATGCACAATTTTCTTTCTTTCAGGCAGACTCAAGTCGGAAGTCATCGCCAGAAATATCGGGATAGCACCAATAGGGTTTACCACCGCAATCAAACCAACCAGAAACTTCGTGTATTCCGTATACTCCATGCCGACACTCCCGTCAGGAAAACAACTTCATCATAACCAATAACCAAAGGACATAAAACGGGTGACCCCAGTCATGGAAAGCACAAGATGCAGATTAATCAACCGAGGTTGCAGGCACTTCCAAAATACCCAGTACATCAAACAGCCCGTCACCCAAAGGTTCAAAAATAACCATTTGCGCAGGCTTTAACCGCTGATTGGTAATCTCGGCAATATTCGGGCGGTGTGTCACCATTACCATATTGGCAGACTCACTGTAATTGCTGAGAATTTGGCGGATTTTTGTCTGACTGGCATGAGCTTTCTCGTCCGGAACCGTTCGCACCAAGTGAAGCAGCTCCGAAACCTCATAGTTTCCGAATGCAAGTTTTGCCGTATCTTTAGTACGGCAATACGGGCTTGCCCAGACTTTGCCAACCTGAATCGCATGCGCTTCAAAAGCCTGCTTAATCGATTTGGCCTGCTGTTTGCCAAAATCCGTCAGGTTTTTTTCGGAAAAACAGCTCGCATCTAAAATTGAAGAGTCCCCCATATCGGGGTCAACCACAGCGTGGCGCATCATGATCACTTTGCCGCCTTCCTGCAAAGCCTCCCAAAGCGACTGTTCGTCACTTGCCTGAGAGCTTAATGGCAGAAAAAGCAGCGTTGTTAAAACAAAAAATAACCGCCACATGGTATTTCTCCTATTTACCGATACAGAAAGAGCTGAAAATACGCCCGAGAAGATCATCGGAAGTGAAACGGCCGGTAATTTCCGACAAGGCTTCCTGAGCAAGACGGAGATCTTCGGCCAAAAGCTCTCCGGCGGCAAACATTTCCAGTTGCTGCTGGCCGTTGCGCGTATAGTCCAAAGCGGTCTGAAGCGCATCCAGATGGCGTTTACGCGCCATGAAAACGCCTTCTTCGGTCTGCGCATAACCCATTTCGGTTTTCAGATGATCGCGCAGCAGATCCAACCCTTGACGGTGTTTAGCCGACAGCCAGATCACCGTGCGTCCGCTCGCTTGCTCACACTCGATCATCGGTTCATGCCCGATCAAATCAATTTTGTTTCGCACCAGCGTCACCGGCATGGATTGGGGCAGCTTGTCGAGAATCGCCTGATCCTCCTCATGTATCGATTCGCCGGCCTGCAACATAACCAGAACGCGATCCGCATTGTCGATTGCCTGCCAGGCGCGTTCGATTCCGATCTGTTCCACCTGATCGGTCGCTTCGCGAACCCCGGCGGTATCCAGAATGTGCAACGGCA
Source organism: Thiomicrorhabdus xiamenensis (assembly GCF_013282625.1). Lineage (NCBI taxonomy): Bacteria > Pseudomonadati > Pseudomonadota > Gammaproteobacteria > Thiotrichales > Piscirickettsiaceae > Thiomicrorhabdus > Thiomicrorhabdus xiamenensis. The sequence goes on from NZ_CP054020.1 coordinate 2,588,806, forward strand.
TGCCGTCAATATTGATCTCTTCTTTGACGATATCGCGGGTCGTACCGGCAATATCGGTGACAATCGCGATCTCTTTACCAGATAAAGCATTCAACAGACTCGACTTACCGGCATTCGGACGACCGAGAATCACCACCGACATCCCTTCACGCAGTAACACACCCTGCTGGGCGGAAGCAAAAACCTGATGCAACCTGTCGAGAATATGCTCTAACTGACCGGCCACCTTACCGTCGGAAAGAAAATCGATCTCCTCTTCCGGAAAATCGATCGCCGCCTCGACATACAGACGCAACTGAATCAACTCTTCAACCAGTGCATTCACCTCACGGGAGAAGTCTCCCTGCAAAGAGCGTAAAGCCGATTTGGCTGCCTGCGCCGAGGACGCTTCGATCAGATCGGCAATCGCTTCCGCCTGAGCCAGATCGAGTTTGTCGTTCATAAACGCCTGTTTGGAGAACTCTCCCGGCTCGGCCAGACGTGCGCCCAGTTCGACCACCCGCTCAAGCAACCATTGCAGCACGACTGGTCCGCCATGCCCCTGTAACTCAAGCACATCTTCACCGGTAAAGGAATTCGGATTCGGAAAATAGAGCGCAATACCGCGATCAAGAACGTCACCCTGAGCGCTGTAAAACGGCCCGTAGTGCGCATAGCGCGGCTCGGGTACTTTGCCCAATACCGCTTCGGCAATGCTTTTCGCCTTATTACCCGAAACGCGGACAATACCGACACCACCTCTTCCGGGTGCGGTCGCGACTGCGGCAATGGTATCGATATTTTCAAATTCCATAAATCAGCCTAAATAAAAAAGGAGTTAAACCAGTAAGACGCGAAGCTTGTAAATCAAGCCACCCGTTAGAATTTCATTAATTGTAGGACACTATAGACGATTGCGCATAGCAAAACGCCCACATTAAAGTGGGCGTCGTCGGCAGGAACAATTCCAGCAAATCGATCAGTTCGCGAGAACCTTATAGGTTTTGGTTTCGATATCGCTGATAAAACCTTTATCCTGATAAAGCGCGACGGTCTTATCGAGCTTCTTCTTCGAAGTAAACGTTTGCTCTTCGGCTTCGCCATTTACCTTGAAAGAAAGCACATAAAGATCGCGAGTCGCTACTTCGGCTTGCGCTTGAGGAACAGCCGCTGCAGGTGCAGCCCCCTCCTCAAGCGGAATATAACCATCTTTGGTTTTGTAGCACAGCGGCTGTGTGCCGTCGGCTACCAGATATTCAACCTTGCCGAACATCGGGTGATCGGAACCCAGTTTTTGATAAGTAATCTGCATCTTCAAATCCTTTATTTCGACTCTTCGCCGGCTTCAATCTTCTTAGTGATATACCACTGCTGAGCAACAGAAAGAATGTTGTTCACAACCCAGTAAAGTACCAGACCCGCCGGGAACCACAGGAAGAAGAAAGTGAAAATAAACGGCAACAGCTTCATCACTTTCTGCTGCATTTCATCCATCATCGCCGAAGGGTTCAGTTTCTGCTGAATGAACATGGTGATCCCCATAATAATCGGCAGGATGTAATATGGATCCTGCGCAGACAGATCCTGAATCCACAGCATAAACGGCGCCTGACGCATCTCTACCGAATACAAAAGTACCCAGTACAGCGCGATAAATACCGGCATCTGAATCAGGATCGGCAGACAGCCGCCCAGAGGATTGATCTTCTCTTCCTTATACAGCTTCATCAGCTTCTGCTGGAAGATCGCTTTATCATCGCCGTAGTTCTCTTTCAACTGTTGAAGCTTAGGCTGGAATTTACGCAGACGCGCCATAGAGCGGTAAGAAGTTTCCGACAGCTTATAGAAAACCAGCTTAATCAGGATGGTCAGCATAATAATCGCCACACCCCAGTTACCGACAAATCCGTGAATCGCATCCAAAATCCAGAACAGAGGTTCGGCCAAGAAAGTCAGAACACCGTAATCGATAGTCAGTTCCAGACCCGGCGCAATCTCAGCCAGTACATCCTGCTTCTCAGGCCCGATATACAGCTGCGAACTCAATTCACCGGACGCACCGGCAGGTACTTCAACCAACGGTTCGACCACACCAACCGCATAACGGCCGTCACCGACCGGCTTGGCAAAATAGCGGTTCTGCTCATCCTGGTTCGGTACGATCGCACTCAGGAAGTACTGCTGAATCATAGCCGCCCAACCGCCGGTTACGTTCTGCCCCGTGACCGACTGGGTATTCAAATCGTCGAAAGAGTGCTTAACGTATTTCTCTTCAGCATTACCGTCATACAGTACCGGACCGGTATAGGTATACATCATGAAGTTTTCTTCAGGATTATGGCTGTTACGCACCAGCTGAGAATACAAGCTTCCGGTCCAGTTTTCAGACGCCTGGTTCTCTACCTGATAAACCACGTCAATCAGATATCTGCCCTTGGTGAACTTATAGGTCTTGGTAACCTTGATACCATCTTTCTCCCAAGTCAGTGGGACATCCAGGGTATCGCCGTTCATCACATATTCCGACTTGGCTGCCGTCCAGACGTCTTTATGTGTCGGAGCCGGAAGCTTAGCACTGTTTGACGTCGCCAGACCGTTCTGAGCCATATAGATCAGAGGCCCCTGATCGCTCATCAGATGGAACGGCTGACTGTGATCCTTGGTCGCACCGTATTGCAGCAACTTGGCATCACGGATATCACCGCCCTGAGTGTCGATAACCAACTGCAAGGTGTCGGTTTTAACCGTAATGCGCTGAGCAGAAACGATTCCATCCTGCACAACCGGTACAGCGCCATTGGAAACGCTGCCGATATTGGCGCCAGGTACAGAGGTGTCTGCCGGAGCAACGCTGGCATTGTCACTGGCAAGCGGAACTTCCTGCGCAGTGCTGGTCTGCAAATTTACCTGCTCTTTCTGAGCAGAAAACTGCATCCATTCCAACCATATCCAGGTTAGCGTAAAGGCTAAGGCTAACCACCAAAAAGATCTCATATTCATGTTATACCCTTTATAACGCTTATTCAGTCGGGGCGGTGTTTCAGTTTACTCTTACGAATTTTGCGTACCAGGTGCAGGAAACTGTCGTGTAACACTTGGTTATCGATCTGCTCCATCCCCTTTCGACCCAAAACCACAATATCATACCCAGATAAGTCTTTTTTATGTAAGCGAAATGCTTCACGGGCGATTCTTTTTACCCGATTACGCCAAACCGCACGCGCCAACTGCTTTTTTGCAATGGCCAATCCCAAACGAGGATAACGTTTATCATTCGGGCGAACAATCAACGTCCAATTGCGATTAGCAAAGCGTTCAGCCTTGGCAAAAACATTAGAAAAATCTTTGGGAGTTAACAGTCTGAGCGACTTGTCAAAGGTGTGGTCTTTCAGGGAGGGGGATGAGGGAGAGGTTTGACGGATCGTTTCAGCGTTAGGATTTGCTGAATTCAATCCGCCAGAAGTCGTTTCTGTGTGTACCATTTGAGAGCACACCCAGAACTACACAGTTAAGCGCTTACGTCCTTTCGCACGACGAGCTGCTAGAACTTTACGACCATTTTTAGTAGCCATACGAGCACGGAAACCGTGAGTACGTGCACGCTTAATTACGCTAGGTTGAAATGTACGTTTCATGTCTCAGTCCTTAAATTTCACTTTCCAGAATCGGAAAAAACCGGAATTATAAAGAGTTCTCGAACAGAAAACAATGGTTTTTACAACTATTTAGCGCATTTTGCCTTATTGGCAACATTAAGCCGAACTGTTTGAATTCTTTAGCAATTTTATTCTTAGCCATTGAATAGCGATTAGATAACAGGCTCTGGTGTTTTACAGGATAGGTAAACACAAGATAAGCCAAATTTTATTAATTAAGAAACGTTAGAAATCAGCGTTGCGGGAAAGTAAATAAATAACAGACGGGATAAGAAAGGAAAACCGATGATACGCAATCGGTAAAGATTGCGCATCAAAGGCAGAAAAGAAATTATTGCATAGGAGACAGAAGATCCGGGTTGATCACCAGGTTTCTTACGCCATGCGCATGGTCTTCTTTAAAATCGTTACCCTGGCACCACTGGCCAACTGTTTCGATATTCACCTTGGCTACTTTTGGACGAACCGACCATGAAACCTGGAAAGGCGAGCCTTTTTCATTGTAGCCAGGACCGGTGGTTGAACCTTCATAAGCGACCGGCGTTCCGGTATCGCCAGGAATATTCAATGCCTGATATTTGCCGTCTTTCATGCCGTATTGAGTCAACTCGTTAAAATCCAAAGCGTTCTTATCGTTAACCAATACATAAACCTGAGCTTCTACACGCAGCTGTGGGTTTTTGATGCTGTCACTCAAACATGATCCCAGAGTTGCTCCCGGTGTGACCTGTGCCGTGGAATATACGTAGTGAACTTCGATCGTATCACCAACCGAAAGCGCGCCATGCTTGCTCGGACAAATCTCTTCATGGACAGCATGCGATTCCGCTTGCGTTAGAGTACCGTTGTATTTATACCCGCTAAGATAACCGTGGCCATCTCCATTACCGGCAAAAGTGGTGAACTCCCCGCCTTTATGTTCCGCATTTTTGTGGAAGTGGATATTACACAGGTTCATAGCGCTAGAAGCGGGTGCCGTGCTGAAAGCAATGGTGTTGTTGCCCGCTTTAGAGTCGATATCGCGCGGAGCTTGCGGACCAAACCCTTTACCAGCGGTGTTTTTCGCCAAAGCAGCACGTTGCTCGGCAATCACTTCGTCAGACACTGCTCCATGTGAGTTGGCTTCGTGATGCGGGTTGGATTGGCAGGCGGTTACCAATAAAGTCGTTGCCATAACAGCAAAAATTTTTGTATTCAAAAGAAAATCCTTTTTTTTGAGCTAGAGTTTTAAGACGCTTAAAAAAGCCTAAATGTAAAATAGTTTTACTGACTAAGCTAAGAGGCAAAAATATTATTTTAAGGATAGAAAATAAGCAATAATCATAAATAAATTTTGGGTTTTTCAACCAGCGATAAACTGAGCTTTTGAGTAGGATTTGCTGAAAAAGAACCTTTTTTGCATCTTCATCAGTTTTCTTCGCCTGCCCCGTTACAGACGATAGCGCCCTCAACGCCAATCCGGATCATACAACCTTCGGCTAGTTTTTTCTGCCGCCCGGTAACAGCCTCTTTATAATGACCAACACGATTCAATCAGCGAAAAAGGATTCCCCGTGTTCGACGCCTTCATACTCGAATTCTCGATCTACCTAATCACCGGTGCTTTCGTCGGCTTTGCCGCCGGTTTATTGGGAATTGGCGGCGGTCTGATTATCGTTCCGGTGCTGACAACCGCTCTGGTCTATTTCATGGACTCTTCGCAGATTGTCCATATTGCGATCGCCACCTCTCTGGCAACCATACTCATCACCTCTATCTCTTCGGTGCGGGCGCACCATCAACATGAAGCGGTGCGCTGGGATGTTTTTCGACTGTTAACTCTGGGCGTGCTGGCAGGCGCGTTTATCGGCGGCTGGATTTCGCAATACTTCGACTCCGCAACCCTATCGATAATCTTCGGAATACTGGAACTCTTAATCGCATTGAATATGCTGCTGGCGATCAAACCGAATCCAAGCCGCGAATTGCCCGGTTTGCCGGGAAATACCCTGGCCGGATTTTTAATCGGTAAACTGGCCGCTCTTGTCGGTGTCGGTGGTGGTACTCTGACCACGCCTTATCTGGTTTGGAACAATGTTTCCATGCACCAGGCGATCGCGACCTCGACGGCCGTCAGTCTGCCGGTCGCTCTGGCCGGCACCATCGGTTACGTTGTCGCCGGGTTACAGGCGCATGACCTTCCCGCTTATACAACCGGCTATATTTACTGGCCGGCCTTTTTCGGCATTATTTTGGCGAGTATCTTTACCGCTCCGCTCGGAGCAAAGCTTGCCCATAAACTTCCGGTAAAGACTTTAAAGCGCGGATTTGGCGTCTTTTTACTGCTGTTAGCGGCTAAAATGCTGTTTTTTACTGCTTAAAATCGCCAAAAGTTATCAACCGAAAAAAAACCAATAAAAACAAGTCATTAAAAATTTAGATAACAAATTTATCCACAAGTCTTACACACAACTTATCCACAAAAATAGTGCTTGAGTTAGATTTATTCACAGGTATACTGTCCTCAAA